>NZ_JAXHMF010000005.1:0-1213551 GCF_034521535.1 Rhodohalobacter sp. | reverse complement strand
AGGAGTAATACCATCCTTAAACCTCTACAGCAAATGATTACAGATCGCTAAGAACCGATAAACGTACTGATCCTAATGACCGGAGAACCGTCTGGTGATGTGCTTCGCAGAATCCGGCCAATCCGGTTTCAAACGGAAAGATGGAAAGGTTTATAAAGTGCGGGAGGTCCGGATGACGCATCCAGGAGAGACACGGCAAATCCCTGCAGTTCCACTATACCGTCAGAACCAAGAAGAGTAAATACTGCCGGCTGATGCTCGATCGCCACACTCTCAGCTGGCGGCTGGTGGAGATTATGAGGGAAGGGGTTAGGGAGGAGTTGAATATGTGAGCTGAAATAAATCTTTATCCGTTTTCTCAGTTTCCATTCATTTCAATTCATTTAAATTCGTATCACGTCGATTCAAAATTTTCTGTAAGGTAATCTCATTTTTCGTTTTTTATAAATACATAAGAATCTCTATTGATGGGTACTCTGGATGAAACCGGGTACTCTTTTTCATATACAAATCTATAAACCACCCCTTTGGCATTTCACGCTTTTTTAAGCGATATCCTGTAGCTCTTTTATTTATGTGTCATGAACCTAAATTCTTTAACGAAATTTTTCAAATTTAAAACTTTGTGGCAACATAGAACATATAAGTTCGGCAAGCCGAACAGAAAAAGGATGAGCATCTTCGATGCGAATCCAAGTTGGAAATGAAGGCATAAAATACCGACAGGTTTTTATGACTGTCATTTACACTAACTTGCAAACCTTAAAAGGGAACCTATTAAAGTTTGCGGATTGATTGTTGCAACTGATCGATAGATTGCGAGTCTGTTGATAGGTGTTACTCCCTCTTAGGTTTCGAAAGGAAATAAACTGGGTTGACCATATCAAAATCGGACTGTTGCTTCCTTCCGATACCTCCCGGTGGTAAATCCTATAGCCAGAGTTTTAGCATAGAACTTTGTATTCGGTGTAGTTTCAAAGGCTTATATTAAAACAATTAATAGAAGTATTTGTATTGGTAATAGCATTGCGTTGAGAATGAATCTCGTATTTAAACTAATTAGTGATGTTTTATGCTTTATTGATTCTTTTGATTTTCATGTTTTATCTTCGTTGAGGTTTGTTTGATCTTTCAAACAGGATGGTTGCTTGATAAAACTATCCGCCCAGTCACGAGGTGAAAAGTGTTAATTACTAGCAAATATTTTCTGAATATGCTCTACCTAATATGCCGTTTCTTATTTTTCCGGCAATCGTCCTCTATCTCTTGTTTTCAATCATGTGAAAAGGTGGTCTGTATTAAGTTTGTATTCTCACAATTCATTGAAAACCTCCAGACATTGAATTAAATCAAACTCTGCACCCGTCTCCGCTGCTTCCATTTTTTTTGCTTTCACTGCCTGTATTAAAGATTGCTCTACTAATTCAGGTGGCTCTCCTCTACAAGTAGTCTTTTCCGTATTGCTTTGTCAAGGATCAGGTCTTCTTCAAAGTCTATATCTCCAGCCGGGGCGGGTAAGACTTTCTTTTTATAGCTTCTCGAATCTTATCCACGTCCCTCGCTAAATTTGAAGATTTGGAGAAGGAAGGACCACGATCAGAACCACCACCATTACCAGCACTACGACCATCACCATTACCATAGCTCTTCGGGGTGGCTAAGGATAGGCTATCGGTAGGGTATTGATAGGATATTTCCTGCCCCTGAAGGCGGTTTATGTAATTTTCAAACAATTCCGGATCATTATCGACGGCAAGATCAAACACACCATGTTTTTTAGTTCTCTGACAACTTTGATGTGAGGGCCGGATTTTTCCGATAGAGCACCGCCCTTTGGTTTTTGCTGCTGTCTAACATATTCAGTAATCCAAAGGCGTCGGCTTCAAGTCTGATAAGCCTTTGATTGTCTTTATTTATTTCCTGTAAAAAGCTCTGAATAAATTCATTATCAACCTTGAATCCCAAGTACGCAGAATCAACCGGATAGTGAACCTGGTGAACTCCCGATATTTCGCATCGTTGATTGATATACAGCCAAAACAACTTCCCTTGCTCGTCAAATCTGCTCAACAGGTATTCCCAGTCACCGGGATTGGCAAAACGTCCGCTAATATTCCCCATTTGATCCTTCTTTTATAGATTCTATCCGGAATGCCTGGTCGAATGCTGCGACCATGTAGAGTGAGAAAGAAACGGTAAACACTTTCGTACGTTTGCAGGCCACAGGTTAATGATCCTATAACTAGGATCATATTTCTAGCATCGTATAGTAAAGTGACGGAATTGCTTTTAAGATCAGCTCGATGTACTTTAATTTTTTTACAGTATCTTTTCAAACCCCGGTCAACCTCATAGTGGATCGGGGTTTTCATTTCAATACTCCTATTGTTTTCTTTGCGGCTTCTTGATTCAACTCATTGGAGGACTTAACCGGATTTGATTTAATGAAGTTGTTTAAATCAGATTGAAAGAAATAGATTCGTTTACCACCTGGCTTATAATGGCGTATTTCTCCACGGCTTGTGAGTTTGTAAAGATGAGAAACTGAAATATTTAGATACTTTGCAGCTTCCTGTGCGTTTAGTGGGTTTTCATTCTCAAGTTTATCCATTACATGTGTTCTTTGTTAATGTTTACACACGTAACTTAAATCATTGATATAGAAAGAATAAAACGATCAACTTTAAATGAAATAGCCGATTATCCCCTTTTAATAGCCGTTTCTGGGTCTGTATTGGTGATTAACTTTTTTAAATCTTTTCTTAAGGTTGTCTCGGATAGTAGTTTCTCCGGCTTTAAATTCATCAGCCAATACTGTTTTCAAATTGTTACTAATAAAATAATTTTCCCTACGTGGAAGGTAGATTTCAGGTTCATTTTTCATGAGTTTGTTTGCCAAAGCAGCAACTTTATTCCAATCAACACTTAATTCCTGTTCTTTAAAATAAGGGTTGCCTGGGCCGGAGTTACTTGAAAACTTTTCATTCTGCATTTCCGCAATAATTATCGACTCATTAATAGACTCAGGGTAGTTTTTTTCAATAATATCTCTCATAAGCTGATCTATTATATCCAATCCAACAATTGCTTTTTTTTGAACATAGATATCTTTAAATATACTTTTAAAAAAAAAGATCGTGCACATTTGTTGTCTTAGTATTGATAAGTTGCTTTGTTGAATTATTGTAATAAAATCATCTACCAAAGCTTCATAATGCTTCAGTAACTATATTAGAAGGATAGAAAATTATGAACAAATTCATCTAACTGTGACTTATATTTTTCTTTAAAATCATCCGATACATTTGATCTATCAACAAAAGATTTTGACGGCTTCTAATCCTTTGTTAATTGATTTTTGAAGCTTATTTGATTGTCTTTCTAATCCGTTCCTAATAGACAAAAAATTTGATGTAACATTTATTTTATCTGCAAATTCAGCTTTATTATAAGCCTCTATGTATGGTTCTATATGTTTTGAATAAAGGACAAAGTGATCATTTACAAAATTTAGGAAATACGACTGATATTTGAAGCGATTACTTTTAATCGAGCGTAAAACTGATCATATTTAAAGTTACTCATACTACTAACTACAGTTTATCAATTGCGTTTTTTTTATCAGCACTAACCAGATGTAAATATTTCTCCGTGCTACTCACTGAAGAATGGCCCATCAACTCTTTTACCGTATAAATATCAACCCCACGACGGAGCAGTTTGGTTGCGAAGGTATGGCGGGCCATGTGAAATGAATCTTCTTTGAAATCTTTGCCTTTTTCTTCCATTTTGGTAGCCGATAATTAATGATTGATTCATTCACATTAAAAACTTTATCACTCACTTTCACTTTTACTTCAAGCAAGGGTTCTGCTGTTTTACTGACCGGAATGTGAACAAAGTCAGAGGTTTTCTGTTGTTTTAATTCAATCTGCTTGTAATTCTCTCCTTTCTTGTCATCTGTGATATGTTGTATATCCCCCATTTTAGAGCCTGAATATCTGATCGGCGCAAACCGGTATAAACTGAAAACAAGAATGCACGGCGTACTTCATTGTTGTAGATTTTGGTATTCCATAGCTTTTTCACCTCGGCATCAGTTAAGTACTGAATCCAGTGCCGGATCTTTCTCAATGTTCTCGATGTCGTACCGGTTTAACGGATTTCCTTTGATATACCCTTTTGCCGCCGCTTTATTCAATAAGGACCTGAAAATCAAAAAGTAAGTTCTGGCCGTGCTTTTCTTCACCTTGCTTAGTAGGTACGCCCTGAACCCCTCCAACCAAGCAGAGGTGAGATCATCAAACCTCACCTTCTCTTTTTTATGGTAGGCTTTCAGGTGGTGGAGAACAGATCCATAATTCTTGGATGAAGTTTTGTTTGAATTATCCTTTAAATGAATGATGAAGTCAGTAAGCGTAATATCTTCATCATTGTGCTCAAAATCATACTGTTTGTTATAAAGCTGCAGTTCCCTTTTCGATCGAATAGCTTCTGCCAGGCGCCTGATTTCTCTGTTCTTTTTTATTACCTCCAGGTGGAGATCTAAAAATTCATAGTTGCGTTTTCCCTTATGATAAATGTCCAAGTAAAGAGAAATTTTTCCAGAATCGAGTTGACGTTCCCGTAATTTTACACCCATAATATATTTTTATTACAATAAACCTTTCAAATTTAAAGTAACGAAATAACAACAAAAGTAACAGAAGTAACAGAAAAGAAAAGAAAATATAGAAGTAAAAATACGCCTTTAAAGTAATAAGAGAAGCTATTAGCAACTAAGAGTTAGTAGCTCTATAATATACGTGAAATCCGCTTAAAGTTACGCCCGGAATTCCCTGACCCGGAAATACCGTATCTCCGCAAAGATAGAGACCTTTAAACGGGGTTTGATTTGGCGTCCAATCGAGCAGTGAACGCTCCATACTCTGCGGAATGCCCCCTACGCGTCCTTTTTTGCGATTTACCCAGTTCTCCCAGCTGACCGGGGTTGCCGAAAATGCTAGCTTGATTTCTGCATTATCAAATTGCGGAAGCTGTTCTTTGAGAACGGCTATAACCTGCTCTTCTACTCGCTCTTTTTCTGCATCATAACTGCCATTTAAAGAGAACCAATAGTCGGTTTCGGTATGCGTTGAGATATTCAGAACACGCGTACCCTCTTTGGAGCGTTCCTCGTCATCCGGATGAGAAAATGAGACAAATATCGAATCGGAGTGAATGCCTGAAACTGGGTTTTTGATGTGAATCTGATGATGAAGCGGCATATCATCGGGATAGACATCATCGGTGACAATACCCATGGTAAATGCTCCCCACGCCTCACTGTACTTGGCAGATTCCTGCTTGAAGTATTCAGCCATTTTTCCGGAGGTAATATCCTCCATATTCCAAACCGGGATGCCCGATACAACCTGTCTCGCTTGATATGTCCGGTTTTTAGAAGTCGTTATTTTAAAATTTCCCGCATCTTTCGCAAGAGACAACACCTTCTCTTTGGTTTGAACCTTACCGCCTTTCTCTGTGATGAAATCACTTAAAGTTTCCGCCATCTTTTTCAGTCCGCCGGGTACAGAATAATTTGAGCAGTTTGTGTAGGTTACGGCCGGAGCACCGAAAAGAAACGGTGTATCGTTCGATTTAGACTGTGCAGATATCAACAGCTGCTCATCCAGAAAACGGAAAAACTCCGGATTGGTGATGCTGCAGTCCCTTGCAAACTCCTTTACCGATTTGAACGCATAAGGCAGAACCCACACATCACGCGGATCATTTTTAAGAAGTTTCATCCAATCCGATGCAGACTGCGGAGGAAACGCTGCATTCTTTTCGGATACTCTCCAAACTACATCCGCTACCTTAAACGCTTTTTCCCAAAATAACTCCTGCGCTTTCTCTTCTCCGAAATGACGGATTGATTCCTTAATCCATTCATCCCGGTCTTCGTAGCGTGTGATCTCCTTTCCGTTCAGATGCACTCTCATTGACGGATTGAGCTTCACTTTTGGAATGGTTATGCCCAGGGTCTCTTCCAGTTTTTTTAGAGGTTGATGCTCGTCAAAGCCGATCAGCGTGGTTGCACCGGATTCAAAAATGTATCCTTTCCGAAAGTATGAGGAGCTGCATCCGCCGATGGCAAGTGCAGCTTCCAGTACCAAAACGGAGTGCCCATCTTTTGCCAAAAGGGAAGCCGCCGTCAAACCGCCCATCCCTGAGCCGATCACAATAAAATCGTAAACTTTGTCTGTTTGTTTCATATCCGCAGAACAACAAAGAGTGCTTCAGAGGTTCCTGTTTGATCTGTTAATTGATTGATTTATGATAGATATAATAAAAGTAGCCACGGAAGCACGGAACTGCACGGAAGCTTCTGCTTTTTTCCGTGTTTCCGTGGCAATCATTCCTGTAAACTATCTACTATTAAACAGAATGAATTGTTAGTGTTCCAATTTGTGCTATTCTGCCACGAAGGGTTCGATCTGCGAAACTCTGCGCAAACATCTGCGAGAAACCTATCTCAAACCAAATCTAATCACTATAACCCATTCATGGGTTACACAAACGAGCGCGGGATTTATCCCGCACTCCTGCAACTATACTTTAAACTAATTTTGAAGTTAATGTTATTCATATCTTCCCCCAATTACCGTTTAAATCAGCTAAACACATAAAAATATAAAAACCCGGAAATGCCTGAAGGACCCGAAGTTCATCGTGAAGCCGACAAGATCCGAAACGCAATCGGAGATCAGTCGCCCATCTATCTCTATTTTTATCATGATCACCTCAAACCCTTCGAAAGCGATCTGGCCGGTAAACAGGTTGAAAACGTTGAGGCATACGGCAAAGGCCTCGTTATCTCATTTGAAGACGATTATCACATCTACTCACACAACCAGCTATACGGAAAATGGTACATCAAGCCGGCAGGAGATTATCCTAAAACAAACCGTGAGCTGCGCCTTGAAATTCGAACGGATAGAAAGTCGGCACTGCTCTATAGCGCCAGCGATATTGACGTGATGGATGAAGTATCTCTCCACGAGCATCCTTATCTAAGCAAACTGGGACCCGACCTGCTAAAGGGCGTACAGCCCGAAACCATTGCAGAAAGAACTGTGGACGATCAATTCCGAAGAAAATCATTCGCCTCCCTGCTGCTTAATCAGGGATTTCTGAGCGGTGTAGGAAACTATCTGAGAACAGAAATTTTGTACGATGCCCGTATTCATCCAAAAAAACGCCCGATGGATCTTTCGGACGAGGCTATTGAAACATTCTCTAAATCCGCACTTACAATCACCGGCCGCTCCTACGAAACCGGCGGACTTACTACGCCTGATGATCTGTCCATGAAACTGAAATCGGAGGGGAAAAAGCGCTGCGACTACCGGCATTTTCTGTTTGGCAGAGATAATAAACCGTGTCACATTTGCGGAAACATCATTCAAAAAACAAAGATGTCGGGTAGAAGGATTTATATTTGTGAATCTTGCCAGGAAAAATAGATCTGTTTGCTTAAAGTAATTATAGTGAAATCAGGTGTTTCATTTCACGCCATTATAGCCACGGCTCATCTTTTGACGCGAAGCGAAACACGGAATTGTCACGGAAATTTCAATCCATTCCGTGTTTCCGTGGCAAGCATTCTGCAAATCTGCGAGAAATAGCTCTCAATTTTTATTTAAACAAAAACCCATTCATGGGTTAAACACTCGAGCGAGGTATTTATCCCGGCTAACCCCTACCTAACAAAATTCAAAACCTGATCCTCACTCCTGCCCCGCCATTGATATCAAAATTGGATTGAGTTTCCGG
The DNA here is from genome assembly GCF_034521535.1 of Rhodohalobacter sp. Lineage (GTDB taxonomy): Bacteria > Bacteroidota > Rhodothermia > Balneolales > Balneolaceae > Rhodohalobacter. Next base: position 1,205,733 of record NZ_JAXHMF010000005.1, on the reverse strand, counting down.
CATGATGGGCAGTGTCGGTGCCAGTTCAAAGAAAAGGCTCAGCCTACGGGCTACATTGAACTGCAAACCAATTGGGATTCGTGCCGCAAATTGGGTTTCATCTTCAAAAAGAAAACGCCCGCCCAAACCGGTATAGAACGCAACTCCTGAATTTGTCCAAAAGTGCCAAAGGTAGTTGATGTGCAGGTGCATGTTTCCCGAAGGATTATGCATATTCCCCGACGAACCGAGAGACCATGCCACTCCAAGATCAACAGCTGATCTATCTGATGTCCAGAATTTTGCACTGACACCGGTCGGTTCACCGATAATCACACCCAATTCGGTACTTTGTGCGTTGGATTCATGATTCAGTGAAAAGAGCAAAGCAACAGTTAATGTCACTGCAAAAAAGTGTCTCATGTGTATAGTGTCAGATTAGGATTTCATTTGATTCAATACTAAACCGGGATGAGACATATTGTTTCTTTAGTCAGTTGAAGAGTAAATAAACCGTTAATCTACAAAATGATTTATGACGCATATTGTGATCTCAATGTTCTGATAAACTCATCATGGTCTATACCCTCACCGCTCTTCAGCTCTTTCCGGGCAGCGACAATCTCTTCCAATAACTGAGCTTTATCTACTAACTTCCGATACTCGTCAGAATCTAGTAAAACTGCACTATTTCGCCCCTGCTTTGTAATCACAAGAGGACGCCGATCTTCCTTTAACTTTTTTATGTAAGATGCTACATCTCCTTGGAAGTCGGAAAGTGAGCAAAAATTTTCTTCAAGTTGGATTTTTGACATAACAATAATTTTAAATTCAATCGGATTATAGCTTATCCCTCTATTGTCATATTAACTGAATTTACCATTCGATTCAATAAAGTTTGTGGGATTGAGCCTAATCGGCAGATAAAATTGAATCAGCGATTTAGATCGGAACAGAACTTGAATCTACTCTCAAAGCTGAATGAGGATATCCGGGTGACCGACTGCTTTTTGAGGAACATTTACTTAAAAACCTGAGTCAGATAGTAAAAGTAAATGACTCAGATGATAAACGATTTAAGATTAGCCATTCTCGTAACAATTTTCCTGGCAGCAGGATTTGAAACAGCATTTCCACAACAGTCTGAAATTGGGTTTAATGGTGGATTAAACATCTACTCGCTCAATTTCAGTGACAATCACGTTACCGGTAACCGGTCCGTACTTCATTACGGTTTTATTGGTCGGTTTTATCCTGAAAAGATCGCTCCACTCTCCCTTCAAACCGAGCTGATCTACTCACCACAAGGTGTAAAATTGAGAAGTGAAAATTCTTTAATTAGGCTGGATCATGTCAATGTACCTATCCTTTTTCAGTATAAGTTTGACAATGATATTCTAGTTCAGGCAGGCCCACAACTGGGTTTTCTTATGAATGCCTGGGCGGATCAAGATGCGGCAACGTATGATTTAAAAAACAGGTTCAGAAAAGTAGATTTAAGTTTAAGTGCAGGTCTAAGTTATCCGCTGATGTCTAACGGTCTGGGAATTGATATCAGGTATAATCTTGGACTGAGTAAAATTTCTACAGACAGTTTTTACAGATCCAGAAATCGTGGTCTTAAAATAAGCTTGTTTTACCTCTTTGATTTTAGTAATCATTCATCAAGATGACTTCAGAAGTTCGAAGACCGATTTAACACAAATCTCAATACATTTGATATTGATGTAAAACAAAGGCATCTATGTTTAGCGACCTGTCATTAGGAGATGTCTCGACTCTATTCCGGTTCACTCCGATCACCTGCATACCGCTCGACATGACAGAACCGTATATAGAATAAAAGTCAGGGGTGTGCAGCTATTGGCTGCACACCCCTGACTTTTTGTAGAAGCATGAGCGATTGTCATGTCGAGCGAAGTACCGACGCTTTTCGTAGGTACGCAGTCGAGACATCTCCATATTGTGAAAAATTCAAGTCAGATTGACCTGAAAAGATGTTGCTCAAATTAATAGCTCTCCCGGATATCTGGGAAAGATTTTGGACAGATATAACCCGAGGTCAAGTTTACCCTTGAGTCAATAAAATCATACTATCTTCCAGTGCCCCAACCGAGTGTGGAGCTTCTGCAGGAATTTCGACCTCGTCATGCTTTTTCAGCCGGATGTCCTTTTTTCCCTGGTGATAAATCACATCACCTTCTAAAACCAATAGTTTGGTGGGATGATGAGCTTTATGATCTTCCAGTTTCATTCCTTTTCGAAAACCAAAGAGCAAAACTTTAAAATGTTCACCTATGTGAAACGCCTTGGCTACCGGTTTTTTCGATGTCTCGAGCTGTTTTTTAATCTCCTTAATTGTCATAATTCTGGTATCTATTTAGAAATGTAAGTTGTAAGAAAAGATAGATTTGAATTTCGACATCATATGTCCCCAAATCTTCTATGCTCCTGTGTTTATTTATTGATCATGTTTCGCAATCACCCATACTGCGTGAATAATACCGGGTACATATCCTAAAATAGTCAATAATATGTTGAGCCAAAATGCTCCGCCAATGCCTACCGTTAAAAAAACACCGACCGGTGGCAAAAGTATGGCTAAAATCAATCGAATTATACTCATAAGTATAGATTTATTAGATGAATGTATATTGGCATAAAATATACAGTTTCAACCCGATAAAACTAGTCTGCTAATGAATTGAATCTTTTTGTATAGAATATTTTTGGGATCAAAAAAAGCCGGCGGTTTTCAACCGGCCGGCTTTCGAGTATTATATACCCATTCTATGGATAAAAGAATCAGATAATAACTTATTAGTGTTTAAGCAAGCTAAAAGTATTGGTAACTTTCGGACTTGCGAATAATTAACCGGATTTTATATGCCTACACAGACATTGGTGCCTGGCACACAAACACTGATCGATCGGTTCTGCCAGTCAGTTTGTACGGTGAGATTTCCGCTGTGTACTGTAATCGTATTACCCAATGCACCTTTATAGGTGAGTGATCCATTTGCTGTTAACGATATTCCGTTTTGGGTTAGCCTGGTCGCAATAGATCCACTAACTGTTGCTGAGACTCCCAAATAGGAAGTTCCTCTGGAAAAGTTATTTGAACCGGTAAAAACATAACCGTTTTGATTGATATTACCTGTCACCCGAGCATTCAAACTGTTGTTAAGTTTTATGTTAAATGCTGCAGATACGCCGGAGTTAGTACTTGCAGTAAGGGTTGAGTTTGTGACCGGGAAATTTACACCATAAAAAGTAAGTTCACTGGCCATGCTGCCGGTCAATTTCATTTCGCTCGAAGTAATTGAACCGTACACATTCGAGGTTCTGAGATTATGGGGTAATGCGAGTGTTCCATTAATAAAAACACCGTCATTATTCAAAGTTATATCTCCATTTGACATCGGCAACTCCACAGCGCTAAATGTGAGATCCTCATTGACTGCATTGGCCAGATAGACATGCTCATTGGTGATTTCACCTTCAACCGCTCGCGATGCCAGAAATGGTATTTCATAGGAGGCATCCATAAACACACCTGATTGACTGTCTATGAGCAAGCTGCCGTTCGAAACCGGAATCTCGAGTGAACCAAATGAAAGCGTTCTGTCAACTTCGCCTTCGAACAGGAATTGATCCTGATTGATAATACCTGTCATCTGGTTGTAGCCAACAAATGGAATCTGAGTCTCACCCTGCAGTTCCAGAATACGGTCGGGATCTGTGGATACAGTAAGTTCAAGGTCTCTGGTGGGCAGGTTTAAACCGGTCGTCAACGCAAGTTCAGAGCCCTGGCTAACCATCCCGCTCATCGTCAGGCCTTCGTCTGTAAGTTCACCTGAAGTGGAGGCTTCTCCGATATCAAAAGGCAAAATAACCTGACCTCGAAACGTAGCCCCGGAATCACTTGAAACTGACAATTCAAACTCCTTGTTTCCTAAAATCACATTATTTGGCAGGGTAATATCGTTGATTACTTCTGTTCGGAAATTATAATTTCCGGCATAAATAGATCCTTCCAGTTCAGTTGTGTTAGTAAATGGCCCGATTGGAAGACCTTGTTTGTTTAGAAAGTATATTCCTTCGGAGTTAAAATTAAATACTGATTTACCAAGTTCTACTTCTCCATAACTTGGAATAATCATATTCATGTTTGATTCTACATAAAAGGAAGTTTCATCCATTCCCGGTCCAATATTAAAATAACCAAACTGTTTTTCTGTAGGTGGTGAAAACAAGTATTGCTTTATATTTTCGCCGAATATGTCCGCAAGAACTGGAGTATTGAATGATCCTCCAAAACGCATAAAAGCTAAATTATCTCCTCCTTGCGGTAACGTATATCGATATTGATAAAATCCTTCAATCGGACTTAAATCAATATCTGTCCCGAAAATATCTCTGCCGGTATACTCATTAATTGACGGTAAAATACCTTCAAGAATTAAACCCAAACCGGGGGCACTAAATGAGATTTCTCCTGTATAGGAATCAGTTCTGTCTATACCGGCTCGGTTGACAAGCAGATCTACGATAAAAATTTTATTATCATTCTCAGAATAGGTCGACATGTCACCCGTGATATTTAGCAGCTGATATGTACCCGGAATCGGAAAACGAGCAAATTTAAGATAGATATGAGACTGTAATCCTGAAAGATTTTCAAATCCGTTAAATGCACTGAATAATTCAGTGTCAACCAGACCGAATTCAGATAGACTATACTCGGGAGTTGTGAATGTACCTTCATTAGAAAGACCGATAATCATATATGTATCCGTACTCACTTCAAAGATATTCTCGCCAATGTCTATTCCTTTTTCCAATGCTTTTTCTGAAAGCTTCTTCCAAAAAGATTTAACTGCATCATCTGCATTTCCACCGTCGCCATCCGGAATGGGTACCTGAACTTTAATGAACACGGCTGGGTCATCAATATCAATGTACATATCATAGAAATCGTAAATGAAATCATTGGCACGGCGGCGTAATTCAAATTTACCATCTCTATTTTCATCAAAAACCCGGAAATGTACGTAATACCGATCCGGATTAAGAGGAATATCTGTTTCGGTATCTGCGATATATTCGCTGCCTATTTTATATTCAATGTGTGACTCAATTTTATCCCAGGCAAACTCTTCCAGTAAATCTTTATAGATACCCATATCCGGAAATTCGGGCAGTCCGATACCTGAAATCGACACAATTGCACCATTGGTGTCGAGTTCCACTTCGAATTCACCTTCTCCAATTGAAAATTCAACACCATTCCCATTGATACCAATTAACGAGCCATTAAACCGATACCCATCCTCCGTTTCGGTTACATCATCAGAATCGATTTTAAAATTATCGGATGGTGGCGGATCAATTGGATCTCCCGGGCTATCATCATCGGTTGGATCTTCAACCTCCGTTGTATCATCGATGTCCGGACCTGTGGAGCTGTTGCCACAAGAGCTTACTGTAAGCAGTACGGCTAAAAAGCCTGCAAGAAAAAATAGATAGGATTTTTTGAATGTTTTCATAATACCCGAATTGAGTTACTGTTGGATTGAATACTGCACCTCAATTCGAATCTATATTCGGACGCTTACAACTGCTGTAACTGTCGTTGCAAAGTGTTGTAAAGATGTTGTAAAAATGGGCTTTCAGTTGTTGAATTGGGTTTTGTAGGGGAAAAGGAGGATTGATAAATCCCCTCTCGAGAGGGGAAAAGGATGTGAAAAAGGTGGAACACCGATTTTCACACCGAGGGGTGTGTTCTGATCGTTGGTTGGATTTTGAGATAGTTTTGCGTTTCCGGTCCACATGAACACACCCCTGCTTATCGAAAATCATGCTGCGCATGTTTTCTCAAATCTATCCCCTCTCCAGAGGGGACTTTCTATTCCATTCCTTCTACCCGGACTATTTCCCCTTCCCCGCCTCAAATTCGCTCGGACTTACTCCAAACTTCTCCCGGAATGACTTACTGAAATAGGATGGACTATTGAAGCCAACCTCATAAGCAATTTCGGAAATGCTTCCAGTGTGGTTTTCAATTTTATCTTTAGCCAGGTTGAGTCGATATGAACGAATAAATTCACTTGCGGAGAGGTCGGTAAGTGCAACCAGTTTTCGGTGAAGCTGAGAACGGCTCATGCCCACTTCGCGTGCAAGCTGATCTACCGAAAAATCTTCATCCACTAAATGTTTTTTAATGGCCTCCACCACCCGTAGCAGAAATGCCTCTTCCATCGATTGTGCGGAGAGTTCATCGGGTTTGATCTCTATCTTCCGGTTATACTTCTCTCTCATTTTTTTCCTGGAGAGTATCAGATTTTCAACGCGAAGCAGAAGTTCATCAGGGCGGAAAGGTTTCGTGAGGTAATCGTCGGCATGGGTCTGAAGACCCTGAATCCGGTCCTCATGTGAAGCCTTTGCTGTGAGCAGAATAAGAGGAATGTGGCTGGTTTTATCATCCTGTTTCAGGATTTCTGCCACCTTGTAACCGGTCATCTTTGGCATCATCACGTCACTGATAATTAGATCCGGAATCACATTAAGTGCACTTTCAACACCGGCCTCACCATCGGGAGCGGTGATAATACGATAGGAGTCTTTCAGAATACCGACCAAATAATTGATCACGTCTTCGTTATCTTCAATAATTAGTAGAAGAGGAGTTGAATCATCCGCTGAAGTAAATGAATCCAATTCCGTATTGGCAGTGATTTTTCTTGTAGTCATTGCAGGTTTTGCGGGTTGATCAAAGGATGCGGATACAACCCGTTCCTGCTCAGTATACTGTTTTTCAGAAACCGGAAGTTCTACTGTAAACCTGGTTCCTTCACCGGTTTTACTACTAACAAAAATCTCACCCTTGTGGAGAATTACCAACTCTCGTGTAAGTGCCAGACCGATTCCGGAACCGATACTTTCCGAATTTTCTTTTTCCGAGCCGCGGTAAAAACGGTCAAAAATATGCTTCAAATCTTCTTCAGGAATACCCGCACCGCAGTCTTCAACTTCCAACCTGAATCGATTCAGTCCATCTGCGCTTTTAAATTCAACTAATCTGACGCTCAATTCACAATTCTCAGGAGAGAATTTCAGTGCATTGCCGATAAGGTTGATCAATATCGTTTCCAGTTTGTTTCGATCCACCCAGGCTTCAAAGTCTGTTATTTGGCATTCAACGGTAATCTGAATCTGCTTCATGTCGGCTAATGATTGAAACGACATAGCCACACCTTTTACAAGCGACTCAAGGTTTGTTTTTTCTACGGAGAGCGACAGGTTGCCAGATTCCAGACGTGACAGATCAAGAAGTTGATTGATGAGTGATAACAAGCGGTCACTGTTTTTCTGCATGATGTTGAGCTCTTTATGAACGGTCGGATCATCTATTTTTGACTTCAGTTGTTCAATCGGTCCGGATATCAGGGTGAGCGGTGTTCTGAACTCATGTGATATATTGGAAAAAAAATTGGACTTCATTTGAGCAACCTCTTCACTTGTTTCAAGAAGCTCGCGGTTTTTTCTGGCTTTGTATCGTTGACCGGAATAGAGCAGTAACAGAAACAGGGAAACAAGGATACCGGAGGCCAGATAGGTATTCCGGCGAAATGAGGCATTTTCAGCTTCTAAAGTAAGCTGATCAATGGTCTGATCCCGTTTCTCCGTTTCATAAAGAATCTGCAGTTGGTTAATCTGTTTTTCACTTTCAATAGCAAAAAGGCTGTCTATTGTAGAGATATAGAGCTTCAGAGCTCGATTTGCTGCTTCAAATTGTCCCAATCCTTCATAAGCATCAGCCATATTTCGATAGGTATATTGCATCCTGTCAAGATCACTGCGTTCTTTTCCGGTCTTTTCAGCCTGCAGCGAATATGAGAGCGCCTGTTCAAAATCATTTAAATCAAGATACGCTTCTGCAATTCCGTTTAGTGTAGCAGTTGTGTTGTAACCGGTCTCCTGCATAATTTCAAGCGCCTGCAGCAAATTTGACAAACCATCTTCAGGATAGCCCATCTTTCTGTACGTAGAGCCGATATTACCCAGAATAATCGCTACGTCTTGGCGGTATCCCAGTTCCCTGGCAAGCTCAAGAGCTTCTGTGTGAAACGTCATCGCGCTTTCGTAATCTTCAAAACGCTGGTTAGCAGCCCCAAGATTCAGTTTACTTATCATGATGCCGGTCGGATCTTCCATCTCAAGGTCCAGTGCCAGGGCTTCATTGAAATACCGGATAGCCTCTTCATATCGCCCACTACGCATGTATGTATTACCAATAATGGTATAAGAAACTGCCATACCGGTTTTACGCTGAAGTTTCTCATTAATGCGTAATGCCTCGAACAGATGGTTCAAAGCTGTTGAAAAATCACCGAGTTCCTGATATATCCTGCCCAATGAATTTTGTGTGTTAGCTACATTAGATTCAAGATTCAATTCTTTAAAAAGTTCAAGCGCCTGACGAATATGTTCCAGTGCATCCGAATATTCACTGGTGGATTCATAATATCGGCTTAGGTTATAATGCCCTTCAGCCGTTAACTTTTTAAACTCCCCTTCTCGAGATTTTTCGATTCCCTCCTTAAAATTGGATAGTATCTCCTGCGAATTTTTTGCAGTGCGTATGTAGATTTCGCCAATTTCGTATAGAGCTTTGATTTCCATTTCGGTGTTTGCGGATTCCCGGCTTTCTACAAGAGCTTGCTGTGCATATTCCAAGGCAAGATCCGGATCACTGAAAATAAATTCATCAACCAGTTCAAGCAGTTCTTCAGCTGACTTTGACTGAGTTTTTTGATTTGTTTGCGGCATAGCATGGACAGCCTGACAAGAGGTCAGAAAACAAACTAGTAAAACACTTTTGAACCAAACATTTATGATATGCTGCCCCTTAACTGCCATAATTGCCCCGGATTTGTTAATTGTGAAAGGCTTCCGGATGCTCTCTAATTAATTCCGGAAAATAAAACAGATCTGCCTAATACAGTCTATAAAGTGGTAAATACACGGAACATCTACAAATCATTGAAAGGCATATAATTCATAAACCTGAATAAGTAATCTTCAGAATCTCAAGGGTATTCGATTTTAAAAACGTATAAACTTCGCTACCCCCAACGTGGTTTGACACGTGAAATATTATTTAGATTTGATCTAATTAAATTTTGCAAGAGCTAATGATCTTCTTAACTTAGACTCATTCTAAATAACTAAACAGAACCACAACTATTAACCGCAAAGGTCTTACCAAAGAATGAAAACGATAAGATTATTACTCTTACCTCTTTTAACACTCAGCTTTTTTGTTTCTTGCGATATCAATAGCAGCGACGACACTGATATTGAAGTCCCTCCCACATACGAATTTGAAAGAAACGGTGAATCTACAGTAGCCTTTTCAGGACAAACTACACGAATCAAAATGGCTGATGAGCTGTTCTCAGCTATGTTGGATTTTGAGAATACCACAGAAGAACTTCTGCTTCAAATGTACCGAAATCAGGACGAAAACGGCAATGAAGTAGACCCATACTCTGAGGAAGAACTCAACACATCCACCAAAAGCGTTAAAAGTAAAGTAGCCGCTTCCCGCGATTATTTTACCGGTAACGCAACTCTGAGTGCAGAAATCAAAAATGATTTTGAAACATGGTTGATCGCTCAGGTCGAGGAAGTATTTCCAAACCGAAATCTGCTTGCAACACCCGGCGTACCCGGACAAATTGCTGACGGTTCCAAAGAGCGCTACATCAACGGACAAGGTCTGGAGTACAACCAAATGGTAGCCAAAAGTCTGAACGGTGCACTGATGGCCGATCAAATGCTGAATAACTACCTGAGTCCTGCCGTTTTGGATGAAGCTTCAAACCGTGAGGAAAACGATAACGGAGAAACCGAAGAAGGCTCTAACTATACAACCATGGAGCATAAATGGGACGAAGCTTACGGCTATATTTTTGGAACTTCAGCGAATCCCGCGAATCCAATTGCCACTATCGGCAGTGACGATATCTTTCTGAACAAATATTCAGGTCAGGTGAGTGAAGACGATGACTTCTCATCTTTGGCCGAAGATATGTTTGAGGCTTTCAAACTGGGTCGTGCTGCTATCGTTGCCGGAGATTATGAAGTTCGCGACGAGCAAGCCGCTATTATTCAGGAATCTATTTCAAAAGTAATCGGCGTGCGTGCAGTTTACTATCTGCAGGCCGGTAAGCGTCAAATTGAAGATGAGCAACTGGGCTCAGCTTTCCATTCCCTTTCCGAAGGATATGGATTTATCTACAGCCTTCAGTTCACCCGAATACCGGGCACCGAGCAGCCTTACCTGAGCAGCAGCGAAGTAGAAGCTATGCTCACCGATCTGCTTGATGATGGCCAAAATGGTCTTTGGGATGTTGAAACATCAACCCTTGATGATTTATCTGAACAAATTGCCGATAAATTTGATTTTACATTAGAAGAAGCTGCTTCTAACTAATTCAAATTCCTTACATAAAAGCTGGCAGCTGTAAATGACTGCCGGCTTTTTGCTCTTAAAAAAACTATGACTATGAAGAAATTTGCTTTATTTATTTTTACCATTCTGCTGATTTGGGGCTGTACTGATGAAGGCCCGTCAGGACCAAGTGCAGATGAATTTGACCGTGAGGCGATTTTAGAAAACTGGGCCGATAATATCATCATCCCGGCATTTACCAATTTTTCTGAAACCACCGATCAGCTTCACGCTTCCGCGGAAACCTTTGCTGCCGATCCTACACAACAAAATCTTGAATCGCTCCGAAACAGTTGGGAATCAGCCTATCTTGCATTCCAGCACGTGTCCATGTTTGAAATGGGCCTGGCCATGGAGATCCGCTTCCGGGACTACCTAAACATCTACCCCACCGATGCTGAAGAGATCGAAAACAGTATTCAATCCGGTAATTATAACCTGGAACTGCCGTCACTGACCGACAGCCAGGGTTTTCCGGCTCTTGATTATTTACTGCATGGCCTCGGTGAAAACGACGATGAAATTCTCTCATTTTATACCACCGTCGAAAATGCCGGAAACTATCGTACTTACCTTACAGATCTAACACAACGAATTGACGATTTAACCAATCAGGTGCTGGGCAACTGGACCTCCGGTTACCGCGACGAATTTGTGAGCAACTCAGGTAACGGCGCCAATTCTTCTCTGGACATGATGGTGAACGACTATATCTTCTACTACGAGAAACACCTCAGAGCCGGAAAAATTGGTATTCCCGCCGGAGTATTTTCAGGAACTCCCCTGAGCACTCATGTTGAAGCATACTATAGTAATGGGTTTTCCAAGGCGTTGTTTAATGAAGCTCTGACGGCCAGTGTCAACTTTTTCAATGGCGTTCATTTCGATAGTGAAATCGATGGCCAAAGCCTGGATGATTATCTGGACTACCTGAACACCATGAAAGACGGAGCGGATTTAACCGGTTTGATTAACAGTCAGTTTCAACTGGCCGGTCAGGAAGCTGACGCACTGAATCCCGATTTTGCCGCGCAGGTAGAATCTGATAACTCCCTGATGCTTTCTACCTACGATGAACTGCAGCAAAACGTCGTATACATGAAAGTGGATATGCTTCAGGCCCTCAATATTAACGTGGATTATGTGGACGCAGACGGCGACTAATCAGTGAATTCATCAACCATTCGCTCCTATTTTACCGATACTCAGAATGCTGCTCCATTAGCCGTTTTCCGAATCCTGTTTGGAATTCTGATGCTGTGGAGCATCGTTCGTTTTGCGGCCAACGGCTGGATTTACAAGCTCTACATTGAGCCGCAATTCTTCTTCTCATACTACGGCTTCGAATGGGTGCAGCCGCTTGGCGAATGGACCTATCTTATTTTTACGATTTGCGGTTTGTCGGCCCTCTTCGTGGCAATCGGATTCAAATACCGCATTGCCATCATCGTCTTTTTCCTCAGCTTCACCTACATCGAGCTGATGGACAAAACCACCTATCTGAACCATTACTATTTCATCAGCATCCTCAGTTTTCTGATGATTTTTCTGCCGGCTCACGCCTACTATTCAGTCGATGCTTATCGTGATAAAAACCTCAGATCTCAACAAGTACCCCGATGGTCTGTCGATTCTATCAAGCTGCTGCTGGGGATCGTCTATTTTTACGCCGGCCTTGCCAAGCTCAACTCCGACTGGCTGTTTGAAGCCATGCCGCTGCAGATCTGGCTTCCGGCCAAATACTCCATTCCGCTGCTCGGGGATCTGCTGCAGCAAACCTGGGTTCACTACGCTTTCGCGTGGAGCGGCGCCATATACGATCTCACAATCCCTTTCCTGCTCCTCTACCGGAGAACTCGGGTTTTTGCTTTCGCCCTGGTTGTGATCTTCCATGTACTCACACGGGTACTCTTCCCTATCGGGATGTTTCCATACATCATGATTGCGAGTGCCCTCATCTTTTTTGATGCGGGATTACACAATAAGATCCTGGCAAAAGTTTCTGAATGGCTCAGGATCTCCAAATCTCTATTCGATAACGGTAAACACTATCAATTTCCCAGGGTATGGATCCGAAAATCATCCGTTGGAATTCTGACACTATTTTTCATCCTCCAGCTGCTGATACCCTTCCGGTATATGTTATATCCCGGTGAACTGTTCTGGACCGAAGAGGGCTATCGTTTTTCATGGCGGGTGATGCTGATGGAAAAAGCCGGGTATGCCAATTTCAAAGTGGTTAATCCGGAAAACGGTCAGCGATTTTACGTGGATAACACACAATTTTTGACCCGTTTTCAGGAAAAACAGATGTCCTCACAGCCCGATTTTATTCTGGAGTACGCTCACTTTCTGGAAAATCATTATCAACAACAGGGCATTGATGACCCCGAAATTTACGTGGAAAGCTATGTGGCGCTAAACGGACGTCGAAGTCAGCCTTATGTAAATCCCGATGTGGATTTAACCGAAATTGAACCCTCATTTAAACACCGAACCTGGTTACTCTCTTTTAATGATGAAATTAAAGGCCTTTAGTTTATTTCTTCTTTTTGGATGTTTTGGGTTGTCTGCCCAGGCTCAGCATCAGATCTATGGATACATTGTAGACAAAGAGACCAAGGAACCCATTGAGAATGTAGATATCTACGATAACGACGCCGGGAAATCATTCAGCACCGATAAAGATGGCTATTTTGAGATCAATGACCTGTCCGACGGCACGTATGTCCTCTTTTTCTACAAGCTGGGATATGAAGTGGTGCAAAAATCCGTCACCCTGGATTCAGAAAACCTGGACACCTCAATAGAGATGGAAAAACTATCCAGGGAGCTGACCGAGCTGTCAGTCACAGACCGGCAAGATCAGGTATTCACTATGAGACGGCTGCGGGAAGTTGAGGGAACCTCGATTTTTGCCGGCAAGAAAACAGAAGTCATCAACCTCGAGCAAATGGTTGTCAACACCTCGGGTAACAATGCACGGCAGATTTACAGTCAGATATCCGGACTGAACATTTTTGAATCGAACGACGCCGGACTTCAGCTCAATATCGGCGGCCGAGGGCTCGACCCCAGCCGTTCATCCAACTTTAATGTCCGACAAAACGGGTACGACATCAGCGCGGATGTTCTCGGCTATCCCGAAAGCTACTACACCCCTACCGCCGAAGCGCTGGATGAAATTCAGGTCATACGCGGAGCGGCTTCCCTGCAATATGGAACTCAGTTTGGCGGTCTGGTCAACTTCAAACTGAAGAAACCGATCCGGACTAAAAATCTCGAATTTACTACCCGACAATCTGTGGGTTCAAACGCGCTCTTTACCTCCTTCAACAGCCTGAGCGGAACAACCGGAAAGCTGGGCTACTACGGATTTTTCAACTATAAGAATGGAGACGGCTTTCGGCCAAATTCCGGTTTTGAGTCACAGAATGCGTACATCTACACCGATTATCAATTAGGGAAAAACACAAAACTAAGCGCCGATTTTACATATCTGTACTATCTCGCCCAACAGCCCGGTGGACTGACTGATGCTCAGTTTTATCGCAACCCGGAAGTCAGCAATCGAACCCGGAACTGGTTTGAGGTAGACTGGAAATTAGCCTCCGCAACGCTGGAGCATACCTTTTCATCCCGTACCAAATTAAGTCTGATGGCTTTCGGGTTAGACGCCTCCCGTAAATCCCTCGGTTTCCGAACCAACCGTGTTTCGCAAGAGGATGATCTTGACGCCCCGCGTGATCTCATTCTGGGGGATTTCAACAACTGGGGAGCCGAAGCCCGGTTTCTGCATCGCTACAAAATTGGAGTTAAAAACTCCGTGTTTCTAATCGGCTCAAAATATTACAACTCCAAAAACACGTCCATTCAGGGACCCGGATCAGCCAGCGCTGAGGCTGACTTCACTCTGGCTGATGATCAATTTCCCAACTTTCCCAATCAATCGGATTTTACCTTCCCAAACAAAAACGTGGCCATTTTCGGAGAGAACATCTTTTACCTGAAAGATAATTTATCCATCACCCCCGGTTTTCGTTTTGAATATATCAACACCCGGAGCCGCGGGTCATTTAAACGCGTAAATTTTGATCTGGCCGGAAATCCCATTCAGAATGAAACTTTCGAGGACAACCGGGATTTTGAACGCAGCTTTGTTCTGCTGGGTGTCGGACTCAGCTATCTGCCTGTTCCCAAAACCGAATTCTACGGTAATTTCTCCCAGAATTATCGCTCTGTAACGTTCAACGATATCCGCATTGTCAATCCGACATTTCAGGTGGATCCGGAGATTACCGACGAGAGCGGTTTTACGGCAGATTTTGGTATTCGCGGGCGGTTTGGAGAGAATATCTCCTACGACGTTGGGGGATTCGGCTTGATGTACGACAATCGCATCGGTGAGGTTCTGCGGGCAGAAACCCGGATTAATGCAGAGGGTGACCCGGAAGAGACCGGGCGGGTTGTTCGTTTTCGCGGGAATATCGGACAGGCATTTATGTACGGTATCGAAAGTCTTGTGGAGGTAAACCTGCTGCCGTTTATTATCAAAGAGAACCGTGATCTGAAGTTCAGTGTCTTTGCCAATACAGCGGTTACAAAGTCTGATTATCTTGATTCCGATATTGCCGGAGTGGAAGGTAATCAGGTTGAATTTGTACCATTTTTGAATCTGAAAACCGGGTTTAGGGCCGGATACAAGAATCTGCAGACAAGCCTTCAGTACACCTACGTTTCCGGCCAGTATACCGATGCGTCCAATGCCGAACAGAATCCATTTGATAACCAGAGCGGCATCCGCGGTGAAATTCCGGCCTATGATGTTATGGATATCTCCGCTTCCTATTCATGGAGAAATTTCACCCTGGAATCAGGAATCAACAACGTGCTGAACAACTGGTATTTTACACGACGAGCCACCGGATATCCCGGACCGGGTATCATCCCTTCCCCACCTCGTACGTTTTACCTGACGCTTCAATTAAAGATTTAAAAGATTGTACCGTTTTGCTTTCCAGGCTGGTTAATTAACCTGAGTTCGATATAATTTTATCGATAATCGTCAGTTTGAGCGCAGTTTCGACCTTTTTTTGGTCGGAACGGAGTCGAAAACACATTTCGACTACATTTCGAGGAAAAAGCACCCTCGAAATTGCGCTCAATGTGACGGATTGCATCATTTCTTAAATCTTTACCACGAGCTCAAGTTGACTATAAAGTCTCTACAAATTTTCCGGTAAACTTCTTTGTGGAGTAGGCGCGATATAGTGCAAACAAAGAGCTGAATATGAGGTAGTAGCCCATGGTTTGGGCAGTAGAAACCTGAGTTCGATTAATAATGCGTTGATTTTGTTGCTTGAAAATCCCCTCCTTTTCCAAGGAGGGGACTTAGGGGTGGTTGAAAAGGGCCACAGCTCAGTTTTTTGGTTTTTTGCTTAAACAAAAGTTTCGTAACCGCACCCAGAAGGCTGTCCAAAAAGGTAGTTAGTTTGAAAAGCGCTTAAATAATTTAGTTTTTCCTTCAGACTCACCCTATATCCCTCTCTAACCAATAGAGAGGGATATGAAGTCTAAATTATTTAAGCTTGATTCTGTGTTGATTCACTTTTTGGACAGCGTCAGCTTTTTTTATCATAATCTTAAAATCGAACTCGGGTTAGAACCAAATTCTGTTCCCTGATAAACAGTGTATGGGAATTCAATGAAAAGTGTGATCAAGCAGAGCCCGCCAAACATCCAAACAAAATAGTTAATGAATATTTTCATTTTGATTATTTGGTCTTAGCAGTTGAGATGAAAGAAAAGGTTAAAAATTAAACCTCTCATTACAGATGTGTCTTTCAGTCGTAATAATTTCGCCATTAATGCCCACAGAATTTTCAACAATCGTTTCGCACTCCACATGATCATTGCTGAAATGAATAAAAGTTAAAATTCCGGCAGTTAAAATAACGATCCCCAATATAGTCCCAATCAAAATATTTTTACTCAACTGTGTATGTTTTATAGATTAAACAACTTGGCAGCGAAGCGACCACGTATAATTTGATACAAATGTACTACTAAATAAAGTAATTAAAAATCTAAAACCGGTAACACAAGATCTATACGCCGTAAACTCAACTTTGCCGTAAAAAAATCCGGGACGATCTGCATCCTCATCTTTTGAACAGGCATTGAAACGCCTCAAAATTAATGGCTCGCCTGAGTTTAATAATCCAATACCTTTCGACCGTGTATATACCTCAATCGGTTGACCATTTTACACGTATGGAGGTAAATAATTTTTCTTACTTTCTCATACAGACTCAAGCCAAACAAATCATCTTCTTATGAATCTATTCATTGCTTTTCTACTTCTGCTTACATTTCAGGCTGAAACCGGTGACGCCTCAAGAGATTCACTACAAATAGAAAGCACTATCGATCAGGTTACGGTTTATCGTGACGGAGCACTTGTCCAAAGATCTTCCGAAGTAGAGCTGCCGGCCGGAATCAGTCAAGTAGTGTTTACCGGACTTACCCGCCAGATTCACGAAGAGACCATCACTTTACGTACAGAACAGGGATCTTTAACACTTTTAAGCCTCAATACACAACTTAATCAGAATGGATCTGCTAATAAACGCGAAGAACTGGATTCCCTCTCTGTCATAAAACAGAATTTGGAGGATGAGATCACACTTCTCAATGCCGATCAAACCAATCTTACCCGGGAACTCAATCTGCTTGCGGCCAATCAAAACCTTACCGATGGCCAGGGAGTGGAGCTCTCCGGGCTGAAGGAAGCCATGGAATATTATCGTGAACGCTATCGCACGATCGAATCACGGAAAATTGAAACGGACAAAGAGTTAGCTAGGGTCAGTGAAAACCTGAATGAGATAAACCGGAAGATTAATGAGCTGGAAAATGAAATACGTCGGCAAAGCAATGAAGTAGTGGCAGTAATCGATTCTCCAAGAGATCAAGCCGCCTCTCTGAATCTTTCTTACGTCGCTTATCGTGCCGGGTGGACACCCTCTTACGATGTTCGCTATTCCGGGCCAAACTCTCCACTCACTCTCGATTATAAGGCCGAGATTTATCAGGATACCGGAGAGGATTGGAACCGGGTGAGTCTGGCAATATCGTCCGGCCGGCATCAGAGAGGCAATACCGTGCCTGACATTTCAACCGAATATCTCGATTTTCAACCGGAGGAATCAGCCATGCAAATGGATGCCCAGCGAAGTTTGAACGAAGTAGTTGTTACTGCAGCACAGACTGAGGCTGCACCGGGTGTTTCTATTCGTACGGACGAACAGATTCGCTTCAGTTATGAGATTCAGGAGCCCCATTCGATTCCATCGGGTGACCGTGCGGTACTACCGTTTCATCGAGAAGAGACGGCTGTTGATATTCATCATATAACCGTTCCCAAACTGAATTCCGGTGTCTTTCTGGTCGCAGAAATTGAAGATTGGGAGTCATTGCATCTGATTGACGGCGAAGCCAATCTCTTTATGAATGGTTCCTTTACAGGTAAAAGCCGGATTACAACTGAAGTGTTTGAAGAGTCGCTCCGGTTATCCCTGGGCCAGAATGACTTCATACTTGCTGAACGAAACCGGGTCCGGGATGTAACGTCCAAGAATTTCTTCGGGAGCCGAACCCGCGAAAATCACGGTTGGGAAATCGTTCTGAGAAATACCGGCAATGAACCCGTTTCTGTAACGGTTAAAGACCAGATTCCTGTTTCCAGACAATCGGAGATCAGTGTTGAACTCACAGAACGAAGTGGCGCGGCATTCAATGAAAGTACAGGGATTCTTGAATGGGACGTTAATCTCGATCCGGGTCAGACCCAAACCATCCCATTTTCCTATCGTATAGAGTACCCACGTGACAGACAGTTAGGCAGTTATTGAGAAGCTTTATAAAATCAGCTAATTTTTATCGAAACCCGGAAAGCGGTTTAATCAGTTTTGAAATTGAAATACCCACATCAGTACTTAAAAGTTTTTATGTACTTATGAAGTACTCAATTAGACTTCGTCTTACATTACATCGGTGAGGAAGGTTGGTTAGCGGTCTTGTGTTTAAGTGTTTTTTCAAAAAACAGCTACAACGAATTAAACGTCTAACTGGCAAGCCAAGTCACGTTAAAAATCCGCTTGAATTGTTTGTTATACTTCGATCTAATTAGAAGAAAATTTTTCTTCCATATATGTAAGTGTTTGCCTAATAATTCTTCGGGACTCTTCCTTATCATCCATAAAATCAAAAGCGTGTTGCCCATCAGAAAAATTAATCAAAGTAACCGGTAAGTTATTTGAGATAGCAATATTTGTAAAATGATCAATGGTATCATTGATATTTGGAATGTTATCCTGCCCTGACCTGACTACCAACATGGACAGATCTTTCGGTAACTGTTGTCCGGGCTTTATATGCGGGCTAATGAAGCCATAGTTGGAAGATAGGTTATCAATCTCTGTCTGATATTTTTGGTCAGATGTGTTCATTATTCCATAATAAAACACTCCAAATCTAAGATAGGGCTTATAGGACTTATGCAGATGAGATAGGGCGACCGGAACATTGCCCGAGCAGGACCAAATTCCAATCCTCTCTTTATCAATATTTAATTCTTCTGCATTGGTAAGCAGGTAATTAATTAAATCTGTCAGATCGGTTTCAGGATTTGAAGTTTCATAGTTAACACCGATCATATTATGTGTGGCAACTAATTTCCCCCATGAAATATACGATTGCATCTCTTTGAGATTAAAATTTGGATAGCCCAATACAAAAATAACTGCCGGATATTTTTCTTCATTATCAGCTGAATGAGGATAATAAAGATCAATCGTTAAGTCTCTCTCTTCAGTACTTTTATAGACTGCCCCTTTCTGAATCGTTACCTCAGACATTTCCGAAAGCTTGTACACTACTTCCATTTCCCTCATATCCTGTGTAAATGCATTTGTATAAGGAAATAACAAAAACAAGCCACTGACGAATACCCCTATCGCAAGTTCTTTGAAAAATTTTTTAAACATATAATTCACCCAATATTTTAATTCCCGGATTCAGATCTTAATACCAACTAAGATGGGCTATTGAACATGAGTCGCCATAGCTTCCAACCCGATTGATTTTTCTTAAGGATCCAGAGATTGTTGTAATTAAAGTTATCAAATTCATTTCCTCCTTTCGGGCCTCTCGTTCCTTCTACCAAAGTCCACACATAAGCGATCTTTTCCGAAATATGCATTTCATTGATGGTGGCTGTCACTTCAAGATCATAAGCTTGATAATAAGGGCTATAAATCTCTTCAATGGTTGATTTACCCATTGCCGGCTCTGCATTTGGTGAGAAAATAATGACGTCGTTAGTCAAAATTTTCAGTAGACCCTCTATATCTTCGTTATTCGTAACATCTACCCAGTTTTGAGTGATATCCTGTATAAGTTTGCTATCAATATCTTGGGCAAATGAAAGACTGGAACAAGAAAATAAAATACCGATTAAAAAAAGTATTGATTTTTTCATCTTTCCCCTTTTTTAAGATTGATAAAATGAACTGCTAATTTTTTTGATGTCAATAAATGACATAACGCCCGACGGATTAAACACCTTAGAGATCCCTACTCAATTTAGTATTCGTACTGTGAAACACATGAGAAACTATATAAGTATCTATCTGATGTTAGCGTCTTGGCCAAGCTGTGTTATGCTGCGTATTCTCATGCGTACGAATTAAATAAAAACGATTCTGATTGATCCTAAAATCTTCCTCAGTAAGTATCTGTCCGGTAATAAAGAGAGAGTCTTCACCTGTTACTCCCCTTAGTTCAAACGATCTATCCCGGAAGTTGTAATCGATAAACAAACTGTCTTCACCCATCAGACTTTCTTTAAATGCAATTTTTTGGTTGATTGTATCAATTTCGGCCGGAATCAATTTATAGTCACCATCCATTGGTATCATCTGAATTCCATAGTTATTATCGATCACCATATATTTTAATCTGACAGAATCTGTAGCCAGAGGCGGGACTTCTTCTCCATTAAGCACATATTTATCTACTTCGTAAATCCCAAATAAGGGAACATCCGACATTTCCTTAACTAAGGATAAGCTATAATTAATACTTAGAAACATTGCTATCGTGACAAAAATCCACTTCGTACTATCAATAAATAACCTTTGTCTTTTGCTGAAATCAGGTCTTATCTCATCCAGAGATTCAACAGGATTATTGGCGAGAAAATTAAATATTCTTTTTGAGTCCGGAAGGACGATTAAAATAGAAAATAACAGCAAGTGGCTTGCAAATAATTTAACCGGTACGCCATAAAATAAATTAATGGCAACCACATTGATCAAAGCGCCAATTAAAATGAGGCCGCCTAAAAGTCTTGTTCTGCGGTGAAACAAAAGGATGCCCCCGACAGCTTCGACCAATCCCGTAAATATTTCATATCCACGGCCGAAGGCCATAAAATTCCATGTTAACCCCCAGGTGTCAGAGTCACCAATGGTTACCAGTAGACGACTCAAAGGAAAATGGTGCATTTGTAGTGGAAGTATCTTGCCAATTCCGTAAGTAAACATTATTAAACCAAGATAAAGCCTTAGGTATAAGAAAAACCAATAGGTCACTTTTTTGTCCGAAGTATCAAAACGGGTCCATACTAATGCTCCCAGGGCAGATAAAACAGCAAAGACTAAAGCTAAAATGAATTCCAAAGGTGTATCTGGTCCGATACCTAAATCAGCAATATTTATAGTAATGAACAGGTTGCCAACCCAATCGATTACAGGAATCCACATCAATTCATAGATATCTCTTAGATACAGTATGCCTAATTGATCAAGGGGGAAAGGAGATGTATAAAATAGTACATACAAGAAAAGAAAGCGCAGTAAGAATGGTCGGTTCGTAACCATAAGGCTCCTCAAATTTTAAACTGTTTTTTTTGTATTAAACACTATTCAATTCATTTCAGCTTGTTCTTAATTTTATGTGCTTTATTCAGGTTAATCTGAACCAGATCCATTTCTATTCGATATTTGAATCGCATACTTCCATGATCCATCTTCCTGCCGTTGAAGTATCCAGAGAAATTTCCCTTCAAAAGCCATAGTCTCTCCGCCGGATTTTAATGTAACTCTATCGGTATAGGTCCCCCGATGAAAAGCCCAATCTCCTGAGACTATAACTTCTTCTGATATGGTGTTATGTTCAAATTCCTCCATTTGCCCGAACATTCCGGTAAGAACTTCGCGAACAGCTTCTTTCCCTTTAATGGCCGGCATACCCGGTAACATGGCAATGAAATCATCTGTTCTGATTGCCATCAGTGAATCCACGTTACCTGCCAGTACCGCCTCCAATTCTTTTTCACGCAGCTCATTGATTTCCGCAATATCTTCTTCGTATTGCTCCGCATTATATACTTTCTGAGTACATGCTGTTGAAATAAATGTCAATAGGATCAACATGCATAATTTCATAAATCCTCCTAAATCATATAGCTTCTGAACTTTAAAGCTTCCGAACAACTATCATCATCGATTCACCTTCTACCTGCTGCTTATATACCATACCACGCTCTGCTGCAATTTGCTCAAAGAAAAGGCCAAGAAGTGTTTCATAGTCATTAACAGATATTCCACCTGTTTCACCATTTTCGCCGAAAAAATCAAGATAGGGTCGATTCATGCGTACCCGGATGATCTCTTCAGAGGCCTCCAGTACTTCAAATTCTGCATTTTGGGACGCCATCCAATTACGGTGCAGATATTTAACCATCTGTAATGGAGTTAAATCGTTACTCCAACCCGGACCAAATATCTCTACCGTAGCATTAGCTACCTCTTCAATATCCTGACCCATTAATTTTCCATATCTGATAACAAGTAAAACATATGAATTTAGTATTGATTCAGCTCTTTGCCATCGCTGTTCCTCTGTATATTCGGGAAAAATATTTTCTTGTGCCTGTGTAGTTTGCGCGCTTAGGCTACTTGCTGCAAAAAAGAATATTACCATTAAGATATTTAGTGACTTCATATCGCTCCTCATGTCTTTGTTTAGGTTTTTATTAGCATTTATAAATCAGATCCATACCTCTTTTACATTTCTGCAGCTTTTGGCTATACAGAAGAGTAGGGCCTGATATTCTGATTGACGTTGAAAAAATTATCAGGGTCATATTTAGCTTTGATTTTTGAAAGCCGATTATAATTACCATTGTACGTTGCCTTAATCCGGGCCTCTCGTTCTCTTTAGCAAAGCCCTGGTGTTTTTGTGACATAGCAAAACAAGACCCTTTCGCTCTTAGGGTGTCTCAATTTTTGATATCAGGCCTCAGCGATAAGCTATCAAGTATGTGTAACCATTACAGCTGAGGCGTAATTAAAATACAGAGGAAGAAATTTCAATGTCTGCTTCCTTCCATACGCTATCAAATTGAGCTTTAACTCTTCTTGCCTCGCCATTCTTTCCCTGGGCAATCAGGCTATTATATAAACCGATGGTTGACCAGCCGTTAAGAGGCACTTTTTGAAGATCTTGCCGATAGACAGTTTCCGCTTCGGAAGGCATATCGGCCTTTAAAAGTATGGCCCCCAGCGTTTGTCTGACCGGAATATGCCAGGCAGCGGGTTCGCTATAATTTAAAGCGTCTTCGTTTTCAACCCCTTTTTCAAGGTGTTCGATGGCCGCATCATAATCACCCCGGGCAGCCATTAGTTCACCTGCCACGACCCGATAAGCCACCTTGGCTATGCTGGCGGAAGAGTTTGTAAAAGACCCCATTAAGGATTCGAGTGAAGGGTCGTTCATCATCGTCTCGATCGCATCCAGTTCTTCTTGGGCCTCTTTCAAATTGCCCATGCGTACAAAAGCTATACCTCGGGCATAGTGCCGGATCAGCGATATATGCTTGTAGGGTGCAAGGTCAGGTACCGTTAATATATCTTTCCATTTACCGAAGCGAACATAAGAGAGCATCGGGGTGCTGTAAAAATCCTGCAGGAAGGGCAGGGTTTCCATAGAGCTGGGGGACACTTTCTGCGCGGTCTTTGATGCTGCTGCAAGAGCGGTAGCGCTGTTTCCCATCAAGCTGGATGAAGACCACAGAAAGTGAATATTATGCGGGTAGTAACCAAGGGGATACATGCCCTGAGCATAGCATTGTGATATATACTCCTCGTCGGCATAAATAGCTTTAATATTGGTCATAGCGGCATCTTTATAACGACCCACCCGGATAAATACATGTGAGGGCATGTGGACGATATGTCCTGCGGCAGGCATTAAGCCGGCCAATACTTCTGCACTGGGAATAGCAAGTTCAGGCTTCGGTTTTTCCATCATGTGTATATAATAGTGATGAGCCCCGGGGTGACGGGGATTAATCTCGATAGCCTTTTCAAGTGCTTTTTGAGCATTCTCTATTCCCGGGTTCGCATTTCCCTGATTGTCCCAATAGTTCCACGGCATCATGTTCATTATGGAAGCAGCGTAAAACGTCTGGATATCGGCGTCCCTGGGATATTTAATGGCTAGTGTCTGCATTGCCTGCGCGTAAGCTTCATTTAGCAGGTTAAGATCCGTCTTTTCGCCGGCATTATAACTATGCATAATGGGCTTGGTGGGATCTTTGGAAACTCCGTAGCGCACTGACAAGGCATTAATCAAATCCTTTTCCTTTTCTGTTGCGCCATGTTGGAGCTCGAGTGACTTTTGAATAGCTTTATATGCGCTTTTTTTACGCGCATCGTCGGGCAGCGGATCGTTGATATTGGGGCCCAGAGCATAGGCCTGGCCCCAATAGGCCATGGCTGAGGTAGAATCCTGACGCGCAGCCTCTTTAAATGACCGATGCGCTTCGGCGTGATTGAAACCATAAGTCAGCCGCAAACCTTGATCAAAATACTTCTGAGCCATTTCCACGCCGGTGGAAATTTTCAATGAGTAATCACCCATATTTTCAAAAAGGGGTGCAACGGGATCGGGCCCCTCCTTTTTGTCCTGGAGTTGAAAACCCCTGGTAAAGCCTACGCTGACTTTCTGATCCAGTGCTTTGTAGGCTTGTTGAGACAGTTCATAAATATTATTACGTGTATCCCGCTGCTGACCCTGGGATGTGGCGGGTAGATGCAGCGATACGATAATCAGTACTAGTACGCAAGTACATATTCCTTTTTTCATATCTAATCTCTCGTTTTAGTTAATAGTAAGCCCCATGGGGCCGTTTGCCTATGAAGTAAAACCGAAAAGATGATATAGAGAATAGCAGCTTTAATTTCAACAACTACCCGGTTAAATATATATTTATTAGATGTTCGAACTTTTCTTTGCCAAACTCCTTTGAACGCTTTTAATACGCCCTGACTTAATCATTTTGCGAATCTTAAGTGTAGCAAGTGCAGAGTTATCTCATCCTGCAGTTGAGTCGGATTCACAAATAAACTCCTTCATAGACATTGGATCGCTTGAATAATCTTCAACTCTGATTCGCAATTCCCCATCCTGTCTCACTAAAAGACCGGAGTAAGAAAAAAGCCCCGGTTCTTCAAAATTATCATTCCCCCAAATAAATTTACCTAATACCATTATCGCATTACTACTGATTGGTTCATAGGACAGATCTTGCCATTCAAAGCTATCAGGTCCCTGCCACCTTTCCTCATATTCTACTCGCAGTGAGTCATAGGAAATAAATAGTTTATGCCCAGCACCTAACATATAGTGTCCAGACCTGTTGTACCGGGCTGCAACTGCAGTTCCATCTCTTGTTCGAAGATCTTGAGCATAACCTTCCATAAATGCCTGAGCTTCGGCAACAAGCTGGTCGTTTGATGGTGACTTTTGCAAAGCACATCCCGGGGCTATGCAAAAACAAAGAAAGAGAATAAAAAAATAGTATCCGTACATAAAAGCCCTGAGCTTGTAAAGAGTTGTGTTTGCGGATTGATACACCATTTAGCGTGCAAGTTTCTTGACTCTAACAAGAGTTTATTTTTAATTACTCTAAAAGTGAATACCCATATTTGAGTATTTTGGGGAAGGTAAAAAGAAATGAAGGCTCACAATGATATAGAATGGTATCGGAAACGTGACTTTTATTCATCAGAATTAGCGCATAAAGATGATATAGCACTTCCACGGCTTATTGAGAATGAGCAAAAAACCATCCTCCCTTCACCTTACTTTTTCATTTTCTACGATTATGAGTTTTCAGAGCTGCTCTATGTAAGCCCATATGTTGAAAAACTTTATGGAATCAGCAAGCAAGACATTTTAAAGGGTAATGAGCACCTGCTATTTGAGCTGACCCTCGAAGATGAAAAACCTGCTGTTGTAAAATTTTTGAAGGATATTTTGGAGTCCCACTTTCATCACGGTGAGAAATACCTTAGCGATCTTATATTTACTGTTGAGTATCGCTTGAAGCGTTCAAGTGGAGATATTCTTCACATCATGCATCAACACGAGGTATTAAACTTTACGGATAATGGGCTTCCGAAACTGGTAATCGGGCGTTTTATAAATATGAGCTGGCTCTTTGGAGATATGAACGAACGGATTGTAAAATTTTACATATACAGCAGGCAGACCAATAAAATTGAATACTATTCCGAGAAGCTCGTGTTTAAAGACATTGCTACAATGCTAACGGCCCGTGAAAAAGAAGTACAGCACTTAATCAATCACGGCTTTACATCAAACCAAATTGCCGGAAAACTCGAGATCAGTGTTGAAACGGTGAAAACCCATCGTAAGAATATTAAAGCCAAGCAAGCCGATGCCTGATTCCATTGCTGAAATAATGGTAAAATACGAAAAGCTCTTTGAGACCGGCAACAGAAGAGGCATTGAAGAGGTAACGTCTGATAAGCTTCGCGAGCTGTTAAAAAGATACAGCGGTGGTTTCGGCACCTACTCTTATGCCGTAATGGATTTCAGCTCGGGTGAATTTTTGCATGTAGCCGAAGATATTGACCAAATCTGGGGATACCCGCCTGAGTCCTTTTTGGAACACGGCATTCAATTTCTGCTCAATTTTTTTCCTGAAGAGCACCGCGATGCACACTTTAAAATATCCACAGCCGGATGGACCTACGCTAACTCACTCCCACCGGAAAAGCTTCTTTATTCAACAGCAAGTTTTGATAACATCAATCGAAGAAAAAACGGCGATTTATTTCGCATTCTCACACGCCAGATTATTACACGGCTGGACGGAGATGGAAAAATATGGCTGACCCTTGCAATATTCACCGATATCTCTCATATAAAAAAACCGGATATAAAAGATGAACCTCGTCTCTCCTATTATATCCCGAAATCCAGAGAGTTCTTAATTTATAATCCGGCCACCGAAAACTTAATCAATCTCGATATACTCACGGATAGAGAACGACAGGTCTTGCGACAATATACCGATGGTAAAACAGCCCGGGAAATAGCTAACAAGCTTTACCTCAGCGATCATACCATTCAGACTCACCGCGCAAATATGTTAAAAAAAACAGGCTGTAAAAACCTGGCGGAACTCGTGTATTTCTCTAAATACCATTTTCTGACTTCCTAATGTTAAGTCAATTTACAATTGTCGGATATAGACCTCACAGTGTATCGTACTGATGCTTCGGGACTGTCAGCGTCGAAAATCAACGCTGTCAGATCCAGTGGGTGCTGACAGGTTTCCTCCGACAATTCATGCTTGACTTAGCACTAGTTTGAAATACCAATTGAACATGATCCTAAAGGATTAAGAAAATGTAAGCTGATTTAATTTTTTTGAACTATCAAACCTATATTTTAGATAGAAACAGTATCCTCAGGACACAAAAAAATTATAATTCTGCATGGGTGGGTTGCAGGAATATACAGTACTGTTATTTTAAGATGTGAAACCTCAAGAAATGATCCTACACACTATATCAACGTAGTAGTTAGGGTTAATGCGCCTTGCATTACACCGTTGACTATTTTGAGTATTCAAGATTTTTATAATCACTAATTTGCATTAAATAAGATTTTAATTCTTCAAGTTGCTCTTTTGTGTGAAGGGGTAAATTTATTTTTTCCGATGACCCAACATTATTTTTAATCACAATTTTATTTTTTTGAACTCCAATGCTTTTAACCTTTTCCCAGGTTATCTCTTTTTTCTCCCTCCAATGAAAAGTATAGTTATGCAGATGAATACCTTTTTCATCAATTGTGAGAGATTGTTTTTTTAAAGCCCCCGGAAAAAATGCGAAGAATGTCATACACATAATGACCGTTGCTGAATTTGTCCAATCAACGGCTTCGTCAAATTTTAAGGTGAAAACAATGGCCCCAATAACAAAACCTAAACCTAATGTTCCAATGAATCGGATTGTTTTTATGTAAGGGGTATTAAGGTCAACCTTGAATTCAAATTTATCCATTGGTTCAATTTTATTTTAAGGTGTATAATGTTTTGGCGACAATATTGCGGAGCAACCAATTTTTTGTGGTCAGAACCGAAAATCAACCCGCTTGATCCGCTTTGATTCAATTATGTCTATGGATAATCCATATATCCACTTTTAACAAAATCCTTTCCGTTCCAGATATATTGTATTGCATTTCCTTTTAACCAACTGTTATCTAAATCGTTTCCTCCCATATTTTCATGAATCCTCCAATAAATATCGTTTCCTTCTTTCTTAAATGTTATAGCTAAGCTGACATATTGACGATATTCTTGAAGAGACTGATCAGGAGTCTCCTGTTTTGCAAAATCATGTAAGCTTAAATTCTTAGGAATATTGGTAGAAACTTTTTTAAGGTTATAATTATCAAAAGTAAAAAAGCTCAAATCCGCTTGAATAAATTCAACTGGTGTTCCTGCAACTCTAGAAATGCCAAATAAATAATTTCCACTATTCAGCGCCCATCTCTTTAGTTCAAACGTATTAAACCCTCTCTGCCCAGTTTCAAATGACATCGTTACTTTCAAATAGTCCATTGTTGACTCTACTATTCGGTAAACTTCAATAAAATTCTCGTTGTTGTCCACTGGATAGAATTCATTATCTGCTAAGAGTTCTTCTCTGTCATCCGAGTTAAGATTGTCAAAGTACTCGCTTGGAAGAGCTTCTAAAAAATCTTCAACACTCTGAGAATTGACGTCAGAAACAGATAAAATAAATACATAAACGATAAGTATGATATTCTTAGACAAGGTAATTGAATATTTATTCATTCATAGCGACCCAGCGCTTTACGCTCACAAAGATTATGAGTTCATCAACGGCAAAAAATTTAAAATAAGCAACATCGAAAACTAATCTTCTGCTGTGTCCCCGGTTAATTCGCTTTGCCGGTTGTATTACTATTCGATAAAATATTTATGGATCAATCGATTCGATCCTTCAAAAACCACATTTTGTTCTTTACGAATGTTTTGGATGAGTAATTTCTTCGCCTCCCTAAAGTTTGAACTCAAGTTTGATATAAGAATTGGAGTTTGTGACTTACCGTAGATTTTAAAGCTCCCAACGGTAACCCTTATTTTTTGGATCTCATTGTAGGATATGGTTGCTGAAGGAATCCCGAAAACCCGGATTTCATTTTCTGACAAAATCACTTTTTGACTGTAAGAATTATATATGGAAATCAGGATTGTAATTATTACTGCTGATGCTGCGAATGCAGCACCGAGTATTACTGCCAAATCATTTACATCAGAAATATAAACCAGTGATATTGATGAGAAAGCAAAAAAGAAAATAAAAAAAGCGACCCATCGGCCGGGATTCGTCTTTAGTTCAATCTGTTTCATATGTCTTCTTTTTGATAAGGTTTTTGAACTACACCTAACGATATTGTGCATAAGGTGCAGGCGCCAACGTGTTGAAATTGTTTACAAATGAAAAGTTATTCGATAAATGGGAGGCGGGCAATAATTGACGAAGCCTGCCACCTTTATACACTGGTTATGCCACAAACCTTATTGAGTTACTTTTAAATCTAAATATAAACATCATTTTTAGCAGTACGTTCGGTTTTACTTTTGTCTCCTGTATTTACGATGCCTTTGGGTTCAATCAACAATAATTTCGCCTCATTTTCTGCGAAAGGTTTGTGCTCAACGCCTTTAGGTACAACAAACATTTCGCCCTTTTCCAAGTTTACAGATCCATCTCGGAAATCAATGCGGAGATCGCCTTCTAATACGATGAATGTTTCATCCGTATCCTCATGGCTGTGCCAAATGAAATCTCCTTCTACTTTTGCAAGTTTAAATTGATAGTTATTCATTTCGGCAATGACTTTAGGGGTCCATTGTTCGTCAAATAGGTCAAATTTTTCCTCGAATTTTAAAGCTTCATATTTCATAATGTATCTTCTTTGTTTGCGGTATAACGGTTTGGCCATTTCCAGTTTAAAATGTGATAAAAGAATAGATTTACTGCAACTCTGAAAACTTCATTAGGGTCGTTGAGCGGCCAAGTTCGAGTTGAAACGCTGGTTATAGGGCGCTTTGTGTATGGGCTTAAAATTTATTTTAACCGTCGGCGGTATGATTAGTAGCCGGTAACGGCTTCCAGGCCGTAGTGGCGTGCTTTTTGCTACCTATCATACTGCCTTCACGTTCCATGTATAAAGTTAAACTATCTTTTTAAATTACAATTTCCTCAATGAGATACTGCAGAAAGCATGACAAAGGCTATTACTTATACAAAATGTAGTAACATGTTATTCTTACAGGTATTAGAGTATTAACTCTCCTTTTAATTCATAATGTTCAGCTGTTTTATCATACCTTTTTAATACTTTCTTTGCATTATCAGGTATATATGCCGTTTCATATTTTTCTCCCGCAAATTTCTTCACCGATTTCAGAGAGTCAAACTGAAGAACAAGAAAAAACTCCATTTCGTCAATGTTTTTCTTAGTGGAAATACTAACTTTTTCCAAACCATCCACTCCGTTCTTTTTCACTGTGGGAAAGACCTCTTTAATAAGCATATCTTCATAAATCGGTGCATTTTCTATTGTAGTCCAGCCTTTCCACGTTCGTATTATTTTCTCTTTTTCTTTTCGAATTTTTTTCAAGATAGTTTATTTTAAATATGTACTTAGAAAATCAATTTGTGCTATACTCGATTTATCAAATAGAAGGCTTGGATAATACAATAATCCGAAATGCCCTCCATCAATATCAACCCATTCTTTTGGCTGGTTTATGTTGTCATATACATATTTAGTCACTTTTGGGTTTGCTCCATTCATTTCATCATTGGTTGCAACAACCATTAATATTGGAGCCTTTAATTGACCTGCAAATTGACCAAGGTTGAAATCATCAGGAACTTCAATGTTTGAAAATGAAACTACATTTTCCCAATGCGTGCCAAACCGACCACCATATTCAATAAACCAGTTATAGGCTGTTAAATCTGTTAATGCAGAAGGTGTTCCTTTTTGGTCTGTCGAAACAATTGGCATTTGTTCTGTGGTTGTATGTGGTAAACTCATTATATCATCATTTAGAAGGGTTTCTTTAGCAAAAACAAATAAACTTCCATCTTTATCTTCTTTGGGAATTTCTTCACCAAAAGCTGGAATCATAGTAACAACGGCTTTAACCCTGTCATCGGTTGTTCCTGCTAGGAATGCCTCACGTGAGCTCATACTTGCCCCCCAAACGGCAATTTTATTTTCATCAATTTCGGGTTGATTTGTAATAAAATCGATAGCATCAATATAACCTCTGGATTGAACCCAAAAATTAATTTCTTGACGTGGTTCTCCATCACTTATTCCTAAATTTCGATGATCATATAGTGCAACAGCAAAACCAGCTTCTCTAAATTTTTGCGCATATTTATCGGCTGTCATCCCGTTGATTGTAGTTGTAAATCCATGTGCCATAATTACTACTGGACAATTATTAGATTTGTGTTCTGGCAAATAAAGCCTTCCCCTAAGCGTTGCCCCTTGTGATTCGAACTCAATATCTCTATATATTTCAGTTTCGGTTTTTTCAGATTCAATTTTTTCCATTGAATTCTGGATTTCATTACACGCTAATAGGCTTCCTGTAATGATCGTCAAGAGAATTATAGTTGAATTCTTCATTTTATTTTTTTTGTGTGGATAATTTCAAATGAGCCTTTCTTCCTTCTCGAATTATTATTTCAGCAATTTCTTTAATATCATTTTTTGAGGTTCTGAAATTCACAATACAAGCTCTTAAACAATACATTTTATTCACCATAGCATTTGATATAAATAACTCACCACCAGATTGAAGTTCATTCAAAAGTTCTTCATTCAATTTATTCAGATAGTCATCTTCTAAGCTGTGTTTATAGTTTTTAGGAATATACCTAAATGTAGTAATGCTTAAATTTTGTGAAACTGCCTTTAATTCAGGATGCTTTTTAGCTAGGTCAAATAATATTTCTGACAATTCAATGTCTTCACGAATTAGTTTTTGATAACCATTTCGACCAACTTGTTGTAATGTTAACCAGACTTTTAATGCTCTAAATCCACGGGAATTTTGCATTCCAAATTCATAATAGTTTTGAGCAGTTTCTCCTTCGATACTTGTAAAATTGTAATATTCCGGATGAGAACTAAAAGTATCAATTAAATGCTGTGGTTTTTTTACTAACGTACATCCTGCTTCAAGAGGACTATATAGCCATTTATGAGGGTCAAGAGCTATGGAATCAGCTTCAGAAAGACCATCAAATAGGTTTTTAAATTCAGGAATAACAGCAGCTGGCACACCATAAGCACCATCAATATGAAACCATAAATCATAAGCTTTGCATATAGTTGAAATTTCTTTTAGGCTATCAACAACACCAGTGCTCACGTCACCAGCAGTACCAATTACCATAATTGGTTGTAAACCGTTTTCTATGTCTCTTTTAATTGTTTCTTCAAGAACTTTATTATTCATTTTATTGGAAGAATCAGTTTGAATCCAACGAATTGAATTTGAGCCTAAACCAAATAATATAGTAGCTTTCTCAATCCAGGTATGTGTGGATTTTGAACAATAAACAGTTAATTTTTTAGCTATACTCGAGAGTCCATCTCTTTTTATACTTTTTGGTGCTTTAGCTGTTCTAGCAGCCAAGAATGCTATGAAATTTGCCATATTCCCACCACTAACTAAAATTCCACCGTAACTTGGTGAAACACCTATAAATTCAGCAAGCCATTGAACTGTTTGCTTTTCAATTTCTGTAGCAATAGGGCTTAAAATATGAGCACCAACATTTGAATTTACAGATGATGCAAGTAAATCAGCCAAGGCTCCTATCGGGGAAGCAGATGAAGTAATATAACCTAAAAATTTAGGGTGCCCGTTAAATAATGAATGGTTGAATAATAAATCCGTTACTCTTGGTATAAGTTCTGTTGCAGGTATTCCGTTTTCTGGCAAAGACGTGTTTCCTAATATACTTTGTAATTGACTTGGACTTTCGTTGACTGTAACAGGTTTTTTATCAATACTAGAAATAAAGTCGGAAATATCATCTATTAATTGATGTCCAATTTTTTGAAAATTTTCTTTGTCGATATCTATCGAATTATCTCGATTTTCATTCATTCTACTATGGTTTGCTTTAATGTGTTACAACGTGTTCCTGTTTGAGTAGAAGTGAAATTTATGCGTTACAATTTTTGGGAAGTAATTTGCGATATAAAAAAATAGCGACTTGAATTGAAACTCAAATCGCTAATAATTATATACCTTGTTGTAGCACGTTATTCAATCTTCTTTAAAGGTGAGTGATGTTCGTGGACCATTTTCCATCCATCTTTAGTTTTAACAAATAACAAGGTTATTTGATCGTATACTGTTACCAAATCTTCTCCAAATTTTAGGATAAAATCAGAATGAAAGGTTAGGTTAGCTACATCGCCATAAACTGCAATCTGTAAATCATTGGCATCGAACTTAACCACTTCGGTTACAGAGCCAAAAACACTACGTTCGTGATCTTCATTTGCTTCACTACCATTGCGGGGTTCCCCATTTTTGAATTCAGTAAATTTTGGACCATACGCGTGGAAGGAAATTAGTTTATCCAAATCACCATCTTTAATGCTTTGGGCAATGGCGCCAAAGGTTTCCATAACTTCTTGCTTTGCTTCGGGAAATTCATCAGCGATCAAGTCAATTTTTTTCTCCTCCACATTTGAAGTTTGTCCCTTGCAACTAGTAAATGCAAGTAATAAAATACCCACAACCATAAATGTCGTTCTTATTTTCATAACTTTAGATTTTAGTATTAAATTTTGATTTCAGTACAAGATTATCTTGCGCCTCAAAATTGAATGTTATAAAAATGTAAAGAAGTACTAAACACCACCTAACAGGCATGTTGCGGTATTATTAAAATTTTGTCCAGGGGTTGAAATTATGGTGCAGAACCTTCAAACGATGTTGAAATGGTCATTTTTGGGAAACTAATTTTTGATCAAGACTTTATAGGTAATCCGATACTGGAAAAGCCAACTTTTTCGTACAGATCTACGTATCGTGGATCGTTCCTTAATGGGGCCAAAAGAGGTTCTTCCCGTAACCAGGTCATTTCCACTTCATGTCTTTCATAAGACTTGTTCAACCACTCAAAAGTGCGTTCATAATCATTCAAGGTGCAATAGTATAGCGCTATGAACCAAGCAGGACTGCCCGATGAGACTTCATTGTACTTTGTGAACAACTCTTCCAAATGTTTATTTACCTCATTCTGACTGTCATCCATCTGGGCATAGACCAAGTTCAGCCACATCAAAATTGGGGGATAATCGGGAAATTGGGAAAGTATTCTCTCTAGCTGTATTTCAGATTTTTCATATTCTCCAAGATAATAATACAGTTTTGCAGACTCTCGTAAGTAAAACCAGTTATCGCTGTAGAGTGGGTCCAAGTTATATAGTGTTTCCATTGCTTCTTGACTTGAGCCTAAAAAGAACTGTGCTTCAGCTCTGAAAAAAGGAAAAAACACATTGGAAGGATCGTTCAAAATAAAATACTCAGATGCTTTCAAGGCTTCTTTAGGTCTTCCTGTTTTTATAGCATAATCAAGAGAGATGACAGGCGATTTATCATAGATAGAATTTTCTAAGATGTTTTGATAATAGCCTTCCACGAGATTAAAATTCCAATTATAAAAAAATTCACCTGTATGTAATTCTTCTTCGGCTTGTTGATTCTCCGGTTCTATTTCCAACACTTTTTCTAACAGTTTTTTTGCCTCTCCCCAAGCTATTTGCTCATTATAAGAACCCCATACGCCTCCTCCCAGGTTATAAATATTAGCCATATCTAAATACGGTTGGACAAAACTTGAATCTAGTGCAATGGCCTTTTCATAAAAGCTTATTGCGTTGGAATATGATAATTCGCTTGCTTTATTTCTTTGAAAATCTCCTTGAAGATAGTAGGAGTAGGCTTGTTTATTCTTGGTAGGTATTTTTTGTATGGCTGCCATTTCGTTTTCTAAAATGGTAGCCTTCATATTTTTGGCAACTGCCTCTACAACCTCAGTCTGCATCTTAAAAATTTCATCGCTCTTCCACTCCCTTGTGTACTCTTCCGACCAAAGATGAACGTTCGATCGGCCATGAACCAATTGTAAATTGATTTTTATCTGATTACCGGAAATCTGAAGATTTCCCTGTAATAGATTTGCCACGCCTAGCTCTTTTGCAATTTCTTTGATAGACATCTCGGATCGTTTATATGGTAAAACCGAAGTAAAGGGAACTACTTTATCAATAGCATTGATCTTAGTAAGTCTTGAAATTACAGCATCGGTCATTCCATCGGAAATATATTCCAAATCAGTACTGCCCGTCCAGTTTTTTAAGGGTAATACGGCTATCGATTTTCCATCGATAGTGATTGCGGTTTTTTTCGATTCTTGGTTCTCCTTTGCTTCCGGACCAAATAAATAAAAGATTGCCAATACGAATACCGGTAGTAAAATTAACGCCCAAAGCAATCTTTTTTTGGTATTGCTTTTTGCGATTGTGGTACCCTGGCCATGGATAAGATTTTCAATTTCATTGCTACTTTTTGATTTGACTTCTCCCGGGGTAATTCCATAAAACTTATGGAAACAGGTGTTGAAATAGGTTGGACTACTGAATCCTACCCGATATGCACTCTCAGAAGCGGTTATCTCTTCGCTCCTAAGAATCTCCATTGCCCTCTTCAATCGGTATTCGCGGATAAATTGGCTTGTTGATACACCCAAATGCCTTTTCAATTTCCTGTGAAGACTAGACCTGCTCATTCCGACCGCCTGTGCCAAACTATCGACCCCAAATTGGTCATTGTTAAGATTTGACTCGATTTCATAGGTCAGTTTATCGACCAAAGTGCTCCCCAATGGTTTTTCTTGAAAATCTTTGTATGAATTAAGATCCGTACTCATTTAAATATCGAATTTCTTTAGTGGAGACATTTCAAGTTTAACAAATTAAGAACTAATGGAGGTTTAACTGGATGGCATTTTATAAGTTTTATTAAATTATGTGAGTTCAAATAATTAGTGCAACACGACGAAATGTGTTACAACATCGGCACTTAACCAATGCTGTTAGGGTTATCCTTTATTCGTACGCACGTTTTATTCATGTTATTCTAAAAATAATGAGAGTAACATGATGAAATTGGAGTTCATATCAAATTTTGAATCTCACCTTACGCTTAAGAAAGCTCTCGATTTTTAATATTACCCTAGCCCTATAACGACCCAGCGTTTAAACGGCACACGAATAATATTGAATTAGCAACTAACGAAAGAAGAGACGTAAAACTAAGAGTGGCAATGAATTGTCGAGATGCGTCCGCGTTAATGCGCGGGTTAGGGGGTTATTCACTCTTTGTTGTATATGACAGGAGTCTTGTACTTCCATTCCTGCCATAAACTCTCATTTACTAATAAATTAACCATGAAATGACCTACATTGATTCTGCTTGTCCTACCTGCGTTGAATATTGGACTTCTTATTTTATTTTCATGGATTTCATATTCACTCTTGCTTTCTTCATCACATAGTGAATCTGGGCGAACAGCTATCCATTCAATCTTTCCAGATTCCCCAACGTCATATACAAGATGATCTCCTGCAAGGATATTATCTTTGTGTGGAGGCAAAACAATTTTTAATGCTGACAATATCAGTTCTTCCCCAAATGTATTTTTTTCTCCCTTGTTCTTATTTGTATATGCTGTTGTACTCATTAGAATGAGCTTCTTGGCACTATCACAAGATTCTATTGCCGCTGTAAGCTTTTTAACAGCATTAACAACCAATTTTTGTGGGGGCCCAAATAGTCCTTTAAAACTGATGTTATGACCAAGTCAGCAAACTACCGAATTGCAATCCAGTATAAGTTCTCGAATCTTGCCCGTGCTAAAGCTGTCTATGTTACCTTTAACAATCTCAATATTTTTATCTTCGGCGATTTTGTCTGAAATTATGGCACTTTCGCGTATCACAATTCTTACGGAAATATTCCTTTCAATAATTTTGATACTACTAATTTCCCTGTTGCACCGCTTGCTCCCAATACTAACGTCTTCATGTTAACACCTTAAATATTTAATGATTAACACGCCTAACGGTTTGGCGCATAACCTGCACGGGGATTACTAGGTAAATGAGGGTTCAAAATTTTAATTAGCAAAAAGTTACAACCAACGGCGAGGCCGTGTCAGCCGTTAATGCGCTGGTTATACTGCGATCGACTCCGCTCGGACTTCACGAGTACCGACCACAGATAAATCACTATTGGTCTTCCAGAAAAGTCTGTACCGAGTCATTGAAGAAGTAGGTATTCGAAAACATTGCATGTCCTGCCTCCGGAACCATAATATGCGATTCGCCCTCAAGACATTTCTCAAGCTCTGCCGTGACGAGAAAAAACATAGCGGGGCTCTCCTCTCCAGTCATCAAAAGTGTGGGGTGGTCAAATTTGCTCAGTGCATCACATTCAATAGTGGGCATGACGAC
The DNA here is from genome assembly GCF_034521535.1 of Rhodohalobacter sp. Lineage (GTDB taxonomy): Bacteria > Bacteroidota > Rhodothermia > Balneolales > Balneolaceae > Rhodohalobacter. The sequence continues at coordinate 1,168,190 of NZ_JAXHMF010000005.1, read as the reverse complement.
CGACCACTCAGTCAGTAGCTCCAGCCGATGTTGGGGGCCGGCCTTCTCCACGATCTCGTCCTGCGCCTCCAGCGGGAGTTCCTCGAACCAACCCGGATAGATGACCCCGTTCAGAAAACGACGGAGTCCTTCCTTCATCTCTCCCTGCTTGTAGGCTTCTCTGGCGGGTTCGAGTACACGTCGATTAAAAGAATTGAGCAGACCCTCTCCCACGGACGTGCGTGCCAGCAACGGCAGGACCGGAGGTTCGCCTAGGACGAGACTGCGAACGAGTTCAGGATGCTCCAGCGCGAAGGCAAGCGCAACATAACCGCCATAAGAATGGCCTATGACGTGCGTCGGGCCAAGGTCAAGCTCTGTGATAAGCGCAACGAGATCATCTACGTGAAGCTGAAGTGCATATGCGTCACCTGCTTGCGGTGGATCATTCGGAAAGTGAAAGCGTCGGCTGTAGGAGATCGTCCGAAATTGTGGCGCAAGGAATTGCGCATGTGGACTCGCCCAATTTAGGTCGCCTGTACTACCGTGGACGAACACCAAGGGCTCGCCGTCGCCGCATTCAAAGTAATGAAGCGTAGCCCCGTTTACTTCCACAGTTTTAATCGTAGACGTGCATTCATTCGCCTGAGCTGAGGCAAAAACTGAAGTGCCCGTCAGAAGGATGAAGTTGATAAGAAATGTGCAGAAAGATTTCGCAGTCATATAAAAGCCTCCAATCCAATGTTTTTTTTTAGTTTAGTGTTTTGAGTAGCACCACGGTATCTCTTCTAGAAAGGTCTACCATGTATGCGGCATAACATAAAGGATTGTATCGGAAGTGCTGGCAATATAGGCAAACGGAGCATTTGGGCAAAAGTCCGAGCACTTCGGATACAATCTTGTTGAGCTGAACCGCGTAGCGGAATCCTGCTATGGGACTTGTATAGATGCCACCGTACTTGCAGGAGTTGTGTATTGGCTGGTAAACCGTGAAATATGCCTTACGTGAAGTGGTCTGTAGGGTGAATATCTGCCCTTGCCATATGAATCAGATGCTCTGACTGTCCACATCCCCTATAGAGGCCAGGACTTGAAATAGACAATTGCAGAAGTTCATACTGATGGAGATTGCTGACAGTGGCCTTAGCGGGGCTACTTCCTGGCGGGTGATACAACAGGTGGGCTGGGCTGCGGGGTGGGCATGGACTCGACGATTGTCGCTGGTTCGGGCACACCCATCGAAAACGCAGGGCACACACGGTCTGGTTAAGCTGGCTCCAGGAGCACTTTTTGTCTTCGACTAATATCGCTGATATTCGCGGATATGTTCACGGGTTAATCGATCCGGAGATTGGCCAAAATAGTGGGCAAATTTGGCAACACGGTTGATGTAAACCTGGATGGTTCTGGGGGAGTAATTACGGATCTTCAGATCCTCGGTCATTCGTTGGCGTAGTTTGCTCATAACAGATTCCTCCGATTTGTGAGTTACAGTTCTATACCATAACTCTTTGACCAAATGGATCTGTATATAGCAGTCTACATTCTAAAAAAAAGGGCCTACCGCGAAGCGGTTTAGTTCAACATGTATTTATCGGCACTCTTTTTGATACTGCCGCTGTCCGATAATAATCCAATCATATTGCCAAAGCAAATAAATACAATGTTTTGTCCGGATAATAGTTATCGGCCAACTTAAAATGTCCGAATATAACGCCGATAAATCCCCACATTTTTTACTGAAGTACAATAGAATCCAACCGAAGTTGTAAACTACTTTTTAGTTGAAAGACGGATCACCGAAAACAAAAAAAGGTCCGACCAAAAAGCCGGACCCGTTTTATAAATAGTTTAGGTATGTGTTCTCATCAGCCCTCTTAGGCCGGTGAGTCAGATAGAAAAAGGAATTTAGAAAAGTTCACCTACAGCTTTATGCGGGCTGCATGTTTAAATCAATATTGGCCAGTACAGGTTTTGCTACCTTTTCGTCCGTTTCTATCAAACCGTCGCGCAGGCGTACAATTCGCCGGGCATGTTCGGCAATTTCGTTTTCGTGCGTGACCACAATAATGGTGTTTCCGGCACGGTAGAGCTCTTCAAACAGGTTCATGATCTCCTCTCCTGTTTTGGTATCGAGGTTACCGGTCGGCTCATCAGCCAACAGAATAGATGGATTGTTCACCAGTGCACGGGCAATGGCCACACGCTGTCGCTGTCCGCCGGAGAGCTCATTCGGCTTGTGATCTACACGATCACCCAAGCCTACGCGGTTCAGCGTCTCAGTGGCTCGCTTTTTCCGCTCCGAACTTTTAATACCGGAGTAGATCAGCGGAAGCTCTACGTTGCTCAGGCAGTCGGTCCGGGGCAGCAGATTAAACGTCTGAAATACGAATCCAATCTCGCGGTTTCGAACCTGCGCAAGCTCGGCGTCGTCCAGTTCGCTCACGCGATTTCCGTTCAGGATATACTCACCCGAAGTTGGCGTATCTAGGCAGCCGATCATATTCATCAGCGTCGATTTTCCCGAACCCGAAGGTCCCATGATGGCGATATACTCGTTCTCTTCCACATTTAATGTAACACCGTTCAGTGCCCGAACAATGGTTTCACCCATCTTATAGTGCCGGGCAAGATCCGTAATTTCTATAATTCGTTTAGCCATCTTAGTTTCCTCCGCTAGCTGCAATCTCATTTCTGTTTTGTACTGCAATCAGGTCTCCGTCTTCCAGCTCCCTGGAAAGCACCCGGTAGCTTCCGGTTACCACTTCATCACCGGCATCCACGCCGCTCATGATCTGAATATGAGTGTTATCACTGATTCCGGTCTCCACCTCTACCCGCTTGGCTTTGCCGTCATCATTCAGAAATACCACTCTGCGGAAATCCTCATCTTGGTTACGGAGCTCCTGATCAGAAGTTTCATCCTCTTCTGCTTCTTCCGACTCTTCTGATTCTTCATCGCCAGAATTGGAATCATCCTTTGCAAAATCACGAACCGTTACCGCCTGTATGGGCACAGATACTACATTGTAAACCGTATTGGTTTTGATATCGACCGTACCCGACATTCCCGGTTTGAAACTCGGTACCGATTCAGGCACTTCCGAAATCGATTCGGACTGAGTCATAAACCGGTCTGCAGCCTGATCCAGGTTGTGAGGCGTAATAATTCGAATTTTAACTTTGTAGTTGGTCACCTGGTCGGCCGATCCGCCTCCGCTAACATCCGCGGAATTTGCAATTTCGGTCACCAGGCCTTCAAATATTCTGTTCGGATAGGCGTCTACTTCAATCAACGTGGTATCATTTGGAGATACGTTTACAATGTCGTTCTCATTTACATCTACAACCACCTCCATCTGCTCCATTCTGGCAATACGCATCATCTCCGTACCGGCGGTTTGTGCCTGACCCAGAACACGTTCACCGCTCTCTACCGACAGCCGGCTAATGGTACCGTCTCTGGGTGATCGGATAACCGTTTGCTGAAGCTCCTCCTCGGCTCTTCTCAACTGAGCTCGGGCACTTTCAATCTGATATTCAGCGGCCTTGAGGTTTGCTTTCTGGGCTTCGTAGTTATTTTTGACCTGCATATACTCCAGCTCGGAGATCAAATCCCTTTCATAGAGCTGTTCATTCTTCAGAAATTCCGCTTCGGCCTGCAGCATGTTTGAACGCGCCTGCTCCATCCTCGATTGTTGAGTGAGAAGTGAAGCGTTCAGCTCATCTATACGGGCTTCGTAAATATCGGGTTTGATTCGAAGCAGAAGTTCTCCCTCTCTTACAAAATCTCCCTCCTTCACGTTAAGCTCGATGATTTCACCCGATACATCCGGGCGAATGACAACCTCGATCTCCGGCTGAATCCTCCCCGAGGCAGACACCAGCTGGGTGATGGTCCGAAGTTCAGCTTCCCGTGTTTCAACCTGTTTTTCATTTGAACCGCCGTCCATCCATCCGGCCGTTTTCGCAATCACCGCCAGCGCGACAAATGCAAATAGTATGATACCCAGAATTTTAAGAAGCTTTTTTGTAGCTGATTTTTGTTTACCCATCACCTTACGTCTTTTTTACAGTTTAATTAAAATTGAAAATTGCTATCCAGCTGACCGATGTAGTAGTCGAGCAGTTTCTCCTGGAAAACGAAATTGTATACAGCTTGTATTCGATTGCTCTGAGCCTGTACGTAATTAGCATTCGCCTGGTTCAGCTCAATCAGCGTAGAAGATCCTACCTCATATCGCTGTTGTTCAGTTACATAGGCGCGCTCTGCTGCAACCAACGCTTTTTCGGTTGACTCCAGCTCTTTCACTATTGAGGTATAGTCGTTGTATGCCTGCCTCACTTCTTCCATTACCTGGAACTGAACATTTTCCATCGCCAGTTCGCTATTTCGAAGCTGCACTCTGGCACTCTCAATATTGGTTCGTGTATTCCATCGATTGAAGATTGGAATCTGAATAGAGAAGCCTATGCTTCGCCGCACATTTTGATCAAAAAACTGGTCACTGAATGACACTGCCTCTCCAGTAATCGGATCCAAAAGCTGATCACTCCAGCTACCGTTTAATCCTGCACTTGCAGAAATCGTAGGGAGATGCTGACCGCGAGCAATTCTGTAGTTCTGTAAATTACTCTCAATATCAAACTCCTGTGCCCGGATATCGCTTCTCTGTTCAAGAGCAGAAGCAATCATATCCTGTAAATTGAGATTCATAGGCATCAGCGCCATTTCGTCCACCGTTGGCATTACAGGATCAACTTCATTGATCGTTTCGTCCTGCATAATTCTGATCAGCCGAGCCATACTTACTTCGACTGCATTTTCACGCTGAATCACAGCCAGTTCATCATTAGCCACAACCGATTCCTGATTGTATTGATCCACGGTTGGACGTGAACCTACTTCAACCTGAGCGGTAATTCTCTCCAGCTGGCTCCTTGAAGCCTCAAGATTAGTTTCTGCAATTGTTAAAAGCTCTCTGTTTAAAACGACCTCAAGAAACCGGCTGGCCGTATCAAACATTACGCTTTCTTTCAAGCGCTGATAGCTCAGCTCTTCAGATTCTTTATTCGCACGAGCAGCTCGAAGGTTTGAAATATTTGTAAATCCATCAAAAATAGTAACGTTCGCGTTTACACTACCTCCTACACCGTAGGTTGTTCTGTCTTCAAAAGCGAGGTCTTCCTGAACAAACTGCACACCCACGTTTCTGGAACCGCTTAAACCGGCACTCAGTGAGGGCAGAAAATCGGCCTGTGCGCTTCGTACTCGGGTATCGGCCAGATCACGGTTATTTTCTGCCTGCTTTAACTGATAGTTGTTCTCTAGTGCAATGTTAATCGCCTGCTCGATGGTGAGCGAGGTTTGCGAAAAACCAAGAATTGGAATAAGTAATAAAATGGAAGTTAGTAATAGTTTCTGCATCGTTCGGTAGTTGAAGTTATTTATTGATGTTACACGGGAAAGTTTAAACAGAGTTACAGTAAAATTTGGACGTATCAGACATTTGATACGTTTTTTTACAAAACCCCACTCAATTTTTGAGAAATGATGTTATTTATCTGATGAATCAGATTGATTTCGCCCGGCGATCTGCTGATCTACCAGTTCAGAAATATAGTACATCGCCTTTTGTACAGCCATGTGCTTTAATTCGTTCATCAGAATAGACGAGATTCCGCTTCTGGGGTTTGATTTTTTTTCAGGAGAGTAGTCGCGCGATTTTTTCCTGCTTCTCTTCAAAATCCCCAGAGTAAAACCGGCCGCAGCAGCTATGGCAACAGATTTTAGCGGATTGTTTTTAACATATTTTTTTGGATTGGTGGCTATTCCTACACCCTTAGTAAGGTTAGAAATACGTGCTTCAAAACCGGATTCAAGTACTTGGATCTCTTTCTCAAGCTTTTTCTTTCGCTCTTTCACTTCAGCCATCGATATTTTTTTATTCCTTTCCAGAACTCTCCTCTTCTTGATTTGTATTTTCAATCTTAAAAGATTCTTCAAAACCATCCATTAACCTGGATATAAGTTCTGCCTGAATTCGATCAGTAATTTTCTGTGAACTTGATCGCATAAAAATAAACCCGAAAAGAAATAGTGGAACGGCTGCGATCAGGAAACCGAGTGAGGTATTATTTACCAAATCACCCAAAAAGAATGAGAGTGCCAACCACAAAAACAGTATGGCAGAACTGAGTAAAAGCATACCGGCAAACCTCTGAAATGATTGTGCAATCATCAATGAAATCTGCTCAGATATAGCAACAGCTACTAACTCTATACGTTTTTCAATATAGAGACGCACCTCTCTTCTCATACTGTTCTGCTGTTCGCTATCTTTTTGTTCCTCATTCATGGAGTAAGAATTATTTTATGAGTCTGGCAAAAAGATAACCTGCTGCCGCTCCAATCAAAACACTTTTGATCGGGTGCTTTCTGATAAGCAGTTCAGATTCTGTTTTCAATTCCTGAATCTTCTCCTGCAGTTCTTCACTCTGCAAATAAGAATAGCCCTCTTCAATTACACCTTCCAACTCTTCATTCAAGTCGTTAATCATGTCTGTATTCATGGCGTAAACCGTTTCTTTTTATGATTTATGAGTTCCGTTTTATTAATGGAACAAAGTTAAAATAACACGTTGGCGTGTAATCATAAAACGGTTTTTACAGAAGAGCAGTTCGATTAGAAGTATTTGAATTGTTATTTCTATAACTCCATGTTTCTTATGATATAGTTTTAGTCTGATGGAATTTTATGATTTACTCAAAAAAATAATAGAACTGAACAAATCGTCGGCATACGGTTGTTATTCTTCTTTCTGATTTTATTCAATCACAAATCACCCTCTTGAAACTCGTAACTGAATACTATTGAAAATGAACACTGTGAGCTTCGCCTCAATACTGTAGTCTGCTCCAATCCAATCTCCCTGTTCGGCGAGACATTTTAATTACACATTTATCCCGCACTGCGCTCAAGCTTGTACGGGGCTAATCATATTCAACCCTATCGGGTTAATTCCCAAGCATAACCGAGCAACAATACTTCCCCTCTTGAGAGGGGATTGAGGGGTGTGTCAAAATGGATTGATGTTTTCAGATTGTAGTCTCTAATCTTCACGAGACCTTTTTTTGTAGCCACCCACCGGTGGGTGGCTACAACTCCCTCAGACACACAAATATGGACAGTACTGAAACCATCCGGTCCAACCACCCCTTGCCCCTCCTTCGAAAGGAGGGGATTCTACATATCCACTATTTTTGCTGAGATAAACACTCAAGAAAGCCAAGAGGTGAGTCAAAAAAACGCTACTCGTAGCGGAGACTCTCGATAGGATCAAGCTGAGCAGCTTTAAATGCAGGGTAGACGCCAAACACGACACCAACTACAGTCATACCGACCACACCGCCAACAGCCGATTCCCACGGAACGACGATGCTGGATTCAAGCCAAATGGCTGCAGCATTACCCAGGGCAGCACCGAATATAATTCCGATCACACCTCCTATTTGGCACATAGCGATAGACTCCATCAAAAACTGGGACACGATCGCCTTTCGGGTAGCCCCGACAGCTTTACGAACACCAATCTCCCGAGTTCGCTCGCTTACGGATACCAACATAATATTCATCACGCCGATACCGGCTCCCAGCAGCACAATTCCTCCGATTACAAATCCGATTGTGTAGAGTATTCCGGTAAAACTGTCGAACGCATTTCCAAGTGTTTCGTTGGTAGTGATTTCAAAATCGTTTGGATTGGCCGGATCAACTTTTCGAATGGCTCGAAGAACACCGGTAATTTCATCAATCGCCGCTTCAATTCGCTCAACCGAACCCGCCCGTACCTGTATTCCTATATTTTGATTTTTACCGTAAATACCGGCCAGATTTGTATAGGGAATCATCACAAATCGGTCCATCGTGCTTCCAAACACATTTCCTTTGGCCTCGGTCACCCCGATTACAGTGTAGGGTCTACCTTCAATTCGAATGGTTTTTCCTAACGCCTCCACCCTTTCAAAAAGGGCGTCTCTTACATCTGCACCGATAATGGCAACGGAACGGGCATAGTCCATATCTTCAGGCGTAAAATTTCGCCCCTCTTCGATATCGTAAGCGTTATTGTTAAGATAATGCTCATTTCCTCCCCGGATTCCGATATTGGGTTCCGTCTCCTCATCATTGTAAGAAACACGCGTGGTGCGGTAAGTTCTGTTTGGCCCTACTCCTTCGGTACTATAGGTGAGCTCTTCCAGTCTCTCCATCTGGTCAATCGTAATATCCTCCCGGTTTCGAAGCTCTTCCCAGTTCTGCCCACCCATGTTAATAGCGGGAAATTTGCTCACCGTAATCACATCACCCCCCATCAGGCTGAGAGTATCCTTGAAATAGGTATCGAGAACAAGCACGGCGGTGTTGGCGCTGATTATGGCAAATACGCCCACGGCTATGGCCAATAGCGTGAGTGAAGAGCGTAATTTGTTCGCTCGAATGGAATCGACTGCCTGTCTGAAAACTTCAATGATATTCATATTACTCGTACCTCAATGATTCAATAGGATCAGATTTTGCCGCTCGGCTTGATGGCAGATACCCAAAAAGTATGCCGATAAACGTACAGAGCAGGATAGCGTTCAGAACGGTTGTCCAGTCCAGGTAGGCCACAAAAATTTGGTTGATTAATTCCGTTACACCGATCGAAAGTAATACTCCAATCACCCCGCCGAATAAACAGATAACGATGGATTCCATTAAAAACTGCAGCAGGATTTCCCACGACTGCGCACCTACTGCCTTTCGAATTCCAATCTCTTTGGTTCGCTCCTTCACCGAAACAAACATGATATTCATCACACCGATACCTCCAACAAACAGTGCAAGGCCGGTTAGAAAAATTCCGATTCCATAGATAGCCACTTTCATGCTCTGGAACTCCTGTTCAAAAAGTGCCGCCTTGTTGATTGCAAAATCGTCGTCTTCCATCGGATCGAGTCCGCGAATTTGACGCATGGCACCGATCACTTCATATTCACCGTCAGCCATCATCTCTTCATTGGGAAACTGCACCGACAATCTCAGGCCGTAGCGCAAATCATAAATTGTTGCCATTGCACCAACCGGAATCACCATCTCATTATCCAGATCTTCCATTCCCAGGAAACTGCCCTGACTCTCCAATGTGCCGATCACCGTGAATCTCTGTCCTCTGATCCGAACCCGTTTACCAATTGGATCCATACCGGGAAAAAGTGCTTCGGCCACTCCGCTGCCAATCACCACTACCCTGGCTGATCGCTGCTCATCCGCTTCACTGAACGCGCGACCTTGATCAATATTCAAACCTGCCGTTTGGAAATAGGATGCTGTTGCTCCATTTATACCGACCCCTTCAGCGTTTCGGTCGTCATAGCGAACAGTTGTGGAGCGATAAATACGTCCCGAAACTGCAGACGCACTTGGAACCAGATCCCGCAGTTTTTCAACATACGCCAGTTCCAGTTCCTGACGATTTCGATACTCCCACCATTTATACTCACCACCAAATCCCCATGGCCACTTTTCTACAAATACCACATTTCTGCCCAGCATATCCATGCTTTCATCGAACGAGCGGTCTACACCGTCGGTAATGGTGTTCATGGCCGTCACTGACACAATCCCGATTACAATACAGGTTGTGGTTAAAATCGCACGCATTTTATTAGCCCACAGTGAGGAAAGAGCTATTTTAAACCCCTCAACAAAACTGGTAAATATTCGATACATAGAATTTTATTTGTGAACGCATCCATCAAAATAGGAGATTATGGATACACACTTGTTTAACAGAAAAACGATATCTGTTGACGTTACGGAAATTAACTGCTTACGTTTCACTATATTTGAAAAAAAATCATTCAGAAAAAAATTTAACTCTACATGATCGATATTTTAGCATTTGGAGCCCACCCCGACGACACTGAACTCAGTTGTTCCGGAACCCTTGCAGCTCTGGTTCAGCAGGGTAAAAAAGTTGCGGTTGTAGATCTGACCCGCGGCGAGATGGGATCGCGCGGCACCGCGAAAATTAGAATGAAAGAGGCAGCGAAAGCCGCAGAGATTATTGGACTCGAAGCCCGGGAAAATTTGGGTCTGCCCGATACTCAGCTTGACAACACCCGCGAGTTTCATCTGCCCATTATTCAGGCAATACGAAAATTCCGCCCTCACGTTTGCCTGATAACGGCTCCCTCCGATCGTCACCCCGACCACGGTGATGCCTCCCGTCTGCTGGTTGATGCCATCTTCTACAGCGGATTGATAAAAATTGAGACAAAGGATGAAGACGGAAATTTACAGGAACCCCACCGACCGGCTCATGTTATTCATTATATGCAGGACCGTCCCTTTGAACCCGATTTTGTTTTTGATATCACAAACACAATCGAAACCAAGGAAAAGGCTATAAAAGCTTTTGCAACCCAATTTAACGTTGCCGATCCCGGAGATGAACCTGAGACCTATATCTCCGATCCAAAGTTTTTCGAAGCATTAAGAGCACGGGCCAAATATTTTGGTCACCTCGGTGGATTTGAATACGCTGAAGGGTTTCTCTATCACGGCAAACCCATCCCAATGAACGGTTTTGACTTATTTATGAGTACAAAACCTAAGCGGTAAGATATCGGACTTATCCTGCATCAAACCTTTGTAATGATGGAAAAAACATTCAAAAACAGGGAAATCGATGCGGAATTTAAAATCTCTCAGGGGATTTCATCATCTTATCGGGATGAGGGAAGCTTTCTCATGTTTATTTGGAATGATGGTGCCGTCCCGGTCTGCTTTGGCGTGGATGAACGCATTGTTGAACTGAAACCCGGACAGATTACCTGTACGACGTATCTGCAGCAGGTAGATTTTACCCAAATCGATGAGGTTGATGATCTGAAGTTTCTTCGATTCAATCGTGAATTTTACTGCGTTCACACTAACGACAGTGAGGTTTCCTGTAACGGCCTGCTCTTTTTCGGATCCAGCTTCTCCCCTATTCTGGAACTAAATGATGACGAATCAAAACGTCTTCGAACTCTCTTTGATGTGCTTACCGAAGAGTTTGATATGAAGGAGTCCAGCCAGGAAGAGATGCTTCGGATTCTGCTGAAGCGATTTATCATTCGCTGCACGCGGCTTGCCAATAAGCAGCTATTAAAAGATGGGGATAATCAAACCGAAATTGACCTTATCCGGCACTATAATGTTTTGGTTGAGGAGTATTTCAAAACCAAAAAAAGTGTTTCGGAGTATGCCGATCTGCTTCATAAATCACCAAAGACAATCGCGAATGTATTCAGCAAGAACTCAGATTTAACACCCCTTGAAGTAATTCACAAGAGAGTGATCATGGAGGCAAAGCGGATGCTGCTCTACACGGACAAATCCGCAAAAGAGATCGGTTACGAGCTTGGGTATAACGATCCGGCTCAGTTTAGTAAACTGTTCAAGAAAGAGATCGGAATAACGACGACTCAGTTTTTAAAGAAGAACCAAAGTTAAAAGACCTATCTACTGTTTCTATCTCTCGCAGAGTTGCGCAGATGTTCATCGCAGATTTTCGCTGAATCGATTCTGCTCAAACTCCTGAAGAGTTGTCTGTTTTTAGAAATGAACAGAGGGAAATAGTGAACGGCTCCAGCGGAGCCTCCTGTGTAATCGTAAAAGTTCCTCCTAAAGAATTTCAATTAGAAAAAAAGTTCGAGGATGCCTCAAAACCAAATTTAAAATTTTTTAAAACCCAATTTTTAAAAATTACATAGATATAAAAAAAGGAACTCCCCTCCTTGCGGCGTTCATTTGCGCCGGAGGGAGGGGCTGGGGCTGACAATATCCAAATATTTATAACTTTAGTGTTGTAAATGCATTGAAAGCAATACATTCTAGCGTTCATTTTTATGATGGGAAAATCAGGGTCAACCTATTCACTCATACTTTTTTTAAAAAAGCTAAAAGAACCCTCCGGCCTTGATTGGTGGAGGATTCGCATGGTTTGCATCAAAGCGCGGGAGACATCACAATATCGGCTCCCCCGGGAGCAATCGATGTTGTGTAACCGCGCGGGCAAACCAGGCCCGGAAGCAATCACCGCCCGGGAGTTTTTGATTCCTTTTGGCGGCCCAAAAGGAATAAGGGAAACAGTTTAATCTGTGGAAGTATTTTATATCATTTTTAATGATTCCAAGATTATATAGGTAATGTCAGGAGCTGGGGGTGGGTTGAATGGGCTGTTGGCAACTCTGCTATTTCGTTCTTAATCAACAATCCCAAAAACCAGATACACGGGAAGAATTGACAACAAGAGAGGTATTTTGAGCATTTATGGACATGCATAATTAGGCGATGTTGGCAGTGTAACAAACACAAACCAATAAACAGCAATAATTATGAGACCATTAAATGTTCCAACAAAAAACGAAGTAACCGATCAGAACAGACAGATCTTTGATCAGTTAGAATCCAATCTCGGCTTTATTCCAAATATATACGCCACCTATGCTCACTCCAAAAACGGGCTGGCCAGATATATGGAGTTTGCCAACGGTAAAACCTCACTCAACAATAAAGAGAAAGAGGTCATCAACCTGGCAGTGAGCGAAATCAACGGATGCAGCTACTGCCTGGCAGCACATACCCAGCTCGGGAAAATGAATGGGTTCACCGAGGAACAAACACTGGAGTTGCGACAGGGAAAAGCGTCGTTCAACGAAAAGTTTGATGCACTTGCCGGTCTGGCCCGGGAAATCATCCAAAACCGTGGAAATATATCAGACGAAATCCTTCAAAATTTCTTTGATGCAGGATACAGTAAGGAAAACCTGATCGACGTCATCATAAATGTAGGCGAAAAATCAATTACCAACTTTCTGCACAATATCACGGAAATACCTATTGATTTCCCTGAAGCTCCTGAACTTAAAACCGCAACCGTTTAAATAATATCATTATGCATAGAATTAACTGGACAAAAGCGATTTTAGCAGGTATAGCGGGAACCATTCTGTTCGATCTTTTCGGACTGATCATGGGAATGGGATGGTGGGATATTCCCTCCCTCCTTGGCGAAAAAACAGGACTTGGTCTGGCTTACGGAGTAGCCGGTCACTACGGTAACGGTGTTCTACTGGCAGTACTTTATGCCGGTATCGCCCCTTCACTCTGGGGACCGGCATGGATCAGACCGTTTATCTACACAACCGGAGAAGCGATAGCACTGGTCTGGCTCTTCATGTTTCCACTGGTTGGAGCCGGAGTTGCCGGGCTCGACATGGGCGTGGATATGGCCGTCGGATCGATGGTTCGCCACTGGATTTACGCTCTTCCACTCGTCTTTATCGTAAATAAAGACATATTCCCGGCTCAAAAAGATTAATCTATCATTTCCCATCAAACCGAGGCACTTCGTGTGAAAACGAAGTGCCTTTTTTTTGCTCCTCTATTTACATCTTTTTTCGTCAGCTACCCTCCTCTTTCGATATTTTATTTTGAATAGCAGCATGGTTTAATAAATTGTCTAAGATTGGCATTTTCCAGATGGCTTAAAAAACCCTGCTCAATCAGTTCGTGTACTCCTTAGCACTTTTATTGATCTCAACTCTCTTCAACTAAAACCTGAACCATATTCAGATTCTATGAATCATTTGTACCATCTCATTGACAATATTTTTAAAACATTTGTTAAGTGTCTGTCTCTTTTGATGATCACCATTGCCCTTCCGGCACTGCTGGTTGCTCAAACCGCCCCTACTGACGGCATGAAAGACAACACGCCTAACGTTCATGCATTCACAAATGCAACCATTATAACCGCACCCGGTCAATCCATCAGCAACGCCACGCTGGTGATCCGTAACGGCGTGATTGAAGCCGTTGGAAGACGCGTTTCCCCACCCGCCGATGCCCGCATCTGGGACATGGAAGGGAAAACACTTTACCCCGGATTTATAGATTCCTACAGCGATGTTGGAATGAATGAACCGCGTGTTGAACTCGATCGGGGCAACAACTCCTGGAATCCGAATTTAAGAGCTCATCTAAAAGCAGAACAGGAATTTGATACGGAAGATGACGGAAGTGAAGCTTTGAGAAGTCAGGGTTTTACGACGGCTCTATCGATGCCGCCACTCGGTATTTTTAAAGGTGAAGCGGCCATAATGAGTCTGAAAGACGGTGAAGTTTCCGATCGAGTGGTAAAGAAAGATATTGCACAGGGAGTAACCTTATCCCGCACCTGGGATTTTGGTTTCACCTACCCTACATCCCAGATTGGAGTAATAGCTCTGATACGTCAGACTCTCTATGATGCAGACTGGTACGAAAGAGCACATGAAACTTATCGAAACAACCCGTCATTGGAAAGACCGGAATCGAATGCACCGCTTGGCGCGTTGTATGATGCCGTTCAAGGGAATCAGCCAATGATTTTTCACACAACCAGTGATGAAGAAATTTTACGGGCCCTTCGGTTCAAAAATGAATTTAACTCTGTCAATCCCTGGATTCTGGGCAACGGCCACGAATACAAGGTTCTGGATGTTTTAAGTGAGCATAACCCTCCCCTGATTTTACCACTGGCATACCCAGAAGCACCTGATGTAAAAACTCCGGAGGATGCGCTCAGTGAAGATCTTGCTGATCTGCGCCACTGGTATCTTGCTCCGGAAAATCCGGCGAAAGTGGCTGCTGCAGGGCTGGAGTTTTCACTCACTGCGGCAGGACTCGAAAAACCGGAGGATTTCCTGAAGAATCTTAGAAAAGCTGTACAGCTGGGTCTGGACAAAGAGACTGCACTTGCTGCATTAACATCCAACCCTGCCAACCTTTTGGGGATCAGCTCCACACACGGAACACTCGAAGCTGGTAAAGCTGCAAACTTTATAATAGCTGATGGCGACCTTTTCGAAAATGGGTCTAAAATCATCGACCTCTGGGTTGATGGTTCTCACTACCGCATCAACCACGAAAACATGCATGATCCGCGCGGTGAATGGGAAATCGTTTCAACCGACGGTTCTATTGACGGAACCCTGAATGTTGAAGGAGCATCTCCGGGAAAAATGAACGGAACTTTTGCCATTAACGGCAATGAAATTGATCTGATGTCTGTCTCCATGCAGGATCAGGCCAGACGATTCAGAGCTGATTTTTCCGGCAACGATCTTGGCCTCGAAGGTCCGGTGCGATTAACGGCTTCAATAGACGGTAATAATCTCAGAGGCTGGGCAGAGGTAACCGGCAGAGACCGTGTTCAGTTTAGTGCAACTCGAACCGGGTCTGCATTTGAAAGTGAATCAGAAGATTCAACCGAAACACTGAATCGCGACCTTCAGCTCTCCGAATTGCGTCCTGCCATGGAGTATGGCCGTGAATCTATTCCAGAACAGCCCGGAAATGTTCTTGTCCGAAATGCCACAATCTGGACAATGGGTCCTGAAGGTATTCTCGAAAATGCAGATATGCTGGTCAGCAGCGGAGAGGTTTCAGAAATAGGCCAAAACCTTCGCGCTCCCCGAAACGCTGTGGTCATTGATGCGGAAGGAAAACACGTCACTCCGGGATTGATCGACGCGCACATTCACTCCGGTGTGAATGGTGTAAACGAAATTGGAAATGTGATCACCGCAGAAGTTCGTATGGGTGATGTACTGGACATCAACAACATCTGGATGTATCGTCAGCTTGCAGGTGGTTTAACTACCGCTCACGTAATGCACGGCTCTGCGAATCCAATTGGCGGACAGAATGTACACATCAAAATGCGATGGGGATCTCTATCTGATGATCTCAAAATTGAGGATGCTCCCCGAACCGTAAAATTTGCGCTGGGTGAAAATCCCAAACGCGTTGGTTCAGACCGCTACCCGGAAACACGGATGGGTACCGAGCAGATGATTGAAGATCGTTTCAGAATGGCTCGCGATTATGAAGCCCGCTGGAATGAGTGGAATGAAACCGGAGAGGGAATTCCGCCTCGAAAAGATCTGAGGATGGACGCGTTACGGGATATTCTTAATGGTGATATTCTGGTTCAATCTCACAGTTACCGACAGGATGAAATTCTGATGCTGATGCGTCTGGCTGAGCGTTTTGATTTCAAAATCAAAGCATTCCATCACGGTGTTGAAGCGTACAAGGTAGCTCCTGAACTTGCAGAACACGGAGCCGGAGCCGTTGTGTGGTCCGATTGGTCATCATTTAAAATTGAGGCCCAGGACGGAATTCTCTACAACGCCAAACTGCTCACAGAAGCGGGTGTACTCACCTCCCTTCACTCCGACAACAGCCAGATTTCCTCGCGCATGAACTGGGAAGCGGCTAAGATGGTACGTGCCGGAATGGAACCTGAAGATGCTCTGGCGTTGGTTACTATAAGTACTGCCAAGCTTCTTGGTGTAGACCATCGTGTTGGATCGCTCGAAAACGGTAAAGATGCCGATTTTGTGATCTGGAACGGAGATCCGCTCTCAACCCTAACCAAGGCAGAACAGACCTGGGTAGACGGCCGGAAATATTTCGACCTCGAGGAAGACCGGGAGCTACGGCGAACGGTTGAGGAAGAGCGCGCACAGCTGATCCAATTGATTATGGAGGAGAAGTAATGAAATATTTCAACCCAACTCCTCAATCCAATCAATACAATCGTTTGAACACCAAAACCTTTTTTACCATGAAAAACCTAATCTTGTCACTTTCTCTGTTTGCAGTGTGCTTGATGTTTGCTCCCGCTTTGGAAGCGCAAATACCGGCTCCAAAACAGAGTGAACCCATCGCACTCGTAGGCGGCACCATCCATACTCTGGCCGGTGATGTGATTGAAAATGGAACCATTCTTTTTGAGGATGGCAAAATCACGGCTGTTGGAACCAATGTTAATGTTCCGTCCGGTGCACGCACAGAAGATGTTACCGGAAAACATATCTACCCGGGACTCATCGACTCCCACAATCAGATGGGAATTTATGAAATCGGAGCCGTTGACATGACCGTGGATGTTAACGAGCAGGGATCGATTAACCCAAATATTCTGCCGGAAAGAGCCTTCCATCCGGAAAGCCGACATATCGGTATTGCTCGCTCTGCGGGTGTTTTAACATCTGTAACATCTCCCGGCGGCGGATTGATCTCCGGTCAGTCATCAGCCATGAAAATGGACGGCTGGGCCTGGGATGAAATGATACTGAAATCGAGCACCGGCCTGATTGTAAACTGGCCCAACCCCGGCAGCGACGACTATGAAGATAATCTTCGCAGGGTAAGGGACACATTTGCGGATGCAAAAGCTTACCGAACTGCGCGTGAAGCGATGAATGCAGGAGATGCGCAGCGGCATGACCTCGATACGCGCTGGGAAGCGATGATTCCCGTACTGAACGGTGATGTACCTGTTGTCGTCAATGCGTCGGAAGTTCGACAGATCCAGGATGCAATTACCTGGTCTGAAGAGGAAGGCGTACGGCTGATTATTTTAGGCGGAGCCGATTCGCATCTTGTAACCGAGCATCTTCGTGCAAAACAGATTCCGGTTATCATAACCAGTGTACTCACCTCTTCAAACAGAGACTGGGAAAGCTATGATGCACGATACAGTCTGCCTTCCAAACTTCATGAAGCAGGAGTACAGTTTGCCATTGCCGGCGGATCCAGTGCACCTTACGCACATCGGCTCCCTTATGAAGCCGGTGCAGCCGCCGCTTTCGGCTTGGATGCAGACACTGCGCTCAGAGCACTCACAACCTATCCTGCAACCATTCTTGGCCTGGACGATCGAATCGGAACCCTTGAGGTTGGAAAAGATGCAACACTTCTGATTACAACCGGAAACCCGATTGAGTACAGCACACAGATTGAACAGGTTTACGTGGAAGGAAGGGAAAGTGACATGATGGACATGCATCGCCAGCTCTACCAAAAATACCGCGAAAAAGTTGACCAGCGAAATGCGGAGAAGTAATTAATCGTCAGCGTCTGACAGCGGTCTGAAGCGTCTGATTAAGGCTCAGCTACAGCGACCTGAAACATGGGTATCGAATTTGAGAGATATCATCAGACGTATCGAAGTCAACTGTTAGTAGGTATTACACCGTCAGACGGTTCTTTTTAACCTCAGTTCGACATAAAATTTTGGAAAAGTGTCAGGGGTGGTTTTCTTTCATTGCCAAGGATTTAAAGTTAGAAAATTGGGACCCGGCTTTGTTTCAACCTCCCCTAAATCCCCTCCTTGGAAAAGGAGGGGACTTTTCTTATCCAAATTCAAAGTTTTTATTTTGAACTCACATTTTTAGAAAAACCTCAAACAACTACTTCTCTCTGCTCTTTTGGGATAAACTCTTCAATCCGATCCAGAAGCAGCTGATGAATCTTCGGATTCCCTGCAATGATTCGCTGACCAAAAAGCCAGCCGTCTCCGCCATTCCAGTCACTGATTACACCGCCTGCTTCTTTTACAATAAGCGCGGCCGCGGCAACATCCCATGCGTGGAGAGAATATTCAAAAAAACCGTCGAATCTTCCGCAGGCTGTACAACAAAGATCAAAGGTAGCAGCCCCGGGTCGACGAATACCCTGCAGTTCTTCCATCAGATGTCTGAAAAGATTCAGGTAGGATTCAACAAGAGAGAGGTCATTGTAAGGAAATCCGGTACCGATAAAGGCATCCCTGGGATTTGAGGTTCTGGACACATAAATCCTCTCACCGTTCAACCAAGCACCCTCACCGGCAACCGCCGTAAACTCCTCGTTACGGTTTACTTCAATCACCACACCCACTTTTGGCTGTTTATTTTCCCACAAGGCAACAGAAACACAGTAGACCGGAAAGTCGTGTGCAAAATTGGTGGTGCCGTCAATAGGGTCAATAATCCAGGTGCGCACATCACTCAGCTTTTCGTGAGCTTCCGTCTCCTCGGCCAAAATTTCATCGTCCGGACAGTGCTCTTTAATAAAAGCCAAAATATTTTTCTCCGTATCCAGATCGGCGTCAGTAACCAAATCGTGATGTCCCTTCTCTCGCGTATTCAACGCTTTCGACTGATAGCTTTTGATCGTCTCAACGCCTTTTCGGGCAGCGCTTAAAGCAACATTAAGATTGTCATTCATAATATCTTTAGGTATAGCAGTTAAAATTCGAATTTCCGAAATCCCAAATCCGATTAAATGAGATCAATCGGATGAATTTCTTATGATAGCGCCAAATATTTTTTCAAGCTCAATGGCTTCATTTATCAAATTTTGTTTTGGCACATCTTTTTCCAGCCCTGTGTCAATAAGTTTTAGAAATAACCTGGACTCTTTTATCTCTTTACGGCAAATTTTTATTCTGTAGATAAAATCCTTTCTGCTCACAGCCTCATTTGCTTCTATGTAGTTTGCTCCAACTGAGCCACTGGCTCTTCCAAGTTGTTTACAGTCATCTACATTAGTTAATGTCTTTGGTACATGCTTAATAAACGACCGGATATCTTTAGCGAACTTATATGTTCTCTCCTCCAGGTCATATTTATTATCGCTCCCCATATTTAATTAGCAAGTTTTCGGATTTCGGATTTAGAATTTCGGATTTTTAAATATTTAGTTATTCAACATCAATTTATCAATCAAATCTACTCTTCTCCTTTCATCTTATACTCAAAACGTCCTGAGATAGAGGCTGAGCTGTCGTTTTTCAGGAAATCGGGGTCTTCGAAAAGTTCATCTGCAGATATTTTTTGTATTCTTGTGATCTCTTTCTGAACCTTGGTCATTGTTTTCATCAGCTTCGACTTTTCATCACCCTGACTGTTTTTCATACGCTCGGTAATCTCTCTTCGCTTTCTCTCCAGATAGTAGAGCCTGAGCGGTTTCATCGAGTACTTAGCCGTTTTAAAAGGATTCCGGTCTTTTTTGACATCATTCCCGGTTTTCTGATTGTACTTTTCACTAACCGAATATCGCTCTAAAACAATATCCCCAACCAAAGTCGGAAATGGCTTTTCCCGGTTTGTATAGTGCTGAACCGTAACCTCTTCGTCCTCCAAATGGCGTTTGATAATATCTTCGTAAAAGTCACGAAGTTCATCATCCTCAAAGTGATCGTCCGCAATATTATGTCCAATAAATTTGATCATTCTCTCGCCGTACTGCAGCATCAGACGAATAATCTCTTTTTCGTAATGCGGTTTCTTCTTTGAGGCAGTCTGCCGGTCCGGTTCATTTTCATTTTGCTGAATCGGATGCTCATCTCCCACCGGATGCGGTACAGGGGCTGACGGGGCCGATTGATTTCTCTCTTTATACCGGTTTCGCTTCTGCTGTTCAGCAACGATTTTATCCAGCAGCTGGAATAGCTCACGGTCGCTCCCCTTCCGATATTTTTGAGTTTGCTGATGCAGATGTTGAACATAAACCTGACGGTCCAGCTCCTCAGGAATTAACGCAATACTTTCCAGTACGGATTTTATCGCGGCAGTCCGATCTCCCGGGCTCTCCATTCTTCCCTCCTTTTCCGCTTTGTGGATTGAGAACGTAACAAAATCCTCCGCGTTCTTTTTCTTGAACTCCATAAAAGAGTCACCGCCAAACTGCTTCACAAAAGAGTCTGGGTCTTCACCGTCGGGAAGCTGCATCAAAAAGACCTCCATGCCCTGTTCAAGGGCGATATCCATTCCACGCTCCATCGCTTTTTGTCCGGCACTGTCGGCATCGTAAATCATCACAATCCGGTTTCCGTACCTCTGCAAAATCTTTATCTGTCCCGTCGTAAGTGATGTACCGCTCGATGAAACCACATTCTTCACGCCGTGCTGATGCATGGTAATCACATCCGTGTACCCTTCAACCAGAATTACTTCGCCCTCTTTGCGAATGTCGTTCTTGGAAAAGTTGACGCCATAAACCACTTCACTTTTGTTGTAGACAATGGTTTGAGCCGAGTTTACATACTTGGCGGTTTTTTTATCCTCATCGAGAATTCGACCTGCAAAAGCGATCACTTTACCGGATGGATTGAAGATCGGAAACATCAGGCGATCGCGGAACGTGTCATAAAATCCATCGCCTCGGTTACTCGGCTTTACCAGGTCGGCTTCGGCAAGATACTCTTCAGGTATTCCATCTTTAACCGCTTCTTTAAGCAGAACTGAATTGTTGGGTGCGTAACCCAGACCAAACTTTTTGATGACCGATTTGTCGTATCCCCGCTTTTTGAGATAAGCCCTCGCTTTCTCCGCATCCTCCGATTCAAACAGGTGCCTGTAGAAGAATAGGCCGGCATATTTTAATGCGTGATATACGCCCTCTCTCTTTTTAGTACGCTCGTCATCACCCTCAACATGTTCATCCGGAATATCAATACCGTAGCGGTCAGCCAGAGACCGAAGTGCTTCAGGGAAACCAACCCCTTCCATGGCCATCACAAAACTGAATACATCACCGCTCTCGCCGCACCCAAAGCATTTGTAGATTCCCATATTTGGGGTCACATGAAACGAGGGAGTCTTTTCATTGTGAAACGGACAGAGCCCCATAAACCCGCTTCCGGATTTTTTGAGCTTCACGTAATCGCCAACTACTTCGACGATATCTGCCGTCTCGCGAATTTCTTCTTTTTTGTTTTCGGGTATCATCATAATGCATGTTGAAAATACAAAATAGATCAGACTAAAAAGATGCGAGTTTCTAAAACATTAGCTTTTTGATCTCTTTGATCAGATACTTCTGATTAATGAAATTCGAGTATCCGTCAGTTATATTTTTTTCATCTGGGTTATGCCATAGCAGATCATCGGTTTAACAAGATTTGTCAAATGCCCGCTTGGGAAAATCTGATCAATGATGGTATATTCACAGATAGATTTAAAATCAAAATTTTAAAACAAACTAACCTGATTCATGAGTGTATTAGTTGGTAAAGATACCCGGCTTATTGTGCAGGGTTTTACAGGCAGTGAAGGGACATTTCATGCCGAGCAAATGATTGAATACGGTACAAATGTAGTTGGTGGCGTCACTCCCGGAAAAGGTGGCCAAAAGCATTTAGACCGACCTGTTTTTAATACTGTAGTTGATTCCGTTAACGAAGAAGAAGCAAACACTTCTGTCATATTTGTTCCCCCACCGTTTGCGGCAGACGCCATTATCGAGTCGGCTCAAGCCGGGATTAAAGTCATTATCTGTATTACTGAGGGAATTCCAGTTCAGGATATGGTTAAAGCAAAAACAGTTTGTGACAATCACGGTGCAACTCTTGTAGGCCCAAACTGCCCCGGTGTGATTACTCCCGGCGAGGCTAAGGTTGGAATTATGCCTGCAATGATTTTCAAACCCGGTAACGTTGGTCTGATCTCCAGATCGGGAACCTTGACGTACGAAGCCGTAGATCAGCTCACAAAAGTTGGGCTGGGACAGAGTACGGCTATCGGAATTGGCGGTGATCCTGTGATTGGAACCAACCACACCGATGCCGTGAAGCTTTTCCAGGATGATCCGGATACCGATGCTATTGTACTGATCGGTGAAATTGGCGGATCTGCTGAGGAAGATGCTGCTGCTTACATCAAAGATAATGTTGACAAACCCGTTGTGGCATTTATCGCCGGAAGCACAGCACCTCCCGGACGACGAATGGGTCACGCCGGTGCAATTATCTCCGGTGGAAAAGGCGGTGCCGACGACAAAAAGAAAGCATTGAAAGATGCCGGAGTTACCGTTGCTGAAAGTCCGGCCGAAATTGGTGTTACACTGAAAGAGATTCTCTAAATCTTTTTCATTTTTAAGATTTATATAGCCACTCTGATTCTTCAGAGTGGCTTTTTTTATGCTTTGTTCTTTTTGATTTCCAAATCCTTTACTATTTGAAATCACAACTGTCCAAAATATTTCAGATGATAACGGTTATGAATAGAATTTCTTTAAACCCGAGTTCGATTTTAAGATTATGATAAAAGACGCTGACGCTATCCAAAAAGTGAATCAACACAGAAACAAGCTTAAATAATTTAGACTTTAAATCCCTCTCTATTAGTTAGAGAGGGATATAGGGTGAGTCTGAAGGAAAAAACTAAATTATTTAAGCGCTTTTCAAACTAAGTACCTTTTTGGACAGCCTCCTGGTGCGGTTACGAAACTTTTGTTTAAGCAAAAAACCAAAAACTGAGCTGTGGCCCTTTTCAACCACCCCTAAGTCCCCTCCTTGGAAAAGAGGGGATTTTCAAGCAACAAAATCAACGCATTATTAATCGAACTCAGGTTTTAACCCATAATTAAATTCTTCTTTCGAGCCTCAGATTTTCCTATTCTGAGGCTCATTTTTTGGGAACAATATTCCAGTACATCAGTTATCAAATAAGGGCCTAAATATTTATAAACCGTCTAAATTTCAGTAACCAAAATGAAAACGATACTAATCAGTATCTCCTTACTGTTTTTATCCATCTTGCTTGTTGTCGGTTGTGAAGTAATCGACAAAAACCTGCAAGAAGATAGTCAGCTCGAAACTGAGGTTATTCAGCAGACTTCAGATATTGAAGAAGCTCCCACCCTACAGAACAATACGGAATTGACAGATTTTGAAGATGACAACAAAGGTAAGTTGCAAAAAACCGATGATTCCTGATTGTCGATAATCTCTCCTTAAGTAATCAAGTTACTTTATATCAGATAACCCACAGAAGCCGGTTGATGCAACAGCCAACCGGTTAAGCTGTAGCGCGGCACATCTGTTCTTAACACCTCATGTTCTATCAAATCACTCTTGAATAGCAGCAGTCTCTTAGCAATTGGCTCAACAACTATTTCCTGATCTTCTTTATAAATTACCAGCTCTCCGCCGTCTCCCTTCTTCCAATTTTCATTCAGATAGATCAGAACGGTAATTTGACGATTTGACCGTTCATTGAATTGATCGAGATGTCGATCATAGTGAGATCCTTCAGGGTATTTTGCAATATGAAACTCAGATCCCGATAAACTCAGAAAACAGAATCTTTTCAGTTTTGAAATCAAGTCATTTACAATTTCAAAAAAAGCAGCTAACTGGGTATCCCGGCTCTCATCAAGCCAGTAGATAAAATCGCCTCGCACAGACGATTCAATTTGAAACTCACCGGATGTTCCGATTCCTGCTTTTTTAAGATGATCATTCTCCTCTGCCTGTTTGAAAAATTTCATAATCAGGCTGAATTGCTCGTCCGACAAGAAGTCGTCTACAACAACGAAGTCATCCTCTGCAAGTTTATCAAACCACTGAATCCACTGCTCATCCGTATACATAGTTATGCAAAATTTTATATTGGCCTGACCAAAAAAGATGTCAGAAAAAATATAAAATTACGCACTTCTCCCGAAATCAGGAACAGTTCTCAAAATTAAATTTCGGCTAAATCGTGTGTCCGTCCGGTATAACCGTACCCTTTGGAATAATTACTATTCCATCTACGACATGATGATGTTCAAATTCACCATCTTCGAGCTGTGGTCCGCCTACAATTCGAACATCATTTCCAATTCGCACATTTTTGTCGATGATGGCATGACTGATGTAGCATCTCTGCCCGATTCCCATCAGAGGCATCTCACCGCTTTGTTTGTCTAAATCGTCCGGAGTCGGGAAATTATCATTTCCCATTATAATAGAAGACTCAATTGTAGTTCCTTTACCGATTCTGGATCGAATACCAATCACCGAGCGCTCCAGTCGGCTAGCTTCAATTATACATCCCTCTGCAACAATGACCCGCTCCAATGAGGTTCCGGTAAGTTTTGATGTTGGCAGAAGTCGAGCCCGTGTGTAAATCAGACGCTCGTTATCATAAAGGTTGAATTTTGGCAGTGTTTCGGTGAGAGCAAGGTTTGCTTCAAAAAATGAGGCAATTGTACCAATATCGGTCCAATAACCCACAAAAGGATAGCTGTTTACTTTAGCACCCTCATCAATTGCCTTTGGAATAATCTCCTTCCCAAAATCAGTCGCATCGGGATTCTCTTCAAATAGCCGGATCAGATCTGCTTTGTTAAACACATAGATACCCATGGATGCCAGGTATATTTTTCCTTGCGCTTCCTGTTCAGGTGAAGTTTTAGAAGACCATTTCGATAACTCTTCGGGAGCGGGTTTTTCAACAAACGAGTCGATGACTCCCTCTTTATTGGTTTTCATTATTCCAAAACCGGGAGCATCATTCGCATCAACAGGAATTGTGGCTACCGTAAGATTAGCCTTTTGTTCTTTATGATCTTTAATCAGCTTATCATAATCCATTTGATAGAGTTGATCACCTGACAGAACCAACACATAATCATATTCATGGTTTGCCATGTGATGAATGGATTGACGCACGGCATCCGCTGTTCCCTGAAACCAATTGCTGCTATCGGGTGTCTGTTCAGCCGCCAGAATATCTACAAACCCATGTGAGAACACATCGAAGTTATATGTATTTTTGATATGCGCGTTCAAGGAAGCTGAATTGAACTGGGTAAGTACATAAATCTTTCTAATTCCGGAGTTCAAGCAGTTTGAAATCGGAATATCCACCAAACGATACTTACCCGCAATTGGCACGGCAGGTTTACTTCTGTGATAAGTTAGAGGGTTTAATCTTGTGCCTCTTCCTCCCCCGAGGATAATAGCGATTGTATTCTCTTTCATAGTTGACCCTTATTTATTAAGCAATGAACGATATAGTTTGATGTAATTGCCGGTAGAACTTTTCCATGAATAGTCGAGCGACATCACATGCTTTACTTTCTTATTAAATAACTCTTTTTTATTGAATAGTTCCACTCCTCTTTCAACGGCTTCGATTGCCTGATCCAAATCAAACTCATCAAATACAACTCCGTAGCCATCTTTTTCCTCAAAATCTATGACCGTGTCGGCCAAGCCACCTGTTTTTCTAACCACCGGAATAGTACCATATCGCATGGCATAAAGTTGATTTAAACCGCAAGGCTCAACCCGGGAAGGCATTAGCAGAAAGTCACTTCCGGCGTAAATCTGATGAGCTAATTTTTCGTTGTACTCAAGGCGCGTATCAAAGTAACCAACATATTCACTCTGCAGGCTTTCAAAAATTTGGTGCAGACCCGGATCCCCAGTTCCCAATACCAAAAATGAAGCTTCAATTCCATTTTTATGGCAGCTTTTTATCAGTTCAGGTAAAAGATCTGCGCCTTTCTCACGGACTAATCTCCCGATAAAAGAGAACAATGGACGTTTTTGATTTATTGAAAATTCATCACAAAGCTCTTTCTTATTCTTCTTCTTACCTGACTTGAAATTTTTTATTGAGTAGTGATCGGATATATACGGGTCATCGGCAGGATTCCAAACATCGGCATCAATTCCATTGACAATACCTACTGTTTTATCCTTTTCATGGCGAAGCAGCTGTTCCAACCCGTGACAATATTCCAGCAACTCTTCCATGTATCCTTCAGAAACCGTTGTCACCTGCCACGCTGATTTAATCCCGGCAGCCAGCGAGTTGAGCGTTCCATCCCAATCCAGCAAACCAATTTTTTCCAGATTAAATGCAGGTAATAACTCATAATCTTCCTGATCATACCTGCCCTGGTATTCACCGTTATGAATGGTGATTATGGACGGGACATTTTTAAAGGCTTCATAACGAAATGCCTGGCTCATCATAAATGGAACAAGCGCTGTATGATGATCGTGTGAGTGAATGATATCCGGCTCAAAATCAAAATTTATAAGCCATTCTAAAGCCGCAATCTGAAAGCTGATAAACCGCTCTTTTTCATCCCAATATCCGTGCCCCGACCAGGGATCTATGTAAACACCAGGCCGGTCAAATCGCCCCGGTATATCTATCACGTAAAGATCAAACTCTTTGTTCTCTTCGATTTTGAAAACTCTGAAGTAGAACCAGTCATTATAAAAAGGTGCTTGCCCTTCATAAACCTGAGTCTTTTTAGCCTCTGTCAGTTTAGTGTTATGGTAGTAAGGCAGGATAACCATGCAGTTATGGCCACTCTGGTTCAGATATTTTGGTAAAGCCCCGACTACATCTCCAAGTCCCCCGGCTTTGGCATAGGGATAACACTCAGCCGAAATGTGTACAATATTCATACTTCGTTTTTGAAACTATTAATAAAAAAGCTCGTAGCGTTCTTCGATCATTGAATTAAGAAAATAATTCAAAACCTGCAATCCAACATCAGATTAATAAATCTGCATTAATAAAAGATGAAATTTATTACGAATCACTTATTTTTGCATTCTTTAGTTTGTTAAAAGTAATCTATGTGCTATCATCATCTAAAATCAATCTTTTAAATATCCTATTTAAATGAGTGTCACTATATCCGTTCAGAACGTCAGCAAAAGCTTTGGTGAAACAAAGGCTGTTGACAATGTATCATTTGAAGCAGAAAAGGGACGTATTTTTGGTTTACTGGGACCTAACGGTGCCGGAAAAACCACAACCATTCGAATGATTAACTACATCACCTTGCAGGATAATGGGAAAATCTTCATTAACGACCTGCCGGTGAGTCCGAAAACTCAAAAAATGATTGGCTACATGCCCGAAGAACGGGGCTTGTATAAAAAGATGAAAGTCGGTGAGCAGCTGATGTATCTTGCTCAGCTAAAAGGAATGAATAAAGCGGATGCAAGAGAAAAAATCACCTATTGGCTGAAAAGATTTAATGCATACGACTGGCACTCAAAAGTAGTTGGTGAACTCTCAAAAGGGATGAGCCAGAAAATTCAGTTCATCTCAACGATTGTTCACAACCCTGAAATTTACATTTTTGATGAACCCTTTAGCGGGCTCGATCCGATTAACAGTGAACTCCTTAAAGAGATTATTATTGAACTGAAAGAGAAGGGAAATACTATCCTATTCTCTACCCATAGAATGGAACAGGTTGAACAGATGTGTGATGATATTTGCCTGTTCAATAACGGGAAAGTTGTACTGACCGGGAATCTGAGACAAATCAAAAAGGATTACGGAAAGAACACTGTTCTTCTGGAGTTTCAGGGAGACAGCAGTTTCCTGGATGAACTCGATGACGTGCGAATCAATAACCGCTCAACCAATTTTGCCGAAATCCGGATTTTAAATGGTTTAAACCCGCAGGAAATTCTAAAAAAAGCGATGCAGAATTCAGAAATTCACAAATTCCAACTGGTTGAACCTTCGTTGAACGAAATTTTCATATCTACAGTGGGCGAAGATAATATCAAAATGCAGCAGGAGGCCGAGTTACAATGAACTGGAGGCAAACCTATTTAGTACTCAAACGGGAATATCTTACACGAGTTAAAAGCAAGGGATTTATCTGGGCTACGATCCTGGTCCCTCTCGGATTTGCCGTATTAATTGGCGTCGGTATTTTTATCGCCGCCTGGGATAGCGAGATTGAATTTACCATTGGCGTTTATGACGAAACCGGGGAAGTTGTTGCAAATCTTCAGGAGATAGACGAAAGCCGCTATGCCGATTATTCCGACGTCCCCGAAGACACATTACGTGCTATGGTTCAACGGGAAGAAATAACCGGTTATGTGATTGTTAACGAATCTCACATCAGTGAGAACCAAAACCTCGAGCTGATTTACAGCGGTAGCGGTGGTCTGCAGCTCTTAACAGCCGTGCGTTCAGATTTCAGAGAATCTATCCGTCAGGAAAGGCTTAGGCGAAAAGAGGTCAGTCAGGATATTCGAAATATATTTGAAAGCAGTGTTACAATTGACTCCCGAAGATTAAATAATGAAGGCGAAGAGACAGACGATGATACCGAATTTCTCTCCGTTGTTGGGATGTTTATGGGTCTGATCATCTTTGGAGCGATATTTGGCTATGGCGGATATATTATGCGCGGAGTAATAGAGGAGAAAACCAACAGAATTATCGAGGTAATCGCCTCTTCAGTCAGACCCATTGAACTTCTGACCGGTAAAATGGCCGGTGTTGGAGCAATTGCAATCACACAGTTCGGTGTCTGGATTTTAGCTTTTACAGGCCTCTCAGCCATTGCCGGGCCACTGGCAGCTTCGGTATTGGGATCTGACGCGGCAGCTTCGCAAATGCCCGGTGAGCTGGCAGAAGCTGAACAACAGCTTCCGGCAATTTTGGATATACCTACTCTGGAAACTTCTCTTATTGTCTATTTTGTCATTTTCTTTTTCCTGGGCTACCTGCTTTACAGTTCACTCTTTGCGGCTATTGGTTCTGCCGCAGATTCGGAAACGGATACACAGCAGTTGATGCTTCCCATATCAGCACCGATTTTTATCGCTTACATTATCATGTTTCATGCAATGCAGAGTCCGGATAGCACACTATCAGTGGTTGGATCGTTGATTCCATTCTTCTCTCCTATTTTGATGATCACCCGTATTGCCATTACAGAAGTACCTTTTTGGCAAACTTCAACCGCAATACTATTGATGATACTCTCATTTGTGGGAACCATGTGGTTGAGTTCTAAGATCTACCAGGTAGGAATTTTAAGCTATGGGAAAACAGCCAGTTTCAAAGATCTTGCAAAGTGGATTAAACAGTCTTAAGTAAAAACTTTAGTCAGGCCGCTTTCTGCGGTCTGACTTTTTTCAAAAAAAGTTCAGAATTGTTTCAAAGCTCTTCTCACACGCTCATCGTACTCTTCTGTCATTCTTCTTTCTAGCCATTCGCTTCTAAATGAACTGCTAACGCGATCCATCGCATTCAGTGATTGTACTCTTATTCTTGGATCCCGATCCTCTAACAGAGCCGGTAAACGATTTTCCCAACCTTCGCGGGATTGATCCGTCTCCATAATTAAATCCAGAACTTTTGAACGAACAGAGTAAGGAAACCCATCAGCTAAAAAGGTGCCGGCATACTGTACCGCGGCTTCTTTTTCTCCCTTGTCTGACAGTAAATTCAAAATAAACGGAACATCGTGAAGCAGACTTTCCTGTGTGATTAAATCCTCGGCAAGAATTTTAAAACGATCCCTATCCGTCACTTCATTAAGTGAGCGAACGGCTGCTGTCCTGATCTCACTGTTATCCGTTTGATTTGCAATAGACCGTAATCGGCCGATCACACTGTCACTCCCTCTAAAATTAGCCAGACCCTCTACTGCAGCCAACCGAACTTCAGAACTATAGTTTGACGACAGGTGATTGAATAGTGTTTGATCCGTTCCCGTTGCACCTTCTGTAACGGCCGAAAATGTTCTTAGAAGTTCTGCGTAGACCCCGGAATTTTCTTCATTCCGCATTCGGTCCTGTAGCGCCAGCTGAATATCAGGGTTATCCGAAAAGCCGGCCAACCCTTCAGCAGCTTCTTTTCGAAGTTCGGGATTATCAGCGTTTCTCAACTGATACATCCAAAATTCAAAAGGTTTTTGAACTTCAAGCCGGATATCATCCCTTCCCAAAATTGACAACTCAATGTTCTCTGTATTTGTAGATACATTTAAAACAGTAGTGTCAGATTCGCCTGTAAATGTAATTTCATTCTCTTTCTCATCAAGAAGCGAGTACTCTTTTACCCGGACGGTTACCAGTTCATTAACAGGATCTGCAGTAGCATCAAATGATATAGTAATATTCAGCCGGTCTTCATCCCAGCTCATCTCGGCCCGGTATACTTGATCTGAAGTCTCCTCTTTTGTTATCTCAGCTAATTCCGGTTTATCGAAATAAGGAATTCCTGAATCTTTGTAAATCTCCTTTGCAAGATCAGCCCAGCTTAAAACTCGTGACGATTCAGATAACAAAGAGTTATAAACCCTTTCGAAATGACTGCTGAATTTTTCATGAGTTCCCTCAGCAAAGTTATAGTGCCATTTTGAACTTAAACTTCCGTCAAATACGTGATACGGTTCGTCCGTTTTTTCGTACACATAATCCAGTTCAAAAAGATCATTTTGCGTCCATCCCTGAAACGCAGCAATGGCATCGGGGTCGCTCCACTGTTCAGCCCTAAAATGAGCCCCAAGCCAAACGCCAATCATTGCACGCTGCAACTGAGCTTCTAAATCTCCCCTGTTCAAATAAAGATAAATGATCCCTGCACCATAGGATTTTGTCTCCCAGAAATGATCATCTAGTACAACAATAGAGAGATCCCTGAACGGATAACCGATATTCAGGTTTTCATACAGTTTACCGTAAGTATCTACTGCAGATTGAAGCAGTTGGTCTGCCTGCAGATCAGAATTTTCAGAATAGATATTGATTTGATGGTCAGTTCGTCGTTCAAACATAGAGCTGTATTCCGACTGAAAATCAAAGTCGTTCTGAGTTGATGAGATTAATTTCAGATCTCCCATAGCAAAACCAATATCAACCGGAGACAGCGTTTTATTTGATGTAAAAGTGGTCGTCTCTTCTGAAACACTTTCGATTTCCATTGATGCCTTTCTGCCGTTTGATACAACTGTTTTTCCGGCCGGATGAGTGAAAATGAACTCAGAAGTAAACTCAACCCTGGGATGATCCGGTACAGGAAGCCAGTGAGAAGTAGTTAACGGTAGAAAGGATGTGAAAAATGTTCCTTTTGCAGTTTGAAAGTATCCGAATTCGGGAGTGGTTCTGTACTGAACTCTAAGTGAGATTTCATCCCCCCTTCCATAATCACCATCCGTTAAAATAACCAATTGATTATCTTCGATGTAGAACTCTTTACTCTCATCATTAATCACTGTGCCTAAAATTTCAATATCACGAGCATCAAAAACCAGAGAGTCAATGCCCTCAGCTTTAAGCTGAATCATATAGAGAAGATCTCCTTCTATGGATCCCGTATCGCTAATATTCAGTTCAGCGTCCAGATGACTAATCTCGAACGGTAACAGAGGATATGTTTCATAATCCCAGCTTTGAGCGGAAAGATTCTGTGTAAGTGCAAAAATGGAGATAAAAAATAGAAGTGATAGCGTAATTTTTTTAATCATCTTTTGTATCAAAAAGTGATAGAATTTCAGGTAGCAGTGATGAATTTGTTGAAATAGCGTTACCGGTTTTAATAGACGGCTTTCCATGAACATCGGTATACGAACCTCCGGCTTCCGTAACTATGGGTAACAACGCAGCAGCATCCCAGATATTTAAAATCGGATCGATCATGATATCTGCTCTTCCGGTCGCAACCATCATGTGTCCATAGGCGTCCCCCCAGGTTCTGTGAAGTCTGGTTCGCTTTAAAAGTTCCGAAAGTGGATCAGAAAACCCATGCTCTTTGAACGTAGTGACTTCCGTGGTTAGAAAAGTAGCTTTGGAAAGGTCGGCACACTCCCTTACACCGGCATTTTTGCCGTTTAAGGTGCAGCCGTGACCAACAGCAGCGGATACTATCTCTTCGAGTGCCGGAGCGTAAATAACGCCGATTTCAGGCTTATCCTGAATCAGGATACCAATCAAGGTTGTGTAGAAAGGAACACCGTGAATAAATGACTGAGTTCCGTCTATCGGATCCAACACCCACACCACTTCACTGTCTGTATTCTCTTCACCAAATTCTTCCCCAATAATCCCATGATCGGGGAACTGTTTATTTATCTGTTCACGAATCAGCTTTTCAGCAGTCTGATCCGCATTGGTTACGGGCGAGTCGTCTTCTTTAAACTCGAGCTGAAATGATTTCTTGAAGTATTTGAGCGTAGAGTCACCGCCAAGTTTTGCGAATTCCTCGGCTGCATGTCGTAATTCCGGTAGAGATTTAAGCATAAATATGTATCCATTATGATGTGGAAAGCTCCACATAAATTCTTTTTTAAAAGATACCTATTTATATATCCATTCTCTCCAGTGATTTGTTTTACCGGAAGGCCTGTTTACTTGAAATAGCTTGCCATTAGTTCCCAAACCGGACCTGAAGGTTCCGGGTGGAATTAATTTCCAGAGTGGTCTGATTGGTTTCCAGCATATCTATTTTAAAACTCTCCTCTTCATCAGTTAAAACCATGGAACCCTCGAAAAATCCATCATCACGGCTCCAGTTCATTTCTACAACTCCTGTCTCTCCCGGCTTCACGATCAGGTCCCAGACAATTTCGCTATTTAGTGAGTTTCTGAAATCGTGACGCAGATCTCTCTCATCACCTTCTATCCATGCATGTAGTACGTCTTCGGGCGGAGCCGGTGGGGATTCCAGGTCAATTCCTGAATCAAAGGAATCCGTTGCTCCCGGTTTCTGTCCAAAAGCCAGTTCTGCAGTCGTGCCGTCGGTCAACTGCATGTCGAAGCGGTAGTTATTACTGAGCACTTCAAAATTGGCTGTGAGTGCTATATCGCTTTGTAATTCAACATTGAGTGGATTTTCAGTAGACTCCACATCACCAGTCCATCCGGAAAATTGCCAACCTTCGTTAGCGACAGCCAAAAATTCGGCCGTTGCACCCACTTCGTCGCCGCCGCTTGTGAGTACGTTTCCGGCCGTAGAGGGAGCTACAATAATGGATATATTTACCCGATCAGAGGGAGCAGCCACATCGCCACAGCCGGCAATCAAAAGAAATAATGAGGTTACTATGAAAATAATCTGTTTCATTTTCTTCTACTTAATAAGAGTCATTTTACGAATATCTACAACATCACCGGCCTGGAATCGAATAAAGTAAAGACCTGAAGATAGGTTAGTGCCATCAAAATTTACCCTGTGCTGTCCGGAAAGCTGAGTTTCATTGGCAAGGAGCTGAATTCTTCGTCCAATCACATCATACACTTCAATCATCACATGTGTCTGTTCCCGCAGTTGATACTGTATCGTTGTAGTGGGATTAAATGGATTTGGATAGTTTGGCATCAGCTCATTTTCGGTCACCGCCTCATCTGCATGTATCATCTCAATTTCGATACTCTCGTATTCCTGATCCAGGATTTCAGTGTTTCCGGGAATTAAATCTATGGTTCTGCTTTTACCCTCTTTTTCTGCATGAAGCCTGTACGCATAATCTGAGTTTTCATCCGGTCCTTCCAGCTTAATCTCTATTGGATACTGTTTGGTAGTAATCTGTAGTTGGGAAGGCTCACTGTTAATCAAACTGCTTCGATTATTCACTCGTACATCCAATTTTGGATCAGGAGAGACGGGCGGCAACAAGAACCTTAACTGCTCATTTTCAGATAAGTAGGATTGACTGGCGAATATCTCCGCACTATAGTCTCCGTGACGAAACTCAATTTTTGCCATCTCACTGTCAATTGTGCTTGAATCATAAGATTGCATTTTGGAATCAGCCAATTCCATACCCGCTACAGGAGGAGTGTTTTTCACAGTTATAGTAACGCTTCCACTTTCACGAGCATAAATCCAGTGACCAAAGTTTGGAACGATCTCGTTCGTTACCTGATAGTTCGAATCTCTGTATAAGTAAACCGGGGTCTCGGTTAAGATTTCGTCAGGATCAGATATCGCTGAAACCGGGGCCGGTATGCTCAAACTGCCAATCAAATTCCAGCCGGCATTCAGCTGAATACTCAAACTATCCAAACCGGGACCGGAAGCAGGCAGCCTCTCCTCATCAAATGTTTTAGTTTTCACCCAATACCCTTTTCCGGGCTCAAAAAATGTATTCAGATCATATCGATCGCTAAAGCTGTAAATCGTAGCCAATTCCATCTCTGATGTTTCCTCCAAAAGTGGAATACTCACAAGCTGCCATTCGGTTGAAGCAACTACTTCACTGTTCACGAATAAAAGCGTATTTGATAGAGCACTCTGTTCTCCGTTACTGTTTACGGCTGCTATAGCGTAAACTGCTGTACCTTCCAGTGGATTCTGATCTGAGTAAGATCTGATTCCGGAATTCAGTTCATCTATGACCGCAAGATTCTCAACTGAATCTCCTCTGTAAAGGAAGAACCCGTCTATAAAATCAGTTGAAGCTACAGACCAGTTTATAACAGCATTTCCTTCTACAGCTGTGACCGATGTCAGGACCGGAACTGAGGGGATCCCAATTTCAACAGGTTCAAAGACAATTTCGGGTTGATCGGTCAGCAGTACATCATCCACGGTGATTGAGACAGTTACCGTCTCGGCTACGGTGTTCGTCACGGCAAAGGCATACTCTCCCGGATTGCCGGTATTATCCGCCCCCGTATATTCGGCACTGCCGCTCACCTGAATCAATAGATCTCCGGGAGTAAATCGGGTTATTGGATCTCCCTGCGAATCGGCCAGCTGAACAACAACTGTTGACTGATCTTCGCCATCAGCAAGATGCGGTGTCGTGGCGCTTACAGAAGATATTTCCGCGTCAACAGGCTCTTCGACAGGTTCAAATACAATCTCCGGCTGATCGGTCAATTCCACACCATCGGCAGTGACGGTTACCGTGACCGTTTCCGCAGTACTGTTCGTGACTGTAAATCCATATTCACCGGGATTGCTCAGCCCATCCGGTGCTGTCGGCACTGCATTTCCGGTTACCTGGACAGCCAGATCAGCAAGGTCAAAACCTTCGATCGGATTTCCATCCGTATCAATGAGCGTGACCGTCACAAAGGATGGATCTTCTCCATCGGCAAGATGCGGTGATGTTGCACTCACGGACGAGAGATCAGCGTCTACGACCGGGCCGGGCTCATCAACAGGTTCAAACACAATTTCAGGTTGATCGGTCAGCAGCACATCATCCACGGTGATTGAGACAGTAACCGTCTCGGCGACGGTGTTCGTCACGGCGAAGGCATACTCTCCGGGATTGCCGGTATTATCCGCTCCGGTATTCTCGGCACTGCCGCTCACCTGAATCAATAGATCTCCGGGAGTAAATCGGGTTATCGGATCTCCCTGCGAATCGGCCAGCTGAACAACAACTGTTGACTGATCCTCTCCATCCGCCAAATGTGGCGTCGTGGCGCTGACAGAAGATAATTCCGCATCAACAGGCTCAAGCGGTTCTTCAAACACAATCTCCGGCTGGTCTGTCAACTCTACGCCATCAGCAGTGACGGTTACCGTAACTGTTTCCGCAGTACTGTTCCTGACGGCAAATCCATATTCACCGGGATTGCTCAGCCCATCCGGTGCAGTGGCTTCTGCACTGCCGGTCACCTGAACAGCCAGGT
Organism: Rhodohalobacter sp.; assembly: GCF_034521535.1. Classification (GTDB taxonomy): domain Bacteria; phylum Bacteroidota; class Rhodothermia; order Balneolales; family Balneolaceae; genus Rhodohalobacter. Next base: position 1,132,154 of record NZ_JAXHMF010000005.1, on the reverse strand, counting down.
TAGTAAGGTCAAAGCCTTCGATCGGATTTCCATCCGTATCAATGAGCGTGACCGTCACGAAGGATGGATCTTCTCCATCGGCAAGATGCGGTGATGTTGCCGTTACGGATGAGAGATCAGCGTCTACGACAGGGCCTGGCTCATCAACAGGTTCAAACACAATTTCAGGTTGATCGGTCAGCAGCACATCATCCACGGTGATTGAGACAGTAACCGTCTCGGCTACGGTGTTCGTCACGGCAAAGGCATACTCTCCGGGATTGCCGGTATTATCTGCCCCCGTATATTCGGCACTGCCGCTCACCTGAATCAATAGATCTCCGGGAGTAAATCGGGTTATCGGATCTCCCTGCGAATCGGCCAGCTGAACAACAACTGTTGACTGATCCTCTCCATCCGCCACGTGTGGCGAGGTAGCACTGACAGAAGATAGATCCGCGTCAACAGGCTCTTCTGGTTCTTGAAAAACAATTTCAGGTTGATCGGTCAGCAGCACATCATCCACGGTGATTGAGACAGTAACCGTCTCTGCGACGGTGTTCGTCACGGCGAAGGCATATTCTCCGGGATTGCCGGTATTATCCGCTCCCGTATATTCGGCACTGCCGCTCACCTGAATCAATAGATCTCCGGGAGTAAATCGGGTTATCGGATCTCCCTGCGAATCGGCCAGCTGAACAACGACTGTTGACTGATCCTCTCCATCCGCCACGTGCGGCGACGTAGCGCTGACAGAAGATAAATCCGCGTCAACAGGCTCTTCGACAGGTTCAAAAACAATCTCCGGCTGATCGGTCAGCTCTACACCATCAGCAGTGACGGTTACCGTGACCGTTTCCGCGGTAGCGTTCGTGACTGTAAATCCATATTCGCCGGGATTGCTCAGCCCATCCGGTGCAGTGGCTTCTGCACTGCCGGTCACCTGAACAGCCAGGTTAGTAAGGTCAAAGCCTTCGATCGGGTTTCCGTCCGTATCAATCAGGGTGACCGTCACAAAGGATGGATCTTCTCCATCGGCAAGATGTGGTGATGTTGCCGTTACGGACGAGAGATCAGCGTCTACGACAGGGTCAGGGTCACCCGACGATTCATATGTGATTATTCCTGATCGCCTCGTTGCAGTAGGTGTATTTTCACCGGGCTCATTGAATTGTACCCTCAACGGATTCACAATTCCTGAACTTCCAATTTCTACAGTATTCGGGATACTGAAATTGACGTATAAAAGGTCACCTGCACCGCTTAATTCTGATGTCCCTGCAGCAGCAATTTTCAGAACACCTTCTTCTACTGAACTTGTAATATTTAAACCCTCAGAAATAGAGCCCGCTGATTCAACAGACTCGAAGTTCAGTAAACTATCATCAAAATCAAGATCAATCTCGTAGGCTACAACGCCAAGCCCGGTCAAGTCAGTGGTTTGAACCGGCAAACTAAAAATATTATTGTCACTGACATTCGTATCAGGAAGTGAAATAGTTACGTCATTAACCTTTAGCAGCACAGGTTCTGATTCAAAACCTTCACTGTCGGTTGCAGTTATATTAACCGTTCCTCTCGAAAGTGCTTCAAGTTCACCTGTATTTTCATTGATTACAGCTATAGACTCATCATCAGACTGCCAGGTATAGGGAGCTGTACCGCCGGATACCACAGTGTAAGTTTGTCCCTCCCCTATTGTCAGCTCGTTTTCAGGCTGATTGATAACTATTTCAGGAGCGTCTTCAATTGTAACTGTTCCGTCGTAAGTTTCTGCTTCGTAAGCTTCATTGAAAAGCACATTTTGAGGAATAAATGAAGCCGTTCCGGTTGCGTCTCTGTTCACCCTGAAAATTATATTAAACAAAGCCCCCTCGCCTTCATAGGGTTCAGCATCTGCAAACGCTATACTCATTTGGCTTCCATCTTCAAATACAGTTGGAGCCTGCCTGCCTTCAAGAATTGTTCCTTCGGTTGAAATCGATAGAATTTCGAGTTTGGAAGATGTAAAGCTGAGATCAAACTGACCGGATGTGATGTTTAATCCCGTTAAATCGGAGACCAATACCTGTACAGTATCCGTTAAAGTTTGCGTTACTGTTTGGTCCGACACCCCTAAAGTAAGTTCTTGAAGAGATATGGGTTCCACTCGAAAAAAGTCAGTCGAATCGGCCAGTCCCGCAGCATCCTCAACAAATATTTTAACTGTACCGGGGGTAATTCCTTCAACAAGTCCATCTGTAGAAACCGTAGCTATACCGGTATCTGATGAACTCCAGGTAACCGGTTCTGTTATATTTCCCTCTACTGAAAATTGAAAAGTTTGTCCTTCAATTAACGCTCCCGATGGTTTTTTTGGAGTCAATTCGATTCCACGAACAGACACTACACCCGATTCCGAATTCAATTGAGGTTCACCCTCATTGAATCTTCCATCCGTAATGTTAATCACGGCTTCCTCAAATTTCACAGCATTTTCACGAACCTGAACCGTTAGATTAAGGATCGTACCGGAACCCGTTACAGATTCCGTGGAGGCAAATGCAAAATTCCCTGATGTATTATTAAATGTACTGTTTATCCCATCCAGGATTGTACCCTCGGTTGAAACGCTCTGAAAATTTATCAGATCTGAGGATGTGGTAAATCTCCACTCACCTGATAAAACAGCATCATCTGCAGTGATTTCATTTACTGAAACCGGGATGGTGATCACATCGCCGGCATCAACGAGTTCATCAGGTATGGATATCGTAATGGATTGGGAGAGTCCATTCCCGTAGAAGAATCCACAGAAAAGCAGAAGAAACCCTAAAAACTTACAGTAATTCAGTTTTTTCATTGAAAAGCCTATAGCAGGTTTCATTGATTATTTGATGAGTGTCATTCTTTTTACGTCAGTAAATTGTCTGCCGTCCGGTCCGTTGACCTCAATTCTGTAGAAATAAATCCCGCTGGATACGTTAAGCGCGTTCCACTCTAACTGATATGTACCGGCTGTCTGAACCTGATTATTAACCAGGACAGCCACTTCCTGACCGATAGAATTGAAAACCCTCACAGAAACCTGTCCCTCAACCGGTATTTGATACGTAATGTTGGTGGCCGGGTTGAATGGATTGGGATAATTTTGATTCAGGGTGAAGGAGTCAGGTAATAATTTCTCAGTTTGATCCGAAAGATCCTGTTCAGCACTCTCTGTTACATCTACTTCATTGATCACAAGATTTGAAATTTGAATATCTCTCAATTCTATTTGGTCATCACCGTTTTGATTAAACCGAAGATGTATCAGGTCACCGGCCTCAGACATTGGCTCCATTCCTGCCAGTGCCAATTTAAGGTTACCCCGGTCGATATTTTCGATGGAGTTCCAATTGGCCGTATCAGGTGTCTTTATAACCTCTACACCGGAAACGCTCGCTTCAGGATAGTTTAGCGCAATTTCTCCTGCATAAACATTCAGTTGTCCTTTCGATTTTATGATCAGATCAAAATATCTGTCGGCAACAATAGTTTCTATTTCATATATCTGATCAGCTTCCAATTCAGGAATTTTACCCGCTCCCGGAAATCCTGAAATTAACCCAACTACATATTGCAGTACGTAAGAAGCATCCATTGCGCTCACAGATCCGTCACCGGAAACATCTGAGGCGGCAATTTGTGACGCTTCCAGGGAGATAAGCTCAACCACATATTGAAGTACAAGTGAGCCGTCAAACGCAGATATGGAACCATCTTCACTGACATCACCCAGTAATACACCGGTTCGATCCGTCAAGAATGGACGATACGTAACTTCGTAAGAGCCGTTAATTTCAATTCGATCACCTTGTCCGTCCAGATTCAGATCCGAACCCTGATCGACAAACGGTCCTGTTAAGTCTCCCCAATAATTATCTATCGCGGTTACATCTCTTCGCACATATAATCCCGCGTCAGTATTGTCATAGATATTATTCAGGTGAATATTGGGATCATCTGAGTCTGAGTTCACGTAAATACCAACATTGTTAGAATGGATTTCTGAATTACGGATAGTCGGCTTGGCTCCATCACGAGTAAATACACCTCGATCCGCATTTGATGAAAAGCTCGAGTCAATTACTGCTTCCGTGTTATCCATATAGAAGTTGTATCTACCGTACCGGACAATGGCATGCTTTATCAGTGAACTGCTCGACCCGGAATTTCGAAATTCCAGATAATTCCAGTCACTCTTGGCAGGTAGTGTGGCATTGTCATCTTTATTGGTGTCTCCTGCAAATGAATCATCTTTTATAGAGGTAAATACGATTTTGTTATCTACTCCACCCACTACATTAAATTGACCTTCAATTAAATAGGAGTCGCTTGAGGAGTTGTGCCCCATTTTAAATACTGTACCCGGAGCCACATCAACACTGTTTGATGAGTTTATATACGTAGTACCGGTTACAGGAATGTAAACAGCATTCTGATATGTTTCCGGCCAGGTATATCCCAGCTTACCCTCAAGACTGATACCATTTGTAGAGTAGAGTGCAATAGCATCTGCGTAAGTATGTTCTCCTATCACGTTTCCACTAAATAGTGTCCCGTTTTCGTTTGCACTTCCCTCACGTGACAGTTCGCCCATTAACCCGATAGGAAATGCATTATTTTCAAAGGTGTTATCAGTGATAATTGCCCTAGTAACAACTGCACCTGTACCTGATGTGTGTCCGGATACAGTATTACCGGAAATTGTCAGTGATGTATCTGTTTCAACGGATACCAACCGTGTGTAAATACCATTGCTGGCATTATTTTCGATCGTGTTACCCTGTATTGTGGCAGGCAGCGAAGATTGCTCCATATGAATCCCGATGGAATTACCGCTGATGGTACTGTTGGATATTTCCGTAAAGGCAGCGCCGTCTCCAAAACTTTGTGCAAGCAGTCCCGCATAATTGGTATTGGAGCCTCCGTTACCGGTAATCTCCGAATTGCGAACAATTGCACGGGCAACAAAACTATTCCCGCTGTTTCCATCCTCCAGTTCTACCCCGCTTCGACCATTATTGGTCGCTCGCAGCCTCTCCAGCGTAACGGCTCCCTCACGTACCAGAAATCCATTGTCTGAGGATTGATCCACCCAGATATCTTCAAACGTATTGGTGTAGACTACCCCCGATGGGTTACTGAACAGATCCCCTACCCTGATCCCGTTTCGGGCATACCGGAAATAAACATGACTCAACTCTGAACCTGCTGTACCCGAACGGTTCAGCTCTACTCCACCCCAGTCTCCGCGAGACGGTGAGGAACTGTCATCCACACGGCTTACGTCCCCGCCGTAGGTGTGATCATTCACCGAGGTAAATACAATCGGATTCACCTCATCTCCATTGGCAATCAACTGTCCTTCAAAACGAAGCTCTGAAAATTCATTGACCAGTTCAGGAGAGGTTTTAATCGTTACACCCGGCTCAATCGTCAGTACATGGGAACTGTTGTTGGCTGTACCCGTAGAGGCTAACACATAGGTGGGATTGGAAAAGGCAACCGGTACCGTAGCGCTCAGCGTCCCGTTCAGATTATTTGCATACAGGGCGATGGCACCCGGATAGGTGTTGCCGGTAAATGTATTTCCGTCAACACCGCTCTCATCGGTATAAATATGGCCTAATTCCCTCCAGGCTCCGATTCCAAACCGGTTCCCCTCAAACTCATTATCAATAAACCGCGCCTGGGTACTCAATATCCCCGACTGACCATTATTCAAAATTTGATTTCCAATGTATGCAAGATCAATTCTGGTAAGTTGTGAGTTAATCAATATTCCGTGAGAAGAACTATTTGAAATTTCATTACCTAATATTGAGACCGGCACTGATGGGCTTTCCATATGAATCCCGATGGAATTACCGCTGATGGTACTGTTGGATATTTCCGTAAAGGCAGCGCCGTCTCCAAAACTTTGTGCAAGCAGTCCCGCATAATTGGTATTGGAGCCTCCGTTACCGGTAATCTCCGAATTGCGAACAATTGCACGGGCAACAAAACTATTCCCGCTGTTTCCATCCTCCAGTTCTACCCCGCTTCGACCATTATTGGTCGCTCGCAGCCTCTCCAGCGTAACGGCTCCCTCACGTACCAGAAATCCATTGTCTGAGGATTGATCCACCCAGATATCTTCAAACGTATTGGTGTAGACTACCCCCGATGGGTTACTGAACAGATCCCCTACCCTGATCCCGTTTCGGGCATACCGGAAATAAACATGACTCAACTCTGAACCTGCTGTACCCGAACGGTTCAGCTCTACTCCACCCCAGTCTCCGCGAGACGGTGAGGAACTGTCATCCACACGGCTTACGTCCCCGCCGTAGGTGTGATCATTCACCGAGGTAAATACAATCGGATTCACCTCATCTCCATTGGCAATCAACTGTCCTTCAAAACGAAGCTCTGAAAATTCATTGACCAGTTCAGGAGAGGTTTTAATCGTTACACCCGGTTCAATCGTCAGTACCTGAGAACTGTTGTTGGCTGTACCCGTAGAGGCTAACACATAGGTGGGATTGGAAAAGGCAACCGGTACCGTAGCGCTCAGCGTCCCGTTCAGATTATTTGCATACAGGGCGATGGCACCCGGATAGGTGTTGCCGGTAAACGTATTTCCGTCTACACCGCTCTCATCGGTATAAATATGGCCTAATTCCCTCCAGGCTCCGATTCCAAACCGGTTCCCCTCAAACTCATTATCAATAAACCGCGCCTGGGTACTCAATATCCCCGACTGACCATTACCTACTATCTGATTACCTTGAAAAACAATCTCTACAGCAGTCATGCCATGGTTGAGATTTACACCATGTGACGAGTTATTTTGAATCAAATTACCTATGTACTCCTGAGTGCCGATTTCCGAATAGTACAAAAGCAGACCTGATCCGCCATTCCCGCTAATTTCCGAGTTTTGCAGTGATGATATCCTCGCCCCCTGCCTGCTGGAATTTCCATCAATATGAATACCATGGCTGCTATTCTCTGAAGAGACAAAACCGTTCAGTTCAATCGTTTTTTCAAACTCGGATGACCTAATGTATAATCCCGTACTTCCATTGAGTGAGGTTTCTCCTCCGGTCATTACCAAACCGACTTCATCCAGAAGCATTCCATAATTGGAATTATCAATTACACGTACATTCGTCCAACCCGTCTGATCTACTTCAGTATATACACCGTTCCTGAAGTTGTTCGATACAATTACATCGCTAAGTGAAATTGTGGCACTTAAATTCAAAACACCGGAACCGAAGGTGTTACTGCTGCCTCCATATCGGATAACGGTATTGGAAATTTGAGATCCCGGGTTATTAATATTAATCTGATTCCAGTCATTTTGAGATGGCGTGGTAGCATCCCCATCACCATTGGAGTCTCCGCCGGCTGCGTCATCGCGATCTGATGTAAAAAAGATGAGATTTTCAGTAGTACCATCGGCAATAAGCTGACCATCTACACTTAGAGATATACCCGAAGCAAATTTAACTACAGCTCCCGGCTCTATGGTCAACACAGCAGCACTGCCCACCGTAATATTGCTGGTTAAATGGTAGACGTTTCCGCCTTCCCATACTGTATTTTCCAGCACATTTGTGGTTACTTCAGTGACCGGAAGATCTGTAGCTCCGTACCTCCAGGGAGTATATTCCACATTATCTTCCGTTACCCGGTCTCCGTTACCGGAAGGGTTCGAATTTACCGTAGGCCCCAATGAGCTGCCCCAGAAGTTAAACCTGGCATCCAATACCGTAGAGCTCAAGTTTTCGGCTCCATATTCTGTATTACCGGAAATCGTGTTATCCGTAATTTCGGGCTTGGTAGCTCCTACCTCAATTATTCTGATACCATACTCATTATTTACAATCTGATTATTGGTAATGGTTGGTATACCCCCGTTGTCAATCAAGATTCCCACAGGGTTTGAATCAATTTCTGAATCTGTAATCAGTGCACCGGAGTTGATTGGCACACGTATACCTCCAACAGCGTTGTCGCGTATGATGCTATTCTGAACCGTATAGTTAAGACTAAGATCAGTATAGACACCATAACCATTATTGTCATAGAACTCAGAATTATCCAGTGTTGGTGATGAAGCACGAAGGTTAATTCCGTGAACCGCACTGTTTCTGAAGATGGAATTTGAAATATTAACTCCAAAAGCACCGGTAGTATAAAACACCATTCCTGTCCGATCTGTCCCTGCTCCGTATTCTATAATAACGTAATCAAACACTGACCCGGCATCACTATTGTTTCTAAATTCTATGGATCCCCAATCTCCCGGTGTTGGAGTAGCTTCAGCAGAAGTGAATAGGATCACATTACCATCCACACCGTCTGCAACTAAAGCCCCATCAATTAAAAGCGATGCACCGCTGCCCATTTCCACAGTAACACCGGGCTCAATGGTGAGAGTAACCCCACTCTCCACGGTCACTGTATTTTGAACCGAAATCGGTGAGTCAACTGCGCTCCAAGTCGTGTTCGTTGTTATATCTGAATTGACTGTGATTTGCGCATATGAAAAAGGCGCAAAAATTAAAATCAATAGAGTTGCTGCAATAGTAAACGTTGTTTTCATACCAGCTGGATTTTTTCTATTAAATGCATGCTTTACTTCAAGTTATTGACTCAAATCTGTGATGTAGGATATTCCCGGAAGTACACAGAATTCAATATTTTATATTGATTTGAAAATGAGTTACCGGAATAAACCAATGGGTCTTTTAATAGATAAGCGTAAACGGTTCCGGTATCCTGTCATTTATTTTCAGGATCCGGTTTTGCTTGATATGATTTTAACGTGAGCTTAGAAAGATAGGCCGGTAATCTCAGAGAACGATGTTACATAGGATTTTTAAAAACTGAATTTAAAAGTCTATTACAGAAATGTAAACTGCATTAATCTTAAAATGTGGCTACTGAAGAATATGGTTTTGCCTTTTGCTTTTTCCTCCCGAATAATCTCAATAATTTCCCGTCGCCCTTGCGGGTCGAGCCCCGTGAAAGGTTCATCCAGTATAAGCAAATCAGGTTCATGCAGCAGGGCCTGAGCGATCCCCAGTCTCTGATTCATACCTTTTGAGAAGGATTTAACCTTTTGATTTTTAGCACCCGATAATCCCAGCCTCGAAAGCTTCTCATCAATTCTGGCCGGTAGATTATCGGAGTTTATACCGGCAAGTTTTCCATAAAAGAAAGAGCTTTTTCCGGCTTGAGAAAGCTATAGGTATTGAAAATTTCCGACTGAAAACCAATGCGTTTTTTTGCTTCTAATGATTGGGGAGGATGACCGTAAATCGAAATTTGGCCCGCATCGGGTATCAGAGTCCCAAGTATGCAGTAGATCGTGGTTGTCTTACCGGCACCGTTTGAACCGATAAGACCCACTACAGAGCCTTCCGGAATTGTCATGGAAAGGTCATTAACCGCCAGAACCTTTTCTTTGAAGAGTCCCTGGTTATACGTTTTTGTCAGCCCTTGAATTGAAATGGCAGGTTCATTCATCGTTGCTAAAAAGGTTTGGAATTTGGTACTCCCATGCTCTACTGAAGCCAACTGTGATACGCTGGACGGCCCCTGTGCTATCCACCAACAGGGATGTTGGGAGAGCTTCTACATTGTACGACTGTGTAATTTCCCCGGAGGAATCTCGCAATACCGTAAAAGGAACCGGGTACTGATCAAGGTAGTTCTGAATCGTTTCCTTGTTTTCGTTGACGTTTACAGCTACAATAGCCAGACCTTGTTCGGCAAATTCGTTGTAAAGTTCACTCATCATGGGCATTTCTTCGCGACAGGGACCGCACCAGGAAGCCCAGAAGTTAATCCAGGTATATCTGTTATCTTTTATGATGTCCGACAATTCGATCTGCACATCCGACATATCCGGCAGTGCGAATGAACCTACCTCTTCCCCTTCGTCAAACGAGAGAGAAGTACCGGTAAGAACGCTGTCTTTAACCGAATAGGAGAAAAAAGAAAATCCGGCAAAAAGAACAAGTGCAATTATTAGTAAGGTTCTATTCATAAATTATTTATTGAATTCATTTCTATGGGTTAAACCTTAAAATTTGCTTCTACAGATAATAATCTACATTAATTTTCTTCCAACCCCTTCAACTCTTGATATAACCACCCTCTTGCTTTCAGCCAATCCCTGTGCACGGTACTTTCAGATACATCCAAAACTTCTGCCACTTCTTCAACTTTCATTCCTCCAAAAAACCTCATCTCCACCACTTCGCTGAGTCTGGGATTGAGTTTCTCCAGCTTTTTCATAGCGTCGTCAATATCTATTAACTCCTGGAGATCCTGCCCCTCAGACTCAATCAAACCATCAACATATGTAAATTTATCGTAGTTGCGTCCACGTTTCAACGCTTTCTTTTTTCGTGCATAGTCGATTAAGATTTGGCGCATGCAGCTGGAACAGATCGCCAGGAAATGGCTTCTGTTTTGGTAGTCCATCTCACCCTGATTTATCATCTTCAGATAGGTTTCGTGTACCAGTTCTGTTTTCGAGTAGGTGTGGCCATCTCCTTCCCGGCTGATTCTGGCACTCGCAATATTTCTGAGTTGCTCATAAACCAGCGGATAGACCTGATCGTATACATCTTCGCCTTCACCCGCTCTTTTCAAAAGCAGAGTGATGTCTTCTTTTTTAGCCATCTTTAATATGTTGCAAACACCTAATTTTTATACAGAACAAACACATAATCGGAGTTTGATCTCAATAAGTCAAAAGTAATTAGGTATAATCACGCACTCTTACTGATCGATTATTTCACGTGCTTCGTCGTAACGGCCGGCTTTATGTAGCGCTTCAATCAAATGCTCTCTTAATAATTCATTATTTTTATCCGCTCTGTATTTTGCACTCCATCGATCTGATAGTTGATCCAATTGACCAATTTCCCTGTATAACTGTATTAGCTTAGAGTAGACTGTTGATTCAGTTGAGTTCAGAGATAAGGCTCTTTCAAGTGATGCTATTGCCTCTTCAATATTTCCTTTATCTTCATGTATTTCAGATAATTCCAGATGCGCTTCAAACAATTCAGGTGAATATTCAACAGACTTTTTGAGGTGAGTTTCTGCAATCTCTTTTTCGGAACGGGAATAATAATATTTACCAACTAAAAAGAAGAGCTTTCCTGAAGTTTTATAGGTATCAATCATCTCATCAAGCACAGGCTTTACATCTTTCCCCTTAAATGAATAGGCCAGCCACTCAAACGCCTCTTCGGATATACTGTTTAAAAATTCCAGCTTTTCAATTTGAGTGACGTTGCCGGCTTGTCCAAGAATTCCCTCTTTATCCAGATTTTGCTCAAAAACAGTCTGCTCTTTGGCCAAATCACTAAAGCTCTTACGCAATGACCTTTCAGCTAAATCAAAAGCTTTCTCTTGATTATTTATTCCCAGATACAATTTTGAAGCTTCCAAAAATAAGGCCGGATTTTCAGATCCTAAATTCAATGCCTGATCAACATATACTTTAGCGGAATCCTGATCAGATTTCACGGAGCTTATTGCCAACCTTGTATCGAGGACAACATCATTTTCTTTAACACTATCTAGAGCATCATGATAAATAAGATATGCCTGACCCCACTTCGATTGCTTTTCTAAATTATTTCCGAGACTCAAAACAATCTTATCATTACCGTTATACTCTTCCAGTAAGTTTCTATAAAGCACTTCAGCTACAGCTAAAGAATCCTGGCGCTCCCAGGTTGAGGCTTTTTCCAACTCATATTTAACAACATCGTTTGTCTTAACTTTTAGTGAATCATATACGGCTCTGGCCTCTTCCCACTTACTTTCCCTTTTATATGTCTCAGCGATATCTTCGAGAATGGAATAATCATCGGGAAACTGCTTTTGCATCTCTCTCAGTACTGCTCTTTTCCCACTTATATTAAATTGACGTTCATTGATCTCGGCCATCATTCTATAAATTCGTTTCTCCTCCGGATGTCTTTCCATTAAATCCTCAATTACATCTATTCCATCTGATGTCTTATTACTTGACATCAGCAATTCCGCATAAATCAAGCCATTGTCAATATCTGCAGGGTCGGTGCGATATAATTCCTCAAACTGATCAATCAATTTGTCTCTTTCTTCAGTTTTAAAATATATAGAGGCTTTAATCCTTAAAATCTCTGTATCGTCGGGAAATATATTTTTTGCCGTATCGAGAACTTCCAGCGCCCTGTCATACTGTTCCTGTTCTATTAAAAGAATTGCAAGATTCTTATGAACCTGAACCGAATCTGTCATGAACTCAACAGCATTCGTCATTCTGTTTATTGCAAGATCAAATTGATCGTTTTGATAAGCATCCGAAGCCATCACCTGATAAACTTGTCCGAGCCTGACCCTTAAGATTTCATTACTGATATTTAAGGGTGACAATGATCTTCCCTGATGAAGTGCATCCTGAACATCCAGATATTTATTCCGGGCTTTCTGAATTTTTCTTTGGTTCAGCAGTGCCTCTGCAATAATCCAATCGAAGGCTAATATATCCGGAAAGATACTTTTCCCTTCCAGAGCATTATTTTCAGCTTTTTCCGGAATTTGAATTTCAAGATAAGATGAAGCTAAGACGATATAACCCTGAGCATTCATTGAGTTATTAAACTTAGCTATTTCCAGCAAATCAATCGCTTCTTGAAAATTCCCTTGCTGGTACTTCTGTATTCCCTGTGAGACGGTTTGACTTTGGGCTGCTGCAAAAATTGGGACCAAGCTAATGAGAAGAGCTATAACAAAAAGCTTCGAATTCACCGTAAATCGTACCAACATTATTTTAATTCTATTCAATATTACTTGGAACTCAAATAAAGAAAATTTTAGGAAAGTAATACTGTTTAATTCGTCTCACTATTTAACTTAACAGGCTCACTCATATCACTCAAGTTTCCGGACGAATCTATCGCCCGCACTCTGTACCAGAACGTTTCATTGCCACCTGAGTGTTTAAATGAAGTTGTTTGAATGGGTTCTTCATGAAGAGCTTCAAATTGTCCGGCAGAAATTTTTGATGAATATACGATATACCCAACTAAATCGGTGGCAGGCACCTCTTCCCAGGTAATATCAACGCCATTTTCACTACTGTAAATCTGAACATTTCTCACTTTTCGCGGTGGGTCATAATTACGTACCAGAACCGGTGAACTTTCCATCATATCGCCTTCATTACCCAGGGAATCTGTTGCACTGACGGCATAGATATATTCTGTACCGGCTTGTACATTTTCGTCTCGAATGATCCTTCTGTTTTTCTCAGTACTACTTAACAAAACCGACTCATCTTCTCCTTCTGTTCTGTAAATATTATACAGAACTACATCACCCGAGGGTGACGGACTCCAGGTTAAATCCACCCGTACGCCGCCTACGTTATCTGCAATAACATTAACCGGAGCATTGGGAGGTGTAATATCGGGTATTTGTATTCTCGTAAAAGTTGTATCACTAAAATTCCGCGCACTGTCGGCAACAACAACACCATATTCATAAAATACACCTTCTTCAAAACTTGCTCCTCCTACGCCGCGATCAACATGCAGGGTGCTAATCAATTCATCCTCGCTGATTTGGCTGTAAGAGATATTCGTACTGCCTGAAATTTTTCTCCTTAAAACAATGAATCGACGAAAATCTTCAGGCCGGTTATATTCACCCCAGGATAATCTTACTGTGGAGTTGTCATCAGCCACGACAGCCGATAACATTGCAGGAGAAGCCGGTGGGGTGTTATCAGAAATATATCTCATAGCATTGGCACTTCTTTTCCCTTCATTACCGGAGTTATCTACTGCAGAAATTTTATAAAAGTATGTAATTCCTTCCTGAACGCTACTATCTATAAATACAGTGTTTATTGGATCATGCAGTTCATCATTCAGTCTCGCAAAATCATCATCCGAATTAACGCTGCGATAAATTGCATAACCTGCCAAATCCGTTTCAGGACTAACGGGCCAGCTTAACTCCAGTCCTTGAGACCTTTCTACTAGCTGAACATTATCCACCAGACCGGGCGCTATGTTGTCTTCAATAAACGTTGTAACGGTTTCACTTCTGGCCGCTTCCCGTCCGGTGATATCTACAGCGGAAACATAAAAATCAAACTCTTTTCCCAATTCGTCAACGGTAAATCTGTGTGTATACTCATTTCTATTATTATCGCGGAGTATTAACTTTTCATTAATCAGAGTCTCTCCTTGATCCATATAGTATAATTCAAAACGAATGATCTTATCATCCACTGAATTCATTGAAGGGTAGTCCCATTTTAAGGTAATTTCGTAGCCATCATTTTCAACCGTAAAATTTTCGGGGTTTGGTGCACTTACCGGTTCAATCTCGAATTCTTCCTCTAAAACTTTACCCGTTGCTTCTCCGAGGTCATTCACAATTTCAACTCGATACTCTACCCTATCACCTACGTTTACTGAAGTATCAATATATACCCGTCCCAGTGCCTGGGCTATTTCCGGATGCACAAAAGTATAGAGTCTTCCCAACAGAATATTCGAACGTAAAGTAAAATAGACTTCCGTCGCGTCTTCAGCTTCCAGTGCCAATCGAACAGGTTCATAAATATCACCCAGAACAGAAGGCAGTTCCGATGGATAAATGGCTCCCCGAATGGGCTCTTCATTGAGTTTTATAAACTCATCGCTTCCCGGATCAGACCTGTAAATATTAAACCCATCCCCTATATCTAAACGTTCTGTATGATAGATATAGACTCCATCTTCGCCAATGGCATATCGCATATCCTGGTTTTGAGCCAATATTGCAGGAACCATGAATGCAGCGAAAAAGAAACTAAAAATAGCTGTAAACGTCAGCTTATGTCGTTTCCAAACAAATGCTTGAATGTTAATCATAAAATTATATTCACTTCTATAAACTTAAATAATTTTACCAAACCGAAATATTGGTTCCGGTATTGATCATGTTGTAAATAATTGGACTCGGTACTTTGGTAACTGTGTTTTGTTGACCATTTGTATTCGTAACTCGAATATAAACTTTTATATCTGTGTAATTGCGTCCGGATATATTTACCGTCCTGCTTCCGCTTAATGCGTTTTTAGGTGAACCGGTTACATTTATAAAGTCAGACCAGGATTTAATTGTTTTCAAGTGGCTTAAAGTAGCACTGGTATCCTCAACTTTATATTCAACTTTAACTACCCCACTTTCAGGATCTTGAATGCTGGAAGCCGAAATGGTTACATTATTACCGTTTCGACTCAATGAAACAGATGGATTCTGTGGTGGTGACGTATCGTAAACAAACCAATGACTCATAGCAAAACCTGACCGGGTTCCCTGATTATTGTAAGAACGAACGAACATCAACAAGTTCTCACCTTCCGGTAGATCTATATCCGGTAAATCAACAAAGGTTGCAGTGGTATTAGTGGTAGTTTGATCTGCATATGCTGCCAGATTATAAAAGAACATGGCAACTTTGTTTGAACTGCTTAAGTCTGCTTTTTTCCACTCATTTAGATAGCTTGAGAAGAGTCCCGTTTTAAAATTCACTTCGTATCCATCAATATTTGTTTCAGGATCAGTGGACGGTCGAATTAAATAGAATCCGGGAGTTCCGTTTTCATATGAGGCAGCAATTTTCGGATGTATCGGTGGAGTTGGGTCTTCTGCTATAATTGGGCCGTAAACCATCACATCTTCACTAAGATTTCCTGCATAATCCTCAGCTTGAATGTACACATAAAATTCTCTTGAAAAACTTACCGGAGAGTCTGTAATTACTTCACGTGTATTGTTTGTATAATCTACGAATTCAGGATTTGCAAATGCCGTACTTGTATCCGGTGAGGTAGATACGATATATCGGTATCTTCTCACGCCAGACAGGTCATCAGAGGCTTCATCCCAATCCACCGTAATTCTTGGGCTTCTCTCTGTGTAATCCAAAGGATCCTCATAATTTGGAGCTGAAGTAACCGCTTCATTATAATCTGCTCCTCTGCCTGTTTTAGAAGGCATCGATATATCTTGCTGACTGAAAGAAGAGATAACCGGCGGAGTTCCATCAAACCGGATAGGTTCACCAACTTCCTTTACACTGCTGATCATATCCTCACCATTTACTGCCCTTACACTTAAATAGTGTGGACCTGTCGTTAAATCCAGGTTCCGAATTGTGATTTCCTGAGCAATATTATCTGTACCGGCAGTATTTGAAACTAAAGAAGAGTTTCTGGTTACTCTTCTTCCCTGAACCCGGGTCCAGCCTACAATGGTTGTGTCCCCTTTGCTGTCTCCCAAAGCATATTCAAAAGCCGCAATATCAGATTCAAGATCAAAAGAAATTCCAATAAATTTAATTTCATGTGTTTCATTTGCCCAGCGGCTTTTCGATCCGCTTTGCTGGCCAACCGGGTAAGCCTTTCGGTAATCGAAGCTAACCAATGGTCGTGATGGCGGAGTATCGTCTGAAATAGCTACTCCATCATCTGAACCTGGTGAGAAACCCGGTATATATATTGGTGTTCCAAGATTATAAGATCCAAATACCGATCCGTTATTTTTAACGTCCACCGTAAACGCAGCAGGTCTGCTTATGGCCGTTCCGGAAGGCCCTCTTGCTCTTACAACAGCTGTAAAGTTCAAGTCATCTTCGTTTACATTTTTTCTAAAAATATAACGGGTTACTTCATTATCACTGCCAACGGATAGCATATCCGGAACAATTACTGTTGCATTGGTACTTCCTCTACTCATTTGGTAGCTATTTTCAACAACATTTCCTGAAGGGTGGGTTGCTTGCCAGCTCATTGTTAATTTATTGTTATAGCTATCCAGGTCGCGATCAACATGAATACTGTTAATTCGCGGAGGAGTAAGAGTTTCTTCCAGATCACGTTTCAAGTCATTCAGGTCTTCAGCTGCAGAATCACCGGCAATATCTGCCATTCTGGCCGCATAGATATCAACCATTCCATGCAACGTCATATAAAGAGATGCTTTGGCTTTGTGGATATTATCCACGGTTGCTGTAAAAGATTCATGGGCTGATTCCATTTGTGTTATTCTACTATCGTAAAGATCAGCCATCTCTTCGGCCTGTGATCTGGATGAATCTCTTAAAGCACTAAAACCCATTGTAGGCAGGTCGTACCAGAACTCAACTCCTTTTACAAAATAGTTTGTCAAAAAGGAGTCTTTATCATTTCTTCCCCAATTTAACATTTCACTTCTAAAATCTCTCTTTTCACTGAGTGCCTGACTGCTATTGGTACCGGGGTCAGCAAGCAAAATTCTGTAGTACTGATTTGAACTCAGATTACTAACATTTCCCCTTTCGGTAGAACTAATCGAATGTCCGGAATCAGCCGTATAGTCTAAAGATGAGTTCTCACCGGAAATGTTGATATTAAAAACATTTACATCTAAATAGTTCTCAATCGTCGATTCATAAGCATCAATAATTGCCTGTCTCTCAGACCCACTTACCAGATTAAAGTACCCGGCACGCTGAACATTTGCCCACCTGTTTAACTTCCATCGGTGGTTAATGTAACTGCCATAAAATTTATCGATGGCTGTAGAAGTTTCTGCATATATTTCAGAAACATCGTTTGCGCTTTCCTCAATTGTAAGTTGCCCTTCTATTTGCATTTGACCATCCAGGCCAACACGTGTAACTCTTGGGAGTGTATACTTTCTGGACAGAGCTAAATCAATACGATTTATATAGCTTCGTACTGAATCAATAGCTGCTGAATATTTTGCATCCAGCTGATCTATTTCTTGTTTCAGATTTTCCAGTTTGGTTTGATTATTTGAAGCAGCGGTACTGTCAACACTAAATGAAGGTGTCATTCCTCCATCTTTGTTCAATACACTTGAATTGACAGGTGAGGATATTTCATCCTCCAGTAAAGTTTGAGCACTTTCCTCCCACTGCAGTGCCAGTTCATAAGTACCCTGAAGCCTTTCTTGGGTGCTTCCGGCTACATTGGTTAGTGCATTAATCTTATTCTCCATTTCGCTTCTCAGAGATTCCAGGTCATATTCCGACTCATCCGGTATTCCCGGCCCGTCTACAATATGTTCGCGTATATCTCTCAGTACTTGAGGAACAGCCCGGTTCCCAGAAACCAGTTTCTCTTCTCTGAAAATAATTGCACTGTAAAAACTGGATTGATAATTATCACCCTGTTGCAATAGAGTCATCCCTGCCGCAGAAAGAACACCTTCTCCTATTTTCATCACTTCAGGTTCTGACTGCAGATCATCCAAGGCATCCAGTGCTTCAGACATCTGATCCCCAAGATTTTGTGCCTGCTGTCTGGCTTCATCAACCAAGGATTCAAATTCTGCGTTTTTCCCCTTTCCTCCGTTAAACCTACCGTTTCTTGCAGAGACCCATAGCCCCACGCGGCCTTCAAATACCATAAATACTTCTACGTATGCACTGGCTGAAGCATATACCAAATAACCGTCATCTACGATCAAGGCTCCCTTTAACGTACCCCCAACACTTGCCACTTTAAACAGAGTGGCATCGAAACCAATCTCTACATAAGCACCAAATTGACCACTGTTTTTCAGCCACCATATAGATCCTTCCCAGCTACTGGTTACTGAAATAACCCAAACATCAAATCCTTGACTGATTGAAACTTCCGTGTAAAATCCATCCGGACTAACAATAAATGATGCATCCGCCTCTATAAAACTAAGAATATTTAAATCTCCATCACCATGAATTGCCCAGATTACTTCTATATCTTCACCAGCCGCCGCAGGAGGTCCGGTTTCTTCAACAAAGAAATCGATAGTTAAACCACCTGTGACAACACCACTATAATTGATATCAACGCCGATTCCTCCATTGATACTCAATTTTGGGCTCCACTCTACGGTCAAATACAACCCCGCACTTATGCTATCTCCCTGGTTCAGTATTTCTCCGCGCATATCCAAAGCGATAAACTCATCCGTGAGCAACAGGAATGCCCGTCCCTCAACAGCATATGCCCCGGCACTTCCAACCAAACCTGCTCCGACGTTCAATACCACGGCAAACTCATAATCTCCTTCCCTATCTTCCCAGGGAGGGGTACTGTTATACATATCATATTGAACAAGCTCTAAAACATCCACAAAGTCTTGATTTGTAGCATTATAGAAGAATCCTCCTCCCAACTCATTGAGTACAATCACACCGGGGAAAAGTGGAATTTCAGCCGAGACTGATACAAAAATCCCAAAACTAAACTGATCATTTAGAGTCGACATTCTGCCAAGTGCAGCTATTCCGTAAGTTTCACCCTGTGGTGTCTCAAAATTACCGCCCCCGGCAACCTTCAGCATAAACCCATCCGGCTCTTTTTTATACTCCATGCTGGCAAACAGACTTGCACTATCCCCCAGCTTAATATCAACACCTTCAATATTTAGATAAAACTCGGAGCTGTTTCTGTAATAAAATATCTCCTTCACCGTACCACTAAATCCTCCATCAATACTGATACTGACAGCACTTTCCTCACCGTCACTAGCAAACCTCAGGTATTCATCAACCATTTTTGAGTTTTCAGACCCTTCCTCAATATTCTTCGGAGCACCTTCTGCATTTTCATCATAGGATTGCTCTTTGATGGTAATCTCTTCATCCGTTCCCCACTCCATAGAACCAACTGTTATATCCACAACACCGGCCATATTAAACTGACCGCCGTCCAGCTCGCCCATCGACTTGATACCGGTCTGATCTATTGTAAAACCTTCCAGGCTTAAAGATCCGTCAATACCGTCTAGAGTTAACCCTGCAGACGCATTTATGCTTATTCCAAATACTTCTGCGTTATCGTCTTCAAGTGCAACACTTGAAATGGTCATATCAAAAAAACCGGCATTGAAGCTAAAATCAGGCGCAGAAATGTTATGCCAGGATAGTTTCTGATCACTTAATTTGTAACGTACCCCGGCACTTGAAACGGCCCCCGGTTGTCCAAGCTCAATTTTGTCGCCATCGATATCAACATCCGCGGAGGCATAGAATATCATATCGCCTTCATGGATATTGTTAATCTGAAGACCTACTCCTGTAAGATTTAAATCTGCGATACTACCCAAGCCAACGGTTGCATCTTCAAGTACAAAATCCGGCCCGGAAAAACTTGTACTTCCCTGATGGTCCACCGATATAGAAAGAGCAGATGTAGAATTAAACGGTTCGGGTAATGAAGCCTCTCCGTCAGCTGTTAGGGTGGCTTTATTGTTTTGAACCCCGATTGATAATGAATTCAATACCATGTATTGATCCATAATTTGCACAGGAGAATCAATAAGATCTATACCTCCCGCGCCTAGTGAAAAAGTCCCATCCGAACCAATTCTCAAATCCTCGAAATCAAATGTTTGATCCAGAAATGATAAGGCCCCGTCCATCGTAATCAATAGACTGTTACTATCTGTAAATTGAAGCCCCAAAGTCTGAATGGTGATGTTATCTTCATCTCCAAACATACTGATAGAAAGCGGGGTCAAGCCATCAGTATTAACACTGTCTACGGATACTCCGGCAGTACCCACTCTTAATCCCTCTAAACTGATTTCCGTATCATCTCCTGTAATCTCAGCAAGAGTAAACCTCCCATCCATGATCACTGCAAAATCCTCATCAACCAATTCAGCTCGTATATCATCTAAAATTAATTTTGCCTGACCAATCGGAAGTTCCTGGGGAGTCAAATGATCTACATCCAAATTAAAACCCCATTCGCTTTGCTCAAAACTTGCCGCAAAATGTATATTTGTGGTATCCCCGTCAGCATTTTCCAGAAATGAACTTCGGATATCACCTGAGAATTTATAGGCTTCATTCGTTCCAAAATTCAATTCCACACCGCGTACTGCCATTTCAAATGCACCGTCAGCAAATGATTGCTCCGTCAAAGCAACATCATCATCTTCAGTGTGTGACTCCGAAAACTCTCCAAAAGCGAATGTGGATTCAGTAAAGCCGTCAACACCCATTGTGATTTTTTCAACCAGTACTTCCATCTCATCAAATGCTTCAGGGAGTGTTAATTTTGCGTCAGCATATAATTTGTGAGGTTGATCATTTAATTTTTCAAAATGCAGAGCCGTGAGACTGATAGGAAAATCTCCATAATCTTCCATATTCAGAGGTGTCTCACTTACATCGGCAGTTATACTTCCACTGATAACCTCGTATGCATCATTGATGACTACATCACTAAAACTCACATTGATTTGAGGCGAATCTCCCTGTCCGTCACTGAGCGATGTGATCACAAGCGGGACCGGGTTTGAAGTATAAAGTTCCAGTCCATCATCTACGTTTTCTGATTGAATCAGATTTTGTCCCTGCTCATCTCTCAATACAATATAGGCTATGTCTTTATTGGGTAAACCAAGCGTATCGGGCATGGCAACCGCTCCCGCAATATTATCTGCATGAAATCCCTGGGAATCGTACCAGGCAAGCCGGGTTTGATTTTGCCCATCCTGTAATATCAAATCTGCCTGACCTGAAACGACCTGCACCGGCTGCATTCCAATAGCCAGCTGCTGGAAATCGAGAAGTAGACCATCGTGAGACTCATCCCCAAATCTGAGCGAAGCCGAACTTTCACCATCAACCTGCAATCCATTCTGATCAATTTCTATATTTGAAGGCATTGTAAATCGTACTCCTGCACTGTAGTCGATTGTTGACGCAGGATCCACAACCGCCCATTGAGTCGGATTGAATGAAATATCGACCGCAAATTCGTTTAATATTTCGACGCTCCCTGTTGATATATTTCCTGATCTGAGGTTGATTGCCAAATCATTAAAAGTTGTAGAGACAGAACCATCTCCTACTGACAATGATCCGCCGCCCGTAAATTTGAAGCCGGTGGTATCCAATTGAGCGCTCTGAACGGTGAACGCGAACAGAGAATCATCTTCAGGTATGTACCAATCAAAAGGTTCATTGATTCCAATACTTCCATCAACAATTCTGCCTTGCATCAAGTCGAATTCCAAATTACCGCTGGCAGAAATATCACCGGCGGATTCACGTTCAATCAGTGCGGTAGCCAATCCATCCAGTAAGATTTCTTGACCGCTACCGGAAAATGAAAACATCAAATCAGATTGGCCAAAACTCAGTGCCAGAGGACCTGTTTGAAGCTGGCCACATGGCATAAAGTTATTTACCGTTCCCGAAATGCCTCCTTCCGTAGAAAGGGAAAGATCTATGCGGGAATCCGTACACATCTCATCCAGTTCCTTCAAACCAATCCGGCATTCCCATATATCCGGAGAGAGAAACGTCGGCTCCTTGCGTGTTTTCATCCGTAGCGTAGAACTCTCCGGCAAAACCATCCAGAAATAAGGAAACGCCAGAGCCGACAGGAAATTCAATCGGATCGCTGGAAGCATCATACGGAACAATAGAGCCGGTCAGATTTCCATTATCCAATCCTACGCTATTCAGGGTTAATGAGACTTGAGATAGCTCCGGTGCTGTTTGTTGATACTGAGGAAATGATAGTTCTAAATCAAATTCAGGATTCATATCCAGTATATCATCAGCAATTGAGTCGAGATGCAGGGTATCTTTTGGCATACGGAATGCCAGCGGTTTTATGGAAAACACCCCCAGATCGAACGCGGGAGAATTTAAAGCCGGATTAGTACCGCTGTGAATATTTTGTTCCGGGATGACAAATCCATCAAATTCTCTTAATGAAACATGCTTCAGAGGAATATCTATGGTTTCCCCGTCGGAAAGAACGACAGCCAGTGAAAAATCGAGATCGGCGAAGTAAGTAAACCCATCATTTTTTGAGTAGTTCAGTGAAAGAGATGAGATTTGATCCACCGAAAATCGAATCGGTCCAAGATCAACCTTTGCACTCTCAGTTAGAGAGGAGGCATCAAAATCTGTAATTGAAAAACCAAAGTTTGAAAATCTGGCACCTATACCTGCCTCAGCAGCTACTTCTCCATCCGGATTGTTAATCTGAAAGCCACCGCTAAAGTTAAACTCAAAATCGGGTGTACCGGCCGGTACTACAGGTACATCTACATAACCCGATATTGAATCTACCTGTAGTGATACAAGGTTATTGGATGGGCTTAAAGGAATAGTGGAGTCAATAGATGGCAGGTTTACATTTCCTTTTGCCCGACCTTCGCTATCAATAAGCAGAGTAATCTGGCCACCGTTTTCCAGCTGCTGATCCATCAGGTTTAAATCTCCTTCTAAAAACAGAGCTGAAATATCATTATTCGCAGTTAAACTCCTGGTCTCATAAACAATTTGGTTTAGCGTCATGGGTATACCAAGCTCTTCCAAGCTAAACTCGGGACTATCCTCAGGAATTGATGCGGAAACTGAACCGGAAATGTAGTTCCCCGTAGATGGATTAATTCTCAAATCAGTTAAATTAACATCTACGCTTGGAGCCGACGGCTGACTGCCCTGCATACCGGGAATAACAAGCTGTAAACTTTCGCCTGGCAGTGTTTGTATCTGAAGAGATCCATCCTGCATGCGGTTGGTTTCAATCAGCAGTTGATCATTTTCTTTAATTTGCAAATAGGCAATCTCTTCGCGTGGAAGTGGTATCCTGTCAGGTAAGAACTCATCTCCAAAAAAGCCAATATCCGGATTGAATCCATTCTCATTTATCAGAGCAATTCTCTGCTCATCCCAGTAGATTTCTGCTTCTCCGCTTCGAACTCCAAAAGGATCCAGACGCATTGCAAAATCATCCGAATATGTCACTGAAATTTGGTCAAGTGAAATATCACCGAAATTCAGTTCGCCTGATGCACTCCCACTGGTTTTAATACCGGTTGTATCGATTACAACTGTACCTGCATATTGTAACAAAACACCCGGCGATAGAGCCAGAGAGCTGTCTCTTAACGTCACTTGATAGTCCAGTTCATTTGTCGTTTCATTGATGCCCGCCTCAAAACTAAGACTGTCATCCAGAATGACGCTTCCTCCCTCAACCTGGAAAGTCTCCCAATCTATAACCAATTGGTCAAATGTAGCTCCCATCGTTTGATCATCAATCAGAAGCTGCTGCCGACCATCAATATTCAATCCATTTTCTGTAAGTGTGGCTCTGTCGAGTTGAAATACAAATACAGGATTATTCTTTGGGATTCCCCACTCAAACGGGCCGGTCATCTCAAAATTCAACTCTGTAAAACTGCCGGTTTCAAAGTCGTAGGTAAATGAACCTGATGTATCCTGACCTTCACCCAGGTTTAACTCAGCCAGTCCGGAAATTTCGCCGCCTAAACTCCCTCCTTCAGTGTAAACAAGATTCAGATCAGACTGTGTGATTTGAGCAGTATAAGGTCCAATTTCAATTGGGCAGGCGGGTACAAAATCTTCTATCTGAAGGCTGAAACCATTATCCAGTAGTACAAGACTTAGAGGGTCATTTAAATTTGTGACATTCCCGCCATCACAAGAAAAAGGAGTTCCCGTTTCAAGATTTGCATCTAAATTAAGGGCTAAAGACGGATCCAGTTCACCATCGATGTAATCGATTGCCAAATCTCCCCCAATCTCATTTATGACTATGGCATAATCTTCAAAGAACTCCCATCTGCAGGAGCCGCTGTTTTCAAGCTCTAACCCCGCCTGTATCCTTCCATTCTGAACACCGGCATCAACCAGGTTTACAGAAGAATTTCTCAAACATGCAGGGAGCTGATTTTGAACTCCCTGATTTGTCAAATCAATACTTCCGTCAAAATCAAAATTCCATGGTCCGGCTTCAGAATCATCCAGGGTAAACCAAGGAAACTGTGGTGTATCCAAGTGAAAGTTCGATAAACTCAAATCAAACATTCCTAAATCCAGCGAGTAATCGAAAAGATCAGTTTCTGTAAAAGTAACTTCAGGAAATTCAATACCTGAACTGGAAATTGTAACTCCCTCTATTGCCGGGAATTTCGGTGACGATTCTTTTGCAAATTCAAGCATTGCATCTACTTCAATTGCAAAATCCCAGCCACTCGATTCAGAATAATCAATCGATTCCAAATCTAAATTTGAAAAGCCCATATTCAACATGCCTAAATCAAGTTTAGGCTCAGGTATAGTACAATCTGACACAAAATTATCTGCAGAAAAACCATTTTCATCTGATAATCTGATTGTTCCTGATGCACCGCAGGTTTCGTCAGTTAACAGTTCATTTTCCAGTTCAAATTCGAGACTGCTTCGCAGAGAGGTACTATAACTTAGTTCATCATTACTCCAGGATCCCGCAACCTGACCTGTCAAATCCTTCATTGAAAGTGTCAGTTTATCTGAATCGGGAATCAGTGGTATCGACTTATCCAGCTCACAGTTTAAAAATGTGCTGAAATATTCGCGATCTAGGCTGAAAGAAGGAATTTCACACGTTTTTTCTGAAAATACCCGTACATCGCCACTTCCTCGGATACTTCCCTCGGGCATTGTAATTTGGATTGATGTCATCCATATTTCAAATGGTTCGGCACCTAAAGAAGCAATTGGAGAGCTATCCCCTTCCGATAACGCCTCTACTGTTCCCACAAGGCCAATCGGGTCGAGCATAAATTCGTTGTTTGATGCCAGTACCGTACCATCCGTTGTTACGACATCTGCGGCTACTGAAAACCCTTGTCCAAATTCCCATTCTACGTCTTCAAACCTTACATAATCTTTAATTTCTCTCGCCAATGAGGACAATATATCCGACGAAGCCCTAACCGAACCCCCAAATAAAATCGGATTTTCTAAAGATTGTTTTTGAATTCGTACATCTCTCAATTCTGCTTCGGTTTGGATCAGTTCTTCCGTTGCAAAATCAATCTCCAACATCGCCATTCCATTAATGACGTATGAATTAACATCTTCTGTGATATCAACTCTTCTAAATTCCTTGAGCTCAGCAAAACCGGGCACCAAAGGAATACTTTCCAAACTTGAAATCTTTTCTGCAACATCCTCTCCCGCACCTTTATCCCGATACGTAAACGTATAAATCTCACTCTCTCCGTCATTTTGAAGTGGAATTCGTCCGTTGGCATCCTTAGCCGTAACCTGCCAGGCATAGGTTGCACCCTCTTCGAGCGGCAAATATTGTAAAGTATAGGGAAGTGTGGTTTGACCGGTCAGTGTTTCAGAAGCATGCTCCCTGTTACTATTTATCGCCTGAAGCGGTGTTTGTCCTTT
The DNA here is from genome assembly GCF_034521535.1 of Rhodohalobacter sp. GTDB lineage: Bacteria > Bacteroidota > Rhodothermia > Balneolales > Balneolaceae > Rhodohalobacter. The sequence continues at coordinate 1,105,873 of NZ_JAXHMF010000005.1, read as the reverse complement.
AAAAACTTCCACAAGCAGGAAGTCATATTCAAAAAGGCCACCCATTGAACTGGCTACCGGTGTCCATGCAAAGGTAGGTGTTTCAAAAGTCAGGTTTGATCCGTCAGGCACTGATACTAAAATTGGCGGTGGTGGGTAGCGGACCGTGAAAATTGACATTCCCGGCAATGTATTGATTCCGGACTGCTGAACATTGGGTCTTGCCGATATCTCAATCGAGTAGTTTCCTTCAGGTATCGATCCCGATTGAACAACCTGATTTTGCAGTTCTTTATCAAGCTGGTTGAGTACATCTTTCGGGGTCACCGGAAAGGGTACCTCCTCAAAGAAGTTTGCAAATACATAACTGCCCGGGGTGAATGCACGGGGAAGTGATTCAAACTCAATGATTGTGCGATTGTTGCGGGTGAGCGTAAATTCAAATACAAAATCGACCGGCTGACTGCTAAAACTGGAGTAGTTGAAGATGACCTGATATTGTCCGGTCTTGAAATTGGTTTCTATATCATCAGCAAAAGGTGACGATAATACAGGTGGAATTCCTACAATATTCACCTGGGCAGAACTCTGCGCGTTTGATTGAACGGAGAAAATGCCGATGCATGCAGCAACAAGGAGAGATAGTTTAAAAAACTTCTGAATTCCCATTTTTAAGTGATCAATTGTAGCGTTTTTACTCATCTTCAACTGTTGGATTAAAATCTTCTTTGATATCTGAAACTTCCTTCAAGCTCCGTGAACTCTCTTCCCGCGCCGGTTAACACACTGTTGCTTCTGGTGCGCAGAGTTATATTAAAAGAGTCCTTTTCTGTAAGGTTATATGAGGAGTTCAGGCTTCCTGTTAATTGCTGAAGTTCTGTTTCCATCAAATTACCGCCCGGACCTTCTCTTTCATTTATATTCCGGTTAATTCCTGCATTCGCACTGACGTTTAAACTCCTGTTAAAAAAGGCGTAGCTGGTCCCCAGGTTCAGTCCCATATTTTGAATCTCGATACCATCAGAGCTATTTGTCATATAGTTAACAGACGAGTTTATGGTAATACCTATGGGCAATGTAATGGCGTAGTTTAATGCAGAAGTAATAGATTCCGATGCGTAGCTGTCGGCCTGAGCTCCTCCCTGATTATCAAACTTGCTTTCAATACTCATATATCCGCCGGTTAAGGAGATATTATGTGTCGTCTCTTCCCTGCGGAGTGTGAGGCTTGGCTGAAGCATTACGTTATGTGAAATTTGAGACTGACTGCTCCCTGTTGTCTGCCCGTCGATCTCCTCTGCCGTGATATTATTCAGAACCAAGCCATACGTGGTATTAACATTCAAATAATCAGTAATGATAAACTGGATATTGGAGTTGGCATTCGTATTGGTTTGTGTTTGTACCCTGTTGCCCAACAGATTATCTCGCCCCAGTGAAATGTTTGAACTGATGTTGATACGATTGTTCATTAATCGCAACGTCGGACTGACTTTAATTCTCTCTTGATCGTCCCGAACGGTTCCCCGGCCAAGTGATTCAAATCCGGGCTGAATTCTCTCGTAACCCAGCCCCAAATTGAAAAAATCCAGGTTCAGTGTTGCATCCGCCATACCCGCATAGTTGAACCGGCTGCTTGTTCTGGGAGTGAAAATTGATGTGAAAAAGGAAGGAATATTTACTTCATCCATCGATACAACAGAACTGTTTAAGTCCCGCGTAAAAAGTGATGCCGTTACTTCACTCGCAATTGTAAAACGCCCATTGAAAAACTGAACCTGAAAATCGGGAGTTAGTGTCAGGTTCTCTCTGGGAGCAATTTCTAAATTAGTACCTGTAATGGATTCCCTTTCATCTTTGGCATAAAATGTACTTAAGTGAAAATAATTGGTTGATGTATTGCCGTAACCGATTTTCACAGCTCCCGCCCACTGCTCAAAGGCCGGTTTCCTAAAACCGGACTCTAAACTTGGCCTGACAGCTCTTTTTGACCGTCCACCGGTCAACTCCACTAAAAATTTTCCGGGATTTGCTCTTATATATCCACCTCGAATCGTTGCTCCACCCAATCCGTATTCCGAAAAGCGACTGTTTACATCGCCGGCCTGAACATTCAGCCATTTCCAATTGGCATTAAAACTGAGACTGTTCATGTTCTGACGAAACTTGGAATCATCTGTGGAGTAGTTCATATTAATTCCGGAACTAAACCCAAACAGATTAAAATTCATATTGGCATTCGTCTGAATCATGCCCGGTGCACGTCTGTTTTCAATTCCGTCAACTGAGTACGCACTTGCGGTAACACCAATACTGCCGCCTGCAGCAACTCTGTCAATGTCAGATTCTTCGAGAAATTGACTAAACTGCCCTAACGCATCCTGTACACCGTACAGCGAGAAAAGAAGAAACAATAAGCCGATAATTGATTTTTGAGGCACTTCCGGTAGATTTTTATTCCTTTAATGATGTAAGCGTAAGCTTCCGCAAAAAACTTTCATTTTTTTTCCGACTATTTTTCAATTTCGATAATTCGTAACGTGATCTTGTAAAAAAGGGGATTAATGTTCAGCCCGAAAATTCTATTAAACGGATCTTTGAACTTTTTTGATTTGAACCTCTACAAAACCGTATCATCAATTCTCATTTTCGATACATAATTTTTAGAAGTACACCACAATGACCGATTCTCAGATTTTCAGTCACATTGCATCAGCAAACAACTTTTCAGCAAAGCAGGTTAAAACCGTTGCTGATTTTATAGACGAGGGAGCCACCATCCCGTTTCTCGCCCGCTATCGGCAGGAAGCTACCGGAGGACTGGATGAAGTGCAGCTGCGAACCGTTCGTGATGCAATTGAATTTCACCGGACCCTGGAGGATCGAAAGAAAACCATTCTGAAAGCTATTGATGAACAGGATAAACTGACGGATGAACTTCGTGAGAAAATCACTGCCTGCAAAGACCTGAAGACACTGGAGGATCTCTACCTTCCATATAAAAGAAAACGAAAGACCCGTGGCGACATGGCCAAGGAGAAAGGCCTTGAACCGTTGGCACAGAAGATCTGGGATCAGAACATTACTGAAGGCGATCCCCTCAAACATGCCGAAGAGTATATCAGCGAAGAGCATGAGCTGCCGGATGCTGAAACTGTCCTAAAAACTACACTGGATATTGTAGCCGAATGGATCAATGAATCTGTAGAAGTCCGGGATAAGCTTCGAACCATTATTCGCAAACAGGGAGTGATCAAATCGGAGAAAAATCCCGTGGTTGAGGGTCGTACAAATTTTGAGGACTATTACGATTATCAAAACCGCGTTCAGTATCTGAAACCGCATCAGATTCTGGCACTGAATCGCGGAGAGCGTGAAAATGTGCTATTTATAAACCTGGAGCTGAATGACAGCCGCACACTCGACAGTATTGACGATGTAGTAATCACCAATGATCTCTCGATCTTCACTCCCTACCTTCAGGATGCCGTTGAGGATTCCTATAAGAGACTGCTGATGCCTTCATTGGAGAGAGAGCTTCGGAACGAGCTGACCGAGCAGGCTGATGAGCACGCGATCCAGACATTTGCTACCAATCTGAAAAATCTGCTGCTTCAGCCGCCATTGAAAAATCAGGTTGTGATGGGAGTTGACCCGGCATTCCGCACCGGCTGTAAAGTGGCCGTCATTGATGAACTTGGAAAGTATCAGGAAGGAACAACCATCTACCCTACCCCGCCACAGAATAAGGTGGAGCAGGGAGCCAAGGTTGTCAACCAGCTAATTGATAAATATGGTGTGACTCTGATCGCCATCGGAAACGGAACGGCCAGCCGTGAGACCGAGCAGTTTATTGCTGATGTGATTCAGAAACGAAAAGATTCCAAAAACGATGAAAATCTCAACTACCTGATTATCAGTGAAGCGGGAGCTTCTGTTTACTCAGCGTCTACTGTGGCGCGAGAGGAGTTTCCCGATCTGGATGCACCGCAGCGCGGAAATATCTCCATCGCCCGACGGGCGCAGGACCCGCTGGCCGAGCTGGTAAAAATTGATCCGAAGTCGATCGGTGTGGGTCTTTACCAGCACGATGTTAATCAGACCGAACTGGCGAAAAAGCTGGATGATGTTGTAGAGAGCTGCGTAAACGAAGTTGGCGTGAACCTGAATACGGCAAGTGCACCGCTGCTGACACATATCTCCGGGCTGAGCCGGAATGTTGCCAAAAAAATCGTCGACTTCCGTGAAAAGGAAGGGAAGTTTTTGAACCGCGAGCAGATCAAACAGATCTCCGGCGTGGGTGATTTTCGTTTCCAGCAAGCAGCCGGTTTTATGAGAATTCCCGACGGGGAGCATCCGCTCGACAACACCGCGATCCACCCGGAAAGCTATGAGGCCACTGAAAAACTGTGCAACCTGTTTGGTATCAACATTGAAAAACTCTCGTCCGAGCAGAAGAAAATTGAATCCGCTTTTGCCAATATCAATAAAAAAGAGATAGCCCAAAAGGTTGACGTCGGAGTACCCACACTGGAATTGATTATCGAAAATCTTCAGAAACCGGGCCGCGATCCCCGGGAATCTCTTCCAAAACCGCTGCTGCGCCAGGATGTGATGAAAATGGAAGATCTATCAACCGGTATGAAGCTGGAAGGAACGGTTCGCAACGTGGTCGATTTCGGCGCTTTTGTCGACATCGGTGTAAAGCAGGACGGCCTGCTTCACATCTCCAACATGAGCAAAGGCCGAGAGCGTGTGGAAGATCCGCACGATGTGGTCTCAGTTGGTGATATCATCAATGTGGAAATCACCAATATCGACCTGGAGCGTGGACGGATTGGGCTTGTCGTTAGTATAAAAGCACCCCTCTTGAGAGGGGAAAAATTGAGAAAGGATGCAAAGCATTGCTTTTGAAATTCAGGGGAGTGTTAAGAGCGTATTAAACACTAAAATTTTTCTCATTAGCCACGGAAGCACGGAAAACACTGAATATTTTTAGTCCCGACCGTTTTCCCTGTCTCAGTGGCTATCAAAACCTCTGCGGCCTTTTCGACTCCGTGGTTAATCCTGCTGTTTAATCAACCTGAAGTTCATATTCAATAATTAACACGTTCATCTGAGACGCGTCGATTTGGTAGCTGCTCTCTGAGAACATATCCACTGAAAAAGTTTCCGATTGATCCGTTAATGTGAGTGTACCATTGGCCTTTTCCACATCGATATTCCACTCGAGGTTTACGATATCTTCGTCTCCGGGCTGGAGATTCAGTTGCCAGCTCACCTGAGTAAGCGTTTGGTCCAAAATGTCGGTGAAGAGATTCTCCTCATCTCTTACAAACCAGGTGTGAAAAGCTCCTTCAGGAGGAACAGGCGGCGCTTCAACAGAAGACGGATCTTGCTGCTGGCCAAAACTCATTACAATCTGATCGGGCCCGTTTGTGGCTGTTAAATCTGCTACATAAAGAGAACTTACATCGGTAAAATTAGCTGTCAGGCTGGTATTGGCCGTGATCGAAAAATTTAACGGGTTATCGGTAGATTGAATATCCCCCGTCCAGGAATCAAATACCCAACCATCGTTGGCTTGAGCAGATACTGATACGTTTTCATTCTCGTCAAATGTACCGGATGATGGTGTAACGCTTCCTCCCTGCTGTGGTGATGCCGTTGTTGAAAGTGTATATGTAGTGGTTACCGGTGGATCATCACCATCGTCACCGGAGTCGGTGGTTCCGCAGCCGGCCGTGATAAGCATTATGCAAAGCAATATTCCAATGATATTCGATCGTTTCATTTCTCAGCCCTTTATTTTATAAGTGTCAGTTTCTGAATATTTGTAAATGCTCCTGCCTGCATTCGTACAAAATAGATCCCGGATGCAAGGTTGGAAGCGTTGAACGGCACCGTATAGGTTCCGGGTTGCTGCTGTTGATTAACCAGCATCGCCACACGTCTGCCTCCGGTATCGTAAACCTCTACAGTAACATCTGCCTGTTGCGAAAGCCTGTATCTAATATTTGTTGACGGATTGAACGGGTTTGGATAGCCGGGTTCAAGCGTTGTTTCAGTCACCATCTCTTCTGAAGTAATGAGCTCAACAGCAATGTATGGATAGGGTTCCTCCAGGCTTAGTTCTCCGCCATCTGCCAATTCACGTGTAATATGAGCGCCGGATTCATCCTTCAGGTGAATTCGCAGGGCTTGATTAGTTTCAAAATCGCTTCGGAAATTCAGCATTACAGGCCATGAATTTGAAATCACCTTCAGTTCTGTAATGGATTCATCAGCTGCAAAAAGATGATTCACGGTTCTCACATCCAGATTCGGTTCTGGTGCCTGTGGTGGCTTCATATACCGATATTCCTGTTTTTGTGTCAGAGGAGACTCCATAATTATGATCTCCTCCCAATATCCGTTTTGGGATACAATCAGTCTGTTAACCGGAGCATTCTCCACCCTTCCGGCAATGAAATCCGTTGTTTTTCCGGCTGCCTGAGGGGTGAGGTCAACGTTAGCCGTAATAGTTCCCGGCTGATCCGCAAAAATCCAGTATCCGCTTCCGGCCACAATTTCAGAAACCGATTCATAGTTTCCATTATTGAACCGGTAGACCGGAGATCCGGGCAAAATCGAACCGGGATCTTCCAAAGCAGAAATCTGAGCGCTGCCCGAAGGAGCTCCGATTAAGTTCCATCCCTCATTAAGTTCAAGGTTCAGCGTTGTAGCTCCCTGTCCTGCAACAGTCAGCTCAAGAGGCGTATCACTTTTAATCCAGTAACCGCTGCCGGATTCAAGATTTGTATCAGACTGATACACACGGTTAAAGCCATAGACCAAAGCGCCGGAAGCGTTCAGGCTGACAGAGTTTACAGGATGACTCACAAGCTGCCACTCCGCTGTCGCGTTAATCGCTTCACTGTAGTAGCTAACTACTTCCGAAAAGTCTGATTCCTGCCCTTCTGATGTAACAGCAGTCACTGCATAGAAAAGAGGTCCTGATGGTGCAGAAGAATCAAGATATTCACTTTCCCCTCCTGCTACAGTTTCAACAAGTTCAAGCGCAGAAGCCGTAATTCCCCTGTATACATTTACATTAGAACTACTGCCGCCGGATCCGGCATCCCATGTAACTCTTGGACTACCATTTTGAACCGAAACGGTTACAGAGATTGGAGGTGTAAGATCCGCCGTAGCAAATGCCCATGTGGAAGACCAATCACCTGTTCCATCTTCATTTTGTGCGCGAACTCTCCAATAATATGAAGTGGATGGTGAAAGACCGTTTACATCATACGATGTTCCAGTTATCCCTTGCTCATCAACTTGAGAAGTAGCGAATTGTTGGTCTTCAGATACCTGAATCTGATATGAGTCAGCCAAACTTTCCTCTTGCCAGGAAAACGTAACACCGGTTGAGATATCTGTAGCCCCATCCGAAGGTGACGTCAAAATCACAATACCCGGTGGATTAAGCGGTTCTTCTTCGGTTGTAAAACTCCAAACCGTACTCCAGTCACTCTGACCCGCAGCATTGGAGGCTCTCACTCTCCAGAAATAATTCGTTTCGTAGGATAACTGAGGTGCCTGAAATTCCGTACCGGTAATCCCGGTTTCATTCACAACCGTGGACGAAAAATCCGAAACGGTGGACACTTGCAGCTCATAGGTTTCTGCACCCGCAGAAGTTTGCCATGTAATCAGCGGAGCAATTGACACTTCGCTGGCATTATCCGAAGGCGAACTCAACACCACAACTTCAGGCGGACTCAGCGGTTCTTCTTCAGTGGTAAAACTTCGAACATTGGACCAATCACTCTGGCCTGCTCCGTTCACCGCTCGCACTCTCCAGTAGTAGAATGTTTCATAATCCAGATCGGCAACATCAAGTTCGGTTGCCGTAACTCCATTTTGGTCCACAACCGGAGAGGCAAAATCACTGCTCCGCGAAACCTGCACAATATAGCTGGCCGCTTCGGCTGAGGCCTCCCAATTTAGCGTTGGACTAATCGGCACATCCACAGCTCCATCTGCAGGTGAACTCAGCACAACTACCTCCGGCGGACTCTGAGGCTCTGCTTCCGTCGTGAAGCTCCATACAGTACTCCAATCACTCTGTCCGGCTTCGTTGACAGCTCTTACCCGCCAAAAGTATCCAGTAGTATAAGACAGTTGCGGTGCTTGGAATTCTGTTGCAGTGATTCCGGACTCACTGAGAACCGTGGAAGAGAAGTCCGAGACTGTAGACACCTGCAACTCATAGGTTTCTGCACCCTCAATCGTTTGCCAGGTAAAAAGCGGAGCAACTGAAACTTCGGTGGCGTTATCCGAAGGTGAAACCAGTACGGGGATATCGGGAGATGTAAGCGTGCTTTCAACCAATACTGTTCCGCTGAATTCAGATGTATTCCCGGTTGCCGAAATGGACAGTGCCGTGATTTCATCCCCCACCGCAATCAGATCACCCTCTGAAACTGTTATCACAACTTCTTTATCCGATCCAAAATCGGCTGCTTCATATTGTGCAGAACCTAAATAAACTTCACCTTGCCTGTTTCCATTGTTTTTGTAGAATTCAATGCGCAGCGGATAATCAGAGTTGGCCGGAACGGACGGAACGGAGAACGTGGCTGTCAACTCAGTAGCTGCATCGTCATACACGGCTGATGAAAGCACCGGAAAGTTGAGTAAGTTGTTAGGCCCTGTAACGGAATCGTCCGCATCGTTCTCTGTATTACCGTCAGATCCCAGATCGATACCGGTAGTGAAATTTTCAAAAATTGAGTTTCCCGAAATACGGTTATTCAGTGAATTTTCACCGAGTATGGCAATACCACTTTCATCAACTTCTCCATTGCCTGCAATGATGTTACCCACTCCCGACTCTGCTTCATCAAGTCCTATAGTGTTATTACTGGATCCCTCCTCTATTTTAATTCCATCACCAAAATTACCGGTATCCGATAAAGGATCACCATTTAAATCTGTTCCAATGAAATTTCCCAGGATCCTGTTTCCGGAGGCACCTCCGGTTAGAAGCAACCCGCTCGCTCTGTAAAGAAAGCTGTCAAAAATTCCACCATTCCCTGATATAAGATTTCCAGACCAAGACTCGGTACCACCAATTGTGTTGTCTACAGCTCCGATCAAAGCAACTCCGCTACCCAGATTCGCTAGCTTTGTTTCACCGTCTTCCCCCAAGCCGATAATATTACCGGAAATTTGGTTGCCGGTACTTTGGACTCCACTGATTTCAATTCCATTGCTATTATTTCCGGAAAGCACATTGGAATAAATCTGATTATTGTCAGACTGTTCAATTCGAATCCCGTCACTTTGATTTGGAACCCTTGCCGTTACAAGTGCATCCGTACCAATAATGTTACCTCTTAATGTGTTGTTTGATGTCCCTAGCCCTAAAATATCGAGCACATATATACCTTTGCCGCCATTCCCCGATATAAAGTTATCTACAACACCATTTCCACTCGGCCCGTTAGCTAAACGAACTCCATCCACCTCGTTTGGAATGGCCACTGAACCCGTAACATCCAATCCAATTGTATTTCCCTCAAGCACATTCCCAGTTGCTCCCGGCTGTTGAACAAAAATACCCGTATTGTTGCCGGATATTAAGTTGCCAAATACTACATTATCGGGAACATCGTCAATAAAAATCCCCGCCGACCCATTTGAAGCTGCAGTGTCTCCTGTAATATTTGTCCCAATAAAGTTAAATATAATCTCATTACCGCCTTTTTCGCTAATACTGATACCTGCATCTGAAAAATGATTGATTGCCAGGGCCTGAATCTGAGTATTACCTCCACGAATTTCAATTCCGTTTGCAGTCCCCGCATTTATCCCCGACAGCTCGATGATAGGAGACGGATTAAGAGAGCCGTCAATATATCCCGGTTGTGATGCTCCGTTTATGGTTACCGGTTTTTCTACTATAGGTAATGGGGATTGCGGTGTAATCGTGTATGGCGGATCACCCGGTATATTGAATGTGACAGTTCTCACTTCAGTCGATAAGTTGACATTTTCAATAACCCATCGGAGAGACCCTTCACCTGAATCATTAGTATTTACTACAATGAAGTCTTCCGGTCCCAAAACCACTTCTTCAAAAATAGCATCCGAAAACTCAGACGTATTTCCCTGGTTGTCGGTGGCGGTAGCCACAATCCTGTCGCCGATTTCGAACGTAACATCAGCAGGAATGGGGAGATTAACGGTTTTTTCACCAAAGGAATAATCGGCTTCCGAATAGGAATCTGTACCGAGCTGCTCCTTGCCCTGGCGCTCCCCAGTATTTGTTTTGAAAAATTCAATTTGTACAGGATAGGATGAATGGGTGGGATCTGACGAAAGTGAATATGTAATGTCTAAAGAAGTATCTCCATCAATGTATGTAGCAGATGCTAAGTCAGGAAAATTTTGGAGTCTGTTTGGCCCTTCATCATCATCCAATACATCATTTTCGCTGACGGTATTGTCTGTTTCACTTTGAGCCAGATTAATGCCCAGCTCGGCATTCGAAAAAATAGAATTACCTATAATTTTATTATTTATTGATTCCAGTTCATCTGAATTTAAAATTGTTATTCCATTGGCGAGATTATAGGCTATGGTATTTGAATGCTCACTCAGTGAACTGCCAACCTCATTATCTTTTGAACCAACAATGGAAATACCGTTCACCTGATTGGGCAGCGCAGTTGCTCCATCTTCCCCTATACCAATACTGTTTCCAAAAATCTGGTTATCGTCTGCCTGCTGAAATAATGTAATTCCTGCTGTATTATTTGAACCAATGATGTTATTCTGAATTTGATTTCCGGGAGCAAAATTCAGAGCAATGCCATTGCCAAGATTTCCAAGTGGCGAGTTTCCGCTTTGAGTAGTACCAATCCTGTTTTCTTCGATCACATTTGCCGTTGTAAGTGAGAAATTCAGAAGAATTCCTGATCGGTTAGTGCTCGATACTCCATTCCCGGAAACTAAATTCCCGGAGATGAGATTATCCGGGCTGTCATCAATCCGTATACCATTGCCACCATTACCAATAGCAGTTAGTCCATCATAATCTGTACCAATTCTATTTTCTAAAATCTGAGTCCTCTTTACGTCGGATTCAAATATGTCTAAATCAACTGAGGCATCGATATAAATTCCGTGCACGGCATTACCTGATACTATGTTCTGTAGCAGAATTACATCATTACCATTCAAGATCAGAATTCCCGATTCACCATTACCTGCTGCAGTCACACCATCCGTTTCAACCCCCAAAAAATTACGGGTTAACTCAGAACCTGAAGCACCATTTAAGTAGATACCATTTCCAGGAAAATTTATGATTGATAGTCCTTCTATTGATACATTTTCTGCCTGAATTTCAAGCCCATTTCCATCTGATAGAACAGATCCATCAAGCATCACAACCGGGATATCCTCATATCCATCCTGATTCATCATGGTTATGGTTACCTGCTCCTGAATCGGGTTAAGAGGAGTAGAAATCAGAATGGTATGCGGACCTGATCCGGGAATATTGAAACTGATTATGGATGAACCAGCTTCCGAATTTGCCTGCTCAATCGCCCATCGAAAAGAACCCGTTCCTGAATCGTCCGTGTTTGAAACGGTGAAGGTAGTTTGTGCCGCAGCTGTTCCACCCATAAAAATCATTATGAAAGATAATAGGAGGAGTCCCGATGTGATTTTCTTGATGGCTTCTATCCTTAAAACATGTTTTTTGATCAGATTCAGATGTATCATCTTTCACTCAGTTTTATTTTATATTGTATCCTCCGGAAAACAGATATCCCGGCCTGCTCTTTTTACTAATGCGTATTAAATTTCAGGTTTGCACCATTTTTCTCTTTTTAAACTCTTTACGTTTTTAACATCACAACTTTTAACTCCCAAGTTATTTCTCCCTATCCTGATGAACTCTAATGAGTTTCAACCTGTTTAGATTATTGATGCAGGTTTTATAAGATTTAATCCAAATTCTAAGTCTCCGGTCAAAATTGACAGCAAATCAAACGCTTACTTTTAAAGCTCAGTCGCATCTTCGGGAATCGCTGCACGGTAAAACCATTCTCATTAAAGCCGGCGGGAATGCGTTGACGGATGAAAAAACCAAAAAACAGATCGTATCGCAGATCGCCTACCTTCACTCAATCGGGGCAAAACCGGTAATCGTACATGGTGGCGGCATTGAGATCAAACAGCTTCTGGATGATGTGGGGGTTACATCAGAATTTGTAGGCGGACACCGTAAAACAGATTCCAGATCGATGGGTTATGTTGAAATGGCCTTGAGCGGAATGGTCAATAAAGAGATCACGGGACTGCTAAACCACGCCGGTGTGAAAGCTGTGGGTATTTCCGGTAAAGACGGAGCAATGGTCACGGCCCAAAAACGATATCATACCGAAACAGTGGATGGAAAAGAAAATCAAACCGATCTCGGGTACGTCGGTGATGTTTTAAAGGTAGACACCTCACTGATCAACACGCTTGCTGAAGCCGGATATATTCCGGTGGTCTCTCCTGTCTCGATCGGAGAAGACGGTAAGAGCTATAACATTAATGCAGATATGTTTGCCGGTCATCTTGCAGGAGAACTCCATGCTGAAAAGTTCTTTGCCCTGACCAATATCGACGGACTTCTGGAAGATATCGATCAACCCGAGTCGATCATTCAAACGCTTACACCCAAAGAAGCGGCCAATCTTTTCGGTACGGTAATACAGGGAGGAATGATCCCGAAAATTGAAGCCTGTATTATCGCAATCAACAAAGGGGTGAAATCAGCTCATATAATCAATGGGATGAAAGAAGATAGCTTATTGCGTACATTACTCACGGAAGAATCTGTGGGAACAACCATACAAAATTGAACTTTTAAATATCTGATTAATTAAACGCGTTTACCCTTTGGATTTAAAATATCGAAATAGTCCCCCTTAGAAGTGGGAAAGCGATCCCGATCCCGAAAACTTTCGGGAGGAGAGCAGGGGGATGACCAGATGAGTATTGATTTCACCCAAATTTTTAATGTTTGACCCAAATCAAGTCTCTATCATCCCCCATTGCCCCCTTCAAAAGGGGGACACTCTCAAAAACAACCTCAACCGGTGAACGCGCTAAATAAGTTTTAAACTCAGATAAACAGTTTTAAATCACTACGACCATGTCAACATCCGGAAAAGTTTTAAAAGTGGCGAAATCACTGATTGGCAAACAGCCTGCCAAAAAGAAAGCTGACAAATACCACTTTGATCTCTACAAACGATATCCCATTACTTTGATAAAAGGAAGAGGCTGTAAGGTGTGGGATGACGAACGAAATGAATATATCGATGCCCTGGCCGGCATTGCCGTTAACAGTCTGGGCCACTGCCACCCGCGCATTGTAAAAGCGGTTCAGAAGCAGTCTGCCAAACTGATGCATATCTCCAATTTCTATTACAATGAGCCGCAGAGCGATTTGGCTGAGAAACTTGTGAAAGTCTCCGGACTGGACCGTGTCTTTTTCTGCAACAGCGGAGCAGAAGCGGTAGAGGGAGCTATCAAGCTGGCACGAAAATATTCTTCAAATAATGGAAAGACCGGGACCATCATTTCGATGGGTAACTCCTTTCACGGCCGCACCCTGGGTACTATTGCCATGGGAAAGGATAAATATCAAAACGGATTCGATCCAATACCGTCCGGATTTGAACGAGTTCAGTTCAATAATGTGAAAGCTCTGGAAGACCGGGTGAACGATCAGACCATTGCCATCGTGATGGAGCCAATTCAGGGCGAAGGCGGCATTGTTCCGGTGAGCAAGGAGTTTCTTCAGAAAGCACGCGACCTGGCCGATAAATATGATTTCCCTCTGATTTTAGACGAAGTTCAAACCGGAATCGCGAGAACCGGTAAAATGTACGCCTATCAAAATTATGGAATTAAACCCGATATCGTAGCTTCAGCTAAAGCGCTCGGGTCAGGATTTCCAATCGGTGCTGTTCTGGCAAAAGAGAAGACCGCCGATGCCTTTGATTATGGAAATCACGGCACAACCTACGGCGGAAATCCGCTGGCCTGCGCTGTTGCTCTTGAAACATTGAATGTAATTGAAGAGGAAGGTATTTGTGAAAAAGCCCGTGTTCGCGGCGATTACATGATGCAGCGACTGCGTGATCTTTCTGAAAACTGGGACGCTATCAAAGAGGTTCGCGGTGTTGGGTTGATGATAGGCGTTGAGCTTAACTTTCCGGGTGCAGAGGTTGTCGTGGAGATGATGAAACGCGGAGTCCTTTCAAACTGCGCCTCAGATGTAGTTATTCGGATCGTCCCACCACTTATTATCAGCAAAGAAGAGATCGACAAAGTGATTGATGTCCTGGTCGAATCGATTAAAGAAGTAGAAAAAAGTGAAAAGTGAAAAGTGAAAACAGTTTTCAGCTTCCAGGTATCAAGTTATATCAAAACAGTGTTTTTGGTTCTAAATTCGATGTTTTAAAATTTGAATTTTTTGCCATTTCACTTTTCACATTTGCCTTAATTTCACAAGAAACTCAGTACTCACGACTCAATACTCAAGACTATATTATGTCTAAATACAAAATTGGAATCGTTGGCGCTACGGGATACACAGGATCAGAGCTGTTACGGTTACTTATACACCATCCCGATGTGACCATCGAATTTATAACAAGCGAAAGTCAGACCGGTAAAAATGTCAGTGAAATCCATCCACACCTGATGGATATTTTAGATATGAAGCTGGAGAGTGTGAAAAACATCGACAACTATGATGTCGACCTGGTTTTTTTAGCCCTCCCTCACGGTGTATCCATGAGTTTTGTAAAGGAGCACGGACTGAGCAAGTTTATAACGATTGATCTATCGGGCGATTTCCGCCTGCCATCTAAAGAGATCTACGAGAAGTGGTATAAGAAAAAGCACAGTGCTGAAATCTATTTCAAAAACTCTGTGTACGGCATGCCGGAACTCTACCGGGATACAATCCGAAATGCACGGCTGATAGCAAATCCCGGCTGCTACCCTACGTCGACTATTCTTCCGCTTACTCCGCTGATTAAGTACGACTATATTGAATCGAAAGGAATTATTGTAGATGCAAAATCAGGCGTAACCGGTGCCGGTGCCAAAGCCAAGCCCGGTACTCATTTTCCGGATCTGTTCGGCAATTTCTCAGCATATTCACTGTTGAATCACCGCCATACACCGGAAATCGAGTCGGTACTTCACGATTATACCAATCTTCAAACCGAAGTACTCTTCACTCCTCATCTTTTACCTATCGACCGGGGAATTCTAACCACAACCTACAGCACACCCAAAAAACCGATGTCGGTTGAGCTGGTTGAGGAGCTCTATTACTCTGTGTTTGAAAAAGAGCATTTTGTACGGGTATTTGACAGCTCACCCAGCCTGAAAAATGTGAGGGGCTCCAACTACTGCGATGTTCACGTAACCTACGATCCGCGAACAAATAAAATCATTACCGTTTCGGCAATCGATAATCTTATGAAAGGCGCTGCCGGACAAGCGGTACAGAACATGAATATTATTTTCGGTTTGATTGAATCTACCGGACTCGAACAAATACCGCTCAATCCTTAATTGAAAAAATTACTATATCCTTTATTGAGTAGCGACTCTTTTAAATCACAAATTTCAAACTCCAAATTCCAAAACATGAGAATCGAAGATCTGCAGAGTTCTTGGAATTTGTATTTTGGTATTTGGTATTTGGTATTTGGTATTTGGAGTTTGAGATTAACCAAAGGGACACTCACTGAGTAAAAACTAATTTCTCTAAACAACTCATTTACCAATAATGCTAAAAAATATAACTCACGTTCGCGGATTCACCTGTTGGGGAGCCCATATGGGTATCAAATCAAAACGCCGGGATCTCGCACTGATCTACTCTGAAGTTCCCGCATCTGCTGCGGCGGTATTTACGAGAAATGTGGTTTGTGCCGAACCGGTTAAACTAAGTCGTAAAGCACATTAAAAAAGGAAAGGCTCAGGCTTTTGTGATCAACTCCGGCAATGCAAACGCCTGCACCGGAAAGAAAGGCATGGAAGGCGCTGTAGCGATGGCCGAAACTACTGCCAGGGAGCTGAACATTCCCGTTGACTCGGTCATTGTAGCCTCTACCGGTTTGATCG
The DNA here is from genome assembly GCF_034521535.1 of Rhodohalobacter sp. Taxonomy (GTDB): domain Bacteria; phylum Bacteroidota; class Rhodothermia; order Balneolales; family Balneolaceae; genus Rhodohalobacter. Next base: position 1,089,688 of record NZ_JAXHMF010000005.1, on the reverse strand, counting down.
GTGAGCCGTTTCCAACCGAGAAGGTTCTGAATGGAATTCGAGAAAGTGTAACAAAACTCTCCAGCCGGGAGATTGCCGGATCATTGGCGGCCAACGCCATCTTAACGACCGATACCTTTGCCAAAGAGGGATTCACCTCATTTAAAGTAGATGGAATAGAAATCAACATGGGCGGCATTGCCAAAGGGTCGGGAATGATTCATCCCAACATGGGAACCATGCTCGGATTTATTGTTTCTGATATCGCAATCACCCCCAAACTGCTGGATGAAGCCCTGCGTACTGCTGTGAATAAATCGTTTAATATGATTACCGTAGATGGCGATACATCCACCAATGACATGGTTGGTATAATGTGCAACGGGAAAGCGGGTAATGAAGAGATCACTGAAAAGGATGCCAACTACGATCTTTTTCTAGCCAACCTTGAACAGCTCTGTACACACCTCGCCAAGTTGATTATATCTGACGGTGAAGGTTCAACCAAGCTGATTGAGTACCGAACAAAAGGTGCCAAAACCGAAGAGGAAGCCCGAAAGGTTGTACGAACGGTTTCCAACTCCAACCTGGTTAAAACAGCCATTTTCGGCTCCGATCCAAACTGGGGACGCATCATTGCCGCAGCAGGACGAGCGGGCGTTGATTTCGATCCCGAGCAGCTCGATCTCTATCTCGGTACCAAGATGAACAATTTGATTCCGGTACTTGAAAAATCACAACCGGTTGATGGAATTCGTAAAAAGCTGGACAAGGTAATGGAGAGCTCAAACATCATTATTCTGATCGACTTAAATCAGGGCGATGCTGAAGCCGTTGGCTGGGGATCTGACTTCTCCTACGAATATGTACGAATTAACGCTGAATACACGACGTAGAAATTAAAACTTCATATATCTCTTCATTTATATCATTCGATGAAAGTTTAAAGTTTTCAATACGCTCTTTTGAAACACTTTAAAAAATATTATCAATTATAATAGCCTATGAAACTATATATCAAATACATGGTGAGCCGGCGTTGCAAGATGATGGTGAAAGAAGAACTGAAAAAACTGGGGGTGAAATCTGTACTAATAGAATTGGGTACTGCAGAAATTTTAGAGGATATCACTAAGGAACAAAGAGAGAAGCTGAAAATGAATCTTATGAAGTCAGGACTGGAACTGTTGGATGATAAGAGGCAAATCCTGATAGACAGAATAAAAACCATCATTATTGAAATGATTCATCACTCCGATGAAATACCTCAGGTGAACTACTCGGATTATATAAGCGAAAAAATTGGGAAGGATTATAATTATCTCTCCGATATCTTTTCAGAAGTGACTGGAATTACCATCCAGCAATTTATCATCAGAAACAAAATTGAAAAAGCTAAAGCGCTTATTTTATATAACGAACTGAATCTCACCGAAATATCCCAAAAATTGCACTATAGCAGTGTAGCTCATCTTTCCAATCAGTTCAAAAAAGTAACCGGGCTTACCCCGTCATTTTTTAAACAGCTCAAGCAACAAAAGCTGGATAACCTTGAAGATCTCTGACAAGAGAATTCTTTTGAAATAAAGATCTCAGACCAAGAAAACAGGTTGCAACTCGACCATTAGCCGCCATAATTAAACAAGAACTTATGTAACTCTTTTCCTTTGGCGTGTAACAGTTACCGCTGCTTTATAGTGTATGTTGTTTTGTGATAATTATTTCACAATAACCCGTTTTATCGGGTAAACAATAAATACATGAAATCAATTTTTAAATATCTCAACACGACTACCTTAGCAGCTCTTTTAGTGGCGACGGTAATGATAGGATGCAGCGACAACAGTACCGGCATTGATGATGAGGATGAAATCATCATCCCTATTCAAACCACAAATCAGGAAACAATAAACCTGCGAACAGCCGGTAATTATGTGATCCTGGCCGGTTCCGAGATCTCTAACATCCCGACATCAGCAATCACAGGTAATATTGGCTTAAGTCCTGCAGCGGGTTCTATGATCACAGGTTTTTCAATGGTTTACACAACCGGTGATCAGTACGCAACATCTGCTCAAGTAACGGGTAATTTATACGCCTCCGACTATGGAGCTCCTACTCCCTCTGTTATGACAACAGCGAAAGGAGATTTAACCACTGCCTATAACGATGCAGCGGGTAGAACTTCTACCGACATTGTTGAACTGGCCGGAAACCTTGGCGGATTGACACTGACACCGGGACTATATAAGTCTAACGGTTCGCTGGAAATTTCTTCAGGTGACCTTACATTTGATGCCAAAGGTAATGCCAATGCCGTCTTTATTATTCAGATTGCATCCACCCTTACAACAAGTTCAGATCGCAAGGTGATATTAGCGGGCAGTGCAAAAGCATCCAATATTTTCTGGCAAGTAGGCACATCAGCAACTTTGGGTACAACTTCAGTTATGAAGGGAACCATCATGGCCGACCAGTCCATAGCCGTAAACACCGGTGCTTCTGTTGAAGGGAGATTATTGGCGAGAATCGCAGCCGTTACCATAGAAGGTAACACCGTTGTAACCCCTGCTCAATAATAGAGCCGAATTCATACTAGCCCAATTTCAGGAGAGATTGAATAGTTAAATAAACAAGAGAGTATTAGTAATTTACATAAGAGCCCGGATGGATTTTCCATCCGGGCTTTTTTTTGAACTTATATCTTGGTTTTAGATAATTTAAAAACAGAAAATTATATAACTATTTTCTCATTCTGTGTAACAATTTTTATGCTATTATTGTGGATTTTGTAGGTGTGATAATTATGTCACATGATCCCGTTTTATCGGGTAAATTTTAGTAACATGAAATCAATTTATACATATTTCAATATGAGCGCCTTAACAGCTATTTTAGTTGCTGTTTTTTTAGTGGGATGTAATGATAACAGTACCGGTGTACCAGAAGAACCGGAAATCGAGGTCCCTACGGTCATCGCTACAAGTCCGGAAATTGACGCGATAAACATCGAACGTAATGTCTCTGTTACCATCACTTTTAGTGAGCCAATGGATCCTACTACAATCAACGAAACAACCTTTACGCTAAAACAAGGTTCTTCAGCAGTTGAAGGCGATGTTTCGTATGCAGGAACAACTACTACGTTTACTGCTACGTTTACCCCAGTCAATCCCCTGAATGCATCTGAAGTATATACAGCGGCGATTTCAGTGGGTGCTAAAAGCTCTAAAGGAGTCGCTCTTGAATCCAAAACTGAGTGGAGTTTTACAACAGGTGGCTCAACTGCGACATTAGAGGTAGTGGAGCTGGGAACATCAGGTGACTATGTTATTCTGGCCAAAACGGCTATTAATAATGTCCCGACTTCAGCCATTACCGGAGACCTGGGCCTGAGCCCGGCAGCAACATCTTTTATAACGGGATTTGCCCTGACCGATAACACCGGTTATGCTACTTCAGACCAGGTAACCGGAAATGTATATGCAGCTGATATGGCAGACCCAACTCCTATAAACCTTACAACAGCGGTGGAAAACATGATTACCGCGTACAATGATGCTGCAGGACGTCCAAATCCGGATTTTGTTGAATTACATACCGGTGATATTGGCGGAAAAACACTTAGTCCAGGCCTCTATAAATGGACAAATACCGTTACAGCTGCTGAAGATGTTGTACTATCCGGCGGTGAGAATGAAGTCTGGATCTTCCAGATTGCTGAAAACCTGTCCGTAAGCTCTGATCTAAACTTTACACTGAGTGGTGGTGCACAAGCCAAAAATATTTTCTGGCAAGTTGCCGGTGAAGTAACGATTGGCACAGACTCACATTTTGAGGGTATCATTCTATCAATGACCGGTATCACACTTACTACAGGAGCTTCGATGAATGGACGTTTGTTAGCTCAAACAGCAGTTATATTGGATGCCAACACGATCGTTGAAGTAAATTAAATGAAGAGAATGACTGAAAAGGTTTAAAAAGAATCTTTTCATGTTACATCAATAGCAGCTCCGGAGGAATTTCGGGGCTGCTATATTTTTGATGTATATTCCTCTTGTTTTCAACGCCCTCATTGGGAATACCACTCAGTACCCTGCCTTCATAACGTACCGGGCGGAGAATTCATACTAGCCCAATTTCAGGAGAGTTTAAATGGGTAAATAATCAAGAGAAGTATTAGCAATTAACATAAGAGCCCTGATGGAATTTCCATCCGGGCTTTTTTTATGGAATTACAAGAAAGCCGGCCAATCGTTGCACTAATCCGACGATCAGTGAAATAAGATATCCGATTAACACAATGCTGAACATGTCGGATTCAGACATAAATATTGATAAAAAACTGACCGACTCTATCCGGATTTGGAGAATGAAAATCTGTGGGTCTGCCTGTAATATATTTCTCAATTATCTAAAACTAAGAAATCCTCAAAAGTTATCCTTTGAGAGTCCTTATTGATGTCCATCTTCTATATCGTCTTTTTGAGTTGTTCACTTCAAATTGAATTGAGTCAGAACTTACTCTGGAAATGAATACGACACACGGTTCAAAAATAAACGGCACTCTGATGATGGATAAGATCTATTGATAGAAAAATCCATGGTTACTGCATAGCCGGTGGATAATTTTTTTTAGTAATAAAAATCGAAAAAACAGTAATTTATGTAAGTAATTTCTGTTGTTTTGTAACATATTAATTGTAATAACTGAGCATTTTTACTTAGAAAAAGTATGGCTTTGATGGGTGAAAAAATGCCTGTCAAAAATATACCACCTTCAACTAACGATCCAGGAGTTCAAAATGAATCAGTTTTACAAATTATTAGCATGTGTCACCTTATTAGGCTGGTTGACAGCATGTGGAAGCACCAATCCTCCCAGTCAACAGCTTACAGAAACACAAATGGTGATTCAGCAAGCGGAGCAACTGGGTGCCGAAGACTATGCACCCCTTGAAATCAGAGAAGCTAGAATAAAGCTGGAACTGGCAAGAGAAGCTGTAAAAGCCGAAGAATACGGAAAAGCGATTCGACTCGCTGAACAAGCCAGAGTGGATGCCGAACTTGCTCAAATTAAAGCTCAATCCGGGAAGGCTCAAAAAGAGGTCGCCGAATTAAGAGAGAGCATCCGAGTTCTAAAGGCAGAAATTGAAAGAAATCAAAATATTGACTAAAACCTGATAAGGATTATCAAATGAAAAAATTAAAATTACTTTTTAATACATACTTACCTAAAGCGGGCTATGCTATTGTTCCTCTGCTATTTCTTTTTACTGGATGTGCAGGCTCACTGGCTACCAACCCGCTTCTTACAAGTGCAACCGAAGAATACAAGAAAGCAGAACAGGACAGTATGGTTGTTCAATTTGCTCCTGTAGCTTTAAAGGAAGCTGAGGAAACTCTTGCAAAAAGCCAGGAGTTATGGGCTGCAGAAGCGGATAAATCATCTGTTGAACACTATGCATATCTTGCAAAGCAGAGAACATTGATTGCCATAGAAACAGCAAAATTTAATTCTGCAACCAGTGAGATATCGAATAGTGAAGTGGAGCGGCAGCAGGTATTGCTGGATGTTCGGCGAAGTGAGGCAGATCGAGCGGAAGCAAGAGCTCAGAGTTCATTGGAAGAAGCTAAAAATGAAAGAGCTTTGGCTGTAGAAGCTCGTCAGAGTGCAGATCAATCCAGACAAGTTGCAATGGAAGCCAGAGAAAGAGCGCAACAATTGGCTCAAAGAGTAAACGAACTTGAAGCGCGACCTACAGATCGTGGCCTGGTACTCACACTCGGGGATGTACTCTTCGAATTTGGTAAATCTACCATGCGTACCGGTGGATTAAATAGCATGGACGAGCTAGCCAGTTTCTTGCAGGAATACCCAGATCGTAATATCATGATTGAGGGTTTTACCGACAATATTGGTTCTGAAGCATATAACCTGGAACTGTCGAAAAACAGAGCCAACTCGGTAAAAACAGAGTTGATGAACAGGGGAATAGCTTCTAACCGAATCAGTACAATCGGATATGCATTCCAGTTCCCGGTGGGAAATAACTCAACAGAAGCCGGACGGCAGCAAAACCGCAGAGTTGAAATAGTAATTTCTGATCAGGATGGAAAAATACCTCCTCGCAGACAATAGAAAATAAGACTGCACGGTATACCCATCTATAAACCATTCTATCGGTTTAATTATAAACCATTGAAATTGGGAGTAAGAGTTTCTGTAAAAAACACTTACTCCCAAATCAATTTCAGAGAAGTTAATTATCATCTCCTTTCCTTCCATTCGGGTTAGCCTTTTAAACGAAATACTACTACTCGGCTAACTTCCATTTATATACTTAAATGGTATCTATCAGCTGAGTTTGCCCATAGAGGTTGAAAATCATTACCGTCAAACGGTTTACGATCTTCGAACTCCTACTAAAGAAAACCGCGAGATTTTTTCCCTTTTTTATTAATCAAATAGAAACAGATCGATCGGTTACTTTTCTACGATTCTATTCATGATTTTGAAGATGCTGTTCAGATACTCATACAATTCTCAAAAAAAGATCACTTCTATCTTTATCACGCAGCGTATAGAATCATTAAAACATATCTGAGTGATGATCTTCAATTCGGCCCTGTACCTGCAGTAGATTCGCACCCAACATAGACTGCAAAATAGCGTTCAGAAACCGGCACCGGGGGTAATTGGGCGGAAGTACTCTTCTAAAAAAATACAATCTAAGGCAAAAGACGGACTCACGATAACCGGACATTTGTATGAAATTGCCCCAACCGCTCCCATCATATTGCTGTGCCATTCAGGTGGTGGTAATAAGTTTGATTATGATGATATTGCACCCAAGCTAAAATGGAATTAAATCCCTTCTTGCAACCTACTGCCTCTTTAAGTATCATCGGTACACTCTGAAATTTTTAAATCATAATTAAAATAGCGACATCATGGCAAACGGGAATCCCGCTACCGCAAATGATTTTTTTGGTCATCCGCGCGGACTTTCGACCTTATTTTTTACCGAGTTATGGGAGCGTTTCAGTTACTATGGAATGCGCGCACTGCTTGTACTTTTTATGACAGCTGAGGCATTGGGAAATAATCCCGGAATGGGTTTGAGTGTCGGAGAAGCCACAGCTATCTATGGTATTTACACTTTCTTTGTTTATGTATTATCCCTTCCCGGTGGCTGGGTCGCTGATAATATATGGGGACAGAAAAAAGCTGTTTTTGTAGGAGGTTGTATCATTGCCGCCGGGCATTTCAGTATGGCGGTTCCCACAACAACATTTTTCTTTATCGGTCTGGCATTGATCGTAATTGGTACCGGACTTCTTAAACCCAATGTAAGTTCCATGGTCGGAGATATCTATCCCGAAGGTGGTGCACGTCGTGATGCCGGTTTTTCCATTTTCTATATGGGTATTAACCTTGGTGCCATTTTAGGCCCACTGCTTTGCGGTTTGCTGGGTGAAGGATATAACTGGCATTGGGGATTTTCTCTCGCCGGTTTTGGTATGGTGTTAGGGCTCATTTCCTATAAAGTGGGGGATAAATATTTACGGGGCGCCGGAGAGCTGGATGAAAGTTTCTCCAAAGAAGAAGTGAGTAAAAAGAGTAAGATCTTCTATACTGTTTCATCCATTTTGATCGCCATTGTAGTGGTGTTTGGGTTCCTCCAAAGCTCCGGTGCCATTGATGTCGCACTTGATGTTCTGGCTCAGAACCTTGGTATTGTTGCTGTAATCATCACCCTGCTATTCTTCGGATACATAATCTTCTTCGGCGGGCATAACACGGAAGAAAAAAAGAAACTGGGCGTCATATTTTGGCTATTCATTTTAGCTGCTCTTTTCTGGAGCGGTTTCGAACAAGCCGGTTCGTCACTGAACCTATTTGCATCCGATCTTACAAACCGTGCTGTGGGTCCAAATTCATTTCTTGGAGGTTACGGTTCCTTACTCGTAACCTTTATCATTGCACTGCCCATCGGGTATTATGTACTGAAGGCATTCAGACGAGATGATCTTTGGGGCATGGCCAAATTAGCACTGGTTGTTTCTGCCGTTGGCTTGATCGGCTTCTTCTACTGGGTATTCAATCAGGTTGGCAGCGGCTGGATCATCCCAGCAAGTACTCTGCAACTGATCAATCCAACCTTTATCGTAATATTTGCTCCCATTTTCGGATTTATGTGGACTTGGCTGGCTGCCAGAAATGCCAATCCATCCATTCCTGTAAAATTTGGATTGGGACTATTTGGACTGGCTGCCGGATTTTTTGTCCTGGCATGGGGTTCTGCAAATGCCTCAGCAACCAATCTGGTTTCTCCGGCTTGGCTGATCGTTACTTATTTCCTTCATACAGCCGGTGAGCTTTGCTTGTCGCCTGTTGGACTTTCTTCCATGACCAAACTTGCTCCAAAGAACAGAGTAAGTCAGATGATGGGAATCTGGTTTGTTGCGACAGCTTTGGGCAACTTGATGGCGGGCCTAATGGCAGGTCAGTTGGAGAATCTCGCCCCTGCAGGATTGTTTCAGATGGTAGCTATCATTGTTGGAGGTGGAGGCGTGGTTGCCTTGTTAGCAGCACCCGGAGTCAGAAAACTTATGGGTGATGTTGAGTAATCCATTCTAAAATACTCATTTTCCAAAAAGCTCCTTTATTTTAAATAAGGGAGCTTTTTTTTAATAGAAAATTGAGCGCTGTCAAAGTTTTTAAGATTTAAAAACCAAGAATCAGTTTTTTTATAAAAAATAATAGCTAAAAACCTGAGTTCGATTCTAAATCATGCTTAATGGATTGATATGGACGGAATCGTAGGTGATGGCTGTCTTTTTTGGAAAGAATAAATAGGCAGTAAACCCTGCCGGCAGGTTCTTAAAAAGAGAATCAAAACCGGATGAAAATCACCCTCCCCCTCTCCTCAAATATCAAACCGGCAAGCCTTTTATTTAACATTACAGCTTTTCCAATTGCAGTATTAAATGCATTGAACTATTATGTTTCCGATTTAAGCGCTAAGCCCAGATTGAATAAATAGATGTTTGTTTATTCCCAACTATTGTAAGAATCAGCGACTCCAAAAGAGTTGCGGAAAAAGTGTCGTTTTCTACTATTATCGGGCATTGGCCAAAAAAACATCTGTCGCATAAACTCCCGTATAACAACCTGTAATTGCTAATAGCATCAAAAACAGATATTCTGCGACAGGCAGGACGGTTTGAGTTCTGTCGTGTAATTTTATGTTAACGTACCCTTCTCAAATACAGTCCGCTCATTCTTTTCGTTATCTTATTACGTATTAATTTTGTACATTATAAATACGTTTAAAGAAAACACTGACTACTATGAACACAGCCCGAATTGAAATAGACCAGGATATCCAGCCACTTTCCGATTCAAACATTGAAAACATGCGGCTGATTTTATAGACCGGATCAAGAAGCAGAAACGATCTATTGTTTTAACACAACACGGCAAAAGTGCCGCTGTTTTAGTGGATGTATCGGAGTATCAGCGGATGGTTGATAAGCTTGATCTGATGGAAGAGTTGATCGAAGCAGAACGACAAATTGCAAGAGGTGAAGTCGTTTCGCATGAGGAAGCTAAAAAACGGATTAAAGAGAATCTGGCCAAGTGGAAATAGTCTGGACTAATCAGGCATTGCACAAACTCAACAAGTTTGTCGACTATATCGCCCGGGATGATGTAACCACAGCTGAAAAGTGGGCATTAAAACTGATTGAGAAAACCGATCAACTGATTGAGCAGCCGGAATCAGGACGTATTGTATCGATGAAGTATAACTTCAGTTAATACTTTTCATTAAAGAACCGAATATTGTACGTGAACTGATATATCGATTGATAACTCAATCGGAGCATTGCATTCTTATTAATGAAAGGTCATACGGAATTGGTATCTACTGAAAATCACTCGACTTATTACTAAAAAGTTCAAAGCCTGAATTGTCGGCAAATGTTACTGACAAGATCCTTTCCCTAAATTCAGCAGTAGTTCGGGGTTAAACGTTAGACAAGCAGTTTCAAACCGTACTAATATTTGCTCGTTCATTGCCTAAATTACTGATAAATCATATGCTTTTGCATAGAAAGTCATTCGAGTAGGATGTGTTCACATTTACATCGCTGCGACATTCAATTGGCATTAAACGCCTGCCGCTTAAACACCGAACCGTTATGCAACTTGATCGTTGTCTGGAAATGCATCGGATTTCGCTATAAATAAAACTAAACGAATTTAGGGATATCGGCACTAATGCTCGTAAGTGTCGTCCACTTTTCGGCACGCAATACCGGGTGTACCCTCTTTGATGCTTCTGATTCGGGTAAGTCGATACGTCTAGCAGGTCACGATGCAGCGGCTCACAAATACAATTGAATTCATGCAATAAATTTCCATTAAAGAGTACCTTTCATCATGAAAATATGCATTCTTGAAAGCGCCTACGACTCATCAGATTCACCCATGAAATCCTACGATCATGCATCTTCTCCTGAGACTTATTTCAAGGGACATGAAATGGAGCATCATTTACTGCATAAAGAGACCGCTGTCCGCCATGTAACGGAACTGGCCTCACAGAACTTTGATGTTTTCGTAAACCTTTGCGACGGCAGCTGGGATGAGGACCGGGCCGGCATTGAAGTGGTACAGGCCCTGGAACGACTGAATGTGCCCTTTACCGGGGCAGACAGTTCATTCTATGATCCGACCCGTGAACTGATGAAAATGGTTTGCCGCTATTACGGCGTGAAGGTACCCGGGCATGCGATCATTTCAAACCTGGATGATCTTGAAGCAGAAACACGCCATCTTCAATATCCGCTTATTGTAAAACATCCGAACAGCTACAGCAGTATCGGCCTGACACCCTCCTCGGTGGTCGAGAATCATGAACAACTGCTCGATCAGTCCCGAATCATGATCGATCGGTTTGTACATGCGATGGTGGAAGAGTTTATCGAAGGGCGCGAGTTTACGGTTCTTGTAGCTGAAAATCCCAAAGATCCGAACAATCCGGTAGCCTATGACCCCATTGAATTCCAGTTTCCACCCGGAGAACGGTTCAAGCATTTTGATCTGAAATGGATCAACTACAGCGGCATGAAAACCGGGCCCGTTGACGACAGGTCGCTTGCCGGACAATTGATGAATGCGTCCCGAAGCTTATTTCAAGGATTAAATGGAACCGGTTACGGAAGATGCGATTTGCGTGTAAATGAAAAAAATGAGGTTTATATGCTCGAGATCAATCCGAACTGCGGAATCTTCTACCCTCCCGAAGCTGAAGGCAGCGCCGATCTCATTCTATTGAACGACGAACGTGGTCATAAACATTTTGTGGAGCTCATTCTTGAATCAGCCGGGAAGCGCGTTGACCAAAAACCGTGGAAACGGGCATTTCATCCTGAACATGGTTATCGAATTGTAGCAGCAAAAGATATTTCGAGAGAGGAACTCATTTTTGAACATGAGGAACAGAAGCACCACCTGGTAAGCCGCTCCCATGTGAATAGTACATGGCGTGAAGAGAAAAAGAGATGGTTCAGACAATATGCATGGCCTATAAGCGATGAGATCTATGTGATGTGGAGTCCGGAACCCGATGAGTGGATCCCCATCAACCACTCCTGTGAACCCAATGCCTGGTTGACGGGAATGAATGTGACCGCCCGCAGATCAATCCGGGCCGGAGAGGAGGTTACGCTTGACTATGCCACGTTTTGCAATGAAATCATGGAGCCGTTTTCCTGCAATTGCGGAGCGAGTGACTGTCGCGGGTTGATAAAGGGAACCGATTACCGGTCGGAGTTTGTGAGCGATAAATATGGAGAACATGTATCGGCTTACGTAAAGAGAAAGTGGAAGAAGTAAAATAACTCCATCGAATGCATTCAGGATTGCTTGTTCTCTCTAAGCAAGAAGCTGAGGTATTTCTGGTGGTCCTTCTGTATAGACCACACGATTTTTATCATGTGCGTAGGTTCAAGTCAATGCGCAGGTGTCGGGAGATCTTATATGTTGAATTTAAAGTTAGAAAAGCTTACCTGACGAATGAAGGAGGTTCTGACCTTGGCACCTGGATGCCGCCTGACAGTTTCTCCTGTTCGTTAGGTAGAGTTTGTGGTACAACCTGGTGCCTGACACCGCATACCGATAAGGATAAACGAAGCCTGACTTTTATTCAACACAACATGAGGATTAATGATGAACAATGGATATGTAGGAATTGATGTAAGTAAAGGCTACAGTGATTTTGTGCTGCTCAATGAGGAGCTGCAGATATTAACGAAGCCGGTACAGTTTGATGATACCCGCACCGGCCACCAGGGGTTGATTCGGTGGCTTGGCCGTTGCATGAGCACCTATAACCTCGAGCAGATCTATGCGGGGGTGGAGAGCACCGGAGGATTTGAGGACAATTGGTACGCCTGCCTGATGGAGGCCGGCACGGAACTTCCCCTGCACGTGAGCAGGCTGAACCCGTTGACGGTAAAGAACGCCGCCAAGGCAAGCCTGTCGACCCAGATCACCGATGCGTTGAGTGCGGTTCATATTGCCCGTTACCTGATTCGCTATGGCGATGAGATTACCTGGGATACGCTCCAGACCAAGTACCGCTCTTTCCGCAGTTTTGACGGGCATATTCGCCTGTTGGTTCGCCAGCGCACTCAGCTGATCACCCAGTTCAGGCAGTTGCTGTATAGTTGCTTCCCGGAGCTGCAACGGTTTTGCAAACATGGGATTCCCAATTGGGTACTGGAACTGCTGAAGGCCTACCCAAGCCCGCAAAAACTCTCGCGGGCACGGGTGCAAACGGTGGCAAAGATCAACTTTATAAGCCTGGAAAAAGCCGCCCGGTTGATTGAGGATGCCAGCCGGACGGTAGCGGCCCGTGGGCATGGATCCGATGAATTTTTAATCGCCTCGATGGCCCGCCAGATTCAGGAAAGCCAAAAGCAGATTGCTTCTCTGAAAGGAAAACTCACGGCAGAATGTAGCGGAGAACAGACCCGGCTGCTGGAAACCATCCCAGGAATAGGCCCGTATAGCGCGGCCAGTTTGATGATCCAGATTGAAGATATCCGCCGGTTTGCCAGCCCCGGCCATTTAAGTGGTTATTTTGGAGTGCATCCTGCCTTGAGGGAAAGCGGAGACAAACAGCCGGTGGTTCGGATGAGTAAAAAGGGACGGGCGGCTATGCGTGCTACCTTGTATATGTGTGCCAACAGCGCCGTGCTCAAAGATCCGCATCTAAAGGCCATTTATCACCGTCATCGCAGTAAAAATAAAACTCATAAACAAGCCTTGGGTGTGGTTATGCATAAGATGCTTCGCATTATCTGGGGAATTCTCACCAGTGGAAACGCCTATGATCCGACGGTGGATCAGGCCAATCAACAAAAGAAGATCTCTGCTCCCGGACATGATGCTCAACAGCAAGAAATCGCTTCAAAACGACGCGAACAACCCTTTGATGAGGCGGCTCCAATTAGCCGGATAGCCACCAAAAAAAGAAAGGCGTACCAACTGTCCCAAGTCAGCAGTGCTGATCAAATGCGGGATCTTGAGGTACGCCCAAGGAAAGATAAAAAAATATCGAAGAATTCACTTGAAGTTTAACGGTACAACTGTCAGGTTATGCCGATATATTCATTTGATTAAACTTATAAGCTAATGAAACCAGACAGGTCTTTTATGACAGATCACATTGAGATGACAGTAGTTAAATTTGAAATTTTAGTAAGTTAATTAATGTTATTTATGTATTGAGATAGGTTCGAAAAATATCTGCAAGAATCAGAATAAGAGGATATTGTTTGCCGGTTCTTGACAGATTAATAAACATTAACATAAAACACGTATAATGGCCATGCTCGAAAAAAAAGATATTCAAAATTTTATCCGTCAGTTCGACAATAAAAAGGAATCAAAGCAAACTGAAAAACTAATTCTTGTTGCTTTTTCAGGTGCTGTAGCCGGAGCGCTTTTGGGTGTACTTTTGGCTCCTGATAAAGGAGAGAACACCAGAAAGAAATTGGCCGAAAATACAGATAAGTATCTTAAAGAGATCAAAAAAAACAGTGAAGAACTGATCAAGCAGATGAAAGAGAGTACAGATTCGATCCTCAGTAAAACCAATAAGACTGTACAAAATCTAAAACAGGATGTAGAGGATTACTCCGAATTAACATTTCAGGAACTGTATGACCTGGCCAAAGAGCTTAAGATTAAAGGTTATTCCAGTATGAATAAATCCGAGCTTGTTCAGGCTTTGAAAGATTTATAATTCAGAGTGTGACCATTTTCGCCTCTTTTATAGTTTTAAAAAGCGTGTTACAGCAGAACGCCGGCCGATTGTCTTAATATAAATGAGTTTTGACTGTTTCAGCCAGTTTATCCATCGAATGGTGATGTTTAAGCCGGATGCTCGCTTCGACCTGGCTATTGCCGCTAACCCCGGATGGTACACCATTCCCGACAGTAAACAGAACTATCCCTATGGCATTTTGGGTGCTCCAACAGTGCAGGAACTACACCCCGCTCGTGATATTTCTTGGACCGGAGGATAAACCGGATCAAGGTGGTTTTTGAACACGTTCGGAGGCGATGAAACAGGAAGAATCAAGGCCGCAAAGAGGAGAATATTTTCGAGGCAGCTCAATGTGATGCAGCAAACCATGGCCTAACTCTGGGCTGGCAGCTCAAATATGCAGAGGGAGTAGGACATAACTACAGGGATATGGCTGAAGCGGCCATTCCCCTTATTCAAGAAAAAGGATTGATTCCAAGAAAATGAGCTTGCATCCAGCATATCATTCGCATCAATCGAATTGGATTACCATAAGAGCTTTGGCTACATTTTTGATCAGCCACTTATGCACCAAACCGTTAAATACTCAAATACAGCTTCTGAACCACGATTTAATTCAGTCACCGGACTTAATTAATACAGAGCTCCGAGGTTCTAAAAAGCAGTTTTGTGAACGTAACCTCAATAATCCTGAAGAATCTGTTTCATCTTCAGCGATTGTGGTTATTTTAAAGCACATCATATTAAATTCTTAATGTATTCTCTCCATGAAAAAAGAACAATCTATCGCTATTCTGGGAGTTGGAAATATTGGCTCCGCACTTGCCAAAGGGCTACTGGATTCCAAGTTTATTTCACCACCTTCCCTCACCTTAACCCGGCGTAACCCGGACAAACTTTCAGCATTCAAAGAGCGTGGCTGTATTGTTACGGATAATAACATTGAGGCCGTACAATCTTCTCAGGTAATTGTAATTGCAGTTGAGCCTCACCACATGCAACATGTTCTCAGTGAAATATCACCTCTGCTTACCGATCAACACACCCTTATCTCGGTTGCCACAAGCTGGACAATAAGCAAAATCCGTAACTATGTGAGTGAGGATGTACCCATTGTGCGGGCTATGCCCAATACGGCGATTGCCATTTCAGAATCCATGACCTGCCTGGCCGGACCAACCAAGCATCCGGCCATGAAGCAGACGATAGAGATGTTTAAATGCGTGGGAGATACTGAGATTATTGACGAAGAGCTGATGACGTCCGCCACCGCGCTGGCCGCTTGCGGAATCGCCTTTTTCCTCCGAGCAATCAGGGCCGCGGCACAAGGAGGAATAGAGATAGGATTTCATGCCGATCAAGCTATCAAGATGGCGGCTCAGACAGCAAAAGGGGCTTCCGAATTACTACTTCAGGATCATCAGCATCCCGAGTATGAAATCGACCGGGTTACCACGCCGAAAGGCTGTACCATTGCCGGGTTAAACCAGCTCGAACATGGTGGATTCAGCTCAGCCATGATACGCGGCATCACCACCTCTGCCGAAAAAGCAGCTGATTTATAAACAAGATTAGTAAGTCAAAGCAAAAGCTTTCCACATGCTAACTTATTTCTATTTCGTTAGCATGATCCGGCAAACCTGACGTTGTTTTTAAGTTAGAGTAAATCCATTTTTTAACACATTTGTTGCTCAAAATGGTAAAACTGATCTACCTAAAACCGTAATCTTCAAAAGATCTTTATCTAACCTTTATAACCCCTCACCACATCCAGCACTTTCTCCAGGTCCTCCTCTCCCACCTGAAAGTGAAATGTTGCCCGGATGGTGTTCGGTCCGAACGGAATCATCGCCACACCTTGCTCCTCAAACTTTTTGAGTACCTCAACCGCCGGCTCTTTTTTCGTGTCGAAAATCACAATGTTGCTCTCTACCGTATCCAGATTAATCTCTAAATCCGGATGTTCTGAAACGGTTTCAGCCAGAATTTTAGCTCGTCGGTGGTCTTCACTCATCAGTGGCAGATGATGGGTTACGGCATAATCAGCAGCTGCTGCCAGCAATCCGACCTGACGCATTCCCCCGCCCCACATTTTTCGAAGCCTTCTCGCCTTTTTGATGTGATCTTCAGACGCCAGCATCATTGACCCCACCGGTGCGCCCAGCCCCTTGCTGAAGCAGATGGAGATGGTATCGGCTACGGACCCAAAAAACTCCGGCTCAACTCCGGTAGCGGTTATGGCATTCCAGATTCGGGCCCCGTCCAGATGAAAGTAGAGTCCGTGCTCGTCGGCCAGATTGCTCAGTGCAATCAGCTCTTCCTTGCTGTAGCAGGCACCTCCCCCCTTATTAGTCGTATTTTCCACGGCGATTACCCGCGTATGAGGATCCCAGTCATTGTAGGTTCGGATGGCTCCCTTAACAGCCTCACGATTCAGCTTCCCGCGAACGCCTTTCACCGGACGAATCTGAACTGATGAGAGATGAGCCGCCGCACCCGCCTCGTAGTTGAAAATATGTCCCAGCTCATCTATGATGATTTCATCTCCCGGCTGGGTCAATACAGACACGCAGAGCTGATTGCTCATTGTTCCGCTTGGGACAAAAAGTCCGGCTTCCATGCCAAACATCTCCGCCATCTTCTTTTGAAAGGCGTTGACGGTAGGATCCGACTCAAAAACGTCATCTCCAACTTCTGCCTCCGTCATAAACTTCAGCATTTCGGGGGTTGGCTTGGTTACGGTATCACTGCGGAGATCGATCATTATTTGGATGTTGAATTATGAATGAAAAATGTTGAATGTTGAATTGTGACCTGACAGCGTACCGACATCAGGAGGTTCCTGTCAGCGTCTTTAAATTTGAGCTACTAATCTACACACCCCTCGAATGGTGAACCGCGCATTGCGCTTTCACCATTTCATTTCCCCTCTCAAGAGGGGACTATCCTGCACCTCTACTTTTGAGCCCGCCTTCGCCAAGGCTCTGGAGGACAGGAGGAGACAGAAGATAATGCGTTTAGCATTAGCTTCAGAGGTGTGTTCCGCGTTGAGCATGAGCTCACCGTTATTATTTGAACTGCTCCACGTATCTTGCTCCTACTAACACACCCCTCGATTAAATGAATCACGCTTCGCGTTTTCATTCAACCCTTTCCCCTCTCAAGAGGGGATTCTTCTGCACCTTTCCTCTAAACACTCAGGTCTCAAATCTCATGACTCAAGACTAGTACTTAAAAAATCCTTCGCCTGTTTTATTTCCAAGTTTTCCGGCATCCACCATTTTTACGAGCAGCGGAGCGGGTCGGTACTTCGGATCTTTGAATCCGTCATAGAGTACGTTCAGAATATCAAGACAGACATCCAAGCCGATAAAGTCAGCCAGACGCAGCGGTCCCATTGGGTGCGCCATTCCCAGTTTCATCACTTCATCCACGTGCTCAGGTTCAGCTACTCCTTCGTACACGCAGAAGATCGCCTCGTTAATCATCGGCATCAGTACACGGTTTGAAACAAATCCGGGGGAATCGTTGGCCGGAACCGGAACCTTGCCCAGCTTTTTGGAAGTCTCCATTATCACTTCGGTTACCTCATCAGCTGTTTCCAAACCGTTGATTACCTCAACCAGTTTCATCACGGGTACGGGATTAAAAAAGTGCATCCCTATGAATTTCTCCGGCCGTTTGGTTACAGCTGCCAGCTTTGTAATGGATATTGAGGATGTGTTACTTGCCAGAATTGCGTGATCCGGAGCATTCTTATCAATCTCCGTAAATATCTTCTTTTTGAGGTCAAAAACTTCAGGAACGGCTTCCACAACCAGGTCCACATCTCTAACTCCGTCAGCAATATCCAGATGTGTCTGAATTCGCTCGAGAGTTGCTGTTTTATCAACTTCAGAAATTTTCTCCTTATTGACCATCCGCGTCAGATTCTTGTCGATGGTATTCAGCGCTCGTTCTGCAAACTCTTTTTTTGTTTCTACAAGGTTCACATCGTAACCGTTCATGGCAAAAATGTGACAAATACCGTTACCCATGGTTCCACCACCGATAACCGCTACTTTTTTAATCTCACTCATGGTATAGCTCCTTTTTCAGTTAATTGATTTAAAAATTGAATCGCCTTTCAAACGTAAAGATAAGAAAAGAAGAAGCCTCCATTTTAATTCAGGAGGATCATTTATTCCAGGATCTTATATCGAACTCACTTTAAATAGCATTTCATATGGCTTTGAGAGTATGTATTTTGAACGGAATTTTCAATCTATATTGGCAAAACTTTCTAACCTGGATTATTCACCAAGAAATTTGGCGGTATGCAAGGCGTCCCGGAAATGGGGGCGGAAACGTCCCGTACAGCTGTCGGGACGTTGAGTACACCATTTATGAGACAACGCAGCATACAGTTAAATTTCGCAGAGTACTCCTGACGAAAATTGAGCTCAATAACTTAAATAACTGTTAATTACTGTTATATATATTTCTAAATTATTTCTTCTAAAATTTGTGAATAATTCAGGCTAATTCTTTACTGAACACTATGAGAACATTTCTAAGGATCTTGCTCTTACTGCTTTTTCTGATTACCGGATTTGCCATCATAGGTGTCTACTGGACGTTTTATAAACCCCTACCCGATTATAACTCCACACTCTCGCTGAATGGATTGAATAGTCCCGTTGATGTGCACTGGGATCCTTATGGTGTACCCTATATCTATGCTGAATCTGAAGAGGATTTGTACTACACCGCCGGATACATCCATGCTCAGGAGCGATTGTGGCAGATGACCCTTCAGCAACTGGCAGCGGAAGGACGGTTTGCTGAATTTTTGGGCGAAGAGCTGGTTGAGATGGATAAATACCAGAGAACACTGGGATTCTGGGAAACGGCTCAGCGAATTGAAGAAGAGGCGTCTCCTGAAATTGTTCGCCTGATTCAAAAGTATGCCGACGGCGTGAACGACTATGCGCGGGAAAACGCCCGTGATCTACCCATAGAATTTACGCTTCTCGAAATGGAGCCGATTGAATGGACACCGACTCATACATTTGCCGTTACGCGCTTGATGGCCTGGGATCAGAACATCTACTGGTGGAGTGAACTGGCCTACGCCTATCTGGAAGGAAAAATGGAGCCAAACCAATTAGATGAGCTGTTTCCGAAATATAACGACCGCTACCCCACCACTCTGAATGACACTCAAAGCCGGCAAATAGCATCTGCCATCATGCCTATGATTTCCACAGAGAAAAAACGGCGATCCTTTCTCAAGATGGAGGGATCACAATGGGGAAGCAATGCATGGGCGGTGAGTGGAGAGAAAACAGAATCCGGCCTTCCCATTCTGGCGGGTGATCCCCACATGGGATTAAGTATACCCGGTTTCTGGTTCGAAATGCACTACAACACTCCGGAACAATCCATCACCGGAGCGTCCATTCCGGGAGCACCCTTCATTATTTTGGGTGACAACGGTGACCTAACCTGGACCATTACAAACATGATGGCAGATGTTCTGGACTTCTTCGTGGAACAAACGGATGAGGAAAATTCAGACCGTTACGTTACAGACAACAGTGGCGATACTCCTGTAACCGAACCGTTCCGGTATAGAAACGAATTGATTAAAGTGAAAGATGGAGATGACGTTCTGTACCGTGTTCGTCATACACAAAATGGGCCTGTTATCAGTGATCTGTACGATAATGAAGAGCTTTTAGGAGATAACCTGGTCTCTATGGCTTGGACGGGACACGAAGTTAGCCAGGAAAGTGAAGCGATATATGAGATGAATCGTGCGTCCGGGATGGATCAGTTTGAAGAAGCTGTAAAAAAATTCAGATCACCCGCAATGAATTTCACCTATGCTGATGCCGATGGAAACGTAGCCCTTTTCAGTGCCGGAAACGTGCCTATCCGCGATTACAATCCTCTGTTCTTCAGGAGCGGTGATGATCCCTCCTACCAATGGAACGGCTGGATTCCGTTTAATGAGCTGCCCCAACTTAAAAATCCTGAATCCGGATTTGTGGCTCATGCCAATAACAAACACCACACCGATAGCTACAGACACTACATCGGATCTTTTTGGGCACCGCCTTCACGCATATCACGAATCACCCGCTTTTTGGAAGATACAGATTCATTGTCAGTCCCGGATGTACAGCAACTGCAATATGATGCTTTTTCGGATCATGCCCGGGAAATCACTGAAGAGATTTTGCCCATGCTTCGTTCTGATTCAGACTACGATTTTTCAACCGTTCTCACCTACCTCGAGAACTGGGATTACAACTACCACCCCAACTCAACCGCTGCCACAATTTTTGATTTCTTCTTTCTGAATGTGAGCCGGAATACGCTGACAGATGACCTGGGCAAAGAGGCCTATGAAGCGCTAATTTCCTTGAATTATCTGCCGATACAAGTTATGAGCAGACTTCTTACATACAACAGCAGCTTTTTCGACATTGTGCAAACCGAGGAATTTGAAAACCGCGAAGAAATTGTACTGCTGAGCATGGCTGAAGCGGTTACGCAATTAGAGGAAATGTTTGGAGAGGAAACGATCAACTGGCGTTGGGAAAATGTAAACCAGATTAGCTTGAAACCTCCGCTTTTTGCCGAAGCCGCAGAAGATCCGAATGCACCGGGAATTTTAAAAATGATCGTAACCAACCTGATGAGCAAGGGTCCCTATCCTGTGCGGGGTAATGCCTTGACGGTAAATAAAGCTCAATATGACTGGTCGGATCCATTTGAAGTGAACCTGGGACCATCTATTCGAAGAATCATCGATTTTTCTTCTCCCGGACGAAGTTTGTCCGTACTTCCAACCGGCCAATCCGGTAATCCATTATCTACCCACTACGGCGATCAAACCGACATGTGGCTGGAGGGAAGATATCGCTACATCTATCGCGACAGTACTTTTTTCCAGGAAACGAGCTATCAGACAATGCACTTGACACCAATGCGTTAAGCAATCAATAAACTGAACGACATCTGCACCCTATTTGCCAAATCAAATTTATGATTTTATCAACTAAAACCGGTTCTCTTAGTCAACGCCCAACTTCCTATTTACTGTTTTTCTCCCTGTTTCTGATATTTTCATCCTGCAAAACATCAGAACCGGAATCGTATCGATCTGCGGCTGAACAACCTCCACTGCCTGAACCGGAAGAAGAGGTATCTGCTCCTGCTCAACCTTTAGCAGAACCAACGGATATCGATTCTCTCCTTCAGTCCATGACACTTCAGGAGAAGATCGGGCAGTTGTTTGTCTCACCGGCTTATGGCCGATTTACAAACAGTAAAGACCCTCAGTACCTGCGCCTGAAACGGTTGATTGAAAACTACCATCTGGGCGGAATCATCTTTATGCAGGGGGATGTGTACGGTCAGGCGATGCTGACCAATAAACTGCAGGATTATTCAAAAATTCCGCTCTGGATTGCTCAGGATATGGAGTTTGGTGCCGCGATGAGGATCAGTGGCACAACGCGTATTACTCCTGCCATGGGAATTGCGGCAACGGCCGATGCTTCGAATGCATATCTGAAAGGAAAAATTACTGCCCGGGAAGCTAAAGCGCTGGGTGTGAATCAGATTTTTGCACCGGTTCTGGATGTAAACAACAACCCCGAAAATCCGGTCATAAATGTTCGCTCTTTTTCAGCCGATCCTGATATGGTTTCGTTCTTTGGGCAGTATATGATTGACGGAATTGAAAGTGAAGGCGTGATGGCTACTGCAAAACATTTTCCGGGACACGGTGATACGGATGTCGACTCCCATCTCGCACTGCCGGTCATTTATCACGATTTTTCCCGGATCGACACCCTTGAATTAAAGCCCTTCAGGGAGACCATCAACAACGGTTTGAGAAGCGTAATGAGCGCCCATATCGCCTATCCCAACATCAGCCGAAACGGAAATCTGCCGGGAACAATGGATAAATCTATCCTTAACGACATTCTGATCGACTCACTCGGATTTGAAGGCCTGATTGTAACGGACGGGCTGGAGATGAAAGGTATTGCCGAGAACTACTCTCCCGGCGAAGCGGTGATCTATTCCTTGAAAGCAGGTGTGGATATGATGCTTATCAGTCCGGACGAAATGGCGGCCATTAACGAGCTGGAGCTGGCTGTAGAGCGAGGGGAACTTTCTGAAGAGAGAATTGACAGGTCAGTACGGAAAATTTTACAGCTTAAAAAGGAACATGGTTCTTTTGAAAATCCAAAAGTTGACCTGCAGAATTTAAGCAGATCCATCAACACACCGGTCTATCAAAGTATTGCAGATCGTATCGCCCGAAACTCAGTAACCATTCTGAAAGATTCCAGGGATATTTTTCCAATCCGTGAAGTGGATCACCTGAAAATTCTGGCGATTGCCCTGGCGGATGATGAGTCAGGATCTACGGGTACTTCATTCGCACGCGAGCTCCGAAAATATCATGGAAACGTTGATTTTC
The DNA here is from genome assembly GCF_034521535.1 of Rhodohalobacter sp. GTDB lineage: Bacteria > Bacteroidota > Rhodothermia > Balneolales > Balneolaceae > Rhodohalobacter. The sequence goes on along the minus strand of NZ_JAXHMF010000005.1, from coordinate 1,066,873 downwards.
ATGTTTTAGACCTCAGGACCAGTCTGGAAGAAAAAAGTGAAATTCTTGACGCTGCAGACGAAGCAGATCTGATACTGATCGGCTCCTTCATTATTGTCAGATCTCATCAGCCCATTCAGGTTCAGCCTGAACAGCTTCAGTTTTTGAGACAGATTATCAGCAGGCCAAGCCCATCTGCTTTGATTGCATTTGGAAATCCATATGTGGTTCGTGATCTACCCAACGCTGACGCCCATGTGATGGCCTGGTCATCCAACGGCAATCAGGTTCGCCAGACTGTTCCCGCACTATTTGGAGCCTCGGAGGTTGCCGGAAAACTACCGATCACTATTCCCGGCATGTATGACATTAGCGACGGGTTGGAATTCAATCAGTCCAACATAAGATTTGACACTCCTGAGTCAGCCGGTATGAGCACAGAAAAACTGCTTGAACTCGATATGGTAATGCAGGAAGCAATCGACGACTCAGTTTTTCCCAGGTGGTGTTGTGGGCGTGATGCGGAAAGGCGTGATGGTTTGGCAGCAGGGTTACGGTTACCACGACTATGACAAAACCCGTAAAGTTGCAGACAATGACGTTTACGATCTGGCATCCCTGACCAAAGTGATCTCCACCACTACCTCCATCATGAAACTGGTGGATGACGGCCGAATAGATGTTCAGGACCGGGTTGCAAAATACATCCCCGAGTTTGATACCGATGAGAAGCGCGAAATTACCATCGAGCAGCTGCTTATTCACACCTCAGGCCTGCCGGCTTTTCAGGTCTATGTGGACGAGCTCAAAACCCGTGAAGAAATTATTCATGCCGTTCGGAATGAGCCACTGATCAACCGGCCCGGTGAGGAATATGTCTATAGTGATCTCGGTTTTATACTGCTTGCTGAAATTGTTGAGGAAGTCTCCGGGCTTCGGGTCGATCGATTTGTTAGAAATAACTTTTTCTATCCCATGGGAATGAAATCCAGCTTCTTCAACCCTAAAAAAGTTGGGCGTTGGTTCAGCAATCGAATTCCGCCCACAGAAATTGACACTACTTATCGAGATGGTTTGGTTCAGGCCGAAGTTCACGATGAACGGGCCTGGTTTATGGACGGTGTAGCCGGTCATGCCGGACTATTCTCCTCTGCCGATGATCTGGCTAAACTTGCTTACATGTTTTTAAATGACGGTAATTTTGCGGGTGTAGATTACTTAAAACCTGAAACCATCAAACGTTTCACAGAGCGTCGATCCCCAATCAATCAGAGAGCTTACGGTTTTGATCGGAAAAGCGAAGGCTTCAGCACTGCGGGGCAGCTTACCGGCCCGAACTCATTTGGCCATACCGGATTTACAGGTACAAGTTTCTGGATCGATCCTGACGAAGAAATTGCTATCATAATATTAACAAACCGTGTTCATCCATACAGATCATACGGTAGTTCAATCAGCAGAGTTCGAGCTAAAATTGCAGACACTGTCATGCAGGCAATTGAACACTAAATTTATCGACTTATGAACAGCTACGCGCCCTTCTCCGAAATTGAAGAGTATTGCCTGGTTGAAGGCAAATCGGGATTGTTCTATCCGGGAACGAGAATTGAGAATATCTCTTTTCCACTTACCATTTCGGCAGTGCGTGCTGCAATCTGCAGTTGTCTCGCTAATGATGACCGTCCCGTATCCATCTTTCAGAACGAACCGGTTTCGGAACTTCTCGATTTTTGGAAACATGAGTATAACATCAAACGAATTGACAAACTTCCCGATTCACCCGACCTGTTTGATCCCTTGATCAAAGGCGATATTAACCTGATGGCTACACTACAGGATTTGACAAATAACTGCGTTACTCCCCATTCCGATTTTCCCGTAACGGCACTATTGGAAACTGACAATGGTTACATTGCCGGCGTGAATATTGAAGTAAGTGCCTGGAGCCTGGGGCTATGTGCGGAGCGTACAGCCATCAGCAGGGCCATAACAGCCGGCTACGGCGATAAACTCCACAGAATGCACATCTATGCTCCCAAAGGTGACTTCATCAGCCCATGCGGCTCTTGCCGTCAAGTACTGTCTGACATTATGCCAAGTCAGCAAGTTATACTTCACCACGGAAACCAAACCTCATCCACACATTTTGTAAAAGATCTGCTTCCTTACGGATTTACCAGCAGTTCAATAAAAAGAAAGAAATGAATTTTTTAGCAGTATTAGACTACGACCATCTCGATAACGGAATGTTTTTAACCGCCTTTGCAAGATCACTTGCTCAAAAAAAAGAGAGCGGTATCATTATCCACAGCGACAGTGAGTATACCGACCGGCTCATTCAAACCGGTATGATGCGGGAAGATGCAAGACTAAGAGCCATTAAGGATTTAAATCACAGACTGATTGCTCTTTTTGCAGACCAGGGTGTCTCAACCATTGGCGTGAATGGCCATCAAAAATCATTGATTAAGTTGAAGGACGACCAGATTCGAATTAATCAGGATCAGGTTCGACAGTTTCCATCGCAGCCAATGCTGTTGATATCAGGATTGGCAGAAGAACTCTCGAGGAACTCACCCAAGGCACTTTCCTTGCCCGAAATGGCGCTATCATTTCAGAAGAGTTTTGATTTCGAAAATATCATCCTGTTTAGCACGGATGAGAGTTCTTCGTTTATTAAAGGTGACTTTCCAATGAGCATCATACCGGCCGAAAAAGATTCGGCATTTTTAGAAAAACATGTACCTGAGAGTTTTAGAAGCTTCAATCATAAAGTCCAATTGAATACTCCTGATACGTTTTAAAATTCAAGCCATTCGTTTTCACTTAGCTTTATCTCTTAGATATTACATCAATCTATCGAAATTAAGATCCATAACACCAAGTCAATCAAATATCCATTTCATGAAGGCCCGTAATGAGGAAACATTGCTGAGTAAATGACCTTAACCCGGATTATTCACGAAGAAGTATATAATAAGGTGTTATAATATTGTTATTTAATCATTTACATGATTTATAATATTTCAAATTTTGGGTTAGGTTGTAGCTGCGAAATTTTACTGTGCACGACGTTAAAGTAAAAATAGCTTACTCAGGGTACCTCAGTACCCTTCCGTCACCATTTCCACTTCGCCTTGTTCACACTTAAATTTCTTGGTGAATAATCCGGGTTAAATAATTAGAAAATGGGTTTAATTGTAAATAAAACGGAAAATTTCAGTTTTTTATTTGCCCATTTACCAACGGTTATATAGTTTTGTAGCGAATTCTAGCAATAATTTGCATTAACGTTAACTAACAAAAGGAGTTATAATGAGCAGAATTGAACAAGTGAAAAATATGATTGCCGAATTGGAAGACGACATGAACAAGTTTTATGAGAAGGGAAATAAAGCAGCCGGTACAAGAGCACGTAAGCAACTGCAAGATCTCAAAAAAGTTTCTCAGGAAATTCGTCTAGAAATTCAGGACATGAAGAATTCCGGCAAAGTATAATAAGTACGTTTACACGACTTTAAAGCCGCTTTTTAAAAGCGGCTTTTTTTATTTAAAAAAAGTTCAAAAACTTTTAAACATCGCTTGACATAGGTTACAACAACGCCTTATATTTGTGCCCGTTCGACACAATCAAACGTGTTGAATAACTGTCGCTCTTCAGTGGCAGAGTCCCGAGAATTCGGGAACTGTTATCCCGACAGTGGTCGGGACGCAGGTTCGAATCAATGGTGCTAAAAAATTTTGACATATTTATTCCTCGGTAGCTCAGTGGCAGAGCAGTTGACTGTTAATCAATTGGTCGTAGGTTCGAATCCTACCCGGGGAGCACAAAGCCGATCAACGCAAGTTGGTTGGCTTTTTTTGTTTTATGAGATACTTCCTCTACATACTCCGCTCTGAAATTAAAGAAACCTACTATGTAGGTATGTCCAACAATCCGGACAGACGACTTCACTTTCATAACACTGATGACAGGAAAGCGCACACAAGTCGTTTTCGTCCCTGGAAGATTGTGTATACCCAAGCATTTGGAACAAAAGAAGAGGCTTTTGCAGCTGAGCAGAAAGTAAAAAGCTGGAAAAGCAAGAAGATGATTCGCCTGCTTGTCGATGGCGAGATCAACATCAAAGATTATCTGTAGTATGGCAGAGCCGTTGACTGTTACTCCGACAGCTGTCGGAGCGTAGGTTCTCCATAAATTCTTAGGGAGCACAAAGCCGATCAACGCAAGTTGGTTGGCTTTATTTGTTTTATGAGATACTTCCTCTACATACTCCGCTCTGAAATTAAAGAAACCTACTATGTAGGTATGTCCAACAATCCGGACAGGCGACTTCACTTCCACAATACCGACGACCGTAAATCTCACACCAGTCGATACCGTCCCTGGAAGATTGTGTATACCGAGCATTCTGGAACAAAGAAGAGGCTTTTGCAGCTGAGCAGAAAGTAATAAGCTGGAAAAGCAAGAAGATGATTCGCTGCTTGTCGATGGCGAGATCAATATCGAGGATTATCTGTAGTATGGCAGAGCCGTTGACTGTTACTCCGACAGCTGTCGGAGCGTAGGTTCTCCATAAATTCTTAGGGAGCACAAAGCCGATCAACGCAAGTTGGTTGGCTTTTTTTGTTTTATGAAATACTTCCTCTACATACTCCGCTCTGAAATTAAAGAAACCTACTATGTAGGTATGTCCAACAATCCGGACAGGCGACTTCACTTTCATAACACTGATGACAGGAAAGCGCACACAAGTCGTTTTCGTCCCTGGAAGATTGTGTATACCCAAGCATTTGGAACAAAAGAAGAGGCTTTTGCAGCTGAGCAGAAAGTAAAAAGCTGGAAAAGCAAGAAAACACTCCGGCCTTGATTGGTGGAGGATTAGCATGGTTTGCATCACAGCGTGGGAGAAATCGCAATATCGGCTCCCTTGGGAGCGATCGATGTTGTGTAACCGCGCGGGCAAACCTTGCCCGGAAGCAATCACCGTCCGGGAGCTTTTGATTACTTTTGGCGGTCCAAAAGTAATAAGAGAAACATGAGTAGGTGGGGTTTAATTATAACATTTATAATGATTCCAAGATTATGTGGATAGTGTAAGGGTTCACCAATAATCAAAAAGCCAATCAACACAAGTTGGTTGGCTTTTTTTGTTTTATGAAACATTACCTCTACATACTCCGCTCTGAAATTAAAGAAACCTACTATGTAGGTATGTCCAATGATCCGGACAGACGGCTTCACTTTCATAAAGCGGGCGACAGGAAAGCACACGCCGGCAGGCTGAATGGCTATGGATCTGAAACAAATTAGCAAAAAAAAGAGGATTTTGGGTATCAGCCAAAATCCTCTGTTGATTTGTTGAGAAGCGTTGCTCACACGCTACTTCGATGATTTCAATCTTATCTCTGATTTTTCAACTCTCTCAATAAGTTTTATACATTGCTCTCTGTATAAGGACTAGAATTACTTGTATCCTTACTGACTGTCTATAATTTATCCGAACTTCTTTAAACCAAAAAATAGTGTTCTCTAACTTCAATCGGATTAAAGGTATAAGTACTCTAACAAAAGTGGCAGAATTTACCCGAATATTAAGAGCCTTTAAAGTTAAGCGCCTGGAGAGGGACCAATCGAAAAAAAGATATGAAGTGATATGCTGTTTTGTAGTCTATCCTGTAATGGACAACACGAATTTGAGTACTTATTGCAAGAAACAGACCTTCAATTTCTTAATCCTTCCCCCTCCTCCTCTTCGCCCACTCCAGCATCACCAAATCATATATGGCATGTGCAGCCATTGCTGAAATAAGTCCTGAGAATTCGTATAGAAAACCCAGCATCATGCTCAGGGAAAAGAGCATCAATCCAAACAGAATGTGTCCGGCCGACTTAAACTTAAAATAGCCGTGTATGGCAATGAAAATGATAGAGGTGATCCAGATACCGAGTATGGGCTGGATCGCTCCGCGAAACAGGATCTCCTCCCCAGCACCGGCAAAGAGTGAGATTTGAACTCTGTCGAAAGGTGAAAATTTCGTATTGGCGATGACCCTGAAAAGAGCAAAATCGTCCAGTACATCTGCAATCGGAGATCTGGAAGATAGATACATAACCACAAGCGCCGCAGCAATACCCGCACTTATACCAATTGCTATTTGAACAGTAATGGAGTAGCCGTGCTCAAAGATTTCCCGAAAACCGTCTTCATGGAAAATGTAGATTAGAATCAGAGAGAGACCTAGATAAAAAAGAAAGGAGAGCAACGACATTCCGAACATATTTGTGTCCGTTAAATCCTCTTCCAACTGATATTGGTTTTTTTCTTCCATCCTTAACTTTGCCAAAAAGTTTTTAAAAAAAAGCGTTCTCCTATTTACTACTTTGAAACAAACGACTTAAAATACAGATATCAATCCCTGAATCAATTCACTAAACATTTAAAAAATGAGTAAAGCTATAAAATTTGGACTGGGTGGAATATTGGCAATCTTACTGATCGGTTTTTTAGTGCTCACCATGTCTGTCGACTCCATCGTTAAAACCGGTATCGAAACCGTTGGTTCTGAAATGACGGGAACCGCCGTAACTGTAGAAAGGGTGTCAATCTCTCCTTTTTCAGGCAGTGGAACCATAAGCGGTTTTCGTGTAGAAAATCCTGATGGATTTGAACAAGATTACGCTCTGGAAATAGATGATTTTAGCATCGAACTAAATATTCTTTCTCTATTCAAGGACGAAATCGTAGTACGGAATATTAAAGTCGTTTCACCTTCAATATATGTGGAGCAGAAGATGCCTGAAAACAATCTGCGCACTATTATGAATAACATCGAGTCTGTATCATCAGGAGAAGCATCTGAAAAATCTCTTGTGATCGAGCATTTTATTATGACTGAGGGAAGTGCGGATCTATACACACAGATTGGAGGCGAGCGGTCGGCCCGTGTCGAAATTGCACAGATCGAGCTGAATGACCTGGGTCGTGGCGGTGCTCAACAGGCCGTTGAAGATGTGATCAAGGAGATCGCGGAGAAAGTGGTTAACCAATCGCTGAGAGCTGCAGCCGAAAGCGGTGCGGAACAGATTCAGGATGCTATTCGGGACTTCTTTAATTGATGGAAAGTTCATGCATTCATTTACTTAACGTGAGTTCGGGATAAGAATTTGAAAAAGTGTCTCCATTCCATAAGGACTGAACGAGGGTGATTTTTAGATTTCAATGCGGATTTATTATTAAGAAATTAACTCATTGACCTAATTCAACCACACTTGCCTTCAGAAGCTTCAGCGAAGGCAGGTCTAAATCCCCTGACATTACCCATATACTTATAATTTTAGTATTGTAAATGCATTAAAGGCAATACATTATATCGTTTTTTTGTGATGGAAAAATCAGGAGCAACCTATTCACTCAACCTTTTTTAAAAGAGAGAAAGAACCCTCCGGCCTTGATTGGTGGAGGAGTAGCATGGTTTGCATCAAAGCGCGGGAGACATCACAATATCGGCTCCCCTGGGAGCAATCGATGTTGTGTAACCGCGCGGGCAAACCAGGCCCGGAAGCAATCACCGCCCGGGAGTTTTTGATTCCTTTTGGCGGCCCAAAAGGAATAAGGGAAACAGTTTAATCTGTGGATGTACTTTATATCATTTTTAATGATTCCAAGATTGTATGGGTAATGTCAGCCTAAATCCCCTCCTTGAAAAAGGAGGAGACTTCTCACATTACAAAATGTCAATGATTTTACATCGAACTCACGTTACTTAAGTACAAAACAGATTATCTATAAAAATGGCGGAGAAAAATAAAACTCCGCCTTATGCTTTTACAACCTCAGTACTCCTATTCAATCTTATCTCAGTCAAGCGGTTTTTGTAAATAAAATTCTGCTTTTTCTGAACCTACTCGAAGTGTAAAATCTCCCTCTTCCAGAATCGGTTTACCATCAAAGCCCGGATAGCTCAAATGTGTTTGTGGATCAATGGTGAGTGTCACATCCTTCGTTTCGCCAGGCTCAAGTGTAACCCTTTCAAAATGAGCCAGTTCTTTAATCGGTCTTGAAATTCGTCCAACTTCATCGGTCAGGTACCACAACACGGATTCTGTTCCGGTACGATTGCCCGTATTGGTCACAGATATTTTAGCCGTAATTTGCTGATTTACATCTAAAGTTGTCTCACTTAATTCCAGATTTTTATAATCAAAATCGGTGTAGCTTAAGCCATAACCAAATTCCCAGATCGTATGAGCTTCACTGTCCACGACAATGTCATTGGCAACGGTTTCATCAAAATAGTATGCGGCGCTGGGCTTGTGATTGTATGGAATAAAGTGTCCCACAAACTGCGGATAGGAAAAAGGCAGTTTCCCGCTTGGATTTACCTGACCGCTAATTACGTGTGCAATCGCTTCGGCCCCTTCAAAACCCGGCAGACCCGCCCAGATTATAGATTCCGTTTCGTATATAATTTCATTGATCACTCTTGGGCGTCCGGCAACTAAGACGAGCACTGCCGGTTTACCCGTTTCGTTGACCGCTTCGATCATATCCAGCTGATCTTCATCCAGTTTCAGGTTCGTGATATTGCCTACAAACTCCGTATAGGGCTCTTCCCCGGCAGCTATTATGATTGCATCCGAACTTTCAGCCAATTCGTTGAACTCTTTCCTTGTTTTGGAATATTTTTTTCCGATCGACTCCATACTGATTACCTCCGTATTCGGGAATTCATCTCTTATTGCATCAGCAATGGTTTTCATCGATTCGGGATAACGCTCTTCAGCCGTACCCTGCCAGGCAAGCGTCCAGCCACCGGCCAGATTTCTTTTATTCTCAGCCGTTGGTCCGACAACCAGCAGCCTCTCAACACTTTTTGATAGTGGCAATACATTGTCATCATTTCTCAACAGCACCATCGACTCCTCTGCTGCCTTCAAAGCAAAGGTTTTGTGAGAATCACTGCCAATTTCATCAAGTGATTCACCGGATGGGTACGGATGTTCGAATAGCCCCAGCTCAAATTTGAGCTTCAAAATTCGCCTGACTGATTCATTCAGCCGTTCTTCGGTTACCGATCCGTTATTGACCAGTTTTAAGAGACTTTCATTAAAATCCAGGGAATTCGGCGTCATGCTCATATCAATACCGGCTTCGATGGCCTGCAGGGTAGCTTCATCATAATCCCGGGCGGTTTTGTGAAAATTGTGAAGTTTTCCAATATCTGCCCAGTCCGTTACAATCACACCTTCAAATCCCATTTCATCTCTGAGTAAACCTGTGAGCAACTCTTTGGATGCGTGGACCGGGATTCCATTCACTTCACCGCTGTTTAACATCATGGTTTTCATACCGGCATCAATCGCTGCTTGAAATGATGGTCGATGAAACTCATGGATAGTCTGCATAGACAGATCAACCGGTGTACGATCCCAGCCTGATCTTGGCACAGAGTATCCGAGAAAATGCTTTCCGGTAGCCGCTAACTTATATGGGAAAAGATCGTGATCGCTCTGATAACTTTCTACAAACGAGCGGCCCATTTCAGAAGCTAAATGAGGGTCTTCACCATAGGTTTCGTAAAATCTCGGCCAATATGGATTTCTTCCCAAATCCAATACCGGTGCAAAGTTCCACACATGACCCAGTGTTCCGGATTCAAGAGCCGTAATTCTGCCGGTTTGCCGAGCGTGTTCGGTATTAAAAGTAGCACCAAGATTGATATTATGTGGAAAAATAGTGCTGCCTTCTAAATAACTTGCTCCGTGCATATGATCAATACCATATATAATTGGAATACCCAGCCGGGTCTCCTCTACAGCTATTTTTTGAAGCCCATTGATATAGTCCAGCCACTGCTCAGGAGGTACAGCCTCACCATTCAGGAACGAACCGATGTGATGATTTTTTAGCAGATTTCGCGCTTTTTCTGCATTCAGATTCACATCACTCTGTACCCTTTCATTATTTATTTGGGTGATATTGAGTTGAGTCATCTGCCCAACCTTCTCTTCAAGTGTCATTCGTGAGAGCAGGTCATCTACTCTTTCTTCTGTTGTTAAGGAAGGATCTAAATATTGCTGAGCGTGGACCATTGAATTTTTACTAATTAATAATATGAGACTGAAAAATAGAATTGCCGGTAATCTGTAAATCTTAAAATATGGACATCCCGAGGCAGCAAAATGAATATGCATGTAATTAATTATTATGAATATTTAGAAAGTCTGATCAACATTTTATTTCGTACAGTAGACTGATCGACTTACGAAAATTGGATCAAAAATTTGACGGTGCTTTTTACAACCCAAACCGTAGACACATTTTAATTTATGAAGACAAATTCACCAGGTTTACTAATCTGAAAACATCTTTCATACACGATATTAAATTTACAAGATGTTATTTCCCAAATTCAAAAGATTCCGACCTTTTTGATAAAAAGATGTGCAAAATCATTCACATCAATTACTTATACAAATAACCACCCCATCGTTGGCAATAGTAACGACCGATTTCAAAGAAAGGGATATTAAATAACCAATCAATTAAAGATAATTAGGTCTAAAATGTATTAATAGTAGTTTATTTTCATTAATTTGTTTTAGTGTTTGTAAAACATTTTTTTAAAAATGTAAAAGCGGTTAAAAGCATCAATCTAGTATTAATATTGTGCACTGTGTAAACGGATGGAGTGTAAAAAAATTAAATACCAAGAATCAGAGTTAGATAGCCTTTGGACAAAAGTGTTGGCAGGTGACAAAAATGCTTTGAGCCAGCTATTTAACAAAACATTCGACTCCCTCTATAATTATGGATATCGAATAATCCCGGATTCTGAAAATGTCAGGGATGCCATACAGGAAGTGTATTTTCAAATCTGGAAATACCGGGAAAACTTAACACACCCTGATTCAGTACGCTCCTACCTGTTTATCTCCTTACGCCGCGAATTATTGAATAAGAAGAAATCCCATCAACGAAGAGATCTTCTTAACAACAAATACTATATCGAAGAGTTTGATGCGCTTATAAGTTATAACAATTGGGACGAGATACTGAATCTTGAAGAAGAAGAGAGTAAAGAATTAAAAAAATCGATTGAAAATTTAACTCCGCGACAAAGAGAGGTTATTTATTTAAAGTATTACGAAGGGCTGTCTACTGAGGAACTTTCTCAAATTTTACAGATGCGCGCACAGAGTATCTATAATTTGGTGTTTGAAGCGATCAACAACCTACGATTTTTTCTCGATAAGTAGAACATCCGGCAAGATATATCATTTCATATCTTAAGTAATTTTAGAGATTTAAAGCTCTCCTTTTCGTTTTTGAAAGAAAATCTATAAAAAACCGAGTAGATATCACATTAGCTTCCCTCTTTACAAGGAGAACACAAACATTTAACAAAAAGATAATATGCCAACTCAGCTTTCTAAACTTTTAATGAACGACTCCTTTGTGCGTTTTCTGAAAGGAAAAGCATGTGAGGAGGAGGAAGCTCATTGGACTGATTGGATGCAGCAAAGCAGACAGAATGCCCTCTATGTTGAGAAGGGACGGAAGTTATTGAATAGAGGTGTGCAAACGTTGCCAAAACCGGACTCAGGTGCAGAATTCTTGCATTTGATGAAACGAATTGAATCTAAAGATCAAACAAAATCTTTTAATCGTTCGCGAAACAGGTCCAGAAACATGGTCTGGCTGACAATGGCTGCAGCTATCAGCTTATTGCTTTTGACAGGTTATCTGGCTCGCAATTCGTTTTTACAGAATAGCGCTGCAGAACCTGTCCAGGTGGTTTCCATTGAGTATAAAGAATTTGAAACGGAAACCGGTCAAAAGACCACCGTTCAATATTCAGACGGTTCGATAATCACCCTCAACGCTAATTCAAAAATTCGTCTCCCCCAGAAAATGGTGGAGTCTGATACCATGCAGGTATGGCTTGAAGGTGAAGCACTATTCAACATCACCCGGAAAGAAGCATCAGAATCCCGAACATTTATCGTACACACACCTGACGGAAGAATTTCCGTATTGGGTACCCGATTCTCTGTTAATACAACAAGAAATCAAAGTCAGGTTGTATTGACTGAGGGAAGTGTGAAAATCAGTGCTTTGGAAGAAGCTGAAAAACCAGGGTTGGAATATGTTATGACTCCGGGAGAAAAAGCGCTTTTCTCTCAAAGCTATGATAATATTCAGGTTGAACAGGTAAATACAGAGGTATATACATCTTGGGCCGGCAGTAACCTGGTTTTGGATAAGACACCTCTTTCAGAATTGATCACAAGAATCGAATTCACATACGATGTTGAGGTGATTGTTGAAGATCAAACACTATTGGATAAACAACTTACGGGCAGATTTAATAACTCTGATTTAACCTTTTGGCTATCAGGGCTTTCAAAAATGCTTGAAGTAGATATCGATCAGCAAGAACAAACGATTTATATCAAAGAAAAAACAGATTCAGGTAGTACTGAATAATTAATAATGACTTAAAACTTAAGTGATATGAAAACTAAAATATCCTCCTTGTTAGTTTTGCTCATTTTCCTATTTAGCGTAAGCTCATTAGGGGCAAAACAAACAGAACAGTACGTTTCAAGTGCAGACATTTTGTCGACTCAGAAACCAGAGAAAAAGGTAAGTTTAGAAGAGACCTTAAATAAAATTGAAAACGGATACGATGTGATCTTTCTTTACCAATCCAATTTGGTGAAGGGAAAGTCAGGTAATGCCGAATCAATTGAGGGCTCATCTGTATTTGAAGTTATAGACAGGGTATTAGAACCCCACAATTTAATTTCAACGTACATCGAGAACCGAACCTTTGTGATTTCCAACATGGAAGAAGCTGAATTGGAAATACCCGCAGATTCTGTAATGGGTGTGGTTACCGATGCTTCAACCAACCAGACATTACCGGGTGTAAACATTCTCGTTAAGGGAACAGTTGACCGGGGTACTACAACGAACGTTGATGGACAATATATCTTACGCAATATAGAACCTGACGACACACTGCGTTATTCATACATTGGTTTCGAGACAGTTGAGATGCCGGTCGATGGACGAAGTGAAATCAATGTTTCTCTCCAGCCAAGTGTGCTGGAATCAGGAGAAGAGATTGTAGTGGTTGGCTATGGAACCAAAAAGAGAAGTGAAATTACAGGTTCCGTTTCATCAGTCAGCTCCGAAACTATTGCAGAAACACCGGTTCTTCGTGTAGAACAGGCTCTTCAGGGCCGTACAGCAGGTGTTTTTGTTTCAAATCAATCCGGACAGCCGGGTGAAGCCCCCACCATTCGAATTCGCGGCGCCGGTACAACCGGAAGCGCTGATCCACTTTACGTTGTGGATGGAATGCCGGTCGGTGGAATCGATTATTTAAATCCGGGCTCTATCCAATCTATTGAAGTTCTGAAAGATGCTGCCTCCGCCGCTATCTATGGTGCACGTGCAGCTAATGGAGTAGTATTGATAACAACAAAATCCGGAAGACCTGATGAAACAAGCGTTACATATGAAGGATATGCCGGTATTCAGAATCCTTGGAAAAAACTCAATGTACTGGATGCCCGTCAATATATGATGATGATGAATGAAGGTGCAGCCGCTGCGGGATTAACCATGCCATTTCCAACTTCTCCTGATGTATCGGGAGGCACTGACTGGCAAGAAGCTGTATTTAATGACAACGCGCCAATGACAAATCACCAGATCACCATTTCAGGCGGGAATGAAAAAACTCAATATTTGACCGGATTTACAATTTTTTCACAAGAAGGAATTATTGGCGGTGATAAATCGCAGTTTGGACGAAATACGTTCAACTTAAAACTGAATACAAAGGTAAGTGATGTGTTTCGTGTTGGTAACAGCCTTAACTATTCACGAATTAACAGAAATGCAGTTCTGAGTAATAGCGAATGGGGTTCACCTCTAAGTAACTCTCTGAACATGGATCCCCTCACTCCTATCTACGAGACTGATCCGGACAGGTTGAGCACGTTTCCAAGCAATGCCGTTCAAAATGATGGCAGACATTTTGGGATTTCAAGATATGTGACCCAGGAAATTGTAAACCCACTGGCTCGCTTAGAGGTTACCCATGGTGAAACTCAGGTAGATAAGCTGGTAAACAGCACATTCGCTGAACTTAGCTTACTGCCAAATTTAGTAGTAAGAAGTCAGTTTGGAATTGATGCCGCTTTTGTAAAAAATGAAAACTACGTACCAACCTACTATTTGAATTCCTCACAAAATAACAGTGAGTCGTTAGTAAGTAAGGGTGAGAATCGATGGTACACCTGGAATCTGGAAAACACCATTACGTATCAGCAGGATTTCAGAAATCACAACATTGAACTTTTAGGTGGTATTTCTGCACAAAAAGTTCAGTTCGAAGATCTCTTTGGATCAAAATCCAATCTGTTGATGCAGGATCCTACAAACGCGTTTATCAACGTGGCATCCGATGAAGAATCGATGCGCACGGCGGGTGGAGCTTACAGTGAAAGGCTGCTCTCTTACTTTGGCCGAGCCGACTACAATTTTTCCGACAGATACCTTCTTACTACGGTTCTTCGGGTTGACGGTTCTTCTAAATTCGGTTCAAACAACCGATATGCGATCTTCCCTTCTGTATCGCTGGGATGGATTATGAGTAATGAATCCTTCATGGATGATTATGATTATGTCAACTTGTTAAAGCTGCGCGCTTCATGGGGACAAAACGGAAACCAAAACATAGGTAACTTCGCCTATACCTCCACAATAGCAACCGGTAACGGTTATACCTTTGGAGACGGTGAAACGTTTACAACCGGATCAGTTCCTTCAAGCGTTCCTAATCCAAACCTTAAATGGGAAACTTCCGAACAGCTGAACTTTGGTGTTGACTTAGGACTATGGCAGGATCGTCTTATCATTAAAGCAGACTACTACCAAAAAGATACCAAAGGGTTGCTTGTACGAGCTCCTATTCCGGGTCACGTAGGTAACAACGCCCCTATCATAAACGGCGGAAGCGTTACAAACGAAGGTTTTGAGTTCAGTGTAGACTACCGTAATTACAACAACGAGTTCAACTATAATGTTGGTCTGAACTTTGCTCTGAATAAAAACGAAGTTACAAATATCGGAAATGCCGAAGGTGTAATTGTAGGAACCGGATTTGCTACATACGGTATTGTAACAAGAGCGGAAGAAGGCTTCCCAATTGGATATTTCTGGGGATACGAAACCGATGGATTATTCCAAACTCAGGACGAGGTTAATGCCTACACAAACAATGAAGGAGGCCTGATTCAACCATTGGCTCAGCCCGGAGATGTTCGATTCAGAGATCTGGATGGGAACGGCCAAATTGACGATGCCGACCGGACAATGATCGGTAATCCAACACCGGATCTGACATTTGGTATGAATTTTGGAGCCAACTACAAGCAGTTTGATCTGTCAATCTTCATGCAGGGAACATTGGGTAACGAGATATTCAATGCCACTCGCCGACATGATCTGACCACGACAAATATGCCGGCTTCATACCTCGAACGCTGGACAGGCCCCGGTACATCAAACGATATACCTCGATTTACCTGGAATGACAGCAACGGTAACTGGTCAAAAATTTCTGACCTTTATGTAGAAGACGGATCCTACCTAAGAGTGAAGAATGTGCAGGTAGGTTACTACATTCCTACGAATGTTCTACAGAGCGTAAGTATAAAACAGGCAAAAATTTATCTGTCTGCAGAAAATGTATTTACGATTACCGGATATAGCGGATTTGATCCTGAAATTGGATCAGCATCAGCACTCAGCGTAGGTGTTGACCGTGGAGTCTATCCACAAGCTCGCAGTTTCCGAGTCGGTGTCAACCTTACATTTTAATCGTATTATCCACACTTAAAACTTTTGATCATGAAAACCTTAAGAATAACACTAGCTTTTTTGATAGTCACTATTGCAGGCTTTGCAAGCAGCTGTGACAGCTTCCTGAGTGTAGACCCGCTGGACCAGCGGACAGAGTCTAACTTCTATGAAACACAGGCAGATGCACAGGAAGCATTGGTTGCAATTTATGACGTACTTCAGTGGAATACGGTAATTGGATTCCACGTACCGGAAATGTTGAGCGACATTGCCTCTGATGACGCCTACGCCGGCGGTGCCAGCCGAAATGATGCTCCAAACATAATTGAAGTGGATAAACACAACATCCGCACAACCAATGGAGAAATTCACGGACTTTGGCAAAAATATTACACAGGTATATACAGAGCCAATAAGTATCTGACAGAGGTTGAAGGACTGGAGTTAGATGATGAAGCTTTCAAAGTACGTACCATGGCTGAAGCTCGGTTTTTGAGAGCCTACTACTATTTTGATCTGGTTCGTTTCTTTAGAAATGTTCCACTCATTACCGTACCGCTCGATGACCCTAATGAATACAATCAGCCACAAGCCGACCCATCAGAAGTCTATGCACAGATTGCACAGGATCTCCTCGCTGCAATCCCGGACCTTCCGGAAGAAATTGCTTCCAATGAGACAGGACGTGCCTCTAAATGGGCTGCACAGGCTCTGTTAGGCAAAGTATATCTCTACTACTCAGGTGTATTTGGTGAAGATCTGCCTGCCGGTGGCGAAACCGTAACTCAGGCAATGGCAACTCAGATGATTGATGACGTAATAAATCTTAGTGGCCACGACTTGGTTGAAAATTACGGAGATCTCTTTACCCCGGAGTTTGAATTTAGTGAAGAGTCTGTTTTTGAGATTTCCTACGCAGATTCAAGGCCATGGTACGATTGGGGATATATTCAAGGTGGTGAAGGAAATATGGCGCCTCAAATGCAAGGCCCACGAGTTGATCAGCCCGCTGATGAAGACTATCAAAGAGGTTGGAGCTTCTCTCCGGTAACCCAGGAGCTCGTAGATGCTTTTGATAGTGCCGATCCGCGCCTTGACGCAACCGTACTTTTTGAAAGTGAATTGAACGAAGGAATTTCAATTGGTTATCAGCACACCGGAAAGTTCACACAAAAATACACAACTCATAAATCTTACACTCCGTCTGACGGACAGCTTGAGCTAAATTGGGGTAACAACTACCGAGTTATTCGATTCGCAGATGTGCTTCTGATGGGTGCCGAACTGCACTTAGACAGTGATCCTGTACAATCCAAGGCCTATTTAGACCGCGTAAGAGAACGTGTGGGAATGCCGGAAGTAGCAGCGACGATGGAAAACATACGACACGAGCGCAGATTAGAACTGGCCATGGAAGGCCACCGATACTGGGATCTTCAGCGATATGGACAAAATATAGCTGAGCAGAATATTTCCATACCGGGTGCTGTAAAGCAAGACTATCAAGGTGATGCCCCCGATTTCGAAATATCATACAATACAGCGAAATCAGGCCTGTTTCCTATTCCTCAAAGCGAAATTGACATTTCAAACGGTCAACTTCAACAGAATTCGGGGTATTAATATGTTGCCCGTCTTAAACACAAAAATCTTAAACGAATGACCATGAAAATGAAAACATTAAAGAACATGCAATGGATGCTTCCTGTTCTGCTGATTATCGGACTGGGATTGGGAGCTTGCGAACCGCAGGTGTCATCCGATCCGGATATGGCCGATCCTCCACGGGCGGAAAACGTAACGTTTGAAATGACGCCGGATGCCGAAAATGCAAACGTAATTGAGTTTGTCAACACCTCAGGTGGTTTCAAAGCTCTCTGGGATTTTGGTAATGGAGCAAAAGCTGAAGGTGATGTTGTTACGGGCCGATATCCTTTAGAGGGTGAATATACCGTAAAGCTCACCATCTTTACAGAATCAGGTCAAGCAGTTAATTCGAAAGTAGTAACGATCGAAGAAACAAAAATATGGATGCTTGATGACCCCGATCTTAATTTACTGACCGGCGGTATTGACAATCTGGATGGAAAAACCTGGGTAGTTGACAGTACACAAGCAGCCCACATGGGTGTAGGCCCTCCCGGAGGTGACTGGCCTGAGTATTGGGCAGCCCCACCATTGGCCAAACCCGGTACAGGTCTTTATACGGATGAATACACATTCACGCTGCGAGGACTTGAGTTTGATATGAACACGAACGGTTATGTATTCCTTAACGGATCATATGGGGATGAGGTTGATGGAACCTACGAAGCTCCGGGCGGTGACCTGATGGCTCAGTGGACGGCACCGGAAAGTCTCAATTTCAATTTCGTAAAAGACGATGACGGAAGAATGTTTATTACCATTTCCGATCCGGGTTGGATTGGCTTCTTTGCCGGAACCCGCGAATATGAAATTCAAGAGATATCTGAAAATCGTTTAGC
This sequence comes from Rhodohalobacter sp., assembly GCF_034521535.1. GTDB lineage: Bacteria > Bacteroidota > Rhodothermia > Balneolales > Balneolaceae > Rhodohalobacter. The sequence continues at coordinate 1,048,521 of NZ_JAXHMF010000005.1, read as the reverse complement.
TCTCAGATTTGAAGACTCCGTAAATGGTCTTGCATGGTACCATACATTGATTCCTAAAGGTTACGAACATCCAGTTGAAGAGCCCGAAGAACCGGAACCATTACCTTATACCTCAGAAGAGCTATATGACAATTTTGACGAGGAAGGAAATGTAACCTGGATGGCGGATGAAATTGCAGGTTTCAATGAAAGTTATGACAACCCTGCTCCCGTGCCAATCAATACTTCAGAAAAAGTCGCAAGGTATGTAAAAGGTTCAGGTGGAGCACATTTTTATGATAACCTCTACATTGATCCAGGCTTTGAAATAGATCTGAATCAGCGAAGCACTATTCGGTTAAAAGCATATTTACCTTCTTATAATGATTACGAATCAGTAGCTGCTGAGAAGGAAGCTTGGTCTGATGGTATCCTTAAACAGCAGGTTTCTGTTAAGCTTCATGACAAAACCGGAATGGGTGGTGATTCTTGGCAAACTCAAGCAGAAATAGTTCAAACTTTGGAAACAAATACTTGGGTTGAACTGGAATTTGACTTCAGCGGCTTTAGTGATCGTGAAGACTTCGATCGCATTATTATACAGATTGGCGGTGAAGCTCATGGAAATCCCGGAATCTTCTTTATTGATGATTTCGAACTGGTTGAATAACCATTAACTAATTAATCTTCGGGGGAGGAATTGATATTCCTCCCCCTTTTTTTATACCTTTTTTAGCCTTAAGAATATTTGACTTATAAATTTATGTCTCATTTTACTTCTTTTATTACAAGCCTGTTTTTGATTCTAAGTCTTACATCATGCTCATCAGATGGGCCGGCAGATAGCTTTAATTACATCGAACCTGATCCCACAGATACCCTGGAACCCGGAGATCTTATTTGGTCTGACGAATTTAACGGATCCGGCTCACCAAACAGTAACAACTGGACCTACGATATTGGGCATGGAAGCGGTGGCTGGGGAAATAACGAGGTGCAATCTTATACAGATGAGCAGAAAAATGTTCGAATGGAAAATGGACTGCTGATCATAGAGGCTTGGAAAGAAAGCGGTGAGTGGACCTCAGCGCGAATTAAAACGGAAGGTCTACAATCCTTCAGATATGTGACCGTTAAAGCAAAAGCTAAACTACCGCAGGGTTCAGGAACGTGGCCTGCTATATGGATGCTCGGATCAAACTACAAAGATATTGGATGGCCCGCCTCCGGTGAGATTGATATCATGGAGCATGTCGGTAAAAACCCTGGTTCAATTCATAGCGCGCTGCACACTCCTTCAAGCCATGGGAATACGCAAAACTCAGGACACACGGAAGTTCCTGACTTTCACGACGAGTTCCATATTTACGAAGCTGTCTGGACATCTGAAAGTATCACCTTTAAAGTAGACGGAGAAGCCTTCTATACTTATAATCCTTCCGTAAAAAACTTTGAAACGTGGCCTTTTAACCAAGACTTTTTCATCATCATGAATATTGCAATGGGGGGAAACTGGGGAAGTGATCCTCAATATGAAACCGGCAATATGAGAAATGGAATCGATCCTGACCTGGATCATGCCCGAATGGAAGTGGATTACATACGAGTTTATAAGAACTGAACTACTGACAAGAGTCTGTATTAAGAATACATAAACGTGTTTACCAGTTGGATTAAAATTAAGAAATAGTCCCCCTTCGAAGGGGGAAAGCGAACGTAGTGAGTTGGGGGATGGCCAGTTGAGTATTGATTCATCCAAATTTTTTATAAATGGCTTAAATCAAGTAATCATCATCCCCCATTGCCCCCTTCAAAGGGGGACACTCTTCAAAAAAACCTCAACCGGTAAACGCGTTACATAAATAACGTGAGATCGAGATCGAGATGCCACAATTAATGTAATACGTCACATTGAGCGCAATTTCGAAGGTGCTTTTTCCTCGAAATGAAGTCGAAATGTGTTTTCAACTCCGTTTCGACCAAAAAAAACGGTCGAAACTGCGCTCAAACTGACGATTATCGATAAAATTATATCAAACTCAGGTTTAATAGGTATCCTGTAAAGTGAACTAAAAGAATAGCAAAGATGGAATATTGCGTTTAAGCTGTATTCCAAACTGCTTTTTATCACGTCTTATAATTTCAGTTCAATAAGTAAAATTGCATTAAACAAATTTAAAACAGCCCTTTAAATTTTCCTGATATGTGTTTCATTCAGGAAATTAAAAGAAGAGCATCCCAAAAGCGTAAGAATGAGGCGAGTTTCTTTTTTCCATTTATGGATTAACCGGTCCAGCCCCTCTTCTCCCTCCTCCTTGATGGCTTTTATTACCGGCTGAGCCGTGGCCGCAAAATCAGCTCCCAAAGCTTTGGCTTTTACCAGATCAAAAGGAGATCGAATTCCACCGGAGGCGATCAGATCAAACCTAAAACTTTCACGTAGCGGTGTAATCTGATTCATACATTCCACCGTCGGTATTCCCCAGTCATCAAACTGATGCATCGGGTTCTTCTGACGATCTCTGAGATTCTCAACCTTTGCCCAGCTAGTTCCACCCGCTCCTGCTGTATCGATACAATCCACGCCCATGGCAAGCAAACGACCGGCAACAGAACCTGAGATTCCGGCTCCTGTCTCTTTTACAATTACGGGAACTGAAAGGTTAGTAATCAGATGCTCCATCCCTTTTTCAATTCCTTTGAAATCGTGATCTCCCTCCGGCTGCATTAACTCCTGAAGAGGATTTAGATGTACGATAACGGCATCAGCCTGAATACTTTGAACCAATAATTCGATTTTATCCTTTTCAAGACCGCCAATCAGTTGTGCTCCTCCTATGTTTGCGGCGATGAATGCATTGGGAGCATGTTCTCTCACTACCGAAAACGATTCAATCTGAGATTCATCTTCGAGCATGGCGCGCTGACTTCCAACTCCAAACGGAAGGTCATGCTTTTCACAGCACTTTGCTATGATCGTATTTACCGAACCGGCCTCCGTATATCCACCGGTCATGGATGAGATAAATAGCGGAAACGAAAATCGTCGCCCCAAAAGAGACGCCGATACATCCACTTCTGAAGGATTGACTTCCGGCAGGGCGTTGTGAACAAAATCGTAGCGCTCAAAACCGGTCGATTTCTGATAGAAGACATCGCTGTAGGCGGTCAGATCTACGTGATCTTTTTTACGCTCCTGAATAGACATATACGTAATCCAATTTATATTTTACTTTCAACATTTTGATTTCTCTATTCTAAGACTCATACCATGTAAGAGCCGCCGTTAATGTGCAACGTTGAGCCTGACATATGCTTCACTTCTCCTTTCGCCAAAAAAGCCACCAGATTCGCCACTTCTTCAGGCTGGGTGATTTCATCAAACGCGGATCCTTTTGTTAATGCCTCGGCTCCGAGTACCTCAACCGATTCCTTAGCCATATCCGTTTCAATAAATCCGGGTGCAACCGTGTACGCCACGATGCCCTTTTTACTAAAATCCCGGGCTACACTTTTGGTAAATGCTGCCATTCCGCCTTTTGATGCTGCATAAGCCGCGTATTCCTGCGTATCTCCACGATAAGCGGCTCTTGAGGCAACATTAATGATTATTCCTTCACTCCCATTTTTTATATGCCCATTGATAAACCATTTGGATAGAAGTGCAGCAGATCTCAGATTTACATTCATGGTACGGTCCCAGACTGAGAGCCAATCCTCATCGGAAATACCAAAGTCCGCGTCCTGAAATATACCGGCGTTATTTACAAGTACATCGGGCAGTTCATCTACTAAACTAAAGAGCGGCTTCAGCTTTTTTCTTATGGCGTCAAAATCGCTCAAATCAACCTGAACCCCGGAAAAAAGTTCAGACATCTGAAACTCCGGTGGAAATTCAGAACTTCGCCGAGTACCGGTTACCCTGATATTCAGTTTTAAAAGTTTTTCAGTTATGGCCTTTCCAATACCTCTTGATGCACCTGTTACTACGATATGTTTCATAAAACTTACTCCTTAAAGATCATTATTCACTTAATAAAATACCTGCAGTTAAATTCTGGATAGCATTAAAACCAACCTTTTCGTTTAAAATAGTAAACCATACCGCCGGTCAAAATAAGCATCAACCCAATTGAAAAAGGATATCCGTAGTACCAGCTCAACTCTGGCATGTTCAGAGGACTTGCTCCCGGATCAAAGTTCATCCCGTAAATTCCCGCTATAAAAGTAAGAGGAATAAAAATCGTGGCAATAATGGTAAGTACTTTCATCACCTCGTTCATTCGATTACTCAAACCGGACATATACATATCAAAGAGACCAAACACCATTTCGCGGTTGGTTTCCATACTGTCCACTACCTGGACAATATGGTCATATAAGTCCCGAAGAAACACTTTTACGTCTTTTGAAATCAGAGAAACATCATCGCGAATAAGTGAGTTTACACCATCGCGGAGGGACCATACAGACTTTCTAAAGTAGATTAAATCTCTTCGAAGAGCGTGGATTTTCTGAAGCTGCTCTTCTTTCGGTTCAATCAGAATTTCTTCTTCAATTTTCTCAATATTTTCATTGATTACATCGAGGGAATAGAAATAGTGATCTACAATGTTATCAGCCAATGCATACGCCAGATAATCGGGCCCGAATTTTCGCAACCGGGTCGTTGTAAGTTCCAGGCGTTTCAAAACCGGTTCAAATATAGGATCATCACTCTCTTGAAATGATAGAACATAATTTTCCCCCAACACAATACTGATCTGTTCAGTATGGACGTTCAAATCTCCGTTTTCACCCTCTTGCTGCTTGATCATTCTAAGCACAATAAATACGGCATTTGGATAAATCTCCACTTTTGGACGCTGTGATGTACTCACGATATCTTCCTGGATCAAGGGGTGTAATTCAAAATAATTCCAGACTGTTTTTAGTTTTTCAATATCGTGCAACCCACGCACCTGTATCCAGGTTTTTGATTTATTCTGTAAGTAGGGTTCTGACTTTTCAATTTTTTGGATTGGGATGATGTCATAGTGACTTTCATCAAAATCATGAACCGTCATCAATACTTCATCCATACGCTTGATACCGGTATGAATAGCCGTTCCGGGTACTTGGCCGGGTGGTTTCCGGTTATGTCTCCTCAGATGACCTGAACCAAAAATAGATTGAATTTTTTTTGCTGCTTTCTTGGATGTTTTATTCATCATCAGTAGGCTAAATGATCTTTTTTAAACTGCTGTTAGTTTGTAATCATTTTTGAGTAAAAAGTCTCCTTCTTACTCAAATTGCAGATCTGGATTGATCTATACCCAATATGTAACAAGGGGTTAAATTATATTTTATCCTAATCAATAATCAAACTTAATCAATGATTTATCTGAGTAGTAACAGTACTCTTTTTTTATGAAAATGTCGATCCTTTTTCAAAGTACTGACATGAAGAAATCAAACATTTCAATTCTGATTAAAGTACACAATTCAATAACTTCCTGACCCTATCAAAAGGAACCTTTTGTTCAACTATGTTTAATTTTACAGCACAGCCTAAAATAGAACTTCACCTGCATCTTGACTGCTCACTCAGCTATAATGTGGTGAAAGTCCTGGATCCGTCCATTTCAGAAAAACAGTATCGAGATGAGTTTATGGCTTCTGTAAACTGCAGGGATTTAAATGACTACATCGCAAAAGCCGGACGTGCCATCGATCTTATGCAGAGCCGGGATGCACTGCGCCTTGTAACGCTCGACCTTTTTGATCAGCTAAAAAACGATAACGTCATCTATGCTGAGATACGTTTTGCTCCGCTTGAGCACACCAGGGAGGGTTTAACACCCGAACAAATCGTTTCTGCTGTAAACAAGGCAACTGAAGAGGGAGTTCAAAGAACCGGTATTGAGGCAGGAGTTATTCTTTGTACGCTGCGCCACTATTCTGAAGAGGAAAGCCTGAGTACGGTAAAACTTTGCGAAAAGTTTAGCAACACTCGTGTGGTTGGGTTTGATATTGCCGCCGATGAGGCCGGTTATCCCGTTGATAATCATGTTAAAGCGTTTGAATACGCCCACAGTCAGAACATTCCATGTACGGCTCACGCTGGAGAAGCCTGTGGATCAGACAGCGTATGGGAAACACTCCAAGAGTTCAAACCGTCCCGCATTGGACACGGTGTACGAAGTGTTGAAGATCCAAAGCTAATAGAACATCTGAAAAATCATCAAATTCATCTGGAGGTTTGTCCCACAAGCAATACGCTAACAAAAGTGGTGTCGAATCTTGAAGACCATCCGGTAGATCAAATTTATCGATCCGGGGTCTCGATGAGCATAAACACAGATGGAAGGACCATTTCAAATGTGACGCTTAAAGATGAGTATGAGTCTCTACATCAAATATTCAACTGGACAAAAGATCATCTTCTGAAATGCAACCTCGAAGCTATTGAGCACGCTTTTATTGGAGATGAGATGAAAGATGCTCTCAGAACAAAAATTCTGGATGGCTGGAGTGGAAAGTAGACATAAAAAAACCTTGGAGATTTTGGAATCCTCCAAGGTTTAGAATTGAAAATAATTTAATAATATCTATCCAGACCGCTTTAATCGGTCAGACGGATAAGAATGACTTCCTACATTATCTCCAGCCAACCCTATCCATGAGTCGAATGGCCAGCGGATTGTTTTCTCCGTAAGAAGTTACATTAACAGCATCACTGTCAAACGATCCGAACTCTCCTAAAACGCCTGTTACTTCCATATCTTGCAGAATTGGAAATTCATTATTTCCAATAGCGTAAACCTGCTGTGCTTCTTCGGTTGCAAGATACTCGATAAACCGAATGGCATTCTCTTTGTTCGGTGCATTTGCCGCAATTCCTGCACCACTGATGTTTACATGTGCTCCGCCAAATTCAGCAGGTGGAAAATAGATATCCACTTTTTCGGCTACTTCCCGGTCTTGTTCATCATCAGATTGCATCAATCGGGCCAGATAGTAATGGTTTGCAATAGCTACGTCACAAATTCCAGCCGCTACCGCTTTAATTTGATCCGTATCTCCCCCCTGTGGATCTCTGGCAAAGTTATTCACAAGTCCCTGAGCCCACTCTTCAACTCTTTCCTCACCATAACTTTCAATGAGTGAGGCAACCAGCGATTGATTGTAAATATTGTTAGACGACCGAACGCACAGTCTTCCATTCCACTTCTCGTCGGCCAGTTCCATGTAGCCTTTCAAATCAGCCGGGTCAACATTTTCTTTGTTATAGACGATACCACGTACACGTTCTGATAGTCCTACCCACATATCATCAACATCACGAAGTTGTTCCGGGATTACGCGTTCCAGATATTCTGATTCAATCGGTTGAAGCACGTCTGCTTCCTTTGCTCTCCAGAGCCGACCGGCATCAACAGTAATCACAACATCTGCCGGACTGTTAATTCCTTCATTCCTCATCCTTTCAATCAGTTCATCGCTGGAACCTTCAATCAGGTTGATTTCAATTCCGGTTTCTTCGGTGAACTGATCGTAAAGTTCAAGATCTGTATCGTAATGTCGTGAAGAGTAGATGTTTACTTCATCACTTTCTGAGCATGAATAAAAGAAAGCTAAAGAAGCAATGAGTATAATTAGTCGTTTCATTTAATAAGAAGGCTTTTTCTTAATATTTTATTTAGATCAATTCTAAATAGATAATACCATAGAGTCAAGCCCTCTTTTTGATAAATCTTGTAACCAATAAAAATTGATATTCTATATAAAATTCAGAGTGGCTTACCTATCCAGCCTCTGCACTCAGTGTTTCTTCAATCACACGTTTCTGTATATCGTGCGGTACCGGACCATAGTCGTGGAACTGCCGGGTGTATGTAGCACTTCCCTGCGTCATCGATTTCAGGCGGGTTGTGTATTTGTCCAGCTCCTGAAGCGGCACAATCGCTTTAATTTTCTGGATTGAACCTTCGGAGTCCATTCCAAGAATTTGTCCTCTTCTGGAACTCAGATCACTCATCACATCACCCATGTAATCTGCCGGCAAAGTTACTTCTATTTCATACAGCGGTTCTAAAAGCTGCGGTGATGCGTTGAGAAATCCATCCTTGAAAGCCATCAAGGAGGCCGTTTTAAATGCAGCCTCATTGGAGTCTACGGAGTGCATCGAGCCATCATAAGCGGAAACCCGAACATCCCTTACCCGACAACCGCTCATAGGACCGTTCTCCATTTTCTCCATAATACCTTTTAAAATGGCCGGCATAAAACGGTTGTCGATCACACCGCCCACAATGCAGTTTTGAAAAACCAGTTTTCCGCCCCAGTCCAGTTCAATTTCCTGCACATTTCTCACGTTTAAATCATCCCGGTCGGGAATTCCTTCGTACCAGGGTTCGATAGACAGATGGACCTCCGCAAATTGTCCTGCTCCCCCACTCTGCTTTTTGTGCTTGTAGTAGGCTTCCGATTTTTTGGTAATCGTTTCACGATATGGAATTCTGGGTGTGACAAACTCCACCTTCAGATTAAATCGATTTTGAAGCTCATATAGTATCACATTAAGATGTTCTTCACCCAAACCGTGCAAAATAGTCTGCTGAAGCTCCTGGCTATGTTCTACGCTTAGAGATGGATCTTCCTTTTCAATTTGATGGAGAGCATTGCTTAATTTATCTTCATCTCCTTCATTCAGAAGCTTAATCGCAACCCGCATGGTTGGTTCGGGGTATTTGATCGGCTCAAACTCTAAATCTCTATCCTTATCTGCCAGTGTGTCTCCAGACATTGTATTCTTCAACTTGACGGATACACCAATATCACCGGCATCAAGCTGTGATACTTCTGTACGCTTTTCACCCTGTGCTGTAAACAGAGCACCCAGTCGCAGAGAGTCACCGGTTCTTTTATTGATCAGATCCATTCCATGCTGAACAGAACCATCCATCACTTTAAAATAGGTGAGGTCTCCAACATGACTTTCTGAAGTTGACCGAAACACAAACAGTGCCGGATCTTTTTCCGGATTCACCTTATGAGATTTTCCGTTTTTTAGCGTCAGCTCCCTTTCGGTCGGATCCGGTGCTACATTGCCAATGAATCCCATCACGCGCCCTGATCCCATATTTTTTACGGCAACCGTGCAAAAGAGTGGAAAAATATCGCGGTTCAGCATACCGAATTTAAGTCCGTCTCTCATCTGATATTCATCCAGTTTACCATTTTCAAAGTAGAGATCGAGCAGGCTCTCATCATTTTCCGCTATCGTCTCAACCAGTTCATTATGCAGAAGTTCAGCCTGAGCTTTCAGAGACTCCGGAATCGGCAGTTTATCCGGCCGGCCACCTGCCTCAGGAAATTCATACATCGTCATTTTTAAAACATCCACGATTGCGTGAAAATCATCGCCCTCGCTGTAGGGAAACTGTACCAAAACCACTCCCCTGCCAAAACGCTCTTTGGCCATATCCACGGTTTTCTGAAAATCGGACTGTTCGCTGTCCAGTTTATTTGCAACGAGTAACGTTGGCAGATTGCGCATCTCAGCTGCTTTCCAATAGGCTTCGGTTCCAACCTCTACGCCATATTCGCTATTCATTACAAGGATCGCTGAATCAGCAACCCGAAGTGAATCTGAAACCTGTCCCCAATAATCAGGAGTGCCCGGAGTGTCGAGCAGATTTATTTTTGTGCCCCGCCAATCGAGATGGAGAACTGAGCCAAATACCGATTTTTCCTTCTCTTTTTCAATTTCATGATAATCGGAGAGTGTAGATTTGTTTTCAATTGAACCTCGCTTGTGAGATGAACCCGATTCGAAAATCATGGTTTCGGCCAGTGTTGTTTTTCCTGATCCCGTGTGCCCCATCAGAGCAACATTTCGAATCTTACTGGTTGGGTAGTTTTTCATGAGTACTCCTCTTTAAATGATTTTTTCCGGCAAACCTTTTAAATCATAATTAGTCGGCTTCACCGATTATGTTTTGCAAACTTCTCTTCGCTATCTTCCCTATCCTAATTTATAAGGCTTGAGTTTGAAATCAATATGAAAAAAATACTTTTATTACAGACCGGTGGAACCATTTCCATGCAGCTGAATAGTAACGGTCCGGAACTCGACCCCGAACGCTGGGGTGATCTTCTCTACAAAGAGATTCCGGAACTCTCGCAGGTTGCAGATCTTGAAGCCGATAAAGTATTTTTTGAGGACAGTTCGGATGTAAACCGTTCTCATTGGAAAATGCTTGCCGAATCAATTTACCGGCAATATGAAAATTATGATGGGTTTGTGGTTCTTCACGGCACCGACACCATGGCTTATACCGCTTCTGCTCTATCCTTTGCACTACTAAACAGTGCTAAACCGATTATCTTTACCGGAAGTCAGGTGCCCATGAGCAAGCTTCGCAGCGATGCACGTCGCAATTTAGTCAATGCTGTTGAACTGGCCACTCACACCATTCCGGAAATAGCCATCTGTTTTAATGATCACCTGTTCAGAGGAAATCGAAGCTCAAAAATGAGTATCGGTGACTTTGACGCTTTTTCCTCGCCAAATTATCCGCACCTGGCCGAAATTGGAATTGATATTAACCTGTCAGAAAATATTCTCCGGCCAACCGGATCTTTTGAGTGCAACCCGGTTTTTGATGACTCCATTTTTGTATTAAAACTCCATCCAAACCTTAAATCAGAGTATTTGGATTGCCTGGATCTTAAAAACATCAAAGTGGTTATTTTAGAAGCGTTTGGCAGCGGGAATATGCCCGTAAAAGGTGATTACAATCTCTTGCCATTCATTGAAAATTGCCGTGATCAGGGAGTACATGTTATTGTCACTTCACAGGCCGCATACGATGCCGTAAAGCTGGATCAATATTCCAGCGGTAGAGCTGCTAAAAAACGAGGGGCGATCAGCGCGGGCGAGATGACTATGGAAGCAACCATAACCAAATCGATGTATCTGCTTGGTAAAAACCTGAACGAAGAGGAATTTCGGAATCAGTTCGAAACCAGTCTGGCCGGTGAAAGGTGATTTTTTAATTTATTAGGTTCAACCGGAAAAATTGTGGGTAGGTAGAACAATCCATTATTCAGATCATTTCATACGGATCTTTAAACTTTATGAGACAATACATCTATTGCACGAAGATGTCTCCACTTCGTCCCGGTCAACTGCACCGGGACTTCGGTCGACATGACAGAAAATTGGTTTTAAAAGCGGCGGGCACCAAGATATTTAAAAGAACAACATTTTGACCCGCCCGCCCATTGGCAGAGAACGCATCGAGAGAACTCTCCTGAACGATCCGGCACCCATCATGTTGAGATCCGCAATATCTCACAAAGACATTTTGGATCTTTCATGGCACTATATATGTCATAGCAACAGCTATCACTCTGAGTATGAAACCACGAGGTTTCCTGTTGAACCATATATTATTAAACGTTCGTCTGTCAACTATTCTAAAATCTCTGCTATTTCACTACTACTTACCACGACAGTCAGTAAGAACAATCTCATCGACCTGTAATAGATCAATAGGCTGAAAGCCTAAAATAACCCAGCCCGGGACAGCGTCCCGGGTCAATAGATAAACCAAATAGATAGCAGGCTGTAAGTCTGCGACAGACTTACTTACAAAACGAAGCTCTGTTCTGTATATATTCTATCGAATAAAAAGACGCCTCTCATAGGCTTTCAGTCTTGCAGATCTGATCAAAGTGAAGCAATAAAAATCACTGTCCACCAACAAATTATACTCTTTCAGATTATTTATCATTGAATAACCCTACAGACGAGAAAAGCAATCGACGGTCGGGGTGGAATTCCTCACACTTCTATCTTCTCATTTTTATACATTAACTCTAATATGAATTGAGCTGGTACTTTTAAAAAAATCGAATCCTTCAAATGATTTTTATTTTCGACGTCGAAACCATCCCGGATTTTGAATTCCTTCGCAGAGTTTTAAATCAGCCTGAAATTGATGAGGAGGAACTCCTTCTGCAAGCAAGCGAAGAGCTTACCCGAAACAACAGTGGGTTCCTCCCGCCGATGTATCACAGAATGGTATCATGGGCCGGTCTTTGGGTTGAAAACAATGGGAAACCGGTTCAAAAAGTGGCCTGGAACGGAGAAAACGAAAAGGAAGGTCTCAAATCCATTTTTGATACACTTTTGACCTACAAGGATTTTGGTTTGGTTCATCACAACGGACGCGGATTCGATCTTCCACTGCTCACCTATCGATCCATGAAGCATAACATGCAGATGCCTATGCGTCTCAATCACTACGACATCCGCTATCGATTCAGCAAAGAGAACGTGGACCTGATGGATGAATTCAGCAACTACGGAGCCAGTTCCTTCCCTAAACTGAAACATCTCGGCTACCTGATCGATGTACCTTTTAAACAAACGGCTGAGGGAAATGAAGTTTTAGCCATGTACAGAGATGGTAAACTTGCTGAAATTGAACACTACTGCTATGAAGATGTGATGGCTACCTATATCGTTTGGCTGAGGATGAAGTACACGGTCGGTGATATTCCGGAAGACATGTTTTCCAACCTGAATGACCGGGCACTCAGCAAACTGAAAGAGATTCAGGCCGGGTAATAATTCCTGAAGAAACATGGTATTTCTGTGAGGATTAATGTAAAGATCTTAATTCCAACTGTTTCTGACAACCAAATGGTAAATTGCAGCTACGTAAAAACTTTAGTTCGATTAATAAATTTGTTTATAGATCATTGCCTAACTCAAGTTCCGTAAAATGGAGGTGTAGCGGCCACAAAATAAGTTTCATTTAAAAGTGATTAAAATAGTTCATGTCATCCCTTTTTAGATGCAAAATGAATGGCGTTCACCTTTTAAGGGATGAAACCAGCCCCGTTTCGGGGTGGCATATCCGTAGCCCCACAGGTTCACAACGTGAATCTGTGGGGTAGAGAAAGAGGCTGATATTCACAGGAGCGCCGTAGGTGCGGCATGTTTCGAATTCTGAATTCAATCTCAATTGTAAAATCGACCCATATATTCCGCACCTACGGTGCTTCCATGTTCGGGTTCGCCTTTTGCCCCATGGCCAACGCTTTGCGCTGACCATGGGCTACGGACATGATGCACCTCTGGTGCTTGGTTTTTGTTAGGTGCATATCTCAACTCCTGATGGTGTGATCGTCTTGCAAGGCTACGGATATACCGCACCTGCGGCGCTCCCATTGTTCATGCTCGCTTAACCCAAGGCCACCGCTGCGCAGTGTGACCTTGGGCTACGGATATGGCGTCCCGTAGCGGGACTTTCATTGCCTGAGTCATTTGGTGTAAAACCTTTTACGTATTCATAAGGATCGAAAATACAATTCACAAGGGCAGTAATAGAAGGCAGATCAAGCTTATACAGCTGCAAAAATAATGGTTATAGCACTACAGAGCTCAGGTTAGAAATACCATGTTTTAACTGCAAAACTCGCTTCTTGCCTCTGGCATCTCGCCATTCAAAAACCTTACCACTCCACAGACAATCTCCCGAAACCACCGTCGAACCGTGTAGTATCCTGCCTTGGCCAGCCGATACCCGACTCCCTATCTCCATCCACATCGTAAGATACCCCCGCTAAAAAGTATACATTCGGGTTGATCCGGTATCCAATAGTAAATGTTATGCGGTCACTTCGCTCTCTTACAATCGGATAGGCTCTCCTGAAATTATAATCACGAATTCCGGTCGACGGATCCTCCTCTCCCTGCAAATATCTGTAGTCGGCATGAAATTCCAATCCCAATTGAACTCCCCTTTCTGTCGATCCATATAATAACCGGCTTTTCATTTTCAGCCGATACTCCTCAAAATCGAACGGACGCCGAACATCCTCCAGATAGTTTGGCGAAATATCGTCCGGAACGGTTTCACCCTGCAGTTGATCGACAATCCGTTCCAGCCACATCCACTGCTCCACACTGAATTTCTGATAGTTACCGGTGATAAAAAAACCACCTGAATCGCTGAACTGCCGGGTGTAGAAATCATTTTCAAACTCCGACCCGGGTAAAGGCTGTCTTCTCAGTTTTGAAAACCGACGCTGATATGTAAACCCTGCTACACCAATAGGGTGAAAGTATTGAACCATAGCTCCCACATAGTGCGCCCATTCCTCATCCCAATAATTCTGATTATCAACCTCCGTTGATGAAACCTCCTTCTCGGAATAGGTCTGAATTCCGGCCAGCAGTTCAGCTCTGAAATTTTTAATTGTTGGAGAAATTAATTTCAGGTTAAACAGTAATGGACGCTGTTTATACTGGTAAACAGTCTTGTATCGGTCATTCCATTGATTGGCACTCCCTTCTGCCAAACTCTGGACAACATTAGCACCCCAATCCAGATAGGTTACTCCGGCTTGCATCATCCCATTTTCAAAATTACCATACCTGTAAAATAAGGTGAGATCCAGGTCCGATTTGCTGTTTGAAAGCGTGTGTTCAGCACCGAGAGTATGATCTTGCTTCAATTTGTACTCATACCCAAGACGAAACAGAAACCGGTTAGCCCGCAACTTCTCTTCGTGTGCTCCATCAACTAAAAGTTTGTGCTTGTCATTAAACTCATAGTTGAACTTAATTTTGTTTTCAATAAAAAAATCGGTGGCGTTTAAACTCCCAACTGAAAGCCGGTATGCCTGATCAGCCATATACCAATTATAGTTGTCCCCGGGCGTGTAGCGATAGGTTAGCAGATCAATCTCATGTTCGGGGCTCATCAGGTTGATGTTTTCCCGAAACAGGCCGCGATTATACAGTGTGCCGCCGTAATTATGGCTGCGATCCAACATGTAGTTGAGCGTTCTCTGCTCCCACTCCATGAGTGTGGCGAAACCATTGGACTGTTGTGCAGAAACATTTGAGGGAATTGAAAGCCATGCTAAAAAAATTAGCAGTACTACAAATGATGGTAATTTTACGAATCTCATATTGCCGGTTTTACATCTCTAAAAACTGCCTGATGATACGAAACCTTAGAGTGTTAAAAAATTTTTGATCCGAACTCCTTCGGGCATTTCCTTATGAGAATGAGCAAAATTATGATTGCTATTTCTAACCGTCAGTTCGTAAATATTATCAATATCAATTACCCCAATAATATGTTGATTTTGCAGTTTATTTACACTCTTTTACAGTAAAATCTTTGCAACTAAAAAACTGAAGAATATTACAAAACGCTGTAATCTCTTGACTTTGTTGATTTAGACAATATTTTGGAAGTGAATTAATCGAAATACTGACCGAACATCATCTCTCAATGTTTCGATTTGTAAATATTAAACAAAACCTATCAATATGAAGAATAAGTTAAGTTTAATCCTTCCTTTAATGCTCCTCATATTTGTATCCTGTGATCAGGGTAGCCAAATGATCAGTTCAGAAGAAGATCGACCTGAACGTTCTCAGAGTACATATGAAATGTTTACTTCAGAAGATCACGCAAAAATTCCAAACAGGTTTATCATTACGCTTGAACCTAAAGCTAACCCGGCTGAAGTTGCTGCCGATTATGACGTTAAACCTGATTATGTATATCGGACACTGCTTACAGGGTTTGCCGGTGAAATTTCAGAAGCCGCAAAAGCCGGATTGTTTAGAGACAATCGCGTGGTCAGAATTGAGAAAGATGGTGTTGTAACCGCATCAGCTACACAAAACAATCCTACCTGGGGACTCGACAGAGTAGACCAGAGAGATCTGCCGCTCGATGATCAATATGTTTACAATGCCGAAGGTACCGGAGTGGACGCATACATTATTGATACCGGAATCAATTACACTCATGAAGATTTTCAAGGAAGAGTTAATACGAACTTTTACTTTGATGCCTTTGACGACGGCCAAAATGGTAATGACTGTAACGGACATGGTACACATGTTGCCGGTACTGTTGGCGGAGCTGCATATGGCGTAGCTAAAGGCGTAAATTTGATCGCAGTTCGGGTACTTGACTGTAACGGTTCAGGAACATTTAGTGGCGTAATTGCCGGTATGGACTGGGTAGCCGAAAACGCATCCGGACCTTCAGTCGCCAATATGTCATTAGGCGGTGGAACTAATTCATCTGTAGATGATGCAGTTGGCAGAATGTTTGACGCAGGTGTTCCGACAATTGTTGCTGCAGGTAATGGAGACTGGCGTGGACGTGCTCAGGATGCATGCGATTCGTCTCCTGCAGGTGCTGAAAATGCGTATACAGTTGGAGCTACTAATGATGATGACAGCAAAACAAGCTGGTCGAACTACGGTAGCTGTGTTGATATGTTTGCACCGGGTGCCAATATAACTTCCGCGTGGTATACCGGAGACTCCGCAACGAATACAATCAGCGGTACAAGCATGGCTTCGCCTCATGTGGCCGGTGTTGCAGCTCTATATCTGCAAAATAATACCGGTGCCGGTGCACAGGATGTATACGATGCGATTACACAATACAGTACCAAAGACATTGTAACCAGCTCTAACACTGCCAACAATCACATGGTTTACAGCCTTCTGGATGGAAGCGATGGTGGAGGCGGTGACGATGGAGGTGACGAGCCGGCCAATGAATCTCCTACAGCTTCTTTCACTTATGAGTGCACAGATCTGACATGTGATTTTGACGGCAGCGGATCCTCCGACAGTGACGGTTCTGTTTCAAGCTACAGCTGGGACTTCGGTGATGGAAGTACAGGTTCAGGTGTAACAGCCAGCCATTCGTACAGTGCAGATGGCACGTATTCAGTGACTCTTACTGTAACAGATGACGATGGTGCAACTGATAGTTCAACCCAGAGTGTCTCTGTAACTGACTCTTCAGGTGGAGATGATGGCGGTGATGTTGGAAGCAACGATCCTGTTGTTGATAACATGTCTGTGAGTACACGTACTACCGGACCTTGGCTAAGAGCAACTACTAGTTGGTCAGTATCTGACGCAGATAGCGACCTTAACTCTGTAGTTGTAGAATTGCTGAATGGTACTAGTGTAGTTGAAAGTGCATCCTATACTGTTAGTGGCGGAAGTGCTTCAGGTGAAACTGAACTTAAAACAAGGTCAGGTGCTGATTCGGTCAGAGTTACTGTTACAGATTCAAACGGTAATACAACTTCTCAGTCGCAGGCAATCTGATTGATTCAATCAATTGTAACCTATACAAGCCATCCGGCCATACCGGATGGCTTTTTTTATGACTTTACTTCACACTTCAACTCAAGTTGTAAAATTCTTCAATCGTATTGACCTTAATTTCGGACAATATTATCTTTAATAAAACATCAAAAATTCATGAAGCATACCATCAGCTCCATATTTGTTATTCTCACTCTTCTTTTCTCTATGACAGAGATCAGTAAAGTGGTGCTTATGGGGTATACTCTTCTTACCGATGGTGAAAAAGCTGCCCATTTCTGCACTTGTCTCGGGTGTTCGCACGCTGACAAATCAGATGAAGAAGCTTCTCATTGCTCTATGGATATGGCAGACATGGACACACAAGATACTGAAGAAGAGCCCAAACACTGTGATATGTCGCAAACTGCCGACGGTGCATCAGTCTGTGGGTGTAATACAACACCACCAGGTGACCTTCATATTCTTTTCAATACACTCGACAAAACGGCCTTATTGGCAAACCTTCAGTATTCACAGAAAGAGTTTAAAAAAACAGTTCTAAGACTCACCCATTTTGAGAGCCCTGTATCTATTCAGCGGGACATATTCCACCCTCCCCGGGCTTAATCATCCTCCCAAACATGCTGCAGCATGATTCTCTCTGCAGGCTACACTAAATCATTACACTTAACACAAGGATGAATTATGTCTTTTATTAAATTCATCGTTGCTGTAATAGGTCTCTATATGTTTGCAGGCGTTACTACAGCAACGACTTTACATGATATCAGCCCCAATGCTGGTTCAGAACAAATAACACTTAAAGGTACCGTGCACTCTTCGGATACAGATGAGCCCGTAATTGGCGCTCATATCCGAATTCAGAACACGGATATAATGGCTGTAACTGACAGTGACGGTATATTCACTATACGTTTTGAACCGGATTCAGAATCAATTTCACTTAGGATCAGTCACATTGGATATCGTCCAACCATCGAAACGATTCAAATCAGTGATATTCAGTCCGGCGTTTCATTTCAGTTTACAATCACCCCTTCTTCAGAGATGATGAGCCCGATTACGGTGCTTTCACACAGAGTGATGAGCTCACCATCCAATCAGATGGGAACCGACAAAGCCGCGTTTCTCCCGGTTGACTCCGGCCAGTTTCTTCGTGAGGCCGGGAATGTATCAGGTATCCGAAAAGGCGGTTTTGGTATTGACCCTGTTCTGCGCGGGCTTAGCGGAAGCCGTCTGAACGTTCGCCTGGACGGACTTACCGCTACCGCAGCGGCCTGCCCCAACCGGATGGACCCGCCAACCTCACACATTCGACTCAGCGATATCGAACGGGTTGAGATACATCGCGGTCCTCACGCTCTGCAATATGGACCCTCATTTGGAGGAACCGTAAACTTTGTAAGTCATAAATCTCCCGATTACATCGATTTTGGTCTCAACGGAGATGTCCGGGCAGGAATAGAGAGCAACACCGGTCATCAAAAAACGGATGCCCGCATTCAGGGTGGAACTGAGTCATGGGATTTTCTGCTCAGTGGCGGAATTTCATCTACGGATGATTACACCGGCGGAAGCGGAGTAACAGTCTCTTCCGGTTTTCAATCTTACGACTATGGTCTTGAGGGCGGAATCAACCTCAAGCCGGGCCACCGTCTCACAGCGGGCTGGTCTCAATCTTTTATCCGGGATGCCGATTTCCCCGCCCTGATGATGGACATGGCTGTGGACGACACCTACAAGCTGAAAGGCGGATATGAATGGCAAGCCTTCAGCAAACGAATCCATTTCCAAGCTGGACGTAAACGGATACTGGAGCCTGGTAGATCACGAAATGAACAATCACAACCGGGCGAGTTTTGAGATGAGAAGTGCAGTAGCCCTTGCTGAAACGGAAACCTACGGAGTACACGGTACATTTAAGGGATTGTATGATTCAGGCTCTTACACCATCACCGGGGGATTTGATCAGCTCGACGTAACCGGTACCCGGTTCGTGGATATCAAAATGGGTCCCAGTGCGGGAAATAGTATGACCTACAATTTGTGGCAGGATGCTTCCATTTTTAATGCCGGACTATACACCGGAATGGAACATTTCGTTGATCGGTGGACACTATCAGCCGGGACTCGAATCGACTTCAACAGTGCGGATTCCAACGATCCCGCTCCCCGTTTCCAAAATATGGATATCAGTTCTGAGCATATCAACTTCAGCGTAAGCGCCGGCGTTACCCGACAGTTAGCCTCTAGTACAACGGCAGGCCTGTACATTGGCCGTGGAGTACGCAGCCCGGATGTAACGGAGAGATACATCAACTATCTCACCATTGGCCGCGACAGCTACGAATATGCGGGAAATCCAAACCTGGAAGCTGAGGCCAATAACCAGGCAGATCTGGTGTTGAATTCAGAGTTCGGTAATTTCAGCTTGGAGTCAACTCTTTTTGCCTCTTACATGACAAACTACATTTCAGCAGTCATTAATCCGGACATGCAGCCTGTTGGAATGGGTGCCCCCGGAGTGAGGGAGTTTCAAAATCGCGGAGATGCATTTTTCTCCGGTTTTGAGCTTGGATTTCAATACAGTTTCTCCCAAAACTGGTTCGTAGGCTTGAACAGTTCATACACTCGAGCCGAGTATATGGACGACAACACACCGGTGGCAGAGATCCCGCCTTTCGAATCTACACTGAACATCGGTGGATCCATACTGACAGATCGTATTTTGCCTGATTTGAGCATTCGGCGCGTGTTTCCACAAACCCGATTCAATGAGGAGTTTGGTGAAAACAGAACACCCGGATTTTGGCTGGTTGATGCTTCTGTAAGCTCTACTGTCTATCAGGGAATAACCCTTTCAGGCGGTGTTCGAAATCTTTTAGATGAAGATTATTACGAACATTTAAACCGCCAGTTCAATCCTATGGAAAACCCATCCGGAGGATATCTACCTGAACCGGGAAGACGCTTCTTTGCAGAGCTATCCATTCGGTTCTAATCCTCTCTTGTATTATTTATAACCGTACATTGATTAACGTTGATGTACGGTTTTTATATTTTATTTATGAAATATTCTAAAATTGATTATTGTAATATTTTGGATCATAAAATGTAGCAAGTTAACTTGATGATAGAGAGTTATTTAATTATAAATTTTAGGAAATCATCCATGTTGCAGTGAATGAATTGTGACTGGCTTTACAATCCTAATTTTTATAGAATTACCGGGGTATTGAAATGAATAAAACTGACCAAGAGCTACAGCTTTTTTTCAACAACTCCATTTTTGGCGCTTTCTTTATGATGCTTGATGAGCCTGTTAGTTGGAATGATCAGGCCGATAAATCCAGACTTATCGACTATATGCTTCATCATATGCGCATTACCCGTGTAAACCAGGCATTTCTGGATCAATACGATGCTGAAGAGAAGGATATGTTGGGTAAAACTCCTTTCGATTTCTTCGAGCACGACCTGGATCAGGGGAGAGAATTACTCACCAATATCTTTAATCATGGCAAATTCAGAGATGTTAGTCATGAAAGAAAAACTGACGAATCAAAAATAGTCATTGAGGGCGACTATGATGTCCTTTACGAGGATAACGATCCCAAAAAAGAGGTTATCGGTGTTTTTGGGGCGCAGCAAGAGATTACCGAACGAATTGAAAAGCAAGAGAAGCTTCAAAAGGCGTTAGAAGAGAAAGATCTTCTCTTATCAGAAATTCATCACAGGATAAAAAATAATCTGTCCATCATTTCCGGATTGCTTCAAATTCAAGTTATTGAGGCTGAAAATGATATCGTAAAAGAGAAACTGTCTGACAGCATGTTTCGGATACAAACCGTCGCCAAAATTCATGATATCATCTACCATGAAAAGAATTTTTCTGAGTTGGATTTTTCCCTCACTATAGAAAACCTTGTTAACTCAATCAGTGAAGTATTGATTGATGGAAAAAACATCAACATTCACCTGGATTTAGACTCGACTTTTTTAAACGTAAAGCAAGCTATACCTTTTGCACTGATTGTGAATGAATTGGTCACAAATATCTTTAAACACGCTTTTAAAGGGAAAGAAGAAGGTGAAATCCAGATATCTTTAAAACGGCATGAATCTCATATTCATTTCCAAACCGAAGATGACGGAGTCGGGCTTCCGGAAAATTTTGACATCGATGAGAGCAAGTCTTTAGGATTACATATGATCCGAATGTTAAGCCGACAAATAAAAGGAGAGCCTCTATTTGAAGATAACCGGCCCGGAACCAGTTTTACGCTTGAATTTCCGGTTTCCGATTAATTAATTATCTGCTTTGTAAAACTCCACATCCTCAGCACGTCCGGTAGTAACCTTAAATCCCGCAACACTGCCTGATTCATTCCGGAAGAATTCAAAATCCCATGAGCCGGCTTCCCAAGCATCCTTTTCAACTTCCTCCATATTACCATTCGGACTGAGTCTGCGCTCGAGGTGTAAATTACCCTCTTCAACGGTTAACGTATATTCTGCAGGCAGCTCATCATTAATATAGCGTCCGGAGTACTCGGCCAGATAATCTTCAAACTCATCCTGCAGAAGATAGTCCGCAATTTGATCATTGAAAGATCCCGGATCTGCATCTCCACGATTGCAGGTTGTGATCATCGAAATGCCGGTTTGTGGATATCGCTTGAAGTTGGTTTTAAATCCGTAAAATGATCCGCCGTGTCTCACGGTCTCTAATCCCTTTCTATTTGAAACCCGAAGTCCTTTTCTGTAATCAATCACTTCACCGTCTGCATAGGTAGGAGCAGTCAAATTCCTTTTTAACTCAACGGCTTCTTGCTCAGTGATGCCTCCCTCCCAACTCAAATTACCGTACCAAAACTGTTCCCATTTCTCCAAATCTCTATGAGTCGTGTAAAGTCCGCCACCACCTACACCTTGAAAATTGCCCGGATATGAGCGACGGACAGTCCCATTTGATACCTGATAGCTGATCGCCCTGTTTGGAATGATACGCGTTCGATCATCATGAAAATGAGTGGCATTCATCCCAAAGGGTTCAAAGAATTCTTTTTCAACAAATTCAGGAAAACTCATACCGCTAATTTCCTGTACAAGATAAGCGAGTGAAGTATACCCGCTGTTCGAGTAGGAGAAGTCCGAACCCGGTTCAAACATCAGCTCTTCTCCTTTTTTGATCACTTCCATGTAATCTTCCAGGTCCATCACGTCATTGATATCCATTCCTCCAATTTGCATCAGACCATAAATATCGGGCAGGCCCGAAGTGTGATTAAACAGATGTTGAACCTGAACTTCAGAAGCCCATTCCGGCCAGTCTTCCACATAATCCGAGAGGAAGTCGGTTTCACTCAACTGACCACGAATAATCAGCAATTCTGCTGCAGATGCCGTGATGTGTTTCGAGACTGATGCCATGTAAAATCTTGTCGAATCACTGTTTTGAATTCCATAGTCCAGATTTGCAATTCCATATCCTTTGGTAAGGATCGATTGCCCATCCTGAAAAATTGATACTGCGCATCCCGGCACGGAGCTGCTGTCATATTGGGCAAAAATTTCGTCGACACGTTGAGTGAGCTCTTCTGAGTTATCTTGAGACAGCAACGTTTCCGCACTAAAAAAAGAAATCAGGATAAATGTCAGGAGCAATTGTGCAATTTGTTTCATAGGAGTTTCAATCAGTTCTTACGTTCAAAAGTAACATTAGCCGTTCGGCTTGATTTCAATTTCATAGCTTCGATTTCATCTCCACTGCGAACAAAAGTGACAGTCAGCCCATCTACACGGAACTCATCATTCTCACTCCAGCTGAGTTCTGCTTTCTCGCGCAAGCCACGCGTCAGAAAAAGCATTCCATCCTCAATAACAATATCATATTCAGTACGAAACCCGTTGTTGTGATAAGATCCTGTATACTCTGAAAACTTCTCTTCGAAAACCTCTTTCAAGTATAAATCTGAAACTTCCCGGACATGGTCTGCGGGGCTGATATTGCTGCGATTGCAAAATACAATCACACCCAGCTCATAATCGGGAAAGTGCATATAGCCGGATCGGAATCCCATATAGTTTCCTCCATGACCAAAAGTATCCAGTTTTCTGTATTCACTCAGCCGGATGCCTGCCGCATAATCCATCTCTGTGCCATCTTTAAAAACCCCAACTTTCAGCATTTTTTCTCTGAAATTTTCCAGGTTAGACTTATTCTCAAGAAAATTAGCATCCCATTTGGCAAAGTCTTCGATGGTGGTAAAAAGACCGCGGGCTCCAACTCGGTCCAGGTTATCGCGGTAAAAGCGCCCAACGCCGTTGTCGGTAGGCCTGTAGCTCTCGGCACGATTTTTCACAATCATCCCCGTATCATCGTGAAAATGAGTGTCGGTCATTCCTATCGGCTGAAAAAAGTGTTTATCAGCATATTCCCGGAGTGTCATTTCAGTCAGGTTCTCAACCAATATCGACATCAAAAAATATGCGCTGTTGCTGTAGTTATATTCAGTATTCGGTTCAAAGTTGAGCTTGCTTACTCTGCTGATCAGATCAAACGTAGCTTCGGGCGTAGTTGTGTTATCCAGTCCTACATCGTTTAATGCCAGCAGACTAAACAGATCCCGAAGGCCTGACGTATGGTGAAGCATTTGACGTGCAGTGATCGGAGTTTCAAAATCAGGCAGTTCCGGAATGTACGTTTTTAGATTTTCATCAAGATCGATCAATCCCTCCTGCTCCATCATCAATATAGAAGCGGCCGTAAACTGCTTGGAGATGGAAGCGATCATAAACTTTGAGTCGGGTTGAATAGGAATTCCATAATCAAGATTAGCCATTCCATATCCCTTTGAAAAAATGAGGCCTCCCTGATGTGTTACACCAACTGCACAACCGGGAGTTTCAGTGGTGTAGTCGGCAAAAATGGAATCGACTTCTGCGGTATCAATCTCATCGAATGAGATCTGAGCAGATTGAGCAACTATCTGGCCGGCATGTAAAATTAAACAAAGACTCAGAATGAATATTGAATAGAGTAGCTTCATGGAGAGTCTCTGCTATTTCTTTTTTGTTAAAAAACCAACGATGACTACAAAAATGACGGACCCGATAATCGACCAGATTATGGGAAATGTATTACCGCCTATGTTGACATTAAAAAGTTCAGGCAGACCTAATTGCCCGCTCAACCACGTTCCCAAAAGCGCACCAATAAAACCCAGCACGATGGATACCACACATCCGCCCCGGGAATAACCGGCAATAGCCTGTCCGATTGAGCCGCAAACACCGGCGATTAAAAGCAGCAGAAGAAATTCCAGAAAAGTCATAGTTAATTTATTTTAGATTCAAGTTTATTGGGATCAATAAAAATAAAAGAATGAATTAGAAACTTACTACTGCCCCATTACAACGCCTTCGCGGCGCGGGTCGGCCCCGCCAAAATATCCATCCTCGGTTACCTGTATTGCCTGAATACCGCTTGTCATTGGCTGAGTACTGATTTCATGGCCCATCTCCCGAAGTGATTCAATAAAATCCACCGGAAAACGATCTTCCTCCAGCGCGGATGCCCCGTTAAAATTGGCAAAATTTGGCAGATTGATTGCATTCTGAGCATTTAAATCCCATTCGTACATTCCAATAATCGCTTTGGCTGTATAGTGAATAATGGCAGCTCCTCCCGGCGAGCCCACACTTGCCAGAACATTTCCTGAATCACGATCGAATACCAGTGAAGGACTCATACTGGATCTTGGTCGCTTACCCGGCTCTACTCGGTTCGCTATTGGATTACCGTCTTCATCAACCGGAGACAGTGAAAAATCTGTGAGCTCATTATTGAGAATAAATCCACCGGGAAGACCTGTTCCGCCATCACTCATAATCCGGCTTCCAAAACCGCTTTCGATAGTTGTGGTCATCGATACCATATTTCCATCGCGATCAACAATACTGATATGACTTGTCCCGCTTTCGGGCTGATAGGGTTGTACGCCAAGCATGGCCTTTATCTCTCCGGGATTGCCGGGTTCTGCTGTTCCCATACTTTGATCTCCAATCAGATCTGCTCTTTCAGCAAGATAGGCAGGATCCATTAAACTGTTCCAGTCGCCGGCAGGTGGATCCACAAAATCCCAGTCTCCGATATATTTTGCTCGATCCGCAAATGCAAGTTTCGCAGCTTCCAAGTAGTTATGCATCCATTCGGCCGTCATCAGTCCGTTTTCAAAATCACTATCCGACGACTCCATCTGTTCAAGAATTCCAAGCATCTGCATAATGGCAATATGTCCTGATGATGGTGGCGGGAAACCACAAATATTGTACGATTTCCAGTCGTTACAGAGAGCTCGCGTTTCAAAATCCTGAGCCGGATAGTTATTGATATCCGCAACGGTCATATTTCCGGGACGTTCATGAGAGCGAATTCTATCAACAATATCCTCCGCAACTGCACTCTGGTAAAACTCGCCGATTCCTTGATTCGCTACACGCCGCAATATATCAGCCAATGCGGGATTTTTTAGCTCATATCCTACCGGTCTCGCCTCGTTGTTTTCATCATAATAGAATTGAGACGCGATATCATCGTCTCTAAATGCATCCTCTCCGGCCAGCAGTTGGTTTAAACGGGGGCTAACCTTAAATCCGTTTTCGGCAAGCGTGATAGCAGGTGTAAAAAGATCCCGCCACGGAAGAACGCCGTGTTTTTCGTGAGCCTGTTTAAGCATGGCTATGGTTCCCGGAACTCCCACAGACTTTCCGCTTCTGACTGCATCCCGGAACGGCATCGGCTCGCCATTTTCATCCAGGAAATGATCTTCATCAGCAGCAGAAGGTGCCGATTCACGGCCGTTGTAGGCATTAACCTGTTCACCATCCCAATAGAGTAAAAAAGCTCCACCGCCTATCCCACTGGATTGAGGTTCAACCAACGACAAAACCATCTGTACAGCAATAGCTGCATCTATGGCCGACCCACCGGACTGAATAATCTGATAGCCGGCATCCGTTGCGAGCGGATTTGCAGCAGCAACGGCAAACTCATTTGTAACCCACCCCGGTTTTTCAGTATACCCGGTGCTCATTTCGGGTTGTTCTGGAATGGAATAAGAAACCTGACTGTCGTCTGCGGTTTCACACCCGGGGATCAGTAAAAACGAAAGTATTAAAAATGAAGATATGAGAGATAGAGATCGTAAAGACTTGAGCATGTGAAGGTAGATTATGGTTTACAAGAGTTTTCAGTTTTACTTGAACACCTCAAATATGACATTTCAAAACTCTATAAACAAACCGCAATCCAATCTCTCAGATAATTTTAAACGTTTTTACGGTAATGCAGAAAAGACGAGCATGTAAAACTCATGACACTCTTGAATGACGTGCCATGAGTAATAAGAGATTTATAGCCATTCTGACCACGGTATTCTGGATAGCATAAGAATCAAACCGAGACCGTAGTAAATGATTACCGTTCTAAATCTTCGGGCATCATCTCCCGGCTTTTTGGCTTTTATGTAACCTACCGATACAAGCACTATGGCAATTAGCATCGTCAACGGGTGTTCCAATATATATAGCCGGCTGAGCGATTCAGACATCGCTTCACCTGAAAAGTTGGATAACCCAACAGGGGAAATTACGTATAGCACCAAACCTATCAATAGTTGAAGGTGTGTTGCAATAAATCCAATAAGGGTAACTTTTCTCACCTTTTCGGTAAAGGATTTTTTACCGACAAACTGAATGATCACATAAATAATTGAAAAAACCAGAGCAGCCAGCAGTAGATAGGCTAAGTAAGAGTGTAAGTGTTTTAATCCGGTGTACATTTCGAATGGGATTGAGTTTGAGCTTCAGTATGCTTGTAATGAGCAAGCCGTTCTATGTTCCCGGTAAAAATGCCTAAATGATGAATAGTAAACCGGAAAGCAAAGATAAATGAATATCCTGCTTCCAAATCCGATTTACAAACAAAATCTCCAAATTCATCTTAACCTCAGTTCGATTCTAAAATTTTGAAAAATGAGTCTGAGGTTGCCCAAAAAGGTATATAATGAGTTTCTAAGCTTAAATAATTTAGACATTAAATCCCTCTTTATTTGATAGAGAGGGAAATAGGGTGAGTCTGAAGGAAAAACCTAAATTATTTAAGCGGTTTCCAAGAGCGAAATACTTTTGGACAGCCCCCGGTGGTTTACTTCACTATTCTCATGGCAACAGATTAAAAAGTTGATTCATAGCCCTTTTCAACCACCCCTGCCTACCGAATCCCGTCCCGATAGTTTTCGGGATCGGGAGCAGGCAGGCCTAAATCACTTCGTGGGAATCGCTTCGCTCGGAGCCCCTCCTTGGAAATGAGGGGACTTTTAAACAGCTTAATCAATGCATTATTAATCGAACTCAGTTTATTACACAATTCGATTCATATCGCTGTAATCTGGAATATCTCCCCTGTACCTGAATATTCGTTTAATCCATTTCACCATCGTTTCGGATTGATTCTTAATATACCACTGATCTGCGGCTCTTCTCGCTCCAAGTCCGTAACTCGGATAGGGGTGAATGGTATCAGCAAAATCGCGAAGAGAAACCCCATTTTTCATTGCCAGTGCATACTGCGAAATCATTTCGCCGGCGTGTGCCCCAACAACCGACGCTCCCAGAATTTTACCGCTCCACTTCTTCGCATAAATTTTAATTAGACCTCTTGTGTTTCCGTCGGTAATCGCCCGATCAATTTTGCTGAATGGGAAACGATACGTTTCGAACGAAACACCTTGACTGTTCAAGTCTGCTTCCGTTGCCCCAACATGCCCCAGCTCCGGATCGGTGAAAGTCACCCACGGTAGATGTTTCTCATCAATACTCATCGGCACTTTGAGCAAAGCTTTAGTTACCGCCGTTTTTGCCGTATGCTCGCTCATATGTGAAAAATTAAACTGACCGGTCACATCCCCTGCCGCGTAGATATGACTTTGACTGGTTCTCCCTGAATTATTCACTTCAATACCTTTTTTCGAGTAGTTGATACCTGCCGCTTCCAGATTCAATCCTTCCACATTAGGCCTTCTTCCCGTTGCAACCAAAAGGGATTCACTAATAACCACGTGAGAATCCTCATCTTTTGTATATGAAATTCGCACGCTATCATCAGCAGACTCTACTTTTTCTATACCTGCATTCAGTTCAAATGTAACACCTTCATCTTCCAGAGACTCCTTCAAAATTTCAGTAAGTTCCGGATCATCGTTCGCCAAAATTCGATCGGCCATATCCAAAACGGTTACATCCAAACCAAGACGAGCAAAGCTTTGAGCCATTTCACAACCGATCGGACCTGCGCCGATTACACTCATCGACTTTGGAATGTTATTAATCTCAAAAAGAGATTCATTGGTTAGATAGTCTACACTGTCTAACCCGGGAATGGGCGGTACAAACGGAGTGGAGCCCGTACAGATAAAAAAGTATTTAGATGTTACACTTCGCTCCGTACCATCCGGAAGTTGAATCTTAAGCGTGTGACTGTCAGAAAAAGCAGCATGCCCGATAACCACTTCAATCCCCATCTCTTCGAAAATCTCCGGTCGATCTGCCTCTTCATAAATTTCATTGCGAACTTCGTCCACACGTTTCATTACTCCGGATAGGTCAACGTCGTGGATAGAAAAATCTATGCCGTATTTCTTGCTTTCCCTTATGTTGTGAACTACTGAAGCTGCTTTAATCAACGTTTTACTGGGTACGCACCCGTTCCAGGTACAGTCACCGCCAAGTTTATTTTTCTCGATCATCATTGTTTTTGCGCCAAAATTAGCCGCAATTCCCGAGGCCGTCAGACCCGCTGCCCCGCCGCCGATTACAATCGCGTCAAACTCATATTTCATCTGCTTCCTCTACTTCGTTAATTTTATATTTCACT
This sequence comes from Rhodohalobacter sp., assembly GCF_034521535.1. Taxonomy (GTDB): domain Bacteria; phylum Bacteroidota; class Rhodothermia; order Balneolales; family Balneolaceae; genus Rhodohalobacter. The sequence goes on along the minus strand of NZ_JAXHMF010000005.1, from coordinate 1,019,440 downwards.
TTTCTAAGCGTCGACCACCCGCCATACGCCAGCATTCCTACCACAACCCCGTATACCCAAAGCGGAACATTTTCCCCGGCGATAATTAAGTAAAGGTAGGCCGATACAAAAAAGAAGGAAGCACTGAGAACAGGCAGTACAATGGACTGTTGAATTCTGTAGTTTCGAACAACCCAGGCTATAGAGAGAGTGAAAAACGGTATAGCACCGACATAAATAGCTCCGAAAATGATTGGATTTACCCCATAGGCGTCCCCTAAACTCATAAACCATATCTGAAAATCATTGATCCATTCCATAAAGAATAATTTAATTAATTCACTGTCTTACAATAGGATATCCATTAATAAAAGATGGCTCTATCCTTTTTTGTTTCCTTACCAATATTCTTGCTACATTGACGTTTACATGTTGAAACAATTAATCAAACATTTCGTTTGATCAATCCATGATTTTGAGTGTATATTCTGATACACACTACAACACTATCTCGATTGGAAAAAAAACGCATTTACATATCGCTCTTTTTCAGCCTCGTGCTACTTATTAGGCACAGCACTGTCTTCAGTTCATTTTCACAATGATAATAACACTGAATCTGAAACAGTACATCAAATCGTTGAAAATGATTTTCAGTGTGTAATCTGTGGTTCTGTTTTCAAATACAGTCCACAAACTGAAACTGTATCTGAAATCTACATTAATTCAACAACAGTCAGATACGTTCAGCCAACCTTTTCTTACGACTTTTCCGAACTTCCCTCCTTCGACGGCAGAGCCCCGCCTGTATCCGCCTGATAAGGCACCCCTCAGACTTACGATTATTTATCTCAATTACGATTTCTTCGGTATAACTGTCGAAATCTATCTCTTATCCCAAACAACACTAAAAACGTATACCTATGAATAAGTCATACTTTTCTACACTTTTTATTGCAGCAGCTTTAATACTAACAGCCGTTTCATGTGATTCAAATGATGACCACGACGATCACAATGAAGTGCCTGTAGGTTTTCAACTTTCAGTTGGGGGTAACATGCTTGTAACACAAGATACCGGTACTCTTACATATGCTTCCGGTGATGCAATCGAGTTGTCTTCAGGGGCTGAAGTTGGTCCGGTAGAAGTACAATTCATTGCGGAAGATGGTGATCTGTTTACTCCCGAAGGCGGAGAATACGGACTGCAATATGAACTCACTCAAAATGGTGTGATAGAAGTCGAACATCCTCTCGGAAATAATCAATTTCAGTTTAATGTAACCGCTCTTGAAGCCGGTGAGACAACTGTAACATTTGATCTGATGCACGACGGACACTCAGATTTTGAAACACAGGCAATCACAATAAGAGTTACACAAACAGAAGCCGAATAGTGATCTAAGTTTTAACAAAACCCACATTTAACTAAAACAAAATTTAATGAGAAATCTGTTTAATACAGTAATTCTCTTTCTGGCTTTGACAATGACTGCAGCCGGCCAATCCAAATCCTCAGGGTCGGTTGCAGGATTTGTCATCGACTCAGAAACCGAAGAGCCGATTCCTTTTGCCTACATCCATCTTGAAGAGATCAATAGAACAGGAACTACGGACAGGCACGGTTATTTTAAAATTCATAATGTTCCGGAAGGTGAATACAGCCTTTATGTTCACCGAATCGGTTACTCGAGCAAAACTCAACGGTTGCTCATTGAATTGGGCGAAGAAACCAATATCACCATTGAGCTCAATTCAACCGTCTTAACCGGACAAAGCATAGAAGTTGTAGCAGACGCTGATAACTTAAGAGGATCAAATCTCGAACACGCCTCCATTAAAGTCACAGGGTCACAATTACGAAGAAACTTAGGAACTACCCTATCTGAAACGCTGTCCGGTCAACCCGGGTTTGATCAGCGAACAATGGGTGCAGCACCTGCACGACCCGTTATTCGGGGTTTAGGTGATGAACGCGTCTTAATTTTGCAAGATGGTGAACGTACAGGTGATGTTTCCGGTGCCTCGCCCGATCATTCCGTAACAGTAGATCCTATGGGGGCGGACGAAATTGAGATTGCCCGCGGTCCTGCAGCACTCGCATACGGTTCAAATGCAATTGGTGGAGTTATCAATGTTGTACGTAATCAAATAGCCAACAACAAACCCTCATCCACAAACGGAACAGCCACCGTTCAGGGAGCGAGTGTAAATACCGGAATTTCGGCAGCCGGTATGGTCTCCATACCAAAAAATGATTTTGTTTTTAATGTTGATGTAAATGGTCGCTACGGTGACAATTATCGTTCACCACAGGGTAGCATCGACAACTCAGGATATTTAACAACAAACAATGCAATTGGTGTTAGTTATATCCGTCCATGGGGTTACAGCGGACTCGCTGCATCAACGTTTATTTCTAATTACGGAATACCTCCAGATCCGGAAGGCGGACATGCAAACGGCGTTGACGTGGAGATGCAGAAGTACCAAATTGAATCAAGAAGTGAATACTTACTTGATCACGATTTTTTCAAAATGCTTGAAGGTGGACTCTCCTATCGCTATTACCACCACAGGGAATTTGAGTCTGCCGAGATCATTGGAACGGAATACACACAAAACTCAGCCAACTTCAACCTAAAAGCAATTCATCGTGATTTGTGGATTTTTAATGATGGTAAAGTTGGTATCTGGGGAGAGTTTCAGGACTATCAGGTTCTGGATCGTTTTAACATTAATGCAAACAGTTACAGCGCTTCAGCTTATACGATTCAGGAGGCAGATTTCGGGGCACTTCACATAGAAGTTGGTGCACGGTTTGATGCAGTATTAACCAAACCTGATCGTGATAACCCGGATTCCCGTATAGGAAACATTCGTCAACGTGATTTTTATTCATTGGCATCTTCTGCAACAGCTATCTATAATCTGGGCGCAGGGTTTTCGATCGGCTCTACGATTCTCCACTCTTTCCGGGCACCTTCTATTGAAGAACTTTACTCCCAAGGACCACACATCGCAGCTTACTCATTCGAAATTGGAAACCCCGATTTAGATCCTGAACGCGGACTCGGTAAAGAACTATTTGTAAGATACAGAAGGGCAAACGCCAACTTTGAACTTACGGGTTATCACAACGGATTTGATAACTACATCTATCCACGAAATACCGGCCGGCAAAACATCTTTTTCCCAAGATTAAACGACTATCAGTATGAATCGGTTGCTGCAGAAATTTACGGCTTAGAGGGAATGATAGAGTTTCAACTTTCCTCTACTCTTTCATTCAACAGTTCAGCCTCCTTGACTGTTGGTCGGCGGGACGTATCAGATGAAGAAATGGAAACCGGAAATTTTGACTCTGACACCACTCCGTTACCGATGATTCCGCCATTCTCATTCAAAACCGGATTGAATTACGCGAAAGGTCCATTTCAAATTGGGGTTAATATGCGCCACTCTTTAAAACAGGATCGTCTTGCAGAGTTTGAATCTCCCACCGATTCCTATACACTTCTCGGGGGAAATGCTGAGTACAGACTTACCACATCAAACGGTTACTTGCATACATTTTCAATACAGGCTAATAATATTCTGGATGAAACCTACCGCAATCACCTAAGCCGATTGAAAGATGTATTTCCTGAACCGGGTCGTAATTTCTCTCTGCTCTATCGGCTCTATTTCTGATTCAAAAATTTATCTGTAAACAATTCTGGGCGATGTTATAAATTCTCAAAATCAGTTTGTTGAGATGCCTCCATTTGCAGTCTTCTAATCTCTTTATTCTTATCGCTGTAGGAGATCCATAAAAACAGTATCAGGTTGGTAACCTTTCGCAGCACACTTGTTACCAGCAGCATACCGGCTACGGAAGCCGTTGCCATATTCAGCATTTTGGAGAGCTCAATACCGGCCCACATAAATACCAGATCACGGCTGGGTAAAAACGGGATACGGTTTACCACAATCACGATCGCCAGGAAAGTAAACCAGATTGTAATGGGTGTATTGGGAATTACCACCGCCCACTGAACAATCAATAATCCGTGATGAATTAAAAATCGAAACAAATATATTCCAAATATTTTAATCGACTTTTCAAGGGGAAGTGAAAACAGGTATTTCCTGAACTGGACGGCAAGAACAGTAAACACAGTTGTAATGACTATACCCAGAATTACATAAACGGTATTTACATCATCAATCATCTCTTCCAGATTGATTGTGCCCGTATAGACTAAAATACCGACAAGCGAAAAAGCCACAAGGTTTGAGGTGAGAGCCGAAAGTATATTGTTATCCCTTATATCCTTCAGTATCTCCTTATCCTTTTTGTCCAGATATTTTCTTCCCCAAACAAACAGGTAAAACTCACCGGAATACCCCATCACTTCGTCATTGTAGACTTTTTTGGTGATAAATCCCTTAAATGATTCCAATTTTCCAATCTTCCACACCTGTCCGTATATGAATACCTCTGCAATTGGCAGTGAGATATATAAAAAGGCGAAGATGATATAAAAAAGCGGATGGGTGGGCAGAGAGTTCAACACTTCCCTCCAGCCAATATCAAAGAGTTGATAGAGAATAATACCCACTATGAACAGAATTACCCCTCTGCGAAGGTATCTCTTCATCAATTCCGCTCTGGGGCTTTTAGAAAACTCTTTCCAGCTTTTTTTGATCGATTCTGTATTAATGGCGCTCGTTTTTTAAACTTGAGAATGGCCTAAGGTAGCAATCATTTAATATGAATTAAAAGCACATTCTTATGCAAATGTGTAATAGATTAACTTTCGAAACTTTATTGACTGAAAATGATTTAACAAGTTGAAGTTAATTGTTTAACAACCTTTTTGTTAATTTGACGTTAGGCTTGAGAGGCGCAATTAAAATTTTGGCTATTATCGGATTCAAAAATATCATCATGCACTACTCATTTAAGCTATCAGCTCTAATTCTGGCATTTATTTTATGGTTTCCTTCAACGGGGACTTCTCAGATATCCAACCCGGATACGGAGTTAAATACGATAGAATCCGGTATGATTTTGGCTCAGACACTGGAAGGCAGTCACTTCAACGAATTCTGGAACTACCAGTTTTATTTCAACAACGGGATGAAAGTACATATCACGTTCTCAGCGGCCAACTTCGGAAGCTTAAAAGATCCGGTAACCGGTGTTCGTATTTCCGTTTTCAATCATGATGACGAACTCTACCAGGTTTCGAGAGAGTACCCTCTTTCACGTCTTGTTCAGGACGAGGAAAAATCTCTTTTTAAACTACGGGATGATAGAGACGTCTATTTTGAAGGCAAACTGCCCGAACGCCACCGGGTAGTTGTCAAAACATCAAAAGATGGAGTAGAATATGATATAGATCTCCAATTAAACAACATACAGAAAGGTTTTAAACTGGGTAATGGCATGTACCAAATTGGCGGAGAACAAGTGGGCATCGTAACCCACATACCCTATGCCGAAGCAAGCGGCCATGTAACCATTAATGGAAACCGGGAACGTGTTAACGGGACAGCCTACATGGACCACACCTGGCAAAATCAGACCACAACCCGATTAATGCATAGCGGTTACAGAGTGATTGTTCACAACAGCAGTAACAATTGGGATTTACTCTATGTAATGTTACCCAACGAAAGCAGTAACAATGAAACAATAGGGCACAGAGTTTACAATTCGGATGGTAAACTGCATACTGCATCTGTAGAAAACATAGAGGTTGTTGCCAGTCAAAGTGCTTTTGGCTCAAAAATACCCAGAATTATTGATATGAAACTGAGTGACGAGAGCGCCATCCGTATATCCCGATCTGAGGATGATGAAAGATTTGCTGTTTTGGGTGAACTGAGCTGGATTGCAAGACGTGCAGCACGAACTTTTTTAGGAGGAGAAGTCATTGACTACCGGGGGGAAGCCACTCTTATGGAAACCGGTATACGGCCAAAACATGGCGAGTACAACTTCTTTTTTGTGGATTGATCCTCTTCGCTTAGTCTATTGATTTTTTGTATATATCTCTCTTTCCAAAACATCTGATCAGACAGCATTTACTTACTGTTCAAAACCTATCTCATTTAAAAAAGAAAAGCTCCGGAAGTTTCAGTTCCGGAGCTCTATGCTTTAGGTTCAGCATAAATAGGAGTGACTAGTTGACTAACCAGAGATAAGATTAGTTCTTATGCTGTTACCTATAAGAGAAACGACTATCCTGATTGTTACAAGTTTTTTAAAAAAAATTCAGAATCCCCATATTGGATTCGTTTGAAAAGATTTTTTTACGATTCAATTCCCTCTGAAATCGTACCTTCAATCAAATCCGGAATTCAAAATCTGAACTATGAAATTTATCTACACGCTCCTTTTTGCTCTTCTCTTCTCACCCGCCCTTTTCGCCCAAATGACGGATGCACCCGATCGAACTGAGGGTGACGGGCCTTATGACCGTCTGATAATACGCGGAGCTACCATGATAGACGGCACAGGTTCACCGGCTTTGGGACCCGTGGATATCGTGATTGAGGGCAATCGAATCACACGCATCCAAAATGTGGGGTATCCCGGAGTGCCAATCAATGAAAACCGCCGACCACAGGCCGAAGATGGTGATCACGAAATTGAGGCCGAAGGCATGTATGTTCTGCCCGGCTTTGTGGATATGCACGCACATATTGGCGGAAGTGCACAGGGAACTAATCCGGAATATGTTTTTAAACTATGGCTTGCTCACGGAATTACGGGTATTCGTGAACCGGGATCTTTTAACGGGGCGGACTGGACGATGCGTCATGCCGAGCGAAGCCGCAATAATGATATCACAGCACCGCGAATTTACCCCTATTTCGGATTTGGAATGGGAAGTTCAGGCGACATCAACTCACCCGAAGAGGCACGCGACTGGGTTCAATCAATTCATGATCAAGGCGCAGAAGGCATAAAATTCTTCGGGGCTCGTCCCGAGATATTTGAAGCAGCTCTGGATGAGGCCAATAAACTTGGACTCGGTTCCATGGCTCACCATGCACAAACTCGTGTAGTCTACAACAATGCCCTGGATACGGCAGAAATGGGACTCAAGGGACTCACTCACTGGTATGGCCTGCCGGAAGCACTCTTTACGGATCAAGTAATTCAGGATTACCCATTGGATTACAACTACAGTAATGAACAGCATCGATTTGAAAATGCCGGCAAGCTTTGGGAACAGGCCGCTGAGCCGGGAAGTGAAAAGTGGAATGAAGTAATGAACCGCATGCTCGAACTGGGTCTGGATCTCAACCCAACCTTTACGATCTACGAAGCGAGCCGCGACCTGATGAAAGAGCGCCGGGCCGAATGGCATGAAAAATACACCCTCCCCTCCCTCTGGAGATTCTATCAGCCCGACCGAAGGGCACACGGCTCGTACTGGTTCGACTGGGGAACCGAGCAGGAAGTAGCATGGAAAAACAACTACCGGCTCTGGATGCAGTTTGTGAACGAGTATAAAAATCGAGGCGGAAGTGTAACGCTTGGATCTGATGCCGGCTACATCTTTAAACTATACGGTTTTGCTTACATCCGGGAAATGGAGCTGATGCGGGAAGCCGGATTCCACCCGCTTGAAATATTTCAGTCGGCATCGCTGAATGCGGCACGTGTTCTTGGTAACGACGACGAGCTTGGTACAATTGAAGTTGGCAAAATTGCTGATTTGGTCATCGTGGAAGAAAATCCTCAACAAAATATCAAAGTTCTTTATGGAACGGGAGCCATTCGTGTGGATGAAAATAATGAGTTGAAACGCGTAGGCGGTGTAAAATATACGATCAAGGATGGAATAGTCTACGATGCCAAACAACTTCTGGATGATGTTGCCCGTATGGTAGAGGAAAAAAAGGAAGAAGAAGATTTCGAAATTACTCAACCCGGGTTAGACTGGTAAAAATTGTATTTTATCCAGTCTGATATGAATCTTTTTAGAAGATTTTTGGTAATAGAGTTGTGTATCAACCCGAATAAAAAACAATCAGGTACTACTCATGAAAACTAAAATTCTTACTACGTTTATTATTTTATCACTCAGCCTGATGCTTTCCACAGCACAAGCTCAGGATACCGTAAACAACAGATCACTCGGTATCGGAGCTCAGGTCACAAACCCTGCAGGAATTGCGCTTAAAGGCTGGATTGCTGACGATGCAGCCATTGCTTCAGTAATAAGTTTCAATCTTACTGAAAACGCTTCATCATTCTACTTTCACGGCGATTATCTGATGCACAAGAGATATGATACCCCCGGCTGGGATGTTGGATTTTTAAGCTACTACTACGGCGTGGGCGGTCGCTATATATGGCGCGACGCAGGTTTAGACAATAACTTCTTCGGAATCCGTCTGCCCGGTGGATTGAACTTCACCTTTACTGATGTTCCGTTTGACTTCTATGTAGAAATGGCCCCCGTTTTTGATGTCACTCCAAAATTTAACTTTGGGTTTACCGGAGGAATCGGTTTTAGATATTTCCTGAATTAGGTAACTAACGTGCGTTCGGGGTAGGAATTTGGGAAAAGTGTCCGCAATCGAGCTTAAATAATTTAGACTTCAAATCCCTCTCTAATAGTTAGAGTTAGAGAGGGAAATAGCCTGCCTTCCGAAGCTTCAGCACAGGAAGGGGTGAGTCTAGAGTAAATAACTAAATGATTTGAGCGGTAATCGAAGCAAACTGCCATTTTTGGACAGCCGTACTTCTCGTGTTATCAAATTCAATGGCTTTATGTCGAACTCACGTTTATTACGCCATTGTTTCTTAATCACCGTAAAATTAAAACCGAGACTGTTAATCGCATAAAATATGTCCCTCACTCTCCCCGATTTTTCTGAAATAGAAGCAGCTCACAAACGAATTCAGCCCCAAGCTCATCGCACACCTGTTTTAACTTCATCCTACTTTAATGGGAAAACAGGTGCCTCCCTGTTCTTTAAATGTGAGAACTTCCAGAAAATCGGAGCGTTCAAATTCAGGGGAGCGTTCAACGCCATCTCCAGGCTTTCAGAAGCGGAAGGAAAAAAAGGAATAGTGACCCATTCATCCGGAAATCACGCACAGGCCGTAGCACTGGCATCCGGAATGAATGGATACAGTGCAACCATCGTGATGCCCGAAAATGCTCCGAAGGTGAAAGTAAACGCCGTCCGGGATTATGGAGCAGAGATCATATTCTGCAAAAATACAACGGAAGCCCGCGAGTCTGCCGCACAAAAAGTGATTGACGAAACCGGTGCGACATTTATTCATCCATACAACCATCCGGATGTGATTGCAGGTCAGGGAACAGCCGCAAAAGAGCTTTTGGAAGATCATCCCGATCTCGACATCATTATGGCGCCGGTTGGAGGCGGAGGACTCATCAGCGGAACAGCCATTTGGGCTAAACACATAAGTCCCGATATTAAAGTCATCGGAGCAGAGCCAAAGTGGGCAGATGACGCCTATCGATCATTCAAATCAGGACAAATTGAACCGGTTTTGAGAACAGATACCGTTGCCGACGGACTCCGGACATCTTTGGGTGAGCTTACGTTTCAGGCAATACAAACAAATGTAGATGACATTGTTACAACCTCTGAAGATGTAATCATTCAAACCATGCGTGATATATGGGAGCGAATGAAAATCATCATAGAACCTTCCTGTGCCGTACCGCTCGCAGCAATTATCGAAAATAAAATGGCGATAGATCAATTAAAGATCGGAATTATATTAACCGGCGGGAATGTAGACCTGGAAAATTTACCCTTTGGATAAAAAAAAGAGGCACAACCGGTGGCCCTGCCTCTTCAAAATTTTTCAACCTGACAGATTCTAGTTTATTCATTCACTTTCACATCCTTAACCGAAATATTCATCGTCATTCCCTCATCACTTTCAAGCATTCGCTCAAACTGTTCCATCTGAGGTTTTATTTGACGTTCAATAGCAGCACGCTGGGCTTCCGGCATCTGGCTAAGCTGCTTTTCCATTTCCCGCATGGCTTCCCTGGCTTCGGCTATTTCCTCTTCACTGAATTGAGATGACATACCCCCAATCTTCATGGTCATAGACATGGCAACCGGGTAGCCTGAAAAATCCCGGTAATCATCCAGGTTCATCTCCACATTCATATTCTTTTCGCCATCTACAGTCTGTTCCATGAAAATTTTCCGAACATTCATCGAGCCGGTCTCAATCCAGAAAGTAGCAGAATCAAATTCGATCTCCGTATCTTCCATTTCCATTTCGCCCTGATCCAATGATTTAAGCAACTCACTGTCGTTTACATAAATTTTATATGTATCAACACCGTTTATCTTCTCTTCGGAAATGCTTTCTGCCCCGCGTATCAAGTCAACCATCTGGTCCACGGAGCCGGCCATGGCACTGAAGTCCATTTCCATGTCGTCTTCATTTTCAAGATCAAGATAGGGTGTGCCATTCTCGTTTGTCTTTTTCACATAACGGGTTGTCATATCAGGAATCAATCCACCCTCATTTACCTGTATTGTCATCGACAGTGTTTCGATCTGTGAAAGTGACTCTTCATATTTGTTTATCATCTCTTCAGCCAAACGATCAGCTGAGGGTTGAGCAATGGCTGCAACCGCGGTAAAAGAAAAGATCAGTACTAATAAAATTAAATTATTTTGGATGGTTTTAACTCTCATAACTCTTCTCGTGTATTGATTTTTTTGTGATTGGGATATGTTACATATTTGAATTCAATAATCGAAACTATTATCAACTTTATATGCGCAAAGATGATGTATTTACTGCCATGATCCGCGAAGAGCTCGAGCAGCACGAACGCTTTTTTCTGTTTCAGGAACGGGAGCTTTTACGCAGCAAAGAGTACCGGAAACTGGCCACTCAATCACTGCGTCAGACGAGAATCTTTGCCGTTATCGTTTTTTTAACCATTGTCACATTTTCTGTCATAAGCATTATGCATTTTGTGGAATTTGGCCAGCAAGGAGGTCTTTCACGTTTTGTTCTGGGTATGCTCTCGTGGGCGTTTGCCATTGCATCCGTCTTCTTTTACACAAAAAATATCCTTGAAAAGAAAAAATGTATGGAACGTGTGCTAAAACTACTTGAAGCACGTGAACAATTTCGCGATAATACGAGTAACCCATAACATATTGATGGATAACGCTATGCAAAAAATGATCTCAGCCGCTCTTCTCGTTGGAGGATTGATTCTTCTCTACTTCGGGTATCAGGAAATGCAGTCTTTGGGTAATGAAGTCAATGAATTTTTTACCGGTTCACCCAGCGACCGATCCATGTGGATGATGGGCGGAGGAGCTGTCATCGCTGTAGCCGGACTGGTTGGCCTGGTACGCGGTAAACTTTTTAAATAGCCTTAATCCAAATACTAGTTTTTTTGAGCATATAACTAATTTCCGGGTTAGATCCGTAGCTTCAGCTTTCCTTCAGAATTCACCGATATCTTTCTTTTGATATGAAAATTTTGATTGTAGAAGATAATCCGGATCTCCGGGAAAATATCCTTACCTACTTAAGCCGGGAAAACTATATCTGCGAAACTGCTGAAGACTACGAGCAGGGCTTCGATAAGATCATGTCTCACTCCTACGATCTGGCTTTGATCGACATTATGCTCCCAAAAGGCAACGGATTACAGCTTTTACGGGATCTGATTTCAGTAAGTCCTCAAACCGGATCAATCATCATTTCCGCCCGGAATGCACTGGATGATAAAGTAAAAGGCCTGGAAATAGGAGCTGATGATTACCTGACCAAGCCATTTCAACTACCGGAGCTGCTCGCCAGAATAAAAGCGGTTCACAGAAGAAATCAGCTTGAAGGCAGTGACATTCTGAATCTGGGAAATTTTGAAATCAACACATCAACACGGGTTGTCTCCGTAAACGGCTCATCACTTAATTTAACACCGAAGGAGTACGATCTGCTGCTCTATTTTGCTTCAAACAAGAATAGAGTCCTCTCAAAACAGACCATTGCTGAACATCTCTGGGGCGACTATGTTGATCATCTCGAGAACCTTGACTTTGTTTATCAGCATATCAAAAATCTTCGAAAGAAGATGAATGAAGCCGGTGCCGGCGACTACATCAAAAGTGTGTACAGCGTAGGTTACAAATTTGTGATACCGAGAGAAACCTCATGAAACTGATTACAAAATTTATCTGGATATACCTCACCGTTACCCTGCTTGTTCTCGGTATTGCCGGTTTCCTCTCCTACCATATTATCACAGACGAAATTAATAATGAGCTTAAATGGGAGTTTCTGGACCGGATAGACCGTGTAACTTATCTGATAGAACGCGGGCGGAGGTTTCATCCGAAACGTTCGATTGAGGGAGACCGAAATCTGATCATTGAACAGCTGGATTCCATTGTGGAACCAAAAACGGAAGTATCTGACACTCTGATCTGGCACGATCGCCTGGAACAAAATGAGCGAAATGTAAAAGTTTCTGCCTATCGCACCATTAACGACAAATCGTACTATATCTCCACTTACGGGGCTATGATTGAATCGGATGATGTTAAAGAAGCCGTGATAAAAATTCTCTTCTGGATACTGCTGCTTCAGGTTTTAGGAGCTTTTGGAATAGGATATTTCGTATCGGGTAAACTTTTCAAACCTTTTCGAGAAACACTCGACAAGATCAAGTCCTTTAAACTCAACAGAAAATCATATCTGCCGGCTGAAAAAACCGGGGTTGAAGAGTTCGACAACCTGAACCGGTTTGTAGAAGATATGACCCGTAAAGCAGTGTCTGACTATCAGAACTTGAAAGAGTTTTCCGAAAATGCATCCCATGAACTTCAGACCCCGCTTGCCATCGCAAAAGGTAAACTTGAGCTTCTCGCAGAAACCCCGCTAAATGAAGAGCAATACAGATATATAGAAGCTCTTGAACGCTCCGTAAAAAAGCTGTCCCGATTGAGTGAATCCCTTTCTCTTTTGACCCGAATAGAAAATGAGGAGTTTGAAAACAGTCATGAAGTAAATTTTTCAGAGCTTATTTCGGAAGGAATTAAAACATTCGAAGAGTTCATCGAGTTTAACAATTTAACTTTAGAAACGAAGATCGCTGACAACGTGATCGTGAATATTCATCCCGCCTTAGCTGATATCCTATGGACTAACCTGTTACAGAATGCCATTAAACATAATGTGGAAAACGGATTTATTTCCATCAATCTAACTCCGGAGGCACTTACTATCTCAAATAGCGGAAATCCTACTGATGTACCTACCGATCACTTCTTTAAACGATTCCGTAAAGCAGACCAAAATTCAACATCCATTGGGTTGGGATTAGCTATAGTTGAACGAATTGTTCGCCAAAGCGGCTTAGATGTCAGCTACAAAGTTAATCAAACAGTACATACAGTTACCGTTGAGTTAAAGAATGTAAATAACGGATAACTTCAGAATTACTTCAAGATTAAATCAGTTTTGGCACAAGATTATGGTTTAATATTGAAATAGATATAAGTATCACTGCGAATAAAGCTACATCTAAAAGAATGAAATTGAGAATTACAAAATACTTACTGCTACTTAGTTTTTACCTGATTCTATCAAATTCAGCATTTGCTCAAAGTAGTAATTCCGGATCTGTAACCGGCACTGTCGTAAACACGGAAGGACAAGGTATACCCAATGCAACCGTAGCCATCTTACCGGAAGATCCCGAATCTGAAGAATTACTAAAGGGAACTGCCTCAGATCCTGACGGCAATTTTAAAATCAGTATTGAACCCGGCACATATCGGCTCAGAATTACTTTTGTTTCATTGAATACTTACCTCACAGAAATTGAGGTTACTTCAGAAGAAACAATAGCTCTGGGTCAGATTGAAATGCAAGAACGTCAGGAAGAACTGGATGAAGTTGTAGTGCGGGGAGAGCGATCTTATGTTGAGATGAATTTTGACAGCCGTCGCTTCAATGTTGGTGAAGATGTGGCCAGTCTTGGTGGATCGGCACTGGATGTTTTAGATAATGTACCCTCAATTACCACAGACTTTGAAGGAAACATAAGTCTTCGCGGAAACCAGGGAGTGCAAATTTTGATAAACGGCCGCCCTTCAAATTTGGTAAGAGGCGGAACAGACGGATTGAGCAGTATACCGGCAAGTCTGATACAGTCCGTTGAAGTCATTACAAACCCTTCAGCCCGGTATGAGGCACAGGGTACAGCGGGTATTATAGACATCATTCTGGTTGATAACGCTCAATTGGGGTTTAATGGAAATGTTCAGGTAACAACCGGCTATCCGCTTGATAGCAGTGTAAGCACCAACCTCAACTATCAAAAGAACAGTATTAACTGGTTTTTCAATTTAGATGTTGAATATGAAAACCAACCGGAAACGGGTTCAGCATTCCAAAGCTTTAGTGCGGATACTACCTATTTGTTTAGTGAAGAAAATGATGTGAGTGAGAAAGAGAGAGAAGGCAATATCTTTTTTGGTGCCGATTTTTTTCTTCCAAACGATCAGATTTTGACAGCTTCATCAAGAATTAGCCTTGAACGAGGTGATGAAGATGGAGATCTGCTCTATACCGATTTCAATCCTCCTGCAAACCAAATCTACCGCTCTATTAATAACAATTGGGATATTCTCCGTCAGATCGATCGAGAAAATATTGAAGATACCCGAGGACGTGACCTTGACGTAAGACTGCAGTATGAAAATAGATTTGAAGGTGACGAGCACCGCCTCACAGCGGATTTTGATTTTGAATTTGGAAGTGAAAGCGAAGATTTTCTTCAGACAGGTGTAACTGAAATTGGTACTTCTGATTTTAACGACAGAAGAACATTCTCTGACGAAGAGTATAGAGAAATTCGGTTTGATACCGATTATGAGCGTCCTTTGGGGGATAATGGCCGTTTTGAAACCGGGATGAGAATCAATTACGAATGGGAAGACAACGATTTTATTTCTGAGGAATTTATTGACGGTGTGTGGACAGAACCTGAGAGTGAATTTACACTCAGCGACAATTTCACCTACATAGAGAATGTCAATGCATTGTATGCAATCTATTCAGGTGAAGCCGGCGGTTTTACCTATCAGGCCGGACTAAGAGCTGAAAATACAAATATCGAAACAGAACTCGACCTGGCCGGAACTCAAAGCAGTCAGAACTATACCAATTTGTTTCCAAGCCTTTTCCTATCCTATACCATTAGCGAACAGAATTCGGTGCAATTAAGCTATAGCCGGCGAATTTCAAGACCGTGGTCGCGCTATCTTCTGCCATTTACTGAGATCCGCGACTCAAGAAACCGAAGAGTTGGGAATCCTGACTTAGATCCTGAAATCGGAAATTCTTACGAACTCGGATGGCTTCGACGATGGGAATCAGGATCTATCCTCACAAGTTTTTACTACCGCTATCGCACAGGAGTGATAGAGGACGTTTATACCATTGACGGTGACGGCATCACTACCCGTTTCCCAATCAACCTGGCTACCGAAGATGCCTGGGGTGTTGAACTTTCTGTAGACCAGGATCTGTTTGAGGGTTTTCAATTATCCGGATCACTGAACCTCTTTCAGTCTGAATCGGAAGGCGAGTTTGAAGGAGAACTTTATGAAAGCAGCAGTGAATCGTTTACCGGCCGGTTACGAGTGAGATACCGGTTTTTGGAGAGCTGGAATTTTCAATCCAATATGTTTTATCGAGGGCCACGCGAAACTACACAGGGTAGACGAGGAGGATCAACCTCTTTCAATGCAGGAATATCCAAACAGCTTTTGGACGGAAAAGCGAGACTGTCACTCAACGTGAGAGATCTATTCAACTCCAGAAATGCCGACCGTGAAGTTATCCGGGAAACATCTTATACCAATAACAATTACAGCTGGTCATCCCGCTCTTTCAGAGTTTCATTTCAATACAATTTCAATTCAGAAGGCCGACGGTAATCATAAAGATAAATGATTGACCCAACTGAAGAGGCAGGAGTTTACCCTTCTTTCTCTTCATTTAGCTTTTGAACGGCCTCATCCATATCACGAATTAACTGCCATCGGTACATGCCTGCGTTGTGTCCGTCATCCCAGGTAATTTTTAAGGCGTGGTTTCCAACAGGTTCAGCCTCTTTAATTTCATATTTTCGAGTCGGTTCAATTTTAAACAGTTCCGGCTCAAACTTCCCCATCTCGGAGTGTCCGCCACGACAAGATACGCATGGACAATTTTTCCTCAATCCAAAAAGTGAGAGCTCTGTGATGTGTCCGTCTCCCCACTCTACTTTAATTAACTGCTCCGAATTACTAACATCTACCGATACCGGTTTGTATCTTGCGTCCATACTCAGAATGTTTCTGCTAAATGAATATTTATATTATCAACAAATATACGCACCATTTATGTGGATTTTAAGTACCGTTTTGCTTCTCATATTTTTTGGAAGCGCCTGGATTGGCAGCAGAAAATCATTTTTTATTGACCGACTCACACCTCCATTGGTACTCAACTCACTGCTGGGTCTGCTCGCATTTTTCACTCTGTTAATCATTGCCAACTCGTTCGGCCTCTTTCCTCAATCCGTGGCAGCGCCCTTCATGATGGGCGTTTACACCATTATCGGTGGTTTTTTCTTTGGCTATGCATATCGACTGTATAAAGAGCGAACCAGATCGGGAACCATTCTGTACCAAAATCGCTCTTTCTGGATTGATCACGCTCCCAACCTGCTGGCCGCAGCCATCATAATCTTTGGGCTCTATCGCACTTCCATTCTGATTGACTTGCCGGTTACCGGGATTCGCATCACATCCGGGCTTTCACTTATTGGATTTGGACTGTTCACCTGGACTCTGAAACCGGTTCCTGAGTTCAGAACTGACGGAGTTCTCATACTAGATCGAAGAATCTCCTGGCCGGATATAGTCTCGTGGCACTGGCAGAGTGAAGAGGTTTTAGCGATAGAATTCATGTCCGGCTCATTGGTTAGTGAGAAACGAATCAAGCAGTTTACCACCGCCGTACCGGCGACAGACCGAAAAGAGATAGAGATGGTTTTAAAGTCAAAAATGGATGAATTTGCCGATGAGCGTCGTGAAAATATGTTCAACAGCGAAGAAACTTAAATTGAACAGTAATTGACTAAGATATATCAGTTGAGTGACGGTTTTAACAACTTCTCCCCTAGAAAGCTACCGTGTGTACACATCTTTAATAATATTAATGAAGGCTTCAATATCTAAATAAAGTAATAAAGCGATTATAGCCTTTTTCAATGAGATCCCTCCATGCGTTCGCTACGCCTGCCTGTGCTAAAGCTTCGGCAGACAGGCTCTCTTAGTCGGGACGACATGGCACCTGGGTAAGGCAGCAGCGGGCAGAAAGCTGTATATGGGAAAAAGGGTGAGAGCTGCCCGCTGCCTATTCCCATATGAAGCCTGTCATTCCGACCATAAATCCGTGTTTTTCGGATTGAAGTGGAGGAATCTCCGGAAAACTATCTAAAATTTACTTAGGTCATGATCTAAAATAAATTTGTGTACACACGGTAGCCCTAGAAATGGGCTCCGAGCGACAGCGACACGTGAAACGAAATTGAGAGGGGTGTCCTAAGGTTCGTTTATCATCATTTTTTTGAGGTTGTCCAAAAAGTGAATAAACACAGAACCAAGCTTAAATAATTTAGACTTTATATCCCTCTCTATTAGTTAGAGAGGGATATAGGGTGAGTTTGAAGGAGAAAACTAAATTATTTAAGCGCTACTCGAACTAATGTTCCTTTTTGGACAGCCTCTTTAAATTCTAAATTTTACTTCTATATCAAGCTAATTGCTCAGATTCCACTCTACTTATTTTTCATCATCTCGCTTGCCATGATGAAGAGAGGCTGGTTCTCAAATTTATGATAAAATGGACGCAGTCTTTCTATGTTGTAGTGCTTATCCACATCCACCAGCTTTTTGCGGCTGGTCACAATTTCAATCGGAATATTACTGTAGCGCCCGTTGCTTAAAACCACAAGACGACCCGATACTCCTTCCAAAATCAGATCCAGGGCAAGATTTCCGAAAGCCATGGGAGCAATAGAATCGATCGCATCGGGGTCACCGCCACGTACCATGTAACCCAGTTTCTGGTTTACGGTACGAATCTCCTTCCCATTATTATATTTTGGCGATCTTCGCTGAAGCTCCTCAGATACCAAATCACCAATTCCTCCAAGCTTCTTATGGCCGAAAGCGTCGGCGCGGCTGTCTTCGAATACCATTTCACCACCCTCAAACATGGCCCCTTCTGATACGAGCACCATGGAATATTTACTTGGATTAGCATTACGATCTTCCACAAGGAGTTCGGTCAGGTGATCCATGTCAAACTTATACTCGGGAATCACGCAGCGATGTGCCGCACCCGCCATAGTTGGAAGCATGGCCGTAAAGCCCGCATATCGGCCGAAACACCTCCATCACAAGAAAACGCTCATGCGAACCGGCCGGGGTACGCAGATTATTTGCAAGATGAATTGTCCGGGTTACGCATGTACTGAATCCAATGCAGTAGTCTGTGCCCGGCACATCGTTATCCATGGTTTTTGGAATAGCCACAACTTTTACCCCCTCCTCATGCAGCCGTACACCATAACTGAGCGTATCATCACCTCCAATAGGGATAAGTGTATCAATCCCCAAATAATCAAGATTTTTCAGCACCTCAGAAGTAAGATCGTTTATATCATCCGTGAACTTATCCTTCAGATGTTCTGGTACATTTTCCATAGATACCTTGCTGGGATTGGTACGCGAAGTATGCAGAAATGTACCTCCTGTGCGTCCGGCCCGGTTTACAATATCTCTGGTCAAATCAAGGTAGTTATTGCTATTATCCGCATCTTTATCACGGATGATGTCGATCATACCACCCCAGCCTCGACGAATTCCAATTACCTTATAACCTTCGCGAAGTGCCCGTATGGTTACAGCGCGGATTGCAGGATTGAGTCCGGGAACATCACCTCCTCCCGTTAATATTCCAAGCACTTTTTTGCCACTATTGATATTTGCCATAACTAAAGTTTTTTATTGATTAATACCTGCTTGTGAAAGAACAACCGACTGCTTCATAAGTTGAAATATACATTCTACTTCAATGCCCTCTAAAATGCGATACTGACATATCTGTTTATGAATAACTTGGTTATTAATAATTTACAAATTTTGTACTGTAATCATAGTTAACAACTGAACTGCAGATGCAAAACCGAAAAGTTTATGATTTTGGCGAAAATGATCGCAGGCAGGTGACGGCTATCAGGTGGAATAGCTAATACAGGAGAGACATAACAGTTGCCAAAAAGTTGTTACTGAGTCAACCACCTAAATTGAACCGTGATCAACCATAATACACCGATTTTTGATGTAGATAAGTCCTTTCTCCTCGGCTCTCTTTTTAGCAGAATCGGTACTTACGTCAAGTTGCGTCCAAATGATCGGTTCTTGCCCTCTTCTATCAGCCCATTCGATAATCTCTATGACGGTTTCGTCCGTGTACTTTTTGTTTCTGAAAATGTTCATGATATCCACGTTCACATCTTCAGGTATCTCATCAACAGACGGATAGCTCTTTAGTCCAAAAACCTCTGTTTCGTTTGGGTTTACCGGAATCACATCAAACCCATGATCAATGAGATATTTAGTAATGTGATTGCTTGTTCTATATGGATTGGAAGAACAGCCGATGACAGCTATAGTCTCTACTGTATCAAAAAGTTCTTTAAGGTCGGGTTGCTCGGTGCCGAATAGGATGCTCAAATTCTTAATTCTGCTTTAAAATGGTTATATTTATGGCATACAACATAATAATTGAAAATAAATACAAAACATTTTGTCAAAAGTAAAAGACGGAGATACCGTAAAAGTACATTACACCGGCACATTGACTGACGGTACGGTATTTGATACATCAGAAGAACGAGAACCTTTAGAATTTACACTGGGTCAGGGCCAGTTGATTCCAGGCTTTGAAAAAGCCGTTGTTGGAATGAATGTTGGCGATTCAACAGAAGTAGAAATCCCAAGCGATGATGCTTACGGAGAGGCAAGAGAAGATCTAGTGATCTCTGTACCAAAAGATCAGCTTCCGGATGACGTTGAACCACAAGTTGGAATGCAGCTTCAGGTAAATCAGCAGGACGGACAACCGATTCCTGTTCGAATTACTGAAGTTGGAGAAGAGAACCTGACATTGGATGCCAACCATCCGCTTGCAGGCCAGGACCTGAAATTTGAAATTGAATTGGTAGAAGTTGCCGATTAATTTCAATTAGTAATACATTATAAGCCCGATCTGATTACTTATTTGTATATCGGATCGGGCTTTTTTATTTGATGACACCTCCCCTCTTGAGAGGGGACAGACAACGAAGTGTTTAACGTAGTTGTCAGGGGTGTGTTTAACTGCTTCAATCTGGGATTAATCACACCACTGATAAAAATGCTGAACGCATTTATTATCTGTCTTCTCTCAAGAGGAGATTTCCTTAAACCGACAAATCGATTTTAACTCTAGCATTTCAATGGCCGATTTTAACAAGAAAAGTACCGTAAGCATTACCTGTCCGCTTGGTCTCGCTCCTCTTCTGGAAAAAGAAGTGCGTGAACTGGGTTTTCAACCGACATCAACACGAAAAACAGGTGTGGAGATTGAAGCCTCTCTGAACGACTGTATTCTGCTCAATTTCTGGTTAAGAACTGCACATCGCGTTCACTACCTGATGGAAGAGAAATCGATTCAGTCGCCCGATCAGCTTCGAAACTGGTTGAAAAAAATTCACTGGGAAGAGTGGATCTCTGAAGACGGCTATTTTTCTGTTACCTCTCGAGTGGATCACCCTACCATCGATAATGATCAGTTTGCAAATCTTGTGGTAAAGGATGCGGTTGTGGATCGTATTCGTTTTAAAACAGAATCCCGACCCGACACCGGATCTAATTTGAACGACACCGTTCTTTTTCTATTCTGGAACCGCCAGGGAGCAAGAATTTTTCTTGATACATCCGGAGAATCTCTTTCCCGAAGAAACTACAGAACTTCATCCGTGGCTGCCCCCATGCAGGAAACTCTGGCTTCGGCAATTGTACAATCCACCCGATGGAAGCCGGGTCAGGAGCATTTTATCAATCCAATGACAGGCAGCGGAACCATTGCTATTGAAGCCGTAATGCTGGCGCTGAACAGAGCCCCCGCATCGCTTCGAAATAATTTCGGTTTTATGCACATACTCGGCTATGACGAATCTTACTACCAGCAAGTAAGAGATGATGCCAAAAAGAAGGCCGTAAAAGATGTGAAAGGAAAGTTTATTGCAACAGACCAGGATCCGCGTGCGGTGATGGCGGCTAAAAAAAATGCAAAGACCGCGGGCGTGGATCACCTCATTGAGTTTGAAACCTGCGAGTATGAAAAAACACCCATACCGGACGGAGATGGCGTTGTAGTGTTCAACCCGCCGTATGGCATGCGACTGGAAGACAACACTGATTTACGGCCTCTTTACAAAGGTATCGGTGATTTTATGAAGCAGGATTGTCCCGGTAAAACCGGTTATGTTTTCACCGCAAATATGGCATTGGCAAAAAAAGTTGGATTGCGGGCCAAATCGAGAACAACACTGTTTAACTCAACCTTGGAGTGCAAACTTTTTGAATACGAGCTGTACAAAGGGAGTAAAAAATAACGCTTCGCTTTAACCACAACGGACACAGAGTATGGCACAAGGTTCACGAAGGTATTTAGATCATGCCCTTTGTGAACATTTCCTGGTTTCTTTGCTACTCTAACTCAAAACTCTGACAATTGTCACTCCATCGCGCAGGGGCAGCATCAGCTGCTCCACTTCATCGTCGTCCCGAATGATCTCGTTCATCTGATGGATTGCCTTTGCCTTCCTGTTCTTACGATCCAGCACTTCTCCGCCCCACAAAACATTATCCACAACGATGAGACCACCGGAATTGATTTTCTTTTTGGCAAGGCGGTAGTATTTTGGATAATTGACTTTATCCGCATCGAGAAAAATCAGGTCAAAAGTTCCTTCCAACGTGGGAATAATTTCGAGTGCATTTCCCATCTTCTGGGTGATTTTAGTTCGATAGGGTTCTCTTGCGAAAAACGGTTCTGATATCTTTCTATAGCGCTCGTTCATCTCGCAGGTGATCAGCTCACCACCGTCAGGTAAAGCGTGCGCCATCATGATAGCTGAATAACCCGTAAATGTACCCACTTCCAGAATTCGTTTGGCACCGGAAATAGTCACAAGCATTTTTAGCAGCATTCCGGTCTGTCGACCACTCAGCATATCGATATACTCCAGATCTTCATCCGATGCCATCACCAGCTCTTTGATGATCTCCGGCTCCTCAGACGTGAACGATTCCGTGTATTCTGCAATTTGTTTGTTCGTAATCTCCATGTACCTTAAACTCTTTATTTATTCAGATATTTAATTGTTTGAGAGTTGTTTTGAAAAGTCCCCCTTAGAAGGGGGAAAGTGAATCTGACGTGAGTCAGGTGAACAGGGGGATGAACACCCCTCGCCCCGACAAAAATACCGTCGGGACACTCCCCTCAAGGGGAGACAATCTAATTAGCTTAAGTAAGTCTACTAAAAACCACCGCCTTTTATCAACGTGAAAAGATCTTCTTCCAACTTCATACCGGCTAACGAATCAAAGTGGTTTATCTCCATATTTGATCTCTATGTTCGCAATCTTTTCTGGCGGCGATTCAAAAATATCGCGATTGATCAACAGTACCAACCCGGAAAGGAGAGTAAAACCATTTACTATCTCAACCACACCTCCTGGTGGGATGGCCTGATTCCGTTTCTCTTAAATCAGAAACTGTTTAAACAGAATGCCCGGGCTCTTATGGAAGACAAGCAGATGAGACAGCACAAGTTTTTTAGTAAAATCGGCGCTTTCTCTGTGAATTTAAGTGAGCCCAGAGCTGCACTCAAATCGCTCCGTTACGCAGTAGATTCCATGAAGCGTCCCAACTCCAGCCTGTTCATCTATCCGGAGGGAAAGATTGTACCTTTCTCCACACAAAAACCACAATTCCAAAAAGGCCTGGGATGGATAGCCGGCCGCTCACCCGGTTCAGATATTGTACCGGTTGGTATTTATATTCATACGGCCAGACATGACAAGCCCGAGCTCTTTTTAAAAGTAGGTTCTCCCGTTGAGTTCAGTTCTGAACAATCTTCTGATGAACTCAACCTGCTATTTGAAAACGAAATGCAGCGGGTATTGATCGATTTACAGGACAAGACTCACTCCCATCCTGAGCAATTTACAACTGTTTGATTTCTCCTTACCTACTCCTATTCAAGGCATTGGAGACAGATTTAAATACACTTCTCTGTAAAAAACATTACCTTATTGTTCATCGATTTTATGTTTTTTTTGGATTTGGTGCATTTTAAATGACATCAGAAAAAATTTGATGTAAGAACTTCTTCCATGAGTGAAATACAACCGAGCGTCAGTTATAGTTTTACCGTACGCATGGCCATTGTAAACAAACCGGGCATGCTTGCCAAAGTTTTGAATGTCATTGCTGAGCATCGGGGCGATCCGGGCGGTGTTGATGTTGTGGCCGTTGAGGGTAAATTTAAAGTTCGGGACATTACGGTGAGCGCGCGGGATACCCGCCACTCCCGCGAAATTGTTGAGGCAGTAAAACTCATAGATGGAATTGAGGTTCGATACGTTTCCGACCGCGTTTTTCTACTTCACATCAACGGAAAAATCAGTATCAAGAATAAAGTACCGGTTACTTTGATACATCCATACGTTTTCCTTCCATGTTACTCTTGAAGGCAAGTTCAATAAGATAGATGACGTAGGCTGCGTCGTTCGGATCAACCGGCAGATCAGCCTTTCCATTTATCGCGGCCGCCATTTCCCTATAAAATGCGGAATAGTTGCCCTTTGCAATTTTTACTTTCTCCTCACTCATTTTGCTGTCTTCCCACTTGTAGAGCGTTCCCCATGAGTTGTCGCTGCCTGATCTGTTATCCTGCGAATTGGGTTTCTTCCCCTCTTTTAAATTCTGTTCCTGAGGGTCCAGACCGAATTTAACAAAGGCTCCATCCGTTCCTCTTACCGTAAATCTGGGTGTTGGATCCGCAACCAAAACTCCCGGCTTTTAGCTTTCACTTTCAGATTTGGATAGTGAAGATCCAATTCAAAATAATCGTCCGTCACTCCTTCTCTTTGCTCACGAATATCCGCGTAAAGTTGATCCGGTTTACCAAAAATCTGAATAGCCTGATCAATCAGATGAGGTCCCAAATCATATAAAACACCGCTTCCGGGCTGACTCTTTTCTCTCCATGCATCTTCCTGAATCTGATTTCGAAACCGGTTGAATGTGGAGACAACTTCCACTGCCTCTCCTACTTTTCGATCCCTGATCAACTTTTCAACCGTTATAAAATCTCCATCCCACCGACGATTTTGAAAAACAGATAGTTTCAGGTCCAAATCATCAGCTAATCGTATCAGCTTATTGGCTTCCTCAAAAGTAACCGTGAACGGTTTGTCAATAACAACATGTTTTCCGGCACTCAGTGCCTCCCGTGCCATGGAAAAGTGAAGGTGATTAGGCGTTGTGATGATCAAAAGTTCTGTCGCATCATCTTTCAAAATCTCTTTAAAGCTTCTGAAAACTTCAACATCGGGATATTTCCGGATGGCGTCATCACTGCTGCGCTCTACCACACTGTATAAATCCAACTCTTGAACGGCGTTAATCAGGGGCGCATGAAAAACTTTAGCTGATTTTCCATAGCCCACAATTCCTGTTTTAATACTCATGCTGACTCAACAATTTGATTAGAGATAGATGACATTTCAATTCATCAGGTTCATGATAAAAATTATACGTGTCTCATTTAGACAAATTAAAAGGAAGCGTTACAAAACCAATTGAGTTAATACATCTTTACCTATTTTTCTAAACTGAAAACAGTTTGATATCCTAAATCCAGTATATACCAAACAAAAAGAGGCGCAGTACTTCTTAGCTCTGCGCCTCTTTCGGGGTCATCTGTAATTTTTTTTTAAAAACTTTAGTTATTCAGTTTATCCATCCATTCGTTGAACTGGTCTGATACAGAATCATATACATTGTCAGCTTCTGTCTTAATTTTGTCCCACGAATCTTTTGATGCATCTTTAACATCATCAATTGTTTTTTCCAGTTCAGAACGGTCATCAGTGAGTTCCTGATAGGCCTCTTTAACACCTTCACTTACATCATCGCCGGCTTCTTCGATGCGATCTCCAAGATCTTCTATCTTCGCATCCAGATCATCTCTCAGATCCTCCAGATTATTCACCATTTCCTGTCGCTCCTGCTCGAAATTCTGAGACTGCTGATCACTATTTTCATCACTGCAAGAACTGAGGAGAAATACTCCAAATATAGCTGTAATTGCTATAAGGCTGATTTGCTTAAAACTTTTCATAAATAAAACGTGGTTTTTTTTCCAAAAATTTAAATATCTATCCATTACAACCGAGTGAGCTGAGATATGTTCCGCATTTAAAGATTTCAGTCGCAAATTAGCCAAACCTTTCTCTATCTAACTGTTTTGCTTTCATCTACCGAAATCTTTATTGTCAGCTCATATAAACATTCATAAATCTGTTTTTATGACACGATATTCTACTATCATCACTTTACTTTTATTTATTACTCTATCATCAGATACATTTGCCAGACAATCGAATGTTAAAATCGAGGTGCGGGGAAACAGTCGGGATGGTTATACATTTTATGCCAACAACCAATCACCATCTCCATTTATCGTTACCATCGACTTTACCACGTTGAGAAACCTGCGCGCAAGCACTTCATTACCCTATTCCAGAAATGTAAGCCGGGGAAGATCAAGGTTATTCAATCTTACCAAAGAGATGGACAACTTCCAGACAAACTACCGCTATCGATATCGCACTCATACCGGTTGTTTGAATACAGAGCCCGATGATATTGAATATCTTCTGCCCTATCCTGAAGGCGTTAAAGCCAGATCAGGTGAATTGAGCTATGTCTATAATCGATTGAGAAAAGACGCACCGGAAGATTGGTACTCCATTGTTTTTTATATGGAAGACGATTCGATAATTCACGCTGCCAGAAAAGGAACTGTTGTATCCATTCGCGATGGGGAAAATTCGAAATATGAAGGACTGGTTTTTTCCAGTAACCGAAATTATGTAGTTGTAGCACAAGACGACTGCACATTTGCCAGGTACTCCA
Organism: Rhodohalobacter sp.; assembly: GCF_034521535.1. Lineage (GTDB taxonomy): Bacteria > Bacteroidota > Rhodothermia > Balneolales > Balneolaceae > Rhodohalobacter. The sequence continues at coordinate 993,105 of NZ_JAXHMF010000005.1, read as the reverse complement.
CTTTTCGGGATGACAAGATATTTGTTGATATAGGTGATACTGTATATCCGGGTGATCCCCTGGGTGAGATGGCCGGCGAAGAGTTTGGATTCGGAAATCAGATTCGATTACTCATCTACTACAGAAATGATGAATCGGTGACCTTAAACCGGGAAGATTCGGAGGGTATTCACCAGTGGCACTATGTAAAACCAAAATTCAGAACAAGCGCGGGTAAATCACAAATTCCTGAAAGTGGATCGGAGTATACAAGCATTCATCCTGAAGAAGTTATTACCGAAGAGATGGGCCGCAGAGAGCGTCGCCGCTGGAGACGAAATAATTGAACTTCACTCCGTAAGCTCGGTCTGAGCAGGCAGACAGACTGATACTCGTAAACCAGTCTTATACTATTTCCCCCCGTCTGACCGAATGAAGCGGTCTGACGGGGGACCTCCTAAATCTCACTTCTTGTTTTCCACACAAGCCATCGCACACTTCTCTCCATCCATCGCGGCAGATATAATTCCACCGGCATAACCGGCACCTTCGCCACAAGGATAGAGTCCCTTGACTCTCACATGCTGAAATGTCTTCCAATCACGAGGAATCCGAACCGGTGAAGATGTCCGCGACTCCGGGGCGTGAACCACAGCTTCATTGGTCAGATATCCCCTCATCGACTCGTCAAATTTTTTGAACCCACGGACCAGTGCATGATGGATGAAATCCGGCAATACATCACTCAGCTCCACTGACTTGATACCCGGTGCGTAGGAAGTATTTGGCAGATCGGCTGATAGTTTTCCATCGACGAAGTCAACCAAACGTTGTGCCGGTGCGGTCTGCGTTTTTCCTCCCATCTCCCATGCTCGTTGCTCAATCGATTTTTGAAATTCCATCGCCGCCAGCGGTCCATGTTCCGCAAACGGTGCAAAGTCCTCTTCCCGGAGTTCCACAACAATTCCCGAGTTGGCGGTAGCTCGCGCCCTTCTCGAGGATGACCATCCGTTGGTTACAATCTCACCCGGTTTGGTGGCACAGGGAGCAATTACCCCGCCCGGACACATGCAGAACGAATACACTCCACGATCATCCACCTGCTTGGCAATGCTGTAGGGCGATGGCGGCAGATAATCGCTTCGTACTTCACAATCATACTGGATCGAATCAATCAGTGACTGCTGATGCTCCACCCTCACACCGATCGCCAGCGGTTTGAGTTCAATTTCTACACCCTTTTTGTGCAACAGCTCAAAAATATCCCGTGCTGAATGACCTGTTGCCAGAATCACCTGGTCGGCCTTAAATGTATCTCCGGACAACGTCTTCGCCCCTTTGATCTGATCACCCTCTATGATGAAATCTGTCACCCGTGTATTAAAATGAATCTCTCCGCCGTGATTTAGAATACACTCGCGCATTTTGGCAATGATGGGTGGCAGCTTATTGGTTCCGATATGAGGATGAGCCTCAACCATGATATCCCTCACCGCGCCAAAGCCAACCAAAAGGCGAAGAATCCGGTCTACATCTCCCCTCTTCTTGGATCGGGTGTAAAGCTTCCCATCCGAATAGGTCCCGGCTCCGCCCTCACCAAAACAATAGTTGGAGTCCTCATTTACAATGTGCTTTACGTTGATTCCTTTCAGATCCTGGATACGGTCTTTCACATCTTTTCCGCGCTCCAGGATGACCGGCTTTTTCCCAAGTTCAATGAGCTTCAGCGCGGCAAAAAGTCCGGCCGGCCCCATACCGACAATAATCACCTCCTCTTCACTGCCAACGTGCGGATAATCCGGCAGGGTAATCGGTTCCTCCTCATACTCTTCACCCACATACACATTCACTTTCAGATTGATAATCACATCCTTCTGCCGCGCATCGATTGATCGCTTCAGGATCTCGATGTGGTTTATTTCGTCCATAGGGATATTCTTCTCTTGAGAGAGATATCTCTCCAACAGTTCACGCTTTGCAGCGGTCTCGGGATCAACTCGTAACTGGTACTCTTTAATCATCAAAAAAATGGTTTATGCGGTTTGCGAACTGAAAATAGGAATAAATCCACACGATCCCGATGGTTGAATTCAGATCCTCGACTGTCGAGTTAACAGAACAGGGAGTCATGATACGGAGATGTCTCGGCTTTGACCCATAAGACGGGTCTCCACTCGACATGACAGGATTCCGCTCTATTGAAATGGCGGCGGATCAGTTAATTCTATAGATCAAAGCTCATCGCACCGACGCTTTACAGACCGCGCCTGTGACTGTCCGAGCGGAATGCAGTGCGAACGGACGTCGATGCCGATAATCGAATCCGAACCACATACGAGTATCATACGAATCGCACTTTAATCAGAAACTCGTCAGACGACTGAATACATTGTTTTCGTAGCATAATTCATGCGAAAGTAGTCGAGCTCAAAACCCCCCTGCAGTCACGTCGGCAGTAGCAAATGCAGTCTTATAGAGAATACATATTAGCTCAGATATTAACGGCTCAATTACATAATGTAAAGCTAAATTGACATTTATAGTTTTCGTATCTACATTGGATGTAAAGTAAACTTTACTAAAAAGCGATGCTACAATTACAAAACTTTTTACTCCCAAGGTTTTTCCGATATATGGGCTACGTTCTCTTAGCAGGCTGGCTTATTGCATTTGTATTCATAATTCTTACAATGAGCAATGAATTTTTTGATGTTAGATCAGTATCTGCTGAAGTGGCTATGTTGAGAGTATATATACTCAATTACCATTTGCCAGTAATAGGATTGATACTTTCTCTGATTTCTAAAGAGAAAATTGAAGATGAGATGAGTTTACAGCTCCGCATGCAGTCTTTTCTGCTTGGACTAACGATAGTTGTAGGTATCTCATTTGTGCTGCTGTTCTATTCAGTAATTTGGAGCCCGATGCAAATATATATTTCTCGTGCAGGCCTGCCAACAACTCTATTCGTGATTTTTATGGTTTATCACTTTCTAAAATGGAGAGCATCGCGAGATGAATAATAGAGTAAAGAAATTCAGAACGGAGCTTAATCTGACACAGGCCGAACTATCTGAAAAACTGGGAGTATCTCGCCAAACCGTGAATGCAATCGAGAACGGTCGTTATAATCCATCAACGGCACTTTCATTAAAACTTGGCTTCATCCTGAATAAAAAAGTAGAAGAGATTTTTTCCCTGGAAGATACTGACTGATAAAACTCATTTAGATTTTTCATTGAGTTTTGAACTGAACTCCCGGTTTGTGAGAATAAAAGTTAACTCCGTCTCTCGACTGTCGAGTTAATCAGAACAAGGCACTAAAATTAAGTGAATCCGAACTAATACGTGTTCCACGAAAATTTTAAACAGTCGCAGTAATATGGAGATGTCTCGGCTTCGTCCCGAAAAAAAATCTACTTAATAGTACGAAGCATGCTCTCGGGACTCCGCTCGACAAAACAGGCTGCCCATGTTACTATTGCGGCGGATCTGGTTTTCATAATAGATCAAAGCTCATCGCACCGCCGCTTCCTTGGCGTGTTACTCCCACCAATCTCTTGCGCGGCGTTATACATAATCAAGCCTAACCACAAAACGTTATACGCCGCACTTTGACAAACCCGCACCTGTCTTGTCGAGCGGAATGCAGGCGAAAGGAGTGAGCCGAAATGAAGTCGAGACACCTCCCGGTTTATGAGAATACATATTAGCTCAGAAACTCGTCAGACGACTGAACATATTGTTTTCATAGCCCGGTCATTACCTTAATTGCAATACAAGCTCTTTGCCTTTTCAAACCCTCCCCTTTACCCCCTAAGTCGAAAAGCCCTCCTCATGGAGGGGAACTCCTGAAAAACATTGCACATCAATTTTTTAAACTACGAGTATCAAATGAGTTTGTAAGTCACCCCCTCTCTGTCAGGATAGAGAGGGGGGCGGGGGGTGAGTCAATTCATCTTATATAAATCATCTGCTTCATCTGGCGGAAGTTCCCGGCCTCAATTTCATAGAAGTAAACACCGCTGGCCAGACCGGTTGGCGTCCAGTTCACATCATGCTCACCGGCCTCGGTTTCATTTTCATAAATACGTTCAAGATGGACACCATTTACATTGTAGATATCAATTGTAACAATTAAGTCTTCATCAAGTGAGAAAGAGATCGTTGTTTCATTCGAAAACGGATTCGGGTAGTTCTGATTCAGTTCAAACGGATAATCCACCACTTCCTCAGGTGGTTCAGACGAACCGGTTTCAACCTCGGATCGAATATCCGGCAGAAGCTGGTAAAGATTTTCACCCGGACAGGCAGTTGCTGACACATCCCGGTGCCCCGAGATTACGGGCAAATAATTTCCGGCTATAAAACCGCTGCTTTGGGAATCAATCCCCTTTTGTGTAAACCTCCATCCGATTGTTTTGACCAAAGCATCCAGTGCCAGGGCCTGCGGCTGACCCGGAGCGGGTTGAGCGCCCGGTTCAAACTGCCCCAACAAAGCAATCCCCACGCTTTGACTGTTGGCGCTGCCGGCGTGTGCTCCCCTTACGTCCGTCTCTTCCAGGTTTGGATTATATCTTCCCTGATAGATCATTCCCTCATGATCAATCAGAAAGTTGTAGCCAATATCAAGCCAACCGTTGTCATTCACATGCCAGTCCCAAATCTGCCGTACAACCTGTGCCGGATTTGCAGGTTCATTAGCCGTAACCGTATGATGAGCAATCGCATGGGAGATATCAATCGGAGTTGGCGAGTAACTTGGCTCCAGTTCTGATGCAGGAAGATCTCCCCACCAACCGGAGCGATCCACAATCTCAGGCATGTCATAGCTTTTCGAAGCTATTTTAGCATTCTCCACATTTTCAAAATCATCTCCCTCCTTCAGCCTTGCATCCGCCCCCGTGATTCGAATTTCTTGTAAACGTACTCCTGCCGGCATCTCAATTTCCACTTCAAACTTATCATGTGCCTTTCCTGATTCAGTTACATAAAGCATCGCCCAATAGAATCCGCTTGGAGATTCTTCGGCAGAGATATAGCCGTATGATGATGTCCAGTCACCCAACATTTCATCAAGAGCGGAACTTCGAATCCGCAATGTAAAATCATTTGGGTTGATGTCATTCTCTTCCGGCTTCCAGCCGACGGCCAAACCCGTAAAAGGCTGCTCCGTTTCTCCCTGTAGCTTGATGGTGTTTCGATCAGATGATTTTGACCTTAGATGTTCACTTACTGTTTGACCGGACCAGATCCACTCCGTTCGTGGAAGCTGATCAGATTCAGCCAATATTGACATTCCATCAGGCTGTACAAGAGGTGTCGAATCCTGTGCTTGAACAGCCTGGATTGAAATCAAAAAAATACCGGCAATAAAAATTAAAGGCCTTGGCAGAAGACTCATATATACTTATTTGTGGTAAACTTTTACGAATCGACGAGTGAAATTTTTCTACATTCGTAATCATAAATTGTTTCGAATCAGAACCTAAACAAACGCATGGGATATATGAAGAAAGCACTACAACTTTTTGCATTTCTTTTTTTGATTACGACCTCTCTGGCTGTTGCTCAGAGCCAGGAAGAGATCATTGATCAAATTGTATTGGAGGCAAATGAAAACTCACAACTGGAAGAGCTGGCGCACCATCTGCTGGATGTCATCGGCCCGAGACTGGTTGGTACACCACAACAGCAGAACGCTCACAACTGGGCTGTTGAGCTCTTTGAAAGCTGGGGAATCGATGCCCGAAACGAACAGTACGGAACCTGGCGCGGCTGGGAACGCGGAATCACTCACGTTGACCTACTCCAGCCAAGAGTGGTAACACTCGAGGCAATGCAGCTCGCATGGAGTCCCACAACACCGGAAGGCGGAATTGAAGGAGAAGTGGTATCCATGCCGTGGGTTGACAGCACAGAAGAATTTGAAGAGTGGCTTACGACCATTGACGGAAAGTTCGTATTGGTTTCCATGCCACAACCCACCGGACGCCCTGACTATAACTGGGAAGAGTGGGCTACAGAGGAATCATTCGAAAAAATGCGGCTGGATCGTGAGGAGCAAATGCAGGCCTGGAGAGCAAACATCGAAAACACCGGATACAACCAACGATCACTTCCAACAGCTCTTGAAGAAGCCGGTGCCGCCGGACTGCTGATGTCGAACTGGAGCCGCGGTTTTGGCACCAACAAAATATTCGGCGCTGCAACGGATAATATCCCTCACATCGATGTTCTTCTGGAAGATTACGGAATGCTTTGGAGACTGGCTGAGAACGGATCAAATCCCGTGATTCGGGTGAATGCTCAATCAAAGGATATGGGTGAAGTTCCAACGTTCAACACTATTGCAGAAATCCGAGGCACCGAAAAGCCGGATGAGTATATCATCCTGTCTGCTCATTACGACTCCTGGGATGGCGGAACCGGAGCAACCGATAACGGAACCGGTTCAATCACCATGATGGAAGTCGCACGTATTCTGAAGAAGGTCTATCCAAATCCGAAGCGTACTATTTTGATCGGGCTTTGGGGAGGTGAAGAGCAAGGATTAAACGGTTCAAGTGCATTTGTTGCTGATAATCCGGAGATTGTTGACGGTCTGCAGGCTCTCTTTAACCAGGATAACGGAACCGGCAGGGTTGCCAACATCAGCGGACAGGGATTCCTGCACTCCTATGAATATCTAACCCGATGGCTCTCCGCTGTACCGCGTGATGTAACTCAGCATATTGAAACCAGTTTTCCGGGACTTCCAAGCGGTGGCGGAAGTGATCACTCCTCATTTGTTTCAGCCGGTGCACCGGGTTTTATGATGAGTTCACTGAGCTGGGATTACTACAGTTACACATGGCACACCAATCGTGATACGTACGATAAAATTGTTTTTGATGATGTGAGAAACAACGTTGTTCTGATCGCAACCATGGCTTACATGGCCAGTGAAGATCCGGAGACAACTTCCCGCGAAAGACGGGTTCTTCCAATCAACCCAAGAACCGGCGAGCAGATGACCTGGCCAAATCCAAGAACTCCTAATCGTCAGGGCGGATTGGATTAATTTAGTTTATATGTTCGTGGTGAGTCTCCGGGTTATGCCACGAATTTTTTAGCAAGCTTTTCCTTATCACCCGATTATTCAATATGGTCGGGTGATTTTTGTGGCGTACCTACGGCACGCAAAATGCTGGAGGGTTTCTGTATCCATTTCTACCCATCTGTTGTCCCTAACGGGACAATCTTATTTTCAGTAAGTGCAATTTATAATAGATTTACGCTATACCTTGAAAGAATATTTGACCGACTTAATATTCAACATCAACTCGTCCCGTAGGGACGAAATATGGGTAGAAAAAAGATCCATCAAAGATCGAGAGTGCCGTCAGGTACGGAACAAAAAATATCGCGCATGAAGGTTGATCTATGATAAAAATGTGGGTTTAAATTTTTTATTACTGATCCATACGTTGAGAAATTCGGATCCTTTATTGCGTAGCCTACGGCACGCAAAAGAGGAGAATGGGTTCTTTATCCATTTCTAAACATATGTTGTCCCTGACGGGACAATCTTATTTTCAGTAAGTGCACTTTATAATAGATTTACTCTATTCCTTGAATGAATATTTAACCGACTTAATATTCAACATCCACTCGTCCCGTAGGGACGAAATATGGGTAGAAAAAAGATCCATCAATGATCGAGAGTGCCGTCAGGTACGGAACATAAAACTATCGCGTAGGAAGGACGATTTATGATAAAAATGTGGGTTAAATTTTTTATTACTGATCCATACGTTGAGAAATTGGATCCTTTGTGGCGTACCTCCGGCACGCAAAAGAGGAGGATGGGTTCTTTATCCATTTCTACCCATATGTTGTCCCTAACGGGACAATGATCTATTGTGGAGTGAATCTGAAAATTCCACAAGATTTTGAAAACTCTCTCATCGCTTCAAGTATCAACCGGACGCTTTCAGGTGCCGACTGCTGTCGTCACGTTCACAGGTCCTTTTACAAAAACCCATCTGCGACCTTAGCGCCCCCGCGGTGAACTTCATCTATCCAAAAACTCCTTGATATTCGCATAAATCCCATCAATCAACTCGGTTCGGGCTTCCACACTCGACCAGGCGATATGTGGCGTCAAAATCAATCTCTCGCTGTTTTCAACATGAAGCAGAGGGTTATCCTTCTCCATGGGTTCATTCTCAAAAACATCCAGCGCCGCACCGGCAATGAGTTTATCATCAATCGCTCTGGCCAGGTCCGGTTCATTCACAATCTTTCCCCTGCCGGTATTGATCAAAATGGCCGTCTCTTTCATTTTTTTGATCTGATCATAGGAAATCAGATTCTCCGTGTTCTCATTCAGAGGGGCATGGATGGAAACCACATCCGATGTTTCCAGCAGTTCATCCAGATCCAATCGCTTGTAGGGCTGATCCGTATTTTTGCCTGACGTTGAGTAATAGACCACTTCAGCGTCAAAGGCTTCCGCAATCTGAGCCACTTTTTGTCCGATCGTCCCAAGACCGATAATGCCAAACCTTTTTCCTCTCAGTTCATGAAAGGTGATATCCGTATTGGTGAAGATCTCGCTTTCAGAATAGTCCCCGTTCTTAATGAAAATATCATAGTAATCCAGGTCCTGCATCAGTTTAAATAGCATGGCAAATGTGGACTGAGCCACACTGTGAGTTGCATAGCCCGCAACATTTTTCACAACCACTCCGTGCTTCTCTGCTGCGTCCAGATCCACATTGTTCATCCCGGTAGCGGCGATCGCAATCATTTTCAGCTGTCCCGAATATGTTGAGATCAATTCTTCATCCAGCACCACCTTATTTGTGATTACAATATCAGCGTCCTTGATCCGCTCTTCGGTCTCCTCCGGTTTTGTTACTGGATGAAAAGTGACGTTTCCCAGCTCATTCAGCTTTTCAAGGTTGGGCGGTGTTCCTACGGTTTTGGCATCCAGAAATACGATGTTCATTTTCAAATCAATTTAGTTTTAATGTTTATTCTTCTCCTCAATCCACTTCGACATATACTTTGTCCCCTGCTGATAGTGATGCATCAACAACGAACCGGTAAAATTTTTCTTTCTGTGGTTCCGGAGACTTTCATGCAGCACAGTCAGTCGATTCAAAAAACCATCAGCAAACTTTTCTTTGTCAAATCTCTGTTTCAAAATTTTAAATCCTTTTTTTTGAGCCGCATCCCATATCTCTCTTTTTTGATGGAGCTTCACAGCGCTATTTGCAAACTGTGCCGGATCATCCAGAACAGCTCCGGGCCAATCCTCCGCTGCTTCTATTCCCTCTGCTCCAATGGACGTGGTTACGCTTGGTGTTCCGAATTTCATGGCATCTGCCAGCTTTCCTTTTAACCCCGCACCAAATCGCAAGGGAGCTAACAGAACTCTGGCTCTGCTGAGCACCTCTTCGGCTGACTCCGCCCGCCCATGCACCAAAAATCCCTCTTTTGGATTTTGCAGCTGATAAACTTTTTGTGATGGATAGGCGCCGTAAATATTCAACTTTGCATTCGGAAGCTTTTGATGAATCAACGGCCAGATCTCCTCCTTCAGCCACAAAACCGCATTCCAGTTTGGTTCATGCAGAAAATTACCGATAGACACAAAGTCATCCCGGTCTTCGAATGGGATCGATGAACTTTCCGGCAATTCGTTCATCAAAAATGGAAGGTAACAGAGCAGATCCTCAGATAACTTGAACTGTTTCTGAAGTAACTCAAACTCAAATTCTGAGATAATCAGTGAAAGATCACACCGGTAAATGCTTGCTATTTCACGTTTGGCTATTTCTTCATCAAAAAGCATACCCGGTGTAAATTCTTGTCCGCTTTTCCAGGCGTTCTGACGTGCTGCCCGCAGAGAGTGCAGATCTTCTGTATCCAGAATTCGTACTGCTTCCGGACACTCATCGACAACCCGCCAACCAAACTGCTCTTCGGTCATAAACCTGTCAAACATGACAACGTCCGGCTTTAGCTCTCTAACGAAATCGTTGAATGTAGAGCTGTTTATTTCTACAGCTTTCCGATTAACGCCGTAATCCGCCAAATCAACTGCATAACTGCTATCGGAAGCTGAAGTGGCAAAAGTAATGTCGTAACCGCCCCGCTGAAAGAGGTCAATCAACTCCAACATTCTGCTCCCGGCAGCAGATGAGCTGGGCTCCGGCCACACTTTTCCGATGATCAGCAATTTCTTTTTTTGATTCATGTCTAAAAACTATCCATTTCTACCATCTCACGCAGATCTTTTTATTAATCTATTACCCTAAACAAAGTCTATTTTTGAATAGATGGAGTTCTTAATACCTTTCGCCTGACTTTTCACAACAATATTTTATGAGCATACGCTACATCGACAAGGACAATGAGCTTAGCTCTGTTGTCCGCCATCTCGAAACTACCGACCAAATTGCAATCGATCTTGAATTTGACAGAAACCGGTACCGGTACGGGTTCAATCTCTGCCTCATCCAGTTATTTGACGGTGAAGATTGTCACCTGATTGATCCCTTAAGTGATCAGCTGGAAACTGAAAAGCTCTTCCCGGTTCTGGAAGATTCCTCTGTTGAAAAAGTGGCGTTTGCTTTTCAGGAAGACCACAGGCTTCTGCATCATGTTGGCTGCCGGCCCAAAAATATATTCGACCTCAGAATTGCATCGCAGCTGCTTAATTATCCTCCCGCTTCTCTTACTAATATTGTTCAGGATACACTCGAAGTGGATATGGGTAAATCATCTCAGAACAGTAACTGGTTCAAGAGACCTCTGAAAGAGAATCAGATAAAATATGCGGCCAAGGACGTTCTCTACCTTTTTGATCTGAAAAAGAAGTTTAAATCTGAAGCTGAGCAGAAACAAATTCTGCGATGGATAGATGAAGAGAACCGAAACTGGGATCACGTTCAATATGATGATTCCGACATCAACAACTTCATCAAGGAAAAAGATAAACAGGATTTAAATGAGGTTGAATGGGAAATCTTTGTTCGGCTGATGGAATTCCGGGAAAAAATTGCAAGTCAATCCGATCGCCCGTCCTACCAAATATTCAGTAAAAATCTGACCTGTGATATTGCCCAAAATCCCGACAGGCTGAAAAACTGGACCTCAGAAAAGGGAGTTTTCAACAGGTTGAAAAACAGAGGCATTCAGAAAAAATTGGAGAAGCTTGTTCAAAAGGCCATTCAGGAAGCTGAAGCGAAGGGATTGTCGCGCTCCAAACCGGCTAAAAAATCTCCGACTCCAGAGGAGATGAAAGAGATCAACCAGAGAAAGCAGCTCATTCAGCAGGCTAAATCGGAATTCTTTTCTCCAATCAAAGATAAAATAACCGAAGATTACGGTGAAGAGGTGAGTACTTTTCTGTTCAGCAACCGGATCATCGCGGATCTGGTGACCGGCTCGAATGGATCTTTGGAAGACTATAAACGCAGTTTATTGGAGCGTTATGCGGATGAGCTGCATCTGGATGTGGATCAGTATTTGGACTGATTTTGATATAAGGAACGTGCTATAGAATGTCCCCCTTCGAAGGGGGAAGAGGCTCGTGAGAGCCGAGGGGGATGACTTGATGGACTAAGGTTTGGTTTGAATATTTATCATTTAGCTTTGAACTACTACTTTTCATCCCCCATTCCCCCTTCAAAGGGGGATACTCTTTCATATATTCTTCTTAAACTGACGTTAAGTTAGATCACTTGAAAGCAAGTTGAACTACCAGTTCAAATCACATGAATTGTGTATAGATAATTACGGCAAGTCCGATGAGCAGTGATGCCCAGATGATGATTGCATAGCGGCTCAGTTCCTCTCCTTCTCTTCTCTCCCTGAAACTTTTAGGTTTTATTCCCTGAAGCAGGAAGGTAATCACACCGGCCAGATTCACGCAGATAATGTATGTGACTGTTAAGACGCCTGCACCGAATGCAAGATCAAACATGCCGCTTCCAATCAGAAGACCGGTGGCTACCATAGGAGGCAGAAGTGCAACGGCCACCATCACACCAATTACGGCTGCAGAAATTCCCCGGGTAAATGAGAGACACCCGGCAACGCCTGCCGCCAGTCCCAACGCAATATCTGCAAAACTCACAACCGTTCGGGAAGAGATCTCATACACATTCGGATCAAAGTTTATCATGTACCCCATGAGAATAGAAAGCACCATACCAATTGAAAATCCATAAATAATGGACTTGAAAGAGCGAATCATCAGGGCTTTATCGCCCAAAGTTGTTGCAAGAGAAAGGCCCACATTCGGACCCAAAATCGGTGCAATCACCATCGCGCCAATCACCATCGCGCCGCTATTCCGGATCAACCCATTGGCGGCTACCACACAGGAAAGAGCAATTAAAACAAAATAGACCCACGAACTGTCAACCACCGCTTTAATCTCTTCGTAGAGCTCATCCCTGGAAATTCGTTTTACTCGCTTGTCTTCCGACTCCTGTTCATCCTTGGTTTTCTCTTTTTCATCTTCATCATCTTCTTCCTCCTGTTCCTGTCGTGGAATGGTAGCTGAAACAGGAAGCAGAATCACTCGATAATCATCCCGATGCCCCAGTTTGTTGTCAATATCTTCGAGAATTTTTTCGGTAAGCTCTACATCCGCTAGAATATGAACAGTAGTTCTGCCGGATACAGAGTCATCAATCCACTGTTCTATAACATCTTCTTCGTTGATAATCTCTTCAACAGGATCAAAACCTTCCGGAGTAATAATTTGAATAAGTCGAAGTGCCATGTGGGAATATGAATTTTAAAACGTATTTAATCAACAAAAAAAGAAGAGCCGGCTTTTTATCAAAAAGCCGGCTCTTAACCTATCTCGACAGATATGATAGCAGACGGGATACGCCTGCATCACTGTGTAAGCATTTGTCAATCAAACAAATTTCAGTTTGCTCTTTCCATATTTGGCCTAGTGGTTTCCATTTTCAGCAGCCGGTAAACCGGGCAGTACGAAACTGCGCCTGAGAAAACTAGAATTAATCCTATAAATCCCCAGTAGCTGTCGAAATATAAACCTACACCAACCATAAGAGCGCCAATAATCACTCGAATAATCGAATCGATGTATCCTACATTTTTCTTTAAAATCATCATGTCAACCTCTCATATTTTATTTATTAACAGATTGACGAAATTTCAAACCTTTCGATTTTTGGCTTCATCATCTTCATCCCTTCTTGTCTCTGCTTATATGATAAGAATCCTTCTAATACCTTCACCACATGCCGATCCTGATCGCATTATGGTACCTGCCACTAGCAGCGCATAGGGGAAATCCCTATGCACAATAGATGGTTGTATTCGCCAATGTAGAGTACCGTGATGCTGCCATCTTTTTGCTATATTTCACTAAATTTTTAAAATGAATTTATACCTTACTATGGACTTTAAACCACCTTTTCAATCGATTACTTGGAATGAAGATCGTGTAACCATTATTGATCAAACTTTCCTGCCCGAGCGGGAAGTTTTTATTGATCTGAACACAGCCGGACAAGTTTGGGATGCCATCAAAAAAATGAAAGTGCGCGGTGCGCCTGCAATCGGTATAACGGGTGCCTATGGACTCTATCTCGGCGTGAAGGATTTGAAGGAAGGAACGTTCGACTCATTTTATAACGAAGCCGATCGCTTGTCTGAGTACCTGAACTCAGCAAGGCCAACAGCTGTAAATTTATCATGGGCTCTGAAACGTTTGATGGCTACCATCTATGCAGCAAAAGAGAAACCGATCGAAGAGATTAAAGAGATCGTTTTAAAAACTGCAGTTACTATTCACAACGAAGATCGCAGACTGTGCAAATCAATCGGAGAAAACGGACTGGAGCTGATACCCGATGATGCCAAAATCTTAACTCACTGCAATACCGGCGGTTTGGCAACAGGAGAATTCGGAACGGCATTTTCCGTGATTTTACACGCACATCATGCCGGCAAGTTGAAACAGGTTTGGGTTGATGAGACCCGGCCTCTGCTTCAGGGTTCACGATTGACCGCATGGGAGCTTCAAAAAGCGGAGATTCCCTTCAAGCTAAATGTTGACTCGGCAGCGGCATTTTTGATGCAGCAGGGAAAAGTAGACCTGGTGATTCTCGGGGCCGATCGTATTACGAAAAACGGAGACACAGCCAATAAAATCGGAACCTACTCGCTGGCCGTTTTGGCTAACGCCCACAATATTCCATTCTATGTGGCGGCCCCCTACTCCACTATCGACATGGATTTAGAAACAGGTGATGAAATTGAAATTGAACAAAGAGATGCGGATGAGGTCACCAATTTTGGAAATAAACAGACCGCTCCTGATAAAGTGGATGTCTACAACCCGGCTTTTGATGTGACTCCAAACCACTTGATTACAGCGATTATCACAGAAAAAGGAGTAATCAAGCCCAACTATAAAACCAATTTCGAGAAACTGTTTGGGTGAAACTAAGCTCTCAATTGTCTAAAAACCCGTGCTTCTTCATCCACTCATCGTTATAAACTTTGGATGTGTAGCGCGTTCCGCTGTCGGGCAGAATCACGACCATCAGGTCATTTTCTCCCAGGTTATTTTCACGGGCATACTGCAAAGCGCCATAAACGGCGGCGCCGCATGATCCCCCAATAAACAATCCTTCCTCTTTTGCGAGGCGCCGGGTCATTTGAAATGCATCCTTATCTCCCACTTGAACAACGGCATCCAAAAGATCTATATCCACATTTTTGGGAATGATGTCCTCTCCGATACCTTCCGTCAGATATGGTTTGACTTCGCTCTTGTCGTACTCGCCGGTTTCAAAATATTTTTTGTACACCGATCCAACGCTGTCTACTCCGATTACTTTCACATCGGGATTCTGCTCCTTCAAATATTTCGAAGCTCCGGTAACCGTTCCTCCGGTTCCCATTCCGGCTACATAGTGCGTCACTTTTCCTTCTGTCTGTTCCCAGACTTCAGGCCCGGTCGTTTCGTAGTGAGCCTGTTTATTACTCAGGTTATCGTACTGATTCGGGTAGTACGAATTTGGAATCTCTTCACTTAGTCGCTTAGCAACAGAGTAGTAGCTTCGCGGATCATCCGGTTCAACGTTGGTCGGACACACTTCAACCCTGGCACCTAATGCCCGAAGCAGATCAACCTTCTCCTGACTCTGCTTATCTGTGGTAGTAAAAATACACTTGTAACCCCGAACAGCAGCAACCAGGGCTAAGCCCATACCTGTATTACCTGACGTCCCCTCAATGATGGTTCCGCCCGGTTTGATCAATCCCTGCTCTTCGGCATCATCAATCATTTTAAGGGCAATCCGATCTTTTACACTCTGTCCCGGATTGAGATACTCCACTTTTGCAGCAACCGTTAATTTTAACCCATCTGTAACGCTGTTCAGTCGAACAAGCGGGGTATTTCCAATAGCATCTATAATTGAATTGTGAATCATTTTTTATAATCTCTTTGAACTGATAAACTTTTGCGCAAAATATAGTAATTTTTGATGCCGAAATTGTAATCAATCATCTATTGGACCGGAGCCTGAAACGCTCATGACTCAGCACTATTTTACCCTGCTATACCTGCTTCTGATCGGACTGCCCTTTTTTGATACGTTCATTGAGAGCACACTTAATCACCCGGAAAATTATCTCGATCTCACAGAAACCGGAACTGTTCGAGTATTAATTTTAGAAAAGGAAAACCCGAATGTGATCAGAATCAATGCAAAAGATGCGCCACTATCATTTCAGTTGGATGAGCGTGAGATCACTCTCAAACCCGGAGATGGCTTTGTGTTTGTGTATCTCGGCACTGATGGAGTCACTTTCAAAAAGGGTGGTATTTCTGAGCAGTCAAAAAAGCTTACTATTCATAATCAGGGCGGACTTATTCAACTTTTCTCACAGGAAACTTCAACTCGCTACTACCGGGGAGATTTGGAAATTGAGTTC
Source organism: Rhodohalobacter sp. (assembly GCF_034521535.1). Classification (GTDB taxonomy): domain Bacteria; phylum Bacteroidota; class Rhodothermia; order Balneolales; family Balneolaceae; genus Rhodohalobacter. The sequence continues at coordinate 977,139 of NZ_JAXHMF010000005.1, read as the reverse complement.
AGAGACCGAGCCGGCTTACAAATGATCAATGCTGTTGGTTTGGAAGACTATGTTACCTCTGTGATTGGCAGTGAGATGAACTTCAGGGAGATGGATGCGCTCAAGAGTCAGGCCGTTGTATCGCGAACCTACACGCTTTGGAGTATGCATAAAAGCGCATGGCCCGGTTTTCATCTGAAAGATCACGAGCAAAATCAGGTATACAAAGGCGAATTAATCAGCCGCCCGGATTACGCTGAAGCGGCGCAAGCCACTGCCGGTGAAATACTGACGTGGAGCAACAAATTGATTCTGGCCGCCTACTCCAGCACATGCGGAGGTACCACCGGAAATAACAGTGAAATGTGGACCGGGCCGGATTTGCCTTACCTGAACCCGATTAACGATCGGCAAATGTGTAGCCTCTCTCCTCACTACGAGTGGGAAACAGAGCTTTCAACCAAGGATTTTTTCGATTTCATCAAAGCCCGTTACGCGTTCACACCGGTAGATTTTGATATACAAACTCATCCGTCAGGAAGGGTCAGCACAATTACATTTTACGACAGGTTCAGCAAAGAACTAACGTTTGCCGGAAATGAGTTCAGACTCATCATCAACAGACACTTTGATAACATGACTTTAAAAAGTACTCTATTTACTGTTCATCAAAACGGAAGCAGAATTCATATATCAGGCAATGGCCTGGGTCACGGTGTGGGAATGTGTCAATGGGGAGCCAAAGGATTTGCCAATGCCGGGTGGAACTACTCCGATATTTTATCATTTTACTTTAGTGGTACAAAAATTGTAGATTTGAACGACATTGAAGAACAAAAAATAGCCCTCTCTAATTAAACACTATGTTTCTCGAACAAGACAAACCAAAAGACTACGACTGCGGATATAACCTGGATCTGATGATTGCAGCAATTCCGAGAATAGATGATCATCAAGAGCGAATTCGTTACGCTAAACGCGTGGTAGGTCTGATTAAACAGAGCCATCCTAACTGGGTAGAAAAAAACGGACAAAGCCGGCTGGCTTGGGATTACTACTTTGAACTCGCTGACTATAATCCGAATGACTATGGAATCCAGAATCCGTTTGATAGCGGACAACAGGATGACGCTGAATAAGTAACAAGATGCTCGGAATTATCCGTATAGAATTCATGGCATCGAAGCCCATCGGTTAGTCAAATTCTTGATTATACAAGTTGTGTAACTATACTGTCTTTCAATAGGATACCTGAAATTTAATGTTTTGGAATGATGAACTTTCAATTTATATTGAAAGTATTGAAAGATTTAGATGTATTGAATTTATATGAATCTACCATATTCAGACCACATAACACCGACAGAGTTTATAGAAGCGCTTGACTCTCCGTCATTTACAGGTTTTTTAAAAGAGGTCGAAAAATCCGATAAGCCTGTACTTTCTGTCACTCTTCCTATAGCAGCCATTGATCCCCTCGCCGCACTGGAATTAAATGATGAATATGAACAGCAATTTTATTGGGATCACCCTGAGAATGATATTTCCATTTCTGCAGCCGGATGTATCCGGGAACTGAAATCGACTGGCAAGGACCGATTTTCCGAAATCTCATCTCAAACCCGATCCATGAAAGAGGAAATTGACGCATATACTGCGATCAAGCACTCCATGGCCGGGCCGCTTTTTTTAGGAGGCTACTCCTTTTCTGATCATAACGTAGGTAACGTGTGGAAAAAGTTCGGAGGTGCGCGATTCGTCCTGCCTGAATGGATGATCATTCGCAACGGGAAACTGCATCTGCTTACTCTCACAATTGATAAAAACAGTTGTACACCCGATGAGATTTACCAGGAGATTATCAGTCGTATTACCGATTTTTTAAATCTTTCAGGGAAGCTTCAAAATCAAAGTATCAGGGAAACTTCCAAAAATTCCATTCTCTGTACGCTGCAATCACCCGAGGACAAAGGCCGCTGGATTAAAAAGGTGGAAAGAGCCCGGAAGATGATTGCCGATCAGAAATTTGAAAAAATTGTGCTGGCTCGATCCGTTGAAGTTGAGTCGCGCCACAAACCGATTTTCACACTGCTTACTCATCAGTTGCGTCAGAAATATCCGGAATGCTTCAATTTTATGATTCAAAAGGATTCTGATACAGCCTTTATCGGTGCCACTCCCGAACGTCTTGCTTCGTTCAGAAATAAGATTTTCATGACTGAAGGACTGGCCGGCAGCAGATCGCGCGGACGAAGCGCAATGGAAGATGAAATTCTGGCAAACGATCTTCTCAGCAGCTCAAAGGATCGCGAAGAGCATCAATTTGTGGTTAAAGCCATTCAGGAAAATCTGAAACCCTTGAGTGAGAATATTGATCATCCAAACAAGCCTCAGATTAAAAAGCTTAAAAACGTTCAGCATCTGTTTACGCCTATTTCGGCTTCTATTAAAAAAGGTGTGTTAATTCACGATTTGATACAGGAACTACATCCCACGCCTGCAGTAGGCGGGTTTCCAAGGGAAGATGCTGTTTCCCACATTCATGAAATTGAACAGCTGGACAGAGGCTGGTATGCCGCGCCTATCGGATGGTTTAACCTGAATGGATGCGGAGAGTTCGCCGTGGCCATCCGAAGTGCACTTCTTCACGAAAATCGTGCTACACTGTATGCCGGATGCGGAATTGTATCTGATTCTGATCCGGAAAAGGAGTGGAATGAAACTCTGCTGAAATTCAAGCCGATGATGGATTCATTAACCGGGGCACACCACCACTATGAATAGCCATCTCCGGTGGACGTCCGAATTTCTCAATGCACTCTATCAGCATGGAGTCAGACATGCCATCATCTCACCCGGATCGCGGTCCACTCCCCTCACCTTCGCTGCAGCTATTCATCCCGGTATTAAAAAACAGATTGTTCTGGATGAACGCTCAGCCGGATTTATTGCACTGGGCATTGGAAAAGCTACCGGAATTCCCGCACTGTTAATCTGTACTTCGGGCACAGCCGCGGCCAACTACATGCCGGCCATCACTGAGGCGAAAGAGTCCGGCGTGCCAATGATTGTACTTACAGCCGATCGTCCTCCAAACTTACGGGGAATCGGGAGTTCCCAAACCGTGGATCAGATCAAACTTTATGGTGATCAGGCTGTTTTTTTCCACGAAGCCGGCGAACCACAATTTGATTCGGCCGACTTGAAAAGACTCCGATACGCAGCCGGACAAGCTCTAGAAACCTCAATCGCATCCGGTGGGGCATCACATATCAACTTTCCGTTTCGAAAGCCGCTTGAGCCAACTTTAGAAGAGATTGAGTCTGAAAAGAATCGCTTATCCGAAATCCTCCCCAAAAAAGATTCAGAAGCTGTTCATCAGACATCCAGCCGTCAGATTCGTTTGCACCAGGATATTTTAGATTTGATTTCTGATTCCAAAAAACCATTGATCATCGCCGGCCCGGCTGATCCCGCGCATCGACTCACAAGTCAGATTCAAACCTTTGCCGACCTGCTGGATGCCCCGGTCATTGCCGAGCCCGGCAGCGGTATATCAGACAGTGAATTTCAGATTCATCGGTTCGAACAGTTCCTGAGATCAAAAGAGAAGAGGAATTCACTGCAACCGGATTTAATTCTGCGTTTTGGTGATCAGCCCTTCACTAAGTCGATGCTTGTTGCGCTGGAAGATTGGAGCGACGTTCCCACTATTCACTTCGCAGCCCGAAGATCTACGCAGGATCACGCTATGAGCGTGACACATAAAATTGAGTGTCAGCTGTCTGATCAAATTGATTTAGAAGAAATCCAATTTAATGCAGATCCGGATTGGCTTACACTTTGGAAGAGAACAGATAAATCCGCCAATGAACGGCTCAACGAATTCATAGGAAAAACAGAAGCATTAACCGACGGACACGTTTTTCATCATCTATCAGACCGTTTGACAAACGATTGGAACGTGATGCTCTCCAACTCTTTTATACCGCGCGATATGGCGATGTTCGGAGAATCAGGCAATAGACAGTTTGTGAATCGCGGAGCGGCCGGAATCGATGGCATCATCTCAACGGCCATTGGAATTGCCGGTTCAACTGAGATGCCAACCTGCTGTATTACCGGTGATCTCGCATTCCTGCACGACTCCAATGCGCTTCTGAGTCTAAAAAATATTCAGCACCCTTTCATCATTGCCGTAATCAACAATGGCGGTGGAAATATTTTCAAAATGCTGCCGGTTTCTGAGAACGAGGAGTACTTTCAGGACTATTTCATCACTCCGCAAAATGTCGATATTCAAAATCTGGCCGAAGCGCATCAGATATCGTTCAATCGAATTAGTTCCGGGAATGAACTGAACTCCTTCGATCCAAGCAGCGTGAATGGATCTCAAATCGTAGAGTTTGTAACAGACCCCGACGAAAGCATGAACCTGAGACGCACACTTTGGGAGATGTAGATGAAACTTTATGCCGATGGAGTTTCCTACCACCTAACCATCCACCAAGCCGATAGCTCACTCCCGCACCTGATTCTCTTTCACGGCTTTATGGGCTCGGGTGAAGTTTTTGATCCACTGATTGACAAACTAAAGTCGTTTTGCAATCCAATCACCATTGATCTTGCAGGTCACGGAAAAACTGAGACCCCGGCTGACAAAGAGATTTTTCATGCCGATCGACAGGTATCGCAGATAAAATCAATTCTGGACCGGCTCTCTTTTGATCGGCTTTTTGCATTTGGATACAGCATGGGCGGAAGACTGCTGTTTCAGTTGATAACCACCTATCCGAACCTTTTTGACGGAGCCATTTTTGAAAGTACACACTGCGGCTTGAGCTCAGAAAATGAGAGAAACCAGCGCATCACAGTTGATGAACTTCGGGCTGAATCGATTCTGAACAACTTTGAAAGGTTTATTAACGAATGGGTAAATCTTCCGCTCTTTAAACACACTCCGGATGATGCCAAAAAAGCTTACCGATCAATCATGGAAAGTCAAAAGCCTGAATGTTTGGCTGCATCGTTACGAGGTTTCGGGGCGGGAACCATGCCGCATGTTTGTGATAAGTTGCAAGATGTGCAGCATCCTCTCTATCTTATTGCCGGAGAATATGACACAAAATATGTTGATCGGATGGATTCGATTTCCAAACGGTGCAATGATTCAACTTTTCAGATTGTTGAAAAAGCCGGCCACCGGGTACACACTGATCAGCCCGATATCTGGATTCAAATTTTAAAAACTTTTATTACTGAACATTATGTCTGACTGGAAAACCGTAAAAGATTACGAAGATATCACCTATAGAAAACGTGATGGCGTAGCCCGTATCGCGTTTAACCGTCCGGAAGTACGTAACGCCTTTCGTCCGAAAACCCTGTTTGAACTGGAAGAGGCCCTGATCGATGCCCGGGAGGATACATCGATTGGTGTGATATTACTCTCCGGTGAAGGTCCCTCAGAAAAAGACGGTGGCTGGGCGTTTTGCTCCGGCGGTGACCAGAAAGTACGCGGCAAGCAGGGCTACGAGGGAGTGGATGGCGTTCAGCGTCTCAACGTGCTCGACATCCAGCGGCTCATCCGTTTTATGAGCAAGGTGGTGATCTGTGTGGTTCCGGGCTGGGCAGTTGGCGGCGGACACAGCCTGCACGTGGTTTGCGATCTTACGCTTGCCAGTAAAGAGCACGGCATCTTTAAGCAGACAGACGCTGATGTGGCCAGTTTTGACGGTGGATTCGGCTCAGCACTGTTGGCTCGTCAGGTAGGTCAAAAGCGGGCACGAGAAATCTTCTTCCTTGGACGAGATTATTCAGCCCAGGAAGCGTACGAAATGGGAATGGTAAATGAAGTGGTCCCTCATGAAGAGCTGGAAGAGACCGCATTTGAATGGGCTCAGGAGATTCTTGGAAAGAGTCCGACCGCCATTCGCATGATCAAATTCGCTTTCAACCTGGTGGACGATGGGATGGTGGGTCAGCAGGTATTTTCGGGCGAAGCCACCCGGCTGGCTTACATGACCGAAGAAGCTGAAGAGGGACGAAAAGCATTTCTGGAGAAGAGAAAACCAAACTTCAAGAAATTCCCCTGGTTGAGTTTGTAATCTGATCCCTCGACTGTCGGGTTGATATCGTTTATCACACCCCTCGCTTACCGAACCGCACTTTGTGCTTACGTCTTCGCTTATCCCCTCCTGTCTGCCGAAGCTTTAGCGCAGGAAGGCTCGAGAGCCGCACTTTGTGCTTACGTCTTCGCTTATCCCCTCCTGTCTGCCGAAGCTTTAGCGCAGGAAGGCTCGAGAGAAAGAATGCGAAGCATGACTTTCGAAATACAGGGGTGTGTTTCTCGACTGACGAGTTAAACAGGGATAAGATTTAAACACTAGCAGTTAATTGGAGATGTCTCGACTTCGCCCCAAAAGCGGGCCTCCGCTCGACAAGACAGCATACCGCTGTTTTGATTGCGACGGAGACGAGTGTAGTCGAGAAATCCCAACGGTTTTTAGAAAACCAAATTGGATACTAAAGTAAGTTGTCAGACGAGGTTTGAAATTCATTTCCAAACAAACGCCTCTACTTTATCACCTACTCACAAATCTCTCTCTGTTCGGCGAAATACTAATGAAACCATTCATATCCCCGGGTTTCGTTTTACTCAACCCGAGGCTATTGACATTAAACCCCAGTCGGGGTTTTTCCATCAAACTTATCTCACTGCATACAGCATTTGAACGACCTCTTATTCACTGAGCGGTTTGTTATACAACCAACCCTGAAAGGGTTTAATATGATTAGCCCCGGATAAGCAAAGCGCAATCCGGGGTTAAAATGCGATACAAGTTCACCGCCGAATAGTGGGAGTCATTTGAAGTGATGGGTAGAGAAGAGGCGGTAGCATTTTGGAGCAAAAGCCATAACACGGAGATGTCTCGGCTTCGTCCCAGAAGACGGGCTCCGCTCGACGATGACAGCAGTACCGTCTATTACATTCGCGGCGGATTCGATTATCTATTAGAAGTTAGACTCAGACAACACCGCCGCTTAAAATGCGTGTAACTTCAACATTCACTACGCGGCGTAATACATAATCTATCCCGGCTCCAAAATATCAGACGCCGCGCTCTGAACTGGCCCGCGCCTGTCTTGTCGAGCGCAGAGAGGAACGAAGTAGTTACTTTGTATCGAGTTGCAGACATACCTACGGTTTATCGTGCATTACGAAGTTACTGTTCCTCGGTTTATGATTATTTTACAGAGAAACGAAATGACGACTTAAAGTTTAAAGATGTGCTTTTTTTTAAAAAATCGTTAGACGAATTTCACCGAAACCTTCGCATAATCTCTTCCATCGACATGTACATCAGTGTTGGATGCTGAAGGGGATCTTTGTACGGCTCTTCGCAGGCAAAGAGCTGATCAATCAGAAGCTCCATCTCCTGTTCAGTCAGGCGTTTGCCTCTTGGAATAGCTGTCCTTGATGCAAATGCTATCGCCACTTTCTCCCGGGCCTCAAGCTTCAGGGTTTTATCCAGATCGCGGTATTGATGAAGCATATCCCTCAGTACCTGACGCTCATCTCCAATATCGATATCGGCCGGCACTCCGTTGATAATGGCTGTATTTCCACTCAGCAGGTCTATACTAAAACCCATTCGCTGAATGATGGGAAGCAGCTCTTCAAGCAGTGAAAATTCAGATGCACTCAACTCAATCGTACGGGCAAACAGCAGCTGTTGAGTAAACGGCAGGGATTCTTCTGTAGCACTCAATGTATTTTCGTAAATAATCCGTTTATGCGCCGCGTGCTGATCAATTACCGTCAATCCGGTACGGGTTTGAGTTAGAATATACCGGTTGTGAAGCTGCCAGAAGGTTTTATCGCGGCTTGCAGATCTGCTCTTACTCTCTTCATTCTGCTCAGCTTCCCCGTAAAGCTGTCGCGCTGATTCGTCTCCATCCTGTCCCGACGATTTTCCGAAATTGATCCTCGAAGGAAACTGAACCGGCTCTGAAGGGCGACCCCGCTGCTGGAAATGCTGACTCCCGGTGTTGTCGCTTTGACCAATCTGATCAAAACTGAGATCAAAATCATTTTCCATAAAGTCGGATTTCCCGACATCCGGAACTACAAAATGTTCATTGAGTGCTTTTTTTACAACCGATCGCACCAGCTGCGTGATGCTTCGTTCATCATCAAATTTCACTTCCATCTTGGCCGGATGCACATTTACATCAACCTGGGAGGGTTCAATTTCCAAATAGATCGCGTAAAAGGGATACTCATTCTGCTTTGTCCAGGCATCGTAAAGGCTCAAAATCACATAGCTGAGATATCGGTGCTGAAACGGCCGGCCGTTCACAAATAAAAACTGTTCACCGCGCGACTTTTTTGCCAGCTTTGGGTCGGCAAGCAACCCATGAATTTTTACATAGCTGGTCTCTTCACTAAATGGTATCAGGCTGGCACGATACTGCTTACCGAATATATCGGCCACTCTCTGCTTCAACTCCTGGTTAGGCAAGTGATAGATTCTATCACCATCGGCATGCAGTTCAAATTCAATATCGGTATTCGCCAAAGCGATGTTTTGAAACACGCGAATAATGTGTTTCAGCTCCGTAGCATCGGTTTTTAGGAATTGACGTCTGGCGGGGACATTATAAAACAGGTTTCGAATGGCAACGGAGGTTCCATCATCTGTTGCAACAGGCTCAAAGCGTTTCTCCCCTCCTCCCCAAATCTCAAGTAGAATTCCTGATTCATCTCCCATTCTTTTGGTTTTCATCTCAACCTGAGAGATGGAAGCAATGGATGCCATAGCTTCCCCGCGAAACCCCATCGTTCGGATACGAAACAGATCTTCCACAGATTGAATTTTCGACGTGGCGTGACGTTCAAAACAGAGTCGGGCATCTTCGGGAGTCATTCCACTCCCGTTATCTATAACCTGAATGAGTGTCCGACCGGCTTGCTGTACAATTAGCTTGATTTTATCTGCACCGGCGTCAACGGCATTATCGAGAAGTTCTTTAGCTACAGAAGCAGGACGCTGTATCACTTCGCCTGCTGCAATTTTGTTGGAAAGCTCCGGAGGCATCGTGTGAATAATAGACTGCCCCTTATCTTCGGTTTGATTCAACTGCTTAACTTTGAAGATTTTTGTTTCAATTGCTTATAGGATATACATCAAAAATATAACCGCGGCGAGTCCAACGGCATAAACCAAAATTCGAACATTCTGACTTTTCTCACGCTGCCTGCGGCTCAAACTTCGGGTTTTGATATGGATGCGTCTCTTTCGTTTTTCCTCCTCTTCAGGATCATAATACCTGAGAGGCATATCAAATTTTTTGGGCTTGGTTCTGCGCCCCATCATAGGTCTGATCATAATAAATCTCCGTTATTTACCTTTTAACGAACAAAAACGCACTGTGGTGTAAAGATACAATTTGAACCGCGAAATGTGCATTTTTTTCTGTAAATCCACTCGTTATACTTTAACATACTTTAACCCTCAATCCACTGATTCGTTTTTAATCTATCTCAGCTCGTTATCCAATTTTTGAAATAGTTTCTCATATCTAAAAAAGTAAGCCTTTCCGGAATTTTCATCTTATCCGAACTTAAAATAAAAAAACCCTCCCGGTTTATGGGAGGGCTGAAATTATTATGAATGAAAAAGATCTCAGGCTACTATGGGCTCTTTCTTTATCTGCTCTGCATCCCACATTCTCTGAGTGTTCTCCATTGCCTTCCGGCCAATCTCTTCAGATTTGTCCGCATCCAGATCGTTTGATTCCCGGGCAACAACCAGTGGCAACACTCTGCTGATTTCAGTAATAACAGGTGTTATTTCACCAAGATGATTTAAAGCAAGATCTGCCAAGTCGCTATCATCTGACGCCAAGGCGTGTGTGTGCAACATTGTATAACCTGTTGCCAGCATGGAGAGCGCTGTGTAATCATCTCTTAACATTTTGGATACCGGATCTTTTCGTACGGTATCGATAAGTCCGGCCGCTAGTCCTGAAAAACTGCCGAGCAGTTCCTTGAGATCTGATTTTCGTCCTCCGCCTAATTTATCGAGATGACTTTCGAGTGCGTCGATCTGATTTCTGAGTATCTGATCAAGCTCGTTCATCAACTTCATGGCATCATTGTCACTCACCCTTTCACTGGTGCGCTGCTTCTTCACTGCATTAAAGAGATGAGTTTCAAGAGTTAATAGATCTGCTGTATAATCTTTTAATTTATCTGTAGACATAGTAAACTGTTTTTTTGCTTTGTGATTCACTCTATCAACAAATCTAATTAGTTAATAATTCGACACTTATGCATGCATGAACAGCTATTTAATACTGCTTTCTATTGATTTCCATTTCAAGTTCAAAATCGTTATCCAACTCTTTTTCTCGCAGAGTGCCGCTGAATACTTCGCTGAGTTTTGCAGAGACCTGAACGCCACACTATACTTATATACTCGCCGGTTTTAAAATTTATTCTGCGCCGAATTAGATCATAGAACTCTCCTTGTTCCCAGATACTTTCCGGCCCAATACGGTTCAGATAAGTTAGAAATCATCACTCCGTTTGATACGGATGCGTGCAGAAAATCGCCATCCTCCATTGCTATCCCCACGTGCAGTACATTCCGGCTTGTTCGGAAGAAGATCAGGTCGCCCGGCCGTATACTCCCTCTTCTCACTCCCGAACCTTCCCCAAGCTGTTCACGTGTATTCCGTGGCAGATCCTCGCCGAAAAAATCGCGATAGACAACTTGGATAAATGCCGAACAATCAATTCCGTTCATGCCGGTTCCGCCTAAACGGTAAGGAGTTCCCTCCCACTCACGATGGGCGCTGTGAAGCTGATTAACAACTCGGTCAAATGAGGAAACAGAAGAAGCAATTGGCGTGTTATCTGAAGCTGAAGGCTGGAACTGAGGAGTGCCATCACGCGGCACAACACCGCAACCGGTCAGCAGAAATAAAAATATGATAATGCCTGGATATTGTTTCGTTGCCATAGAGCCTTTCAGGTTCACAATTTGCAATGGGATGTTGTATCTTTGCGCTAAAACAAAAGAATAATACAAAACCATGCAATTACTTGTAAATATCGATCACATCGCAACTCTGCGCAATGCTCGCGGTGAAGGTTATCCCGATCCTATTGAAGCTGCCAGAGTTTGTGAAGATGCCGGAGCTGCCGGTATCGTATTCCACCTGCGGAGTGATCGCCGTCACATACGTGATGAAGATGTCTACCGATTAAAAAAATCTGTGAAAGGTGCTCTCGATTTTGAGATGGCCGCCACAGAAGAGATGATTGAAATTTGCAATGAGATCCAACCGGAACTGTGTACTCTTGTTCCCGAAGGCCGCGAGGAGCTTACAACTGAAGGCGGCCTCGACATGAAAAAAGTTTATAATGACTTTGAAAGCAGGGTATTCCCGAAGTTTGAGGGAACCGGTATCAAAACAAGCCTCTTCCTGGATCCTAACCCTGAAGACATTAAACTTGCCCATCAATTAGGTGCTGATGGGATTGAACTCCATACCGGTGTTTTTGCTAATGCAAAGGATGATAAGAGCCGGAAAAAAGAGCTCGTTCGCCTTAGAGAAGGAGCTGAGCTGATTCATGAGCTGGGCATGATGGTTAACGCCGGACACGGCTTAAATCTCGACAATTTGCCCGCTTTAATTGAAGAAGTACCTCATTTGAACGATATCAGTATTGGGCACGCGTTGGTATCCAAGTCCGTCTTTTGGGGATTGGAGCGAACGGTGAAGGAGTATTTGAAGATTATGGGTGGATAGTTGAATTGATAACTACTGACACATTCCTTAATTCCATACGCGTTTACGTAATATTTTCTTATGATGTGTTTGAAGATTTGAAGCTGTCCAAAAAGTATTTATGTTCGAAGATCTACCTGAATTTTTTAGTTTATTTTTAATTTTTATGAAACATGCCCTTCGTGCTACTTCGTGTCCTGCCTTCGTGGCAGAACCGCGATTATCCACGAAGTCTAAATCAAAAGGTTCACGATGTAAACTTAAATAATAAAAGCACCCATATTTCAAATACACCTTTTTGGACAGTCTCATAAACGAATGGTTCAAACAGGTCAGGTTTTTTTTCACACTTTTTTATTGATCATCCCCCTAAATTCCCCTTCAAAGGGGGACTTTTTATCACTTTAACCAAATAGACTAATTTGACTGATCAACCACATAAGTCCGGATATGTAGCTCTCATTGGGAAACCGAATGCGGGTAAGTCTACGCTGATGAATCATATTCTGGGCACGAAGATATCCATTACTACACACAAACCTCAGACTACCCGTCACCAGGTAGTGGGAATCTATTCGGATGATGACACTCAGATTATCTTTTTGGATACGCCCGGTGTAATCTCTCCGAAGTATGAGCTTCAGCGTGCGATGATGAATACGGTTGAAAGAGCCCGTGCAGATGCCGATGTAATTCTGTTCATTTTTGACCCGACCGACAAATTTCCAACGCATGAGGTGATTGAGCTTTTAAGAAGTATCAACAAGCCGATATTTCTGGTCGTAAATAAGATGGATCAGGCGAGCCGATCTCGAGCAGAAGCGAAAGTTGAGGATTTAAAAGAGAAGTTACGATTTAAGGAGATTCACTACGTTTCAGCACTTCAGGGTAATGGAGTTAAAGAGTTGCTGGAGTCGATACGCACTCAGCTAATGCCGGGGCCGCCCTACTACCCAAAAGAGGACTTAAGCGAACATCCGGTACGATTCTTTGTATCGGAACTCATCAGAGAACAGGTTTTCCTCCAATTCCAGGAAGAGATACCCTACTCTTGCACGGTGGATGTAATAAGTTACGAGGCCGATGAAGATATAGACCGAATAAGTGCGGATATCATCGTCAATCGAAAATCGCAAAAAGGAATTTTAATTGGGAAAAAAGGAGCTGCGATTAAAGAACTGGGTATTAAATCGCGCGAAGCCATTGAGAATTTTATAGGCAAAAAAGTATTCCTGGACCTTCACGTTAAAGTGCGCGAAAAGTGGCGGGAAAAGGAGAACTGGGTTCGGAATATGGGATATTGACAATTATCTCAGACAAGTTCATATTTATCCGGTATTACAAATCGTTACATTTTTTTGCTCTACATTTCAGCATAACAAGAACTAAACGTCCATCCATCTATGAAGAATTTTGCTAATTCACTATTTCATTGTCTGATCCTCGTCGCTTTTGTTATTACATCGGCAACGGCTCAGCAGTCAACTCTCACCGTTCCTGTAATTGAAGACGGACAAGCCCAGGCTATCGAAGAGTTTAGTAACTCCGAAGAGTGGATCCGCCACGATCTGTGGGTTGAAACAGAGTTTGATACAGACGGAGATGGTGAATTGGATCGCATGCATGTTGCTGTTACACGCCCTGCTCAAACAGAAAACGGTGACTTGAAGCTGCCCGTCATCTATGAAACGAGCCCATATTATGCAGGCACGGCCAGACCGCCTTACGATTTCTTCTGGGATGTAAAACAGGAACTTGGCGAAGATCCTCCAACCCGAAAAACGGGGCCCGAGATTCAAAGACGTGGAGAACGCCCGATAATTTCCAATTCACACATCTCTACTTGGGTTCCCCGTGGATTTATCGTCGTTCACTCAACGTCGCCCGGAACCGGTCTTTCTGATGGTTCTCCAACTGTTGGTGGCGAAAATGAAGCCCTGGCTCCGAAAGCAGTAATAGAGTGGCTCAACGGTAAAGCGAATGGATACACTACTCGTGATGGAAATGAGCAAGTAGAAGCTTTCTGGACAAACGGAAATGTGGGTATGACCGGAACTTCATACAACGGATTTTTGCCTTTTGCAGCCGCAACTACAGGAGTTGACGGATTGAAAGCCGTGATTCCGGTTGCCCCTGTCACCTCTTTCTATAAGTATTACAGATCCAACGGTCTGGTTCGATCACCGGGAGGATATTTGGGTGAAGACGTCGATGTTTTATATGACTTTATTCACAGCGGTGACGAATCAAAACGGGAGTATAACAACCGTACAGTGCGAGACGGAATTATGGCTGAAGGTCTGGACCGTAATACAGGAGATTACAACGATTTTTGGGAAGACCGCAATTACCTGAAAAAGATGGACAATTATAAGGCTGCAACTTTGATGGCGCATGCTTTCAACGATTGGAACGTAATGCCGGAACACAGCTTTGAGGCGTACAAGCAGCTCAAAGAGATGGGAGTTCCTGCTATGGTCTACTACCATCAGGGAGGTCACGGAGGCGAACCTCCGCATGAACTGATGAACAAATGGTTTACACGCTATCTTTTTGAAATCGAAAACGGTGTAGAAGAGTTGGAAAGAGCCTGGATCGTTCGCGAGGGTGATGACCGGGAGAATCCTACTGCATATGAAGATTATCCACATCCGAATGCCTCGCCTGTCACTTTTTACCCGACTTCCGGAGCACCTGAGCGAGGCGGATTGAGTTTGAATCAATCATCAAATCAGGGAACAGAAACTTTGGTCGATAACTACTCCTTTACCGGCTCTGCATTGGCTCAGGCTGAGTGGACTAACCATCGTCTGATTTATACAACACCTGAACTTTCCGATTCAGTACATATCTCAGGCCAGCCCTCGGTTACTGTAACTATGGCAAGCAACAAACCCGCAGCAAACCTCACTGTTTGGGTTGTATCCCTACCCTGGAATGACGGGCGCGGCTCTCAAATTACCGACAATATTATCACCCGCGGCTGGGCAGATCCGCAAAATTACAGATCTCTTAGTGACGGCGAGCCGCTCGAACCCGGTGAATTTTACACCGTGGAGTTTGATCTCCAGCCGGATGATCAGATCATCCCTGCAGGTCAGAAAATCGGACTGCTGATTTTTTCCAGTGATAAAGAGTATACCCTTTGGCCGCAACCGGGTACGGAGCTAACCATCGATCTCGACAGAACATCATTTACTCTGCCGGTAGTACATGGAGCGGACGCCTTCTCGGGTATGAATTAGACAGTGCAAACCTGAGATTACTAATTCAAATTTTGATTATTTACTGATTCTAAAAAAATTATTTGCTTTATAATTAAAGACCGTTCTATCTTAAGAGCAATGAAAATTACAAACCAACATAGCGCAACTTTTATGATCTGCACCATGTGTATGTGTATGCATAATCACACATAGTGCAGAGGGTACATTTTCATTAAGAAATTTGAAAAGCTCTCTGGAAACAGCAGGGCTTTTTTCGTTCAGGTAACTGAACATCGTTCTTTTTCAATCTGAGTCTTATCAAGAAAGGTGGAGGGACAGGCCCTGTGAAACCTTAGCAACCGTCCCGACAATTGAATTGTCGGGAGACAGGTGCTAAATCCTGCCCGTTTTGATTTTCAATAATCAAAATTGGGAAAGATAAGAAGCCGGCACCCCTGTAGATACTGCAGGTTCTGTTTAAGCCTCTTCTGAAAATCTTTCCCACAGGATTTTCGGAAGAGGCTTTTTTTATTTCATGATTTCAAAATATCTCATAACCTCAATCAAACAGAACCATGAGCAGCAACGGACAATCCAAAAACTACCGATTCGAAACCCTACAACTTCATGCCGGTCAGGAACCCGATCCCACAACGGGGTCACGGGCCGTTCCGATCTATCAAACCACATCCTATCAATTCAATGATACCGATCACGCAGCAGATCTTTTCGGGCTGAAAGAGTTTGGAAATATCTATACACGCATCATGAATCCAACCACGGATGTGTTTGAAAAACGAATAGCAGCTCTCGAGGGCGGAGCGGCAGCTGTTGCCACGGCATCCGGACAATCAGCACAGTTTTTAACCATCACAACCCTTGCACAGACCGGTGACAACATTGTAGCAACTCAAAATCTTTACGGCGGAACTTATAATCAGTTTAAGGTTACACTTCCACGCCTGGGCATCGATGTGAAGTTTTCTGAAAATGATGAGCCCGCAGAATTTGAAGCTCTCATCGACGACAATACCAAGGCGATCTACGTAGAGAGCATTGGGAATCCGCGCGGAAATGTGCCCGATTTTGATGGAATTTCGGCTGTAGCCAAAAAGCACGGCATCGCACTGATTGTGGACAACACTTTCGGAGCCGGCGGCGCTATCGCACGTCCGATCGATCACGGAGCCAACATTGTGGTGGAGTCGGCCACTAAATGGATTGGCGGCCACGGTACAAGTATCGGCGGCGTAATTGTGGATGCAGGAAACTTTGACTGGGGAAATGGACGCTATCCGCTTTTCACCGAACCGGCACCCGGCTATCATGGTCTAAACTTCTGGGAAGTATTCGGAGAAGACGGTCCGTTTGGAAACATCGCTTTTGCTATTCGCGCACGCGTTGAAGGTCTCCGCGATATCGGTGCAGCACAATCTCCTTTCAACAGCTTTCTGCTGCTTCAGGGATTGGAAACACTCTCACTACGCGCCGAGCGTCACACCACAAACACTCAAAAATTAGCCGAGTGGCTGCAGGAACAGGACGCCGTATCGTGGGTAAACTACACCGGACTGCCGGATCACCCACATCACGAAAATGGCAAGAAGTATCTCAGAAACGGACGCTTTGGAGCCGTTCTCACCTTTGGCGTGAAAGGAGGCTACGATGCCGCACGATCATTCATTGAAAGTGTGGAGCTTGCAAGCCATCTGGCAAATGTGGGTGATGCCAAGACATTGGTGATACATCCCTCCTCAACCACTCACCAGCAGTTGAGTGATAGTGAGCAGGAAGCCGGAGGTGTTAAAAAAGACCTGATTCGCGTTTCCGTTGGCATTGAGCACATCGATGACATTATTGGTGACTTCGAACAGGCTTTTGCCAAAATCGATCAAAAAAGAGAAGAAACCACACCAACAGCCTAAATCAATGGGATGTGAATTGATTTGAAATTCTTTCACATCCCGTCTTTTTAGAAAAAATTTTAAATATATCACCCTTAAATGAACCAAGGAATTCATATCAGCGAGCTGGAAAAACCGTTTATCACGGAATCCGGATTTCGCTTTGAACATGCTCCTGTTGCTTACAAGACGTGGGGTAAACTCAACTCTGCCGGAGATAACGTCATTTTGGTTTTTCACGCTCTTACGGGTCATGCCGCAGCTGATGAGTGGTTTCCGGGAATTTTCGGTGAAGGTAATGTCTGTGATCCGGATGAGCATTTTATCATCTGTATCAACGTGCCGGGCAGCTGCTATGGATCTGTTGGTCCGCAATCCATCAATCCTGAAACAGGTAAACCGTACAGAAATAACTTCCCCGAAATCACAATTCGGGATATGGTCCGATTTCAGCAGCAGTTTTTGGATCAGATTGGAGTTTCAGGAATAGAGCTTGCTATCGGCGGTTCCATGGGAGGAATGCAGGCGCTGGAATTCATCATTATGGATCGCCGTGCTCGTTCAGCTGTACTGATCGCCATGGGGAAAGCTCATACTCCATGGGCGATCGGTATCAGCCATGCCCAAAGAGCTGCTATTACCAACGATCCCAATTGGAAGAATGGAAACTACGAACTTGAAAATGGTCCTTTTAAAGGAGTTGCTGCTGCCCGGATGATGGCGATGATCACCTATCGGGCTCCTGAAGACTATAACCTAAAATTCGGACGCAAACTTCAGAATGAGGATGGTCAATTTCAGATCGAATCCTACCTCAACTATCAGGGAGAAAAACTGGCCAAGCGGATGGACGCCCATACCTACATCACCCTGACAAAGGCCATGGACTCTCACGACATTGCCCGTGGCCGTGATGACTATGAATATATTCTGAACCGAATAGACATACCGGTTCAAGTGATTGGAATCAAATCAGACCACCTCTACCCTGTTTCTGAACAAAAAGAACTTGCTGAATTTTTACCCAACGGACGATATGCGGAGATCAGCTCCACAGCCGGTCACGATGGATTCCTGATTGAGTTTGAACAGCTCAACCAAATTATCAACCCCTTTATTCAACGAAAAGAACTTTTAATCTACTGAAATATGTCACATCTGCACGCCATCAAAAAAAACAGGACACCCTTTTCCAAACCCAAACCGGTGAAAAAAGTATTTATAGCCGGCGTTGGTGCTGTAGGCTGCACTCTTGTCAAACAGCTTGAAAACCATCCCTCACTTCGTGTTGTTGGAATTTGCAATTCCCGGCATGTGAAATGGTTTAGAAGCGAAGAGGCAAACTATCAAAGAAGAGAGCTGCAAAGTGCGCCGGATAAGGATTGGTCTGAGGTAATCCAAAAATTGATCTCCTATAAACAGGGAAGCGTCATTTTTGTAGATGCCACCGGAAGCCTGGAAGTATCAAACCTTTACTCGAAGCTATTTGAAAATCAAATTCACGTAGTAACTGCAAGCAAACTTGCCAACACTCAAAGCCAGGAATCGTTTGAACACCTGCATCAACTTGCCCATGATTATGATGTGGAGTTTCATTACGAGACCAATGTGGGGGCAGGTTTGCCCGTTTTGAGTACTATTAAAAATCTGATTGCTTCAGGTGATGAAATTATCGAAATCAGCGGTGTGGTTTCAGGAACCATGACCTACCTCTTTTCAGAATTGGAAAATGGTGCGCCATTCAGTGAAACGGTTAACAAGGCCCGTACCCTGGGCTATGCTGAGCCGGATCCCAGAGACGATCTTTCGGGCGAAGATGTTGTCAGGAAGTTTATGATTCTGGCCAGAATCTGCGGCGTTCGAATAGAACGTGAAGAAGTTAATGTAGAATCACTGATTCCCGGTCATCTGAAAAATGTAGACGCTGCTCAATTCCTTGAAGGATTAGCTGAAGTGGATAACAGCTGGCAGAAGAAAATAACCAGGGAAAAAGAAGCAGGCCGGGTTTTGAGGTATACAGGTAAACTTCAAAATGGAAAAATTGATGTCGGCATTGAATCAGTTCCGAAATTATCCGCTCTGGGAAGTTTGTCGGGAACCACGAACCTGGTTACGATCAGAACCAAAAGATACAATGACCAGCCACTTACTATTCAAGGACCGGGTGCGGGGAAGGAAGTTACCGCTGCGGGTGTATTGGCGGATATACTGAAAATCTAAAGAGTACATAACTTGAGTTCGATATAACTTTATCGATAATCGTCAGTTTGAGCGCCGTTTCGACCGTTATTCTGGTCGGAACGGAGTCGAAAACACGTTTCGACTTCATTTCGAGGAAAAACACCCTTGAAATTGTGCAATATGACGTCTTGCATCATTTGAGGCATCTTTATCTCGAACTCATGTTAACATAAAAAAACCTCCCGATTATTAGTCAGGAGGTTTTATAAAGTCAGTCTACATCCTATTTCACACTACCGGCAACTACTGCAGGAACAGTAGAAATTTGAGCATCAGGATCAAATTTCTCAGGTACGGCAAACAGCACAATTGCCAAACCATTTCCATCGGCTGATCTCATTGAACTTAAAACCTTACGCCCGACTTCAATGGCCATCTGCTCTATTTTGCGATCGGATTCGATAAATGTGTCAGTAGGGAAAAACGTATCAGTAGGAAAAAAGATGTCTGAGGGAAAAAATGTATCAGTGGGAAAATACTTATTCAGATCACCTTCTAATTGTCGGCCACTCATCATCATACTTAAAGATGCAGGACGATCTGACATCATCACCCGATAGGAATTCTTTCCAACCACTCCTCTTTCTCCTAAAACGTACATCAGAAGCTTACCACTCAATTCATTCATTTTTTCTGCCTTAACAGTCAGCCGTCCGTTATCCACAAGCCACTTTGCAAGTTCATCAGCTGAAATTCCTCTCTCTCCAATATTTGAGACCAGCATTTTATATTGTGATTCACTCAGTTCCAGATTAAGCTCAATTCTGTTTTGAGCAAAAATCTGACTGCCTGATAGAATCAACAGAATAAAAACAGCTGCAATTTTACCGATTCGATTTCTCATGTTAATGGTTTTTTTAAGTTTTACTGTTTATTCGACTTAATCGACTTTGTATTTGAATCATTTATCGATTTCTACCCTTATATGCGAAAACTCTTCAATACTGCTGTCATCGCTCTCAAAATATTCAGCTCTACCTGAACTAAATTATCTTACCAGCACACTACCACTCTCTCCCACCTACTACCCACCGAAAAACACCTACGCAGAAATCGACCTTTAACGGCTAAATAGGAGACTTTTTTAGCTTGCTGCGTTTTGCTTAGAAAATTTTCATTCTCTAAATACTTTTCCCCTTGACAAATACAGAGGCTATGAGGTACATTGTGGGTAGAAGTGGGAGATAGTGGGGAATTAATTAGCAAGGTTCCCGTACCCGGTAGAAACCGGCTATCATATAGTTTTAGCAATCCAGACTCTGAGTAGTATTGAGTCTATAAATAGAGAAAACCCGTGCCAAGTTTTAAAGGGGAATATGAACACAGTGTAGATAATAAAGGCCGTGTTGCTTTTCCGGCTAAGCTACGCAAAATCCTCAAGCCTGAGGCCCAGGAGAGGTTTACCCTTTTGAGAGGCCTTGAGCCTTGCCTCTATCTTTACCCACAAGATGAATGGGAACGTGTTGAAGATAAGCTTTCTCAAATCAACAGTTTTTCCCGCCAGGGCCGAACCGTTAAACGAAATTTTTTACGATTTGCCGAAGATCTGGTTCTGGACAAACAAAACCGCATCTCTCTTCCATCCCACTTAATGGAATGGTCCGGAATCTCAGACAGCGCCATATTTATAGGAAGTGGCGAGCGAATTGAGTTATGGTCGCCTGAAAAACTTGAAGAAGTTGATGCCGACCTAAGTTTTGAATCCTATCAGGACCTCTTTGAAGAAGTTATGGGCGGACAAAATAGTGGAGGCGAGTAGATGACCGAATATTACGAGCACACGCCTGTACTTCTTAGCGAGTCCGTTGATTATCTCATCACAGATCCCAACGGTATATATATAGATGCCACGCTTGGCGGCGGCGGTCACAGTAAGCTTATTCTAGAAAAGTTAGGTCCGGACGGCCATTTGTTCGGAATTGACCAGGATCCTGAAGCTCTTCGTGCCTCTGAAGAACGTATCGGTGATAGCGAACGATTTACAGCCTTAGAAGGTAACTTCGGCTACCTCACTACACTTATTCCTGCAGAGCATCATGGAGAAATATCAGGAATTCTTTTCGACTACGGAGTTTCTACTCATCAAATCAAAGAGCCGGAAAGAGGATTTAGTTTTCAGCACGACGGTCCGCTGGACATGCGCATGAGCGCGATGAGCGGTGTTTCTGCTTACAGTGTTGTCAATGAATACGACTACAAGAAATTAAGGGATGTCATCTTTCACTACGGTGAAGAGCGTATGAGTCGACAGATTGCGCAAGAAATTATCAATCGCCGGCCCATCGAAACCACTTCTGAATTACGGGATGCGGTGGAAAACGTGGTTAAAGGAAGATTTTCAATAAAATCGGTGGCACGCGTATTTCAGGGAATCCGTATCGAAGTAAACCGTGAAATGGAGGTTCTGAAATCAGCACTGGAAGATTCTTTAAAACTGCTAAAAGTGGGCGGACGAATTGTTGCCATCTCCTACCACTCCCTCGAAGATCGATTGGTAAAACACTTCTTTAAAAGCGGCAATTTTGAAGGGCGTATTGAAAAAGATTTTTACGGAAAGCCACTCAATCCAATTGAACCGTTGGTAAAACAGATTATAACACCCGGTGAAGAGGAGATTGAAAAGAATCCGGCATCCCGCAGTGCAAAAATGCGCATTGCTGAAAAAATTAAGGAGGTGAATTGATGTACATTCAAACACCTATCAAAGAGAATATGAGTGTGAAGCCTAATAGAAGAGGCATATCTAACGGGAAACCCTCTTCATGGAAAACCAAAAATACATTGGGCAGCAATGGATTTAATGGAAGTACCAATTCATTTGGCACGCGCAAAAAAGAACCTACTCAAAAAAGAAAATCTGCCCTTCCGGCTTTTACCCCCTGGAAGGTCATACTCGCAAGCTTCTTGATTGGAGTTTGCGGGATTCTCTATATCGGACATGTATTCAGCACACAGCAGGCACTTCAGGAGGTTCGTCAGCTGGAGGTTGAATTCAATAAAGTACAGCGTCAATATAACGCCACCCGGCTGGAGTATGATCGGCTTATTGGTCCTAAGGAGATCTACCAGCGAGCGCGGCAGCAAGGTTACATCAATGCAGGACCTGCAGATCAAATAATCACAGTTAAACCCTAAACGCGTAAATGAACGAAAGAACTGCCATAATGGGGCGTATGTTTTTGCTGCTGGGACTTCTGTTCTTGCTGCCTGCGGCCATTTTATTGCAAATTTTTCGGGTGAACATGCTTGAGGGAGACGGATTGAAAGAACTTTGGAGCAAGCAGGCTATTGATACTATTCCAATTTCGGCACAGAGGGGAAATATTTATGATGCCAACGGCTCACTCCTGGCAACAAACAGTATAAACTACAAAGTGGCCGTAGATCCACACGCACCAAATACCACACGCGACCATCTCAACACCATTGCCAATGTTTTAAGTGAGCATACGGGAAGATCTGCCACGCACTATCAGAATGTGATTAAAAATTCCTCGTCACGATCCAGGTATATCGTACTGGAGCGAAGTATTCCGGTTTCTGCCTATGATGATTTGAGTGAACTGGGATATCGCGGTCTTATTTTAGAAGAGGAGTATCGAAGAAATTACAACTTCGGATCTCTGTCGGCTCATACTTTGGGTTTTGTAAACCACAACATCGATGGAATGTCCGGCCTTGAAAATAGTTACAACACACTTTTAAAAGGTACAAATGGCCTCCAGCAGGTTCGTAAAGACCGGAACAATAGAATCTTTGCCTATGTAGGTGCCCCTCAAAAATTGCCGGCACAAGGGCTGAATTTGCATACAACCATTGATGCATATATCCAGGCGATTACGGAAGAAGAACTCGAGTCCGGAATTAAGCGACATATGGCGAAGTATGGAACGGCCATCGTAATGGATCCAAAAACCGGCGCAATCAAGGCATTGGCCAACTATCCTACTTACGATCCAAATTACCCCTCCTCTATCGACTCAGAAAATAGAAGAAACTACGCTATTTCTGATATGATTGAACCCGGATCGACTTTTAAATTGGTTACTGCAATTGCGGCTGTGGATCAGGGAGTTGTCAACTTTGATGAAATTTTCGAAACCCCTGAAAACGGCCGGAAAGTGATACACGGTCAGGTAATGCGGGATCACGATCCGCTTGGAGATCTGGATTTCACCGGTGTAATGGCAAAATCATCAAACATTGCGACGTCCGAGATCGCGATGAGACTTAAGCCGGAAACCCTGTACCAATATGCCAGAAATATGGGCTTTGGCACTCCTACAAACATTGACCTGCCTAACGAAATGAGCGGTCGGCTTCAGCGACCTTACGAGTGGAGCAGCGTAACACTGCCATGGATGTCGATTGGATACGAGGTGCAGGTTACTCCAATACAGATGGTTCAGGCATACGGCGCTTTTGCTAACAGAGGACAAATGATGCGCCCCTACATGGTTGAAAAAATTACCGACGAGTATGGAAATGTTGTGGAACAAACAAAACCCAACATGGTTCGCCAAATTGCAAAAGAGTCGACCATTAAAAAGCTACTCCCGGTGTTTGAAGAAGTTGTAAGTGATTCGGGAACAGCAGAATGGGCAAGTGTTGAAGGGTTAAGAATAGCCGGTAAAACAGGAACAGCTCAAAAACTTGTAGATGGAAGATATCAAGCCTCTTACCGAGCATCATTTGCCGGATTTTTCCCTGTTGAGGATCCAGAATATGTAATGTTTGTTTTACTCGATGAACCTCGAACCAGTATTTACGGAGGTTTTACTGCCGGATCCATTTTTAAGGAGATCGCCACCAGAATTGCGGGATTGGATGATGAAATTCACCGGAATTTAAATAGCGAAAACTTCGAAATTGCGGATAGCAAAGTCGTTCCCAGAATTGAAGGATTACATCGGGAAGATGCTCAACTGCTCCTTAAAAGCAATAATTTAACAGCAAACTATTCCGGTTCAGGCGAGTATATAATTGAACAGCAACCTGCTTCAGGCGAAAAAATTAACGGAAACAGTTCCATTAAAGTAAAGTTGGGAAGTATGGAAGCTGACTCGATACCCGATGGATTTGCTGAAATCCCTGACCTCAGAGAAATGAACATGAGGCAAGCCACAACCCTATTACTTTCCCGCGGACTCGAGATCGAAACGATAGGGTCCGGAACCATTTATACACAATTTCCTCGCGCCGGTGATTTAATGAGAAAAGGACGAACCGTTACAGTACGGGGAAAAGCTCAAACCATGGAGCGTGCAACCGTGGTGGCAACAAACTAATTTTATGACCTTTAACGAACTCATAGCATTTAGTAAACCCATTACCGTTCAAGGTGGAACTCCTGAACGACTTGGCAAGCTATGTCTGGATTCGAGGAAAGTTGAAGAGAACGATATTTTTATTGCCATACGTGGAACTCAAACCGACGGGCACAAATTTGTAGTGCAAGCCGTGGAAAGCGGAGCCTCTGTAATTATTGTTGAAGAGGATATTGAACCATCCAAAGAAGTAGCCGTTCTGAAGGTTGAAAATACCCGCGAACTGCTTTCACCACTTGCTCAACGCATGGCCGGCGATCCAGCCAAGAGTTTGACCAACATTGCCATTACAGGCACAAATGGAAAAACAACGGTCGCTACCCTGGTTTGGCAAATTTTGACAGAATTGGGTGAGGATGCCGCGCTATTTGGAACAGTTTCTAAAAGAATTAAAAACAAAATACTCGACAGCCGCCTTACGACCGCAGACCCTATAGAACTCGCGTCCGATATGAAACAGGCCGTTGATGAAGGCTGCAGTTATCTGGTTATGGAAGTATCATCACATGCGCTTCATCAAAAAAGGGTTGCTGGAATTCCTTTTGAAATAGCCGCATTCACAAATTTAAGCCTGGATCACCTCGATTACCACTCTTCTATGAGTAATTACGCGGATGCGAAGAAGATTTTGTTTGATTCACTGCCATCAACCAGCTGGGCAATTGTAAACGCCGATGACGAATATGCTGATTACATGGTTCAAGACACAAAAGCCAAGGTCATCGATTTCTCTTTTGAAGGTAAAGGACAAGTTAAGGCTGAAATTTTAAAAACTTCACCCGATCAAACCCTGATTGATGCTGAAGGTGTTAAGTTTTTTACACCGCTTGCAGGCAAATTCAACGCCTATAATGTAGTCCAGTCTCTTCTAATTGGCACCAGCCTGGGTTACGATGGTAAACTAATTGCTGATACAATCCCCGCATGCAAAGGTGCTGAGGGCCGGCTCGAAAAAGTAATGCTGAATACCGGATCCAAAAAGCATCCGCTTGTTTTTGTTGATTACGCACATACTCCGGATGCACTCGAAAATGTTGCCTCCACCCTTTCAGAACTGAAACAGGAGAATCAAAAACTGATGATTGTTTTTGGTTGCGGCGGTGATCGAGACAAATCAAAACGGCCACAAATGGCAAAAATCGCTGAAGAGTACGGCGATGATGTCATTGTAACCTCTGATAATCCCCGTAGCGAAGATCCGGCAAAAATAATTGAAGACATTCAGGCCGGATTTAGTTCATCAATGTCGTTCAGATCTATAGTTTCCAGAAAAGAGGCTATCCATACGGCCATCTCTGAAAGTGACCGCAACACAATCATATTGATTGCAGGTAAAGGTCATGAAACCTATCAGGAGATCAACGGAATTCGTAATCACTTTGACGATCGTGAAGAGGCTCGCGATGCTTTGGAAAAATTAAGCCGTAATACAAAAACCGGGGAGGATAACTAATGCTGTACGCTCTTCTCGACTGGTTAAATCAAAACTATGCCCCACCGGGATTCGGTGCTTTCGACTTTATTACAACCCGAACAGCCCTGGCTGCGGTAACATCTCTGATTATCAGTTTGATCATAGGCAGAAAAATGATTCACTGGCTGCAAAAACTTCAGCTCAGAGAAGTGATCCGGGAAGATATCGGACTGGATTCACACCTAAGCAAGGCGAACACGCCGACAATGGGTGGTGTAATCATCATTTTAGCCACACTGATCCCTGCCCTGCTTTGGATGAATATGAACAGTATTTATACCTGGATGATCATATTTGTGATGTTTATTCTGGGAGTGGTTGGCTTTATTGATGACTACATCAAAGTTGTTAAAAAAGATAAATCCGGTTTGCACGGCTGGTTTAAAGTGGGTGGTCAGGTATTTGTAGGGCTTGTTTTGGGAGCCGCTCTCTACTTCTGGCCTGCTTTTGATGATTTTAACACACTTTCTACCGTTCCCTTCGTAAAAGATGTAAACATTGACTATGCATTTTTTGGAGAAGAGTATGGATGGCTGATCTACATTCCTATGGTGATTTTTATTATCACGGCCGTGAGTAACGCCGCCAATCTCACCGATGGACTGGATGGATTGCTTTCGGGCACATCCGCTATCGCAGGAGTAATTTTAGGAATCTTTGCTTACGTATCAGGCCGTGTTGACTTCTCTGACTTCCTCGATTTAATCTACTTACCGGGATCAGGAGAACTAACCATTTTTGCAGCCTCATTGGTTGGTGGATGTATTGGATTCCTATGGTACAACTCTCATCCGGCTTCCGTGTTTATGGGAGATACAGGTTCTTTAGCCATCGGGGGAGCATTGGGGGCATTGGCTTTGATGATTCACAAAGAGCTTTTACTGCCTATTATATGCGGAATTTTTATGGTTGAAACTCTTTCAGTCATCATTCAAACCACTTATTTCAAGTACACGAAAAGAAAATATGGTGTAGGACGAAGAGTCTTTTTAATGACACCAATCCACCACCATTATGAGAAGAAGGGATGGGCAGAATCTAAAATTGTAGTTCGATTCTGGATTATCGCCATCCTGCTGGGAATTTTGAGTCTTTTAACTCTCAAACTCCGATGATAAACGTTAGTAACAAACATATCACCATTGCCGGTGCTGCCCGTAGCGGAGTAGCCGCAGCAATCCTGCTGAAAAAGAAAGGAGCCGTTCCTTTTCTTTCAGATTCAGGTACTGTGGATGCCAAGTTTGCAAATAAACTTCGTAAAGAGTCGATTGAGTTTGAAGAGAACACTCATTCTGAAAGAGCCATGCAGGGAGAATTTCTTGTGATAAGTCCGGGTGTTCCTACATCCTCACCGATCGCCCAGAAATTCCTGAATGATGAAAAACCGGTCTTTTCTGAGATTGAGATGGCATCATGGTTCAATCGCTCGCCGATTGTGGCTGTAACCGGAAGTAACGGCAAAACAACGGTTGTGAACTGGTTGCACCACACCTGGAAAACTGCAGAAAAAGCTTGCATCGTTGCCGGAAATATCGGGTATGCATTTTCCGAGCTTGTAGATCAAACAGATGAAACCAAAGATGCGCTGATAGAAGTAAGCAGTTTTCAGCTCGATCATATCGACACCTTCCACCCTGCTGTGTCTGTGATCTTAAACATTACGCCTGATCATTTAGACCGGTACGATAATGATTTCGAAAAATATGCGGCTTCAAAATTCAGAATTGCTGAGAACCAAACTTCTAAAGACTGGTTCATCTACAATGCCGATGATGATATGATTTCCGGTTTTGCAAAAAAGCTATCCAAAAGGGAAAACGCTCCTAAAATGATGGCTTTTTCTACAGAATCTGAAGTACCAAATGGCGCTTTTGTCCGCAACGGACAATTGATTATACGACTCGACCAAAAAGAGGAGATCCTCATGAATATTGATGATATCGCACTGCCCGGAAAGCATAACTTAAGTAATGGAATGGCTACCGCACTTGCTGCCCGGGCCTCGGAAATTAAAAATGAATATATCCGGGAGAGCCTGCAAAGCTTCGAAGGTGTTGAACATCGCCTTGAATATGTACGAACCTTCAACGGTGTGAAGTACATCAACGACAGTAAGGCGACCAACATCAATGCGGTTTGGTTTGCCCTGGACAGCTTCAACGTGCCAATAGTACTTATTCTGGGTGGCCGTGATAAAGGAAATGATTACCTCGATCTGGTAACACAGATTCGTGAGAAGGTCCACACTGTTGTAGCAATTGGCGAAGCAAAAGAGGCGATTAAGAATCAGTTGAAAGACGCCGTACCGAATCTTACTGAAGCGGAATCTATGAAAGAGGCCGTGAAAAAAGCTTCGAAGGTAGCAAAACGGGGTGAAGTTGTACTTCTGAGTCCGGCCTGTTCCTCTTTCGACATGTTTGACAATTATGAACACCGTGGCAAAGTATTTAAAGAATCCGTTTTAGAACTCTAAAAAAAAACCTGAACAGACATTGTATTACACAACGCCAAATAGCAAAGTAGGATCGATCTTCGGTACAACACGCGAAGAGCTTGACACTCCTGTACAGGGAAGTGACCGGATCATCCTTGTCTGTGTATTTATGCTCATGATGGTAGGTGCAATCGCGGTCTACTCTTCAATTGCCTATTTCGCCCAAACCCATAACACAACGGCTGGATCACTGGTGTTTAGCCATGTGATTAAATTGGGAATCGCACTTATAGCGATGATCTTTGCTTCAAAAATAAACTACCGGGTACTGGCCCGCTTTAGCCGAATAGCAGTCGTATTTAGCTGGATTTTGTTAATAGCCGTGATGGTTTACGGTGACCTGGTATTCGGGGCACGTCGGTCTCTGTCTGTAGCAGGGTTTTCGTTTCAGCCTTCTTCATTTGCTGCAATTGCCCTCATTCTTCACGTTGCCGTTCTCCTTCATGAGAAACAGGATTACATCAAAGATTTCAAACGAGCTTTCATACCAATTTTAATCTGGGTAACCATTACCTGCTTCCTGATCGCACTCGAAGATTTTAGCAGTGCGGCCATTCTGATGGGTATTTCAGTTTTCATGATGTTTGTGGGTAGAATCAGTTCTGTTCAGCTTTTAGGACTGATTTTGATTGGCTTAGCGGGCGGATCGGCGTTGGTACTGAGTTCAGCAGAGCGAACCAGTCGTGTAACGAACTACATTACCCAGGTCAAAGATATTAATAGCGAACGGCTTGAATCCAGTAGCGGATATCAGGCACAGCAGGCTCACATCGCAATTGCCCGTGGCGGAGTGATAGGTGTCGGAATCGGTAAAAGCACTCAACGTGATTTTCTACCGGCACCCTATAATGACTTTATTTTTGCGATCATCGCTGAGGAGTACGGAATCATCGGTTCTTCGGCAGTCATGCTCATTTTCATCGTAATTCTGTACCGCGGCATTGGGGTTATAGCACGCTATGCACCGGATGTACTCGGCACATTGATGGCACTTGGCGCCACACTGATGATTACGCTTTATGGTTTTGTAAATGCCGCCGTTGCTACCGGCTTATTTCCGGTTACCGGGCTTCCGATGCCATTCATCAGCTACGGAGGTACCAGTATGCTTTTTGCCGGAGTGATGATTGGAATTTTACTCAACATTTCGAAACACAACAGACAGATTCAAAACAGATTTTATAACGGTTAATGACAACTGCCACAACGAACATATCATCCACAGACACCCGCACAGCTGCAGCAGAACCCATCCGGGTTTTGCTTGCAGCCGGCGGTACGGGTGGACACGTCTATCCGGCGATTGCCATTGCGGATGCTGTTCGTAAGATGGATGAACGAGCGGAAATATTGTTCGTAGGAACGCGAGACCGTATGGAGTGGGAAGCTGTGCCAAAATCGGGTTATGATATTAAAAGTGTCTGGATCAGCGGATTTCACCGGCGATTAACTCCTCAAAACCTGCTATTCCCATTCAAGCTGTTAACC
Organism: Rhodohalobacter sp.; assembly: GCF_034521535.1. GTDB lineage: Bacteria > Bacteroidota > Rhodothermia > Balneolales > Balneolaceae > Rhodohalobacter. The sequence goes on along the minus strand of NZ_JAXHMF010000005.1, from coordinate 947,224 downwards.
AGCATTGTTCAGAGTTTTTCGATTATCAAAAAATTCAAACCGGATGTAATGGTTGCGTGTGGCGGATTTGCTGCCGGACCCATCGGCTGGGTTGCCGCAAAATTTGACGTTCCTATTGTCATTCAGGAGCAGAACAGCTATCCGGGAGTAACAAACAGGCTTTTAGCTAAACACGCTGTCACCATTTTTACAGCATTTGAAGACGCAGAAAACTATCTGCCAAAAGATAAAATCAAGCTTAGCGGAAATCCGGTAAGAGGACAGCTCAAACAGAGTGATTCAACTGACGCTCGTAAAACCTTTGGTTTTAATTCGGATGCACCGGTCCTGCTGATTTTAGGCGGAAGCGGCGGAGCACTGGCGCTGAACAACATTATGCAAAAAGAGCTGGATTATCTCCACAATGAAGCCGGTCTTCAAATCATCTGGCAGTGTGGAAAACGATACTACAGCAACCTTAAGGAGCAGATTGACACAGACTCCTATCCAAATTTGAGATTAACCCAGTTTATTGACGATATGCCGGCAGCGTACGGTGCTGCTGATTTGGTAGTGACAAGAGCCGGTGCGGGAACCTGCAGCGAATTAATGCTGCTTGGTCAGCCGGCCGTTTTGGTGCCCTCTCCCAATGTAGCCGGAGATCATCAGGCAAAAAATGCAAAATCGATGGTAGAAACAGGAGCTGCTGAACTACTTGAGGAGTCCGACATTGAAGAAAATTTTTCAGTCACCATAACAAATTTGATAAAAGACCGGGAACGCCTACAGAAAATGAATGAAGCCATGAAATCACTGGCGAAACCGGAAGCTGCCAATACGATCGCAAAAGAAATTTTCACAATTGCACAGAAACAGACACATGAGTAACAAGATTCAAACACAACCCGTATTTGGCCGAACCAAACAGATCCACATGGTGGGTATTGGGGGAATCGGTATGAGCGGAATTGCTGAGATTTTACTTCTCAGGGGTTACAGTGTTACGGGTTCAGATAGCAACCTGAGCGACACTACTGAGCGATTGGAAGAACTTGGAGCCAAGATTTTTAAAGGTCATAGCGCCTCCAACATCGAAGGTGCAGATGTAGTGGTTTACACCAGTGCCGTTAAAGCCGATGAGAATGAAGAGACAAAAGCTGCTTTAGCTGCTCAAATCCCGGTTATCAAGCGATCCGAAATGCTGGCTGAGCTAATGAGAATGAAGTACGGAATCGGCATTGCCGGCACGCACGGAAAAACAACCACCACTACCCTGGCCGGACACGTGGTTCAGGATGGTAATTTTGATCCCACAATTATTGTAGGCGGTCGCGTACACAGTTTCGACAAAACCAACGCTGTTGTCGGAAAAGGAGACATTGTTATTGTTGAAGCGGATGAATTTGACCGAACATTCCTTCGCCTCTCCCCTTCGATGGCTGTTATTACCAATATTGAAGCTGAACATCTGGATATCTATAAAGATCTGGAAGATGTGAAAGAGGCTTTCATCGAATTTGCCAACAAGGTGCCATTTTACGGCGCCGTTATTGTCTGTCTGGACGATCCAAATGTGAGAAGTATACTCCCTGAAATAGAACGAAGAACGATTACTTACGGATTTACTCCTCAGGCAGAAGTAAGAGCCATTAATGCCGGACAAAATGGTTTCAGAAGTACATTTACCGTTCTCTATCAGGAAGAGCCGCTCGGCGAAATTTCCTTGATGGCACCCGGTGATCACAATATTAAAAATGCATTGGCTGCGGTAGCAATCGGCCTTGAGCTGGGAATGGAGTTTGAAGATATCAAAAAAGGCCTGGAGCGATTTAAAGGCGTTTTCCGACGTTTCCAGCCTAAGATGGATGAGAAAAATATTCTGGTTATTGACGACTACGCCCATCATCCCACCGAAGTTCAGGCCACAATTAAAGCGGCACGACGTGGCTGGGAAGACAGACGGATTGTGGCAGTTTTTCAGCCCCACCTCTACTCGCGTACTCAGGAGATGCATCAGGAGTTTGGACTCTCCTTCTTTGATGCGGAAGTACTGGTTGTAACGGATATCTATCCCTCCAGGGAAAAACCGATTGAGGGTGTAACCGGAAAGCTAATTGCTGACACTGCTAAAACCTATGGACATCGCGATGTGCACTATGTACGCGATAAACGGGATTTACCATCACGGCTGATGGGTATTGTAGAAGAAGGCGACATCGTCATTACAATGGGAGCCGGTGATATTTACAAATTTGGCGAACAGTTTACTGAATTAATTAAACAGAAATAGAACTCTTTTTGAGCAAGAAAAAATCACATAGCAAACAGAATTCTAAGGAAACAAAGCGTCCTGTAACGCTGATTGCCGGAGTATTCTTTATTGTGGGCATGGCTGTTCTAGGTGGATTTTATTTTGAACAGAATACCAAAATTACCGATGTGGACTTCACAGGACACCACTTTACTTCAACCGAAGAGCTTGAGGCTACCATTGCTGAAATCACTCCGGTTGGGATGATGGCAGACAGCGTTGATTTCGGATTGCTCATAAATTCAGTCAGTTCTCTGCCCTACATTGTAGAAGTAAATGTAACGATGGGATATCGCGGAAAACTGCAGTTTAATGTAACCGAACGTAAACCTCTTGCCCTTTTGATGGATGGAAGTAAACGAAGCTATGTATCGGAAGGCGGTGTAAAACTGCCAATTATACCCGAAAAAGCAGAAGATGTACCACTGGTTTACGGATTTGCTGCTGAACCGCTAAGTGATACGTTAAAAACGGATGCTTTCAGCCAGGTAGAAGAATTTTTAACCGCGGCACGAGAGAATCGCTTCGGATGGATAACCATCAGCGAAGTGGCGTGGAACGAACGTGAAGGAGTAGTAGCCCTCACGGCAGAAAACGGAGTGAAGCTGCTGTTTGGCCACTCAGATTTTGAAACACGGCTCAAACACTGGCAGGCATTTTACGGTGAAGTGATCTCGACGAAGGGAATCGAGGCATTCACCCAGATCGATCTCCGGTTTAGAAACCAGGTGGTCACCAAAGAATAGTAACCCCAATAACACTGATTTAGCAATCAAACAAGACAAGCAGGTAGACTTATGGAAATAGAAAATGAAAATGAACGAATTGTAGTAGGCCTCGACATTGGCACCACAAAAGTTTGTGCAGTTGTGGCCTCCATTGATGAACAGGACAGAATTCACATTCTGGGTGTTGGAAAAGCCCCGAGTGAAGGATTGAACCGAGGTGTGGTCGTGAATATCGACAAGACGGTTCAGGCCATTAAAACCGCTGTAGAGCAGGCTCAGCTCGCATCCGGTATCGAAGTCAATTCCGTGAATGTGGGAATTGCCGGCGATCATATCCGAAGCATTCGAAGTAAGGGTGTGATCACCATCAACAATAAGGATAAAGAGATTACGGTACACGATGTGGAGCGTCTGCTTGAAGACTGCCAGCGCATCATGCTGCCGCCGGATCAGCAGATTCTGCACGTGATACCGCAGGAATTTGTAGTTGATGGCCAGGATGGAATCAGCGATCCCGTGGGAATGAGCGGAATCCGTATGGAGGCTGAAGTTCACATTATCACGGGCTTGGTTTCCGCGGCGAAAAATCTCTACCGATGCGTGGAGCGTGCCGGTTTCCAGGTAGCAGACATCATCCTTGAACCGCTTGCAAGTTCTTACGCCGTTCTTGACGATGAAGAGAAAGAAGCCGGTGTGGTTCTTGTTGACATCGGTGGCGGAACAACCGATCTGGCCGTTTTTCAGGACAACACTATCCGTCATACCGCGGTTATCGCCATTGCCGGTAAAAAGGTTACGGACGACATCCGGGTTGGTTTGAGTGTACTCGACGATCAGGCCGAGAAATTGAAGCAGCAGCACGGTGAGTGCTTTGTGGATATGATCGAGGAAGATGAGTCGATCACTATTCCCGGTATTGCGGGACGTCCGCCCAAAGAGATTACAAAAAGTATTCTGGCCAAAATCATACAGGCCAGAATGGAAGAAATTTTAGAGATTATCGCCATTGAGGTGAAACGCAGCGGTTATGCGGATTCACTTAGCGCCGGTATTGTGCTGAGCGGCGGTGGAGCTCTGATTAAGAACATCTGCCCCCTGGCCAACGAGGTTCTGGGGATTGATGCTAAAATCGGGAAACCGTTGGGACTCTCAGGAGGCCTGATTGAAGAAGTAAACAGCCCGATTTATGCAACCAGTGTGGGCCTTGTGCTTCACGCTATAAAATCCGGAGGTCCGGAGAACCAAGCGATAGTGCCTTCATCCACAAAAGGTTCAGGTGTGGAGAAAGTGATGAACAGCATCACACAACGCATGAAGAGCTGGTTTAGAGAACTCTGATCGAAGGATAGTCGAACAGTGAGAAACAACAAATAGCAATCTACAGACAACACACATTAGCAATCATAAATAAGGAGTAACCATGGAATACAATAACACACGCTTTAGTTTTGACGAGAAAGGTCAGGATAATGCGAAGATAAAAGTCATCGGAGTCGGTGGCGGAGGCGGAAACGCCATCAACAATATGATCCGTAAAGGATTGAACAGCGTTGAATATATCGCATTAAATACTGACGCACAGGCACTGAAAAATAACTCGGCCGACGTGGCCATCCAGGTTGGATCGAACCTTACATCCGGACTGGGTGCAGGTGCACGTCCCGAGATTGGACGGGAAGCAGTTGAAGAGAACCGCCATGAAATTGATGAAGCGGTCGATTCGGCCGATATGATCTTTATCACTGCCGGAATGGGCGGCGGTACAGGTACAGGTGGCGCACCGGTTGTTGCCGGAATCGCCAAACGAAAAGGAATTCTTACCGTAGGTGTGGTAACCACACCGTTCCTGGTGGAAGGAAAAGTTCGGATGAAATATGCTCTCGAAGGTATTACCGAACTGAAGAAGAATTGTGATACCGTCATCGTGATTCCAAACGAGCGACTCCTCGATATTTCCGATGAGAACACATCGCTGATGGAAGCTTTTGAGCAGGCCAATCACGTCCTCTACAATGCTACACGCGGTATTTCGGATCTGATTTTAATGCCGGGTCTGATCAACCTTGACTTTGCAGACGTTCGCACAACAATGATTGACGGTGGAGCCGCCATTATGGGTTCTGCTACTGCAAGCGGACCGGACAGAGCTGAGATTGCAGCGCGTGAAGCGATCAACTCTCCCCTGCTTGATGGAGTGAGTATTCGAGGCGCACGCAACGTTCTGGTGAATATCTCTGCAGGTGCCAACCTGGGAATGCGTGAAACCACAACGGCAACCAGTATCATCCAGCAGGAGGCCGGTGATGATGCGGAAATCATACTGGGTACGGTACTCGATGACGCCTTTGAAGATGAGTTGCGCGTAACAGTGATTGCAACAGGTTTTGAACTGAGCGAAGACAAAACAAAAGCTCGGGTTGCACCAAACAAAAACAGCGATTCAGCTTTGAAAACCAAAAGCACAAACCTGCCAAAGGCGAGCGACATTGCCAAGCGACACAGCAGCACGCTGGATGGACCTTATTACAAAGGTGAAAAGAACCTCAAAAACCTCGACACACCGGCAATTCACCGGCGTGAGGTTAAGCACATGCGTTCACAGGAAGAGGTGCAGGCAGACGATGATATGCAGCACCGCGAATCCATTGAACGTAAAAAGGCGAGCAACGATAACACCAGCGTTTCCAATCGGGATGAGCGCATCGACAAGCGTGATACCGAGCAGCCCGCTTTCTTAAGAAAAATCATGGATTAATCCATCTTATCTGAACCGGATTTATGATTGCTAGAAACCATAGATAGGCTTTCTCTGCCTATACTATAGATTGCTAAATCAAAAAGGAGTTCCTTTGACCGGGGCTCCTTTTCTTTTTTCGGCACTATAAAGCCAATGAATTTGAGTGAGCCCCCCTCAATGAATCTTAATTGAGTTTAGACTTTTAAATAAGCACTTTCAGCTTATGAAAGCATTCATCGCAATAGCCACACTAACTCTTATGGCAGGCATCTACTTCATATTTCATGTGGAGGACTCACCTGATGCTGAAGATCATAATCAAACGTACTACAGCTACTGTGTGCCCGATGAAGATCCGGGCTTTACTTTAAGTCATGAGGACGACCTGCACTACTATTATACCGGTGAAAAGGCGATTAACGGCACAGTTTACCAAACCTCTGTAAACTCGCCCATCACCTTTGAGAGCGGCATCAATCAATCCTGCAAATTTGAGTTAACAAAGGATTTTGTGATTAATTGGAAGCAGCTGGAAAAAGATTTTTCATTCCGGAAAGCATGGGAAGAGGCGCCGCAATGTAACGAGTTTGAAGGTGAGCCCTATCTTTCCGGCAGATACAAAATAAGGATCGCAGGTTTTAAGGTCTCAAAATCGTACATAGACAACTATGATCCGCAAAGAATCAGAGATCAAATGGCAATGAGCCGATTTGAGTTCATCGCTGATTACGACAAAGTTGTTGAAGAAATTGTCCCCGCTGAAGTAAAATGCCCTGTTGTTTTGCGGTAGATTATATTGACTCAATGCTCATAGATCATTTTACGGGTCATACCGCCATCAATCACTATGTTTTCACCATTAATGAAATCATTTTCGGGATCCGTCAAAAATAGACAGGCTCTTGCGATGTCTTCCGGTTTTCCCACTCGTTTGGATGGATGCTGTTCGTGATCGATGTCGCGCAGTTTCTCGTAATCGCCGGTATGGATCCAACCCGGACTGATGCAGTTCACCGTGATGTTATCTTCCGCGTATGAAAGAGCCTGAGAGTGCGTTAGCGCCAGCAGTCCTCCTTTTGATGCTGCGTACGCCTCTGAATCCTTTTCGGACATCAAAGCACGGGTTGATGCAATGTTTACGACTGAGCCCTTCTTCGTTTTCTTCATGTGCGGTGCAACTTCACGAGTCAGAAGAAAGCTTGCCCTCAGATTTGTATTTAATATCTGATCCCATTTTTCAACCGATAGTTCGTCCGGGCGAATAAACTCGGAAATGCCTGCATTGTTTATCAGTACATCAATTGTTGGGATATCTCTTGAGAGCTTCCTTTACCAGGTTTTGAATGGACTTGGGATTAGAAACATCGCAATAAATAAACTGCGCCTGCCTGCCCTCGCTTAACAACTCATCTTGCAGAGCGTTTCCGTTTTCTTTATCCAGATCTGCAATCACCACATTATAGTAGTTCCATGCAAAGGCTTTTGCCACGGCCCTGCCAATCCCATTTGATGCTCCTGTAACAATAACTGTGCTATTCATAAACTTATGGATTACTTATAGTCAAAATATTTGATCAAATGATGTTTCTCGCAGAGTCTCGCAGACAAAAAATAATCGCAGATTTTCGCTGATACTTTGGAAAAATCTGTTGTAAAATCGTCAATAAACTGTTTTAGAATATAAATTTAATCATTTTTGCAGAGAATCATTTTAGACAGTATTGACATCTACAAAATGGAGAAAAAAGGTGTCCTTCCTATATGTCTACAACTAAACCTATTGTATGGTAAAACCCCATAAAAAAGCCCGAGACGGTAAACCGCCCCGGGCTGTATGTTCACCCCAAACAATGAACATTGCAGTAACAAACAAGAAATAATTACTCGATATCCCAGGTGTTTCCACTCCTGAAAAGATCGCTTGTGGTTTTAAAAGTTGATCTTTCGCGTACATCGGCAATTCGATCATGAACCGTTTGATCGAAATTCGGTCTTTTTGCTTTCCGTATCACGCCCATCGAAACGGGGAAATCGGGAAGTTCCAGTTTAGCAAGAGCCATTTGCAGAGCCGTATCATTTTCATGGGCATCGTGCTTCAAGAACGTAGGATCATTTTCGTCATACGGTGCTTTTTTAAGCTTCATTCCTTCCAGCTTTAAGCCGTACTGCTGATCCTTTCCGTACACCATCGGTTTTCCATGTTCCAGAACAAGCTGGTTATCATCTTTGGTGTCTTTTCCGGTAATCTGTTCATGAATACCATCTGTAAAAATCACACAGTTTTGAAGCACCTCAATCACAGATGTACCCTTATGCCTGTAGGCCTCCATCATCACCTGCTCCATCAATTTCGGATCTTTATCAGGTACACGTGCAAAAAAGGTAGCTCCGGCCCCAATGGCTACTTCACCGATATTGAACGTATTTTCATAGTCCCCTTCCGGAGCCGTTTTGGTCTTCGTCCCCTCCGGTGTAGTCGGTGAGGATTGACCTTTCGTCATACCGTAAATCTTATTGTTAAAGATGATGATATTCAGGTCAATATTCCGGCGACAGGCGTGTATGAAATGGTTTCCACCAATTGCCATACAGTCACCGTCTCCCGTGGAAACCCAAACATTCAGATTGGGATTTGCCAGTTTAGCGCCAGAAGCAACAGCTATAGCTCGTCCGTGAATGGAGTGAATTCCATAGGTATCCAGATAGTAGGTTATTCTGGATGAACAACCGATTCCCGATACACTCAGAAAATCCTCTTTCGCGTGATCCATCTGGGCGAACGTTTTCTGCATATTGGCCAAAATCATATAATCACCGCAGCCCGGACACCATCGTACATTTTGATCGCTCGCAAAATCCTTACGGGTCAATACGTTTTTTTTATCTTTTACGTCAGTCTGCATAACTAATTGGTTAGGGTATTAATGATTTCAGCTTTGATCTCAGAGGTGAAGAAAGGCTGTCCCTGAATCTTGTTGAATTTCTTGTATTTAATATGAGGAAACTTCGTCTTCAGATAGTTCGCAAACTGTCCGTTGTTTAACTCACATACAAGAATCTGATCGAAACGACTAAATATCTCTTCGGTATTTTCAGGCAACGGATTGATGTAGTTGAAGTGTGAAAAACCAATACTCTCCTCACCCTCTTCCAGCAGTTCCGTTACCGCCGTGTTGATAGCACCATGCGTACTTCCCCAGCCAACAACCAGTAACTTTCCGGATTGAGCACCTATAACACTCTGTCTCGGTAGTTTTTTAGCAATTCTCGCGATCTTCTCTTCACGAATCTTAGTCATCTTCTCATGATTTTTTGGCTCATAGGTCAGATTACCTGTATCAATCTGTTTCTCCAGACCACCGATACGATGTTCAAATCCTTTATCTCCCGGTCCTTTCCAGTAACGGGTCAGAAATTCAGAATCACGAACATATGGTTGCCAATCTTCTGCACTGCCTTCAAATTCCTTGATTTTAATATCGGGCAGATCTCCGTTTTCAGGTACCCTCCAAGGACTTGTACCACTGGCCAAATAGGTATCAGACAATAGAATAACCGGCGTGGAGTGCTCCATTGCAAATCGCGCCGCCTCATAGCTGTAAAAAAAGCAGTCATCCGGTGAACTTGCTGCCATCACTACCAGTGGAGCATCACCGTGGCGTCCGTAAAGAGCCTGATTTAAATCGCTCTGTTCTGTTTTGGTAGGCAAACCGGTAGATGGGCCTGCACGCTGCACGTTCACAATTACCAAAGGTATTTCTGATATTACAGCCAAACCGATCGCTTCTGATTTGAGTGATAACCCCGGCCCTGAAGTTGTTGTAATTGAGAGATTCCCACAAAATGATGCACCAATCGCTGCACAAACAGCCGCAATCTCATCCTCCGCCTGAAAGACAATGGCTCCCATATCTCTTCGGGCAGATAGTTCATGCAATATTTCTGAAGCCGGTGTAATCGGATAAGAGCTGAGAGACAGTTTTCTGCCGCTGTTTTCTGATGCCGCTAAAAATCCCCAGGCTATAGCTGTATTTCCATCAATATTGCGGTACGTTCCTTTCTGCATTTTAGCAGGCGGAATGATGATGGATGTTCCAATTAATTGCGTATTCAATGCAAAATTGAAGCCGGCTTCCAGAGCCAGTTTATTGGCTTCAACCAAAACCGGTTTCTTTCTGAACTTCTTCTCAATAAAATTGATGAGTGTGTCCAATGGACGGCCAAACATGTAGGTCACCAAACCAAGGGCAAACATATTTTTACTGCGGGTCATTGCCTGATTTTCAAGCCCAAGATCCTTTAACGCCTCTTTTGTAAGAGATGTAGCCGGAGCCTCAATCACTTTATAATCGGCAAGAGAATCGTCTTCAAGCGGGTTGGTTTCGTAATCCGCCTTTTTCAGATTTCTGGATGTGAAGCTGTCTTTATCGGCTACTATTGTACCGCTCTTTTTTAGAATACCGATATTCGCTTTTAACGCAGCCGGGTTCATTACCACAAGTACGTCTACTTCATCACCGGGAGTGTAAATCTCCGTTCCGCCAAATTGAATCTGAAAACTCGATACACCGCCAACACTTCCCTGGGGTGCACGAATTTCGGCCGGAAAATCAGGAATGGTTGTCAGGTCAAGACCGGCCTGGCCGGATGCCTGAGAAAACATATCACCCGTTAACTGCATACCATCGCCGGAATCGCCGGAAAACCGAACAACCACTTTTTGCATGGTTGGTGTCAATACATTATTTGCCATGTGCCTGAGTGTTTAAATTTAAAATTGAAGAGGGTAACCCTTCATTTCTGTTATCCGTGAAGAAATGCCTGTCTTTCCAGCAGCTCGTCTTCACTCTCTTCATGCTCAGGATGGGTGATGATACAGTCGGGTACCGGACAGAAAGCGACGCACTGCTCTTCATCATGGAAACCTTTACACTCTGTACACTTGTCAGTTACTATAAAGTAGAACTCGTCTGAAAGCGGTTCCTGCATTTCATCTGCGTCTACTTCATTTCCGTTTTGAAGAGTTATATTTCCGGAAACACTGGTTCCCTCAGCCATTGTCCACTCTGCGCCGGGTTCGTAAATAGCTTGATTCGGGCATTCCGGTTCACACGCTCCACAATTAATGCAAGTGTCTGTTATAAAAAGAGCCATAGTTCTATTTGTTTAGGTGAAAATTAAAATCGTGTATACTTTATATACTCCAATATGAGTCATAAATCAGTCTTTTTTGAATAAATAGATATTTAGACAAAAAACTCTAAATAAAAGTAACCAAATTTATTTCAGCTTCCAATATCATCAAGCCTTCAGTGCTTAATTTAGATTCACTATAGATTAGGTACAGGCTCATAACTGATGTTATGGTAGAAATGAGCTAGTTATAACTAACTTGCCCTATTTGATATCTTTCATTCTGAATCCCTGGAGAATCTTGATGTAGTTGGCTCGTTCAAAAGCACTCGGATCTGCCACAGAAGCCGAACTCATCGCACCTCTCATCTCATCTACCGATTCATACTCTTTCTCTTCCATCCAGACCTGCATCTCATTGAGCATAAATTTCAGTGCATCAGGCCCGCCATATAGCAGTGCGGAAGCCATCATGGTTACATCGGCACCGGCCAGAATCATCTTTATCACATCATGTGCTGTATGAATTCCGGTTGTTGCCGCCAAACTGCCTTTTATGTGCGGTCTGAGCATGGCAATCCATCTAAGAGGCAGACGTTTCTCAAAGGTGCTGCTCAGATTCAGATTAGGATTTACGTCCATTGCCTCCAGATCGATATCAGGCTGATAAAATCTGTTAAACAGTACCAGTCCATCTGCACCGGCACTTTCCAGGCGTGTGGCCATGTTGCCAAAGGCGCTGAAGTACGGACTTAGTTTTACAGAAACAGGTATGGAAACCGCCGCTTTCACCGCTTTCAGATCATCGATATACATCTGTTCTACTTTTTCGGATGTAAGTGTAGGGTCTGCCGCTATATAGTAAATATTCAGTTCAATGGCATCGGCTCCGGCATCTTCCATTTTTTTGGCATACGCCATCCATCCGCCTTCCGATACACCGTTCAGACTGGCAATGATCGGGATATCAACCGTTTTTTTGAGATTTTGAATCTGCTCCAGGTAGTCTTCTGCATGCAGATTGTGATACTCATCCGGCTCAGGAAAGTAACTGAGGGCTTCAGCATAGCTGTCTCCTGATGTTGTCATGAAGTGATCCAGCGCCTCGTTTTCGCGGGTGATCTGCTCCTCAAACAGAGAGTACATCACCAAAGCCGATGCACCGGCGTCTTCAAGTTTTTTTGCCGTATCCAATTCACTGGTTAACGGTGACGCTGATGGAACAAGCGGATTCTTAAGGGTCAGTCCAAGATATTTCGTCTCTAAATTCATAATGCGTTCTGTTTTATAAAAGAATAATTATTGATTGAGCCCGGGTCAGGAATCCAGAAAAACCCGGGCTTCATAGTTTTGGTGTTACTTGCCTGATCCGTTTTCGGATTCACCATTTTTCTTAACAGGGTCGTATACTTTTTCCATCTCTTCGTATACCCTCCACTGTTCTTTCACTTCTGCCTGAGCCTGCGTCATAAGCTGTTTTGCAACTTTAGGCTGAGACTTTGCAAGCATCAGATAACGCATTTCATTGTACGCGTAATCCTCAAGATTTATTTTCGGTGGTTTTGAATCGAGCTGGAATGGATTTTTGCCCTCCTCCTCTTTTCTCGGGTCAAACCTGAATAGCGGCCAGTAACCGGAATCGACAGCAAGTTTCTGCTGATTCAGCCCAAACTTCATATCATAACCGTGTGCAATACAGTGGCTGTACGCTATGATGATGGATGGTCCGGGATAACTTTCCGCTTCAAGCACAGCTTTTATTGACTGCATGTCGCTGGACCCCATCGCTACTCGTGCTACGTATGCGTGGCCGCCTGCAACCGACATCAGTCCCAGATCTTTTTTACCGGTACGTTTACCAGCTGCCGCGAATTTCGCTACCGCTCCGAGCGGCGTCGCTTTCGAGCACTGACCTCCTGTGTTGGAATAGACCTCAGTGTCCATTACCAGAATATTGACATCCTTTCCGCTGGCAAGAACATGATCCAGCCCGCCGTACCCGATGTCGTATGCCCATCCGTCTCCGCCAAATATCCAGACGCTCTTGCGAACCAGGTAGTCAGCAATACTGTTCAGCATCTTGGCTTTAGAATCATCCGTTTTACCGAGTGCCTCTTTTAAAGCGGCGACTCTCTCCCGCTGTTCATAAATTCCCGGCTCCGTTGTTTGATCGGCATTCAGGATATCCTCAACCAGTTTTTTGTCTACATGGCCGTTCATCTTCTGAAGCATTTCACGAGCCTGTTCAGCTTGTTTATCGATTGTAAGCCTGAAACCGAGGCCAAATTCTGCATTATCCTCAAACAGTGAGTTAGACCAAGCCGGGCCCAATCCCTGACTGTTTTTAGTGTAAGGCGTAGCCGGCAGGTTACCTCCGTAAATAGAGGAACAACCCGTAGCGTTGGCAATCACCATTCGATCACCAAACAGCTGCGTTACCAGTTTGATATAGGGCGTTTCACCGCAACCCGCACATGCGCCGGAGAACTCAAACAGCGGCTCCAGGAATTGAGATCCTTTTACAGTCTCAACCTTGAGTTTGGATCGATCGTATTCCGGCAGATTTACAAAGAAATTCCAGTTCTCTTTCTCCTGTTCCAGAAGCGGATCGATCGGTGCCATATTAAGCGCCTTCCGGCCTACTTGTTTGCGATCTTTGGCAGGGCAAACCTCAACACAAAGCTCACATCCCGTACAGTCTTCAGGAGAAACCTGGACACTTACTTTCGTATCTTCAGGCCATTCCCTTCCTTTGGCATCCATATACTTGAACGTTTCGGGTGATGCTTCCAGCAGTTCACCGTCAAATGCTTTCATTCGAATCACAGCATGGGGACAAACAAGCGCGCACTTACCGCACTGTATACAGATATCCGGTTCCAGTACAGGTATCTCATGTGCGATATTTCGTTTCTCCCATTTGGTGGTTCCGGTTGGGAACGTACCGTCGGCTTCAAATGCGCTTACAGGCAAATCGTCTCCGTTTCCGGATATAATTTCAGCAATCACTCTTTGAACGAACTCAGGTGCTTCTTCAGGAACAGCAGGACGCATCTCCTGTTTGGAGGTTGCCTCTTTAGGTACAGGAACTTCAAACAGATTCTCAATAGAGTTATCAACCGCTTTGTAGTTGCTTTGAAGTATTTTCTCCCCTTTGGCTCCATAGGCTTTCTTGATTCCATCTTTGATCAGCTGAATCGCTTCATCCCGTGGAAGTATATCAGAAATGGCAAAGAAGCAGGTCTGCATTACCGTGTTGATGCGAGTGCCCATTCCATTTTCCCGGGCTACTTTATATGCATCAATACTGTAAAATTTCAGCTCCTTTTCAATAATCTGCTCCTGTACTTTCTTGGGCAGCTGATCCCACACTTCATCCTTTTCATAAGGTGCATTGAGAAGGAACGTTGATCCTTTTCGGGCCTTCTTCAGCATATCCAGCTGATTCAAAAACTGGAACTGATGACAGGCTATAAAATTGGCTTTGTCAATCAGGTATGCCGACCGAATCGGGTTTGGACCGAAACGCAGGTGGGAAACCGTCGTTGCTCCCGATTTCTTGGAATCGTACACAAAATAGCCTTGCGCGTAATTATCGGTATTGTTACCAATAATCTTAATGGAGTTCTTGTTGGCACTCACCGTACCGTCCGCTCCCAATCCATAGAATAGTCCCTCAAAAACCTCTTCATCACTGTCCCAGCCGTTGGTACTGTATTCAAGGCTGGTGTGTGTCACATCATCGTTAATTCCGATTGTGAAATGATTTTTGGGCTTATCCTTATCCAGCTCATCAAAAATGCGTTTCACCATGGGCGGTGTAAACTCTTTGGAAGAGAGTCCGTACCGGCCGTTAATTACTTTCAGATCAGCAGGCAGCGATTTCCAGCCCTCTACCTTATTCTCCTGAAGCGTTGAAACAACATCGTTATAAAGCGGTTCTCCGGCACTTCCCGGTTCTTTTGTACGATCGAGTACCGCAATTCCTTTTATGCTATCAGGCAGTGATTCAATCAGATGGCGCATGCTAAACGGTCTGAACAGTCTGACTTTAATCAGTCCTACTTTCTCACCGTTTTTATTCATTTTATCTACAGCTTCGTGAGCTGTCTCCGCGCCTGATCCCATCAGAACGACTACTTTTTCCGCGTCTTCCGGTCCGTGATATTCAAACAGTTTATAAGATCTGCCGGTTAATTCACCAAACTGATCCATTGTTTTCTGTACCAGCCCGGGTGCTTCATTGTAATATTTATTCCCGGTTTCGCGAGCCTGGAAAAAGACATCCGGATTTTGTGCAGTACCCCGAAGTAGCGGGTTATCCGGTGTTAATGCGCGGTTTCGGTGCTCAATAATTTTGTCGTCATTGATCAGCTGCTCCATCACTTCAACAGGAATCTGATCTATTTTCTGTACCTCGTGTGACGTTCTAAAACCATCAAAAAAGTGGAGAAACGGTATTCGGGTTTCGAGCGTGGCAGCGTGTGATATCAGAGCCATATCCATGGCTTCCTGTACGCTGTTCGAGCTCAATATCGCCATACCTGTCATTCGCATCGCCATGGTGTCACTGTGATCACCAAAAATAGAGAGTGCGTGAGTTGCTACAGTTCTGGATGCAACGTGAACCACGGCCGGCGTCAGCTCACCGGCAATTTTATAGAGGTTAGGCATCATCAGCAGTAAACCTTGAGACGCCGTGAATGTGGTGGTCAGCGCCCCGGTTTGAAGAGCTCCGTGCATGGTACCGGCAGCTCCACCCTCACTTTGAAGTTCGATAACTTCCGGTACGGTTCCCCAGATATTCTTTTTACCGGCCATCGACCATTGATCGGACCACTCTCCCATTGGAGAAGCAGGCGTAATCGGGTAGATCGCAATAACTTCACTCACTTTATGGGCAACATATGCTGTTGCTTCGTTTGCATCTAGTGTAACTTTTCGATTTGACATAATATTTACTTTGATGGTTTTATATCGATACTCTTATCGTAGACAGTCTTTCCTTTATCATTTTTCTTTCGCTCCTTTTTGAGGAGGTTTAATGATATCAGCAAGACGGTTTCCATTTTTCAGATCTTCGGCCAAGGTTTCCAGCGTTCTGGTTTTAAAAAGATCGTACACTTCCTCTCTCATCTTGTGATACTCATCATGGATCGGACACGGATCATTTGGATCACACTCTTTGTATTCAATTCCGCACTGAGTAAAAATGTCCAATCCATCTATGGCTTCCACAACATCCACAATATGAATTGAATCTGCCGGCCTGCTGAGCTTAAATCCGCCTGTAGGCCCCTTCATAGAAACCAGCAATTTTTGTTTCACAAGTGATTGCAGAATCTTGCTCAAAAAGTGTTTTGGAATATGCTGCTTTTCTGCAATCTCGCTCAGCTCCACATTTTTCTCTTGTGAAGAGTGGCAAGCGATATAGAACATCGCCTGTAATCCATAATGGCAAGAGGCTGAAAACATTCTGATTAATCTTGTTGGAAATTGATGTTCAGACTTTGATTAAATTTTCACAAAAAAAACCACCTTCCTTTTTGCTTAAATCTCACCTCATCTCTTAGATACCCTTTATATAGATATTTAGATAATAAACTCTAAAATTAAAGTAATAAAAAAGAATCCACATTACAACTTCAGTGTAAAACATTTTACGAAATTACAAGCTGCTAACTCAAAGATATCAAGGTATTTAAAGATACCTGTATCTTTAATTGCACAGGGTTTAATCCTTGTTTAAAGGTTTTCCCAGGCTCACAATGCTGTCTCCACTCTCGATATCCTCGGAAAGTTCAAGAAGTGTTTTGTTTTCAAACAGTTCGCGGATATTATTTCGTACCTGCTTGTATTCGTTATGAATCGGGCATGGGTGATCATCATCACATCTTTTAAAGCCAATTCCGCACTGTGTAAATACATCCAGGCCGTCAATAGCATCAATCACTTCGATCAGTGTGATATCATCTGCGGGGCGGCTCAAGCTAAATCCACCGGTTGGCCCTTTCATAGAATTTAGCAATCCATTTTTTACCAGCATCTGCAGAATTTTACTGAGAAAATGCTTGGGTATATCCTGTTTTTCGGCAATCTGCCCCAGATCTACATTTTTATCATTTGTAGAGTGCAGCGCTATATAAATCATGGCTTGCAAGCCATAGTGACATGAAGTCGAGAACATTTTGATCTGATTAGATATTAAGGATTGGATTCACTCCTTTGTTACATCCTATCTTAGGCTGGGATATAACTATTTTAGAGCTGAATATACAAAATTGCCTGTGCAAATAATATCAAGCTTTTTTTAAAATGCCGTTTACTGCTCTTCAGCTAACGAGCCCCAGGCTTTTTCAATCACAATTTCTCTGACTTTGTCTGCCGTATCAGTGCAATATTTCACATGATTTACACTGTTACAGAAAAATATGTCGTCTCTGGTTTCGGTCACTTCCACTTTCGACTTACAATGAACATTGGAAAAATCGATTTCCACTGCTTTTGAATCGAACTGATTAACATACTCCATCATCTGCTCCATTGTGAGTTCCTCTTCGGGTGTATCACCGTTTTCTTCCGTATAAAGCAGATACAGACAGTAAATAAATCTGTAGAGTGCACTTCTTGCAAATACACATACAGAGTAGTTCACTACATCTTCGGCCGGTTTATAGAGTTCATTTCGGGCATTGTAAAGCTCAGAATCAGCCTGTTTGAATAACTCTTTGATTTTATTGTTACTCATAATTCTTGGGTCTTAAGTTAAGCGATAGCTTGCATTCTGAACTTTTCCTTCTACTTACATGCCAAACATTTGAATAGATTTACGAGCCATATCAAATATTGGAGTGAAGTAAACTCCAAACAGCAGTGTCGGTATAAGCAACAGCATCAGAATAATTTTCGTACCGGCATCAAATTCCAGTTTTCCGGCACTCTCTTCGGGTTTAAAGAAATACATGTTTCGAACAACCCGGATATAGTAAAAAAGTGAAATCACCGTGGTAATACCGGCGATCAAAACCAACCAAATCCAGCCCGCACTTACTGCCGCGCCAAAAATGTAAAGCTTGGCAATAAATCCTGCTGTAGGTGGAAAACCGGTTAACGCCACCAGAAATACAGTCATAGACACACCCATCAGGGGAGCGCGATGGCCCAGGCCTTTGTATTCTTCTATAGATTCCGTTCCCGTTTTATTTGAAAATAACATCGCAACGTAAAAGGCTCCCAGATTCATAAACAGATAGACAAACACGTAGATCATGATTGCTGATAAACCTTCGTTTGTCAAAATTACAAAGCCCATCAAAATATAACCGGCATGAGCAATGCTGGAATACGCCAGCATTCGCTTAATATTATCTTGCCTCAAGGCAGATAGATTACCCACAATCATTGCCAGTGCGGCAAGAAGGGCCAATATCATATTCCAGTTGAATCCATCCAGCATACTCCAGATTGCAACGGTTTCAGATGCGTTCAGCTCGAAGAATGATATTCTAAAAAAGCGAATGGTCATTGCCAGCGCAGCAATTTTTGATGCTACCGACAAGTATGCCGTTATGGTAATCGGTGCCCCCTCGTACACATCAGGCGCCCAGAAGTGAAACGGGAACGATGGCAATTTTAAACCCAAGACCGGCAATCACCATGATAATGGATATTGTGAGCAACAAGGACTGATCAAGCCCACCGGCTAACGCCTCATTTATTGCATAGATATCGGTAGCACCTGTCAATCCTACAAGCAGTGAAATTCCGTAGATCATAATGCCTGAAGCCACAGAGCCATAGATGATGTACTTCATCGATGCTTCAGATGATTTATCCGATTTCTTTGTAAATCCAACAAGAACGTAGGAGCTGATACTGGTCATTTCGAACGCCAGATACATCAGCAGTAAATTGGTTGAACTGACCATCAGAAACATTCCCAGAACCATCCCGGCCATCAACATGTAATATTCGCTGATGCGATTTGAGTACTCATCCAATTCGCGAGACTTCATTGAAAACAGGATTACAAATATCGTGGCAAGCGTAATGAGTAGTTTAAAATAGAGAGCAAACGGATCTACAGCTATCATGTCGAAAAATATCGAGCTGCTCCAGCCGGTTTGAGCCATCAGCAGAAAACCCGTTATAATCATGCCGGCCAGCAATATCCACCCACCGGTATGCCCTTTTCGTTTAATAAACAGGTCCCCGATGATGATCGCACAGAGGGTCACCACAATCGCTATCTCCGGGTAAAAATGGATTATGCTATTTAAAATATTGTCAACCATGTTCAAGAATCTCTTCTAAGTTAGTCGCCCTAACGGGCATTTAATTTCTTTGATGACAAATTTGTTACCCACCGTTTGTTACAAACTCCACAAGATGACTCAGTGAGGCATTCATCAACTCAATGGCCGGAGCCGGATAGATTCCGAGCAGTATGATGAGGATGATGAGCGGCACGAATGCCAGCATCTCACGCAGAGTCAAATCTTCAAGAGATTTATGCTTCTCCTGCAGGTTGCCCAAAAATATTCTCTGAATTGTCCAGAGGATATATCCGGCTGTAAGAATGATTCCGAATACCGAGATGATTGTAATCCACCGGTACGCTTCAAATGCGCCGAGGAATGAGAAAAGCTCACTCACAAATCCATTCAGTCCGGGCAGGCCTAATGCCGCAAACAGGCCGACCATGGCAATTCCGGTATATTTCGGCATCTGATTCGCAATACCGCCAAAGTCATAAAGTCCGCGTGTGTGTGTTCGATCGTAAAGAACGCCTACCGCGAGGAACAGAACAGCTGTAATAATACCGTGGTTAAACATCTGCAGCACACCGCCAACCATACCCTGGGTGTTCAGCGCAGCAATACCGATCACTACAATCCCCATGTGGCTAATGGATGAGTAGGCAATCAGCTTCTTGAAATCGTCCTGCGCCATGGCACAGAAAGCACCGTAAATAATACTGATCATCCCCAGAGCCGCCATCAGGTAGACAAAGTATTCGGTACCGTCGGGGAAGATTGGGAAACTGATTCTCAGGAGACCGTAGGTTCCCAGTTTCAGCAGAACACCGGCCAGAATTACACTGATCGGAGTTGGCGCTTCCACGTGGGCATCGGGCAGCCAGGTGTGGAATGGAAAGAGCGGAATTTTAATCGCAAAACTAATAAACAGCGCAAGCCAGGCTACATATCGCCATGTGGTATCCACACCCGATAGAATTGAACCGTCAACGTAGTTCTCCGGGTTCATCATGTGCAGCATGTTAAAGGTGTGAACCGACTCTCCCGTGGCTGCATCTGTATATGCAACACTAAAGTAGAGAGCAAGCATCACCAGCATCATCAACACTCCGCCGAAAAATGTATAGAGGAAAAACTTTATAGCTGCATATTCACGTCTCGGCCCGCCCCAAAGTCCGATCAGGAAGTACATCGGCAGCAACATCACTTCCCAGAAGATGAAAAAGAGGAAGAAATCGAGCGAGACAAACACGCCCATCATACCGGTTACAAGAAGCAGATAGAGAGCAAAGTAACCTTTGGTCATCTTCTCAATATTCCAGGATGAAATAACCCCAATCAAACCAATTATAGATGCCAGGATCACCATCAACACGCTAAGACCGTCAATTCCCAGGAAGTAGTTTATTTCTATCCTGCCAACCCAAGGAACCGCATCTACGGTAATCCAGCTAAATTTCTCCACAAACTGGAAGCTTTCCGCCTCGTTGATTCCCACCATTGACCGGTCAAACAGACTGTAGATCACACCGGCCAACACAACCTGTAGCCCCGTTACTGCAGCGGCAGTCCATCGTATTGCTTTTTTACTTTGATCCGGTAGGAGCAGTATGATGATCATTCCCACAATGGGGAGAAATACAATCCATGTCAAAATACCGATGCCAAACAATTGAAATTCCATATTCTTAGCGTTCCATTAAGGTTTTCTTTTTATACTCTTTTTCAGAAATCATTCGAATTAAATAAACAACAGAAACAGCACGATAAAGCTGAAAACGATATAGACGATGTAGGTCTGCACCCTTCCCGTTTGAAGCTTCCCGAATACCTTTCCACCAAACTGAGAGAGCCATGCCGTAAAGTTGACCAGGCCATCGATCACGTTGGCATCAATCCAGTTGCTCACTGTCGAAAATCCGCGAACTACCACTGCCGAACCGTTCACAATGCCGTCAATAATCTTGTCATCAAACCAGTGAAGCATTTTAGAAAGCCCAACCGTACCGCTCACAAAAGCTTTGTTATAGACCTCATCGAAGTACCAACTATTTTGTGAACCTCTGTAGAGGAATCCGGCTTTTTGAGCCAACATTTCTGCACTGACAGACTTCTTGCTATAGACAAAGTAGGCCAGCAGAATTCCTGCACCGGCAATAAGTATCGACAGAATCATTACAAGCGTGTGAACACTGTGAATAGCCTCATAAAACACAGCCCAGGTTGCAGGCTGCATCATTTCCGGTACAATACTGACCGGTCGCTCTATCGCGCTGTAGAACCATCCCGATGCTGCTCCAATCGGATTGAAACTGTAGAAGAAAAAGAGGGATAAAGCCGCAAGCACCATCAGGGGTATCGTCATCACTTTTGGCGACTCCTTGATGTTTGAGATGATCGACTCATTTGCCGGTTTACCGTGGAAAGTGAGTATCAGCAGCCGGAACATGTAGAAAGCCGTAAGACCTGCTACCAGAAATCCGATCAGCGGCAGCAGCCAGTGTCCGTTGAGAGTACTGAATGCCATCGTACCGGCCAATATCTCATCCTTGCTTAAAAATCCTGATGTAAGAGGAATACCGGATATTGCCAGTGTAAAAATCAAAAATGTCCAGTATGTGACGGGCATCTTCGATTTCAGTCCGCCCATATTTCGAATGTCCTGCGCGTCGGTTTTATGGTCGTGCTGATCGTGCAATACCTTATGCATGGCAAAAATCACACTACCGGCACCGAGGAACAGACCTGCTTTAAAAGCCGCATGTGTTACCAAGTGCATAAATCCGGCAGTGAACGCCCCAACTCCCAGCGCCATGATCATATAACCAAGCTGACTGATGGTGGAGTATGCCAGTACTTTTTTAATGTCGTATTGGGTAATCGCAATCGAAGCCGCAATCAAAGAAGTAATTGCACCCACGTAAGCGATAACCAGAAGCGCATCTGCTGTGAGCATCGGAAACACCCTGGCAACCAGGTAAACACCGGCGGCAACCATTGTAGCCGCGTGAATCAATGCACTGACCGGAGTCGGGCCTTCCATCGCATCAGGCAGCCAGACGTGCAGTGGAAACTGTGCAGATTTACCAACCGCGCCACAGAAAATCAGAAGCCCTGAGGCTGTCAGCCATCCCATGCTGTCGTATGGAAGCTGGCCTGAACCGATCGCTTCAAAAAGTCCTTCAAAAGAGAGTGTCGCATATCCGGTAAAGAGAATCATGATACCGATAAACATTCCGAAATCACCAACCCGGTTTACAATAAATGCTTTATTGGCAGCATTGGATGCTGATTTTTTCTCATAATAGAATCCGATCAGCAGATAGGAGCTTAAACCCACCAACTCCCAGAAGATGTACATCAAAAGCAGGTTGTGAGTCAGTACAATACCAAGCATGGAGAATGAGAAAAGTCCCAGGTAGGCATAGTATCTCGAATAACGCTTCTCCCCTTTCATATATCCCATTGAGAAGAGATGAACCAGCGTGCTCACCAATGTTACAACAACCAGCATTACAACCGTGAGGTTGTCAACCATGATGCCGAACTCGATGGCCAGGGTCCCAACCATCATCGCATCGGTAAAAACAATCCAGTTAAACACCGAAGTTATGGTTTCGTCCGGACTCCCCGTCACTTTCAATATCAGCATTACGACTGACAGGATAAGTGTTACGAAAAGCAATCCTGTTCCAAACCAGTCTCCCTGTCTGGGCAGTCGTTTACCTGAGAAGATCAATACAATAAATCCCAACAGTGGCAGGAGCAGTATGAGTAATGATAATTGTATAAACATTTGAAGTTCTATATCGTGAAAATTCTCAGTTTCGCAGTCACTATCCTTTCAGGATATTCAAATCATCCAGGTTGATAGTATTAAATCGATTAAAGACGTTGAGTACTATAGCCAGCGCAACCGCTGCTTCAGCCGCGGCAATAATGATGACAAACATCCCGATCATCTGGCCGTCCAGCGACAGATCCGTAAAGCGGCTGAACGCCACAAAATTGATGTTGGCTGAGTTCAAAATCAGCTCCACTCCCATCAACACCATGATGATATTCCGTTTTGTTATCACAGCCATTAAACCAAGTGCAAAAAGAATAGCACTGACAATCAGAAAGTGCGTTAAAGCGGGTTCAGCAAGCCACTGTATAAAGGTTGATTCCATCACTAATTCGTGTTTTCCGTTGATATTCTTGTTGACATCAGTATGGCACCGATGATGGCAATCAGCAGCAGAACGCCAATCACTATAAATGGCAGGATGTAACTTCCCATCAGCATCATTCCCATTTCATTTACCGTTTCCGTTCGTTCAATAGGCTCAACCACGTTCCAGCCGGTTTTTACGAAAGCGTAGATCAGAAGCCCGCCGGCTGCAACAGAGAGCACGGTTCCCGGCACAATATTTACGGTTACCGACTTGAATGTATACGTGTGTCCCTGCCCTGTAAGCATGAGTCCGAACAGGATTAAAATCAGAATACCGCCTACATAAACAAGCAGTTGAGTGGCGGCAAGGAAATCAGCATAAAGAAGCACATAGATGGCGGCAACACCAATCAGAGTGAACATCAGGGCAAACGCCGAGTACACTACATTTTTTGAGAACACCATAACACAGGCTGCTCCAATTGTGACCAGTGAAAAGAGGTAAAAAAGTATTGCTGTTAATTCCATGATCCCCTACTCCTTATCGTCATTTTCAGAGTTCTCATTTTTAGAATCCTCTTCGTTTGTTTCATTCTCCTTATTTGCCTTCTCTTCAGCCGCTTTCTTCTTCTCTTCCAGCTCTTTCTTTTTCTTCTCCTCAGCCTTTTTACGCATCATCTCCTCTTTCTCCTTCTTTTTCCGCTCGGCTTCTTCTTCAGCTTTCTCTTTTACCTCTGCAACCATCTCGGGAGAAAGATTACTGAAATGAAACACAAAATTGCTTCTGTCAAACTCTGAGTATTCATACTCGGGAACCATATTAATACAGTCGGTCGGGCACGGATGCACACAGAGATCACAATACATACATTTGGCCATGTCGATATTAAATCGTGTAAGCCAGAATCGCTTTGGATTTCCGGTTGAGGTTTTTCCAAGATCCACATCGTCAGTGGCTTTTACCGTCTCGATATCAATACAGTTGACGGGACAGGCCCTTGCACAAAGATTACAGCCAATGCAATCATCGATATTCACATAGAGCTGTGCCCGTGCACCCGGCGGAAGTTCCTCCCTCTCATCGGGATATTGAAGAGTAACCGACGGCTGAAACAGGTGGCGCATCGTAATGCCCATCCCTGTAAAGATCGATTTGAATGTCAGCCAGCCTTCTTTTATTGGGTTTACCATTGTCTTTAGTTTCTCAGGTTTAGAAAATCATTTCCCACAGCGCAACCAGAATAAGGTTGACAAATGAAAGAGGTATCAGAATGCTCCAGCAAATGTGCATCAGCTGATCCACACGGTATCTTGGAAGCGTCCATCGTATCCACATCATCACAAATACCAGCAGCAAGCCTTTGAGCATGAACCAGAAGAATCCCCAAATAGGACCTGCCATAAATTCTCCGAACGGACTGTTCCATCCGCCAAAAAAGAGCGTTGCACCCAGAAGTGAAAGCAGCAGCATATCGGCATATTCAGCGAGCATAAACATCGCCCAGCGCATACCGGAATATTCGGTTTGATATCCCCCTACCAGTTCCGATTCCGATTCCGGGAGATCAAACGGTACCCGGTGCGATTCAGCCAGAATGGAGATGAAAAAGATGATGAAAGCCACAATCAGAAATGGGTTCTGGAAAATAAACCAGTTGGGTAAAAATCCGAGAATGTCGTTACCGGATTGCATCTCGGTTACGGTCATCAGGTTCAGGGAGCCGGCTACAACAATCACGGTGAGTACGGTAGCAATGGTTGGCACTTCGTAGCTCACCATCTGTGCCGCACTTCTCATCCCGCCCAGAAGTGACCATTTGTTGTTGGAGGCCCAACCCGCCATTATCACACTAAGCGTCAGAATGGAGGTTATGGCAAGCAGATAAAAAACACCCACATTGATGTTACTGCCGATATACCCGGGACTAAACGGTATGACGGCGAATGCCGCATATGATGCCGCAAACATCATAAACGGTGCAAATTTAAATAGAAAGCGGCTTGAATCCGTTGGGATAATATCTTCCTTCTGGATCAGCTTCAGTAAATCCGCAATGGATTGCGCCCAACCGTGAAAACCGCCTACCCGCATCGGTCCCAGCCGGTCCTGGATAAAACCGGCAATTTTACGTTCACCCCATATTGCCACCAACGCGTAAACCAGAATGATGGTTAGCGGAATGGCTGCATGTATAAGTATCGCAGTCAGCGGAGCCATGATATTTCCAATCGTTTCAAACATGTGCTATTGATTTTGCCGAAGCGTTCAAATAATTAGATTTTTAGATATTTTTGTCCTATTAAATCTCAAAAAAAGGCCACTACCTGTCCACCTCTCCAAGTACAATGTCGATACTTCCTACAATGGCTACCATATCAGCAATAAGTGCTCCTTTTGATATTGCCGGCAGCATACTCAGGTGCACAAAACTTGGCGCCCTTGCTTTAACCCTGTAAGGAGATCCGCCACCGTCGCTGATGATGTAATAACCAAGCTCACCGCGAGGAGTTTCTGTTCGCACATAAATCTCCCCACTTTTAGGACGAATACGTTTGGGTATTCCCTCTTTTACATCCCCTTCATTGGGCATGTCTTCAAGAGCCTGTTCAATAATTCGCAGACTCTGTTCCATCTCGCGAACCCGTACAATGTATCGATCCCAGCAGTCCCCTAAGGTTCCTACTTCTCCTTTCCCTACCGGAATCTCAAAGTCGAAACGGTCGTAGATGGAGTAGGGATCATTTTTTCTGAGGTCCCACTCCACGCCCGAACCTCTGAGCACCGGGCCGGAAGCCGCATAATTCAGCGCAACTTCTTTAGGTATTATTCCAATATGAGCTGTTCTGTCTATAAATATTTTATTGTAAGAGAGCAGGTCATTCAGCTCCTTTATTTTTGGCCTGAATGTCTTTACAAAATCAGCCGTGTCTGATTTGAAATCGTTTGGGATGTCTCTCATCAAACCGCCAACAGCCATGTAGTTGTAAAGCAGACGAGCACCGGTTGCTTTTTCAAAAATGGATAAAATCTTCTCCCTCTCCGTAAAGCAGTAGAGAAACGGAGTAAAAGCACCCAGGTCCAAACCGAAAGTACCAATTCCCAAAAGGTGACTGGCAATTCGCTGAAGTTCAGCAACAATCACCCTCATATATTCTACACGTTCCGGCACTTCCACTTCCAGCAATCTCTCAAGGGCGATGACGTATCCATGCTCCTGATTCATTGCGGAAACGTAATCCATCCGGTCTGTATAGGGAATCACTTTCGTATAATCTTCTACAGATTCGGCGTACTTCTCAAAACATCGATGAAGGTAGCCGATATTTGGCCGGCACTTCTTAACCATTTCACCGTCCAGGGTCAGTTCCAACCGGAGAACACCGTGAGTTGACGGATGCTGAGGCCCCATGTTGATGACCATCTCGCGGTTGTCATTGCCTGTATCTATAATTTGTTCTTCAATCATGGTCAGTTCTTTTTACTCGTTAGGCAGTCGTTGGCATTCCCTGGTAAAATTCCTGTGGCTCATAATCTTTTCTCAACGGATAGCCTTCCCAATCCTCAGGAGTTAAAATTCTCTTTAAATTCGGGTGATCGTCAAACATCACACCCACCATTTCCATCGCTTCGCGCTCGTGCCAGTCTGCCGTTTTCCAGACCGATTCCACCGATGGTACGTTTGGCCGGTCGATGGGCACTCTTACTTTAAAAGCCATCGAGTGTCCAAGAGTGGTTGAGTGCACATGATATGTAACACCCAACTCTTCCTCTTTTGCGTAATGAACTCCGCTCAGACACATCAGTGTATTAAAACGAAGTTCAGCAGCGTCTCTCAAAAACTTTGCAATCTCTTTGATTCTATCGGCCGGAAACTGAAACCATGGCTGGCCCACATCCCCTTTCATAAATTCAACAGAATCCTCACCGAGCTGCTCTTTTAATAAATCGAAAATTTCTTCTTGCTCTTTCATCATCAGGACTCTTTTTCAACTTCTGCGTTAGCGCCTTTTTTCTCAGTGATTGTTTCACCCGTAATTTTTTCCTGCAGCTTCATAAAACCCTCCAGAAGTGCTTCGGGTCTTGGCGGGCAGCCGGGTACATATACGTCAACCGGAATCACCTTATCCACGCCTTTCAGCACGTGATATCCATGCTCCCAATAGGGTCCTCCACAGTTCGAACACGAACCCATACTGATTACATATCGCGGTTCAGACATCTGCTCATAAAGGCGTTTTATTCGCGATGCCATTTTCATTGTTACGGTTCCGGCTACAATCATTACATCGGCTTGTCTTGGTGATGATCTCGGGATGATTCCAAACCTGTCGAAATCATATTTAGATGCGGCAGTTGCCATCATCTCTATCGCACAACAGGCAAGGCCAAATTGTTCATACCAGAGTGAGTTCTTTCGAGCCCAGTTCAGAGCACTCTCCAGATTTACAATGATGATGTTACTGTCATGGTATTTTTTATCAAGCATTCCCATAATCGAACAGTGCTATAATTTCTTGTATTCTATTTAAGCCGATTTTTTAAGCGATTCAGCCTCAGATTCTTCCATCACACCAACCCCATCTACATATGTTGGCCGAACGGGTTTGGGCAGATCCCATTTTAACTGGCCCTTACCTAACTCGTAGATAAAACCGATAAAAATGAGAAATACAAAGATGAACATCGCCCAGAAAGCCAGCCAGCCGACATCCTTAAATACAGTTGCCCACGGAAAGAGAAGCAAAATTTCTACTTCGAAAATCAAAAACATCAACCCGATGATGTAAAACCGGTTGTTAAATTGAACCCGGGCATTACCATACGGAATTTCACCGCACTCGTATGTTAAAAGCTTTTCAGCATTAGGCCGATCGGGGCGAATCAGCTTCGACACAAATAGTGCCACTCCGACAAACAGAGCGCCGGTCACCAAAAATAGCAGTACGTAACCAAAATCTTCAATCATCTGTTTTTGATTTGTTCTATTTCAAATTCAAATTATGATATTTATACCTATTTATCCAAAATAAATTTCAATAAGCTTTAAATCTCTACCATTTTATTGCGATACAGAGGTTAGCTGTAATCGAATTACGTATAAATACTGTCCTTGCTTTACATATTTAGGTACTATTTTGACGTTTCAAACACTGCACCAAAATATTCCAATTCTCGTCATTACTTACCTACTATTCTTCTTCTCTACCTCATCTTTAAACGCGGATTCTTTCTACTTTACGTTCCAATTGGGATTTTTATACCTATTTATCTAAATTAAAACATAAAGCACAATAATATTAGTTATAGATCAGTAGGCAGATTGTATAAAATCAGGTATATAAGCACCCTATAATCCATACGCATACTGTTCTCATTCAAATGTTTATACCCATGGAACATGTAAGCGTTTTACTTATCGAGCCTGACAAGAATCTTGTAAACTTACTCTCTGAGTTGATTGATGACGATAAAGACCTTGTTTTAGGTAAAGCTTTAACCACCCATCAGGTAGATAGCATCGAAAAGTTGGTAGAGGAAGTCCGGCCGGGTGTTGTTGTTCTGGGTATAGATAGGCTGGAGTCAAAAGAGATGGAGATATTTCACTATTTAAGAAAAGAGCACTCCTCCCTTCCTATTTTAGTATTGACAAATCACAACCGTGCTGGAGCTGAAATAGCCCTTTACACCATAAAAAAAGGAGCTGTTGAGTATTTCGTTAAAACAACCAAACTGAGTGGTACTATCCTATCCGACGAACATTTTAATGGCAGACTGATACCTGTTTTAAAAGCTGTCCCAAGGTTAAATAAAAATGTTCTTGTTTCGGGTACCTTTGTGGATGAAGCCGTTAAAGCTGTTCAACATGTTCCAAATGATTTTTTCAACGACGCCGAAAACAGAATAAAACTGCTTGTGATTGCTGGATGCCTTGGAGGAGTTCCCTCCTTGTACATGCTTTTATCGTCTTTACCTGAAAATCTACCGGTTCCGGTAATTGTAGTTCAGCATATGCCGGAGATTTATACGCAAGTGCTGGCTGAGCAACTCAA
Organism: Rhodohalobacter sp.; assembly: GCF_034521535.1. Taxonomy (GTDB): domain Bacteria; phylum Bacteroidota; class Rhodothermia; order Balneolales; family Balneolaceae; genus Rhodohalobacter. The sequence continues at coordinate 917,871 of NZ_JAXHMF010000005.1, read as the reverse complement.
TGAAATATCCGCACTTAATGTGGTTGAGACAACCAATGGTATAGAGTTGCAACCGGGAACTGCATATATCACCCCGGGAAAATATCACGCGTCTACCAGAACCATTATGGGGAAAAAAGTTATTACCCTTCACCACGGTCCCAAGGTTCATGGATTCCGGCCATCTATTGACGTACTTCTGCAATCAACGCAAAACACATATCAAAGCAATGTATTGGCTGTTTATTTATCAGGCGGCGGTAATGACGGTATTGAAGGCGCCAAGGTGATCGATTTTACAGGTGGACAAATCATCGTACAGAACAGTAACTCCTCCCTCCTGGCTGATCTGCCTTGGAAAATTGAGTCGATGGGTCTGCATGAAGGTTCCTACCCTCTGGATAGGCTGGGGTACGAGATCTGCAAGAAAATAAGAGAAGGGGCTTACAATAAAGTCCATTAAAAGCAAAGTATAACCGGTTATGCTTGTCTGATTTCTCTATTATCAGGACCTGTAGCGGTAAATCGCTAACAACCCCAATACCGGGCCCGGCAACAGCGCCAAAAACACAAGCGTCGACTGAAACTGCACCCATAGTATATTCAGTAACTGCAGGCTCACAATCGTCGTGGCAAACCCGATACTATTTACAATCGTCAGACCGGTGGCCACATAGTCTTTATCCGACGAACGGGCAACCATCGTGGAGAACTGCGGAGAATCCGAAACCACAAAAATTCCCCAAATGACCAGCAGACTCAAAAACAGAACTTCATTTAAGTGAAAGAGAAATGGAATCAACAGACAGAAAAGCCCGGATATGTAAAGTGAAACTTTTGTTACAAACTGACTGCTCTTCTTAATCGCAAAGTGTCCGCCAACCGCACAGCCGATAGATCCGATACCTATGATAATGAAAGAGAGCAGCGAAACTGAAGCGCTGAGATCTCCGTAGCCGGATTGATAAATTATCAGGATGACCGGGACAAATGCCCAGAACGTATACAGCTCCCACATATGGCCGAAATAACCGAAGGCTGATGCCCTGAAATTCCGGTCTTTGAAGAGACTCGAAATCGTCCCCGGTTTGAAGATTCCCTTTTTACTGCTATATGGGCCGTCTGGAACCAAAACGTACAGTATCACGCCGCCAAAAGTTGCAATTCCCGAGGTTGAAATCAGTATAAACTTCCAGGGTAAATCGCCGGACAGATCCCGAATCAGGTGTGGTAACGCTGTCCCCAATACGAGAGCGCCAACCAGGTAACCCAATGCTTTTCCCAACCCCTCGCGGTGCCAGTCGGATGCAATCTTCATTCCAACCGGATAGATTCCTGCAAGAAAGAATCCGGTAAAAAACCGTGTCAGAAGCAGTGTGAAATATCCTGTACTGAAAACAGCTAACAGATTTGCAGCTGAACCGGCAACGGCACAAATCAAAAAGACTAACGAAGGTGAAAATCGATCCGCCAGACTCATATAGGCAAAGAGAAGCGTGCCACCAATAAAACCGAACTGAACCGCTGAGGTTACGTGCCCTACGGCTGCATCAGAAAGCTGCAATAGCTCGGTCAAATCAGGCAATACCGCATTTCCGGCAAACCAGAGCGACGTTCCCGCAAACTGTGCAAATACGATCACAGGTAAAATTCGCGACGGAACCTGCATTGTATTTACTGTATTCTGCTCCATATTAATTTTTGGCTGTATAATTGCGTCAGAATATAGGAATATCAAAATGAGTTTCCATTTTATTCAGGGATCTGTTATTGTTGAACCCGACTGGCAACAATAGAAAAATCAGTGTCTAATAAAAATTGGATTTACAATGAGAAGTCTTCTTTTGGCTATCATTTCAACAACATCACTTTTTTTAGCGGCATGCGGTACGGATAGCAATGTTTCGACGGAAGTCATATCAGATGAACCCGGCACGCTGATTTGGGGAGGATCTCCGGCTACAGATGGAAAAGGCATTCTATTAGAAACAGCAGATACCACTTATGGAGCTCCGGGATCCTATGAAGATTACGATGAGTATTTCCCGGAAAATGAGAATTCTGTTGAAGTCATCGCCGATTTTTTGATAACCGGAGAAGAAACTGCAAAAGGATGTGAAGTAAAGTTTCCTGAAATACGCTTATTAGAAATAGAAGTGATAGAATAACAACTCCAACCTATTTTAAACGACATCAAAATGAAAATCTACCGACTTTTAATACCTCTGCTGTTCTGCCTGATATCCATAAACAGCGGTTTTGCACAAGACTACTCGATGCCGGAAGTCAACATTTCGGCATCCATTCAGGATGACGGTACCGTATTGATTGAGGAGAGCAGGACCTACAATTATCGTGGTTCATTCAGCTGGGCCGATTATCGGCTTCCGAAACAGGGCTTCAGGGAAATCAAAAATATTCAAGTTTCGGAATCCGACAGCATCTACATCAACGAAAACAGTGAAGAGCCGGGTACATTTTCTGTTTCTGAATCAGATGACCTGATTGTGATTAAGTGGCATTATGATGCGACAGATGAAGAGCGAACTTTTACCCTTCAATACGAACTTGAGGGAGCTATTTCAATCGGTCCCGAATTCAGTGAATTTTATTGGATTTTTATTGGTGACGGTCGTGATAAAGTAATGGGCAGTTCCGATGTGACTGTTCAGCTTCCCGGTCAGGTTTCTGCTGACTCTATGTACAGCTGGAATTACAGCTCAGCCTCAGATTCAGAGCTGATTGAATCTGAATCATTATTTACTCTTTCTTCCGGAAGAGTAAATAGAAATCAAAATGTCGCAATTCGCGCTCTGTTCCCCACATCTGTGTTTCAGTCTGACTTGATTGAGGTCACCGATCCAAACCTCGACCTGGATGAAATTATTCAGGAGGAGGCGGAGTATGATGAGATGCTTCAAAGGCAGGCCGAACGGGATGCGTTTTTCGCTGAGATAGCGATGCCGGTTACGATTCTGCTCTCTCTGCTCAGCTTGGGGATATTTTATTTCTCCTACAGCCGGTATGGCAAGCGTCACTCCACAGCAACCATTTCCGACCGGGAGACCGTTGTGATCCCGGACCGCACTCCGCCCGCTATTATCGGCAGGCTGATGTCATCACGCCATTCGACCGGAAATCATCTTGTAGCAACTATTTTTGACCTCGCCCGGCGTGGATGGTTTAAAATTGAGGAGCAGGAAAAGGAGTCCTCTTTCTTTTCTTCCGGGAAAAGTGAGTTTCAAATTTCCATTCCTAATGAACTGCCTGAGGAGGATTTACCGAAGTGGGAGCAGATGGTTGTTCGTTTCGTTAAGAACCAGATTAATAATGGCAATGATTCATTCGTAAAACTGTTTCAAAGCAATAGCTCGAAAGTTGCAAAATGGTTCAATTCCTGGAAAAAAGAGATTAAACAGGTTTTTGATGAAAATGGCTGGATTGATCAGAAAAGCTACACCGGGGTTTATATCAACATTGCAGGACAGATTATCATCGATATTGCAGCAATTGTTTTGCTGATTTTAGCCGGGCCTATAGCCATCGCAGCTATTTTGATAGCATTTATTTTTATGGTTGCATCAATGGCAATTATCAGGCACACAAAAGAGGGCGAAGAGAAATTCCAGCGATGGAAAGCCTATCGGGATGGTTTAAAAAATGCGGATGAAAGAACTCTTCGAATGGAGATTGTGGATCATCACTTTATCTATGCAACCGCTCTTCATCTCACCAAAAAGGAGTTAAATACTCTGATTGAATCTTCGTACGATTCCGGCAGCAATAACCACTTCCCCTGGATTGTTTTGATGGCAGGTTCTACACATACGCCGGCAACGGTGGCTTCTTCCATTTCTACTTTGGCGGCAACAAGCAGCGCCTCATTTACGGGAACGACCGGTGGCAGCGGTGCGTCAACAGGATCAGCCGGCGGAGGAGCTACCGGCGGTGCCGGGTAATTTAGACTGAAAGCGAGATGATGGCGGTTTTAATGCCACGGAAATTTCCGTGTACTTCCGTGCTTCCGTGGCTTATAAATTTACTGATACGTAATTGGATAAGTTGTGAGTAGCAATTAATTAACCTTTAATTTCAAACATGTCTGAAAATAAATTCTCATTTTCATATGCTTTCTTTATTTCAACTTATCCTGAACAGGTTTTTTAGTTTGAACTCAGATATTTTTCTCGCAGAGTTGCGCAAATTATTCCGCTGATCTTCGCAGAAATTTTGCGTAAATCTGCGGTGAACTCAGCGTAAATCTGCGAGAAAGACAAAGCCTCAATTATTGAAGACAGTCTACCAATTCTCCTTTTCCTGATTTGCAGGTTTCCGCTTGGCAATCTCTTCCCGAACGGCCGGTGCAACTTCCGTAGCAAACAGTTCAATCGATCGAAGCAGCTTTTCATGCGGCACGCTGCCCACACTCATCTGTAGCAAGAAATCGGTCGTGACCAAAAATCTCATGCTGATAGAGGATCTTATCAATAATTTGTTGCGGACTTCCCACCGCATTTGCACCGCGAAGCGAGCAGGACGCTTCAAACTGCTGACGACTCATCGGCGGCCATCCCCTCTCGCGTCCGATCCGATCCATGGTCAGTTTAAACGCCGGGAATGCAATATCATACGCTTCTTCTGAAGTATCAGCGATAAACCCGTGCGAATTGATACTCACCGGCAGTCGTCCATGACCGTACTCTTTCGCTGCCCGTTCATGAATCTGAGTCATCTGCTTGAACTGTTCCGGGTATCCCCCAATAATAGCGATCGCCATTGGAATCCCCAGCTGTCCGGCCCGGTAGGCTGACTTGGGTGTACCACCGACGGCTCTCCATACGGGAAGCTTTTGCTGTATCGGCTGAGGATAAATTCCTCTATCGTCTATGGCGGGTCTGTAATTTCCGCTCCATGTGATCTTCTCACTTTCCCGGAGTTTAAGCAGTAGTTCCAGTTTCTCTTCAAAAAGCGGTTCATAGTTGTTCAGATCATATCCAAACAGAGGAAACGATTCGATAAAAGAGCCGCGACCAACCATGATCTCCGCCCTGCCCTTCGAAATTAAATCAATCGTAGAAAATTGCTGATAAACCCGGACAGGATCCTCGGATCCAAGAACCGTTACCGAGCTGGAGAGACGAATGTTATCCGTTCTCGCAGCAATGGCTGCTAAGATTGTTGAGGGGGAAGATGAGACGTACTCCTCCCGGTGATGTTCCCCGACTGCAAAAACATCAAGACCAAGTTCGTCTGCCAGCTCTGCCTCTTCAAGCAGATTCTGCATTCTTTGCTCATTACTCAGTTTCCCACCCATTTGAGGGTGTGGCGTGTTCTCTGCAAAGGTGTAAATCCCAAATTCCATAGTTAAAAATCAGTTCGTTTATTTTTGTTTAATATTAAACAATATTCGGACTAATTTCCATTCCTTCCGACTCACCCCTGTCCCCTCTCTACCCGTAGAGAGGGGTACGCTCTAATTGAATTAATTACCGGGAACTAGGTTTTCAATTTCAAACTTAGTGTTGTGGTTCCCCCTCTTTACGAACGAAGAGAGTAGAGAGGGGGACAGGGGGTGAGTTCGGAAAAGGTGATTTTAATTGAGCCGGCTTGTGTCCCAAAACTTGACCATTTCATCGAATTTATTTAATTCTCATTCAGCCTTGTAAACCACAAAAAAGAGAGCATCGAAATGATTTCAAGAAAGAGAATCACTGGACTGGCAAGAGAACTCCGTAAAAATTCCACTCCTGCAGAAAAAATGCTTTGGGCTGAATTGAGAAATCGACAAGTCAACGGAGTAAAGTTTTTAAGACAACATCCATTGATTTACGAAGAAGACCGTGGCCAACTTCATTTTTTTATTGCTGATTTCTATTGTGCTGAACACAAGCTGGTGATTGAACTGGATGGAAAAATCCACGAAAAACAGAAATACTACGATCGTGAAAGAGATCTGATTATTGAGAAACTTGGATTGAAAGTCGTCAGATTTAAAAATGAAGAGACCGTTGAAATGGATCAGTTGATTGAGAAGATTAAATCCCATTTTTAATTCACGTCTTTTCGGACTCACCCCTGTCCCCTCTCTGCAAGCAAAGAGGGGAACGCTCGAATTAAATTGTGTATCAGCGATTTCAATTTTCGGTTACAAAATTAGTTTTGTGGTTCCCCCTCTTTTTGAACGGAGAGAAAAGAGAGGGGGACAGGGGGTGAGTTCAAAATCACCCCGTAATCTTCCGCTTCACAGCCCTTCCAATAAACCGAACCTTTTCACGCAGCGGAAACCTTCCCAAATTCGTTTTCACGATTCCCTTTGTAAAGCGGGTTCGCTTCGAATAATCAATATTCACATCCACGATAACCGGAACGCCTTCAGGTGCGGCTCTCAGTGCTTGATCAATAATTATTGGGATGTCGCCATCATCTTCTATTCTATAATACCCTGTCCCGGTTGCCTGCGCAATTCCCTCGATATCAAGCTGACCCAATTGCGTACATACTTTCCGGTTGTACGGTATCTCCTGTCCCTGAGAGATTTGAGACAGCTCCCCATCATTAAATACAAAAACAACCACTCCCTGCTTAAGTGACGTAGCAGTCAGTAGCTCGAGTCCGGTCATCAGAAATGCACCGTCACCGGCGATCCCCACCACCTGTTTATCAGGGTTTCCAAGCTTGGCTCCAATGGTTGCGGGCACACAGTATCCCATGCAGTTAAAATCAGTCGGACAGATAAAATGCCGGGGCTTTCGTACCTCAAACAGTTCTGCAGTCAGAAAGGTGTGGTTCCCGTCATCTGCAACTAAAATTGCATCATCCTTCAGCTGATTTCTAAGCGCTTTAAAGAACAGCGCCGGATTGACCCTGTCGCCTTTCAGCTCCTCTTTCCATTCATTAAAGTAGTTTTCTTTTTCTTTTCGGATGATATTTCTGACTTCCTCTCCCCGGCCTCTCCCTTTGTTTTCATCATCCAGTTTAAGAAGCAGCTGATTAACGACTTCCGATGCATCGCCATGTATCGACACTTTGGCCGGATAGTTTTTATTAAATACATCGGGGTTAATATCCACATGAATCAAGTTCTCCGGCACCTTCATTCCAAAACTACCGGTTGGAATCTCTCCGAATCGTACGCCGATCGCCAACAGGCAGTCACACCCCTCAAACGCTTTTTCTGAAGCGGGAACTGCATACTCGCCGATTCCCATCCCCGTATGAAGCGGATGATTTCCGGGAAAAGAGCTCAACCCCTGAAGTGAGGTTGCCACCGGTGCATTCAATCTTTCTGCCAGTTTGATCAGCGACTCCCCGCAGTTAGCGGCACCCCAACCCACAAAGAGTCCGGGCTTCTTCGACTTCTCCAGAAGCTTAATCGCCTCATCAATGGATGCGCCATTCGGTTTCGGGATTTGAACGGTTGACGAGTATTCTGGCAGTTCATCTATCTCTCCGGAAAAGAGCTGCAGGTTGACCGGTATTTCCACAAAGACAGGACCGGGTTCACCGGATACAGCTGTTTCATAGGCTTGATAAATCGTGGATACGATATCGCGATGATTCTCAACCTTCCAGCTCTCTTTGGTGATACCGGCCAGAATCTTGTGTTGATCAATGTCATGCAACTGATAGGCTCTTCCTGTGTCATTTCGAATACCGCCTGAAATCACCAGCATCGGTATTCCATCCAAATACGCCTCCCCGATTCCGCTCATGGCATGTGTCATTCCGGCGGCCGGGACAATCATCATGCACCCGATGGAGGATGAAGTACGGCTCATCGCATCGGCCATAAACGCGCCTCCCCCTTCGTGTGTGACAAGAATCGGCTCAATCTGTTTTGATTTATTGAGCTCATCATAAATTTCGGTATTGTGAACTCCCGGAATTCCAAATGTGTGAGTTACCCCAACCTGTTCCAAGGCAAATACTGTAAGCTGTGCACCGGTCTTTTTCATGATGTTTCTCATTTTGATTGCTATTGGATATTTACCAATAAGTTCATTTTGAACTTTCCCATCCTTTCCAAGGAGGGGATTAAGGGGTGGTTTGTACTACAAAACTAATTCCGAGAAATAACATAACTTCTTTTCAATAAATCATTATGCTTTTCTCGCTGAGTTTCGCAGATGAACCCGCAGAGTTCCGCTGATATTCTGCGAAAATATGCGTAAAACTTTGCGGTAATCTGCGAGAAATAATTACCGGATCCTTTTTAATAATCAATTTTTTTGGTGATATAAGTGCAATATCCATCAAACCACTCTTGCCGACTCTTTCCCCGCCACTCTCCCGGTCAGAATACATCCACCCAGAAATGTGCCTTCCAGTGATCGAAGCCCGTGAATTCCTCCCCCACCAAATCCTGCCGCTTCTCCGGCTGCGTAGAGACCTTCAATCGGATTTCCGTCGGGTTTCAGCACCCGGCTCTGCAGATCGGTCTGGATCCCACCGAGGCTTTTCCGGGCCAGAATAAACTCCCGAATGGCTATCAACGGATATGCTTTTGAATCATCTATTTGTTGGAATTTACAGGTTCTCAGTCTGTCCCCAATAAACTGCCGCAGATGGGCAATTCGCCGGAGCTGATCATCATTCATATACTTCTTGCCACGGGCGATATTCTCATCATACGACCGAATTTCTTTCTCGAGCAGATCTCCATCAACCGATTGATCTCCATTCAGTTCATTCATCTTCTGTGCCAGCTCTCTAACCGAATTAGCCGTCACAATATCGATGCTTTCATTCAGCAAGCGATCGGTGAGCGGCTTGTTTCCAAACAGAAGCGTCTTGATCACCTGCAGTCGTTTCTTATCCCTGAAAGCGGTCATATACTCCGATCCGGATACCGCCAGCTCGCGCTCCATAATTTTCCGGTTCATCACCTGCCAGGAGTATTGCCCCGGCTGTTTGCAGATCTGCTCAACCAGAAATCGCGTGTCATAAGAAGTGATCAATGGAACCGGTCCGATTCGTTCTCCGTGAGCATTCACCCAAAGCGCCGATTTTGGCGGAATCAGGCTCAGCCCGTGATGAGGTTTTCTCGGGTTTGGATGATGAATTCCCGCTGCATAGTGAAACTGCTTCTCCAGATGGGTTACATTTCCGCCAGCTTGTTCAACGGAACGATGCATATCACCATCGGCATATTTATGGGAGCCTGTCAGCATCTTCTCCGGCGGTTTACCCCATGGTTTATACCAGTGCTTTCGCACCAGATCCAGATCCCCGCAAATGCCGCCTGCCGCAATGATCACCGCGCCTGACTCCGCCCGAAATTTTGTTTGATCCGTTTCGATCACTCCAAAACATCCGGTTCACTTTTCCATCCGTGGTTTCCAGATCTTCCACTTTGTGATTGTACCGGATCGTCAGATTATCCCGGTTTGGATGCTCGTTCATGTGATTGATCAAAGCCTCCATCAACCCGTGCCCCGTTCCCCATGTAATATGCCAGCGCGGCACGGAGTTGCCCGGTTTATAGAGCCCGCGCTCCGGCCAGTTGACCATCGCCAGAAATGAAACCCCGCGATCCTTCAGCCAGTGATAGATAAATTCCAGAGAGTTTTGAGTATAGAACTCCGCCCATTTTTTTGGCCAATGGGCCCCCTCCTCAAACTCAGCGAATGAAGTCCAGTCTTTCAGTGCAAGGTGCGGTGAATCATCAATCTTCATTCTCTTCTGCTCGGGTGTGCCAATCATGCAGATGCCACCGAATGACCACTTGGCCAACCCGCCCAGATTTCCCTCATCATCCCGGTCCAGAATCAGAACCTTCTTGTTTTGATCGAGCAGTTCAATCGCCGATACAATTCCGGCAATTCCTCCGCCAACAATGGTTACATCCGCTTTGTAGCTTTTTACAGACATATCTCACTACTTATTCTTAAATGGACCAATATTTGAAAACAGAATCCAAAAGGATATCAGGAAAACCACAAAGAAACCTAATGATACAGGCGATCCAAATGATAAATCAAACTCCGTAATATCCTGTATCAGACCGGCAATTACTCCGCTTGTAAAGCCGGCAGTGACTACTGTCAGTCCAACGCGCAACAGCCGGTCAATAAAATCTGTATTTGGATATTTTTCTGTTGAAAGCAGCTCTTTTACTGAAGCGTCTTCTTCTCTCGAGTGATCTTCATCGATACTATTTAGGCTTTTTGAACTCCTCTTTTCCATAGAATTTTGCATTTATATCAATTTTCAAATTCAGAGTAATTGTTTTTCATTACATTAACAAAATGTACGGTACCCTTTGATTTTATGAATGATTCAAATCTTATAAAAAATGCTAAAAGTTGCCCTGGCTCAAATCACCCCTGTCTGGCTCAATAAAGCCGGAACACTGAAAAAAGTAAAAGAACAGATCCAGCAGGCCGGAAAAGCGGATGCCGACCTTGTTGTGTTTGGAGAGGGAGTCGTACCCGGTTATCCACACTGGATCGGTTATACAAACGGTGCCGCCTGGGATTCAAAAGTACAGAAAGAAATTAACACGCATTACGCTAAAAATGCCGTTCAAATTGAGAATGGTGACTTGAATGAGGTTTGCCATCTCGCTCAGATCTATGAAATATCGGTCTATCTGGGAGTTATTGAACGGCCTGCCGATCGCGGTAACCATAGTCTTTACTGCTCTCTGGTCTATATCAACCAAAAGGGAGAGATAAAATCAGTTCACAGAAAATTACAGCCTACGTATGAGGAGAGGCTAACGTGGTCGCCGGGTGACGGCAACGGATTGCAGGTACATCCAGCTGGGTGAATTCACCGTTGGCGGACTGAACTGCTGGGAGAACTGGATGCCTCTGCCCCGTGCGGCGCTTTACGGTCAGGGCGAAAATCTTCACATTGCCGTATGGCCGGGAAGCGTTCGGAATACTCATGATATCACGCGCTTCATCGCCAAAGAGTCGCGCTCTTACGTCATCTCCTGTTCCGCACTGATGACCAAAGATGATTTCCCAAAAGAGATTCCACATTACGATCTGATAATGGAAAACGTACCGGATGTATTGACTGACGGTGGATCCTGTATTTCCGATCCACGTGGCGAGTGGGTTGTGGAACCTGTACTAAACGAAGAGAAGCTGATTATGGCAGAAATCGATATCAACCGGGTGTTTGAGGAGCGGCAGAACTTTGATCCCAGCGGGCACTATTCCCGACCGGATGTGACAAAACTTACGGTGAACCGGGAGAGGCAATCGGTTTTAGATTTTAAAAACGAATAGCTAACCATTATACAGGAAAGTGATCAAGTAAATTCATGTGATGCGCAGAACGACTCAAAAATCAGTAATCATAGGTTTCATTTCTCTTGTCACTTATTTACTTGTATCTCCGAACATTGCTCAAGCCCAGGACTGGCGTTTTTCTGCAGGTTACTCACTTCAGAAATATGGACTGGAAATCACGCCAAACAGTGATTATTACGGGGAAATTGGCGTTACTCAGAAAGGGTTACTTGAAGTGGAACTGGAGCGATATATTCTCTACCGGCTCTACCTCAGCGGAACCGGAAGTGTGCTTGTAAACAATGCAGAGAGTGCATTCCATGGCGGACCCATCAACTTTAATCGTACAGGACTTGGGCTGAACGTAGGTGTTCAATGGAATAAGTTTGGGGTTTACACGGGCGTGCATGGCAGTTATACATGGAATTTAAAATTCAAGAGTTACTCTGAAGATGATTACGACTCAAATTCGTACTGGATTGAATCAAACCAACGGTATGATATTTTCAGTGGTGGATTCACATTCGGTGCTAAATATTATCTTCTGAATAATTTCCGGATTCAGGCAGAAGTAAAAACTCATTCCTATTCAAATCAGAATTTTGAACCTGCATCCGACAGCGGCTTTATTCCGGCCGTTTCAGAAGTCGACTTCAGGGACCTGTCTTTTACAATTGGCGTTTCTGTGAGTATCCCCTGGTACAACCGTGAACAGCTGGAAGATGAATCCCGAAGTAGAAGACCATCGACATTGATGAGTGTAAGCGGTTTACAATTTGATTCGCCTAAGAACGATGCGTTAATCACTTCCCATTTCGGTCCCCGCTGGGGTCGACCACACGAAGGTGTTGATCTGGATGCCAACCGCGGTGATGAAATTTTAGCTGCGGGCGATGGAGTTGTTGAAGAGATAAGCACTACAGCAAGCTACGGACGTAGAATCGTACTTCGTCACGGCAGGGAGTTCACAACACTGTATGCTCATCTTAACAGTTTCAAAGTTAAAAAAGGAGATCGGGTACAAAGAGGACAGGAAATCGGAACGGCCGGTAGCAGCGGATTGGTAACCGGAGTGCATCTGCATTTTGAAATGCGGCGCAACGGAGAACCGGTAGATCCATTAAACTATATACGATTTTGACATCGAGTTCTGTTATTGAACTATGCGAAATTGTAAAATCTGTTCAATCTTTCAGATTTACTTGATATCACACGCGGTTTTCGTATAATTAAGTGGAAAAAACATCATCTTCACGGAATCAGCTCTATGATCAAAAAAGTTACTATCTCAAACGTTTTATTTGCTTCGATTTTAGTTTTTGCTCTCACATTAAACGTGAATAGCCTTCAAGGACAGTCAGGACCTGAATTCGTTTTTGCCTCGGATAATATTGACCCTGAACGAATAAAAAATCTGGAGTCATTGGTGGATCAGATGAATCGTAAAGGCTACGATCTGAGGACGTTGATGGAAGATCCGCGTTTTGAACTTTATGATGGAATGACACAACGGTTTACCCGATCTGCAGAGCGAAAAACTCCCTCACTCGATGAATACAAAGTGATTTTGGGATACGATGTAAAAAAGCAAAACATCCGCAATTTTATTGAAGAAAACCGCGAGCAACTCAACCAAGCTGAAAAAGAGTACGATATTCCGAAGTACGTCATTGCCGCAATTATTGGAGTGGAGTCCGACTTTGGAAAAAATACCGGGAAGTATAATCCATTGAACGCATACGTATCCATGATTGCTGAAAACTACAGAGCTGAATTTGCCACCGCACAGCTTGAGGAGCTGTTGAAGTTTACTGCTGATCGAGAGATGGACGTATTTGAACTGAATTCCAGTTATGCAGGCGCCATGACCTTTGCGCAATTTATACCCTATTCACTGAATCGCTGGTGGGTGGGCAACGATTTGACCAGCATGGAGAACAATATCCTCTCTGTGGCAAATTATCTGGCTCACTTTAAAAACATTACCGGCAGCGTAGAGCGAGCCGTTTACCGCTATAATCCATCGCAACTCTACACCAATGCGGTTCTTTCGCTTGCCTCAGATGCGGAAAAAATGTTTGAATAGTGATAGGCTTTGAGAACCTGACAGATCTGTTAAGATCAATCCTTACGTTGAATTTCGTCTTTTATGATTGATGTTATTCCGTGTGCCAAACCGATATTATCTGCCCCGGAGCATCAGGACAAAAACCCATTTTGATTGTAAATTAAGATCCTAACCCATTTATGGGTTTAAACACACGAGCGTGGGATTTATCCTTGCGTCAAAAGTCCTATTCGGGATCATCTTTTGATATCAACCTATACGTTCAGCATTAACGATAGTGATTGATTATTACTCCACGTAAATCAATAAGATATGCCCCACTTTTAAAATCATGCCGATCTCAGGGATTCCCTTAAGACATCTGCATCTTAAAAGTATTATTATAAGTTCATTCGATCGGTAATTACAGACGCTGTTACCTAATCTTGACTGGTTAGGTAGAATCGAACTAACATGAGTAATTATAAAAACTAACGGAGCTACCAAACATGAAGAGACCTACAGAAGGTGGATTGAAGCACATGAGAGATTTCATGGCTGAACTCAATCTGCAAGAGGATGAATTTGAATTCTATGGAAAATACACCGGCAAAATCAGGCTGAAAGCATTGAAGAATCGTGAGAAAGATTCGGATGGCAAAATGATTCTGGTTACGGCCATCACCCCCACTCGTGCCGGCGAGGGAAAAACTCTGACCAGCATTGGATTGGGGCAAGGATTGAAGGAGATCGGTAAAAATGCGATGATCACGCTTCGTGAACCATCTATCGGTCCCGTTTTTGGAATGAAAGGAGGTGCCACGGGTGCCGGCAAATCTGAAGTGCTGCCGATGGAGCGGATTAATCTTCACTTCAACGGGGATATGCACGCCATCACCACAGCGCACAACCTTTTGGCTGCAATCGTAGACAACCATCTCCATCAGGGAAATGACCTGCAGATCGATCTGACCCGTCCGGTCTGGAACCGTACACTTGATATGAACGAGCGCGCACTGCGAAACGTGGTGATTGGCCTCGGCGGATATCCGAATGGAGTGCCACGTGAATCAAACTTCATCATAACAGCCGCATCCGAAATTATGGCTGTACTGGCACTGGCGGAAAACAGGACAGATCTGAAACGTCGGCTTGGTAATATGATTATCGGTTACACTCGCAGTGATGAACCGGTTCGTGCCAAAGATTTGCAAGCGGAAAAATCTTTGGCTGTTGTTCTAAATGAAGCGATCATGCCTAATTTGGTTCAAACCACAGAGGGAGTTCCCGTTCTGGTACACGCCGGACCCTTTGCGAATATCGCTCACGGAACCAACAGTGTAATTGCCAACCGGATGGCACTGAAATTTGCTGACTATGTGGTCACTGAAGCGGGGTTTGGAGCTGATCTGGGCGCTGAGAAGTTTTTCGATATCGTAGGACGACAGACCGGAATCTACCCCTCTGCCGTTGTTTTGGTTGCCACCGTAAAAGCACTGAAATGGCACGGCGGTGTAGAGATGGATGATATCAACAAAGAGAATGTGACCGCAATTGAGAAGGGAATTGTAAACCTTGAAAAACATATCGAGAACGTTCGAAAGTTTGGATCAAATGTTGTCGTGGCCATCAACCGTTTTGATGACGATACCGATAAAGAGATTGCCTGGATTGAGAACTGGTGTTCGGAGCAGGGAGTGGCCTGTGTACCTCATACGGCATTTAAAGATGGTGGAAAGGGAACCGCGAAGCTGGCCGAAGAAGTTGTGAAAGCAGCCGAAACACCATCAGACGTGAAACCGATTTATGATCCGGAACTTCCGATTGAAGAGAAGATCAAAACCATAGCATCGGAGATTTACGGAGCCGACGACATCTATTTTGAGACAAAAGCTGAAAAAGAGCTCTCACGGTTCAAACGGATGGGATATGACACACTTCCGGTTTGTATAGCAAAGACACAAAGTTCTCTCAGTGATCAAAAAAATGTTTTGGGTGCACCTAAAGGCTGGACCCTGACCGTAACCGATATCCGGCTATCTGCAGGTGCGGAATTCCTGGTGGTTGTCTGCGGCAACATGATGCTCATGCCCGGCCTTCCCAAAGTACCGGCCGCCTACAACATGGACGTGGATGAGGAAGGGAATATCAGCGGATTGTTTTAAACTATTGAAGCGCGGGTCGTCTGACCCGCGCTTCTTTTGAAATTCGAAAATATTGAACTTTATTGAATGTGATAAATTTTTTAGTCAAACCAACTAATGTCTATGATTGATTTTAAAAATCCGAGTTTCGTAAAACTCAAATCTTCTCCTGAATACGGTCGCAATGTAGAGGCTATTTTCATTGAGGGTGAAAAAACACTTGGAGCATACAAAGGTGTTCGTGATGGAGTGGTTTTTACAAACAAACGAATTATAGCCTTAAATGTTCAAGGAATCACAGGGAAGAAAAAAGATTATACTTCATTGCCTTATAAAAATATAACTGCCTTTTCAGTTGAAACAGCCGGCACTTTTGATCGAGATGCAGAACTTGATGTTTGGATGTCAGGATTAGGTAAAGTTAGATTTGAGTTTAAAGGGATGAGTAATATACTTGAAATATCTAAGTTCATTTCTTCTTTCGCTTTATAAAGTACAAAACCCCTTCACTCTTTCATTACTGAGACCACTATTCGAGGGGAGTGGCACATCTCAAGCGTGACGAGGGGTGTTCACTTCGAAGAGCGCAAGAGAAAACGTTTTATTGAAATGTTATATGATTTAAAAACTACCTACCCGACATTCTCTTCAACAAGTTTAGAGTGAGACGTCTAACCCTGATTTATTTACATATCGATCGTTTGTGGACACCCCTCCCGCCTCACGGCGGTGCTCCCCTCAAGGGAAGAAATCAGTGGAAAGACGCTGTAAGGACTTACGGACACTTACAGGTCTCCTTTAATACAAAACCCCTTCACTCTTTTTAATGAAGGGGTTATTGTATTTAAACTGTTTTATTCAGTTATCTTATCTCAATCGCTTCCTTTCTTTAAAACTTTGCATCCACCGAATATTTTCCGCTGCCCATTAATGCAAGCGAGAGCGTGATCAGAAGCATAAGGATATCTACCCGGACATCGGCACTCGAAATGTCAAAATCTCCCAATTTCGTTGTAAAGATAGCAACAACCATAATTATGGCCAGAAGCAAATTTGGAATCCTAGCTTTTGCTCCGACCAAAACCATCAGACCACCTACAAACTCCACAAGGGCTACAACCCACGCCATGATACCTGCCATGGGAATTCCAAGATTGCCAAAAAAGCCCTGTACACCTTCAATACCGTTCAGTTTTCCCCATCCTGCTACCACAAACACCAAACCTACACCAATTCGAAGAAGTAATAGGCCAACATCATAATTTTTAAACAGATTTGAGTCATTCATAATTGTTTCCCTGTTGTTTTGGTTTAATTGTTTGATATCAAACTACTTATATAAATTAACCTGAAAGTTGAATTTTGCAAATCGGGAATAAAAGCAAACGTATCAACAGTAGTGCATATACCACTTCGCCTTAAACAAAAGTAATTGGACAAAAATAAAATGATCGTAAATAATGCTTGATCAACCTCTTGATTTAATTTGACTATGGGACCCTCCTTTTAAAGCGATATATTAGCACCTAATAAATAAAACTGACTTAACAGCAACGCAACCTTCTAAATTTATACTCATAGATGGATATCATCTGGATTGGCCTCGCATTTTTACTTGGCCTCACCCTTGATCGCATTCAAATTCCACCTCTTGTTGGTTATCTGTTAGCCGGCCTTGGACTCTCTTTTACAGGTTACGAGCCCGGATACATGCTCCAAGAAATTGCTCATCTCGGAGTCATCTTTCTTCTCTTTACGGTAGGGCTACACATCAGCCTGAAAAATATTTTACAGAAAGAAGTGTTGGGTGTCGGATTGATTCACCTCGCAATCTCTTCCGTGATATTTGTACCCGTAAGCCTCTACTTTGGCCTGAATCTTGAAGCAGCAATTCTTGTATCCATAACTCTCGGATTCTCAAGTACGGTACTGGCTGCTAAAGACCTTGAAAACCGAAATGAGCTCGGATCTTATTACGGAAAGCTGGCCATTGGCATTTTGATTGTTCAGGATCTTGTCGCCATCGGTATCATTGCGTACGCCGGGGGCGGAGTACCATCCTACTGGGCAATACTGCTGCTTGGTTTGCCACTGCTGAGACCATTATTATCAAAATTGCTCTATCTCGTAGAACGGGATGAATTGCTTCTTCTAATGTCGCTCTCTTTGGCAGTAGGCGGAAGTGCACTTTTTGAATCGGTCAATCTGAGTGGTGAATTGGGAGCCCTGGTTATTGGAATGCTCTTTGTCAATAACGATAAAGCCGATCAGCTTGAGAAGAAAATATGGGGAATTAAGGAAGCCTTTCTTGTAGGCTTTTTCCTCGAAATTGGCCTCGGCGGTTTTCCTGATCTCAACGGGTTTAAATTTATAGGATTTCTTCTACTGCTGCTGCCGATTAAAGCCGTTCTTTTCTATGGACTTTTTATCGCTTTTAAACTTCGATCCCGAACCGGTTTTCTCTCTACGATTACATTAACCGCGTACAGTGAATTTACCCTGATAGCCGGAGCAGTTGCTGTGTCTGCCGGTATCATACCATCGCAGATCATTATCATACTCGGACTTTTAACGGCAATTTCCTACGTAATCAATTCCATATTAGTACGTTATGAAGATTTTGTCTGGCAACGTTTCGGCTCAAAGCTTAGGGAATTTGAACGTGATGTCAAACACCCGGACCATCAACCTGTATCTTTGGGTGCTTCAAAATATGTGGTAATCGGTCTTGGACAAACCGGGCAGGCCGCATTGAAACATTTTCATGATAACGGCGAGTCTGCCGTTGGGATCGACATTGATCCTGATCGTATAAAAATGCTCCTCGACGAAGGTTATAGAACCCTGTATGCTGATGCTCAGGATTCTACTTTTTGGGAAGAACTGGACATGAAAAAGGTAGAGAATATTGTGATTTCCATGTCAGGAGACATCTATACAAAAGAATTTATTGTTCGGCAGTTACGGAAGAAAAAATTCAAGGGTTCAATACGTGTTTTAACTCAAAACGACCGGGAAGATAAACTGATCATTGAATCCGGTGCCACTCCGATATCCATCCCTGCTGTTCAGATGGGACAAAAATTAGCCGAATTGAGTTTGGATAGATCTGATCAAAATGTGTAAAAAAGTTAACCGTTCATTTTAAAATGTTGGCTATTTTCTGTCAAATACTCTTTATTGGCTTAACCACCAGAAATTAATTCCCCGCATTATGCCTGACAAACCCGAGAGAAACGATCCCTGCCACTGCGGAAGCGGTAAGAAGTATAAAAACTGCCACATGAAAAAAGATCAATCCGCGATCTCTTCCAGAACCGGTATTATTGGAATAGCTGTGGTTCTTATTCTGGGATTTGTACTGGTTGGAGTTTTCCTCTCCGGTAGTAACAATCAAGAAGACTGTCCGCCCGGAACCAGCTGGTCTGCCGAACACGGACATTGTCACTAATCTTCACCCAATAATTGGGACTACTGAAAATTCAGATCATTTCAGCTACTCTTTTGGCACTCTCAACAGCACCATCCATATAACCCGGTGAAATCTGTGATGTCTCTGCGCCGGCCAACAGAAGTTTACCGTCCCAATAGGGTTGGGTGAAAATATCATCTCCATTATGCTGATGCGGAACCACGGGTTTTTGGTACTCTGAATAGGTAAATGACTCGTTTTGCCATACAGTATCCTGATACAGAGTGTAATCGCCTGCCTTTTCACCGTAATATTTTCTAAGCTGATTCAGTACAACTTTCTTTCTCTCTTCCCGATTTACTGAATGATATGCCCCATTCAAAAATCCCTTCAAGGCGAAGGAGCTCTTCTCTGAATCGGAATGATCGTACATCTCGTTAACGGGACCCACATTGCTCATAATTGTCCCGCTGGAATCAGACTCCATCCAAAACGGGTCTTCATAAAATAGACCAACTTTAATCGACTCGCCCATCCAGGTATGAGTTTGATCGGCAATTTGAAGTAATTTTCCGGGTAAAGCCGGAGTAAACTCTATCCGGTCTGAAAGTAATTTTGGAGGCAACGTAGTGATGACGGCATCAGCCAAATAGGATTTCGAAGCGGTTTGAACTTCTACTTTTTCCCCATTTTTGATTTTCTTGACTACTTGACCGGTATAAATTTTTGTATCGGTTAACTTCTCCTGAAGAGCTTCAATTAAACGATCCGATCCGCCTTTGATTCTCCAGGTTGGATCTTCATTCGGTGGCAGCTGCACCAACTGGGCCGGTGAAGTAGATATATATTCATAAAAGGCTTTATCACCAAGATGCTGTTCCTCGAGATCCAGCCCTAAATCCCTGATCAGTTGAATTAATGAGTGATGCTGTTTACCCAGCCAGGTGGCCCCCATTTCCACTCTTTTATTTTTATCCGGTCTTATGGTGTGGATTCGTCCCCCAAGACGATTCCGGGCTTCTAAAATGGTTGGATAGATTTTTTTCTTTTCGAGCAGGTAAGCGGCCGTAAGTCCGGCAAGTCCGCCTCCTATGATGATGACCTTTTTATTCATGAATCAGTTTTGCTTATGACATTCGATATAGAAGCATCGAAACATAAATTTATACCTGACACATTCCATCATTAAAATTCAAGAAAACTGAACTATTGAGAACTGGGGTTTAAAATTTACTCCTCTCCTTCTTCCTCTTCATTGCCCTCATTGGAAACTTTCTCCTTAAAGTCGCTGATCTTTTGTGCAAGCTTGCCTTTTTTCTGTTTCTCTTCTTCAGGCACCCTGCCTATCAGATATCCGTATGGCTGTAAAGATTCGATCTCATCAAAAATTACCTTCATGATAGCTCCGAGCGGAATAAACAGGATCATCCCGGCCAGTCCCCAAATCTGTGCCCCTAAAAAGAGAAGCAGCAGTGCAACTAACGCATTCATACTTACCTGATTACCTACAATTACGGGTGTGAATAAATTACCCTCTAAAATCTGAATCAGGTAAAATCCGCCCATAATTATGAGAGGATAAATGAGAGAATCCATGGTGAGAAGTGAATAAACAATAGGCAGAATTGATCCAAAAATCGGCCCGATAAACGGTATCACGTTTAGCATCGCGGCAAAAACCCCAAAAAATATGGCGTGCTTCACACCTATCACCAATAGCATGATACTGTTTAAAACTGCGAGTATAGAAATGACAATTATCACTCCGGTGATGTACCGTTGAACAACCACCTGAATATTGCTCATGATGGTTTGAACTTTAGCCGTGTGCATATCACTTTTACTCCCAAACAGCTTGAGAAAAAATGTTTTCAGAAAATCACGGAAAATGATAAACATGAACATAAATATGGGCACCAGTAATGCAGTGGTAGCAAATGAAACAGCTCCGGCAACTCCCCTTCCCAGTGTCCCTGAGTTTTCACGTACAAATTCTAAAAACAACCCTTCAATATCTTCGAATTCTACAAACTGCTCCACATTAAACCAGGTGGCCAATATGTTTTCCAAACCTGCCAGAAGCTCCTCTGCACGCGACTTTATTAAATCCACATCATCCACAAAGGCTGTGATCTGCGAATAAAAGAAATAGCCCAGCCCGAACAGAACCGACAATCCGATAATCATGGCCAAAAGTGCTGCCAGGATTTTGGGTATCCTGTATTTTTCCAGCCAGGATGCCAGCGGAGCAAAAAGAATTGAGAGCAGAACAGCAAAAAGAATAGGAAGCAGAATCGATTTGGCCACGATCATGACATAAACCGTCAAAATTAAACCAAGTAGAACTGTAGTGTACTTTACATACCACCTGTTTTCCATACGTATAACTCTTTTATGCTGATGATTTTACAATTGAAAGAAGTTTGAAAATATTCGATTCTTATGGAATGTCATAATCCAAAATTTTTTCTCCTTCAAGAATGCTGATTTGTTACCGATATCGCTCTACTGATGATCACATCAAACAGATTAAGATTTCGGACTCACCCCTCCCTGCTCCAAAAAGCATTCAGGATTCGGACTCACCCCTGTCCCCTCTCTGCAAGCAAAGAGGGGAACTCTTTAACCGAATTCGGTAACAACGACCACGATTTTCAACTTCAAAATTAGTTTTGAGCTTCCCCCTCTTTACGAACAAAGAGAGTAGAGAGGGGGACAGGGGGTGAGTTAAAAGCTTGTGAGTTTTAAAGAAATTCTCTAATAATTATAGAGCCACACAAAACAAAAAAAGAGAGCATCGAAATGATTTCAAGAAAGAGAATCATTGGAATGGCAAGAGAACTCCGTAATAATTCAACTCCTGCAGAAAAAGTACTTTGGGTTGAATTGAGGAATCGTCAGGTCAACGGAGTAAAGTTTTTATGACAACACCCATTGATTTACGAAGAAGACCGAGGCCGACTTCATTTTTTTATTGCTGATTTCTATTGTGCTGAACACAAGCTGGTTATTGAACTCGACGGAAAAATCCACGAAAAACAAAAATACTACGACCGTGAAAGAGATTTGATTATTGAGAGACTTGGGCTAAAGGTTATACGATTTAAAAATGAAGAGACCATTGACATGGATCAGCTGATTGAGAAAATTAAATCTTATTTCTGAATTCACGTTTTTTCGGACTCACCCCTGTCCCCTCTCTGCAAGCAAAGAGGGGAACGCTCTAATTGAATTCGATAACAGCGATCCCGATTTTCGATTTCAAACTTAGTTTTGTAGTTCCCCCTCTTTACGAACAAAGAGAGTAGAGAGGGGGACAGGGGGTGAGTTCGGGAAAAAAGAGATTTTAATTGACCTGACAATTTTGTTCTAAATTCACCCCCTCTTTTTGAACGAAGTGAAAAAAGAGGATGCCGGGCTTGCCTTCCCAAGCCTTGGCAAAGGATAAATCTCCTACTTTTAAATGAAGCTTCGAAGAAGCGACCGATAGTAGCCCCAAGCGTCAGCTTGGGGTGTTCAATTCGCTCCCCAAAGCCGCCGAACAGAGAGCTCTGATTTGATTTATAAACAGCATTGAGGCGGAATTCTAAACATTTAGTTTGATCTCTGCTATCGTTTGAATATCCCAAACCACCCTTCCCAAGATAATTGACCAACAGCTTTATAAAACTCATTCTCTGTCCAAACAATCTTTTAACACTCGTTTTATTATCTTCCAAAAAAATTGGATTGAATAAAACTACCATCACATGAAAGTCACATCATACGCGAAAGGAAACTGGATTGAAAAGGGAGAATGAATCAGATTTAATCAGTGCTGTAAACGGAGATAAAATTGCCACGTTGGTTGAAGGGGATCTCGACTACAAGGGCATGTGTGAACACGCACGTTCTGTTGGCGGGCCGAAACTTCGGAAGATGACGATTCATCAACGGGCTTTCAAAATCAAGTTTCTGGGTCAATATCTGATGAAGCACAAAGAGGAGTTTTACGAACTCTCCACTCATACCGGTGCAACCCGTCGCGACTCATGGATTGATATCGAGGGTGGAATCGGGTCCATTTTTACACTTTCAAGTAAAGCCAGAATTGAGCTTTCCGATCTTCCTTTCCACGTGGAAGGCGGCGTTGAACGACTTTCCAAAGGCGGTACATTTATCGGTCAGCATATCTGTGTTCCCAAACAGGGACTGGCTCTCCACATCAACGCATTCAACTTTCCGGTTTGGGGAATGCTCGAAAAGTTTGCTCCTGCATTCATTGCCGGTGTGCCATCCATCATCAAACCTTCACCGATGGGTTCCTACCTGGCTCATGCAGTATTCAAAAAAATGATTGAGTCCGGACTTCTGCCTGAGGGATCTGTTCAGTTTATTGCAGCGGATGTGCCCGGTGACCTGCTGGATCACCTCAACAGCCAGGATTCTGTTTCATTTACAGGATCTGCTTTTACCGGTCAAAAGCTGAAAGCCCACAAGAATATCATACAGAATAATATTCCATTTAACCTTGAGGCTGACTCACTGAACTGCTCCATTCTCGGGCCCGATGTAACTCCCGACATGGAAGAATTTGGACTTTTTGTGAAAGAGGTGGCCAATGAGATGACGGTAAAAACAGGTCAGAAATGTACGGCCATCCGTCGAACCATCATCCCGAAAGATCTGGTGGATGATGTAACCGAAGCCCTCAAAAAACGTCTCGAAAAAACAACCATCGGAGACCCCGCTTCCGAAGATACCCGAATGGGACCGCTGGCAAGTACTCAGCAAGCCACTAGATTTGGAGAAAGTCTCCAGAAACTGATTGATGTCACGGATACGGTATATACTTCAGGAGGAGATGAAAAAGACGCCTTTACCTCACCCAAGGTTCTGTTGTGCAAAACCCCGACTACTGTAGATGAAGTTCATAAAATAGAAGCATTCGGTCCTGTAACCACTCTCCTGCCCTATGAAAATATTGACGAGGCAGTTACAATCGCGAATAAAGCAGATGGCTCACTGGTTGGTTCTCTGTTTACAAATGATGATGACGTGGCTCGCGTAATTACATTGGGATGCGCTCCCTACCACGGACGATTTATGATTATCAACCGGCACTCTGCAAAAGAATCGACCGGGCACGGTTCACCCATGCCGCATATGGTACACGGCGGACCCGGTCGTGCAGGCGGAGGCGAGGAACTTGGAGGTGCTCGCGCCGTTCTTCACAACATGCAGCGGGTTGCACTTCAGGGATCACCGACAACCATCATGAATATTGTTAATCAGTACGTAAAAGGTGCTGAGACGAAAGAATCAGAAGTGCATCCGTTCAAAAAGTACTTCGAGGATTTAACGGTCGGTGAAGCGCTGACAACACACCGAAGAACGGTAACTGAAGCCGATATTGTAAATTTTGGAGGAGTAAGCGGCGACCACTTCTACGCCCACTTCGATGATGTTGCGGCCAAAGATTCTCTTTTCGGAAAACGGGTAGCACACGGATATTTTGTTCTCTCTGCTGCTGCCGGAATGTTTGTGCATCCGGCTCCGGGACCGGTGATGCTCAACTACGGACTGGAAGATCTGAGATTTGTAGCGCCGGTCTTTCCGGGCGATACCATTCAGGCCAAGCTGATCGTCAAGAAGAAAACGGTTCGTCAAAAACGGGAAACCGACAAAGAGCCGTATGGAATGGTCTGGTTTGATGTGCAGGTAAGCAATCAAAATGAGGAGCTCGTAGCTGAATATACCATTCTGACTCTTGTTAAAAGACAGAATCGATTGGATATGGATCTGGATTGAACATGCACAACGGAGTGCCTGACCCGTTGAAGGTGATTTACAGACATTGTATTTCTATATGTATCCGATTACAAAAATCAGCTCTTATCAAGATTTATCTGTTATCCGATTTCATAGAAATATAGAGATACCGTGTCTTAAAACATTTCAACACACCCCTAAATCCCCTCTCAAGAGGGGACCTTTTTTTGCGAACAAATCCAAAAAAAATGCCCATCATTCGATGGGCATAATATACGAGCCGGTCATTCATGGCCGGTGTATTAGACATGGTATCTACTATGTATCCAATAGAAAAATACAGATACCATGTCTTGATTGAAAATAGTGAACGGGTCAGGCGACCCGTTCTACAATCAACCTACTCGCCAAACATGTCCTGGTAATCGGCTATTGAGGCTTCGATAACTTTCTCGGCATATTCACGGTTATACACCCGGTCAACAAAAACATCGGAGTCTTTGCCGGGAATCAGTTTGTAGGTGCCAAAGTAGTGTCTCAATCGCTCCACGATAACTTCAGGCAGATCTGAAACATCTTTCACATCTGTATAATAACGGTCGTTATCCAACACGGAGATGATCTTATCATCCGCTTCACCGTTATCGATCATATGAAGCCCTCCAATAACACGGGCAGTCAAAATAACCTCAGCCCTGTCAATAGGACGCTCACTCAATACGCAAATATCAAGCGGATCACCGTCTCCTTTATTGGTATGTTCTGAAAGACCTCCTATACGCTCACCACAGTACGTTCTGGGAATAAATCCATAGAGCGAAGGCGGCATGGATGAACTTCTCTGTGGACGATCAACCCGCATGTATCCGGTTAGTTTGTCAACTTCGTATTTAATAGCATCAAATGATGTAACCTCAATAAAGGCGTTTACTACTTTGGGTGATCCTTCACCAACTTCCAGGCCGTGCCATGGATGAGGGCGCCATCGATAAAAAGGGTTTGGGAAATTCACGTTAGTCCTAATTTTTCTTTTCTATTTTAATTGATTGACTAAATGCCTCTCAGAAATTTACTGCATGATTGCATTCAGCTTTTCCAGATTGTCTTCCAGACGCAGAGCGTTGATAATATCATCAATGTCTCCCTTCATGATATCATCAAGATTGTAGAGGGTCAGATTGATTCGGTGATCCGTACATCGCCCCTGAGGATAGTTATACGTTCGAATTTTTGCACTTCGGTCCCCGGTAGAAACCTGGCTTTTTCTGTCGGCTGCACGTTCAGACCGGATTTTTTCCATCTCCATATCGTACAGCTTGGTTTTGAGCATAATTAATGCTTTTTCTTTGTTTTGATGCTGCGAGCGCTCTTGTTGACACTCTACTACAACACCCGACGGTTCGTGGGTTAAACGAATTGCCGAGTCGGTTTTGTTCACATGCTGACCACCCGCTCCACTGGACCGAAATGTATCAACGCGAACATCTTTCATATCGATGTTGATTTGAACATCGTCGTTTACTTCCGGCAAAACAGCAACCGTTGCAGCAGATGTATGTACCCGTCCCTGAGATTCTGTTTCAGGTACTCGCTGAACACGATGAACACCGCTTTCGTACTTCATCTTTCCGTAAACTTCAGATCCGGAAAGCTCATATACGATCTCTTTATAACCGCCCTTTTCACTTTCCGTGATGGAGAGCAGGTTTAATTTCCAGCCTTGAGAATCGGCATATCGGCGGTACATATCAAAAAGATCGCCTGCAAAAATTGCGGCTTCGTCGCCACCCGTTCCGGCACGAACTTCCACAATACAGTTTTTCGAATCATCCGGATCTTTAGGAATGAGTTTATACTTGATCGCCTCTTCAAGCTTCTCAAGTTCAGCTTTCAACTCTTTGTTTTCTTCCCTGGCAATCTCCGTGATCTCTGCATCTTCATTTGCTTCAATCAGTTCCTTGTTTCCCTCAAGAAGATTGTGAATCTCTTTCCATCGATCGAAATCCTCAACCAGTTCTTTTAGCTGGGTATGTTCTTTGGTAAGCTCAGCATATTCAGAGGGTCGATCATAAATGGCGGGATCTGCCATTGCCTGATTAATCTCGTCGTACCGCTCCTTAATCTGGTGTAATTTGTCTTCTAAATCCATTTAAAAACTTGTTTTTAATAGAGCGGAAATATATTGAATTATGAGCTTTAATCGAACTATTTAATTCAATTCATTAAACCCTCATTTTTAAGAACAACATTTCAATTCCTGTGTTGAGCGGCTCTTTACTGCCGGGGTATTGTCTGCAAAATTTATTCTATGATTTACTACCTTATGCTCCACGGATTTAAAACCTCACTATCTCAGAAATAATTATGAAAAAACCACTCAGTACTACGTTTAAAATTGGATTTTTCGGCGCCGGTCAGCTTGCACGAATGTCATCCCTCAAAGCATTCGAACTTGGAATGCAGGTTGCCGTTTATTCCGATCGGCCTGAAAATGAACCTGTTCAATTTATGACACCCTACTCCTCTTCAGGCTCCTTTGATGACGTGGACGCAATGGTTGAATTTGCCAACAACTGCGACTTGATAACCCTTGAAAATGAATTTATAGATTCAGAAATACTGAAAGCCGTACAGGAGCAATCCGGGACTCCCATCTATCCTTCACCCGACAGTTTTGCCCTGATCGAAAACAAGTTGATTGAGAAACAGACTTTCGAAAAAGCCGGCATCCCGGTTACACCCTATGCATTGATTGAAAGCAAAGATGATCTCAAATCTTTTGGAAAAAAACATGGATGGCCTTACCTGCTCAAATCATCAAAAGGCGGATACGACGGTTATGGAAATGAAACTGTAAAGAGTCCGGAAGAAGCTTACACTGCTTTTGATAAACTTGGCGGAAATGACGGGCGCGATATCGTCGCCGAGGCGTTTGTCGATTTTACACACGAACTTGCTGTTCAGGTGGCCAGAAATAAGACCGGACATGTGGTCTATCCATGCTGCGAAACTGTGCAGGAAAACCACATCAATGTTGCCGTAAAATCCCCGGCACAGGTTGATGAAAAAGTTCGTCAAAGAGCTCAGCAGCTGGCCATAGCCGCAACCGAAGCAATTGATGGAAAAGGTATTTTTGCTTACGAATTTTTCCTCACTAAAGATGGGAAGTTACTGATGAATGAGTCAGCCCCACGCCCACACAACTCAGGCCATTATACCATTGAAGGAGCCGTTGCCTCACAATTTGAAAATCATGTGCGTGCAGTATGTGATCTCCCGCTTGGAAGCACCGATCTTCGAAAACCGGCCGTTGTTATGATCAACCTGTTAGGAAAACATAAGCGCAATGCCGTGGTAGAGAATGCCGATGACGCTGTTTCCGAACCGGACGGACATCTTCACTCCTATGGTAAACTAGAGAGCAAGCCGGGAAGAAAAATGGCTCACTACACACTTCTTGGGGAGGATATGGAGCAAACATTCAAAAAAGCGAGAGAGCTTACCCGTTCGATCGAGATTTAAAATTATTGCTCTGATAAGATATTTCCACCACTTCTTGATACAATTTGGTGTTTGTACTCACAGGGTATGCAAAGAAAGCTTTTACTTTTAATATCCGATCGATTCTATATATTTCTAAAATCGATCTTTCACTATTAACCGCCAAACATGAAAATTATGGTTCTCAATTCTCTATCGTTAAAAAGCTTTTTACTGATTGCAGGGGTTTTCTGGCTCTCCATCGGTTGTGCAAATACGCAGCCGGTCGTTCAGGAATCACAACAGGAAGATTCTCGCGAAGTTGTTACCGAAGAAGATTATAAACGCGCAGAATCCCTTTTGGGTCAGCACACCAACTCTTTAGTTTACAATACCGCATCAAATATAAACTGGGAAGATGATGGCCGAATCACATATCTGCATACAGTTCCCGGCGGAGAAGAATTTATGATTGCCGATCCTTCAAGCGGGAGTTTAGAAAGGGCATTTAATCACGAAAATCTTGCACAGACACTTTCAGATCTGACCGGAGACACCGTGGATGCCCTGAACTTGCCTTTCAACAATTTCAGTTTTTCTGATGACGCTTCAAAAATCCATTTTACCACAAACGGGACTCAATTTTCATGTGATGTTGACGGAACAAGCTGTGAATCGTCAGAAGACCAAAACCAATACAACCGGTTTTCAGAATCGCTCTCACCCGATGGTTCCAAAGTTGCCTTTATCCGGGATTACAATCTCTGGATTCGGGATCTTGCTTCAGGCAATGAAACTCAATTAACCTTCGACGGTGAAGAAAATTACGGATATGCAACCAACAACGCAGGCTGGACCAAGCGCGACGCTCCGGTTCTGCTCTGGTCTCCCGACTCCAAAAGAATTGCCACTTTTCAACAGGATTCCAGAAATGTAAAAAACATGAATCTGGTCTCCACGGCCATCGGTCATACCGAACTTCAGCAGTGGAAATATCCGCTTCCGGGTGATGAGCATATCTTTATGGTAGAACGCGTGGTTATCAATCTGGATGGAGACGAGCCCGAACTGGTTCGTTTGGATGTGGAGCCGGATTATCAGCGATCTACCATCACCGATCATATTGCAGCCCGCGACGGCACGCTACTGGATGCCGAGTGGAGCAGCGACAGTGAAATGCTCGCTTTCGTTTCTGTATCGCGTGATCACAAAGAAGCTCATCTTCAAATAGCAGATCCAAACACCGGAGAAGTTACTTCAGTACTGGATGAAAGGCAGGATACCTTTTTCGAATCGGGAATCAACTCGATTAGCTGGAGATATTTGAAGGATTCAAACGAATTCGTATGGTGGTCTCAGCGCGATAATTGGGGACATCTCTATCTCTACGATGCAAATAGCGGCAGTCTGAAAAATCAAATTACAACAGGTAACTGGAATGTTCGTGAGGTTTCTCACATTGATGAGCAAAACCGTGTTATCTACTTTATTGGCTCTGTTCGTGAACAGGGTGACCCTTATTTCCAGTACCTCTACAAAATCAATTTTGATGGCAGCGGGCTCACGCTCCTCACTCCCGGCATGGCAAACCATGATACATCGCTAAATGTTGATCATGGTTTACTGGTTGACACCTATTCCACTCCTGATTCTCCACCGGTCACAGTTGTTCGGGATTTGGATGGAAATGAACTGATGGAGCTGGCTGAAGCTGATATTTCCGAATTGGAAGCTCATGGATGGAAAGCTCCAACACCATTTTCCGTTAAAGCTCGAGATGGTGAAACTGACCTATACGGCCTGATGTATACCCCAACCAACCTGGATGAAAGCAAATCCTATCCGGTATTAAACTATCTATATCCGGGTCCGCAGAGCGGAAGCGTTGGCAGCCGTTCATTCAGGGCATCTCGATCTGATAAGCAGGCAATGGCTGAACTTGGATTTATTGTAGTAGAAGTTGACGCCCAGGGCACTCCCGGAAGATCTAAGGAGTTCCACGATTTTTACTACGGAAATATGGGAGATAACGGGATTCCGGATCAGATCGCCATGATCGAACAGCTTGCAGAGCGCCACTCATATTTGGACGCAGACAGAGTAGGTATTTACGGACACTCGGGCGGTGGATTTGCCTCAACACGAGGGATACTGGCCTACCCCGATTTTTATAAAGTAGCCGTTTCGGGTGCCGGTAATCACGACAACCGTAACTACACAGATGCATGGGGCGAAAAATGGCAGGGACTGCTTCGAAGAAACAGAAAACGGCACCAATTATGACAATCAGTCCAATCCGTTGCTGGCTGAAAATCTGAAAGGTAAACTCCTCATCACTCACGGTACTCTCGATACCAACGTGCCTCCGTTTAACACGCTCATTGTTGTGAATGCACTGATTGAAGCCAACAAAGACTTCGACATGATTATGCTTCCTAACAGAAGTCATGGATTTTACAGTGAACCGTTTATGATGCGGAAACGATGGGACTACTTTGTGAAACATCTCAAGAATACCGATCCGCCCAAGGAGTATGAGTTTGGACAGAATTAAACAACAATCTATACAGTAATAAAAAATGCCCTGCAGACAATATCTGACAGGGCATTTTTATTTGAATGATTCTTTTTAGTTATCGAGGCAGAGTCGGGTGAGTTACCACCGGAAACTCACCGGTAAATGTTTTCAATCAATAGAGTTGAACAGCTCCAAACTATTAAGATATAACATTTCTTCACTCGTTTCGTAATGAAAAACAGAGCTCTATTACACCTACTTCAAAGCTGACTTCAGGAAGTAGCTCATTTCAGTTCAATGATATATCTTTCCATTTTGTTGATATAATGCGTGGAAGAAATTTAAATTAATTGGTTCTTGCTGAATGAGTTATGAAAAAGATACGATTCCCTATTCTGTTCTGGATCTTGCTGTAGTAACAGAGGGAAGTACACCTGCTGAAGCTATCTCCAACAGTCGCGACCTTGCCCGCCACGCTGAAAATTTTGGCTACAAACGTTTTTGGATGGCAGAACATCACAATATGGAAAATATTGCAAGTTCAGCCACCTCGGTTCTACTGGGACATATAGCAGATGCAACATCAACTATCCGGGTTGGATCGGGCGGGGTGATGCTTCCCAACCACTCTCCATTGATCATTGCCGAACAGTTTGGGACGCTTGCCACGATCTACCCCGATCGGATAGATTTAGGGTTGGGCCGTGCGCCGGGTACGGATCAGGTAACAGCCAACGCCATTCGAAATGATAGAATGCGTCATGTTCAGCAATTTCCGGAGAATGTAAGACAGCTGCAGAAATATCTATCAAAAAGTAACCAGACTTCTTCTGTGAGGGCGTTTCCCGGAGAGGGAACAAACGTACCCATTTGGATTCTGGGCTCGAGTACGGACAGTGCTTTTCTGGCTGCAGAGTTGGGGCTGCCCTACGCATTTGCAAGCCACTTTGCACCTCAACAGCTGATGCCTGCAATCAAGCTTTACAAAAAACATTTCAAGCCTTCAGAACAGCTTAGCAAACCCTACATCATGCCTGTCATTAACGTTATAGCTTCCGACACAGACGATCAGGCCGAATATCTATCCAGTTCCATGAAACAGATGTTTATGGGAGTGATTACCGGCGACAGATCGCCCATGCCTCCGCCTGTTGATGACATGGATAAACTCTGGAATGAGCATATAAAATACGGTGTGAACCAGATGCTTACCTACTCATTCATCGGCAGCAAAGAAACGATCGAAAAAGATATCAATCAGTTTATCGGTCAAACCGGAGCAGATGAAATTATGATCGCATCGTACATTTTCGATCACGATGAAAGGATTAAATCACACCAACTGTTTTCTGAAGTGATGAGTGCGGCATTTGCCTGATGAAAGTCCGATTCACATTTATTAGTATTTTTTCCCTCAATTACACCGTGCAATTCGTACATTCAAGTTGAAACATTTTTGATTATCAAGGCTAATTATCAAATAACAATCACAAATTATGAGCAGTGAACCAATTGTAGGCGTAGTAATGGGCAGTGACAGTGACTGGCCAACGATGAAAGAAGCAACTGAGATTCTGGATCATTTTGATGTACCGTATGAAAAGCAGGTTGTATCGGCCCACCGCACACCCGACGTAATGGCGGAATATGGAACCATGGCCCGTGAACGAGGATTGAAAGTGATCATAGCAGGAGCCGGCGGTGCCGCTCACCTGCCGGGAATGCTCGCGGCTTACACTACCCTACCTGTGATTGGAGTTCCCGTTAAAACCACCGCGCTTGGCGGACTCGACAGTCTCTATTCAATCGTACAGATGCCAAATGGAGTTCCGGTTGCTACCGTTGCAATTGGTAAAGCCCGTAATGCAGGCCTGCTTGCTGTTCGCATGCTAAGCATGAATGATTCCGATCTGGCCGAAAAACTGGAAGATTATCATTTGAGTATGGCCGATGAGTCGATCGAGAAAACCAAAAATCTGAAGTAGTCAACTCTATTGAAAAATAAAGCTGTCAATATCACCATTCTGGTTCTGCTTACCCTTTTTATACTCTTTCGGGTGAATACCGCGCTGAATCAGATGAACAGTGAAGATCAGCAGGTATCACAATCTATTGAAGATTTACCCGCTGTTTATTCAGGTGTAATGCCCTGCGCGGATTGCCCCGGAATTGAATCGACCGTGGTTCTCAATGAAGACAGTTTTGAAGAGTTGAATCATTATCAGGATCGGGGAGACAATCTTTACCGGGTAGAAGGAACCTGGACTTTGACCGGAGACACACTCA
This sequence comes from Rhodohalobacter sp., assembly GCF_034521535.1. Taxonomy (GTDB): domain Bacteria; phylum Bacteroidota; class Rhodothermia; order Balneolales; family Balneolaceae; genus Rhodohalobacter. The sequence continues at coordinate 885,011 of NZ_JAXHMF010000005.1, read as the reverse complement.
AACTCTACCGGATTGAAGGTGAAATACACAAGGCCTTTATGTTCAGCAGAGATCAGATCAAACTGCTGGATCGGGAACTTCAGCCCATTACCGGAGAACTGGAAAAGAACTATACACTTGATCGTTCTCCTGAACAAGAGTCGATTCGAAGCAGTCATTCAGAACTTCGTGAAGAAGGAATTGATTTTCTTGCAAGTGGCAATGAGCCGTTTTGGACCATTCACGTCAATTTTGATGGCCGGCTGCTATACAAAACTCCTGGATCTGAAATGCCTTATCCATTTAGTGAATTCGAAGAGATCGTGGAAGATCAAAAAACAATATACAGCACTGATGAAATGCAGATCACGATAATACCCGGATACTGCAGGGATTCAATGAGCGGGTTTCTTTTTACCCATCAGATTGACGTTCAAACCGGGGAGCAGAATTTAACCGGTTGCGGCAGGTATTTATGATTGAGGTTTTACAGCTGTCTTATTGTACTCAATGATTTTGTGGTATGCTTCCAGAACAGCTTCTGTCGTCTCTTTCTGAATAACCACTCCATGCTCTTTAGCTATATCCTTTGCATTAAGCGGTGCAAACGCCATTTTTACTTTTTTTAGCGCCGGCACATCTCCACTGCTGTCACCAATGTATCCCATCTCATCAAAAGAGATATCTAAAGCTTTACTTAGCAATTTAAATCCCTGAAGCTTATCGTTTCCGGGCATCAGTGTATTCACTGAAATATCCGTGGCATGAACTTCCATTCCGGGGTAATCACTTTCAACTTTTTCCAGTATCAGTCTGTGGAGTTTTTCAATGACCTTTTCATCCGGCCCAACTATTCCCGCATCCATCATTTTTGAAAACTCCAGATTTACACCTGGGTAGTTTGGCAACACATCTTGAGTCAGCCACTTTTTCATTTGCTGTACTGGTTCCATCTCTCCATTCTCAATGTTGATGGCCGTTTCGAAACGGTGGCCGTCCCAATGGAACAGCCCGGCACTTTCAAAAACAAATGGCAATTTTATATCCAGCCACTGTGCTACCGCTTCGGCGTACGGATATGGGCGTCCGGTGCAGATTGTGAGCGGTGGAATGATATCCGAAGAACGACTCTGAATATTCAGCTCTCTGATTTTATTGATTGCCTCCCAATTTGGGGTTTTGAACGGTTCAGATATACATCCGTCCAAATCTGTTACAAACAGTTTTATCATACTACGTGAGTTTCTCTTTTCTGGAGTTATTTCGATTTAAATGATCAGGAAAAAACAGTCCGGTTACTAAAAATAACAGCCCAATCATCATTAAAATCTGGTATTGGTTTTCGTAATCGGCGTACTCCTGACTCGAAAATTCGCCTCTTTGAAGTTCGTCCAATCGAGGAAAAAGGGGTTCAATTGTATCACTTCCCCTTCGGATTGAAAAATATTCTCCACCTCCTGTAGAGGCAACTTCCCGCATTGTACTTTCCCCTAAACTTGAGGTAACCGTATTGCCTTCCCGGTCTCGATGATATCCTGTCATTCTTCCCTGTTCGTCATAAATCGGAATGGGACCGCCTTCCAGCGTACCAATACCCAAAGCAAAAACAGTTACTCCCAGGCTTTCCAGCTTTTCGAGTTCTTCACTGTAATCCGGCCCGTGATTTTCCCCATCAGCCATAAAAAGTAGAACGTTCGACGCATTTTGACTGTCTATCGATTCAAACACCTCAATGGCTTTCTGCATGGCCGCTTGAAAATCCGTGCCCGAAACAGGTATCTGATCCGTATTTGAAACATCCAGGAAGAGACGAAGCGCGGAATAATCAGTTGTTATGGGCGCCTGAACATACGCTTCTCCGGAGAAAACTATTAATCCAATTCTGTCTCCGGTGAGCCGGTTTACCAATCTGTTAATTTCAAACTTAGCCTTTTCTAATCTGCTGGGTCTTACATCTTCGGCGTTCATGCTTCTCGATAAGTCCAGCGCTACCATGATATTTAAACCGGAACGTTGAATTTCACGGACTTCGGTGCCGATTTTAGGACCGGCCAGAGCAACTATAAAAAATAGCAGTGCTCCCAAAATGGCGTACAATCGGACTTTGTCTCCCGTACTCCAGTAATTTTTGCGCAGCTGATGAATCAGACGCTCATCAAAAAGTTCATCTCTCTTTTTTCGCTGAACCTGCCTGAACCAGTAATACAATCCGTACAGAACCGGAAGTAGCAGTAACAGCCATAAATATGAGCTATTTTCCCAAATCATCTATTTTTACCTGATTAAATAATGTTGAAAGATAGTACTCTTTTTAGAGAACTCGAATGAGGATTTCCTGAAAAATTGGTGCTTTAATAAACTGTATTGGGGCAGAGCCCGCGAGATATCCACTTAAAATCCATTATTTATTGATTGAATATGTGCTTATTGAGGAGTGTCCCCCTTCGAAGGGGGCAATGGGGGATGATCAAATTTTCTTATGAATCAACTATTGAACCATGGATGATTACGATGGTCATCCCCCTTGCTCCCCAAAAAACGCTCGGTGGAGCTTCCCCCTTCAAAGGGGGACTTTTATCTTTCTCGACCAAAAAGGTTGGGGAATTAAACCGCTTACGATTCAAAGCCACTCACAGCCTCTTTTTTCAGCTTTTGATCTCTTTGTTCTTTCTCCTCAGCCGGTGCAATTTTAAACAGCCAGAAAATCCCGGACGCTACCAGTAGGCCGGAAAAGAGAGCCATCGTCTCCCTTAACGAAAGAATATCAAACTCCAGTATAAGTGCTGCAACTGTTACGGATACCGACTGGGCTAGCGTAAACAGTAGCCACTCCAAGCTAAACACTCGCCCCCTGTACTGATCCGGTGCCCGTCGCTGTACAAGTACAGTACTCATCACCCAGTTGGATCCGGAAGCCATATGAGCCAGCATCACAAACATTCCCATAAAAAACAGATGCTCAGAATAACTGACAAGCGCGTACATCAGACCGGCAATGATCATAAAAAATCCCATTCCTTTTACCCAGGTGCTTTCACTTTTCAGTACCCTTCGTCCCAGAACAGGCCCGAGTCCGGTACCAATTCCTCTGGCCGAGTATAAAATTCCAAGCCCGATACTGCCCATCATTAATACATCTTCAGCAATGATAATCAGCATGTAGACTAGCGCACCAACACACATCGTAAATGTACCTTTTGCCAGGGTCGGCCTTAGAACATTTTTATTGGTTCTTAAATACTTGATACCGTCCTGGATTCCATGCAAAGGATTTCTGGTTCGGTGCTTCTCCTCTGCAGACATCATTTTCTGAGGAATATCCGCTTTGTAAATAAACCAGGATGAAAAGATGTAGGTAAAGCCGTTCATCAAAAACACCAGATCCGTGCCCAGCCACTCGGTAGCAAATCCTCCGACAGCCATTCCCGTTGTGAAAATAATGCTCCAGGAAGCCGCTGATAAAATATTGGCATTCACCAGTTCAGCCGGAGTGGTGACGTTTGGAATGGATGATGTTTTGGCGGGCTCAAAGATAGCTGAAAAAGCCATCTGTATGGCAATCAAAAGGTACGCCAGCCAGAGAAGGGATTCCGATGTTATGAAAATAAAACCCAATACAATAATACCGCGAATAATATCGCACCAGATCATCAGCCGCCGCCTGCTGAAGCGATCGGTAATATATCCGGCAATTGGCGAGAATGACGCCAGACTCAGCATTTTCACCACAATAATTAATCCCAGAAGCAGCTCAGAACCACTGTACTGCTGAATGATGGCGTAAACCGCCAGTATTCCAAACCAATCTCCAAAATTGGATATAATCTGAGCAAGCCATAGCCTTCTATAGTTATGATTCTGACTTACTAAATCCAGATATGGCTGTATCTTACTTTTCACTAAACTACTTTACGCCGGTGCTTCCAAAACCGCCTTTGCCGCGGTTGGTTTCAGGCAGTGACTCGGTCTCTTCAATTTGAGGCTGATAGACCGGTGCGATTACCATCTGCGCGATGCGATCGCCATGCTCGATTTTATAGGGTTGATCTCCGTGATTGATCGCCAAAACTTTCACCTCTCCCCTGTAATCTGAATCGATCGTGCCGGGTGTATTCAGCATGGTAATGCCGTGTTTATAAGCTAAGCCGCTTCGAGGTCTGATCTGCGCTTCGTAACCCACTGGCAACGCCATTTGCAATCCCGTCGGAATCAAATCCCGTTCACCGGGTTCTAAAGTCTTCGGCTTATCGAGTGCAGCTCGAATATCCATTCCCGCCGCTTCATCGCTTTCGTATGCGGGCAGTGGTAAGTTTTTGGCGTGATCCAGTTTTTTGAAATAAATCTTAATCTTGTCCTCTTCGCTCATAATTGATTAACCGAACTTTTACGTTTCCAAAAATTACGCGTACATGAGCCTCCACCGGTACTCGCAGATCATCGGTTGAAAACCACGATTTAAATTTCCCGTTAAACCCAAATGGTCCGTCCACATCTGCATTACCTTCGCTTCTGTACGTTTCAATAGGTTTGTCAAATGCATCGTATTTCCGTCTCTCTGTTTTCGGTCCGCTTTTGGCAGTTACCAGTCCCATATCTCCTTCTATATAGGCGGGCAGTGTATACTCCTCTTCGAGCCCGGCAAATTTCCTGGAGTAATAGAAAATAATATCTCCGCCACTGGCCGGTTCCTTTAACGCAAGTGTATCGGTGGGTTCGCCAAATTCATAAAATCGAACAGCTTCAGCTTCTCTATCAAAAATGATTCTGGCGCTGTCGTACTCTTCTTCGTGAACATCATCCCGCCAAAAAACAAAACTGTAGGGCCACTTCTCATTGTACTGAAAAAGGTTTTCGTAGTTCACAATGCGGGTTCCCATTAAAGGCAACTTACTGTTTGAGCGCATGGTCGTTCTAAGGTGATACGCTTTTTCGCCATTGTAAGTTGTATCGGGCAGCAGTTCAACGTCTACCCATCCGAGCGTAAAAAAGCCATACTTGACCTCATACTCGAAAATCTCCCTGGCCTCCAGCATCTCTTCCATTGATGGAGTTTGTTCCCGGTCTCGTTCATATGTGAAGTCAGTCTGGGCAAATACAACCGGAACAGCAGCTAAAAATAAAAACAGAAAATTACTCAACAAATGCTTCAAATGCGTCCTCATCATATCCAACTAAAATTGCTTCTCCTTCTACCAAAACCGGTCGTTTGATCATCACCTGATGCTCAAGTAACTCATCAAACAGCTCTTCATCGCTTAAATTCTTGTCTTTCAGGCCAAGTTCCCTCCACTTCATACCGCGTCGATTTATAAGTACGTCCAGGCCGATCTGATTAGCAAATGATTGCAGCTCGTCTCTCGTTAGCGGCTCTTTTTTCAGATCAACAAATTCATACTCAACCTCGTTTTCATCCAGCCACTTGAAGGTGTCTCGCACTTTGTTACAGTTTTTGATCCCGTAAACTTGTATCATTACAGTACTTCTTTATTATGATTTTTATTTGTTGAAAAATACAACATTTTTGTGACGATTTCGTCACTCTACTAGAAAGAACTGAATCAATTGATACTCCATTTCATCTAAATCAGCTATTGTGATTTTTTACAAAAAACTACTTTTCCCGGCCATGCTTATTTCTCTTTTTTTGATCGCCGGATGCAATCAAAGCAGTGATCAAAGAGATTTTGAAAGAGAGGCGTTTAGTATGCCGGACGGTATCACCGAAACCAGCAATAACGGAACGGTAGAAAACAGTGATCCTGACGATTGGAGAATATCTCCTTTTTTTCAGGGGGTGATAGAAGTTGATCCCGCTTACCCAAACCCGGTTTTATCCTCAGAGCAAGTTTCCCTCGATGTTGTCGTGACCGGGGTTGAATCTGTATCCGGGTTAAGAGTCTACGCTTTCTACGGGGATAACAATGTCCGGCCGGTTTTTCAGGATTTACGCAGTCCTATTCCTCCCGGATTAACTTCTCTGCCACTTTCACCGTTAGATATCTCCCGGTTCAGAGAAAATCCGCAGGGTACCTATCGCATTGTATTAGTTGATGCAAACGAAAACGTCATCTCATACGGCGATGTAAGGGTCGAATAGGAATAAATCCGTATTGTCATTAATGGAGTCAGCCTCTATCTTCTTGCTCTATGCCAAAGGAAAAATTAACACTATCTGAAAAATCTATTCTACGGGAGCTCATCTTTCCTGAACCATTTTCTCATATCCAGGATGAGACCGGACTCAGTTACGGTGCTATCCGCGATGATTTGATTAAACTGATCAATCACGGTTACATCGAAGTTTTTGACTCGGAATCACTTCTATCCGTTTCTCCATTTTACGATTCGGATAAAATTCAGCAGTTTAGTTTTAAAGCCACTAAAACAGGACTTAAAAGTATACAGAGCCATGCAATTTGAATCTTCTATAGACGACCGGTCATTTGACGTTAAAATTGACAGTGACAATCATTCAGCTACCGTAGATGGCAAAGAGATAACTTACGAGCTTATATCTCAATCCAATGGCCGTCTACTCTTCCGAACAGGAACTAAACTGCACATCATTGATAACATTGAAATAGATAAACAGAACATCTCCTTTTCAATTGACGGCAATTTTGTAAAAACAGTTGTAAAGGATGAGCAAGAGTTATTGCTGGAACGGCTTGGTTTTTCTACCGATGAGCTTGCATCTGTGGGTCTGCTTGAAGCCCCAATGCCCGGTAAAATTTTAGAGCTTCTGGTTGCAGAAGGTGATGAGGTTGAAGAAGGCCAACCGGTTGCCATTCTTGAAGCCATGAAAATGGAAAACGAATTAAAAGCGCCTGCATCAGGTATAGTGGCATCCGTTTCAGTTACAGAAAAAGACAACGTAGAAAAAAATCAAACTATTTTAGAGATCGAACCCCGTGGATAAATTTGTTATTGAAGGTCCAACTCCGTTAAAAGGCGAAATTGCAATCAGTGGCTCAAAAAACGCCGCTCTTCCACTTATGGCTGCATCACTGCTCGGTGATGGGCCATCTACATTACACCTGATCCCAAAACTGCGAGATATTTACACATTTAACAATGTTATTCGCGTAACGGGGACAAAGGTCGACTTTCTTGAAAATGAGAATAAATTAGTGATAGACCCGACTCACCTCAGCCATATCGAAGCCCCTTACGATCTGGTACGAAAAATGAGAGCTTCCTTTTATATGCTTGGCGCGCTTGTAGGACGAATGGGTAAAGCACGCGTTTCTCTTCCGGGAGGTTGTGCCTGGGGTCCGCGCCCGGTTGATCTCCATCTAAAGGGAATGGAAGCGATGGGCATCAACATCGATCTGGAAGAAGGGTATGTTGTCGCCTCAATGGATGGTGAAGATGTTGAAGGTGGTGAGTTTACTCTCGATCCAAGCAGTGTTGGAGCAACCATCAACCTGGTACTCGCGGCAGCTAAGCGAGCGAAGAAGTTCACCATCAAAAATGCCGCAAAAGAGCCCGATGTGGTTCTGCTCTGCAACATGCTGGTGAAAATGGGTGCCAATATTGAAGGAATCGGAACCGATACACTTACAATTCGAAAAGCCGATACCCTTAAAGGTGTGGAGATGTCAAACGATCCCGACAGGATCGAGACCGGAACTTATATGATCGCCGCAGCGATGCATCCGGAATCGGATCTGACGTTAACCGGTTGCAAGCCGGAAGATCTTGGCACATTTCCAAAACACTTTAAAAAACTCGGTGTGGGTTTGACTATCGATGGCTCAACCATCAGAATCAAATCAAATGAGAGTATTAAACCGGTTTCTATAAAAACTGAGATCTATCCCGGTTTCCCAACCGACCTTCAGGCTCAATGGGCTACATTGATGACTCAGGTAAATGGAAAATCCAAAGTAACCGACACAATTTATTTTGACAGATTTAGCTACGTTCCCGAACTGAACAGGCTTGGAGCCAATTTGGATGTCGAAAAAAATACTGTGACAATCGAAGGAAAAACTGATCTTAGTGGTGCCTCAGTAATGAGTACCGATCTCAGGGCCAGCGTCAGCCTGGTTATGGCCGGTATGGTAGCAGAAGGCACGACCGAAGTACTGCGTATCTACCATCTCGACAGAGGATATGAGAATCTCGAAGAAAAGCTAAATGCGGCCGGTGCTTCGATCAAAAGAATGAGTGAATAGTAAAATTTTGTGTTTCTTTACTACATAAACATTCAATATTTAATTATTAGTCAACTTTCTGCTATATTTAAACATTGGACTAGTTCGATAACAAATCTGCGAACTCGACATACTATTATATTGATATTTAAAGTTTTACGACATATCACCCCTTATTTGATTTTTCGCTTCAAAGCGGTCTGCCGCTCTGTTGCGTACTCAGATTTTGGTATTTCCGGGCCTAGTAAAGCGCCCACACCTATTTCTAACAAGAATTCTAACAGTTTAGCAACTCGCTCTGCTTTATCTCGTGCAAGTGACCATCTGGAAAACCAAGTACTGTTTTTAAACACCCACCAGATCTTTTTGATTGTGAAGTGTAAGCTTAGCGAATTGCTGATGAAATTTTACCGCTTACATGAAGAACCAGATCATTATACACTCATCGGGGAATCAAACCCGTGTTGCACTGCTGGAAAACAAAGAACTGGCACAACTTTTTATAGAATCTGAAGAGAATCAACGTACCGTTGGCGACATCTACCTCGCCCGCGTCCATAAAGTAATGAGCGGTATTCGAGCCGCATTTATTGATGTTGGCATGGAGAAAGACGCTTTTCTTCACTTCTCTGATGCCGGCGATCATCTTGGAGATTACATCAAAATGATGAATGGCCCCAAGAGTATCTCCAAGGACGCTAATAAAGAACTTCAGAAATTTGATAAGCTTTCCAATAACGACAAGCAGATTCTTGCCGGCAAGCTGCTTCAGAGAGATCAGAGAATCCTTGTACAGATTGTAAAAGAACCGATCGGTTCCAAGGGTCCACGTGTATCAACAGATATTACCATTGCAGGTCGATTCCTGGTTCTGATTCCGATGGGAAACTACATTGCTATTTCTAAAAAAATTAATAGCGGACGTGAAAGACGGCGTCTCAAGAAAATTGCCGGTGATATGCTCCCGGACGGTTTTGGCGTAATCATTCGTACGGTTGCTCAGGGGCAAGATAAAGAGTCTCTTGAGGATGACATGCGTACCGTTTTGAAAAAATGGGAGCGTATTCTCAATAAGCTCGAAAATGCCAAGCCCCCAACACTGCTCTACAAAGATCTCGACATCACCGAAAGCTTGATTCGTGACCTTTTTGCAAAGCAGTATGATCGTGTTTTGATTGATGACTATCAGCTCTATAAGTCAATCAAAAGCTATGTTTCGCAAATTGCGCCAAAGATGCTTCCAAGCGTGGAACTCTACAAAGGCAAAGATCACATTTTTGATCATGTGAATATTGCACACGATGTAAATTCCATTTTCAGCCCCAGGGTTCGAATGCCTTCCGGAGGTTACCTCATTTTTGAGCAGACTGAGGCGATGTATGTGGTGGATGTAAACTCCGGCCCCTATGCCGCCAAAGAGAAGCAAGAAGATAATTCACTGAAAACCAATCTTGAAGCTGCGCGGGAAATCGCCAAACAGCTCCGTTTGCGCGATATTGGCGGTATTATCGTTGTGGATTTCATCGATCTTAGAGACGACAAAAACCGTAAAAAGATCTATGATGAGCTGAAAAAGGAGTTTAAAAAAGATCGCGCTAAGACCAACGTAATTGGCATGAGTGATTTCGGCCTGGTTCAGATTACCCGTCAGCGTATTCGGCCAAGCGTTGTTAATTCCGTATCTAAAGTCTGTCCTACTTGCGGTGGATCAGGGTCAGTTGTCAGTCAGGATACTATCGTAACCGACATTGAGAGCTGGATCAGCAAATTTAAGTACAGCACGGAATATCGCGCTGTGGACATCTACATCAATCCATACCTGAGATCTTACCTCACAATGGGGCTATTTAGCCTGCGTTTTAAATGGATGATGAAATACAAACTCAGAATTTCTTTTGTCCCGGACGAAACAATATCTCTGAATGAATTTAAAGCAACTCTTTCAGGTTCTGATCTTGAAATTACAGATGTTGTTCTTCAAGGTGATTCGCTTGATAAAATTTTAGCGGCACACGAAGTTCAAAGCCGTGAAATTGAAACTGAAAATGATGTTTCACGTCAGGTGGATTACTATTCCAAGGATGATAAAAATGGGCAAAAAAAGCGCCCGAGTCGTCCCAAAAGGCCTGTACAACAGAACAACTAGTTGAACTGTAATAACACAAAATTTTGAGAGTTTTATATGACTAATCTGAACAATTTGCATGCTACCACTGTGCTTGGAATTATCCACAACGGTAAGGTTGCATTAGGTGCAGATGGGCAAGCAACACTGGATAAAACCGTAATGAAGTCTACGGTAAAAAAAGTACGTGAACTTCAAAAAGGCACTATTCTGGCGGGATTTGCAGGTTCTACAGCGGATGCCTTTACCCTATTTGAAAAATTTGAAGAGAAATTAAACAGCTACAACGGAAACCTTCAACGAGCCGCTGTTGAAATGGCTAAAGAGTGGAGAAAAGATAAATTTCTCCAAAAACTTGAAGCACTCCTGGTCGTTATTGATAAAGACACTCCCCTGCTCATTTCGGGGCAAGGTGATGTGATTGAACCAGACGATCAGATATTGGCAATTGGCAGTGGAGGTTCGTTTGCACTGGCAGCAGCCCGGGCTTTAAAAGAGAACGCACCGGAACTATCTGCAAAAGAGATTGTTGAAAAGTCGCTGCACATTGCAGCAGACATCTGCATCTATACGAATCATAATTTGACCATTTTAGAAATTGATGAGTAGTACCATGAAGTTAATTGAACAACAAAATTTAACACCCCGCCAAATAGTTGCCGAGCTTGATAAATATATTATCGGGCAGCAAAAGGCGAAGCGATCTGTTTCCATCGCACTTCGGAATCGCTGGAGAAGATTGAAATCTGATCCTGAAATCCGGGATGAAATTATTCCCAATAACATCCTAATGATCGGTCCAACCGGCGTAGGTAAAACTGAAATTGCGCGACGTCTGGCCAAACTGGCCGGTGCTCCGTTTATCAAAGTAGAAGCTTCTAAGTTTACAGAAGTCGGCTATGTTGGCCGCGATGTGGAATCGATGATTCGTGATCTGACCGATATCGCCATCAACATGGTAAAAATGGAGATGCAGGAGCGCGTAAAAGGAAAAGCGGCAGATATTGTAGAAGAAAAAATTCTGGATATTCTGATTCCGCCCGTACGCAAAAAAAAATCAACTACATCTACAACGAGTAACTCGGGAGAAGTAGGCTTCAATCCCGATAAGGCTTCTGACGCCGAACTCAATGAACGTACCCGTGAGCGCTTCAGAGATAAGCTGAAAAACGGTGAACTTGAAGATCGTGAAATCGAAATTGAAGTAGATTCATCCAAAACCCCGATGATGCAGGTCTTTGGACCGCAGGGAATGGAAGAGATGGGCATGAATCTTCAGGATATGCTCGGCAACCTTGGTGGCGGACGAAAAAAATCAAAACGTACGCTGCCTATTAGCGAGGCACGTGAAATTATGCTCGATCAGGAAGCAGAAAAATTAATCGATCACGAAGCTGCCGTTCAGGAAGCTCTGGAAAGGGTGCAAAATCAGGGAATCGTATTTATAGATGAGATCGACAAGGTAGCAAGTGATTCGTCATCAACCAGTAAAGGAAGCGGTGAAGTAAGCCGACAGGGTGTTCAGCGCGATCTTCTCCCCATTGTGGAGGGAAGCACGGTAAACACCAAACATGGCATTGTAAAAACCGATCATATTCTCTTTGTAGGATCAGGTGCATTTCACGTTTCCAAGCCTTCTGACTTAATACCGGAATTGCAAGGACGTTTTCCTATCCGGGTAGAGCTGACCTCATTGACGGAAGAAGATTTCTTTAATATTCTGACTCAGCCAAAAAATGCATTGACTAAGCAGTATCAGGCTATGCTTCAATCGGAGGGCGTTCGGATAGAATTTACAGAAGATGCCATTCGTGAAATTGCCAAAATTGCAGCAGAGGTTAACCAGCAGGTAGAAAACATCGGTGCACGGCGTTTACACACCATATTATCATCTCTGCTTGAGGAACTGCTGTTTGCTGTACCTGATGATATTCAGTCAGGTGAAATCGATATCGACCGTGAGTATGTACAAAAACAACTCTCCGGATTGGCCAAAGACAAAGACCTGAGTCATTATATCTTGTAAAATGGTTCTTTAATTTGAAATTTCAAGAAACGTTTTTCTATATAATACGTTGAATAAAATGTAGTATATCTACAGACGGATGATTATACTCTCTAGGTAATATCATCGTTACACTCTAAAACAAGAAACTAAATACTAATGTCTGTGAAGAAGTTTCTCGCTCCCCAACTTGCACTATTACTGATCCTTTCTGCCGTTTGGCTTGCCGGTGTTGACAAGGTTGTTGTTTCAAACGACCAAGATCAAGAAAATTTACACAAATACCTTCAGGTACAGCGCAGAGTACTGGACAACTATTTCGGAGATACATCCATAGATCATCTCTATAAACGAAGTATAGCCGGTCTGGTAAAAGGGATGCAGGACAGCACTCTTGATATATCCGCCACACCGATTGATACAACCCAATTCAAATCAATCCAGAATTTAAGAGATTCATATAATAGTTTTGAAGAAGCTTATCTCTATGTAGCAAACAACTATCCCGAAGAGGATATGGCGATGCTCACGGAGAATTCCATTCGCGAAATGCTTAAAACTCTTGATCCACACTCTGTCTACATAGAAGCTGAAGACAGTGAGAGAATTGAGGAGGAGTTTGCAGGAAAATTTCAGGGAATCGGTATTCAGTTTAATATCATTCAGGATACCATTACCGTGATCACAGCTATTTCAGGCGGGCCAAGTGACCAATTGGGGATTATGTCCGGTGATCGCATCGTTTCCATCGACGATACGAGTGCTATTGGTTATGACAACGAAGATGTAATGCGACGACTGAGAGGTGAAAAAGGAACAAAGGTAGATGTCGAAATTCTGAGACCAAGTAATTCCAATCCGATAAACTTCACCATCGAGCGGGACGATATTCCTCTTACAACCATCGACACTGAATACATGGTTGATGATCAATCCGGATATATTAAAATCAACCGGTTTGCAGCTACAACACACGAGGAGTTTCTCAGTTCAGTTGAAAAACTTCGTGATCAGGGCATGGATCGAATTATCCTGGACCTTAGAAACAATCCCGGTGGTTACCTAAGTCAGGCCATTGCCATTTCAGAGGAGTTCTTCCCCAGAAATACGAAATTGGTTTCTACCGACAGCAAACATACCCGATTTAATCAGGAAGTCTACTCGAGCCGCAATGGCATATTGATGGATATTCCGGTGATAGTTCTGGTAAACGAAGGTTCAGCATCAGCAAGTGAAATTGTAAGTGGTGCCATTCAGGATCACGACCGAGGCTTGATTGTAGGACGCCGTACATTTGGCAAGGGATTGGTTCAGCAGCAGTATGAACTAATCGACGGCAGCAATATCCGGGTAACTATTTCAAGATATCTGACTCCATCCGGCCGATTAATTCAAAAGCCCTTTGACGGAAAAAATGAAGACTACGCTTATGAATTTGTACATCGATCTTCCGATCCTGCTGTTGACGTGAAAGAGTTTAAAGATCAGGTACCTGACTCCCTTAAATACACCACAAAAGCAGGTAGGGAAGTTTTTGGCGGAGGCGGTATTGTTCCAGATATCTTGGTTGAACAAGACACTACTTCTTCCCCTTATCTATTTAATTTCATGCTTGTAAACCGTGTGGATTTCAACTTTGTACGCGATTTCCTCGATGAAAAAGGTGAAGAATTCCGTGCAAAGTGGGAAAGTGATTATCAATCCTTCAGAAAAGATTTCGAGTGGAGTAAAGCCGACAAAGAGACTTTTCTCTCTATGATGAAGGAAGAAGGTTTGGAAATTGTAGACGAGCTTGATGAACCTGAAGTTGAAGGAGACAACCTAAAACTTACCCGGGAGATGTATGAAGAACTTGTTTGGATGAATTATGGCAGAATGAAAGCCGAAATTGCACGACAGGTTTGGGGAAGTGAATACTTCTACCCTATTGTAAATGACTACTTTAATGAGTCGCTGTCTGAGGCTGTAAAACTTTGGGATGAGGTTAGGGAACTCGAAACATTTGCTTCCTCTCAAGCTGCAAGGTTTTAACTGTTAAGCTGAAACTTTACGAATCTTTAAACGGCCTGTTTTTTATTAAAGCAGGCCGTTTTTGTATCTGTCTGTTATGCTCACGGCAGCTGTTTCTGTGCGGAGCCTCTTCTCTCCCAACGAATATGGAATCCCACCTAATTTCTTCATTAAGTTTCTCTCCGATTCAGAAAAGCCCCCTTCCGGTCCAACTATCAGCATCAATTTATTATTCAAGCGGCTTTCTAAACCCCTTTCATTAAATGTTTCATCAGCGTAGATCAATGACGTTGATTCTTCCCTTGCATCAACCGCATCGGATAAATTTTCAACAAAGCTTACTTGTGGAAGGAATACTCTAAGTGACTGCTTCATTGCAGATAAGACTGTAGACTCAAGTCTGTCTAATCGTACATTTCCTTTTTCACTGTGATCTCCCCTGAAAACAATAATCTCGTCAACTCCAAGCTCCACACTTTTTTCAACAGCAAATTCGAGCCGATCCCTTTTTTTGATCAACCCTATAACAAGTGTAACGTATGGTGATTTTCTCTTCTCCGTATTTGTGTCGAGAATATTGCAAATAACATCACTTTTTTGAATATCGGCAACCTCACAGTGGTAAAGCTGTCCGGCTCCGTCAGTTACATGAATTTGATCTCCAACTCTTACTCTCAAAACTTTTGTAGCGTGTTTCGCTTCCTGACCGGTGAGCTTCAATGAGTTTGGAGTAATCGAACTTGTGGGTGAGTAAAAAATATTCATCGCTTTCTGTACCGGTCACTTTTATCAAAAACGGTCTCTCCAGTCTCCAAAACCAATTTAACAAAAGGGGTACAGAGTTTGCAATTTGTGCAGGCAATTCTGTTCTCCTCAATCTCCTTGACACTTTTTAAACGTTTTTCACTTGCAATGCGCTTTATTTCAGCAAAAGTGATCTCATGGCAAATACAGCGATCTACTTTCATATTACAAGCTTTTTATGACTCATTTATTTCTGTTTAAAGTGTTTTCCCAATTTTAATCCCTGCCCCTGATAATTACTCTTTATATCTGATCCGTATATGATATCGGGGATTTCACTGTTCGGTTCAAAATTCATGCTGCAAAAAGTCTGACCGTGTTCAATCAAAAATGGCACGTCGTGAGATCGAACCTCAAGCACAGCGCGTGCGCCGCCATCTTCTACTGAGCCGCCAAATCCGCTATCAAAAAAGCCTGCGTAGTGAGTTCGTAGTTCACCTGAACCCGTATCATATGCAATCATTTCTGCCGCCAGATGCTTTGGAATTCGGCATCTCTCTTTTGATGCGAAAATATAAAACGCTTCAGGTTCTAAAATCAGATGATCTTCACTGGCAGAGCGTATCGGCTCCCAGAAATCAGAAACTTCATAATGGTTGATATTATCCAGATCAATCAAATCCCGATGCTTCTTCGCCTTATATCCCAAAACGTCATTCTCATCGCTATGCAGGTTCACACTCAAGAACAGTCCATTATTCACCTTCACCTCTTCAAGTGGCAATGGCGTGCCTGACTCATCAAAAAGCAGCGGATCACCCGAGTGCACCCGAAGCAGATCCTGATCCGACAAAACCGTATGTCCATGACGGATACGAAGCTGGTTCAGTCGGTGGCCGGTTCGCACTTTAATCGGAAACGATTTCGGCACAACTTCCAGGTAGAGATTCCCTTCAAAACCGGGTTCAATCTCTTCAAAACGGTGAGAGTAATCTGTAATAACCCGCGTAAAAATATCGAGCCGGCCGGTTGTACTTTTGGGATTTGCTTTGGCAGTCAAATTTTCCGCCGATACCAATCGAACAGACTGATCTCCATTCCCGTTAAATAATTTCTTTTGAGGTGAAAAATGAGAAGCGGGCATCTTCAGCTTCTCAAGAAGTGGAATGATATAAACGCAATTTGGCTCCAGAACTGCTCCGTCTTCAATCGAGAAGCTATATTGATGCAGTTTGTCAATTTTCTGCTGAACCGTCTCATTTTCCGGGAGAAAGCTACTGCGAACCCGGTAAGCCTTTTCACCGAGCCGGAGGTCGATAGAGTTGGGCTGAAATTGATCATCCTGTATCGGGTGATTTTCCACACCGGTGATGACGCCCGCCTCGTTTAACAGTTTCAATTTTTGTACGGGTAATATCCCCTTTGTGCGCAATGTAACTTCGCTGGTAGTTGTGCTCATAATCATTATTCATTTAATGATGCGAAGTTAACAATTTATGACCGTTTTTGAAGGCTAAATTTCTTTTGATGGTGATTGTATCTGCATCTAAATTTTGGATTTCTTGAAACAGCGTTCGATTCCATCAATTAGTTGTATACCATACATCTAATTGAATTTAAACTGATTTTAAATAAACTGGGTTATGAAACTCATCGCCTCAATTCTGTTCTAAACTTCAAAACGCGCTCTCTATTAGGCAATTTTTTCTTTGCCTTGCAATTACCCCGGGTTTCACCCGGAGCTAAGATCTGATCGCTCTCTTCGAGCTTTTTGAAGTTGAATTCTAATGTAAGCTCAAGTACCCACAGCTTAACATTCTGATAATCGTAAATAAAGTACGATAAATCGTAGTCTGTTTATTTCACATAAAAATTGTCCTGTAGGAACAATATATAGGTACGATGATTCTTTCGAATTCCATCCCCTGATTGCAAATGTTGGGTCCTGAGACTCATCGCCTCAACTCTGTTATCATCTTCGAACTACTCTCTCTTTTCGGCGACTATAACTTGTCCATCTTTTTCTACCCATATTACATCCCGATGGGATGTTAGTAATGATGATTCAAACCTTACTTAGACTAAGTCCGAAAATTGACTAATTTTTCAATTCTGGAAATAAGTGGGGTTAAAATTGTCCTGTAGGGACAAAATATCGGCAGTATGACTCTTTCAAATCCCATCCCCTGATTTCAGATGATTGGGTCCCGAAACTCATCGCTTCAACACTGTTACCATCTCCGAACTGCTCTCACTTTTCGGCGATTTTTTCATGGCCTTACAATTACCCCGGGTTTCACCCGGAGCTAAGATCTGCTCGCTCCTTTGGAGCTTATTTGAAGTTGAACATCACGATTCCTTAAAAAATGAGATCAAATAATACTGAATAAGAAAGTCGAATTTTGCCCTATCTTCAAAACAAAAAATTTAAGTACCCAATTGTCCCATCGGGACAACACATGGGTAGCCCCGGATGAAATCCGGGGTAGAATAGACGTCTACCTTTTATCGCCGAATAGAGGGATTAGTTTAAAATATTGTATTGAATTGAGGCGACATTGCAAAACATCATTTCATACCACCATCAAAAAACTCATATTCCATTTCATCCTCTCTCCAGCGATGACAAAAACTTATCTGTGGATTCCCAGATTGCTTCTTTCTGCTCGTCCGACTTTTTATTATCAAACATATTCACCATAAAATTTACCCGGCCGCTGTCGTTAAATGTCTCTCGCTGTTTATCCACAAAATTCCAGTAGAGGTAGTTAAACGGACACGCCTTTTCCCCTGTCTTTTTGGTAACACTGTATTCACAATTTTTGCAGTAGTCACCCATCTTGTTGATGTAATTCCCACTCGACACATACGGCTTTGATGCCAGGACTCCACCGTCTGCAAACGTGCTCATTCCCAAAACATTCGGTAGCTCCACCCACTCGTATGCGTCCGCATAAGCAGTCAGAAACCATTGTTCCAGTTCTCGCGGATCAGTCTCGGTCAGATTACTAAAATTGCTTAGTATCATCAGTCGCTGAATGTGATGGGAATAGGCCTGGTCAATGACCGGCTTCAGGCTCTCCTCCATGCACTTCATCTTTGTTTTACCCGTCCAGAACATAGATGGTAATTTTTTCTCGAAACCAAAATGGTTGGTATCTCTCACTTCCGGCATCATCGCCTCGTAATAGATTCGGATAAATTCACGCCAGCCAATAATTTGTCGTATTAGTCCCTCAACCGAATTTAAGCGTGCTTCATCTTTCTTATAACGATCAATAGCTGCTTCACAAACCTCAGTCGGAAGTATTATCCCGTTGTTCATGTAGATAGACAGCTGCGAGTGAAACAGAGTGTTATTTCCGGTTTTCAGAGCATCTTCATACGGGCCAAATTCATCCAGTCTCTCTTCCAGAAACTGGTCCATCAGTTCCAACACCTGCTCACGGTTTACCGCATAACCGAAATTATCACTATGGCCAAAACTATCAGGAAAATAGTCGTTCACCATCTCAATCACTTCTTGCGTGATCTCATCCGGTTCAAACCTCTTGATCTCCGGCACGGGATGATCTTTCGGCAGTTTTTCCCTGTTCTGCTCGTCGTAATTCCATTCGCCACCCTCGGGGTCATCGCCACTCATTAGATATCCGGTTTTTCTTCGCATATCTCTGTAAAAATATTCCATACGGTAACCCGGCTCGATCTTCTCTTTCCACTCGTCAGGATCAGCCAGAAAAAATCCGTTAGCGATCTCTTCTACTCTGCCATCATACTCATCTGCAACCTTTCTTAATCTTTCTCTCGAGTCCCACTCAGATGGAGTCATATATGTAAGATCTCCATCATATTGTGATAAAATTTCTTGCAGCCCATCATCAAAGTGTTCCGGCGTAGAGTGGTACAATACATCAAAACCTTTCTCTGCACATTCAATCGCAAAATGTCGCATACTGCTCAATACATATACCGCTTTCTTTTTATGATGTGGAACCTCCCTTCCTTTCTCCCTGCTCTCCATAAAGATCAAGAGCGGCTTTTCTTCCAAAATCCAGTCCGGCCAGGCGTTCAGGTTTAGCTGGTCGTGGAGAATGAATACAGCTTTCTGAAATAATTCCAGTTTCGGTCTATCAATTTTTTGATCTATTTGGTTAAGATATTTTCTCGGCATGTGTGAATAGGTTCATTAAATTTGATTGCAGTTAACACAATTTCCCAAAAGAAATCATTTCCGACTTGCGATTTATTTTATTACTATTTATATAGTACTAGTCATTTAATAAAAACTGTAAGATTTTATATGCGAATCTTAATACTACTCCTGTTTATAACACTCTCGGCATTATCTGCTCAAGGCCAAACAATCGTAAAATCCTTTGAAGCAGCCGAACAGCAATCCATTGACATCCTGGAAATCGAAGAAGGATATGGTGATGCACTGAACTCGAATCCGGAATACTGTGTATTTGAGGGACGACAAACTGATTTTATTGACAGCTATCGAAAACTTATTTCAGATATTTCGTCCCATCTCGTTTCAAATGGTTTTTTGTTTGACGGAGACACCCGTATGTTCACTCGGATATATTTTGACACAGACGGGTTCATTGAGCACTACTACTATAGCAGCAAACAAGCCGGATTCAGCTTAGAGCAGGAAGAACAATTCAATTCACTTCTCGAGCCTTTTTTAAGCAGTTACAAATTCAATCAAAAAGCAGATAAACCGTACGCCCAATGCAGTCCTGTTGTTTTTGCAGCACCGACCGGCAAATAGTTTCTTGTCGTAAAACCAAAAAATCAGATAAATCATGAAAAGATCACTCACACCACTCGGCGAAACTGAAATGGAAATACTGCATCACGTATGGGAATTGGGGGAAGCTTCCGTTGCCGACGTTCGTGAGAGAATGCTTGAGTATCGCGAGGTGGCTTATACCACGGTTATGACCATCATGAAAAATCTTGCCGATAAAGAGTTTCTGAAATATCGTAAGGAAGGTTTAAGCTACATTTACAGCGCTGCCATCAACCCTGATGAAGTTCGCGGGAACCTGGTTCATGAGATCGTAGATAAAGTATTTAAAGGATCTTCTAAAGATCTCGTTCAGGCATTGGTCGAAAATGAGAAGCTGACCGCAAAAGAGCGTAAAGAGATCAAGGATATGATTGACAAAATTGAGGATTAAGTCATGGATATTCTAATTTTACAAATTGCTGAATTGGCTGAATCCATTTTTGATGCGATTTGGCTTCCTGTAGTCATCTGGACAGTATTTACTGCGCTTATATGGACAGCTCTCCGCTTGATGAAAAACATTCATCCGGTCTACCAATATCATACAAGAATGGCCCTTATTTTTTCGCTTCCTGCCGGTCTTCTTGCGCTGGTTGCCATTAATAATCTGGCTGATTGGATATCAACATCAACTTCAGAAGCCACGCTCAAAGTGCTTACGTTAACCAGCCCGGTTGATGTAACTTTCATACCGGAGGAATCTACCGGACTGCCGCTCATATCTGTGATCCAGACAATTCTGTTTACGGTATTTATTTTAGGGATGGTTTATTTCATATCCCGAATTTTTATGCACAGCTACAATCTGGTGAAACTCCGCAGCAGCTGTTCATTCAAGCCTATTAAAGAACTTGATCATTTAAGTTCAAATAATTTTGGATTGGCACTTGCAACGGGGAAAGACGTACAGATTACCTTTTTAGATTCAGATATCATCCCGGTTACCTTTGGATTCAGGAATCCTGTCATTTTGCTACCGGTTTCGTTGAAAAGTCAACCCCATAAGATGAATTTAGCGATTCGCCACGAGTTGACTCACATTTCTCAGCACGACTTCTTTTCACATCTGATGGTTATTCTTACGGAAGCTGTTTTCTGGTTCCATCCTCTTGTACACAGGCTGAAGAGAGAACTGATCGACTATCGGGAAATGCGGTGCGACAATATGGTTTTAAGTGAATCATCGATATCCAGAAAGGAGTATGCCTCCCTTCTGCTTGAACTGATACCGATGCCCAACCTCAACAAAGAACTTTCCGTAAATATGGCTCAGGAATCATCTAACCTAAAAAAGAGGATCACAATGATTACTCAACAAACCAAAACTCAACAGATTCCGAAGTGGTCGAGCCTTCTTCTGCTTGGAATTGTCTTTTTAACCACTGCATTTGCCATGGCCTGTACCGATATGCAAACACAAACCGTGTTTGATGAAGAGGAGCTGGATCTGATGACCAACATCGACAAAACCGGCGAGCAGGGCTATCATGAGATTATCATCTACATGAGTGAAGAAGAGCAGGCGAACCGTCATGAAAGTAAATTGGAACAGCTTCGAATGCTTGAGCCTGAACACATCGAAGCCATTCAAATATGGAAAGGTGACCAGGCAGTTGAAAAGTTTGGCTCGCGAGGAGAAAAAGGCGTAATCCAGGTTCGAACCAAATTGGATGCAGAATCTTACAACAACACACTTAGGGCATTGGGAATGAATCCGGTAAATCCAGAATCTCTCACACCTGAAGATGGCGTAGAGGCTCAGCAAGATGATTTCTTTGTAGTCGTCGAAAAGATGCCGGAGTTAATTGGAGGACTGGGATCAATACAGCAGAAAATGCGCTATCCAGAAATGGCTCGGAAAGCAGGAATTGAAGGGCGCGTCTATGTACAGTTTGTTGTGGATGAAAACGGGAATGTTGTAGATCCACAGATTCTTCGCGGAATCGGTGGCGGCGCGGATGAAGAAGCCATTCGGGTTGTAAGTCAGGCAAAATTTAAACCCGGCATGCAGCGCGGAAAGCCTGTTAGAGTCAAATATTCACTACCTATTCTGTTTAGTTTGGGAAATGATGAATCTGTTGACTCTGAATCAGGACAAACAAGCTCAGCTGAAGTGGAAGCTCCTGCAACCATGGGGAAAAGAATGATTATGGAAGTTCGTAATGAAGATGGACAACTGCGTGGCAGAGTTCTGGACGGCGAAACTAGGCAGCCACTTTCAGGTGTCAATGTTATCCTGACAGGCTCAAATGTTGGCGCATCCACAGACAGTAATGGCAACTTTTCTATTGAAGCCGATGGATCAGGTGAATACGAACTCATTTTCTCCTACGTAGGATATGAAAAAGCTTCGTTTAGTATCACACGCTGAGCCATAGCGTGCGGAATGAAGAATCGGTTTCCGATTCTTTTCAAAAGCGGAATCCTTCACGGGGTTCCGCTTTTTTTGTTTATCCTGATTTTGTGTATTCTCTGTCTATTCATTTATAGATAAACCCCAAATAACTTTATAACAATGCATCAAACTTCAAACAATTTGGGTTTGACAATTTTTTCGATTCTACTTCCCATTCTGATTTTCTCTTCTTGCAGCACGTCAAATAATGTGGTTGAACCGGATCTGAATTCCCTTGATCTTGATGTTGAACTGGCCGATGAAAACAGTTCCTATCATACGATCACTCTTTCAGGGTTCACTTTGGTGAATCCAAATCAATATGACAAAGCTCTTCATAAACTGGAAAATCATTATCCGGAAGACGTAACTGACATTGGTCGGAATTCAGATCAAATTACTGCCACAATTAAGGATGATCCAATCTCTTACAATCGGGTTTTATGGTCATTGGGCAGTGAGCACTTCAAGAAACACTCTACAGATTACGAAAGTCCTGAACCAACAGGAACTGGCAGGGATGAAATGCCCGAGCTTATTGGCGGAATAAATGCCCTGATGTCTGAGGTCCGGTATCCGGCTGGCCTTAACGGCATAGAGGGACGTGTTATGGTTGAATTCATCGTCTCGCGTTTCGGAGAGGTGGAGGAGCCGTTCGTCACTCGCTCACTGCACTCTGCAGCCGATCGCGAGGCCATTCGAGCTGTAAAAGAGATGAAATTTAAGCCCGGCATAATAGACGGAGTTCCGGTGAAGGTCAAATACACACTACCGGTATTTTTCAGAGCACCCTGATTTTAATTGACTTACTATTCGAAATTCATTCGACATATATCTCAACTTTTGCCAAAAAATAAAACCTGCACTTTTTGAAACCCTTTCTCTATCATTACGTATCAAAACTAAAGCTCATAATTAAATTCATTTAGAAGGATAATAATCATGCCGGCTAAGCTCAGAAAATCTCGTACCGATAAAATGATTGCAGGTGTATGCGGAGGAATTGCCGATTACCTGGGATGGGATTCTACCATCGTGCGAATCATCTTCTTAATCCTTGTCTTCTCATCCGTGGGAACCATGGTGCTATTTTATTTCATTTTGGCTCTGATAATGCCGGATTAAAAAATCCTTTTGGATTATATCTTACCGCTAAGCATCTTTTACTACTCGAATGAAAAGCGGTTAATTATGAAAATTGCCATTCTTGGTGAACAAAACCGTGCCACTGCATGGGAAAAGCACCTCAGAAAATTATCAGCCATTACGGAAGTTGTTATTACATCGTCCATTCCTGAAAAGGATAGTGTTGATGCCGCAATCCTGCTTGATAACACGGATCTTAAGCTTAACTCCCTGGAGCAGCTCATTAAGCTCGGGATTCACTCCTATCTGGTTTCTCACCTGCCACTAGACGAAAAAGCTCTCGAAAAAGTACACCATTCGGCACAGGAAGCGGATGTCAGGGTTCAGTTTAGTCATTGGCCCTCACTGGCTCCGGCATCGTTGTGGATGAAGCAGAAGATCAAAAAACCGAACCTGATTCAAATCAAAAGAGAGGTAAAATTTTTATCCGGTGCAATTGATCAAACTGAAATTGATCATCACTGGATTGATGAAGTAGCCTGGATTATCAAAAGTCTTGGAGGAAATGTTCACCGGATAGAAGCAAAACCCATGGTGATTAATCAAGTTCGGCTAGGGCTGAATGTAACGCTTCGATATGAAGACTCTTCCGTTGCTTCCATTCAGTTTTCTGCTTTGGGAGGAACCAATCTCCATCAAAGAATAATATCTGATGAAAATTTGGCCATAGATTGCGATGCCATTCATCAGCTGGTGCATCTTTACAGGGTCAATGATTTTGGAAATCTTAAAAAGGAGACCAAAAAGTTTGATCCAAAATCGACCGCAGAAGTTTCCGTTTTACAGTTCATTAAGTCAATCCAGCTCGAACGGGATACACTGTTTAATGCTTATGATGCGCTCCAAACAGCAAAAATTGTAGATAAAATTCACAATCAAATTCGGAAAATGTAATTTCTGAAGAAAATATATTAACTCATTTTCTTCAGCATCTTAAAAGCCATTTTCAGCTTTCCTCTCGACATCACCGAATCGATAAAATTAAACTGACCGCCTGAAAGTTTTTCACCTCCATCAATGGTTACGGTTTCTCCCGTGATATAGGGAGCCATGTCGCTCATCAAAAATGAGGCGAGATTTGCCAGCTCTTCGTGCTCACCGTATCGACCGGCCGGAATTTTTTCGAGATATTTTTTTTCAAATTTCTTATTTGGAAAAAGCCGGGTCCACGCACCTTCGGTTGGAAAAGGTCCCGGAGCAATGGCGTTCACCCTAATTCCGTAGGTTCCCCACTCGTATGCAAGCGAACGCGTCATTGCCAGCACTCCCGCTTTTCCGCAGGCAGATGGCAGTACGAAAGCCGAACCGGCATCTTCGGCGTAGGTTGTCACGATGTTCAGAATATTGCCTTCTTTCTTATTGTCGATCAGATAGTTACCAAAATGATGAGTACAGTTGAAACTGCCGTGGAGTACGATATCAACGATGGATTTAAAACCACCGGGTGAGAGATCTTCTGATGCACTCAAAAAGTTACCGGCAGCATTATTTACGAGACCGGTCATTTTCCCAAAGTCTTTGACAATCTGGTCAATCATCTCTCCTATTTTCTCATAATCCCGCACATCCACAGAATACCATTTCACCTCGCCTCCATATTCTTTCAGTTCTTCCGTGGCATCCTTTAATTTCTGCTCCGTCCGTCCGCAGATTGCAATGTCGGCTCCCAGTTCAGCAAACTTCTTTGCCATGGAGAGTCCCAGGCCGCTTCCGCCGCCGGTGATGAGAATGACTTCGTCTTTAAGTGTGTCTTCTTTGAACATGATCAAGTCTATTATGTGATGAAATATGTGTTTGTACCAAAACCTCCCCTCTTGAGAGGGGAAATGGTAATATGAAAGCGCAAAGCGCGATTCATATAGCCGCGGGGTGTGTTCTCTAAATGTTTATAGAAGGGTTAGTTTTACTTTCAAACTCCGCATTTAATCAAACACACCCCTAAATCCCCTCTCAAGAGGGGACTTTTAGTCCTTTGTCTTTTCAAAACTCAGGACTCACAACTAAATCCTCTCAAAAATCCCCGCAGCACCCATACCGCCGCCGATACACATCGTTACCATTCCAAACTGCTTATCAAGGCGTTGAAGGTCGTGTAGGATCTGAGTGGTCAGCTTAGCACCGGTACAGCCCAGCGGATGACCCATCGCAATCGCCCCGCCGTTAATATTTACTTTATCCGGATCGAGCCCGATTTCTCGAATTACAGCGATTGATTGTGCCGCGAATGCTTCATTCAATTCTATTAAGTCAATATCATCAAGGCCGAAACCTGTCAGTTTCAACACTTTTGGAATCGCTTCAACCGGACCAATCCCCATGATCTCGGGAGCAACACCGGCAACGGAAAATCCATGATATTTCGCGATAGGTTTCAATCCCAGTTCTTCCGCTTTGGACCGGCTCATCACCAAAACACCGGCTGCCGCATCGTTCATTTGTGAAGAATTACCTGCAGTAACAGAGCCGCCGGTTTTAAACACCGCTCGCAATCCGCCAAGTGCTTCCAGATTCGTATCTTTTCTTGGGCCCTCATCCTGTTTGAACGTAAATTTTTCCTCAGCCACCTCACCATCTGAAGTTACATACTTATGAACCACATCAATCGGTGTGATCTGCTTATCGAAATATCCCTCTTCCCATGCTTTGATTGCTTTTTGATGACTTTCAAGAGCAAACTGATCCTGATCTTCACGGCTCACCCCATATTTATCTGCCACATTTTCGGCCGTAAGTCCCATATTGATATATACCTCAGGTCGATCCTTTGTCAGCTCAGGATTGGGCTGAAATGAGACTCCACCCATCGGAACCTGACTCATACTCTCAACACCGCCGGCAATCATAACCTCAGCACCACCGGCCATGATACGTTCAGCCGCCATAGCAATCGTTTGAAGTCCGGAAGAACAGAAACGATTAATCGTCATTCCCGGAACAGAATCGGGCAATCCTCCCAGAAATACAGACTGACGCGCTACATTCATCCCCTGTGAGGCCTCGGGAAAAGCACAACCCACAATCACATCATCCACCATTTCGGGTTTCACTGCAGGTGCATGCTTTAATAAATCCTTGATAATTTCTCCCATCAGGGAATCCGGCCGGGTAAAACGGAGGGAGCCCTTGTTGGCTTTTCCACAAGCAGTTCGTTTTGCTGCTACTATTACGACTTCGTTGTTTTTAGTCGTGAGTCTTGAGTCTTGAGTCATGAGGGTATGGTTTGTGTTTAGTTTCGTTGCTTCTTTTCGAGTACGTATAGCATTTTTTGGATTTCGTTTAGCTCGTTAAACAGAGAGTCGAAATCATCTTCTTTCAAATATTCAAGGTTTTTTGCAATCAATAGCTGTGTTTCCAGTTCACAGGCTGAGCCATATGAAATACCAAGAAAGTTCGCGAATTCTTTTTTCGATCTTCTACCTGCACCTTCTGCTATATTTGAACTGATTGATACAGCTGATCGTCTGATCTGTGAAGTCAATCCGTAAAGTTCAAATTTTGGGAAACTGATTGTCCTCCCATAAACATTCGTTGCAAGTTCAACTGCTCGTTTCCATACAATAAGATTTCTAAAATTATCCATGATTCTTCAGGTTTTATTAATAATTGTTCACTTACCTGTATGAATCCAAAAATCATAATTCCTTACACTTTTTTTTGTTTTTAGTCATGAGAAGCTAGTCTTGAGTCATGAGGTTATTCGATTTAATTCTCGAGTTTTACATTGACTATTTATTTCATCTTGACCACAACACCATTCCTCTCACGACTCAGGACTCACGACTCAAGACTAATTCCTAAGAGGTTTCCCCGTTTTCAACATATGCTCCATTCTCTTATGCGTCCGCTCATCCTGGAAACACTCGAGGATCGCATCGCGCTCCAGTTTCAGTACATACGATTCAGGGACTTCCTGCGCTTCACTAAGATCGCCACCGGTCATCACTTCAGCTACTTTACCGGCCAATACTTTATCATAGGGTGAAGCCCACTTCGCTTCTGCCATGATGTATAGCGTCACTTCCAGCACACTCATGCCCGTCTGACCCATCAGCTTGATCTTCGGTTCTGCCGGCGGACGATATCCTGCGTCGGCCATTGCTCTCGCCTGCTCTTTAGCCGTAGCCAGCAGCAGATCCCTGTTCATTACAATCATATCCGTATCGCGGAGATAACCTAGCTTCTTCGCTTTGGGTGCACCGTCGGAAACTTTAGCCATGCCAATGGTTTTGAATGCATCCTTCAGGTATGGAAGCGGATCAGCATCCTCATCTTCATTAACTTTGTCCATCGCTCTCATAAGCAGCTCCTTGGTTCCACCACCGGCGGGGATCAATCCAACGCCCAGCTCCACCAGACCGCAGTAGAATTCGTGATGTGCAACTACTTTATCGCAGTGCATCATAAACTCAACACCGCCACCAAAGCAGCGACCTGAAACCGCACCGATTACGGGAAACGGCTGATACCGCAATCCGACCGCCACGCGCTGGAAATTCTCCACGGCTTCTTTCACTTTCCCGAAATCTCCGCTTTGCAGTGCCTGGCCCGCTTCAGACAAGTTCGCACCATAACTGAAATTTTCATGATCGTGGCCAATCACCATGGCATCAAACTGTTCTTTTACGATCTCTGCTGCTTCCTCTACAGACTGAACGAGTTCAAACCCGAGTGTCTGCTGTTTGGTACGGAATTCGAACAGGGCAACACCATCACCCATGTCATAGAGTCCGGCACTTTTATTACCCCAAACCTCTTTGGCCATCACGCTTAAGCTTCGCAACAGTAACGGCTCCTTTTGCAGGTGGTGTCAGCTCTTCAGCTTTACCCGATGCCAGATTGTAAACCGTACCGTCATCTTTATAGAATGACTTTCGCCCGCTATCAAGCATCTGCTTCACAGATTCGGGAACTTCACGTCCCTCCTCTTCCATTCGCTTCACCGACTCCTCCACTCCGATGGCGTCCCACCGCTGAAACGGACCGAGTTCCCAGTTAAAACCCCACTGCATCGCCCGGTCAATCGATTCTACGGAATCTGTAATTTCAGGAATTCGATTGGCAGAATAGAGAAGCAGGTCGCAGTGAATCTCCCATAGAAACTTACCCGCTTTGTCATCCTGATTCACTAAATACTTCAGCCGCTCACCGGAGCTTTTAAACTCCTTTTTGGCTTTATCGGCCACCTCAAATGAAACTTCCTCTTGTGGTTCATACTCCAGGGTATCGGGATCAATTACATGATATTCATTTCCCTTTTCACCTTTCACTTTTTTGTAGAAACCGTGCCCTTTCTTATTTCCATGAGCACCTTCTTCAACCATTTTTTTGAAACCTTCAGGCACTTTAAAAAGCTCACGGCGCTCATCATCCGGTACGGCAGGGTAAAGATTTTCTGCCACGTGATTCAGAACATCCAGTCCGGCCATGTCGGCAGTTCTGAATGTAGCTGCTTTTGAGTAACCGGTTAGTGTACCGGTGAGAAAGTCGATCTCCTCAGCTCGGAATTTCCCGTTAAAAAACCATGGCATAATAGAAGCCATCGAAAAAACTCCGATACGGTTGGCAATAAAATTAGGCGTGTCCTTGCACTGAACAACACCTTTACCGAGAATCTTTTCACAGAAACCGGTCATATACTCCGTCACTGCATCATCCGTTTTTTTCGTCGGGATGATCTCCAGCAGCTTCATGTAGCGCGGCGGATTAAAAAAGTGTGTGCCTAAAAAATGGGCTTTAAACTCATCTGAAACCTCTTCACTGATATCAGAAATTGGCAGGCCGGATGTGTTGGAACTGACAATGGTGCCCGGCTTGCGAACATTCTCGATCTTGGCCATCATATCTTTTTTGATGTCCATCCGCTCCACAATTACCTCGCAAACCCAGTCGGCTTCGGCCGCCCAGTCCAGATTATCTTCAAAGTTTCCGGGTGTGATTCGCTCAGCCCAATCCGGATCACCCAATGGCGCCGGGTTCATCTTCGTTAATTTCTGAATATTCTCTTCTGTCGTTTTATTTGGCCTGTCCGGATCATCCGATTTTAGATCCAGTAATTTCACCTTCAGCCCTGCATTCACACAGTGAGCCGCAATTTGGCTACCCATCACTCCGGAACCGAGGATGAGTACGTTTTGGATTTTTTTAGTCTTGAGTCCTGAGTCTTGAGTCATTGTAATGGTCTTGAAATTGTTTAAAATTATTTTGGGCTGATGAGAAGTGCAGTATAAATCCTGAGATAATTCCCGAGTTTTCTCAAGACTCGAGACTCAAGACTTAAATCTATTCCTCCTCATACATCGATTCTATTTTATCTTCATACTTTTCTTTCACTACACTCCGCTTCACTTTCATGGTAGGTGTTAATTCACCGCTGTCAATCGAGAGTGGTTCCTCAAGAAGAACAAATTTTTTCACTCTCTCCCAAGGAGACAGAGATTCATTCGTTTTATCTACCTCCTTCTGAATTAGCTCTCTTACTTTTTCATCTTCGGAGTAGGGTTTGTTCGGTGTATATCCGGATCTTTTCAGTCGTTTCACAACATTTTCATATGCCGGAACTATCAAAGCTGAACAGAACTTCTTTTGATAGCCAATCACAACAATCTGATCTATAAAACCGCTGTTTAACAGTTTATTCTCAACATTTTGAGGTGCAACATACTTACCCGTCGACAGCTTAAACATCGCCTTTTTCCTGTCTGTGATGTAGAGATATCCTTCATCATCAATTTTTCCGACATCACCTGTTTTAAACCATCCATCATCGTCAAGCACTTCTTGAGTTTGTTCGGGCAACTTATAGTACCCCTTCATTACGTTGGGACCACGTACTAAAATTTCCTTGTCATCAGCTATTTTCACTTCAACATCTTCGAGCGGCTTACCTGATGTGCCAACCCTCATGCTCCCGGGTGTTTGCACACTGATTACCGGAGAAGTCTCCGTTAAGCCATATCCCTGCACACATATAATTCCAATTGCATTCATAAACCGGAAAACTTCCGGAGAAAGTGCTGCTCCACCGCTTACCACTCCCGATAAATTACCTCCAAATAATTCCTTGATTTTACTGTATATCAGTTTATCAGCAATTTTGTGTTTGATGGCATCCAAACCTTTCGGAGGGTTTTCCGGATCGTACTCTTCCGTCCTGTATATCGCCCAGTAGTAGAGATTCTTTTTCAATCCGCTGAACTCCTGACCTCTCACCTTCACACCGGTTTGAACTTTTTCTAGCAGGCGCGGTACGGTTGCAAAAAAGAATGGCTTCACATATAAAAAGTCATCTTTGATCTCATCAATCGTTTCAATGAAGAAAATTTCACACCCCATAGAGATGTACATATATTCAATCATTCGCTCAAACACATGAGAGAGCGGCAGATATGAAAGGACTCGCTCTCCCTGAAAACGCTCGACATCAAAAGGCAAGCGATCTAAAGAGTACTGCACATTTGAAGCAATATTGTTGTGCGTAAGCATTACGCCTTTGGGAACACCGGTGGTTCCTGAAGTGTAAATGATTGTTGCCGTGTCATCGGGTTTAACCG
The DNA here is from genome assembly GCF_034521535.1 of Rhodohalobacter sp. Taxonomy (GTDB): domain Bacteria; phylum Bacteroidota; class Rhodothermia; order Balneolales; family Balneolaceae; genus Rhodohalobacter. Next base: position 854,100 of record NZ_JAXHMF010000005.1, on the reverse strand, counting down.
AACTTTTGAGTTCATCAAACAGATCCGGATTTTCTTTGGAATAGGATTCACCTAATTTAATTACAGCATCAAACTGCTTTAGTTTTTTGTGCTTGGATGGCAGAATCGATATAACAGCTTTAACAGACTTAATGGCCTTGATCAAAGACTTCGTCTCCGCAAACATCTCATCGTTTGAAACAATATGAACCTTCGCTTCCGAATTTTCCAAAATGTACTTGATCTGATCGCCGGGCTGAGTAGAATAAATCGGAACATTGGCGGCCCCTATACTCAAAATTGCCAGGTCGCAAATCAGCCACTCTGTACAATTTTCTGCATGAATTGAGACTTTATCCCCCGGCCGAACTCCCAATTCATGCAACCCCATCGCGAAATGGTGCACTTTTTCTACAAAATCTGATTTTGAGGTTTCAGTCCATTTTCCATCACGTTTTGTGACTGAAAAACGCTCATCTGAGTATTTTTCCAATCCCTTGTAGAGTAGATCGGCTAATGTTGTCGGGGAGTATTTCATAAGTAAAAACCGTGTTTTATTGACAAATAAAGGAGGTTAACACTGTTACCCCATTAATTTACACTTTCGAGCGACTTTTAAAAATCTGATCCATAATTTATTTAGAAAATTCAGATCATTAACCGTAATTAAAAAGGACTACGGATCAGCTAAACCCCAAAAGAACTAAATTTTTTGCAATAGCTATGACAAAAAGATCAGATATTGAAATTGAAGACTACATAAGGGATAAAGCTCTCATAATGCTTAACGGTGAATCCAAAAATATGGGAGACGCTATCGGCATACAGTTTACAAAGCTACACAGAACCGAAATGATTGCAGAAATGCCGGTCAATGAAAATACCGTTCAACCCTTTGGTATTCTGCATGGCGGAGCTTCAGTCGCATTGGCTGAAACCTTGGCTTCTGTAGGCGCATGGCTTAATCTGAGTGATGAATCAAAAACAGCAGTTGGGCTCGAGATTAATGCCAACCATGTAAAGGCTGTTCGAAAGGGACAAAAAGTAATTGGGATTGCCAAACCGATTCACCGCGGTGCTCAGACACAAGTCTGGGAAACACGCATAGAAACTGAATCAGGTAAACTTGTTTGCATCTCGCGATGCACGCTGGCAATTATTCAGTCAAAAAAATAGCCTTAATCCTGATTAGCTTTGTATCTCATCATTTAAAATGTGCATCAGCCTGCGTTTAGCGACAGGAAAAATGGTGGTTTCAAACGGAAAGTCAAGATCGGTAGTAAAGGCGTAAGTAGCGGGATTTGGTAACTCACTCTGCTCCCGGATCAGATCCAATTTAATAGAGCCGGGTGAAAGCTTTATGCGATCCTGTTCCAACTGTTTCAAGAATCTGGTTTTAAGTGCCCGGTACTGATCTTCTGTACTCCGGAATATGGAAACCTCAAACCGAAAGAGATTGAGTGATTTTTTTTGGTTATCGGGCACAAACAGATATCCTTCATCCCGATAGCTTGGGAGAATTCCCACCTGTTCAACGGTCAATTCACTCTCTACAAAATCATGAATAGCTACTCCCTCCTCAATCACATTTTCTATATGAGGCAGTGCCCAATCAATCAGATCCTCCACGGATGATATATCCGTTCCGCTTGTAAAAATCACTTCATGCTCGATGGTCCGGTTAACCCAGTCAAGTTTACTAATTTGCTTCGGAAATTTTGATCGAAGGTCTTGCAGACGAGCAATTACATCTTTTAAAACTCTCCGAAGTTCAATCAGCTGACTCAGATGGGGATAAATTTTATAGAACTGAAATTGTTCTGAAATTTTTTTGAGTTCAGCCAAAATAATGTACTGCCTCTTTTCAAGATCATCCTCCACACTGGTGAACAGATCTAAAGTAAGGTTAAAAACTTTTTTCATAAATAACCTCCTGAGATGATTGATGGGATAGCTAATAAACGCTAAAAAAACGACAGAATTTTATCAAGATGTTAATTCTGATGTTTCGTACAATTTTGGAGTCCGAAATGTTATGCTATTTACTCACTAAAGGAGGATGGATGGCCTTATTTTGCCAATACTTTCTTAGTTGTGACCACCCTGTTTAAAATTCAGTTTTTGTAAAACCTTTAGATATCAATTACTCAAGACCAAGCACATCTTTACCTTGAACAAATGTGATGTCTGTTGGGATTCCTGCTTCAGATAAGCGATTGAGAGAACTTCTTAGTCTCGAGCCTACCTGGCCATATTGCTCAACAAATGCATCCACCCCATCGTAATCTCCATCCCCCTGAAAAGTTAAGATCTGTTCAGAGAGCTGATTAGTTACCTCTTCAATCCTATCAAAATCCACGCGATAGGCCTCTTCTTCTTCATCATATTGAATGGCTCCATTTTCAACGAAATAGTTGAAACGAATCAGATTCGCCATACCATGTGCACTGCTTGTGCCAAACCGAATGGACCGAAATATACTGGCAACAAATGTTGTGTAGTTATCTTCGATCTGTCCTTCGGTTACCATACCATCTTTCCGAAGCTCCGAAATCATATAAAGACCAAGCACATCAGCTTTTCCTTCTTCGAGAGCTGATGCGTGTTCTTTCAGCGCTTCACGAACTGTGCCATTTCCGTCAATGGTATTTTTAATACCTAATCCGTGAGCTACTTCATGAAACATGGTATTGCTGAAAAATGCGTCAAAAGTAAGATGTTGTCGCTGCTCTTCCAAAATGAGTATATCCGCAATTTCGACCAGTATTTTATCATACTTTGCCTGCATTGAATTTTTTAGCTGTAGCCTTCGGGTTCCTTTTTCCAGCTGTACTTCCTCATCATTTGGCAGGTTAATAGCAATCGTTTTGGAACCGGCGTTTGCATCCCCGGCATAGTAGACAGCATCGTAGGCATTGAGGTCGGAATCAGTTCCGGGCTCCTCTGTTTTATATTCATCCGGTACAGGGAGGCCTCTCTGCAGTTCGGGCAACACAGCAGCATATTTCGACAATCTCTCACTCCACTCCATATCTTTGATGAGAACAAACGTTTCGTGTGCAGCTTTATAGCCATAAAGACGATCTTCATACGTTTCAATCGGGCCTATCACCACTTCAATCATATTGTCTTTCATATCCAGCCAAGCCATATCACTCTCTTGGTAATCGTCGGTAAGTAGTGCTTCTGCTCTCAATTCAAGATAGTTTTTCAGGCCGGGATCTTCCGCCAGTTCCGCTGCTTCACGAAGTTTTTCAGCCGCAAACCGATGTTGAACAGAATATGCTTCATGATATGGTATGGTAATGAGTTCTCCATCATCGTCCCGACGGACAATCGTATATAGATCATCTTTTGTCGCTGAGTCCCAGGCTTCAAATTCATCCTTGCTCATATCTGCGGGGTAGAAATTTGCACCCAGTGGTTTCGGTCCAAATCCATCTACAAATGGTTCATTACCGTTCAGGCGATCCCAAGGGCCGTAGTTGATTTCGGCAAATCTCCTCTCTTCATCACTTTCCAAAGAGTCCATCAGCTGATCTCTGTTTCCGTACGCCTGCATCCAAAAAACTTCTTCCATGGCTTCGGCTGCATCAATCAGAAGAGAAATCATCTCTCTTTGATTATCAGAGAGTTGCGATAGATCTGCATTGAGCTCAAAAGGGGTGTATTGTGCCAGCCGATCATCAATACTCATCGTTTTATCAGCTACATTTTCTTCTGTGTTGCTTTTGCAGGAAATAAGCATACTCACTGCTAAAATTGGAATCAAAATTCCATTTAAAAAATTGGTTTTTAACATATCGAAACTATTTGGGTTTACAGTTTAACCTAAGCAAACTATGAAATTTAAAGAGCATCTGCGATTCTAAATTGTCTTTCCTAAAACAGAAAGACGAAAATATTTAGTGTAGTTTTTATAATATTTAAGGTGATGTAAAATTGTCATCAAAAGTTTAAATACTGTGAGTAATATCATTTTTTAAATACTGAAATAGTACAAATATTTGAACATTTTTTTCAGACCAATGCAATGAATTAGCTATATTGTGTGTTAGGAATCTGTATAAATTAAACAGAAAAGCGCTTTTATGGATACCCCCGAAAAACTTGAAGAATTTCAGCAACGAATTGATAACGGCGAAAAGATCGAACCAAAAGATTGGATGCCTGAACGCTACCGTAAGCAGCTGATTCGTATTATGAGTCAGCATGCTCACTCCGAAATCGTCGGAATGCTGCCTGAAGGGAACTGGATTACCCGGACCCCATCTCTTAAACGAAAGATGGTTCTGCTCGCAAAAGTTCAGGATGAAGCCGGACACGGACTCTATTTATACAGCGGTACCGAAACACTGGGAATTAAACGGCAGGACCTGATTGAGGATTATCTCTACGGCAATGCCAAGTATTCGAGCATATTCAACTATCCTACCCTTACCTACGCAGATATCTGTGTAATCGGCTGGCTGGTTGACGGTGCTGCAATCGTAAATCAAACCATGCTCGCTAAATCATCGTACGGTCCTTACTCCCGCGCAAATGTGAGAATTTGCAAGGAGGAGAGTTTCCACAAAAAGCAGGGATATGAAATGCTTGCAAAAATGGCTGACGGTACTCCTGAACAGAAAAAAATGGCGCAGGATGCCGTGAATCGCTGGTGGTGGGCAACACTTATGATGTTTGGTCCGCACGATACGGATTCTCCAAACAGTGCCGAGCTCATCAAGTGGGGTGTAAAAACAAAAACGAATGACGAACTCCGACAACACTTTGTAGACCGCATGGTGATGGAAGCTGAGGCGATCGATATTGAACTGCCCGATCCGGATTTAACATATAATAAAGAAACAGGCCACTGGGAGTTCGGTGATATTCCATGGGACGAATTCTGGAGCGTTGTGAAGGGTGACGGCCCAATGAATCGAGAAAGAATGAAAGCTCGCCGTAAAGCTTATGAAGAGGGCGAATGGGTGCGTGAAGCAGCTAAAGAGTATGCGCGCAAAAAACGACTCCAGGACGAAAAAGCATCATAATTGACAAAATTTGGATTACAGAAGTAAGAAGCGTTTCATTTTATGAAATTTAAAATATGACTTACAGCTTCCTTCTTCTGAAAAATTAACAAAAGACTATTCAAAACATGACAGAAAACTCTACTGAAAATACGGAATGGCCACTGTGGGAAGTATTTTATCAGCCAAAGAACGGTAAACCGTTTGAGCATGCAGGCAGCGTACACGCACCTGACGCTGAAATGGCCCTGCAAAACGCACGTGATACGTATGCTCGGAGAAATGAAGGAATCGCTTTTTGGGTTGTTCCATCCGATCAAATTGTGGCATCAACTCCCGAGGACGTTGGACCATTTTTTGATCCGGCAAACGACAAACCCTACAGACACCCACAATTTTACAGCGTACCTCGCGCCGTTAAAAAAAGAAAATAAAATTAGATATGAGTCTTGAGACGTGAGATATGAGACCTCATGACTCAGGACTTTAGACTCAAGACCAACCAAATGAGTACATTCGATACCATACCCGCAACACAACAGGAAGCACTCGTAGAAGTATTGCTTCGGCTGGCCGATGACCGCTTAATTTTAGGTCACCGAATTTCTGAATGGGCCGGTCACGGACCGGAACTGGAAGAGGATCTTGCACTGGCTAATATTGCTCTTGATATGATTGGCCATGCATCAGCTCTTTATGCATATGCAGCAGAGCTGGAAGGCAAAGAGGATGAAGATCATTACGCCTATTTCCGTGACGACATCGATTTTAAAAATATTGCTCTTTGTGAGCTTCCCCGTGGTGATTTTGCCTTTACTATTGCACGGATTTTCCTGTTTAGTGCCTTCAGCTATTTCCTCTATCAAAAACTGATTGAAACCGTTGAAGATGAACAGTTCAACGGAATGCTTCAAAAGCATTTCAAAGAGATTAAATACCATCTGCGTCACAGCCGTGAATGGGTTTTAAGACTGGGTGATGGGACAGAGGAAAGTCATCAAAGAGTTCAGGAAGCGTTTGACGAAATCTGGATGTATTCCGGAGAACTTTTTGATATGGATGAAGCGGACCAGGTTGCCATTCAACAGAATCAGTTCACAGATCTATCGGAATTCAGAAAAGAATGGGAGAAACTGGTCGTTGATACATTAGAAGAAGCGACATTAACCATTCCCGATATGGATCAGTACATGTTCTCCGGCTCACGCCAGGGACGCCATACAGAGCATTTGGGACGACTTTTAGCCGAGATGCAGTTCCTGCGGCGATCGTATCCGGATGCGGAGTGGAAGTAACAGATAAGAGATTTGAGTCTTGAGTATTGAGATTCTCAGAACTCAAATCTCATGACAATAGACTACATGATGAAAACAGATCAAACTATATCAAAAGAAGAAATCTGGTCATACCTCGAGGAGGTTATTGATCCGGAGATTCCTGTGTTGAATGTGGTTGAGATGGGTATTGTTCGTGACGTTGAGTTTGATGAAGATCAGATCATTGTAAAGATCACGCCTACTTACTCCGGCTGCCCGGCGATGAATGCAATCGAGAAGGCGATTCACGAAAAATTGATTGAGAAAGGTGTTGAGTCGTTTAAGGTCGTTACAGATTTCAAAGAGAGCTGGACCACCGACTGGATGACGGATCATGCCAAAAAGAAATTGAAGGAGTATGGAATTGCGCCACCTGAGAAAACCGGAGATGACTCCGACTTTCTCACATCATTAAAGAGTTCACAAAAAATAGTACCCTGCCCCTACTGTGATTCCATGGATACCGTACTTCAAAGTGAGTTTGGGTCCACAGCATGCAAATCACAGTATTATTGCAACGAGTGCAATCAACCTTTTGAACACTTTAAATGCATCTGATTTAAGCAATGAAATTGGACAACATTTTCTATGGCTAAACCCATAAGTCAGCAGAGAAGATCACTCCCGTTTTTCAATTGGTAATTGAAGCATATGTACTTCATTACAACTGAGTTCTAATGTCAAATTAAACATTCCCCTCAACTTCTATGGCTCCTATTTTATCATCTCTTAATCAAGGCATTTTAACCATTACCCTGAACCGTCCGGAAAAGTACAACAGTTTCACCGAACCCATGGCCCTGGAGCTTCAGGAAGCTCTGCAAAAGGCAGAAGCCGATGACGTTCGATGTGTGATACTGAAAGCAGAGGGAAAAGCTTTTTGTGCGGGACAGGATCTCCCAGAAGTAGTTGCGAGGGCTAAAGACTCCAGTTATGAATTGGCTGATACGGTTAGAACTACTTACAATCCAATTATCCGTGCCATCCGGAAACTGGAAAAACCGGTTGTTTGTGCGGTTCAGGGGACTGCGGCAGGTGCAGGTGCAAATATCGCATTTGCCTGCGATATTGTAGTTGCAGCCAAGAGCGCAATATTTGTTCAGGCATTCAGTAAAATCGGATTGATACCGGATAGCGGTGGCACATGGTTTTTGCCTCGGTTGGTTGGTTTAGCCCGAACCAATGCAATGTATATGCTGGACGAGAAAATATCTCCGGAGCAAGCTGTGGAATTGGGATTGATCTACAAAGCCGTTGATGATGATAATCTTGAAAATGAAGTCGATTCAATCGCTCAAAAACTTTCCAAAATGCCTACCAAGGGATTTGGCATCTACAAGCGAGCCGTAAATGAAACGTTCAGTAACAATCTGGATCAGCAGCTTGAGCTGGAAGCCAACCTCCAAACTGAGGCTGGGAATACCGCGGATTATAAAGAGGGAGTTGATGCCTTTTTGGAAAAGAGAAAACCGGATTATAGGGGTAAGTGAACTTTTATTGAATAGATCTATTTATTCCATTTCATCGAGCGGATTCTTAACAAAGCTTGAAAACATAGTATTTTCCATTCCTCTTACTAATCGATCATCTGCTGTCCAAAGAATAGATTCACTTTCAATAGCCAGAGCTATGTACAGTGAATCATAAATTGTAATAGGTAAAGTAATCGCTATCTCAAATGCTAATTCAGAAATTTCTTCGTGGTGTACAGAGTGAATTGCTAATTGTTTGACTTGCTCTCTTTTCACGTACGCTTCATCATAATTGAGTTCTTTTTTTCTAAACTTTTTTGAGATTACTGCATCCATTTCGATATAAAAGAGATCGGGAACATAGAACAGCTCATGTCTCAAAAGTAGTTTCTCTGCTTTATCAGATCCTGATTCTAAAAATACCCATTTTGCTACAATAGATGCATCGAGTATTACAAATCTCATCTGTTTCGAATCTCACGAATATCATCAACACTGTCTGAAAAATAACGCCCTTCAGCTCGATATTCTTCTAACATCTCTTTAACTCTGTCAATTGTTTCCTCGATATCAGCTTTAGCGTGAATTTCCAATATCGACTTTAACTCAACTTGAAGTGACCTCTTATTTCTCTCCGCAAGTTTTTTCAGTTTTTCTAAAGTCTTCTCATCGATATTTCGTATTAATACATCAGGCATGGCTTAATTGATTTATTTTGTGATATCATTATGATATCAAACTTCATCTAAATCTACAACGCTTGGTTTTGATGGCTGATTGCTTATTTTTGAATCAAAATTCAGAGTATTGTAACCATATTAAATCATTTCATGAGTTTAGATAAAAATTCTACAGTTGCCGTGATTGGAGCCGGAACAATGGGAACCGGTATTGCACAAATTGCCTCTACATTTGGGCACCGGGTTCATCTTTTTGATATCAACAAAGAACAGCTCGAACAATCAGAAGATGGATTGGTAAAAATCCTGAATCGCCAGGTTGAAAAAGAGCGAATGACACAGGATGAGGTGGATGGAATTCTCAAAAGAATTACATTTACAGGCAATCTTAATTCAATTGAGGGATCAAATTTTGTCATCGAAGCAATTGTCGAGAATCTCGATATAAAACAAAACACATTCCAAAAAATAGAAGAGTTGGTGGATGAGAAAGCTATCCTTGCCTCCAACACATCCTCTCTTTCAATCGCGTCCATCTCATCAGCCTTAGAACATCCGGAACGTTTTTTAGGCATCCACTTCTTTAACCCTGCTCCGCTGATGAAACTCGTGGAAATCATACCCGGAATATCCACTTCATCACAATCTGAAATGTCTGCCCGAAACTTAATCGATGCCTGGGGAAAAACAACTGTTCAGGCCAAGGATACACCCGGTTTTATCGTAAATCGGGTGGCTCGTCCTTTTTACGGAGAAGCACTGCGAATTTACGAAGAGGGAGTTGCCGATCACGCTACCATAGACTGGGCAATGAAAGAGCTTGGCGGTTTCAAAATGGGACCTTTTGAGCTGATGGACCTGATTGGTCACGATGTAAATTACAAAGTGACCGAGTCCGTATTCAAAGAATTTTACTACGATCCGCGTTTCAAACCGTCATTTGCTCAGAAAAGATTGGTTGAAGCGGGACGATTGGGCAGAAAATCGGGAATCGGATTTTACAGCTACGGTGAAAACGCAGACAATATAGAACCGACTAAGGATAAAGAGCTCGGAGAAAACATCCTGAACCGGATTCTGGCTATGCTAATCAATGAGGCAGCCGATGCCGTATTCATGAATGTGGCCTCTGTTGAGGATGTGGATCTGGCTATGACGAACGGTGTAAACTATCCAAAGGGATTACTGAAATGGGCCGATGAGATTGGAATTGAAACGGTCTATCATTGGATGAACACGCTTCAGGTTGAGTATCGAGAAGACCGCTACCGCCCAAATCCACTTTTGAAACGCAAATACAAGAATGAAGAGACTTTCTATGGAGACATTTGATCGTAAACGGGCAGAAAAAATTGTCGCCCATATGATGGAAAAGGATGAGTTCAGCCGCTGGATGGAGGTTGAAGTCCTGGAAGTGGATGAAGGATACTGTAAAGTCACCTGTCCCATCAAAAAAGAGATGCTGAATGGATTCTCCGTTACACATGGCGGTATCGTTTTCTCACTGGCCGATAGCGCCCTGGCCTTCTCTGCAGCAACCTACGGCCGGGTTTCATTGGCGATAGAAAACTCCATTTCATTTACTCGAAAAACTGTTTTAGGCAACCGGATCACCGCCGAATCACGCTGCATAAACCTGACTCACAAAACCGGTCTTTTTGAGGTAAAGATTCTTGACCAGGATAATAATCTTGTTGCTTTGATGAAGGCAACCGTCTACCGTACTTCAGATGAATTCCCGGTTTAGATAAACCGGTAACTTTTTCAGCGATATTTCGTAACGTATCTAAACGGATTTAACTTAATTATTTGATGGGATTAAAGAACGAAACTCGATCAAAATACGACACCAAAACCTTCTATAAGGAATACGTCAGCGGAATGAACTCACGCCAGCTTGGCAAGGAGTTTCAATCTGATTCACAACGTCTGAAATCCCTCTATTTTGATGCTCTTAGAGAGACCAATCCGAGTATCCCGCCTCAAAAAATACCGGTCACTCAAAAATTTCTGAGTCTGCTTTCGGCTCTCACAAAACGACTCAACCCGGTTCGAAGACTGGTATTTGGAGTTTCCGTTGTAAGTTTTGGACTTCACTTTTTATTGAATTTTCTTGGGTTTTATATCTTCCCAATTCAGCCTCTTCTTCTGCCGGTCGCCTTTCTTGGAATCCTCTTCATTCTTCTGATTGAGCTGCTTGAAAAATCGGATGTACAGAAAGAACTGGATTTTGCCCGAGATATTCAGCTCAGCCTTCTTCCCCCTTCAGCTTTGAAATGGGATCAGCTTGAGGCCCACTCATTTGCCGCCACAGCCAGCGAAGTGGGCGGAGACTACGTGGATGTAATCAAATCAGATAAGGGCACCTATGTGTTTATTGCAGACGTCTCAGGAAAAGGCCTAAGCGCTGCTCTCTATATGGTTCGCATACAGGCACTCGTTCATCTAATTATCAAAAAACAGAACCCCGGTCCGAAAGATCTTTTCTTAGAGCTCAATGAATATGTTAAGTCCAATAAAATGGATAAAACTTTCGTAACAGCTTGTGCTGCTTTTTTCCCGAAAGGTGAAGATCATTTCATATTTTCGAGAGCCGGTCACAACACGCCAATCATTTTTAATAAAAAACTGGACAGCACTTTTAAATTAAAAACCGAAGGTTTTGCCTTGGGAATGACATCTACGAAGCTTCTTAGAAAGACATTGGAAGAGAAAAAATTCCAGTTTGAGGCGGGCGACAGTCTGCTGCTTTATACTGATGGACTTGTCGAAGCTCGCAATAATATCGGGGAAGAGTATGGAGAAGATCGATTGGACGGACTGATGTCTATTTATGGATCACTACACGCCAAATCCATTACTCAAAAAATTCAATCGTCCATTGAATTATATATAGGTGATGAAAATCCCTTGGATGACATCACGTTCACTACTATTCATAAAAATGACCCGGCAAAAAGTTTGGCTGATTCATAGGCTTTAAATAAAATCAATCTTCTCAGCCATCTCTTCTCATTAAAATTAAGAAACCCGGCCGAAAATGAATTCAACCGGGTTTTGCTCAAATTATTTGAACGACTGTTTATTTAAGCAGAGTCTTTGCGTTCTCTACAATTTTATCAACTGTTAATCCAAGGTGCTCGTAAACCTCTTCATATGGTGCAGATTCACCAAAACGATCGATTCCCATCACAATTCCTTCTGTACCTACCCATTTATGCCAGCCAAAAGTTGCACCCGCTTCAACAGAAATTCTCTTAATAACCTGAGAAGGCAAAACCTCATCTCTGTAAGATTTCGGTTGTTCTTCAAATAGCTCCCAACAAGGCATACTCACCACGCGAACAGATTCTCCATCAGCCTCCAGTTTCTCTGCCGCATCCAATACCAGCTGAACTTCAGAACCGGTCGCCATCAGGATCAGATCAGGAAGATCTTCCTCCTCTTTCTTCAAAATGTAGGCACCTTTTTCCGCTCCGGAAACAGATGCATATTTGGATCTGTCGATCGTAGGCAGATTTTGTCTTGTAAGAACCAATAAGCTGGGCCCGTCATCTTTTTGAATGGCACTCTTCCAGGCGATAGCGGTTTCATTGGCATCTGCAGGGCGTATCACATTTACATTTGGCGTTGCCCGAAGTGATGCAAGATGCTCGATTGGCTGGTGCGTAGGACCGTCTTCCCCAAGGCCAATACTATCATGAGTAAATACAAAGATCGACGGAATCTTGGATAGTCCTGCAATCCGAATGGAAGGTTTGTTGTAGTCTGAAAAGACCAGAAATGTACCGCCAAAAGGAATTAAACCTCCATGAAGAGCCATTCCATTTAATGCTGCTCCCATAGCGTGCTCCCGCACTCCGTAGTGGATATTTCGCCCCGAGTAGTTATCAGAACTATAAATCCCTTTATCGTCCATATCCGTTTTATTGCTGCCGGTGAGGTCTGCAGAACCTCCAATCATGTTATCAATGTGATCAGCCAGTTCATTGATTACAAGACCTGAGGCTTTCCGGGTAGCCATTCCTTTTTCATCTGTATCAAATTCAGGAAGAATTTCATCCCAGTTTCCGGGAAGAGCCCGGGATAAATGTTTTTTGAAGCCGGCTCCATCAGCAGGATTGGCTTTTTCGTAATCTGAAAAGAGCTTATCCCATTCACTTTCAAGCTTGGTGCCTTTCTCTACCGCTTTTCGATACTCATTCAGAACATCATCTTCGATCTGAAATTTCTGATCCGGATCCATACCCAGCTTCTCTTTTGTAAGGCGAATTTCATCTTCACCAAGCGGAGCTCCATGAGAATCTGCAGTATCCTGTTTGTTAGGGCTGCCAAAACCAATATGTGTTTTACACTCAATCAACGAAGGCTTGTCAGTCTTTTGAGCAGCCAGAATCGCTTTTTCAATTTCATCCCTGTCATGTCCGTCGATGGTCTGAACATCCCAGCCATACGCTTCAAAACGTTTTACAGTATCATCCGTAAAAGCCAGATCCGTTGAACCGTCGATAGAAATTTGGTTCGAATCATAGAGGTAAATTAACTTCTTAAGCTTTAGATGACCTGCAAGACTTGCTGACTCATGAGAAATACCTTCCATCAAATCACCGTCACTCACTATGGCGTACGTGAAGTGATCTACAATTTTGTGATCGTCTTTGTTGAACTTATCAGCCAGGTATGCTTCGGCCATTGCCATACCTACACCGGTTCCAAAACCCTGTCCCAGCGGACCCGTTGTTGTTTCAACACCCGGTGTCATTCCATATTCAGGGTGACCCGGAGTGATGCTTCCAAGCTGCCGGAAGTTTTTAATCTCATCAAGTGACACTTCGTACCCTGTCAAATGAAGCAGGGAATAGAGAAGCATAGAGCCGTGACCTGCAGACAAAATAAATCGATCACGGTCGGCCCATTGCGGATTCTTAGGATTGTGTTTCAGAAATTTAGTCCAGAGAACATAAGCTGCATCCGCCATACCCATCGGCATTCCCGGGTGACCCGAGTTTGCTTTTTGTACGGCATCCATTGAAAGTGTTCGAAGTGTGTTAACGCAACGCTGAGCGAGTTGATCAGACATGATTAATTTTAGGGATAAATTTTAGTGCTTGTTTTGGGCCAAAAGATACCCAAGTTCAGAACAAGGAAAAAAGAAATCTTCCCTCTTTAGATCATTCATATCTGCTGAGTTACTACAGAAGATCTTTAAAAGAATTTCTTAAAATATATGTGTATCACTTTCATATAACCGCGTCACAAAAAAGGAAGATGCTGAAATTCAGAACACGACAATTTACGGATTCGAGAATCCTTCTTGGATAATGTTATCGACTTGGATTCAGATTTCACTCCAAAATACCACAAAACCGACTATTGCTAAACGGAAACAGAGTATTTTCAACTTGCCTTTGCGAATCGACACTTTAATATAACTATATAAAAAAAGCCCTCGAAAAGAGGGCTTTTTTATGAAATCAATTTTGATTTAGCTGAATTATCGTCCTGTAGGAGTATGTCCTTCACACTTCAATTCAAACTGAAGCTCATGATTGGCTGGTTCTGTGAAATCACCGTACCGGGCATTTTCAAATGCATCACAGGCATTTTCTTTCTGACCTTGGCCTTTATATGCAGTGCCAAGCTCATAATAAATTTTGGCCTTGTCATCCACACCGCCTGATTCATACTCAAGAGCTCGGGTTGCATGTTGCAGTGCCTGATTCCATTGCCCTCTTTTATTATAGATTTCCGCCATTCTGTATTCTGCGTCTTCAGATTGCGGATCATACTGCTCTACTTTCTGAAGGAGATTAAGTGCACGGTCAAACTGGCGATCTTCTGAAAGATTCACTGCTCTGTATATTAACTCCTCTCGGGCGCTGTTTAGAGAATTTTGTAATGCTCTTTCATCATTTACTCTTCGAGCTACTTCAATGGCTTCATCATAAAGACCCAACCAGGTATCTACTTCAGATGGCAATTGATTTTTGGTTACTAATGCTTTCTGATAGTATGCGAGTGCATAGTTGGAATTCATTTCTATTGCGGTATCAAGATCCGCAAGTGCATTCTCATAATTTTCAGCTCTGAAATGAAGCACTGAACGAATATAATAGAGTTGAGGAAGAGCCCCTTCTGCCTGTTGACGTACTTCCGCATTACCAAACTCTTCAGCTACCTCTTTTGCTTCCTGGAAAGCTGAAAGTGCATTGTTTACAGATTCTACAGTCCGCTCACTTTGATACCCACGATATGCATCGGATGCCCTGCTTGAAGCAACTCTGGGAATTCGTTCTACAATTAGTTCAGTTATATCGTTTAAATCATTGGCTTGAGAAATCTCGAGTGCATCTCTATAAAGAGCAATTGAGTTTGTAAAGTCGCCGGAGCCGGCTAATTCCTGAGCCTGATTATAAAGCTGGATAGCCTCGCCTCTGGCATCCTGAGCATTTGTTTGTTCAACTGCAAATAGAGTAACTGAAAAAGCGGCAGCTAAAATGAGTATTAATTTCAATGATTTCATGGTATCTGTTTGTTTATGATTCTGTCCGATTAAACGGGCTTAACTTAATGAAATTTTGTAAAGAAAATCACTAAACCTCACTATTTCAAACCCAAAGCAGTAAAAAAAGTTTCTTAGTAGTCAAAATTTGGTTCCGGTTTCTCTTTCTTGTAGAAATCACACACAAATTTAACAGCATCCTCGTGGTCATCTGTTAAATAAAATAGTTCTGTATCTTCCGGATTGATATATCCTCCTTCAACCAATGTACTTTTAACCCAATCAACTAAACCACCCCAATATTCAGATCCTACCAAAACGATTGGTATTTGTTTAATCTTTTTAGTCTGAATAAGTGTAAGAGTTTCAAAGAGTTCATCAAGTGTGCCAAAACCACCTGGAAAAACGATGAATGCCTGAGCGTATTTCACAAACATCACTTTTCTTACAAAAAAATACTTAAAATTAATTTCATATTTAGGGTGCACATAGTCATTTACTCCCTGTTCAAAAGGCAGTTCTATGCCTAAGCCGACAGATTTTCCATCTCTATTGTGTGCTCCTCGGTTTCCGGCCTCCATAATTCCCGGCCCACCGCCTGTAATCACACCGAAACCACTTTCGGTAATTAATTCTGCGGTTTTAATAGCCATCTCATAATATTTACTGCCGGGCTTTAATCGAGCTGAACCGAAAACTGAAATACACGGCCCCACGCGGAAGAGTTTGTCGTAACCATCTACAAACTCTCCCATTATTTTAAATATACTCCACAAATCCTTGTTACTGTCTCCCTCAAACTCTTCAGTCTGGTGTTTGAATTTGAAAAAATTTGAAGCTTCCATATGCTGCTAATTTCGGTTTTGCAGGTTTATTTTTAAAGAGATTCCGGGACTTCTGTTTTCAATTAATGCCGGTTGAACTATTGTGTTCGCTGAAAGATCATCCGAAACATCAAAACTTCGCATGTGAGCGAAAACATACGCATCTATAACATTCAAGCCATACGCCAGCCCCATAACTACAAACATAAAATCTCGCTGATTTCGCAAACTGTTCCTGTTGGACTGCAGCTGATTTGCATTCACTCCCTGCAAATATTCGGGTGTGGGACCAAACCTCATGTCATCGTTATCCGGAAAGCTGTTATAATAAGCGGCTTTGTAATCTTTGTAATCGCTGTTGAGCGTATATGTGTAATATCCAATTCCGGCAAAGAGGCCATAAATGATTGGAACTTTCCAGATTTGTTTGTTTTCTATCTGTCCCCAACCCGGAATCATCAGTGATTTAAGCATCACGGATTTTGGTTTTGGATACTCTTCCCGATTTAGCGAATCATTTGACGTTGTTGCATAATCATTCTGACTGCTGATTCTATTTTCTAACAAAAAATAGTTACGGTTAAGTAGATCAGGATTGGATTGAGCTAACACGATCTGACTACAAAAGAGAAATAAAAATGATATTAGACTAACCAACTTCATCAAATAGCTGCATCAATCTTTCCAAATCATCATCTGAGTAGTACTCAATTCGAATTTCGCCACCTTTTCCCTTTTGTTTAATATTTACTTTTGTACTTAAACTATTGCGAAGGCGCTTTGAAAAGTCCTCCAAAAAAGGATTCGAAGGTTTTGTTTCGGTTTTCTTCGATTTTTGTTCGCTTTTTTTATCCAGCGAACGTACTAAATCTTCAGTTTGTCGTACAGAGAGCGAATTTTTTACAATTTTACTCAATGCTTTTTTCTGATCGCTCTCGCTCTTTAAATTAATTAGCGCCCTTGCGTGTCCGGTAGAAATAGAATCATCACGAAGTGCTGCTTGAATAAAATCTGGGAGCTGTAGCAAACGAAGCATATTCGTAACCGTTGAACGATTCTTTCCGACCCGTTCGGCTACTTCGCTTTGGGTATAATTGCATTCATCAATAAGCCGCTTATAACCCATTGATATTTCGAGAGGATTTAATTCCTCTCGCTGAATATTTTCAATAAGGGCAAAGGCAATGAGCTGTTCGTCATCAGCTTCCCGTATGTAGGCGGGAATTTCGGCTATGCCGGCTTGTTTTGTTGCCCTGAGACGTCTTTCCCCACTAATCAGCTCAAACCGCTTCTCGCCTAAATATCTAACCGTGATAGGCTGAATAAGGCCGTGCTTCTTAATGGATGATGACAATTCATCAAGCGCCTCTTCATTAAAATCTTTTCTGGGCTGATGTGGATTCGGACGAATATGATCCACAGGTATATTCAAAACCACGTTTACGCGCTCGGCCGGCTCAATTGGAACTGCGGTCTTCGTTTTTGGCGCCTTTTTAGAATCTCCCTCTTTTGATTCCTCTTTCCCTTGCTCGTCGTATTCAGGAAAAAAAGCACCCAATCCTCTGCCTAATACTTTTTTCGACATAAAAACCCCTATTTGGATAGAACCGGACTATTTTTGAATAATTTCTTGTTCCGCTGAATAATCTCTCTGGCCAAAGCAAGATAATTTTTTGATCCAACACTGGTTGCATCATATAATATTGCAGGTTTTCCAAAACTGGGTGCCTCAGCCAACCGAACGTTTCTTGAAATAACAGACGAGAATACCTTCTCATCAAAATATCGTTTTACCTCATCTGCAACCTGATTCGATAGCCTTGTGCGTGTATCGTACATGGTAAGCAGAACACCTTCTATTTCCAGATCCGTGTTTAGATGTTGCCGAACAATCTTGATTGTATTTAACAATTGACCAAGACCTTCCAGGGCAAAATATTCACACTGAACCGGTATTAATACGGAATCCGAGGCAGTCAAAGCGTTAATCGTCAACAATCCAAGAGAAGGAGGACAGTCTATAATGATAAAATCATACTTATCCGCTAATCCGTCAATGGCTTTAGATAGAATTCTTTCACGTTCATTCCGGTCCACCATTTCAATTTCAGCTCCAACCAGGTTGATATGAGAAGGAATGAGTTCCAGATAAGGTAGCTCCGTCTCACGAATCGAATCTTTTACATCCACGCCTCCTACCATAACTTCGTAGATAGAGTTCGAAACTGTTTTTGATTCAATTCCCAATCCGCTTGTTGAATTGCTTTGCGGATCGATATCGATAATCAGAGTAGGATGTTCAATAGCGGCTAAACTTGCGGCCAGATTTACCGCTGTCGTTGTTTTTCCAACACCGCCTTTCTGGTTTGCAATAGAGATAATTTTACCCATTCGAAATAATGGTAACTTAGGATGAAATTTGTAGATGAATATAACTCACAAGTGGTATCTAACCAAACTAAGTTATGCACATACAATCGTGGATAACTATTTCACTATCAATTACAAACTGTTGTAATTAAGTATCTTACCGTGATTATTAAACCAAAAACTTATTGACGGCTTCCGGTGAGTTGCAGATTTCTTTGGTATGAACTGTTCTGCGAAGAATTGGTAACTGGTGTCAGTCGTCGGTAACTATTCTCCAATAGCGAATCCGAACGTTCAGACTCTATTCCTGTGTAGTGTATAACATCATTTTTATCAACCCAGGGTGAAATTTCCCGATCTGATGTAATTCCTTCCGGATTGTTGGTGGCAGTTGTCTGTGTTGATCCAATTGAACCAACAGATGCATTTCCGGCACTATTTGTTGCTTCATCAGATTCGATCATTAATGCGCCGGCCATAAATCCTATTGATAGCAAAGCTGCCGTGGCAAAATAGAAAGGTTTAGATCGAACAAAATTCGTTGATCTTTTATTCTCTGAAGCTTGTTCACATACCGATTGAAGTATATTATCGGGTGCTGATATTTCAGGCAACTCATCTATTCTATTACTGATATTTCGCAAAGACTCAACTTCGATCAGCAAGTTTTCATTTTTTCTGAGCAGTCGTTCAAATTCAACTTTCTCAGAAGGGTCCATCTCCTTAAATAGATAAGCTATACTGTCCGTTTTTTTGATACTCATATATTATTTGATTCCTTCTCATGTTCCTCATCAAACATTTTACGAAGATTAATCAAAGCATATCTCATTCGGCCCAGAGCAGTATTTATCGAAACATCTGTCAATTCAGCAATTTCTTTAAATGGCATTTCATAATAGTGTCGCAACATCACTACCGTTCGCTGTTCTTCGGGCAGATTTCCAATATGCTTTAACAACCGCGATGTAGACTCACTTAACTCCAGTTGATCATGCTGACCGGGTGTGTCTTCATCAGGTAATCTTTCATAAAAATCTGTTTTTGACTCTTCGTCATACGAACTGCTAACGTCGACAAACCGTTTTTGTTTTCTGATATGATCAATTGTTGCATTGTGTGCAATTCTCATCACCCAGGCGATCCATTTCCCCTGCTCGTTATAGGTATCATCCATCTTAGTAATCACCTTTGTAAAGGTCTCCTGGAAGATATCATTAGCCGTTTCTCTATTCTGAATCATACTGTATATATATGAATAGATTTTGGCCTGATGACGATTCATTAGCTCTTGGAAAGCTAATTGATCATCTTTTTTCCGAAACAAATGAACCAATTCGCGATCTTTCATTTGCTCGTATCGGCGCGGTATATGGTCTGAATTATTGAGTCTCATATGAGTGCTAATTTAAATGTTGCGTCACACTTTCAAAAACAGATTTTTAAATCAATCCATTCAGTTATGTCTGTATATTCTACTTCTATCTACTGCACAGACGGTGCCAATGTTTCAATACTGACGTAATTACAGAAGAACATTTTACTTTATTCCTCTTGCCTTCCTTAGTATTCTAATAATTTGATGTTAAAACAATCGCATCTTCATGCGAAGACTAAGACTCCGAGAAATGCCTGTAAATTTTCTCTCCTAATTTTTTACCGAGTTCTTTTTGCAAGCTTTCCAAGTCGGCTTTTCTAATCTGGTCAATTGATCCAAATGCTTTTAACAGTTTTTGAGCGGTTTTTTCGCCCACTCCATCTATTTCCGTTAAGCCCGTTTTCACTGTTCTTTTTGAACGCTTCTGCCGATGATAGGTTATGGCAAACCGATGCGCTTCATCCCTAGCTCGCTGTAAAAGTTTGAGTGCAGCCGAAGTTTTCGGAATCATCACGGCATCTGCTTTTTGAGGCAAGAAAACCTCTTCCAGGCGCTTGGCAAGCCCTGCCACATCACTTACATCTCTGAAATCAATTTCTTCCAGTGCATCCAGTGCAGCGTTTAACTGACCTTTTCCACCGTCAATCAATATTAAATCCGGTGCATGAAGTTTTTCTTTTTTCACCTTCGAATAACGACGTTTAACAATTTCCTTCATCGACGCGTAATCATCCGCACCGGTAACGGTTTTTATTTTAAATCGCTTGTATTCGCTTTTTCGCGGTTGCCCGTCAACAAAGCAGACCATCGACGCTACAGGATCCGTACCTTGTGTGTTCGAGTTATCAAAACATTCTATCCTTCTTGGCAGGCGATCCAATTTCAAATAATCTTTCAGATCTTTTATAGCCTGTGGAATTCGATCTCGTTCAGCTTTCTGTTTTTCCAGTTTTCTCTCCCCCAGGTTGAGCCGCGCATTGGTAATAGCCATCTCTATAAGATGCTTTTTTTCGCCGATCTGTGGGACGTGGATCGGAACTTTTTTTCCTCTCTGCTCCCAGAGATACTCCAATAACGGATCATCATCTTCCATTGCATCACTCAGGTAAACTTCATCAGGAATGGCTCCCACCATCTGTCCCGTATAATAATCTTCCACAAAAGACTGCATCATCACACTTCGCGGCCGGTCTTCAATATTTTTCAAAAATCGATTAAATTTTCCGATCAGCTTACCCTCACGAATTTTAAACAGAACTCCGCATGCTTCTCCAAGTTCTTCGTCTACATCAATAGCAAATACATCCCTGTGTACCTCTTTATTCGCAACAATCTTCATCTTTTGATTGTACTTCTCAAGAGACTTCATGCTATCGCGCAGGCGAGCTGCTTTTTCAAACTCCAGAGACTGAGAAGCGATCTCCATCTCCTCTTTCACCTCGCGGATCAGGTCCCCCGTTTTACCGGATAGAAGACGTTCAACTTTATCTATTGTTTCCTGATAGCCTTCATCATCCCAGTCACCCGAGCAGTTTTGTAAGTAATCATCAAAACAGGAGTGCCATTTTGGAGCACCACGAGATTTGTCAACCATTTTTGGTGAAACAGCACAGGTACACAGTCCAAACGCTTTACGGATAGTATCAAGCATTCGGCGCATATGCCCAACATGATCGTACGGGCCAAAGTATTTGCTTCCGTCCCTGACCACTGTTCGCGTGGGATAAACTCTTGGTTTTCGTCCTTTTGTAATACAAATGTAGGGATACGATTTATCATCCCTGTACATAATATTATAACGCGGCTGATGCTTCTTGATCAGATTATTCTCAAGAATTAAAGCTTCAGCCTCAGAATCGGTAACAATCACTTCAACATCCTCAATCTTGGAAACCATCAACTTTATTCTTCCATCATGATTTCTGGAATCCTGAAAGTACGACCTCACCCGATTGCGAAGTTTTTTTGCCTTCCCAACATAAAGATAGTTTCCACCGCTATCTTTGAATTGATAGACTCCCGGACTAAAGGGAAGGTGAGCGATTTTTTCTTCTACGGATATTGACATGTCTGTGATGAATTAAACATCAAAAATACAAAAACGATGAGCTGTATGGAAAAGTTTAAATTGGTTTCTGAAAGCGCGATTATTGAACTATGAAAACGACACAAACCGATCCCAATATTGAAATCATTTTTGAAGACAACCATTTACTGGTGGTAAACAAACCCGTGGGCTTGCTATCGCAAGAGGATCATACAGGTGATCCGGATATTTTAACCCTCTGTAAAGAGTACATCAAAAAAGAGCATAACAAGCCTGGAAATGTATTTTTAGGACTTTTACACAGATTAGACAGACCTGTTAGCGGGGTAATGATGTTTGCAAAAACCTCTAAGGCAGCATCCAGAATTAGTGAGCAAATTCGCCAGAGAACGATTAAGAAAAAGTATCTTGCAGTTGTAACCGGTAACCCTCCTCCTAACGGATATCTTACCCACCATTTGCTCAAAGATGAAAAAACAAATACCGTTCAGGTTGTAAAACCTAATGTGAAAGGTGCTCAGGATGCCAAATTAATTTTTCAACGATTAGACTCCGTAGATGATAACCATCTGCTTAAAGTCAGTTTGATTACCGGCAGGCCTCATCAAATTAGGGTGCAACTTTCTGAAGAAGGGTATCCTATTTTTGGGGATCAGAAATATGGCAAATCAAATCGGTCTACGACGGCCTTGCATGCTTATTCTTTAGAACTGGAACACCCTACTCTCAAAAAAGAGATATTTTTCTCAGCAAAACCTCCACAATTTACTCCATGGAGTAAATTTAGCACTAAACTTTTCACTTAAAGATCTGTCTGCGAATATATTAAGTAAGAGAATTCTGATTCATGCTACTTAAAGTGCTGTTGAATGATTGACCAATATCCAATGTTTTCATAATCAGGATACAGACCTAAACATCACTTCTCGAATTTTGCAGTTTTAATATGAACAGATTAACAAAATACCAAGCCAGACTGCTGTTACCGGCCGTTGTAGACAATGAGGTATCGGAGCAAGAGAAAAAGGACTTTTTTGAGTACCTGAAGCACGATCCCGAGCTTAAGAGAGAATACTATTCCACGCTCAAGGTAAAACAAATACTTTCAGAAAATTTACCCAGGAAATCAGCTCCGGATCATTTAAGAAAAAAAATCTTGCACCGGCTGGAAGTTGAAAAACGAACTGCAAGTTTTAAGGAAGGATCATCATCCGTTAAAAAAACAGATGAATCATCTAAATGGAACGGATTACTGAAGTCCGGTTTCAGGTACATTGCTGCAGCCGCTGTAATATTGTTGATAACATTAATGACAGTTCAACTGCTTGAAAGATCTACCGACAGTTTTAGCGAGGAGATGTTCGTCATTGAAAACATTTCTGCCCAGCATTTTCAAAGTGCTAAAAATGTATCGATAGAACCTCCAGTACAAACTGCATCCCTTCAAGAAGCGGAAAGCTATTTAAGAGATCATTACGGAATGAACATGACAATTCCACATTTAAAAGGAACTGACTTTGTCGGTTTGGTTATGGCAGATTTTCACAGCGGAATGCAAGCTCCGCTCTTAAAATATATTCAAAGAGACATCGGTGAAAATATCTACATTTTTGCGTTTAATCTCGATCAACTTGAGAATTTTGATCATATGAAAAGAGAAGAAAACGCAGCGAAGAGTTGTACTACACAAACTGATTATTTTGTAAATAATATCGATGGAACTCATGTTGTATCATGGCTATGGGATGACAATTGGTACTCAGCGGTTTCCAATCATAACGGTCATGATTTGGCAGCCCTGGTTGAACCGCTAAATATCAATTAATCTTCATCTTCGTCTTCCGGCAGACCTAATGAATCTCCATTTAATTCGGACGGAAGTTTTTTTGAAGCTTTAGCTCCCAGTTTTCTTAGCATTTCTGTTTGACGTACCAGATTACCGCGCCCCTCGCTCAATTTACCCATTGCATTCTCATAGCTGGCCTGAGTTTGATCAATTCGATTTCCTATATCCTGCATATCTTCTACAAAACCGACAAATTTGTCATAGAGCAGCCCGCCACGTTCAGCAATTTCCATAGCATGCCGGTTTTGATACTCCTGCTTCCACACATTCTCAATTGTAGCCAATGTAGCCAAGTAGAGTAGTTGGGCTAACGATAATAATATTTTTATCAAACGCTTCATTATAGAGATCCGGAGCGTGTTGCATCGCCAAACCAAAAGCCGGTTCAATCGGAATAAACATCAGCACAAAGTCGGGACTCTGGAAACCGTGAATTTGCTCGTAGTTTTTGTTGCTCAACCCTTTTACATGGGCACGAAGTGAACTAATGTGCTGCTTCAGAGCTTTTTGCTGTCGATCAGAATCATCCGCCGACGTGTATGCTTCATAAGCGGTTAAGGTTACCTTGGAGTCGACTACCAATTTCTTTTCATCCGGGAGTTGAACAACAACATCAGGTTGCAGCCGCCGGCCATCACTGGTAGTGGTACTTTCCTGAACTTCGTACTCCCGGCCCTTCACCAGTCCCGACTTTTCCAGAATTCTTTGAAGAATTACTTCTCCCCAATTTCCCTGCTGCTTATTATCCCCCTTCAGGGCTTTCGTAAGATTTTTAGCCTCCTCACTCATTTTTTGGTTCAGTTCCTGTAACATAGACAGATGCTGCCCCAAGGCACTTCTACCCTTTATATCTTCTTTGTGGGTCTCCTCCACTCTTTTTTGAAACTCAGATATTTTTTCACCCAGTGGCTTGAGCAGTGAGTCGAGGTTTTCGCGATTTTGCTGGGTAAACTTTTTCGACTTCTCTTCCAGGATTTCGTTAGCCAGATTTTTGAATTCATTTTTGAATCTCTCCTCCATCTTTTCAAAATCAGCTTTTTGTTCCTGAAGTCTCTCTTTCAAATTCAGGAAATTGGCTTCCATCGTGGCGAGTTCATTTTTTGCCTGATTTGCACGATCTGTTTCCTCTTCCAGTTTTCTTTCAGCCTCATCCTTTGCAGCCGTCAAAATTTCATTCCTCTCCTCCAAACGCGATTGCTTTGGCCGAGCCATAAACCAGGCAATTGTAAAACCGATGGCTCCGAATACCAGCGCAATAATCAATTCAGTAAGTCCCATAAAAATAATTTTTTTGATGATTTAACTGAAGATAAAAGAAAAGGGTGACAGAATCTGTCACCCCTTCCGGAAAACTTCGTAAGATTTGCAAAATCGGACTATGGAAGTCCGGCAATTGTTAACTGAAAACGTCTTTAATCTTTGAGAAGAATCCTTTTTCGCGTTCCTCTGCATCGGCAGGATCGAAATGTTTTTCACCGCGCAGGGCTTCAACATGCTTGCGCTCTTCTTGGGTCAGATCTTTCGGAACATAAATATTTACTTTTATAAACTGGTCTCCGGTACCGCTGTTATTCAGTCCGTTGATACCTCTGCCGCGCATCCGTAACAGTTTACCCGGCTGGGTTCCGGCCTCTACTTTTACTTTGGCCTTGCCTTTTAAAGTTGGCACCTGGACTTCTGTACCCAGTACTGCATCCGGTATACTCAGATGCAGATCGTAGTAGATATCATTCCTGTCTCTTTCGAAATGCTCGTGCTCTTTCTCTTCAATCAACACAATGAGATCGCCCGGTTCACCGCCACGAATACCGGCATTACCCTGTCGTCTCAGCGTAATATAATTTCCTTTAGAAACCCCGGATGGAATATTCACTTTTATATTCTCTTCACTGCGCTTGCGTCCCTCTCCACCACAGGATGAACACTTGTTTTTTATAATCCGGCCTTCACCGCTGCATGTAGGGCAAGGCTGAACATTTACAAACTGGCCAAACATGGTTCGCGATACTTGTCGAACCTCTCCGGTTCCGTTGCAGGTACCGCATGTTTCAAAGTCGGATTCCGTTTCTGCGCCTGTTCCGTTGCAGGAGTCACACTTTACCTGTTTTTTAACTTTCAGTGTTTTTTCAACACCTTCAGCAATCTCTTCCAGGGTTAGTTCAACCCGAAGTTTCATATCACTTCCGGGTCGGCCCGTGCCTCGTCGACGGCGACTCTGTCTGCGTCCGCCTCCGCCAAAAGCTTCACCACCGCCAAAGATGTCTCCTCCAAAAATATCACTGAATCGGCTGAATATATCTTCGAAATCAGCATTGCCGAAATCCGAGGCTCCGCCAAATCCGCCGCCGTTCATTCCGGCATGACCGAATTGATCGTAGCGCTGTCGTTTTTGCGGGTCTCTGAGAACTTCATAAGCCTCAGACGCTTCTTTAAACTTTCTCTCTGCTTCATCATCACCCTTATTTCTGTCGGGGTGATATTTCATGGCCAGCTTACGATATGCTTTTTTCAGCTCCGCTTCTCCGGCTCCTTTTTCTACACCTAATACTTCGTAATAATCTCGTTTTGACATGAATTGTGATTTACTCGCTTACAATTACTTTTGCGTGTCGAAGTGTTTTATCACCGATTCGATATCCGCTTTCAAGGACTTGAAGAACCGTTCCGCTCTCAATAGATTCGTCACTGGCAGGCTGGCGAAGCATCGCATCGTGAAGGTTTACATCAAAAGGAACACCCTCTTCATCAATTCTTTCCACATTATATCTGTCCAGAACATCCTGAAATTTATCGGCAACCAGACGAACACCGTCTACAAATGATTTATCGGCATTTGCTTGTTCCAATGCCTCAAGAGTTCGTCTCAGATCATCATTCACCGGCAGAAATGCTTCGATGGCATTTTCACGAGACTTTTGATAAACAGATTCTCGCTCACGCTGAAGCCGTTTCTTAAAATTCTCCATCTCTGCTGCCTTACGCAGATGATTATCTTTTACACCTTGAATTTCTTCTTCAAGTTCATTGATACGTTTTTGCTGCTGCTCAACAAGTTCGTCTAACTCTTCAATGCTTCCGCTAGCTTCGTTCGAAGCCGCATCTGTGTCATTTTCAATAGCTGCCTGTTTTTCGGCAGATTCCATTTTTTCTTCTTTGCTACTCATTTAAAAATCGATTCTTAATTTCTTATTTCAGGCCTTTTCTGCTTAGGCTCAGTTATATCCTTTCATTCTCTCTGCGTGCAAATAATATGCCATAAAGACCTATCCTATCAGTTCGTCACCAATGTCTCAAAAACCTGACGTTTCGCCTTAATTACCTTCGTAAAAGAACTCAATCATGTTTCCATCAGGATCTGAAGCAAATACAAACCTTCCTTTTTTTCGGTTAGACGGTCCACTCAATATTGTAACTTCTTTATCACGCAGATAAGTTGCCATTTCGTCAACTTCATCAGGGGAGTCGAGATAAAACCCAATATGGTCTACCCTGAAATCCCTGGAATTGGGGTCGTAACTGGTTTCAGCTTCTACAATCACCAGAGTATCTTCCTTTCCAATTTTATAGACGGCCATGCTTTGGCCCATCTTTCTCACCAGTTCAAATCCAAGAATGTCACCATAAAACTCTTCGGCACGTTCAATTTCATTTACCCTAATGGTAATATGGTTAATACCGGATGGTTTAAAATCCATAGTTTTTCACTTTCTTTTGTTAGTTTTATTGCACCCGATAAACTAACGGTTTTTCGGCTATATTTAGAATGGATTTTTTGAATTCAACCCACAGTTAATTGGCAACACTTTATTTAGTAGCAACACCTATTGGGAACTTATCCGATTTTTCTACTCGGGCTGTTGAAACGCTGCAGTCTGTAGATCAAATAGCTTGCGAGGATACCCGAACATCCGGCGTATTGTTGCAACACTTTCAAATTGATAAACCTACGTTTTCGTTTCATCAGCACAATGAACATCAAAAAGTAAAGCACTTGATGAATCTTTTGGGCAGCGGACTTAACATCGCGCTAATCAGCGATGCAGGAATGCCCGCCATATCTGATCCCGGATTTTTGGCAACACGGGAAGCACATCAAAACGGACATCAAGTAATTGCCATACCCGGGCCCGATGCCGTATCCACCGCTCTGGCAGTAAGCGGCTTACCAAGTGATCGATTTATTTTTGAAGGTTTCTTACCGCCCAAAAAAGGCCGACAAACCCGAATTCAGGAGATAGCTGAGAGTGAAATCACTTCGGTAGTGTACGAAAGTCCACATAAACTGGTTCGGTTTTTAGAAAAATTACACGAATATGCAGGAAACGACCGTTGGGTATGCGTCGCCAGAGAATTAACCAAAAAATTTGAAGAAACAGACCGGGCTCAATTAGGGGATTTGCTCAGCCGATGGAAAGAAAAAAGTTCCATTAAAGGTGAAATAGCCATTGTTATTGCCGGTAAAAGCTACAGTGAATGATGAAGAAAAATCGTTTTTGGGATCAACCGTGGACTCTTTCAATTACTGCTTCAATTTTACTCAGTCTTTCATTCCCCCCGTTTGATCTGTCCATACTTCAAATTCCGGCTTTCGTATTTTTATTTCGAATAGCGATAATCAGCCGTTCTAACAGGGAGGCTATTTTATATACCTATCCTGCATTTGTTCTCTGGAATCTGTTTGTCACCTACTGGCTTATGATGGCAACGGTTGCCGGCGGGTTGGCGGCCATTCTGGCAAACGCTGCAATTATGGTAATTCCTCTGCTCGTAATCAGATCTTTATTCAAATCGGACATCAACCCAATACTGGCGTCATTTTTTGCAGCAGCCGTTTGGGTCAGTTATGAATTTCTACACCATAACTGGGATTTGGCGTGGCCCTGGCTCACATTAGGCAACGGATGGTCGAACCTGATCAATGTAATTCAGTATATATCCGTCACCGGAGTATTCGGCATTTCATTTTGGATTGTGTTTACCGCCGCTCTCATCTATAACTACATCGTCGATCCTGTAAAGCCAATACTCTATTCAGCCATAATTATTTTCCTGGCTTTTCCTGTTTTTTCAATCCTCTCGATCATCATGCAAACACAGGAGCAGGGAGAACCCGTTGAGGTAGCAATTATTCAGCCAAACTCCGACTCTTACGAGGATTATGGTGGACTGGGATCACTCGATGCCCTGCTTGACAAACTTCTGCGCATGTCGGGTGAAACGGTAACCGAAAATACAGACGTACTCATCTGGCCGGAAAATGCAATCGACGCCGGTCTGCAATTCAATAATCGCTATTTCACGACCATACAGGATTCACTGGATAAATGGAATACCACACTTATTGCCGGTGTCGGTTATGTTGAAATCTATGATGACGAGAACAGGCCCGCAGTGGTTCGGAAGTCAGATATGGGAAGAATGTACAACGTATTTAACGCCGCTTTTTATTTTGATTCAGACCGATCAAAGCATGTTTACCGTAAGGGGAAACTTGTACCCCTAGTGGAAAGATTTCCGTTTGTTGAATTTTTTCAAACCATCGACATTTTTGGTTGGGTAGACTGGGGCGAATTGGTGGGCTATGGCTTGGGTGAAGAAGCGAATAATTTCAATGTAAACGGCTCGCCTACACCCGCTCTTATCTGTTACGATTCCGTATTCCCGGGATGGGTAAATAAGTTTGCACAGAATGGCGCCGGATTTTTAACGATCATAACAAATGACGGCTGGTGGGGAGACTCCAATGGACATGTTCAGCACTTTGCCTTTGCCCGTTTGCGCGCCATTGAGCAACGAAAATGGATTGCAAGATCTGCCAATAACGGCATCTCAGGCATTATTTCACCGGATGGCAAAGTACAGGTAGCTACAGAGTATTGGACGGAAGATGCGTTTACCTTTACCATCTACGATAGAGATATCCCCACATTTTTTACCAAATATGGGGATTGGTTCAGCTACCTGATGCTTCTCTCAACAGCTGCGGGAATTGGCATGATCTTTTTTAAAAAAGAGAGGTGATTAAAAATCCAGCTCACTTTTAATCTGCTCGATAACCTCATCCAGTTCGCCTGCTTTCTCAGAATACTGTGATTTATCCGTCAGCTTACCATTCACACTGATGTAGAACTTGATTTTAGGTTCTGTCCCGGATGGACGAGCTGAAATAATGTAGCCTCCTTCTGTGATAAACTGAAGTACATTTGAAGCGGGAAAGTCAATACTGTTCACTCGGCCGGTTTCAACATCCGTTTCTGTAAGATGCATA
This sequence comes from Rhodohalobacter sp., assembly GCF_034521535.1. Taxonomy (GTDB): domain Bacteria; phylum Bacteroidota; class Rhodothermia; order Balneolales; family Balneolaceae; genus Rhodohalobacter. Next base: position 824,403 of record NZ_JAXHMF010000005.1, on the reverse strand, counting down.
TAATCTTTTACGGTAACGACCTTCTGACCTGCAAATGATTCCGGTGCCTGGTGACGAAGCCCATCCATAATTTTCTGTATCTCTTCTGCACCTTTTTTTCCGGCTTTTTTAATGGAGATCAACTCCTCCTTATAGAGTCCGTGCGCCGCATAAACATCGATCAGGGCTTCGTACAGTGATTGTCCCTGCTCTTTGTAGTAGGCTGTCATCTCAGCAATCATCGTGCAAGCTACAACCGCGTCCTTGTCTCGTACATGATCCCCTACCAGATATCCGTAGCTCTCTTCACCGCCGGCAATAAACTTCTCCTCACCTTCGAGCTCTGTCATAAGAGCCCCTATGTATTTGAAACCGGTTAATGTGTTGTAACATGTAACACCTTTCGATTTGGCGATCTCATCAATCAGGTAAGTGGTTACAATAGTCTTGACGATATACTCGTTGCCGCGAAACAGGCCTTTACTCTCCCAGGCGCTAAGCACATAGTTAAAAAGGAGCACTCCGGTTTGATTTCCATTTAACAGTTCAAACTCGCCGTCCGGATTTTTGATAGCTATTCCCACCCGGTCGCCATCCGGATCGGTAGCCATAACTAAATCAGCATTGGTTTCCTTAGCCTTATTCAAAGCCATTGTAAGAGCTTCTTTCTCTTCCGGATTCGGGTATACAACGGTCGGAAAATTACCGTCTACCGTGCACTGTTCCTCTACAAGATTTACGTTGGTAAATCCAACCTCCTTTAATGCTCGAGGAACAATATCGACTGCAGTACCGTGTATCGGGGAAAAAACAATATTGAGATCTTTTTGTGATTTGATCACTTCAGGATAAATCGACTCAGAAGCTACACGATCAATATATTTTTGATCCATTTCCGGCCCGATCTCTTCAACCAAACTCTCATCCCGATTAAAGTTTACCTGATCAACCGATTCAATTTTATCTACTTCGGCAATGATATTTAAGTCATGCGGTTTAATCACCTGGCATCCATCACTCCAGTACGCTTTGTAACCACTGTACTCTTTGGGATTGTGAGAGGCCGTAAGCATCACGCCGCTATGGCAGCCAAGTTCACGGATAGCATATGATAGTTCCGGAGTTGGACGAAGTGATTCAAAAAAGTAAACATGGATTCCGTTGGCACTGAAAACATCCGCCACGATTGATGCAAACCGTTCAGCGTTATTCCGGTTGTCGTGAGCAATAACAACTTTGATCTGTTCATCTGAGTAGACTTCCTTCAGATAGTTGCTCAGTCCCTGAGTTGCCATTCCGAGCGTATACTTGTTCACCCGATTGGTTCCGATCCCCATAATTCCTCTGAGTCCGCCGGTGCCAAATTCCAGATCTTTGTAAAAAGCGTCGGTCAGCTCATCTGTTTTTCCATCATCCAGCATTTTCTGAAGTTCGGCTTTTGTCTCTTCATCGTAGTTTCCTTCAAGCCAATGATTTATTTTTTCCTGAACGTTTTTATCCAATTTATCCATGCCCATTTGATCTTTATTTTCTCGTTATTTTATTAACACTCCGACTGTTAAAATAGAACCCTGAAGCCAACAAGTAAATCTGATAATACTATCAGTCTACGCTTCCTTGATTTCAATTTCCTTGATGACATCACCCTGACGGATATCATCAATCACATCAAGTCCCTCAACTACTTTTCCGAATACGGTGTGTTTGCGGTCTAGATGAGCCGTGTTTTTTCGGCTGTGGCAAATAAAGAACTGAGACCCGCCTGTATCTCGTCCGGCGTGAGCCATGGAAAGTACACCGCGATCGTGATACTGATTCTCACCATCCAGCTCGCAATCGATGGTATAACCCGGCCCACCGGTGCCGTCTCCTTTTGGACAACCACCCTGGATTACAAAATCGGGGATCACACGATGAAACGTCAGCCCATCATAAAATCCATCTTTTGAAAGTTTCACAAAATTATCGACTGTTCCCGGGGCATCATTTTCAAAAAATTCGACAGTCATGTCCCCTTTTTCTGTTTTTATAATCGCATTTGGCATAGTGATATCTTTTTTAATTTTAAAGAAAAATTTGGTTTGTAAACTGTTATGATGGTTCCATCATAATAATGAAGTTTCATTTTCAGTGGTCTGAAAATTTTCAACTCAAATTGTTAATCAAAGGACCTGTTGATCTTCTAAAGAGGCTGAAAGAGTGGAATTAGAAATAGCTTTGGTTAGCATATCAACTACTTCTTCCCTGGAAATCACTGCTTTGGTAAATACATGATGAAATCCATCCTCTTTCTGAATATCGTACTCAAGCTCTGTTTCTGAAAGATCAAGATTCCGTACTGCATTTCTCACGTTCATGATGAGCTGCTGAGAACCAAAGGGATCACTGCCATTTTCCTCTTCCAGCTCAACACGAACCGACTCTACGAAGCGATCAATCTCAAAGCGTAAATTCGCCAAAGCAGTCCGCTCCGACTGCTCACGAGCTCGGTCTTCGCCTTCTGCAATAGCGTATGAGTAGCCTGAAAAAGAAAGAGAGTCCGTCGCAGATTTTTTCTCCTCATTATACCATTCAGGAGCAAAACGATCTTTATCAACTTGTTCTTCAGCTTCAATGTCACGGTCTGTGGTAACGGTCTCTGTAGATGTGCAATTTGTAAGTAGTAACCCGGTTAGTACTAGCAGAAATAGATATTTCATTCTTGTTAGTTTATTTGAAAGTAGCCTGTAGCTCCTTCTTCTGTCAAAATTTTAAGGGTTAAAGATCGGTTGTTTTTTATAGAATCGGTAATAATTTGTTCCACTATTTGCAGATCGAATACAGGCTCACCATCTATTTCAATAATTTCAAATCCTTCTCTTAATCCGCGATTCCAGGCTTCTGATCCTGGCACAACCCGATGTATGTATATGTTAAAGAGATCCGAATCTTCAGGGGTAGAGAGAGCTCTGAGCGTAAATCCCAAAGATTCGAAACGCTGCTGTTCAATACCTCTTTCGCGACCTCCTTCCGGTATTTCTTCCCAATCTTCTAATTCCGGTTCGTTTCCGGTTTCAGGATCAAATGTGTTTTGTGGCGGTTCCGGCTCCTCAATTTCATCGAGCACCACTACTTTTTTAATCACTTCATTGTCTCTCCAGATAGTGAGCTCTACCTCGTCATCAGGACGATACATGGCCACTTTCTCCTGAAGCTGATTGGATTCATTAACGATCTCGCCATTAACTTCTAAAACTATATCATTTGTTTTTAACCCGCTGCGTTCTGCCGCACCATCTTCCAACACCCTCATAATCATCACACCGGTAATTCCATCCAGTCCTGCTCTTCTGGCCATTCTATTATCCACAGACTGAATTGTGACACCCAACATTCCTCTTTTTACCTCCCCGAATTCTATTATATCGCGAGATACTTTAAGGGCAAGATTACTTGGTACTGCAAACCCATATCCCTGATAATTTCCACTCTGAGTGGCTATAGCCGTATTTATACCAATTAATTCACCGCTTGTATTTACCAATGCTCCACCACTATTTCCCTTGTTGATAGCAGCATCCGTTTGTATAAAACTCTCAACCCGTCGTGCATCATTTATAATTTGCACATCGCGACTCAACGCACTTACAATTCCGGCCGTAACGGTAGACCGTAGCCTGAAAGGATTACCTACTGCAAGTACCCACTCTCCCACTTCAAGGAGATCGGAATTGCCAATCACTACCGAGGGCAGATTCATTCCATCAACTTTTATAACTGCCAAATCTGTACTTGGATCTCGCCCAACTACTCTGGCATCAAGAGTTCTTTTATCCTCCAGCGTAACCATAATCTCATCATTTACGGCGCCCTCAATAACATGATTATTGGTCAGAATATATCCATCTGAGGAGATCAGCACGCCGGAACCCACGGTTCTAACACGGGGCGGCAAGAATCTCTCCCAAAAACGATTGTCTTCCTCTTCATCTGTTTGCGGCTGACGGCTTCTGGTTGCCACAACGGTTTCAATGTAGACCACCGTGGGTGTCACTGATTTTGCAACAGACCTGAACAGAAAACGATCATCAATTTTTTCCAGATCATCTGAGCTCCAGAAAGGTTCCGAGCTTCTATCGATATCTGTTACCCTCACCTCAGCCAGATCAAGTGAAATGGCTCCATCCCGGAAAAACATCAATATCATGCCCAGCAATACTCCTATAAGTACCAACAGAATTCCGGTAAGATATTTGTCGCGGGTTTTCATTGATTAAGATTCTAATAGCTGGTCGAAAATGGCATCAGATTTTCTGGGCCTTACTCCTTCAATATGATAACGAAAATATTTATCCAAGTGAGCTATCAATGTATTTAATTCACCTTTTTTCAAAGCTATATCAAAAACCGAAGATTTCATAGACTGCAGCGATTCGCTCACAAATTGAAATTGACCGGGGGTCAACCGAAGTGAATCACTGTCAATAGATTCTGTTGACAGTGTACCCGACTCAATATTTATATAACCCGTTTGAGATGCATCATGTTCCTCAATAATATTTTGAATTCCAATTCCAAGAAGCTGCGCAAGCCTGATCTGTATATATGGGAACATGATTTTTGAAACAGAGTCCTGTTCACTCAACCAGGGTAACATTGCAGATAGAAAATGAAAGAGTGGTTCGTTTACTTCATTTTCATGCAAAAGCTGATCGGTCAGTTCCATCGTTATGGTTACCAGTGCCATTTTCTGCACATCAAATCGAATACTGTCCAACTTCTTGAGATAAGATGTATCAGAAAGAGTCTGAACTTGACGGGTATGCTTCATGTAGTAAACAACTTCTAGCATCTGTCCCGGTACTAAAAAGGCTGCAAATTTACTCTTTGGTTTACGAGCTCCTTTGGCGATCACCGCAATTTTTCCGTGTTTCAGCGTAAAGAGTGTGGCTATAATGCTTGACTCCTGAAACTCTACCGTACGTAAAACAATCGCTTCAGTCTTTGTGATCGTAGAGCTCATTTATTCCCTGAAATAAGTTTTAAAATCATTGGGATGAAAAAGGCTGATCAGTCAAGTCAGTGCATCCACTCGTTTTAATGTATCCAGTCTTTGTTTTCCAGAACCTGAACCATTGCCGGCAGAAATGTAAGTGCCGTGAACAGCGTCATACCTATTCCCACAACGGCCATTATTCCAATGGATTGCAATCCGGGATGGTTGGTAAACAGAAGTCCGGCAAAACCCATCATGGTTGTGAACGATCCAATGGTAATGTGTTGGCCTGTACTGGAAAGCACATCCCACATGCTTTTCTGACCTTCATCACGGTATCTATGGGCCAAATGTACTCCATTATCGCAACCGATACCGAGAATAGCCGGCAACACTACCAGGTTGTAAAAATTAAATTTCAACCCAAATATCAGCATTACGCCAAAAAGCCATAAAAGCCCGATAATAAGCGGAATGAGCGCAATGAGTGTCCACCGGAAGTTTTTAAAACTAAACCAGATAAAAAGAAAAACAATGATAAAAGTTGCCGCAACCATATACGGACTTTCAGTTCTCATTAAATCCAGCATAGAGGCGGCGACGATTGAGGTACTGGCTGCATAATACGTTTTACCGTTGCTTATGGTTACCTCACCCACCTCATTCTTAAATGCGATAGACCTAAGGCCGTCTGATAAACCTCCCGTAGGATAGATAATGACAAAGTTGCCTATTTCGCCATCCTGTGTCATGAAGCGATTTTTCAGAAAATCAGGAAGCTCTTCTTCCTCGAGCGGTTCGCGTGTTTGAGAACCACGCCTTAGTAATTCAAGATTTTCATCATCCTGATCCCTTATAAAACTATTCTGAAGCAGTTGACGAATTTCGGCAATGTGCTGCAGTTTTTCATTCGCCATCTCTTCATTGGGTGGAAATCGTTCTTGCAGGGCTTCCACATCCTGAATCATCGTATCCGGATTTCGGTCCTTGCGAGCTCGCAATGAATCTACAACTTCAAATACATCCTCAGCATTGTCTGCAATGATGTAAGCCGGATTTCGACGATCGTTTTCATCTACCCCCTGTACAAATTCCCTGAACTCTTCGTATTCTTCGAAAGTAGGTTCCAGATTTCCAAACTGATACTCAAATCTTAAGTTTCCTGAAAAAATTATGACCACAATGGAAACCAAAAGTCCGACAGAAACTATAGATCGAGCATAAGGGTAGTTATGAATCCCTTTGGATGGCACAAAATCGTCTCCAATTTTATTGGTCAAAATCCAGTTCCATCGCTCAAAAATAACCAACAGAGATGGCAGGACAAACAGCATGGTAATCAGGGCAAATATAATCCCCGTTCCGGCAATAAATCCAAATTCTGAAAAACCGCGAAAATCAGCAAACATCAGCACAAATAGAGCCGCTGCCGTTGTAAGTGCACTCACGATAATTGCTGAACCTGTTCTGTCGTATGCCAGAACAATGCTGTTCTCCACAGAGCGCCCTACCGAACGGTACTCGATATATCTTGCGTAATAATGAATTCCGTAATCGATACCCAAACCGAAAAGAATCACAAAAAGTACCGACGTCATAGTGTTCAGAACTTCAATCTGTAAGTAGGTAATTCCAAACGTCCACATTAAACTGATGAGCAGAGGAATACCGATGACCATTACCGGAACCGGCATCCGAATAAAATGGGACCAGAAGCTGTGCCTTTGCCTGTTTTTCTCACCCTTTTTGTAGTGAATATATTTCTTAATAAAAAAGTACAGCATCACCAGAAATATCACACTGCCTATACCCAATGAAAAACTGTTAAATACATCATTCATAATCGACTCAAACTCGCTCAAATGACGTTTCAGCCGTCCGCCAAACTCTATCTCCATCTGGGGATGATATGATGCAACATCAATACTGTCCAGCAAATTACTATACGCCTCAAACATGTCTTCCAGATATTGAATATCACTCTTCGATCCGGTCGGAAAGAGTTTCAGCATAACAACCGTACTGTCCTGATTGGTTGCGTACGTTGACGGTATGAGATTGTCGTAACTCTCGCGATATTTGCTGATGTCCGTCTCTTCTTCTTCAACCTCCTCATCCTCAAAGTCATCTGAAAAATCTACAAAAAATGGATTTGCTTCCTCCCTGGCTTGATCTATTTCCTCTTGCAGAAACTCTTTAATCGCTTCCAGTTCATCAATGGTAGCGATATAGAGAGAATTATCCTGCAGTACCTCGGTTTCTCTTCTGTACTCGGCACTGCTGAAAAAATAATCGTCGTACCGCGGGTAGCGTAGCTCTAAACTTTTTTCAGAAAGATATTCAGCCATAGCCACATTGGCTTCAAAATCGGGTGACTTGATTGCCACCTCCAGTTCGGTTTCGCCTCCGGCCGTCTCCTGCAGTTTTTCAAGGGCTTGTACATTCGGGTTTGATTCCGGGAGAAGATTGGCAATGTCAGTGTCAACCGTAAGTTTTGATGCAAAATAACCTGCAACGATTGCGAGAGAAATTGCGGCGGCTAAAACTAAAAACGGCCTACGGCTATTTAGCTGTACAACCGGTATGAAAAAACGAATAAATTTAGACATCTGGTTTATTTGCGGTCAGAAAATTAAAAGACTGAAATTACGTAAAATTTAAAACAATTGAATCCGATCGTTTACATAGTCGCTGACTAAGCCGGAGACATTATTTGTATGAAAACAAACGCTTTTGAATTTTATTTTTCACAATACGAAGTTTTACATTTTGCACTATGCTAAATTGCAAACATTCGTAAACAGATATACGTGCCAAAAAAATAGCTGTGGCAGTTAGAACCGCCACAGCTACATGTGTTCTCCTCTCTTGACTATATCGCTGTTTAGTTTTAGCAAGAATGAAGAGATTCGTTCCCTTCATCGCAATCATATTAAAAATTGTCTGTGACAGCATATTGTCATGCATTTAAAAGAAATCTGAAATAACTTTTAGGAACTGCAAGAAGTTTGAAAATCCACTGAAATTCAGAACGTTACAGATTTTCGATCTGTTGTGATAATGAAAGACTAACTAAAATAAATACAGAGATGAAATATAGATTTTTGGGACGATCAGGTTTAAAAGTATCCGCGTTATCATTTGGTTCGTGGGTCACATTTGGCGATCAAATTGATGAAGATATCGCTTACAACTGCATGAAAGAGGCCTATGATGCGGGTGTCAATTTTTTTGATAATGCAGAAGCCTATTCCGGGGGGCAGTCGGAAAAAATGATGGGAAACATTATAAAGAAAGCCGGGTGGAAACGGTCTGATTTGGTGCTGTCTACCAAAATATTTTGGGGCGGCAGTGGACCCAATGATGCCGGACTTTCCTACAAACATATTATAGAAGGCACGAATGCTGCACTTCAGCGCATGCAAACAGACTATGTTGATCTGATTTTTTGTCACAGACCGGATAAACACACACCCATTGAAGAGACGGTATGGGCAATGAATCAGGTGATTCAACAGGGAAAAGCATTTTATTGGGGAACCAGTGAATGGTCTGCCGAACAAATACGTGAAGCTTATCATATAGCAAAAGCTAATAACTTGCGCCCTCCATTAATGGAACAGCCACAATACAATATGTTCCACCGGGATCGTGTAGAAAAAGAGTACTCGCGGCTTTATGATGAGATTGGACTTGGAACTACCATTTGGAGTCCGCTTGCCAGTGGTTTATTAACAGGCAAGTATAACGACGGTGTACCTGAAGACAGCCGGCTCTCACTTGATAAATACAAGTGGCTTGCGCGAAAATCTTCTCGAAACCGAGAGCGGTAAAAGAAAGCTTGAAAAAGTAGAGAAACTTGCCAAAGTGTCGGATGAAGCAGGTTTAACAATGCCCGAGCTTGCCCTTGCCTGGTGTCTGAAAAATAAAAACGTAAGCACGGTGATAACCGGAGCGTCTAAACCTAAACAGGTGAAACAAAATATGAAGGCGATTGATAAGGTTGATTCAATTACCGGCGATATAATGGAAAAAATTGAAGAGATACTCGACAACAAACCGGAAGAGGAGCAAGACTTTCGTCCGTAATTTTCTACGTATAAATACGTACCTAATTAAAGGTGCAGAATTTTACATTCTGCACCTTTTCTTTTGCGATGTACTATTGTACTTTTATAGATAAATGCAATAATCACAGTTCTGTATGAAAGAAATAGAATCTAAACGCGGAATGAAGGTGATTGGTGTAATACTGATTGTTTATGCAATACTTGTAGCACCACACGAGGGAGAGTTTTGGCCATTCAGTATCTACCCGATGTTTTCTCAGGCAGGCAACCCGTGGACCCGTGCCATGATTCTGGACGTCACTGATTACAACGAAGAAGAAATTTGGCAGCAGCGTACTATTGATAATTTTATTGGTGATCCAGTCTCAGTTCGATCTTATGGAGTAGATGCAATAGACTTTGCCAATTTTGTCTCGAAAACAAGCAACTGGACTCAGGAGAGACGTGAAGCACTGCGAAGTATGTTTGGTCTGAATACATTTAATGAAAAAAAATGGCTCGTTGTTAAAGCCAAAGGTCATTTAGCCGGGCAAGACTCTGTAGCGGTAGATATCATACCCTGGGTTCTGTTGACTGATGAGGGGACAGAATTGAACCCAAACATCAACCCATCAGAGTATATGGAGGTTGATAAACCATGAAATGGTATGAAAAAATTGGTTATCAACTTTTTGAGCCGAACCGTGATCAAAGTCCCGGTGAGCTGATCTTTTTTAAGATCTTTGAGCTGTTTATTCTTATTTACACCATCAAATATGCCTGGGAGTGGGGAATTTACACACAGCTCAGAAATTCGGAGGTTGTACTCCCGCTTGGCGTTGCCAACTATATTGACATATCTATCCTTTTCCAATGGAATCTTGCCCTGATTAACGCTGCAGTAATTACGTTACTATCAAGTATTGCGTTTACACGTATGGGATACAAGTGGTTTTATATGGTTGTGATGGTACTGTTGCACATTCAGTATGTTGCAAGATTTTCACAAGGGGAAATACCTCACAGTATGAATCTCATCGGAATGTCGGTTCTCTGTTTTGCCGTCGGAGCCATCTGGTTTCCCGGTAAAAAACAGATGCCTCGTTTTGTAATGGGGTCTATCATCTTTTTTATAGGACTCGGATATACATCCGCTTTTATTGCAAAAATGATCGGAAAGGGTATATACTGGTTTGATGGACGACATTTATGGTTATGGATCAGTGAAAAAAGTATCGACGTCTACTCTTCACTTGGCTATTATGAACCCAATATTTTACAGGAATTGGCTTTAAACTATCTGCCATTAGCATCATTGATATTGCTGATTGGCTGGTTTACCGAGCTGATTGGTTTTACCATGTGGTGGAAAAAACTTCGCCCCTTCACAACAATGCTTCTTCTCGGTATGCACATCGGTATTACGTTAACCATGAATATCCGCTTTGATTCATTTGTGATGCAGCTGATTTTGATTGGGTTCCCGTGGTATCTTCTTATCGACAGGTACATCAAAACCACACCAAAGTGGGTAGAAAAGCTCGTCTGAGAAGGTCGATTATATCAACCGGCTATTCTAAAAAATCCATTAGTCAATCAGCAAGGCATCAACTTTAAAATGGCCAGATGATCGGAATGAAGATGGTGGCTAGAATCCAGAAAATTAGATTAAGAACCGTTCCCACTTTAAAAAAATCCTTTACTTCGTACTGCCCCGGACCATAGATCATGGTATTGGTCTGATACCCGAACGGTGTGATAAGACTCAATGAGGCTGCAAAGGTCACCGCGTAAAGAAAGGGCTCGTGAGCCACTCCTATCGACGAAGACGCCTCAATTGCGATAGGAGCCAACAGAGCGGCAGAGGCATTGTTCGACATCACAGCGGTTATTATCAGCGTGAGTAGAAAAAATCCTGACATCAGTGCTGTTGGCCCAAAACCTGCAAGAGTATCGATCATGAAGTTTGCCATAAGCTCAGCAGCACCGGTGCTATCCATCGCGGTTCCCAGCGGCAACACACCCGCCAGGAGCATAATCACTTTCCAGTTCACAGCGTTGTACGCTTCTTCAGTACGCAGACATCCCGTTAAAACCATCAGTATAACACCCACAACCGCACTGATCACAATAGATGTAAGCCCAACCGCCGCAGCGAGAACAACTCCTGCCAGAATTGATAGTGCGATTGGTGTCTTTTCACTTCTGTGTGAGCTGGTTTCATACTTTGAGGCGATTAAAAAAGAGGGGTCATTTTCCAATTCATTAACCCGGTCTTTACTCATACTCAGCAAAATAGAATCACCGCCGGACAGCTTAATATTTTTAACATCCTCGTGTTTCAAATCTCCCTGATGACGTACGGCAAGGGGCAGAGCTCCGTGTTTCTCAAAAAAGGAGTAGTTACCCAGCTTAGTTTGATCCAAAGAGGATTCCGGTGCAATTATCGCTTCTATGATTACATCCTGTCCGTGTTCCAGATCTCTATCGACCCAGGTTTTTGTCGGCATGATGGAGAGATCTTCCCTCTCCAATAACTTTCCAATCTCTTTGGGATTACCTCGAATCCGCATATAGTCTCCCGATTCAATTTTCACCTCATTTCTTTGAGCTGAAGAATCGGATCCTTCCTTAAAAACACGAATCACATCGATGTCGAGCTCTTCGGTTAGTTTTTCATGATCTAAAACTTTGCCAATCAGATCAGAGCCCGGGTTGATGGCGATATCGGTTAGATAACTTTGCAAATCAAACTGATCCGTCAGTTCAGCTTCTTTTCTCCTTTCAGGAATCATTTTGATGCCAAATGTAAACAAGAATAGAAAACCCGCAGCAACAAATATGAGCCCCATCGGAGTAAGGTCGAACATGGAAATGGCATCCAGTCCCCGCTCTACCGCAATTGAGCTTACCAAAATGTTGGTCGAGGTACCAATGAGCGTTGTCACTCCTCCAATCATACCGGCAAAAGAGAGGGGCATCAGCATTTTTGAAGGGCTCACTCCCACTTTTGAAGCAATCCCCATAATAACGGGAATGAAGATTGCTACAGCAGCAGTATTGTTTATAAATGCGGATATTACAGCTATAAAAAGAAGCAGCGCAAAAAACCAAACTTTGAAGTTCGATTGCATTTTATTTGAGAAAAAATCTCCCGCATTGGATAATATCCCGGTCCGCCTCACCCCTTCACTTAGAATAAACATCGCCGCTACTGTAACTGTTGCAGGATTGCTAAATCCGGACAGGCCTTCTTTGGGGCTGAGAATTCCGGACAGCATCAGACTGGCCATGATGATAATTGCAGCTACATCAAATGTGACATAATCTGTTACAAACAGAAAGACAGCAAAAAACAGCAGTACAAAAACAAAAATGATTTCAAAAGTCATCCGGTACAGACAAGTTTTATTTGTCTTAAACTTTTTCCAAATACACTAAAAGAAATAACAAGCTACTCTAATTACAAAATACAGTTTTTCAGAACTTGAAAAATAGTCTACAAGAAAGTAGAGCTGAGAAAAGACTTGTAGCCAGTGCTATCATAAAAATTGAGGTAAGAGTGTACCCGCTGTCAAGCATCCATCCCATCAAAAATGGACTGAGGGCAGTACTGAAAACCATTATGGAAGCAAACAGACTTTGAACGGTTCCAATCATTTTTGTGCCATAAAGTTCTGCCCAAAGAGACGATTTCAAAGTAGAGCTGAATCCAAGCGTCATGCCGATCAGTCCCATATAAGCATACGCCGTCCAATGACCGGAAAAGAAAATGGCAACGGCCAGACCCAACATCATCGGAACCAATAGAATCGGGAAAAGTGACTGTGCTGAAAAACGATCAATTAAGGGACCGGAAAACAGACCTGATGCGATTCTCGCTGCTGCAAAAGCAATGAAAGCAGACGCCACGATTGCTGCCGTCCATCCCATATCGTCTGCGGCAGATACCTGGTATAAAAACAAGCCTGTTACCCAGAAAGGTGGTATCAGAATTGCCGGAATCGTGTAAAAGGTTCTTGGATCGCTAAAAATAGCAGAATAGTTCTCACGAGTTGAGGCCGCCTCTTCTTCATCATCCTGCACGACTTTGGTTCGTTCACTTTTAATTAGAGACCAGAGTACGGGAATAAAAATGAATGCGATGAGCCCGGCGATCACCCCCCAGGTTGTTCTCCAGTGTAAGTAAACAAGTGCGAACGCAATGATGGACGGCAAAATAGCTTCCCCTATCGGATATCCAAGTGCAGAAATACTGAGGGCTTTACCACGATCTCTGTCATACACCCGCGCCATGGTCGCCTGGGCGGTATGACCGCTAAGCCCCTGTCCTGCCAATCGCAAAAAGATCAAGGCAACAAAAAGCATAGCTACATGCCAGGAAATAGACATCAGAATTGCGGCTATCAGCAATCCTGCAGCGACGTACATACTGTATACACGAAGCGGCACCCGATCAATCCACTGCCCTAAATAGGGTAATACAAGAGCGCCGGTCAGAGTTGCCAATGAGTACAATGTGCCAAACGTGGTATTGTTTAAATCAAATGACACCAGAAAATAGGGTACGAACAGGGAGAGAAGGAATGTCTGCCCAAAACTGGAGAAAAAAGTAAATGATATTGCAAATGTTAGTAGTCGTCTCTCTTTCCGGACGAACGCCAAATAGGTCATCAGGGATTGTCTGTTTCTATGATCTTTATGCAGATCGATGTTTTTTTAATTTTTATCAATTAGATAAAATACAGCTTTTCTGTTTGAAGCTACAGTCGTTTATGATAGAAAGAATTGATGATGGTGAAAGGGAGAAGTGAAATGTGAAAAGAACCTGCTTCGCTGAAGCTTCGTTGGCCGGGCAAAAGGAAAAAATTTCAACATTAGGTGTGAACCGTGAGTGACCGATGACTGGGGTATGTTGAATGATGAATTATGAATGATGAATGGTGAATGGTGAATTTTGAATGGGGGGAGTTTGGGGTTTGGGATTTGGTACTTGTGGCCTGAAACCTGCATCTTATGGCTTGTAAAATACAGCGGAGCTGCTGTCTTTTCGTCGCCGGAGCAGAGCTCCGGGACGAGGAAGGTTAAAATGGCGTAGCCATGGTTCACACCCTAGCCCACCAATTCATTGGTGGGATTCAATAGTGCACACAAAACAACCGCCGAACAGAGAGATTTGGCCAGAGCTCCTGGTCGGGTTGAGGCGGGATATTTGTAGCTTAAAATCTGCGAACTGAAAAACTCGCCTCTAGCATCTGGCATCTTACCAAGAACTAACCCTGCAGCGTGCAGACTGGGGCTTACTTAGCATCAATCAACCTGAAACAACCGAAATGCATTCTTTGTGGTAATCTCTGCAATCTCCTCGAGTGAGCGATCGTGCAGCTTGGCCAGGTTTTCGGCAATCAGTTTGATGTAGGACGGTTCATTTCGTTTACCACGATGCGGTGCAGGCGTCAGATATGGCGCGTCCGTTTCCAGAATCATCTTATCGAGTGGCAGCTTAGCCACAGTTTTATTCACACCCGCATTCTTGAATGTCGAGACACCGCCAATCCCCAGGATAAGTCCCAAGTCAATGGCTCGCTTCCCTTCCTCTTCCGTTCCGGTGAAACAGTGCCACACTCCGGTTAAACTCCCATCCTGTTCCTCTTCGATGATATCCAGCAGATCTTTGGTACTATCACGATTGTGCAGTACAATGGGCTTGTCTGTCGCTTTAGATACATTACAGTGCATTCGAAAGCTGGTTTTCTGTTGGTCAACAAAATCAGTGCTCCAATAGTAATCAAGACCGGTTTCGCCAACAGCCACTACATCATCCCGTTCACATAGATCAGAGAGTTTCTGCTCTTCAAACGGCCAGACATCCTCCACGCTGCAAGGATGAATACCCGCCATTTTATAAAATGTAATTTCCGGGTGATGCAAATCATCCATCTTATCAAAAGATTCCCAATCAATAGCGGGCAGGAATATGTGAGTTATACCCGCATCAACTGATCGGCGGTAAACTTCTTCAATATCGTCTTCAAATTGTTCGAGGTAGAGGTGGCAATGGGTGTCTGTGAGTATCACAATTTCAATAATTATTCTAATTCAAAAAGATAGTTAAGCTTATGTTTTACTTTGATTTCTAAATCTTTATCAAGTTCACCAAGTTTGCGTTTAACATGTGACTTGGGAATTGTGACAAGTTTGTGGAGTCGTACTACAGAATCCACGTGTAACCCGGTACTTTTCCATGAGTCGCTGTTCTTTTCTATCAATATGTCTGAAGGCTCTATTTCAGCAGGAATTACACTTGAAATAAAAGCTATTATAACATGCTCAAATTCTCCGATGGTTGATGTAAGGCATAGAGCCGGCCTGACTTTCACACTAGAGAAATCATCAAAGGGGAAAGGAACTAATACGATTGAATATTTAATCTTCGATCGGCTCTCCATCATTCAACGTATAAATATCTTGATCTTCATCTTTTAGAAAATCAAATGAGGGGCTCTTAACTACATCCTCAAGCCAATTTTTATCATTCAATTCACTGTTATCAGATTCATCAACCAATATCAGAACACGAATTTTTTTGTTTTCAAACCCTGTATCGTGGTCGATTAAAACCCGACCATCTTTATCCGTTTTACTATGTAATTCAATTGCTTTCATGGATATGGTTTCATTGACTTTCCAAGCCACAATCTAATAACTATTTCTGAAAGTATTCATTGTTCAATTTCTACTTACCAAAATTTAATTGAGTTGTCTTTCATCCTTATAGAGAAGGATTCAATCATCGGATATTTCACATCTACATTTGAGAAGCCTTCACTTTTCATTACATCAACCAGTGTCTCCTGATGAGCATCTGCTACTTTTCCGGTAAAGATTATCTTCTCATCTCCATCCAGTTTCAGCATGGAAAGCTGTTGCTCTGCAAACTCCTGAAATGCACGCCGGATCAAATCATTCAACTCATCCGGAATGGGTTGATCCAATACTTCACCGGCAACGGCAGCCAGTTCCCGATTCGGTTTTTCAGACTGATAGATCCGCACCATCATTTCACCGTAATTTTCCGGATTAAGATTTTTCTTAAGAAAGTCGGCTGTACTCTCTGAGAATTGATCTCTGTAGTAACCTCTCAGAATTCGCCGCCCAAGATCAGCAGCACTGCCTTCGTCGCCAATCGCAAACCCAAGCGCGGCAGATTTCCTTACCGGTTTACCCGATTCTACTTTCGCGCAAATAGATCCGGTGCCCAAAACAGCTACAGCCCCGTCACCGTCTCCAAAAAATGCCCGGGCTGAACCCTCAAGATCACTTTTTACAACAATTTTTTTTGAACCGGGAAACACTTTCATCAAAAAAGCGTGCATTTTTTCATCTGATACACGATTGCCAAGACCGGTTCCGTAAAAGCAGACCCGATCCGGCTGAACGTTCGGAAGTTCCGCTTTTAACTCATTTGCATCTCTAACAGGATCCATAAATGATGGGTGCAATCCCTCTGTCCGATACATTTTCCGGACACCATCCTCAGCATATAGCCAATCCGTTTTGGTCGCTCCGCTATCTGCAATTAAAATTTTTTCCATAACTAACCAATCAAACCAAATCCCGGTTTAAACCTCACTTTTTCTGAAGAAAATCAATCACTTTCAAAGCAGGATGTGGACTCCCCATCACATAGTAATGAATACCGGGAGCACCGTACTCCATCAATTCCAGTGATTGTTTTTGAGACCATTCTATCCCAATCTCTTCAACGCGACCCGGATTCGCATCTACTTCTTCAGTGAGTTCATCCGGGATATTCAAATGAAAATATCGCGGAAGTGACTTCAGATGTTTTTCATTGCGAAGAATTTTCAATCCGGGTACAATCGGTACATTAATACCATTTTTGCGACACTTCTCTACAAAGTTGAAATAAACGCTATTATCAAAAAACATCTGGGTTACCACGTAATCTGCACCGGCATCTACCTTCTCTTTTAGTCGCTGAATGTCCCAATCCAGATTCGGAGCTTCAAAATGTTTCTCCGGATAACCCGCAACACCCACGCAGAAATTCGTTTTTTGAGCATTTACAAGATCTTCCAGGTATTTACCTGAATTCATACTTTGTACCTGTTTGACAAGATCTATTGCGTATTTGTTTGAAGTACCATTCGTATGCATTTTTACCTGAGTGCCTGTGTCGTCACCTCTAATGGCAAGCACGTTGTGAATGCCCAGGTAATTCAGCTCAATCAGGGCGTCTTCACTCTCCTCTTTGGTAAATCCTTCACAAATCAGATGCGGAACCGGATCGATATCGTATCGATGCAAGATAGCCGCACACAGCCCAATTGTTCCGGGCCTTTTGCGACGCACCACTCGTTTCAACGTTCCGTCAGGCTTCTCCTCAACCTGCGATTCAGCAGCATGATAGGTTACATCTATAAATGGTGGTCTCACCTTCTCAGTAATCAGATCGAGTGACTCAAAAACACTTTTTACACTCCCCCCTCTTTTTGGCGGGATAATTTCGAACGAAATGAGCGGTTCCGTTGCTCTTTCGTAATGTTCGCTTACTTTCATATGGGATTTATCACACTTTAACTACATTCTAAAACTTATATTCAAACATACGAAATCAAAACATGCTTTTAAGCTCTAAAATGCAGATTTTTCGGTTTCGAATATTTAGCAGTTAATAAAGAAAATACTCTATGTCACGTTCCACTCACCCGCTCTTTTCTATTCTTAAAAAACGTATTCTCATTCTCGATGGAGCTATGGGAACCATGATTCAGGGCTATAGACTCTCTGAAGATGACTTTCGGGGAAATAAATTCCAAAATGTCAGTAATGAACTTAAGGGGAACAATGATCTTTTGAGCGTAACACAGCCCGACATCATACGAGAGATCCACTCTCAATTTCTGGATGCCGGGGCTGATATGATCGAAACCAATACGTTTAATGCCAACCCTATTTCGCAGGAGGATTATAAGCTTCAGGATTTTAGTTACGAAATCAACGTGGCCTCGGCTAAAGTGGCCCGAGAAGCTGCGGATGAATTCACAAAAAAGAATCCGGACAAACCGCGATTCGTGGCCGGTGCCGTCGGGCCAACCAACAAAACGCTCTCCCTCTCCCCTGATGTGGAAAACCCCGGTTATCGCGCCATTACATTCGATTCACTGGCTGATGCCTATGAAGAGCAGATTCGCGGCCTGATAGACGGAGGCGTGGATACACTGCTTATTGAAACTGTTTTTGACACGCTAAACTGCAAAGCCGCCATCTACGCCGCACATCGTTATATGAGAAAAATTGGACGGCAACTTCCGATTATGATTTCAGGAACCATTGTAGATCAGAGCGGAAGAACGCTCTCAGGACAAACGACGGAAGCATTCTGGACATCCGTTCAGCACGCGAATCCGCTTTTAAGTATAGGCCTGAACTGTGCGCTCGGCTCAAGTCAGATGCGCCCCTACATACAGGAGCTGTCTAAGCATGCCAGCTGCTTCACCAGTCTCTATCCCAATGCCGGACTCCCAAATGAGATGGGTGAGTATGATGAATCTCCAAACTACATGGCTGAACAGCTGAAGAACTACGCCGAAGAGGGCCTGGTCAATTTAGTGGGCGGTTGCTGTGGAACAACACCTGATCACATTCGCGCTATTGCTGATGAGGCCGCGAATCACAAGCCACGAAAAAAAGCGGAGCCTACTCCTTACTTAAGCTTGAGCGGACTGGAGCCGCTGGTCATCCGGCCGGATACCAATTTTGTGAATATTGGAGAGCGAACCAACGTGACCGGATCAGCCAAATTCAAACGCCTCATCAAAAATGAAGAGCATGATGAAGCACTCTCTGTTGCGCGCGATCAGGTAGAAGGCGGAGCGCAGATCATCGATGTGAACATGGATGAAGGCCTGCTTGATTCAGAGCAGGAGATGACAGACTTCATTAACCTGATGGCGGCTGAGCCGGATATTGCCCGCATTCCATTTATGATAGACAGTTCCAAGTGGAGCGTCCTCAAAGCGGGACTCAAAACCACGCAGGGAAAAAGCGTTGTGAACTCCATCAGCCTGAAAGAGGGCGAAGAGGAGTTTAAAAAACAGGCAAGGGAAATCCTGGATTTCGGAGCTGCCGTTGTGGTGATGGCGTTCGACGAAGAGGGTCAGGCAGACAGCCTCGACCGTCGAAAAGAGATCTGTAAACGAGCTTACGATATTCTGGTTGATGAAGTGGGATTTGCTCCGCAGGATATTATTCTGGATCCGAATATTTTAACTGTTGCCACAGGAATTGAGGAGCACAATAACTACGCCGTAGACTTTATTGAAGCGGTCCAGTGGATCAAAAAGAATCTGCCAAAAGCGCAAACCAGCGGCGGATTGAGCAACATCTCATTTTCATTTCGCGGCAACAATACGGTCCGGGAGGCGATGCACTCCGCATTTCTCTATCACGCCATTCAGGCCGGATTAGACATGGCGATTGTGAACCCCACCCAGCTCGAGGTGTATGAGGAGATTGAACCCGAGCTGAAAGAGCTGGTTGAGGATGTGTTGCTGAACCGACATCCGGGTGCAACCGAAAAGCTGATTGAGTATGCGGATCGGATTAAAGATCAGGGTGAAGAAAAAACGGAGAAGAAAAGAGATGAATGGAGAGATGGTTCCGTTGAAAAGCGAATTCAACACGCACTGGTAAAAGGAATTGTGGACTACATCGAGGATGATGTGGAGGAAGCCCGGCAAAAGTACGATCACCCGATTGAGGTGATTGAAGGCCCGATGATGGACGGCATGAATGTGGTCGGTGATCTGTTTGGCGCCGGCAAGATGTTTCTCCCGCAGGTTGTAAAAAGCGCCCGGGTAATGAAGAAAGGCGTTGCCATTCTGATTCCGTTCATCGAAGCGGAGAAAGATAAATCTAAAGAGAGTAAGCCAAAAGCAAAGGTTCTGCTTGCTACGGTGAAGGGCGACGTACATGACATTGGAAAGAATATCGTTTCCGTTGTGCTGAGCTGCAATAATTATGAAGTTATCGATCTTGGTGTGATGAATCCTGCCGATAAAATCCTGGCCGCAGCAAAAGAACACAAGGTAGATGTGATTGGTCTCAGCGGACTCATTACTCCATCCCTCGATGAGATGGTTCACGTAGCCAAAGAGATGAAACACGGTGGATTTAAAACACCGCTTCTCATCGGTGGAGCTACAACATCGCGAATGCACACAGCCGTAAAAATCGCTCCAAACTATGACGACCCCGTCATTCATGTTCTTGACGCTTCACGAAGCGTAACTGTAGTGAACCGACTTGTTTCGGAAACGCTAAAAGAGGGCTTTCTGAATGAGATCAAAACTGAATATGAAGATTTACGTGAGCAGTACAGCAGCCGCGGAAAACGAAAAACCTACCTCTCCATCGAGGAGGCCAGGGAAAACCGAACACAAATTGATTGGAAAAAAGCAGATGTTACTCCTCCGGTTAATCCCGGAATCACCGCATTTAAAAACTTTCCTTTGGAGAAGCTTCGCCGCTATATCGATTGGGGGCCGTTCTTTATCGCCTGGGAGATGAAAGGGAAATTTCCGGATATTTTGCAGGACGATCATGCCGGAGTTCAGGCTCGTAAGCTGTTTGATGAAGCCAACCATCTGCTCGACAAAATTGTGGACGAAAATCTGTTCACAGCTCACGGAGTCACCGGACTTTTTCCCGCCAATTCAGTCGGTGACGATATTGAACTCTACCAAAATCAAAAGCGGGATGAAGTCATTGCGACTTTCCACACGCTTCGTCAGCAGTCCAAAAAGCGATCGGGTCAACCCAATAAAGCACTGGCCGATTTTGTTGCTCCAAAGGATTCCGGGAAAGCTGACTATTTAGGAACTTTTGCGGTCACCACCGGGCATGGTGTTCGGGATCTGGTAAAGCAATTTCAGGACGATCATGATGATTATAACGCTATTATGACTAAAGCAATTGCAGACCGCCTTGCCGAGGCATTTGCCGAATTTCTGCACCAGGAAGTTCGAAAAACACTTTGGGGCTATTCACCGGCAGAAGATTTGGATAACGATGAACTGATCCGTGAGAAGTATCGCGGAATACGTCCGGCACCCGGCTATCCGGCTCAGCCCGATCACACCGAAAAACGCACCTTATTTGATCTGCTCGCCGTTGAAGAGATCACCGGAATTTCATTGACTGAGCACCTGGCCATGTCGCCTGCATCATCCGTGAGTGGACTCTATTTTGCCCATCCAAAAGCAAAGTATTTCAATCTTGGAAATATTCAGAAGGATCAGATTGAGGATTACGCGAAAAGAAAAGGGATGAGTATTGAAGAAGTTGAGCGGTGGCTGGGGCCGAATCTGGCATACGAAAGCTAGAAAGCTCAACTCTGCTTAACCTGCAGTTCCGTTTTTTGAATTCATTAGTCAAATATCGAATACTCTTTTAAGTAAGTGAAAGTCGATACTTTATGCTTATAGTTTTTTTAATAATGAATTGGATTTTTACACCTTTTTATCTATTTATTATTTTATGTTATAGATATCAATAAAGTTAAACCATTAATATTTGGAGCTATTCTATGGAAAAGACGAATTTAAAGATCAATGGTAAAGATCTCGAACTTCCTATTGTGACGGGTACGGAAAATGAGGGAGCCCTTGACATCAGCAAACTGAGAGGCGAAACCGGCTATGTTACCATTGATTATGGATTAAAAAACACAGCCGTCACAAAAAGTAAAATCACTTTTCTTAATGGAGAAGAAGGAATACTCAGATACAGAGGGTATCCCATTGAGCAACTCGCAGAAAAAGCCTCTTTTTTAGAGGTCTCTTACCTGCTTATTTACGGAGAGTTACCTACCAAACAAGAACTGGAAAAATTTACTAAGGGAGTAACCAATCATACACTCATTCATGAGGATATGAAAAAGTTTTTTGAAGGCTATCCTCAGCGTGCTCATCCCATGGGTGTTTTAGCTTCGATGACTGGTGCCCTCTCCTCTTTCTATCCGGATTCACTGGACCCCGATCTGGGTGAAGATGATGTAAACCTGACAATACAGAGGCTGATTGCAAAAACTGCTACAATTGCGGCCTGGTCATATAAAAACAGTGTCGGTCACCCGGTCATGTACCCTCAGAACCGGCTCGATTACAGCGCCAACTTACTCTATATGATGTTTGCAAAACCCACTGAAGATTATGAAATAAATGATAAGGTTGTAAGCGCTTTGAATAAGCTGCTGATCCTCCATGCAGATCATGAACAAAACTGTTCAACAACTGCAGTCAGGGTTGTAGGTTCTTCACATGCCAATTTATACGCTGCCGCATCTGCCGGAATCATGGCTCTCTGGGGACCTCTGCACGGTGGAGCAAATCAAGCTGTAATTGAAATGCTGCAGAATATCTACAATGACGGTGGAGCAAGTAAAGAGAATATCGAGAAGTGGATAAAACGATTTAAAGATAAAACCACCAATCAGCGTTTGATGGGTTTTGGACATCGCGTTTATAAAAACTTCGATCCCCGGGCTACCATCATCAAAAAAGCTGCTGATGAAGTGCTGGATGATTTAAATGTCGACGATCCTCTGCTTGATGTTGCCAAACAGCTTGAACAGGCTGCGTTGAATGACGATTACTTCAAAGAGAAGAAACTGTATCCCAATGTTGATTATTACTCAGGTCTGCTCTATCGGGCGATGGGTATTCCGACGGATATGTTTACGGTTATGTTTGCGCTGGGACGAATGCCCGGCTGGATTGCCAACTGGAAAGAGATGCTGGAAGATAAACATCCAATCACCCGCCCCAGACAGATCTATTCCGGCGAAAATAAACGTGATTATGTACCACTCGATAAAAGATAAGCTGAGTGATCCATATTATCTGATTCATAAAAAAAGCTGCCGGATAGTTTATTCGGCAGCTTTTTGAATTTTGAACAACTGTTTGTCCCGTCCTGAAATAAGTTTTCAAGCTTTCTTCCCGAAGAATTAACAGAAGTTTTATAACCTAAATACTGAGAGTATTTAACTTTATAAATAATCAAATGAACAGACGATTTTTACTTTGGGGCGGCTTAGCAGCCGGATTGCTTCTCGTGATTGGCTTTGTAATCTATATGGCGAATATGAACAGCAAAGACCCCGTAACAGCGGATACTTTAACTGAGACCGGATCAGATATCCCTGAATTGCTGAACGTCAGAGAAAATGATCATATAAAAGGAAACCCTAACGCGGATGTTGTGATCATAAAGTACAGCGATTTTCAGTGTCCTGCCTGCAGATATTATGCTTCCTTCGATGATCAGCTGAGCAGGGAATTCGGTGATGACGTACTTTTTGTTTTTCGACACTTCCCGCTCAGCAGTTTTCAGTTTTCCCGGCTTGCCGCAAGGTATGCTGAGGCTGCCGGCAGACAGGGTAAATTCTGGGAGATGCATGATTTAATCTATATCAACCGGCAACAGTGGTCGCAGGGCGGTGCTGCTTCAATTTTTCAACAATTTGGAGAGGCGCTTGATCTGGATATGGAGCAGCTGAACAGAGACTTGGAAAATCCTGAAATTGAGCAGCGAATTCTTTCCGATTATGAAGACGGAAAGAAACTTGGGGTGAGATCTGTTCCGTCCATATTTATTAACGGCCGGCTAATTCAGAATCCAAATACCTTTGAAGGTTACCGAAATCTGATTCAATCCCATCTTAATTAACAAACTGGCTTGCTCAGTCAAATCAGGGAAAACATTATGAAATCCTCTAACAAGAGCCTGACTTTCGGGGTGATCTTCTTTTTAGCCGCCGCCCTTCTCGGATTTGCCGATTCGGCATACCTTACAGCAACCCACTACCTGGGAGAAATGCCGACCTGCTCTATACTTGAAGGGTGCGACGTTGTTGCATTGAGCGAATACTCAACCATCGGTCCGATACCCGTATCGTTGCTTGGCGTACTCTTTTATATGGCCATGCTGACGGCCGGTATTGCCTGGCTAGACACACGAAAACCAATCATATTCAGGTATCTTCCGATCGTAACCGTACCCGGCTTTCTTTTCTCGATGTGGCTTGTTTATGTGATGTTCTTTCACATTCAGGCACTCTGTATTTATTGCCTGATATCTGCAGGTTCCACAACCATCATCATGCTACTCTCCCTGTGGTTCAGATCGTCAGTAAGGATAAGATAGATAAATGAATAAAAATCCCGGCTGTAAAATACAAACACCATGAGATATGATTGGTACCAGAGAGTAAAAGCCAGATGAGCAATCAAGGAAATAGATCAGTTGGGAGCGCGGGAAGAGATTCAACCAAAATTGTAGCGACTTTAACGCCGTTTTGCAGAAGTTGAGCTATGGATTCTGCGCCACGACGGGCACATAAAAAAAAGCCCTCCATGAAAATGGAAGGCTTTTAAGCTTAAGTTAGGAGTTCAGAGTTTAAACATCTCCATAGTAGAGATCGAAATTAATAAATTCTCCTTTACTTAATTCCATATCCTCATTGGTATCCCACGTATTAAATACTGATTCGGCTAACTCCTCCTGGTCAAGAAAAGTGTCGGCATCAACATCCAATGTGGCATAGTAATCTGTATCAACTACAGCGGTATTATATTCCATGTATGAAATATATCCATCGCCATCAAGATCGTATACTACGAGATCATCTTCTAAAACTTCACCATAGTAGTAGTCATATCCGACATCCCACTCTGCCGAGTTTATAAGATCATCATCGTCAGTATCAATCATATCGTAGGTGAAAAGATAGAAATCTTCATCATCCAGTCCGGCATTGTCAGTATTATCCCAGTCATCCATAAAATACGCAGTAAATGTATCTTTAAATTCCTGCATATCAATGTTTTCGTTTCCGTCGTCATTGAAATCGGAAAACGATACATTTTGCGCATTTAATCCCGGCGACATGCCAATTAAAAAGATTGCGGTAAGAAGTAATGTTTTCAAAGAATTATTTCTGTAAAACATGATAAAATGTATTTTGTTCTTGATTATCAATCAAATATTACAACAAAAATTAAAGTTTATATGTTCAGAAATATCTAATGACTATTTGTCGGTTATTATCATGTATAATTATTACAAAATATACTGAAATACATTTGCGAGTATACCGGAAGCCATTGCAAAGCCTTCCGGTAATAGAATTAGTCAGAAACGCTATAAGTAGCTCTTTGACTGTTGGCGAACTTAACCAGCGATAGCATGATCGGCACTTCGATCAGTACACCGACTACCGTAACCAGAGCCGCACCTGACTGAATACCGAACAGCATGATCGCCACGGCAACTGCCAGCTCGAAAAAGTTACTGGCTCCAATCATTGCACCCGGTGCACAGGTTTGATAGTTCAGTTTTAGCCATTTTCCACCGTACCAGGCTATGAAGAAGATGAAATAGGTTTGAATGATCAGAGGAACGGCGATGAGTAAAATCACCACAGGATCACTTAAAATCCGGTCTCCCTGGTAGGCGAACAAAAGAATCAACGTCAACAAAAGAGCACTTATCGATACCGGCTTAAATTTTGGCAGAAATCGTATGGTATACCACTCCATTCCTTTTTTATTCACGAGTATCTTATGTGTGAAATAACCCGCAACCAATGGAATAACCACAAATGCCACTATAGATGTAATCAGTGTATTGTAGGGAATGGAGATATCTGTAATCCCCAATAAAAAAGCTACGATCGGGATGAATAGGATCAGGATTAAAAGATCATTTACGGAAACCTGTACCAGCGTATACGTAGGGTCGCCATCAGACAGATACGACCACACAAAAACCATGGCCGTACAAGGAGCGGCTCCCAATAAAATAGCTCCGGCGATGTATTCCTGCGCCATGGACGGATCAATCCACGCGCCGTAGATGTGATAAAAGAAGATCCACGCAAAGAAAGCCATTGTGAACGGCTTAATCGCCCAGTTTATAATAACAGTCCAGACAACACCTTTCGGGGCTTTACCCACATCTTTCAATGAATCAAAGTCAATCTGTAGCATCATCGGGTAGATCATAGCCCAGATCAGTATCGTGATGGGAATGTTTACATTGTAAAGGTTAAAGTCGCTAAGCACCTCAATGGAATCCCCGGCGACATATCCGAGGCCAATTCCAACTGCAATACAGATTAAAACCCAAACGGTAAGGTACTTTTCAAAAAAGTCGATCGATTTCTTTTCTTCAGACACTATTCTTCTATTTAATTACGTGTTAAATGATATTTTTTATTCGAAAAAATGACTAGCGGTCAGCCGGTATCAATAATAGTGGTTTTGACGTGTGACGGGCAACACGCATACTGTTACTTCCAACAAAGAGATTTTCCACAAAACCTTTGCCCTGAGACCCCATTATAATCATGGAGATATCATTTTCATCGGCATATTCTGTTATTGTCAGCCCAACATTGCCACTCTTCGTGTCCGACTGAACCTGCTTCAGCCCCATTTCCTTTAATTTGTTTTCACGATCTTCCATTAAAGTGGAGACATCATAGGTTGAAGCAGGTTGAACGTGTAAAATCGTGACGTTTGATTCGCTCAGCATATCGTTTTCAAGTACTTCCATTGCCCTGTCGGCGTTTTCTGAGAAATCGGTGGGGAGTAATATATTGTGAGTCAGATTCTTGCAGATGGAAACATCATTCTTGTCGGGATCATCTGATATTCTGAGCAGAAGAACCGGTAAAATCGCTCTTTGTATAACTTCTGTTGCAACACTTCCGAGAAACAGCTCAGAAAAACGATTGTGGCCGCGGTGTCCCAAAATTAGCAGATCAGCTTGAAGTTCTTTCGCTGTTTTCAGAATGGTAACCGGAGCATAAATATTCGATTCTACTTTTAATTCCCAATCCGTATCAAACCCCTGATCGCGCAAATTTTGTGAATAGGATTCCAGCTTGGCTTCAAAAGATGAGGTATCAAACTTTTCAGGCCCGCCGGGATACGGTTTTGAAACGGCCGTAACCAAGGTGATTTTTTCAATCCCAAGCGTTTTGAGATCACCCATACAGTGCACCAGGTCTTTACTGGATTTTGACAAGTCGACAGCTAGCAGAGCGTGTTTAAATTTCATTTTATGTCTCCAAATATTGATTTAGAATTATGTTATAAACCTGAGTTCGATTTTAAAATTATGATAAAAGATGCTGAGGCTGTCCAAAAAGGCATTTTTCATCGAGCATCGCTTAAATAATTTAGGTTTTTATTTCGGACTCACCCTATTTCCCTCTCTATCTAATAGAGAGGGACCTGATGTCTAAATTATTTAAGCTCGTTTTCATCTTTGGTCACTTTTTGGACAGCCTCAATTTCATAACATTTCATTAAAGATTAAGAATCAAACTGAGGTTTACATGTACTCTTTCTTTTTCAGGCCGTAACATCCTTTTTCTGTTTTGATACAAGTGTTTTCAAAACCGGTTCCTCAGCAACCCATGGAATCGCGTACAGTTTTTTTGCATGTTTTTTATCGATTTCATCCAATAGCGGAACCTCTTCAGCTGCCCGCTGCTTGAGCAGAGGATCTGAAATATTGGTTGCCGACATACTTTGATTGGCAATCCACGCGTAGGGTTCAATATTGGATCTTCTCAAATCATCCTGAAGCTTTGCCGCTTCCGTAATCGGAGTGGTTTCCGGCAGAGCGACTATCAACAGTTTTGCATAATCCGGATCCTGCAGATACATGTATGGAGTTTTCAGTTTATCCGCTTCCATCTTTGTATTCCGCAGCACCTCTTTATGATAGCTACCGGTAGTATCGAGCAATAGCAGGGTGTGACCGGTCGGCGCCGTATCCATCACCACAAATTTTCTCTTTGCCTCATGAATCGCTTTCGAAAACGCCTGGAAAACCGCAACCTCTTCCGTACAGGGCGATTCCAGATCTTCCCGCAGCAGCTTCAGCTCCTCGTCTGTTTTATTCTTTCCGCGCTGTTTTAACACTTTTTCAATATAGGCTTGCTTCTCCTCATCCGGATCAATCCGGTCAACCGTCATGTTTTCGGGTATGCTCATCTCACCGATGTGATCCATCAGATGGGCTGCCGGGTCGGTGGTGGTCAGGTGAACGGGATATCCGCGCTCGGCCAGTTTAAAGGCAACGGCAGCCGCGATCGTGGTTTTACCCACACCGCCTTTCCCCATAGTCATTACCAGTCCGTGCTCTTTTTCGGAAGAGATATCGTCCACCAGTGCATCTATATCTGGAAGCTCACTTTCATGATCTTCCGTTAAAATAGACGTGCTGTTTTTCTTGATTGCTTCCTTATCCAGCGGTTCAAAAACAGTCCGCAATCGATCAAGTCCCAACAAGTTATACGGTCGTAGCGGAAATACCATCTGCTCCATTTTTTTGAGGCGTTCGGGCATATTTTCCAATGTCTCATCCGCTCTCTCTTTCATCTTGATGGCAAATGAATCGGTTTCGTCAATCGGCTCAAAATATCCGTTGATCAACAGTACCTGATTTGAGAGCCCCATTTCATCCAGCTCCATACCCGACCGGTTGGCCTCACGAAGTGCGGATCCATCCGGGCGGCTCACAAGATAGATGGTCGTTGATCCTTCATCCTGCAGGCGCTCCACCACTTTTTGATAGCGCTCCTGGCTGGTTTTCAACGCCGATGACGGTCCAATACAGGAAGCTCCATCCGGGTTCGATTCAATAAAATCGCTCCACGCTGCGGGCAGTTCCAGCAATCGTAGCGTGTGACCCGTTGGCGCCGTATCAAAAATAATCACATCATACGGCTGATCATCCTCATCGCCTGCTACATATCGTGCAAACTCATCAAATGCTGCAATTTCCGTAGTACATGCTCCTGACAACTCTTCGCGCATCTTCTCAATATCTTTTGCCGGCAAGATATCTTCCATAGGAGAAATTACGCGATTTCGATACTCCTCTGCCGACAGTTCCGGATCAATATTAACCGCATGCAGATTTTCAATTCCCTTTATCGGGGTGATCTTTTCCGTCACATCCGTTTCAAGAACCTCCTTTAAATTTGAGGCCGGATCGGTACTGATCAACAGCACACTTTTGCCTTCATCGGCAAGTTTAACGGCCGTTGCGCTGGCAAGTGAGGTTTTACCCACTCCGCCTTTGCCGGTGAAAAAGATATATGGTGTGATTTGCGGTAAGTTCTTCATGGTAGTGGTGATATCTTGAAATTTCTTGGTAGTCAATCCCCTCTCGAGAGGGGACAGATGAAAACGCGTTTAGCGATTTCATCAGGGGTGTGTTTAGCAGGGCAATGAGCTAATCAAAGGGACACACCCCTCGCTTGACTCGATATGCTTCGCATGCTCGTCTGCACTTTTCCCCTCTCAAGAGGGGAATTCCACTAACAACATCCGCTGCCCGGTGCGCATCCGTTATCAGGCTGAGCTGGCACTCCTAAAAGTTTATTTGATAGTTCCACAATTTGTGAAATAGGAACCTGTCTTGTGTTTAACCCGGTTTGCATGGCTTTTGACATTTCTTCTTTTGTCAGCCCGGCCTTTTTGCCTCTAGCAAAATGTGATTTCAAGCAGGTTTCACAACCGGCTGCAACAGATGAGCCTATTGCAACTAGAATCTCGTACTTGTTCTGTCACTGATAGTCTATAACTCCTCAGCATGGTTTTCCATCGGAATATTATTTTGTGCTTCTTTTGACATATCTAAGCCTGCAAATTTTAAGAGAGTCGTTCGGTCGGGATATCCTCCTTCTGAAACCACCTCACCGTTCACCAATATAATGGGTAGCACGTCCGATCCCTCTTTCTTTAACCGTGTCAAAACCGGCACGACATCTTAAACTGTTCCGGCTCCTGGCCTAAATTATAACGTTTGACCTCAACTCCCTGCGTCTTCAACCATTTTACATCATTTGCAAAATCGACAATTTCGTCGTCTACATCCGGGCCGCAGACGCCGGTACTGCAGCACATTGCCGGATCATAAACTTCTAAAACTGTTTTCGTGTCTGTCTGAGTGGTCATATCTAAACTATTTGTGAGTGGTTATTTTATTCATCGTAAATTTACGATTATTGTTTTGAACATCCAATCTTAATTTCGGATCTCCTGCTATTTTATTATTCGGATGGCCAAGCCTTTTTCAGATTAGTTAATGTTTTTATATACATCTGACTAGCATAATGCTGGACTCGGGGAATTCTGGAATTTAATTATTCTCCGTATTTCTTTGCCAGCGCAACCTGTCCAGCGTGATAGGCGGTATGTGTTGTTATTCTGCCAAGAGCTTCCGCCCGGGTAACTGTGCCAAACTCGGCCGTTGTGACATCGCCATCCCAGTCATCAATCTCCTGAATGGCTGCACCCAGCTCATCTCCCGCTCTTTCTATGAGCTCCAGCAGAGGTTCAAGCTCATCAAACTGTCCGTGGTCTTTAGCGATGGAGCCGATGGTTTGGGCCTTTACATTCAGCTCACGTTCAAAGACATTCTTGGCAAACAACAATTCTACTTCCGCAATGTGGCGCATCAGCCAGCCAACGCTGTTGCTATCGCTGTGAACTCGTTTCATTAAGTCCTCTTTTTTCATGCTTTCCAGCTGATTGGTTAAACGGGTTCGTCCCATCTTCCACATGTCGTAAAATAGTTGATTGTTCATAATCTTTTATTTTTTAGTTTCTATTCTTGTTGGGTCTATCTTGTTTTTTGTGAACTCTTCTGCAGCCTGCTTGGCGGTTGTCAAAACCGGGCACCAAACATTCGGGATATCTACATCCTGTTCTCCTTTCGCCATTTTCTCCCAACCCGATCTCATTTTTCTCAAATTCAACAGAGAAGCAACAAACATGATCATCATTCCGCTCATCACCATTATAAAGCTGAAGACAAGTTCCATGCTATATGTGGAGAAGTATTGAAGTTCAAATCCGCCGTACTTCATCATCAGATAGAGGCTCCAAAGCAGGAGACTTAAGATGGTCATCGAGATAAATACCGCTGAGTAAGCGTTAAGGTTTTTTGTCGAAAAAGGTTTGATATTACTCATAGAACTGTTTTTATTGATCTTTGAAAGTTTTAATGAAGGTATTACGCGCTGGTGTGTAATCGTGTAGTTTTACTCCGTATGATCTTTGGTTTCAAATTCAGCTTCTTAAATTTAATTGATAAAACGAGTGCACCTTTTTCCGCATGTTTCAATAAAAATCAACCTCCATTACGGAGCATGTCAGCGAACGGATTGGGGAGCGGACTCTCTTCAACTGCTTTTGCTGCTTTTTCAACATCATATTCCACACGAATAAATTCAACGTTTAGTCCATTAGGGCGGGACAAATCCAGGTCATCTTCCCACTCCAGCGTCACATAACAGGCACGCGGATCGCCATCCTTTCGGATCTCCTGTTATTTTTTTATTCGGATAGCCAAGCCTTTTATTTAATCGTAAAAATACGATGATTTAAACATAATCCAAAACGGAAGTTTGATTTTGAACTATATCCAATAATGATAGAATGTGCGGAAATAGGATTCCTGTCATTGTTTTGAATAGATGAATCATTTAGTTTGGAGGAGTGATTTTAATACAAAACATCCAATGAACCGCTTAACGAATTCCGAAAAAATCTACTACAGCAGGCATCTGACACTGCCCGAAATCGGAGAATCCGGTCAACAGAACCTTAAAAAAGCCCGGGTTCTTGTGGTTGGCGCCGGAGGGCTAGGCGTTCCGGTTTTACAGTATCTTGCAGCCGCCGGAGTCGGGACTATTGGGATTGTAGATTACGACCGGGTAGAAATTCATAACCTGCATCGACAGGTACTATTTGGAATGGCTGATGTTGGCCACCTGAAAGCTGAAACTGCTAAAGAAAAACTAGAATCTCAAAATCCTCATATTCAGATTTTTGCGATTACGGAAAAGCTAACCTCAGCAAATGCCCTGGGAATTTTTAAAGAGTACGATCTGATCGTGGACTGTACCGATAACTTTCCCGCACGTTATCTGATAAACGACGCCTGCCTGATAACCGGTCTTCCGTTCATATATGGATCCATTTTTAAATTTGAAGGACAGATAGCTCTCTTTAACGCCGTTAATCAAGATGGAAATCGAGGACCTAATTACAGGGATTTATATCCCGATCCTCCCCCGCCGGATCTGATCCCAAATTGCGCCGAAGCCGGTGTTCTTGGCGTACTGCCGGGCATTATTGGCAGTTTACAGGCTAATGAAGCAATTAAGCTGATTACCGGAATCGGTGAATCGCTAAACGGCAAACTCCTCCTGTTTGATGCACTGAGTCTTAAAACACAATTGATATCAATCCCAACATCAACCGAAACAAAAATTCCTGAAAAGCTGATTGATTATGATCAATTTTGCGGCTACCCATCATCCTTAACGGAAGAATCTTTTGATCCGGATATCGATGAAATCTCCTACCCGGATGCAATATCGCTCTCAAACGATGAAACACCTGTGCAATGGATTGATGTGAGAGAAGAAAATGAACACAACAGCATGAATCTTGGGGGAACTCTTATCCCCTTGGGGCAGCTATCTGATCGAATCGATGAAATCGACAAAAACGGCAAGGTTATCGTATACTGCCAAACCGGACAGAGAAGCGCGGATGCCATTCGATTTTTAAAAAAAGAACACGGCTACGAAAATCTCTACAATCTAAAGGGTGGAATTCTGGCTGCCCTTCAGGATAAAGAAACAGACATCTCTTAAAAACTATTTAAAAAATTGAAGTTTATGGGAACTGCCGAATCAGCACGAATAAAGATTGGAATCCTCACCTCATCCGACCGGGCCTCAAAGGGTATTTATGAAGACCGTTCCGGCCCGGCAATCAAAGAGGTTTTAAATGAGTATTTGAAATCGGATTGGGAACCGGTGTATAAAGTTATTCCGGATGACCGTGAAACGATCGAGAGCACCTTGAAAGAGATGAGCGATGACGAACAGTGCTGTATGATTGTTACTACGGGTGGAACCGGTCCGGCCCCAAGAGATGTAATGCCTGAAGCTACCGAAGCCGTCTGCGAAAAAATGCTGCCCGGATTTGGGGAGCAGATGAGATCGGTGTCGCTGCAGTACGTACCCACTGCAATTTTATCGCGGCAAACCGCGGGAACAAGAGGTAAAACCCTGATTGTAAACCTTCCCGGAAAACCCAAAGCGATTCGGGAGTGCCTCGAAGCCGTATTCCCCGCCATCCCCTACTGTATTGATCTGATTGGCGGGCCCTTCCTGGAACATAATCCCGAAGCTATTCATGTGTTCAGGCCAAAAGAGAAGTAGACCTCTAGTGTCATGTCAAGCAACTAATTTTGCCCAAAAGCTGCTTCGAAGTTTGGCAAGCTACGTAGTTTAGCGGAATACGGTGACAGGTCAAAAAGTCCCCTCTCGAGAGGGGATTGAGGGGTGTGTTTGTGATAGGAAAATCGTTGATTTTAGCCCAAAAAACACCATTTATAAAAATCTGTCGTCGGTAGCTCCTAATCTTGCCCAAAAACGGGGCAACACTATTTCGGAAGAGACAGAATAAATCTCCCCTGCCAGTGTTTTTCTGGCCCCGAGTGCATTTATCGGGGAGGGGAGTATCCCGACATTATTTTGTCGGGAGGAGGGGTGTTTGATGCGCAATTAGAGACTTTTCCTAATCTGTCACCGGTAGCAGCGAGTCTAAAGATCCATTAAGCGTCAAAAATATTAATCGTTTTCGTTAGTTTGATCCGTTGGTTTGAATGTAAAGAACAAAATTGATGAATTACCGCCTCTATCCAATAATGTGCTTCAAACCAATCTCTCTGTTCGGCGGATGATAGGTGTTGCCTTATATACCCCAGGCTTCGCTTTGCTGCACCTGAGGCTACCAATATTCTGCCCCTACAGGGCAAGTTTCCTGCTTAGATTTACAAAAGCGGCATAGCACCAAATTATCAATAAGCTCAAATTCTGATACGCCGCTACCACAACAGCTTTCGCTGTCATTTCAAGCAACTAATCTTGCCCAAAAGCCTGCTCTTCGAAGTTTTCTTGATCTTCGAAGCTTTAGCGCAGAAGATAACGTAGTAGAGCAGGGCAACACTATTTCAAAGGTGACAGGTCAAAAAGTCCCCTCTCGAGAGGGGAAAAGCGTAAACGAAACGGCGAAGCCGGGTGAGTTTAGCGAGGGGTGTGTTACATACGTTGATCTGGAGAAGAACAGATTTTCCGTTTCACGGCCTTATTCGAACACACCCCTGAATCACAAAACCTACGCTTCGCGCTGTTTTGTAATTCTATCCCCTCTCGAGAGGGGATTTCGAAGCCTCTAAAATGTTTTTGCTTACAATCTGTCACTGGCAGTGTAAATTGTCTGGTGATGTAGAAAAGTGAGGCTGTCCTTTTTTATACCGCGAAGCGAAACAATTTCTACGGAGTGATTTCCCCGAAGGGATGCCTACGACAAGGGGTGGTTCAAATCGTTTTTCTACATTTTTCACACTTTTGTGCATGAAAAAAACCGGTCCAACCACCCCTGGCCCCTCCTTCATAAGGAGGGGAGAAACCTTGTCCCAACGTATCACCTGTCAACTTACACTTGATATAACACTAGTATCCAGTTAGTTATCGGAAACTTACAGATTCTCCGGTTCTTATCTTTTCTCCCTTTATCAATACCATATTCTGTCCGAACAGCACTTTATTGTCAACGGTGCGATAAGAGGCTAATGTTTTTAATGGCTCTTTTCCGCTTACACCCTTCTCTTGGTCGGTTGTTGTGATTACACAACGGGCACACGGTTTAACAAGCCTGAAAACCGACTCACCCACTACAACTTCTCTCCAATCGTCTTCCTCATACGGTTGGGCGCCGGCAATTACCAGGTTTGGCCGAAAACGGTTCATTGGTACCGGACTCTCAAGCCGAGTGTTCAAGTCATCAAGCGACGCCTGACCAATGAGCAGATACGGCATTCCGTCGGCAAAACTGACCGTTTCTTCATTTACCGCATAAGCGGGATCCACTTTTCGCTGAATAGCTGATGGCATAAATACAAGATTGCAATCCATACCCAATTGATCTGTGAACCAGCGGCTTACCTCCGGGTCCACCAGCTGCGCCTCTACTCTATCATCCCATATTTCAACGGGAATCAGCTTATCGGTTCCGGGTTCGAATGGAATCAGAATCTCTATATCCGGTTTTTGCTTATGGAAAACAAACAGTCCATCATTGCGAATCTCAACCTGAAGCAGTGCCATTTCAGGGTGTTTTCTTTGTGACATAAACCGGCCTTTCTCATCCACAAGCATCCACCGGCGATCGTACTGCAATCCACGTTCCTCAACAACTGCCTCATCCAGCCGAATTCCACCAAGTGATTTTATAGGATACGTATAGATATTTTGCAAATACATACCGGAGATTTCATTTTTAAATTTTTAGCCAAGCTTGTTATAGTTTTTTTGTAAAAAAACTGTCAGGTTTTCCAGGATTTTATATACCGGTTTATAAATATCAAAACCTGACAGGTTGATTTTTAAGTTGGCAGTTTTCCTTTGCCAATGGATTTCAAAATGTGTTCCAATCCGGGGAAGAGTGCATTCAGGCTCTCTTCCGCCCCTCTGCGACTGCCCGGCAGATTGATAATCACCGTATTATTTCGAACTCCACAAACACCCCGCGAAATCATAGCGTAAGGAGTTCTCTGGCGGCCATGTTCCCTCATACCTTCAGCCAGGCCGGGAATCTCCCTATCGATAACATTTCGGGTTGCTTCCGGTGTGATATCTTTTGCTGCAGGACCGGTACTGCCCATCGTAAAAATAAAATGCGCCTGCTGATTGTCAGCCACATCCAATAGTTTACTCTCCAATTTCTCTGCGTCTTCCGGAATCACATCGGAGGAGATTATTTCCAAACCCCGTTCTTCCAAAAATGACCCGACTATCTTCGAAACCTTGTCTTTTTTGTCTCCATTAGCAACAGCATCTGAAACATGCAAAAGCATCGCTTTCGGTTTTTCACTGAACGAATCGGTATAATCGCTCTTACCTCCGCTTTTTTCCACTAATCTTATCATGCCAATTTCCGCTTTTTCGTCAAGTGGTTTCAGCATATCATACATATTTAGAAGCGCAGCACTTACCGCAGTAATGGCTTCCATCTCAAGGCCGGTTTTCCATACGGTCCGGGTTTCAGCAGTCACATAGATCTTCGCTTCAGAATCAACCATCTTAAAAGACAGATCTACCCAATCCAGTGGCAGGCTGTGGCAGAATACAATCCATTCCGACGTTCTTTTAGCGGCCTGAATTCCAGCCGCCCGGGCAACCTGAAGCATGTCCCCTTTTGGAATATCCTTGTTTCTTATCATTTGAATTGCTTTAGGTGTAGTTGTTAAAACACCCTCAGCCCTTGCGTATCGAAGCGTATTGTGCTTATGGCTTACATCAATCATAAATCGTAAATAATTAATTAAATATCAGTTAGTTCAAACAGTCTTCACTTTTTTACAGTAATTTAATTAAAATATGAAATGGACATCTGTATCCATATTTTTATAGCAGAAATCTTTTAAAAATTTTCCTAGCTACATGAATATTTCCGTCATCTACTTTAGTGTGTTGAAGAAAATTACCGGCAAGAGTCAGGAGACGATTCACATGGAAAAATCCGGCAATGCTGAGGATCTGTTTGGCATTTTAGCACAAGAATATCCTGAAATGGAAAAATACAAGACCTACATGCGTCTGTCCGTTAATCAGCAATACCTTCCATTCACTACCGAGCTTAAACCGAATGATGAAGTTGTCTTTATAACCCCTGTTTCAGGAGGATAGTTATTTTATGAAAAGAGAAAATGAACTTTACGACCGATTTGAAAGAAAACACGATTATTTACGTGTATCACTGACCGAAAAATGCAATTTGCGTTGCAAATACTGTATGCCGGCTGATGGAATCCCATTAACGCCCAAAGCTCATCTTCCCAACACGGAAGAACTTCTTGAGATCATTTCTATATTTACCGAAATGGGTGTTAAAAAAATACGATTTACCGGTGGGGAGCCTTTAGTTCGAAACGATGCCGGTTATCTGATTGAAGAAGCTTCCAAAAAAGTGCCCGAAACGGCTATTACTACCAACGGAATTCTTATTCATAAATATTTCGATCTGTTTGAGAAAATTGGGCTCACGTCTCTGAATATCAGCTTGGATACACTGGATCCTGAAAGATTTCAGTTTATAACCCGGAGAGATCGCTTTGATAAAATCATGGGGAATATCCGAACAGCCATATCCCGGGATTTCCATGTAAAAATTAACGTTGTTCTGCTGAAAGGCCAGAACGATGATGAGATTATTGATTTTATCCGCTGGACCGAGGATACACCTGTGCATGTTCGCTTTATAGAGTTCATGCCATTCCAGGGTAACGATTGGGATAATTCTAAACTGGTACCTTACTTTGAGATTCTTGAAAAAGTGAATGAAGAATTCTCAACTGAAAAACTTAAAGACGGGCCTCACGACACAACAAAAAGCTTTAAGGTAAAAGGTGCAGCCGGAACCTTTTCCGTTATCAGTTCAATGACAGCACCCTTTTGCAGCAGCTGTAACCGGTTGCGTTTAACCGCCGATGGAAAGATGCGGAACTGTCTTTTTTCAACCAAGGATACAGATCTGTTAACACCGCTCAGAGCCGGCGAGGACATCCGGCCTTATATTTTAAATTGCGTCAGAGATAAAAAAGAGGGACACGGCGGACTGGATATTTTTGATAAGCTGCCCAACCGAAGCATGATAGCTATTGGAGGGTAATCGATCATGCAGGAGCTAAAAACGGAAACGTTGTGGATACTGATTTCTGATCATCTTCCGGATGTATCAGAGGCGGGTACCTTTGTTGAACACCCCGAATGCGGGGCAGTCAATATCTTTACGGGACTTACCCGAAATCACCATGATGGCAAAACCGTAACCGGCCTGTATTACGACTGTTATGAAGAGATGGCTCTCAAAGAAGCGCAAAAATTATTGGATGAGATCACCCAGAAGTATAAGCTGTCAAAAGCAGTACTGTTCCATAAAACAGGTGATGCGCCCGTGGGTGAGATTTCCCTGATTACCGCGCTGAGTGCCCCTCACCGTAAACCGGTTTTAGATGCTACTGATGAGCTGATCAACCGCCTTAAGGAAGAACTCCCCATCTGGAAAAGAGAGGAGTTTGAGGACGAAACTCTTTGGAAAGAGGAGCAAATTATCAGAAAAGAGAGTAAGACTGCAAATTAAACAGCCTACCCTCCTATCTTCAGATTGATTAAAAAATGATTTACAGTAGCGGGCAGAGATTAAAGATCCTCGGCAAGCTCTCCTGAAACCAAATAGATAATTCTCTCACAAATATTGGTTACCCGATCTCCAATCCGCTCTAAATTATGTGTGGCCCACAGAAGATATGTGCACTGGGTAATATTTTCGGGTTTTTCAATCATAAAGGACATCAGTTCCCGATAAACCTGGTCGTAGAGATCGTCAATATCATCATCCTGACTGTGAATCATGCGTGCAGATTTTTCATTATGATTCACATAGGCCTTTATGGCGTTTTCAATCATATCCACGGCAATATCTCTCATTCTTGGGATATCAATCAATGGCTTTACGTGCTTTTCATCGCCAATCAATTTTACAATCTTGGATATCCCCGCGGCATAGTCACCGATTCTTTCAAGCTCTGTATTGATGGTCAAAAGTGCGACTAATTCACGTAAATCAGAGGCAACCGGCTGTTGGGTTGCAATCAGGTTTATACAGTCATCCTCTATCTCCCAGCGCAGATCATTAATGACCTTATCTTCACGTCTGATGCGCTTTGCCGTTTCAAAATCTTTGTGTATCAAAGAATCTACCGACTCATTAACGGCATTAGTAACAAGATCCGCCATTTTTAAAAGCTTATCGTTGATCTTGTCGATATTATATTGTGTTATTGTGTTCATTTCTTTGAATGTTTATTTATATCTGTCTCAATTCTTGACCGGCATAAAAGTATGCTTTTATAACGACTTATTTCTCTTTTAAAAGCCTCCTAAGATCTCTTCTTATCCAAACCGTCCGGTAATATAGTCTTCCGTTTGTTTTTTGGAAGGATTTGTAAACAGTGTATTGGTGTCTCCAACTTCTATCAGATCCCCCATATAGAAGAAAGCTGTTTTATCAGAAACACGTGCAGCTTGCTGCATATTATGCGTAATGATAATAATAGTAATATTTTTTTTCAGTTCATGTATCAACTCTTCAATTCGAAGAGTGGCCTGTGGATCCAATGAGCTTGTAGGCTCATCCATTAATAGCACTCCGGGTTCTACAGCAAGTGCTCTGGCGATACTGAGCCGCTGCTGCTGTCCGCCGGAAAGACTCACCGCAGCGGTTTTTAATCTGTCTTTTACTTCTTCGAAAAGTGCGGCCTGCTTCAGGGCTCTTTCACATGTCTCATTGAGGATTGATTTATCCCGCACCCCGACAAGTTTTAGTCCGGCTACCACATTATCGTAAATAGACATGGTTGGGAATGGAGTCGGTTTTTGAAATACCATTCCAACCTTCCTTCGGATAATGACAGGATTTACATCCTCATCATAGATATTTTTGTTATCAAGAAACACCTCACCTTCAACATTGGCCTCTCTTGTAAGATCGTGCATGCGGTTCAGAGCTCGTAAATATGTGGTTTTACCACAGCCTGAAGGGCCGATAAGCGCTGTCACCGTTTTATTCGGAAAGGCTATGGAAATGTCTTTCACACCAACAACAGATCCATATTTTACCGTTAAATTTTTTGTTTCCATTCTTAAGTTCATAGGGGAATGGTTAGAATTTGTAGTAAGGTTTTTTGATTTAGGAGACTTTAAAGATATATCCTGTTCGCTCATAATTTCTTTTGGTTGGTCTACTGTTTGTATTGCAGCGTATCTCTTGTTAAAAATCGTGCAATTATAAACGTTATGATCACAATGCCAAACAAGACGATTGCAGCCGCCCATCCCATTCCATGCCACTGTTCGTAGGGACTAATCGCCAGACTGTAAAGCCGTTGAGGAAGAGTATCGGTAGGATTGAATATAAAGCCCCACCAATTATTTGGCAGATAGTTGTTTCCAAATGATGTAAATAGCAAGGGTGCCGCCTCGCCAACTGCTCGCGCAAATGCTAGCAGCACACCGGTAATTAATCCGGTTTTAGCCGCCGGAATGACCGTGGAAAGTACAACCCTCCATCGGGGCAGCCCCAGAGCCAGACCTGCTTCTCTGATCGTCCAGGGAATGGATTGAAGTGCGCTTTCGGTTGTTCTGGCAATAATGGGCAACATCACGACAGATAATGCTACACTACCTGCCACGCCCGAAAATGTACCCATTGGCTTAACGATCAACACAAACACAAACAAGCCTTTTAAAATAGCCGGGATTCCGTTCAGCGTATCGTTCATAATGCGCAGCGTGGGATTCAACGCGTGTTCCGGATATTCCGACAACATCATACCTGCACCAATTCCAAAAGGAACAGCAATAATAAGTGCAAGAGAATCTACCACGATTGTTCCGATTATCGTGTGAACCAAACCTGTTGGCCGATTCTGAATAGCTCTTGAAGGTGACCCAAGTTCTTCGGTAAAGAATTCATAACTAAGGGCACTGAATCCCTCAATAAATACATGTACCATGATAATCACAAGAGGTAGCAGTACTGCTATTGTTGAAACACACAGTAACCCCACCATAATCCGGTCGTGAATTCTTCGTCGCTTCAGACTTTTCATATTACCTGCCCTCCACCGATTGAAAGTTTGCGCTGAATGTAGGCTGCTGTAAGATTCACAATAAGGGCAATAAGAAAGAGTATAAATCCAATAGCCATCAGACTTGAAAGGTGAAGGCTCTCTACAGCTTCCCGAAACTCATTTACAATAACGGATGGTATGGTAGCGCCGGCACCGAATACAGAAAACGGCAACGTGTTCTTATTACCAATCAACATAGCTA
Organism: Rhodohalobacter sp.; assembly: GCF_034521535.1. Taxonomy (GTDB): domain Bacteria; phylum Bacteroidota; class Rhodothermia; order Balneolales; family Balneolaceae; genus Rhodohalobacter. The sequence continues at coordinate 783,311 of NZ_JAXHMF010000005.1, read as the reverse complement.
CGGCCATTGTTTCGCCGATTGCTCGTCCAAGCGATAAAATAGCGCCGGCTATTATTCCGGCTCGCGCGTTGGGCAAAACCGCCATGCGAATCACCTCCCAGCGGGTAGAACCCAAAGCGTACGAAGCTTCCCGCTGATCTTTTGGTACGGCTTTAATTGCATCTTTTGCGAGTGCTGTTGTGTAGGGCACAATCATCAGCGCTAAAACAATGGTTGCCGTTGCAATACCATATCCCATAGGGTTTCCAAGCAGCGGCGACAGGCCCGGATAGTTGTTTTCTGCCCAAACAGTGATTGGTGTATACACGGCATCCCTTAGCCATGGAGCTAAAATGAAAATACCCCAAATTCCGACAACTACACTCGGAATAGAAGCGATTAGCTTTATGAGATTGTCAATGATTTCGGCCAGCCACTTGGGAGCGTACTCAGCAGAAAATATGGCTACTGCCAATGCCGGGAAAAACGAGATAAGCAGTGCAGCTGTACTTGTAACTAACGTACCGAAGAGAAAAGGCCAAGCCCCAAAAACCAGCTGAACTGCCGGATCCCAGGTTGTTTCTGTTAAGAATTCAAAAAATCCGAATTCATAAAATGCAAGGCTTCCTTCCTCAAATAGAACCCAGGCCATTCCCAGCGTAATCAAAATAATGGTAGCCCCTAACGCAACGGTAACTACCTTAAATATTTTGTCTCCCAGCCATAGATAGATGATGTGAGGCAGTTTTTTACCACTGCTAAATTGCTGATTCTCAGACTTCATATGTTACTATTTTATTAAAATAACTTTATATCTAATCCTGTGGAACCGTCTTTAAATACGATGAAAAATCAATATTTCAACAGTTTAGATCAACTCGTTTTTTTGGAGTAGCTCCATGCCTATTTCTTCTCCATTCCATTTAATCTGCTTGATCATCCCAATATTTTTTTCCAAGGCAGCTTCTGGGATTCGGGCAAAACCGAGAGTTTCAGAGAGTTCTTGTCCGTCGGTAATACTCCAGATCAGAAATTCAACAAGCTCTTCTGCCTGCATTTTGTTTTCAATTGCGTTGTTTTGATCCAGGTTTTCATAGACCAGCATCCAGGCAAAACCTGCAATGGGATAACCATTTTCAGCGGGTGTATTTGTAAACAGTATTCTTGTATCATCGGGAAGTTCAATGTTTGCAGCCTCTGTTGTAGCTTCAAACGAAGGCTCAATCACATTACCTGAACTATTGATAACATAACCGTAGGACATGTCATTAAGAAATGCATAAGAGAGACTGTTGTAGCCGATTGCTCCCGGTGTATTGATCACTGCACCTGCAACACCTTCGTTACCGTTCCCTCCAATACCTGTTGGCCAGTTTACACTTGTGGCGTATCCCACTTCTTCTCTCCATTCATCAGACACACGTGTAAGATAGCTTGTCCAGACGTTTGTAGTACCGGAACCGTCAGAACGGTGAACCACAGTAATTTCTCTGTCAGGAAAGTCGATATCCGGATTAAGCTCTCTAATTTCGGGGCTATCCCATCTTGTTATCTTTCCAAGAAAAATGTCTACCAGCAGCTCTCCGCTGAATACAACCCCTTTTTCGATGCCCGGTAGATTGTAGGTCGGAACTACATCTGCAAGGGTAATCGGCATATTAAATGCACGCCCTCCGGTTGCTGTTTCAATGTTTGCCATTACCTCGTCAGAAAGAAACGCTTCACTCATTCCGAACATAACCGTTTGCTCCATAAACTGACGAATACCACCACCGGAACCGATAGACTGGTAGTTTACCGTCACTCTTCGATTTGTGAGATCTCTGTACTCATCAGCCATAGCAGTAATGAGAGGAGCCGGAAAAGTAGCGCCCGCTCCAAGTATATTTACCCTCTCTTCGGAAGGTGTCCGATCTGGATTTTCGCCTCCACAAGAGACTAAAAATAGTGCAAGAATCAAAAGTGATGAATAGATGGAAATTTTTTTCATAATAGTTTATTTTGTTAGTTTTTTTCGATTCAATTAAAACGAATCGATTCTCTATTCTTACTTCAAGAAAAGTACACTCACTGTATTATGAAATTGTTAACTAAGCGTTATGAAACTGTTTAATGATCAAAATATTTTCAAGATTATTATTCCACAACTAATTGATATCAATATGCTTACGATTTTTTAGTAAATTAAAGTCCTCTTGACTGATTAAAACAAAGTGTCATTTATTTTTTTGAGACATTTTATGACCCGCCTGTCTTAAACTTCCCATGTAATCTCACATCAGATTTTGTAAAATCTCTATTTCCTTAATTCACTTTTTTGAATTAAAAATTTGAGACTTAGGCTATTTGGAATAAAACATCACAGAACAAAGCCCAGTTAGATTTGATAAGATGTGCAGTTGTTCAAGAAGCGTCCTTTTCGAATAGATCAAAGGGAGATGATCTACAATTTCTTTTTTCTGATAGGCAAGGTTAATGGAATGCGAGTCAACGAAGCAAACTTTTCAACCTGAGTTTGATTAATAATGCGTTGATTTAGCTGCTTAAAAAGTCCCTTCCTTTCCAAGGAGGGGCTCCGAGCGCAGCGATTCCCATGTAATGATATAAAGTACATCCACAGATTAAACTGTTTCCCTTATTCCTTTTGGGCCGCCAAAAGGAATCATCCCGAGGTGTCGGGACCCGGGCGGTGATTGCTTCCGGGCCTGGTTTGCCCGCGCGGTTACACAACATCGATTGCTCCCAGGGGAGCCGATATTGTGATGTCTCCCGCGCTTTGATGCAAACCATGCTAATCCTCCATCAATCAAGGCCGGTGGGATCTACCGCTCTTTTAAAAAAAAGTATGAGTGAATGGGTTGACCCTGATTTTCCCATTAAAATGGAACGCTACAAAATATTGATATCATTTCATTTATAACACTAAACTTATAAATATATGGGTAATATCATGGGTGGTTGAAAAGGACTATGAATCAACTTTCAATCTGTAGCCATAAGAATAGTGAAGTGAACCACACCGGGAGGGTGTCTAAAAGTATTTCGCTCTTGGAGACCGCTTAAATAATTCAACTACCGCAAAATATTAAAATTCAGCCTCAAAACTCTTTAAACTGAGCTCTGTAGTGCTACAACCATTAATTTTACAGCTGTATAAGTTTGATCTGCCTTCTATTACTGCCCTTGTGAATTGTATTTTCGATCCTTAAGAATACGTAAAAGGTTTTACACCAAATGACTCAGGCAATGAAAGTCCCGCTACGGGACGCCATATCCGTAGCCCAAGGTCACTGCGCAGCGGTGGCCTTGGGTTAAGCGAGCATGAACAATGGGAGCGCCGCAGGTGCGGTATATCCGTACCCTTGCAAGACGATCACACCATCAGGAGTTGAGATATGCACCTGACAAAAACCAAGCACCAGAGGTGCGTCATGTCCGTAGCCCATGGTCAGCGCAAAGCGTTGGCCATGGGGCAAAAGGCGAACCCGAACATGGAAGCACCGTAGGTGCGGAATACATGGGTCGATGTTACAATTGAGATTGAATTCAGATTTCGAAACATGCCGCACCTACGGTGCTCCTGTGAATATCGGCCTCTTTCTCTACCCCACAGATTCACCTTGTGAACCTGTGGGGCTACGGATATGCCGCCCCGAAACGGGGCTGGTTTCAAGCTTTGCTGAAATCTGATTCGTCCGTTTTATCTCACAATCCGAAGTAAACATCTTGTCGAAAGATTGATATCTATAATTATTTAATATAGAATCTGTCATCAGATTGTAATAATACAGGAAGCATCGTAGCTGTTACAAACTCTCCCTGGATCAGCGCAAAGCTGTGATCACGAAAAAATAATCCAGCGCAAAAAAAGCACCAGAGGTGCGTCATGTCCGTAGCCCATGGTCAGCGCAAAGCGTTGGCCATGGGGCAAAAGGCGAACCCGAACATGGAAGCACCGTAGGTGCGGAATATATGGGTCGATGTTACAATTGAGATTGAATTCAGAATTCGAAACATGCCGCACCTACGGTGCTCCTGTGAATATCGGCCTCTTTCTCTACCCCACAGATTCACCTTGTGAACCTGTGGGGCTACGGATATGCCGCCCCGAAACGGGGCTGGTTTCAAGCTTTGCTGAAATCTGATTCGTCCGTTTTATCTCACAATCCGAAGTAAACATCTTGTCGAAAGATTGATATCTATAATTATTTAATATAGAATCTGTCATCAGATTGTAATAATACAGGAAGCATCGTAGCTGTTACAAACTCTCCCTGGATCAGCGCAAAGCTGTGATCACGAAAAAATAATCCAGCGCAAAAAAAGCACCAGAGGTGCGTCATGTCCGTAGCCCATGGTCAGCGCAAAGCGTTGGCCATGGGGCAAAAGGCGAACCCGAACATGGAAGCACCGTAGGTGCGGAATATATGGGTCGATGTTACAATTGAGATTGAATTCAGAATTCGAAACATGCCGCACCTACGGTGCTCCTGTGAATATCGGCCTCTTTCTCTACCCCACAGATTCACGTTGTGAACCTGTGGGGCTACGGATATGCCGCCCCGAAACGGGGCTGGTTTCATCCCTTAAAAGGTGAACGCCATTCATTTTGTGTACGAATTACTGCTTCAAACATACTAAAGCAGGAATGACCGGCAAAAAGAAGGTTTGCATCTAAAAAGGTATGACATGAACTATTTTTGTCTCTTTCAAATAGAGACAAAAAAATTGACCGAATATTTTAACTTATTCGGTCAATCTTGCTCGCTCTATATTCAGTGCACTACAACAGCATATTAAACAGGTACCCGGAAAGAATAATGAAGAGGGTAACGATTCCGAAAAAGATGGCAATTAATTTAAATGTCATCACTTTTTTCAACAGAGTACCTTCGGGCAGAGATAGGCCAACCGTAGCCATCATAAAAGCCAGGGCGGTTCCGAGCGGTATCCCTTTTGTGACAAACACTTCAATAACCGGCACGATTGCCGCTGCGTTAGCGTACATAGGAACAGCGAGTATTACTGCAGCCGGTACAGTCCACCATCCGCCACCGCCCAAATAGGTGGCAAAAAAGTTTTCAGGAACATATCCGTGCATGGCGGCGCCTATACCAATACCTATAATGATGTAAACCAAAACACCGCTGACAATACCCCACGCTTCCCGGGATATTCCGGGCAGGCGATCCCGAAACGAGGGATTCTCTTCCTCATGATATTCTGTATTTGACTGGTTGGAGTTCTCAATGATTTTCTTGGCCCAGTCAGAAAGCAGGGGTTCTAAATTGAACTTTCCTAAGAGCCATCCGCCAAATGTGCCCAGCAGAATTCCAGAACCGGCGTATATTAGTGTGGTTTTTACACCAAACAGCCCAATAAACATCGCAATCGCGATCTCATTTACAAGCGGTGAGGTTATCAAAAACGCAAATGTTACGCCTAGCGGTATTCCACCCTGCACAAAACCGATAAACAGAGGTACGGACGAACAGGAGCAAAAAGGTGTAACCGCTCCAAAAAGCGCCGAAATAAAATACTCCAAACCATATAGTTTTTTCCGGTGCAGAAACGAACGAAGCCGGTCAACCGGAAAATAGGCGTTTACGATTCCCATCAGGAAAACGATGATGAAAAGCAGAATGAGTATCTTTATGGTATCGTATACAAAAAAGTTCAGGGCTGTTCCAAGCTGTGAATCCGGACTTAATTGTATCGTTGAAAAGATGAGCCAGTCTGCAAATGATTGAATCCATTCAAACATAATATAACCTACTTCTCTAATTTTTTAATTTGATGACGTACTGCAGCAAGAATCACCCACGCTGCCATCAAGAATGAACTGGGGATCACCGATAGTTGGAAAACCCTTTGAAACCCAGCGATTCAAACCAAATTTCATATTCACCACTCGGTTACTATCGAACCCATTGTGAATGAGAAAATTAACAGCTCTCAGGCTTCTTTCACCCATTCGACACACAACCACTACCTGCTCATTTTTTGGAATATCGTTATAACGATTTTCAAACTCAGATAGTGGAATGTGCTTGATTTTCGGCGCATCAAACGCCAGTTGATCAACTTCATTCTGTTCACGTACATCAACCAGTAATGCCCCGTCTTTAATCCACGTTTGAGTCGTTCCGGGACATATTTCTTTTATTTGATCTTGTTCCATTGTGCTTCTCTTGATTTGTTTACTGTTCCAATAATTTTTTGATTTCACTCACCTGGGCCACTCGTCCCTTAATGTGAATTTTGTCGTCAATCAGCAGTACCGGAGTCGTTAATACGTTGTATTTTAACATCTCTTCCATGTCTTCTACTTTTTCTACATCCGCCTGAATATCTGTACCCTCTAAGGCTGTCAAAACATTTTGATAGGTGGTTTTACATTTCGGGCAACCGGGGCCGAGAATTTTTATTTTCTTCATGTCTGTTTAAGTATGTTTGTGTTTTTATTTCATCGCAAATATACGAATAATTACTCTATTTATCGTAATTTTACGATGAATACCTTTATTGTTATTTTCTATTAAGTTCATCAGTAAATCAAATCTTTAAGAAATGCCACAACTGCTTTAAGACGATTTGGGCTTATTACAAGTTCGGAGCAAAATTGTAAATCGAATTATTGTAAAGTAGATCGAAGGTTAGAAAATGTTTTAGCCTAAGTTCGATTAATAATGTATTGAAGTTCGAATAGCGCTTAAATAATTTAGTTTTCTCCTTCAGACTCACCCTATATCCCTCTCTAACTAATAGAGAGGGATATAAAGTCTAAATTATTTAAGCTTATTTCTGTGTTGATTCACTTTTTGGACAACCTCAGACTCTTTTTTCAATATCTTAAAATCGAACTGAGGTTACTAAAATATCTTTTCATCCAAACTGGAAATAGAGTCATTGAATTTGGTAACATGAGAAGTCCCCTCTTTTTCAAGGAGGGGATTTAGGGGAGGTTATAAGAGGCTTTAAGATTATTTTGCAATTTAAAACTTGATCAAAGCTTTGAAAGAACTACCCCCTGACCCCTTGTTCAAATTCTTATCCCGAACTCACGTTATTTATTATAGGGTAACGAATTATTCGTTCTCAGCCTTCTCGTCAATAATGTCGTTTACCCAGGTCATGGCGGCCATCATCGACGGCATTCCCAACGTTGGGAGCAGAAGCAAAACCACATGGTGAATTTCTTCCTTGGTACATCCGGCCTCCAGTGCTTTACGTGTATGGGAGTGAACAGCACCCTCTTTTTGAGCTCCGCAAGACATGGCCAGTTTCACAAGTTCTCTTGTTTTCTGATCGATGGGACCCGCATTATGAACGGCATGGCCCAGCTGGGCATACGCCTGGCCCACATCGGGGTATTCTAAAGTAAAGTCGATAAAAGGTTTTGGAATCTTATCTTTGTGATTTTTCATGAATATAAATTGGTTTGAAAGTAAAATTTACCATGTGTAAAGTAATATAAGTAACCCATAACTCTCAAAAACGAGGACAGATTTTATCATGCTGCGATTTAAAAATCATCACACTTTAACCAGATTCACTTTTGTATCGTAGAATGATACGCTGCCACCCACCGGATCAATCAGACAAGTGTTATTTCTAAGTGTTGGATCGGTCCACATAGCAGCGTTGGCATGGATACCCCTGGATCGTCTTGGGTCTCCCTTTACTACCTTGCCATCTACATTTATATCGGTTGAACCGGTCGCCCAGTGTCCAAATCCAAGTTCAAAAGAGATCACACCCGGACGCATCGTTTGAGTCGGTATTACTTTTCCGATCATTTCTTTCTTGCGGCCATTTTTAAGGTCCCAAACCCCCTCTTTATTAGTAGAACTGACGACTTTCACACGATCATCTTTTTTAAGCCCCATCCGTTCAGCATCTTTAGGATTGATACTAATACCGTTTTCCGGTTTCATAGGCTGTAGCCAGTAGGCAGCAATCGTTCTGGATTTGGTTTGAGTGATGGTGCGATGGGTAATTAGATTTAGTTCGTAACCGTCACCCATTGAGTCAAGTAATTGCCCTTCGTAGTTGGATTGCGGAATGTACCCGGCAATACCGGAATATCGTTTTCCGGTTCCTGAATATTTATTTAGCGCAGTTTTCTCTTGATAAAGATTAAGCATTCGGCCATAGGGATGTGCCAGTTTGCCATCTTTAAAGGTTTCACTGTGATTTTCAAATCTTCCGCCACGGTTGAGCACATACACCATTTTCCGCCAATAGTCTTCTCCAACGATATTCTTCCAAACCTGTTCATCAAAAACAGATTTATCAAGATGCCTTCGGGCCTGTGTGAATACTTCCAGCTCGAAATCGTTGGCATCAGGTACGCCGTTATCGGTAGTACCGAGATTGGCTACCGCCCGCAGATAGAAATCTTCAGGCCGGTTAAAATCTTTACCCGGTCCCAGCGCATCTTTTCCGAATGTCTTCAATTCAAGCCGTTCAGCGATAGCCATATAAAGAGCCTCTATACTGATCGGCATCTCTTCCCCATAAACGGTAACCGTTTCAGGAATTGGCGACATTACCGGTTGACGAACATTCTCAACTTTATTTGGCATATTTGGATGAGAGCCCTGAAATTCCCATCGCTCCATATAGGTAAGGTCGGGAAAGATATAATCGGAGTACATGGATGAGGTACCTACAAGAATATCACTGCAAATTACTAACGGCAGCTTTTCAACATCTGCCAATACATCGATATTGGTATGGCCGCCCGGTAATGCATAAACCGGCGAGCCCATATACATAAGTAACGCCTTGACAGGATAGGGATATTGATCTCCGGCACTCGGTATTACCTCTTCATACACATCTGATGACAAAGGATACCAATTTCGTTTTGCGGGATATCCATCAAATATTGTCGTTTTTTCATAATCGATATCATGACGAATGGAACTTATTCCAAACGGTGTCAGGCTTTCTTGCATGTAACTAAGATCAAACGCTCCACCGTCACCGCCGTCATATTTATATTTTGAGTAGAGAGACATGCCACCGGCATAGTCGTAATTACCCAGCAGCATATTGATGGACATCCACGCAAATACATTATAGAATCCGTTGGTATGCTGCGCTACGCCTCTGTGAATATCAACGGAAGCTTGTTTTCCGTAGCTGGTTAATTCCTTGGCAACTTTTTTCACTTTATCCGACTGCAAGCCTGCCATATCACACCATTCCTCAATAGTGTGCTCTTCGGCAGATTCTTTAAGTAATTGAAGCGCTGATTTAACACGAACTTTTTCCCCATTGGGTTTTGTCAATTCGGTATCCACGAACAAATCACCGTACACTACACTGTTTTTATCATCCGGATCAATGGCCACGGGTTTGCCATCAACCAAAACAGTCAGGAATTTCTCGGTGTAAGTTTCACCGTCTTTGGTCCTGGTTTCCGGATTTCTGATCCCAAAATCAGCCGCACGTACAAATGCGCCGGGACCGTCATCCAAAATTTCAACCAAATGTGTCGCATTGCTGAAACTCGGTTCATCTTTCGAATCGGCTGCCGCCCGGTTGGCATTTTTCAGAAACGATTCATCATAGCGTTCGTTTTGAATCATCCATTGAATGATGGCCATTGCCAGTGCTGCATCCATACCCGGTTTGATGGGCAACCACGTATCGGCTTTACTTGCCAGTTTTGAGAATCGGGGATCAACCACACCAATTTTGGTATAGCCGCTTGACAGATTTTTTGTCAAACGTACGGTTCTGTTTGTAGGCCCGTAATTTCCCTCAAATAGATTAGCTCCAACAAACAGTACATACCGTGCGTGTTCCAGCTCGGTTTGCCAATACATTTTTTTACTGCCCGAAAATTCGCCCTGCTGATATTTTTCGTTTATAGCTTTACAGGCAAAATATAGCGAGCCCTGGCAAACGGTGGTGTGGCCATGTAAATTTGTTGTACCAAAACCTTTTCCAAATCTTTGAAAAAATTCTTTTCGCCCACCTTTTAAACGTCCCCAGGTAACGACCATCTGGTTATTTTTGGGGCCGAGATCGGGATGGTCGGGATCAATCAACGTATCAAGATGGTCGGCAAAATTGCTTTTAAACTCTGATACCCTTTGTGCCTTTTCCGCCTCATCTTTACTGGCCCAAATCTTTTCTACCTCCGCCTTCATTTTTTTGGAGACTTCAGGATCTTTCAAGGCCATGATGGACCGCAATCCTTCCACTTCGCGATTTTCTTCTCCTTCTACGTGGCTGAATAGTTTACCGCCTTCTACAATCTCTTCAATAGCCTGATCAAACGGTATGGTCTCCCATTTATCTTCTCCGCGTTTACCGGTTCGTTTCAGTACTTTTTTAATCCGATAGGGATCATAGGCAATTTGAACCCCTGCCTGGCCTTTCGGACATAATCCGCCGTCTATTTTTGAAGCTTCTTTTAAGCTTGTTTCATACGGAATATGCGGTACCATAGTCCAAGGGTTATACGGGCTGCCGTCAATTTTGACAAGTACGCCATCCTGAATTTTTGCTTTAATACCACAACCTGTATTACAATTCAAGCAAACAGAATGAATGATATTTTCAGGTTTATTGAGCTGATACTCAGCATCCGGCCGGTTACTTTTCAGAATTTTATTCTGGGCCTGAGCCGCTGCATTTTTACCAAAGAGCACGCCCGTTAAGGAAGTACCTCCAATCAAGGCTCCCTTTTTCAAAAAGTTTTTTCTCGAAATCGAAACTTTTTTTTCGTCTTTCATAATGATGTTCCCAATTTCTTTTGAGTGTATTTTGATAAAAGCTTTATGCCGATATAGACCAAAGCCACTCCGAAGGCACCGATAAACAGTGCTACAAGGTATTCATTAAGAGAAGCGTGATATTCAAAACTCAGCCGCTGATGAGCATAGGCTCCTTCTAATCCTTTCAGTTCGGGAATGGCCTGCCCGGGTATTAACACGTTTAATCTGGCAGCCACAAACGTTACTGCAATTAAGAAACCACCTGTTCCCACGCTTTGATAAGTTTTTCCAAAATAGAGAAACCATAAAGCAATGAATCCACCCAGAAAATGAACAATCCAAAATACCCACCAATAGGGGCCAATGAGAACAAGCTCAACAGCTTCTCTAACATGAGAACTTGGCGACCACATTACGATACTAAATTCGGCAAATACTGCTAAGAAATAGAATAATACACCGCCTATTACGGTATATCGCAACATTTTAAAAGGCTGCTCACCAACTTTATAGGTGTTTTGATAAATAAACGTAAATACCACCAACAACACGGCTGCTCCTGCAGTAATTGCAGATATCAAAAACATGATCGGCAGAATAGCTGAGTTCCAGAAAGGTTTGGCATCAACTACTCCAAAAAAGGCACCGCTTTGGCTGGGAAATGCTATTGAAAAAAATAATCCCAGAGCAATTAATGGAAATATCCAACGCTTAGGATCATTTAGATCTGTCTGTTTTCGTTTTTTAAAGGTTAGGAAAAATAAAACTACCGCCACCAATAAAAAAATGTTATACATCCAGGCATTAAAAGTCATCATTGACCCAAAGTTAGGTTTAAGCATAACATTTGTAGCACGGAAAGGCTTGCCAAGATCGAGCCAAATCGAAAATAATCCCGTAATTACAGCAACAACGGAGACCAAGAGTATTACTCTATATGCCTTTCTGAATCCTTCTATGTTTAAAACATACCCAATCGATCCGACGGTAAATAAGCCGCCTGCAATCCCCACAAAGTGGAAATATAGCGCAACCCATAAACCCCAAATCACATAGCTTCCATAACCGGCCAATCGCTCTCCGGTCATAAATTTCATAACCAGTGCCACCGAACCAACCACGAATATGACCGTCCAAAGTCCAAATAGAAATCTTTTTAATCGTTTATCCATTTTAAACTCCTTAAATAAAGTAGGTTACTTGCGGTTTGGTTCCTTTCTCTTCAAGCAACTTAATTTGATTAGATTTTTGCTCCATTTCCGAAACCAATGAATCAGGATCGTTGGCATCACCAAATATAGTTGCACGCCCAATACAGGTTGTAACGCACTGAGGCAGTTGTCCCTCATCCAAACGATGCAGGCAGAAGTGACATTTACGCGCATTGCCGATCGGTGATTCATGATCTTCACGCAGCCACGATTTACCATACTCATTATTTGGCCTTTGCTCGTAAGGCTGAAGTTCAGGAGTCCCTTCAGTATAATAGTGGCCAAAATCACTGGTGCGGGCGCCATACGGACAGGCAGATAGACAGTACCGGCAACCAATACATTTGTCGTAATCAATAGAAACAATACCATCCGGACGTTTCCAAGTTGCATTAACCGGACAAACACTTACACATGAGGGCTTATCACACTGCATACACGGACGCGGAAAATATCGAAGCTGTGTATTAGGATATTCACCAATTTCTTCTTCTAAAACCGGACGATATACCACTCCAGGCGGTAGTTTATTTTCGGCATTACAGGCAACGGTACAAGCGTGACAACCTACGCATTTCGTAGTATCAATACTCATTTTCCATTTACGCTCTTCCATCGGTTTGGAAAGCGCTCTTTTCAAATCATTCTGCATTCTAATCAGCAGATCAGATTCATCATTAACCGGTACGGTTTCGAAATCATCATAATTTCGAATGGTTTCGGGACCGGTAGGATCTTCCGGTGCAGGGCTAAGCTTTGCGGCTGTAACGGCACCCGCTGATATAGCGACTCCAGTTACAACCGATGCCCCTGCTTTAATGAAATCTTTTCTTGTTAATTCTTTTTTATCATACATAGAATTACATTTTTAGATTTACAGATAGAACATTTAATTATACAAGCGCCGTATCTCCATCAAATGGTTCCAGTTTTACATGCGTATCATAAAATACGGCACTACCACCCACTTTATCGGATAAACAGGTGTTTTTGAGATGTGGATCTACGCCCATCACGGCATTGGCATGAATACCTCTGCCTCTCCGCTCGTCACCCTTTATAACCTGGCCATCCACCATCATATCTGTGGCTCCGTTACCCCATTGGCCATATCCAAGAGTAAACATGATTCCACCGGGTCGGACGCCTTCGATTACTTTCAGTTGTCCGGCAACCGGTTTTTTGCCCATTTCTCCAAGATCCCATATTCCTTCGGGATTAGAAAGACTGGTGATTTTCACCATATCGCCTTCTTTATATCCCAGCTCATTGGCTGTAATTCTGTTAATCAGAATATAATTTTGAGGATGAATAGCCAACAGCCAGTAAGCAGGATTGGTCCTGGATTTAGTCATCGTACTTCGTTTAAACGTATTCAACCTCAGATTGTATCCTTTCTCCACATCCTGTAACGGCCTGTCAAGCGAATCTTTTGGAAGCTCGTGTATCGAAATCCCGGAAAATGGAATTCCCGTCATGCTGTCTTTAGTGCGAGCTGTTTTTTCCTGATAGAGATTGATCTGTTTATCGTAAGCATTGGCGAGTTTTTCACCATCATACGAATCGTTATATCTTTGGAATCGGCCTCCGCGGTTCATCAGGTAGACAACTTTTTTCCACCACTGTTCACCGGCAGCTTCTCTCCATCGTTCTTCACTATAGGTAGTGAGCCGCAATATGACGTCTGGCCTCATTAAATACCCGGATTTCCTCATCACTGGCATCCGGCAGCCCACCTTCGTGTGACGCAATATTAGCAGCCATTTTCACATAGAAGTGATCGAAGTGAGTAAATTTCTGATTGGGGCCAAAACCATTTGGACCAAAACCGGGCAGATCAAGTTTTTCGGCAAATCCCATCAGCATGGCTTCAAGTGTCATCGGCATCTCTTCACCGTATACTTCGCAAGTGTCAACCAATGGAGTAATGACGGGCGCACGTGTCGGCCCTACCTTAGAAGTTACATTCGGATGTGTTTTATGAAACTCCCAGCGCTCAAAATAGGTGCCGTCCGGGAAGATATAATCTGCAAACATGGATGTAGCTCCAATGTTAATATCATTGGAGATAAACAGTGGTAGTTTTTCGGTATCCGATAGAATTGCATTCAACTTATCACCTGCCGGCAGTGCGTAATTCGGTGCCCCCATGTACAGAATCAATGCCTTTAACGGGTAGGGATACTGATCTCCGATGGATGGAATTACATCCTGGTACACATCGGAAGCAAGCGGATACCACGGTCTTTTTGCAGGATAACCGTCAAAAAGGGTGGAATCCTCATATTTTTCACCGTGCCGGATAATACTTGTTCCGAAAGGCTCAAATTCATCCTCGTGCATAGACATAACAGAATACGCTCCTGAGTTGGCATCATAAACTGCCGGTTGAGACATACCACCTTTCCAGCCAAAATTACCGATGAGTAAGTTTACGCTCATCCAGGCGGTTACACCGTAGTAACCGTTCGTATGCTGAGAAACTCCACGGTGAATATCTACGGCAGCTTTCTTCCCGTGGCTGGTAAATTCACGAGCGAGCTCAACGATATCTTTTTCCTGAATACCACAGACTTCAGCCCACCCTTTAAGAGTATGTTCATCCGCGGAATCTTTTAATAACTGCATACTGCTTTTTACACGGATGCCGCCTACCGTTGTATCTACCAGAAGATCTCCAAAAACAGCAGATCCATCTTTCGGAGAAACAGCGGTTGCTTGTCCATTCTGCATGGCAACAAATCGGTCTCCGCCAAGTCCAACTTCAGACGCCCGTAAGAAATCACCGGGTTTGCCTTCGTCGTCTATCTTTACCAGCCAGGAAGAATTACTCCAGTTGGGTTCTCCAACCTGATCGGATGCCGGTTTGTTCGCGGCAGAAAGATATGTGGAGTCATAGCGCTCATTGTCAATAATCCATTGCGACATGGCGAGAGCCAATCCGGCTTCAGATCCCGGCTTGGCAGGAACCCATTTCCATGCTTTACCACCCAGTTTACCCATACGAGGATCCACAACGGCAAACCTCAATGATCCGTCTGCATAACCATTTGTGATTTTTGGTGTTCGGATTGGAGGCCCATAACCGGCTTCAAACGCATTGGAACCTACAAAAATAATAAACTCACTATTTCCGGTATCCGCCTGCCAGTAGAATTTTTTACCTCCGGTCCATTTTCCATCAATATACTGGGTGTTCATGGCTTTACAGGCAAAATAGAGTGAGCCCTGACACACGGTAGTGTGCCCGTGACGATTAGTTGTTCCAAAAGATTGATTAAAAAATCGTTTTACCATTTCACTTCGTCCGGCTTTCATCCGACCCCAATAATAACAGAGTTGATTATTCTTAGGGCCTAAATCGGGATGGTCAGGATCGATTAAAACATCCAGGTTATCACGGTATTTTCGTTTAAATTGAGCAACCGTCATGCCTCCGGATTTAATATTATCTACATCGGCAGCCATTCTTTTGGCTAAACCTCTATCGCGCAGTTTGTAGATATCCTTCAACCCTTCCACATTTCTATTCTCTTCACCCTCAACATCAGAAAAGATCTGTCCGCCTTCTACGATTTCTTCTACAGCCTGATTAAACGGAATGGATTTGAATTTACCTTCTCCCCTTTTTCCGGTTCTCTTCAGAACTTTACGGATTCGATAGGGATCGTATAAAATCTGGATACCCGCCTGGCCTTTCGGACAAATCGCCCCATCCAGTTTAGCAATATCTTTCTTTGTGGGATCGTGGTCGTAATCGATATGAGGAGTCATTGTCCAAGGGCTGTACGGATTCCCGTCAACCTTGGCCAAAACACCATCTACAAATTTCGTTTTAATACCGCAGCCGGTATTACAGTTCAGGCATGTTGTATAGAGGATATTTTCCGGTTTGGAAATTTCATAAAACTCTTCCGGAGTCAAATCATTGTTTTCAGCCCGTTCAAAAACAGAGCAGCCGGATGCGGCAGTACCTGCAAGCAGGCCTGTGCCACCCAAAAGAGCGGATGTTTTCAAAAAATCCTTACGGGAGATGTTGTTATTCTTTTTTTCGTTTGATTTCATAACAGAAATATTGGGTGTTGAAATTTTTTAGACTCTTGGGAAGTATTCTTTGATGTAGGGCTCTACGAGATAGCGATATCCAACTGTAAATATGAGCAGAGCTAAACCAAAAGCGAATGTAACCACCAGCCACTCTACTCCGGAAGGGCCGTACTCAAATGTCAATTTGTAGTGATGAAATGATTGTTGTAACCCTTCAAGTCCTACCGATGGATAGGCAAGTCCCGGAATGATGATATTTACAGGAACCATAGTAAATCCAACGATATACAGAAAGCAGGCGCTTCCGATTGCAAACAGATTTTTCCGGGCAAAATATAAAAGTGCAAGAGGCACAATAATTCCAATGGCTATGTGAATAATCCAAATAGACCACCAGTAAGGGCCAAACAATATCAGCCTCAAAGCCTCGGAATGAGCAGGGATACTGGGGTAGGCGATGACCACTGCATTTGCCATAACCGCAATGATTCCCAATATGATGCCCCCAAAAAATATTCTGGCTAAATCATAAGCGACGTCTTTATACTGCTGAGTGCCTGTAATTGGAGAAAAAAGGATGTGGAGCAGTGTTAACAGTCCCAATCCGGCCACAACCGACGCTATAAAGAACATTAAAGGAAGCACAGATGCATTCCAGAATGGCCGGGCGGCAATGACTCCAAAAAGGCCCCCAATGTTACCGATCAGGATAATACCGAACGGGATACTGATATAGGCCAGTCGATCAAGCCATTTTTTATTTCGTTTAACCGAATCTTTGCCTTTCCAATAGAAGAACAATTCTCCTCCAAGAATAAAGAGGTAAATGGTATGTAGCCAGATCATCCAGGTCATCATGGAGCCAAACTGCGGACTGGTGTAGGCTTTATAGAATCTGAAAGGGTGTCCAAGGTCCATACCGATGGTAAAAAGAGCGGCGATCAATGCGGCTATAGCTGCCAGGTACACGACAGGCGCCATGATATCCAGCCCCTCTATTTTGAAATAGCGGCGTACTACGAAGAAACTTAAAATCATGCCTACCTCAAGCCAGACAAGAAATACATAAGCACTTACCCAGAGTCCCCAGGGTACGAAGTTCGTCAATGCACCGTGATTGCCATCTACAAGTACCTGATACACGCCTATCGAACCTGCAACCATTGCGACGATGGCGATGACACTAAAGAAGAAAAACTCTTTCTTTCGGTTCAGCCGTGGTTTTGCATCTTTTAAATTCATAGTCTTTTACTTAGAAATTATCGTTGTCTGTTATACCAGGTACCATACTCTTGGCTTGGTTCCCATCTCTTCTTTCAAGCGCATCGTATTTGGTTTACTTATTAGCTCCGATACAAGGCTGTTTGGATCATTTGAATCACCAAAATAGGTGGCATATCCTATACAGGTTGTAACACAGGATGGAAGCATTCCGGCATCCAGTTTATGCGTGCAGAAGTGACACTTACGAACATTGCCAACCGGCGAAGATTTTTCTTCCCGATCCCATCGCTTACCATACTCAAAGTTGGCAAGTGTTTCATAAGGTTGATTTTCATTGGGAGTGCCATCGGTGTAGTTATATCCAAAATCAAACATTCGTGCGTGGTAGGGGCAGGCGGTCATGCAGTACTTACAGCCAATACACTGGTCGTAATCCATATCCACGATTCCATCTTCCCGTATCCAGGTAGCTTTAACGGGGCAAACCGGAACACATGGGGCCGTTTCGCACTGCATGCACGGTCTTGGTATTGAACGACTCGAAACATTGGGATAGGTACCGATCTCTTCATCGATTACCGGACGATAAACAACTGCAGGCGGAAGATGATTCTCTGCAATACATGACACTGTACAGGCACCACAACCTGTGCACTTACGCAGATCTATCACCATTACCCAGCTTCTTTCCTTCATGGGCTTTTGCATCGCCTGCTGCAGTTCATTCTGCATTCGCACGATGACATTTTCAAGCTCATCTTCAGAAAAAGAGACAGACCCTTCAAGGAAGTTGTCTCCGGGATCCTCAGGATTTTGTTCAACAGCAGCGAGCCCCTGTTTCACAAGAACTGACATGGATACCATTCCGGTTCCGAGCAGTGCCATTGCCTGTTTCAGAAATCGTTTACGATTGTTTTCCGGCATTTCCTCCACCGAGTCTTCCGGCTCCAGTCCAAAGATCTCTTTTAGTTGATTTTGATCCTCTACAACTGACAGATCACTAGCTTCCTTATTTTTGTTACTGAATGGATTCATAATCTTTGGATTTTAGTATCGGCTAAAATGAGTAGTAAATGGTTGTTCTCAGAACAATATCTGTTTTGCGGTCTTCAATTTCATCTCTTTTTTCATCATAAATATTAAAATAGAGATTAGGCATGATATTTACCCGATCAATAGGTTGGTATTTCAAACCCAATATTGCAAGGGATTGATTAGAAAAGAATTGAGGATCATTCGGATAAACTTTGCCGGTTTCGTAGTCTGTGTCCGGATTGTACCGGTCGTAGCGGCCAAAAAATTCAACGTCGTCACTAAAGCTTGGAATTTTAAAGGCATAAAATACAGAGTATAAAATTGGCTCTACGTCATTGAATCCCTGTGCAGTTCCAACACTATTTAAAATCCGGGCAACTTCCCCCCCAAAACGAAATTGATCTGTCTCAAAGCCTACAAAACCTCGAAGAATAGAGTTTTCTCTATCATTTCCAAGCGACTTGTAGTTATACATAGTTTCAACTGTTAGGCGGCTGTCCAGGAATTTTGCAAACACAGATCCGGTATATTCAAGCCGTTTGGTTTCCGTTGGCCTGTTTCCGGTTCCGTTTCCTAACAAAGCAGTAAAACCAAAGTTCGAATCCTCATCAAATGTTGCACTGTAAGAGATACCCTGATCGGCAGACCGTCCAATACCCCGGGCATCCAATGCTTCTTTTTCTACGGAACGGTATCCGAATGATTTTTCCGGAAAGGAAAAAATGGGTGTTGGAATAAGCCCGACGCTTACAACATTATTGTGTAGAAAATCAACGGGAACGTCCCATCGAATGTACCCAAGTTTAACAATCGGCGAAAATTTCCCGCTTGGATCTATCGTACCCGAATTTGTTTCAAATAGAACACGAGTGGTTAAGTTACTGGATATATCATGGTCGAAGCCCACATAAATCCTTCGCAGGTTACCTCCGATGGCATTTTTCTCAGTACTCATAAATTCTCCACGCCCCCAAAGATCCTCATCCCCATCAGCCTTCCAGAACATGTCTCCAAAAACGTATCCCCAAACTTCTAATTTGGGATCATCTTCAGAGCTGTCTTGGGCTTCAACTGTTGCAAAACCAAATGCAATAACTAACAAAATGGACCAAGCAAATAACTGTATTAATTTCATTGTAACTGTTCCTCTATTTTTGTGTAAAATTTCACGGCTATATGTTTCAACTCGACTCTGTACTATCTATTTCTGATATTTAGATGCTTTTATCCAATTTAAGGCATTCCAAATAAATCTGAAAATTTTTTCTGTATTTAATTAAGAAATTATCAGGTGTTCTGCAATGGATTGGTAGACATCCCTAAATTCTTTAAATACAGAACGATAATATCTTTGAAAAGCTTTTTTAGATATAGACAACGTAAAGAATGCCCGAGAAAAAGGGTATGATATCAGTCAGTTACTAACATGACATTTGTCATGTTTCGGTAAAATCTATTTGAATAAAAGCTTATTTAAACGCGGGTACCGGTTGGATTTAATATCGGAATAGTCCCTCCGTCGGCTGACGGAGGGAAAGCGATCCCGATCCCGAAAGCTTTCGGGAGGAGAGCAGGGGGATGACCAGATGAGTATTGATTTCACCCAAATTTTTAGTGTTTGGTTCAAATCAAGTAATTATCATCCCCCATTGCCCCCAAAAGTGAAACACTCTCTAATACAACCCCAACCGGTAAACCCGTTTATTTAAATATTTCATGACTCTACGCCATTATTGGCCAGCTCTTCGAGTTTGGTTCGATTTAAAATCCTAATCTCTTTACCGTTTAGGGATATAACTTCATTCTTTTTGAACTCTGAAAAGTATCGGATAAGAGATTCCGTGGCCGTGCCGACAATGTTTGCAATATCTTCCCTTTTTAAAGATACATTTAATGATATCCCGTCCTCCTTATATCCGAAAAATTCTTCGAGCAACAACAGAACTTTTGCCGTTCGTTCGCGTACCGACCTGTGCGCCATATCCGTTAAATTTAACTCTGCCACTTCTAGATCTTTGGCTAAATGCCGCATAATTTTTAATGCTAACTTTCCATTCTGCTCTAGAAGTTGAATAAAATTGTCCTTGGGAATCATGCAAATAACGCACTCATCCAATGCAACTGCGGAAGCAGCGTAATTATCCCCGGAAATCAATGACCGATAGCCCAAAATATCCCCTTCTTTTGCAAATCGCGTAATCTGTTCTCTTCCCTCTATTCCTCTTTTAGTTAAAATCACTTTCCCTTTTTCAATAGAAAATAATCCCATTGGCCGGTTTCCTTCTTGAAAAATGGTTTGACCCTTTTTGTAAGCATTACATACTTTGTTCTCACGAATCACTTCGGGGTTTGAAATATCAATTTCATCAAAGTAGGTGTGATCAAGCACATTGCAATCATCACCGGTTTTGTTTGATTTTGAATAGGATTGACTCATAAAAGTCAGAAGAATAGAGTTCGAATTGAGCAGTTTTATGTAAATTTATTCCTTAAGCTAAAATAACTTAAAGTATATTCGATATAAAGCCATTGAATTTAGCAATATAAAAAGTCCCCTCCTTTCCCAAAGAGGAGATTTAGGCTGACATTACTCATGTAATCTTGGATTTATTAAAAATGATATATAAAGTACATCCACAGATTAAACTGTTTCCCTTATTCCTTTTGGGCCGCCAAAAGGAATCATCCCGAGGTGTCGGGACCCGGGCGGTGATTGCTTCCGGGCGTGGTTTGCCTTCAAGGCATTTACAACAGCTAAAATTATAAACAGTATGGGTAATAGCTAGCGGGACTTAAGGGTGGTTGACTTAGGTTTATGAGTTAATTTCTCAATTATAAATCCATCTTAAAATCTGAAAACAACCCCCAGGAGACTGTCCAAAAAGGTGTATTTGAAATATGGATGGTTTAATTATTTAAGTTTTCTTCGTGAACCTTTGTGACTTTGAGACTTCGTGGCAATAAATCACGGTTTTTGCCACGAAGTGGCGAGGACACGAAGCAGTACGACGGGCATGTTTCAAAAAATTTAAATTAAATAATTTAAGCCGAGCTTCGATCATAAATACTATTTAGACAGCCTCAGACACTTTTTCTAAATTCTTATCTTGAGCTCACGTAAACTTAACAAGAGTTATGTAAAAGGTCTTTTCAAAAGCCATCTTGTCCGAGGTCTCTAATATTACAATGGAAAAGTTCTTACTTTAAAAGATGCCGTTTTTTAAAACATAAGATACATGTAGGACTCTGTAAATGAATCATTCAATTACTGTATACATCCTGGCCGGCGGTGAAAGCCGAAGATTTGGCGAAAATAAGGCACTTTATCTTTTTAAAGATAAGCCTATGATTTCACACGTAATTGAACAGATTTCAGGTGTATCCCAAAACGTGGTTATCATAGGCAAAAACGAGAAACTGTATGAAACCTTTGGCTATCCGGTAATAGAAGATCTGCTTCCCTACCAAACTCCGCTGGCAGGAATTTACACCGGGCTCATGAACAGCAGTACGGAGTGGAATTTTTTCATTGCCTGTGATATGCCTTTTTTTAGTTCAGAAAACCTACTGACGTTAATTGAAGCCATACCCAAAGACAAAACCGATCTTGAAATCATAGCCCCGAAAACAGAACAGGGCATTGAGCCCATGGCCGCTCTTTATCACAAATCTCTGGGTCCGTCAATTGTAGAGAACCAGAAAGAAATCTATTCACTCAAAGGATTTATCCGCAGCCGTAATCATCTGCTGATCGATTTTAAATCGTCCCTTCCTTTCCGAAATATCAATACGAAAGATCAGCTTGATAAGCTGGATCCTTGATTTACAAAATCCGAACTACAGGAACCACATCACCTTTTGCATATTCACAGCCGGCCTCAAAATGGACAAAACAGTCTGCCGATGAGAGATGATGCAGCAAATGCGACTGTATTCCCGGCAGAGTGGTTACCTGCCTTTCCGCTTTGCTGAAACTCAAATGCGCCGGAACAAATTCGTCCCGGGTCTCTTTAGCAGAATAATCATTCAGCAATATTGCAGTCTCCTCATTTACCGTTTGATGATCTCTGAGCCGGATGATTCGTGTCAGATAAAATACAGCACAAAAGAAAGCTGAAATCGGATTCCCCGGAAGAGCCAGAATAGCTGTGTCATCAATTTTTCCATATGAAAAAGGTTTTCCCGGTTTCTGGCGCACTTTTCGGACTTTAAATTCAGCACCCAGCGATTCAAAAACGGGAACCACAAAATCGTATGCCCCTGCTGAAACACCACCTGTGGTAACAACGATGTCATAATCTTCAATAAGATGTTTGAAACGTACCGTCATCGCTTCCTTATCATCAGCTAACGGTGGAAAGCTCTCTACTGTAACTGACGGGAAGCTTTGCAGCCAGCTCTGCAGCACCGGCCCGTTCGTATTTCGTTTTTCATCCAGCTCATTGCCGGTAACCTGAATTGCAATCCGGGTTTTCCGCAAAACTGAAACCTCAGAATACCCGTTACTTTTCAGCACCCCTATATCTCCCGGAACCATCTGTTTCCCCTCCTTCAGAAGTATTTCTCCTTTTTTATAGCCCTCCCCTTTTTTTCGGATAGGATTTTTCGAGGGGATCTTTTCAACGACAATGGTTTGATGATCTTTTTTTCGGATCAGCTCAATCGGTATCACAAAATCAGCCCCTTCCGGTATTCTGCTGCCGGTTGTAATATATGCGCACATGCCGGGCTTTAATTTGCCGCCGTCTTCATCTTCCGGACGAATTTCAAAGTCCGTGCTAAATTCTCTTTTTCCACTATCCAGATCAGATTTTTGAAAAGCATAACCATCCATCGCAGAGTTGTCATAGGCCGGGAAATCTGATTCTGCTTTTATCTGTTCAGCCAGGATTCTGCCGTTAACTTCAGTAACCGGAATCTTCTCCGTTTTCCGAATACCTTCTGTAGCCCGGTCGATAATATTGAGTGCCGTTTGAACATCCGTCATAGACTTAAATTTTTTTTGAACCTGAGTTCGATTCTTAATTTTTAATGAAATATCCCAAAAGTGAGGCTGTCCCAAAAGACATATTAGTTTAAATAGCGCTTAAATAATTTAGGTTTTCTTTTCAGACTCACCCTATTTCCCTCTCTAACTAATAGAGAGGGATACAAAGTCTAAATTATTTAAGCTTGGTCTTGTGTTGATTCACTTTTTGGACAACCTCACTCAGGGGTGGTTGAAAAAGGCCGCCACTTAGCTTTTTTGTTTTTTTTGCATAAACAAAAGTACCGCAACCACCCCCAACACCTCCTTATGAAGGAGGGGAACGTAATTTATCATAATTTCAAAATCGAACTTAGGTTTTGATTAATTTATAGAATTAACATTTTAATACCGGCTACGGTTAGTACAATGGCAAGCATCACTTTAATCAAATCCGGTCTTTTTGTTTTCACTCCTAAAAGTGAGCCGATCACACCTCCCAACAGGACCGGTATTGAAAGTTGCAGTGCCCCGCCCCATAATATAGTTGTAGTGAAGGCATGCCCCAAAAGTCCGCTCGCTGAATTAACCAATATAAAAAGAGCACTTACAGCGGCAATTTCCCGGATTTTTCCCCATTTCATAAAAAGCATAAATGGAGTTAAAAAAATACCTCCGCCAACGCCAATCAATCCGGAAAGAAATCCGATTCCCCCACCGGAAAAGAGTGCTCCTGAAATATTTACTTTTTTAACTTCATCGAAAGTGATGTTGTAGATAACCCTGAATACAATAACTCCGGCCATCGTCAATAGCACAATACCCACCATGATATAGAAGATTTCAGCCTTTATCTGCAGCCAACCTCCTAGAAAAGCGGCCGGAATTGAACCCAGTGCAAACGGCCAGAAAAGACTCCATCTAAAATACCCCTCCCGGCTGTAGTTGAAAAATGCCGTTGAAGAGACGATAATATTTAAGATGAGAACGACAGGCACGAGCTGGGGAGTCAGAAATCCTGTCAGCGCCAGAATGGCCAGATAGCCGGAGGCTCCACCATGACCCACTGAACTGTATATAAACGCGATTATAAAAAAGAGAAAGTAGAGGTAAATCGGCAGTTCCAGCATGAATAAACTTATTTGTATCTATTTTTTTTGATGAATAGATAATCAAAATATGATTTTATTGATTTAGATACATGGTTTAACTCTGATTCTGTCCTGATCAAGTTTAGCTTTATCCGACCTAGCCGAATCAATCTTTTTTGCCATACTTCACAGCCAGGCTCACTTGTCCGGCATGATAGGCTGTATGCGTGGTGATTCTGCCCAGGGCTTCCGCACGGCTTACGGTTCCAAATTCGGCTGTGGTTACCTCTCCTTCCCAATCCTCGATCTTTTGAATAGCTGCTCCAAGTTCCTCACCTGCTTTTTCAATCAGTTCCAAGAGCGGCTCAAGTTCGTTAAACTGTCCCCGGTCTTTGGCGATCGAGCCAATCGTCTGAGCTTTTACATTCAGATCCCGTCCGAATACATTTTTTGCAAACAGCAGCTCTACCTCGGCAATGTGACGTAAAAGCCAACCCGCACTGTTTGATTCAGGATGTAGCCGATTCAGCAAGCTGCTCTCCTCAATGTTGTCCAGTTGATTTGTGAGACGTGTTCGCCCCATTTTCCACATGTCAAAATATGATTGCTTGCTCATTTTAATCTCCAATTTGTTGTTTTTAAAAGTTTATTGATATCTCTTATTCAACCGCGAAACTGGTTTATTACTTTCCCCCTTCGAAGGGGGCCAGGGGGATGACCAGGATGACCAATCCAACCTGACATCGTATTCGGAGGGTTCCTGTCAGTGGGTCGCTCCTACGGAGCTTCCCATTTCTTCTGCTTTCTTCATCCCGGGGTTGAAACCCCGGGCTATTATGTTGCACGCTCCGATGGAGCTCAGTTGGAATCAGATGACAAATTCAACCTGACAACACCATCAGGACCGTGTCCGCCTGCCGGCTGATCTGTCAGCGTTGAATATTTACTTCCTAATCCGACGCTGTCAGGATTTTCACTTCGTGTTCAAAAAATGAGCGCTTCGCTAAACGCTGACAGGTCTTCTTCTTTTAATGCAAAATATATATCTGACTACGTAAAGCGGTCTGAAACATTTTTTTGCACATTATTTATCAGCTCTCCCCCTTTCTTAGCATATCCGCAAAAGCATCCGGTAATGGACTTTCCTCAACAGCCTTTGCCGCTTTTTCAACATCATATTCAACCCGGACAAATGTCACATCCAGTCCATCCGGATCGTTCAGGTCCAGATCGTCTTCCCACTCCAGCATCACATAGCAAGCCCGTGGGTCGCCATCTTTTGGTTTGCCAACCGACCCGATATTTATCGCGTGCCGTAAAGTACCATCATCATTTTCCAATACTTTATGCCATGGCTTATGAGTATGACCAAATGCCATGATATCGGCACCGGCATTTTCCATCATTCGATTGATGCTTTTATCTGTGCGGTCTTCATAAAGGTATTCATTGATTTTTCGGGGACTCCCATGAACCAAAAGCAGATGGTAAGGATCGGTATTGACTCCGAATTCTATTCTTAGATGAGCAGGCAGGGAACGCAGGTAAGAGCGGTTGTCATCAGATATCATTTTGTTCGTAAATGCAATAGACTCTGCACCCAGCGCTTTATCTTCGTCTGTTTTGTAGGCACATCCACAGTCATCGCTTTTCAATCCCACACCTTGGTCATAATTTCCGGCAATGACCGGAATTCCTTTTGATCGTATTGTTTCAATCACTTCGTTCGGATAGGGATAAGCTACTAACCAGCTACAAGATCCGATTCAACGGATGCGGATACTCTCAAAGCGGACCACAGTGCCTGTCGAATATTCGCTGTAACGCTAAATCGTCGTTTTCATAAACATGACGTTCATAGGTAAGTCTAAAGTGAGGTCAGCCTATCTGCGATGTATCTGCACTAATCAGCGGGATTGTTCAGTAGAGACTTGATCATCCTATTTAGGTAAGGATCCTGCATCAACGTGGGTCAGCTCCTACGGAGCTTGCCAATTCTTCTGCTTTCTTCATCCCGGGTTGAACCCCGGGCTATTGTGTTGCACGCTCCGATGGAGCTCTGTTGGAATCAGATGACAAATTCAACCTGACAGCACCAAAAGGACCGCGTCCGCCTGCCGGCTGATCTGTCAGCGTTTAATGTTTACTTCCTAATCCGACGTTGTCAGGATTTTCACTTCGTGCCTGCCCTCCGAAACTTTGTGCAGGCGGGTTCAAAAAATGAGCGCTTCGCTACAAACGCTGACAGGTCTATGATTAAATCATATCCGTCTGACCGCGGGAAGCGGTCTGACGGAGCGTAAAAAACTACACCTGGCTCATCATATAAAACATCTCGGTTCCGATTTGCCGGCAGCGCTCATCGTAGGTCTCTTTTTCGTGATCTGTGCCATCCGACTCTTTTGGATCGCGATAGGTAACAGCTTTGCGGAATGATGTCCCCGGAACAAACGGGCAGTTTTCATCCGCATCGGAGCAGGTCATAATGGCGGCGAAGTTTTTTTCCGGATTTTCCGAATCATCAAATTTTTTGGAGAAGCAGATCATTGGCTCTGCCTCTTCTGAGAATTTTATTTCATACCTGGGGTTCTCACCAACCGGACTATTAACATGAAATCCTGCACGCTCAACTGCAGCAACCGCTCTGGGATTAAATGCGGTCGCCTCCGTTCCGCCGGAGTAGGTTTCAACTCCTTCAATATCGTAGTAGTGAGCGGCTGTCTGTGTCCAGATCTGCGCCAGGTGACTCCGCCGGCTGTTGTGCGTGCAGATGAAGTTGAGTTTAACAGTGTCGTTCTCATCCAGTTCTTTGGAGATATACTTAGCGACTTCCTGCAAAGTCTGCTTTCGTTCTTCCGGAATAGATTCAAAATCCTGAGTCAGTTCCGAGATGGTTTTTTTCAGTTTTGAGTACATGTGGTTTTAATAGTTAGCTTTTAAATATTTATTGATGCTCCCCTCTAGAGCCTGCCTGTGCTAAAGCTTCGGCAGACAGGAGGGGAAATGTAAAGATGAAAGCGCAAAGCGCGATTCATCAAGCGAGGGGTGTGTTGTTCGAATGCGGCTACAGATTCAATCCTATTTTTATTTGTACTTTCACGCTTGGAACACACCCCTGCCGGTTTCGCTTAACGCTCACCCGTCTGTCCCCTCTCAAGAGGGGATGACAAATCCGACCTGACAGCGTTGAGTTGGGTGATTCTTATTTAATCTCACCAACCGGAAACAAACTGTGGGTCGCTCCTACGGAGCTTCTAATTTCTTCTGCTTTCTTCATCCCGGGGTTGAAACCCCGGGCTATTATGTTTCCCGCTCCGATGGAGCTCTGTTGGAATCAGATGACAAATTCAACCTGACAGCACCAAAAAGACCGTGTCCGTCTGCCACCTACGCTGATCTGTCAGCGTTGAAACTTGTACCTGCACGACACTGTCTACTATTTCAATTTATACTATTCTTCAAGCGAACATCTTATTTCTCAACTTCCCCCTTCGAAGGGGGGCGGGGGGATGACCAATCCAACCTGTCAACGAAACCTAATGAATTTCATGGATTCCTGTCAGCGTTGAGTATTTACTGCCTAATCCGACGCTGTCAGGATTTTCACTGCGTGCCTGCCCTCCGAAACTTTGTGCAGGCGGGTTCAAAAAATGATGCACTTGTCAGCTACGAGTAACTACTGACCAGGTCTGACGGGAGTTGGATATCAGCAGCATGTCTGAACTAACTCATCCGACAGTTCAGAGAGTAAACTTTTCAGCTCCCGAACTCCCTCCGGATTCAGACAGTAGCAGGTTCGCACACCTTCCACCTCACCCTTGATCAAACCGGCATTTTTCAATGCTTTTAAATGCTGTGAGACCGTAGACTGTGCCAGCGGAATAATTTCAGTAATATCTCCGCAAAAGCAGGTGTTCTTCTGTGTTAAAATTTTCAGGATGGCAATCCTTGCCGGATGCCCCAGTGCTTTCGCTATGGCCGCCGACCGCTTGATAGCGGGATCGTCCAGTTTTATAGGGTTGGCTTGTATCATGGCTTATCCATTTAATTTATGTCATTGAGACCTGTCACTTTGAGTTCGATTTTTAAAGTAGATATAGATGTCATGAAAGTCCCCTCATTTCCAAGGAGGGGATTTAGGGGAGGTTCAATTGGTGGATTAAGTACATTAAAGACATAAATCCCAAGGCTACCACCCCTCGCCCCTCCTTACACAGGAGGGGAAACAATAATCAGCATTCAATAATCATTCTCAAAATGTCAGGTTTTGGAAACTGACAGGTCTGGCAAACTTATCTTATTCACTTTTTTCCGCGTAAACAGTAATACTGTAAATTCCGGTGTCTGAGTTTTTAAATGACTTCAGTTCCTCTTCAGAGAGATAATTCAAAAGCATCTCATCCGGAAGCTGAATCTCTTTCATTTTTTGGACCGTGATATTCTCGAAACCGGTATTTTTCACAATATCCAGATATTCATCTTTGTCGATTGCTCCGGCCACGCAACCCGCATACATCTCGGCATCCTCTTTGATGGCATCAGGCAGATCACCTGCAATTACCACATCTGAGATACTAAAATGACCACCGTTCTTTAAAATCCGATAGGTTTCGGCAAAGGCTTTCTCCTTATCCGGCACCAGATTCAGTACACAATTGCTTACAACCACATCGGCGATGGAATCATCCAATGGCATCTCTTCGATGTCGCCCAACACAAAATCCACATTGTCAAACCCCAGCTTAATGGCATTTAACGTTGACTTCTGAATCATAGCCTCGGTCATATCCAGGCCAATCACCCTGCCTGACTCTCCTACAACCTGACGGGCCACAAACGCATCATTACCGGCACCGGATCCCAGATCTACAACGGTATCACCCGGCTTCATTTTTGCAAACTCTGTTGGAAGGCCGCAACCCAGACCGAGATCCGCATCCGGATTATATCCTTCCAGCTTACTATAGTCGTCTGAAAATATGGTGTAGTCTACATTGCTGTCAGTTGAACAGCATCCGCTGGGCCCACAGCAACCTGCCTGATCCGAACTGCGACTGATCTCTGCATATTTATCCTTTACGGACTGCTTGATTTCATCTGATGTTTTTATCTGAATTTTGGTACTCATGTTAAATCTTTTGAAATAGGTTTAGAGATATTGAACAGGTAAAAATGAACCTGCTCGATTGATCGTATATTTACGATGAATATAAGACCACTCTGACTGATTACAAAATTATATTTGGCATAAAACCTCCAAGGTTTTGAAAACCCTGGAGGTTTAGGTTTATAATTCCTCTTTAACCTTCAATTCCCTCAAATCATACCCGGTAGGCTGCTGGTAAATTTTGAGTCCGAATTCAGGAGCTATTGCCAGAAGGTGATCAAAAACATCTGATTGAATTCCCTCGTATTCAACCCATGCCGTTGTGTTTGTAAAGAAGTAGATCTGTAGCGGCAATCCTGTTTCAGTTGCTTCAAGCTGCCGGACAATCATGGTCATATCCTGTCGGGCATTCGGATGATTTTTCAGATACTCAATCACATAGCGCCGGAATGTACCGATATTGGTGAGCCAGCGACCATTCGTGAGCGTAGACGTGTACCCTTTCAGATGCTTCTCGTTGTACTCCCCAATCTCCATCATCTTCTCCTCCATGTATTTCGAAAGAAGATGCGATTTTTTCAGTTTTTGTATCTCATTGAATGTGAGAAACCGAACCGTAGAAATGTCGATTTTGATTGATCGCATCACTCGGCGGCCACCCGACTCCTGCATTCCGCGCCAGTTGCGGAAACTGTGCTCCAGAAATTTATGAGTTGGAATCACTGAAATAGTTTTATCCCAGTTTTGAACTCGAACCGTATTCAGCGCGATGTCGATTACATCACCATTCGCATCAAACTGAGGCATATCGATCCAGTCTCCCACTCGAATGAGATCATTGCTGGTCAGCTGAACGCTCGCTACCAGGGATAGAAGAGTGTCGCGGAAGAGCAGCAGGATAATCGCCATGATGGCACCAATCCCACTCAGGAAGTACCAGGGCGATTTATCAGCCAGGCTTGATATAATAAAGAATCCTGCCAGTACATATACAAGCACTTTACCCAGTTGAATATAGCTTTTGATCGGGGTCAGATGTGCATCCGGCCGTTTCTGATAGAGTGAGTGAATGGATGATAAAAATGCATCAAAGACGCGTGCACCCACCAGAATCATCATTGCAGCTGTGATCCTGAGAATAAAGCTGGTAAGGTCCTCATGGAATTCGGGTACCAGCTCCAGACCGTTGTAAATAATCAACAGCGGGATCATAAACAGTGCCCGCTGGGGAAGTTGTTGCCTCAGCAGAATTGCGTACCAGTCTGATTCTGTCTTCTCATCAAATTTGGTTAGCAATCGGATAATCCACACACGGATAAAGATGTGTACAATCGCCGAGATTAAAAATATGAGAGCCAAACCAATAGCCGCCTCAGAACTTTCACTCCGCATATTTTCCGGCAGTATCTTTGATAGAATTTCAATCAAATTCGACTGTAAAAAAGTCGTTACAAGCATATCATTTTTATTTCTGAAAAATTATGGTTTCCCACCCGTCTCAATTAATCCAAAAGGTAATAAGATCAGCCAAATGATACAGAAGAATTCTGATGCGGGATTCAGTGGAATTTTATTGTTAATGTGATTGATGATCAAAACGACCCGGTCATTGTCCTTCGATGGATCAACAGTTCAAAATATTGGAGATTTTGTATCGAAAGTATATCAAGCCAAGATGTAGCCTGAGACTTGAAAGTAAACCATTTTAGTTAATAATTGACTTTTTAAACCATTTTAGTTAATTACTATAAGTCTTAACTATTACGGTTAATTATGAGTACTTATATCGTCGTTATTGGTGACATTGTCGAATCGAAGGATTTGAAACCGGCTCAGCGAAAGAACACGCAGAATCAATTGGAAGATGTATTTCATCAGTTGAACCGGCAATCCCGGCAGCTGCTTTCGCCCTACACCATTACGCTGGGAGATGAATTCCAGGCCGTATATCGTTCAGCCGATCAGCTGTTCCATGATATCTGGGCTTTTACTGCAGAGATTCACCCTGTGAAGGTACGGGTTGTGATCAGTGTGGGTGAAATCACTACGGAAATTAACCGTGAGCAATCGCTTGGGATGGATGGTCCTGCATTTCACGCCGCACGCGACCGGATTGAAGAGATGAAGTCAAATGATACTCTTTTGTCGCTGACAACAGACGATAAATCCTTTGACCGGTTAGTGAACAGCAGTTTCCGGATTCTGGGCGGAAACTTGCGAACGTGGAATAAAAACCGCTTTACTATTTTAAAGAAGAGATATGAAAATATTGAAGTGAAGAAGATCGCACGTGATCTGAACCTTTCGGAAGTGGCTGTTTACAAGAACATCCATGCCGGAACTCTTGATGCGGTTGTAGATCTGACAGAGTGCATCTCACAAAACGTGAACAAAATGGTAACCCCATGAACTACACGATACTCTTTGCCATACTCAACCTGATTCTGTTCTCCAGACTGCGTTTTACGTTGCGAGACAAACCACTCTCCGAAACCGGAGATTTTATTCGGCTGACCCTATTTCCTCTCCTTATTATTCCTTTTCTATCGGTTTCGGCAGGATGGGTCGTTTTGATTATTTATCTACTCCTGAGGCCGGTAATCAATCGTCTGTTCGAGCTGAGCTCCACCAACCTGAATCGAAACCGGATGGATGCCCTGCTGATAGACATCCTTGCCGTTGGAATTTTAGCCAGTCCACTTTTTGCACTGC
Source organism: Rhodohalobacter sp. (assembly GCF_034521535.1). GTDB lineage: Bacteria > Bacteroidota > Rhodothermia > Balneolales > Balneolaceae > Rhodohalobacter. Next base: position 751,203 of record NZ_JAXHMF010000005.1, on the reverse strand, counting down.
AACCCGCTCATTGGATTGGCGGATTTGAGCAAATACTGATCGACCTTTTCCATCCCGAAGGCAGCGAGGGCACGATCAATTGGCAGATCTGTTTTGCAGTCCTTTTCGGGTTTTTAATGATTCTCAACGAGATCAATCTTCTGATCCGATACATTCTGGAGAGACTACAACTGGCTCCTCTTAGCGAATTGCACCAGCAGCAGATTGATGAAAAGCAGTTCCGAACGGGTCGGGTGATTGGATTCCTGGAACGGATCTTTGTTTTTCTCTTTATTCTGATGGGACAGTATACGGCTATTGGATTTGTACTGGCTGCCAAAGGCGTTGTTCGCTACCCGGAGTTCGGCAACCGGAATTTCGCCGAGTACATTCTCATCGGAACCCTTCTCTCCGTCCTGATGGCCATGGGCGTTGCGTTTATTGTAAAACTGTTTATTTAAAAAGATGCAGGCTCGGTGTACGGTTTATGGCGTACGGTTTACGCGCCTCGTATGCATATATCCCCCTCGTTCCGGAGCTCCGCTCCGGCGACGACAAGCTCGCAGCTCTGCTGCATGACCCAGGCCTCAGGCTACCAGATCATATTATGTTGTGTCTGTAATCAAATTCAAATTACTACCGCCTCAACCATGTTTGGCACTCCAAACTATTCCCACTGTTCGTTGGAATACATTCTATTCGTTCACAATTCTACAAACAGGCCACCCCGCCGGGGTGTATACCAATTCGCAATTCGGTCGTTCGCCCATCGGTCAATAGCAGTTCAAACCAGCCTACCTTCCTCGTCACGGAGCTCCGCTCCGGCGGCGACAAGCCTGCAGCTCCGCTCCTTACAGGCCGCAAGCTTCATGTTGCAGGTAGCCTGCAAAGGGTCGCCTGATCCGTTGGACTTTAAATGAAAAACGATTTGGAGATAACCGCCTCTAAGCTGCACAGACCTCCAAACCACACTCTCCGTTCGGCGGGTGATTTGTTTGCACCATAGAACCCATCAATGAATTGATGGGCTACAATATGTGGCATGGCTACGCCATTTGAACCCTTCCCTCGTCCGGAGCTCCGCTCCTTGACGTCAGCCAGCAGCTCTGCTGCATGTGGAACCCTCCTCTGTTAAATCCCGCAATGCATTTGAGCCGGTTAGTTAAGCAACCATACAACCCAATCCATGAATTAATGGGCTACAATATGGAGAATGGTTACGCCATTATCCGTCCGACGAGCTTTAATTACTACCGAACCTGTACAGAAACCGGCTCACTCATCGCGCTTTGATTTCCATCTTTCCTAAACACTCTCACCTGGTATTCATGGCGGCCGGAACGAACACGGCGATCCGTAAACGTAGTCGATTCACTTCGCCCAACCTGCTGAAAACCACGATCACCGCTGCGGCGATAGATCACGAAAAATACCTCATCGCTATCATTGCCGCCGTATGCCCATCGAAGCACAGCACCGCGATCACCATATTGTGCAGAAAGATTTTCAGCTACACTGACCGATCGTCTGTTCACTGTAGTTATCTGAATAGGATTTGAGTATTCCGACAGCAATCCGCTTTGATCTTCTGCCTGTAACCTGTAGAAATAGGTACCTCCGGGCTCAAGCCTTGAGTCGGTATAACGCACTATTTCAGATTTTCTCCTGAAGACCTGCACCGGTTGCCAATCGCCATCCGGACCGGATCTGCGGTACAACGTTGCGGTTTGAAAGTCATTTACTGACGGCAATGCAATCTCAAAATTCACTTCTGTAGCACCGGTCTCTACATTTTTGAAAACCGGACGCGGTGGCGGTACAATATCAGGCCGCTCCAAGAGCAATGACGTCACTCTCCTCCGATTCATTAAAATGCACGTCGTAGGCTCGAATTTTGTAATAGACATTTCGGGTGAGCGTATTCAGCATCACCGTATCGCGAACAACGGTCCTGCTTCCTGGAGTGATCAGCGAATCGCCAAACATCTCTTTCACCACAGAAAATTCATGTTCCGGATCGTTTGCCATAAAAATCTTGTAGCCATCAACGGCATCTTCAGGATCCGGACTGATGATGATCTCAACCGAGCCGTCATCACCAATGGTTGCCTGACCAATTTCAGGTTTCACAGGAGGATTAAAGCGAATGTACGACACCGGCAGCACTGCAGAATTACTCACATTGCCGGCTGTATCCACCGCTTGGATTGCGTAGTATGTATCAAGATCGCGATTAAAATCCAGATCGATCCACTCGCGAAGTCCGGGATCGGTCAGGTCGGGATGAAGCCGCACAAATTCTTCACTGCTGCCGTCACCGCGGAGCACGGCAAACCCGGCAAGGTCGTCATCCACGGTTTCCGGCATCTCCCAGGTTACGCGGACGGTATCCTCGCTTTCATGTTTTGGCTGAAGCAACAGCGGCTCCCTGGGAGGTGTTAAATCACGAGGCAGTACCGGAAGCTTCTCCAAACAAAACACGTTCACCAAACACATTTTGCCCATAAAACCGGTAGTGGTACGTCCGGTAATTATTTAACTCTTTATCAGCAAATGTTGCCCGTTGTGGACCCTCATACTGATTGCCTCTCAGATTCAGCTCAATAACCTCATTCAGCGGTTCAAAAGGACCATTTTCACTGAATGAACGCTGTACATACATTCCAACCGAATTTTCCGGCTGTTCCCAGATAAACGACAGTTCGCCATCGCCCTCATTCATTAAAATAGGCACTTCATAGTCCACGGTTTCCTCAGTTGCAGTTACTTCCGTTACAACTGAGACGGCATTCAGTCCGCCGGGATTCGCCAGCCTGGCACGATACTCATAGGTCTGACCCGGCATCACGTTCCCATCAGTAGCAGAAAGTCCCAGAACCCGGGCCGCAAGGGAATCCTCGAACGAGCTCAGCATAAAGGTCATCGTACGGAAATCTTCTGCACTTTTCCGATTGACCAGGTCTTCGATGCGGTTTTGAAAATCTATTGAACCGGACAGATGTTCGGTATCTGACGCTCTTAGCTCAGTTACAACTCTTAGCCGATCAGCTCGATTTCCCTCACCGACCGTGGTTTGAATCAGCTGCTCAGTTTGGGCTTCATCAAGCGGCTGTACGGTTTCAATCACCTGAAAAGAGCCGGTTCCTGCAACGCGCCTCTCTACAACAAATCCCGTTTCCGTTCCTCTGCGCATCACCTCGTTGTTATCAGAAAACCAGCGCATCTCTATGCCGTTTCCATCTACATATCTTGCAAAAAGGTGAATTTCAGCCTGGTTTGTCTGTTGGGCTTCTGCAATATTCAACCAGCCCATTCCGGTGAGGAGAACAATCAGTATAGATATCTTTTTATAATCCATAATTCTTTGATTCATAACATTCACTCCGGATTAAAAGGTTGCTGTATTTGAGCTGGAGGGTTGTAATGGCCCCGGATCGCCGGTGTAGAAATTTTTGACTTCTGTTTGAGTAATGGGGTTGCCGCTGTTATCTGTAGCGGTCACCCAGTTGCCGTTCACAAGCTCCATGAGCACAGCATCAACCGTAAATTTATACCAGGTATCCATATCAAGATCATTGACCGGTGGCGGTGACTCCGGTGGAAGGTTTCCATAATTTGGAGGATTGTTATTTGAACCCGGACCCCCAACTAATTGTGCCGGTGCCTGTTGATACGGTGGTATAGTTCCACCGCCTCCTGCAGGATTTGGATTCCACGTCTGAGCCATTTGTTGCTGGCCGGGCGGATTTCCACCGTTCTGCGCACCTCCCAGACCCGGCGCTAAACCGACCGGAGCAGCACTGATAGGACCCTGTATAACATACTGGTACTCACCCAGATTATTTATGGAGTGGGTTAGAGATTCTGCTTGATAGTTTCCACTGTTATCACTCTTCTCAAGCGTTACCGTTTTCTCCAGCTTAAACGTTCTCATCTCAATGGTACCGTTGGGCTGAGTCTCCGGCACGCTGAACTGTTCATCCGGAACAAGTCCATATTTCACACTGAGCGGTGATTCCAACGGAAAGTTGTAATAAGACTGCGGTACAACATAGTTCACCAGTGCACCGTCAAAATCGGCCGCGGCATCACCGGGAGTTACGTACACGTTCGGCTGAACCGGGCCACCGGAACAGTTGGTTCCATACTGGAACTGTTGATGAAAATCGACTTCAAAAACATTCAGTACTGTTGCGCTTCCGGTTACCGCACCCGATGCGTACACCGGTTTCGGGAATTTTCCGGTGATATAGCCTCCTGCTTTAAGTGTCGCAAGATTTTGGAATTTATCAACCTCCGCGTTATTACGGTGATAACCCTGAGCATAAGCACTAACGGCCGCATAAAATCCAAATCCACCGCCGGCTCGCCATCCGTTAATTCCCCACTCGTTATAACCGCTACAGCTTGCATACTCGAGGAAGGAGAGATGAAGCTCTGCACCGGCAGCCGCTTCGTAACCGATCGACCAGTCGCGCCAAGCGCCTGAATAAACCTGCTTGCTTCCAGAAGCCTCAAATTCAAATCCGAGTCCCATGGCAAATCCGGCACCCAGCTCAGCCATGTTGTTATCAACCTGTCCCTGCATGTGGGCGTTGTTTGGACTGTAACCAAAGTGCTGGGCATAGTTGCTGGCAAACCGGTTGGTGAAACCGTTTGGATTGGGTATTGAATTTCCAAGCATAAGGTACTCATAGAGGTGCACGCCAAGCACCTCCACATCATTCGTGTTGGTTGGAACACCGGCTTTAAAACTCCATTCGTTTGCCATTCCATCTATGTTGAAGGTGAGATTAAATGGCTCACCCGGAATCGTTTTTACCGGATCTGTATTGATGTTTGCATTTGCCGCAAGCGTAAAATTCTTGGTCGGGAAAACATATTCAACCAATAGATTTCCAAACACTTTCCCTTTTCCGTTACGGCGATCTGCAATCGTAGCACCGGTGCCGAAATCACCATTAAACCCAACGTAGGTCATACCTCCGCCGTTGGTACTGAATTCACCCATCAGCGTTACGTCGGCATTAAAGCCTTGCTCCTCAGGCGTAGTGGCGATCGTAGCCCCGGCGTTAAAGCCAAACATATTGTTCAGAGGAGTAAAACTCCGTTCCCCGGTCTGGCTTACAGCCACCTCCATATTATTATAGGCTCCTCCGCCAAATCCGCGAAACGCCACTCCGGTCAGAAATGGAACGCCGGGATCCGGGAAATCAGCCTGAACATCCACCTGCCAATAGCGATAGAGCTGTCCGCCGTTCAGATACGTTGTATTTCCAAACTGTGCATCTGCCTCAATGTTGAGACCTGCCCCTGTAAACTCTGCCTGAACGCTACCCCCGACACGTTTACCGTAGATAGGATCATCATTCTCAAAATAGAGGAGTCCGTTGATGTTTACTGCATTCAGGTTGGCGTTTACAACAATTTCATCAACGGTAAGCCCATCATACTTTGGAGCAAATTTCTTGAAGTTGGCCGAATCGTCATCGATAGCAAATCCAATGCCCATGGTGGTCTGCCCGCCAAGATTCTGCCCAAGGTTAAACACCGTGTCAAAACCAATCTTCCCCTTCAACAGCTGACCCGGGCCCGGACTCTGCGACACATATTGAATATTCTGAATCGACACCGGAAAGTTATGCATAAACTTCTGCGGACTGGCCAGGCTCCACGTGCCCATAGTGAAAATCAGTCCGAAATTACTCTGATAGTCAAATCCAAGTCCCGCAAATTCGAGACCCATATTAACGTTTGTAATCGGATCCAGATCCACATTACCCCAGTCTATATCACCGTTCAGAGCCATAACAAAAGACTTCTGTCCATTACCAACAGCTGCAGTAATACTTGATGTAGGTTCCAGTGTAAGCGTACCCTTCAGCATGTTGGTGTAGATCGGTCCGGACGGATCAACGGTCAGCTCGAAGGTACTTCCATTCGGGGTGTTAAAACCTGTCACAAAAAGCCCGGTATAATTCAGCGGGGTCTGTAAAGAATCGGGATGCGTTGCCGGTATCGCCAGCTGTCCGGTGATGTATGCCTCGGTAAACGTATTGGTCTCGATCTTAACGTTTACCGTATCCACGCTGGCATTCAGATCAGCAACGCTCGCATCGGGATATTGGTACACATTGTTAGCAAATGCTGTAAGAGTTACTCCCTGGTGATCAATGATCATATCCTGCACACCAACCTCGGGAGGACCTCCTGCATTGGTCTCGATCGATTCCGGTAACCCTATCGTGAAATTCTTGGCGTAAAATCCGCGCCAGAGCACTGTAGTATCCTGCCCCGCATAGTTCTCCGGAAACTCTATTCCGGCCGGGTTTAGATCATGGGACATATCGAAGTTTATAGAATTGGCCTCAATCGTCATTCCCGCACCGTCAACAAACTCCGCCTTTTCAAGATCGCCTGTCAAAAGATGATTATTCCAGTAATAACCGGTTCCGCTCAGTGTAGCCGTCACTTTATCGGTGCCGTTGTCGGGAACCGGGAGCAGCCAGTCTCGCGTAAATTCACTCTCCATCTCGATACCGAAAAGTGAAAAGCCGTATTCGTCCCATTCTATAAACGTGCCCACGTTATTCCCATCGGGCGCGATAAAAGTAAAGTTGATATCGTTATTGGCGTTGCCCACCGTCAGGTCATCCACAATCTCCAGTCGACCCTGTTGAAAACTGATATTCAGCGGGTGAAACTCGATGTCCTCGACGGAAAAACCCACGAGATCCGCATTATTCCAGTCAGCCGGTGTTTCGTAGGCAATGGATGCGTTTAACTTTGATTTATCCGACTCAAACACCATTTCCATGATGGCAAACCAGCTGTCCGGATCCAGCTCCACACCAATCGGCGCCTCCAGAACGGTTGGGGTGATGGGTGTGCCGTTATATTCGTAAAAAGGCTGCTGAAGCATAAAGTTATAGACGTCCGCTACCTCGGGGTGATTGTAGGCCACAGCGTTCGTTGCTATAGGTGAGGCCCATGCCTTCGGATAGGCAGGCGCATTTGCATCGATGACCGATGTGACCTTGCCCGACGTGAGATGGTTGTTGGCAGGGTTCACCGTGATGCCGGTAAACTCAACAGAAACGTACGATTGAAGCCAATCGATAAAGACCTCACCGGACCCTGAAAAAGGCCCGTTTCCGGTAATAGTCAGGTTTTCCACTTCAAACTCGCCGTTTTCTCCTACAAACAGCTGGTCGGGCTCTTCCTGATCTTCTTCCTCTTCATCGTCGCCCTCTTCTTCATTCTCCTCATCACCGGCGTCCTCTTCCTGATCGCCATCTTTGTCTCCGTCTTCAGGTGGGTCTTCTTCTCCCGTAGGCGGTTCCTCATCCCCTCCCGGCGGATCCTCAGTTTCGGTAAATATTGGCTGATTTACTGACGGTGCTTTAGAGCCACCAAAACTTATCTTCACGCCTACATTGGCAAAAAAGTTGGTTTTAGGAGCGGTTGTTGTTCGAACCACTTCAGGTGCACTTTCAAACTGGAAAAGCATCTCACCGGCACTTGGAACCAGTCGAACTCTTGAAAGATCCCGCTCGGTGTATGTAAATTCCCGGTCGGAGAGCTCATGCTGAATTCCGGTTTTTACATTAAACCCAATACGTTTGCTTCGGAAAGGATTAAACTCCATCTGAATTTGCGGACGAATGGCTGCCGACCATTTACTATAACCTTCATCCGGTTCAAAACTTGCGAGGTTAAACTCCAGATCATCAAAATTCCCTTCCGGATCGGTAAATTCCACACTTTGAGACGGTGGGTTTTTATAGCTGAGTGCGAGATCCAGTCCCGCACTGAACTGTACCGGTAGCTGATTGCCAAAGGAAAATCTCGGGCCGGCATTGATATAAAAAGCATTCCATTTATCGGCAGACTTCTGAACCACCGTGTACTCTTCAAACCCGCTTCGATATTGATCGGCATCAAAAGCCGGATCGAACGAGAAGAAACCGGATTCCAGACCCACACCCCATCTGCCGGGTTGAAAGCGAAATCCAATTTCCGGCTGTAATGCCGTCTTTACATCCGGATTTCCAATCAGTCCACCGCCCAGATTAAGATCAAGCGAAAAAGGAGGTGATGCTTGTTGAGCGTTGAGTTGAAAGGCAAAAAAGAATGTTAGCAGCAAGGTTCCAAGAATACGAACCGGCTTTAGCTGTGGTCTGTAGCGCTTATCCATAGAATGATTTTTTTTTGATCGTAAAAAAAGCAGCGCATCACCTTCTTGCGCAAAACGACTTGAATTAAGCACATTCAGGTCATAAAACCAATTTTTACATCTTAAGCTTTCTTAAGCATTAAGTGAGCGATCATCATTTTTTGTGCTATAAATAAGATAGGCGGGTATTTTTATGTTAATTCAGTTCAATGTTAGAATCGGTTAACCGGGGTTTGGTGTACGGAGTACGGTATACGATTTACGATGTACTTTGTACGGGAAACAGCTTGCGTGAAGCGACCCCTGGTCTATCGAATACCCATGTGCTTTTGCGACGATTCGCCTGACGAGTTTAATTCGTTCTGAAAAAACGCCCTGTGGTGGAACCGCCTCAACACAGATCAGAACTTCAATCCAACCTCTCTATTCGGCGAGTGATTTGCGTTGAAATATATACCCCAGGTTTCACCTGGGGCTATTGATATTTTACCCCGCTGGGGTAATTCGCCTCGTCCCGGAGCTCCGCTTCGGCGACGACAAGCTCGCAGCTCTACTGCATATAGATTCCTCGTCTATCAAACCCGGCGTGCATTTGCGGCGGTTGGAATGACGTGTTTCGTTTTATTGGTTAGATGCCAGAGGCAAGAGGTGAGTTGTTTAGGTCGCAGGATTCAAGCCTCAGGTCTCAGGCCACAGGCTGCAAGCACCAAACACTAAATCCCAAATCTCAAATGCCAAAACCCAAGCTCCCCCCAATTCGTAATTCAACATTTCCCGAAAAATCGGGACTGCGAACAGTGCGCAGCAAAATTCAATATTCGACATTCATCATTCATCATTCAAAATTCTCCTCCCCTCGTCCCGGTGCTCTGCTCCGGCGACGACAAGCCTGCAGCTCCGCTGCGTACAAGCTTCAGGCTTCAGGCTCCAAGATGTTTGTAAAAAATCAGGAGATAACCGCCTCAACAAAGTTCGGAACTTCAATCCAATCTCTCTATTCGGCGGATGATTTGTTTGCACCATAGAACCCATCAATGAATTGATGGGTTACAATACATGGCATGGCTACGCCATTTTTTTCACACTCCCTCGTCCGGAGCTCCGCTCCGAGACGACAACACGGCAGCTCCGCTGCATATAGATTTTCCGTCTGTCAAATCCCGGCGTGCATTTGCGGCGGCTCGCCCGAAGAGTTTGGTTTTATTGGCTAGATGTCAGAGGCAAGAGGCTAGTTTTTCAGGCGACAGTTTTTAGATTATCCGAGCAAAATCACAATTCGATCGTTCGTCCATCGGTCAATCACAGTTCGCAATCCCCCCTCGTCTGGAGCTCCGCTGCGTACAAGCTTCAGTCTCCAAGATGTTTGTAAAAAATCAGGAGATAACCGCCTCAACAAAGTTCGGAATTTCAATCCAATCTCTCTATTCGGCGATTGTTTTGTATGCACGATTGAATCCCATCAATGAATTGATGGGCTATGATGTGCATCATGGCTACGCCATTTTCCCTCGTCCGGAGCTCCGCTCCGAGACGACAACACGGCAGCTCCGCTGCCTTCAGGCTTCAAGTTGCAGGTTAGCCGCCAAACTTATACAACGGGTCGCCAAACAAAACCGTAAACCGCATATTATAAATCAAATCACCCACGGAACTCAAGGTGACTTACGTTTTAACTTAAATGTTGAGATATTTGAATACCGCACCCTGAAGTTAATGCCATATGGCACAATAATAGGGGTGCAATGTGCATAGCCTCGGGTGTGGCATAGCGAACCCCGGGTAAGAATATCACGACAATCTTAACCGCCGAAGAGAGGGCGTGGTTCAACGCTCAATATCATCAGAGGCGCAAATACGCCGATCTTGTTTTAAACAATAGCGTAATCCGCAAACCGTATGCCGTAACCCATAAGATGACGCTGACAGGATCCTCCTTGTGTCGGAACGCTGTCAGGTCTCAACTCACATCCTGGCAGATCGCTTGCTGATACTGAACGAGCTATTCTGTATTAATTCGATAATTCCGTCCCCGTCATCATCCATATCAGCAGGATCAATCTGAACATCGAAATGCCATTTGCCTCCGGTGAACAGCACGGTAAGCTTGCCATCTGCCTGAAGATCACTTGCACCCTCCAGCTCACTTAAATTGTAGGTCCATTGGTATACATCACCATTGTCGTCGCCCCCCGAGTCACCGCCATTGTTGGCAAGATTATCTCTTGATTCATATAATGGGCTTGTACCCGTTGTCGTATCGCCTTCATAAATCGGACTTTGATTTTGGCCGGTTCTTGGATTACGTCCCGTTCGCGCACTCCTTTTACTGATGCTGTAGGTTGCTGATTCGATGGCATCAGACACTCCATCACCGTCATCATCCAAATCTAAAGGATCGATCTCAAGTTCAAATTGGAGTCCGTCCACATCACCATAACCGTCACCATCCAGATCTCCATCATTCATCTCATTTCGACCCGTTCGTGCACTCCGCTTACTGATGCTGAATGAAGCATTTTCCAACATATCCGGGAACCCATCTCCATCCACATCACCAATATCAGCAACTGTGTTCGGTTTATTTGAGCGGCTGGAATTATAGTCCTGTGCCGTTTCAATAGCATCATCGATGCTATCGTCATCACTATCCAGATCGCCTTCACCGGCATCAGCAGAACGAGATGATGGTTTATTGGAACGGGCCGCATTATAGTCCTGAGCTTCCGCGCTCTTACCTTGCGGAACGGTCGATCCCAATTCCACACAATAGGAAGCGGGTTGTAAATCAAATCTCTTCACCGGTACCGGATCTTCATTGTTGTTATTATCGGAATCTCCATCGTTCATCTCACCTCTATTCAAAATGTTTTCTCCACCGACAGCATCACCCTCGTAAATCGGGCTGTCAGGATGTGAGGTCATCATAACCGAACCGGCTGAAATAATCTGGCCTGATGGATTTACAAGCCGGGCCATTCTACTCGCCTCACGAATAATTTCGTCGTTTCCTCCTCGACCATCAGCGATTGAACTGTATTTATTGGATCGGCTTGAGTTATAATCCTGCGCCGGAGCCACCTGCTCCATATCGCTCAGCCGGTTCATTTTCACCAGCAGATCTTCCTCCATCGCCAGAACTTCCCGGCATACATCCGTTTCACATTTTCCAAGCGATTCAATGTCCTCCATCACAATGCTCCGGATCTCCTCAATGTCACTGTCCATTCCGGTGGGATTATCCAGGGCTCGCCTTACCCCTTCATGACGCATGTCGGCATTCAGCCTCACCTGTTCGCACACTCCATCATCGCATCGGTCCAAAGCCCGTTTGATGTTTTCAATGTCGTTACCTGCTGAAGCCAGTCCCAGCTCTTTAGCCAGATACAAGGCATTACCAGGCTCCGGGCACATACCCCCTTCACAGGATTCATTACTTACTTTAAAATTTTGTCCCCAGGAGTACACTTTACCATTCTCATTCTGAATGCTGGCTCTGGAGACAACACCCCAGGCATAGACTAAACCATCATCCACCTGAGTGTTGACTCTTGGTGCTATACCCCAGGAATACAATCTTCCTTTTTCATCATCGGTACCGGCTTCAGCTGCGCTTTTATTAGGCAGCTCCCTATCCGAATCATAATCGAAACAGCAGACGGGATTACTGTTAAGCGAGAGTCTTCCCCAGGCATATAATTTACCTTCATCATCTACGGCAGTGGCTCTGGCTGCAATTCCCCATGCATAAACTTGACCTTCACCATTCTGGGTGCTTGCTCTCCTATTTTCTCCCCACGCATAGACTTGGCCATTTTCATCACTGGCCAGGCTTTCAGGAGCTCTTCCCCAACTATATAATTTCCCGCTTCCATCCTGGGATCTGGCCTCAGGTCCACCGCCCCAGGCATATAATTTACCATCTTCATCTTTCGTGATATACACAACTTGCAGTCCGGAACCTTCACCATCACCAATATCCTCAGCACGTGATGTTGGCTTGTTCGACCGTGTCGCATTGTAATCCTGAGCTTCAGCGGCCCGGCCCGACTGAACAAGACTCATAAGCACGTTCATGTGTTCCAAAAGCTGAACCTCTTTAGTCAGAACATCCCTGCATACATCTGACTCACATTTAGCCAGCGACGACACATCTTCCATTACAATGCTGTGGACCTGCTCAATCCCCTCGTCCTGAGACATTTCTCCTTCTCTTACTTTGTGCATCTTGTCTTTCCGGACGTCCGCGTTCAGTCGCACCTGTTCGCAAACAGTATCTTCACATCGGTCCAGAACTTCAATAATCTCATCCACGAAATTGTCGGCTGCCTCAAGTCCCTCCGTTTTCACAACCACCACGTCATCATCCCGTGTTTCTGTACTCGGTTTATTGGACCGGCTGGAGTTATAATCCTGAGCTGTTTCTATAGCATCATCTATACCGTCACCGTCACTATCCGCATCACCATCACCGATGTCCTCAGCAATGGAGCCCGGCTTATTAGACCGGACGGAATTGTAATCCTGCGCCGGTGCTCTGGATCCTCCAAAACTGATCTTTATCCCGGCATTGGCGAAGAAATTGGTTCTGGGTGCACTCTCCGTTCGCTGAACCACCGGGGCATTCTCAAACTGATGATGCATCTCAAATGGACTGTCTACCTGCATCACACGCGAGAGATCCCGTTCGGTATAGGTAATCTCCCGATCGGACAGATGGTGCTGAATCCCCGTTTTTACATTAAAACTGAAGCGGTTGCTGAATCCCGGTTGAAATTCCAGCTGTAGTTGTGGGCGGATAGCGGTATTCCATCCGGCAGAGTCCTCACCATCCATTTGAGCCAGAACAATATCTGTATCCATACCGGAACTCTCCAACTCCCCGGTGGGATCATTAAACCGGACCGATTGTGACGGACCTTCCTGATAATTCATAGCCAAATCAAGACCCAAATTCAGGTTGATAAACCGGCTCAAACTTTGTTGAAACCGGGGGCCGACGTTGATAGAGATTGCGTTCCACTCGTCAGAACTCTGTTCTGCTACAGTAAACTGCTCATATCCCGTTCGATATTGATCGGCATTGAAACCTGAGCCATAGGAGTAGAGTCCGGCATTTAGTCCTACTCCCCATTTTCCCGGCATATAATTGATTCCGATCTCCGGTTGAAATGCGGTATTGGTTGTGGAGTTTCCGATGAGTCCGCCGCCGGCATTCAATTCAACCGAAAAAGGTCGGTCGGATTGTTGTGCCTGTGCAGAAAAGGTGAATATCCAGGTAAAGAAAACCAGGCAAATGGATAATATGATTTTTTGAAATGGTAGATCGTAGCGCTTTTTCATGTAGTGATAGATTACTTGAGAATTAAACAAATGAGGTACTGTACAAGATGATTCTGATGAATAAAATGCATAAGAACATGAATTCCAATCTATTACGAATGATCTAATATCTGTTAAGTATTTTGGATAGCCTGAAATCAGCAATTATTCCATGTGAATCGCACTTTTCCCCGCGCAGACCCACATTCGTTAGAATCGGTTAAGGTGGTAAGATGGCTAGATGCCAGACGCAAGAGGCGAGTTTTTCAGGTTGCAGGACGCAGGTCCCATACTTCTAACTTCACCATTCACTATTCACCATTCAAATCCCCCTCGTCCCGGTGCTCTGCTCCCGTGACGATAACCCTGCAGCTCTGCAGTAAATAGTTGTGTCGGTATTCACACTCAAATTGCTACCGCCTCAACCATGTTTGGCACTCTATACCATGCCCACTGTTCGGCGGATTGTTGGGATTGACCTTTCTACCCCAGGTTTCACCTTGCCTGTCCCGGTGTATTTAGTCGGGAGGACTATTGATATTTTACCCTTTCAGGGTAATCTTCCAATTCACAAATCGGTCGTTCGTCCATCGGTCAATCGCAGTTCAAATCGCTGACTCCTCGTCCCGGTGCTCCGCTCCGGCGACGGCACTCCGCAGCTCCTCTGCATTCTCTCAGTCAATTCATAGACCGTTCACCGTCTCCCGTACGCCGTAAACCGCAAGTCGCAAACCGACGCTGTCAGTTCTGAGTCATCCGATCAAAATTCGATGGTAACTCCACCAACGGGAAGAGTGTTAAACTGCAGCACTTCATCTACGGTGCCATCATCATTGTATTGATAGCTCCAGATATTGTCATTATTGTAGATATTCACGAGATCAAAAAAGATCACGAAATTCCAGTTTCGGTAGGAGTACCATTTATCAATTCTCAGATCAAGCCTATGATATGCGGGATATCGCTCCGTATTCAGCGCTTGAGTCTCATCCACAATCCACTCGCGCAGTTCAGGCCGATAAACCGGAGGAGTGAACGGGCGACCACCCAGATACCTGAATTTGAGGCTGATTTCAAATTCATCCGACGGCATAAACGGAAGCCAGGAAACGGTATGAAACCACCATTTCGATTTCATCCTCTCATACCAATCTTTGCCTCCGAATCGGACCCGGTATCCGGATATCAGTGTGAGCATATTTCGATGGTCATAATCCCAGTTGTAGGTGCTGTTATTTCTAGGATCAATAGCTTTCGACTCAAAATAGGAGTAGCTCACAATACCCGAAAAATTGTTGATCAGCTTCTTTTGCAGAAAGAGTTCAATCCCTTTCGCTTCTGCACTGCCTGCATTCAGAAAGGTGCCGTCATCAAAATCAAGAGGATCTGTTGTGGTCAGAGTCCGGCGAACCGGAACATCATCGTACTCTTTATAATATCCCTCCACAACAAATTTTAAATCCTCTCTGAAAATGTGCTCAAGGCCGATTACATATTGATCCGTGAATTTATTATCCAGATTCCGGTTGGCTTCATTGGCCACGAGATCGTTATAGGCGGGAGACTGAAAGTGTCTGCCATAGGCAAGATTCAGTGAAGTGTCGGAGTTCAGGAAATATGAAAAACCCAGCCGCGGACTCAGCGACGAGAAATCATTGTATTCAAAATAGTCGTAGCGGATGCCGCCTGTAACCCGAAATGAACGAAGCAGGTCTAATGTAAGCTGGGTGTAAGCCGAAGTTTTGTAGGATCCCACATCCACTTTAACCCTGTATTCCGGATAGATATCATAGATTCCGGTAACCTGATCCTCCTGGCCCTGATCGTAGGTAAAAAGTGTATCAGCCTCGTTTACCAGGTCGTATTGAAAGTTTACATCTTTAAATGAAGCTCCAAAACTTAACTCAATATTTTTGTTTGCCAGATAGGTGACGTCTGTTTTTACAGTATTTTCTGTCTCAACAGAGTTATTCGTAAAAAATATATCCCTTCCCGGCAAATCGTAGACTTCAACAAAATAGTTATTCTGAACCGATGAAAGCGTAGTGAACGAGAATAGCCTGTCAGACCAAAGCGATCTCAGTGTGGCACCGGCAATATACTGGGAGTTTTTCGTATCCAGGTTTTCAGCGCCTCTGCCGTAGCCTGCCTGATCTCCTCCTTCAATATTAATATTATCATTCCCATATACACCATTGATGTACAAGGTTTGATTGCTCCCCAGGTCAAAAGTCAGCTTGCCCTGGGTATTGTAATAATTCGGGATGGCGGTTAATCCAGTTGCAGGCACAATCCAATCGAGGTAGCTGCGGCGTGCCGAAAAAATAAAACTCCCGTTTGAGGATATCGGACCCTCAAATAGCGCACCGGCCCCTGCCATTCCCATCGAAGCCTCTCCTCGAAATCTATCACCGGTTCCGTTTCGAAGGGTGATATTCATTACAGACGAAGCCTTATCTCCGTACCGGGCGGAAAAAGCACCCGCATAGAAGTCGATCTCTCTAACCATGTAGCTGTTTAGTAGATTGATCGGCCCGCCCCCTGCCCCCTGCACAGCAAAATGATTCGGGTTCGGTATCTCAATATGATCCATCACAAAGAGATTTTCACCGGGATTGCCGCCTCTGACAATAATCTCATTCAACTGATCGCTTCCCGATGTAACCGCCGGCAGTGCCTGAACAGCCCGCTGTATGTCCACCAAATCACCGGGACTGCGCCGTATCTCTTCAAAATCCATCGAGTGGCTGCTTACAATTGCATCCCGTGGCCTTTCAAAAAAATCCCCGCGTACTTCAAGTTCTTCTCCTTCAATCAGCTCTTCCTCCATTCGGATTTCCAAAGTCGTTGTCCTATTCGGATTCACAATCACATTACTTCTTCTCACGGTTCTGTAGCCTAAAAAACGGATCGTGAGATTATAGCTCCCAACAGGTACATTTTCGATCAAAAAATTCCCTTCCCGATCCGTTGCGGTTCCCCGATCCGTACCATCTATCATAATCGTTGCGCCGGTAAGCGGCTGAAGATTCCGGGCATCCATAATCTGACCCGCAATCGTACCGTTATTGTCACCATCCGGATCAATTCCGCTCAACACCATGAACAGGGCCAATATGTAGCTGATAAACATCATACCTGATTCATGCTGATGTTGAGTTAAATGTTGTTGTAGAAGTTGCCGTGATAGCCGAAAAGAACAGGCTGGGGAATAGTGGCCCGTGCAATTTCGGTAAACGAAGAGGAATCCAGTACAAGCAGGAATGAATTTCCATTGGCTTCATCCAGAACAACGGAGAGATTCACACCGTCATCCTCCTTTTTACCCGCCGGATCAGGAAGAAATACAGGCTCTCCCGGGAAGCAGTTCTCCTCACTCCAGACCTTCGATTTTCCGCTTTTTAGATCTGTTTTCACAATTTGATCATAGAAACTATTCTTTTTGGATTTATTGATCCCAATCGAATAAATATATTGGTAGGAACCATCCATGTTCAATGAATCGTAATCAAACCGTGGCAATTCAATCCCCTCGTCACTGAGTATCTCGTAGTCGACCCCTCCGTTTCCGGTTGGATTTAAACGATATCTTCGGATTTCACCGCCGGGCAGAACCTGATCTTCAGCACGAATTCTATCCAAATAAAAAGAGTCGATGATCTCCGGATCAGGATAGGCAACGATATCAAAGATGAGCTCCCCATTTTGTTCAAACGCGTTTACGTGGTGAAAGGCAAAAAACGAATCGGTGATGGTCTTTTTAACCAACTCACCTGTATGGCGATCAAAAATGTAGATCTTTGTTCCACGTTCCGGTTTCCATTTAAAATTTTCGATGAACGGTTTGGCATGGAACAGAATGCTGAGAGGATTTACAACAAATGGATATTCGGTGAGAATCAGGTAGTTCGGACTCATCCCGAAACTGTGAATGTAAGCCGGCTCCTTAACGCGCTGTTTGGCCACGAGCTCCGGCGACTGTTCCCTTTCAAGCTTCATAAACCGATAGTTGCTCACCCGACCAAAGCGGGTCGTCAGGTTGATAATCTCATCATTATGGATATGAGGATGAACGGTGGTTACATGCTGTTTTACTTTCCCATCGTAGGCAAACACACCCACGGATTTCAATGTCTCAGGATCAAACTCGACTTGTAGCGAAGGCTCTCCAAGTGCGACAAACTTGCCGTGTAGTTCTCCTACATTAACTTTAGCGCTATCGGTAAACTGAGGATCAAAAACCTCCTTAACGCGATCAAAAAGGGAGTAGCATGGATCGGTCGCAAACTCAGAATAGGCGATTTTTCCCTTGTCCATAGCTTCACGGTAAGCGTTGCACTCCAAGTATTTGTTGGCGTACGAAACCTTTCCCCCGCGAAATGTAAACTTGTGAAGCATAGCCAGGCCGTCGAACCAGTGCCTGTAATTCTGATCACCCGCTTTAAACGTACCGGGTCCGTTGCGCAGCAGCGTTCCCTCAATCCACTCCGGCAGCTTGCCGTTAAGCGAAAGCTCATCAATAACCAGCTCCTGTTCAGATACTCCAAACCCTATATCGTACGCTTTTCGCATTAGCTATCTCCGTTTTGAGGTGTGGGATCGATCAGCTCGGCCGCAATTTTACCTGAAGATAGAACAGCCGGCACCCCAGCTCCCGGATGTGTTCCGGCTCCAACAAAATATAGATTATCGAACTCCTCCGATCGATTATGCGGCCTGAAAAATGCTGACTGCAGCAGACTCGGTGTAAACGAAAAGGCTGCTCCATAATGACTGTTCAGCGTGTTCTGGAAATGAGGGGGATCGATGTAGTGTTCCGTTACAATATTCTCCTTCAAATCGGGCAAGTAGTGCTCCTCCAGGTAGCCGAGAACCTTATCCTTATACTCTTCGGCAATCTCCTCCCAGTTAATGTCCGCTTTCAGATTCGGGACAAGAGAGAGCACATAAAACAGCTCACTTCCCTCCGGAGCAATAGATTCATCAGAAATTGTGGGCATGTGCAGGTAGAGAGACAGATTGTCGGGCAGTTTGGTGCCTTTAAAAATCTCTCTCATCAGCTTTTTATACTCTTTGCCAAATATGATATTGTGATGGGAAAGCTTCGAGTCGAGGTATCTTTTTTTGGTTCCAAAATAGATGACAAAGAGAGACGAACTGTAGCTTTTTCTGTCGATCGATCTATTTGAATATTTTTTCCGGGCCGTTTCGGGGATCAGGTTCCTGTATGTAAATGCGACATCCCCATTGGATATGACAATATCAGCGTCGTATGTGGACCCGTCTCTCAGCTGAACACCTGTAACTTTTTGCTGATCCACCATGATCCGGTCTACTTCCGAATTGAGTCGAATATCCACGCCAAGATCGTTCATTAATCGACTGAATCCCTCAACAATTGACCCCACGCCACCCACAGCGTAGTGTACGCCCCACTCCTTCTCAAACTGCATGATCAGCAGGTAGATCGAAGGCGTATCAAAAGGATTACCGCCGATAAGCAGCGGATGAAATGAGAAAACCTTTCTGAGAAATTCGTGCTTGATATACTTTCTGACATGACGATAGGTGCCTTTGTATGCGCCCAGCCGAATCACACCGGGCATAATATTCAGCATCTTTTTAAACTTCAGAAACGGCTTATCGGTGTATGGATGGAAGAGGCTGAAGATATCAATCGTATTTTCCGTGAACTTACGATATCCCTTTTTATCCGCCGGATTCCAGCGGTCGATCTGTTTGAGAATATCCTCCTCATTTCGCATGTAATCAAAATGATCTCCGTCGCTGTTAAAAATCCTGTAGAATGGATCAAGCGGCTTTAATTCGAAATAGTTGTGACGGCTTTTACCCGCAGCTTCGAATATCTCATCAAAAATGTAGGGCGCTGTAATTACGGTGGGCCCGCCATCAAATTTAAATCCGTCCATCTCATATTGGTATGCCCTCCCACCCAGTTTATCTCTCTTGTCAAAAACAGTAACATCGTGACCCTTTGCGGCCAGGCGTATAGCCGCGGAAAGTCCTCCGAATCCCCCTCCGATAACGATTATTTTTTTTCGCATGGATAGCTGTTAATAATTCATTTCAATCTGTAGAACCAAAGTTTCCGTCTCCAGCGTAAATTCTGTATCTGAATAATCCGGCGGACCAAAACGGCCTCTTGCGTTGTTTGAAAAACCATACCCTTCCTTCGGTACACCAAAAAAGTTGGTGTCGAGCTCAAAGTTTTCATTTTCGTCATGAATGATGGCTAGAGCATACCTCCCATATGGAATATCTTCGAGCAGTATTTCTTTCAATTCCGGTGTGATTTCGACCGTTTTTGAGGTGAACGCTTTCTCCCACTCATCCGGAAAACCATCCTTTCCGGTAAATAGGGAGAGCCGAATAGATCCTTTATAATTTTCAAGCGTCTCCAGTTCTATTGTGATTGTGCCCCGATCCCGAACCGTATCAGCTGCAGAATGATCTATATCCGTCAAGAATGCGGATCCAAACGTTAGGATAAAAGCTATCACAGAAATCATATTCTTTATTTGTTTTGCTGATTATTGACTTGGATGAAAGACATTAAAATAAAAACAGAATTCATTCAATGTTGAACTTTATTTACTTAATAAAGTACCATTAAGTTTTATCCGTAGTTTTTAAATCCTGTAGATTTAACATCTAGTTTAATCAACAAATTTGTGATTTCGTTCTCCAACCTTGTTGAATTGCAAAGATTTTCAGGCCTCGGGGCAGCTCTTCGGTTCGAAAATCCCCCCTCGTCCCGGTGCTCCGCTCCGGTGACGATAACCCCGCAGCTCTGCTGTAATTCTCCGTCAATTCGAGCACCGTCGAGAACCGTTCCATGCCAAATGCCAAAACATATTTACACCTATTCGCCTAACGAGTTTTACCATGCTTCAGGCCACAAGTTTCAAGCATTCCGCCTCAACTCTGCCCGGTGCTCCAAACCATTCTCTCTATTCGGCGAATGATTTTAGGGTGCCTTTGTTACCCCAGGTTTCACCTGAGGCTATTGATATTTTACCCCTTCAGGGTAATCTTCCAATTCGCAATTCGGTCGTTCGTCCATCGGTGATTTGCAGTTCTTTCTCGTCCCGGTGCTCCGCTCCGGCGACGACAGCCCGGCAGCTCTGCTGTTTACCCCCGTCAGTTCGAATACTATGACTAAATCAAGTGAATTAGGCTGATTTTTTCCATTTTTGTTTCATGTTCTGAATATAGTTCGGATCATATTCTGATTGATTATTCCACATAGCGCAGTACAATCGAATCAGCTTGTTAATGATGTTATTGATGACGAGCAGCTCGTGTTTCCCTTCCTCGATTTTCCGCTCGTAATACTCCCGGTAGTGAGGCTTGTGATTGGCCACACTGCGGGCAGCCTGGTGCATTAATTTACGCATTTCTGAATTTCCGTAACCGGTGGATCGATCCGGGCTTTTTACCGAACTCCCGGAACTGCGCCCGTGAGGTGCAAATCCAAAACGAGAGGAGATTTTCCGGGCATTTAATTGGTCTTCTCCGGTAAACAAACTCAGCCAAAACCGTCCGATTACCGGACCGATTCCGGGAGCCGTTCTCATGATCTGATGACGAGCCGTTAAAGCTTCATCCTGACTAATCAACTCGTCCATCGTTTCCTCAAGGCGTTTAATGTGTTGGCTGAGCAGGTTAATTTGCTGCGTCCACATGCCAGTTAATTGGTCCATGTCTGCATCGTGGATATCGGCTTCGGTGAGTTTACTTTTCAGGGCCGCTCGTCGGTCAACCATCTTTCGCCGTTCGCCCTGAAGCCGCTTGAGTTGTCCTATGGCCGGGCTAG
This sequence comes from Rhodohalobacter sp., assembly GCF_034521535.1. Lineage (GTDB taxonomy): Bacteria > Bacteroidota > Rhodothermia > Balneolales > Balneolaceae > Rhodohalobacter. The sequence continues at coordinate 729,892 of NZ_JAXHMF010000005.1, read as the reverse complement.
GGGCTTTGCTCAGAGATAACCGGTCACTGAAGCGAACTCCGTAGTCCGCTAATGCTCGTGCATCGTAGCGATCATCCTTGCGGTGATGCTCGGGTGTGATTTTATTCAAAGCCGTAGTTTTTACCACGGCATGGGCCCATTCTTCGCACGTGGTCCATCGAAGCAGATGCTCCCCATAACGACCGGTGTGTTCACTGATCAGAATCGTCTGGGAGCATTCCACCTGCCGGTCATCCAGCCAACGGCCAAGCCGGGCAAATCCTTCGGGGTTGTTGTCTACCTGTAGATCCCACCCCTGAGTAGTCTTTCGATCCAATAAATAACAGTCCAGGCATTGTTTTGAAATATCAATTCCTACTACAAATCGCCATGTAATTGTAAGTTCCATCTTGAATCCTTTATTTTTCGAATATTATAATGAGAAACCTGCCAATGGTAGGCCGCATCCCGACTCTTTTACAATCGTAAAGGTTGCATACTATTTGGGTTATCCGGTCTACCTGCCCCGACAGGTTTGATTCGAACTTTGGGTTTTACCCTGAGCACATCATAAACTGTCTGTCGGGGATTGGTAGGTTTTATTGTTTAAAACCAACAAAACTTTCTTGAGGAAGTCTAAAAGAGCACCGTCGAGAACCGTTCCATGTCAAATATTTACGTATAATTGAACCCTCGTCTGTCGAATCCCGACGTGTTTTTACGACGGTTCGCCTGACGAGTTCTTTCCAAGCTGCAGACCGCAGTTAATATGCCTCAGGCTAATCGATCGAAATCGGTGATCCTGTCAGTTCGTTCATCGGTTAATCGCTGTTCATATCCCCCGTCCGCATGCTGCACTTACAGGCAGTCGGAATCAAGTCACCGGGTTCAAGCTACAGGACTCAGGTCCCATACTGCCCACTTTACCATTCAACATAGAAAATTCATAATTCAACATTCACCGGCCGCAGTTTGAAACCGGTCATCCGTCATCGGTCATCGGTCATTCAAGATACACCATTCACGCCCGTCCCCTTGCTTTACGCCCAAATAGTGCTACCTTCGATATAGACTTAAACACAAAGAACAGAACATGATACGCCTTCCATCCATACAGAAAATCACCTCACAAGCTTCGGTAACAATTCGGAGGTTTCCGCTGGTTTTGACCTTTGCTGTTCTGGGTACCTTTGCGGTGATATGGCTTGTGGATTTACCCTGGGATCAACGGGATGGATATTACCTGATCAAAAACTTTAGCTGGATCTCAGCTCTATCCATTTCACTTTTCTTGGCAGTCAAAACAGCCGGCGAGAGCAGGGAATGGAATCCTCTAACATTACAACTCGCAAGAGCTGCCGCCGTAATTTTATTGGCCGTTTATTACCTGTTTTTACCGGAAGATTTTGAGCCTTCCAACTCGGAAGCGTTCTACAAATACTCCCTGTTTTTCCTGACTTCCCATCTCTTGGTATCATTTGCACCCTATCTCGGTGATAAAAGCGTACAGAACTTCTGGGCCTATAATAAAACACTCTTTCTCAGAATTCTATTATCGACCCTTTATGTCGGTGTTCTCTACAGCGGGTTATCGATCGCCATATACTCACTGGAAGTCCTTCTCGAATTTGATATCGCCGGGATTAGGTATGGTCAGCTGGGAATATTTTTGATCGGCATTTTTGGCACCTGGTTCTTCCTTGCCGGTGTCCCTCACCCAAATCAATTAACGGATGAAGAGAAAGCCTACCCAAAGGGATTGAGGATTTTTGTCCAATATGTGCTTATCCCGCTGGTTGTCATCTACATTTTCATCCTCTATCTCTACATGGGTAAAATCCTGATCGAATGGCAATGGCCAAACGGCTGGGTGGCAAATCTTGTACTCAGTTTTTCGATAGTCGGGATATTGGGACTGCTGCTTCTCTATCCCATTCAGGATGAAGACGATCACAAATGGGTGCACCTGTTTTCAAAGGGATATTATATTGCACTCATTCCGCTTATAGTTCTGCTGATGCTCTCCATCTGGGTCCGGATTTCAGAGTATGGGGTTACCGTGAACCGATATTTCGTAGCAACACTGGCCGTATGGCTGACCGGCATGGTGATCTATTTTCTGATCAGTAAAATGAAGGATATCAGGGTAATTCCGGTATCACTGTTCCTGATTATTATTGTGATCTCGATGGGTCCGCTGAGCGCTTTCGAGGTTTCTGAAAGAAGTCAGCTGAGCCGGCTTGAAGAAAATTTAGGAAAACATGGGCTGCTATCTGAAAACGGAACAATCACAAAAAGTGAGACGGACGTACCCTTTCAGGATCGAAAACAGATCAGTTCCGGAATTGACTATTTACTCAGTCTGAAAGGTGTTGAGTCAATTCAGCCCTATTTTGAACAGGACCTGAACGAAGTCCTTGAGAATAAAGATACCCTGAATTTTGTCTCCGATGCCGAAGCCGTTACCGAACTGATCGGCATTGACTACGTAAACAATTGGGAGATGGAGGAAGGAAGCAGTGAAGAGTTTGCCAATTTCCAGGTTCAAAAAAACAGAATGCATCCGGTTCCTTTAGAGGGATATGATCACTATGTGGGAGAAATTGAATTCTGGTCCAATTCACAAGACGTTGAAACCACGATCGGTGATCAGGTTTACACGATTACTATGAACTTGGAAAATCTCAAAATTCAAATCATGGAAAAGGAAACCGATCGTGACTTAGTGTTTGACCTCAAACCTTTTATTGATGGACTTCCCAATACCGGTGCCGGCATAGTTGAAATCCTGTCCGTTGAACAGATGACGATGGAGCGGCAGAATGAATCCTTGAAAGTAAAGCTTGTCTTCAATTCCTTAGTCGGACAGAGACAAAATGGAGAGGTCACAAATTTAAGTGGTAGTTACGGCCTCTATTTTTCTTTTGAAAATTGAGCGAATACCCTCGTCTGTCGAATCCCGGCGTGCTTTATTGGCTAGATGCCAGAAGCTAGAGGCAAGTTTTTCAGGTGGCAGGATAAAGCAGCCTATCCACCGTCAGTTCGAATACTATGACTAAATCAAGTGAATTAGGCTGATTTTTTCCATTTTTGTTTCATGTTCTGAATATAGTTTGGATCATATTCTGATTGATTATTCCACATAGCGCAGTACAATCGAATCAGCTTATTAATGATGTTATTGATGACGAGCAGCTCGTGTTTCCCTTCCTCGATTTTCCGCTCGTAATACTCCCGGTAGTGAGGCTTGTGATTGGCCACACTGCGGGCAGCCTGGTGCATTAATTTACGCATTTCTGAATTTCCGTAACCGGTGGATCGATCCGGGCTTTTTACCGAACTCCCGGAACTGCGCCCGTGAGGTGCAAATCCAAAACGAGAGGAGATTTTCCGGGCATTTAATTGGTCTTCTCCGGTAAACAAACTCAGCCAAAACCGTCCGATTACCGGACCGATTCCGGGAGCCGTTCTCATGATCTGATGACGAGCCGTTAAAGCTTCATCCTGACTAATCAACTCGTCCATCGTTTCCTCAAGGCGTTTAATGTGTTGGCTGAGCAGGTTAATTTGCTGCGTCCACATGCCAGTTAATTGGTCCATGTCTGCATCGTGGATATCGGCTTCGGTGAGTTTACTTTTCAGGGCCGCTCGTCGGTCAACCATCTTTCGCCGTTCGCCCTGAAGCCGCTTGAGTTGTCCTATGGCCGGGCTAGGGGCTTTGCTCAGAGATAACCGGTCACTGAAGCGAACTCCGTAGTCCGCTAATGCTCGTGCATCGTAGCGATCATCCTTGCGGTGATGCTCGGGTGTGATTTTATTCAAAGCCGTAGTTTTTACCACGGCATGGGCCCATTCTTCGCACGTGGTCCATCGAAGCAGATGCTCCCCATAACGACCGGTGTGTTCACTGATCAGAATCGTCTGCGGAGCATTCCACCTGCCGGTCATCCAGCCAACGGCCAAGCCGGGCAAATCCTTCGGGGTTGTTGTCTACCTGTAGATCCCACCCCTGAGTAGTCTTTCGATCCAATAAATAACAGTCCAGGCATTGTTTTGAAATATCAATTCCTACTACAAATCGCCATGTAATTGTAAGTTCCATCGTGAATCCTGTATTTTTCGAATATTATAATGAGAAACCTGCCAATGGTAGGCCGCATCCCGACTCTTTTACAATCGTAAAGGTTGCATACTATTTGGGTTATCCGGTCTACCTGCCCCGACAGGTTTGATTCGAACTTTGGGTTTTACCCTGAGCACATCATAAACTGTCTGTCGGGGATTGGTAGGTTTTATTGTTTAAAACCAACAAAACTTTCTTGAGGAAGTCTAAAAGAGCTCCTCGAGAACCCTCCTCGTCCCTTGGCGCTACTGCTCCGGCGACGACAACCCGGCAGCTCTGCTGCTTGATACACCATGTCTATCGAATGCCGACGTGCTTTTGCGGCGGTTCGTCCGACGAGTGGAATGCGTTTTGAAAAAACAAACGGTGTGGGTACCGCCTCAACCATACCGAAAGTTCCAATCCAATCCCTCTGTTCGGCGTGTAAATTGTTGTGCCCTTTCTTACCCCAGGTCTACTTTGCCTGTCCCGTTGTTTTTGATCGGGAGGGCTATTCATGTTTTACCCCTTCAGGGTAATCTTCAATTTTCAATTCGGTCGTTATCTAATTCGAGTTTACACTAACATCCCCTCGTTCCGGAGCTTCGTCGGCGACAACCTGCAGCTCTGCTGCATTCAAGCCACCGACTGGTTCAGCAACCGGCAAATCGGTGACTTGGTCGTCGTCCATCGGTCAATCACAGTCTTCTCGCGTCTCTGCTCCGCGACGATAAGCCCGCAGCTCTGCTGCATTCTACAAGCCACCAGCTGCAGGTGCCAGGCGGCCATAGCAAAATCGGTGATTCAACCATTCGTCCATATGTCAATCGCAGTTCTTACCAACTTTTTTAAATTTTTGCGTTTTGCCTTTTGCCCGGCCAACGAAGCTTCAGCGAAGTAGCCCTTTTCACTCTCATTAGCTAAAACGCCAGAAGCAAAAGGCGAGTCGTTTAAGTCGCAGATCACAAGCTTTAGGCAGTTCATTCTTCATTCGGTGATTTATCGCTTAAAAACACACCAGCAATCTCTGCACGGTGAATTTACCCCGATCCGTTCTATGTAACCAGCAAATCATCCAGCTCTTCTTGTTTGATATGCCGGCTCTCACCTCGGAGTTTCCGGTGAGGCACCAGCTTCCGGTCATAAAATGTTTTGAGAATATCGAGGTGTGACTCCAGAAAACGAACTTGAAACGGTGCAAGCCGTTCTCCACACTCAATCTGAACAATCAGCCAATCCAGAATCTCACAGCTCTCTCCCCTTATCCATGAATCAATGAGACCTGTCAGCACTCCCGGTGGGCTTTCGGGATTCTGACAGCGTCGAGCTTTATCCACGTCCTCACCCCCGGCTCTGACAGGATCCTCCTTACATTTGAACGCTGTCAGATTCAACGACAGCGTGTATCGCATAGGAGTCAGATTTCGTGTCAGCTGAACCGGCAGGTGCATGGGATTTTTCACGTTATGTTCAGCCATCCACAACAGGCGAAGCAGGCAGCCAAGTGAGCGCCGAACCGTTGCATGCCCCTTGAAGCAGCCATGCCAAAACCTTTGATCCGTTTCTTCATGAATCCGCATAGCCAGCCGAAACTCCACACCGGCTTCATCAGGTTTAATGTAGATAAAATAGTAGGTTTCCGGCTCCTTGTTGGCGTGGTTGTAAGGCGGACGCGCCCCGCGGATCATCCGGTTTTCCAGAAGCAGTGCTTCCCGTTCCGATTCTGTCTCCACCCATACCATCGAATCGATCCGGCCAATCATCTCCGCCACTTTCCGCGACACCTGTCCCGCCTTCGCCCGCTTGTAGGTAAAAAGCCGCCGCCTCAGGTTCTTCGCCTTGCCCACGTAAAGCAGATCCCCGGCTCCATCATAAAACCGGTACACCCCGGGTGATGTTGGAATAGAATCAAACCGCTCTGCCCCGAGACGCTCCTCGAGCAGGGATCTTGACGGAAATAGTGAGTTAGATTTCATGTCCATGCACAAAAGATGAACATCGATAGTGACGCCGTGGTGGCACCTCCTGTTTATTGGCTAGATGCCAGAGGCAAGAGGCGAGTTTTTTCAGGCCGCAGGATTCAAGCCGCAGGTCTCAGGCCACAGGCTGCAAGCACCAAACTCTGAAATCCCAAATCTCAAATGCCAAACACCCAAGCTCCCCCAATTCGTAATTCAACATTTCCCGAAAAATCGGGACTGCGAACAGTGCGCAGCAAAATTCAATATTCGACATTTATCATTCATCATTCAAAATTCTCCTCCCCTCGTCCCGGTGCTCCGCTCCGGCGACGACAAGCCCGCAGCTCCGCTGCATTCTACAAGCCACTGAACTGAAGGTCTAAGGCCAACCTGGCGAAATCGGTGATTCTTTCAGTCGCAGATCAAACAATCATACAGTCAGAATATAAGCGACTTGACTCCAAGTCGATATTAAATTATAATTGACTTATTTTCAAGTCGAATAATATGAATGAACTTTTTGAATATCAGGAACAGGTATCCGCTCGGATTTCTAACACATTTTTCCGGAGTCTCTATCACAACATGGATTGGGATTCAAGATTTCTGGGGATCATCGGACTGCGTGGTGTGGGTAAAACAACCATGCTTCTGCAGTATCTAAAATATGATGTCCCGCCCTCAAAGAAAGCTCTTTATGTTACAGCTGATCACCCCTGGTTTTATGATCATACACTGCTGGATGTTGCGAATCAGTTTTCCAAATATGGTGGAAATATCTTCTTATCGACGAAATCCATCGATATCCGAATTGGTCAGGCGAACTAAAATATATACGATGGGTATCCGGACCTTCAGGTTATTTTTACGGCTTCAGCAGCCCTTCAATTGCTTCAAGGTGAAGCAGATCGTAGCAGAAGAGTACTGACCCGCGAACTGCCCGGTCTCTCCTTCCGGGAATTTTTAAATCTACGGGATCATCACAGTTTTTCAGTCGAATCACTGGATAATATTTTAACCCATCCGAAAGAAATAACAGATTCCATTTTATCAGTAATCAAACCTCTTCCCGCATTTCAGGATTACCTGCAATCAGGCTACTTCCCTTTTTCAATCACACAAAAGAGAGATGCATTTCTTCAGCTCCTCAACCAGGTAATCAATACCGTTATGGAAGTTGATCTGCAAGATTGTTGAGGGATACTCTGCATCGAATACATTGAAAATAAAGAAACTGCTTGGTGCTATTGCAGAATCGGCTCCTTTTGAGCCAAATATTTCCAAGCTTGCCAGTAAATTGGGATTAGGCAGGGATACTGTTAAGATTTATCTGAACAATTTAGACAGGGCCCGGCTTCTGAATTTGCTGCAACGTTCAACCAAAGGTGTAGCCGCGCTTCAAAAGCCTGATAAAATCTATCTTGAAAACCCAAATTTCTCCTTCGCCTTGCGATCTGATCCTGAACCGGGCACTATCAGGGAAACTTTTTTCCTGAATCAGCTTCGAAATTCGGGACACACCGTGGAGCTGGCAAAATCCGGCGATTTTATGGTAGATCAATCCATAACATTTGAAATCGGAGGACCATCAAAAACGGGTCAGCAAATTACCGGCATTGATAATGCATACCTTGCCCTTGACGATCTGGAGCACCCTCACCTCAATAGGATTCCATTGTGGCTCTTTGGTTTTTTGTATTGAACAGGGATTTCTTTTAAGTAAAATTCTACCCCACCACTGTGCATTTCAGGCCGCAGAATTCAAGCCGCAGGTCTCAGGCCACAGGCTGCAAGCACCAAACACTAAATCCAAATCTCAAATGCCAAACACCCAAGCTCCCCCAATTCGTAATTCAACATTTCCCGAAAAATCGGGACTGCGAACAGTGCGCAGCAAAATTCAATATTCGACATTCATCATTCATCATTCAAAAGTCTCTCCTCCCCTCGTCCCGGTGCTCCGCTCCGGCGACGACAACCCTGCAGCTCTGCTCGCATTCCGCAAGCCACCAGCTGCAGGTCCCAGGCCAACCTGGCAAAATCGGTGATTCGGTCATTCGTCCATCGCTTAATCGCAGTTCTAACCAACTTTTGAAATTTTTTGCCTTTTGCTCGGCCAACGAAGCTTCAGCGAGGTAGTCCCTTTTCACTCGCCGTTGAACTTCGCCGGACGCAGGATCTCCACTTCTTCCAGGTAAACAATCCCGGAATAGTTTTTAAAACACTCTTCAACAACCTCATTGCCAATCTTCTCCGCCACTGATTTATCCCTGACGATTACCTCAATCCTGACCGTGGAAAAATCGTCAACAACTGAGGCGCGTTCCGACGTGTAGTGTTTATGATGAGAACCTCTTCCCCCGGCGGGAACCACCGTGTATCCACGTGCCCCGCTCGCATCGATGATCTTACAAATTTTATCTGAAAGCATTTTTTCCGCTATAATCACAACCTTCTTTGCTTTATGGTATGTCATAGTAAATTATCCTCTATGTTTGTTGATATCACCGTTAACGAGTCACAGGCCAAAAACAATTTCTGCCAGTGCTATGAATAGTGGAATGCCTACCGCAATGGCTACGGGTGTTCCTACACTGGTTGATGCGCCAATATAGGCAGAAGGATTGGCTGATGGAATACCCGCCCTCAGGGTTGGCGGACCCGAGATATCGGAGTTTGATGATGCAATCACGGACAGGATGATCACTCCCCCGGGACTAAATCCAACCAGCAGGTGAGCAATATATCCCAGCCCGAAAGCGATGAGTCCATGCACCAGCGGTGCTACACTCGCATAGATAGCGTACCAGTGAGCCACGCTGCGCAGCTCTTTGATACGATCATAGGCTTCCATTCCCATCACCAGCATCAGGATGGAGAGGAATCCCCGGAATAGCGGATCATAAAAAGAGTTCAGGACAGACTCGGAATTGGTAAGCAGCCCCAGCACCAGCCCAAGCAGAAGAGCCGACAGTGCAGAACCGCGCAGACTCTCTCTGATAATATGCCAGACGTTAACCCTGGTATCCGTGCCCTTCTCCTCCTTCTTTTGATGAATATTTGCCATTACAATCGCGAGGATAAGCGCGGGGATATCCATAAAAGGATATAGCGCGGGTGCCCAGGCCTCAAAAATGATGGATTCCTCCTCCAGCATCACAATGGCAACGGCAAGAGTGGAGGCACTCACGGCTCCAAACAGACCCGCCGTTGCAATACCGTCTTCCCTGTTTATGCCGGGCAACATCGCGAAAATGGCATTGCCTACCCATACAATACATAAACCGATCAGGATTGAGAAAACAGCCGGCAGCGCCATCGCCACCAGATTCGCTTCGCGGATCTCAATGCCTCCCTCCAATCCAATTTTCATCAGCAGCATAAAGACAATAAACTGGTAGATGGCATTGGGTATTTTCAATCTGCTTCCGAGAGCAGCCACCAGCATTCCGCCAATTAAAAATCCAAGGGTTGGCGACTGAAATTGAATCAAAAATCGCACCAGGAAATCCGCTATAAAGTCCATTAAAAAATCTCGCCATTATTTTACTCATGTGATACCATCCAGCATGAGGGTTTGGGGTTTAAACAATCGTTACTTTTTTCACGGCACATAAAGTAATATTTATACTACTCAGATATACCATAAATATATTTTATGGATACTATTAAAGAGATTAATACCTGGTGCAGTTGCAGGTTGCAAACTCCAAATCCCAAATTCCAAACCCCAAATTCGAAATTCAACATTCTGTGGTCCCCCGTCCCCGGTCATTAGTCATCGGTCTTTCATCATTCACTCCTCGTCCCGGTGCTCTGCTCCGGCGACGACACAATCGCAGCTCTGCTGCATTTTACTAGCCGCAAGATGCAGGTCGCAGGCCGACCAAGAGAAATCGGTGATTCGGTCGTTCGTCCATCGATGATTCGCAGTTCACATCCCCACGTCCGTCGAATTCCGAAGTGCTTTTGCGGCGGTGTCGCCCGACGAGTGGGATACGTTTTGAAAAAACGGAACGGTGTGGGCACCGCCTCTACCCAGCCTCGAGCTCCAATCCAATCCCTCTATTCGGCGAATGTTTTTTGGTATTTATTTAACCCATCAATGAATTGATGGGCTATAATGTGTTTCATGGCTACGCCATTTATTCACTCAGAGATTATAATTAGCCCAGGCTGGCGTGGTGGCGCCATCTCACTGCACCACCTCTCGTTCAGGTACTGCTCACGAGCCGGCCACCGCCACTGCGCTGCATTGTGCATGCCACCACGCCCACTCACGCCTAGCCATCCTGGAAACACCACATATCAATCCCTCCTTCACTTTTTGACCATTATCTCGTTTATCCGTTAAATCTAAGGTCCCATACTGAATCTTCACTGTGGATAGCGTTGGTTTGGAGGCTAGCCTCCGAAAAATCTGGCGTGTTTTCACTGCGGATTACCTCCACTCGTCGCTTATCTTCAGGAAGCTTCCTCCAGGCCGTTTCATAGTCTGCCGGAGAGCATTTTCCCAGACTTCCATGATGGCGCTTGGTATTGTAATCAGTGACGGCCTTCTTGCAGTAATACTGCAGCTGACGAAAGCTGCTCAGTGACCAGGGAATCAAGTATTCATTCTTAATCACCCCGTTGATCCGTTCGGCAAAGGCATTATCCTGAGCCCGACCTCCCATGCTGATGAGCATATCCTCCCCGCGAAGCATCTTCAGGTATCGCCGGTCGGTGTATTGACTGCCGCGATCCGAATGATGGACACACCCCCTGAGTTCACCGGAAGAACATGCAGCGAACGCCATCTTTAAGGCTCTAATGTTCGCCTCGGCCCGAAGACTATCACTGACGGCATACCCCACTATCCGGCGCGAATACACATCAATGATGAACGTCAGATAGTAAAAGCGATCGCCCACTTTGATGTAGGTGATATCGCTCTGCCAGACTTGATTAGGGGCGGTAACCAGACGTCCTTCAATCAGGTTATTAAAGACCTTATGAGCAGGAATAGTGGTGCGGATCGGGTTTGTAGTCCGCCGAACTCCGTAGCCCAGTTGCCCGAATATCCGGCAGAATTTATCTCGTCCCAGCCCCTGAGGATTTAGTTGATCGTAGAGCTTTTCCAGCCCTTCGCCCGGATGCTCCTTTCGGCGCTTGTCGACGTGGCCGATCACCCGCTCAATCATCTCCAGTTCGGCGTCTTCCCGGCGAAAATGATCCCAAACACCTTGTTTGGTGATACCGATTACCTTGTATAAACGGTTTAGACTATAGCCGGTCATTTGTCTGTTGGCCCGGAACCACTCGATGGCTTCGAAGAAGAACTTTTTTTTACATCCAGATCATATTCATCCTCAGCCAGGTCGATCATTTTCTCCAAGAAATCTACTTTGATCTGTTTTTGGCCAAGGGCACGTTCCAACTGGGCAATTTTATCGTGAAGGTCTTTGACTTTCTGATCGGTGCTTTCACTCATTTCGACAACATTTATTTGTGGGGAATCCCCGGGTGAATATTTATAGATCCAATTGTATATGGTTTGCGCGCTGCAATGATACAAATCAGCCAGCTCTTGTGCAGTATACTTTCCTGAGCGAAAGTCGGTGACCGCTTGGCGGCGTATTTGTTCGCTAAATTTTCGACGTTTATTGAGTTTTCGATAGTTCATAACTTGCATATTTTGTGGTCAAGCTATGTTAGGGACAGACAACAATTCAAATCTCAAAATTCAACATTCAAATTCCCCCGGTCCCCCGTCCCCGGTCATCGGTCTTTCATCATTCAATACCTCCCCCTTGAAAATGAACCCGTCAGCATTATATTTATAGTGATAGAGCTTCAAAGATCAATGCCATCCTTTTACGGAGTTTCATCCATGCACCGTGCCATTTTCATACTGCTGATCGCAACCGCATCCTTCCACCTTTCCGGGAATATGGAGCTATTGCATGCCCAATCGACCGTTGTTGAGGGCAGTCTGATGGACTCTGAAACCAATCAGCCGCTGCAGGGAGCGCATATCTTTTTATCGGGTACCAGCATCGGCACGTATTCCAATAAGTCCGGCCGCTTTGCACTGTGGAATATTCCAACCGGTTCCTACCGGATCATCATCACCATGATCGGCTATGAGCGCAAGATTTTCCGTCTGGACATTGAAGATGGAGAATCCAGGAATTTTAACCTGAGGCTGAAGCCGGTGGTCTATGAAATGGAGGATCTCATTGTTGATCATCAGGGGAAAAAATGGAGAAAGAACCTGAGACGCTTTCAGGAACTATTTATCGGGGAGAGTGCAAATGCCGATTCGGTGGTCATCCTCAATCCCGAGGTGCTGCACTTCGACTCTAACTTCTGGGGACGCCTGGAAGCCGAGGCACGGGCACCGCTTGAAATCGTCAATAAGTCACTCGGCTTTCATATCACCTATTACCTCTTCGAGTTCAGGCATGTGGGTGGAACCACCTTCTGGGATGGAGAGCCGGTGTTTACAGAGATGACCCCTTCGGACCTCTTGCAGCAGATTCTTTGGGATTATAACAGGTTCAAGGCATTTCAGGGATCGATGCGGCATTTCTGGCTGGCGGTGCTGGATGACCGGGTCGAGGAAGAGGGTTTTACCATCTACAAAATCTGGGACCCGGCTTTTCCCGGTGACAGGGAGAGGCGATTCACTGTTTCTCCGGAGGATATCATAACTCGAGTCACAAGGAATTCCTGAAAGAAGTTCGATTTACAGGATCGCTGGAGATCATCTATAAATATGAGCCTGAAGAGCTACAATACCTGGAATGGGCCCGGTTGATGGATCGTGGACCACGTTCGTTTCAGGTTTCCTGGCTGGAACTCGATGAACGCTTCATCACAGTTGATGAGGCCGGTGAGGTTGTGGAGCCCTATGGCGCCCTTCAGTCCGGCTACATGGGATTTCAGCGGCTGGCCGAACTCACTCCGCGCGGGTATCGTCCGGAAGGATTTTTTAGAGGCGCCAAGCACTAAACCTCAAATTCCAAGCACCGAATGCCAAATCCCAATTACCAAGCACCAAATCCCAAACTCCCTCAATTCATCATTCCCCGGTCATCGCATCGGTCGTTCATTCACTCCTTGTCCCGGAGCTCCGCTCCGGCGACGACAACCCTGCAGCTCCGCTGCATTCTACAAGCCACCAGCCGCATGTCTCAGGCCAACCTGGCAAAATCCGTGATTCGGTCGTTCGTCCATCGGTGATTCGCAATTCACATCCCCTCGTCTGTCGAATCCCGGCGTACTTTTTCGACGGTTCGCCTGACGAGGTGAATGCTGTATTGTAAAAACGAACGGGTGTAGGCACCGCCTCTACCCATGCCATGAAGCTCCAATCCAATCCCTTCTATTATCGGCGGGTAATTGATTTTTACCCCGGAGTATCTTATTAACCGCATCCAATGATATTCGCATGGGCTATCAATCGTGTCTTCATGGCGTATCGCCATTACTCTCACTCCAGAAGTTCTATCCAATTCACCAGAGCCCGGTCATCCGTACCCGGTCCATACGGTCATTCGACCATTCACCATTCCATCACTCCCTCCTCTTCCCGATGCTCCGCTACGGCAACAACTGTCCCTGTCAGCTTCGCTGCAAATCAGATATAGCTATGATCATGAGTTGGTTTCTTGGGAAGTCACACATCAGATGGGCTTTGATTTTTGTGTAACACTTTTAACATACGGGAAATACCCTATTCAGATCAAATGAAGTTCACAGCAAGTAGGTAATGTATAAGTAATATTTGATGATAGTTTCTCAATATTAGTTTAAAGTTAGACAACGTGTGATTCATATCATTCAAAAAGTCACCGTCCCAATAGAAATTTCGGCTCATCCGAGTAGATCCGTTCTTTCAATCGACATGACAGGAGCTTTGGAGAAAAGGAGTTTTTGAAGAACATGGCATTGAACTAAACCGAGGAACAGAGAAACCGTAAAATATCAAACCGAGAAAAGTTTTTTATATTTTGGTCAGATTTAACTCAAATTCATTACTTGTATACGATTGGTCATTGTGTCTGTTTTGCTGTTTGAACAAGAGTTGTCTCCATGTACTCGCATCGCTCGTTTAGTCGACATGACTGGAGTTTTGCATAATAGGAATTTTTAAAGAGGATTGCTTTGAATCAAACCGAAGAACAGAAAAACTGACAAATGTCCAACCGAGTAAAGGTTTTCTTAGTATTTTAGCCTGATTTAACTCATATCCACACTTTATCGGTTCGTCGGTTGGGCAGTTCTGGTTCGTCTGTTTTGCTGTTTGGGCAGAGTTGTATCCGATGCACTCCGTATCCACTCGTTTAGTGGCGACATGACAGGAGCTTTGAGAAAGGAGTTTTTGAAGAGCATGGCATTTGAACTAAACCGAGGAACAGAACCAAAACCAGAACTTGGAGGAAACTGATAAACAGAGAAACCAAAAGCAACGAGAAAGGTTTTCTTGAGTAATTAGCCTGATTTAACCCATATCCACACTTTATCGGTTGTTCGGTTGGTCATGTTTATCTGTTCGTCGGTTTTACAGTTTCCCCTCTCGCCGATAGCCCAACTTATCAGAATTTCGTACCTCCTACTCACCAAAACGCCAACGCCATCAATTCATGAGTCCTTCAACGGAAATGTCTTCATCCAATGATTCCCAGTGAATTCCAATCCCTCCTCCGATAAACCGCCAATTATTAAGTTCTCCGGCAGAGGCGTCCCGCAGCTTGGGAAACCACTCCAGTGGCACTCCAATTTCTCTGCCGTCAATAAGACGCACAAATAGTTTATCCTCAGAGAACCAAAGCTCATTTGCTTTTGCAGGTTTATGTTTTACTGAAGTGCTCATTCCAGGAATCTTCAATTAATGTTGCATGCTTTTCTACCATCTTTCTGATCCTGTTAAGTTCAGATGAATTGTATTCGGTTGAATAAGCAAGGGATACAGGGTTTAACCAAAACTTACAATAACCATCCCCACTTTCAACGTGTATATGTATCGGCTCATTACCTTCATTACTGAAGAAAAAGAAGCGATAAACATCAATTCTCATTACTGTAGGCATAGTGAGGATGTTTGAAGCAATATATCAAAATTCAAGGAAGCTTCAAGTGTTTTTAACCTAACCATAGGAAGTTGGGACGAAGATGCAGAAAGCCATGGCGAATCGGCTTAATCAAAATGACGGTGGCCTTGGTGCAGACTGATATTTTTGAAAACGATGGCTTTGAACTAAACCGAGGAACAGAGAAACCGTAAAATATCCAACAGAGAAAGTTGGAGGAAACTGATAAACGGAAAAACCGACAAATGTCCAACCGAGAAAGGTTTTCTTAGTATTTAGCCTGATTTAACCCATATCCACACTTAATCAGTTTTACAGTTCAACAGTTCAACAGTTCAACAGTTCAACGGTTCATCAGTTCTGCGGTTCAACATTTCATCTGTTTTGATGTTTGAACAGAATTGAAAGTTTTCTTTGTTTTTAATTTACAAGCTTAATCGAAGAGATTGTCTCCATGCACTCGCTCTACTCGTTTAGTCGACATGACAGGAGATCGAAATTAAAAAGCGGCGGGCATTAGGTTACAAATGAAGGGCAACAAATCGTCTCGCCCGCCAGCAAGGAAAAATATGGACTTTTAGCTTTTTTCCGTGTTCTGACAAAGTTATGTTGTAATAGACACTTTTGCGTTTTGCGTTTTCACTTCTCACTCACAGTCCGATACGCACTCAGCCTCTGAACGCCCAAACTAAACGGTCCCTCTTGTCCGTCCTGAATCATAAACCCGATCTCCAATACCGTGTCTGGATTCAGCTCCGGATTGCCGCGAACGGCATCGCCTCTAAATACCGGACTGAAGTCGCTGTACGCCAGTTTATGAGTCTCCCACTCCCCTGCCGTGGTCGCAAAACGCGCCTCGTAGGAGTAGCGTGTCAGCCGTCCGTTTTTTACCGTTCTGAGCCTGAGGCTGTAGGTTTTTCCGTCTCCCAGAACATGAACCGAAAGCCCATCAAAACCGGACAGATCCACCGGCGTTTGTGCCCGGGTGCGGATCGATGCGAATCCTCCGTTATTCTCCAGGGATACCGTGCCGCTAAACACGGCGTATCCGTCCTCATGCAGCTGAAGCGTGCTTCTTGAAATACCTCCCATCACGCTGTCATTTACAATTCGCCATCCGGCGACAGATGTGTTGCTAAAATCAATAAGAATCTGTTCCGTATTGTTGTTCTTCACGGGATCAGAACTCTTCAGCTCTGACCCAAAATTTGGGAGAAGCATGACAAAAAACAGACTGGTTATAAAGATGGATGTAGTAGTAGGCAAGGGTTTATTCAGTTGATTTTCTGTTCGTATTGAGTGCACAACAAAAACACCCAACCGTCAGTTCGCATCCTCGTCCCGGTGCTCTGGCTCCCGGCGACCACAGCCGCAGCGCCGTGGCGAAAACCCTCGTCTGTCGAGTCTCAGCCATACTTTTGTGCCGGTTCGCCTGACGGGTGGAATGCGGTTTAAAAATAGATCTGCGCCAACTCCGCCTCTACTCTGCCCAGGCGCTCCAACCCAATCTCACTGTTCGGCGGATGATCGGTTAGGTTACCTTTTAACCCATCAATGAATTGATGCGTTATAATATGAGGCATGGCTACGCCATTATTCACTCAGTGATTATAATTCACAAATCGGTCGTTCGTCCATCGGTCAATCGCAGTTCAAGAAGCTGGTCAAGGACATATTTCTGTCATGGTGTTCCCAAATCAATTTCTTCAACCTTTCCAGGACACCCCGGTTTTATGGCTTTCAATTCCTCGTAGAATCGCTATTGAGTGTTTCGTACCAATTGCATGGTGATCTGTCTGGTATTCTATCTATAAGACGTTGGCTTTTATGAAAGTATCACGTACATGTAACCAGGCTTTTATTTGAGCCTCGACGCCCGTGAAGCCGCCGGGCTATTGTCTTGTGGGGTTTGCATGCCGGGAGACTAGCCTACAAGAGTGAACCTCTGATGGATCCCCACCAGGGTTAGCCCCAGGTAGAGTCTTCCCGGCCCCTTATAGAATCCCGCAGATCGGCAATCGAATGCGTACTGCGAGCGTTCTACAAGGTGCACACCCCGTCCCCGGCCGTTGAGGCCAGGAACTTTTCAGGTCGATACGGTTGATTATTCTTCCATAGACTCCATAAACTTTTTATGATTTTTCGTTGTGTGTTCAGCCGGGCGTTGGTCTCGTTTTCGGACCGTTCGATCGACTGCCGGTAAAATCGTTTAACCTCATTGTCATCGCGTCGCCTCAGGGCAGACATCCAAATTTGATAGGTGGCTGACTTCAGGCTGCTGTGCCCGCTTCGAGCCAGGGTTTCAGCCTTTACCGGCTTGCCGTCGCTGGTAAACTTTCGAATGGCCAGTTTACTAAAATGGACCACCTCGCTTCGTTTGCTAAAGCGGTGAGGCGTTTGGATGTAGGCCGAGATGGTGTGGGAGCTGATATCTCCGCATCCCGGCATCTTCTTAAATTCTGCAATTTCCCAAAAAGACGCGCCCAGTTGCTTGAACTGTTCTTTTTCGGCATCCTTTGCCTGTTGAAGGCTCGTAATAAGCGAGAGCTTTCTGGTAAACGGTTTTCTTATATCGGCCCGATCAATCTGCGAGAGCACCCGGTCAGGGTGAGTGTACAACGTTTTGTTCATTTTAATGGGATATCCCCAATTCCGCAGGCTGGCCTGAAGCTGATTTTTGTTCGATGCAATCATCTTCTTAAGACGTTCGTATTCCTTGACCTGGTGAAGCAACAGTTTTCGCTTGCCCAGTTCTTTCGCGTAATAGATCGGCTTAAGCCCATTAAGGCGGTAGAGCTCACAGAGGTCGCGGGTATCGGATCGGTCATTTTTTTTGACCCCGCTGTAGACCCTCGCATTGAGGTTTGGATCACAAATAATAAGCTCGTCCACATAGTTGTGGAGCAGACAGGCCGCCCAGTGAGACTGGTTGCCCTGTTCAATGACCAGGTATCGCTTGCTGGCGTTAATCGCGTTGACGTGTGCAATTAAATTCCCCTCGGTGGTTGCAAAGGTATGCTCTCCATGATAGGTACCATCCGGGCTCATGCACCCAAGCGTACTGCTATTGGAATGTAAATCTATCGCTGCATATATTGAATCGTTCATAAGAGGACTCCTTGGTTTGGTTATGTATTAGAGTGATCAATCAAGATACAAACTGATCAGGGTGTCCTCTTTTTCATAATACCTATTGATATTTTACCCCGCTGGGGTAATCCCAATATCACAAATCGGTCGTTCGTCCATCGGTCAATCGCAGTTCAGGCTGCAGGCCACAAGCTTCAGGCAACAAGTCTCAGGTCCCAAACTGCAAGCAATCCATCAGCCGTGCCCCGATGCAGTTTATCGGGAGCCTGTCGAGAACAAGTTCCAAATCCGAAACTCCAAACCTCTCCCAATTCGAACATTCAACATTCATTTTCCCTCCTCGTCCCGGTGCTCTGCTCCGGCGACGACAGGCCCGCAGCTCCGCTGCATTTTGCAAGCACACGAGATGAAAGCCGCAAGTGCCAAATCTCAAGCGCCAATTTCCAAATCCCAAACTCCAAACTCTCCCAATTCAAAATTCAACATTTCCCGAAAAATCGGAACTGCGAACAACACACAGCATCATTCATCATTCCCCGGTCCCCGTCCCCGGTCATCGGTCACTCACAGTTCACGCCTAAAGCTGAAATTTTTGCCTTTTCACTTTTGCCTTTTGCCTGTTTCACTCTAATGGCAAGATGCCAGACGCCAGAGGCGAGATTCACGGGCCACAAGCACCAAATATGTCGATGATTTCGACAGGCGGAAAATATATGTCGAATAATTCCGTATATTTCGACATATTGAAACCTAATACGCCGTTTATGTCAGACTATGCCAATCAGCCATACAATATTCTTCCGCTGCTTCCGCCCAAAGCAGATCTGGAAACACCCGCAATTTTGAAAGCGGCCATTGCGGCAAACCGTTCGCTGGCTGAGTTGAAGGGAAAAGCGGAGAGCCTGCCCAATCCCGCTATACTGATCAACAGCATTGTGGCGCAGGAGGCCAAGGCAAGTTCTGAGATCGAGAATATTATCACCACCAACGATAAGTTGTTCATGGCCCTTTCGGCCAACGACAAAAAGGTGGATCCCCAAACCAAAGAAGTATTGCGATACCGGCAGGCTTTATGGCAGGGCATCGCAAAGCTGGAACAGAACGACCTCGCTCCTGATTTCTTTGTGGAACTCATGCAGACGATCAAGGAATCGAAGGAAGGGATCCGGGAAGATTCCGGAACGGTGATCGCCAACCCGAAAACGCGAAAGATCATCTACTGGCCGCCGGAGGGAAGAGAGTTGATCCGGGAGCTATTGGAAAATCTGTCGGAGTATATCCAGGCCAAAGACGATATCGATCCGCTGATTAAAATGGCCGTGATCCACTATCAGTTTGAGGCCATTCATCCTTTTGAGGACGGCAACGGACGTACAGGGCGAATCCTGAACATCCTCTATCTGATCCGGCAAAAGATGCTGCATCAGCCGGTGCTCTATCTCAGTGATCACATCATAGCCAACAAACCCGATTACTACCGGCTGCTTCGCGAGGTGACCGAAGATGAAGCCTGGGAGGCGTGGATCCTGTTTATGATGGAAGCTGTGAAAATCACGTCAGAAAAAACCATGAAGCGGATTGAATCCATACAGCAGCTGCTGGAAGAGACCATCCGGGAAGCCAAGGAAACACTGCCCGACCGCGTCTATTCCAAGGAGCTGATCGAGTTATTGTTTGAGCAGCCGTATTGTAAAGTGAAATTTTTGGTAGAGCGCAACCTGGCCAAGCGCCAGACAGCGGCGGAGTATCTAAAGGAGCTGGAATCGGCCGGATTCCTGAAAAGCAAACAAGTGGGCCGCGAGATGTTATACCTGAACGTCCGCCTCTACGACCTCCTCTCCTCCTGAACTGTCGATGATTTCGACACGTTTTAAAAATGTGTCGATGCTACTCGTCCGATTGGCAAGCAAGCCTCAGTTGCCAAGCAAGCGCGAGATCCCTCATTCAGGCTGCAAGATTCCAAATCCCAAGCTCACCAAATCCCAAACTCCAAATTCCCACAAATTCAACATTCGACAATTCAATCATTCGATAATTCGCAAAACATCGCCCGTCCTCGCGTCCCGCATCGGTCCACCGGTCGTATTCACCATTCCACTTCAAGTTCAACATTCATCATTCAACATCTCAAATTCGCCTTTCCCCTACATCCCCATCACCTCTTCCCTATCATAAATACGATCGTAGAGCAGTTTTCGGGTTTTGCCGAACTCGCGGCTTTCGCGGCAGAGACGCCGGATCTCTTCACTGTCTTGTTCATCGGATCTGAGCATAAACCCCGCCTTGCCCTTATCGCTATACACCAGCAGGTAGAGGCGGCGTAGACGGAGTTCCATCTCCAGGCGGTTCCATTCCCGGCATTTCTTCAGTATTCGGATAAACACCTCATCCTCCACCGGTTTCGAACCGTTGTTCGGCAGGGTTACGGTGACCACGAGCAGGCCGTTCTTCATCTCTACCACGGCTGATGAAATCCCGTGCAACATCCCAAGCCACTTGATGCCCGACTGAACATAGGAGTGATGAAGGATTTTGCGCTCTTTTTCGGAAAGCGTAGAACTCAGTGAAAGGGGAGCTTCGGCCCGGCTGTTATTGGACGGTTCACTGTGATTGTTGTTCTTTGATTGTTTCATAGGATCTGTATCGTTTGATGTACGGTTTTGGTTCAGTTGTGTGATACGTTACGTACATCAAGATCAGATGCGGAAAAGACGGGACTCGCTGTTTTGGATCCGTGATCCCACATCGTTTGAACCACCGTGCCCGAGCAGGTCGGTTGGCAACCCCGTTTATCGGGGTTTCTTGATGCTGATACAAAGATAAGAGCTGTCTATTCCGTTATCAAGAGAATTGCAGGTTTCAAGATGTAGGTTTCAGGCACTCCTCGTCTGTCGAATTCCGGCGTGCTTTTGCGCCGGTTCGCCTGACGAGTTTTTTCAGGCCGCAAGCCGTCCCATTGGCAAGATGCCAGACGCTAGAGGCGAGATTCACGGGCCGCAAGTTTCAAAAACCAAATCCCAAGCACCAAACTCCCCCAATTCAACATTTCCCGAAAAATCGGGACTGCGAAAAGCACGCAGCATCATTTCCCGATCATTCGACATTCATTCAACATTCAACATTTCCCGAAAAATCGGGACTGCGAACATTGCACACATTCATCATTCATCATTCCCCGTCCCCGGTCTCGGTGACCCGCGGTCGATGAGATCACGCGCGTCGGATTCATGAGAATCTGCGAGATTCAGAAGTCATGGTGCATCATTCATTCCCCGCGATACATTATCCTGGATGATGTGGACGACGGCCTGACTCCCTTCGGCGACCGCTTCATCCGGTGCGACCCAAAAACCGGCTTTGCCGATAAGGAAAAAGTGAAGAGAGTGGTGGGGTTGGTTTAGAAAGTAATTTGCTCCAAATATTTATCTAATTCTTTTTCGCTTGAAAAATGCCCGACCTCTTTTGCTTCACCTTTCCAAAACCTGTCTAACATTTCATGTGTTGAAAATACCCGAAAAGAAACTCCGTGATAGTTGTAGATAAAGAAAGCTTTTTCATTTTTCCCATTTGATACTGAAATGGTTTCAATGGTTTTTCTTGGGGTAAGGTAGTGACAGTTTAGCTGAGTTAGTTTATTCATATTTTTGCTCTCATTAAGTCTGACAAAGTAACTGAAAATGGAAGTGGTGAACCATGCCCTTTTTTATAATCCTGGCAAGTTCTCTGAATATCCCATTCTGACATCTTTTTAACTCCTTAAAACTCAGCTCGGACCAACCTCATACACTAAGATAATACATTGTCATCGCTGTTCACCAGTGATACTCTTCTTCCAATAAGATCGTCCTTTGAAGATCTCGGCCCCGCCTTCAGTATATCTTCAAATAATTTACCAGTAATCAATGCTCACTTCAGAATGCAGCAATACAGAATCTTGCCTGCTGTTTCACCTCTCTTATAGTCTTGCAGCTGAACCTCTGGCTGAACCGGCGCTGAGCGTTATATAACCCTCTGTTCTGTTATCCATCCTGAAATGGTCCTCATCTTTGTAATAACCCGACTAAAACAAACGTCTCATCAGGAATTAGACCACGATTTTCACCAATTGGTTCAGGAAGCGGTTCATTTACCTGATCGTCAGAATCCTGTTTGGTCTTGAACGTACGATAGCGTTTCGATAAGAATATTTCTTCTCGCTGAGAAGTCCGGTTTAGAAAATGCTGAATTACATCTTTTAAAAATCTCTTAAATCTTCACTTCCGTCATTCTGCTCGATTTGGCTTCAGAGTGAAGGCACCAAGGCCCGGAACTATTTCATGAAATCCGCGCCAGTCTTTCTTACCGTCTCCGCCCAGGATATAAAATATAAGCGCCTGCAGTACGGCGAATAGCATCCCTGATAAGAGTGCATCTTCAGTAAATCAGCTCTTTTATATGTGCCTTTATTTTGCTCCTCCTTTTCTTGATCCAGATTTTCATTATCCTGACCAAACAAAGTGGTAAGAGACTCTACTTTATATTTTGCATCAAAATGAAGATGAGTAATTAACTCTTGTTTTTCAGCTTCATCTTCATCAATTCCTTTCAGGCCAAATGCTAAGAGTATAATCTGGACGCATCTGTCTGGTCCAGCTTCCTCCATCTGGATATTCTTTCTCTCCGCCAAAAGTTTTATTAAAGCTAAATTGTACATGAAGCTTTCGGCTTTCAGTTTCGAATGTACCGCTAAGTGGCAGATATTCTCCCTGCTGAGCTTTAAACCCAGTTTATCACCTGTCTCTTCAATCAGATCATCTGCCTTCATGGCATTGATATCAAATAAATCCTCCAGCAAATCTGTCAAGTTGGAAAAACAAGCCAATATTCATAAAGCGTAGCCACATCTCGTTTTGCCTCCGCTGTACACATTTTCACCGCCTTTCCATGTTAGCCGGGCTGCCAGATTAATCATCAGCCAAACACGTAATACTTCCCGATAGCCTTCTTTCCTTTGCAAAACCGGACTGTTTAACGGCAGCGTTGCCGGACGGCTGATTTTCTGAAATAATGCATGATTGAGAGTTTCTTCTAACTCCTCTTCTAAAAACTCAGCCTCCTTATGTAATCTTGCATGATTTTTTGAAGCTGATTTAAAATCACCACATAGATTCTTGAAGGTTTCTAAAGCGTATTTAATGAACCGGTTTTCAGGGTGTATCAACAGATATCTACCTTCCCTGTGGTAATCACTTTCTCGGGAACCGAACTCATGTGTTTGTACAGAGCATGACTCTCATTTAAGAGGCACTCTGTTTAGATGAACCGGCCAACTGCCTGACTACATTTCGGTTCATTCTCCGAACTGAGCGGATATCCCGGTGTTCTTCTGTTTGCATCCATGCAGTTACCGGATTGGTCGTTACCCGATGAACAGCCGTCCAGAATTCCTCGGAATCCAATACAGACTTTAAGAAAGCAAATCGCTGGTATAACGTTTTCGGATCCTTATCGTGGTCCACATCAAAAGGCTGATTGGCCGGAGAAGTATACTGCATTAACAGATCAGTACATTTTTCAGTGATCTCCTCGAGCATGAAGCGATATTCGGTTCGGTAATCAGTTTTTACGGGATCTGAACTTCCAATTCTACAGCTCCGCATTTCTCTTCATCACTATTTAGAACATCTAGTCTGAATCGTACCGACATAAATATTGGGAGATAAGCGTCCGGTATTGGATTTAATTTAAGATTGAGAGATTATTCCCTGTTCATCTTTCTGCAAAGGAATAACCCTTAGTTAATTGATATTCATACTGATAACCTTCTAATAAGCTGTACCTGAGCCTCCAGATTCTCAGAAGCTTCAGACGTCTCAATTTTTCGTAAAGATTCCGGACTATCGGCTACAATGAAAAGCTCCGCCGATTCCCCATTTGCCAGCTCAATATGTATCTTTTCAGAAGTGCTCATGATTAGGCTTCAGCAAAACTGGTGAACCCGTTTTCAACAAGTCCTTTATGCATACGAACTATTTTTTCGAAGGAAATCGGATAGCTTGAGCTTTTCTCATAAATCAATAGCCTCATGGCTTCTTGAACAGACCTTCACACTCGCCTGCTCGTTTCCGTATAACACAGATCGCCAAGCTTAAATAGTACTTTCTCCAGCTTCCGGCGTGAACCATGCAATTTTGGAAGCAGTTTTTGAGCAACCGCTGCATCCATGATATCATTCGAACTCCCAGTCTTCTGCAAGCTGTTCAGATAAAGCAGCGAATCGCTGAATTTCATAAGCGGAGCGGTAGCCAAATTCGGCTCCAACGGTGTTTAATTCATAGAAAAATTTCAGAAGCTCTTCAGATAATTTCTCTCTTTTGCAGAATAAGTGTTCCGGCATTGCTTTTTGCAATTCTGAACAAAATCCTCTGCCATGGAAGCGCCCTGACCGCGAAGTATATCTAAATTCAACATCAGCAGGATTTTCTAAAAACTGAGCCAGTTCATCCCGGCTGACTCTGAACTCAATTACATTGGCGCGGTCCAGCACTTTGGGACTAAACATATAGGTAGTTTCATCAATATTTACCGTACCAATGATAAAGAGGTTTTTAGGAATTTTTATAGTGGGCGGAACATCATTACCATCAGCTTCCCATTTCTTCTACCTGAATGAAGTTTAATT
This sequence comes from Rhodohalobacter sp., assembly GCF_034521535.1. Taxonomy (GTDB): domain Bacteria; phylum Bacteroidota; class Rhodothermia; order Balneolales; family Balneolaceae; genus Rhodohalobacter. The sequence goes on along the minus strand of NZ_JAXHMF010000005.1, from coordinate 705,022 downwards.
TCTTCTTTGGATTCAATTGCACTTAGAAAATCAGCAAAATAGCGCTCCACATGACTCAGATTCATTTCATCCAGAATCAGAGAAGTATGGGCGATTCGGATCGTCTTGTCAGCCCGCAAGTATCAATTTGAATAACGCCTGATCTCGGCACCTACGTAATCTTTTTCTATCAAGGCATTCGGATAGTCCCGAAATTAACGGTTCGCGGTTAGTCCAGTCGGCTCCAACAGGAACTAAGGTTCATCTGACTGTTTATCATCACACATCCACTCAGCAAATGCCTCGGGCGAGTTTTGTCTTTCCAGAGCCGGAAAGGCCGGTCGAGTATTAGGAACGGCTTTGTAGCCAAAGCGCTCACGAAACGGTAGATAATATCATCATTGTAACATCAGCCACTTATTTTTACACAAGTCAATAGGATTCGACTCCACTCGAAGCTCTCTGACTCTGATAACGTTGATTTCAGATGCATCAAGAAATAGGCAGAGTTGGAATGGGTCATAGATTTGTCCTATGAATGATCATTTCGAGCAGTATCGGTGGTGGATCTAGATCTAATGACGCACCTTGCCGCTGGATCCTATTCCTATTGGTAGAAAACGATCATATCATAAACTCTTATTTGGACATAAGAGGAACCATACCGATGTTGGTCGTCCTAGGTCGTATTGATCTCGGTCAAATATTCTTTCATTGTCTCGTATGGGTCTTCTAAATCCCAATTGACGGGAGCGTTGCCTTCGACGTTACTCCATAAGCAAGTCGCAGTCCATTGGCCTTTCGATAAACGAACTAGCAGCTAACTGCGACCCCTGTAAAACCCTTCATTATCAGTTGACTGTAAGATCAGATCCCAGAAAAGAACTTCTCACGTTACGGAATGTCTAGCTCCTCTTGCGCTTGCTAGGAGACCAAGCTCTTACTTTCCGAAGACCATTAGTCACTCATCCTGCTCATGTCGGCATCTGCTCAGAAACATCAGTGTTCGATTGTTCAAGCCAGGCTTTATTTATAAGTGGCTCAAATATATTTCGACTTCCGATAAATTAGTATCACTGCTCTTGTTGAGTGGTTTTGTACAAAATGTCCTGAGCCAGAATATTATAATTGTCATCTGATAAAGCAGTCGGCCGTTCAGTGTACTCTCTAGATAACTCAAGGAGTTCTACATCGCCCCTTATGAAATACTCATTACGAATTAACTCGTCAATTAACGCTAAATAGTGTATACTGTCTATCACCGGGCCTTTACTCTTACCAATATTAAAGTAACTCGCTATGAAACCCTCAGTAAATACTGTGTCCTGTAAGGCGTATTTATCCGGATAACGGAAAAGTTAAATAAGTAGCAATTGATCTTTCATCCCTGAAAGGCTCCTATATCAGGATGATTTTTTTCAACAATTTTTTCAGCTCTATTTCCGAAAGTTTTTTACACGGCTTTCTAACGGGATTTTTTCGTCATATAGCATTTTAAACAACAGTACGTGCCTCTTCACTATATTCATGAGAAAATTTGACGAATGTTCTACTTCTATAGTCCAGTAAATTTCCAAAATTATGCTCTGGACCATTGATGAAAAGTCATTTGCATCAACATCCCACTTATCTTGAAATTCTTTAATGAGCTGCCATTTGTACATTTCAGGTTTGTTTTGATCTTCGCGTAATAAATTCTTGTATCTTCTGATTAATCTGCTCTTGTGCTGAAGCTTCATTTTGTTTTGGGATTTCACTTTAAATCCAAGTTCGCTTAAGAATAGAAAAAGCGGTTTATTTGTACTATTATTGAAATCACTCAATTTTAATTCGTCCCCACCAAGTAATTTATTTGCCTCTGACAAAACTAAAATTGGAGGACATTTCATCCCTCATAAACTAAATCGATAAGTAGCGGATTCACGTCCATTCCTTTTTTCAGGATTGCTCTTAATCACTGAAATTGCTTCTAGAATATTTTCTCTATTCAAATCTTTCTACTTTTCTGCCATAATCAAAATCTAAACTTTATTCAGTTGTAATAAACTCCCCAATAAAATCACCAATCTGCTCAAACTCTTCATCAAATTTCAATACGATCTGAGAAGCTACAAAATCCACCCAATTCTCAATTTCATTCTTATTTTCAAATGAATCCAAAAACGTTAAAAGTGGATTTTCCTTTGTAAAGTCTTCATTGAAGAAAAGATAAATGTCGGTTTTAAAGGTATCCCTGTAATTTTCCGGTTCCTGAGACAAATAGTTTTCCAAAATTTCTGCCTTTTCTGAACGTGTCATAACTCCATCCGTCTGTTTTTCCAATACTATCCCACCCAAAATATAAAAAAACCAGCCTGAATCCGAATTAAGAAGTACATTGTTTAAGTGAGAAATTTATCATTATAACCTGTGCAACTTCGCTTCACAACCAATCCTCTGCATTGGAGAATGGATATTTTGTACTATAAAAGAAAACTCAATTGGCTTTGGGTGGATTGTAGATATAATAGGCGTTACCCACGACGAGTAGAGGGTTAACCATTAGGTAAAATATTGTTTTATTTGCCAACTCGATATTTTTTGCATATATCCCGGTGAATTGGTAAATACAACAATTAAAAAGATGAATGATTATGCAAAAAGCGATTTTTAAGGATAGAGACGATTGAAGTTATAACAGAAGATGGTGAAAAATTAAAATTAGAGGCCTATGCACAGGTTAAAGAAGGTGATCGAGGTATAATAGCAAACTTGTTGGCCCCAAAGTTTTAAAAAAAACTTTTCGGCAGATAATCAGTATGGTGATTGGGTCTATGGAAATGATGTCAAGTTATGGATTCTTGTTTTATCTGGTTGGAGTGATCGTGAGGATGAAAGAAAAGAATAGGAATGAAATAGAGAACTACGGAACAATAAAGGATTGAGCGATACATTTAGCATCAATGGCGAATATTGATGCTGGTAATCTAAGTAGAATAGAGCGCGGTAAATACTGTTGGATTTGACATACTATCAAAGATAGCTACTGTCCTAGTACTTAGAGTAGAATTGGTAGAAAATTGATTCAGTCATCAGGAAAATAAAATTAAGTCTTAATATAATAATGACGTGGTGCGAATTTGCTATTAGCTTTAGATATGCTTTCAATGAGAAAAGAAGAGATTATAGATGCTTAAATATCTTGCAATTGGAATAAGGTTTAGGGCAATACAAATGCAGAGGCCCTGGGACAGAATCGATTCCACATTTAGGGAAAGTTTGAAAAAAGCATTTTGTACACAAGCCTGGTAATGAGTGTCTGGCTTAGTACGATTTGATTCAATTAGCAAAAATGAATTCTATAAATTTTATCAAAAATGTTTAATTCTCAGCCCTTTGGCTTGAATACTTTGATCAAAAAAGTTGTAATGTCTTATGAAGGTGAGTTGAATTTGACTGTGATTTTCGACCGAAAACTTTATGATCTTATGTATCTCATTTAAAAGTATCAGTCTCGAAAAAAAGCATGGTAGCCTGATACCAGATGTGAGGATATTCGATCTAATTCTGATGAATCAATTTATATCGAAATAGCTGTATTTTTGATTATTGTGAAGTTGAAAAGATTGTAAGTGGTATAAGAATAATTGAGTACATGGTTTTGCATGAGGAACATCTCTAATACTTAAAAAAATGTGTCACATCAATCATGAACAAATAAGACGTTACAACTTCAAGGAAAAAGTTCGCAGTGTGGATGTTTGTAGCGGAAAATGTGATCAGAGAAAAAAAATGTATTCATGGTATTCAGATCGGAAATTCAATTATTCTCGAAAGAATCTTAGCGAGCTACTTGAAATGATTGATCGAGGTTTAGTGATAGATTATGTTGCCTGTACAAATAATTATCAAAATCTTGTGTGATTAATGCTTTTGAAATGGTGTAACATTAAAAATTGCTTTTTGTGTAGGTATCATGCTTACAATCTACTCCCATTTACAGATTATGATGAGTCAATATTCTGCAAATTTTTAAGTAAACGCTTGTAATTCAAATCAAGCAGCTGATTGTGAGTATTTTAGACCAGACAAAACTGTTTACCAAATGTACAGGATATTACACCCATACGGCATTTTTATAGCAGATGAATGACAGGCAAAATTGAACTCATAAAACAAAAAACAGACATGCAGAAAGTAGCCATCTTCGCACCGCCGAAGCAGTATCAGATGAATCACTGCGGGTTGTCAATGCAATGGAGTTTACTAAAGAGTGTCATTAAGAGGGAGATGATGTAAAGATTATATTTGACGGTACGGGCGTCATCAGAATGAGGTCAGGGAAACCGACGTTCCCCTCCTGGATGTTGATGACAATCACCCAGCCTGCGGGCTGACCTTGTGGTCAGACATCAGATTGTTACGTTTTACAGTCCCTGCATATGCCGGAACCAGAAAGCGGCGCACCCGACCAGATTGATTTAACGCTCCAATAATGAACCGCAGAATATCGATTGTTGAACAGGTTTCAGATCAACATTCGGCATTGGTTATTCTTCTGTTCGACGTTTTAACTGTTTGACATTTGGTTCAAAACCTGTCCCGCCTTCGACGGATTTGACTTTTCGACATTCATCGCGCCGATCCTTCAAGAAATCTTATCACCATCTCTTGGATAGTAAACCACACCCTTCCCGCATGCGTTTGTTAATCGCGCCATAAATGTGCTCGGTCAGAATCAACTCCTGTCGGTCCTAGTCTGATTTCGTCTAGCGGATGCAATTCTGTCGTAGTAAATATAGGCGTCAAGGTGATGGCCGATATCGTTCATGCTTCCCAGGATGCTGCGGCTGTCGGTTTTTAGCAGGCGGATCTCCTGCATCGCGTCCATCTCCCGGTCAATGAGGTGTTGCGGGACATCGAGCCTTTGCAGCAGGCGGCCGGTTCGTTCCACAAATTCAGGCAGCATCTTCCGCGTGCCGTTTCCCTGCACAAGGATTGTGATGTAGGTGTTCACATTAAAAAAGATCACCACCGATTTTCCGCGGAACGGCAGTGATTTTACGTTGGCATACCACTCGCCAAGCCGTCCGTCTGATGTGGGTTCACTTTCAGAGCCGGGCAGGGAATCCGGCCCCTTCATTCGTTTCAGCAGTTTTTGGGTACAGCGTATGTTTATCATGCCGGAAGATAACGGAATAAGGAAAATATTGAACAGAAGAATATTGAATGTTGAATGTCCAATGAGCGACAAATCGACATTCGGTGTTCGTTATTCATCTATTCGACATTTCTCCCTGATCGACATTCGGCGTTCATTATTCATCATTCGACATTTCCCCTGATCGACATTCGGTGTTGGTTATTCATCATTCAACATTTCCCCGATCGACATTCGGCGTTCATCATTCTTCTGTTCGACATTCCCCCTTCCTTGCCCAAATCGCTCAGCGTCCCGCCGGTGCTCCTATGAGAATGGAACGTTCAATGTGTAGATGGAGGATGTTTGGAATTTGTGGTTTACTCAAAAGAGCTTTGCCAACTGCGAATTGCAAACTGCAAACTTTTCCTTTCCCGACGCTGACAGGACCTCCGGACGCTGTCAGGTCATGGCTACCTGTGGGACCGATTCTCATCAGTCGGCGTGGCAAATCACTCTGCATAGCAAGAACCCTGATACGCCGACCTCTCAAAACAACGCCCCTGTCATGCCGAGTGGAGCGCAAGCGGAATCGAGGTATCTCCATGTAAAAAAACAAGGTTCAGGATTCAATGGAAGAACATCTACCGTCTCTGCTCCGCTTTCGCTGCGCAATCCACCTCCCTCGAGGGAGGATGTACCATTATTTATTTAAGATCTGGGCTATACCCTGTGCCGTTTCTAGGCAACTTCATAAACAACACTTGCCGGATTGCCGGTTTTTTGGGATGCATCGAGTAGTTCGCTATCCCAACAATATTACCATCCTTATCAAATTGTCAATGATGATGCCAGGTTTTTCCTCATCGCTTTCAGCAACCTCGGCATCTGACAATTTCAGATAGATGGCATCGGCTTCTTTATCAAATTTAATATTCATATTTATCGATTTTCGATGTTTTATAAGCGGTGCAATAACCAGTGCAGGTTTTTTACATGCATTCACAAAAACACGAAGTAAATTTTCTGATTGGTCTTCAACCAAAAATTTGTGGTAGATACGCTTGCATTCTGTTTCTTCAATGATTCTGTCGGGATGATTGATTGCATTCTCAATCATTGAATCGGTAAATTCCACGAGTTTTTCATCCGCTCCTTAGCGTGTTTGAAAAACGTAAACCGTTCGATCATTCATATAAAATGATAAAAACTATTCTTACTCAGCGCTAAAATATCACTTTTAACAGTTCCCATTTAACAAGAGAAGGAGGATGTTTGGAATTGCCGAAGTAGATTTGCCAACTGCGAATTGCAAACTTGTAAACTTTTCCATTCCCAAGACGCTGACAGGACCTCGGACGCTGTCAGGTCTTTTCACTCTTCACTCATAATTCGACATTCGGCGTTCATTATTCTTCTGTTCGATATTCAAAAAAGCTCTTCTGGATTCAGTTCTAAAAATTCCTGCCAGGCCAGCCCCTCATCTCCGACGAGCAGTACTTTTTCGGGGCTGAATTTTTTTGAAAATGCCTGCATCCCGCCGGTTCGTTTTCCAGATCCACTTTTTACCTCAATGCCAATGACCTGCTCCCCTTTTTGCAATACAAAATCCACTTCATCATTGCTGTGGCGCCAATACATCAGCTTGAGATCACTGTTTAGCGTGGCGTTCAATAAATGAGCCCCAACGGCCGATTCAACCCAGCGTCCCCATTCGGCCGGACGGCCTTTTAGCTTCTCAAATGATTCCGGATATTGAGCAGACATCAGCGCGGTATTGTGCACCTGTAATTTGGGGCTCGATGCACGCTGCCGGATTTTGTTGGGTGAAAACTTATCCAGCCCGGCTAAAAGTCCCGCTGTATCGAGCAGATGCAGGTAGTGCGACAACGTTGTGGTATTGCCGGCATCATGCAGTTGACCAAGCATTTTGTTGTAGGACAGAATTTGACCGGAAAACTCACAGCCAAGCTCAAACAGTTGTTTCATGAGTGCCGGTTTGTCCACCCGGGTCATCATCAAAATGTCTTTCGACACGGTGGTTTCAATCAGCGAATCACGCACATACTGTTTCCAGCGGGATTCGTCGTCAATCAGAGCGGCCGAACCTGGGTACCCGCCAAACCAAACGAATTCGTCGGCACTTAACCCAAACGCCGAGTTCATTTCAGGATAGGACCAATGCCCCATATAGGTTGATTCATACCGCCCGGCCAGTGATTCTGTGAGCCCTCGCTGTAACAACAGTCGTGATGATCCCAATAGAATCACCTGAAGATCAACCTCCCCGGCGCGATCACGGTCCCACTCTTTTTTCACCTGCTCACTCCAGTTTTCAACCTTTTGTACTTCATCAATAACCAGAATTGCGCTCTGTTGTTCATTGCTTCGGTACTTAATGCGCGCAGCTTCCCACTGCTGTGATATCCAAACTGCATCAGAAGCAGCCACCCCGTCTGCCGAGCTATAATGCCACGGCAATTCCGTTTGATGCAGTAACTGCCGGACCAGCGTTGTTTTTCCAACCTGACGCGGCCCATAGAGTACCTGGATAAACCTTATCGGTTCACTTTCAATGCGTTTTTTCAGAATCTGTAAGTGAAATCTCTCGAATGTTTCCATATCTACTCATTTAGTTGAGTAAAATTACTCAATGTGTTGAGTAAATGAAAATATATCAACGAGAACACCTTGAGGAAGGTTGGAATTTCGAACAGCAGAATATTGAATGTTGAATGTCCAATGAGCGACAAATCAACATTCGGCGTTCGCTATTCAACATTCGACATTTCACCTGATCGACATTCGGCGTTGGTTATTCTTCTGTTCGACATTCCCCTGTTCGTTATTCGATATTCGATATTTTTATTTTTTTCTGTAAGGAAATTGCAGTTTTGGATTCATATAAATGGTACAAGAGTGTTCATTAAAAATTGGAGAAAATAATGAAAAGAGAAACCTATGATCTTGAGGATCGCCTAATTGACTTCTCGGTAATGGTGATAAATATTGGAGAAACATTACCAAAATCAGAAGCGGGGCGCTACTTGTCGGGACAAATAATTCGTTCAGGAATGTCTCCGGCACTGGTCTACGGCGAGGCACAAAGCGCTGAATCGCGTAAGGATTTTATTCACAAAATCAGCATCATACTAAAGGAGTTGCGTGAGACGCGAATTAATATGAAAATTATTTTAAAAAAAGGTTTTCTAAAAGATAGAAGCCTGCTTAGCAACGGTCTTCAAGAAGTAAATGAGCTAATCTCAATTTTTGCAAAGAGCCTGCAAACAGCGAAAAAAAACGCACGAGGAAATATCGAACAGAAGAATATTTAACCGTAGAATATCGAACCGCAGAATGTTGAATGTTGAACCTTTTGTAATATCGAACAGAAAAATATTGCTGCGTGCTTTTCGCAGTCCCGATTTTTCGGGAACATGTTGAATGTCGACATTCAGCGTTCGTTATTCTTCGTTCGACATTCCCGCGACATTCGGTTGTTCTTCATATTCGACATTCCCCCTGATCGACATTCGGCGTTCGTCATTCTTCTGTTCGACATTCCCCTGATCGACATTCTCCCCTTCCTTGTCCAAATCGCTCAGCGTCCCGCCGGTGCTCCTATGAGAATGGAACGTTCAATGTTTAGATGGAGGATGTTTGGAATTTGTGGTTTGCCATTTGGAATTTACTCATAGAAGCTTTGCCAACTGTAACACTTACCTGCTCATGCGACAGGACCTTCGGACACTGTCAGCGTCTTTTTGCGCCTTGATCCCAATCGTACCATGCACACGGAAATCTTAAGCCCTGCCTCTCCAATAGTCAGGCTCTCGTTTTTGATGTGCTACAGCAACGATGTAAACTACTTTTTCCTGAAAAATTGGATGATAAATAACAGTGAAGGGAAATCGTTTACAAGTTTTTAGCCTGAGATGATTGTACTTGTGATGTTTAGGGCAAGCTTTGGGAAATTTTTTGATATCACTAAGTGCTCCCTCAATATCCCTGAGAAAATATTCCCCAAGATCAGGTTCAATATCTGAGTAGTATTTTTTACTCTTTTTCAAATCAAATAGAGCTGCTTCAAAAAACTCAACGATCATCTTCCGGATTATTTCGAAGTTCACGGAAAACCGTTTCCTCAGAAATAGTATTCATCTCACCAGCTTTCCATGACTGGTATCGGGTTTCTGCTTCATTCACCCATTTGTCGATTTGACTTCCATCCTTTGTTTCCGGTTCAAGACTTTCGAGAAGCTTAATCAGTAAAAGAAGCCGATCTTTTTCATCAAGCTCAAAAACACTTTTTTCTATTGATTCTGAAATTGGCATATATAGTGTCGGTTTAATTCGAACCATGAATGATTGGTTGAATTAATGTAACGAAAATCATTTACAATTCATGCTTCAGGATGCCTTCTTCTTATCTTTTTAGGCTCTTTAACCTCCCGGAAAACAAGTGAATATCGAACCGCAGAATGATGAATATCGAACAAACCCGTCACTTTCGACATTCGGCGTTGGTTATTCTTCTGTTCGACATTCCCCTTTATCGACATTCGGCGTTCATCATTCTTCTGTTCTACATTCCGCCCCCTCCTTGCCCAAATCGCTCAGCGTCCCGCCGATGCTCCTATGAGAATGGAACGTTCAATGTGTAGATGGAGGTAATGTTTGGAATTTGTGGTTTGCCATTTGGAATTTGCCAACTGCAAACTTTTCCTTTCCCCAAACGCTGACAGGACCTTCTGACGCTATCAGGTCTTTTCACCTTTCACTTTTTACTTTTCACTCATAATTCAACATTCGGCGTTTGTTATTCATCATTCGTCATTTCCCATCTCATGTTTGCGTTTTTAAACCGTATCTTTGTTGAACAAAAGAACACGTCATTGAATCTGTGAGTATTGCGCCATGAGTTTTCACCTCAATAGGAAAAATCTGAGTTCGAATTTTCCGGGAACCATACTGGATCGGGGAATAAATTATTTGCATCAGGGACGAGTACAGAATTTAACTTTCGAAAACGGTAATCAATGGACTGCCACCGTGCATGGAAGCGAAGCCTACCGGATACAAATTCAGCCATTGGACTCAAGTGTGATTGTGAAGGCAGATTGCAACTGTCCCTATGCCGAAACTTCTCCCTGCAAGCATATTGCAGCCGTTCTGCTTGCAATGGAGGATGAAGACGCCGAGTGGTTAGAGGGAAAGAGTGAGGTTGAGGGCAAATCACCTAAAACAGTAGAGGATGATTTTACAAACTTGCTGGAGTCGGCAACCAGGGAAGAACTGATCGAAGCCATTAAAAAAGCAGCTATAGTTGATTCAAAGTTAGAAGACCATATAACAGCCATGATGAAAACAGGAAAAGGGTTTTCCGGAAAGACGGATTATAGAAAAATTGTAAAAAAGGCACTGGCACCCGCTCGCCGGAAAGGATTGATGTATGGAAGCGAAGCACGCAGACACCTGGTGCCGGTATATGAATTACTGGAACAGGCAGAGGAGCTGAAGAGGTCCGGTTCAATCCGGGATGTACTCGATATTAGTCAGGTGATTATGGAGGAGATGGTTCCCGCCCTTCAGTTTATTGATGATTCGAACGCGGATGTAGGTGAAAGCCTTCGATGGGCAACCCAATTGCTGTTCGAATGTTGTGAGCAACCTCCGGAAAAAGAACAGTCAACGTTCTTCAAATGGTGCTTAAAATCCCTGGATGATGAGCGGTACGAAGGATGGGACTTTGAGGATGATTTTCTGGCGATGGCGGTAGGCTTGGCACAAACGGATAAACAGATCGCTGCTATCTCTTCTTTGATGGATGAGAAGATTCGTACGCTGGAGAAGGATACGGATGGCTGGAGTGCGCGATACCGATTGCAGCAAACGATATTGCAAAAAGCCCGGCTGCTACGAAAAACAGATGATGTAGCCGCAGCGGATGCTCTGCTGGAGAACTATTCATATTTTACGGGTGTGTATGCCAAGAGGATCGATATAGCCTGGCAGCGGGAAGAGGTTAACCGGGTGAAGGAACTGGCTGAAGCGGCAATTGAAAGATTTGAGAAGCAGGCGCCGGGTTTAAAAAAAGAGTGGGATGAATGGCTGATGAAGGTGGCGGAGAAGCAGGGTTCCCCCGGGGAACTGCTGGATCGCAGCATGGATTTACTGAGAGAAGATCCGGGTATGGAGCGCTACGTAAAGGTGAAGAGCCTGATTCCAGAGAATGAGTGGGATCAGTTTTTGAAGAAAAATGTTCTGTCTGCATTGCGGCTGGATTACATGGGAAGACGTTTGCTGCCCGAGATTTTTGCATTGGAAGAGATGTGGGAAGAGTTGCTTGCGGAAATAAAGAAAGTGCCGAATATATATGATTTGGAGCAGTATCAGCACCATTTTAATGAGCGTGGAGAATTTCCGGCTGTGGAGGATATTTTTGAAATCTATGAACAGATCATCTGGGACTCTTTGGAGCAGCGGGCGGATCGTAAAAATTATCGGAAGGTGTGCAGAATACTCAAAAAAGTGATCGCGTTTGGAGCTGCGGAGCAAACAAAAGAGCTGGTCGGTGCCATCAGAGACAGGTATTCAAACCGGCCATCGCTCCTGGAGGAGTTAGATCGCTATGGATTTTGACCGGGAGGGTCAGTTATCCAAATCCCGTCTCGAATTTCCGGGATACGAGGTACGGTTTACGGTTTACGAAATACGAAGCACAAAATTTGTTTATATCGCCTCCCCTCTTTATGAACGGAGAGAATAGAGAGGGGCCGGGGTGAGTTCCAAAACGGCTTGTCGGTCACGAGAATTCGAGATTGGTTCGCTTTGTATCAAAACAAAAGAGACAAAGAACACCGTTTGAAATGCGACCCCCGCACCACCGCCTCAACTCAAATATGCAACCCAAACCCATCCCTCTGTTCGGCGGAATCTTTATCCCTCGCTCTTTATCCCCGCACCGCGCTGCGCTTGTACGGAGCTATTCATATTGCATCCCTTCAGGATGCGGACTGAAGCAACATCAAATTCATTATTCAAAAAATCAAATCGTCCATCGCAGTTCGGTCGTTCGGTCATTCGCCAATTGAGATACGAAGCACGATATACGAAGAGACAAATCCGATTTAAAACATCTCCCCTCTTTGCGAATCCCGTCCCAAAGTTTCGGGATCGAGAGAGAGGAATAAGGCCTGCCGTCCGAAGCCTTGGCGACGGAAGGGCCTGTCATCCATAGCCTTGGCGAAGGATGATGAGTCCCAAACCGGCCTAGAGAAAAATGGGGAGTATCCGTGGAAGTGAGTGAGCATGAAACCCATGAATCCTCTAGCCTCAGCCAAATCATTAGGTGGAACACAAAATTTTCAGGCCTGCCCTCCGAATCCCGAATACTTTTGGGAGCAGGCGGGCCTTGGATTCATGGCATGCGAAGGAGCAACACGCCCCATTTTTTTCTTAGCCTTCCGGCTTGCCGGTCCCGAGAATTTAGGATTGGTTCGTTTTGTATCAAGACAAAATGAACAAAGAACATAGTTTAAAATAAGATCCCCGTACCACCGCCTCAACTCGATTATATACCCCAAACCAATCCCTCTGTTCGTCGGAGACTAATCCTTGCTCTTTATACCCCGCACTGCGCTCACGCTTGTACGGGGCTAATCATATTGTACCCCTTCAGGGTACGGTCATTCAATCAGATCGTATTTAAAAAATTCAAATCGTCCATCGCAGTTCGGTCCATCGGTCATTCGTCAATAAAGACACGAAGCACAGAACACCAAGTATGAAAAGCCTAACCTGATTTAAAACGCCTCCCCTCTTTGCGAACGCAGTGAGGAGAGAGGGGCCGGGGGTGAGTTAGAGATCCCGATGCCTTTGATCGGGAGGGCCTGTCATCCGAATCCCGAATGCTTTCGGGAGAAGGATGATGAGTCCCCTAAAATCCATCCTCAAAATCACTGAATGAATTTTCAATATTCTTGTCAATTTGTTTTCTGTTTCCAGAGTCATTAGGATCCAGAAAACCGCCAGAACCATCTTTAAACCATCCATCAAAATCTAGTGTAAGAGCGATGATCCGGGTCTGACCGCTCGTAATTTCAAGGTGCGGACTCAAGGATACATCAAGTTCATAATCTTCCGGTGATCGATAGGTAAAACCGGAGCCATTATAGATTCCCTTCACAACCACTGTATAGCTGCCGGACCCATCCCTGAAATCAGAATCATTTACCTCAGCTTTGCTATCAGGTTTTTTGATGTCAAGTTCGAGTTCATCATAAAACCCCGGGGGTATGGTAACATGTGTAATCTCAAAGGGTGTCCCGTCAACGGGTACATTCAGAATAAAATCTTTGGTACTAAAATCCTTGGTTCTGCGGGTCCCGCCGAGTTTCATTTCCTTGATGTAAAATTTCACTTCTTGAACGGTAAGCCCCAAGTCGGGCTCTTCTTCAAAAACAGCCGTGATCTGTTTGTCTTCATCCACGACAATGGTCTCGGGATTTGAGCTTCCCGACAGATCTCCCGTCCACTCTTTAAATATCCATCCCATATCCGCAGTTGCTGTTAAGGTAACCTCTTCTCCTTCTATATATGTGGGCTTATTCGGATCTTTATTAACTGATCCGGAACCCTCAGTATTAATGGACACGGTATACTCCTCAGGCGGAATCTCCTCAAAAACAGCCGTGATCTGTTTGTCTTCATCCACGACAATGGTCTCGGGATTTGAGCTTCCCGACAGATCTCCCGTCCACTCTTTAAATATCCATCCCATATCCGCAGTTGCCGTTAAGGTAACCTCTTCTCCTTCTATATATGTGGACTTATTCGGATCTTTATTAACTGATCCGGAACCCTCAGTATTAATGGACACAGTATACTCCTCAGGCGGAATCTCCTCAAAAACAGCCGTGATCTGTTTGTCTTCATCCACAACAATGGTCTCGGGATTTGAACTTCCCGACAGATCACCCGTCCACTCTCTGAATGTCCAGCCCAAAGCGGCATTCGCCGTTAAGGTAACCTCTTCTCCTTCTATATATGTGGGCTTATTCGGATCTTTATTAACTGATCCGGAACCCTCAGTGCTGATGGACACGGTATACTCCTCAGGCGGAATCTCCTCAAAAACAGCCGTGATCTGTTTGTCTTCATCCACGACAATGGTCTCGGGATTTGAGCTTCCCGACAGATCTCCCGTCCACTCGCTGAATGTCCAGCCCAAGGCCGTAGTTGCCGTTAAGGTAACCTCCTCACCTTCTATATATGTGGGCTTATTCGGATCTTTATTAACTGATCCGGAGCCCTCAGTGCTGATGGTCACGGTATACTCCTCAGGCGGAATCTGCTCAAAAACCGCCGTAATCTGTTTGTCCGCATCAATAATAATTGTCTCGGGATTTAAACTTCCTGACAAATCCCCTTTCCACTCACTAAATCTCCAGCCCGAAGCCGCTTTTGCAGTTAGGGTAACCTCCTCTCCTCCCTTGTAGACTTTCTTATCAGGATTACTTTCAACAGTCCCGGAGCCTTGTGTGTTGATTGTAACAGTATATTCATTCAGCACAACCCGCTCAAAGACAGCAGTAATCTTCTTGTCCTTATCTGCAACAATTTCCACTGGATTTGAATTACCGGACAGATCTCCTTTCCACTCTATAAATTTCCACCCCGAAGCTGCTTTTGCAGTTAAGGTAATCTCATCTCCTGCAATGTATACCTCCTTATCAGGATTTCTTTCAACTGTTCCGGAGCCTTGTGTGCTGATGGTAACGGTATACTCTTCCGGTGGAATCTCCTTAAAGATAGCTTTTACGCTCTTCTCTTCGTTTCCATCTATAGTGATCGTTTCCGGATTGTCGCTTCCGGACAGGTCACCCTCCCATCCGTCAAAAAACCAACCTTCTTCTGCTATCGCTTCAAGCCTGACGGTTACTGACGTTGTCCTTTCAACGACACTCTCGCTGACAGCCCCATTTCCAATAATCTCAAGGTTAAGACTATATCCTCTTAGTGAAAAATGTGCATTAACCGTTTTGTTTGAATTAAACTTGATAGTATGCGGGTTTGATTCTCCGGAAAGATCGCCTGTCCAATGGTCAAACACATACCCTTCTGCCGGACGCGCTAAAATCTGTCTGCTTTCGCCAACTAAAAACTCCCCGCCCGATGGCTGAATGTCTCCCCCCTCGACCGGTGTAACAGTGGTAGTTAATGTGTATTGGTCTGGCAACGACTCATCAAAATCTCCCTGGTAGGAATCGCAGCTGTAAGCCAACACAAGCAAAGCAAAGAATAGAAAACAACCTGAAGTTCTCATGATTTAATTCTCTCCGTTAAAATTAATACACCTTATATACCTGCACTCTCTTCTTTTTCTCTCTAACTAATTAAGCATATTGAAACGCAAGTATGTTTGAAATATACTAATTGGGATAGTACTTGGGATGTGTGTAAGATTAATTATATCTAATACTATTCCATTGAATTCAGACCAACTCCGGCTTTGATTTTAACGGCACTTTGGTATCAAGACAAAAGAGACAAAGAACATCTTTTGAAATATGATCTCCGCACCACCGCCTTAACTCAATTTTACACTCCAAACCAATCCCTTTGTTCGGCGGAGAAAATGATGCCTCATCAACACCCCAGGTTTCGTTTCACTTCACCTGAGGCTAATCACATTGCACCCCTTCAGGGTGCGGTATACAGCAACCACATCATTCAAGATTCAAATCGTCCATCGCAGTTCGGTCCATCTGTCATTCGTCAATCGAGATACTGTCGACTGACCACATTGTTCAAAATTGGACGTTCTTCATTCTTCTGTTCTACATTCCTCCTATTCCCTTCCTTGCCCAAATCGCTCAGCGTCCCGCCGGTGATCCTATAAGAATAGAACATTCAATGTGTAGATGGAGGATGTTTGGAATTTGTGGTTTACCATTTGGAATTTACTCATAAAAGCTTTGCCAACTGCAAACTTTTCCTTATCCCAGACGCTGACAGGATCTCCGGACGCTGCCAGGTCTTTTCACCTTTCACTTTTCACTTCTTACTCATAATTCGACATTCGGCGTTCGCTATTCAATATTCGACATTCATTATCAGTGGCCGCATCTCTCGATATTCTCAGAACTTTCGATTACATTTATAAAGCGTACCACTCAACAAATCCCTTCTGCCATGAAAAAAGAGAACATGACCATTATCGACGTTTCAGAATTTCCCGACCCTGTGTCGGACGCTTTTCTATTTATGCCCGAGGAAGAGGAGGAGCAGATGGATATCTACACCGAATATATCCAGCTCAGCACATCGGCACCCTCCGGAACAAAACTGGAGTCCGGCTTCTACTGCAGGCAGGAGACGGAGGATGGAGAACTGTGCGACGGAACCATTGAGGTAACCCAGATCGATATGCCGAAACAGGTGCGTTGGAAATGCCGGCGATGCGGTGATATGGGCGCCCTTGTCAATTATGAGGGCACCATGTGGGACAACAGCCATCTCAACGATGATGAGAAAGAGAGATTCCTGGACCGTTTTTTTAGCGACATTAAGGGGGAGGAGGTTTGGGAAGATGACTTCTACGGATTTGGCGATGAGGAGATCGGCCCGTTTGATGATTTCGAATACTACCTGAACCCATACGATGAGGACGAGGAGCCATCATCTGAGGGAATCAAGGAGATGCTTGAATGTGACTGGCTGAACTCCGATTCCCCAATCTATCTGAACAGGGATTTGTCGCTTAAGGACGTGGAACAGAGTTTCTTTTTTCACAATGCCCGTCAGTTCCTGATTCTCCTGAACCGTGAAGGAGCTTTCAGGCTGACAAGGATGGGATATCTGAAGCGTAAAGTGATCCGGCAGCTCCTGGAAGAGATGCGATGGCCCGAAAACTACATCGAAAATATCCGCAAGTATAAAAATGGAAAACTCGATGAACCCGATATCTGGCTATTGCACGGCATCAGAGTGCTGCTTGCGCTTGCAGAACTGGTAAAGATGGATGAAAACGATAATAGCAAGATCCGGTTTAATGAAGAGCATGAGTACCTGTTGGAGGAAGAGAACGCAGGAGAGCTCTACCGGCTTCTTTTTTCCGCATATTTTAAAGATATGAACCTGGGCTATCTGGGCAGTTCATTCGAATTTCCTCAGCTGCAGTACAGCATCCCATTTATCCTCTACAAGATGCGGGACGCCGCAAAAGATTGGGTGCCGATAAAAGAGCTGGTCCACGACATTTTGCTATTTTCGGTAAAAATCGAGCTCACTTTCGCGGAGGCTGAAGGCGACGACTTCGACACGTTAGAACTGGATCTGCTGTATGCTGACCTGTTTGCCGCCCTGGAGCGGTTTGCCCTCCTCGAAACAAAATCCACATCCTCAGCCCCGGCAGACCCCACAGAAAACTATCCCGATCACGTGCGGATTACAGAACTGTATAAAAAGTTTGTAAGGGTTTGAGGTACGAAGTACGGGATACGGTGTACGGTTTACGGAGTTGAGACCAATCAGCGTTCAGCGCCAGCTGCTCCTGATAGCGTCGGATTTCTTGCGAGGTACAACGGACGGTGAACGATGATAGGTATCCGATTTACGAAGTACGAAGAGCCTAACCTGGTTTTAAACATCTCCCCTCTTTGCGAACGCAGTGAGTAGAGAGGGAAATAGGGCCTGTCATCCATAGCCTTGGCGAAGGATGATGAGTCCCAAACCGGCCTAGAGAAAAATGGGGAGTATTCGTGGAAGTGAGTGAGCATAAAATCCATGAATCCTCAAGCCTTAGCCAAACCACTAGGTGGAATACAAAATTTTCAGACCTGCCCTCCGAATCCCGAATGCTTTCCGGAGCAGGCGGGCCTTGGATTCATGGCATGCGAAGAAACGACACGCCCCATTTTTTTCTCAGCCCTGCCTTCCGAAGCTTTAGCGCAGGCAGGCTTGATTTTTTACGTCTCTTTTGTATCAAGACAAAAAGTACGCTGGAAACCGTTTGAAATATGATCTCCGCACCACCGCCTTAACTCAATTTTACACACCAAACCACTCTCTCTATTCGGCGAGGAAAATAATGCGCCATTAATACCCCAGGTTTCGTTTCACTTCACCTGGGGCTAATCACATTGCACCCCTTCAGGGTGGGGATTCAACTAGATTATGATTCCATCTACAAATCGTCCATCGCAGTTCGGTCCATCTGTCATTCGTCAATCACGACACGAAGCCCAAAACACCAATTACGAAGAACCTAACCTGGTTTAAAACGCCTCCCCTCTTTATGAACGGAGAGAATAGAGAGGGGCCGGGGGTGAGTTCCAAAACGGCTTGTCGGTCACGAGAATTTGAGATTGGTTCGCTTTATATCAAGACAAAAGAGACAAAGAACACCGTTTGAAATGAGATCCCTGCACCACCGCCTCAACTCAATTAAGCAACCCAAACCCATCCCTCTTTTCGGCGGAATCTTTATCCCTCGCTCTTTATCCCCGCACTGCGCTGCGCTTGTACGGGGCTATTCATATTGCATCCCTTCAGGATGCGGACTGAAGCAACATCAAATTCATTATTCAAAATTCAAATCGACCATCGTAGTTCGGTCGTTCGGTGATTCGCCAATTGAGATACGAAGCACGGTCTACGATATACGAAGAGCAAAACAAAATTTAAAACGCCTCCCCTCTTTGCGAACGCAGTGAGGAGAGAGGGGATTGAGGGGTGAGTTGGAATCAATGTCATATATTGAAGAAAAATATTATACAACAGAGCAAAGTTTGGCGTCAAATACCTACCCACGAAGTTTTCCTCATTTTCTGTTATCTTAGAAACCGTTTCATCAAATCACCCTCGAAAACCATTTATGACGCTACTCATTTTTTACCTGGCTCTGGCAATCGGAGTCTCTTTTCTCTGCTCCATCCTCGAGGCGGTGCTGCTATCGATGAACTCATCGTACGTTACCGTGCTGTCGAAGAAAAAACCGCGGGTTGGCGCTATCCTCAAGGAACTGAAAACCAATATCGATCGACCGCTGTCGGCCATTCTGAGTCTCAACACCATCGCCCATACAGTAGGTGCGGCCGGAGTGGGTGCACAGGCGCAGGTGGTTTTTGGCAACGCCTACGTCAGCATCACATCCGCCATTCTCACCCTCGCCATCCTGATCTTTTCGGAGATCATCCCCAAAACACTCGGGGCTACCTATTGGAAGGAGCTCTCCAGTTTTTCCGGCTACACTACCAAAGGACTGATCTATGTCACCTACCCGCTGGTGCTGCTTTCAATGGGCATCACCAGGTGGCTCTCCCGCGAGGACAAGGAACCGACTGTGAGCCGCGAGGAGTTTAGCGCCATGGCCGAACTTGGTTTTGAGGAGGGCGTATTTGAGGAGGGCGAATCAAAAATTTTCAAAAACCTGATCAAGTTCCGGTCATTGAAGGTTCACGATGTGATGACCCCGCGTATTGTGGTGATCAAGGCCCAGGAGGATCTGACCATCAATGAACTTTTGGAGCAGAAAGAGGACCTTCACGTTTCGCGGATTCCCATCTATGGCGATAATGATGAGGATATCACCGGCTATATTCTTAAAAATGATCTCTATTACAATCTCTCTGAGGGTAATGGTGATAAGAAGCTGAAGGAGATTCGCCGCGATTTGATGTTTGTTCCGGAGACCGCTTCGCTGAAGGAGCTGTTTGAGAAGCTACTCGAAAAGCAGGAGCATATTGCCGTTGTAGTGGATGAATACGGCGGATTTTCAGGTGTGGTTACCATGGAAGACGCCGTGGAGACCCTGCTCGGTATGGAGATTGTAGATGAGATCGACACAATTGAGGATATGCAAAAGCTGGCCCGCCAAAAATGGCGCGAACGCGCCGGCCGCCTCGGTATCGTGCTGCCCGATAGGTTAAAGGAGTGAATCTTGGTGAGACCTGACAGCGTCGAGAGCCGAATAGAATACGGGATACGGCGTACGATTTACGCCAGACGGAGTACGCAGCAACAAATTTAATTTAAAACGCCTCCCCTCTTTGCGAACGCAGTGAGGAGAGAGGGGATTGAGGGGTGAGTCAGATACCAATGCCTTTGATCGAGAGGGCTTGCCATCCGAAGCCTTGGCGAAGGATGGTGAGTTCAAATTCGGCCTAATAAAACCCGAAATAAACTGGGAATGCCGTCATATCTTTAATGGATAACTCTTTATTAGTAGATATTCAGTGATTATATTCACCAAATATACGTATATTCAGTGAACACGATCACCAAATATACCGCTATGATTGAGAGGACAGTCCAAAAATCAATAGAAAATAAGCTTTTTAAGGGGAAGGCAATTGTATTGATAGGTGCCCGGCAAACAGGTAAAACCACTCTTGTTAAGCGCATTTTAAAAGGCAGGGGTGATGTTGCACATTTGAATTGTGATGAGCCTATAGTGCGTGACATGCTTACAGATGTTAATTTATCGGAGCTCAAACGTATAGTCGGGAAAAACAGGATACTATTTATTGATGAGGCTCAAAGGGTTAAAAATGTTGGTCTCACATTAAAGTTGATCATTGATGGCATCGAGGGAGTGCAGTTAATTGTTACAGGTTCTTCATCACTTGAACTGGCAAACGAGATAAATGAGCCGCTTACCGGCCGGAAGTGGGAGTATCAGCTCTTTCCTGTAAGCTGGATTGAGTTCACAGAGTATAAAGGATATTTGGAAGCGAAATCGGAATTAGAACAGCGGATTCTTTATGGCATGTATCCTGACGTTATCATGAATCCTGACGATGAACATGAAGTTCTTACCCAGCTTAGCGACAGTTACTTATATAAGGATTTGTTGGCATTTAAAGGAATTCGCAAACCGGAGCTTCTTGAGAAACTGTTACAGGCATTGGCACTTCAAATTGGAAGTGAAGTCTCCTACAATGAACTCTCAAAATTATTACAGGTCGATAAAAACACGGTGGCGAAATATATCGACCTTCTTGAAAAGACCTATGTTGTTTTTACAGTTCCCTCTTTCAGCAGAAATATGAGGAAAGAGATCAGCAGAGGAAAAAAAATCTATTTTTACGATTGTGGTGTGCGAAATGCTATTATTTCTAATTTCAATCCCCTTAAATTAAGAACGGATAAGGGAGCCTTATGGGAAAATTTTCTATTTTCTGAACGCCTTAAAATGCTGAGCTACTCAGGAAGCAGAGCAAAAATGCATTTCTGGAGAACAACAGACCAAAGAGAAGTCGACTATGTTGAAACTGAATCAGGTTCTCTCAAAGCCTGGGAGATGAAATGGAATGTAAGTGCTACATCGAAAACCATCTCCTCTTTTAAGGATACCTATGGCATAGATATGAATGTTGTTACACCAAAAAACTTCGTTCACTTTTTGGAGTCGTAATAGAACACCCGGTGTTTGAGCAGCAGTGTGACCATCTGGCTCTGCCTCTCTCCCCATCTGGCACTCCTCAAAAGCTACAGATGATCAGTTTGTCGGATTGTCTTTCAAAACTTTAGTGCAGGAGAATGAGAAGATCACAAATTCACCTCCAACGTCACATTAATCCCGCCTTCCGAAGTCTCCAACGGAGGACAGGCGCAGTGAAGAGCTTGCGACGAACGAAGTCGAAATACCCCTTCAAAATACTTTAATGCGAAAGAACAGTCTCATGGCTGTGAAAGCCGTTGATTCTCTCGGCAATGCCTTCGGTTTCGAAGGCCAGATGCAGCTTGAAGCATTCCCTTTTGGAACGCAGTGCGGAGAGAGGATGAGGGTAGCAGAACAATGTTTGATGGAAGCTCTCCAAGCCTTCGAGGAAGGTGATCCAACGGTGTACGAAAAGTGGATGTAGATGAGAACATTCCCCCTCCAAGAACACGGTAAAGAGAAGGCCTTGAATGTGACTCAGTACCAGTGTCTTTTCGCAGGCTTCCGGTCCCGAGAATTCGGGATTGGTACTTTTTGTGCTAAGACAAAAAGTACGCTGAAAACCGTTTGAAATAAGATCTCCGTACCAACGCCTCAATTCGATTATATACTCCAAACCAATCCCTCTATTCGGCGCATACAATACGCTAACGATTATTCCCGGGGTTGAAACCCCGGGCTATAAACAAGCCGCTCTTACAGAATTGGATCACCAATAAATTCTGAAATTCAAGAATCAAATCGTCCATCACAGTTCGGTAAATTCGTGATTCGTCAATCGCTTTACTGAGAACGATATACGAAGTACGCAGTGCAAAATGAATTCTAAAACGTCTCCCCTCTTTGCGAACACAGTGAGGAGAGAGGGGCCGGGGGTGAGTTAAAACCCAATGCTTTCGGGAGAAGGATGGTGAGTCCAACTCGTCAATCGAACTCCGCTTTCAAAGAAAAAGCAAAAAATACGACATACGTCTGCGTAACACGTATGCCGTATGCCATATTCCGTAAACCACAGAACCCTACCCTTCGGGTTGCAGCTCTTCGATCTCCTGAATATTGCCTGCAATTGTCTCATCTTCGATTTCGTGATCGCTCAGCTTGCCGGCAAAATAGTCGTCATAGGCGGCCATATCTACGAAACCGTGACCACACATGTTAAAGAGAATCGTTTTTTCGGTTCCTTCTTCTTTGGCCCGGTTCGCTTCACGGATCACCTGCGCAATGGCGTGATTGGCTTCAGGAGCTCCAATGATTCCTTCCGATTTGGCAAACATCACTCCGGCCTCAAAGCACTCGAGCTGCTGTAAAGCGGTAGCCTCAATCAGATCATCTTTCAGCAACTGGCTGCATAAAACACTGGCTCCGTGATAGCGCAGACCACCGGCATGAATGGCGGCCGGTGTAAAATTATGGCCCAGTGTATACATCGGAAGCAGTGGCGTATATCCGGCTGAATCACCATGATCATACATAAATTTCCCACGCGTAAGCTTCGGGCAGGAAGCCGGCTCAACAGCTATAAAACGGGTCTTCTTTCCATCATTAAGGTTGTTTTTCAAAAATGGAAAAGATAGTCCCGCAAAGTTTGATCCCCCACCAAGCGGAGCAACAACTATATCGGGATAGTCACCGGCATACTCCATCTGCTTGATACTCTCCTGACCAATAATAGTCTGGTGCAGCAGAACGTGATTCAGCACCGATCCCAAAGAATATTTTGTTTCATCATCTCCCACCGCGCGTTCAATCGCCTCTGAAATTGCAATCCCCAGGCTTCCGCTGGTATCGGGAGTTTTTTCCAGGATTCTGCGTCCTGCTTCGGTCCGGTTACTTGGTGATGCGTGAACTTCCGCTCCATACGTATTCATCATCACTTTTCGGTACGGCTTCTGATCGTAGCTGATGCGCACCATATACACCTCGCAGTTGAGACCAAATTGTGAACAGGCAAACGCCAGTGCTGTTCCCCACTGCCCGGCTCCGGTCTCGGTGGTGATGCTCTTCACACCTTCCTGCTTGTTATAGTACGCCTGGGGCACAGCGGTATTCGGCTTGTGCGATCCACTCGGGCTCACCCCTTCATACTTGTAGTAAATCTTTGCGGGTGTGTCGAGCATTTTCTCCAGGCCTGTGGCACGATAAAGTGGGGTTGGACGCCAGATTTTATAGATTTCACGGACCTCGTCAGGAATTTCAATGTACTGCTCGGCCGACATCTCCTGCTCTATCAATCCTTTGGGAAAGATCGGACTCAGGTCATCCGGTCCTGCCGGCTGTTTCGTTTTGGGATTGAGCGGTGGAAGCGGCTTGTTCGGCATATCCGCCACGATGTTATACCAGTGTGTGGGAATGTCGGACTCGTTCAGAAGAATTTTTTTATTCATGATATCGTAGTGATCAAATGATTGAGGTTAGATTTTTTTCCGAGCAATCGCAGAACATAATAAGGACCGCTGAAATTCCAAAAGCATGATTTGATTATTCGCAGACGGCAAAGAAGTGACAGCGTTCAGGGGTAGCTGATCCTGTCAGCGTCTTGTGCCGGGCTGCTTACGGGTTTACAAAATATAAATCACTCCGGAGGAGTGGCCTGTTTATAGAACCATCAAAGAGAAAAATCCGGTCGCCGAACAAAGAGATTTGATTGAGCTTCGGAAGCATTTGAGGCGATTATTCTCAATATATGTTTCAAATCAAGCCCTAAAAGGTCACACAAAAATCTGCTGATCGCGATCGAGGTTTACAGCCGGCAACCAGAATCCCTACTCCCCTCGTTTTTCCAGCCTGCTGAAATAGACATAGATCGCCTGTGAAATAATTCCGGTAAGCAGTGCAGCTGCCGCAATCCATCCGCTCAATTCCGGTTCAGCCGAAAGGGAGATGCGCAAAATAACTGTGGAGGAGACAAATCCTGCATTCCGTAACAATCGCGCATAGGTTTGACTGAACATGAAGGACGTGATGAATATAAATACATCAGAAAAAATCATCACTGTATAAAACTCGACAAAGAAAATGACGTTAAGGTCCAGCTCAAAGGACTCACCAAAGAAGAGAAGGCGATACACCTCGGTACCAAATTGGTAAATAGAAAAAAGTGTCAGAACACTGAAGATGAAAAGAAGCGTCAGTGCCACAAGTTCCTTGATGTAGACAAAGCGGCGTATTTCGTCATCACTCAACCGCTGAATCGATTTACGTTGCAGACTGACGTGATGATAAATTCCGACCATCAGAAACAGAAGCAGACCACTTCCCAGATCAGTGGCAAGTTGTAAAATCACTTCTGTTTGTTCAGCAATCTGATCAAAATCATCAAACATGGAGATATCCTTAAACACCCGGCGAATGATGATGAGGGAGATAATTTCGTACTGCTTCTGTATGGAATTGGTAAAGGAAAGCGGCAGCGCGAGAATCAGCAGATATACTTCATAGACAAGAATAATGCTGAACGGCGTGTAGAGCGCAGAGAGATAGTTACTGTTCAGCGGCTGTAGAAAACTGATGTCCGGAAATGTATTGCGAAGAAAAATTAGCAACAGATGTCCCAAAAAAAGCGTGAACGAAAGATATACCGTCCACTCCTCAGCTTTCTTCTTCACTGTTTCATCACTCAGGGTACGATATATCGATGTCTGTGTAGCCACAAGTAAGCTCAACTGAATCAACTCCCTGTTCATTCCTTGCCTTTTGAATGGTTGTTTTTTTACCTGAAGGGATGGGATTCCCAAAACGTTATACTAAATACAAAGAGCTAAATTTGATTTAAAACGCCCCCCCTCTTTGCGAATCCCGAATGCTTTCGGGAAGGAGAGAGGGGCCGGGGGTGAGTTAGACATTCCTATGTTTTTTATCGAGAGGGCCTGCCTTTCGAAGCCTTGGCTTAGGAAGGTGAGTTCAAATTCGGCCTAGAGAAATCAACGGAATAATAGAGCAGGCATAAATTAAAAAAGGGATTGCTATGTTTCTCCTCTTGAGAGGAGACAGAATGCGGAGTGTTCAACGAAGCATTCAGAGGTGTGTTCTTCACACTGCCCTTGACAGGTCAAGACAAAATGAACAAAGAACATCATTTGAAATAAGATCCCCGCAACACCGCCTCAACTCGATTTTATACCCCAAACCAATCCCTCTATTCAGCGGACAAATTATTAAATGCTTTTTTACCCCGCACTTCGTACGGGGCTAATCATATTGCACCCCTTCAGGGTGCGGCCATTCAAACAGGTCGAAATTCAAAAACAAATCGTCCATCGCAGTTCGGTAAATTCGTGATTCGTCAATCAAGATACAAAGTGCGGTATACGATCCACGCAGTACAAAATTAAATTTAAAACTCCTCCCCTCTTTGCGATCCGCCGGCTGGCGGAGTGGAGAGAGGGGCCGGGGCATGCCTTTGATCGGGAAGGCTTGCCATCCATAGCCTTGGCGACGGGACGGCCTGCCATCCATAGCCTTGGCGACGGATGGTGAGTCCTAAACTTTCAACCTATAAGAAACTCGATATTCAGTAACTTTTTTTGTATATCTCCAATTACGTTTAAATAAAGCTCAAAACGTCATCTCTCTATGGCTCAGCAAATCAGAACAGTAATTACCGGATCCGGTTCTTACATCCCGGACAGAGTTGTTCCCAACAGTGAATTTTTAAACAATACGTTTTTAGAAAAAAACGGAACTCCTTTCGATAAAAGTAATGAGGAGACAATTGATAAATTCCGTGAAATTACCGGAATTGAGGAACGTCGCTTTGCCGACGATAATATACTGGCATCCGATATGGGAGCAAAAGCTTCTGAGCAAGCCCTGAAGATGTCCGGACTGGATCGCGAAGAACTCGACTACATCATTGTGGCTCATAATTTCGGGGACGTTCGCGCCGAAAACCGAAGAGTGGATATGGTTCCCAGCTTGGCCTCAAAGGTCAAATATCACCTTGGAATCAAAAATCCATACTGCGTGGCCTACGATCTCCCGTTCGGCTGTCCCGGTTGGCTTCAGGGTGTGATTCAAGCTAATTACTATATTCGCAGCGGGGATGCTAAATCAGCCCTGGTGATTGGAACGGAAACACTTTCTCGTATTTGTGATCCGCACGACCGCGACAGCATGATCTACGCCGATGGTGCCGGAGCTACAGTCCTGGAAGCAAAAAAGAGTGACAAACACGAGGGAATTCTCTCACACGCTGCCCGCACCGATACAGAAACTCAGGCGTTTTACCTGGAAATGGAAAAGTCATTCAAACCCGACAGTGACGATACACTCTACCTGAAAATGGACGGACGAAAACTCTATCAGTACGCACTCTCCAATGTACCCGGTCTGGTAAAGCAGAGTCTTGAAAAAGCAGATATAGAACTGAATCAAGTCAATAAAGTACTGATCCATCAGGCCAATGAGAAGATGGATAAAGCCATTTTAGATCGTCTTTTTAACCTCTATGATGAGAGTGAAATACCGGACGGTATTATGCCGATGACCATCAGCAAACTCGGCAATACCAGCGTGGCCACCGTCCCCACCCTGCTCGATCTGATTCTCCGCAACCAGATGAATGGTCACACCATAAATCCCGGAGATACGATTGTATTCGCCTCCGTCGGCGCCGGAATGAATATCAATTCAGTGGTTTACCGGGTTCCGGAGTAAGCTGCAAAAACAGACCTGATAGCGTCGGATTTTTTGCGGTGTACGGTTTACGAGGTGCAGAGTACGGCGAACAAAATGCACAGAACAAATCTAGTTTAGAACGTCTTCCCTCTTTGCGAATCCCGTCCCGAAGTTTCGGGATCGGGAGAGAGAGGGGCCGGGGGTGAGTCCAAACCTATGACGTAGCCATGTCCTGCATTATATATGTTATAACCCATCAATAAATTGGTGGGATCCACAGCTGTGAAAGAGCGCAAGAACGTAGCCTCGGGTGTAGCATAGCGAAACCCGGGGCTATAAAGTCATCTCCATCCATCCGCCGAACAGAGAGATTGGTTTGGAGCGTAGAGCTGTGTTGAGGTTGCACGAATCTAAACATGATTTTCACATTCCTTTCTAAAACTCCTGTCGTCCCTGACGGGACTAAGGTTCTTTTGACATCTAACTTTCTACCCATATTGCGTCCCTAACGGGACACGAAAATTAAAGAGATATTCTGTTTCGATGTTTGAGATAACGGAGCGTTTAAACATTGGGCGTATTTGGTGGCTAACCTGAGAATTTTACACGTCAGAGCTATTGATTCTTGCCTCCCCTCTTTGCGAACGCAGTGAGGAGAGAGGGGCCGGGGGTGAGTCCAAACCTATGACGTAGCCATGTCCTGCATTATATATGTTATAACCCATCAATTCATTGGTGGGATCCACAGCTCTGAAAGAGCGCAAGAACGTAGCCCCGGGTGTAGCATAGCGAAACTCGGGGCTATAAAGTCATCTCCATCCATCCGCCGAACAGAGAGATTGGTTTGGAGCGTAGAGCTGTGTTGAGGCGGTGACAATTCGAATGTAATTACCACATATTAGTCAACATATGCACTGTAGCTGAGCTACATGCTTATCGCCGCCGGAGCAGAGCTCCGGGACGAGAAATGGATAGAACCTCTCCTCTTGAGAGTAGTATTCAGAGGTGTGTTCCTGAACCGGTGAATGGCTAAGTGCATGATTTTTTTTCTATCATCCCAATTACAGCCACGAACACACCCCTCGCTCAATCCAACGAGCTACGCTCTTGTCTTGAGCATTTCCCCTCTCAAGAGGGGATTATTTAATACCCCAGCCAATACGAAAACTTCACTAAAAGGGTGTGATCTGCGGGGGTACGGAGTAACTCCCCGTAGTCATGCCCCATATTCAGGCTTCCGATCGATTCACGACTGGTTCGATTTTGCTGCCACACAAAAAAGAGTGTGGATCCGGGACGAAATTCCCATCGAATTACGGCATTTCCGCGCAGGGACCGGAAATTGAAATCCGGATTCCCAAAATCAAACGTTGCGTCGCCGCTTCCATCGGGATCGATCTCATATCGCCGTGTAGCTTCGTCATAGCTGACCGATCCGGTATCATCACCGTAGACTGCATAGTCCATGCTTTCGGGTCTGCGGAGCTCCTTAAACCGGTCAAATGATCCGACCGACACAAATGGCTGTGCAAACATCTGAAGGCTGATATCCGGCGTAAACGTCCAATCAAGGCGAATGGCTGTTGCCAGTGTAGTTTGTTCCAGCTCTGAAAACACATACCGACTTCCATAGGTAGTTGTGGCATTTGGATCTGAAATCGCCGTTATATACTGTGTTTTATTGAAATTTTTGGATAAAGAAGGTTCAAGGGAAATACTGGCAGCCGGATGCGGACGGTATCTCAGTGAAATTCCATAATAATGAGACCACTCACCCATTTCGGTGCGGGACTGATTCGATCTGACCGAAACCCTGAAGTCCTTTCTGGAATCAGTATTCACATTCAGACTGTACTTAATTGACGCAGGACTTTGAGCAATCGGTCCCCCGCGGGTAAGACGGTCATCAAGTGAGCGAAAGTCACCGAGAACCTGGTAATTGACGCTCCAGAAATTCTGAAAGCGGAAATAACCACCGGTGCCGTGTATATTTCTTATATAATCTCCGTCTGTATTCCAAGAATTGGCTGTGGCTGCCCACACATTAAAGTTTTCAAGTATTCCTACCGGACTGGGCTGCATGTGGATAAGCATTCCAGTTACCGCACGTCGATCGGCATCGGACTGAAATCCCATATCATTCACCTCAAAGCCGGGGCTGATTTGATACGCCCGAAACTGACTCATCCAATGGCGGGTCTGGGAGGTAAACATCACGTCTACGTAAACTCCCTGAAGACTTTGCAGACTTGCATCCATATCCAGATGGTCGGCATCCGGGCGCTGAAAATAGCGTGCACTCGACTGCTGAAGTCGCTCAATGACTTCCGGCTCACCACTTACATGGCTGCCTGCAAACCGGCCATTCAACCGGTATTGACGATCCCTCCATGAGTGCTCGAAATCGATACCGCTGCTGAACGCCCGATCGGTCAAACGCGATTCAAGTGTGGGTGCCGACAAATCACGATAGAGGCTGTTGGCCATCATTCCCACAACAGTATTTCCTTCTCGGAAGTCGCGCTTAACCCGACCTACCATGTAGTTACTGAATGGCTCAACGGCAACCGATGAAATATCGCTGCCATTTTCACTGAAGTGTGCATTCTGTTCGAGGGTAAGTGCATTCATGAGGCCGAAGGACCATCCGTCTGACGTTTTCCCGCTGAATTTAACAGCCCCGGCAATCGGTGTATGAGAGGGCCGATTCTCAAATTCAGGATTGCCTGGAACAGACCCCTGCGGAGCACGCCCAATTCTTCTTGAGTAGAAAAGCTGTGGAGTATGTCCAATATTGATGTTGCTGTTAAAACCAAAGCTAAAGATTTCCGAACCCTCAAGGAAAAACGGTCTGCGTTCGGGGAAGAATGTTTCAAATGCGGTAAGGTTCACATCAGCAGGGTCAACTTCTACCTGGGCAAAATCGGGGTTAATGGTAGCTGTGAGGGTCATATTTGAGCTAAGGCCGTATTTGATATCTCCTCCCAGATTAAAAGAAAGATCATTCTGCTGATAAAATGGATTATGGCTATCTCCCGGCGAACGGTCGAGCTGTCCGGATAGATATGGCAGAACCTCCAGCCGGTTTTTTTCAGGCAGTTCACGCAGACTGTTAACCCTTCCAAAGTGTGAAACAAGACCGGAGTCATCCGGTAGTGTCGGGGCCCAGAAAGAGGTTTCTCCATTTCGTGCAATCTCACGTGAGAAGTTGATTCCCCAGCTTTTTATCTCTCCAACCTCACCGTTATAGCGAATCTGGGAAAGCGGAATTCTGAGCTCTGCAGTCCACCCCTCGTCATCAACCGAAGCGGAGGCTTCCCATACGGCATCCCAGCTCGTATCCTCCCGGTCGTCATTATATATCAGAAAATCCTTGCGAACTCCTCGCGGATTCACACCGAACACAAAAGCCGTTCGGTTATCATTATAGCTGTCAATTCCTACAAAAAGCCAGTCGCTGTACTCATTTCCGTCACGACGAAACAGTGTTGCCGCAATTTGATCTGGATTGTCGTCATACATCCGGGCTCCTATGTAGAGATAGTCATCATCGTACAGAAAACATACTTCGGTTTTTTGACTTGCAGGTTCACCGGTATTAGGTGTATGCTGAGTAAATCCTGTAGCCATGTTGGCCTTTCCCCATCCAGTTTCGGTCATAGTACCGTCGATTATAACGGTTCCTTGTTCTACGCGATGTGCCTTCAATTGGAAATCAGCAGTTTTGTCAATTTTAATGCTGTCTGAAAGTTCTTCATTTCCCTGAGCAATTTTCAAAGCCTTGTCATTCTCAAAGCTGAACCCTGCCTCTGCACCGATCAAGATGCCTAAAAGGCTTAATAGAATTGTAATTTTTCTTGTAGTAAAAATCTCCATTTTATCATGTCTGGTTGTAGGTCTTTGTTCACATCTCACTACGATTCAAAATCGCTCCGGTTTCATTTTGTGGATAATCCAACAAATCCAGACAAGACATTTATATGTCATCTTTATGAAAATTTTATATTTATGGATTATTAAAAAAGTCATTCTCTCCCATGAGTTTATAGGTTTTTCTTATGGTTTGCCCCTCGTTTTCCGTTTGGTTTGGTTATAGCTGGAGCATGTAAATCCACGGACGTACCGAGTCAAAACAAAGATTGATCATAGTTTGAAATAAGATCGCCTCACATCTGCCTCAACTTAATTTTGCACTCCAAACCAATCCTTGTGTTTGGCGAATACAATGCCCTGCCATTCATACCTCCGGACTTTGGTCATCTGCACAGTTTGTAATTCAAGATTCAATTCACAAATCGCAGTTCAGTCCGCCGGTGATTCGTCAATCGTTATACGGTGTACGGCGTACGGTATATGGATTAAAAAGTGCGATACACGATTTAATCACCTCCCCTCTTTGCGAACGCAGAGAGGAGAGAGGGGATTGAGGGGTGAGTCCAAATCTATGCCGTAGCCATGCCCTACAAGAAAGTCCATGAATACAATGGTGAGATCCACAGCTCTGAAAGAGCATAAGAACGTAGCCTCGGGTGGAGTGAAACGGAACCCGGGGTTATAAAGTCGTCTCCATCCATCCGCCGAACAGAGAGACCGGTTTAAAGCGTAGAGCTGTGTTGAGGCGGTGCGGATCTAAACATGATTTTCACATTCCATTCAGGAGCTACTGTCGTCCCTAACGGGACTTTTATTGTTTTATTGATGTCTATCTTTCTACCCATATTGTGTCCCTAACGGGACACGAAAATAGAAGAGATAATCTATTCTCGGCATTGGAGTTATCAGAGCGTTTACTCATCAGGACGTACAGTTAGCTGATTTGTCTGAACATTATTGGATAACTGGAAAAATGACATACCATGATTAAGCCAATCAACTCTGGTCAGAAAGTTTGACGTAGCCTTGACTTACAGACTAGATTGCACCAATTTGCAAGTTGATGAACAATTCGACACTCTGAAAGAGCGTTAAACGTAGGTCAGGTGATAGCGACCAAGCGTGAAACCCAGGGGTTAGTAAAGTCGATAACAATGCTATCAATCCGCCGAACAGAGTGATTGGTTTGGAGTGACCAGCTAAGTAGAGGCGGTTATTCCCAATTCGCTTTTCATTTATCGCTCAACGGGTCAAGTGCCTCTTTGGGTAAAATTTGGTAGTTCACCTGTAGCCTGTAAATAAACCCAACATTCCCTGCTTCACCATTTTGCCTTTTTAAATATTTTCAGTAAATACTGTAAAATTAACTAATTCGGGATAATGAACAATCAAGGTAAACTCTTAATTGGGGGAATTGTAGCGGTTCTGATCGCATTTTCCCTCTCTTTTATATTCGAAAATTTGTGGATAGGCTATTGGACTGCATTTGCAGTAGCTACAGTCTGGCTATTTATTTTAGACAGATCTATCATCTCAAAATCTTCCAGCAGGGTTCTGATTCGCACGTTCATTGTACTCTTTCTCATCACGCAGCTACTTGCTGCCATTCAGTTCTATAATCAGTCAGTCCGACAGGTAGAAATCCTTCGCACCATACGCACTACTATTGTGAGTAACATCTCCCAAACTGAGATGGAGAAAGCACTTCAGCACACTCTGCGGCACTACTATATGGATTCGGACCCGTCTGAGACAACACTCGAAAACTCATTTCGTGAACTTTTTGGAGATCGTATGGAAGAAGGCGGCCGTTTTCTACACGAGCACGATTCCCCCGATGAGGATATGAACTTCACCTATAAAATTGCCACCCCCGACTCAATTGTTCTGGCGGTAACGGCAACATACACTCCCGGCATCGATCCGAATTTCGAGAACAATACCGGCAAGAGAGGAATGTATCAGGCACACACAATCTTAACTAAAAACGGGGTGCGATATGAACGAGAAAATTAAACCGGCTCTCCCCTGGATCAACGTCAGCCTGATCATCATCATAATTATATCGTTACAATATCTTTCTTCGGATGTCTTTCACCTCAATTCCTTAAATCGATGGATTTCCACCTTTTATAATTTAACCATTATACCGGGACTGGAAATACTACGCTATACGACCATTGAAACCATCAACTGGTTTGGCGGTTCAGAGTATCCATTTTCAGAATTTGTGAAGTCAATTGCTGTTACTGCTGCCGGATTCATCGTTCTTTTTATACTGGCACCATGGTTTTTTATCAGAGGATTCTTCCACAAATCTTCAGAGCAGCATCCCTCCGGTTTGATGTGGCATCTTGCTGCCCCTGTATTAATTCTTGGAATTATAGTTTCTACAATCCATGTAGTACAGGTACAGCTAAACACAATTTACTCTGCCAATCAGAAAACTATACAATCAAATCGAACTGCTGATGAACTCCAAAACTACATGATAAGCGTCGCTTTTGACGCTTCTGAGTGGTGGATTTTGCCCGAAAAGGCCGGAGGCGGAAGTGGTTCGTTTTTCATCAATGAAGATGAAACCTCGTCACTGTCACTGGCTGATCTGAGTTCATATGATCCTGAACATCCAAAATTTGAACTGACTGTTGAAGAGATCCCCTCCGACTCAACCATGATTATAAAAGGAAGCACAGTTAAAAAAGATACTGAAACTGAATCAGAACAAAATATTACGCTGGAAATAACACCTACAAACGATTCACTTTTTAAATTTTTGTAGACCGTATATATCTTTCTCTGACCCGAATCTAAATACCACCTACTCTTTACGAAATACACAGAGCAAATTTTTCTTTAATAAGTCTCCCCTCTTTGCGAATCCCAAATACTTTTGGGAGCAGGTGGGCCTTTGATTCATGGCTTGAGTAGGAACAACACGCTCCATTTTTTCTCAGCCTTGCCTGCGCTGAAGCTTCGGAAAACAGACTTGTTTTTTACGTCTCTTTTGTATCAAGACAAAAGAGACAAAGAACATTGTTTGAAAATGGATTCCTGCACTACCGCCTCAACTCTATTAAGCAACCCAAACCAATCTCTCTGTTCGGTGGGGAAAAAGATGCGTCATCCGAACCCCAGGTTTCGTTTCACTACACCTGAGGCTAATCATATTGCATCCCTTCAGGATGCGGATCCCAGCTACCTCATACTCATCATTCAAAATTCAAATCGTCGATCGCAGATCGGTCGAGATACGAAGTACGGTCTACGAAATACAAAGAGCAAAAGTAATTTAAAACACCCCCCTCTTTATGAACGGAGAGAGTAGAGAGGGGCCGGGGGTGAGTTCAAAATCAGCGCAGGCAGGCTTGACCTTTTTAGCACTTTTTGTGTTAAGACAAAAAGTTCGCTGGAAACCGTTTAAAATTAGATCCTCACAAATCGGCCTCAATTCAATTATATACTCCCAACCAATCCCTCTGCTCAACACAAGAATTAAAATTTGAAGCAACAAAGCTGCGCAGTTTTCTCAACGGATCAACGCTCGAAAATTAGCCATAAATCATCAGAAAAAAACAACATGCGGACCGCCAAAAATGAACGTTCATAATCCATGCTTGGTTATTTAAACGTACATCATAAACAACAAACATTAAAAATTAGGGCAGACCATGTTAGACAAATTAGCTTATATATCTACAGGACTTGGAATTACATCAATTGCAGCAAGCATCGCAACGTGGTATACAGAAAAGGGAGAAGACGCTGAAGAGAACGCACACGCTGAGCGAAGCGGAATTTTTATCGGTTTGTGGCCACAAACATTTTTCGCGCTGGCTATTGTACTTTTCAAATTAAAAGAGCTCGGTCACGACAAAGATGTGAAACGACTGCTCAGTAAACTTGATAAAAAAGTTAAAGAAACTGAAGGCTGATTCGGCACTTACATGACGAATGCCCTTATCCGTGCGGTCTGATTTTTAATCATTTCAGACGGATCGGATAAGGGTTTTTTTATGTCCGATTCGGATTAAAACATTGTTAAGTCAAGTTGTTATGCCCAAAAAGATATCTTTCATCACTTGATCTTGCTCATAAAAGGACGCTGCGTAAAATTCACTTTTATAAAATTTTATCATTAATAAACAATCGAACGTTACTGCGTGCAATTATCTTTGCAGAGTACTTATTTTACCGTACTAAATAGAAGATTAAAAAATTGCCGCTATGTCGAAACTCTCTGCCGAGGAGAAATTTATTGATCTTTCAGATTATGGACGACCTGCCGCATCCGCTATTGCCGGTGGGTTCTCCAAAACTTCCGTCACACCCGTTCACGTCACATTGATGTTTGGTGTCTGCGGGCTTTTTGCTTCATGGCTGATCTTCCAGGGATACTATGCAACTGCAGGTTTATTCCTGATTTTAAAATCAATCCTTGACGCTGCAGACGGGGAGTTGGCAAGAGTAAAAAACACCCCGTCCTACACCGGCCGTTACCTTGATTCGGTGTTTGATATTATCCTCAATTTCATCATTCTGTTTACCA
Organism: Rhodohalobacter sp.; assembly: GCF_034521535.1. Classification (GTDB taxonomy): domain Bacteria; phylum Bacteroidota; class Rhodothermia; order Balneolales; family Balneolaceae; genus Rhodohalobacter. Next base: position 669,439 of record NZ_JAXHMF010000005.1, on the reverse strand, counting down.
TTCAGCGGGTGACGGGCCAACCGATATGGATGATGCTTTTGGCATTTGCGGCCATTCAGCTTCAGGGAACACTCTACAACTACTACTACGTAATTCTAAGACAGAAATCATCAGGCGGAGATAAAACAAGTCGCATATTTGAGACGGAAACACCCACTGCCCTCCCCGGCGAGAAGCAGTGGTCGGTAACCCTGCTATTCAAAACCTATCTCTTCTTCTACACGCTTTTTGATCGCATTATTTATCGCCTCGACCGTCAAGCTTCGGAAAGCCACTATTTTCCAAAATGGTTTATGAGCCTGCTCTCTCTTTACGGATTAGGCTTTCAGCTTTTAATCATGGCCGTACTCCTTTCACTTGGATTTATCCACTGGATCCTTCCATTTTTCATCTGGTACTCAGTGGGTATAGTGATCTTTATTGGTATAAGGAAGCTGTTTTTGAAGTGAGCTTGGCACTCACCAACACACCCCTAGTTAAATAAAACAGTCTTCGCCCTTTTATTAACGCTTTGAGGTTGTCCAAAAAATAAAATCAGAAGTAATCGAGCTTAAATAATTTAGACGATAAATCCCTCTCTATTAGTTAGAGAGGGAAATAGGGTGAGTCTGAAAAGAAAACCTAAATTATTTAAGCGACTATTGAAGTACGCTACCTTTTTGGACAGCCTCGGAAGAAATGTCTCCTTTTTATAGAAGACAGAAGATTGATCCCGACCGCCGTCGGAAGATAGCTTCAGAGGTGTGTTCACAATAAACAAAGCGTTCACCTTCAAGTTTTGATTAAGCTTTCGATTCGTGCTTCCAACAACAAACACCCCGCTTCTTTCCTCTCGCCGATTACTTCCCTTTGTTATTTCCTCTTTTTTATTGAACTTAATAGTAAAGCAACTAAATCCATCAGAGTCATGAAAATACTTGTCCCTACCGATTTTTCTGAATTAAGTGAGAAGGCCCTTGAAGTAGCCGATAAATTTGCAAAATTGATGAATGGAACCGTCACTCCATTCCATTCACACATCCCAATATCCGAAATGGATGAACCCTACGCGTTGGGGATGAGCTCTCAAATGTATCAGGACTTTGACGAAATTGAAGAAGCACTTTCTGATCGCCTGAGTCAACTTGCTGAGGAAAAAATAGACAAAAAGCGTTTGGAAAAGCCGGTCGTCATGATGGGAAATCCGGCTCAGAGTATCGTTGAAGCTTCCGAAGAGTATGACTATATCGTAATGAGCACACACGGCCGTACGGGATTCAGCCGGTTTTTATTGGGATCCGTTGTAGAAAAAGTGCTCCGCCTCGCTCATACTCCCGTATTGATTGTGGAGGATGAGTCTGATGTGGACGACTTCAAGAAGATTCTGGTCACCACTGATTTTTCCGACAACGCAGCCAGTGCCTATCCATACGCCAAAATGATTGCTGAGAAGTCCGGTGCCGATCTGGACCTTATTCACGTAATCAGTTTTGATCAGTTTGATGAGGATGAAGAAGGATCCATATCAATCTCCTCTATTCGTGAAAAGCGGATCAAACTATTGGAAAAAGAGTATTTCCATTCTCTGAAAGGAGAAGTCAACTCTACGGTTATTGTCTCACAGGACTCCCCTCATGAGGCCATTTTTAATCACGTAAAAGACAATGATTATAATCTGATCGTAATGGCAACAGTAGGCCGAACAGGTATCAACTACCTGATGATGGGAAGTACCACTGCCAATCTGGTCCGCCACGTGAATACCGCAGTGCTAAGCGTAAATCCAAAGCGCGATAAGAATTAGTCTGGTCCCGATCACTGACACGATAAATTACAGGTAAAGAATACAGCCTCTAAAACTTTCATGGAAGAGGTGTGTTTACGCTATGTAAAACTTTCACATCCAACCATTTTACTGCACTCTCGATTTTTTCCTCGAACAAACGTTTCGTCAAAACAGCAGATTTCGACACTTTTATAACACTTTTCTCACCTTAAGTGAAAAAATTAGTTTTTTTTAAAGTCCTTATCCCATTAATTTAACTGTAATTAGAGAACTCTATTGTGTAAATCGCATTCAATCAAATAAATTCAAAAAACAGTGTAAGGGAATCGGGTTTTTCGTTCCATATACACAGAGCAATCTAACATATTCTAAGAGTGACTAATCAGAGATAAATTAGAGAGCATTTGAGAAACGTGTGAGCAGCGTTTTTCAACACACACCAACAGAGGATTTTGGCTGATACCCAAAATCCTCTTTTTTTTTGACCTTTAGCAAATACGTGTCTCACCCTTCAAAAGTTTATCCCGCTCCCGCCAGTCAGGCAGAAACTGATCCATCAGTCTGTAAAATCGTTTGTTATGCAGGCGTTCGTGCAGGTGCACCATTTCGTGAACCACAACGTACTCCAAACATTTCGGATCTTTTTTTGCCAGCTCCAGGCTGAGCCAGATTCTCTTCGCCCGAATGTTACAGGTTCCCCAACGGGTTTTCATCCGCTTCACCCCAAACTCCCTCACATTCACTCCTATAAGTCTTTCCCAATTCTCAATCAGTTTTGGAATCTCGCGCTTCAGTTCAGTTCGATACCACTCAATCAACACAGACTCTCTCTTTTCTGTGGAACTCTCCGGGCGCACCATAAGGCTCAGCTTCTCCTCGCTTCGTTGCACTCTAGGCGGACGATTTACTTCGTTCACGGAAAGAACCATTTCCCGTCCCCACACCGGATGAATTTCTCCGTCCTGGTAAGACAATCTTCGTGTTTTTCTCGCCTTTTGAACTGCACCTTTATTCAGATGCTTTTTGATCCACGAATACTTTTTCCTGGCAAAATCTTCTGCAACCGAAAGATCTGTCCGTTTAGGTATCGACATGGCCACCCTTCCGGAAGACGGGTAAATCCTGATATTGAGATTCTTCACACTTTTTCGTGTGATTTCAATCTCAATATCGTCAAGTTGAATGATGTGTTTGGGTGGCATATCAGATCAATCGCGCATCAGTTTCTTATATTGAATTCTATGTGGCTGGTCTTCTGATATCCCAAGCCGCTGGCGTCGATTTTCTTCATACTCTTCATAGTTTCCTTCAAACCAATACACCTGGCTATTTCCTTCAAACGCCAGAATGTGAGTCGCTACACGATCGAGGAACCAGCGGTCGTGCGAAATCACTACAACACAGCCCGCAAACTCCAGTAGAGCCTCTTCAAGTGCCCTTAGCGTGTTCACATCCAGATCGTTGGTCGGCTCATCCAGAAGAAGCACGTTGGCTCCCTCCTTCAACATTTTGGCAAGGTGAACCCGGTTGCGTTCACCGCCTGAAATCTCACTCACCTTCTTCTGCTGATCGCTGCCGCTGAAATTGAACCGCGCCACATACGCCCGGGAATTCATCTCACGGTTACCCAGCTTGATCAAATCCTGTCCTCCGGAAATCTCTTCCCAGATCGACTTTTTCGGATCAAGCGGACGTTTCTGATCTACATATCCCAGTTTTACTGTTTCTCCGGTTTCGAAGTTACCGCTGTCCGGTCTTTCCTCTCCGGTGATCATTTTAAAAAGCGTGGTTTTACCGGCTCCGTTCGGACCAATCACACCTACAATTCCACCCGGCGGAAGATCAAAATTCATATCCTCCATCAACAGCCGATCATCAAATCCTTTCGATACATGATCAGCAACAATGACTTTGTCACCCAAACGAGGTCCGGCCGGAATATAGATCTCCATATCTTCCCGTCGTTTCTGATGCTCTTCAGAGAGCAGTTTTTCGTAAGAGTTAATCCGTGCTTTGCTCTTCTTGCGCCGGCCTTTTGGATTTTCACGAATCCAATCGAGCTCTTGCTGAAGTGTCTTCTGTCTTTTGGACTCTTCCTTTTCTTCCTGCTCCAGGCGTTTCTTTTTCTGCTCCAGCCAGGATGAGTAGTTCCCTTCAAACGGAATGCCTTCACCTCGATCCAGCTCCAGAATCCATCCGGCTACATTATCAAGAAAATAACGATCGTGCGTAACGGCAATAACTGTTCCTTCATACCGCGCGAGGTGCTGCTCCAGCCAGCCCACAGATTCGGCATCCAGGTGGTTTGTCGGCTCATCAAGCAATAAAACATCCGGTTTCTTAAGCAGAAGCCTGCAGAGTGCTACACGACGTTTTTCACCACCAGACAGCACTCCAATTTTTGCATCACCCGGAGGAGTTCTCAGGGCGTCCATCGCCTGCTCCAGCTTGGAGTCGATATCCCAAGCTCCAATCTGATCGATCTTCTCCTGAAGCTTCGTCTGCTTCTCAATCAAAGCTTCAAAATCTGCGTCCGGATCGCTGAACCCTTCGTTTACAGCTTCATACTCCTTAACCAGGTCCATCGTCTCCTGAACTCCTTCCTGTACGATATCCTTTACTGTTTTGTCCGGATCAAGTTTAGGCTCCTGGGGCAGATATCCAAAAGTGATCCCCTTCTGGCGTGAAATATCACCCATGTAGTTTTCATCTTCTCCGGCAATAATTCGGAGCAGAGTACTCTTTCCGGCTCCGTTTAATCCCAAAACACCAATTTTGGCGCCATAGAAAAAAGATAGGTAGATATCTTTTAATACTGTTTTGTTGGGTTTGTATACTTTACTGACCCCAACCATCGAAAAAATAATTTTCTTATCGCTCAATGCACTAATTGTTAAATTCAAGCTAAAATGTAGAATGTGAAAATACAGTTCTGTTGCGTCAAAAACGAAAAATTAAGTTTAAATTGAGCCTGTTTATCAATCAGATTTAAATCTCTTCCAAAGAATGATTACTGTTTAACGTAGGTTAAACAACATCTAACTGAATTCGTATGATATTGCCATTTTCACCGGAAATCTTACTACTCCTGCTGGCACTTTCAAAAGAGAGTGATCTGGACGATCAAGCTCTGTCGCTTGCTATCAAGAATGGTGACAAAAAAGCTTTTGAGCAGTTCTTTAACCGGCATTACGATCATCTCTACCGGTTTTTGGTCAGTCGCAATATGAGTCATGAAGAGGCACGCGATCTTGCCCAGAAAGCCTTTGTGATGATATGGGAAAAACGGGACGGGATCGATGAAACCAAGTCTCTGCGATCTTACCTTTTTACCATAGCGTACACGCGGATGCTCAATCATGTTGAATATCAGTCGAAGTTTAAGGATACTGAACTGCCCGACGATGAAACATCAGTCAAAAACACGGATAACACACTCGACTACAAAGAGCTGATTCGCATCATCCAAAAAATCATATCGGAGATGCCAGAAAAACGCGGAATGGTTTTTGATCTCTGTTTTATGCAGGAGTTTACCTACAAAGAGACCGCAGATGCACTGGACGTGAGCCCTAAAACAATTGAAAATCACATGACTCTGGCTTTTAAAGACCTTCGTGCCCGGCTGACTCAAATTTATGGAGAAGATCTGCCGGAAAGTATTCAAAAATTGAAATAGGATTAGGGGTACACCCCGCTCTGAACTGTACCATGTATGAACAGAAGAATGAAATGACTCAATAAGCCCAATGAAACGACATTATCAACTCATATTGTGGACCGGTTTGATTGTTTTCCTGCAAGGATGCACGATCGACAGCTTTGAAAATAACCAAACCCTGCTGAATGAAGAGGAACTCAGAATCACCGGCCAAATTATTGGAGAATCCATTTCTGAAAATGAAAGCGGACTACTTTCCAGTTTTTCGGAGGCGTTTGCCATTCCCACAAGCAACGGTCTGGCCACCGGTAATTCAGTACTCTCTACCGGCAGTTTTCGAAATCTTCAGAACTACTCCTATCAGTACAATTCAATAGATGGAGTCCACCGGGCTCAGTTCAGCCGAACAGATGCAGCTACCGGTATTCCGACTGAATATGACCTGAAGTATATTTTCCGGGACAGCCAGGGAAATTTTATTGAGTCCCCAAATCAAAACAGTCATTTGATTGAATCCCTTGAATTTACAGGAGAACGAACCGGTCAGATTGAAACAGCCTCAAAGTCTTCCATCTACAACCGAACCGATCGTTTTATCATGGATGGATTGTCGGATCAATCCTCTACAATAACATTGGACGGATCACACTCAGGTGAAGGTCAGTTTATTAGAAACGAAGTAAACAATCGCGTTGAGCGGGATTATATTCTTGAAATTAATTTCCTGGACGTTCGCATAGAAAAGGAGATCGTTGAAAGTAACCGCAGCTTTCGAAAAGGTGTGAATGGAGCTGTGAGTTACGAAACTACCATACGATCCAATCAAAATGGCCAAGCTGCCGATTCAAAAATTGTAAACGGTACCGTCAATTTTAACGGAGACGGAACTGCCCTGCTCAGATTTCAGCAAACGTTCAACACCTTTCGGATTCGCCTTGAGAACGGTGATGTATTTGATGATGATGATGAGTTCGAAGGCCTCGTAATGGAAACCAACCCGGAAAATCAAACCTTCACCATTTCGAACGGGCAGATCATTCAAATAACAGACGAAACTGAGATCGGTGACGATTCAGATTATTTTTCTCTGCAGGAAATTGCCACTGCCGTCGTTAATGGACGTAGAATTGTAGCTGAAGGCGACTACTACAGGCCTGAAGAAAATGTAAACCTTTGGATTGCAACCGAGGTTGAGTTCGAATTGGAAGAGAATGAGTTTGAGGAGTTTATGCTCGATATTAACCTTTCTGAAAACACCATAACCCTGGTTACCAATGAGATGTTTTATATCACACCGGAAACTGAAATTGAATTTGATGATGATTTCACGTCACTCCAGGATATAGCAGATGCTCTCGGGCAAAATCTGCCGGTTTTTGCAGATGGTGATTTCTACATCGACCCTGAAACCGAACGAACTATTTTAACGGAAGTAGATTTCGAGCTTGAATTGGATGAGTTTGAAGAGATTGTACAGTCCGTTGATCTGGACAATCGATTCGTCACATTGGTCAACGGCCGGCAGATACTCATTACGGAACAGACAGTTTTCGGCGATGAGGGTAGTTTAACATCTCTCGAAGACGTGAACCAAGCTCTGGAAGATGGAGCTGAAGTGGAAGCAAACGGTGATTACTACTATAATTCTGCCGATGCTATTTGGGTAGCCATCAACATAGAATTTGAAAGCGAATCCGATTCTGACACCGACCCGGATGATGATTCTGATTAAAGAACAAAAATGACATCAAATAACAACATACCGGAAAATGATCGAGACCTGCGGCTAAGTAAGGCTTATGATCAAATTGTGTCCGGTCGGATTGAGCCCACTCAGATTGACGATCCGCTCTTTAAGCTGTTGCAGGATGCGAAGGCCTATCAGCAAGAAAGTAATCGCAGCATTGCCGTAAGAGATAAAGACGAGGCAAGAAAATCCATCTTTGATCAGATCAATTCAACAGAACAAAATGATGCCAACCCGGGCAGTGCAACTATTTATTCGCTTTCCAGAAGAAAATGGATCTGGGCTGCCGCTGCCGTAGCTTTAATTCTCTTTACGTCTATCTTTTTACTGCGACAAACCACACAGATTGAGCCCACATTAATCGCCGATGCCGGTGAAAGCATCACCACTGTTGAATTACAGGATGGCTCCAATGTGACACTGCGACCAAATTCTCAACTTTATCAAAATGAAATTTCTGATCAGCAGATAAGCTACTCGCTTTCCGGCGAAGCACTGTTTGAAGTGAGTCATAATCCAAATCGTGAGTTTCAGGTTGAGACAGCTGAAGGACGCGTTCGTGTTTTAGGCACCACATTCAACCTTAGCGAACGAAACAGTGAAACGAGTGTTTACCTCATCGAAGGCCGTGTCGCTTTTGAAACCTTGGACCTTAATCAATCTGTAACGCTATCACCCGGTGAGGGAGCGACCATTCAGGATATGAAACTTTCTGAATCATTCCGGTTTGAGGAAACCAACGTAACTTCATGGACTCAGAACCGGTTAACTTTTAGCGAACGACCTGCAGGCTCAATTGCGGATGAACTTGAGTTTCACTTCGGAATTGAAATTGAGATGGGCGAAAGCATGCGATCAGAAATTTTGGGTGGTTCCATCACGCTCGAAGATCGTGAGCAGAGCCTGAACGATCTTGAAGTCGTTCTGGGCGGCACATTTGTCCAGATTGATGAGAATCGGTATCGGTTTCAACAACAGCAATAAACATTAAGGGTTTAGGGAATATGATCTCAATTGGGAAGTGCTTCTTTCTAACTGGACTATTGTGTGTGATTCAATCGGAATCCGCCTTGGCTTCCGATTTTTCTTTTTCAGAGACGCCTTTAAAAGAGGTCATACAAACCCTGGAGGAAGAGACCGGGTACTTTTTTCTCTATCGGGAATCTCTCATTAGTGATGTTACTGTAACTCTTGAGTCGGATGAAGGAGTCAATATTTGAAGATCTGAGCAATTTTCTGAATCAGCAAGAAATCTCCATGCTGACCGATCACGAGAGAAAGCAGGTTTTAATATCCCGCAATGAAATCAACAGAAGAAATCGCATTACAAATGTTCAGATTACAGGACAAGTTGTGGATCATCGTACGGGTGAACGACTGCCTTTTGCCACGGTCACCTGGAATGAATCGGGAGATCAAAAAGGAGCCGCCACAAACGCCTCAGGTCGATTTTCTATAAATCGACAGCTTTCTGCGGAGGAGATTCAATTAAACTTCTCCTACATCGGATATCATCGACAGGAAGTTGAACTTTCCATACCTGAGTCCAATGTAATTGAAGACATAACGGTTCGTCTGGAGCCTGAACCTTTGAAGGGGAACGAGATTATCATTTCGGGATCGATGAGCTATAATCCCAACGATACGCTAGCTAACCGTTTGATGGACGCCTCCCGTTTCAGTCCAATGGGAGAATCAAACTCTATTCGTGCGCTGCAATCACACCCATCTGTAACAGCGGGAACAGCCATCAACAACGGTATCAATGTTCGCGGAAGCACACCCGACGGTTTTATGGTTCAGCTTGATGGACTCAGCATTTTTAATCAAAGCCATCTCTTTGGCCTCCTGGACAGTTTTAATCCGGATGCTATTCAGAGTGCCGGATACTACTACGGCGTTTCACCCGCTCAGATGGATACCCCAACCGGTGGAGCACTTCAGCTCATTACTCGAACCGGCTCAATTAATGAATTCAGAGGAAACGCTGGATTGAGCAACACAAGCCTGAATGGAACATTTGAAGGACCTTTAGGCAATCGAAGCAGCTGGCTCCTATCCGGGCGTGTCTCTCTGATGAATCAGCTTGACTGGTTCAACAATTCAAAAATGATCCAGTGGGGACTCGATATTGATCGCCCCCGACGGGTTGCCGGTGATTTCCAGGACTTCACCGATCTGGTGTTGAATCCGGGTGAAGCAGACGCACTCTTTGCCGATCTGCACGCCAAGGTTTACGTCGAAACCAGAGAGGCTTCCCGATGGATTTTCAGCGGTTATTTTGGCGGTGACTATACAAATCAGCAGGCGGAGCGGCGAACACGTACGGTCGAATCCGGCAGCGGATTTACCTTTCAACCGGTTGAAACCACAAACGAGTGGGGAAATCTGTCCTTCTCAGTTCAATATGAAAATAAACTAAGTAATCGGGTCTTCAGCTCAACACAGGCCGGCGTAAGCTTTTACCGTACAGATTTTGAAAAAGAGGATTTTGTTTATGCACGTTTGAACACAGCGGATGAGTCCGAAAACATATCGGTGTTTACATATCCGTTTCGAAACAGAAGTTCCATGAATGAATTCAAATTCAACCAGGAGCTGGAGTTCAATACTACAAACTTCACGGCAATCGGTGGTGCAGGCTGGAAATATTACCTTGGAGAATACAGTGAGTTTTCATTTGACCGGCCCTCCTATTTTCAGAATGTAGGATCCCACATGGCTCAGGCTTTCCTGCAAAACAGATGGGAGCCCCTCAGCTTTCTGGAACTACATGGCGGACTTCGCGCAACTTATTATACCTTGAACAGCGAATTCTACTTCTCCCCTCGCGGAGAAGTTGTCCTAAAACCTGTGGACGGTCTGCGTATTAAAGGCGGATATTCTGTGAATCAGCAGTTTCTGCACCGAATCACGATCGAAAACAGTGCCACCTCAGACGTTTGGATTCTGACTTCGGAAAATCAAAAACCCGCTGAAGCTGAACAGTTTACCATCGGCTTGCAGATCACACCTTCAAACCGATTTCTATTCCAGGTTGAAGCCTACCAAAAAGAGTACAAAAATCTCAGAAGTCATGAACTGAATACACAATCTCTGGCCAACACATTCTCTCAAACTCCCTGGTTTTATCAAAACAGCGGGAGTGCCTCCGGAGTTGAATTTCTGCTGCGCAACTACTTTGGTCGCTTCGTCATTTCTCAAACCTACACCCTCTCCGAGATGACCTTTAGCAATCCGTTTTTACTGGACGGTGATGATTTTTATGCGGAGTGGGATCGGCGACACAGTTATAACGCCATTTTGGAAACCAATCTAGTATACGGATTTGACCTATACCTTTCCTGGCTGATGATGAGCGGAGCACCGAACAGGCTAAATATTTTTCAGAACGATCCGGTTGAACGCCTGGATCCCTACCAACGAATGGACGCAACATTGAGTTTTTCTCATCGATTCCAAAACCGGAACAGTCTTGAAGCCACCCTGTCAATCTTCAATCTGCTTGATCGCGACAACGTCTGGTACAGGAACTACGCTTTTTCGTTTGATGAAACGCGATCCATTCCAAGATTAACTCCCGTACCGGTGGATGTTTTAGATCTTGGCATTCATCCTTCTTTTTCAATGAAGTACTCCTTTTAAAAAGGTGGATCAAAAAATCGATCGTTTGCAGTTCGTTGCTCGTCAATCATAAAGTAATGGAACTGCAAATCAACGATTGATGATCTGTTGGCAACTCGCAAAGCCATTCATAGTTCAACATGCGAGCCGGGATTTATCCCCACGTTTCCATGTTTCCGTGTTTCCGTGGCAATTATATCTACAGACTATCATCTCCCAACAAACAAAGTGGATTGTTAAAATTACAAATCGTGATATTCTGCAAAATCATCTGCCCCGAAGGCTCAAGGTGAGAAAACCTCATAATTCTATTTACACTAAAAACCCATTCATGGGTTTAACAAACAAGCGTTGGATTTATCCGCGAGAAAAGCCAATAACACCGAGCATACCATGCAGAAGATTGGTCGCGGTGTAAGCATCATGTTGAGTAGATGGGACTTATTTGGACAACCGGTTGAGCTTCAATTAAATATACCTGACTTGGCAAAACAGACAGAAAAAATGGAAAAAATAAAAGCCCTGTGCGTCAGCAACAGGGCTTATGGGGTATAGGGATTTTTTAAGAAAGTTTATTCGTCGTCTTCATTGTCGTCATCATCATCATCATCGTCGTCATCATCATCGTCGTCATCTTCAAACCCTTCAAAAGAGTTTTCAATAGTTTCGTTGATTGTTTCAGTATTGGCGAAATCTTTCGGATCAAGATATTCTCCGTTACTGTTTTTGAACCATGAATTTACATCAACTGAAACAACCAATTTTGAACCTTCAGTTTCTGTTACTTCCAGCGGTGGATTCAAATCCATTTCGATTTCAAAATCTTCGTTGCTTCTGAATGTAAATTCTTCTCCATTAAAGAGGCCTTTTACAACGAGTGAGTAACTTCCTGTCTCATCACGGAAATCAGTATCGTTGACTTCTACATCGTCGTCATCATCATCGTCAGGCTTTTTAATTTCGAGTTCAAACTCTTCATAGAGCCCTGCAGGTATTTGTTTCTCGGTAATGACCAACGGTGAACCGTCTAACGGCAGATCTGCAATAAAGTATTCGATTTCAAAATCTGATGAGTCATCATTGACACTTTCAAGCTCCATCTCTTCAATGAAAAGCTTCACTTCCTGGATTTCCAGGGTATTCGAGTGTTCGTTGTTGCTCGTCAGCATTGCTTTAGCTGCAGGGACGGTGTTAACTTTCATCTGAACCTGAACGTCTGACGGCCCGTCGACAGATGATTCGGTTAAATCACAGCCAATAGCTGCCACGCCGATGATCAGAATTGTACTGAGTAATTTAAATATTGAATTTTTCATGACTTGAATATTTGATTGTGGGGTTGTTGTTCTGTTGGTAGTACAGACAAAGGCGGGGTGTCCCCCTAATCGATATTCAGATTTATTTTAAAAATCAATTCGAAAGCCCAAAACATGTAGTTAATGTCAATTCGTGATATGGAACTGATAGCAAAAAGTCCCCCATCGAAGGGGAGGATTTAGGGCTAACATTATCCATGCAAGCATATCCTTAATGATGTTTATGCATTGAAAACAATACATTAACACGTTTATTTTTGTGATAGGAAAATCAGATTTCACTCTTAACTCTACCTTTTTTAAAAAAGCAAAAACCCCTCCGGCCTTGATTGGTGGAGGAATAGCATGGTTTGCATCAAAGCGCGGGAGACATCACAATATCGGCTCCCTTTTGGGAGCAATCGATGTTGTGTAACCGCGCGGGCAAACCAGGCCCGGAAGCAATCACCGCCCGGGTCCCGACACCTCGGGATGATTCCTTTTGGCGGCCCAAAAGGAATACGGAAAACATTAATATCTCGATATTCTTTGTAATTTTAATAAGGATATCAAGATTGCATGTGTAATTTCAGAGGTTTAGGCCTGCCTGCTCCCGATCCCGAAAACTATCTGGACGGGATTCGAAAGACTGGGGTGGTTGAAAAAGGCCACCACTTGGTTTTTTGCTTAAATAAAAGTGCCGTAACCACTCGCAACAAAAAAAGCCTTCCCGTTAAGGAAGGCTTTCAAAATCATTAAATAACGTCTTTAATATTACCAGCGAAGTAAATTTACCTTGGTAATATCTACGGACAGGTTATTTCTAAAAATGGCAATAATAATAGCCAGACCCACTACGGCCTCAGCTGCTGCAACCGAGAGAGAAAAAAATACCAGAATCTGCCCTGCAATATCTCCATGAAAAGCACTGAACGAAATAAGCGTCAGGTTTACGGCATTCAACATCATCTCAACGCACATAAAAACAACAATGGCATTTCGCCGAATTAAAACACCAATTGCACCGATAGTAAACAGGATAGCACTTAGCGCCAGATACCAGTCAATACCTATCATACTTCAGAATCCTCATCTTTTTTAACTTTATATTGTGCAACCATCAGTGCACCAACAACAGCGGCTGTTAAAAGTATTGCTGTCATCTCAAATGTGAATAGATAGTCTGTGTAAAGGACATCCCCTACGGCTTCCACTGTACCAATTTGCAGCATTTCAGAAGAAATCTCCGGCAGCATATCTGTTACTCCACCTATGCTATACAAAATTTGAGCGAAGATTACACTCCCAACAAGAAATGAGAGAAAATATTTTAACCTGAATTTTGAGAAAAGGCTCTTTTCGTCATCTACATTCAGCAACATGATTACAAAGAGAAAGAGCACCATGATGGCTCCGGCATAGACCAAAATCTGAATCAGTGCCAGGAATTGAGCGTTCAGCAGCAAGTAAATTCCGGATAGCGTTACCAGGTTAATCACCAGCATGAGAGCACTGTTAACAGTGCTTTTGTTTAAAACCATCCCCAGTGCAGAAGCGATAGCTATAACAGCAAGTAGTACAAATAAATATATTTCCATTCTGTGCTTTTCTTTTTACGGTTCAAAGGTAGCCAAATTTAAAAATGGCATCAACCGCAATGAGTCACTTTTATGATTTAAAAGAAGAATATAATTCCGAATATTCCCAGTCCCCAACAGTAGTACGCAAAATAGTGGAATTTTTCCTTTTTAAGTAAAATAATTAAGTATTTCAGTGCGAAATATCCTGATAGGAAAGAAGTCAAAAATCCTGCGACTAAAGAGATTACTGCAGCTACTTCAATCCCATTTTCCATAATTTCCAGAAATTCCAGAAGCATAGCTCCGGCCAATACCGGCAATACCATTAAAAATGAGAAGTTGGCCACACTTTCACGGTTTATTCCTGAAAAAAGACCTACCGAAATCGTTGAACCTGCGCGGCTGATTCCTGGTAAAATTGCGAGCGCCTGTGCAATTCCCATAATAAAACCTCTTCCGGCGGTTACCTCTTTATCAGGCCTCCCCACAAATCGAGTGGAAAAAAGCAGTGTACCGGTTACAATCAACATCATGGATACAAAAAATGGATTTAGAAAAAGTCCCTCAACAGGATCTTTCAAAGTAAAACCGATAATGACTGCCGGAATCATGCTAAGTAATATGATATAAGACAAACGGGTATTCTCATCCGTAATGTAACGCTTTTCCCGAATTCCCTGTGGCGAAAAGCTTTTAAAAATATCTGCAAAGATCGCAATAAGCTTCTTACGGTAGTAAACCGAAATGCTGCAAAAAGATCCAAAATGAACGACAATCTCAAACGTAATGCCCGGCATGATGTCGTTACCAAAAAAGGCCCTTGCCAGAGCCAGATGTCCCGAACTGCTAACGGGTAGAAATTCCGTTATCCCCTGGAGCAGTCCTAGCAGAATAGCTTGTAATAAATCCATTCCCTATTAGTTCTTACTGTTTATTTAAAATGATATTTTGTGTCGCCCAACCCGGTTGCTGCGAATGATTTTGCAGCTAAATGTATTTATTCGTTCTTTACAGGCCGTTTGGAAGCATCAAAGATACCAATTTGAACATCAATATTTTAATCCGATTATAAAATGAATATGGAAATTGACATGCAGGCGCTTGGCGAAAAAATTGAGAAGCACAGCGTATTCATTGATGATATCTACTCAGAACTTGAGAAGGTGATTGTGGGTCAAAAATATATGATCGACCGCCTTTTGATTGGATTACTCGCCGACGGTCATGTACTGCTGGAAGGTGTTCCGGGTCTCGCAAAGACATTAACGGTATCTTCCCTGGCCAAGGTTATCGATACAAAATTTCAACGCATTCAATTTACTCCGGATCTCCTTCCGGCCGACCTGATCGGTACTTTGATTTACAATCAGAAGGAGTCTGAATTTAATGTCAAGAAAGGTCCTATTTTTGCAAATATCGTATTAGCTGACGAGATCAACCGCTCGCCTGCAAAAGTTCAGAGTGCTCTTTTAGAAGCCATGCAGGAAAAACAGGTTACCATCAGTGAAACTACATTTCCTCTCGACAAGCCATTTCTTGTACTGGCCACCCAAAACCCTGTTGAACAAGAAGGAACCTACACTCTTCCCGAAGCTCAGGTTGACCGGTTTATGTTAAAACTGAAGATTGGTTACCCTACAGAAACTGAAGAGCTTGAGATTATGAGAAGGATGGCGAAAACCGGAGACAAACCTCAGCTGCAACCGGTTACAAATGCTAAAAAAATTCTCGAAGCACGATCCGTTATCAATGAGATCTATGTAGACGAAAAAGTTGAGAAGTATATTATAGACTTGATCTTTGCTACCCGCTATCCAGAAAAATACAATCTGCCAGACCTGAAAGAGCTAATCGAGTTTGGCGCATCACCTCGCGCGTCCATCAATCTTAACCTGGCCTCAAGAGCTCACGCATTTATGGAGCACAGGGCCTACGTTACCCCGGATGACGTTCGCACTATCGCGATGGATATTCTACGACATCGAATCATTCCTACATTTGAGGCAGAAGCAGAAGAAATTACCCCTGAAGATATTATTGAAAAAATATTGATGACTGTTCAGGTACCATAATCAACTGCCCAAATTGATTATTTATGGTTTCTATTTTTGATTTATCAAATTTCTATATATTCTTTTTATAAATAAATGTGTTCGTACAAAGAGTTAGCCTACATTTTTCTGAGATTTTGATATCAGATCTTTAAAAAAATTACGGCTGACTTTAACTGTAGACTGCTGTAAGTATAAAAATCATTAAGATTTAAACTACTTATCGGGCATTTAACTACATTTTTTTATTCATTTAAATCACAATCAAGATTATGAAAGTCAGAATAGTACCTCGCTCGAAAGTTCGTGTTTCTCGTAAGAGTAAATCCAAGTATGATAAAGTTAAAGACGCCATGGTGCATCTTAAATCCGGTGGCGAAGCTCTGAGGGTAAAATTTTCAGATAAGAAAGAGCTCAATTCCATCCGAAATATAGCTTACGCTTACAATAAAGAACATGATACCCGCATCCGCAGCAGTTCCAATCCCAATGAGAACACTATTTTCTTTTACATGGAGTAATTCACTTACACTTTGTGGATGGAATCTTCTCTTGTTTTGATACTGTATGTTTTTAAAAATCTCATAAAAAAAGGCTTCTGAAAATTAATTCAGAAGCCTTTTTATTTTTTGCGAAGTCTGAGAAGATTATTCCTTCTTATCGTTCTCTTCTTTCTCTTTCAGCTTATCAGCCAGTCCTGAAACTTCACCTAGTGTAGGAGTTCCAGTTTCAACACTTTCGCTCTTCTTAGGCTGCTTCTTAGCTTTAGATTTCGACTTCTTAACTTCTTCTTCCACCTGAGAGATTTCAATGGTTTTACTTGGCTCGTCGAACTCAATAACAAAACCCTCTACTTTATCTCCTTCGTTGAAGGACTCTTTCAAATCTTCAACAGGCTCTGTAAGCTTGTCGCCCGGCAGAAATGCATCAACTCCCAATGGAAGTTTGATGAACATGCCTTTGTCGGTAATCTTGGATACTTCGCCTTCAACTTTGGCGCCAAGACCATACTCTTCAGCATATTTCTCCCAAGGATTATCCTTCACTTGCTTATGACCCAGTGTAATCCTTCTGTTGTCGTAGTCGATGGCCAGAATAACAACTTCCAGCTCCTCTCCTTTGTCAACAACCTCATTTGGGTGCTCAACATTTTCAGTCCAGCTTAAGTCAGATACGTGAACCAACCCGTCAATTCCCGGCTCGAGCTCGATAAACACACCAAAGTTGGTGAGGTTTCGAACAATACCTTTGTGGGTAGAACCGATTGGGTATCTCTCTCCGAGATCTTCCCATGGATCTTTTTCAAGCTGCTTCACACCGAGTGAAATTTTCTTCTCATCTTCGTTGATGTTCAGAACAACACACTCAATAATGTCATCTTTCTGTACAAGCTGTGATGGATGTTTGATATGCTGTGTCCAGCTCATTTCACTGATGTGGATCAGACCTTCAACGCCTTTCTCCAACTCAATAAATGCACCGTAGTCAGCAATAGATACCACACGACCCTGAATTCTCATACCCTCAGGATATTTGATATCGATGTCTTCCCACGGATGCGGCTGCAGTTGCTTAAGACCAAGAGAAACTCGCTTGGAGTCTTCGTCGAAGTCGATAACCGCAACGTTCATTCGCTGGTCGAGTTTCACAATCTCTTCCGGATGCTCAACACGTCCCCATGATAGGTCGGTAATGTGCAACAGACCATCAACACCACCAAGATCAATAAATACACCGAAGTCAGTAATGTTTTTAACAATTCCCTCGAGAACCTGACCGGCTTCGATGGTTTCAAGAATTTCCTGACGCTGATCTTCAAGATCGCTTTCAATAAGCGCTCTGTGAGATACAACAACGTTTTCTGCCTGCATGTTGAGTTTTACAACCTGGAATTCCATGGTCTTTCCAACATAGGCGTCAAAGTCGCGAACAGGACGAACATCAATTTGTGAACCGGGTAAGAATGCGTCGATTCCGAAGATATCAACAACCATACCACCTTTAATTCTGCGCTGAATGTAACCTTCAATAACTTCTCCGGTTTCGTGCGCTTTCTCAATGTTTTCCCAGGCTTGCAGGATATCTGCTTTCTTACGGGAGAGAATCAGCTGACCTTCGCGGTCTTCCACTCTATCCAGAAATACTTCTACTTCATCGCCCGGCTGCAGATTTTCAAGAACTTTGTTTGAAAATTCATTGGCAGGTACAATACCTTCTGATTTAAATCCGATATCAACAATTACATATTTCTCGTCAACAGAAACAACGATACCGGTAACAATCTCTTTCTCTTCAATTTCACTGAGCGTATTTTCATACATCCCAGCAAGCTCATGGAACTCTTCATCTGTATAATCTTCAGATGCGGCTTCAAGTTCGTCGAGCGTATAAGTTTTACCTTCTACTTCTCCGGTAAAAGTTGGCAGTTCTTTTTCTTCTGCCTCGCCGTTACTCTCTTCTGCTTTTGTTTCTTCAGCAGTTTCCACCTGTTCTGTCTCTTCAGAAACAGTTTCAACTTCTTCGTTTACGTTTTCGTTTTTAGTTTCTTCAGTCATTTACTTACCTGTTAAAAATCAGCCACATTTCGGCTTTCGAAATGGGATTAGAGTTTATGTTTTAATTTAAATTTAAGTTCTCTTCAATAATCGAAATCATTTCATGAACCTGTTCTTCAAATGATTTACCTGTCGTATCAATTATAATTGCATCACCAGCTTTTTTCAGAGGATCATTCTCACGGTTTTGATCTTTCTCGTCCCGTGATCGCAAATTTTCCATCACCTCTTCAAGAGTGACAGAATAATCTGAATTTTTCATCTCCAGAAACCGGCGTTTCGCACGTTCTTTCAATGATGCATCCATATAAAACTTCAGATCTGCATCGGGAAAAACTGCTGTTCCAAGATCTCTTCCATCAGCGATGTAGGTATCTTTTTTTACAAGATCCCGCATAAAACCATTTACGAAGGATCTGGCAGTTTTATAAGAAGCAATTTCACTGACTCGATCTGCAACATATTTAGTGCGAATTTTCTCTGTCAGATTTTTTCCTCCAACTTGCACATAAAAAGTTTGATCTCTAAAATCAGCTTCTAATTGAATATTCGACAAATTTTCAAAGAATTCAGCTTTATCCGGCTTGTCACTTTCCAACCATAAATACGTGATAGCCCTGTAAAGTGCACCGGAATCCAAAAATTTGATCCCGAGACGATTGGCTATCGCTTTGGCTGTTGAGCTTTTACCGGACCCTGCCGGCCCATCTATGACTATGATCATTTCAGAGAATGGTTAAAATAAATTTTTTAAGTCAAACTATCAATCCATTCTTGTAAGTTGAATGGATAACCCTTAATTTTGGGAACTGTTTAAGATAACGAGTATTTAACCGTAATAACCAATTTGTTATGCCACAGCATAAATCCGCAATTAAGCGACTTCGCCAAAGCGAAAAGAAAAAGAAACACAACAACACCCGGCGTTCTAAAATGAGAACGCACATCAAGAAAGTGTTGAATGAGACTGACAAGGAGACTGCAGAAAAGTATCTGAAAGAGGCTGTTAGTTATATCGACAGACTTTCTGTTAAAGGTATCATTCACCAAAACAACGCCGCTCGCAAAAAGTCTAAATTGACGAATCACGTCAATAATTTATAGAATATTTTGACCCAATCTACCCGAAAAGCACTTCTTGTTATTCTGGACGGCTACGGGATTGCTGTTAATCCCGAAGTGAGTGCAATTGACAAGGCAGACACACCCTATTTTGATTCACTAGTTGATAACTACCCTAACGCCCGGCTTTCTGCCAGCGGAGAAGACGTAGGTTTACCCGATGGACAGTTTGGTAATTCTGAAGTTGGTCACCTGAATATCGGTGCAGGCCGAATTGTCTGGCAGGAACTCTCAAGGATCAACAAATCTATTAAAGAGGGTGAATTTTTCGAAAATTCTGTTTTAACCGAAGCTTTTGAAAAAGCAAAGGGGAATGGCAGAATACATTTTATGGGTCTTTTTTCCGATGGTGGTGTTCATAGCCACAACAACCATCTCTTTGCACTTCTTAAAATGGCTAAGCAGTATGATCTTCAAAATACCTATGTCCATGCTTTTACAGACGGGCGTGACACATCTCCCCACGGAGGTGCTGAATATCTAAAGGAATTTGAAGAACAAGCTAAAGAAATTGGCACAGGTTCTATCGCCTCAGTTATTGGACGATATTACGCTATGGATCGCGATAATCGCTGGGAACGCACACAAAAAGCTTACGATCTTCTTATTAACGGAGAAGGTGTAGAAGTAAACAGCGCCGACAAAGCATTCAAAGAAAGTTACGAGGCTGATGTTACCGATGAGTTTATTCTGCCACACATTGTAAAGACTGAAGACGATAGCCGAATCAAAAAAGGTGATGTCGTTGTCTTTTACAATATTCGCGGAGATCGTGCACGGCAGATTACTAAGGCTCTCTTTCAAAAAGTAGAGTTACCCTTTGAAACCAAAGAACTGGATCTTCATTATGTGACGTTTACATCATACGATGAAACGTTCGATGATTTTGTTCACGTAGCTTTTCCTCCCACACGGTTGAAAAATACCCTTGGAGAGTACGTAAGCAGTAAAGGATTGGATCAGCTTCGTATTGCCGAAACAGAGAAGTATCCCCACGTTACCTATTTCTTTAATGGCGGCGAAGAGACCTCCAACAAGGGTGAAATTCGTGTTATGATCCCCAGCCCGAAAGTGGCTACATACGATCTTCAACCCGAGATGAGCGCACAGGCTGTAACCGAAAAACTTTGCAGTGAACTGAGCAGTGAAAAGTATCAACTTGCTATTCTGAACTTCGCTAATCCTGATATGGTCGGTCATACCGGCGATATGGCAGCTACAATCAAAGCCGTTGAAATGATCGACAACAAACTGAAACAGGTTGTTGAAACAGCACGTGAGCACGATTACGAAGTTTTAATTATTGCAGATCACGGGAACGCAGACTGCATGATTCAGCCGGATGGAAGCCCGCACACATCTCATACAACAGCTCCTGTTCCTGTAGTTCTGGTCAGCGATATCTATCAGGGAGAACTTCAAAGTGGTATTTTAGCTGACGTGGCCCCTACTCTTCTCAAAATGATGGGGCTTGATCAACCGGATGAGATGACCGGCAAACCACTGTTCTAAAAAGTCCTTTTTTCTCACTATTTTTATTGAAAAATGTAAAGTGTTTGCATTTCGCAATGCGCCACGCTACTTTCGTCGTTAGAGGCAATGATTATGAACTAAATGATGATGCCACTCGTTACATTTTCAGCAATCAATGAAAGCCAAATCTTTTTGTAGGTCCCGATATGGAGGGTAATTTTTCAAGTAAAGTAAGAGATGTAATTCAGTTCAGCCGCGAAGAAGCACTTCGCCTTGGACACGATTACATTGGAACAGAACATTTAATTTTAGGTATTGTTCGTCTCGGAGATGGCGTTGCAATTCGAATTCTCAAGAATCTCGACTGCGACCTCTTCAAACTCAAAAAAACGATAGAAGATACGGTCAGAGGAACCGGTGGAACCGTTACGGTTGGAAATATTCCGTTGACAAAGCAAGCCGAAAAAGTTCTTAGAATTACCTATCTGGAAGCGAAGCTTTACAAAAGCGACACGATAGGCACAGAACATCTTCTCCTATCACTTTTGAGGGATGAAGAAAACATTGCCGCACAGATACTGCAACAATTCAACGTTTCGTACGATGCCGTACGAGAAGAGCTGGATTTGATCATTTCAGGGAATACTCGCGATACTGATCGTGAAGACAGTCGGTCAGCAAGCGCAAACATTCCTCAATCACCCAAGGGTTCTCAATCATCAGGAAGCTCCAGAGAAAAGAAAATGGAAAAATCGAAAACACCTGTATTGGATAATTTTGGCCGCGATTTAACACAGCTGGCCGAAGATGGAAAGCTCGATCCAATTATTGGTCGGGAAAAAGAAATTGAGCGAGTGGCACAGGTATTGAGCCGTCGCAAGAAAAACAATCCGGTTCTTATTGGAGAACCTGGAGTAGGTAAAACCGCTATCGCTGAAGGACTTGCTTCCCGTATCATCGAGAAGAAAGTGTCTCGCGTGCTTTATGATAAACGAGTTATTGCACTTGACCTGGCAGCACTTGTAGCCGGAACAAAATATCGCGGGCAATTTGAAGAACGGATGAAAGCCGTTATGAGTGAACTTGAAAAGACGGATAACGTCATTCTCTTCATCGATGAGCTCCACACTATTGTTGGAGCCGGAGGAGCAAGTGGTTCACTGGACGCTTCTAATATGTTAAAGCCCGCTCTCGCTCGCGGCGAAGTGCAGGCAATTGGCGCCACTACTCTTAACGAATATCGACAGTTTATTGAAAAAGACGGCGCACTTGAACGCCGCTTCCAAAAAATCATGGTTGAGCCAACCTCTCCGGAAGAGACTTTGGAAATTCTCAATCAGATTAAAGGGAAATATGAGAAACATCACAGTGTCAAATATACTCCGGAAGCCATCAATGCATGCGTGAAATTGACTGACCGCTACGTGACGGATCACTTTCTGCCTGACAAGGCGATTGATGCCCTGGATGAAGTAGGTGCACGGGTTCACTTGTCGAACATCACCGTTCCTGATCATATCATAGAGCTGGAAGAGGAGATTGAAAAGACGAGTAACGAAAAGAACTCTATGGTGAAGAAGCAGCGCTTTGAAGAAGCGGCTCGTC
Organism: Rhodohalobacter sp.; assembly: GCF_034521535.1. Classification (GTDB taxonomy): domain Bacteria; phylum Bacteroidota; class Rhodothermia; order Balneolales; family Balneolaceae; genus Rhodohalobacter. The sequence goes on along the minus strand of NZ_JAXHMF010000005.1, from coordinate 646,961 downwards.
TTCGCGATACTGAAAAACGTCTCATGGAAGATCTTGAGCAGGCTCAAAAAGAGTGGGAAAAAGAGTCTGAGCATATCGTGTATGATGTAGATGAGGAAGATGTAGCTTCAGTGGTTGCCATGATGAGTGGAGTTCCGGTCAATAAGATCAGCCAAAAAGAGGGGCAAAAACTCCTCAAGATGCGCGAAGAGCTTGGTAAAAAAGTCATTGGCCAAGATGAAGCTATCGTTAAGCTTACAAAAGCCATTCAGCGTACCCGTGCCGGATTGAAAGATCCAGCACGACCGATCGGTTCATTTATCTTTCTCGGACCTACAGGTGTGGGTAAAACCGAAATGGCAAAAGTACTGGCCAAATATCTCTTTGATAAAGAAGAGGCACTCATTCGAATTGATATGAGTGAGTACATGGAGAAATTTAGCGTATCCCGTCTGGTTGGAGCTCCTCCAGGATATGTGGGCTACGAAGAGGGTGGAATTCTGACTGAGAAAGTAAGAAGAAAGCCGTACAGCGTAGTTCTTTTGGATGAAATTGAAAAAGCCCACCCTGATGTATTTAATATTCTCCTCCAGGTTCTGGATGATGGTATTCTTACTGATAGCCTGGGCCGCAAGGTCGATTTCCGAAATACGATTATCATTATGACTTCCAATATTGGAGCCCGTGATATTCGAAATATGGGTAAAGGAATCGGTTTCTCATCAGGCGATGGTGACTTCGATTACGCACAAATGAAATCAACCATACAGGATGCACTTAAGAAAGTGTTCAACCCTGAATTCCTGAACCGAATTGATGACGTGCTCACATTCCATCCATTGGAGAAAGAGCATATCTTCAAGATCATCGACATTATTGGTGATGAGCTTTTCGCAAGAATTAAAGATCTCGGTTATGAAATCGAGATGACAAAAGGTGCGAAAGATTTTATTTCCGATAAGGGCTTTGATCAGAAATACGGTGCACGTCCACTTCGAAGAGCCATTCAAAAGTATGTGGAAGATCCACTTGCTGAAGAACTGCTCACCGGTGAACACCCTGAAGGATCTGTTATTAAGATCAAAATGAATAAGTCGCGCGATGGACTTGAATTTGATTGGACAGATGCGGAAAAAGATCAAAATGACAAATCAGATTCGGACAGTGAAACTAAATCTGAATCGGAGTCTGAACAAAAAGCATAGACAGAGATTTAATCTCATAAAAAAGCCCTCACCAAAAATGAGGGCTTTTTCTTTTTCAAAGAAGAATTAGTTGAGTAACATTTAGAAATCGGCCTGTACTTTCAACGATCGATTCAGTCCGTCAATTCTGTAACTGTTACTTTGCAGTCGGGTAATACCAAGTCGATCAAAATCGTAAATGGAAAGCGATTCATTGATCTCCTCCCTCAAAATTTGTCTCTGCCCGATATGAATGGCTGACATTGCAGGGCGATCGATTCGATTTCCCTCCTGAACACCGCCAAAAACTAAAATCACATCATCCTCTTCAAAATAGCGTGAATAGATTACAGGAGACCGTGAGCTTGTGCTCCCTACCCTCTGCCCGCTCAAAGCATCCAACACCTGTGTTCGCCCTCCGGAATAGACGGTTACAAATTGAGCGTCTTCACTTATTGATACTCCTTTCTGTTCATCATCAAAGCTGAATTGATTTAATTCATTGCCAAATCGATCAAAAATATACACGCCGTAGTTCGCCCCATCACCGGTAAGCAGTGTAATATATGAGCCGCTTTCACTCACCTTAACCTGCAAGATTTGTGATGATTCATCCCTGAAAAAAACATGCTGATCGTTTTCTCCATACACAACTTTAGCTCTTGATCCCATACTCTCTCCATAATTAATAATCGGATTGTAGAGCACTACGGTTTTTCCATATGCATCGGCAGCCAGCTCGGATTCTTTCTCACCTTCACTGCTTTGGGAACCGTTTGAGACAGAGTAAATTAATTCACCGTCCGGGTCAAAAAATGTGAAATTTGCCACATTATCGCGGGTAACCGAACTTCCATCATCAAACAGATAAAGCTTTAAAGTTTCGTCGTTGACATCAAAAAAATCGAGTTGACGGTCAACGATCTTGTTACCGGATGTTTCAAAAATAGTTAAGTAGACAGATTGATCACGTGTTTCAAGAAATCCCGCTTTTTGATTTTGATGCGAGATAGACCATGACTCCGGATTAAATATTCCACTTTCACCAATTGTGTAATATCCTCTGTCAGATTCCAGGACACCACCGTCAAGCGGATACTGATTCTGAGAGTTTGAGGAGTGCTCGCTCACTGCCTGAATGGTTAACTGCCTTGCTTGTAGTGATGTGCTTAAAATTAAAGAGAATAAAAAGATGAATGCTATTTTGGGGTACTTCATTAATTCGAATGTAATGTTATTATATTGTTGGCTCTAAAGAACGAAAATTTCTCTATGAAATGCATACATGGATTATTCAGTAATTGTTCCTGTTTATAATAGACCCGAAGAGATTGATGAACTACTTCAAAGTCTGACAAAACAGACCTATAAAAACTTTGAAGTTATTATTATTGAAGATGGCTCAGACCTTAAGTGTGATCATATTGTTGAGCATTATTTAGATCAGTTAGCAATTCAATATTTCTACAAGCAGAACAGCGGACAAGGATTCTCAAGAAATTTTGGTTTCGAAAAAGCCAAAGGAGATTACTTTGTAGTCTTTGATTCCGACTGTCTGATACCACCTCACTATTTCGAAGCTGTAAACAGGGCACTGGCATTTCATGGATATGATGCGTGGGGCGGGCCGGATCGAGCTCACAGCTCTTTTACACCCATCCAAAAAGCGATTAGCTATAGCATGACTTCGTTTTTTACAACCGGAGGAATAAGGGGACGAAAAAAACATATCGGTACATTTCATCCTAGAAGTTTTAACATGGGGATCTCAAGGGAAGTATATGAGAAAACGGGCGGTTACAGGATTACCCGGATGGGTGAAGACATTGAATTCTCATTAAGGATTATTGAAAATGGTTTTAAAACCGGCTTGATTGAAGATGCCTACGTTTACCACAAAAGAAGAACTGATTTTAAGCAGTTTTATCGTCAATTACACTTTTTTGGTCGTGCCAGAATCAATATTAAACGGCTCTATCCGGATGAGCTGAAATTTGTTCATTTATTACCGGTCTTTTTTGTAATTGGACTGCCATTCTTCCTATTTTTAATGATTGCAACCGAAGGGTTTTTATCGAAGCTTATATTGCTTTATCCTGCCTACGCTGCTGTTTTGTTTATAGATGCGTTTAAGACTGAAAAGAATCTAAAAATCTCACTTTTAGGTATGATTGCAGGCTTTATTCAGTTAACCGCATACGGCATTGGGTTTTTAAAAGAGCTGAGTGAAGATTACAAAAAAAGTACCTAGAAATTCAGGATATAAATTGCATTCAGAATTTAAATCTTTTATCTTTGAATTCTTTTGAAAAACACATCACTGCTTACGCAGTTTGCTGTCGGTTCACAGTAAAATTTTATGTGTTTATTGAGTCTTTGAAGTACTGAAAACTATACTGTATCGGGGAGTAGTCCCGAGACTTCGGGAGTAGCCATTCACTTTGGAAACTCTTGAATAAAACTACTTTTGATTTACTGATTTAACATAACGGGGAGTAGTCCCGAGTCGTCGGGAGTAGCCCATTCGCTTTGGGTTCCCTCAACAAAAAACTACTATTGATTTATTGATGTAACATAACGGGGAGTAGCGCAGTCCGGTAGCGCATTCGCTTTGGGAGCGAAGGGTCGCAGGTTCAAATCCTGTCTCCCCGACTTTTATTTAATTTTGACGTACTTAAAGCAGAACAAAAATTATAAGTTCTGTTTTGGGAGAGATAGGCAGTTCAATGTTGCGAAAGCAGTGCTTTCGCGGTTCAAATCCTGTCTCCCCGACTTTTGACAGATTATTTGACGTATTAACTTCAGACATACAATCTGAATTTTAAATACAAAGTTTGGTTGTTACAGGTTCCGAAAGCAGTGCTTTCGGGGTTTCCCGATTCCTCGGGATCTACCGACTTTTATTTAATTTTGACGTATTGATTTCAAATAAATCATGGGTTGTTGCAGTTTGCAACAGGTACCACCCGACAGTTGATTTTTTAAACGGTATTCGGGCGCCCGTAGCTCAACTGGATAGAGCAACTGCCTTCTAAGCAGTAGGTTACAGGTTCGATTCCTGTCGGGCGTACAACTAATTTGACGTAGTGATATTTGAGTTTACATTCTACTCAAATATTTGATCTATATTGCAAAGAGCGATATTGGTTTTACAACCAATTTTATAATCGACTTCAGAGGTCAAAGTTTTGTTTTTAGAAAAACCAATTGATCTATGTTGAGAAAGCAGAATTGACTTGATACGGTGATAGGTATTCTCGACTCCACAGATTGAGGTTTTGTTTATGGATAAGCAGTATTGATCTATATTGCGAAAGCAGTGCTTTCGCGGTTTCCCGACTCCTCGGGATCAGGCGTACAACAATTTTTTGTTTTGACGTTTTTTTGAGGCGACAATTATGGCGACATGGCCGAGTGGTTAGGCAGAGGTCTGCAAAACCTCGTACGGCGGTTCGAATCCGCCTGTCGCCTCTTTTTTATTGAATTTATTACCCTGCCGCGTTCGTCTAGGGGTTTAGGACGCCGCCCTTTCACGGCGGTAACACGGGTTCAAATCCCGTACGCGGTACTTCATTAGATTTGAGATTTTAGATCCGAGAAATGAGAAAATACACCTCATAGCTGAAGACTTATATCTCATTTCTGAAATATGGAGCCCGTAGCTCAGTCGGTTAGAGCGCTAGGTTGTGGCCCTGGAGGCCGTGGGTTCAATTCCCATCGGGCTCCCATCTTTTTTAACAGTGATAGCCACAAACGATTCACTGATTTATTCAATTCTTTCTACTATGCCGCGTTCGTCTAGGGGTTTAGGACGCCGCCCTTTCACGGCGGTAACACGGGTTCAAATCCCGTACGCGGTACACATCATTTAATCCCAAATTCCACCCGGAGTTTGGGATTTTTTTATTTTTGATCAAGCATTTGATCTATGTTGCGAAAGCAGTATTGACTTCATACCGCAACATTTATTCTCGACTCCAAAGATCGGGGTTTTGTTTCTGGATGGGCCATTTGATCCATGTTGCGAAAGCAGAAATTACTTCATACCGCAACATTTATTCACGACTCCAAAGATCGGGGTTTTGTTTCTGGATGGGCCATTTGATCCATGTTGCGAAAGCAGTGCTTTCGCGGTTCAAATCCCGTACGCGGTACACACCAATTAATCCCAAATTCCACCCGGATTGATTTGCGAGCATTTTCTATGTTCGAAGCATATGATCTCGCACATTTAGATCTATTGTTTTTGGATAAAGCATTTGATCCATGTTGCAAAAGCAGAAATTGACTTCATACCGCAACATTTATTCACGACTCCAAAGATCGGGGTTTTGTTTCTGGATGGGCCATTTGATCCATATTGCGAAAGCAGTGCTTTCGTCAAAGAATCTTTCTATTCTGACACCAACATAGCTGTGAGAAGCGCGGCTCGATCCATCGTTTCATCAATAAGAATTTTTTCTGATGGACTGTGAGCCCCTTCGCCTACAGCACCCATTCCATCTATTGTAGCCGTAAACTGACTTGTAATACTTCCATCCGATCCCCCGCCACTTAATCCCTCTTCAATCTTCAGACCAAGCTCTTGAGCACAATTCTGGGCCAGTTCCCATAGTTTTTGATTTCTCTCGTTTTTAACCACAGGTGGTCTTCTTAAACCTCCTTCAACTGTAATTTCTGTTTCCCTGAGCTCCGGTTTTATTTTTTTGATTTTATCATCGATCTCTTCTCCGTCAGATTTTTTCATATATCGCAAATCGACCTCTATTACGCAGTCACCCGGAACTATATTCACCGCCTTCCCACCGGAAATCAAACCAACATTCAGTGAAATTCCCTTTTCGTAATCATTTAGTTCATCCACTTTTTGAATGATATGCGCCATTTCAACAATTGCGCTTGCTCCTTTTTCCGGCTCAACACCCGAATGAGCCTCTTTCCCTTTTACCTTAATTTGATATCGTCCCGATCCTTTCCTTTCGGTTTTTATTTTTCCTTCCAACCCAATAGACGGTTCAGGAACAAAGACACGATTTACACTTCTTGCAATCTTTTCAATTTCATCCCACGAATCCCTGCTGCCGGTCTCTTCGTCTGATGTGATCATAACAACAGGTCGAAGTTTTGGCTTCAAACCAAGCTCTTTCATGATCTTGATCCCAAGCTGCATCATCACAATGCCTGCCTTCATATCATACACTCCGGGGCCACGAATCACATTATCATCTATTTTCCAAGGCATCTTATCGAGAGTCCCAACCGGCCATACCGTATCAACATGACCGATTAATAGCTGATCTTCCTGCAGTTCAGATTGTTTGGGTCTGCAGATAATCTGACCGGCACTTTGTACAGACTCTTTCCACTCAACTTGATAGTTTAGCTCTTTAAAGTCTTCAGCAATAGCGTGGAGTAATTTTCGGTTTTGTATGATATCATCGGTAGGACTTTCGGCCAACACATACTTTTTCAATCTGTTAACAAACCAATCTTTGTGTTCTGAAACCGTCTCTCGAATCTTTTTGTAATCGATCGAATCCATACTGTTAATTCTTTAAATAATTATTTCTTCGCCAAAGCGTAAATTCCGTTTCCTTTTGGATTTCCACTATATAAGTCCGCCAAATTCATCAGTAAAGTAAATGGCAAAACCAGCGGATAGTAAATCAGAAGTGGTAAAGCGGCAATCATTCCGATTTTGTTGAACCACAACATCGGCCACTTTACAGAAAGTACCCAAGCCTTGTGTCCCCAGAAACCATACGTGTAGTGAACTTTTTCAGGAGTTAATCCGGCCTGAATTAATTTATCAGCAATCTCCTCTTTTGAATATCCCGCTCTTGCATGTTCATCCACAAAAGACTCGTCATCGCCTGCATCCTCTTCAGAATAGTGAGATGGTGAGTGCATCAAAAAATGCCCTCCGGGATTCAATACATTCGCCAGATTCTTCATAACCTTCACATCTTCTTCAATGTGCTCCAGAACATCAATACAGATAATTATATCGTACTTCTCATCCGATTCAAATGCGAGCAAATCGGCTTTTTTGATTTGAATTCTGCCATCTCGGATCTGTTCTGAAAAGTAGTGCTTGGCATCTCTGAGATAGTCATCTTTTACATCAACCGCCGTTACATTCACATTTTTGAAGGCCTTCAAAATAAAACGATCGTACTGACCAAAACCTGAACCGGCATCCAAAAGCTGCCATTCACCTTTTCGGTCCATTTTCTTACCAACATTCCAAAGCATCTTTCGAATGTGCCAGCTGCGTAAAAAGAAGAGATCGAGCAAAAAGTAAAAGATTCGTCTCAGGAATCTTGAATTACGAATAATGTTTGCAAAACGGTCTTTAACGGGATCATAGGCAATTCTGCTCATGATTCTGTGATTTCAGCTACATTCGGTTTTTGATTTCTTTCATCACCGCGATTCAGCAGCTCACCTAAAAATCCAATGGAGAAGAACTGCACTCCAACCATCACGAGTAAAAGTCCCAGGAACAGCAGTGGCCGGTTGGCAAGCGGTTCACCTAAAAAGATTTTGATATAGGCCAGATAGAGATTGATTGCGATACCGACAAAAAGAAAAAGCACGCCAAACAGACCAAAAAAGTGCATCGGCCGGTTTACATACCGGTTGATAAAGAGCAGGGTCACAAGATCCAGAAAACCGTTTAAAAAACGGGATATGCCAAATTTTGTATTACCATACTTTCGCGGATGATGTTGAACCACCTGCTCCTCAATTCTTCCAAATCCTTCCCACTTTGCCAGCAGCGGCACATAACGATGCATTTCTCCGTAGAGGCTGATATTCTCCACAACTTCTTTACGATACGCCTTCAATCCACAATTAAAATCGTGCAGTTTGATTCCTGTTACCCAGCGAGTGACCGCATTAAAAAATCGAGAAGGGATCGTTTTTGAAATGGGATCATGACGCTTTTTCTTCCAACCGCTCACCAGATCTGCACCATTTTCAAGTTTCTCGATCATTGCGGGAATTTCATTGGGATCATCCTGAAGATCGGCGTCCATTGTCACCACAAAGCGTCCGATAGAGCGTTCAAATCCGGTTTGAAGCGCATCACTCTTCCCGTAATTCCTTCTGAGGCGTATCCCTATTATTTCATCACGATCCTCAGCAAGTTGTTCTATGATCTCCCACGATCGATCTGTTGATCCATCATCAATGAAAAGAATCTCGTAGTTATAATTCGCCTTAGCCAGCGCCTTTTTAATTTGATCAGCCAGTTCCCCCAATGACTGTTCTTCATTCAACAGCGGAACCACAATGGAGATGTCGGGCGGAGTTTCTCCGGATTTTTTTGGTGAATCTATATTTTTTTCCTGCAATGCTTTACAAATTCATTAATTTAACGCACACTCTATGAACGTCAATTTATCTTACGCAGAAAATAAAAGATTTCCACGCCATGAAGAAATTGTATTACTCAATCGGAGAGGTTAGCGAAATAACAGAAATTGAACCGCACGTGCTCCGTTACTGGGAGACCATTTTTGATGATTTAACTCCCAGAAAAAACAAGGCCGGGAATCGGACATACAAAGAAGATGACATCACTCTGGTTCTGAAACTAAAAGAGCTCATCCAGGAGCAAAAATACAGCACGGCGGGTGCCAAAAAGATTATTGAAGGAGAAGAACCTGATCCAAATGCTGAAGCTCCCGAACCTCTATCAGCTGATGTTCAGAAAGATTTGAAAGAGGTAAAATTGTTCCTGGAGAAATTAAAAGAGAAACTTTAGGCCACACTCCCCTTCTTCGAAAACCGGACAACAAGGATGTATAAAATTTCGGCACAGATGAGCACAGCCACTCCGGTCAGGTGAATGACCTGCGCAAATCCCGGCATTCCGAAGCGCTCAAGCATCACCCCGGCAGCAACCTGGAGTAGAATCAAAAAAGCTACAGCCCATCCCAGTCGTTTCAGCAGAGATCCGACTTTAAATTTTCTGTTATAAAAAAGCATCAAACCCGCCGGCACTACTACCAGCCATGAGAAGCTCCTGTGAATTGGGTAAAGGGTGCCCACCGATTCAATCCATTCGCTTCGAGGCAGTTCCATCACGTTTTTCGCCACATCAACTGCTTCCCGAACCTGTGTTCCCATCACCATCTGAATGAGTGTGAGAACCAAAACAGCAATGGAAACTCCCAATAAGGTTTTTCGTTGATTAGCCGACAACTGAATCTTGATCCGTGAATTCATAGCCCTGAATGATGCATACAAAAGCGTTGTAAGAATAATCATCGCTATAATCATGTGCAGCGTAATCATTCCGGCACTCAGTCCCGAACGCACAACCTGTCCGCCAAGCCAGCCCTGAAACAAAACCAACACAAAGGCGGCACCGGATGCCATCGTCACAACCGGATCTTTTTTGCGGTATTTGAAAGAGATCACAAACGTTGCCGTGATAAATAGGCCAATCAGAACTCCAACCAATCTGTTCACATATTCCAGCCAGGTGTGAACCGGGTTGAACAGAGAAGCATCATACTGAGCAGGAAGGTCTGCGACGTTGGTAGGCGGTATCCACATTCCAAAGCATTGCGGCCAGTCAGGACAACCCAAGCCGGCGCCGGATGCACGAACCAATCCTCCCACAAAAATAAGTACGATTGTTGCAATAACCGTTGTAATAGCCGTTTTTTGATACAGATTTAGTTTCATTCTCAATTCACAAAAATGGGTTTAATTGCCACGGATACGGCAACTAAATTCAATTATCGTTAAAAATCGTTCCTATAGTATGTCTTTATTTTGAAGATGATATTAAGGTAACATATCATCTTCAAATTCGTTAATTTTGGCGTGCTATAATCCTAATCACAGTGATGCAAAACACAGATACCCAAGCCGGAACTCTTCAATTAATTACAGGTACTATCAGCGACTATTATGAGCTGACCAAGCCGGGTATTACCTTTACCGTATTGGCCAGTATGTTGATCGGATTCCTGATGGGGTCGGCCGGAAGTATGGATTATATGCTCATGCTCCACGCTATCATTGGAACCTATTTCGTTGCCGCCGGTACTGCTGCACACAACATGTTTCTGGAACATCGCTATGACGGGCTGATGAAACGAACCAGCAAACGTCCGCTTCCAGATTCCCGTATAGCTCCAAAGAACGGTGTAATATTTTCCCTAACACTTATTTTTGCCGGCCTCTTATATCTGAGCTTTGTTGTAAATCCCGTTGCAGGAGCTGTATCGCTTGCAACAACGGTAATCTATCTTTTCATGTATACCCCGCTGAAACGGATATCAGCACTCAATGTGTTTGTCGGTGCGGTTCCGGGAGCACTGCCTGTAGTTGGTGGTTGGGCGGCTGCCACAGGAACAGTTTTTGAACACGGCATGTGGATTCTATTTGGAATCATCTACTGCTGGCAAATTCCTCATGTGATAGCCATTGCTTGGGTGTGTGAAAAAGATTATGACCACGCCGGATTTAAAATGCTTCCAAAAAACGACCCTAAAGGATTAAAAGCCACTCTCTGGGTATTGGTGCCATTGGTCCTTTTGATCCCTACCGTTTATAAATTGTATGTAATGGAGCTGATGGGATGGCTGTTTTTAACCGGAGCCATGCTTACGACTGTTGCATTCCTATGGTATGGTATCAAATTTGCCGTTAAACGGGATATCCCCACCGCAAAGTCCCTTATGTTCTCTTCCTTCGTTTACCTGCCTCTCGTCTGGATTTTCGTCTTTTTAGACTGGATGATTCTTTAAGGGAGTCGGTTCAAAAGGTAATCTTATCCGGACTTTGAAAACTACTCCAAAACCGTAATAGATCGATTGACACATCTTTATTTATCTGGTAGAAAAGCACTATTTGAGGTATAATAACAGCCCGGCGTACATTTTTATAATCAGATAGCGGATACGCATCTGGATTGCTTTGAATTACGCTTATAGTTTGATTCGTTTTTTCTATAAACTTATGTGCAACATTCACATCCCAATGCTCAACGATAAAATCGATGTTTGACCAATAATCAGATTTGGCTTTGTGTGACCAATAGATCTTCTCCATATTGGTACTACTTTTTTCTATAACGCTCGTCTGTCTCCCGAACTACATCATCATGCAGTATCTTACCGTCGTTTTCCAGAGAGTTCAGGGCTTCATCAATCATCTCTTTCTGCTCATTTGAAAGCTTTGCCGGTTTGTTTCGGAGTAATATATGTTCAACCTCTTTAATAATACTCTCTTGATCCGTAGCAAGTAATTTTTGAACAACGGTGATTTTTCGTTTATCTAAATCCATGGTTTTCTGTCCTTAACTTGTTTAAAAAAGCTCAAGATTTATCTTATGAAGTTTAACAAAAAAGTCAAATGTATTTGAAAAGATTCTCCTTGGATTGAAATTACAGTATTTGATCTAATCAAACTGATCCTTACTCAAGGATTACTCAAATTTAGCATGGTTACTCTCGTTGATTCTTGCTGCTTGACTGCTTTTCCTCGTCGCATTTAAATTATGCGGACCTTTCTAAAATCCCTAAGACCTGACAGCTTCTGAATCCCGTCAGGTCTTAGTCTCTTTACCTCAACGAATTGCCGGATAGTTACCCGGATTGGCCTCGTGCATAATTTCATAAACCGCTTCAAAGATATCTTCTGCATTGGGCTTGGAGAAGTAGTCTCCGTCGGTGGCGTAAGCCGGACGATGTGGCTGTGATGTCAGGCACTTCGCTTCTGAATCGAGATAGCGGTAACCGCCCTGCTCGTCGATAACCTGCTGCATCATGTAACCGGTCGCTCCACCGGGTACATCTTCATCCACAAAGAGAATTCGATTGGTCTTTTTGAGTGATTCTAAAATCATCCCGTTTCTGTCAAAAGGCAGAAGTGTTCGAACATCAATTAATTCCACAGATATGCCGGCCTCTTCAAACTGTGGTAAAACAGATTGCACCAGATTAAAAGTAGATCCGTAAGAAACAACAGTGATATCTTCACCTTCCTGAACAACTTCAGGAATACCCAGTGGAAGCGTAAATTCACCCAGATTTTCCGGCAATTTCTCTTTCAGCCTGTAAGCATTGAGCGGCTCAACGATGAGCGCGGGATCATCCCCTTGGAACATGGTATTATAAAATCCTGCCGCATGCGTCAGATTTCTCGGTACGCAGACATGTACGCCACGCACGCCGTTGATGATCATTCCCATCGGCGAACCGGAGTGCCAGATTCCTTCCAGTCTATGGCCCCGTGTTCGAACAATTAGTGGGTAAGCCTGGCCACCGCTGGTTCTGTATCGAACCGTGGCAACGTCATCGCTCAGTCCCTGAAAGCAGTAGAGCAGATAATCCAGATACTGAATCTCCGCAATCGGACGCAGTCCTCTTAACGACATACCAATGCCCTGTCCGAGAATGGTCGCTTCACGAATTCCCGTGTCGCTCACGCGAAGTTCTCCGTATTTCTCCTGCATCCCTTCCAGTCCGAGATTCACATCGCCGAGCTGACCAACATCCTCGCCAAAGACGAGCGCATTCGGATACTTATCAAAAATCTTATCAAAATTATCCCGCAGTACAACACGGCCATCCACCTGTTTGGCTTCATCAGGGTAGGCAGGCGCCACCTCCTCTACATTCAAAGGTGAGTTTGGAGTATCGCTGATCAGGTTTGAATTGAAACGCTGCTGATTCTCTTCCTGCTGATGATCAAGCCATTTAATCAGATCACTTTTCGAACCGGAATCTTTTCCTCTCAGGGCAAACAGTGCCTGTCGCCCGGCTGAAATGACATCCTTACGAATGACATTATTCTTTCTTTTGAGACCTTTCTTAAGCTCTTCGAGTTTTTCTACGTCGGAGTGATTTGAAATCAGACTATCGATGAGCGCCATCATCTCATCCTTTTGCTGCTTAATTGGGTCCTGATACTCCTGCCACGCTTTTTTCTGCGCTTCCCGAACTTCCTTTTTCGCCTCTTCTTCAATACGATCGAGCTCATCAGCTTTCAACAGGTTCTCCTTCTCAATCCACTTTCTGAACTGATTGATGCAGCAGTACTCCTCTTCCCAATTCAGTCGCTCTTCATCTTTATATCGCTCATGTGAACCGGATGTTGAGTGACCCTGCGGCTGTGTAACCTCTTCAACGTGAACTAATACGGGAACATGCTCTTCTCTTGCAATTTTTGATGCTTCAGCATATGCGTCCAGAAGTGCCTGATAGTCCCACGCTTTTACGTTCATAATCTCAAAGCCGGGCTGCTTTTTCGTACGCTTAAATCCTCTAAGTACCGAAGAAATACTCTCTTTTGTGGTCTGATACTTTTTTGAAACTGAAATCCCGTAGCCGTCATCCCAAACAGAAATTACCATAGGAACCTGAAGAACTCCTGCCGCATTGATTGTCTCCCAAAAAATTCCTTCCGATGTACTCGCGTCTCCTATGGTTCCCCATGCAACTTCATTTCCATTCTTTGAGAACTGCTTCCAATCGCTCAATAAATCATTCTCACGATATACTTTAGATGCCTGAGCCAGTCCAAGCAGGCGCGCCATCTGTCCGGCCGTTGGCGACATGTCTGCAGAGGTATTCTTCTGAGCGGTTTGATCCACCCAATTGCCCTCTTCGTCAATTAGCCGCGTAGCAAAGTGAGCGTTCATCTGACGACCGCCTGAGTTCGGATCTTTCTCCGTATCCGGATTTGCATAGAGCTGTGCAAAAAACTGTTCAACGGTCAGCTTACCGATCGCCATCATAATGGTTTGATCACGATAATAACCGGACCTAAAATCCCCGTCTTTAAAATGTTTGGAAAGAGCCAGCTGCGGAAGCTCTTTCCCGTCACCGAATATTCCAAACTTTGCTTTGCCTGTCAAAACCTCTTTACGGCCAAGAAGTGACATTTCACGACTTTTGCAAACAAGTTTGTAGTCATTTAGAATATTATCCGTCTTTTTTGTCTTCTTTTCTTTGGTCGCTTGCTTGCTCATAGTCTGGAAATATTTACTTAACGTTTCTTACGCAAAATTCAGGCGGCGGAATAATACAACCCTGTGATATAATTTCAAAAAAGATTGAAAGCGATTCTATCCATATCAGAATCAGTCACTTTTGAACACTTTCGTACCGGCGATCGATCAAAATCAATCCGGTTTTTTTGTTCCATATTTAGGGATTAATATCAATCATCCCCCTGCCCCCTTCAAAGGGGGAAATCTATAACAATTTTATTTTGGCCGGCGAAATATTTCACCGGCCAAGTTCAAAAATCGAAAAGCTTACTACGTCATGTTGATCGGGTCGAGCGCTTTTTTCAGCTCATCGTCAGATAAGTCTGTCATTTCCCTTGCAACATCCATAACGGATCGGTTTTCAGCAAAAGCTTTCTTGGCAATTTTCGCTGCCTTGTCATACCCGATAATCGGATTCAAAGCTGTTACCAAAATCGGATTTTTACCAACCATCTGGCTAATCTCTTCTCGTCTCGCTTCCAGTCCACTCACGGATCTGTCTGCAAAGTTTCGGGTGGCATTGGCCAGAATTTCAATCGACTGAAGCAGGTTGTGTGCAACCACCGGCAGCATCACGTTCAACTCAAAATTACCGGATTGTCCGGCAATTGTGATGGTCGCGTCATTTCCGATAACCTGTGCACTCACCATCGTAAGCGACTCTTCAATCACAGGATTTACTTTACCCGGCATGATAGATGAGCCAGGCTGCAGTGCTTTCAGCCGAACTTCTCCCAATCCTCCATTCGGTCCTGAGTTCATCCAACGGAAATCGTTACCGATCTTCATCAGCCCGACTGCCAAAGTCTTTAATTGTGAACTAAGTTCTACAGGCGCATCAACGGTAGCCTGTGCTTCAAAATGGTTTTCGGCTTCACGGAATTTTTCTCCCGTTACCTTAGCCACTTCAGCGGCAAACTTCGCACCGAACTCCTTATGCGTGTTAATTCCTGTTCCGACAGCTGTTCCACCCTGTGGAAGTTCCAGCAATCTCTCCAATGCCGATTCAATTCGTTCGATACCCAATTCAATCTGGCGGGCATATCCGCTGAACTCCTGCTGAATAGTGACCGGCATCGCATCCATTAAGTGGGTTCGTCCGGTTTTTACAACATCTTTCAGCTCTTCACCTTTCTCTAAAATTGTTTTATGAAGATGCTTCAGCGCCGGTATCAAGTTGTTTTGAACCGACAGTACTGCTGCCACACGAATCGTTGTGGGAATCACGTCATTTGAGCTCTGCCCGTAATTCACATGATCATTCGGGTGGATAGTTACATCTGTACCTTCTTTCAGTTCGTTTGCGCGCTTAGAGATAATCTCGTTCGCGTTCATATTCGTTGAGGTCCCTGATCCGGTCTGGAAGATGTCGACAACAAAGTCTTCATCAAACTTTCCTTTCATCACCTCTTCGGCCGCAGCCTGTATGGCTTTTGAAACATTTTTATCCAACAGATCAAGATCTGTATTCACTTTAGCTGCCGTATGTTTTACACGTCCGAGTGCTGAGATAAAATCTCTGTTAAATCGAATTTTACTTACCGGGAAGTTATCAAAAGCACGCTGGGTTTGAGCCCCGTAGTATGCGTCTTTAGGTACTTTAATCTCGCCCATAGAGTCTCTTTCAATGCGGAATTCACTCATAATTTTTAGTCGTTAGTTTGTTTAAGAAGTGGTTCGATCAAATAAACTTTGATGTTCATTAAATAACAGTTCTTCAGTTAGCTTAATAAATCACTGCCGGCAAAAATAAATTGGAGCATAAAACCTCTCCGGTTTTCGCCGAGCTCCCTGCCAGGGAGATTTGTGATTTCCAAAATCGAACCAATATCAGTTAGAATTTCATACTTATTAATGTATGGTTTTTTGCTCTAAATTTGAAGGGAAGCGCTTCCAAATCAAGACGATAATTTGGATAGGTTTAGTGGGTATTTAATTATTACCCAATAGCATTTAGAGAAGTGAAATCAGAGATCTTTTTTATACATACGATATCTCTTATCAAGAGTACCGCCAATCTTTTCAGCTACCCGCACCATTTGAACATTATTTTCCAAAATCCAGCCCACTTCGGATGAATAGACACCCTCCACAAGGCCATTTTCGATCGCTTCGCGATGCAGTAAAACATCAATACCGCGTCCCTGATATTCGGGAATAACGCCCATCAAAGCGGTCCTGACTTTGTCAATTTTATTCTTGTTCATCAGGATTTTCAGCCATCCAAACGGCAGTAATTTTCCATTCATGTCTCTGAAAATCTGATTGTAATCGGGAAGTGCAACAGAGAATGCCACCGGCTTTCCGTCAATCTCAGCGATGTGAGCAAAGTTCGGATCTACAATGGTTTTTAAATCTTTGGCAAGAGCATCAAATTCTTCAGATGAGAGCGGTATAAATCCCCAATTATTTTTCCATGCTGAATTAAAGAGCTCACGAATAATTTTCACTTCGTCTTTAATCTTTTTCAGCTTGATTTTCCGAATCGAAATACCCGGAAGTCTTTTTTTAACAATTTCCATTGCACGGTTTGCACGCTCACGATCCACGCTGTCTTGCGTAACCAGGTAGGTTAGCAGATCCATCTCTTTTTCATAACCCGCACCTTTCAGAAGTTTATCATAATAGGTTTTATGATAGGGCATCAAAATGCTGGGATACTTATCAAAGCCTTCAACCAAAATTCCGATTTCATCCATCATACTGGGATTTGCCGGACCCAAGACATCAGTCATTCCCCTGTCTCGAAGCCAGTCTTCAGCTACTCGAAATAGTAAATCTGTGGTGGATTGCCGATCAATACACTCAAAAAACCCGAAGAATCCGGTTTTAGCATTGTGAAAATCGTTGTACCGGTGATCAATAATTGCTGCTAAGCGTCCGGCCGGTTTGCCTTCATGCTCTGCATTAAAAAGAGCAATTTCAGCATTTTTGTAGAAGGGATTTTTTTTGGTGTTGAGCAGTTTTTTCTGCTCTATCAAAAGTGGCGGCACCCAATATTGCTCATTTTCATAGTGCGAGTAGGGAAAGCTGATGAATTCCTTCTTTTCAGAATCAGTAGTGATAAATGTTACGGAATTGCTTTTTGGACTACTTTCCACTATATGATTGATTTATTAGGTCCCTACCTCAATAAGAGAACGGCCATTTTTGTCAATGATACCGTGCTTAATTCCTACCTTTTTAAATGCACTGAGAATTTTATCTAAATGTTCATCGGTGTGTGTGGCCATATAGCTTGTGCGAACAAGTGCCTGTCCCCTGGGAACTGCCGGAGGAACAACTGCATTCACATAAACACCGGCTTCAAAAAGATCTTTCCAAAATCTAAAACAGTCGTACATTTCTCCGATCACAACCGGGATAATTGGCGTCTGACTGGACCATACATTAAAGCCTAAATTTCTCAACTCTCTGCGCATGTAGTCCGAAATCTCCTCAAGTCTTTCCAGTCTCCAGGTCTCTTCTTGCAAAATTTCGAGTGATTTCAATACGGTTGCTACGTTCGCTGGCGGCATGCTTGCACTGAATATATGTGCAGGTGATTTATGCCTGATAAACTCAATAACCGGTCTGTCTCCCACAATAAATCCACCAAGCGATGCAAAAGATTTTGAAAATGTTCCACTGATCAATTCCACCTGGTCAGTGAGGCCGAAAACAGAGGCGGAGCCTCGACCGCCATCACCGACAACCCCGATTGCGTGTGCATCATCCAGATATAAAGCAGCATCAAACTCTTTGGCAAGTTTCACAAGTTCAGGGACTTTAGCCAATGTTCCTGACATTGAAAAAACACCGTCAGTAGCAATTATCTTACCTGCATCTGGATCTGCTTTTTCAAGCATAGTTCGCAAATGATCCATATCGTTGTGCCGGTAGCGTACCGTCTTTGCATTCGAAACCTGAGTTCCAACAACAATACATGCGTGGTTATCACGATCAGAAAAAATAATATCGTTTCTTCCCGCAATGGTTTGAATAGAACCTTCGTTGGTTTGATAACCTGTACTAAACAGAACGCAAGATTCTTTATTCATGAATTTTGCGAGTTTATCCTCTAATTCGAGGTGAAGATCAAGCGTGCCGTTTAAATATCTGGAACCGGTACACCCTGTACCATACTTTCCAATAACATCTTGAGCA
Source organism: Rhodohalobacter sp. (assembly GCF_034521535.1). Lineage (GTDB taxonomy): Bacteria > Bacteroidota > Rhodothermia > Balneolales > Balneolaceae > Rhodohalobacter. The sequence goes on along the minus strand of NZ_JAXHMF010000005.1, from coordinate 628,631 downwards.
GCTTTAATTACGCGGGGATCATTGGTTAACCCAAGATAATTATTGGAGCCGGCCATTATAACTTCACGTCCTTCTATCTGAACAGTTGTACCGTCTGTTGCCTGCAGAGGTTTAAAATAAGGATATAGTCCCTGCGCCTTGATCTCATCTGCTTTTGTAAAATCGTACGCTTTCTTAAAAATATTTTTATAAGAAGTATCGGCTTTAGAGTCGGCCATGCTAAAAAATTACATTTTCATTAATCAGGTAAATATACCGAGTATTACTTTTCTATCAAATTATTGTAACGTGACTGTTATCTTTTTAATTCACGCTTTTCAGGAAGTCGATATATCTTCCCACAACAGTGTCCCAATTGAAATTCTTTCTTACATATCTTTCCGAAGACACTGACAGCACTGAAAGATTATTTTTCAGTACTTCGTTCACTTTAGACGAGAATTTTTCCGCATCTCCATGAGGAACTCTGTAACCGTTAACACCCTGTTTAATCACATCCTTAATACCTTCTAAGTCGGAGGCAACAGCAGGAACTCCGGCACGATTGGCTTCTAAAAGTACAATACCGAATCCTTCCATATCACCTTCTACAGGGATGTTAGGCATCAGAAATAAATCTGCACCGGCATAAGCTGCATTGAGAACTTTATCCGGTTGTTTACCGGCTATGATGATTCGCTCTTTATCGGAACACTTTTCTCTTGCTTCTCTGATATTCTGGTTTTCAGGGCCATCACCGATCATCAGGTAGATGGTATTTTTATCAACTTTTTCAAATACTTCTTCAATGAACCACTTATGGCCTTTCCGTTTCACCTGCCGGCCAACAGTAAGCAGAAGTTTTTTTTCTGACAAATCAATATCGAACTCTTCCTCCAGGATCTTTCGAGCTTTCTCCTTTTCAGGTAGTTTTTTCAAAACGCTCATATCAAATCCGTTGGGAAGGGCAACTCCAATTTCGGGAGACATGCCACGCTCAATGCAGGCTTGCCGGGTTGCCGAAGAGACCGATATGACTCCCTGTAAATTCTGAAACACATATTTGATGTACCACTGATAGGCAAAAAAGGGAAGAGTCACATCCTGCCCGTGGTTGATTGTAACACAGGGCACTTTCGGTTTTCGAATCATAAATGGCAAAACACCCGCCGTTACCATCGAAGAGAAAAGTATAATATCAGGATTGAACTTTTTAACAACGGATGGGATCCTCCATAAAAGTGAAAGCAAAAAAAGAAAACTTTTTATGCCAATAAACTTCCAGGTTGCATTCAATATGATTGTTTCCATCTCCACATCGTCGCGACGCTTCATGGCGTTCACCATTTGGATGCTTACATTTTGCATTCCTCCCACATTTTCGAGAGGCTGATCTTTTGGGGGATGTAAATGTGATATATAAAGTATTCGCACTCTTACTGCTTATAGATCTAACACTTGCTCGTAATAGCTGAGCAATTTTCCATTAATATTTTGCCAACTGTAATTTCCGGCTTTCTGCCTTGATGCATCAGCCATCTTTTTTCTCAATCCCGGATTTTGAACTAACTCTTCAATATACGAGTAAAATAGGTCACTTTTTTCAACCGGCGCAAGATATCCATTCTCTTCGTGTTCCACCAATGATTTACTGCCAACGGCATCAGCCACTACACAAGGCAGCCCACTTGCCATCGCTTCGAGTGTAACATTTCCAAAAGTTTCTGTGTCTGATGGAAAGAAAAAGACGTCACTGCTGGCATACGCTTTCGACAAATCATCTCCGGTCAGGAAGCCTGTATAAACTGCATTCGGTAAAATTTGTTTCAATTCATCTCCTGCCGGTCCGTCCCCCACAACCATCGCTTTAACGTGATTGTGTTTTTGCATCAATCGATTTAATACATCGGAAAACAGTTTTAGATTTTTTTCCCAAACCAATCTGGAGATGAACGTAACAACAACATCATCCGGCTTAAAACCTAGTTTTTGCCTCCACTCTTCATCCCGGTTTTCCGGCGTAAATTGGTCTGTATTGATTCCGCGTGCCCAAATTTTCAAATCTGCAACCACTCCCATCTCCTTCAGCCATTCAGCCATGGACGGAGTTGGTACATAAAGTTGTTCGCAGTGACTATAAAACCAATTAAGATATTTCCAAAGCAGCGGTTCAATAAAGGAGAGCTTGTAATACTTCAGATAGCTCGTAAAATGGGTATGATATGATGAAACAACCGGCTTTTCATGATCAATCGCCCAGCGCAGCGCTTTATATCCAAGTACATCAGGAGTCGCTATATGCACCAGATCGGGTTTGAATTCTCTCAGGTGCCTTCTCGCTTCTGATGATAAATCAGTAGACACTCTATATTCAGGTCTGCCGGGTAAACTAATTGAGGGAACAGCTACAAATTCACCGGTATGTTCCAGTGCAGGTTCGTCTACTGTAGGGCCGAAAATTTTAAACTCAACGTCGTTCTCCAACATAAACTTAACCATTCGATTAAGTGTTAATGAAACTCCGTCGCGAATATGATTATAATTTCCCGTGAATAGCGCTACTTTGAACCTGCTCATGTAGTTTTTATGCAATGGGTAACTTTGTATTTTAGAAACGTCACCGTTTGGATTGAAAGAATTTTAAAGTATTGAATATACAAATTAAATGAACGCATTTGTTACCGGTGGAACCGGATTTATCGGAAGCCATCTCACCGACGCACTGATCAAGCATCAAGACTATGAAGATGTTAAATGTCTGGTCCGGAGCCGGGAAAAGTGGCTTGAGAGGAAAGATTTTATAAAAGTTGAAGGAGACTTAAGCTCAATCCAGTCAATGGACAAAGCGCTTAACGGTGTTGACGTGATTTTTCACATAGCAGCAATTGTTAAGGCTCCCACTCAGGCTGAGTTTAATCATGCCAACGTTCAAGCTACGGAAAACCTTTTGCGTCTGGCCATGAAGAACAACATAAAAAAGATGGTCATTTTATCCTCTTTGGCCGCAGCAGGACCCAGTAACGGCTCTCCGCTTACCGAGGATGATCCCATGAATCCCGTGAGTATGTACGGTAAGTCCAAAAAAAGAATGGAGGAGATGATCCATGAAGTAGCCCCGGACGACATGTCGATTACCATTTTGCGTCCTCCGGCTGTTTATGGTCCGCGGGAAGATCAGATTTTCACGCTTTTCAAAATGATGAAATATGGCATTGCGCCAATTGTTGGAGATGGCAACCATCCTCAACTGTCAATTGTCTACGTAAAAGATGTTGTTCAGGCAATTCTAAAATCGGCGGATCAAACTGAACCCGGTATTCACACGTATTTTATTGATGGTGAAAAAATTGCCAACTGGAACATGATTCGCGACATTGTCACTACAGTACTCAATAAGAAAAACGTACCGGTTAAGTTGAATCCGGCGTGGGTTAAAAAAATTGCGGGTGCTGTGGAAACTACTGCATCATTTTTTGGTTTATATCCCGTTATCAACCGGGAAAAAGCGAATGAAATGATCCTTGAGTGGACATGTACTCACGACAAAGCGAAACGCGAACTGGACTATCAACCGGAATATTCTCTCGAAGAAGGAATTTCCCGTACTTTGAGATGGTACAAAAAACATGGATGGCTATAATTTGATGATGAAAAAGTATCTACCCCTCACACTCATACTCCTTTTTGTTCTTGATGCAGGATCATCAGCTTTTGCCCAATTTGCTCACGATTTCAGACATCGTATGGAGATACCGGATATTCTGAATGTTCACAGTTCAGAAACCCATCTTTATGTGCTTTCTGAAAGCGAGGGGCTTATCGTATTCAGAGCTCATGGCGATTCACCCCAGTGGCTCTACTCATCTACCGGAATGCAGCAGCGCGGACACATCATGGACAGTGATATCCGCTTTGCCTACATCTATGGAGATAACCGTAGATTGACCGTCGTTGAACCCACTTCTGTTTTAGGCGTCTACTCCGCAACCGTTTTGCCGGCCCGTCCACTGGCTGTAGAAAGGATATCCAACAATCTTTACGTTGCTTTGGGATCTAATGGTTTTGGAAAAATAAATTTGGAAACACCTGAGGCCGTTGACGGCAATATTGAGTATCCGTTTGAAGATATTTTTGGGGATAGCCGAGTTCAAAGCCTGGCATCGGACAGAAACAGAACTCTTTACGCGCTCAGCAATGACAATCAAATAGATATCTTTTCACTCTCTTCAGATCCTGAAAGAGAAGGTCAGCTTGAACATATTGAACGTGTTGAAACAGAACGCAGCATCGAAAAAATATTTATCACGGATCAAGAGCTGATCGGTGCGGATCGTTCCGGAAATATCTACTTAATTAATTCTGACGGCAGAATGCGGCAAACAGCCCAGGTGAACAGTGCTGTCGACAAAATAGACATCTGGAATAATCATCTGGTCGTTAGAACTTCGGACAACAAACTTTGGATTGGTGAGTTTGGAAATTCATTGACAGAGTGGAAATCGGATACCAATGCAGGAAACTATTTTACGGTTACCGAAGATAAGCTCTGGGTTTCGGAGTTCAACCAAATCTCCCCCGTTGTACTGACTTCCGGCGATGAAGGCAGATCGGATCAATCCGGCACGGGCGAATTTGCGCTTCAGCCAATCGAGGATATTACACTGCCATTTCCCCGGCCATTGATTTTACCCATTAAATTGGAAAACGGATACAATCCGGGAGAGGTTACGTTCAGCTACAGTGCCTCTTTTAACAATGCCAAAATTCGCGGTAATACATTTTACTGGCAACCTTCAGCTACCCAAACGGGACGGCAAAGAGTAACAATTACCGCAACAAACAGGTCAGGTCAGAATGCCAGCCAGGAGTTTATGATCGACCTCAGGCCGTTTAACGCACCTCCAAGATTTTCGTCTGCACGGCCAATCACAGTTCCCGTAGGTGAGCAATTTGAGTATCAAATAGACGCTATTGATCCGGACGGAATGGATCAGGACCTGATTCGCTATTTGGGCGTAGACCTCCCGAGCGGAGCCAGAATTAATGAAAAAAGCGGGCGATTTACCTGGACCCCGAATATCCGGCAAGTAGGCGAACACACGTTTCAGGTTATCGCTACTGATCAATTTGGAGCCGCTGCGTCACAGGATTTTGAAATCCGGGTTGTAGAAATTGAAGAGTCCAATTCAGACCAAGAGTTTTAGAGTGTCACACAGCTTTTCAAAAAAACTTCTCGATTGGTACCACAATAACAAACGCGACCTGCCCTGGAGAAAAACAGAGTCTCCTTACAAAATATGGGTCTCGGAGATCATGCTTCAGCAGACTCGCGTAGATACGGTTATCCCTTACTACCGTCGTTTTTTAGAAGCTTTTCCCACCGTTTATGATTTGGCTGATGCAGATCAGCAGAAGGTATTGAAACAATGGGAAGGTTTGGGATATTACAGCCGCGGACGGAATTTGCATCAAGCCGCAAAAATGGTGGTTGAACAGTTTCAGGGAAACATCCCTTCTGATTACGAAACCATTACCCAATTAAAGGGAATCGGACCCTACACCGCGGCCGCTGTTTTAAGTATTGCATTTCAAAAAAAGCACGCTGTTGTTGATGGAAATGTGATACGTGTTTTGGCTAGATATTATGGAATTGAAGATGATATTCGATCCGGAAAAACCAAGAAAAGAGTTCAGTCTTTTGCAGATGACCTCATTTCTGCTGACGAACCCGGAGACTTCAATCAGGCTATAATGGAGCTTGGAGCAACCGTCTGCACACCCAAAAATCCTCTTTGTGATCAATGTCCTCTCTCACTGGATTGCGTTGCCTATCAGACCGTTAAAACCGATACCATTCCCTATAAATCACCGGCTAAAAAAGTACCACATCATCAAATTGCGGTTGGACTTATTGTGAACCAAAAGAATGAACTACTCATTGCGTTAAGACCGAATGATGTGATGCTGGGTGGATTATGGGAATTTCCCGGCGGAAAAAAGGAAAACGGTGAATCTTTACCCGAAGCCGTAAGTCGCGAACTGAATGAGGAACTCGATGTGAAAGTTGATGTCTACAAAAAGTTCAAAAAACTGAAACACGCCTACTCTCATTTCAAAATCACCATGCACGCCTATTGGTGTAGCGTGGCGAACGGAACTCCGAAACCGATCAGCGGAAAAGAGCTGAGATGGGTATCACTCTCAGAGATAGATCAATACCCATTTCCCAAAGCGAACAAGACGTTGATTGATGAGTTAAAACAGATGGAAAATTCTGATTTAACCAGGTTTATCTCCTCATGAATATTCGTCCTCCCCTTCGCAGAAGATCCTACAGCTCATTAATGGAATTGAAGCCATTGCTGGACGAGATTAATGATGAGGTAGAACAACCGGACTACATTCAACATGATCCGGTCCAGTTCATGCATATGTTCACCGATAAGAAGGATATTGAACTGGCCGGTTTCTTTGCTGCCACAATGGCCTGGGGCAGACGTGATATTGTTGTGGCAAAAGTGGATGATCTGCTAAAACGGATGAATTACCGGCCGCACGAATTCGTGATGAGTTATGAACAAAAAGACTACTTTGCGCTAAAAGGATTCAAACATCGCACATTTAAACCGATAGACATTCACGGATTGATCCTGGCATTACAGAATATCTATCATGAATATTCTGACTTTGAGTCGTTTTGGAAAAGATGCAGAGATATTGGATTCGAACAAAAGCGACCGTTTCTCGCTGTTTTTCATGAGCGTTTTTTCTCTATGAGCAGTGATCTTGCAAGCCGTACCCGAAAGCACGTTTCCGATCCTGAGAAAGGAAGCACCTGCAAGAGATTATATATGTATCTGAGATGGACTATTCGTAAAAATAGTCCGGTTGACGTGGGAATCTGGAATTTCATGGAACCATCTGAACTGCTAATACCCTTCGACGTACATGTGGCACGCCAAGCCAGAAAATATGGTTTGATTTCGCGAAGGAGCGATGATTGGAAAACCGTCAATCAACTTACTGAGACTTTATCTTTGATGAACCCGGATGATCCTGCAAGATATGATTACGCGCTTTTCGGTATTGGTGCGCTTGATTACTCGTTACCCGTACGGTTCATTTTAAATAAAGTTTGAGTCTTTTGATTTCAGGCGCTTAAAAAAATTTAAATTATTTCTGTAAGGAACCTCTCGAATTTGTATCATACATATAAATCGAACATATACTGAAGTTTTTTGAATAAGGATGACAATATGTTGACACCGGTTTTTCTTAGATTGTAACAGAATTAATAAAACAACCTATAATTACATTACCATGGCAAAAGAAAACGACAAGGCAAAAGCAATTGATATAGCAATCGGGCAGATAGAAAAGCAGCATGGTAAAGGAACTGTGATGCGCCTGGGCGACAATCCCTACAACGAAGTAGACGCCATTTCCACAGGTTCCATCATGGTTGACTATGCGCTCGGCGTGAGCGGAATTCCAAGAGGGAGAGTTACAGAAATTTACGGTCCGGAGGCAAGTGGTAAAACCACGCTTGCGCTTCAGATTATAGCGCAAGCGCAGAAGAAAGGCGGCTACGCAGCATTTATAGATGCGGAACACGCATTTGATCCAAAGTATGCACGAAACCTTGGAATCAACACGGATGAACTGTTAGTTTCTCAGCCCGACAGCGGTGAGCAGGCGCTGGAAATTACAGAAACACTGATTCGTTCAGGAGCTTTGGATGTGATTGTAGTTGACTCCGTTGCCGCTTTGGTACCGCGCGCAGAACTTGAAGGAGAAATGGGAGATTCCCATATGGGCCTTCAGGCGCGATTGATGTCTCAGGCACTCCGGAAAATTACGGGTGTGGTAAGTAAAACAAGAACTGCATGTGTGTTTATCAATCAGGTACGGGAGAAAATCGGTGTAATGTTCGGAAACCCTGAAACCACAACCGGTGGCCGTGCCCTTAAATTTTACTCGTCAGTACGAATTGATATACGCAGGATAGGATCGATCAAAAAAGGTGATGAAGTTCTGGGTAACCGAACAAAGGTTAAGATTGTGAAAAATAAGGTTGCTCCTCCTTTTAAAGTGGTTGAGTTTAATATTCTGTACGGACAGGGAATTTCCAGAATCAACGAAGTTCTCGATCTTGCCGTCGAATATGATATTATTGAGAAACGCGGAAGCTGGTATCGGTACGATGGAGAGCCAATCGGACAGGGAACCGATGCGGCTATTCAGTTCCTCGAAGAGGATGAAGAACTGGCAAACAAAATTGAAAAAACGGTTCGTAAAAAATTGATGCCGGATGAAAATCCTGCTGAGGATGAGTCCAAAGAGAAAGAAAAAGAAACGGCTAAAGCAGAAAAATAAAAACGGATGTATAAAAAGCGGGACGGAAACCCTCGGGAGAAACAGGATATTTCAGAGAAGCTTCCTTTGAAAATCACCTCTGTTTCTACTCAGAAAAAGCGGAAAGATCGCTTTTCGCTTTTCCATGATGACACATTTCTCGTCGGGGTTTCATCCCAAACTTTAATCGATCTGTCACTAAAAAAAGGCGTTGAACTGACGCCTTTTTTATTTGAGAAAATCCTCGAGGCAGAAGAGTATCAAAAAATAAAAGATACCTTTTATGACTATCTGAGCCGGCGGGATCACGGCTCATTTGAGCTTAAGCAGAAAGCTTTAAAAAAAGGATATCCGGCAAACATCATTGATAATGTCCTGGATGAATTCGATCAAAAAGGGCTATTGAATGATGAATCTTTTGCTAAAAAGTTTGCAGCTGACAAAGCCGAATTTAAAAATTGGGGTCCGATAAAAATTAAAGCCGCCCTTCGCAAAAAAGGAGTCGGTAAACCTGTCGCAGAAAAAGCTGTTCGAAGTATAACTAACGATTTGGACCAAGTTCAGATTTGTGTAGATTTACTCACCAAAAGAAAGCGCCATTTTTTTCGTGAGACGGATACCTTGAAAAGAAAACAGAAAATGTATCGCTATCTTGCAGGCAAAGGCTTTACCGCATCCACAGTAACCAAAGCGATAGATAGGATTAAAAACGATTTCGATGTTTAAAAATCTGACATTCGAAAATATCATCAAATCCATTATTGGATTGGCAACCTTAGTGATAGTAGCACTGATCGTTTTCAATTACATCAATCTTGTTGCTTACGCAATCATCGCAATGCTGTTAAGCTATCTGCTTGATCCTATAGTGAACCGAATGCAAGCCGCAGGAATGAACCGCACGTTCGCAATCACAATTACTCTCTCTTCCATGATTCTTTTGATTGCATGGATTTCCACCAGTGTCATTCCAATCGTAGCCAATCAAATGGCGGGATTGACCCGGCAGCTCACTACAGACAACATGATATTTATTGCCAATCAGGTAGAATTGCAGCTGAGAGAATACCTCGATTTTATCCCGCCGGGATATTTACGGGAAAACATTGAGGTACTCGCTGAAGACTTTTTCAACATTGGCCGTTTTTCTGACATTTTAAGTGATCTTATTGGCATATTCACAAACCTTTTTGCTGCTTTCCTGATCATTCCCTTTGCAACTTTCTTCTTCCTGAAAGACGGATTTAAAATTCGTCGCGATCTGCTCGAGTTAGTCCCCAATAAATATTTTGAATCAATCCTTACCCTGATTGACAAAATCGAAACCCGATTGGGGCATTACTTCAGAAGCGTGGCTCTGCAATGTACAATTGTCGGAATTGCTTCATGGCTGGCATTGTCTTTTGCGGGATTAAACAACGCGGCTTCGGTAGGTATTGCCATCGGTATCTCCAATTCAATTCCATACTTTGGCCCGCTAATCGGCTATATTTTGTCGATTACCATATCCATTATCGAAACCGGTGATTTTTCTTTGGTACTGCCAAGTATCATGGCTGTACTCTTCGCTCAAATCTTAGACAACGTAGTTCTTCAGCCACTGATTTTTTCCAAGTCAGCCGACATACACCCGGTGGCCATACTTTTTATTATCATGATCGGTGCTCAAACAGCGGGGATTCTTGGAATGTTGATTGCCATTCCAATTGCCACAATTATTAAAATCACTATTAACCAGATCGTATGGAGTTTTAACAATTACCACATCTTCAGGCTTAACAGGGAAGCTGCTGAAAAGCCTCAAATTCAGGAAAAAATTCCTGAGTAGATTCTTATTATCGAGGTGAATTATCACCCATCTTTGCCTATCTTCTTGCCGAACGGTCCAACACGAAAAACTTCAATTTTGAAAAACATCGTTGTGTTTGCTTCCGGCTCAGGAAGTAATTTTCAGGCAATCATCGATTCTATTGGAAAAGGTGAGATAGAAGCGCAGATTAGCGGTTTAATTGCCAGCCGCCCCGGAATCGGCGCTATTGAAAGAGCCATATCTCACAATATACCTCACTACATACTGCCGGATAAAAGTTCGGAAGCCACCTTTTCTGAAGTTTTACTTTCAAAACTAAAAGAGTGGAACCCCAACTTGATTGTTCTGGCCGGATTCTTGAAAAAAATTCCTTCTGAAGTAATCGAACAGTATCGCAACAAAATCATCAATATCCATCCTTCACTGCTGCCTAAATTTGGCGGAAAAGGATATTATGGGATAAAGGTGCACAGAGCTGTTGTTGATGCCGGTGAAACTGAATCGGGCTGTACCGTCCATTTTGTGAATGAGCACTACGATAAAGGTGATATTATCAAGCAAACAAAAGTTGTGGTATCGGATGATGATACTCCTGAAACCTTGGCTCAAAAAATTCTTAAAGAAGAGCATAAACTGCTCCCAAACGTAATCGCTGAAATTTTAAACAATAACTAACTATCTGCTGTGGCCTTAAAACCTCTCTCCCAACTCCCTGAAACTCCGCTAAAAATTAAGCGCGCTTTACTTTCTGTTTCTGATAAAAGCGGAATTGTTGAATTAGCAAAGATGCTTCACCAGAACGGTGTCGAAATTCTGAGCACCGGTGGCACTGCAAATGTAATACGTAAAGCAGAAATACCCGTAAAAGATGTGAGCGATGTAACTCAATTCCCCGAGTGTCTGGATGGCAGGGTAAAAACGCTTCACCCCAATATTCACGGAGGAATACTTGCACGAACAAGCCATGAGCCGGACAATCAGGAGTTGAAAAAACTAGATATTAAACCGATTGAGCTGGTTGTTGTAAATCTCTATCCTTTCAAAAAGACCATTAAAAAAGCAGATATCACTCCCGCTGAGGCCACAGAAAATATTGACATCGGTGGACCTACAATGGTAAGAGCGGCAGCTAAAAATTTCGCTCATGTCTGTATTCTGACCAACCCCGGTCAATATAATAGCTTCGTTGAAGAGCTGAACAAGAAGAGTGCGATTTCGTTCTCAACCAGACGAAAACTGGCCCGAAAAGCCTTTGAGCACACCGCTGATTACGACGCGGCGATTTCCAATTATTTCACGCAAATTGATGAACAGGCACTGCCGGAACAGCTGAATGTAAGCCATACAAAATCAGCAGATTTACGCTACGGGGAGAATCCTCATCAAAAAGCAGGTATCTATGGGGAACAGCAAAAATATATTGATTGCTTCCATGGTAAAGAGTTGAGCTACAACAACTATCTGGATATCGACAGCGCTCTTAATCTGATGGCTGATTTTCAGAATGATGATCCCACCATCGCCATCTTTAAACACACGGTTCCGTGCGGTGTAGCCACTGATGATCATCTGACCAAAGCGTATCGCAAGGCGTTTGAAACAGATAAGATGTCTCCTTTCGGTGGCATTGTTATTTCAAACAAAAAATTGGATCTGGAGACGGCTCAGGCCATTGATGAGATTTTTACTGAAATTATTCTTGCTCCATCATTTTCTGATGAGGCACTGGATCTTTTAACTCAGAAAAAAAACAGAAGACTGGTCAGGATTCTTCAGTTTCCGGAAGCAGACACATTGACTGTAAAATCAGTGTTTGGCGGAGCTCTCGTTCAGCAACCGGACTCTGAAACAGTAGAGGCCGGAGATTTGAAAACCGTTACCGAGCGCAAGCCAACTGACATAGAGATGGCCGACATGCTATTTGCCTGGAAAGTTGTGAAGCATGTAAAATCCAACGCAATTGTATACGCAAAAAACAGGCAGACACTTGGTATTGGAACCGGTCAGACAAGCCGGGTAGACAGTTCGGAAATTGCCGTCAATAAAGCACAAAAAGAGAAACTGGATCTAAAAGGATCAGCAATCGCATCGGATGCTTTTTTCCCATTTGCAGACGGAGTTGAAGCTGCAGCTAAAGCAGGTGCTACTGCCGTTATTCAGCCCGGAGGCAGTATACGGGACGAAGAAGTAATTCAAGAAGCTAACAAAAGTGAGATGACAATGATTTTCACTGGAAAACGCCATTTTAAGCACTGATTTTTAAAGATTAAAATCTTATAAAGTTGAATTCGCAAATAGAGCTTCAAAATCGTATTTTCATCCATTGCCCTTAAATTTAACTGAAAAAGCCACGCATCTCGATGTCGGATACCTATACCCCAACAAAGACAAAATCGAAAGACTCGAAAAATCAAACCAAGAAAGGTCTCTTTGATTTTCTTTATACAGATATTGCCATTGACCTTGGAACTGCAAACACTCTTATCTATGCCAGGGGTCAGGGAATTGTATTAAACGAACCTTCCATCGTAGCGTTAAACAACCAGAATGATCCGGTTGCTACAGGGCACGAAGCCCGACTGATGCATGAGAAAACTCACCGGAATATCAGAACAGTCCGGCCTTTGCGGGATGGTGTTATCGCTGATTTTGAAGTAGCCGAGCAGATGATCAGGGGTATGATTAAAAAGGTGAAGATGAAGTGGTATTCCACCACCCGTCAGATGGTGGTTTGTGTGCCCAGCGGCATTACTGAAGTTGAGCGCAGAGCTGTTCGCGACAGTGCTGAACATGCAGGAGCCAAAGAGGTCTATCTGGTTGATGAGCCCATGGCTGCAGCTATCGGAATTGGTCTTGATGTGCACGAACCGGTTGGTAACATGATCGTAGATATCGGTGGCGGTACAACAGAAATTGCTGTCATCGCACTGTCAGGTATTGTCTATGCTCAGTCTGTACGTCTGGGCGGAGATGAACTGAACGATGATATCATCAGCTACTTCAGACGAAACCACAACCTGTTGATTGGTGAACGTACAGCTGAAAAAATTAAGTGCGAAATTGGATCTGCAGCTCCTTTGGATGAAGAGCTTGAAATGATCACAAAAGGACGAGACCTGGTGAATGGTGTTCCAAGAACGCGGCAGGTAACGTCAAAAGATGTACGTGAAGCCATTTCCGAATCAGTAAATACCATTGTAGAAGCTATCACAAAATCTTTGGAACAAACACCTCCCGAACTTTCTGCAGATATTCTGGACCGGGGAATTATGCTTACCGGTGGCGGCGCTATGTTAAAAAATCTCGATAGGCTGATCATGGAAACAACCGATCTTCCCGTTCATATCGCGGAAGATCCTCTCACAGCTGTGGTTCGTGGAACAGGAGCAATTCTGGAAGATATCGATTACTACCGAAGCGTAATTTCTTAAGCCGTGAACAATTAAATGCGACGTTTAGCTGATGCCAAAGATTACATCATAACCGCGCTCATTCTGCTAATCGCAACCGCTTTGATGGTAAGCAGACATGATGGAGGACTGCAAAACGTCCGAAAAATTTCTGTCACGGTTTTAAGCTATCTCGAGCAGCCACTATCCAACATTCGCATTTATCGGCAGGCTCTCACCACAAACACCTATCTTCAGCGACAGAATATTCTCTTACAGGATGAACTGAGCCGGTTGAGATCTGCTGACCAGCAAAACCAAATACTTCGTGAACTTCTTAATCTGCGCGAAGAGAGTGAACATTCATTAATTCCCGTTCAGATAGTGGCTAAAGATCTGCGGGGTTTGAATAACTCACTGACTGTAAGCGCCGGAACAGACGATGGAATTCGACAGGGAATGCCGTTGATGAATTCAGACGGTTTGGTGGGGCAGGTCAATTTCACAGCTAAAAACTATGCGCAGGTTCTTCCCTATTCTAATTCTCTATTCAGAGTAAGTGCTCGCATTCAAAGTTCGCGGGCTTATGGTATTGTATCGTGGGATGGAGATTCAGAAAATGAACTGACTTTACAATATGTACCTCAAACCATTCCGGTTGATGTAGGGCAGATCGTTGAAACATCCGGTGCGAGCAATCAATTTCCAGCGGGTATTCCCATTGGCGAGATCACAGCGGTTGAGCCGGGAAGAGGTGTTGAAACTCAAACCATTTACCTGAGAGCATTTGCAGATCTTTTTACGCTTTCTGAAGCTTTTGTTGTTGCCTTTGAACCCGACACTACCATCAATCAACTGATTAATCAACAAGAAGAACTGTTTTGATAAAATCAGATACTATACGATTCTTTTTAATTGGTCTTGGTATTGTAGCAGTACAAATACTGCTATTTAAAAATCTTAGAATTTTTGATGGAGAGGTAGATCTTGTACTTATTTATCTGATTTGGTTAAGCACAAAAAAAGGAAAAACCGAGAGTTTAATCCTCACGGCAATCCTGGCACTGTTTCAGGACGCTTTTTCTGATCTTTGGGGTTTGCACATGTTTTCAAAAACATTGACCATTTTTATACTACACAGTTATTTAAATCGTATATCAGAAAACAGGTTCATTTTCTGGCAAGTATTTTTGATCATTTTGGCTGTCGCATTTCTGCATAATCTTATTTTTTTAGTACTCACAATGTTTTCTGAAGTCTACGCATCAGGATATGTATTCTGGAGTTTGATGCTGGCCGGTACTTTGATGACTGCCGTGATCGGGAGTTTCTTGCATTTAGTAAGAACGGATAGGTAGAGATGGCTAGAAGAAGAAACCCGGAACATACAAAAGCATCCATTCGCATACTGCAGGCCGTGATCATTATCGGGCTGATTGTGCTGTTTGTGCGGGTCTTTCAGCTTCAGATTGTAGATTACGAAAAGTACTCCCCTCTTAGCATGCAGAACTCATTGCGAATGGAAATGATAAATCCTGCCCGGGGATTAATCCTGGATCGAAACGGAAATATTCTGGTAGATAATCAGCCCATCTATTCGATCACAATTACGCCCGCTAATTTTGATATGGAAAAAGTTCCGTTGCTTGCTGAGTTACTGAGAATTGAGAACAGTGAGCTTCTGGAGAGAATTAAAATTGCACAGGATTACTCCTGGCATCGCAACTCAAGATTATTTACTGAAGTTCCATTCGAGGTTTTTTCAAATGTGCAGGAAAATCTTTGGCAATTGCCGGGTATCGGCCATCAGGTTGACAGTAAACGAAACTATCATTCAGAACTTAAAGGATCACATATTTTTGGATATTTAAGGGAAGCATCAAGAGAAGAATATCTTGACTACGACCATGTACGGCTGGGAGATAAAATTGGCAAAAGCGGCCTCGAAATGGTCTATGAAGATCATCTTAGAGGCGAGTTGGGAAGTGAATATGTACGGGTAAATGCCTACGGGCAGTCGCTTGGTTCATTTAACAACGGCGAACTTGATAGTCCTCCTCAAAAAGGAGGCGACCTGGTGACATCAATAGACGCCGAACTCCAAAGTTTTGCTGAAAAATTGATGGGAAATATGACAGGTGCTTTAGTTGCCATGGATCCTCAAAACGGCGAAATATTGAGTATGGTAAGTACTCCACAGTATGAAATTTCCAGACTGGCAGGCCGAATGGATATGGACTATTGGAGAACAATTAATGTAGATCCAAAAACGCCCCTGTTTAATCGAGCCATTTCATCCCGACAGCCACCCGGCTCCACCTTTAAACCTTTTATGGCATTGGCCGGTTTACATCTTGGCATTTTCAACGAAAATACCGTTCTAACAAGCCCCGGATATTACATGCGTGGCCGCTCCTATGGTGATACTGCCGATCCCGGCGATTACGATATTAAAAAGGCCATTACATTTTCAAGTAACTACTTTTTTTACTGGATGATGGACAGAGTGGCCACTGAAGGCCTTTTAAATGATTGGTCTAGTCTGATTCAGGACTTTGGCATTGGTCCGCTGAATGGAATTGATCTTCCTTCCGAGCGGTCAGGCATTATACCCGATAGTACCTATATGGATCAAACATTTGGGGTTCGGCGTTGGGGTATAGGTGATATAATTAGCCTTGGAATCGGTCAGGGACTCGTTTCCGCATCACCGCTTCAGATGGCTGTAGCCGTATCAAGTATTGCAAATGGCGGATACAGGGTGCAACCTCATTTGGTTAAACAAATTAAGTATGGAGAAAACGACATACGCTACACAAATCCTGAAAAAGTACCTATTGACTGGATTGAAGATGACCATCTCGAGATAGTGAAGCAAGGTATGAGAAGTGTAGTAACGGAAGGCAGCGGGCGTTTTTATGCCAATCTACCCAACGTTGAGGTTGCCGGTAAAACCGGAACGTCTCAAAACCCGCACGGTGAAGACCACGGTTGGTTTATTGCGTTTGCCCCAATGGATGATCCAAAAATAGCTGTAGCTGTACTTACCGAAAATTCCGGCTTTGGTTCAATTTCTGCCGCTCCTGTTGCAGGACTTTTAATTGAGAAATATATCAACGGTGAAATCAGTCCTCGTCGAAACTGGATATTCGATTACGTTGTGAATTTTCAACCCAGAACTGAAGAAGCTGCTGAGGAGGCAGAAGAAGATGCACAACTCTAATGAGTTTAACTGGCCGGTACTCTTTGCATGGGCGGGTTTAGCTACTTTTGGTTTGATAGCTATATATAGCGCCACTCAGGGTGAGGTAGCACAATTTTTACCTGATTACATACAAAATAATTTCGCCCGTCAAAGTGTTTGGGTTGGTCTCTCTCTTGCCATTTTGGTGGCCATCCAATTCACATCGCCGAGAACATTTCAGGGGGTTGCTTATCTCTTCTATGGCGTAACTGTCATTTTAGCTATAGTGACTGTATTTGCCGGAGTTGAAGTTAGTGGAAGCCGCAGCTGGCTTTCAATATTTGGTCTTCGTTTACAGGTCAGTGAGTTTTTAAAACTTGCAACCATTTTAGCGGTTGCAAACTATTTGACTCATAAAAGAGATATGACTGCAAATAATGTAAAAACTGCATTCACTACAATTTTATTAATTCTTCTACCTGCAACCATAGTCATTCTCCAAAATGATACCGGTACAGCATTGGTAATACTTGCTCTGATTCCCGTTGTTTTGTTCTGGTCAGGTTTACCTTACGGGCTCTCCCTGATTATGATTTCTCCTGCAATTATTGGGTACTTCACAGTAATTGGTCTCCCTTTTGGTATTACTGCTGCCGTTATTATTGCGGTTGCCGTCCTGTTTCTACAGAAGAGCAGGTGGTATAGTTTATCTGCACTTGTTTTGGGGCTAGTTGTAATAGTCGGTACTGAAGTCGGATTGCAGCATGTTCTGCAACCACACCAGCGTGCAAGAGTCGAAGCGTTTGTAAATCCCTCACTCGACCCCCAGGGAGCCGGTTGGAATGTACTCCAGGCTACCACTGCAGTTGGCTCGGGTGGCGTTACAGGAAAAGGATTTATGGAAGGCACTCAAACACAGCTTCGGTTTTTACCGGAGCAGTGGACAGATTTTATCTACTGTGTTATTGGTGAGGAATTTGGATTTATCGGCTCCAGCATACTCTTCCTGCTCTATACTTTTCTTTTTTTACGGTTAATGACGATGGCCAGTAACCATAAACATCCGTTTGCTCAGCTGGTTATCATATCTGTAACCTTTCTGTATTTCACCCACTTTGTTATAAATATTGGAAGTGCAACAGCTGTACTGCCCATCATGGGAGTCCCTCTGCCCTTTGTTAGTTATGGCGGATCTGCATTTTTGGCAAATACGATAATGCTAGCCGTATGCCTGAACTTGGATCTCAACAAACGCTCATTCAGTATTTACAGATAAGTTTGATTCCGAAAACTTCTTCTCTGTTCTCAGCTTGAAAGATTTTCTGTGGTGCTTTGTATATCCATACTGCTCCAAACCATCATAGTGTTTAGCTGTAGGATACCCGACATTACTCTCCCAGCCGTAGTAAGGATACTGTTCATGAAGCTGAACCATTATGTCATCTCTGTACACTTTAGCAAGAATTGAAGCTGCTGCTATCGATGCAGAGTTATCATCCCCTTTCACGATACATTTGTGCGGAATTAAGGTGGTAGAAAACTGATTCCCGTCAACCAGGAGAAAGTCAGGATTGGCTCCACTCTGTTCAGAGCACTTTATCATGGCAAGTATCGACGCTTTAAGAATATTGATCTCATCAATTTTTCCCGGAGAACACTTCTGTACTGTCCAGAATGCCGATTTCGCTTTTATTTCATCAACAAGCGACCGCCTTTTTTGGTCCGAAAGTTTTTTACTGTCTGTAATAGCCGGGTCGAGTTCGGTTCCGGGCTTTATAATAACTCCGGCCGCTACAACAGGACCACATAAGCAGCCCCTTCCAACTTCATCGAGCCCCATCACCCTGTTGAAACCGTCTTTCCATAATTCTGTCTCATAACGGTACATTTTCATAGCTTCTGTAGATGCCGAGCATTAATTAATTCCATTTATTTACCAATCTGTGCAATGATTTATTCTCATTCAGAGTTTATAAAAATGTGAGCTTAAGAGAAACCAATTTTACCTATGCATTTTAAATATTCTGAGTGGTCTGATCGCTTTAATAAAAATGAAAAATCACCCTTCGATACGCTTTTAAACCTTTTTCAGGAGTTGCTGTCGATTGCAGGTGGCGATGTATCGCAGGCATTGCGCTGGCTGAATCAGCTGGACGACGAGTATGAAATTACCGATCAGTTTGAAGATGGGTATGGCCTTGGCGATTTCATCGAAGATCTCAAAGAACGTGGCTACATCGAATTCGACGATGAACAGTCCATAATGGTACCCACCTCCAAAACAGACCGGAGTATTCGGAAAAAAGCACTGGAGGAAATTTTTAATCAACTGAAAAAGGGATCCAAAGGAGGGCATAAAACCGTTTACAGCGGACGCGGACTGGAGAGGCAGCCTGAGACCCGATCGTGGCAGCACGGAGACGATACAGCCCATATAGACGGCACAGGCACGCTGATGAACGCACTCAAGCATACAACTCTTGATCAATTTAGCCTGAGAGAAGATGATATTGAGGTATACAATACAGATCACTACACTTCCGCAGCTACGGTACTGCTCATCGATTTAAGCCATTCTATGATTCTTTATGGCGAAGACAGAATAACACCGGCTAAAAAAGTAGCTATGGCTCTATCCGAGCTTATCATGAACAGCTACGAAAAAGATTCTCTGGATATTATCGCGTTTGGCAATGAAGCGTGGCATATAGAGATCAAAGATTTGCCGTATCTAAAAGTTGGTCCCTATCACACAAATACTTTACAAGGTTTGCAGATGGCCCGGCACACTCTGCAACGAAAGAAATTTGCCAATAAACAGATCTTTATGATTACAGACGGGAAACCATCCTGTATGATTGAAAACGGGAAGCTCTACAAAAACAGTTTTGGGCTGGATCGAAAAATTGTGAATAAAGTATTAGATGAGGCCGTAAAATGTAAGCGGGATCAGATCTCCATCACCACATTTATGATTGCCCGTGATCCCTACCTACAAAATTTTGTCAGAGAGCTGACCGAAGCAAATCAAGGACGTGCATATTACTCTTCTCTGAATGAACTCGGCGGGTACATCTTTGAAGATTACATCCGCAACAGAAGAAAAAATGTGAAATAAAAAAAGGCAACCCTGAAACAGAGTTGCCTTTGAAATTCATTCGTTTGAATATCTAAAATTTTAGATACCCAACTCAACCATCACTTCGTCTGTAATATCGTACTCCTCTCTAACCTCTGGAGAAACATACAGTATAATTACATCACCCGCAGATGTTGTGGTATTGAGTACGTAGTCTAAGCCTTTGCTTGCTGCTACAGTATCAATGGCTCCCTGAATTTGTTCCAGTAATGGAGACATCAACTCAGCTCGCTGCTGCGCCATTTCCTGCTGCGCCTGTTGCTGCATCTGTCTAAACTCAGTATCCATAGCGTTTAGCCGTTCCTCTTCAGTTTGGCGAGCCTGCTCTGAAATCACACCTACTTTCTGTTGATAAAGTTCAACTTCGGTCTGCAGTTCACGCTCTTTCTGAACAAGTTCATTTTGCTTGCGTTCGGCAAAATTCTGGAGTCGCTGTTGAACAGCTTTCATCTCGGGCATGCGTTCAAGAACCGCTCTAGGCTCTACAAACCCAATTTTCATATCCTGGGCTTGCACCGCAGGAGCTGCCATAAGAGTTGTGATTGCAATGAGAAATATAAATCCTAGTGTATATACTTTTTTCATGATAATAGAGGGTTCGTATTAGTTCTGTGTAAGTTTTTGAATAACTCTTTCTGTAATGTCAACACCGCGCTGCGATGAATAGTAAACGATTGGGTCGCCCGAGCTGGCCGTTTGATTAATAACAAACTCAAGTTCCAACTCTTCGGCAACTTCACTCATGGCTGCATCAACTCTGTTCAGCAGTGGAGAAAATAGTTCGTTTTGTCGCTGCTGGATTTGTTGCTGAATACGGCTTTCCATATTACTGAGCTCTTCCTGTCTTTCCTGAAGTTGCTCTTCACGTCGAGCCTGTTCTTCCCCGGAAATCTCGCCTGCTTCTGCAAGCTCAGAAAATTCAGTCAGATCCTCGATCCATACCTGGTATCGATCCTGGAACTCTGCCTGTCTTTCCTGGATATACTGTTGAATTTGAGTTTCAACCTGTTCAGTTTCCGGAAGCGCGTCAAGCACAGCGTCTGGGTTCATAGTACCCACTTTCAGCTGTCCGAAAACAGTGAGAGGTAATAATATGAATAGTATTGTCAGAATTGTCTGTTTCATAAATTATGTAGTTGATTAAGCGACCTTAGTTATTATTTATATTCTTTAGTTTTCCATTGGTTCTAACCCTAATTCTAACATCACTTCGTCAGTTAGGTTCCATTGCTGGCGTACGAATAAAATTCTTGAATCCTGTGCACGATCAAATACATAGTCAAAATTTTCACGTTCAGCCACACTGTTTAAGGCCTCAAATATCCGCCTTTGAATGGGTTCAAGCAACTCTTTTTGTCTTGAAAAATATTCACCCTCAGGGCCAAACCTGCTCTCGATCAGCCGATCAAGCTCATCTGTCTTTGCATTAATTTCTTGTAATCTTTCTTCACGCACCTCATCAGTAAAAAGCAACTCTCTGGCTTCAAAATCTTCCTGAAGCTGAGCAATTTTTTCTTCCAACTCACGAATCTCCTGCCGCCAGTTTTCACTCAACAGATCAAGCCGTTGCTCTACCCCGCTGTACTCCGGAATATTCTGCATGATCACATCCGTATCCACAAAGCCGATTTTTTGGTTTTGGGCATACGCCACTTCAAAACCAACCCAAAGCAAAATTATTGTGAAACAGAGAATTTTTTTCATCTCGTCACTTTTTAAAATGGTGCACCAATATTAAATAAGAACTCCCACTCACCCGGTCTTAAACCTTGTCCTTCGTTGGAAGCGGGCGTTCCATCCAACCTGTAACCGTAACTCAGGTCAACCAGACCCAAAATTGGGAGGAAGATCCTGGCACCAAATCCTACAGCTCTTTTCACTTCAAACGGATCAAAACTGCTTAAATCATTGAATGTGTTTCCTGCATCCACAAACGCATACGGAATAAGCTGTATTTGTTCTGATGATACGGCAGGATAACGTAACTCAAGGATATATTTATTATATACGCGGCCGCCAATCAGGTTTTGATTTTCATCGAGCGGAGAAATAACGCCGTTAAACCCACCGGGGAATCCACGCAGATCAATATTATCATTCAGGAAGTTTTGTCTCTGCTGGATTTGCGTTCCACCCAAGAAGAAGCGTTGGAAATTGGTTTGACCTCTGCTGCTTAAATAGCCCATATAACCATACTCAGCCCCGGCAGTTAACACAAGTTTGCCGGCAATGGTGTGATGATGCTGATACTTCGATATGATTTTGTAAAACTGCTGGAATTCAGGCAGCGGCAGTGCAATCTCACCGGACAAACTAAATTTGGATCCCAAGCGAGGTGAAATTGGATTATCCGTGGAATTACGTTCAATTTCATGTCTTACGGTCATCAAATCTGCACGACCGTCTTCAAATATTCCTCTAAAACCGGCAACATTAAAGTGGTTGTAAGTCAGTACTGTACGCTGCTGGAAATAATCATCCGGCCACTGAAGTCTGCGCCCTACACTTACACTTGCAGAAAAGAGCTCATTCCTGCGCTCCGGCTGTTGAATGCCGCCAATTCTTCGATTACTGTAGTTCAAAAAGTCGTACGACAGACTTACGCCCAACGATGTGGGTTTACCTCGTAACCACGGTTCCGTAAAACTGAAGTTGTAGCTCTGATATCCGCGGCCCGTTACCTGAACGCCTAAGGATAGTTTTTGTCCGTCGCCTGATGGGATTGGATTCCATCCGCCCGGTTCAAACATTCTTTGAACGGAAAAGTTATTAAAGTTTACACGTGCCGCCAGAATAATTCCAATTTGGCGACCGCCAAAACCACCGGAAAATTCAAAATTATCCGTTCCCTGTGTTTCATCGAGCTGATAGCTAATATCAACGGTTCGATTCTCCTGATCGGGCTGCAAATTCGGTTGAATGCCCTCCGGATTAAAATATCCCAGCTGACCCAGCTCACGAATAGATCGTACAATTGATGAACGGCTGTAGGTCTGGCCCGGTACGGTTCGAAGCGTTCTGCGGACTACATCATCGTGTGTTTTTGTGTTACCTGAAAACTCAACTTCCCGGATTGTGGCTATCTCGCCCTCAATGATTTCAAAATTGAGGTCTAAAGAATCGCCCGGAGCAATTTGTAAATCAGGATAAACATCAAAGAAAAGATAACCGATGTTCTGATATAGACTTGTAATGTCTCCATCATCGCGTCGGAATTCCAGGTTTTCATTAAATTTCGACTCATCAAATACATCACCCTTCTGGAAACCAAAAGCATTTGTCAGCTCCTGATCGGTGTAAACCGTGTTTCCATCCCAATTAATATTCCTGACGTGATATTGGGGTCCTTCTTGAATTTCAATATCAAAAATAACGCCGTCTTTGTCTCTTCTCCAGTCATCTACGTAAACGGAATCTTCCAGTACACGGACATCCCTGTATCCGTTATTTCTATAATACTCCAAGACATTTTGTATTCCTTCCTCATACTCGTCCTGAGTATAGACGTGTCGTTTAAAAATTCTCCACCAGCGATCCTGCTTTATTGTGTTAAAACTTTTCCTCAATCTGCGATCACTGAATTCTTCATTTCCGACAAAATTAATTTCACGAACTTTAATTCTCTCGCCCGGCTCAATTTCAAACGTGAGTGATATTCTATTTCGCTCGTCGTCAGTAATCTCTTCAACAACATTCACATCGGTATTCCAATACCCTTCTTCTCTGTAGTATCGATAAATCGTATTTAATGCCTGCGAACGCACAGAGTTGGTTACCGCAAAACCGGAGATCAAATTTAGCCGCTCACGTAAATCTCTTCGGTGTGAGCGTTTTCCCCCAACCAGTTCAAAGCTTTGCAAGCGAGGTTGCTCCTGCACTTTAATATGGATACGTACGCCTCCCGATACTCGCTCGTGCTCAATCGAAACGTCTGAGAACAAGCTGGTTCGATGAAGGCGACGTATCGCTTCAGAAATTTCCTCACCCGGTATTGATATACGATCACCGACACGCAAGCCGCTGCTGCTAATCAAATAGCTTTCGCGAGCCGTTACCAGACCGGTAACCGTGATCTCACGAATTTCGTACTCAAGGGGAGTAATTGAAGTCGGGTCCTGAATGGTAAATGTTGAATCCTGTGCAAATGTTTGATTGACGGACAACAACCCGATGAAAGAAAAAATAAAGCAAATGAGGAGTCTTTTATATATGACCACGTGAGAGATAATTACTTCTTTAAGAGATAATTTTATTGATAATGGATGCGGATAGCTTTTTAGTATATCCGTGTTTCACGTTCCCGTATCTACGATCACGCTTTTGATAGGAAAATATTGCCTGATACAGCTCATTTCTTCGAAAATCAGGCCAATAAGTTTTTGTAACGTAAAGCTCAGAATATGCAAGCTGCCAAAGCAGAAAATTACTAATCCGGAATTCCCCGCTCGTTCGAATGATCAAATCAGGATCGGGAATATCTGCTGTAGACAAGTAGGTGCCAATGAGCTCATCACTGATATCATCAGGAGAGACTTTCCCATCTGCCACATCCTGAGCCACTTTTTTAACAGCTTCTGTAATATCCCATCTTCCCGAATAGCTAAGTGCTAAGCAAAGTTCAAGCCTGTCATTGTCTTTTGTCAGTTCAATGACTTCCTGCAACTGATTTTGACAAGATTTGGGCAACCGGTTGATCTGGCCGATCGACGTCAGCTTAATATTATTTTTGTGAAGTCTGTCGGCTTCTTTTTTCAAAGAATTGACTAACAACTTCATCAAACCGTTCACTTCATCTGAGGGGCGATTCCAATTCTCAGTAGAGAATGCATACAGTGTTAAATGATTAACACCGAGTTGAGCACAGCTTTCCGTAATGTCCCGTACGGATTCAACCCCTTCTTTATGGCCGAATAAGCGAATATTGCCTTTATCTTTGGCCCATCGCCCATTACCATCCATTATGATAGCGATATGGTTTGGTATGGAACCGGAAGATTTAACCTCCTCCTGGAGATTCTTATCCTCTTCGCTTTGAATAGTATCTGTAAGTGTTAGTGGTTCCAATGCAGTTCTTTAATGAAGTGTTACAAGCTTTAAAAAATAGAGCTAAATGATACGATTTTCAAGAGGCATTTAACTCCCCTCGTGCTTCATAGCCTCTTTCAGTAATAACATCTCAATAGCTGAGAGAGCCGCCTCCGCACCTTTGTTGCCTTTTTCCATTCCGGCTCTTTCAGTTGCCTGTTCAACAGTATCGGTTGTAAGCACTCCAAAAGCTACCGGCACCCCCGATTTCATATTCAAATCTGTAATTCCTCTTGTCACGGCATCACATACATAATCAAAGTGTGGAGTTCCGCCGCGAATAACTGCCCCGATAGCCACTACCGCATCAGCTTTCAGGTGATCAATACAGTATTTACTGGCAAGAGGAAGTTCAAACGAACCGGGGCATCGCATGGAAATAATATCATCCTCTTCTATTCCCTTAGCCTTTAAAGCCGAAACAGCTCCCTCAAGCATTTCGTCCGTAACAAATGAATTCCACTTTGCCGCAACTACGGCTACTTTTTTGCCTTTCAAACTGCTTTCCGAATCAGGTTTAATTTTTGGCATGTCTTATTGATCTGTGTTAATTATTTCGCGTCTGCGGCGAGCCATTCGTTTAAGCGACATTACATGCTGATCTCCCAGCGTCACAATCCCAAAATATGGATCATAATCTTTTTTCCCCTTCCCGTGAAAGTCACTTCCACCGGTAACCAGAAGATTATCCCGCGCAGCGAGTTTTGAAAACGTGCGTTGTAAGCTATAATTGTGACTTGGATGTATGCACTCAATCCCGTCTAACCCCAACGCTGTAAGTTCATCAATTTCGTCTTGCGTGTAAAGTGGTCCAGGGTGTGCCAATGAAAGCACTCCACCCGCTTCTTTAGCAATTCCAACCAACTCTTTTACCGTTACATATTCGGTTTTGATATTTCCAAGCTTTTCGGTGGAGAGATATCGAATAAAAGCTTCCGCTACAGATGCGACATATCTTTTATGGATTAATACAGCTGCAGCGTGAGGTCGACCAAGATTTCCGGGGCCGGCTTCAGCCCGCACTTCATCCATAGAGACATCCAAACCTTGCTTTTGAAGCTTTTCCACGATACGCTCCATACGGCGAATACGAGCTCTCTTTTGATTCAAGAGCATTTTGCGAAACTCTTCGTTGTTTTCATCAAAGCAGTAAATCAAAATATGAACTTCCCTGCTCTTCCAAACTGCGCTCACTTCTACACCCGGTATCAGGTCTATATTAAGTTCCCGGGCTTTATCTTTCGCGCTCAAATACCCCTTAATGGTATCATGATCGGTTATAGAGATGATTTTTAGTTTTTTCTCTGCTGCCTTTTCAAGCAGTTCTTCTGCTGAGTATGCACCGTCAGATGCGATCGTATGTGTATGTAAATCTGCTTTTCCCAAAATTATGGTTTTAAAATTGAGTCGTATCGCGTTCTGTCACGAATTAACTCTAATGATTCGAGTACAATGTTTTCGTGCTGGAGAAGAGCTTGCTGACGCTCGTCTCCCTCTTTGGTCTGCGATATCCACTCTTTCTGAAGTTCATTTTTGATAAATTCCTTACTGTCGTAAAGCTGTGCAATTTTATAATCCCGCATCAAGGCTTTTAATTCTGAAATACTGTCATCCGCACCCGGCTGATCCACACTCTCCTGAAAGTGTTTTTCTAAAGCTTTAAGATGCTCATCAGCCGAAGTATCAAACGAAAAGCCCCTTTCAATTAATCGCTGAACAAAATCTCTGTAAAAATCTTCCGGCATATTTTCGGAATCCAAATCCCCATTATTCAGCTTTTCATTAACGTAAAAGAAAATGTGACTATCTTTTGCCAGAGCAAGGTCCAGCTGAGCAGGAATTCCCTCATCCAAAGTTACATCCGGTTCTATGCCGAGGCCACCGCGAACATCTCTGCCATTACGCGTTCTAAACATCCTGTACCCTTCATCCGTACCAGATTTGTTTTCTACTGACTGAATACTTCTGCCGCTGGGAATCAAGTATTTCGACACTGTCATTTTCAGTGATGTGTTGTAAGAAAGCGGCCGTACGGTTTGCACTAATCCTTTTCCAAAACTCTGTTCACCCATAATCACAGCTCTATCCAGATCCTGGAGAGCTCCCGCTACAATTTCAGATGCACTGGCGCTTCCGCTGTTAATCAGCACAATCATTGGAAGGTCTTCAAACAGTGGGGGCTCCTCGGTAGCATAAGCTGAGTTTTGGCTCTCAAAACGGCTTCTCGTCTCAACTACAGTTATCCCCGGTTCAAGAAATTTATCCACAACCTCTATGGCTTCATTCAGAAGGCCACCGGGATTATTACGCAGATCAAGGACTAGCCCTTCAATTTCGTTTTCACTTTCAAGATCGAGCAGCGCGGCTCGAAGTTCTTCACCCGTTTGATGTCCAAATCGATTGAGTTGTACATAGCCAATCGTATTCTCAGCATCCAGATAACCGAAGTAACTTATATTTTTTACTTCAATTCGTTCTCTTTCCAGGTTAAATGTGATGGGTTGATCTACTCCGGTTCGCGTTACAACAATTTCAATTTCCGACCCCACATCACCTATGGTCAACTGCTGTACTTCTTCCGGTGTAATGTCAATAATTTCAACTCCGTTGATTTTAGCAATAACATCTCCGGGGCGAATTCCGGCTTCCTGGGCAGGGTATCCGTCCATCGGGGCTATAACTACGATTCGGTCTCCCCGATAGCCTGCCTCTATTCCAATACCGCCGTAAGATCCTGAAGTCAAAATTTCCATCTGTTGCTGCTCCCCTTCATTTACAAAAACAGTATAAGGATCCAGGTCAGACAGCATGCCCTTGATAGCGTTTTGCATCAGGGTTTCCGGGGCAACCTCATCAACATAACGCACGGCTATCTCTTTATAGACATCCGTAAAAATGGTAAGCTGTTTCTTGATCTGAAAAAACAGGTCATTTACCTGTGTAAATGCTGTAGAAATGATAAGGAAAGCTGCAATGAGCAGTAGAAAACGTCTTTTATACACAGCCTTCATAAATTGCCTGTTTTCATTTTATCGCTTAATAATCAGCGATTGCCCGGCATAAATTGTTGTTCCGCTAAGGTTATTGGCTCTCTGAATCTCAGCAACAGATACTCCGTGTCGGCGGGCTATACTTCCGAGGGTGTCATTCCGTCGAACCGTATATCGGAAGGTATCAGATGGCGTGGTTGTTGATCCTTCAAACCGGATGGAATAGATATTTTCTCCGGATCTTTGACGTCGTTCTAATTCCTGTTTTTGTGCGTAAGTCAGATCATTAACCTGATTAAAGTAATCTCGCTGCTGATTCGAAACGTGAATCGTTAATCTCTGTCCGACTCTGATTGTGTTTCCAATTCCATTCCAAGAACGCACCTGCCATGCACGTACATCAAACCACTCTGCTACATGCCCAACTGTATCACCGCTTTTCACCGTGTAAGTTGCCGGGCTGGTGTTCGCCGGGGCCTGAACCTGTTGACGTGTATTTCTACGGTTGGATGAAGATGAGCTATTTGTAGGTCGATTTGAAGCAATTTGTTCTTGCGAACCCGGAGCAACAGGAACTACGATTCTTTGGCCGGGATGAATCGTGCTGCTTAATCCCTCATTCGTTTCATACAGAGCTCTCACAGAAGTTCCGTATCGCCTTGCAATATATCCCAATGTTTCGCCTCTGCTTACGGTATGCATAGCAACTTCTGAGGCTCGGGTATTTTGCGGAATTTCCTGATATGCCGCCAGGAACTGCTCTTTAATACCGGTTGGTATCTTCAGCGGGTATTTTCCACCGGGAGGTGTAGCCCAGCGAAGAAGCTCCGGATTGTAATCTTTGATTTCCTGCAGTGTAACACCGGCAGCTTTGGCCAGCTCTTCAAGAGGCATTAATCCATCTACTTCCACAACTTCAAAATTGTATGGAGTTATATCAGAATCAGTATCAAACCCGAATTCATCCGGATTCATGGCTATCATAGTGGCCGCGATATATCCCGGAACATATCCACGGGTTTCACGAGGCAGATATGGGTAAGCTGCCCAATAGTCTTCTACACCGCCCGCTGCGCGAATTGCGCGGCGCAGTCCCCGCGGACTTAAATTGTAGTTGGCCAAAGAGAGGTACCAATCTCCCCAAATATCATGTAAATCTCTTAAATGTTGCGCGGCAGCCCGTGTTGATTTTACCGGATCTCGTCGCTCATCAACCCACCAGTTTACTTCCAATCCATAAACGGCTCCTGTTGCCCTGATAAACTGCCATAAACCAACTGCACTGGCCCAGCTTCTGGCAGTTGGAACCAATCCGCTTTCGATCATAGAGAGGTGAATTAACTCCTGAGGAACACCCTCATCTTCAAAAATTTCACGCATCATAGGAAAATAGTACTCCGATCGCTCCAGCCAGCGCTCCATAACATCGGGACGACGAAGCGTATAGTACATAAGGTGGCGATTCACGTGCTGATTTTGAATCAGCGGAACCTCGGTTTTATTGATCGTCAGGTTATCGGGTAGCGCATATCCTTCTGCGATCCAGTCATCTTGTTCCGAAAAAAGCTCTTCCTGAATTTCAAACACATCACCTTCAACCTCTCTTCTGGCTTCTGTGATACCGTAAAATTCACTGTGCTCTGCCATCACAGTTCTGTAAAGTTCAGCGAAGCGACGATTATTCTGAACCTCGGGATAATCATCCATCAGAGACTGAATGGAACCGAAAGCCTGATTGATATAGGTTTCCGCCTGAACCAGATCTCCCTGAATCTGAGCATCTATAGCTAATACCTGAATACGATACACGTCAGATATTCGTCGTAAAATCTCCTTATCCAGTTCGCTCTGTTCAGCTGCGACCTCTACCCCGGGTTCATCCTGACGGGTATCCGTCAAAGGATTTGAGTACGGCAAAAGTTTTACGGGGATTTCGATATCATCGATTCGGTTGGTGTCTTGCGCGTAGAGCGCTTGAACAACAAAAAAAGTAAGTAGCAGTAGTACAGATCGCTTCATGAAATTTGTTTAGATGTTTCAGAATTATCTAAATTAAAGATTTAATCCTTCATTCGAAATTTCAGGATTAAAATAGCAGGTAATTATTGATATGTACAGCTAACTTCTGTCTGCTGTCCACTTTTGCACGATTGGCCAGCGTCTTCCACTGCCAAACGATTTAGAACTTAATTTCAGTATAGGCACAGCCTGATTTCTTTTAAATTCGTTGTAATCAACCAGCCGTAATATCTTATCTACCATCGATTCTTCAAAACCCTCCTCAATTAGCTCTGCCTTTCCCTTCTGGAGTTCCAGGTATTGATAGAGAAGTGCATCCAGAGTTTCGTAATCAGGCAGACTGTCGCTGTCTTTTTGATCCGGACGGAGCTCCGCACTTGGAGCCTTTGTGATGATAGATTCGGGAATTACTTCTTTACGGTAGTAGGAACTGTTGAGCCATTTTGCCATCTCGTAAACTTCCGTCTTATAGAGATCGCCAATAAGGCTTAGGGCTCCGTTCATGTCACCGTAGAGCGTGGCATAGCCGACTGCATATTCAGATTTATTCCCGGTTGCAATCAGGAAACTGTTAAACTTATTAGCGTAAGCCATTAAAATTGTTCCGCGAATTCTGCTTTGAAGATTTTCTTCGGCCACTCCAAATGTGCTGTCTTTAAAAACAGGCTTCAGTGCAGACCTGTAGTCCTGAAATATGGTTTGAATTGGAACTTCAAAGAGATCAATTCCTAAATTTTCAGCCAGCTTCTGAGAGTCTGTAATACTCCCTTCACTCGAAAATTCTGTGGGTAAAGTTATGGCTTTCACTTTATCGGCCGACAACGCTTCAACTGCCAGAGTACATCCAAGAGCTGAGTCTATTCCACCGCTTAGTCCAAAAACTACATGATCTGCAACACCCGTTTTTTCCATGTAGTCGCGAAGCCCCAGCTTGATGGCCTCAAACTGCCGCTCCTGTTTATTTCCGGGATAAATTGGCTGTTTGTTATTTTTTTGAGCCGATTTCACATTTCTATTCTCGAAATCCAGTACAACATCAGTAAAATCCGGTTGAAATGGTTTAGTCGAAGCAGCCACTTCTCCCGTTCGATCAATAGCCATGGAATCACCATCAAAAACCACATCGGTATGCGCACCTACCTGATTGCTGTACAACAACGGCAGGTCCAGGTTTTTTGCGTGATTCTGCAGCATTTTTACACGGTTTTGATGTTTTGTATTTGTGTAAGGAGAGGCTGAAACATTAATAATTACATCAGCGCCCAACTTTTTTAATTCCAGCGCCGGATTCACCGAATAGGTGTGATACTGCACTTCATTTTCGTTGTACCAGATATCTTCGCAAATCGTGACACCAAGCTTCACCCCGTTAAACTCGAGGCAGTGAAACTCCTCGTTGGATTCAAAATAGCGGAGGTCGTCAAAAATATCGTACGTTGGCAATAGTGTTTTGTGAACCGTTCCAAGCAGTGTTCCCTTGTGAGCCAAAAGCGCAGAATTGAACATCTTTCTGCCGTACTCACTTTCATTTGGTGTGATGGATCCAAAAAGAAGCGCGGTCTTTCCGGTTGACTCAATAATTTCTCGATTTACTCTGTAGCACGCGTCCCGGAATGACTTCTCTTCCAGCAAATCTTCTACCGGATAACCGGTTACAGTCATTTCCGGCAGAATCAGAAGATCCACCTTATCTTTTTCGGCCCGTTGCAGAGCTTCTAAAATGAGAGATTTATTTCCGGTAAGGTCTCCGATCGTTGGATTTAACTGTTCAACTCGAATCTTCATTACTGCTTTTGATATACTTTTTCGCCGGCAATCCAGGTTTCCAGAACCTCGGTTTGCCAAATTTCAGATGCGTCTACTTCAAAAATGTCTCTGTCAATAAGAATGAAATCCGCCCACTTCCCGTTCTCCAGAGTTCCCAAAACATCTTCCTGGTGCCCTGCATAGGCTGCATCGCGGGTAAAAATTCTCAACGTTTCCTCTCGGCTCAGTCTGTGCTCACTGTACCATCCTCCCGGAGGCATTCCACCGTGATCCTGACGGGTAATGGATGAGTAAAGTCCATAGAACGGGTTCACATCTTCGACCGGAAAATCAGAACCGCCTGCAATTACCGTTCCCTGGTCTAAAAATGTCTGCCAGGCATAGGCGCCCTCCATTCTCTCAGATCCAATCCGGTCCTCAGCCATGTTCATATCACTGGTGGCGTGTGTTGGCTGCATAGATGCTATGATGTCCAGTTCAACAAAACGCGGAATATCGTCCGGATGAACAATTTGAGCATGCTCAACACGATGTCTCAAATGGGACTGATCTCCCAACTCCTCTTTCGCATGTTGAAATGCATTCAACACCTGCCGGTTGGCTGCGTCACCAATTGCATGAATATTGATTTGGAAGCCGTCAGAAGCACCTTTTATTACCATCTCATTCAGCTCTTCCTGATCGTAGAAAAGCAGTCCGGTATTACCGGGATCGTCATGATAGTGATCCAGCATAGCCGCGCCACGACTTCCGAGTGCGCCGTCTGAAGAAATTTTCACGCTCCGTAGTGCCAGCATATCATCTGCATAGCTCTCTATCGGGCCATTCTGAGCCAGTTCATCATAGATATCACCGGTTCCACCAATCATGGCATAAATTCTTGTGATGAGCTTTCCTTCATCCGCAAAATCCTTGTACATCTCCCAGGTATCAACATTAACTCTGGCGTCGTGAACAGAGGTTAAGCCGTTTTCAGCCATTACCTGCAGCGCCAGTTCAAATGCCTGATTATTTTCTTCTTCTGTTCTTGATGGTATGTGCTCTTTAATATAGTTCATGGTCGCATCCACAAAAATTCCTGTGGCATCACCAAATTCATCCCTGATAACAACTCCTCCCTGAACATCCGGTGTATCCCTACTAATTCCGGCAATCTCCATAGCCCTGCTGTTCGTCCAAGCGGCATGCCCGTCAACGCGGGATAAGTAGACCGGCCGGTCGGGCACAACCCGGTCGAGATCCTCAGCAGTTGGAAATTCATTTTCTTCCCACAATACCTGGTTCCAGCCACGTCCCTGAATCCATTCCAAATCCGGATTATCTTCTGCGTATTGCCCGATTATTTCAAGTGTTTCCTCCAGCGAATCGACTCCCTGAACATCCACGTCCAGTTGTTGATACCCAAGTCCCATCACATGTGTATGAGCATCAATCAGCCCGGGAATCAGCGTTCTTCCTTCTCCATCAATGAGATTAAATCCATCCAGTTGCTGCTGCAGATCAGTCAGCGGGCCGGTCGCCAAAACTTTTCCATCCTGAACAGCTATGGCATCAAATGTAATCAGTTCAAGATTATCACCGGCTATGGTGTACCCATTAATGTTGTGCATTATAAATCCGTCTTCCTGAGATGTACACGCTGCAGTAAACAGGAGCAGTACGGCAAATAAAGTTAATTTTAGTTTTATCATAGCTGTGTTTGGTATGGTTGGCTTAAATATTTCTGAAATAACGGGCTACTGATCGCTTTTAAAATAGCCGATCTGATTCTGTAAATAGCGACCTGTTTTGAGTTCGTCCACTAAAAAATCCGGAACTACGTTTAGCGCAGTTAATTCATCGACAGGCTTAAAACAAACCTCGTGAATAAGCTGTTCATTTTGAGAGTGCTCCGGATCACTTCCCTTTTTTAGCTCACCTGTAAAACTATCCGCCAAAAAATAGAGCTCTAGGGCGTGATACGGATTATCAATGAATTCATGAATATATCTGAGTCTCAAACCGGAAGGAGTGACGCCTGTCTCCTCCCTGCATTCACGCTTCAGTGCGTCCTCTGCCGATTCCCCGGGCTCAACACCCCCACCCGGCGGTATCCATACAGGATTCTCACGGGTCGGTACATTCTGCTTAACCAGTAAAACTTTGTCATCAGAAATAAGCAGTCCGCACGATCTCACCCTAATCTTATCTGAGTAGGGATCTATTGAATTCAAATCGAAGCTTTTTCTGTATGGCTGCCTGTTGATACGGCACTATTCTCAAGAGCTGCTTTCACAAAAGAAACGAATAGTGGATGGGGATCATAAACGGTGCTTCTCAACTCCGGATGGAACTGTACTCCAACGTACCAGGGATGATTTTCCAGCTCAATGATTTCAACCAGGTTTCGTTCGGGATTTACGCCCGAAACAATCAAACCGGCTTCAATAAGCTTTTCTCTGAGTTCATTATTCAACTCAAATCGATGGCGATGGCGTTCTTCAATCATCTCTTTATCATACGCCATCATTGCTTTTGAGCCTTCCGTCAGTTTGCAGTCATATTTACCTAGACGCATCGTACCGCCCTTTTCCTGGATATCTCGCTGATCCGGCATAAAATCTATAACCGGATAGGCGGTAGTTTCGTCAAACTCTGTACTGTTTGCACCCGCCATCCCGGCAATGTTTCGGGCAAATTCTATAACCGCACACTGCATTCCCAAACAGATACCCAGCATCGGTATCTGTTTTTCACGGGCATATTTTACAGCTGAAAGTTTACCCTCAATACCACGGCCTCCAAATCCCGGAGCAACCAGAATACCTGATACATCACCCAGCTCTTTTTCAACATTTTCTTCAGTAAGATCGTCTGACTGAACCCAGTGAATATCGATCCCGGCATTATTCATCGCGCCACCGTGTATCAATGCTTCAACAATAGATTTATATGCATCGTGGTGTTCTACGTATTTCCCAACCAAGGCAATTTGAATTCGCGTTTCGGGGTGTTTAATCCGCTCAACAAATTCAGTCCATTTCGTTAAATCCGGATTTTTTGTTGGCAAGCCTAGTTTTTCAATAACACGGCGATCCAATCCCTCTTCCCGCATTAAAAGCGGCACTTCGTAGATAGACTCAGCATCGAGTGAGGCTATAACATCTTCGTTTTCCACATTACAGAATTGAGCTATTTTGCTTCGAATGGAGTTATCCAGATCATATTCAGATCGGCATACCAGTATATCGGGGCTCAATCCACTTTCTGATAGTGTCCTTACGGAATGCTGCGTTGGTTTTGTTTTCAACTCGCCTGCGGCAGCTAAATAGGGAACAAGAGTCAAGTGAATGGAGAGAGTATTTTTCCTGCCTACGTCGTATCTCAGCTGACGCATTGCTTCTATATATGGCAAACTTTCAATATCCCCAACGGTGCCACCAACCTCGGTGATCACTACATCGTAGTTATCACTTTGTCCAAGTCTGAGAACGTGAGATTTAATTTCGTCTGTGATATGGGGAATAACCTGAACCGTTTTGCCAAGATATTCACCCTTTCGCTCTTTGGTGATTACATCGTAGTAAACACGGCCGGTGGTAACGTTATTATCCTGAGAGGTTTTTACATCCAGGAAACGTTCGTAGTGTCCCAGATCAAGGTCTGTTTCAGCTCCGTCGTCCGTCACATACACTTCCCCGTGCTCGTATGGGTTCATCGTTCCGGGGTCAACATTAATGTATGGGTCGAGCTTTTGAATGGTTACCCGCAATCCCCTGGCAACCAGAAGCCTGCCAAGTGAAGCACAAATGATACCTTTACCTAAAGATGACGTTACGCCGCCTGTTACGAAAATATATTTTGTAGACATGTGTGATGGGAGCTTGTTGTGGGAAAACAGAAAATAGGAGGCTTCCACATGCCATTCAAACAAAAAAGGAAAAAGATCCCGAAAATTTTGAAAAAGTTATACAGAGCACTCCTCTCACATAAAGCGCACTCATTCTCACAGACAAATTTAACTTTTAAAGAGGGGATTTAAGCTGAAACGGATTCAGAAAAAGTTAATTTTGAGAATTAATTACCCTGCGAATGGCCTGATTGATCAGCCCATCGATAGACCCTTTATTAGCCGAAGTAAAATAGAGCAGAAATACACCGGTCATACAGGAAACGCTTCCAGCAATACTTAAAATTGCAGAGAACCACATGGGAGCAATCATGCCCAGAATGGAGATTACGATAAGAGTCATTCCGGTTACTATTTGTAAAGCTGCAGCAACATACGATACAAGCGCTTCAACACTGCCCACCAAGGGCTGTGATTTATTGGAATATGGACTGTTTGAGCTATTTAATACAAATTGTGAACCTTCTACCCCTTTTGATTTATTTGAATTGTCTATCATTTTATTGTCTATTAAGTTGAGAACACTTTACCATTATACAAACTGTAATCAATTAACAAAATATTTCGCCTCATACGTGGAAAATTCTAATCATTATATCTACGGCAGAAACCCTGTAGAAGAACAGCTTCAGCAGAGTGCAGAAAATGTTGATAAAATTTATTTAAGAAAAGGAACACAACATTCTCAGGTCGCGAACATACTTGATCTCGCATCTAAAAACCGCATTCCCGTAACGGAAGTTCCCGGCAAAAAACTCTACGATTTAGTTGGGGGTGTAAACGACCAGGGGATTGTAGCGTCGATCTCACAGGCTGAATATCAGGAATTTGAAGAGTGGCTTGAGAATTTTAAACCGGATTCAAGCTCTGCCGTGCTCCTTCTGGATGAAATTGAAGATCCGCACAATTTTGGCGCAATTTTAAGAACTGCCGCAGCAGCGGGTATATCCGCAGTTATCGTTCCAAAACACAGACAGGCTCCGGTAAACGCCGCCGTTTTTAAAACCAGCGCCGGTACTGCCGGACGTATCCCAATAGTGAGAGCTGTAAATTTAAATCAGGCTATTCTTTCGCTAAAGGAAAATTCATTCTGGATTGCCGGGTTGGATCAAAATAGCGACACCATGGTTTGGGATCAGACTTACGATGTGCCCATGGCTTTTGTGATTGGAAATGAAGGGCGAGGAATGCGAAAAAAAACGGGAGAGCACTGCGACTTCCTGCTCTCCCTGCCAATGTTGAATAACGTGGAATCTCTAAACGCTTCCGTCAGCGCCGCCCTGGTTTGCTACGAATGGCGCCGACAAAAAATTCAACAGGTTTAAGATGTGATTACTCCTCAGATCGTGGGAATGTGATAACAAACGAATCCACATATTCTGACGATATCATTCTCATGATTCTATTCGCCTCTCTGAATTCGGAGAACGCTCCGACCAAAACCCGGTTGTACTCACCCGCTCTTTGGATAACCACCATTTCCATCGGATTGTTGATCTCATTCTGTAACATCTCTATGAGATTTTCTCGAATAGACTCTGCACTTTCCTGATTTCTGAAGGAGAAAACCTGTACATAGTGGCCCGCCTCAGGTTGCTCGGTAAACATTTGTGCCCTTCGCTCAGCTTCTGCCTGAGCCTTTTCCTGTGCTATTCTGCGCTCTTCGCGCCAATTGTCTGCAAAAATTCTGGCCTCTTCCCTTGCCTGCATCATGGCGTCTTCAGCTCGTTCAACTCTTTCACGAAGCCGCTCTTCCATCTGCTCTTTTTCTATGAGCTGTTCCGGATCCGGTTCTTGAACAGCTTCCGGTACCGGCTCCGCTTCAATCTGAGGTTCATCTTCCCGGACGGGTTCTTCCACTATCCTATCTCGTGCCGGTGGCCATGAAATATGCTTCTGACCGCTCGAACCAAAATTAAATCGTAAACCGGCATTAACAGCTGCAAACTGATCGGAGCTGCCCTCTCCCGAAAATCCATCCAGCAAATCACTTCCGGCAGCATTATAGCTGTATTGAACAAACAGGTCGGCACCTTTGAAAAGATAAAAATTGAGACCTGCACCACCTGAGATCATAAGAGATAAATCCTCTGAGTCGAGGTCTACAGATTCGAGCTTGCTGCGAAGCATCCCCATTCCTACAGAAAAGTAGGGATTAATAAATCTGGAGTTGAGATTAAACAAACCGTTCATGTTGCTAACCCCTCTCACGTTTACATAGAAAAAATCATTCGTGAAAGCAGGGTCAAAGTCATACTGATTTTTGAATTCACCAAATTGAACGGCAGTTTCAATTGACCATGCAGGATTGAAAGCATACTGAAAACTCCCACCGTAAACAGGCTGACGAAAAGAAGGTACGTTGAAATTACCGGCTAATTGACCAATCATTCCATCTCCACCGGAGCCATAGGTAACTCCATAGTTTAAAGTAAAACTGACTTTTTTGGCATTATCTTCCTGAGCCTGTAAAGTCAGAGGCACTGATATGGTGAGAAGAATGGCTAAGGTTAAGGCAAAGCTGCGGATAATAATTTTTGAAATCATAACTCCCCGTTTAATGGTTTATATTACCTGTAGATGTAAATCAAACAACGCTATACCACTATCAGTGATAATAATAAATTTTGATCGAATAACAGATTCATTTGTCCAATTTATTCAGTCGTACAGCAAATAAGGCGTTCTCTTTGTTTTGAACTCATCTGTATTAAAATCCAAGGTTAATGGATCCAGCTCTCCCGAAATCACCTTGTCAATCTCACGTGTCCCGGCAAGATTATAGAGAAAGTTGTTGATCTCAACGTCGGGAGTTGCATTTACCAAGGTTGCAAATAATTCAAGACCCATTCTTACTGGATCAAAATCAAACCCATTCACTTTCACCTGAATACCAAAACTTTCTAAATCCATATGCTTCGGGGTTGCAGCTGCCCCGGGTATAGAACGCGGCGTAAATGTCAGCGAATTGACCTGAAGCTGATCAGTAATCTCATTTAAGGCTCGAATGGAATCGGCGGGCAGATTTGTATTTGGATCGCCTAAAATCAGGAATGGCTGATCGGTGCCGCGCCCTTCGCTCATACTTGTACCTTCAAAAAAGACTGTACCCGGATAGAGATAAGCCTGCTCAAACGTAGCCAGATTAGGTGATGGTGCGACCCAATTCAGTCCGGTCTCCGGCCATAACATATCACGGTTCCATCCCTCCATTTCGATGACTCTCAGGTCAGGTGGATTGGCAAAATCCATCCACTCCTCTCCTGCAATCATTTGCGCCATCTCTCCCATTGTTAAACCGTGAGCGACAGGTATCGGATATGGCCCGACAAACGACTTAAACTCCTCTTCAAGAACCCATCCGCTCACATACTCTCCTCCTAACGGATTAGGCCGATCGAGAACCCAAACCGGAATATCTGACTCAGAAGCCGCTTCCATCACTAACCCCAATGTGGCGATGTACGTATAAAACCGGGCTCCCACATCCTGCATATCAAACAGTAGCAAATCTACTTCATTCAGCATCTCAGCGGTTGGTTTCCGGGTTGAGCCGTAGAGAGAAAAAACCGGCAAACCGGTCTCCTGATCGATCCCATCTTCGATAATTTCCCCTGCTCCCGCTTCTCCCCTGAAACCGTGCTCCGGAGCGTAGAGAGCCTGAACATTTACACCCCTCGCCATCAGCGTATCCAGCATATGGGTTTCGCCGATTCTGGAAGTTGGGTTCATCACCAAACCAACTCGTTTTCCGTCCAGTTCATCCAAATAGTTCTCAACCAACAACTCAGCACCGGTTCGAACGGTTTCAAGTTCGACGGATTCTTCCGTATCACAAGAAAACAGAGTGAAGAAGAGAGTTATAGAAAATAGTGTAGAGATCAGTCTGCTCATTAACATGGGATATGGTTTGGTTTTGTTCTTAGCCTGAGTTCAGTGAAAAAATTTCCATTTAGATGTTCGAAAGTCCCCTCATTTTCAAGGAGGGGATTTAGGGGTGGTTCAATTGGTGGATTTAGCACATTAAAGACATAAATCCCAAATCTACCACCCCTTGCCCCTTACTAGGAGGGCAATGCAATAAAAAGCAATTAAAATTGAACTCAGAATTAACGCGTTACCAATTGATTAAAATTAAAATCCCCTTCAAGGGGAAAACGATCCGACAGCTGTCGGGAGAGTAAGGGATGACGATGGGTATCGATTTCATCCAAATATTTGATAAATGGCTTGAATCAGTACTCATCATCCCCATTGCCCCCTTCAAAGGGGACACTCTAAAAACAACCTCAACCGGTAAACGCGTTCAGATACTTAATAAAATGCCAATCCTGCCACTATTTTGCAGATTTTCTTTCTGAAATAAAAAAGGGCGAAGTTTTCACTTCACCCTTTCAAAATCTGCTTAACAAAAAATTAAGCCTGGTTTGCCACAACTTCTGATTCAGCAAAAAAGTAAGCCGCTTCAATTTTTCCGTTTTCAACAGAGTCAGAACCGTGTACGATGTTCTCGCCTACACTGTCGGCAAAATCTGCACGAATGGTTCCCTCTTCAGCTTCTTCGGGGTTTGTTGCGCCAATGAATTTTCTGAAATCTTCAATCGCGTTCTCTTTTTCAAGAATCATCGGTACGCAAGCGCCGCTGCTCATAAACTCAACAAGTTCCCCGAAAAACGGACGCTCTTTGTGAACCGCGTAGAATCCGCCGGCTGTCTCTTTGGTTAAACGGGTCATTTTCATTGCAACGATTTTAAATCCTGCTTCCTGAATACGACGTGTAACTTCGCCTATCAAATTCTTGCGTACACAGTCGGGTTTCAGGATTGTCAAAGTTCTTTCTACTGCCATTATTTTGATCTTTTTTGTAACAATTGTCGGTTTTAGTTCTCCTTTTACTACACGCAAAGATACGGGATACTTATAAAAATCACGATTAATTCTGAGGGTACTAACTAACCAATGATTGACTACGATTTCTCTCATAGCTGGCAAGTAGAAAGCAGCTCAACCCCTGAGCAGCTTTGGCCTATTCTATCCGATACCAATCGGCTGTTCAGAGATTTGGGAGAGTTACCTGTAGAGCAAACCAACCTCACACACAATAGCAGAAAAGGATATCGTGAACTCACGTACGAACCTCTTCACAGGACAGATATGTGGGAGGAGGAACCTTACCAGTGGGAAAAACCGTATCACCTGAGCGTGAAAAGGAATTACAAATCGGGTTACTTAAAAGATCTGTTGATCTCTGTAGACATCAGCCCGATTGAGAGCGGAAGTGTTGTTACATTTCGTTTTCGTGGAGAAACACGTCGCCTTACCGGTTACATGTATATAAAATGGAGATTTAACGGCCGATTTAAATTCCGGCTCCGCAAGCTCATACAAGCATACGATCAATCCATTTCTGAAAATTGCATTCCAAAAAGTAAAAAGCATCGTTTCACCATCTCAAACCCTAGACGATGGGATCATTTTACGGATCGCTTGAGCGAGATTAGCAGGGAACGGGAAATTTCGTCACTGCTGATTAAAACAATTCAAACAGGTAATGAATCGGATCTCAAGCAGTTAAATCCGCAAAAGTTAGCACTTCTCTGGGACAAGCCGCTCTCTTCTGTTCTGCGTGTCATGCTCTTTGCATCAAAACTGGACATTCTGAATTTCAGCTGGAATATTCTCTGTTCGCACTGCAGAACCAATGTAAAAAACATAAAGAAACTGAAAGAGATTACCGACCCGGTCTACTGTTCTCACTGTGAAGAAGATTTCAACGTCGATTTCCATCAGGGATTGGAGTTAACATTTCAGCCGCATCCGCTGGTTCGTAAAATTCCTAAAAAGACTTACTGTTTTGGTAATCCGGCAGATCAATATCATCTTGACCTGAACATAACCCTGAACCCGGGGCAGAAACGATTTGTAAAAATCAATCTGAGTGAGGGCGTATACAGAATCTACTCAGATAAAAGTGAAGAAGTTATTCAGGCCGAGGTTGATGAAAACGGACTCAGCAACGCCACGATTCACTTCAGGGAAGGTCGATCGTTGATGGATAAGGTCTATCTATCCACAACACCCAATCTGATCATCCACAACCAGACGGATGAGGTGATGATGATACGGTGTGAAAACGTAAGCAAAGAGAAATTCACCGTTTCTGCTGCAGAGGTGAGCTCCTGGCAGCTCTTCAGAAATCTTTTTCCGGAAGAGCTTATTCGGGATAAAAAGAAACTGAACGCTGAAAATCTGACCATCTTATTCACAGACCTCTACAACTCTTCCGATCTGTACCGTAAAGACGGAGACGAATCAGCGATCGGGGTTGTAATGAATCATTTTGATGTGCTGGAAGAAGCCATTATTGAGGAGCGGGGTTCCGTTGTAAAAACTATTGGCGATTCCGTGATGGCCATTTTCCCGAAACCTGCCAACGCTGTTAGGGCATTTTACAAAGCCGATCAGATATTTAAAGAAAACACCGATCACGACCCTCCTATCGAGCTGAAAGGCGGTATTCATAAAGGCGACTGTATGGCCGTTACATTAAATAACAGAATTGACTATTTCGGCAACACCGTGAACCTGGCTTCAAGACTGGTTGATTTTGCGGGTGGCTCAGAAGTTGTAATTTCATCCGAAGCGTACAACTGCCCGGAACTGAGAGATTATGTGAGAAACAGAGAGCATTCACTTAAAAAACATTTCCGCGAAGTGACATTTAAAGGGTTTGAAAACGAATCGTTTGAAATCTTACAGATGTCTCACAAAGAAAGTCCGCTCCGCCTAGTCGTATAGCTAAAGCCGCTACCTCCCCCTTCCTTTTTGAAGATTCCCGAAGTTTACGCTTCATACTTGCCCCACAAATGATATATTTATGAAAGAACTGAATGCTTTCATTACTATAGAATTGACAAACCACTTATGACAAAAGAAGATAAAGTTAAGAAACCCCACCCCAGTATCGCATCACATACCGCCCCGATGGGCGAGAAAAAACGAATTGGCCTGGTTGCGCACGATTTTCGCAAACGCGACCTGATTGACTGGGCTGATTATAACCGTGATATCCTGATGGAGCACGAGTTGTTTGGCACAGGTACTACAGGAGGACTTCTTGCAGATAAGCTTGATCTGCCGGTCCACCGGTTTATGAGCGGACCCCTTGGTGGTGATCTTCAGATTGGCGCATCCATCGCAGAAAGTAAATTGGATATTCTGATCTTTTTCTGGGACCCACTGATGGCGCAACCTCACGATGTTGATGTGAAAGCACTTCTCCGTATATCGATTGTATACAATATCGCACTGGCTTGTGATCGCACTTCAGCCGATTTTTTGATTACATCGGATCTGTTGAATAAAAAATACGACCGCTTTCTGGTTGATTACGGAGACAGGCTGAAGAGTTTGAAAGTGGATGAGTAGAAGAGTTTAAATTCGAAATCCCAAATACCAAACTCCAAATGTTAGAAGTTCACTTCTGTGTCTAAAATGAATTTTCTATAGTTGTCAGCTTTCATAACAATTAAAAGAATAGGGTTTTATCAACTCAGAGATGAAGTAATAAACTCAAAAGCGGTGTGCCCGGCCACGTATAGGGCCAAACAAAATACGGCCATAAACAGGGAAAATGAGATATGTTTGGCAGCACCATGATCGGGCCTTCCTTTTAGCGACGCTTGTAAGCCAAAGCAGAACGCTGCAAATAGTCCAAACAGGCCGGACGTTGTAATGGTCAAAAATGAAAGTTCCAATATTACTCTACCGGCTTCCGTAATGTAAAAAACAGACATCGTTATAACAGAAACCATACTGGTCCAGAATGCGATATCTTCGAGTTTGATCCTGAAATCCGTCGCCTTAGTGTTCATTTTTTAGACTGTTTTTGTCTTTCATTTTTCGATAAAAGTGTACCATGGGAATAGTTACCGCAGCAAATAGTGATCCCAGAAAATTGTAAAGGGCAATCTCCAACGAATTAACTATTGATAAGATAATGAAGATGATTGCAGTCGCTAAAACCGACCAAGTCAAGATTGAAACGATTAGATCTGTCTTCATATAGTTAATATTATTAGCTCCATGTAGCTCAGTGTGTCTTCCATAATAAAGAATCCCGGTGATTCAATTCAATCTCCTTAAAACGGAAAAATAAAGCAATTCAATTGAAAAAGTGGTTATGGAATAGGTTGGCACCCTAACGGTTTGGCGTTTTCGCGCCGGGCTACCAGCTTGAAGTAAGATAAAAACCTAAACCGGTCTGCCCCGACACTCGGGAAAACGTATTGTTATGTAGCGATGACATCCTTTGGTTTGGCAGTGCGTTCAGGAAACGAACGAAGGATTTGCTTGTCCATGGTTATCAGTTTGGTATCCAGATCTTCTGCAAGACTGATAAATTCACAGTCGTAGGAGGAACAATCAGATTGATTTGCAAGATTATAGACTTGAATTGAGTTCACATGAAATTCTCGTTCTTTCATCTGATTTTCTGCTTTTTCAGTTATTTGCATGGCTTCCGGCAGATCAATAAGTTTTTTCCTCATATAAAGAATGACAACGTTCCTGAACTCACTTTTCCACAGAACA
Source organism: Rhodohalobacter sp. (assembly GCF_034521535.1). GTDB lineage: Bacteria > Bacteroidota > Rhodothermia > Balneolales > Balneolaceae > Rhodohalobacter. The sequence continues at coordinate 584,433 of NZ_JAXHMF010000005.1, read as the reverse complement.
GGAGCAACCCACTCCGGATCCCATTTAAATAGTTGTTCACAGAGTTCGGTATGATCTGATGACAACCAAAAATGGGCGAGAATGTTTGTATCAACAACAATCATGGCTATTCTTCCGAAGCTTCAGTGTAGGCAGGTCTGCCTTGATCAATGGCATCCTGGATCTCTTCGGCAGACAAGCTTCCTCTGACTTTTTTTCTCATCATCCGAGCTTGACGAAGAATCTCGTCAGGAGAAACACGTTTTGGCTCGACAGTCTGCTCCAAACAGGCAATAATTTCACTATTCATGCTGCGATGTTGGGCCTGAGCCTGTTGCTTTAGTTTGTTGTAAATAGAATCAGGTATATTTTTGACTGTAATACTTGGCATAGTCTTAAGTTTCGTTTTGGTGTAACTATGAAACTAATATAAGAAAGGAAATATTGCAAGGTGTAGCCACATAACGCCCTAGCGTATGACTGGCGCGGAGATTTTGAGTTAATAAATGGCTAAAAATTTAAAACAAGCAACTCAAGAAAACAACGGTACGTCCGCGTCCTCAGTTAGTTATACACATGCTTATAGCTTAAGTGTAGAACATATATATAATTACAACAACAGCTGAGAAAGAGTGCAGGGAAGTTGATAGCCAGAACTTAGAAATACTTTCTGTTTTAGCCACCCAACCATTTGTAGTAAGTCTTTTTTGGTAAATGAGATGCATGATGGCTAAAATCGCAAGAGCACCTGCTAAAAAACCGATGAAAAAATCTCCCATTTTAATTTCTCATTTATTAAGAGTTAATGTGTATAACATATTATGTATAAACTTACCTCTTCTCAATAAATACAGCAACTTCGCCTTTTCTTTTTCTTTTGTGCGAGTTAAAGGTGTCATATTCAATAATATATTTCATAAAAAAATATATTGAACATTCCGGCCTCTCGCGCTCCCCTCTCTTTATGCTCATTTAGGGCTAAATCCTCTTGTTCCTAATCCGTCACCATTTGATCCTGAAAGTGCCCTGCCTTACTATCTAACTAACTTTTATTGTCTCATATCTATTTTCAATTCCCAAGTTGTTCTATTCAATCATCTCTATTTTATAGCCGTGTTCAACCCATCATCAAGTTGGCGAAGACCGATCAAATAATCAGCACTTTGACTTAAGATATGAACATCAGATGTCAGATTGCTCTCTCCTAATACAGTCCCCTAATTATCCAAACACACAACCTTATCATCGGATCTTAACTCTGTTTAGGCCCCGTAACACAATCTTTCCTGATCTCCTGATACCCATTTGTAATATGGAAAATAGTCGTGCAACCAATCACGATTTTCCAATTTATTTTGGACCCCGATTAAGGTAAGTCTGGAAGATCGATCCGTCGATAAATATCTCAATACTTCTTCAATATCATCATCCGTAGAAATTCCTAATTCACTTGGAAATATTTTTTGCAATCATCTTCAGATATAGAAAATTTTTCCTAAGATGTTTCTATTTAGAATGGTTTACCTTCGAAATTATTGATATTAAATTTCTTAAAAATTTTGGTAGCCAGACTAATTGTAAAATAGAAACTACCCTGCAAGCACAATGAAATTTTGTCGGCCAAAGGCCATGGATGAAACACTAAATCCCCCGTTAGATTGATTGATAAACATCTCATTCATTTTGTTATCAAATGCAAAGTACTTCTCCCCGTTTCCGGTAATTGAAATCAATTCATAAGTGGACTTCAACTCTTCATTTATATTTCGATTGTTGAATGCATGTCTGAATTCAACCAAAAACAGTCCGGTATCAAGCAGCCACATGCGAACTGGACTGCCATTTGTGGATCGGGGTATTTGAAATGTTTGATATTTTTCAGGATTAGTTCTTTGAAAGGCATTGATTCGCCCGGAAGGACCACTATCCATTCCAAAAACAAGAGAGTCGGTAAGTTCTATAGACATTAAATTTCTAAAATCTCCGGGGCCTCTCCCGCCCCGTCCAAATTCATTTTTTAGCTCGCCATCAATATTATAAACTTGAATTTTAGCTAAATCATTAATGGCAACCGCAATAAAACCATCTTCTGTTACATCAAGATCGGTAATAAACGTACCCTGCAATTGATCCGGATGAATTTCAGTAATCTTTTAAAAATTAATCTGCTGAGCCGAAATAGCAGCCGTTTTGAGCAATAAACAGATAAATATGATTAAATAAATGTTCTTTTTCATAAATAATAAACTCAATTATTACTGAAATTTAGCCATTAGTTTATGCTGATTCCATGATATTCCAGAGTGCGATATCTTCGGGTTTGATCCGATGTTTAATTGTTTCTCTAATGATTCTTCAGCTTACTTTTGTCTTTCATTTATCGATAAAAGTGTAACATGGGAATAGTTACCGCAGCAAATAGTGATCCCAGAAAATTGTAAAGTGCAATCTCCAACAAATTAACTATTGATAAAATAATGAAGATGATTGTAGTCGCTTAAACCGACCAAGTCAAAATTGAAGCGATGAGTTCTGTTTTCATATAGTTAATATAATTAGCTCCATGTAGCTCAGTGTGTGTTCCACAATAAAGAATCATGATAATTCTTTTCAATTTTATTAAAAACGAAAGAGATAGCAATTATTTTTAACCAACTTGTTTTGAATTAGGGTGGCACCCTAACGGTTTGGTGCATCTGCAGCCGGGCGATCAAGGTATTTTTTCAACTGAGAACTTGAACAGGTTAGCAGGAAGCAATGGTTATGCACTTTCCAGTTAGAACAGATCTATTTTTATGCCAATGCCAAATTCAAGTCCGGTGCCGTGCAAGGAATTTTCTCTTTTATAAAATTTGTGCTCAATTGTACCACCTCCTGACAGTGTTTCTGTTCTCTCCAACATGCGAATACTATTATGCATAATGCGGTAGCCGGTTTGGAGAAAAATAGAAAAAGGCTCAGTTATTTTTATTTCTGAGGATAAAAAAAGGTTCAAAGACCCGTGCGAATCATCGGGGCAGGATTCATCCACATCAAAAATGGTATTCATAATAGAGCGAAACGATATACGGCAGGTTCTGTCTGCCATTTTATAGTTCATAACCCCAAGACCAGGTGTTAAAGAAAACCGATCAGAGAGCGGAATGACATATCCCGCTGAAAGGCCAGCCGAATACGAAACTGAGCGATGATATCCTCTTGCGTAATGAAAGGAATACCTCAATCGGGTATCATCCATATCGTAAAAAGAAAGCTGAAAACTATACGCTGAGCTTGGAGTATATTCAGCCTCATGAATACGAAATTCAGGGAAAAAGCCGCTATTTATGCTAAGCACTATTCTTGAATCTTCCTGTGCGTAAACATCAGCGGAAATCCCAGCGGTGAATGCTATTAGGAATACAATCTTTTTCACAGTTTTTAAAAATTAAACTGTAGGGTCAAAATAAGTCCGTCATAAGTCTGATTTGGTTGATCGGTAAGAGCAACTGCATATCCGGCACCCAGCGTCCAGGTAAATGAGGGTGTAAAAGCAATATTCACGTCGAATCCAAACCTTGGGCCAAAAACAAACCCATCCTGATGACCCGATAAATAATTTGTTCGAGTTGGGGGCATTTCTTTGTTTCCTGCAAAAGCAAATAGCCCAGCGTATGGCAGAAATGTTATTTTATTTGAAACATCAATCGGATAATAACCCGTAGTAAAACCACTTAACGTAAAGGCTTTTGGTGAGGCAGCTTCGGATGTTGAGAGATTAAATGCCCGGTAAAGGCGTATTTCATTTCGCCACATGAAAGAGGGAGTATGAGTTGTATATCCGGCAGTCAAGCCGATATTTATCAATGAAAAATCAAATGCCTCATCTGAAAAATACTCTGCATGTAACATAATATCCAAATTCTCATCCAGCCGATAACCAATCCAGGGGCCAATGAGTAATTCAAAGTTTCCAGTACCACCCTGAGCTGAGAATGTAGGTAAACCGGTAAAAACCCCTTTCTGTTGCTTATAGACCGTTTGACTGTGCGCTTCTTGTGTAATTACCATAGTAAGTAGTGCAAATGAAATCAGAAGCCATGGTTTATATAATGTACTTTTTCTAATCATGATGGAATACGATGCTTTTGATGAATATGAATGATTTATTTGCTGAATATCTGAATGGGTTATAGATGAATTATTGTGATGTACAGAAATATGATCTCGTAAAGATAAACTCCTTACACAAAATTTTTAAATACTTTTTTAGTGAGGAATTTTATGGTATAAACTACATTAATTAAAAGTGCATAACTATTCTTGATGAATTACCCATTTTTAAAAAATAAAACAACTTCAGCTTTTCTGATTTCTTGGGAGCGATTTCAAGATGTAAAGTTCAATAATACAGTTCACAAAAAATATATTGAACATTCCGGCCTCTCGCACTCCCCTCTCTTTATGCTCCTTTCATTTTCCGTATATTTAAACTTCATCTTCATTCAAATAAATTCCTTGCTTTATGAACCGCCTTGCACACGAAAAATCTCCCTACCTCCTTCAGCATGCCGAGAATCCTGTGGACTGGTACCCGTGGGGAGAAGAGGCGTTCGAGAAAGCCAAAAAGGAGAATAAGCCGGTTTTTCTCTCTATCGGGTATGCCACCTGCCACTGGTGTCATGTGATGGCGCATGAGAGTTTTGAGGATGAGGAGGTCGCTAAGCTGATGAATGATGCGTTTATCAACATCAAGGTGGATCGTGAGGAGCGGCCCGATATCGACAATACCTACATGACCGTCTGCCAGATGCTGACCGGTCAGGGCGGGTGGCCGCTAACCATCATCATGACGCCGGACAAAGAGCCCTTTTTTGCCGCTACCTATCTGCCAAAAAGTTCAATGCAGGGGCGTATCGGGATGCTGGACCTGGTACCGCAGATCAAAAATGCATGGCAGAATGATCAAAAACGTATCAATGATGCCGTGCAAAGAATTAAGGAGGGCTTTTCGAAAAGTCTTCAGCTGGGTCAGTCAAAGCAGGCACTGCCCGGGCAGATCACGCAGGAAGCTTTTCAAAATTTAAAAGACCGGTTCGATCCGGACTATGGCGGATTTGGCGGTTCACCCAAGTTTCCCTCCCCTCACAATCTTCTCTTTTTAGCTGATTATGCCCGGATTCATGAAAGTGATCAAGCCAAAGAGATGGTTCATAAAACTCTGCTGCAGATGAGGCTTGGCGGACTTTGGGATCACATCGGCAAAGGATTTCACCGCTACTCTACCGACCGGGAATGGCTCCTCCCACACTTCGAAAAAATGCTCTACGATCAAGCCACGCTGTTGATGGCCTACGCCGAAGGGTGGAAACTAACCGGGGAATCACTTTTCAAAGAGACGGCACTCGATATTGTGACTTATGTAGAATCCCAACTGCAGTCGCCTGAGGGACTCTTCTACTCAGCCGAAGATGCCGACAGTGAAGGTGAAGAGGGAAAGTTTTATGTCTGGAGCAGAGAAGAGATTGATTCAATCTTAAGTAATGAAGAATCAGAACTCTTTTGTACTCACTATAATATTCGCGCAGAAGGAAATTTTCTGGATGAGTCCACCCGGCAGCGAACCGGTAAGAATATCCCACACCTGTCTCACTCGTTGTCTGATGCAGAGGAGGAAAAGCTAGCCGAAATTCGCCAAAAGTTGAATAAAAAACGGGAAAAGCGAATTCGCCCACAATTGGACGATAAAATCTTAACCGACTGGAACGGACTGATGATTGCCGCGCTGGCCAAAGCGGGAGTATTGCTGCAAAATCAGAAGCTGATTCAAAAAGCAGAAACTGCATTCAATCAACTCCTTAAGCTTTGCAAAACCGACTCCTCAACCCTGCTCCATCGTATCAAAGACGGTGAAGCTGCCATTGAAGGGATGGCGGACGATTACGCGTTTCTGATCCGCGGAGCGCTTGAGCTTTACAACGCCACATTTAATCCCGATTACCTTTCTGAAGCGGTCGAACTTCAAAGAACGTTCACAGAGCACTTCGCCGATCAGACTCACGGCGGATTTTACTACACGGCAGAAAATGCCGAAGAGCTTCTTGGCCGGCAAAAGGAGATTTACGACGGAGCGATTCCATCATCCAACTCTGTGGCAGTTTTGAACGGATATCAACTTTCGCGGCTGACCGGTGAAACAGAATTTGAACAGCAGAGTGATAAGATAATAACAGCGTTTTCTGATCAGATCTCCGACGCGCCGGCCGGCTATACGTATGCGCTCTATGCTCATCAACTGATGCAGCAGCCATCTCATGAGATTGTCATTACCGCAAAAACAATTAATGAGCAAACCAATGAATTGATAGAAACGGCCAGGTCAAGCTCAGGGCCAGGTTCAGTCATTCTAGTCAAAACTGCCAACCAAAGTGAACTTCTCTCTTCTATAGCTCCCTTTACTGAATCTTATCCGGTAGTAGAAAAACCCGCGGTTTACGTCTGCAGTAATTTCTCCTGTCAGGCACCGGTTTATAATGCAGAATCTCTGATAAAATTACTCCAAAATTAAAGGTTCACTCTTGCAGAATTAGTCTTATTTTCACCGATATTGGATCTATAAAAACTACCATTTGAATCAAAAAATCTATCATGACTAATATTGAACAGGGATCAATCTCCTATTCTGTAGCAGATAATATTGGAACCGTTGAATTTCATCACCCGAAAGGAAACTCTTTACCGAGTGCTCTTCTCAAAGAGTTAGCCGATACCATTGAGCTGGCCGGCAAAAATGAAGAGGTGAAATTAATTGTTATTCGCAGTAAAGGGGACGGAGCTTTCTGCGCGGGCGCATCATTCGATGAACTTTTGGCCATTGATAATTTTGTAGACGGCAAGAAGTTCTTTATGGGATTTGCCCACGTTCTGAACGCCATGAGAACCTGTCCTAAGCTAATCATCGTTCGTGTTCAAGGGAAAACTGTTGGCGGCGGGATCGGAATCGCCGCGGCAGCAGATTACTGTCTTGCACACAGAGATGCTTCGATCAAACTGAGTGAACTGGCGCTGGGTATCGGCCCTTTTGTGGTAGGTCCTGCTGTAAATCGAAAGCTGGGCACCGCTGCATTCTCATCTCTGGCACTGGACGCGCGTAACTGGTACACCTCCGATTGGGCTTACTCAAAAGGGCTATTCAATAAAGTTCTGAATACAACCGAAGAGCTGGATGAAGCCGTTCAGCAGCTCGCATCGGATCTGGCCTCAAGCAATCCGGAAGCAATGAAAGAGATGAAAGATATTCTCTGGCAAAGTACCGGGCACTGGCACGCTACTTTGGAGCAGCGAGCTGAAATCAGTGGCCGACTTGTGCTTTCTGATTTTACCCGGGAGTTTATTCAGGAGTTTAAGAAGAAGTAGGTTTTTCTCTCGTGGCACGCCTCCAAGTCGTGCCACGAGTGTTTTAAACTTTGCTAATCCTTTAAGGTTACTTAAATCTTGGGGTTTATTGTTTGAAACAGAGACATTCGAAAGCGGCGTAATACAAAATTTGTCAAATCGCCATTCCTCATACGCCGCCTTGATAAAACGAACTTTTGTCATCTCGACCGAGTGAAACGAGTGGAGAGATCTTGTCATCCTTCAATTCACTCTTCATGTAGGAATTTTTATTGAAACTCTAGTCATACCGCCTCAACTCTTCACATCCTCCGAACCCATTCCCTCTATTCGGCGGAGAATTTTTGCATAGCTTCACACTCCCGGGGTTGAAACCCCGGGCAATAGTTGGTCTGTCCTACAAAGGAAATGCTCATTATTCATACTCCATTAATCTCATTTCAAACGTCCTCCCTCTTTGTGAACGGAGTGAACAGAGAGGACTCATCTTTTGAACGCGACAGCGAAACAGAGGGTGAGTCAAAAGCGGCGTAATACAAAATTTGTCATATCGCAATTCCTTATACGCCGCAAGGATAAACCAAATCAATGTCATCTCGACCGAGTGAAGCGAGTGGAGAGATCTCTTCATCTTCCACTACTTCCCGCCTTCAAACCTTAGCCCTACTTTATGAATTTTTATTGAAAAAAATCTTTCATGGCACACATGAAATTTTTCTTCTATAACAATCCTTTACACACCCCTAAATCCCCTCTCAAGAGGGGACTTTTTCTCATCCTTCCAGATTCTTATCAATTTTCTCGTCCATCAGCACCGGGTTTTCGGTCATTTCATCCTTGGGCTCTTTCACCATAAACCAGCAGATAGCAGAGATGGCAACTGTTATGGAGCAGATCACCAGAAGCACCGTTTTGTTGTCAAATGTTTGAACCAGATCACCTACGGCAAAACTGGACACCAGCTGCGGAAGCACCACGGAGAGGTTAAAAAGCCCCATATAAAGCCCCATCTTATTCTGGGATATTTTCTGAGACATAATGGCAAACGGCAGGCTGATAATCGATGCCCAGCCAACGCCAACGATTGTCATAAGGATATATAAAACGTAGGGTGACTCTCCGAGAAAAACGATCGAAGCGTAACCGATTGACATCACTACGAGCGAGTAGGCGTGAGTTTTAACCCGGCCAAATTTATTTGCAAGCGGTTCAAGTGCCAGAACAGGTATGATCGCCGCGACAAGATTAAGCGAAAAGAAACTCCAGTTTACCACTTGCCCAACTTCTTCACCGCTAAATCCCGGCATTCTAAAATCTACGAACGCGAAGAAGTAGATAAACATACTCTGTGCTCCGATCCACGAAAACGAGTGAGCCGCCAGCACTTTTTGAAATCCAATTTTTCCGGCTTCCTCTTTACTCTTCCCTTCTTCACTCTTAAAGAGAGCCTGAGCAATAAGTAACAGAGACAGTCCGAGGGCAAAAATTTCAAACCAATAACCCGGGAACTCAAACCCGCTTAATCGTTTTATGATCGCATAAATACCGTAGATCAAAAATCCCCACAAGGGACGAATGCTTTTCAAAATTTCCGCCAGTGAAGCATCATTGATACTGCCGGGCACATCCTCATCCGCTGCCTCTTTTGCAATATCCTCTTCATCCTCGCCGTATCGTCCCAGATATTTCGGTTCCTTCACGAAAAACGGAGGAAGCACGGAAAAGAAGAAGACCAAACCTACACTGAAATAGATCAGAAAGATGTTGCCTAAAGTGGCTCCGATAAAGTAGGAAAGAACCCCGAACGTACCGGAGACAGTCTGCATCCATGTATAGCCTTTGGTCCGTTCCCGTCCCTCCGGTGTCACATCGGCAATGATCGACCGGGTTGGATTAAATGAGACATTAATGGAGAGATCGAGAATCATCGAAATCAGAATGGCAATACCCAGTATTGCTTCCAGACCAAGCGAGGCCTGAATCAGTCCCAGGTTTGGAAGTGCCAGAAGCATCAGGGAAGCAAGCGTACCGCCAACTACAATAAAAACACGCCTGCGCCCATTCCAGACCCAAACGTTGTCACTGATAATACCAATAATGACCTGACCCAGAATCCCCGCAATAGGTCCCGTGGCCCAAACCAGTCCAACATCCGAAATTTCCAGCCCGTATTGGTAGGTTAGAATCCAGCTGAGTGCGGCAATTTGTACGGAGAGGGCAAATCCCATCGCTGTGGCCGGAAGAGCAAGCAGGGCGTAAAAAGAGTTCGATAATCTCTTTTGAATATCAAGCATATACAATCATGAATTTTTATAGTCTGCAGAATATTTAATTCTTTAATTTTAATGAATCCATTACCTAATTCATAGACAGATTTCAGCTTCAGAGTTTACAAATTCATAAACTAATCCAATCTGACGGGCGCCGGAATAATCACTATATTTGTGCGCTCGATGATTTTACAAATTTCAACTCCTCTTCTCCCTATGAAATCAACCATTTCAGATCGTTTAAACTCTGCAGATGAACGCACCAAACTGCTCGAGAAAATTCCAACGTTTATTTTTGACGACAGTGAGTCAGCTTCTGTTGCCATAGCCCGTGAGATTGCCAATACTATTTCACTAAATGCCAAAAAAGGTGAGAAATGTGTTCTTGGGTTCGCAACAGGTTCAACTCCTGTCAGACTTTATGGTGAGCTGGTTCGACTACATCAAGAGGAGGATCTCAGTTTTCAGAATGTGGTTACTTTTAATCTGGATGAGTATTTCCCGATGCAGTCCGACTCCCTTCAGAGCTATGTGAGATTCATGCGCGAGCATCTTTTTGACCATATTGATATCCCGGAAGAGCAGATTCACATCCCTGACGGTACAATTGCCGAAGAGAGTGTCGAGGCTTACTGCGAACAGTATGAACAGAAAATTGAAGAAGCGGGTGGCATCGATATTCAGATTCTCGGAATTGGAAAAACGGGACATATTGGTTTCAATGAACCCGGATCGCGAAGGGATTCAAAAACCCGGCTGATTACTCTTGATAAAATCACACGGACTGATGCTGCAAGCAGCTTTTTTGGTGAAGAACACGTTCCACGCCGGGCGATTACAATGGGTGTGGGTACGATATTAAAAGCCGATCAAATCTTTTTGATGGCTTGGGGTGAAGGCAAGGCTCCTGTGATTCGGGAAGCTGTAGAGGGTGAAATTACCGAAACCGTACCCGCTACATACCTCCAGGACCATCCAAATGCTACAATTATTTTGGACAATGCCGCATCCGAAAAGCTGACACGGATCAAAACTCCATGGTTACTGACCAAATGCAGCTGGAACGATCCACTCATCCGCAGAGCGGTTGTCTGGCTCTGTCAAAAACTGGACAAAGCGATTCTTAAGTTGACCGACGAAGATTATAACGAGCATGGAATGGCCGATCTAATCACCCAAAAAGGACCTGCTTATAATATCAACATCAAGGTCTTTAATGAGCTGCAGCACACCATTACCGGATGGCCGGGTGGGAAACCGAAAGAAGATGATAAGTATCGTCCCGAGCGGGCTAAGCCGTTTCCCAAACGATGCCTGATTTTCAGTCCCCACCCCGACGATGATGTAATTTCCATGGGCGGTACCCTGATCCGGCTGGTTGATCACGGCCATGATGTACATGTAGCCTATCAAACATCCGGAAATATTGCCGTGTTCGATGATGAGGCGATTCGATTTGCAGATTTTGTGACCGACTATGCCGATATATTCGCTATGAAGGATAAGAAGGCCGATGCACTCCTGGATAGAATCAATGACTTCTTGAGGCAGAAACAGCCCGGAGAAGTGGACTCGCCTGAGATCAAAACAATCAAAGGGCTCATTCGGAAAGGCGAAGCTAAAGCGGCGGGGCGTTATTGTGGAGTACCCGATGAAAATATGCACTTTATGAATCTCCCCTTCTACGAGACCGGACGGGTTAAGAAGAAACCGCTCGGCCAAGAAGATATTGATCTGACGGTGGAGCTGCTTCGTAAGGTTAAGCCGCATCAGGTTTATGTTGCCGGCGATCTCTCTGATCCTCACGGAACGCACAGAGTCTGCCTGAAAGCTGTTTTTGAGGCGCTCAAGATTTGCAGCGAGGACGACTGGATCAACGATTGCTATGTGTGGATGTACCGCGGTGCATGGCAGGAGTGGGACGTAAATGAAATAGAGATGGCTGTACCGCTTAGCCCGATCGAGCTAAAACGAAAGCGCCGGGCGATATTTAAGCACCAATCACAAAAAGACCGCCCGCTATTTCCGGGAACCGACAGCCGTGAATTCTGGCAGCGATCTGAAGATCGAAACCGTGAGACAGCTAAAATCTATGACGATTTGGGTCTGGCCGAATATGAAGCTATCGAAGGTTTTGTTCGATACCATTTCTGACATCTTACAATCTGATAAGTCGACATAAAAAGTATCAGGCTGACATCGGCGCTATTTCAAGACTTAGATTACCGCAAATCTTTTCGGATCAATAGAAATTCCAAGCCTATATACTTTATGAAATGTTAAAGCCGGTAAGGAGTTACTTCTCCTTACTACCGAAGTATGGGCTTTAACCTTTTTTAGACAGAGGTTTTTCGGTGTGTGAGTCTCTGAACCGGGCGATATCCTTTCCACCTCTGCTCAATCCTCCAATAGCTCTGGGGTGAAAGACAACGATATTCTGATCGAAATGTAGTTTGAAATAATTTTTTAGAAATTGCATTATGTTCGTATTTATTTAAAAGGTGATTGACCTCAGCTTACAAGCTTCTTACTGCACAGAAGCTGTTTATCAATGATTTATTTCTATTTATAGAACCTTAGAATCTAACTCAATGATTCGTTATCGGTGACTATTTTCAGTAGATATTATCTATACACCCTATAACAGGCGATCGCAGGTCAGAAAAGCGCTTCATACCTTCAGTTAGCTTTTAAGCTCCATCAGAGAAAAGCGCTTTGTCTCCTCTTCTATTTGAACCTTTTTTATCGATTATTGCCAATTCTGTGCGTGAGTGATGAAAAAACAGATTCTAAAAGGCAGGATATGAATGCTTATTACGGACGCAAATCCTTTAAAATTCGGTGAACCATGCGGGAACTCCGCAACATAGTTCCTATATTTACGGCAGAATAAACCATAGCACGTAAATCAAAAAACACATTTCCATGTCTAACGCATATTTCAACTTTCAGGAGCCGATTAATGAGCCGTATTTACAGTACGCGCCGGGTTCAGCTGAAAGAAAAGTACTAAAAGAACGATTAAAGGAACTGAAACAAGAAGAGATTGATATTCCTGCGATCATCAATGGCAAAGAGGTAACAACAGATCGTACGCAGGATGTAACGATGCCTCACAATCACTCTCATAAGTTGGGAACCGTTCACCTTTGTGGTGAAAAAGAGGTAAAAATGGCGATTGAAGGCGCTCTTGAAGCCCGTAAAAAATGGGCCGATATGCCGTGGCAGGAACGCGTAGCCATCTTTCAGCGAGCCGCTGATATCATCACGGGTCCGGAGCGTTTTACCATGAACGCCACCACTATGCTGGCTCAGTCCAAAACACCTCAGCAGTCAGAAATTGAGGCGGTTGGCGAATTGGCCGATTTTCTGAGATTCAACGCTTGGTATCTGACAAAGATTTATAAAGACCAGCCCTACTCACCTGACGGAATGTGGAACAGGGTTGAGTATCGTCCGCTTGAAGGATTTATATTTGCCGTTTCACCATTCAACTTTACGGCCATTGCCGGAAACTTGCCGTCTGCACCCGCAATGTGCGGTAATGTAGCTATCTGGAAACCATCTGTAGAATCAGTTTACTCCAGCTACTACGTGATGAAAGTCCTGCAGGAAGCGGGACTGCCTGACGGTGTGATTCAATTCCTGCCGGGTGAAGGTGCCGATGTAGGTGATCCGGTTTTGGAAAGTGAACACTTTTCAGGGCTTCATTTCACAGGATCAGAAGCAACCTTTAACCACCTGTGGAAAACCATCGGTAACAACGTAGATAAGTACAAAACCTATCCGCGTGTTGTTGGCGAAACCGGCGGTAAGGACTTCATCTTTGCACACAAAACCGCTGATGTTGACCGATTGGTTATTGCTGCTGTTCGGGGCGCGTTTGAATATCAGGGGCAGAAGTGTTCAGCTGCATCCAGAATGTATGTTCCGCAGTCCTTTTGGCCGGAGTACAAAGAAAAACTGCTTACCGAAGTAGATAAGATCAAAGTGGGTGATGTGGAGGACTTCTCCAACTTTATGGGAGCCGTCATCAGCCGCAAGGCATTTGATAAGATCTCAGGCTACATCGACTATGCGAAAGAGGCAGACGATGCAGAGATAATTGCCGGTGGTGAGTATGACGACAGCAAAGGTTACTTTATCCAGCCTACCGTAATTCTCACAACTAATCCGAAGTTCAAAACCATGCAGGAAGAGATCTTCGGTCCGGTTCTGACGATCTATGTCTACGACGACGATAAGTTTGAAGAAACACTGGAACTGTGTGATTCAACCTCTCCATATGCGTTAACAGGTGCCATCTGGGCGAGAGATCGATACGCACTGAACACTATGGCGGATAAACTGCGACAAGCGGCCGGCAACTTCTACATCAATGATAAACCGACTGCCGCGGTTGTAAATCAGCAGCCATTTGGCGGTGCGCGCCGGTCCGGAACCAACGATAAGGCCGGAAGTATGGTGAACCTTTATAAGTGGCTCTCCATGAGATCCATGAAAGAGACCTACCAGGCTCCACTCGACTGGACCTATCCTTACATGGGAGAAGAGTAAATAAAAAAGTGAAAAGGCCCCGATAAGTCGGGATTGGGTAAAGCACCCAACAAAAGTGAAAACAGACATGACAGCGTGGTCCCGTGTCTTTTGGGAACTCCTGTCAGCGTCCTTTTTACTCATTCGAAACTTCTTTGGTTCTCGTCCTGATCTTTCGGGACAGATGAATCGCTGAGGTTCGCAGATAAAGTATTTATCAAAAAGCCATCTTGAATATTTTCAAGATGGCTTTTTTTTATTTTCCAAAATTGTAATATTGTAGGGTAACCTACAAAATGGAGACTTTATGAGTGTAATGAGTATCCGGATAGATGACGAGAAAAGAAAAAAACTCAAGGCCATTGCTTCAATTCAGGGGAAAACTATGAGCAGTATTGTTGAATCTTTAATTGATGATTACATAAAAGAGTATGTAAATGAAAGCGATCGTAAATCGGAGTTAAAATCAATTATGAAAGTCTCTGAACCTTCTTTTGAAGAGTGGGATAATGACGAAGATGAAATCTATGATGACCTTTGAAAAATGGGATGTTGTATTAGTACCTTTTCCTTTCACCAATTTGAAGACTACCAAAAAAAGACCAGCACTAGTCATTTCACCGGATGAGTACAATTCAGGTGCTGACATTGTAATCTTGTTTATTACCAGTAATGTTACAGCTTTAAGTCGGCCCGGGGATTACTTAATTCAAAATTGGAAACAGTCCGGTTTACCAAAACCATCAATGACACGAATGAAATTCGCAACTATTGAGAATTCTATTGTAATTAAAAAAATTGGCCGTCTACAAAATAACGATCGCATATCTGTCGAAAATAGAGTGATTGACTTTTTTACAGTGTAAACCTTCAAAGGTTTTCAATTATAAATACCACTTTCAACTGTCAGGTCTTCGAGACCTGACAAGTTTTTTTTATCTATCCTTTCTCATTTAAATGAGCCCATCAATTCGCTTCACAACATACTCATAGTGAGTTCGTGCATAGCGGTCAGTGGCTCCGTTCATAGCCTGCTCCACATCAGATTTAAGTTCCCTCAGCTGCTCAAGTACCAGCGGACGAATATCCGACTGCTGAATGTGAAAATCGGTTCGCAAATTCTCCATCCCCACATCCGGGCGATAATCAGCCGGAGGGTTTCCTGCATCTGCTTCAGCTTCGGTAAGCAGGTATTCCATTCTATCCAGATAGGCTCGCTGCAGATTTCTTCGATAGGTATCCACACCATTTGACTGCTTCAATTCTTTCCATATGCTTTCTCGCAGGTCATCGAGCATCTCTGCCGGTCCATAGGCTTCATCCCCATTCATGGCATGCTGCTCCACCAATCGTTCCATCCGGTGAGGTGAAAGCAGTGCGTTCAGTCCGGTAACCTGATACCAGCGAATTCGCTCAACAGTCCCCACATACTCGAAAGTCCTTAGCAGATCCTGATCCAGCAACCACTCAGGTGTTGCAAAAAGATGTTCATCCAGAAAATCCATCGATCGTTTCTGCTCCTCTTTTGAGATGGCGGTATACACCGGGCCATCCTGACCAAAGCGCTTATGCTCCTCACGTGATCCGCCGATTGCTGTAATCACCCGCCCTGTCATTCTCCCCCAATGAACAAACATCTGCATGTAGCGCATGCGTACTTCATCATAGGTCTCATTCTCTTCGCCCATCCAATCCAGAAGATTTGGAATAACTCTGTGCAGATTTTTCATTCCAAGTTCACTGGCGCGAACCCAGTCATCACCAATAGATTCAGTAGTCTGCGTGGGATCAAAATCACCACGGCCGTAACCAAACTGCATGGCAGGATCATCAGCCCGCTCAAGAATCCATTCATTCAGCAGCTCTCGCTCCTCTTCGGGTGTATCAAACTGAGGAAGATAAGAGTACGCCCACTTCACCGCCCAGATATCGTACTCACCTACGTTGCGGTGAACTTTAACGTCACCGTCTTCCGGCTGTGCCACATAGTTGAACCGTGTTCGGCCTACTACCGATGAAGAGTTGCCAAATTCATTCGTGAAGTCAGGATCGCGCAAATCCTCGATCGAATAGGCGGTATTGCCGCGCTGGTTATGAGGATAACCGAGTGCGTGTGCCAGCTCATGCGAAACCACATACTGCAGGTACTGCCCCATCTCCTCTGTGGAAAGATGCGGTTTTTGGACTTCAGGATTTCTCGGGCCGGTTTGACTCAGCGACCACCAGTGAAGTCGTTTCTGAACATTGTGATACATATTCATATGTGCCCGAATCGTCTCGCCGGAACGCGGGTCTATTACATCAGGTCCGGCATTGGCAGAGTGAACCGGACTTGAAACATATCTTATCACCGAATATCGAGCATCCAACATGCTAAATTCAGGGTCATCAACCGGTGCCATCTCAGCCCTGATGGCGTTTTTAAAACCTGCCTCTTCGAAAGCCACGTTCCACTCTTCAATACCCGCCTTAAAGTAGGGTCTCCACTGTTCCGGTGTGGCCGGATCGATGTAAAACACAATCGGATCTTTTGGCTCTACAAGTTCTCCGCGCAGGTACGCCTCCTCATCAACCGGCTCAAGCCGAAAACGGGTAACAAAACGTTTCGTTTTGCTAAACTGAGCCTCATCACTATAATCGGTTTGTGAAATGCTGATCATAGCCACACGCTCATCATACAGACGGGGACGCATCGGCTCCTCGGGCAGTAATATCATACTGTGGTTTACTTCAATCGAGATCGAACCTGTTCTATGCTGCGAAGGTGGATTATCTGCATTATATGTCAGTACCGTACGAACCTCTATGTTTTCCGGAAAACTCTTTACAAACTCCATAAATGAGCGATCTCGATCCAATCCCCGTATCGTGTACTGCTGGCGATGCCGGTTTTGTAATCCAAAAATACGGGAGTCTTTCAAATAGAGATCACTTACATCGATTATCACTGAACCGTTACGTGTCTCCAGAATATCGAAGGATTCAATAATCGGGGGAAAATTGGAGTTTTGAACAGCTTGATAAATCGGCTGATTTTCATCAGCGGTGTTGCTGTAGGTAACGCCACGGAGAAGGATCTTCTCTCCCTTTCGCTCCCACTGCACAACCTGTTGACCGGCCAGGCGATCGCCTCCCCAGCCAAGCCCTTCAGCAGTTTTGGCGATACGGCTCATAATCGCCATATCACGGCCAAGGATCTCCTCAGGTATTTCGTAGTAGATTTTATCGCCGGATTGATGAACGGTAAACAGTCCCTCATCACTTTCGGCATTAGCAGGGATGGCCTGTGAAGACACCCCACTGTTTTCCGGACTTGTGGTTTGACCGGTTGTTTGACATGAAATGCCGGTAAACAGAATCAGTAACGAATAAATGAGTAGTGTTTTAATAGTAGGTAGTGCAGTCATAGAGGTCGATTTGTTTGGTTGAATAATCGACTTTCTAAATAGTGAGAACTGAGTTGAGACGCAAAGGTATTGCAAATTTTTACCACTCATTGCAAAACCGAAATGGTTCGTGCCTACGGCACTTTTTTGAAAGGGAGTATTTTCACCAACCCACAGAATAAATTCTGTGGATACAATATCTACTCATGCCTAACGGCATTTGTTTTTATACATTTCTCGAAGACTTGATCTAGTAGCAAGTACCGTTTATTAACGAACCATTCCTCCCACAAACAATAACTCTATGTTGAGCACTTTTCGCGTATTTTAAAACTCAATCCGAGTGCTTCTTGCCCTATAAACTTTACACCCGAAAACCTTGCTGTTTGCCCTTAAAAAATGAGTTTTTTTTTAAACAGAAAACCTCTATCACTTGCTCAATCCTAGTGCCACTCGGCACGGAAAATATTGTAACACCACAATTCATTGTGGTGGTTTACAGGTTGACCACAAGCTCACAAGTGCCGGAGGCACGGCTCATCTTTTCACGCACAGATTAAGCTCCACCTAACATGAATATGTGATTCCCGAAAACAACCTTTAGTTATTGATTTTATTTTATTTGATAAAATATTGATCACAGCAACCCTTTTCTCTGCAGGGCGTTTAAAATGTAACCATCAACTTAACCTGTAAACTCTCTTGCTATGAAAAAGCTATTCAAATTTTTTATAACCGCCATTGCAATGTTTTTAATGCTTTCAGGATGCGGTGAGCGCGGACCTGTAGGACCCGAAGGACCAAGGGGACCTCAAGGACCGGCCGGGCCTGAAGTCATACCCACCTCTTTTGAATTTGAGGCAGACCTGCTGCAGTCCAATGGATTTGAATTTTTTCAGGATATTCCCACCGGAATTGAAGTATTTGATTCTGATGTAGTTCTGGCTTATGTACTTGAAGATTATATTGCCGACGAGGATCTGGAAGTGTGGCGACAGCTCCCTCTCACCGAGTTTAACAGCAATGGCACGGCATTAATCAATTTTGACTATACTGTTGTTGATGTGCGGATTTTTATGGATGCCAACTACAATCTTGGCGCAGCCGATGAGTACTCCGGACTATTGATTCGTGCTGTACACGTTCCTGCAGGATTTATCAATAATCAAAAGGCAATGGAATTGAGTGAAGCAAAGACCTATTCCGAAGTGGAAAAGATTCTGGATGGAAAAATACGGAGTATCAACAAGATTGAGCGTTAAACAGGCGGTAGTGCCCACTTCCCTCCTTATCAACACCGGGAGGGAAGTACTTATTTTCTTTACGGTTCAAAGTTTATCGGAACCATATCTGCCATCCTATATGATGACCAATACCCGGTAACGGCGAGCGACAAAATATCCAGGACGTTACCGTTTGGCATAACAAAAAATGATTTGTCATTTCTTACGGGTACCAGCCTCGCCCTTTTACGATTATCATAAATGTATGATCTTCTTCCTATCAAGATATCTACAGGTTCCTTAAGAATAAATCCCTTAACGCCGTGTAGGGCCAGTTTTGGATCTAGGCCGTTAGAACTCAAGCTTTGAATCATTCGATTTTGTTCTATCGGTTGAATAGTGGCTCTTTGAGTAGAGTTCATCCAAACCACCTCAAATCGATTTCTTGAGAGATTATCTTCATATAAGCTTTTTAAAAAATGCCTCAAGGATCCTTCGTATGCACGTTCTCTGTTTTGAGTCCAACTACGGTACTGACGATCTGATTCGGGTTCTAATTCTTCAAATCGTACCTGCACACGATAATAACCGGTGTTATCTCTCAAATTCCATCGGAAGTCATCTAACTCCACGAGCAGTTCATATCCCAGCGACAAATTCTCAATCCTTAGCGGTTCGCTGGCAGAAGCGAGCAACTGACCAGAATCGTTTCTGTTAAAATTGAGTACCCAACGATTTGTAATTTCAGTATCTGCAGCGTAAATCGTAGTACCTAAAAACTCCCGCTTAAACTCTTCGTAATCTCTAAGCCAGGCTGAGTTATCAGCTTTTACCTCTAACTGCGATAAGACTACCGACTTGGAAACTAGCTGTATG
This sequence comes from Rhodohalobacter sp., assembly GCF_034521535.1. Classification (GTDB taxonomy): domain Bacteria; phylum Bacteroidota; class Rhodothermia; order Balneolales; family Balneolaceae; genus Rhodohalobacter. The sequence continues at coordinate 564,789 of NZ_JAXHMF010000005.1, read as the reverse complement.
TTAAAGACTAAAGATTCCTCATCATTGCCCAGAGAAATCGTTCTCTTCTCTGTTTCGTACCCTATTCTGCTAAAAACCAATTCAAACTGACCCGATAAACCGGTTCTAAAAGAGTACACTCCATTCTCGTCTGTTGAAATACCAGAAGTGGTATATGAGATATAAACATGCACATCCTCAAGTGGTTCACCCGAATCTTTATCTGAGACCATTCCGGATATTACACTTTGGATATCTTGAGGCTGGCTAATTGCCGGAAAAGCAAATAATAATAGCATTGAGCAAACTGTGCATAAACTCAATAAATATTTTCCAAATGTATGTTCAGGAAGGTTCATAAGTTTTCACTTATCAAATCGTGGGATGTGCAATATATAATGCCAAATAATGAGCAATAGTTTCCCGTGATTATTTTAAGAGCTCCGAACAGTTGTTTAGCGCATAATCAAATCTTAGAATCCTATGTAAATATGGAGTTTACATGCAATAAAAAAGGCACTCCGAATTTCTCCGGAGTGCCTGATCTTGAAATGATGTCGATCAATTATTTTACAGTGGTAGTCTCATCAATCCAGGCATAACATTCACGAACTTCGCCGTTAATTCTAAAACTGTCGCCCGATTCCCAACCTTGGAAGAACTTATCCTCAGATGAGGGCATGGCTCCTTCGTAAGATTCTATTCTATTATTTACATTGGAAGTGAGTGAGGAATCAACATTCTTGGCTTTATTAAGATAGTCTACGACCAGCCAATATACAGTTCGATCTTCTCGCTCAAGCTTGCTTCCGCCTGTACAGTCTGAAATAGTGGCTGCATAAATAGATGACATTCTCACATAAGCTTCGCCATATTCTGCGTCCAGATCGATTGCCTGACGTGCATAGTTACGAGCCTGTTTGAAATCCTCAAGCTGCTGATGTGTTTCAGCCAGTTGTAATGTTACTTCTTTCTTCTGTTTATTAGATTCAGCTTTATCGAGTGCCGTTTCCAGGTATTGAACAGCTTCACCATATTCTCCCTTGTCCAAATAGAGGTTTGCAACTTTTCTAGAGTTGGCAAAAGAAGAATCCAGTTCATACAAACTCAGTGCAGCATCAGCCGCCTTATCGACCATCTCTGTCTCATCATAAAGATCAATCAGACTGGAATAGAGTTCAATTTTTTTATTGTCGTCCGCATCAGCCAGCTCTGACTCATAAAATTCAATTCGTTCTTCGGGACTGGTAAACAAAGATTCCCTGATATCACTGATTTTGTTCTGAAGGTCCGGAGAAGCATAACCTTCAATCTCGTCAATCATCGCAAAAGCTTTATCGCGCTGTCCTTGTGAAGCATAGTTGCCTAACAGGAAATCAGCAAAATATCCGTTACTGGCTTCTGTAAATCTTTTGGGATCTTCCAGGTATGCCTCTTCATATTTTGCCGCAATCTCTTGCGTGCCTACATTCAGACCGGAATAATTTTCGTGATAAAAACGACCCTCTCTCAGTTTCCATTCATACACATCCAATTCATCTTCAGAAAAGGTATTATGTACTTCATCAAAAACACTCAGAGATTTTTCCAGATACTCGGTTTTTGTAGAAGGATCACTCTCTTTTTCTGCAGCACCTTCATACACTTTGACCATCCGTTCGAACTGACGCAGTAGATCAAAATTATCGTAACCTTCAATTGTTTTAGGCTTCGCTTCAATCATCCATGCACCAAAGTTGATCGCCATCTCGTGGTTATCTGCTTTGTATGCATCCATGAATACAGCGTAGGCTTCTAGTTCACCCATACCGTTTGGGGGCTCCTGCTGGGCAAATACAGCTGTTGAACCAGCTATTAAAAGTGCGAATGTGATAATTAATGATCTCATAGTGTTACTTGTTGGTTAATGATGCTCTTAAGCCAAAACAAAAAACGAACTGTGTAAACGTTCATTGCCTGATAATTTTCTAAACCGTGAATATGACCCAACGAAGAGCCAAATTCAAATTAAAATTTCTTTTAGCCGGCTTTAAACGGCCTAAAGCATTGATTTACTTTTTTAAAGTCGTTTTTAAAAAACTTGTTCCGGTTCATTAATCGAAATGCATTTTATAAGTAATTACAATTCAAACCCGCTATTCTCCCCAACTTTTATTAACATCAAACAGACTTTTTCTAACTAAATACTACCAACATGAAAAGATTGCTATTACTTGTTTTTTCGATGCTGCTTGCTTTCACTGCGACAGCTCAGGATAACGGTGAAGATAAATGGGACGTAAACCAACACCGTGCCGATTTCACAGAAATCAGTTTTGAAACCGATGAAGGGACTTGGATGAATCTGGATGTGAGTCCCGACGGAACCGAAATCGTCTTCGACCTTATGGGCGATATCTACATCATGCCGATTGAAGGCGGTGAAGCCACAATACTGCGCGAAGGTCTGGCCTACGAAATTCAGCCAAGATTCAGCCCCGACGGGTCAAAAATCTCTTTCACCAGTGATGCCGGAGGAGGCGACAACATCTGGGTAATGAATCGCGATGGATCGGATGCGAAACAGATCACGGATGAAAGTTTTCGTCTGCTGAACAATGCATCCTGGTCACCCGATGGAGATTATATTGTTGCCCGAAAACATTTCACTTCAGGCCGATCACTGGGAGCCGGTGAACTTTGGTTGTATCACATTACGGGAGGTTCCGGTATTCAGCTGGTTGAACGAATGAATGACCAACAGGATTTAGGTCAACCGTTTGTATCTCCCGATGGCCGATATGTTTATTACAGCCAGGATGTCTACCCGGGTGGAGGTTTTCAATATAACCGGGATGCCAACAGCCAGATTTATGTGATAAACCGGTACGATCGCGAGACCGGAGATATTGACCGGATTACCGGCGGCCCCGGCGGAGCCATCTCTCCTACGGTTTCACCTGATGGAAACAAGCTTGCATTCGTAAAGCGGGTTCGAACAAAATCCGTTCTTTATATTCGTGATCTGGAGACCGGAATTGAAAAGCCCGTTTATGATGATCTGAGTTTTGATCAGCAACAGGCCTGGGCCATTTTCGGACCTTATACAAACATCAGCTGGACACCCGATGGAAATCATCTGGTATTCTGGGCAAAAGGAAAAATCCACAAACTGGACACAAATTCACTTGAAGCTGAGGAAATTCCATTCACAGCTGAACAGAATCACCGGTTAGCCGATGTTGTCCACTTTGAGTTTGATCCCGCACCCAATACTTTCCGGGTAAAGGCCGTTCGCCACACGGTAACTTCGCCTGATGGCAATACCCTGGTTTTCAATGCCGCCGGATATCTTTGGAAAAAAGATCTTCCAAACGGAACACCTGAAAGACTGACAAATGAAGAAAACCTGGAGTTTGAACCCGCTTTCTCTCCGGATGGTAACTTGCTGGCTTATGTAACCTGGACCGATGAAGAACTCGGAAAAATCAAGACTCTTCGTCTGGATCGCAGAAATGCACGTCCTCAAACCATCACCACAGAGAAGGGGATTTATCGTACTCCATCTTTTTCACCTGATGGACAGACTTTGTTGTTTAGAAGAGAAAGTGGAAACAATCATCAGGGTCACGCATACACGCAAAATCCGGGAATTTACACGATGCCGGTAAGTGGCGGAGAGAAGAAACTGATTTCAGAGCGTGGCAGTAATCCGATCTTCAACGCAGCCGGTGATCGCATTTTTTACCAGGCATACACAAGCTTTCGCAGCATGGATCTGAACGGTCAGGATGATCGCCAGCACTTCAGTTCTGAATATGCAATTGATTACACACCTAGCCCCGATAACAAATGGATTGCTTTTACGGAACTGTATAAAGTGTACATCGCACCAATGCCGCAAGTTGGTTCAGACATCACATTAAGCTCAAACACAAGCGCCATTCCGGTCACCCACGTTGCACGGGATGCAGGATATAATCTGCACTGGTCTGCAAACTCCGATGAGCTTAGATGGACGCTCGGCGAACAGTACTACTCAGTTGAACTTGATGAAGCATTTGATTTCTTAAGCGGTGATACCAGTGAAGAGCTTCCTCTGGGTGAAAATGATGCGATCCGTATCGGCCTGGAACTTGAAACAGATAAGCCCTCCGGTGTAATTGCACTCACCAATGCACATATCATTACCATGAATGGAGATGAAGTGATTGAAAATGGAACCATTGTGGTTCGAGAAAACAGGATTGAATCTGTTGGAGCGGCTGATGACGTTTCTATTCCAAGTGGCGCTTACGTAATGGATGTGGAAGGCAAAACCATCATGCCGGGACTTGTCGACGCACACGCACATATTGGGAACTTCCGCAGCGGACTGAGCCCGAATCAACAGTGGGAATATTTTGCTAACCTGGCATACGGTGTGACCACAGCCCACGATCCATCATCCAATACGGAAATGATCTTTTCGCAGGCTGAAATGGTTCGATCCGGAAATATGATCGGTCCGAGAATCTTCTCCACAGGCCGGATTCTGTACGGTGCTGAAAACGTACAGAAAACCGTGATTAATAATTTGGAAGATGCCCGTTCTGCCATTCGCAGAACGCAGGCTTTCGGAGCCACTTCTGTAAAAAGCTACAACCAGCCTCGTCGCGATCAGCGTCAGCAGGTATTGGAAGCTGCCCGGGAACTGGGAGTAAATGTTGTGCCTGAAGGCGGATCAACCTTCACACACAACATGAGCATGATTCTGGACGGACACACCGGAATCGAGCATAACGTGCCAATTGCTCCACTCTACAATGATGTACTAACGGTATGGAGTGCTTCGGATGTAGGATATACGCCAACTATGGTTGTAAACTACGGCGGTATGAACGGTGAGTATTATTGGTACCAGCACACAAATGTATGGGAGAAAGATCATCTGCTTACATTCACACCAAGAGGAATTGTGGACTCCAGGTCTCGCCACCGAACCATGGTACCTGAAGAGGAGTATGAAATTGGCCACATGCAGGTTGCTGCAGCGGCTAAAGAATTGCACGATCTTGGCGTTACTGTGAACATGGGAGCGCACGGACAACTGCAGGGACTTGCCGCACACTGGGAGACCTGGATGTTTACTCAGGGCGACATGAGTAATCACGATGCACTCCGTACAGCAACGATAAATCCTGCCAACTATATTGGGATTGGAGACCACGTTGGATCACTTGAGCCCGGCAAACTGGCCGATCTGATTGTAATTGACGGAAATCCGCTGGAAGACATTTACGACACCGAGTTTGTTGTGAATACTATGATTAACGGCCGTCTGTACGATTCCAAAACCATGAACGAAATTGGAAACCGTGAGCGTGAGAGACTGCCATTCTGGTGGGAGCGCGAAGGCTACAGCGAGCAGTTCGACTGGCACGCCATCACCGGTGGGAACAGTAACGGGCACGGGCATTAATTAACTTTATCTAAACCTCCAAGGTTTTCGAAACCTTGGAGGTTTGAGGTAAAACGTATTCAAACTAAAAACGCCGAGCAGTGAAAGCTGTCCGGCGTTTTTTATTCAGATATCTCTGCAAAAAAAATCTAAAGATTTTCAAGATCATCAAGATCTTTGTAACGGCCCGATGCCTTTTTGTTTTTCTTCAAATCTACAAGTGAAATAGTTTGAATTTCAATATCCTCAATTGAAAATGAATTTCTTTTGGGATAACAATCAGTGAATTTTAAACCGGTTACGGAAGTAATTATATCAATTCGGTTAGGCGGGTATCCCAATTGGATGATCTGATCATTTTTGGTGAAATCTGTGATAGTAAGATTCAAGCGTCCAAATCCGAACCGATCGAGAACCTCAACTAGCCGAATTGCATTTTCCTCGGTTGGGTTTACCCAGAAATTAATATCACCGGTATATCTTACTCACCCGTAAAAAACTACGGCATATCCACCTATAAGCAGATAATCAACTTTCAAAACGATTTATAATTTTAACAACTTTTTGGATGGGTTGATCAGGATCCATTCCTTTCATTTTCATGTACTCTCTCCGAATTGCTTCCAACGCCAACAGTTTTTGTTTAACCAAGATCATATATCCATAAGGAGGATACATAATGGATTATTTAGATCAAGAAGAAAAGAAGATCATTGAATCCTATGAAAATGGAGAGTGGGTTTCTTCCGGTGAGGGAATAAAAGAAGAAATCAGAAAAGCTGCCAAAAACAGCACACTAAAAAATAAAAGAATAAATATTCGCCTCACCGAAAAAGATTTTAAAGATATTCAGGTCAAAGCTATGGAAGAAGGCATTCCATATCAGACGCTTATTTCAAGTATCATTCATAAATACAATAAGGGTGATTTGAAAGCGAATTCGGACTAATCTTCGAAAAACCTTGAAGGGTTGAAGTAAAACACATTCAAACTAAAAACGCCGGGCGGTAAAAGCTGTCCGGCGTTTTTTTTGTTTTACACCTTTTTATTTAATTCAGATTCATTCTCAACAGTGAATCGGCTACATTGATTGTATTATCCTTCAATCAAACTTTTCAATATGAAATATAAAATTTCAATTCTGCTCATCTCACTTCTGATTGTATGCATCAGTTTTGTAAACGGGCAAGCTCAAGACGTAAATGTATTAGAACAGCTCGAAGAAATAGCCATCATCGATCAGAAAGTGATGATGCCGATGTCTGACGGCGTTCGACTAGCTACCGATATCTATCGGCCAAAAACCGATGAACCGGTCCCCATCATCTTTTCCAGAACACCCTACAATTTTAACACCTATCGAAACGGCCAGTTAAATACCCGTACACTAAACTCAGCACTGCGTGCCGTTGAGCGGGGTTATGCCTATGTGGTTCAAAACGAACGCGGACGTTTTTTCTCTGAGGGTGACTGGGATATCCTCGGCACGCCTCTTACGGACGGTTACGACGCCTTTACCTGGATGGCTGATCAGGAGTGGAGTAACGGCAATATCGGAACACTTGGTTGTTCTTCTACCGCAGAGTGGCAGATGGCCGTTGCCGCTATGGATCACCCCGCACACGCCGCAATGGTTCCGCAGGGATATGGAGCCGGTGTAGGCCGAGTCGGTGAATTTCATGAGCAAGGTAACTGGTACAGAGGCGGAGCCGGTCAGATGCTCTTTACCGCGTGGCTCTACTCTACTCAGCACGACCCGATGGCCCCAAAACTGCCGCGGGGAATTTCGCAGGAAGATCTTCTCAGATTGCAGCGTTTTTATGATATGGCTCCCACCTACCCGCGCGTTGACTGGTCTGAAGGACTTCGCCATCTGCCCATTCAGGATATCATCAAAAATGTAAACGGACCGGAGGGGATTTACGAGGAGATGATTACCCGTAAACCTGATGATCCCCAATGGTATGAAAGCGGACTTTACCATGATGACATGGATTTTGGCGTGCCAAGTTTCTGGTTCGTCTCCTGGTATGATGTGGGCGTAAGTCCAAACCTGGCTCTGTATAATCATGTCCGGGAAAATGCCTCAGATCCTGAAATTCGAGACAACCAATATCTGGTCATTGCTCCCACCCTTCACTGCTCTTATACCCGGGCAACTGAAAACACCGTTGTGGGTGAACGAAATGTAGGGGATGCCACCCTTCCATATGAGGAGATGATCTACGACTGGTTCGATTTCTGGATGAAGGGAGTAGATAACAACATCACAGAGGAACTGCCAAGAGTTCGCTACTACACCATGGGATCGAATGAGTGGCAGACAGCCGATCAATGGCCACCTGCTAATGCGGAGATGACGACTTTCTATCTAAACAGCGGAGGCAGCGCAAATACTAGAAACGGAGACGGATCTCTTCAGAATGAAGCACCGGATCAGGATAACCCGGATACGTTCACCTATGATCCGATGGAACCTGTTCCCTCCTATGGCGGAAATGTTTGCTGTACCGGAAATGCGGTTCAAGGCGGAGCGTTTGATCAGCAGGAGATGGAATTGCGGGATGACATCCTCGTCTACACATCTGAGCCGCTTGAAGAAGGAATTGAAGTGAGCGGTTTTATTGAAAGCAGACTGTATCTGTCGTCAGATGTGAAGGATACGGATGTAACCATCAAGGTGATTGATGTCTATCCGGATGGAACTGCGTATAACCTGGATGAGACGATACAGCGTGTCAGATACCGTGAAGGTTACGACAAAGAGGTGTTTATGGAAGAGGGCAGTATTTATGAGGTCAATATGACGCCGATGTCGACGAGCAACTACTTCAAGGAAGGTCACCGGATTCGAATTGAGGTCTCCAGTTCCAACTTCCCGCGTTTTGATCGAAACTTAAATACCGGTGGCAATAACTACGATGAATCGGAAGGAGTTACTGCAACCAATAACATTCATCATTCGAAGGAGTATCCAAGTCAAATCCGGCTTCCTATCGTTAAGAACTGATAAGCTAAACCAAAAAATATAGGTAATAAAAAAGGCTGTGTTAAAAAACACAGCCTTTTTAATAATGTGGAAATTTAAATTTCCTTAGTTATTGTTTTCCCAGTTTGTTTCACTGGTTGGTCGTTCTAATTGAGTAAACACAGTTCCGTAACGAGCATCGATCTCATTCAGACGATTATATCTTCTGGCATCTATCCAGCGGTGACCACCTTCTGCCCAAAGAGAGTAACGTCGTTCAAATAACACCTGATCAATGACTTCCGCCGTGTTTGCCAAGGCAACCGGTGTCAGTCCCCAGGTACCACGGATCAAATTGACAGCCGCTTCGGCATCTGCAATATCCGTTCCCTGATTTCTCTGAGCTAATGCTTCCGCATAAATAAGGATCAATTCCTCATTTCTCAGGTATGGAATCGGTGATGTATTGCTTGCCCACCTTGCATCCTGGTATTCCGCATCTTCCGGAATATTAGCATTCGATACAGGGTCAGTTCGCTGATAGAATTTATTGGCAACACGTTGGTCACCGGCTTCTGCATCATCGATCATTGATGGATGAACCACCATGATCTGGTTTGTATTGGCATCCAATGGGTAGAATAATGGATTGAATGCATCCGGCGGATTGCCATATACATGGTATACACCAACGTTCATGCTGGCTTCACCCGCAGTAAGATCCATGAAAGAATCATCCAATGCAGCCAATGCTCCGGTCCAGTCTTCCGCATAAATAGAAGCACGGGCTTTTATAGCACGGTTAACCTGTTGTAAACCGGCTACCGAATCAAAACCATACTCGCCAAAGCCTTCTGTTAAATTAAATGGCAGTGTGGCAGAAGCATTATTCAGATCAGTGTTGGCTTCATCCAGAAGATTCAGGATCTCTGTCAGAGCGTCATCATAACTGAGAAACGGCCCCGGATTAAGCGGTTCATCAACATCAATACGAATACCGTTTTGATACTGTCCATGAAGCGGTATCAAATACTGAAACGCTTTGATCGTTTTAGCAAAACCTAATATTGCATTGGCTTCAGCTTCAGTAACACTGGTTGTGTTTAAAGCGGCTCCAATAAGAAGGTTTGCCTGCTTAATTGTTTGATATGGAGTGTTATACACACCACCTGACCCAAAGAAATTTGGATAAGGAGTTATTCCCTCCTGTCCCAACCAGTCAATGGTAAATCGTGGATCGGATTCAAAAAATGCCCATACCTCACGCCCAAATGAGCCATAAAGTTCAGTAGCATTATCTACATAATTACGGTGACGAGCCTCAAGGCCTGTAACCATATTCTGAAGTTCACCCCGGGATGCATCTTGCAGCACACCGGCAACAGATGGGTTGTTTGGATCTAAAACCTCGTCAACCTCCGTCAAATTACAACCTGCCATCATAAAGACTGATAACAGTACAATAGTCGTACTAAATATGTAATGTTTAATGTTTTTCATGATAATCATTCTTAAAAGTCGAGGTTTATGTGAAAGAATACTCTTCTTGAACTCGGATAAGGAGTAACCTCTACCGATTGAGCTACCGGCTGAGCACCAAAGTTTGATACTTCAGGGTCATAGCTGTTGTAATCGGAGAATAGGAGGAGATTCTTACCTGAAACGCCTAATCTGATTCTTTCAACGTTTAAACTTTCAACCAGGTTTGTTGGTACCGTATAGTAGAAACCAACTTCTCTTAGTTTCAGATACGTTGCATCATCCACAAAACGGCTGGGATTAAAAGGACCACGGTCGAGGCCGTTTGGTGTACCATCACCATCAGAATCTTCACTCCAATCCGGTGTATTACCACCACCATCAAGCAAGAATCTTGTCAGGTCAATGTTGTCAGCTCCTTTGCTGTATTGGAAAAGAAAACTAAACTCAAAATTAGCAAGAAAGTTTAATTCGTTATACCAAGACATTTGATAATCAGGCTGAGCATCACCGTAGAATGTAAGGCCCGGATCCTGAGGATTTCCTACAATAGTTGTGGGTGAATATCCTTCACGGATCAGATACTGGCCAAGTGATAGCCCGAATCCACCTGTTTCATCGGATGGGATATCCAGTCTTGTGATCTCTGAATCATTTTTCCAGTACAATAATTTTGTGACCCATGATAAGTTGGCCGTTCGAACCGGAGAGGTAGTTAAAGTAAGTTCAATACCTTTATTTTCCAGATCAGCAGCATTCGTTGCAATGGCACTAATACCTGTTGAAGCAGGAGGATTTTGATCAAGGATCAGGTCACGAACTTCTTTGATGTAATAAGTCGCTTCCAACCCGACCTTGCCCTGAAATGCACTGATATCAGCACCAAATTCGATCTCACTGGCTGTCTCAGGTTTCAGGTTTGGATCGATAGCTCTTGTTGAGATAACAGATCCAAGACCTCCACCAATATTAACGCCACCAAGTGCTTCAAAGGTTGAGCCGAATGATGCTTTACCACCGGTTTCACCGTAAGCGGTTCTCAGTTTAAACTGATCGATCTGATCGATATTCCAGAAACCAAAATTAGTCAGGTTAGCAGCAAGAGAAGCCTTTGGAAAGGCATAGAACTCGTTTTGGTTGGCATTCAGTGTTGATTTATCAAAACGAACACCTACCGTACCGATCAATTTATCTTCCCAGTTGATCTCTTCCTGGGCAACCAATCCAATTTCAGAAACTTCCTGAAAGGTTTGTCCAAACACAGACTGAACCTGAGCTTGATTCAGGTTTGTTTGTCCCGGAGCCAAACCTCTACCTCGGTTCAACAGACGATTGGATTCTTCATAGATACGGGTATAACCCAACTGCGTACTAAAGTTGAATCCTTCAACATCAATATTATGAACAAGGAATGCCTGCATGTTCAGGTTAAAATTATCCTGCTTACCATGGATCACATCACCCGGCGTAGCACTTGCCTGCTGTGATTGAAACCACTCAGGAAAATACACTTCAGAGTTTGCATTCAGGTAATCAAAACCCACCTGTGTGTTGAAACTCAGGAAGCTGTTATCATCTGAATAAAGCTGAGCTTCCAGTCTTAAACTTTGCAGGAATCGATTTACGATCTGATTGTTAACAGCATGATCGCGCAGTGCATAAGGATTTTCAGCAAAATATGGGTTATTTGGATATACACCATTTTCATCCGGTCTTAGATCAGCATAACTGGGAACGTATGCAATATTATATCCAATACTACCACCGGTTCCATTCTGGTTTCCGGTAAATCCACGATCTGAGTCTGTTCTGATAAAGTTAGAGGTAGATGAAAAAGAAATATTATTATTGATCGAATGATCTACATTCAACCGAATGTTATTTCTGTTAAATCCTGTATTCTTAATAATACCTTCTTCATCCTGAATACCGGCACTTAAATAAAACTGCGTTTTATCGCTACCGCCGGAGGCACTGATCTGAGTGTTGGTAAGTAAACCGGTCTCACCATACATCTCTTCCTCATAATCCAGAAGATTTCCATTCTGCTGAAATTTTGCCAATTCTTCTGAAAGACTGGCACCACTGTAAAGCAGGTTGATCTTGTCTTCGCTCCACTTATCAAATCCAAGCAGATTCAAAGCAGTTGCAAAACCAACATCTTGCTTAATACTAACCCTGGTGTCTCCGGCTTTACCTTTTTTGGTTGTAATGATAATTACACCGGCATTCGCACGGCTACCGTATATAGCAGCTGCAGAAGGACCTTTAAGAACCTCAATGGATTCAATGTCTTCCGGGTTAAGATCAGATACACGGCTGGCAACACCATCCTGACTTGCTCCACCTGCACCACTTACAGAAGACCTTCCTGTAGATATAACAGAGTTATCAACATAGATCCCGTCAATAACATAAAGTGGCTGAGATGAACCAGCACCGAGTGTTGAAATACCACGAAGCTGAACATTGCTACCACCACCGGGAGCTCCGCCACTGGATACAATATTAACGCCGGGAAGTTTACCCGATAAGGCACCGTCAATGGATTCATTTACGGTTGTTCCTGCAAGTTCCTCAGCAGATACTGTACTTACAGCATTAGCCAGGTTACTTCGTTTCACATTAGAGGCAAGACCTGTTACAACGATCTCGTCCAGCCTGGAAATATCCGGCTCGAGTTCGATCTCAATCTCCACTATCGAATTTCCATTTCTATTTACTTCTACATTTTGGACTATATATCCAATGTAGGTAACTCGCAATGTAGCTGACTCACCTGCCACATTTAATGTGAATTGTCCATTAATATCTGTTGCTGCACCATTTCCGGTTTCTGTTTCTACCACAGTAACACCGAATAAAGGCTCACCGCTTTCGGCATCGATAACTGTCCCATTTACAGTGAATTGTGCGAATGCACTACTAACCGTAAAAAGAGAAAACAGAACGATACAGATTCCTCGTTTGTATAGATTTTCCATAGATTATTATTTGTTTGATTGCTGTTTTGAGCAGGATGAGAAAAGACTTACACACCTTTTTTTCAACCTTACACTATTTAGCTAAATCAATTTAGAACATCAATGGTGATTTAAAACTAATTTCCGACTCACCACCATATACTGTAAACAAGACCAAATCCATGATTTCGGGATTTACTTTTAATCCTTTTCTCATGAATTTTTTATATAATTATTTAGCGTTTAAATCATTTCAATGAGCCTTAATCCAAAAAAACTCTTTTTTGCCATGAACAGATCCGAAATGCTACAAGCAGTAAATGAAAAGCAAGGTTACTTCGATATGATCATTATCGGCGGGGGAGCAACCGGTCTGGGAACTGCCGTCGATGCAGCATCCAGAGGGTACAGTACGCTGCTTCTTGAGCAGCACGATTTTGCAAAAGGTACCTCCAGCCGTTCTACAAAACTGGTTCATGGCGGTGTACGATACCTCCAACAGGGAAATGTTTCATTGGTGCTTGAAGCACTGCGGGAACGCGGACTGCTCATTCAAAATGCTTCACACTTAGTGCGCAATCAGTCTTTTATTGTTCCCAATTACGATTGGTGGGAAGGACCGTTTTACGGAATTGGGATGAAAGTCTACGACATGTTAGCCGGAAAACTCGGTCTTGGACCGTCAAAAAATCTATCGCTAGAAAAGACGATTGAACTGCTTCCAACACTTGAACAGGAAGGCCTCCGGGGCGGTGTGATCTACTACGATGGTCAGTTTGATGATTCACGTCTTGCCATTAACCTGGCTCAAACCGCAGTGGAGCATGAGGCTACGATGATTAACTACGCAAAAGTAACGGAGCTGCTGAAAACCAACAATATGGTTGACGGTGTTGTTTTTACGGATCAGTTAACCGGAGAAGAGTTTAAGGTGAATGGACGGGTAGTTGTAAATGCGACCGGTGTTTTTACGGACAACATTGTAAAAATGGATAACCCCGACAGTAAACCGATGATTGCCCCAAGCCAGGGTGTACACATCGTTATCGACAGTGAATTCTCACCCGGCGAATCGGCCATCATGGTACCTCATACGGATGACGGGCGCGTTCTATTTGCCGTTCCATGGAATGGTAAACTTGTGTTGGGAACCACAGATACTCCCGTTGACAACCCGGAGCTTGAACCCAAAGCGAAGGAAGAAGAGATCGAATTTATCCTAAAACATGCGGCGCAATATCTGACAGGCGATCCCACACGGGATGATGTCCGCAGCGTATTTGCCGGTTTGCGTCCCCTGGTTAAAGCCGGCGGGGATGGCAGCGATACCGCATCTCTTTCCCGAGATCACACACTGATTGTTTCAAACAGTGGCTTGGTTACTATTACAGGCGGTAAATGGACTACCTACCGGAAGATGGCTCAGGATACGGTAGATCAGGCCGCTACTATCGCCGGACTCAACTTCAATGAGTGTGTAACTGAGAATATGCGAATTCACGGCTGGCTCAAAAACACCGACCACTCCGATCCTCTTCATCATTATGGTTCAGACCGGGTAGAAATTGAAAAGCTTATCAAAGAAAATCCGGAGCTCGGTAAAAAACTTCATGAGCGGCTTCCTTACCTAAAAGCTGAGGTCGTTTGGGGAGTGCGAAACGAGATGGCTATGACGGTAGAAGACGTTCTGGCCCGTCGAACCCGCGCTTTACTGCTCGATGCAAAAGCCAGTGTGGAGATGGCACCCGAAGTTGCAAAACTTATGGCTAATGAGATGAACAAAGACAGAGAGTGGCAAAAAACTCAGGTTTCTGAATACGAACATGTAGCTTCAGCATATATCCTTTAAACCTGAGTTCAATTTTGAAACTTAAACATTTTGCTCCGAGGTTGTCCAAAAAGTGAATCAACTCAGATCCAAGATTAAATAATTTAGACTTTATATCCCTCTCTATTAGTTAGAGAGGGATATAGGGTGAGTCTGAAGGAAAAAACTAAATTATTTAAGCGCTATTTGAACTAATGTACCTTTTTGGACAGCTTCTGTCGATGTGGTTCACTGCACTATTCGTATGGAAACAGAATTAATAATTTGATTTTTAACCTTTTTCAACCTCCCCTAAATCCCCTCCTTGGAAAAGGAGGGGACTTTCCAATACCTCAATTATCTAACTAATATTCGAACTCAGGTTTTAAACAAAGCCGCCGCCACTTTGGTCATTTATCGGAAAGGAGATAAGCAGTTCCGTACCAAACTCATCTCCATTCTGGAGTATGTAGTTTCCATTCAGCTGTTTGGTTAAGGTCTCTATTAAAATGAGTCCCATCGAACCGTCTGCCTCTTTGTCGAACCCATCCGGCAGTCCAACACCGTTATCGGCTATTTTGATATGAATATCACCGTCAGTCAGCTTCATTCTGATTGTGATCTCACCTTTATCCTTATCTTTAAAGGCGTGCTTGTAGATATTTACAATACTTTCGTTGAGCAGCAGTGAAATTGGAATTGCTTGATTCAGTGTCACCAGAATAGATTCACAATCAAACTGCGTTTCAATTTTCTTTCTCTTTGAATGATAGGTTTTCTGAATTTCTCCTACCAGCTCCTCCGTGTAGTTCGCAATATCTATATCAACAAAATTCTCATTTTGATACAGCTTTTCATGAACCAGAGACATCGACTTGATCTTCAGCTGGCTATCCCTCAAAATTTCAGCCGTGCTTTCATCTTCCGTATTCCAAACCTGCATTTCGAGCAATCCTGAAATAACGGCCAGATTATTTTTCACTCTGTGATGAATTTCAGAAAGCATTACATCTTTTTCCTTCAATGATTCGCTGATTTGTCGCTCTGCCTCTTTCTGATCGGTTACATCTCTGGCCACATAAATATGCTTGCGTTTTCCATCCTGATCAAAAATTTCAGTATGTGTAACCACAACCGGAATCTCTTGTTGAGACTCTGTTTTCATCATCCATTCATCCACAACCGGTTCATCCATTTCGTTTTGAGAATATGTTTGATCCAGCTCTTCTCTTTTATCGGATTGAAACAGATCAAAGAAGAACTTTCCCTGCAGCTTATCGGCTTGAAATTCAAGCGTGGAGGTAACGGCGTGATTGATCAGCTCAATACGGTTGTCCTGATCCGTAACAATCAACATATCTCCCATCGACTGTATAACATTATTCATATAGCTTCGAGACACCATACTCTTGCTCAAATTCTCAGCCATTGAATTGAATGAAGACGCAAGATCAGCAAGTTCATCCTTTGTGTTGATCTGAATTCGTTTTGAAAGATCACCTGAACCCAGATCATCTGCCGTACGCTGTAATTTTTGAATGGGTTTGGCAATCGACCGGTACACGATAAACGTAAACACAAGAGCAATCAGAAATGCGAGAATGGTAACAAAGATAACCTGACGAACCGTAGTGTTTGCCCTGCTTTCCAGTTCAGCGAGCTGATTATTTACCCGTTCGTTAAAAAGAGATCTCAACTCCATTAACGAAGGCAAAACCGTATTTCTAAAATATGGTTCTACGGTTACGGTAAATATCTCATTCCCAAAATTTCCCTCCTCCGGGTTGATAATTTGCCTGGTGAGGGAGTTGTAATAGCTGAAGGAGGTTTGCAGGGAATCGGCCAGTTGCTCAATCTGAACTACATAATTCATCGAAATCTTCCTCTTCGGCAATATTGCTTTTTGAACGTTCCAGGAATTTCTGAAAGTCCGTTTCGAAATTGTTCAGACTTCTCTCAACAACACGCCTCGATTCCCTGATTTGAGCTGTTACGGAGATAGAGTTATCACCACGTTCGCGCTTGTCTACTTCTGTGAGATAGTTTCTGGTGTAGAGAAGGGAGTTCTGCAGATCCGATGTTAAATCAGACAGGGTTTGAAGCTGACTAGACGTAAGAACACTGGTTTCTATCAGCTCATTTTTGACTGCATTACCCAGATAGTACGAAAAGCTCCCTGTGATTAAAACAAGGAGAGCTATCGAGAAAAAGCCCGCTAATAATTTTGTGCCAAGACGCATTGAGAGATCATTTAATTATCATCTTGGTCAGCCTAAAAGTCACTCTGTGCTGAATGTAATACATTTTAGACAGAAGATTCAGAAAATATTTCACTTTAGTTGTAAAGATACTTTAACCAAGTTATCAAATAAATGACTCTATATCTTAACAGAGACCGGTTTTTTATAAAGAATCAAACCGTGCTTTGGAAATACTTGAAATGGTTCATTAACCACTTCAACTGTCAAATCAGCATTTTTGTACTAACAACCTGAGTTTGAATGAACTACCTTAGATCCTAGCCCACAAGGTATCAACTTGAGATCCATTCTTTTTTCAAAAGTATGGGCTTTTTGGTGAGCGTCCCCCCTTCGAAAGCTACCGTGTGTACACATCCTTAATAATATTGATGAAGGCTTCAACAGCTAAGTAAAGTATTAAAGCGATTATAGCCTTTTTCAATGAGATCCCTCCATGCGTTCGCTACGCCTGCCTGTGCTAAAGCTTCGGCAGACAGGCTCTCTTAGTCGGGACGACATGGCACTGGGTAAAGCAGCAGCGGGCAGAAAGCTGTATATGGATAAAAGGTTGAGAGCTGCCCGCTGCCTTTTCCCATGTGAAGCCTGTCATTCCGACCGTAAATCCGTGTTTTTCGGATTGAAGTGGAGGAATCTCCGGAAAACTATCTAAAATTTACTTAGGTCATGATCTAAAATAAATTTGTGTACACTCGGTAGCTTAACAAAGGGGGATTTCAATCTTTTTTCACCCCAAAGGGTCGGGGAATTGAACCACTTTAGATTAATACCGTGTAATTTCCTCTATTTTCTCTAGAATTTTTTCCTCTGAAGGAAGCACTGAATTCATCAGTTCAACATTGTACGGCATCGGGATATCCGGCATCGTCAATCGCTGAACAGGGGCATCCAGGTATCTGAACAATTCATTTGATATGGCCGCACCTATTTCCGCTCCAAAACCGGCAGTTTGACTGTCTTCGTGAACAATCAGACATCTGTTGGTTTTTTTCACGGATTCAAAGACCGTTTCCTTATCCCACGGCGATATGGTTCGCAAGTCGATAATGTCCATGGATATATCAGAATTTTCTGCAGCAGCCTCACACCTTTCGCACATTGCTCCCCAGGTTACAACGGTGATATCCTCACCCTCACGTAGTTTGTTCGCTTTTCCAAACGGGACAACAAAATCATCTCCGGGGTATGGTTTTCGCGCATATTTAGAGTCCAGCAGGTTTCGGTGTTCGAAGAAAATAGTCGGGTTGTTGCTTCTCATTGCCGAACGAAGCAGCCCTACGGCATCCTGAGCATTACTCGGGTAGGCAACTTGCCAGCCAATCATGTGTGCAAAAAAGACTTCATTCGACTCACTGTGCCAAGGATCTCCGCATTTTGCAAATCCGCCCGGCATACGAACCACCATCGGGGCTGCAAATTTATTCGCCGTTCTCCATCGTATTGTCCCGGTATTTTTAAGCTGCTCTGTAGCCGGATCGGCATATTTTCTGAATTGAATCTCCGCCACCGGCATCAATCCCGCATAAGCCAGACCCACTGCTCGACCGATAATTCCTTCTTCTGACAGGCTCGTGTCAAATACGCGATCCTCGCCGAACTTGGTTTGCAATCCCATTGTTGCGGCATGTACTCCTCCTTTGGCTCCAACATCTTCACCAAAAACCACAACCTTCTCGTTGATATCAAGCTCGTGTTCCAGCGTTCTTCGAACCCCTTCAACAATGTTGATTCTCTGCTTTTCCGGTGATGGTTCCTCAGAGGAATCCGGAAACTCAAATCCCTCCTTATATAAACCGCCAACCTGCTGGATCTCATCCCCGTCTTCAAAAAATGCATGTTTTTTAATACTATCTTTGTCCGGATCGGGACGATTCCATGCATCCTCCGCGGCTTTTTTGGCTATCTCACGGTTTTTCTCTTCCAGCTCCTTCCACTTCTTCTCACTGATCATTTTTGGAACCATAAATTCCTTTAACGTCTTCAGTGGATCTTTCTCCTTCTCCTCTTTCAGCAGCTCATCATCTTTATAAGCTTGATTATCCTGATAGGAGTGCCCGTTCAATCTCGGAACAGTCAGCCTAAGAAGAGCCGGGCCTTTTCGCTCCCGAGTGTAACCGGTCGCTTCTTTAATTAAAGAAAGTGCTTCTTCTGGATCCGTGCCGCTGCCGTCAAAAATCCTGAGGTTTTTAAAAGAGTAGAGATTGTTGGCGATATTAGCACCCGGCGTTTGCATGTCACTGGTTACTGAAATCCCATAACCGTTGTCTTCGATGTAAAATAACACGGGCAGATTCAGAGTGGTGGCCATGGTTAGGCACGACCAAAATCCATTTGTAGCAACTGATCCGTCACCGCCTAAAATCACAGAAATTGCATCCGAGTACTCATCCTCTTTTAATACATTTTTCCGATACTCAATTGCCTGAGCCCAACCGGCAGCCGGGGTATATTGTGATCCCACATCACCCGCCATCGGCAGAACCGTAACACCGTCGTTACCCGGCTTGTTACAGACAACACCTATATCCCGTCCATCGCTATACCCACCTGATTTGGCCATTCCCGATGCTATGGCATCTTCGGCTTCGAGCCCGAGCGTGAGCATTAACGGACGTGAACGGTAGTAAGCAGACGCCGCGTCGTTGGGTTTATTCAGCTGCATTCCCAATAGAATCTGCCCCAATTCGTGTCCCCTGGCTGAAAACTGGTATAAAATCTTTTTATCGGGAACCAGTTCAGTTTCTTCAAGGTCATCGATTGCCCTTGAAAGAAGTAGTGTATCGGCCACTTTAAGCCAGTCAAACTCGTTTTTCGCGTCTTTCTTTTTAGCCATATTTACGTTCTGTTCTACTGCTTAAAAATTTGTTCAAAACTTTCCTCAAAATGATCCATTTCTGAAAGTGTTCCAATTGTAATACGCACACACTTTGGAAGTCCAAAAGCGTTTATGCGTCTCAAAATAACGCCTTGTTCCAGCATTTTTTGAGTAAAACCGATCGCTTCCTCTTCGGATTTCAGAATCATCATTACCGAGTTAGAGATAGATCTTTTGTAAGAAACTTTGTGTTTATCAAAAAAGTCATAGAGCCTCTGCCGGCCCTCTTTAACAACCTCAATGCTTTGGGCCAAAAAATCCTCATCACTGTATGCTGCAAGTGCCGCGGCCTGAGCAGGCGCAGTGGGTTCAAAAGTGAGTTTAGTTTTTAACATCTCTGTAATGAGTTTCTCATCGGCAATCGCATAGCCGATTCTGAATCCGGCCAGCCCGTATGCCTTGGAAAAAGTTCGAAGAATAATCACATTCTCTTTTCGATACTCTTTCGCGGGGAGATAGTCTTCAACCTCGGCGGCATATTCGTAGTAGGCCTCATCAGCAATCAGAAGAACATGATCAGGAATTGAATCGACCAGTTTTTTATACTCGTCTGCATTTAAGTATGTACCGGTCGGATTATTTGGATTGGCCAGGTAGACCATTTTTGTTTTCTCATCGATGGCGTTAAGAATTCCATCCACATCAAAACGATAGTCCCCGGTTACCGGAACCTTCTTTAACTCGATTCCCCGAACACCGGCCTGAACGAAGAAACCTACAAAAGTTGCGTTGGCAGTAACTGCATTTTCATCGTGTTTGAAAAAGGTTCTGCACAGAATGGATATGATACTTTCTGAACCTGCCGCAATAATCACTTCCGACTCTTTCACTCCATTCCGGTCGGCAATTGCTCTCCTCAGTTTTCCGGCAATAGGATCAGGATAGTCCTGAATCTCTTTGATTGCCTGTAGAACTGCATCTTTTACTTTAGGGCTGCAGCCCAAACGGTTTTCATTCGAAGCCAGCTTGGATATTCTTTCCGGCCCATACTCCTTCTTTACTTCGGCTATGGTTTTCCCGGCAACGTACGGTTTTAGCTTTTTGATGTTGTCCGGTAGTAGTTCATCAATGTTCATGGCGATCAATCCAGGTGATTCTTATTCAAATTGATTTTTAGATACTGTGCGTCTCTATCAGCGTTAAACAGTCTTATTTCTTCATATACACCGAATTCAATCTAATGCAATTTTGTTAAAGCCACGTAAAGAAACAAAAAAAGCGCTTGCAATGACAACTTTTTAAAACAGAAGAGATAAACTATTTTTTGCAAGTGTATAACTCAATTACGAAAGTTGTTAACCCGGGTTCGATTCTATGCTTTTAATAAGAAAATCTCCTCTTTTTAAAGTGATGATTTTCAAACATCTTAATTGACATATTATGAATCTAGCCTAGGCAGTTACAAACATTATCATCAACTCAAGTTATTCAAAAAAATGTCTAAACGAATAGTAATTACGGGAGCCAGCAGGGGAATTGGAAATGAAACGTCAAAAAGACTGGCTGAACTGGGACATCAGGTTATTGCCATTTCCCGTTCAAAGGATTTGCTGAACCAACTTAAGGATGAATATCCAAGCAACATTGAACCCCTCGCTCTGGATATAACGGATAGCTCAGCCGGAGAAACAATTTCACAATATCTAAGTGATAACAGCGTGAAAATTGATGGATTGATCCACAACGCCGGAGTTTTAATCAATAAGCCATTTTCTGAACAAACCCGATCTGACTGGCAAAAACAGTTTGAAGTGAATCTAATGGCACCGGCTCTTTTAACAAAAGATCTCCATGAATTTTTCAATAGCGGTTCCCACATTATTACCATCAGCAGTATGGGAGGCTATCAGGGAAGCAGTAAATTTCCGGGGCTGTCGGTATACAGCGCTACAAAAGGCGGGCTGTCCATCTTAACTGAATGTATAGCTACCGAGTTTTCTGATAAAAACATTTCATGCAACTCCCTTTGTCTTGGCGCCGTGCAAACCGAAATGCTTGAGCAGGCTTTTCCGGGCATAGAAGCACCTGTTGAACCGGAAGAGATTGCAGAATACATTTCTGAATTTATATTAAACGGCCATAAATTCTATAACGGTCAAATTTTACCGGTTACACTCGGCGATCCCGGTTAGAATTTAAACTGTTTTAAAGATCGAATATTGGTAAATTCAGCCAAGCTATTATCACAACAAACCGAAGATATTTCATGAAGCAATTTACCCTGCTGACACTTTTTCTACTTCTCTTATCGGTCACCATTTCTGAAAAATCATCTGCCCAAACCGGACAGCTTCTTGGAGGGAATGTCTTAAATGGCGCACTGACAGGTACTGCATTGGGTGCAGCTACAATGGGTCTTCAAAACAGCAGCGATTTTGCACCGTTGCGTGTCGGGCTTGGATCCGGAATTTTAGCCGGAGCCGGAGTTGCAGTTTATGATATCGTAACCCTGCCTCAGGGACAGGAATTCTTTATATCGGGCATGTTTAATGATGGCAACAACTCAACCGTCATTATTTTACTTGATACCTTTTACGGTGCTGCCGGTGGAGCAATATTGGGATCGGCTGTGATGCTTATTGGTAATAAACCGATTGTAGACGGCCTTCAGTACGGCTCATCAATCGGTACCTGGGCAGGATTCGGTCTTGGCCTTTTTGATTCGTTATTCTATGCAGAACGAAATTCAGATTTTGTCTCTTCAAATCTTTTAAACAGAAACTCACTGATAGAAATTGACCGTGAACAGTTTACTGTTGGCATGATCAGTCCGGATATCATCACTAAAAAATCATTGGATACAGACCAACTCAAATATGATTTTGCGCCCGTACTGAATATGATTTCGTTTCGGGCACAGTTTTAATCTGAACTTTGATGAAAGCCCCTGCTTATTAAGGGATCCTGATCACAGACTAGGTTGATGTTCATCAGAAAAGATGATAACTCCTCGGGACACCTTTTCTCCCCTTTTTTGGGGAGAATCTTTCAAATCTCGAAATAGGTGTGATTAAATCATTTAAGGCAGCTTTTATTCTTCGGCATCAAAATCTACCGAAGCCATTGTTCCATCTCTCTCTTCTGCCGTAGCAAGTGTTTTGATAAGTTCCCGAACGGTGTTCACATGTCCTGAAAGAGATGGATTAATTCCATCACTCAAGTAGTACCACGCTTCCGGAGGGCTTCCCATTCTTTTACCCAGTGGATCTACGATGTATCCGGCTTTTCCCAGCAGTATTTGGCGGATTTGAGACAGATCTTTCTCATTAATTTCAAAATCAAAAAGCTCCATTTCATCCAAAAGGCCGGGAATAACGGGCTGTGGTGATATCCAAATCGGAGGATTCTCTGTTACCGTTTTAATCGCGTCCCCAATAGTTGCCAGATTTTCCCACGTTTCTGAGAGTGGATGTAATGTTCGATTCGGCATAAATGATGGACGAATCGTATCAAATGTTCCTAAGCTCACAATTACCCAGTTCGGTTCGTGAGAGAGCACATCGCGATGCATTCTTCTAAGTGCCTCAGATGATGTGTTATTCGCAATCCCCGCGTTAATAAATGTGAAATCGGCTCCCTCAACATAAATATTCAGAATATTCTTAAATATCTCGAACCAGCCCTGCAGGTCATCAGTTGCAGAGTCACCAAAAGCTACAACCGTATCGTCTTTATTGAATGGAAGTTCATCCAGCCAGTCGGCAACGTCATCTTCCTTTAACAACTCCAAAGCCGCTTCCTTGGCACTCTCAGAGAAATGAGTTCTGAGCTTATTTAATTCTTCCTCATCAATTCCCATCAATCCGGCTACTGCTTTGTTGTCAGTGATGCCCGGAAGAAGCGGAAAATGTTTCTCAATATTCAAAAACTGAAGAAGATACTTTTCCAGTGCTTCTTTTTCCTTATCTGTTGCTTTGTTACTCATAATCTCTGTTCAAAAGTTTTTTAGTTAATTTTGGCACTCCGCTCGCGGCGCTCTCTTTCATGTGATTCCATCCATCAAACGAAAATAACTCAGGAGTACCGGGGTCTATTAAATATTTTTTGATATCAGGCTTGGTGTAATCTGTAAGTCCGGCAGCCGGATAAACGGCAAGTGAAGTACCAACTACCATAAAAAGGTCGGCTGAAGATACCCTCTCTGCTGCAATTGAAATCATGGGAACCGGTTCGCCAAACCAAACCACATTCGGCCTTAACTGTGTGCCATCGGGTGCTTCGTCACCTATTGAAATGGGTTTATCACCAATATCTACAATTACATCAGGGTCGTCTTCACTTCGGGCTTCCCTTAGTTTTCCGTGAAGATGGATAACCTCACTTGACCCGCCACGCTCGTGCAAATCATCCACATTTTGTGTGATAACTGTAACCTGATACTCTTTTTCAAGATCAGCTAAAGCTTTGTGGGCGGGATTGGGTTCTACATCCGCAGCCTGTTTCCTTCGGATATTATAGAAATCAAGAACTTTCTCCCTGTTTCTGTACCAACCTTCAATAGAAGCCACCTCATTGATATCAAAGCCTTCCCACAGGCCACCCGAATCTCTAAACGTGGACAGCCCGCTTTCAGCACTTATGCCTGCGCCCGAAAGTACAACTATATGTTCAATAGGCTTATTTGGCAATGATTGAAAGTTCTTGATCGATAATTACGCATTAACAAACTTCAGCCAGCTGCTGTCATCGCTGTAATCTTCAAGCACTGATGGTTCTTGATTATTATTGAACGTGCTTACTAAAGAATGAACCTCTGAGCTCAAAACCTTCAGGCTGTTTGAAATCATGCTCGAATTAAAACCGGTATCACCCAGTTTCAGAGTCATTTCCATAGAAACAATTCGTCCGATAGCTCTTCCCAGTTGTACCAATTTTCGTTGAGGCAACTGGTTATCAATATCGAAGTTTAGCACATCTTTAAAGTACTCGGCTGCGTTCTCAGTAAGTGAATAGCTGTTCAAAAATTTGTAAAGATTGGTCTCTTTACTTTTTCTCATCATTTTAAGCACAGACTCTGTGATCTGTTGATAGAGAATATCATTTGAACCTTCAAAAATCTGGAAAGGTCTGCTGTCTACAATAGATCTACCCGCAATATGATCTAACCGATACCCTTTTGCACCTACAAGCTGCATTAAAGACTGTGAAGCCTCATGCATATAATCCGTCGCGACAGACTTGATTGAATTGGCTGCGACATCCATTCTGGACGTATTCTTTTCCAGTGGCACATTGGTACTGGTAAAATAACTCATTGCTGAACTTACCGTGAAATAAGACTGCAACTGTGCCAGCCGTTCTTTTACCTGATCATAATTAAACAGGCTTTTACCTCCAACCAATCGGGTTTTACAGTGATCCAATGCTTCGTCCAACATTCTTTTTAAATGGCCGGTACCCATACCCGGAAATTGTAATCGACTTCGATGTAAGATATCAAGCATCATGGTAACACCGGTCGTATTTGGCTGCAATCGATGAGAAGCAGGTACTTCGATGTTCACCTTATTTTTACCGTATGGAAGCATATAAAGGCCGAGATTCTTATAATATTCAAGAACTTCAATACCACCATTGGAGCTGTCGTGAATAAAGAATCCTACGTCTCTACCAAGATTGCCATCCTTGTCCATACCTCGAGCAGTGATTAGCCAGTAATCAGCCCAACCTGTTAAACCGGCCCAATGCTTTAGACCGTCTATAGAGTAAGAATCCTTCTCTTCATTGTAATCGAAACTTGTCTGCATCCTTAATGCATCCGACCCGTAATCAGGTTCAGTAATCATTAATCCACCCATATTCTTCTTTTGAAGAAATCTTTGAAAGACAGATTTTTGAGCTTCTTGCTCTCCGTAATTTGCTACCGGTTGGAGAAATAGCGCACCGTTAATTCCCATCATAAGCGAGAGTGGCAATGATTGATAAGATGTAGTTTCCAGCATAGACAATGCCTCACTGGTTATTGCGCCTCTACCATTATACTCTTTAGGTATAAATGTTGATAATGGGTTGTGTTCCAGCACTTCACGTAATACATAAGGTGGTATTCCGCGAGTGGCCAGCATTTCATCCTCATCATTTCTTTCGTTAAATAATTCGGAAAGTTTTTCTTTATAGTCTGACAAGAATGATGAGATATCTTTTTTGATATTCACGGGTTGAGCTAAATTATATTCCACTGTTTCACTGCTTTTGTTAAAAGATGGGGTTTTGATGTTCAAATATAAACAATACCCAAACAAAAACCATTCGTGGTGGTTGGGGGATGTGGGGAGAGGAGTTGGGGGAATAAAAAAAGCCCGGAACGCGGAGCGTTCAGGGCTTGTAAGAAGAGATGAGGCGACGACCTACTCTACCCCATAGGGAGTACCATCGGCGCTGCGGAGCTTAACTTCCGTGTTCGGAATGGGAACGGGTGGAACCTCCGCGCTATAATCACCACATCAAAACTGTTTGTAAATGTCTGTTGACGTTGTTGGGGTAAGATGAAGAGTTTGGGGTAACCCAATCGTTTTTGCTGACTCATGCCTGATGGGGTGCAAATCTTGTGCAAACCATGCAAGGCAAAGACTGAAGAGTACTTAGTACGGCTCGGCTAAACACATTACTGTGCGTACACCTGCCGCCTATCAACCTGGTCGTCTTCCAGGACTCTTTGGGGAATACTTATCTTGGAGTGTGCTTCGCGCTTAGATGCATTCAGCGGCTTATCACATGCGCACATAGCTACCCTGCGATGCAACTGACGTCACAACAGGTACACTAGCGGTGCGTCCACTCCGGTCCTCTCGTACTAGGAGCAGCTCTCCTCAATATTCCTACGCCCACAGCAGATAGGGACCGAACTGTCTCACGACGTTCTGAACCCAGCTCGCGTACCGCTTTAATTGGCGAACAGCCAAACCCTTGGGACCTTCTCCAGCCCCAGGATGCGATGAGCCGACATCGAGGTGCCAAACCTCCCCGTCGATATGAACTCTTGGGGGAGATAAGCCTGTTATCCCCGGAGTACCTTTTATCCTTTGAGCGATGGCCCTTCCATGCGGTGCCACCGGATCACTAAACCCAACTTTCGTTCCTGCTCGGCCTGTATGCCTTACAGTCAAGCACCCTTATGCTTTTACACTCTGCGCATGATTGCCAACCATGCTGAGGGTACCTTTGGGAGCCTCCGTTACTGTTTAGGAGGCGACCGCCCCAGTCAAACTACCCACCATACAATGTCTCCGCCTTAGGCGGATTAGAATCCAGCAACTTCAAGGGCGGTATTTCAAGGGCGACTCCACAGACGCTGGCGCGCCCGCTTCACCGTCTCCCGCCTATCCTGCACATGCAGTTGCCGAAGCCAATGTAAAGTTGTAGTAAAGGTTCACGGGGTCTTTCCGTCCCGCTGCGGGTAATCGGCGTCATCACCGATACCACAATTTCACCGAGCTCGTGGCCGAGACAGTGTTCAAGTCGTTACACCATTCGTGCAGGTCGGAACTTACCCGACAAGGAATTTCGCTACCTTAGGACCGTTATAGTTACGGCCGCCGTTTACTGGGGCTTCAGTCAAGAGCTTCGCCGAAGCTAACTCCCTTCTTTAACCTTCCAGCACCGGGCAGGTGTCAGTCCCTATACGTCGCCTTGCGGCTTAGCAGAGACATGTGTTTTTGGTAAACAGTCGCTTGAACCTTTTCACTGCGCCCCCTTGCTCCCGCAAGGGGGGATCCTTCTCCCGAAGTTACGGATCGAATTTGCCTAGTTCCTTAGCCACGATTCTCTCGAGCACCTGAGGATTCTCTCCTCACCCACCTGTGTCGGTTTAAGGTACGAGCAACATCAACAAACAACGACGCTTTTCTTGGCAGCCAGATTACCTTCACTATCCGTTTGGCCGAAGCCTCCCGGTACTGTTGGGGTTCAGCCTGATGGGGTGCGGATTTGCCTGCACCCCGGCCTACTCCCTTCAACCCCGACGTTCGTCACGGGGCGGAAGTGTCACTTCTGCGTCACGCCTTTGCCTTTACATTGATGTCGGTACCGGAATATTGAACCGGTTTTCCATCGGCTTCGCCTTTCGGCTACACCTTAGGTCTCGACTAACCCTGATCCGATTAGCGTTGATCAGGAACCCTTGGGTTTTCGGTGGAGGGGTTTCTCACCCCTCTTATCGTTACTCATGCCTACAGTTTCTCTTCCAGAGGCTCCACCACACCTCACGGTGCGACTTCGACGCCGCTGGAATGCTCCCCTACCACTCTATCACAAGTGATAGAATCCATCGTTTCGGTAACCAGCTTATGCCCGCAAATTATCGACGCCGGATCGCTCGACCAGTGAGCTATTACGCACTCTTTTAAGGAATGGCTGCTTCTAAGCCAACCTCCTGGTTGTCTGGGCAATCCAACTTTCTTTATTCAACTTAGCTGGTATTTTGGGACCTTAACGGATGGTCTGGGTTGTTTCCCTCTCGCGACAGGACGTTATCACCCTGCCACTGACTGCCTGCCAACACTACACGGCATTCGGAGTTTGTCTAGGTTTGGTACCCGGTGAAGGGCCCTAGCCTAATCAGTGCTCTACCTCCATGTAGCTACACGGCAGACGCTATACCTAAATATATTTCGGGGAGTACGAGCTATTTCCGAGTTTGATTGGCCTTTCACCCCTATCCACAATTCATCCGATGGCTTTTCAACGCCAGGCGGTTCGGGCCTCCACCAGGTGTTACCCCAGCTTCACCCTGACCATGGATAGATCACTCGGTTTCGCGTCTGCCCCGCCGTACTGCTCGCCCTTATCAGACTCGCTTTCGCTTCGGCTTCTCCGCTGAGCGGATTAACCTCGCACGACAGGCGCAACTCGTAGGCTCATTATACAAAAGGCACGCCGTCATCCCGGATAAATCCAAGACTCCGACCGCTTGTAAGCGCACGGTTTCAGGTACTATTTCACTCGCCTTCTCGGCGTTCTTTTCACCTTTCCCTCACGGTACTAGTCCACTATCGGTCATACAGACGTATTTAGCCTTGGCGGATGGTGCCGCCAGATTCATGCAGGATTTCTCCGGTCCCGCACTACTCAGGATACTCACCAACCAATTCGGGCTTCACCTACAGGGCTTTCACCTTCTGTGGCGCTGCTTTCCAGACAGCCTCGATTCACCTTCCTTGGTCTTATGGTAAGTCCTACAACCCCAAAGGATGCAAGCATCCCCTGGTTTGGGCTCACTCCCGTTCGCTCGCCACTACTTGGGAAATCACTATTGTTTTCTCTTCCTAAGGGTACTTAGATGTTTCAGTTCCCCTCGTATGCCTCCCGACTAGGTCGGGATACTCCGGTAAACCGGAGTGGGTTGCCCCATTCGGACATCCGCGGATCAACGCTTCTTTGCAGCTCCCCGCAGCTTTTCGCAGCTTGGCACGTCCTTCATCGCCTCTGTATGCCTAGGCATCCACCGTACGCTCTTTTCTACTTTTTCCTTGCATGGCTTGCACAATATCTGCACAATCCACACAAAACATGAGCTCGATTATGTTACCTCGTTTGATACTTTAAATCTTAAAGAATCTTTACTCACCGGCTCCCCCCGCATCCCTGCGAGAACAGCCAGTATTTTCATCTTACCTCAATACGTCAAAGAACTCTCCCTCCCGCCAGTTGCCGGAAGAAAGCAAGAAGACTGCCGGGGCGTCGATCCCCATATCCGGTCCATCCCGAATAACTTCGGGACACCGTACATCTTAGTGTTCATTACCACAATAAAAAAAACCATCCGTGGAGCTACGGCCCCGACTCCTCGGGGGAACCCCGGACCCTCCCGATTGTACTGCATCGGGATGCTCTGGGCCTTTGCCATTCCGGCAAAAGACCCATTCAACCATTCAATATCTCAACAAACTGTCCGTGGAGCTACGGGGATTCGAACCCCGGACCCCCTGCTTGCAAAGCAGGTGCTCTAGCCAGCTGAGCTATAGCCCCGACTATGCCAAGGCTTCGTCGGGCACCGCCCAACATCACCGGCCTGGCTAAATCCTCAGTGGGCCTGCCCACCAAAGCTTTAGCGACGGTGGGCTTGGCAGGAGTTGAACCTGCGACCTCACGCTTATCAGGCGTGCGCTCTAACCACCTGAGCTACAAGCCCATGTTTCAGGGACCTGACTCCTGTGGCCAGCTCGCGCCAACCACCTGATCCCGAACGCTTTCGGGACCCTCGGCAGAGCGGCGCCGCCTGCCCTTCTGCCCCGGAAGGCATCAAAGTATAGACAGATTATTGGTAAGCCCCGGGAGAACTTATTCCTAGGAGGTGATCCAGCCGCACCTTCCGGTACGGCTACCTTGTTACGACTTAGCGCCAGTTACCAGGCTTACCCTAGGCAGCTGCCCCTCCGAAGAGTTAGCACGCCGACATCAGGTACTCCTGACTTCCATCGCTTGACGGGCGGTGTGTACAAGGCCCGGGAACGTATTCACCGCGTCATTGCTGATACGCGATTACTAGCGATTCCACCTTCATGGAGTCGAGTTGCAGACTCCAATCCGAACTGGGAATGGCTTTTGAGATCTGCAGCCCATCGCTGGGTAGCTTCCCTCTGTACCATCCATTGTAGCACGTGTGCAGCCCCGGACATAAGGGCCATGATGACTTGACGTCGTCCCCACCTTCCTCACTACTTGCGTAGGCAGTCTGGCTAGAGTCCCCACCTTGACGTGCTGGTAACTAACCACAGGGGTTGCGCTC
This sequence comes from Rhodohalobacter sp., assembly GCF_034521535.1. Classification (GTDB taxonomy): domain Bacteria; phylum Bacteroidota; class Rhodothermia; order Balneolales; family Balneolaceae; genus Rhodohalobacter. Next base: position 534,315 of record NZ_JAXHMF010000005.1, on the reverse strand, counting down.
GTTGCGCCACTTAAGGCAACACCTCACGGCACGAGCTGACGACAGCCATGCAGCACCTTCCATGATGCCCCGAAGGGAAGGTCCGTTTCGGGACCGGTCATCGTGGATTTAGCCCGGGTAAGGTTCTTCGCGTTGCATCGAATTAAGCCACATGCTCCACCGCTTGTGCGGGCCCCCGTCAATTCCTTTGAGTTTCATTCTTGCGAACGTACTCCCCAGGTGGTATGCTTACTGCGTTAACTGCGTCACTGAACCTAACGGCCCAACAACTAGCATACATCGTTTACAGCGTGGACTACCAGGGTATCTAATCCTGTTCGCTCCCCACGCTCTCGTGCCTCAGCGTCAATACTGACCCAGCCGGCCGCCTTCGCCACTGGTGTTCTTCGTAATATCTATGCATTTCACCGCTACACTACGAATTCCACCGACCTCTGTCAGATTCAAGACACCCAGTATCCAAGGCCATTTTACCGTTAAGCGGCAAGATTTCACCTCAGACTTAGGCGCCAGCCTACGCACCCTTTACACCCAATGATTCCGGACAACGCTTGCACCCTCCGTATTACCGCGGCTGCTGGCACGGAGTTAGCCGGTGCTGATTCAATTGGTACCGTCAATACTGGTCGAAACCTGTACTTTCTTCCCAAACAAAAGCCGTTTACAACCCATAGGGCCGTCTTCCGGCACGCGGCGTGGCTGCGTCAGGGTTTCCCCCATTGCGCAAGATTCCTCACTGCTGCCTCCCGTAGGAGTCTGGACCGTGTCTCAGTTCCAGTGTGGGGGATCATCCTCTCAGACCCCCTAGCCATCATCGCCTTGGTAGGCTTTTACCCTACCAACTAGCTAATGGCACGCAGACCCATCTATAACCTCCCGACAAAGTCGGGATTTAACAACTGTGGCCATGCGGCCCCGCTGCATTATGCGGTCTTAGCCACCCTTTCGAGTGGTTATCCCCCTGTTATAGGCAGGTTGTCTACGCGTTACTCACCCGTGCGCCAGTCTCCAGGAAGTGCAAGCACCTCCCTTCTCCTTCGACTTGCATGTGTTAGGCCCGCCGCCAGCGTTCGTCCTGAGCCAGGATCAAACTCTCCATTGTAATAATTAAACTACATTCTTCAAGTTCTGCTCCAAGGCTCACTCAATAATCTGTCTATACTTCACTACCTTCAAAGAACAATGTTTCACCGCCACATCCGCAAACCCTACCAGGCATTTCGCTTTTGCGACAGATTCCAAACTTACGAGTTTCTGCCTCCTAAAGTCAAGGAGAATATCAGAAAATTTCAGAAAGTTTTTAAGGAACATCCTCCCGAGTTAAACACGCAATTAATTGCAGATTGGCTGCGTTTTTTTGAGCATTTCGTTTTCTCGAAAGGACTACCAATATAGGAGGTAAAACGTATCCAAGTCAACTCTTTTCTTGAAGTTTTTTCATCAATTTTTCCACATCTAATGGGGTTCCTGAAAAAGCGCTTTTGTCGCAGTTCGCAGTTCGCAGTTCGCAGTTCGCAGTTCGCAGTTCGCAGTTCGCAGTTCGCAGTTCGCAGTTCGCAGTTCGCAGTTCGCAGTTCGCAGTTCGCAGTTAAAGGTGATTAAATTGTTAGATGAACCCCAAATCCAATCTGAATCATTTATTTACTGTGTACTATACAGCCGACTTCCTTCGGGGTCTTCTTCGTAATCCTGAAATAACCAAACTCCCAGATATGCCAGCGGGGTATCAAACAGAGCGAAGAAGAACTTGAATAGATATGAGTTTATTATGAGAATAAAGAGAGCGCCTATGGTTGTCACATTTTCGCCGAGATTACCGGACAGGAAAAGTATTGTCAATATCGTGGTGCTGTCTATGAGTTGACTGAACATTGTGGATCCATTATTCCGGAGCCATAGATATTTACCGTTCGTTAATCGCTTCAAGTAGTGAAAGATACGTACATCCACGCTCTGCGCAATCAGGTAGGCAATCATGCTCGAAACGGTGTTGGCGATGACAAAATCGTACACGCCTTCAAAGAGATTCAATCCGCCACTCACACCATAGGTATCGGGAAACCAGTGGCCGACACTCATAATCAACAGCATAAACAGATTCATAAAGAACCCGATCCAAACCACCGTCTGTGCCCTCTTTCTTCCAAACAGCTCGGATATCAAATCGGTTGCCAAAAATGTGAACGGATAAGCCAGCAACCCAACAGGAACACTCATCACATAGATGCTCCCATCTCTCACCAATGACGGCGTAATTGACTGAAGCCAACCGGGCATATCCAGTGTGAATAGTGTTACAAATTTTGTGGTTCCAACGATATTTCCCAGCACCAGAGAAGTGAGAAATATGGCTACAAGAGAAAGAAACAGCGCGTCCCGCCGGTGTCCATTTGATTTTCGTAAAGATTTAATCTTCATCTGAACCTTTATGAGCAGTGTAGATGTTATGAGGGTAAAACTTTAAATAGATCATGTGCGTTCAATATGAAAGACATTACGATCTCCAACAAAAGAGTGTGAAATTACTCTAAACCCACAATACTACACATCAAGCTATTGTGTTTTTTTGCCACGGAAACACGGAAAAATCGGAGCTTTTATTCCGTGTTTCGCTTCGCGTCAAAAGATGTGCCGTGGCAATATTCACAGCCCTACAATCTATGACAATAGAGATTCGAGCATAAAAAACTTTACATCAAAAATACGTTAAATAAGATTTTATCATAATGGATAAAGAGACGCTTTTAAAAATTAAGATATCCGAAGCCGCTACCGGCCGGTATCTCAGCAATTCCAGGTTTACAATACAGTCACTTGCGGAAACTCTGGATATGAGTGCCAAGGATATTTTTGAACTCTTCCCAAATCGCAGATCCATTCTGGACTATTTTTATGAGTCCAGAATTATTCTATATAAGGAGTCTGTAAAGAGCCTTGAGGACTACAGTGAATTCACGCTGAGTGAAAGACTCAATCACCTTTTTCTTACACTGCTCGATTCGTTCGAGGAGCATCGGGAATTTATTCTCAATACCTACAAGGAGAAAGTGGTTTGGGATAAACGAAGAAATGCGTTCAGAAGATTGTTCAAAGAGGAGTTGAAAACGATTTTCAGCAACGATCCTAAGATAACCCGATCCGCTTTCATCATTCAAAATGAGCTGCTTTGGAAATCCATTTTGTTGCAGTTCCACGGTCTCATTGCTTTCTGGTCAAACGATTCAAGCCGGATGCGAGAGAACAGCATGGCCCTGGCCGATAAATGGAGCTCACTCATTGAGGAGATATTTTATACCAGAATTATCGACAAGGGATTTGATCTTGGAAAATTTCTATGGATGAATTCATCGCTTAACAAGTGCATCACTGATGATGATTTCAAATTTCCTTCTCTTTGCAAATCAGATCAAACCAGAGAGGAAAAGAAACATGAATGATTTTCCATCTTCGAAGTTTGACCGTGGTAAAATATTTGCAAAAACGGGTTTTAAAGTTGGCACAAACTACGCCAAGCACTACCTCAAGTCGATTGCATCAGGCAACGGTGATAAAAAAGCACTGCACAAGCAGACCGCGGAAGAGGTATTCAGTGAGTTTTCAAAGCTGAGAGGAACGGCTCTTAAAATTGCACAGTCGTTTAGCATTGATCAGGGGTTTCTTCCGGATGAGTTTGCCGAGGTGATGACAAAAGCCCAATACAGCGTCCCTCCCATCAACCGCTCTCTGGTCCGAAGCATTATCAAAAAAGAGCTGGGCAGCTATCCGGAACAGCTGTTTAAATCGTTTGATTCTCAAGCGATGGCAGCAGCCTCAATAGGTCAGGTTCATCGAGCAACACTGAAGGATGGCACAGAAGTGGCCGTTAAAATTCAGTATCCGGGAGTGCGGGATACCATCTCATCCGATATTGCACTGGCAAAAACGCTGCTCAAGCGAATTGCTTCTGATAGCGCCACCATTGAAGAGTATATCGACGAGGTGAAGCAGACGCTGATTATGGAGACAGATTATATCCATGAAGGAGAATCGATGGAGCGGTTTCATGAGCGGTTTGAATCTGAATCGGTAGTCACTCCCCGCTGGATTGAGGAGTACTCAACCGAACGGGTTTTGACTATGACCTACCTGGAAGGCCAGCATCTGAATGAGTTTTTAAAATCTGATCCATCAGATGAAGAGAAGAACAGATATGGCCAGTTGATGTGGGATTTCTTTCACAATCAGATAGAGGATGTTTTGGATGGGGTTCTTGAGTTTCATGCCGATACACACCCGGGTAATTTTCTTTTAACCACCGACGGCAAGCTCGGAGTGATTGATTACGGCTGTGTGAAAACATTTCCCGAGGATTTTTTCTACAAATATCTGATGCTTCTTCCCACACATCTCAACCGTGATGAAGAGGCCATCTTAGATCTGTATAACAAGCTCGGAGTTTTAAAAGGAGACCCAAAGACTCAGCCCCGAGAAAAACAGTTCTATGATTTTGCCCTTAATTACGGATTTACCTTCGCCCTGCCCTACCTCGAGGATTCCTTTGATTTTGGAGATCCGGAGTATCGCAATCTGATCAGGCAGTACACGAAAAATGCACCGATCACCAATGAACCGAGAGGCAACAAGCATTTCATCTACAGTACGCGCGTGCATCTTGGACTGTATCACTTTTTGATGAAGCTGGGTGCAAAAATTGAGACGAAAGAATCGAGGGAAATTGTGGAGAGTGTATTAGCTCAAATCGAAGAGAGGTAAATGTAAATATGAAGAGATGAGTTGATTGGGCTACACCACTGCACATCTCTAAATGTCATGAGGTTCATGCCAGTAATATGTCAATCTACTTGTTAAAATCACATTATCAAATGGGTGAGTGTTTAACATGTGCCATGCCTACGGCATTCTTGAATTACGCACGTATTTCAAACACCACAGGTTGAAACCTGTGGCTATTATGTTGGTCACGGCTACGCCGTTTTTGATGATGCTATAGATCACAGTGTTTTAGCATCTACAGTATTACTGTCTGAAATAGATGTCAGATAAAACTTATAGACACACGCTATCTCTAGATCGAATAATGTCCAAGTGTCGCTAGACACGATATTACATCATAGCCTCACAATTCATTGTGAGGATTTGAGAGGCATACGCAGCTCTATCAAAGTGCCGTCAGGCACGGCCCAACGGGTCTTGATTTACATTAAAAAACACAGATAATCTTTACACGTGTGCCATGCCTACGGCATTCTTATTTTCATATGTATTTCATACTCCACAGGTTGAAACCTGTGGTTATAATATTTGGTCACGGCTACGCCGTTTGGGTTATTCATCGTATCAATTTGATGGTGTTATAGACGCTTACTTCCCTTCTGTTTTCAACTTTGAAATTTCATCAAGTAATAGGGTGAATTCGTATCTGTGACCAACCCAGTGTCGCTAGACACGATTCATATTGTAACCTCACAATTCATTGTGAGGAATTTAGAGAGGATAGGTATAGATAAAGTGCCCTAGGCACGGCACATCTTGCCGCGGTCAACTCCATCATGTTTTCTTTACGGTCACAATTTTAGATCATGCATATTGCATTCTATCTTTTTATGCCTTTCAACTAACACAGGTTGAAACCTGTGGTTACCATATTTGGACATGGCTACGCCATTGAGGTTGGTAGCCGGCTGGAATTAAATCTCAGTCTAAACAACCCGAAATAGTTTCAGAAAAACGATCTACAGGTTTACTAAGTCAATAATTTTCAAGTGTCGTTAGACACGCTATACATCATAGCCTCACAATTCATTGTGAGGATAATAACCACACTCAGTTCTATCACAAGTGCCGTCAGGCACGGCCCAACGGCTATTGATTTACATTAAAATCTCAGATAAACCATACATGTGTGCCATGCCTACGGCATTCTGACTTTTTATGCATTTCAACTACCACAGGTTGAAACCTGTGGCTATAATGTTTAGCCACGGCTACGCCGTTTGGGTTATTCATCGTATCAATTTGATGGTGTTATAGACGCTTACTTCCCTTCTGTTTTCGACTTTGAAAATTCATCAAGCAATAGGGTGAATTCGTATCTGTGAGCCCAATCCAGTGTCGCTAGACACGAATTATATTGTAACCTCACAATTCATTGTGAGGGATTTAGAGAGGATAGGTATAGATAAAGTGCCGTAGGCACGACTCATCTTGCCGCTTTCATGACCGTCATAATTTTTATCGTCACAATTGTGGATCATGCCTACGGCATTCTGAATTTCGTACGTATTTCATACACCACAGGTTGAAACCTGTGGCTATCATGTTTGGGCATGGCTACGCCATTTGGGTTGGTAGTCAGACAGGTTAAAATCTCAGTCTTAACAAAATGACGTACATAAAAAAATCGATAAGAAGGTTTATTAAGCAGATAATTCAAGTGTCGTAGACACGCTATACATCATAGCCTCACAATTCATTGTGAGGTTGATAGGCACACGCAGCTCTATCACAAGTGCCGTCAGGCACGAACCACACTTCTTGGATTTACATATGAAATCACATTATCAAATGGGTGAACGATTTCTGTGTGCCATGCCTACGGCATTCTGACTTTTTACGTATTTCAACTACCACAGGTTGAAACCTGTGGCTATAATATTTGGTCACGGCTACGCCGTTTGGGTTATTCATCGTATCAATTTGATGGTGTTATAGACGCTTACTTCCCTTCTGTTTTCGACTTTGAAATTTCATCAAGTAATAGGGTGAATTCGTATCTGTGAGCCCAATCCAGTGTCGCTAGACACGATTCATATTGTAACCTCACAATTCATTGTGAGGGATTTAGAGAGGATAGGTATAGATAAAGTGCCGTAGGCACGCCACATCTTGCCCCTTTCATCACCGTCATAATTTTTATCGTCACAATTGTGGATCATGCCTACGGCATTCTGAATGTTGTACGTATTTCATACACCACAGGTTGAAACCTGTGGCTATGATGTTTGGTCACGGCTACGCCGTTTGCGTTGGTAGCCAGATAGATCACAGTGTTTTAGCATCTATAGTATTCCTGTGTTAATATAGATGCCAATATTAACTTTAGACCACGCCACTCTGGATTAATCAAGCCAGTGTCGTCAGACACGCTATAAATCATAGCCCTAAAATTCATTGCAGGAAGAGCAGGCACGTACCAAACAGAGTGATTACGCATTTAAAAGATAAACTATATCCATCCCTATATTACAAGTCATAAAAAAAGCCATCCCGGAGAACCGGGATGGCTTTGAAACTTACGTGATTTAATTATTAAGGCCTGGAAAGTGTAAAAGGTGTAGCTGCACCAAAGTTTCCAACACCTGGAATAACGTGTGCCATAGACATCTGTATTCTTTCAGCACCAACTTCAGCATAAAACGAGCCTGAAGCTTCTACAGATACCGGCCCAGCAGGATGTTGCCATGCTGCGGCTGTAGTAGGTATTTCAGACGTAAAATTAGCCTTATCAGAATCATCCAGAAAGATTTCTATATCCGTTCCATCAATCATTCCAACAACAATAATGGAGTTGTCTGCACTTCCCTCAATTGCTGTTAATGCTACCGGATCCGGACCATAAAACCATGGATAAACCAACTGCCAATCTCCAAGAAAGTTATCTCTTTCAAAAGGGAAAAATGGGCTTAAAGTTACATCCATTGATGTATTATAGGATGCAGCTTCATTTGCTGTAATCTGCAAATGCAAAGTTGGTGAATCATTTAGATTCTCCTTTATAAGAGTTATTGGAATCGAACCTAATACTTCATTTGCTTCAATAGTAAATGTATTACTATCAAGAAGATAGTCTACTCCTTCTTCCGCTGTTGTTAAAGAATCAACCACAGTAAAAGAGTATGTTCTGGATTCAGATACCGGACGCAGTGCCGAAACACCTACGGTTTGTACATCCTCATCCTCTTCTGCAAACAGTGTTGCTTCGGTGCTGTTAAATTTTACAAGAACATCACCTTGATATGTTTTATCAGGCTCTTCAAAATCGAGTGTATCACACCCTGCAAAGATGGCAGCTATCATAAAGATAGCTACCAATAGTTTAGTTGATTTAAGTGTATTCATTTTAGTACCCTGGGTTTTGAACCATATTATCGTTCGCAAAAATCTCTGCCTGAGGTATCGGATAATGCATGATCATACGATCATCGGCTGGAACAAACGCAGTTGATGTATTGGTTGCTCCATCAATGTCAGCAGGAATCCGATCGATAGGCAGCTCGGCTCTTCTCAGGTCATAAAATCTATGTCCTTCAAGAGCTAATTCTAATCTACGTTCTCTATATATGTCATCAATAGCATCTTGCGAGTTTGTGTATGACGCAGGAACAGTAGTTGTAAACCGCTCTGCCCGCAAATCATTGATATCATCGGCAGCTGCACCCAAATCTTGCTGTGCTCCAGGTTGAGCATACGCTTCAGCACGGATCAGATACATTTCAGATGTACGTATCATCTTGATATCCGCCTGATTCTTCTGACTAACATTCGGACTTTCGAACGGTTCAGAGAACTGATTGTACTTAAACACTCTAACCTGATCAGCTGCTTCTCGGTCGTACCAAGACAGGAATCGGATATCATCCGTCTCGTTATAGAGTTGAGACAATTCGTTCGACAGATAGAAGAAAATGTCATCATTTCCTGATCTTTCCGTCAGTTCCTGGCTTGGTCCGGTTCTCCTCAGTTTAAATACAACTTCTCCTTGAAGACTGTCGTCCCAGAGATTTTGGTATTCACTTCGTGGAGTTAGCGGCACAGCGTCAATCACTCTAGTTGCATAATCGATCGCGGTTGGCCAGTCTTCCTGGTAAAGGGCCACTCTGGCTCTTAAACCCTGAACGGCGTGAATATTCAACCGAAGGTTTGAAAAATAACCCAGTGGAGTAAGCAGAGTTTCTGCTTCTGAGATATCTGCCAATAGCTGCGTAAAGAAGTCAGCTTTGGTATCTCGTGCAGGCTGGCCAATTACGGATTCAGTCATGTAAGGAACCGCAAGGCCGCTGCCGGCTTCCTGATAGTCCACAAAAATACGGTAGAGCTCGAAGTGCTGGTACGCTCTCAGCGCAAGCATTTCACCTACTACCTGGTCTTTAAGTTCTACCTCTGCGGCAGTTTCAGCTTCAATGTTTTCAGCAGCTGCAAGTACTCGGTTTGCTCGGTCAATTGCACCGTAAGCATTAGCCCAGGCTCCACCAATGGTGCCATCGCTGGGTATGATATTGTGGTTAAATATCTGCATACCCTGTCCGGTATTGGTTGAAGCTCGTCGCAGTTCATCCGTCATCAGTGCGTTGATGGAATAAATATTCGCACCTGAAACGGCGGCATACGCTCCGTTTGCTCCGTCTACTAAGTCGCCTACCGATTGGAAGGCTGCATTGGCGTCAATTGAGTCTATAGGCGATGTCGCCAGCTCATCATCACAAGAGGTGAAGAGGAGAGCAAACCCAAAAGCTGCTATGGTTAATAAAATTAATTTCTTCATGCTATCAATGATTAAAAGTTAATATCTATACCGGCAGTAAATATTCTGGGCAACGGATAGGAGTACTGCGCAATGTTGTTACCCTCTTCAGGATCAAATCCTGTAAATGCAGTCCATGTATAGAGATTCTGTCCCTGAACAAATAGCCTTACATTTCTCACTTCATTGTTGAAGTATCTTCCCGGTAACGTGTAAGAAACCATCAGGTTTCTAAACCGTACATAAGAACCATCTTCAATGTCTTTAGAAGTAAATTCTCGAGCGAACTGATTAGACTGAATTTCCGTGATATCCCCAGGTTCCTGCCAGATATCCAACATTACTCTTCGCTGGTTGAATCCTGCAAATCCGTGGTTTTCCTGGAAGAAGAGCTGATTATTAAAGATCTTGTTTCCATAAGAGTAGTTAAACTGTGAACGCACGGACAGGTTTCTCCAAGAGAAATCCAGTCCAAAACCACCGGTTACAGGTGGTAGCCAGGTTCCAAAATCTGCTTTCGCAAAATCATCTGAATATTCTGGTGTTACGTTACCGTCTAGATCTACATACAGAGGTGCCCCTGTTGCGGGATCAACTCCTGCCCATTCCACAATATAGTGGGTGCCAAAAGGCAATCCTTCACGTATAATGGATGTACCCAGTTCAAACTCATCAACCTGACCTAAATCTACAATCTCATTCTTATTGAATGTGTAGTTAGCATTCAGGTTCAGCACCATTTCACGGGTTCTGATCACATCACCGTTCAGGGCGATCTCAATACCTCGGTTTCTCATCGAACCGGCATTGATTTCAAGACTTGTAAATCCGGATGTTCGGGACAGCTGCTGGTCAATGAACAGATCTTCGGTTAGTTTCATTATAGAAATCAATGGTACCGTTCAATCTCTCTTCAAATAGGCTGAAGTCTGCACCAATATTGAATTTATAGGCAGTCTCCCATTGCAGGTTGTCGTTACCCGGTGAGTTCGGGAAAATGGTGGTTTCGCCCGCAAAAGATCCTGTCCCAAATGTTGCCACTCGCTGATAGTCACCAATTCCGGCCTGGTTACCCGTTTTACCGTAACTAGCTCGAATAATCAGATTGGATAAGTAGTCAATGTCAGACAAAAAGTCTTCATTGGTAGCCACCCATGATGTACCGAAAGACCACAACCATGCATATTGGTTACCTAAACCAAAGCGGGATGATCCGTCACGGCGAACTGTAACTTTGGCGTTATACTTATTGCCAAAGGAGTAATCGACGGTACCGAAGATAGACCACAGTTTGTTTTCAGTGAACCCACCGCGAGTATTCTGAATCAGCTCCGGATTATCTTCACTACCGGGTGTAATACTTGCCGGTGTAGCTCCCAATTTAGGATTTAGCCCGTAACCGGTATACCCGAAACTCTGGAAGTATTCGTGTATATACTCGTTAGCAACGTAAACATCAACCTGATGATCTTCTACAAAGACATCGCGATAGCGTACGTTGGTGTTAAACGTAGATGTAGTCAGTCGGTTTGTGTCTCGAGAAAGAAGCCCGGAGTTACCACTACCTACAGACTGTCCTGCAAAAGAGTTTGGATTAATCCAGCGATTGAAGTATCTCTCTCTGAAGTCCATAGAAAATTCCTGGGTAAAAATAATTTTGTCCAGAATGAAACGAGCGTATGTAGAACCGACTACCTTAATCTCATTTCTATCGCTCTTATCCTTATCAAGACGATCGAAAGCATTGGCGCCGGTCTTTCCGGTTCCAGCCGCTATGTTACCGTCTTCATCATAAAGTCTTTCATAAGGATTGGCCAGATATGCGGCCGCAAAAGGGTTGGATAGAAAAACTCCGCCTTCCGATTCTATAAATGAAGACTCACTGTAAGAACCTTGTCCATTAAAGCCGAGCTCAAACCGCTCTGTGGCGTTAATATCGGTGTTAATTCTTAGTGAATATCTTTCAAGCTCGGATCTAAGACCGATACCCTCTTGGTTAAAGATACTACCTGAAACATAGTAACGTGCTTTTTCTGTACCGCCGGAAACGCTCAAGTCATGAGTCCGGGTTGTACCTGTTCTGAAAAATGTATCCGCCCAATCTCTGTCTCTGGAAAGCAGATCTGCACGACCTGAAGGGTCTCCATTTGGATTGTCCTCAGATGTAGCCCAACCCGGTCCTGTTTGAAGAATCTCTTCAAAACGAAGCTTTTGCTCAGTATTCATCATGGCAAATGGTGGATTTCCCGAAACGGAAGCACCCATTTGGCCTGTATATTGCACTTGTGTATCTCCGGCTTTACCTCTTTTGGTAGTCACAACAATGACACCGTTTGATCCACGCGAACCGTACTGAGCAGTAGCACTTGCATCCTTAAGGATGGAGATGCTCTCAATATCATTCGAGTTGATGGAAGCAAAATCGTTTGCGTTAATCGGCACACCGTCCATCACAAAGAGTGGAGTGTTTCCACCTGTAATTGAACCGGTACCACGAATACGAATCGTTGATGCGGTACCCGGCTGTCCGGAACCACTGGTGATAAATACACCCGGAGTTCTACCTTGCAGGCGCTGCTCGAAGGTAGCAACCGGAATATTTTCGATAGATCGAGTAGAAACTGTTGTAATTGAACCGGTAATTCGATCTCTACTTTGATCGGTATAACCTGTTACAACGACCTCTTCCAAACCAACCAGATCTTCGCGAAGCTGCATATTAAGGGTTTGTTCGGGAGAGTTGATTTCAACTTCTGTATTTAATGTCCGGTAACCGACAAAAGTTACGCGAAGATTATAAGTTCCGTACGGAAGGTTTTCAATAGTATAGTTACCGTCTAAATCGGTAGCTGCACCTCTTTCGAGTTCCTGTACAAGAATGTTTACACCGGGCAGGCTTTCACCTGTTCTCTGGTCGGTGACTGTTCCTGTCAAAGTCCCGTTTTGTGCAAATGCAGTGCTTGTAAAAGCTCCGGCACTAATCACAAAAAGGAATGCTGACAAGGAAAATAGTATCCTTTTCATCATAGATGACCTCTATAAGTGTTTGTTTTAGTTAATTAAAACCTATTCGATCAACTTTTGAAAGGATCATTATGCATTGTATAGAAGATGAATGGTAATGACAGATCTCTGAGCTGATAGAATAGTTTTGTTTAGCATTATGAATCTAACCGAAGATATTACAATTTCAAAATTTTGTTAACAGTTTTTTTACATAGAAATGGATTTCAGATAATGAAATCCATTCAAAAAGGCTGCCAGTCAGTTATATGTGGTGATTCCTGGTAAAACTTATCCTTTTTTAAAAATGTTAAAAGAGATCAATTAAAATCTACTTATCTGCAAAATGTAATCTTATACGAATGAATGGTACGGTTTAGCTTCATTTCTAGGATTAAATATGATATTTATTCGCTTTTAAGACTCCAGGACAGGAATTGAGTTATAAGGGTTGGTATGGATTAATTAGATAAGTCAAGATTTTATGCACGCCCCGTTCCAATTTGATCCTTTTATTTTAAAAGCCTTTCTCTTTTTTTGATCTATGTGGCAAATAAAAAATGGGGAAGAGAAAGAGTAAGCTGTGTACCATGCCTACGGCATTCTGTTTACTTTTCGTATTTCATCTACCACAGGTTGAAACCTGTGGCTATAATGTTGGTCATGGCTACGCCATTTGCTGAACTCACCCCCTAATCCCCCTCTCTGTTCTCTCCGTTCACAAAGAGGGGGAGTGTAAGAATTTTAGTTATTTAATGTAACCAGCCCTGAAGGGGCAAAATATTAATAGCCCTCCCGACCAAATACATCGGGACAGGCGAAGCGAAACCTGGGGTATGCCAGGCAACATTCATCACCCGCCGATTAGTGGGATTGGTTTGGAGCCCAGATTAAGTAGAGGCAGTCGTTCTCAGGACTTATTTTGTGGGTCGTCCCGATGGATCGGACCACATGTTTTGAATTTATATTAAAATCGTGGACCGAATAATCCCATGAACCATGCCTACGGCATTCTAACCTTTTTCGTATTTCATACACCACAGGTTGAAACCTGTGGTTATAATATTTGGGCATGGCTACGCCATTTGGATTTACTACAGAATTTGGATGAATCTTATCCCCATCTGTATAAACTGATTTTAAATACTATCATAAAGATTTTGAATTTTGTCGAGTATTCAAGTGTCGTTAGACACGATGCATATTGTAACCCCACAATTCATTGTGGGGATTAAAGCATACGTCCCTTTTTTCCAAGTGCCGTAGGCACGACACATTTCTTGCCGCGGTCAAATCCATCATGTTTTTTATGGTCACAAATGTGCACCATGCCTACGGCATTCCGGATTTCTTTCATATCTATAATACCACAGGTTGAAACCTGTGGCTATAATGTTGGTCATGGCTACGCCATTGGTATGGTAGCAGAATATTGTTAGGTCACAGAAGTTGCAGATTGGAAATAGATTTTTGCAAAGTTTCAGTGGGTTAGGATTATATCAGACAGCCAAGTGTCGTAGACACGATAACACATCATAGCCCTACAATTCATTGTAGGGTGAGATACGATGCCTGTCCGATCAGCAGAGTGCCGTAGGCACGGACCACATGTTTTGGATTTATATTAAAATCGTGGACCGAATAATCCCATGAACCATGCCTACGGCATTCTAACCTTTTTCGTATTTCATACACCACAGGTTGAAACCTGTGGTTATAATATTTGATCATGGCTACGCCATTTGAGTTATATGCCCTTATCAATTTTATATGTATGATTGAAAAGACATTCTCCCGGCTTGTTTTCAATTCCGAAAAACTCTTCAAGCAGTAAATTGAATTTAGACCTAATTCAAAATCAAGTGTCGTAGACACGATGCATATTGTAACCCCACAATTCATTGTGGGGATTAAAGCATACGACCCTTTTTCCCAAGTGCCGTAGGCACGGCTCACAGGGTTCGATCTCATCAACTGATCTAAAAAAACTCAGAAAACCACCCTCTCTTCTCCGGACAAACACAATAAAAAAAGCCGCCCCGAACTTAATCGGGGCGGCTTTTCAATTTTTTGGCCTTAAATCAAGACCTGTCAGGTTTTGGAAACCTGACAGGTCCGGAATAAAAGACTAATCCTTAGTCTACATCCCACCAGACTCTGGTGTACGGTGTATCAGGGCCTTGAGCCGCTACTGCAGCATCATAATTGTCCCCGTTAATCGTAACCTCTGATGTAGGATATGAGAATCTGACCGGTATTTCTGGATCAGTTCCTACTGCAAACGGATTCGGCTCCAGTTCAGGATATCCCAAACGTCTCCATTCTGACCAACCTTCGTATCCGAGTGGGAAGAGTGCAATCCATTTCTGGTTACCGATTTTTTCATCCCAAACTAAAGGATCATATGCAACTTCAGCTTGCGCAATGTAGTCTGCAAAATTCACATCATCATACACACCCCACTGATTCCATGAAGCTTCGATTCCGTCGTAGTATAAGTCAGCAGCTACTCCGGTGATCCAGTTTCTCTCCACAGCCTCAGCCATGGCGAAGTTCATTTCAGCAACCGTGATGATTGGAAGCGGTGCACCCTGTTCTCCAACAGAGGGGCCACCGGCACCAATTGCGGAACCCGGGAATGAGATCTCATCATTCGTCAGGTTACCGGCATCCTCTAGGAACGGCATTCCACGAATTTCATCAAACGTGACAGTTCCGTCATTGTTTGAGTAGTTAGGTGCGGGAAGTGCATAAACCAGGATACGGTAATCTTCCAATCCCTTCATGTACTCTGCGATTGTTTCCTGTATCGCATAGTCTGTTCGGGTTTGGAAACGAGCGTACCATGGATTCTGGTTATTTGCATCAGCCAGGTATGGATACATCACATCTTCAGTGATCAATCCGTCTGATACTGCATCTGCAAATTCAGCTGCAGGATCTACACTCACATCACCGGCACGTTCTGCTATCCGAAGAGCCGCGCGTGCTCTCAGGCTGTTTGCAAAGAGTGCCCACTGCCCCATGTCTCCTTCAAACAGGATATCGCCACGAACCGGTGTGCCGCCGTCCATTTGAGCAACTGCTTCATTCAGTTCAGTAATGATGTCTGCATAAATATCTGCCTGTTCATCATAAGCAGGCGAGAAATTAGCACGTCCCTGAAGGGCCTCGCTGTAAGGAATCATTCCCCAGCGATCTGTCATCATCTGATAAAAGTATGCTTTCAGGATTCTGGCAACCGCAATCTGGTTGGCATTACTACCGCCTGACAATACATCAGGTGCTGTTTCCTCGTTAGAGTTCAGATCAATGATGGTCTGCAGGTTTTGCAGCGGACCGGTATACCAGCCGTTAAAGCTGGCGCTCATATTCCGGTACTCCTGCGCATCCGTATACTGGGTCTCGCCAATATACTGTACAAGCAGTGTTCCGGTTACGGCACTCACCACATCACTCATGCTTCGTTGTGCGTCTGTAAGCAGCAGCTCAGTACGAACCTGAGATGGATTATTTGGGTCATCATTCAGATTTCCAAAATCATCGCAGCTTACAAGCAACACCGTTAGTAATGAAACTAACAATACTTTCTTAATCGGTGTCATAACATTGAATTTTAAAATATTCATATTAGAATCTCCCTCGGATTAAAAGTTAAGATTAACATTAAATCCGATTGAGCGTGTGCCCGGCAGTCCGCCACCTTCCCAGAAACCAAAACCGTTTCCGTTGTTTTGGATGGCAGATGGATCTACACCGCTTGTGTTGGAGTAGATAAGCCACGGATTTCTCAAGTCGAGAGAGACAGCCGCTCTGCTAATAGGAGTGCTTTCAAGCAGACTTACTGGAAGATTGTAAGTGAATCGAAGTTCACGAAGCTTGATATAGCTCGCATCTTCTAACCACGCTTCCTTGTTGAAGAACTGATCAATACCCCAGTTAGCAGCATTACGCAAGTAAGCCACTTCATTTCCGTTTGTGTCTACACCATCTACCAGTACACCACCTGAGTTCGATGAGCTGCCTGATCTAAAGGTAGACGAGTAAGAAAGTTCATCTCCTGCAGTTACCTATTATGTGGTATTTCCATTTAACTACAGTGGATCTCGCATTGGATTTCCAAGAGCGTTGTTTCCAACCGTATTCTCAGTCAGACCTGAGTAGGTACCAAACATTCGTGAAATAGAGTAGAATTTACCGCCCTTCTGGAAATCAATAAATGCACCCATAGAGAAGTCTTTGTAACTTACTCCCAGGTTAAATCCACCATTCCAGTCAGGAAGAATATTACCCAAAGGCTTATTCGTTGTTAAAGCATATGTACCGTTTGAATTAACAACTCGTCTACCCTGCTCGTCCAATGTATATCCACCATAAGATGCAGTAGTGATGGCTTGTCCCCACTCTTCACCTTCAACAGCGAAAAGCTGAATACCAAATGAAGCTGACTCAAGAAGTCGGGTTGTAATACCATCAGCAAGTTCATTCACAACAGACTTGCTGGTTGACCAGTTAACATCAACATCAACACTGAAGTCAGCTGTTTGAACCGGAGTAGATCCTACTGTAACTTCCCAACCGGTTGTTTCAAATTCACCCGCATTTACGAGAGAGAAGTTGTAACCGCTTGATCCCGGTACTTCCAGGGAAAGGATTTCGTTTTCACGAACCGAGTTGTAGTAGTTCACATCGGTTCTCAATCGTCCGTCCAGGAATCTCAAGTCCACACCAAACTCATAGTCGGAAGAAATGGCCGGCTCAAGATCAGGATTTGACAGGGTTGTCGGAATCTCTTGTGCTGGCTGACTACCGTAAGGAGTAGCACTGTCGAATGTCTGGAATACACGGAACGGATCCAGGTCATTTCCTACCTGCGCAACAGAGGCACGAAGTTTACCGAAGCTCAGGATGTTCTGATTTTCGAACATGTCAAACTCGGTAAATACCAAACTACCTGATACTCCATAGTAGAAGAAGGAGTTGTTATCAGCAGGAAGTGCTGAAGACCAGTCGTTACGTCCGGTAAGATCCAAATAAACCAGATCTCGGAAACCGATTGTAGCCGTTCCGAATAAACTTCTTACTTCTTTCTGCTCATTGTAGTTAGAAACCGTTGGACGGTCAATGGAAGCATCAATATTGAAGAAGTTTGGAACGGAAAGTCCACCTTCAGTCTGCTGCTGCAGAGAGCTGTAATCCTGGGTAAGAATGTTACCGCCAAAATAACCGCTGAGCGAGATATCCTGGAAGTCTTCCTGGTAACGTAATCCTGCTTCGTAGTTCACTTCACGGCGAGAACGCTGTGCAGTGTAGTACCAATCCTGCTCCAGTCCGCCTGTCGCAATCCGGTCTTCTACATTAAAGCTGTACGTATCCAGGTGAAGTTTACCCTGTAGTTCAATGTTTTCATTCACGTTATATGATAACTGGTAGTTACCGTAGAGACGATCCCGGTCATCATTCTGCATATTTTCGTTAATACTGAAAAACGGACTATCCCAGTAAAGTGGGCGAGTATCTGTAGCAGAACGGATATTCCAAGACATCAATGTACCATCATCTGTACGATACTGTCGAAGCTTATCCATATCCAACTGACGCTGGAACCACTGGTTGAAAGACTGAATAGAGTTCCCCTGAACGGCAGAATAACCGGTAGCAGGACGTCCTTCCGTTGCCGTATTCACATAGTTAAACGCAATTCTGGAAGTGAATTTATCAGAGTGGCTCAACGCACCGTTAAAACTTAATGAAGTTCTGTTTAGCTGTGAATTTGGAACAACACCGCTGTTCGTTGTATTGGTCAGTCCCGCTCGGAAGGAGGCGTTTGAAGAACCACCTGTAATTGAGAGACTGTTCGACATTCTCACACCGGTGTCGAAGAAGTCACGAACATTGCCTTCCTGAGGCGTTAGCGGAACCTGAGTTCCGTAATCATTCTGTCCGTCACCTGTAAAGTCGTGATCGTACCATGACCACCATGGGCGATACATCTGTCCATCCATTCTCGGACCCCAGCTCTCATCCGCAGCGTAGTTCAAACCGTTGTAGGTCTGTCCGTCACGCGGATCGGTGTACTCAATAAAGTTTTGAGTGTAACCACCTGCATATTGATTCTGATAATCCGGAAGGATATAAACGTCTTCGAAGGTTGTATTGTGAGTAAAATCAACCTGAAGCGGTACGTTCTCACCCATGGATGCATTCTTGGTTGTAATCAAAATTACACCATCAGCTGCACGGTTACCGTACAGCGCAGCAGCAGCGGCACCTTTCAATACCGAAACACTCTCTACATTCTGTAGGTTGATGTCAGATGCAAGGTTACCAAGGTCACGTCCTGTAGTAGAACCTCCTTGATTAGCAACAAACGACTGATTAGAAATTGGTGTTCCGTCGACAACAAAAAGAGGCTGTCCATCAGAAAGTCCGTTCGCACCACGAATTCGAATTCTTTCAGAACCGCCAAAGTTTGTACTTCCGGTTACCTGAACACCTGCAACTTTACCTGCAAGAGCGCCAACAATATTATCTTGTTGAACAACTGCCAGTTTTTCAGCGCTCACATCCTGCACGGCATAACCAAGTGATCTCTGTTCACGGCTCACACCGAAAGCAGTTACCACAACGTCTTCCAGCAGACGAACATCCGGGCTCATCTGAAAGTCGAAATTGGTGTTATTTGCGTTCACGGTTACTTCCCGTTCGAGAGTTCTGTAACCTACAGAACTAATTCGGAATGTATACGTACCGTGTTGTACGCCATCAATGCTGTACTGACCGTCGAAATCAGTTGCATCACCTGTTTGCAGTTCCTCGATAAACACATTCACTTGTGGAATGGGTTCACCTGATTCTGCATCTGTAACTGTACCTGTAACCGTACTCGACTGCGCGAACGCAAAAGAGACAGCAGCAAGATACATCATTGAGCTTAGAAGTAGCTTTTTAAGCATACTAGACCTCATATTTAATTATTGTTTTGATTGACCGGGTTATTGGGAGAGCTTTTTTATGGTAAGATCAGACTTACCGCTTTGATCAAATGAAGTTTGAGAAAGATGTATAAAAGGCTTGCTTACACGTTAAGCCAAATTATCTATATCAAAAACTGCCATTTAGACCCATTTTATAGGCCTTCCCAACAACCATAAGGATTTTAACAAAGATATTTTACATATCAAATGAAAATATCAATTTTAATAACTTACGATTTTACCCTTTATATACTGTATATCAAGAGGTTAGATGCTTTAGATAAAAAGAGACTAAAATTAATCGAGGTTTTCTTACGATGCTTGTGTGTTTACAAGTATTAAATAGTGTAAAACCGGAATCGTTTATTTATATGCAATGACCGAAGGTTTTTCTTCGAAATTATTGTTCTCATGTTGATTGATTCTTCGTTTTGATCCAATCTGGATAATGATGTAAATCCTGCCCGCGACATATCGAATTTAAGCAGATATCTAAAATCTGCGGTTAATGTTTAGGCTGATACAATTGTGTTTGAAGTAACTATGTGATTTGTTTTCGAGTTGAGGGTCACAACCATGGACCATGCTTATGGCATTCTGGATTTCTTTCGTATCTATACACCACAGGTTGAAACCTGTGGCTATAATGTTGGTCACGACTATGCCGTATGGGTTTTTCGTTGTAACTAATACCAGACTAATTAAGGTATGCTCTTCGCTCGTTTTTCGATTTCGAAAATCTCTTCGAGCAGTAAATTGAATTTAAAACTGACTCCAATCCAGTGTCGTTAGACACGTTTTACATCATAGCCTCACAATTCATTGTGAGGATTGAAAAGAGGATAAAGACAGATAAAATAAAGTGCATTAGGGCACGACACATATCTTGCTGCGGCCCTAATCACTATGTTTTTTACGGTCACAACCGTGGACCATGCCTACGGCATTCTTGATTTCTTTCGTATCTATATACCACAGGTTGAAACCTGTGGCTATGATGTTGGCCACGGCTACGCCGTTTGGATTCTTCATCGAAATTAATTCTACATATTATAGAAATGTTCTGCCTGATCGTTTTCGGTTTCCAAAAAAATTCTTCAAGATGGAAATTGATTTTTATCTGACTTTAATCCAGTGTCGTAGACACGGACCACATTGTTCAGGATTCATATAAAAATCGCAGACAAATGAATCCCTGTGCGCCATGCCTACGGCATTCAACTGTAGTTATAATATTTGAGCATGGCTACGCCATTTACTGAACTCACCCCCTAATCCCCCTCTCTGTTCTCTCCGTTCACAAAGAGGGGGAGTGTATGAAATTCAGTTATTTAATGTAACCAGCCCTGAAAGGGCAAAATATTAATAGCCCTCCCGACCAAATACATCGGGACAGGCGAAGCGAAACCTGGGGTATGCCAGGCAACATTCATCACCCGCCGATTAGTGGGATTGGTTTGGAGCCCAGATTAAGTAGAGGCGGTCGTTCTCAGGACTTATTTTGTGGGTCGTCCCGATGATAAAGCCAAATGGCACGGACCACACTGTTTTGGATTTATATTAAAAATCGTAGACGAATGAATCCCTGTGCGCCATGCCTACGGCATTTTGGACTACATTTGATTTCATCTACCACAGGTTGAAACCTGTGGTTATAATATTTGATCATGGCTACGCCATTTGAGTTATATGCCCTCAGTAGTGTCCGGTTAAGCAATTTATAAATCCTTTTAACCAATCTACTGTTCAATGAGTTAAGTACTGTTAAAATTTTTATCGATTTGAACTTGTAGTTTGCCAGTGTTCACTCAGTTCAATTGTCTTAATCATATACATTTTCATGAACACTGGCCGGATTATTTTTTCTCAACTTATGGATATTGTTCCCAAATACGAATTTCAAAAAATCGTTAACTACCACAAAGGAGATTACCGTGTACGGCAATTCAAATGCTGGGATCAATTCCTGTGTATGTGCTTTGGGCAACTCACTTTTCGTAACAGCCTTCGGGATCTGACCTCTACCCTTAACGCACTCGGAACTCGTCGTTATCACATGGGCATCAAACAAAGCGTGCCACTGAGTACACTCTCGGATGCCAATGCTTCTCGACCATGGGAAATATATCAGGAATTGGCTATGGTATTGATCGCTCATGCACAAAAACTGTATGGCAAAGATGAAGTGACCGAATCGATTCGAATCCTGGACTCCTCGACCATCGACCTGTGCCTGTCGCTGTTCCAGTGGGCAGAGTTCAGGGAACACAAAGCCGCCATTAAACTTCACACAATGATGGACCTGCAGGGCGCTATCCCCACTTTTATCCATATTTCCGATGGCAAAATGCACGATGTAAATATCCTGGATATGATCCCGATTCTCGCAGGAAGCATCTACATTATGGATCGGGGATACCTGGACTTCGAGCGGCTGCATCACCTTCACAGCCAGGGCGGTCGCTTTGTCATCCGGGCCAGAAAGAATCTGCAGTATTATCGAAAATCCTCCTCGTCGGTCGACTTCTCGGACGGGTTGCAATGTGATCAAATCATCCGGTTGACAGGCAATAAGACCAAGCATCGTTACCCGGAATCCCTGCGACGTGTTCGCTTGATTGACAAGGAGAACAATCAGGATATAGTTCTGTTGACCAACATAACCAAATGCGATGCCCAACAGATTGCCGACTATTACAAAAGCCGCTGGCAGATAGAGTTGTTCTTCAAATGGATCAAACAGAACCTGCGAATCAAAGCGTTCTACGGGCAAAGCATCAATGCTGTCAAAACACAGATATGGACCGCTATCTGTACCTATTTGATCATGATAATTTGCCATAAAACCAACCATTTTAACGTTACTTTACACACGATGATGCAAGTTCTGAGTGTAGCTATATTGGAGCGTATGACGCTTAAACAGCTATTTTCCGAACAATCACTCACACAGTTAGAGACCCTTGATCGTAACCAATTGGGGCTCTTCGACTTTTAACCGGACACTACTGATATGCCCTTATCAATTTTATATGTATGATTGAAAAGACATTCTCCCGGCTCATTTTCAATTCCGAAAACTCTTCAATCAGTAAATTGAATTTAGACCTAATTCAAAATCAAGTGTCGTAGACACGATGCATATTGTAACCCCACAATTCATTGTGGGAATTAAAGCATAAGACCTTTTTTCCAAGTGCCGTAGGCACGACACATTTCTTGCCGCGTTCAAATCCGTCATGTTTTTTTACGGTCACAACTGTGCACCATGCCTACGGCATTCAACTGTGGGACACTTTTCAACTACCACAGGTTGAAACCTGTGGCTATAATGTTTGGCCATGGCTACGCCATTGGTCTGACAGCAGAAAATTGTTAAGTCTCACAAATCCTAGATTGAAAATAGCTTTTGGTAATGTTGCAGTAGGTTAGGTTTACATCAGTCAGCCAAGTGTCGTAGACACGATAACACATCATAACCCTATAATTCATTGTAGGGTAGTATACAATGCCTGACCGATAAGCAGAGTGTCTTAGACACGGACCACATTATTCTGGATTTATATTAAAAATCGCAGACAAATGAATCCCTGTGCGCCATGCCTACGGCATTTTCGACTACATTTAATTTCATTCACCACAGGTTGAAACCTGTGGCTATGATGTTAGTCACGGCTACGCCGTTCAGGTTTGTCAACAGGTTTAACTTTAAATTTGGCGGATCATTAAGTATCAGGATTTATAGATATCCTAAACTACTCATCGAATTCAAGTGTCGGAGACACGGCAACATATTGTAACCTCACAATTCATTGTGAGGATTAAAGAATATACGACCCCATTCAAAGTGCCGTCAGGCACGGGCCTTTTAGTCTCACCAAATATTAAATATTAAGCCCCCTTTTTGGACTTTTTCTTAATCTCTCCAAAAACAACAACCCATTCATGGGTTGAACATACGAGCGCGGGATTTATCCCCGCGACTACCCATCAATCAACAACAATCCTGGGAATTGAAGCCGGAAGTCGCGTCAGGATCTCATAGTTCAGATTGTTGGTCATCTCACCGAAAGAGGCCACGGTGATCTCATCACCACCCTGATGACCAATCAAAACCACCTCATCCCCTTTTTCAACCCCGGGAATATCGGTAATATCAACCGTAATCATATTCATGTTTACCAATCCCGAAACATTTGCTCTCTCTCCTCTTATTAATACATAGCCGGAATTGGTCAGATTTCTTCCAAACCCATGAGTATAACCAATCGGCACGGTGGCGATTCGCATGTCCCGGCCCGCCATATATACATTTCCATATCCGATAAAATCGCCTGCCTTCACCCATTTTGTACTCATTACCTCACTTTTCCAGGTCATTACCCTGCGCAACGGATCGTGGTCTTCATCAAACTCATTCGCTTTGGCATGATGCATGTAAGTCTCCCGGCTGGGCCAGAAACCGTACTGGGCAATACCAATTCGAACCATATCGTACTGTTTATCGGGCATCGTCAAAAAAGCAGCCGAACTGGAAGCGTGAATGGAGGGTATCGTTTCAAATACTTCTCCGGCTGATTCCAATGCCTCTTTAAACGTTTTGTTCTGATTCTGAATCCGAAAAAAGTTGGCTACACTTTCGGCACCGGCATAATGAGTACAAATCCCTTTCAGCTCAATCTCATCGGGGTGATTTTTAATTTTCCGGAAAACTTCATCCCAATCTTTGCGTTCAAATCCGGTGCGATGCATACCGCTCTCTATTTGAAGATGGACCTTCGCTTTCATCTTAAGCTTACCTCCCACCTCGATCGCTCTGTTTAATCGCTCCATTTCAAAGAGATAAAACTCGATGCCATTTTTTACAGCCCACTCCAGTTCGCTGTCACGAATCATCCCCATAATCATCACATCCGTATTCATATTCGACCTGAACTTGAGTACCCCGGCGGCTTCATCTGCGCTAAAAACGGAAAAGTGATCAATACCGCACGATTCCGCCAATGGTATGAAAGCGGATATACCGTGACCATAGGCGTTACCTTTGATTACCGAAGAGATCCGGACTCCATTCTTTGCCCGGTCTTTTAAAAAGCTAAAGTTTTCTTCTAAAGCAGATCGGCTCAATTCGATGTAGGAGGGCTGTAGAGATTCAGAAATTTTCTTTTTCATGCAGTATGGTTCTAATCAGATATTGACAAATGGAGTAGATGGTATTGAGTACGTGGTCCTGTAAACTTGATATTATAATGAATAAGAAAGGCCTTCGAGGATATCAAGTAGAAGATGAAAATATAAATGAAGAGGTCAGGCGTTTAATTAATAATTCTTTGAAAAGCCTGACCTATATTTTTTTCTAAAAAACTATTCGACCAGTGAGTTGCAGTACCGAACCAACTTTGCTACGTCCTCTTTTTCAGAAAAATCGATATTATTTTGGTCAGCATATTGTTCGAGCTCATCCTCGAAGCGCTCCAGGTTATTCATAACCCTTCGCTTGTTCAGGCTTCGTAATCTTTCAGGGCTTTTGTCCCCCACCTTTATATAATAAGTTACGTCTGAACGATAGATGTTATTTTTTGTAGCGGAACCGTAACTGGCCGCATCTTCAAAAAATGCTGTATGATGACGTGCTAAAAATTTCACTTCGCCATCAACCACAACTTCAACAAAGTCTTCCTCCGATAATCTGCTGGCGTCATATCCTTTCATAAATTTATACTCTCTGCCGTTTGCCGTAAAATGAAAAGACTCGATATTCTCTCCTTCTACATTAAAAGCCAGATTTCCACTCATAAAATCGACACTTTGTGTGTGCGTATTGTATCGGATTTGCAGCGGTTGTGTGGTGTGACCGTTGTTCAAAGCGACCACTCCCTCGTAAAACTCATCGAACATATAGGGAGAACCTTCCACATTTGTAGCGCGGTGCAGCGGAATCTGATTTGAATTCAAAAGATTTCTCATCTCGGATGAGGAGATATTAGCCTCGTCCTGTACCTGAGATAGGGCGCTCTCTGGACTTATAAATAACAGCAAGAGAGTGAATAGTGCGATAAAAGAGGTAAATGTTGATTTCATAGTGCTATTTTTGTCTTTGACGAATTTATTTGCGTACCGGAATTATATAGAGGTAGTAATAGTAAAGAACAATTTTGAATTCTGTAAATGAAACGTTGATAAATCATTTATTCGTATGAGTTTTTAAATTAGGGCTTTATGTGGTTCGTACCTACGGTACTTAGGATTGGGCGGGTGGACGTCTTTAATCCTCACAATGAATTGTGAGGCTATGATGTATAGCGTGTCTACGACACTTGTCGGTTTCAATACAAGTATGATAATCCAAGATTAATACCTGAGTCCAAATTAACATTGTAAAATTCGGTGCTTCAAAACTCTATGACATTTGGCAAGATCCAAAACGGCGTAGCCGTGACCAACATTATAGCCACAGGTTTCAACCTGTGGTGTATGAGAAGCGAATAAACTCCAGAATGCCGTAGGGATGGGGCACGGGGATAATTTATCCACGATGATTAATGTAAACCCACAATATTGTGAGTCGTGCCTTTAGTTGTGCCATTTGGCATAATAATGTTATATCCTAGATTTAACCTACCAGCAGATAGTCCCCATAAGAAGGGCGGAGTCCGACTGAAGGAGACTTTGCTGCGCCATTTCTCAGTCTCTAACCTTTGGAGGAATTATGATTAACAATACAACAGCCCATCTGTGGGATCGGCTTTCCAAGAAAAACCTGCAGCAACAACTTACTCAGGCATTAATCGCGGGATTGAATTGCTCACCCTTTGAAGCAAAAGCCATCCTGGAGACCGTCCATAAAATTTATCATCCCTATTTGGATGTAGACGAATCCATTGGGGTGGGACAGGTAAAATTCCTATGCCTGGGCATTGAAAATTCTCCGAAGACATCCATTGCCGACTCCTCCATGATATTGGTCCGGTTGACCCTTGATGGGGGAACAGAAGACCTTCAGATCCGTAAAAATATGGGGATAAGTGCCCTACGACAGCATCGCCTACAACGCATGGCACATCAGGCCTATCAGCAGGGAGGGTTGCTTACCCTGGAAGATATTGCCTATCGGTTGCTCAATTGTGGGCAACGCACCTTGGTTCGAGACCTGGCCACACTCAAATCCCAAGGAGTGATTTTGCCCCTACGTTCGACCATCAAAGATATGGGGCGCAGTATATCCCATCGTAGCCACATTATCCGCCATTGGCTGGCTGGTAAGGAATATGCCCAGATTGCAAGGGATAGCTATCATTCGGTGGAATCGGTGGCCAATTATGTCGGTAAATTTACCCGCTGTGTGACGTTGACCCAGGAAGGCTTTGATGTGAATACCATTGGGTTTTTGGTGGGTATTTCTCCCAAACTGGCCGCCCACTACTTTACCCTCTATGAGCAGCTGCCAGCAAGCGCACATCGCAGACAATGGTTACAACAACTCGGCGAGGCGACCAACCCAAATCAGATTCATCCAAAAAAAACGAGCCGATGATACATCCCCATCCCAATATCAAACAATATGCTTCGGCCAAGGCCCGCATGCTCAAACCTACTATTCAGCAATTTTTTGCCCGGGAATTTCCTAACATGTTTGGCCCAGTTATGCGGTCCCGGCTGGCCGAAGCCTTACTGGAACTCTTTGACAGTCAACATCGCTCTATCGCCATGCTCAAGCCTGGGCAAGTTCTGTGGAATGCCCTGGACAAACGCACACGTGGGGATTCGCCCAATCGAAGATTTGTTCCCGTTGTCTTAACCTTGGTGGCCGAAGAAGATCTTCAGCGCCGTATGGAGGGTAAACCTCTTAAAGAGGTCGCCGCCCATGCCACGGCCCGGTTACTCAGGGAAGCCTACCAGCAGGGAGGCTTGCTTTCCATGCGCGATCTACATTTACTCACCTGGAGAAGTCGAGGCGGGACAGCAACGACATGGAGAACTCATTATGAACAAACCCATGATTGTTTACTTCCCCACCCCGGCACCCTGCACGATATGGGATCCTGTATTACACATAAACCGCAAATCGTCTATAAAGTCATTGTAGAGAAGAAAGATCCTGCCAAGGTGGCTCTGGAAACCAATCATACGCAACGAGCCGTCGATAATTACCTCAAGGATTACCATCGGGTAAAAACCGTCTATCAAACCAACCCCGATCCAGAGTATATTCATATGGTAACCAATATTGCCAAGCATGTGGTCAATCAGTACATTCAACTTATTCAAGACTATGAAAACCTATAAAAAAATAAATCATTTGCGCCATTTGGCTTTACCTACGGCACTTAGGATTGGGCGGGTGGACGTCTTTAATCCTCACAATGAATTTTGAGGATAAAGTATACGGCGTGTCTACGACACTTGTTTTATTCCATTCTGAGTTCAATTGTTAAAAAATAAAGCCTTTATCTGTATTAACATTGTAATACTCGAGACTCCAAAACTCTGTGTTATTTGGCAAGATCCAAAACGGCGTAGCCGTGATCAACATCATAGCCACAGGTTTCAACCTGTGGTGTATGGGAAGCGAATGAAATTCAGAATGCCGTAGGCATGGGACACGGGGATAGTTTGTCCATAATTTATATTATGAATTCATGCCTACCGGGCCGTACCTACGGCACTTGATAGGTTCGGGTGTCCGCTTAAAACCTCACAATGAATTGTGAGGCTATGATGTATAGCGTGTCTACGACACTTGTTTATTCCTGTCTGAGTTCAATTGTTAAAAAATAAAGCCTTTATCTGTATTAACATTGTAATACCCGAGGCTCCAAATCTCTATGACATTTGGCAAGATCCAAAACGGCGTAGCCGTGGCCAAACATCATAGCCACAGGTTTTAACCTGTGGTGTGTGGGAAACGAATGAAATTCAGAATGCCGTAGGCATGGGACACTGGCATAGTTTTTTCATAATTTACAATGTGAATTCTTGTCTGAATCTATATTAACATTGTAAAACTATAGACTCCAAAACTCTGTGTTATTTGGCAAGACCCAAAACGGCGTAGCCGTGATCAACATCATAGCCACAGGTTTCAACCTGTGGTGTATGAGTAATGAATGAAATTCAGAATGCCGTAGGCATGGGGCACAGTAACCATTATCGATTTCACTCCAATTCCCGAAAGATATATTTTTCATCATATTCAATATTATAGGATTGAAGCAACCTTAAGTACTCTTCCCGGAACCCCAATACCTTATGATGCTCTTTTTGATTCTTGATATACCTGTAAATATGGTTCCTATGAGATTCAGAAAATGAAAAACATCCAAACCCTTTTTGCCATGAGAATCTGTGATCTGTATATCCCGATTCATTAATCCATTTAGATGACTTTGCCTTCACCAGCTTCATCAATTCAGACTCCGAAACATTGGGCTTTTTATAAAAACAACAATGAATATGATCCGAGGTTCCATTTACAATAATTGACTGGCCTTCTGATTGATTAATTAAACTGCCAATTACCGAATGTAATTTACTCTCCCACTTCGGTTTGATTTGTGCTTTCTTGTACTTTACCGCAAAGACGGTATGCAGATAAATTTTACAGTATGTATTTGCCATGTCCCCTGATTTTAATTGTTCAGAATGGATCCCCTTGTTAAATCCATTCAGCGGTTAAATATAAATTTATAATTTCATGGGTAACCTCAAAATAATTGTGGTTCGTGCCTACGGCACTTGATAGGTTCGGGTGCCCGCTTAAAACCTCACAATGAATTGTGAGGCTATGATGTATTGCGTGTCTAACGACACTTGTTTATTCCTGTCTGAGTTCAAGTTGTTAAAAAATGAAGCCTTTATCTGTATTAACATTGTAATACTCGGTGCTCCAGAATCTCTATCACATTTGGCAAGATCCAAAACGGCGTAGCCGTGCTCAACATCATAGCCACAGGTTTCAACCTGTGGTATATGAAATACGAAAAAGGTTAGAATGCCGTAGGCATGGGACACGGGGATAGTTTGTCCATAATTTATATTATGAATTCATGCCTACCGGGCCGTACCTACGGCACTTCGATAGGCCACGGGTGTTGACCGCGGCAAGAAACACGTCGTGCCTATGGCACTTTAGAAAGAAGGGACTATGATGCTTTAGCGTGCCTACGACACTTGGAATTGTGAGGCTATGATGTTTAGCGTGTCTACGACACTTGAATTTTTGTCTAAATATAAAGGTACGTAACTCTTTTCCGAGTCCATTACTCAGAGATGGATTCAGATTTCATCCCATCCCGACTGCCAAACCAAACGGCGTAGCCGTGGCCAAACATCATAGCCACAGGTTTTAACCTGTGGTGTGTGGGAAACGAATGAAATTCAGAATGTCGTAGACATGGGGCACAGATACCCGTTCATCCATTACCTGCGACCGTGAATCGAAATTGATATCGATTTTGCCAATAACCCTCCAAGAATTCGGAACCATTGGACGGTTGCGATTTCCAAAAAAATCAACGCTCGATCAAATTTGTAAACATTTTCACGCCCGCCTGAATCAACTCGTCATTAAAATCATACATTTCTGAGTGAAGTGGCGGATGATCCTCACCGGTCCCTAATCCAAATAGTGTAATGGGACATCTCCTGCCAAACGATCCAAAATCCTCACTCCAAGGAAACGGCGTATCCAGTTCTTTCAGATTCAAGCCGCTTTTTTCTGCCGCGGCAATAACGCTCTCCACACCCTCCGGATCATTTACCGTTGCCGCAAATGGCTCAACCCGATCGAATGAAATATCTCCCTCAAAGATTTCCATCAAAGAGTGGACCTTATCTCTTAATTTATTTACTGCTCCGCTTAGCTCTTCATCCGATGATGATCGAATTGTAAAACCCACTTCACCTTCACCCGGGCTAATCCCAAATGCTCTCTCACCCAGGCTGATATATGTGGTCACAATTTTGTTGATTGAACTTTTTGATTTAAAATCATCAAACTCCAGATTAGCGAACTGAACCAGATCCGAGATTTCCCGTGAGGGATTCACACCCTGTTCAGGATATGCTGCATGACTCGACTTTCCCTTAAATTTCACCTGAACCCCGATGGATGCTGCCGCGAATACTCCTTTTTTTACTACGATCTGATTTTCCGGGTAGCCGGGTAAGTTGTGAAGCGCATAGGCAACATCGGGTTGAACAACCTCAAATTTACTGTCCTTTAATACCCACTCTGCGCCCTCCCCTGTCTCTTCTGCCGGTTGAAAAAGAAGCCAAACGGTTTTGTTTGCTGACCTCTCTTCAGCCAGTTTCCTAGCCACACCTAACAGAATTGTCATATGGCCGTCATGTCCGCAGCCATGCATTACTCCGTTATTTTGAGAGCTGTAATTTAAATCCGTCTCTTCGCGAACGGCAATTGCATCGAGCTCCGCCCGGATCAGAATAGTCTTTAAGGAATCTTTCGCACCACTGAATTTTGCAGCAATACCGGAACCTCCCAACCCGGTTAGAAGCTCATCAGGATTACATCTCTTTAGTTCTTTTATGATTCGATCTGCTGTCTCTGATTCACGCCCCGACAGTTCCGGATTGCGGTGAAGCTCTTTTCTTAATCTTACTAACTCGTCTCTATTCAATGCTTCTGTGGTTAATCAAGTATTAAATTAATGCCCTGATAAAATAACAGATTCTCCCTGACGAATACGAATTAACCTGCTTGTTACTTTTAATCTAAAAACATGACCTTGTTACAATTTTAAGCTCTTTTTGTTAACAGATTGAAAATATCCTTTAAGCTCTATTTTGAATTTATATAATTTCAAAAATATTGTTGGTTACTGGTTCATGTGTTTTAGTAAAATATGGCAGCAAATAAATACTATGACTTTTATTATCGAATTCGTTTGCCCTGAAAGGGCAATGTCAATAACATAGTGCAGCGCGCTATGCCAAAAGCACCGACCGTAAAAAAAGCCCTGCAAGGGCGTAAACCTGACAAAACATTGCTTATGCCACAATCACTTTCTAAGGTTTATACACATATCATATTCAGCACGAAGCACAGAAAAAATCTGATTGACAACCGGATCGAAAAAGATCTTTACAATTATGTCGGAGGTATCTGCAAAGAGTTGGAATGTAATCCTGTTCAGGTAGGAGGGCATAAAAATCATATTCACCTGTTATGCCTTCTTTCAAGAAAAGTTGCCCAGATGACATTGGTTCAACAAATCAAGCAAGGATCATCCAAATGGATCAAAACCATGGGGAAATCCTATTCTGATTTCTACTGGTCCCGAAAGCTTTCGGGAGATATGGAATTTTCTCAGTATCTCCAAAACACGTTGATATTGTGATTGAATACATTCAAAATCAGCACATTCATCATCAAAAGATGAGTTTTAAGGATGAGTACAGAAAATTTTTAAAAAACTATGATATTGATTTTGATGAACGATATGTGTGGGATTAATCTATTAGGCTTGCGCCCGCTTTGGGGCTGTTTAATTTTTTGATTTGCTATCATCGCGCGCTGCACGATGTTACTGACCGGCGCTCCTTTGGAGCTTAGTCATACCCCAACTCATAAATATTAAGATGGTTCTGAGACTTTGACAGATGGTTAAATCTCTATAGTTGTTTCACATAAACAAATGAATAACAATATTATAACACCTGATAAAATAACAGCTTCTCTTTCACGAATCCGAATTGATATGCTCAATACCGGAACTTAAAAAAGTTAAAGTGACTTGAAAGTAAAGCTGCATACAAGAAAGCAGTTCCTTTCTTTTCAAGGAGAGATGCTCAAACAAATCTCAAACCCATTAAAACAGACTTCACTCCAATTTGAACAGACCATTGTTCTACTTATAAACCATTAAAGTGCATCATTTTATACTAATTTCGAAGCATAGCATCACATAAATAATAAGATTGTTTACTCCGATAAATATTTACACTACCTTTTGTTAAGAAATTTTAATGTTTAGGTTCGACCGACAGATACAGTTCTAGTTAAAGTGCCTCTTTTTCCGTCAGCAATCCGGAAATCCAAATCCTCATTTGAACCATGTCCAAAATTATGGACCACAAACCGCTATTTCAACATTTACCGCTGCCTGCGATCGTACTGGATGCGAAATCAGCAGATTTTACAATCGTAGAGATAAATCAGAGTTTTCAGGATGTCTACTCTAAACCGATATCCACTGCACTCAACAAACCATTTTTTGATGCATTCCCGATGGATCAAGATGGGGCTGAGGGAAAAAAGCAATTGCGCTCATTCAGAAAAGTAATTGAGACCGGAGAACCGGACAAGACCGGCACTTTAAAAATTAATGAGGGAGATGTTCACAATAAGTTTAAAGACACAAAATTCTATGAGCTCCAAAATATCCCCATTAAAAATGACAATGATGATGTAGAATTCATCGTCCATACAATCCGGGATATTACAAAAGAGAAGCATAAGACTAGGCAGTTAGAAAAAAGTGAGAAACGTTTCCGATCGCTTGTTGAGAATGGAAGTGATGTTCTGTTTGTGCTGGATAGAGATGGCTCACCCAAATATGTATCTCCGAATATTGCATATGTGCTGGGATACAGTGTAGAACAGGCGATGGAGTTCAAACCGGAAAACATTCTTCATCCCCATGATATTCCGCACGTGATGAAAGAGATTGAAGTGGCTCTTTCAAATCCTGCCATGCCCATTTCCGTAACTCCGGCCCGCATGCGTCATAAAAACGGCAGCTGGCGCTGGATGGCCGGTACCATAACCAACATGCTGCACGATCCCGCCATCAATGGTATTGTGGACAACTTCAGAGATATTACCGAAAAAGTTGAAGCAGAAAAACGGCTAAAAGAATCCAATGAGAAATTCCAATCTTTGATTCAATCCATCGACGGGATTTTCTGGGAAGCGGAGGCAGAGACATTCAAATTTAGTTACATAAGCCCTCAGGTTGAAGAAATTCTTGGATACACACCTGAAGATTGGTTAAAAGAAGATCGGTTTTGGCAAAATAAAATCCACCCCGAAGACAGAGAAAATACAATTCAATTTTGCCATAATGAGACGAAAGAGGGACGAAATCATGAGGTTGAGTATCGAATCCAAAAGGCGGACGGCTCCTACATTTGGGTAAGAGATGTTGTGACTGTGGTTGCTGAGGATGGAAAACCTAAAAAACTTCGGGGCCTGATTCTCGACATCACTGAGAAGAAAATTCTACAGCAAAATCTTGAGGAAGCGTATAAGCTGTCCAATATCGGAACCTGGGAGTTAGACCTTATAAATCACACGTTGACCTGGTCAAAGTATGTAAAAGAGCTGCACGAAGTAGATCCCAATTTTGAACCCAACCTGGAAAGCGCCATCAACTTCTATGAAGAGGGATATAGCCGGGATAAAGTCAGTGAAGCGGTAGGAAAGGCTGTTGAGGATAAAATACCTTTCGATATAGAGTTGACGATCATTACAGCAAAAGGAAATCGCAAATGGATTCGTGCTGTAGGAGAACCCAAAATCGTGAATGGTGAAACCGTTGCGGTTATTGGCAGTACTCAGGACATTACAAATAGAAAACAGGCCGAAATCTCCAAAGAGGAGGCACGCCGATCTCTTCAAAATATCCTGGATCAATCCATGGATGTAATCTGTGTGATTGATGAAGATGGACGATTTGAACTGGTTAGCAGTGCTGCAAAGCAGGTATGGGGATATGAACCGGAAGAGCTTGAAGGCAAACAGTTTATCAACTTTGTGATACCGGAAGATCGGGAAATAACCCGGCAAACGGCTGATGATGTTATGTCGGGAGTTGATCAAACCAATTTCGAAAATCGTTACCGGCATAAAAATGGGAAAATAATTCCAATTGTTTGGGCGGCAAGGTGGAGTAAGACGGATCAAAAAATGTATGCCATTGCCCGGGACGCCCGGGAACTGAAAGAGGCTCAGGGTAAACTTGAGGAGACTGAGCAGCATCTGAGAAACATTGTGGAGCACAGTACCAACCTGTTTTATACTCACGATGTGGAAGGAAATCTTACTTATGTGAGTCCCCAATCTTATGATTTCTTTGGGTACTCCCCGGAAGAATCAAAACGAAAATGGGAAGATTTTGTTACCGATCACCCGGACAATCGTGCTGTTTATGAGCATACGGAGCGAGCTATTAAGAGCGGTAAGCCACAGCCCCCTTATGAATTTCAAATTGAGAAAGCGGACGGAGAAAAAATTTGGGTGGAAGCGAATGAAGCCCCCATTGTTAAAAATGGTGAGACCGTTGCAGTGGTTGGATCTTTAACCGATATCACCGACCGTAAACACTACCAGCAAGAGCTGAAAAAGAGCCTGGAGCGGTACAATTACGTATCGAAAGCCTCCAGAGATGCCATTTATGACTGGAATATCATTGATAATGACCAGCACTGGGGAGTCGGGTTTAAATCTCTGTTTGGCTTCGATACCCAAAAAATGAATGAAACATCCGACTCATGGGAAAACATTCTGCATCCCGGTGATAAAGATACAATACTGGATAAAATGCATCACACCCTTTACGAAACAGAAAAGAGTGAATTTTCTGCTGAGTACAGGCTTGAAAAAGCTACGGGCGAATATGCCTATGTTTCTGATATTGGCTACATAATAAGAGATGAAGAAGGTGAGCCTATTCGGATGATTGGGGCGATAAGAGATATCACCGAAAGCAAAGCTGTTGAAATAGAAAAAACCATTCAGAACAATCTGTCTCAGATTTTCACCAAAAACATCGGTCTGAAAGACATTTTATCGGATTCCCTGGAATATTTAGCCGATTTCGGAGATTTTAACACCTCTGAAGTCTGGCTGTTAAGTCAGACCCAAACCCACCTGAACCTATATTCTACATTCGCAAAGGATGAAAACGGGAGTCGTTTTTATAAAGAAAGCTCTGATATCAAAAAGTTTCTGCATGGTGAAGGTCTTCCGGGAATGGTATGGAAACAACAGGAAAATCTTTTTTGGGATAATATTTCTGAGTCCGATAAGTATCTTAGATTTGAAGTAGCCGCAAAGGCCGGACTAAAATCAGCTTATGGAATACTTTTAACCCATAATGAAAACTTTGTTGGCGTACTTCTGCTGTCAAGCGATCAGACCACTGAAGGAACAGCAAAACTCAATACAGCAGATCTCTTCTTTGGGTGAATTTTTGGGAGCCGAAATTAAGAGACGTCAACAGGAAGAAGAGCTTCAGTTATTGTTTGAAAGTGCGCCTGAGATTATTGCCCTAACTGCACAGGATGGGAAATTTGTAAGTGTCAATCCGGCTTTCTGTGAAATTACCGGCTACAGCGAAGAGGAGCTTACATCAACCCCTTATCAAGAATTTGTTCATCCCGATGATTTAAAAGAAACCAAGAAAGAGTACGAAGAGACTATTTCCGGCGAGCGAAATGCTGACAACTACATTAATCGGTGGCGAACCAAATCGGGTGACTATCGATGGATCTCCTGGAGCTCATCCGACCTGTTCGGTGAAGATAATCTTGTATTCATATTTGGAAGAGATGTTACCCAGACAATGAAGCTAAAAAATTTGCTTCATCAAACCAGTGAACTTGCCAAAATTGGTAGCTGGGAAATGTATTTAGGAGAAGATCAACCCTCGCACTACTGGTCGAAAACTACTCGGGATATCATGGAGGTTGAGCCGGACTATTCTCCTTCATTACCGGAAAATTATGATTATTACATAGGAGAAAGCAGAGACGCTATTGAACATGCTGTTATGGCCGCCCTTGAATCAGGAACTCCTTTTGATCTGCAGTTGGAAATTAATACCGCAAAAGGAAATAAAAAGTGGGTCCGATGCAAAGGAGAAACAGAATTTGAAAATGGCCGATGCGTCCGTCTTTTCGGTAGTTTTCAGGATATCACGGACAAAGTGCTTGCCGAACAAGAAATTCTCAAAAGTGAACAGCGATTTCGATCACTTGTTCAGGATAGTGGAGATTTAATTGGAATACTGGACAGAAACGCATTTTACACTTACGTTGCCCCGAACTCTGAAGCCATTTTAGGATTTCCCGCAGAACACTTTATTGGCAAAAATGTTTCAGAATTTATCCATCCGGTCGACCTTCTAAGGATCGAAAAAATTATTGGCTCTATAGAATTTGAAGAGCGAATTGAAATCGATCCTTTCCGATTTCGCGATAATAAAGGCAACTGGCGCTGGATTGAAACAGTTATTACCAACAGCCTGAATAATCCTGCAATCAACGGATATATAGTAAATTCCAGGGATATTACTCGCCAGCAGAAAAGGGAGCATAAGCTGGAAGAGCTGTCGCTCGTAGCTGCCAAAACAACCGATGTAGTTATCATAACAGATGCAGAGGAGAGAATTACCTGGGTTAACCGTGCTTTTGAAGAGTTAACGGAGTACCTACTCGAAGAAGTCATCGGAAGAAAGCCGGGAGATTTTTTACAGGGGCCTGACACCGATGAAGTCGCCCGGGCAACGATGCGTGAGGCAATTGATAAATATGAATCGGTAAGCACAATCGTACTCAACTACTCAAAATCGGGCAGTACCTACTGGCTGGAAGTGAATATTGATCCTATTCTGAATGAGAATGGCGAGTGCACTCACTTTATCGCTATACAGCGGGATGTGACAGAAAAAATAGAAAAAGAGATTACACTTAGGGAAAGTGTAGAGAGATTCGAAGTTGTATCAAAAGCAACGAGCGACACCATCTGGGATATGGACCTTGCATCCGGTAAAATGAAATACAACGATAACATCTATTCGATGTTTGGATTTGATTTGGATGAGGTTGAAAATATCTCTGACTGGTGGAAACACCATATCCATCCCGAAGACCGCGCTTACGTAAATCAGATGTTCCGTAAGGCGATTGCAAACCGAACTGAACGGTTTCAACTGGAGTATCGATTTAAGACAAAATGCGGTGACTATAAGTATATTTTTGACCGGGCATTTATTCTGAAAGATGAAACCGGTGAGCCGGTCAGAATTATCGGTGCTATGCAGGATATTACTCAAGAAACCATCGAGCAACAACGGTTAAAGCTTCGGGATTCGGTAATTACCAATACCAACGATACGGTAGTTATTACTGAAGCCGAACCGGATGAAGAAGAGAACTGGAGAAAAATCATCTACGTAAATGACGCCTTTGAGAAAATCACCGGTTACTCTAAAGATGAGGTATTAGGTAAATCGATTGAAATTCTGAATGGCCCGAAAACAGATCCTAAAGAAATTCAGAAGATCAGGGATTCTGTAGAGAACATTGAGCCTTGTGAAGCTGAAATTTTGAACTACACCAAAGACGGAAGAACCTTTTGGAATAACTTTTCACTGGCTCCCGTTAAAGATAAGTTTGGCAAATATACTCACTGGATTATTATCGGGCGTGATGTTTCGGACTACAAGCAGAATGAAAAAGAGCTTAAAGAGTCGATTAAGGAGAAGGAAACGCTTCTTGCCGAGATTCATCACCGCGTAAAAAACAACCTGGCTATTGTATCAAGCTTAATGCAGATGCAGGCTATGAACAGTGATAGTGAGGAGTTAAACCGTCAGCTTCTGGAGAGCGTGCTTCGAATAAAATCGATGGCGGGAATTCACGAACAGCTCTACCAGGCCAAGAATTTTTCAAAGCTCCAGTTCTCCGATAGCTTAAAGAGCTTGTCGGAAAATATTGTAGATACGCTTCAAACCGAAACGGATGTTGAGCTTGAGCTGAACCTCGAAACCATTGAGCTCAATATCAACCAAAGTGTTCCCTGTTCCCTGCTGATAAATGAAGTAATCACCAACATCCTAAAACACGGCTTTACCGGTAGAAGTAAGGGGAGGATACAGATTCAAACCCATGCAGAAAATAATCTGGTCACCATTCGAATAACGGATGACGGTGTTGGGTTACCGGATGCTTTTGATGAGAAAAAAAACTCGTCGCTTGGACTTGAGCTGATTGATCTTTTAACGAAACAGTTGGAAGGAGAAAATAGATATCTGTCTAATGGCACCGGAACTACGTTTGAACTGAAGTTTAAAAGTGCCGATATCAAGGGATCCGCAAGTGCTTTGATGAATTAGCTTTAAACCTGAGTTTGATTCGTATATATTTCCAATTGTTTAGGAAGAATCCTCCCCTATCAAAGGGATCCGAGCGTTAGGGACACGTGTAACGAAATTAAGGGGTGTCCTAAATAGTCGCATTGAATAATTTAGTTTTCTAGTTCAGATTCACCCTATATCCCTCTCTAACTAATGAGAGGGATATAAAGCTGGTTGTTTAAGCTTGGTCTGAGTTATTCAACTTTAGAGAAGTGAGCCTATTTACCAAAATTTTTGTATCGAACTCCGTTAATCACCGTGGAGACCTGACAGGTTTTGAAAACCTTTCAGGTCCGGAATCAGTAAATCTCGCCAATCAAAATCCTGGGATCGGGAAAGATTTTCAAAGCCTCCTCATGTTCTTCATCTGATACAACTCCGGGCATGTCTGCTTCACCGGGATCCTGAATACTGATCTGATAATGCAGGTGAGGCGGCCAGTTTCCATTTTCACTTTCATCACCGAGCTCCCCCACTTTTTCACCGGCATCTACTTTTTGGCCTTGTTTAAGATCAGAAATACTTTTGGGTGATAGATGGCCGTAAAGCGCAAAATAGGTAACACCTTCAACTTGATGCTTCAGGACAAGTGTGCCCCCGTAATTTCCCTCTTGCGCATGATTTGCTATGTAGGCTACTTCACCGTCTACCGGAGAATAGACCGGTTCACCGGCTTGGGCCCAGATATCGATTCCCATGTGGATATTCCGGCGATTCTCATACTGAGGTGCCAAATACATGTTTTTGCGCTTTTCGCTGTAGCCACCAACTCCCCAGCCTCCGCTCTTAACAAACTGAGCCATTTGATCGGGATCGTATCCGTCAGAGAAGTTAAAAACTTCATATTCATCCGGCAGGTTCATCACCGGATGCTTTTTTGTTTTAATCATGTAAAATTGACGATATGCTTTTTTTACTCATACAGGTTTTTTCTCGCTGATTTTCGCAGATTTTTACGCAGAGAACCGCAGATTACTCCTCTGCGTGACTCAGCGATTCATCAGCGGTAATCTGCGAGAAATGACTTTTGCACTTATCATAAGTCCAAAAACTTCACATTTTATTCCAGAAATTTTTCCCTTATAACAGAGTGATCAACAACATTACCTTTTTTTGAATCCACCAATCCATCCTCGATAGATTGGCGAACATAAATGCTGTACATCACATCATCCCAATCTGCATCATCTGGTAATCCGTCAAGCAAATCTGCCATCTCTTTTTTTAACTGAGGCAAGTCCATAGCTATTTTATTCAATTAATTAACGTGTTACTCGATGTATCTTTATTCCCAACTTAAACATTATTCTAAATAAACAACGAATTTGAAAATAATGCTATTATCTCGAAAAAACGAGCTACAAGCGCTGTTCGGTAACTGGTATGTATTAGCACTTCCAAATTAATACATCAATACCTAGTTTTACGGAGAGGACCGCAGATTACTCCTCTGCGTGACTCAGTAATTCATCAGCGGTAATCTGCGAGAAACAGATCCTTAATCCGCCACTCGTTTTTGGATATAATCTGAACTCATCAAACCGAGAGCTCCCATATATTTCAGCTTAAACCGGATCTCATCCCCTACCTTATATCCTTTTTCGTTTGTGCCAACATCCAGAATGAGCATATCCGAACTGGCATCCAGAATTTTGATGTTTTCATTCACAGGGATTAAATAGTCGGGCTGAATATCAAGAACCCCAATGTCTATAATGGCTCTGTAGGAAGTTTTACCAAAATCCTCCTGAGAAACTTCCGTCTGTTTCCCCTGTGGATTCATTCCCAGTTCACCGGAAGGAACAACCGGCTTTTCTGATATCTCAATCACCTGCGTATAGAGCTCCATAACCTGATCACTCATGCCATCAATCAGCCCATCGGTAAAGAGATCTTTTCCAAAAAAGAGTGCTTCTCCAATACGAAAGTGATTCACTCCGTCGGGCAGCTGATCTCTCATCAACAGCGGAATAGTAACCGTAGTACCGCCTGATACCAATGGAATCTCTTTTTTAAACCTGAGTTCAATAATCTGCTTATAAAGTGCAAGCTGAATGAGTTTATCTCCATCAGGCATCACGCCGTGCATGCAGTTCAGGTTGGTTCCCAGGCCAATCACTTCAATTCCCGGTAGTTTGAACACCTTCTCATAGAAATTGATCAGATCTTCACGCATCACACCCTCTCGAAGATCACCCATCTCAATCATGATGATCACTTTATGGGTTTTGTCCTGACGTTGAGCCTCATCAGATAACTCATAAAGTGTTGAAAGTTCGGTGTTCAGGCTTACATCTGCGTACTTCACCACATCCGGAATAATATCCTTCGGCGGAGGTTTGATGTAGATTGTCATCGTACTCGGATCAATCTCCTTAATCCTTCTCAGATTACTGATTCTGGAGTCGTGAACCTCACCGATTCCAAGATTGATAACCTCTTCCAGAAAATCCCGGTTTCCGCAGAGTAGTTTGGATGTAATTCCCCACTTAATACCGTTTTTTTTGAATAGTGAGTCAAGAAATTTGAAATTATGCTGCAGCTCACTTCTATAAAGTTTTACGTATGCCATATTATACAATAGACTGAATGTCAGTCGTCAAAGTTTTTAAAAAATCGCCGAAAATAACTCTAGATTGCTATTTTTTTAATCTCATTTCGAGGTACTTGTTGGTAAAACCAAACTTCTCGTAGAGGA
Source organism: Rhodohalobacter sp. (assembly GCF_034521535.1). Classification (GTDB taxonomy): domain Bacteria; phylum Bacteroidota; class Rhodothermia; order Balneolales; family Balneolaceae; genus Rhodohalobacter. The sequence goes on along the minus strand of NZ_JAXHMF010000005.1, from coordinate 492,957 downwards.
ATTTGGCAGGATTATCGGGTTCAACGTGAAGAGCAATATCTCCTTCTGTTTCATTAATAATTCGCTCCATCAACGCTTTCCCAACACCCTGACCACGTGTTTTCTCGTGTACTGCAATATACACCAATATATGTTCAGGAATATATCCACCCATGTTGGTGTTGTTGATTATTACAACACCCATTATTTCATCCTCATTATGAGCTACTAAAATAAAGCCTCCTTGCCCCACATTATCGGCATAAGCATAGGAGATACATTTCAAAATCGCTTCGCGCTCGTCGCCGTATTGGTCCAGATGCTCAAACAGAAAATCTGCGATCTCATCCCTCGAAAATTTGGGATCGCTGTCTTTGTCGTTTTTTATGATTGTATATTCAATATTCATTCTTTATTAAATTTTGGATGATGAATTGTGAATGTTGGATTAGTGGAAATCCAATTCAACATTTTAAATTCAAAATTAGTCATTTTTACTTTCATTCGTCAGCAGACTCACCCCGATAAATGATATTGCTGATGCTGTAATTCCGAAAACATTCGGATCTAATTCGTAGGGCAATTCGATACCCGAATATCGCAAACCTATTGTTGTAAAACCTCCTACCAGCATAGCTGTCATAGCGCCGGCCGGTGTACTTTTCTTCCAAAATAACGCACCAATAACGGGTACAAAAAGCCCGGACACCATGAAGGAGTAGGAATCAAGCATTAAATTGAGAACGTTGGTCATTGTTCCCGCCAACAGAATGGCCAATACACCAATTATGAGTGTTACCACCTGAGAAATTTTCACAAACTTGGGATTATCCGAATCAAACGGAACAAACCGACCGATGATATCGGTTACCACATTTCCTGACGAGGCCATCAAACAACTGTCGGCAGTAGAAAGAATGGCTGAAAAGTATGCTGCCATCATGATTCCCAAAAGTCCTACCGGTAAAACGGTTCTCAATAACATTGGCAGACCGGTTTCCGGATCTGTATCTGAAATATCGGCTGCACCCAGATACTCGAACATCCCCTGATCGGCACCTACTTTTGCAAAAAGCCCCAGTAATACTCCTAAAAATGCCATAATCGGCCACTCAAAAACACCGGCCAGATACCATGCTCTCTTCGCAGTTTTCTCATCTTTACAGGCATAAATTCTTTGATAAAGCGTCATTCCCACAAACCAGATCGGGATGATAGTTACCGCCCAGTAGACAATGTCCTGCCAGCTAACATTGGTTAATGTGAGCATCTCGGGGGCTACTGTTGCACGAATTGCCTCTATTCCTCCAATTTCGATGTAGGCAATCGGAACCCCGATAAAAACCAGACCAAACATTAACAGGGCCCACTGAATGGTATCGGTGTAAATGACCGCTTTCAGACCTCCTAAAACCGTATAAGCCACTGCAACTGTCCCCATGATGTACAGTGCCATGGTTTGATCGAGATCGGCAAAAGTTCCACTTGCGAGTTTTGCTCCCGCCAGCATTTGAGAGCTGGTAAAACCGGCATACCCGATAGCCGAAATTATTGCAGCAACCAGCGCGACGTTCGGTGAGTAGTAGTGTTCGAAAACCTGGGGAAATGTATAGGCATTGTCGAACGCGCGGTTCTGTTTTACTTTGGGAATCAGAAACACGGCTGCAAGCCAAGCGCCTATCAAGCCGGTAAAGAGCATCCAGGAGCCTGAAAGTCCCATCACGAAACCCAAACCACCCAGACCTATGGAGAAACCGCCTCCCACATCTGTGGCCACAACGGACAGACCTACATGATAACTTTTCATTTTCCGGCCGCCTACATAGTAGTCGTCACCGCTCTTATTTCTCTGGAAAAAGAAATAACCAAAACCAAGCAAGCCCACGATGTAAAGGATAAATATGGATAGATCAACCGGATGCATGGGACACCGTTACGATTGGCTGTTCATCGGTGTACTCAATCATGACAATTTATTATAGTCAGTTTGAAAAAGTTGCTCTTCAGTTATTTGATACGTCATAAGGTAAGAGGTATGCGGATGAGCTTCAAATTTGGTTTGAGTAAAGCGAAGGATTGTTACCCGTTGCGCGGCTCTCTACCTTTTATCTACTGCTACTTTCTTTGATGCGCCGCCCACTTTAATAAAACCACGTTGTCACCTCGAGCGAAGGCATTCGATGCGGTGGCGGAGAAGGCCGTAGTCGAGAGGTCTCCTTAATCCAACTCAGTGGTAAACAAAAGGAGATGTCTCGACTCCACTACGTTTCGTTACCGGTGACAGATTGCATGCAAAAATATTTTAGAGGCTTCGGAATCCCCTCCTGTCTGCCGAAGCTTTAGCACAGGCAGGCTCGAGAGGGGACAGAATCACAAAACAGCGCGAAGCGTTGGTTTTGTGATTCAGGGGTGTGTTCGAATAAGGCCGTGAAACGCAAAACCTTTTCTTCTCCAGATCAACGCATGCAACACACCCCTCGCTAAACTCACCCGGCTTCGCCGTTTCGTTTACGCTTTTCCCCTCTCAAGAGGGGACTATAGAGTCTGTCACCTCGAGCGAAGGCATTCGACGCGGTGGCGGAGAAGGCCGTAGTCGAGAGGTCTCCTCATAAAAAAAAGCTCAACTGCGTGAGCAATTGAGCCTTTGTAATAGTGGCGGGGGTAAATTTCGAGAACCTGCGTCCGCCTCAGGCGGATATGAGCCCAATGAGCTACCCCTTAAGTAAAGTGTTTCTGATCCATTTCCTGCCCTGGCCGCCTTTGAGTTTCTTCTCTCTTCTCATCGCTTCCTTCTTTGTATTAAATCTTTCAGTGTAAATAATTTTCCAGGGCCGGTACTTAATCGTCCATCCTTTTGTACCAAGTTCGTTATGAGACTTAAACCGCTCTTCAAGATTGGACGTATAACCAATGTAAATTTTGTCGTATTCTTCTGAATATAAAATATAGACGGTAAACATGATTACATGTAATTATAGCAAAAAGCTCAACTGCATGAGCAGTTAAACAACTGAATCTTATAATTTGTGGTGGTATATCTTTTCAAAGAACCTACGTCCGCCGTAGGCGGATAAGAACCCGACGAGATACTCTTAAACAAAAAAAAGCTCAACTGCGTGAGCAGTTAAACAACTGAATCTTATAATTTGTGGCGGTGTATCTTTTCAAAGAACCTACGTCCGCCTTAGGCGGATAAGAGCCCGACGAGATACTCTTAAATAAAAAAAGCTCAAATGCGTGAGCAGTTAAACAACTGAATCTTATAATTTGTGGCGGTGTATCTTTTCAAAGAACCTACGTCCGCCTTAGGCGGATAAGAGCCCGACGAGATACTCTTAAATAAAAAAAGCTCAACTGCGAGAGCAATTGAGCTTTTGTAATAGTGGCGGGGGTAGGATTCGAACCTACGACCTTCGGGTTATGAGCCCGACGAGCTACCAGCTGCTCCACCCCGCGATTTCAATATGTTTTTCTTGGTGGTTTTTTTGATGTCATTACCATCTCCCATCAAGACTCCTAAGATAAGGGTTAATTGCACCCCAAGTCAAGTATAAAATGAAATATTCTTGCCCCAATAAACTCCGCCGTAATGATTACAAATTCCATAAAAATATAAGGAGTAAATCCGATTCTCACTCTCAAAACGGCCTCCAGAAAGCTCTGATCCCGTTTTCTGAGAAACTACATCCAAGGCAATTTTATCCCACAGTTCACACTTTAAAAGTTATAGGCATGGTTCTTGGATCAAAACAAATAGAATATGCCTCCTCTCGCCCCGAATCGGGGTATTTACTATCTTTATGACAATAAATAATTCTAAACGACTTTCTGATTTTATGCTTTCCACCAAAGACGCTATTGCACTCGAAGATAAATATGGAGCCCATAACTATCACCCACTGCCGGTTGTTCTGGCTAAAGGTGACGGTGTGTACGTTTGGGATCCGGAAGGCAACCGTTATTTCGATTTTCTTTCTGCTTATTCTGCTGTAAACCAGGGGCACTGCCATCCACATATTATTGGAGCTCTTAAAAAACAGTCTGAAACACTCACGCTTACATCCCGGGCTTTTTATAATAATGTGTTGGGAGAGTATGAGCAGTTTATCACCAACATGTTCGGATTTGAAAAAGTACTTCCCATGAACACGGGAGCCGAAGGTGTTGAAACGGCTATAAAAATCTGCCGTAAGTGGGCCTATGAGAAAAAGGGTATTCCGGAGAATGAAGCCAAAATTATTGTAGCCGAGAACAACTTTCACGGCCGCACAACAACCGTCATCTCTTTCTCCAATGATGAAGATGCCAATAAAAATTTCGGACCGTTTACACCGGGGTTTGTCAAGGTTGAGTACAACAATCTGGACGATCTGGAGAAAGCACTCAAGGAAGAGAATATTGCCGGATTTTTGATCGAACCGATTCAGGGTGAAGCGGGTGTGATGGTCCCCGATGAAGACTATCTGAAAAAAGCAGCTGCTCTCTGCAAAAAACATGACGCTCTCTTTATTGCGGATGAGATTCAAACCGGCATTGCCCGAACAGGATCTCTGCTTGCTGTATGTGGGAACTGTACCTGCCAGGGAAGTTGTGAGCGTCAGCCCGATCACTATGTCAAACCGGATATTTTAATTCTCGGTAAAGCCCTCTCCGGCGGAGTTTATCCGGTATCTGCGGTACTTGCTGATGATGAGATCATGGACGTAATCAAACCCGGGCAACACGGCTCTACATTTGGTGGCAATCCATTGGCCGCCCGTGTGGCAATAGCAGCTCTCGAAGTGGTTCGGGATGAAAGACTATCACAAAACGCACGAAAACTTGGAGAAACTTTCCGGGAAGCGATGAACAAGCTGAAAGAAGAGTGCAATTTGGTCAATCTTGTTCGCGGAAAAGGCCTGTTAAATGCAGTTGAAATTAACGACTCGCCCGACAGCTCAACAGCGTGGGATATCTGCGTAAAATTAAAAGATAACGGCCTGCTTGCCAAACCGACGCACGGCAACATTATTCGATTTGCACCGCCGTTGGTTATGAATGAGGAACAGCTTCAAAAATGTATCCAAATTATCCGGAAAACTTTCCTTGAATTTGAAGCTTAAAAGCCTCTACTTACGATCAAAACAGGAGCTAAAAATAAAATTTAAACGACACATTGTATGAAAGGAATTCAACCAATAAACGTACGCTCAACTCTACAAAAACATATTCTTGCAGATGGTTATGAGATGGTTCTCGACCTCAAAAAAAGTAAAGGAGCTTACCTGCACGATTCTGCCTCAGGAAAAGATTACCTGGACTTTTTCACGTTCTTCGCTTCCAATCCATTGGGAATGAATCACGATAAACTGGCCGGTGATTCTGACTTTGTTGCAAAACTTGGACAGGTAGCCATCAACAAACCGTCCAACTCTGACGTCTACACTGAAGAGATGGCACATTTTGTAGAGACGTTTTCAAGAGTCGGGATACCGGACTACATGCCGTACGCGTTTTTTGTTTCCGGCGGTGCACTTGCAGTAGAAAATGCCCTGAAGGTGGCTTTCGACTGGAAGGTTCAGAAAAATTTCAAGAAAGGATATCGGACTGAAAAAGGCCAAAAAGCCCTTCATCTGGATAAAGCGTTTCACGGACGCAGCGGATATACTCTTTCGCTTACCAATACCGATCCCAAAAAGGTGAAATATTTTCCAAAATTTGACTGGCCACGCATTCATAATCCTGCCGTTAAATTTCCACTGAATGCCGAGAATAAGAAACAAGTGAAGATGGAAGAGGAACAGGCGCTGGCACAGGCACGTCAGTATTTCGAAACCTACAAGGATGATATTGCCTGTATACTGCTCGAGCCAATTCAAGGCGAGGGCGGCGACAACCACTTCAGAGTTGAGTTTCACAAGGCTCTGCGAGATCTCTGTGATGAGTTTGACGCTCTTCTGATTTACGATGAAGTGCAAACCGGTGTTGGCCTGACCGGAAAATTCTGGGCTCACGAATACTATGTAAAGCCGGATATCCTCGCATTCGGTAAAAAAGCACAGGTGTGCGGTATTCTGGCAAGCGACAGAATTGATGATATCGAAACCAACTGTTTCCACGTATCATCCCGAATCAACTCAACATGGGGCGGTAACCTGGTGGATATGGTCCGGTTCGATCGTATCCTTGAGATCATAGAGGAAGATAAACTTGTTAAAAATGCTGCTACTGTAGGCAAGCATTTGCAAGATCAAATCGCAAACTTGGCAAACGAGTTTGAGTATATCTCAAATCCACGAGGCAAAGGGCTCTTCTGCTCAATGGATCTCCCAAATGGCCATGCCCGAGACGAAGTGGTGAAAGAGTGCATGAACAACAACCTGATGATTCTCGGATGCGGCACAAAGACCGTTCGATTCCGTCCACCACTTACCGTTGAAAAAGCTCAGATTGATGAGGGTATCGATATCATCAGAAAGAGTTACAAAACAGCGATCGAGAAGTGCCCGGTTGTTGGGTAGTGATCCAGATTCCCTAATATCAAGTATTCGTGGCACGACTTTGAGTCGTGCCACGAGTGTTATTTTTTCCTCGCTACTGAGACCTGTCAGCGTCTGAAGCGAAGCGAAAGCCCTGACAGCGTCGGGTTTAAGTAGAATTATAAAATGCTGTGACATGAATAAGATGATGGGTTAAGCCTTATCATCCCGCTGTCCCCCTTCGACTCCGAGTAACTACGACTTTAAAATATAAGGGCTATGCGTAGCTTTTTTTAATCAGAGCTCCATCGGAGCGTACAACATAATAGCCCGGGGTTTCAACCCCGGGATCCAATACCGGATCAAAAAGATAGCTTCGTAGAAGCGGCACATATTTTGGTGCTGATCTCGTTTTATTGAACAAGAATACTCAACGCTGACATGAATCTTGCAGGATTTGATGTCTGATTGGTTGATGGAATCATCCCCCTGTCCCCCTTCAAAGGGGGAAAAAAGTATCCGTCTTACTGCCTGGAGCGGTCTGACGGAGATTTTATTTACACCATCTGATGTGATTCAGGCTGAATCGTAATTTCATTTAAAACTGAATCATCCGGCTGCGATGCGGAATAGTAGACTGCTTTAGCAACCTGTTCGGGCGTCAGCATCTTATCTTTTTGAACTCGCATATCGATGTTTGGATTCTCCCAGAAATCCGTTGCTACTCCTCCAAGATAGAGCAGTGAAAATTTAACACCGGATCGTTTATTCTCTTCTACAAGTGCCTTGGTAAATCCTGTTACCGCATATTTGGAAGCAGAATAGACTGATGAATTTCGCATGACCGCTTTTCCTAGTATTCCCGGAAACATGATAATTCTCCCCTTTTTGGCCGTTGCCATGTAGCGGGTTACGGTTTGCGTTACCAGAAAAGTACCGTAAACATTTACATCAAAAACCTCTTTTGCCTCTTCGGGTTTGATGTCGAGCAGAGGTTGGATCATTCCCAGGCCGAATGCGTTGACCAACACATCAATATCGCCAAGTTCTTCGGTTACTTCCCTGGCCATATCAGAGACCGAACCCAGATCGGTCACATTCACTTTAATGGCGAAGGCTTCACCGCCATTGTCATTAATCTCTTTGGCTTTCTCTTCTGCTTTCTCTTTATCCCTGGCTGCCAGTACAACTTTGGCGCCGGCCTTGGCAAACAGATCAGCCGATGCTCTTCCAATTCCGCCTGTTCCACCAACGATGAGTATAATTTTATCTTCCATAATTCTCTTTTGGGTTTGAAATTTTCACTTTCAAGAATCCCAAAGAGATATAAATCGTTCACAAATATGTGAGATAACTAAAATCGTTTTCCGGATTAGTTCACGCTCAGTCTACTGCTCCATGGCATTCGGAATTGTAGATTCATACACCTCAGTAAGTTTGGCTACCGGAAGATTAACAGACTGATTGATTGTCAGCGTCTCTCCTGAAACGGTTCCCAGGACATGATACGGCACACCGCTATCGGTCATCGCTTTTTCCAGTTCTGATACCTTCTCTTTTGAAACCGTTACAACAATCCCTGACTGCGCTTCACTGAAGAGAAGTTCATAAAGCTCACCGCTCATTTTTTTAAGAGATACGTCAGCACCTAAGCCGGAGTGTATAGCCATTTCGGCAAGCGTGATGCTCAATCCGCCATCAGACACATCGTGCGCAGCATTTACGGTCTTGTTGTGAATCAGATTTAAAACAGATTGCTGAAGCTTAACCTCCATATCGAGATCCAATTCCGGAGCATCTCCGGTAGTTAATCCGTGCACAGTGTTGATGTACTCAGAACCACCCAATCCTTTTCTGTCGGCTCCCAGGTAGTAGATTACATCTCCCTCTTTTTTGAACTGTGGCGTCATAGTATGATTATCCACGTCTTCAATCAGGCCAAGCATTCCTATCACAGGAGTTGGGAAAATAGCACCTTTTGGATTTTCGTTATACAGACTCACATTTCCGCCCGTAACCGGAGTGTTGAGTGCACGGCAAGCATCGCCCATTCCGCCCAGGGCTTCACTGAATGTCCAGTACACTTCCGGCTTGTACGGATTTCCAAAATTAAGACAGTTGGTAATAGCCATTGGTTTCGCTCCGCTGCAAACTACATTTCGTGCAGATTCAGCCACCGCAATCTGGCCGCCTTTTCTTGGATTCAGATAGACATATCGTCCATTACAGTCTGTTTTTACGGCCAGCCCTTTTTTGGTACCCTTTATTCGGATTACACCGGAATCGGAAGCGCCGGGAGCGTTAACCGTATTTGTTCGAACCGTTGTATCGTACTGCTCATGAACCCAGCGTTTTGAGGCCACATTCGGAGAAGCCAGCACTTTGAGAAGAGATTCATTTACATCTTCAGGATGTTTGATTGTAGAAAAATCAAAGTTCTGAACCTCATCAATATAGGCCGGCTTCTTTCTTTCGCGCTCATATTGCGGAGCTCCGCCGCCCAGCACCAATGAATCGGCCGGAATTTCCGCTTTCACCTCACCATCCTTGATATAGGTGAGCTTATTGCCCTCAACAACTTCGCCGATAACAACAGCATTAAGATCCCACTTTTCAAATACATCAATAATCTCCTGTTCGCGGCCTTTTTCTGCAACCACGAGCATCCGCTCCTGACTTTCACTCAGAAGCAGTTCGTAAGCGGTCATGCCCTCCTCACGCATCGGCACTTTATCCAGATCGAGCGTCATACCCTCTCCGCCGCGAGCCGTCATCTCTGATGATGAGCTGGTAATTCCGGCAGCACCCATATCCTGCAGGCCAACTACGGCGCCGGTTTTCAATGCTTCCAGGCTCGCTTCAAGCAGCAATTTCTCCGTAAAAGGGTCACCCACCTGAACACTTGGACGTTTAGCTTCACTCTCCTCACTGATCTCTTCCGAGGCGAATGTTGCCCCGTGAATTCCATCGCGTCCCGTGCTGGCGCCTACAATCAGAACCGGATTGCCAATTCCGTGCGCAATGGCTGATGCTGTTTCTCCGTGCTTCACAATTCCCACACTCATCGCGTTTACAAGCGGATTCCCTTCATACGCTTCATCAAAATAGATTTCCCCGCCCACGGTTGGAATGCCGAAAGAGTTACCGTAATCTGAAATCCCTCTTACAACTCCATCCAGCAGATATCGAACACGTGGATTCTCCATCGATCCGAATCGAAGCGAGTTTAGCGACGCCACCGGACGCGCACCCATCGTAAAAATATCGCGGTGAATTCCGCCCACTCCGGTTGCCGCTCCCTGATATGGCTCAACAGCCGACGGGTGATTATGGCTCTCAATCTTAAACGCACATGCCAATCCATCCCCAATATCCACCAGTCCCGCATTCTCTTCACCGGCATCCACCAGAAGCTGATCACCCTCTCTAGGCAGCTTTTTGATCTCCAGAATTGAATTTTTATACGAGCAGTGTTCACTCCACATCACAGAATAGACGCCCAGTTCCGTAAATGTTGGGGTTCGCCCTAGAAAATTCTTAATCATTTCATACTCTTCCTCATTTAAGCCGTGTTCGATGGCCAGATCGAGAGTTACTTCTGGTTCTTTTGGAGATGTATTTGACATATTTTTGAATCTGTGACGTGTGAAATTCGATGTGCGCTAAAGGTAAGAAAAGTTCAGGATTCGATCTGTTTTAATCCTTGAAATAATATCGCTCTAAAAAGGTTATTGAATCCACTGCGAAGAAGATAAAATTCAAAACTGTTTTTCACGATCAATTTGGATATTTTTATTGAGCTCGAAAAAAATCATAACTGATTAATTAAATATGGATCCTGTTTACTTTGATAATGCGGCCACCACTCCTGTTGACCCGGAAGTGCTCGAAACCATGCTACCTTACTTTACAGAAGATTTTGGAAATGCTGATGCGGCCCATCAGTTTGGCCGAAACTGTAAGGTTGCAGTAGAAGATGCCCGGGAAGAAATTGCTCGCCTCTTAAATGCTGAGCCCTCGGAAATTATTTTCACCAGCGGTGGCACGGAAAGTGACAATGCCGCTATTAAAGGCGTATTCTCCGCACTGTCGCCTGCAGGAAAGAACGAAATTATTACTTCCCCGATCGAGCATCACGCTGTTATGCATCCCGCAGAATCACTGAAAAGACAGGGTGCAAAAGTTATCTACCTCAAACCAAATTCAGACGGCATTATCACGGCCGATCAGGTTAAAGAGGCAATCACCGATAAAACGGCAGTCGTTTCCCTGATGCACGTTAACAATGAGATCGGTTCCATCAACCCGGTGAAAGAGATTGCGGCTGTCTGCAATGAAGCAGGAGTACCCTTTCATTCCGATACTGTTCAAAGCGTGGGAAAAATCCCTGTTGATGTAAAAGAGATTGGACTGAACATGTTGAGTATCAGTGCTCATAAGATTTATGGCCCGAAAGGAATTGGAGTTCTCTATGTAAAAAACGGAACTCCCTGGATTCCCTGGCTTCAGGGCGGATCACAGGAGCGACGGCGAAGAGGAGGAACCTCCAATATTCCGGGTATCGTCGGACTTACAAAAGCGATGGAGCTCTGCGACAAAAACATGGAAGCAAGTACTCAAAAATTTGTCGCCCTGCGGAAGAAGCTGATCGACGGACTGGAAAGCAGATTTGAGGGCAAATTTACCATCAACGGACCTAAAGATGGCGGAGTGCCGCATATCATAAATATCGGGTTTAAGACAGATAGCAACCAGGGATTGGACGGTGAAATGCTTCTTCTAAACCTGGACATTGAAGGTGTCTGTGTTTCCAATGGATCGGCCTGTACTTCCGGGGCAACTGAACCGTCTCACGTTCTTCAAGAAGTTGTAGGGGATGATGCAATCACAAACTCCAGCATTCGAGTGAGCTTCGGCAAGCAGAACAGTGAAGAAGAGATTGACTTCTTTCTGGACAAACTGGAAGGCGTACTCGACAGAATGATGAAAGTAGCTTCTTAGTATGAATATTTGTGTTTATTGTGGTTCCTCGCCAGGAAATGATCCCGACATCATCAACCGAGCAGGAGCATTTGGTAAACTTCTCGCTGAAAATGATCACAATCTCATCTACGGGGGATCTTCACTCGGAATTATGGGAACCATTGCCGATTCAGTGATGGTTAACGGCGGTGAGGTTATCGGAGTTATCCCTGAAAATCTCTTCAGCAAAGAGGTGGCCCATCGCGGAATTACGCGCCTCATTACCGTGAAAGATATGCATCAGCGAAAGTCCCACATGGCAGAACTGGCGGATGCGTTTGTTGCTTTTCCCGGAGGATTCGGAACCATGGAGGAGTTGTTTGAGATTATTACATGGAATCAAATCGGGCTTTTAGATAAGCCGGTAACAATTATGAACCTGAACGGCTATTACGACTCTCTGATTGAGATGATGGATCATTCCGTAGAAGCCGGATTCATCAAACCTAATAACCGTAAAATTGTTCAGGTAGCTGAAACGCTGGAAGAGTGTTTGGAGTTGTGTGAGCAAGCGTAAAATTTTACTCCTCGGGGTTTTCACAGTAATTCTCATTACAGCAGCCATGGCGGTATACTTTCCACTTCAGGGTTCACAAACTTCCGACATCCCTTCCAATCCTCAGATGCATCCGGATATTGAAGAGTGTCCGGATTCGCCAAACTGTATTGTTGTTTCAAAACGGTTTGAAACTGAGGCGGACCAACTGTACGAATTTTTGGAAAAAGCAATTGCCGATCTGAATCCTCATGAATCTGAAGCAGACTTATCAGAATTAAAAATTAAGTCTGTATTCAAAATTCCACTCTTTGGATTTAAAGACGATGTACTCGCAATTGTTGAAGCGGACGGGGCAAACTCTGTTGTGCACATTAAAAGCTCCAGCCGGGTTGGCTATTCAGATTTGGGTGTAAACCGCAGAAGAGTGAAGAAAATTTTCAGAAAACTGGAAAGCTATTTAATCGTTCTTAATAATTCAGACTAATCTATTTTAATCCATGCCTAAGCTATCTATTAATATTGGTATACTACTCGTAATACTCGGTTTTTTCTCTTACATCGCAACAGATATGGTAAGCCTGACTGCCCTGATTCCTTCACTGTTTGGATTTGTTTTTATAGGGCTCGGCCTGCTTGCAAAAAAATCTGATAACCTTCAAAAACATTCCATGCACGCGGCGGTACTCCTCGCTCTCCTTGGACTTGGCGGCTCGTTTACCGGACTGCGACAGATAATCTCTGCTCTTCTGGGCGGCGACATGCCCGAACGGTTTACAGCGGCAGCGAGTCAGGCTGTGATGGCGGTACTCTGTATCCTATTTGTGATTTTGGGAGTTAAATCTTTCATAGATGCCCGTAAGGCGAAGAAGGGTTAAAATTCGTGAGTTCGGGTTATGAATTTGCTTAAAAGTGTCCCCCATCGAAGGGGGAATGGGGGATGATAAGTAGTAGATTCAAAGCGAAATGATGAATTTTCAAACCATCTCATGGAGATCTCTCGACTTCGTCCCGACGACAGTAAAGAACTCCTACCTAATAGAGTGGAACAGGCCGTCGGGACTGCGCTTCCAGTGACAGATTGGTTCGGACCCATCCCCCGTCCCCTTCCCTATGCCGCAAACGCACGGCACAAGGAAGGGGTGACGTTTTGCGCAGTTTCTAAATCATACTCAAAAAAGTCCCTCTTTGTGAAAGTGAGTTCTGTCACATCCATAATGGTGTTGCCCATTTTTTTAGGCAAAATTAATTGCTCGAGATGACAGCGAAAGATGTTGTGGTAGCGGCGTATCAGGATTTGTATTTATTGGTAATTTGGTGCTATGTCGCTTTTCTAAATCTAAGCTGGAAACTTGCCCTGTAGGGGCAGAATATTGGTAGCCCCAGGTGCAGCGAAGCGAAACCTGGGGTATATAAGGCAACATCTATCATCCGCCGAACAGAGAGATTGGTTTGAAGCACATTACTGGATAGAGGCGGTCATTCATCGATTTTGTTCTTTATATTCAGACCAGCGGATCAAACTAACGTAAACGATTAATATTTTTGACGTTTAATGGATACTTAGACTCGCTGCTGTGCTTGCTACCGGTGACAGGTTGGTTCGGACCCATCCCCCGTCCCCTTCCCTATGCCGCAAACGCACGGCACAATGAAGGGGTGACGTTTTGCGCAGTTTCTAAATCATACTCAAAAGAGTCCCTCTTTGTGAAAGCGAGTTCTGTCACATCCATAGTGGTGTTGCCCATTTTTTTGGCAGAATTAATTGCTACCAGTAACAGATTAGGAAACGCTTCAAATTGCGCATTGAACACCCCTCCCTCTCCTTCGCTAAAGCTTCAGAGAGTACTCCCCTCCCCGATAAATGCACTCGGGGCCAGAAAAACACTGGCAGGGGAGATTGCAAAAAAAGCCTTAACCTCTGCGTCTCCGCGGTGAACAAATTGGTTTTTAAGCACTGTCCCCTTCGAAGATATCCTCGATCAGGTGACCATATTTATCTTCGATGATTCTTCGCTTCACCTTCAGGGTTGGTGTGAGCTCTCCGGTTTCAACGGTGAATTCGTTTGCTATGAGACGGAAGTCACGCAGTTTTTCGTGTGATGCCAAGTCTTTGGAGAATGATCGTATCTCTTTGTTGTAGAGATTTTGAATAGATTCATGCTGCAGCAGTTCCTCCATATCGGAGTATTTGATGTCATTATCTTTCGCATATTTTTCCAACGCTTCAAAATTGGGAACAATCAGTGCGGCCATGTAGCTTCTCTTCTCACCCACTACCACCAGCTGATCAATCCACTGGCTTGTTTTGAACATATCCTCGATTGGCCCTGGATAGATATTTTTACCCCCGGCATTCACAATCATATGTTTAATTCGATCGGTAATCTTCAGTCGGCCATTTTCAAATTTTCCGACATCACCGGTGTGTAACCAGCCATCATCGTCAATCATCTCTTTCGTCGCTTCTTCATTTTTCCAATACCCTTTCATGGTGTTGGGTCCGCGGTTCAAGATCTCTCCCTCTTCGGATGTCAGATCAGACGGATAGTCTTCACCGCTCAGCTGAGCAATGATTTTACTGTCTTCCAGTCGCTGAATCCCAACCGTGACACCATTGATCACTTTGCCGACTGTTCCCATCTTTTCATCACCATATCGGTTGCAGCACATTACCGGGGAAGTTTCAGTCAACCCATACCCTTCCAAGATATTTAGGCCCGCCGACATAAAAAATGCTCCGATATCGGCCGGAAGCGCTGCCCCACCTGAAACAAAAAACCGGATATTTCCACCGGTGCGCTGTTTCAGTTTGTCAAAGACCAGCTTGTCAGCAATCTTTTTCTGCATGCTCACAATTCCACGTTCACCATGCCAGTAACGTTTACCAATATCCAGTGCCCAATCAAAGATGGATTGCTGAATAGCACTTCCTTCTTTCACATTGTTCATCACCAGATTGTAAATTTTCTCAAACAGGCGTGGGACGCTAATCACAATCGTAGGATGAACCTCGAGCATATTTTTAGCAACCGTGTCCACACTTTCTGCATAGTAGATTTCCGCTCCGCCGGCCATCATTGCGTAGTAACCGCCCGTTCGTTCAAATGAGTGACAGAGGGGTAAAAATGAAAGACAGCGATCTGTCTCACCAATACTAATTGCCTCATGTGCTGACTTTACATTGCTCACTATATTCCTGTGAGTAAGCATAGCTCCCTTCGGGTTTCCGGTAGTGCCGGATGTATAAATAAGTGTTGAAATATCCTCAGGAGAAGTTTCTAAAGCTCTTTTTTTAATTTTTTCCTCGTTATCCGGAAAAGATTTTGAGCCCGCGTCACGTACGGTTTCAAACAGGCTCACATACTTCTGGTCCATATACTTCTGAACCTTTGGTTTATCAAAAGCAACCACATGCTTCAGGTCCCGGCAGTTGTCAAAAACTTCCACGGCTTTTTTGACCTGAATTCCTGTTGACACAAAAAACAGCTTGGCTTCAGAATCTTTCAGGATAAATTCACACTGCTTTGGTGGAAGTGTAGTATATAGCGACACATTTATCGCTCCCACCATCTGTGTGGCAAGATCCACAATCGCCCATTCATACCGGTTCTCACTTAATATGGCAACCCGGTCATCCTTTTTAATGCCAAAATCGATTAAATAGCTTGCAAGAGCATTTACATCCTCTTTGACCTTATCCCAGGTAACAGTTTTATACTCGCCATCTGGAGTAGGTTTAAATGCGAAAGCAGTTTTAGGAGAATTTTCGTATTTTTGAGTTAAGTTTTGGTAGAGGTCAGTTATGGTCTCAAAAGCAACGAGCGTTGGCATATCTTCAAATTTTGTTAACTAGTTTGATAAAAGATAACATATTACCCAAATATTACGAGGCTTTTAAATTTACCGCATAATTTCTGATGTTTTTAAAGGTTCAGATAGTATATAGTTAAATTCAAACCTCCTCAATTACATTCATTGAATTTTTAATTATTGAAACATTATGGCACATCCGGCCCAGGAAGAAACAATTACTTTGGTTAAAGAAATTTTCAGAACGTATCTGAAAGAGAGAAATCAGCGTCAGACTCCGGAACGCTTTATGGTACTGGAAGAAATCTACCGGGCTGAAGGTCATTTTGATGCGGATGATATTTTCTTCAACATGAAAAATGCCGGAACACGTGTCTCAAGAGCTACCGTTTATAACACTCTTGATTTACTCATTGAATGCGGACTGGTTCAGAGACAGCAGTTTGGAAAAAACCAGTACTACTACGAACGATCTTATGCCTACCAGCAGCACGATCATATGATCTGTAAGGAGTGCGGAGTTGTAATCGAATTTTGTGATCCTCGCATTTTAGAGATTCAGAGGCTTATGGAAGAGATTCATGATTTTAATGTTGAAGGGCATTCACTGCATCTGTTCGGGCGCTGTAAAGATGTAGAAGCGTGCATGCGACGAAAAGAGGGTGGCGGTAAAATCAAATCCCTGAAGAAAGAAGAGGCCTGATCGAAAGCAGTAACCTCGATCAGTTTAAATTTTCAACCGTCAGTTAGTTTGTCGTATAAACTTTTGTTTCCCTGATAAACTTTCTCGCCGCCCAACGACTTCCCCACCAACCCATCAAAATTGAGAGAAGCAGAATTCCGCCCAACAGGAAATACCATCTTCCAAATGGCCAGGAAAGAACACCAAGCTGCGGCACAAATTGAGGTACAACCCACTCGAACAAACCAAAAATAATAGCCGCGGCCGCGGTTCCCGCAATTACACCCTGCATCATTCCCTCTACCAAAAAAGGCCTGCGTATAAAGCTGTTTGTGGCCCCAACGAGTTTCATGGCTCGGATCAGATCCCGCTTGGCATAAATGGTCAGCCGAATAGTGTTGAAAACAAGCACCATCGCCACAAAAAGTATAAAAGCACCAATCGCACCGCCAATAACAAACAGGGTCTCCGTTCTGGATTCCAAAGTCTGCAGCAGTGCCTGGTTGAAGCGCACCTCATCTACTCCACTGAAGCTCGAAACCTGCTGAACCAATGAGTCGATTTGTGCGATTTCTGCATCTTCAACAATCTTCACCTTGTATGATGCGGGAAGAAACTGAAGGTCAGCCAAAGCATCGCTTCCAATTCCGAAATCCTGCTGAAATATTTTCGACGCACTGTCTCTGGAGATATAGGAAAGTTCAGCTACAATCGATTCGCTCTCAATTCTTTCCCGGATCTCCTGAGATGTTCGATCATCAATGTTTTGAAGAAATACTTCTACTTCAACCTGCTGTTTCAGTATTTGCATGACCTCGTACGCGTTGTACCCCACCCGGGAGAGAACGCCCACCAGAAGTACGGCAACAAATAGTGAAAAGACAGATGTAAAGGCTGCCAAACGGGCACGATTAAGTCCCGCCACTCCTTCTTTTAAAACATATCCCAAGCTCATTTTTGCTTATCTAATTTGTAAATAATATTCTCAAGCCCAGTCGAAAACGTCGCTCGGGCATGGGGTATCCGGTTGATTCAAAGTAGCCCAGCTGATCCACTCCGTCAAGTACATTTTCCCACTTTAACAAAAGCATAAACCAGCGAATTCGCGCCGAAACATCAACATCCAATCTATGATAGGAAGGATTCCCCAGCGAATTTGTTCCGTGCTGCCACCTATTCAACGGTGTGATATATTCTGCCGTCCCAAAAACACTCGGTGACATCATCCCTGATATTCCTGCTTTCACATACGTAGCCCGATCAAACAGATAGTTTTTCCAGTACAAATGACCTTTCAGCCAGATGCGGTCGCCCGATTCTTCAAGCTGTAGGTTTACCGGATTATCAGAATCATTTAAAAATGATTTATAAACTGCGGAGAACTCTCCTTCAAATATGCGGCTATCCAGTCCTATCCAGCCTGTTCCGCTTATGTTGGTGTACGGATCAATATTTTCAAACTGGTTGGATGCATTGATAAACACACTGTTTTCGTTGAGCCTCAGATCAGCCCGCACTCCCGTATTCATCCAGTTTAATATTTGATATTCGATCATCCCTCCCATCGAAATTTCCTGTTCATTTTCAAGAGTCGAATCTCCGGTATAGAACGACGACTGCCAATAGAGGGCCTGCAGATCGGGCGACCGGTTCAGATACCCGCCAAAACCTGAAAGTGTAATTCTGCTATCGGGAAACAGTGTAAGCCTTCCCGATACTTCTGAACTCAATCGCTCATCATCCCAGTATTCAGCCGTTGAATAGGATTGAAGCTGCAGCCACGAAAACGGCCTGATATTCAAATCAATCCTGCCTTGAGCGCCAAGCCAGCTTTCTTCCGTCAGGTTTTTCTGGGCCGATTCGTTCAGCCAGTTTACGCTCCCCTGAAATGAAACGTCAGTTCTTCCCAAATTGAGCCGATGCCGCGCAAATAGCTCCGCTTGTTTAAAATCGGTAGCTATCGAATCGGCCGAGTAGTTCAAAGACCACTTGTTGGTTTGATAGTGAAGGCCAAACTCCGTCTGAACAGGCACTGTTGATATCCGGCCTGTGGTGAGCCTGGATATAAATATCGCTCGATGTTTGATTTGAATTGGCGTTGTTTTCTATGGGACTCGCCGTAAATGGATTAAATGCAAAAAGCTCAGGGTCATTAACTACGTAGCCAAAGGACTCTTCACGATCCAATGCATTATTGAGATAGAGTGTTTTCAACAGCCATCGATCTGAAAGCTGATGGTAAATTTTAACTGAAGCCTGCCTTCCCTCCACTCCTGACCGGCTGTAACCTCCTCCATCCCGCCTGTCCCAGTATGAGAACTCCAGATTGGTGTCAGCCCTTAAATTTTGCGTGAACACAAAATCCAGATTCCTATAGTTGTACTTACTCTCGTCAAAATTCAGATATGTACGGGGTTGTGTTAAGTAGTGATCAATCAGCTTAATCTCCCCTTGATACGTTGCCCCATAGTCGGCTTCCCTGTACTCACGTATTTTCCGGATGGGTATGCGATTCCAGTGAACGGCGCCGGTCAGCGGGTCATTAATACTCAACCCTTCCATCTCCATGTTCAGATGTCTGGATTCGTATGTGTGCAGTTCCAAACCGGCAGGCCTGCCCGATTTTCCTGTCCGATAGGTAATCGCTCCTCTAGCACCGTAAAACCTGTCAAAAAGGTTTATCATATTAATCCAGCGAAGAGTACTGTCGGTCTCTGCAACGTCCATGGTATGGCGCATATCGTACTCCCAAACATAAACCGTATCGGGTTCTTGGGTTTCAGCTTCAACCTCCTCAATCCGGGTCGTGTCCGCTTCAGCTGTCTCAGGTATAGTATCAGCTGATACCGGCTTAAGTAGCGTATCAGCCTGAATAGGAGACGGAATTGTATCCTGCAGCGAAAAGGTAAATGCTGTCCATATGGTTAAAAGGTAGATCAAGCTGAATGGGGTTTCAGTTGATAGGGAAGTTCATCCATGCCTTGTAGCCGACGCCGTACTGTCTCCAAAATAATCATTACCGTGCGCTCCTTGTTCAATAGCCTATCGTTGCTAAGTACGGCTTTAATTGCAAAATGATCACCCTTTATCCAAAAGCCCATCCAGACTGTACCAACGGGCTTCTCATCCGTGCCGCCGTCCGGTCCTGCTATTCCGGTAGCTGATACTCCAATGTCAGCTTTCATTTTTTCTGCCACGCCTTTGGCCATTTGCAGTGCCACATTTTTACTCACCGCACCGTCTTTTTCCAGATCTTTTCCCGAAACGTTCAATTCGGATATTTTAATTGCATTTTCGTAAGCAACAATTCCACCTTTCATATATGCACTGCTGCCGGGAATATCGGTGATTTTACTGGATAGTAAACCGCCCGTGCAGCTCTCTGCTGCGGCAATTGTCAGTTTATTGTCCGTCAGTATTTTACCCGTCACCTCTTCCAGCTTCAGATTTTTACCCTCGCCGAATATCACATTCCCGGCTTTTTCATAAAGCAAGTCTTTCAATGTTGTGAGTTTGCCTTCGGCCTGTTTCTTTGTGTCAGCACTGGCACTAATCCGTATCGTAACGCCCGCCGGACCCGGAAGGTATGCTACTCCAACCCCATTGTTGACAAACTCATCCAGGTTTCCTATCTGTTCACTGAGAGTACTTTCCGGTACGCCCGCAGTTTTAAAGTAGCGGGTAGCCCAAACATCCCGATCCGGAAAAAGGGCGTGGATTTTTGAAAGCGCACGTTTCTCCATTAAAAATTTCATCTCAGTAGGAACACCCGGAAGTACAATCAAAGCGTTTCCGTTTTTTTCGAACCACATTCCCGGTGCGGTACCTTTATTGTTGAAAAGAACATCGCAATTTTCAGGAACCAATGCCTGAGCCGCATTAGACGGGCTGAATTTGAACCCTCGCCTTTCAAAAATTGACTTGATAAACTCCAATACTTCACTGTTTTCGACAAGTTGTGTCTCAAAAAGATCAACCATCACTTTCTTGGTGATATCGTCGTGAGTTGGACCCAGCCCACCCGTTACAACCGTTATATCCGCTTTATGCAGAGAATCTTTTGCTTTTTCAAAAATGAGATCATAATCATCGGGAATTGTGGAAACCTGTTCAACATAAAAACCCTGTTCGGTAAGTAACCCACCTAACCAAGAGGCATTCGTGTTGATGGTATCTCCAATTAATAGCTCGTTTCCGATAGATATAACGTGTGCCTTTCTCATATGATGTTGAAAATAGGATTTTGCAGATGATCAATGAAATTTTGTATTCTTTTTGCCCATCTTTTTAAGGGATTTAATATATCATTTGTTCACTGAGAACTTTACCTTTTATTGTGGAAAAATTACCTAACATACTCAGCACCCTAAGAATGGGCATGGCGCCTGTTTTTCTACTTCTTTTTATCCAGGACGATCTTCTGTTC
Organism: Rhodohalobacter sp.; assembly: GCF_034521535.1. Taxonomy (GTDB): domain Bacteria; phylum Bacteroidota; class Rhodothermia; order Balneolales; family Balneolaceae; genus Rhodohalobacter. The sequence continues at coordinate 472,081 of NZ_JAXHMF010000005.1, read as the reverse complement.
AGAGGAATTAGTTTGGTAGTTTTTGCGATAGCTGCCATCACGGATGCGCTTGACGGGTACTATGCCCGAAGATACAATGTAGAGAGCGAGTACGGCATCTTCATGGACCCCTTAGCCGATAAATTTCTGACATTTGCAGGATTTGTCTGCCTCCCTTTTCTGGATCCGACCCAGTTTCCGTGGTGGGCTGTAGCCGTTATTGTTTTCAGGGATCTCTCAATTACAGGGCTTCGAATCTACACTAAACGAAGAGACATCACGCTTCAAACCAGGAAAACAGCAAAAATTAAAACAGCTATTCAAATGGGCTATTTATACGTAGCCCTTCTTTTTGGATTTTTACTGCTGTTTGATGGGGCTGTGGGTCAGTTCGTGCTTAATTTTTATAGCCTGGACATCTTCTATTGGGGAATGGTCATCGTTGTATTTATCACCGTCTATTCCGGTATTGAATACCTTTTTGTTAACCGATCTCTTTTTAAGAGTTCCCAACCGGCATGAAAACTCTGAAAATTGTTTTCGGGACTCTTTTCGGTTCAGGCTTACTCCCCAAAGCTCCCGGCACCTGGGGGAGCCTGTTTACTCTTCCACTTGTATATGCGGCCTATTTGGTTGATCCATTATTCGGCATGGCCGGTTTAGTTTTGCTGGCTTCGCTTATTTCACTGTGGGCAACAGGTGCATGTGTCGAAAAATTTGGAGACGATCCCGGTCAATTTGTAATCGACGAAACCGCAGGGCAAGCGGTTGTATTTCTCTTTACTTCATTTCACTACAGCTCCCTGACAAACACAGGCTTGCTTTTAGCCGGTTTTATACTTTTCCGTATCTTCGACATCTTCAAGCCTTTGGGGATTGTTCGATTGGAGAAATTGCCAGGAAAATTTGGTATATTGTTAGATGATTTGGCAGCCGGTGTTTATGCACTCATTTGCCTGGAGTTGCTAAAATTACTATTGGGATCCATTCTAGGATAAAATCCCCACAAATAATAACAGACAGTTAATACAAGTTTTATAAGTTAAGGCTTGAATAATTACAGCCTTTTCAGATTACAGGAGTATAGATAAATACAACATGTTAGAAGAAAAAAACAGAATCAATAGAATCGTAGACAAAGACTTTGCCAGGGAACTGGCCAAGCACCTACTGGAAATAGACGCCGTTATTTTACGACCCAACGACCCATTTACATGGTCGTCAGGATGGAATTCACCCATATATTGCGATAACCGCCTGACTCTGAGATATCCAAAAATCAGAAAGAAAATTTCCAAGGCTTTTATAGACATCATCAATGAAGACTTCAGTGACGTTGAAGTTATAACCGGAACTGCAACAGCCGGTATACCTCATGCAGCATGGATTGCTGAAAATCTGGACATGCCACTCGCTTATGTACGAGCTAAAGCCAAAGCGTATGGCCTGGGCAATCAAATAGAGGGTGGAGTTGATAAAGGCCAGTCAACCGTTGTAATTGAAGACTTGATTTCAACAGGCGGTTCGGCCGTTTCCGTTATTGAAGCTCTTCAGTTTATCGGTGCAGATGTACGAGGGGTACTTTGTATTTTCACATACGGTTTTCAGAAAGCCATTGAACAATTCACCAATTTGAATATTCCGGTTTACTGTCTTACGGATTACTCCACACTGATCGAGGTAGCCCTCGAAGAGGATTATATTGCGGAGAGTGATCTGAAGATGTTAAGTGCCTGGAGGGAAAATCCGGAAGAGTGGCCAAACTAGATCCTGAAGATTTGATTGAGTTTACGGCTGCAGCTGCTGCAGCCACGCTTACCACAAGCCGAAAATTCATCAGAAATTATAATTACTACAAGCAACAAGCCGGACAGCCCGAAGTTATCCGCAAGTCTGATCTGCTTATGCTCTGCCACAAAATCAGGCTTGACTTGTTTGGGCTCCAAAATTTACTGGAGGATGAAACGAAACATCGCTCTCCTTTTGTCGTTACATTGGCAAGTCAGATCAATGATGCTCTGGAAGAGCTCCATCGAAAGATTCTTTTCTTTGAGCCTGATCAGATTGAAAGCATCATTCCGGTCATTGACCGTCAGCGACAGTTTTGGAGCCGCTACACGAATGAACAATTTTACAGTGAACAGCTGAGCTCAGACATCGAGCACTCTGTATCATCCGATGTCCTGAATATACAGTCGCTGATACAAAAACTGCCGGAATCAGCAACACTTTGATCCTTTTTTAACACCTTTCAATTTACACTATTTATGAAGATCAATTACCTAATTTTACCTCTACTGCTCGCTTCGTTTTTAACAACCGGTTGTTTAAGTGATCCGGGTAATCCTTTTGGAGAACCCGTTGACGAAACTGAATTTCTCGAAGAGAATGCCCAAAAAGAGGGTGTAACGGTTACGCAAAGCGGACTTCAATATCGAGTCCTGGAAGAGAGTGACGGTGAAAGACCATACGACGGTGCCGTCGTATTTTTGGAATATGAGGGACGCCTCATCAACGACGAAGTATTTGTTCGCACAACTCAGCTCGACTATTTTCCTTTAACCAGCGACGTTTTATCCGGATTATATGAAGGAATTCAGCTGATGGAAGTTGGGTCTGAGTATGAATTTGTGATCCCACCCGAACTGGGCTACGGAGATAACCCACCACAAGGGAGCCCTATTCGTCCCGGATCCGTTTTGATTTTTGACATGACACTCGACTCCTTCCTTCAGCGGCCCAACGAGTTTTTAGCTGATAATGCCGAACGAGAAGATGTACAAGTGACGGAAAGCGGGTTACAATACAGAATCATTGAGCAAGGTGACGGATCAAGCCCAGATGAAAATAGTCAAGTCCGGGTAAATTATACCGGCACATTTACCAATGGTTATGTATTCGATCAATCTCCACCCGAAGGTTCACAATTTAATCTTCAGGGCGTAGTTCCCGGATTTTCTGAAGGAATACAACTCATGAAGGAAGGTGGTATTTATGAATTATTTGTACCTGCTAACCTCGGTTATGGCGAATCTCCTCCACAATCAATCCCGGAAGGTGCCGTATTAGTGTTTGAAGTGGAACTCTTGGTGAATGCAGGGTAGTTAATTAACTACACTTAACGGCTTCAAATTAATCCTATCAGCCATGCGTTGTCTCATTTCCATAATTATTTCATTGCTGTTAATGATCTCACTGGTATCCTGTGATGCAGAGTCGATCACCCAGCCTCCGGAAAAACCAACCGAACCGGAGTCCGAATTCACTTATGGCGGAACCAATGATGATCTTGGTAAAACCATTATTCGCACGCAAGATGGCGGCTTCCTGATCATTGGGACTACAACTTCTGTAGATGGTATTTTCTCCGGTCAGGCACGCGGAAACCGAGATGTTTTTGTACTAAAGCTGACCGCTAACGGAACACAACAGTGGGTAAATACCTATGGCGGTTCCAACAGCGACTGGGCAATGGATGTCATTCAGGATGCTCGCGGAGATTTCCTCATCACCGGATATAACCGATCAGATGACGATCAGTTTCCAAACATGAATCGCGGAGAGAATGACATTTTTTTGATTAAAATATCTCCCTCCAACGGTGAGCTGATCTGGACTCGAACATATGGCGGGGCGAATGAGGATTACGGTTATGCTTTAATTCAAGGACCGACCGGTGGATATCTGATTGCGGGATCCACGCGTTCAGTTAACGGGAATTTCTCGGGTCGCTCAAACTTCTCTAAAGATGCCTTTGTCATGTTAACCGACAACAGCGGGCAAATTCAATGGCTTGAAACATTTGGCGGTGCAGAAAATGACGAAGCATTGGATCTGACTATTGGCCCTAATGGACAAATTGCTGTTGTAGGTTCATACTCATCATCCGACAGTGATTTCAGTGGGCGGCAGCCGGGTGAAAGCGGAGCTTTTCTTTTGAAACTCGAACCAAACGGGATATTCAACTCGCTCTACACATACAGTGGAACCGGTGCGGAAATTGCCAACTCTGTTGTTACCACATCAGATAATGGATTTGCCATCGCCGGACGGTTTTCTTCAAATAATGGAATCTTCCAAAATTCGAATAGCGGCGAAAATGATGCCTTTGTTCTAAAAACTTCGGATTTCGGAAGCATCCAGTGGCTCAACACTTTTGGAGGAAGCAATACGGAAGGATTAACCGGAATTGCTGAAACTGAGAACGGCAACATTGCAGCGGTTGGTCACACAGCATCTGACGACGGAGATTTTGAAGAGTTAAACCTGGGTAATACAGATATTTTCCTGGTTAACCTCAGTTTAAGCGGATCTCTGAACTATTTGAAAACCTATGGCGGTGAACTTGATGAAACCGCCGAATCAGTCATTGGATTACCCAATGGCAACATCGCATTCACCGGATGGACTCTTTCCAATGACGGCGATTTTGGCGGCCCACAAAAATCCGGCAGAGATATATTCAAATTAATTACCTCGCCTGAAGGTGACATTGAGTAACTAAAGTCTTACTCACTTCAGAACACGAAAGCAGAATTAAGATCCTGATTCTGTTATGACATCCATTTTTTAAATTTGTATCTTTTCATGCTCTATTGCGGTCAACCATGTCCGTTATTTTATTTCAATAACTTTTCTTTCCAAATTCGCTGTTATGAGTGATAAACGATTTTATATAGAAACTTACGGTTGCCAGATGAATATGGCCGACTCAGAAGTTGTGAACTCCATTCTGATGAATGAGGGTATGAGCCCTGTTCAATCTGCCGAAGAAGCCGATGTTATTTTTGTAAACACCTGTTCAATCCGTGAGAATGCCGAAACGCGTGTTTGGAATCGCTTAAAGGAGTTTCGCTCACTCAAGAAAGAGAAAAAAGAGTTAACTGTCGGTGTTCTGGGTTGTATGGCCGAACGCATCAAAGAGAATATTATCGAACAGGAGCAGCTGGTTGATATCGTTGTGGGTCCGGACGCCTACCGGGATATTCCCAATCTCCTCAAAGAAGTAAACGATGGACGGAAAGCCGTAAATGTTCTTCTCTCCCTTGAAGAGACCTATGCCGACATTACACCGGTTCGGACAAGCGGCAATGGAGTAACTGCTTTTGTATCCATTATGCGAGGCTGCGACAACATGTGCGCTTTTTGTGTTGTACCGTTTACACGTGGCCGTGAGCGGAGTCGTCCTCTTAGCAGTATCATGAATGAAGTGAATCAGCTGAATGAGCAGGGCTATAAAGAGATCACCGTTTTGGGGCAGAATGTAAATTCATACCAATACGAGGATATCGATTTTACCAGGCTGATGGATGAGATCAGCAAGGCTAACCCTGAAATAAGATTCCGGTTCTCCTCTCCTCACCCGAAAGATTTTCCGGAGCCGCTTTTACATCTTATTGCTGAGCGACCAAACCTTTGCAACTATATTCACATTCCGGCTCAGGCGGGTAGCGATACCATGCTTGAAAGAATGCGCCGGCCCTATACCCGTGAACAGTATCTTAAATTAATTGACAGAATGAGGGAGATCATTCCGGGTGTGTCTCTCTCCACAGATATCATTGCGGGCTTCTGTGATGAGACTGAAGAAGAGCATGAAGCAACCATGTCTCTGATGAAGACTGTTGAATACGATCTGGCTTACATGTTTGCCTATTCTGAACGGGAAAGAACACTTGCCGCTCGTAAATATGAGGACAATGTGCCTGAAGATGTTAAAAAGCGAAGATTATCTGAGATTATTCAGCAGCAGATGAGTATTCAGGAGAAGAATAACAAGGATGAAGTTGGCAAAAGACATCTTGTACTTGTTGAAGGGACCAGTAAAAAATCAGATCAGCAACTCTCCGGAAGAACAGACACAAATAAGATGGCCGTTTTTGACAGAAGAGATTTTCAAAAGGGCGACTATGTTGAAGTTGAAGTTACCGACTACACATCAGCAACGCTGATTACCAAACCTATTCGAAAAAGCTCTATTGAAGAGTTTTTTGGTCAGACTGCGGTTACTGCATAGCAGGAAAATTTACCAACCATTTCAGATTTAAAAGAAAAAAGCTCCGATTTCCATCGGAGCTTTTTTTGTGTTCTCTCATCTGTATTCGGATCTATGGAAGTATTACCAATACTTGATCCGGTACAGTTCGGGGTCAATACTCAAACTTAACAAACAAACAAAGGTAACTACTCGTTACTCTCTGTGGTCAGTTCAATGGTTTCCAGATCTGTAGTCTCACCCACAGTCACTTCTACATTTTCGAGATATTCACTGCCAAAGCCCTCTTCTCTGGGTTCAACAGAAACATCATAGGTTCCATCTTCAAGACCAACCAGCAGAAACTCACCGGACTCTTCATTCGCATAGGTTGAAGAGAGTGTGTCTTCTCCTGCAATTGCAAATACCGCCGCTCTGGCTTCAATAGGATTAACAACTCCTCCGATATTTCCGGTAACAGCTTCGTTTGTTGCACGAATTACCGGCTTGAGAATATAATCCAATACAGGAGATTGCCCGGTTTTATGTACGGAACGGAGCGCGTCAAAATCCAATAGGAGGGTGTATGTAAATCCTTCCTCAATTTCCGCATTAACGTTCAGTTTAACACCTGTCTGTGCACCGCTTGGGATAAAGAGATCATGTACTTCACCGTCAATTACAACATTGTTATTGTCTCTGCTTAGAATCAGACGGATCTGCGGATAGAAGCCTTCTTCAAGCTCTACCTCTCCGATCATTTCAAATACTCCGTTTGTGAGTTCCAGCAGATTGTATTGCTGATTTGGCTCACTTACCACCTGCCAGCCTGATTCTTCATCTTCACTATTATTTACTTCTACTCGTTCAATGAAAACATTTACTTCATCGTAGTCGGCCGGTGCATCGTGCAGTTTTACTTCAAGTGTTCCCATTCCGGGTGTGCTGTCAATTGAGCAACCTGCGAAAGCGATCATTCCGATAGCCAGGATTGCGGCCAGTGTTTTATTGAAAATGCTATTTAGGGTTTTCATAACTCTATCTGTTTTGTTGTTATTTGAAATTGCTACTGTGTTCGTTTCGTGTATTTGCAAGTACGACGACCCTAAATCAAAAGCGTTACATTTATTTTAAAAAACTCTCTAAAAAAGAAAAGGACGCCATCAGCGCCCTTTTTGTTTAATTCCCGCCGGGTCTTCCCGGTCTTTCATTCATTATACCGCCCGGTACGTTACCGGGAGGCCCGCCTCCTACCTGACCATTAAACATATTCTGCAATATTCTCTCACTTGGAAAACCTCTCTCTATCTGTTCCATAAATCCTTTTCCAACTGCTGCTGCCGGCAACTGGCTTCTTCTTTGAGCCATATTTAGGGCTGCAGGTAATTTTTGAATATCCCCAGCTTCAAAACCACTTTGCAATGCTCTGAGTACCAATCTTGCATTTTGTGAGGCTGAATTAGATCCGTTAGGCAGATCACCCAAAATATTAATAGCAGCCAACAAACCGGACGGCTTTACCTTATCCATATTCCCCTCAGATACATTGTTTAAGGTTTCAATCAATATCCCTTCATCAATATTTTGCATCATGGCTTTAGATCCGGCCTTAACCATCTCATTTCGAAACTGTTCTCTCTCCATTCGACCCTCACCTCTTTCAACAAACTTTCGCACTTCTGATCGCTGCATCCATCGGTCAACAAACTGTGCAGATCTTGATGCATTCTCATGAATAGAGGACAGTACCGGAGCCATTCGCTGAGTAGAAACTCCCTTTGATAAACCTTCAAGTACTTTTTCAAATATCATTTCATAAGGTAAGTTTTCATCTGCCATATCTATAGCCGGCTGTATGATGCTCATAAATTCTTGATCACTCATACCTCTTTCCTGAACTCGCTGCCGAACCTCCGTAATTCTGGTTTGATCTATTCCCGATGCAGTTGCACGATCCAATAAACTCTCAACTGTTTCCTGGGCAAATAAATTAACCGGAATTGCAAGCAGGAGCACCAAACCTGCCACCTTCGAACTTCTTTTGATTGTTTTAATTATCGTTTTCATAGTTGTTGTGTTTAATCAGTAATAATCAATCCATTTTCTCCGCCAAAGCCATCATTCACCGTATAGGTGTCTTCAGATAGTTCAAGCCATTTTTCCTCATCTCCTTCAATCAGCAAAATTTTATATTCGTAAGCACCTGAATCCAGCGAAAGTTGAGCAGCATATCTATTTCGTCTCTGTTTAACGAGTGGAATCCCCGGTTTCTGCCAGTCATTAAAATCACCAAGGATATATAAATGACCTTCTCCATCGTATTTTAAATTCAAGAAAATTGACTGCGTTCCGTTTTGCCTCACTTCAACTCTTGCTTCATCGGTATGACGACTACTATTAAATAAAGTTACTCGAAAACCTATTGAAGCGTGAATATCGGAAACCGACTCTTCTGTAACCGTAGAGTAGTAGTTCAAATAGTCTGTGCTGACAGAGGCCTCCCAAATTGAATTAATCCGGTATTTAACCCCGGCTGAAATCCTGTAAAGAATATCTGCTTCATCGGTAGTGGTCGTTTCATTTCCGGGATTGCCACCCGGAGGGAATCCACCACCGCCACCTCCCCCATCCGTCATTATCTGAAACCGGTACCTTTCAATACCGGCACGCAGGTTCATATCCCAATTTCTCGTTAGGTTAATGTCTGATGAAGCACGTGCACCTAAACTTTCCGCAGGATTATCCAGATCTCCAAAGACACCTAATTTCAGTTGCCATCTAAAGGTCGGCCATGTTTCAAACTCAACAGCGTAGTTATTAAACTGTTCATAACCTGATTGCTCTTCCACATCATCAAAATTAATCTTCCTAAATGAAGAGCCTGCTTTGAGGTTCACTCTGGTAAACAGCGAGGGAGAAAAACTTAAAACCGGTTGTGCCCAAAAGATGGACTGTTTGGATTGCATAGAATAATCGCTGCCGCCGGTTTCAATCCCCAGTCCCAAGCGATCTGTAATTCGATAATTTGCATTGAGGAGCAGAAAAAGTGACGTCCATGCATTGTTGTCGTCCGTAAACTGGCTATACGACCCACCTGTAGTCAGATCAGCTGAAAATTGATTTTTAGACACAAAAATATTCCCCATTGGAGTAATTGTGCCGTAGCCTGTATTGCTTTCCCGACTCCATTCAGACAACATCGGGTTTAAGTAAGTATTAGATGTATACCCGGTTCTGCCGTCTAAAAGAAGCAGAGTGTCCCACTCCTGACCATAAGCGTCAAACGGTATAAATAATACGCTGATAAGTACAGCTAACCACTTTTTCATAAATAGAGCACAGCATTTTTATTCCCGAATCCGTCGTCAACCTTTACGTCTGCAAGAGGGTCCGTAACCCACTCATTTCCATTTTTCACGAACATGTAGTGATGTTCTCCCCTTACCACCGGAATCATGCCTGTCCAGACTGTTTTACCATTAACTTCATCTCTCGTTAAACTTACAGGATCCCAATCACTGAAGTCACCGGCAACAGCCATGGTTTCAGCCTCTTCATCAAAATAGATAAATCGAATCCATACTTCAGATTCCTGCTCTGCAACCTGTTGGACAGACCGGTCTTCCTCAACAAATGAAGCCATTTCATCCTGTTCCTGTTCATTCAAAAGCAGATAACCAAAGGTAAACATCATTAAAATAGCTGCCGCAGCTGCATAAATGGGCCGAATCGAAACCTCTCTGGGCTTCAGAAGAGACAAGCCTTTTGCTGCACTTTTCTCTTTTTCTCTGTCTAAACTTTCAATTCGATTCATTACGTTACTGCTGAAGTTTTCAGGCACAGAAAAAGAATCGGGATCCGGTTCGCTGTTAAAGTTTTGAGTCAGTGTTCGCTCGAAACGAAGCATGGAACGCATTTCAGGATCATCAGCAATCATGTGCAGTGCGCGTTTTTCCTGCTCTTCATTCAACTCACCGTCCAGATAAAGCTGAAACAGTTCCTCATTATTTAAATTTTTGTTACTCATGGTTGCACCTCATTTTCCAATCGTGATTTTAGTTCTTTCCGTGCTCTGTGCACCCTTACTTTTAAAGCACTTATGGATACACCCGTTTTTTCAGACATCGCTTTATAGCTCATTCCATCCCTGTACTTCATTAAAAAAGGCAGAGAGTAATCATCAGACAGCTCAAGCAACGACTGCTTTAAAAGCTTACTCCACTCACTCATCTCCAGTTTTAAATGAGGAGTTTGCTGATCCGTAAAATTCAAGTCTAAAAACCCCGACTCCATTTCGCTGATCCTTCGATTATCACGCCTTACATTCTTCGCATAGTCTCGACAGTGGTTCATCGCTAATGAATAAAGCCAGGTTGAGAATTTTGATTTTTTATTAAACCGATCAAGCTTTTCATACGCTTTAACAAATATCTGCTGAGCCAGCTCTTCAGCTTCATCCGAATCTTTTTCGAAACGGCGTACTACATGAAAAACCATAGACGAATATCTTTCAACCAGCACAGAATATAGATCCCGCTGTCCCGCCAGGATTTTATCCACCAATTGAAATTCCTCGTGTTCAGCTTCTTCGCTCATCTAAAATACTTTAAGCTAATAACTTGCCTGCATGCGTATACGATGGTGTGACGATCCATTTTACAAAAGGTTACTGATAATTATTTTGAGTAACCATGCATCTTAATTTAATACACCGCAGATTTATAAATTTCAGCTTCATTTTATGAATTTTAAGCCACTAAAGCTTAAATCGACTCTATGCCAAGAATCAGAACTTTATTACCTTTAAGGTCTAAATAATAAAGACATACTATGGACAGAGAAGCATTACAGGAGCGTTACGGAATTATTGGTGAATCAACTGCTATTAAGCAGGTGATCGATAAAATCATGCAGGTTTCCGGTACGGATATAACGGTTTTATTACAGGGTGAAAGTGGTGTTGGTAAAGATGTAACTGCACGTGCAATCCATTCGCTCAGCAATCGAAGCCGTAATGATCTGGTAATTGTAAATTGTGGCGCCATACCCGAGGGAATTATAGAGAGTGAGCTTTTTGGTCATGAGAAAGGTTCGTTTACCGGTGCACATGAAGCTCGTAAAGGATATTTTGAAAAAGCAGACAATGGAACCATCTTCCTGGATGAGATCGGTGATACTCCCAAAAACATTCAGGTAAAACTGCTTCGGGTTCTGGAAAGCGGTGAGTTTTTCCGTGTTGGATCAAGTAAAATGTTCACCGCCGATGTTCGGGTAATTGCCGCAACCAACCAGGATCTTTGGGAACTTGTAAAAGAGGGAAAATTCCGGGAAGATCTCTACTACCGTCTGGACACGGTCAAAATCAAACTACCGCCACTTCGGGATCGCCAGGATGATATCATCCCTATATTTAGAAAATTTGTTACCGAATTCTCCTCAAAGTACGATTCAGTTTTTCAGGGATTTTCTGATGAAGCCAAGGATCTGCTGATATCATACCGCTGGCCGGGTAATATCCGTGAGCTTCGAAATGTGGCGGAGCAGCTGGTGGTTCTCGAAAAATCTCAATTCATTGATAAAGACCGCCTGCAAAAATACCTGAAAGGGCGGCAGCACCTGGGGTCAACGGATAACCTGCCCATTCTCTCCAGAAGTGAATACGCGGATGATGAAGATGACTCTTTTGAAAGTCCCGGCGGAACCGACATGGGAATTATCTACCGCGCTCTGCTTGAGATGCAGGGAGACATAACCGACCTGAAAAAGATGCTCGCAAAGTTTGTCTATTCAACATTTTCGGATAAAGAATTAAAAGCACTTCCCAGCGCCGTGCCGCGCGACATCGATCCAAATGATATTTCCGGACACATTTACCGGGATCCTTCTGGCAAGGATTCACTTGGCATATCAAGTCCGGCCGAATCACCTGAAGAGGAGGAAACAGATGAAATTCAGGATTTCTTCTCAGATAAAGAGATTCCATCGATTGAAGAGGCTGAAAAGTTTTTGATTGAACAGGCTTTAAAGCGTTTTGAAGGAAATAGAAGAAAGGCTTCTGATGCGCTGGGTGTTAGTGAGCGTACACTCTACAGAAAATTGGACCAATATGACCTTCAATAAACGAAACCTCTTTTTTGTGCTTCTGCTTTCCGTATTTGTATCGGGATGTATCAGCTATAGTTTTACAGGTACATCTATTCCATCAGATGTCAACACAATTAATATTCCCTTTTTTCCTGATCAGTCTCAAAGTGGTCTGGGAGATCTGAGTGATCGTTTAAACCGGGCGTTGATCAATCGTTTTGTAAATCAGAGCCGGTTGTCACTCGCAAACAATCAGGAATCATCAGATGCATTTGTTGAGGGTGCGATACAGAGATACGTAAATCGTCCGTTCAGTGTCCGCGGAGATGAACAGGCAAATATCAACGAAATTCAGATTACCGTAAGAGCTACTTTTCAGTATCAAAAAGATGATGAACCATTGTGGAACAAAAGCTTTAGCGGCAGTGCTACATATAATACTCTTGATAACCCAGTTGAGGGTGAAATGGAAGCTGCAGAAACCGCACTACAGCAGATTGCAAATAATATGTTCAACGATGCGGTAAGCAATTGGTAAATCATCTCTTCATTACCTACTTTTGACCATGCAATTAACGGCAGAACAAATACCCAAATCACTTCAGAGTTACGTCGAGCAGTTTGATTCCGATCCGGAGGCTGCAATCGAACGGCTCGAAAATCATATCACCAAACGCAATGCGGGTGCGGTAGGGTATTTTTTCCTGGCATGGTTCTATCATCGCAACAGCCGGAAACAAGAAGCTGTACAGGCGGCAATGCACGCAAAAATTCTTGCACCCGGCAGCAAGCTGATGGACCGTCTGCACTATATGATGAGCCACCCCCATCATTTTGAAGCGTGGGAGCCGGAGCCCACACGTGAACCATTTAAACGTCAATTCAACAACGACAGAGGACACCCCATCCAGGATCTCGATTCACTCATTGCGAAACTCTCTTCTGCAGAAAAAAAGCGAATCAAACCGGATCTTTCAGAAGATGAGAAGGAACAACCTGATTTAAGTGAGGCAAGTAACAATGTTGATGATATCGTTACAGAAACACTTGCAGTAATCCATGAAAAGCAGGGGAATTACAAAGGCGCAATTGAAACGTTTAAAAAGTTGAGACGTACCAATTCGGCTAAGAAAGAGTATTACGATGAGCAGATTTTCCGTCTTCAGCAAAAGCTGGCGGAAAACAAAAAAACGTGAGCTCGAGATAAAATCTGAGCTAGAAGTTCATAAACATCATGTGTTATATAACTGGCCACTGATATCAGCAACTAAATTACAGAAGTAATTCAGTGGCTTCCGTGTTTCGCTTCGTGTCAAAAGATGTGCCGTGGCTACCTTGTACTTAAAAACCGGTATAAGTCTTTTCTATAAAGAAGACATATCGTACTCACGTTTAAAAAAAGATCGCTAGCCGACCGATCTATCCTTTCACAAAGTTATTATTGGTTTTTTCGTAACCAATGGTAGTTGATGGACCATGACCTGGGAGTACTTTCGTCTCTTCAGGAAGCGTATAGAGTTTCTCTTTGATTGATTCTGTAAGAATATCCAAATCTCCCTTGTACAAATCCGTACGGCCTATACTTTCACGAAACAGTGCGTCTCCCGCAATAAGGAGCTGATCATCACTGAAATAAAGTGAAACATGATCGGGTGAATGGCCCGGAGTGAAAAGCACATCAAACGTAAACGGACCAACTGACAAGCCCTGCTGTTCCGCCATCTCTTCCGGAGTAAAATCAAATCCGGAAGTTCTAAAACCAAATCTTTTAGCCTGATCCGGATAGTTATTCCAGAGATAAAGATCGCTGTGATTTAGATATACGGGCACATCAAACTCCTTGAGAACTTTATCCAGTCCCATGATGTGATCGATGTGGGCGTGTGTCAGCAACTACTGCAATCAATTCAGTGTCCGATTCTTCAAGATCACTTTTAAAAACGGCAAATTCTCTCGGATCAAAAAACCCGGGATCAATCAGAATGGCTTTCTGATTTTTTGTTAGCAGATAGATGTTCTCAGCGAACGGGCCGACGGTATACTGTTTCACGTCCATAATTGTCAGATATAAAAAAAGGATGTAGCGAAATTCACTACATCCTCAGATAATGGGTTATTAAGCGGCTTTACTTCTTCGCGTATCGTTTGTTGAAACGATCGATACGTCCCGCTTTTTGCGTAATTTTTTGGTCTTTGTTGTAAAACGGATGGTTTTTAGAATCTACCTCACTTTTGTAGATACCATCTGAAACGTTCATGGTACTTCTTGTTTTCATCTCAGTACCATCACTTAGTACAACTGTGATTTCTTTATAATCGGGATGAATTCCTTTTTTCATAATCGTGGTCTGGCGTTGGTTGAATCTTTTATAGAATTCAAAGATACGGGATCGTTTTCGCTTTTGCAATCCATAGGTGAAAATGAAATAACTTACCGTGGGTTAGAGATGAAAATTTGCCAAAGAGTGTCCCTTTTCTGATATAGTGGGCAGGGGATGATAAGTAATAGATTCGAAGCTAATTGATGAATTTTTAAGCCAAATCTCAGTCCATTAGGTCATCCCCCCTCGTCCGTCGGCTGACGGACTCTTCCCCCTTCGAAGGGGGACTTTCTAGACTCAGTTCCATATCTCGAACACAGGTCAATTTACATTCTTATCAAAATATTCAGCGTGAATGTAATTGCATTAATTGTTCCTTGAATGATCCGTAATTCTTATCTATTGATAGTGCCTTTTTTTTATTCTTGAGGGTGCGGTTTAACCTGGCAGGCAGCTCTATCTTTTTATCAATTTCAGGCTCAATTACATCGCGAAATTTAACCGGGTGTGCTGTGGCAAGTGTAATTAAATGGTTGCCTGTATTTGTTTCAGACTGATATTCAATCGCTGCCCGATACCCAATGGCTGTATGAGGGCAAAGAAGATAACCCTCTTCTTCTTTATAGACATCCAATATGGTTTGGCGTGTTTCTTCGTCAGAGTACGAATAACCTGAAATTTGATCTTTCATCTTACTGCCTGAACTTTTAAACAGAAATTTCATTCGGGAAAAATTGCTTGGGTTGCCAACATCCATGGCGTTAGAAATGGTTTGAACAGAATCTTTAGGTTTAAAATCCCCGCTTCTCAAGTATTCAGGCACTACATCATTCACATTGGTAGCAGCCAGAAAATGTTTGATGGGCAGCCCCATTTGCCCGGCAAGCATCCCTCCTGTTAGATTACCGAAATTCCCGCTGGGTACCGAAAAGACAGGCGGATCAGATACACCCTGCTCCATTAGTTTCCCGGCCGCATATGCATAATAAAAAGACTGAGGGAGAAGCCTGGCAATATTGATGGAATTGGCTGAGCTGAGCTGAAGTTTTTCATTCAGTTCTTTATCCAAAAACGCTTTCTTCACCAGGCGCTGACAATCATCAAATACACCGTCCACTTCAAGAGCTGTAATATTTTCGCCAAGGGTTGTCATCTGTTTCTCCTGCAGAGGACTCACCTTCCCTTTTGGATACAGCAGACATACTTTAACGCCGGGCACCTTATAAAACCCATGCGCCACAGCCCCTCCTGTATCACCCGATGTTGCGACGAGGATAGTCACTTCTTCACTCTCTTTTTGAGCATTCTCAGAGAACAGGCGAGCCATAAAACGGGCACCAAAATCTTTAAAAGCAAGCGTCGGGCCATGAAATAGTTCGAGAACGTGCTGTCTGTTTCCAAGGCTTTTCATTCTAACCGGAAAGTCGAAAGCTTCTTCAACTACAGTTCTTAAAGTGTTTTCCGTTAACTCCTCTTCCAGGTAAGGTTTGGCCATCTCAAATGCTATTTCCGGAAAGCTTTTGCCCGGAATGGATGACCAAAAATCCTCCGAAATCTTGGGTATTTGCTCCGGCATATACAGGCCTCCATCCGGTGCAAGACCTCTGCGCATCGCTTCAAAAAAGCTGACTGCAGGAGAGTTATCCCTGGTGCTAATAAATTTCATCTATTTGGCATTTTAACTGTTTAATATCCAAAGCGAATTCATCCCGTAACTTTGGCACCTTCTGTGTTGATTTTAGATATATGAATATCAAAATCGAGCCCCAAATTTTTCAGGGTCTCTCCCATTTTTTCTCCAATAACCTGAGCCTCTTTTTTTGATTTGCTAAGGGCAAAAACAGAAGGTCCTGATCCTGAAATACTACATCCCAAAGCACCAGCTTGTATAGCTGCTGATTTCATTTCACTGAAGCCGGGTATCAAAACTGACCGTACCGGTTCAATAATTTCATCATGTAAGAGAACGGGCAATCAGGCTGTAGTCATTCGTGTAAAGCCCCGCAATCAGCGCTCCTAAATTTGCCCACTGAGTCACCGCTTTCTCCAGAAGAATCTCTTTTTTCAAGATCTTCCGGCTATTTTTGGTTTTTATTTCGATATGCGGATGAACAATTGTACAGTGAAGATTTTTTGGCGTGGGTAAAGTAATTACATCCGGCGGTTGATGTGTTTTCACAAGTATAAATCCGCCAAAAAGTGAAGCGGCTACGTTATCGGCATGTGCTGTTCCACTTGCCGCCATTTCTCCATCTACCGCAAATGGCAACAGTTCTGATGTTGTAAACGGTTTCCCTAAAAGTTCGTTAACCGCTACAACTGCTGCGGCTGAACTTGCGGCACTGGAACCCAGACCACTGCCAAGAGGCATATTTTTTTTAATTCTGAGTTCAATTCCAGGTGTATCCCCGTTGCCCAATTCTTTAAGAAGTGATGTTGCTGAAAGTCCGGCTGTATTCTTTTCGGTTTCAAGCGGAAGTTTACCTCCATCTCCCTCAATGGCCGCAATCGTTATTCCGGGCTGATCACTTTCCGTGGCTGTAACCTCATCACCCAACCCGTGTATTGCAAATCCCAGTACATCAAACCCACACGCCACATTGGCAACGGTGGCCGGGGCAAAAACCGTAACTGATTTCCTTTTACTTTCTCCCATCTTATCTATTTAGAACGTTTAATTAAGCAAGCCATAAAATTTAGTCTCCCGCATTATTGGATGCCTTTGTATTTGCAACACGTAAAATATCAGAAATTACGCCTGCTGCAGTAACCTTGGCTCCTGCGCCCGGTCCTTTCACAATCAGCGGAGACTCATCATAGTAAGTTGTGTAGAATGCTACAATATTGTCACTGCCCGATAGATTGTAAAATGGGTGTGAGTCATCAATTTTTTCCAGTTTCACAACACCTTTCCCATTTTCAAATCGGGCGATGTAACACAGCTTTTTATTATCTGAGGACGCCTCTTTTTGCAGGCGGTTGTAGTGATCGTCGTGTTTCTTCAATTTATTGAAAAATTCATCCACACTTTCCACTTCCCTGGCGTCTTCCGGTACCAGATTTTGAATATCTATATCCTCCATCTCAACATTATTACCGGCCACCCTTGCCAGTATTAAAAGTTTTCTGCCCACATCATTGCCATTCAGATCTTCACGCGGATCGGGCTCGGTATATCCCTTTTCTTTTGCGGTTTTTACCACGTCGCTAAAAGACGACAGTCCATCAAAATTGTTGAAAATATAGCTCAGTGTACCTGACAATACTCCCTCAATACGATCTACCTTGTCGCCGGTTCGCACCAGTTCATGAATGGTTTCAATAATCGGGAGTCCGGCCCCTACGTTGGTTTCGAATTTAAATGCACAATTATGTTTGTCGGCTGTTTTCTGGAGCAGATTATAAAACTCCATCGATGAGGAATTTGCCTGTTTATTTGGTGAAACGATTGAAATACTCTGTTTCAAAATATCTTCATACACCGTTTGAATATCCGGGCTGGCTGTACAATCAATAAAAATACTGTTCGACAAGTTTGCCGCTTTCATCTCTTCCACAAACTTGCTGAGCGACATTTCCCGTCCATTCTCATCCAGCTCTCTTTCCCAATCTGACAATGAAACTGACGATTCACCAATCAGCATTTTCCGGCTTGTTGCAAGACCTTTTAACTGAATATCAAGCTGGTATTTGGTTCTCAACTCCTCTTTTTGATTCTCCAGAAGTTCCAAAAGCATACCTCCTATCAATCCCGTACCAACCAAATACAGGTTGATAGATTTTTCCCCTGATAGGAAGAATGCATCGTGAATAGTATTCACGGCTTTCTTCTCATTCTTTCTATCCACCACAAAAGAGATATTTCGCTCGGATGAGCCCTGTGCAATGGCAACAACGTTAATACCGTTACGACCCAACGCATAAAATACCTGACCGGCAATACCCGGTATCTGGCGCATATTTTCTCCTACAACGGCAATGGCAGACATCTCCTTTTCAATCCGTATTTCGTCTATGATATCGTGCTTAATCTCTTCACTGAACTCCAGTTCAATCGACGTTTTTGCTGCATGAGCCTGGTTTGGCATCACTGCCATTGAAATCGTGTGTTCCGAAGATGATTGGGTGATGAGAATAATATTAATACTCTCCTTGGCAAGTGCACTGAAAATTCGTGCTGCCACACCGCTGACGCCAATCATACCGCTCCCTTTAATGGTAATCAACGCAATGTTATCAATGGATGAGATACCCCTTATATTCCCGTTCACCGTCTCTCTTTTCTGCTGAATAAGTGTCCCGGGATGTTCGGGCTTGAACGTGTTTTTAATTAAAATTGGAATACCTAATTTCAACACAGGCTGAATAGTTGGCGGGTAAATAACTTTCGCGCCAAAATGAGACATTTCCATGGCTTCTTCATAGGAGGCGTAATCAACCGAAAATGCACGCTCAACTTTTCTTGGATCTGCGGTCATTAAACCATCCACATCCGTCCAGATTTCAATCATTTTTGCGCCGGTAGCTGCCCCGAAGAGTGAGGCCGTATAATCCGATCCGCCTCTGCCCAAGGTTGTGGATTCATTTTTTTCTGATGATGAAATAAACCCTGTGGCCACAATTACATTTTCATCATTCCGCTTGATGAACTCTTTTATATTCATATAAGTAGTCGAAGTAATTACCTTGGCCGCGCCAAAACTTGTGTCTGTTTTGATGAGTTGACGGGTATCCGTATAAAGCGAATCTATTCCCCTGTTCTGTAGACAGGCACTCAAAATGGATGCAGAAAATCGTTCTCCGAATCCAACAACAAAGTCACGGGTTTTATTTGATAGCTCCTGAACCAGCGACACCCCTTTGAGAACATTCTCAAGTTCATTGAGCATAATCTTGAAATCAGTTATAGCATCGCTGCGGTTGTTAACAGGTATTACTTGGTTGATTGTATCGATATGCCTTTTTTCGATATCCGTTAAAATATCCTCGTAACGGCTATCATATTCCTCAGCAAGGGAAGCCAATTCAAAAAGCTGATTGGTAACACCTTTAAATGCAGATACAACAACAATCAGTCGGTCCTCTTTCTGCTTTTCCTTAATAATTGCAACTACACGTTCGAGCGCTTCAGGAGTCCCTACGGAGCTTCCACCAAATTTTAAAATTCTCATTCTGCACATTCATGATTAATATATACCTGCAATGTTACCCAATCGCACTGCTGTCTTCAACAAAATCTTTAGTCAAAGCATCTTTTAAACACGAAGGGCTTCCAAGCATTTAGAAAGAAACAGATATTTTAGCCCAAATATGAATTAGGAAAATTCCAGAAGTTTGAGAGGTGAGATTATAGTACTCCTGATCAATATCTCAAAATAATTCCCTTTTACAGGTGGTCTTTCAATTCTGAATTTTATCGCGAATTATCGTGAGTTCAATTTTATGTCATTGAATATGGCAACATGAGAAATGAGACTGTCCAAAAAGGGACATTAGTTCGAGTAGCGCTTAAATAATTTAGTTTTCTCCTTCAAACTCACCCTATATCCCTCTCTAACTAATAGAGAGGGATATAAAGTCTAAATTATTTAAGCTTGGTTTATTCACTTTTTGGACAACCTCGTTATAATATGAATCGCATATAGTGACACAGGATTGGACTCATATATGAATTTCCCTTAATTGTAGATGAATTTTTAAAGTCAAAAACGAACGGGAAGAAGACATCTATATTACTATCGAATTGATTAGGATGAATAACCCAAACAGCGTAGCTGTGGCTCAACCTATAGCCACAGGTTTCAACCTGTGGTAGATGAAATACATACGAATTTCAGAATGCCGTAGGCATGATCCACAATTGTGGCCATCAAAAAAACAATCCACTTTGTCTCTTAAAAGTGATCCGGAGTTCACGGATAAACCCTTACCCTACTCCGGATCCTCTCTTTTAAAGGCTAAACCAAAACCGTTTCACCGTCATCCTTACGATAGCCCAGTGGAATTTCATCCTCGGAAACAGCGGATCGATTGTATTCGTCGAGGGTAAACTCATCAACAAGAATTGCGTCAAAACGAGCTTCCTCGGTTTTCTTGACTATCTCAGCTTCGTCCTGGGTGATCACACCTTTTTCGAGAGCCGCATCAAGCTGCTTCAGTACGTGAGCTTTCTTGATTTCTCCCGCCTTGGTCGCTTTGTACAGCTTCTTGTAAATCGGGAATGACTCTTCAATCACTTTCATCGCGTACTCATACTTACCAAGAGCTTCATCCGCTGATTCAGGCACATATATTCCTGACGTCAATCTATCTCGTTGATCTCCCCTAACCTGCATCGCTTGAGCAACTTTATGACCCAGCTTATCGGATGGTTTTTTCCCTATACGATTCATTCGAGACCATAATCCAACCGGACCTCTGAACAGCCAGCTCAGACCCGGAACTTCTATCTCTGAATAGATCTCATCGAATGCTGTCTGGATTCTGTAGAATGCGTGCTGCATAGACCAGTGCAGAAATATTTCATCCTCTTTTTTACGGCCTTCTGCTTCAAATCTTCTCAGCGTAGCCGTTGCCAGAAGCATCCAGCTGAGAATATCAGCATAGCGGCCGGCAAGCTTCTCTTTCATTTTCAACGCGCCGCCGTATGATCCCAAAGCCATATCGGCCATAAACGCAAAGGATGCGGAAGCCCACGCCAGTTTTCGATAGTACTTCGCTGCGGGTCCGCTTACAGGCGAGGAAGCCAGTCGTCCACGCGTAATACTAAGCAAGCAGGAACGCACTTCGTTCTTAACCACATGACCGATGTGCTTCCAGAAAGCATCATCAAACTTCTTCACGTCCTTATTCATCAGTGCCTCGATCTCCTTCAGCGCATAAGGGTGGCTTCGGATTGCACCCTGTCCAAAGATCATTAGCGTCCTTGTCAGGATATTCGCGCCTTCCACGGTGATGGCAATTGGCATGGCAATATAGCTGTGGGCAAAAATATTCCGTGGCCCCATAGAAATGCCTGCGCCGCCCACAATGTCCATCGAATCATTGACAATCTCCCTGCCAAGTTCGGTAAAGTTATACTTGGCAATAGCGGTAACAACTGCAGGTTTTGCACCTTTATCCAGGGCTCCGCAGATGTAACCCCTTGCAGCATCCATCATATAAG
Source organism: Rhodohalobacter sp. (assembly GCF_034521535.1). Taxonomy (GTDB): domain Bacteria; phylum Bacteroidota; class Rhodothermia; order Balneolales; family Balneolaceae; genus Rhodohalobacter. The sequence continues at coordinate 450,558 of NZ_JAXHMF010000005.1, read as the reverse complement.
TATAGCCGCCAATCTTGGCCATCGGCTCTTCTATACCTTCAAACTTACCGATGTTCAATCCAAACTGTTTTCGAATCAATGCGTAGGCTCCCACAGCACGAGTTGCTGTTTTGGCACCGCCGATCGCCTGAGCGGGCAGAGAAATTCCTCGTCCCACCGCGAGCGATTCCATCAGCATTCTCCAGCCGTTACCTGCGCCTTCAACTCCGCCAATAATAGCATCGACAGGAACGATTACATCCTTACCGCGCGTCGGGCAGTTGTAAAACGGAACACCCAGCGGATCATGTCTTTTACCGAGCTCAACGCCCTCTGTATCACTTGGAACCAAAGCAGCCGTAATTCCCAGATTCTCGCCTTTACCAAGAAGGTTATCGGGATCTTTTAGTTTAAAAGCCAAACCAATGACTGTGGAGATAGCCGCAAGTGTGATGTACCTCTTATCCCAGTTTAACTTCAGATAAAGTTCACCGTCATCGCCTTTAAATACTTCACCCTCACTCTGCATACCGCCCGCATCTGAGCCTGCATTGGGCTCTGTCAGTGCAAAACACGGCATCTCTTCACCTTTGGCAAGTCGCGGCAGATAGTGATCTTTTTGCTCCTGGGTACCGTAATGCATTAAAAGTTCAGCAGGACCCAATGAGTTCGGGACCATTACCGTAGTGGCAAGAGGTCCGCATCGGGAAGCCAGTTTGGCAACAATAGCACTGTGGGCGTTTGCAGAAAAACCATAACCGCCATACTCCTCCGGAATAATCAAACCGAAGAAGCGCTTTTCTTTCATAAAATTCCAGGTCTCATCATCAAAACCTTTTCGCTGAAACACTTTCCAATCCGATACCATGGAGCACAGCTCCTCGGCCGGTCCATCCATAAATTCACGCTCTTTATCTGTCAGATCAGGATAGGCCTCGCTGTTCATTCTCTTCAGATCCGGACTGCCTGAAAAGAGTTCACCTTCAACCCAAACCGTACCCGCATCGATAGCTGTCTGCTCGGTTTCGGATATAGCCGGAAGAATCTTCAGTGCTTCCAGCACCTTCATGATCGGTCCGGATAGCAAGGTTCTTCGAATCGCCTTCACATTAAAAATTACAGCCAGTACGATGAAGGCTGATATTAACCAGACGGGTGCTCCCAATCCGGCCAGGGCCACCAGTCCTGCAACGGCCCAAATCCACAGCGGGGCTCCCGTAAATCCAAATATTAGAAAGATGAGGACAATTCCGGACCAAACTGCCCAGGTGGCCATTTCATTGAAAAATCCAAGTTGTTCGATTAAAGCTTCCATAACTGACTCCTTTTAAGCGGGTGTTTTTTGTATGATAAATCCTTGTATGATGTGATCTGTCGCAAGATCCAAAAATCGTTCTATCGGAACTCTGGTATCCAGTCGTTTACCCAGAACCACAGAAACGACTCCATGAATCTGAGCCCAAAGCGTGTATGCGCTTACCAGCGGATCCTCCACATCAAACAGATTCCGCTCTTTTCCACGCTTAATTATTCCGGCAAGAAGCTCATAAATCTCCCTAACCTGCTGAAATTTCTCTTTGGGATACTTCGGCATCTCCTCCGGGCGAACCATATAGATAATCTCGTACTCTTGTGGATTTTTGAGAGCAAAATCCACATAAGCATCGGTCAAAGATTTCAACTGCTCGATCGGGCTGGCAGCCTCATCCAATGCATTCCTCAATACTTTATTCAATTTGGCAATACTCTCCTCGACCAAAGCGAGAAGCAGATCATCCTTATTTTCAAAGTGCAGGTAGATGCTTGTGGCTGTTACATCTGCTTTCCTGGCAATCTTACGCATCGAAATCTTGCTGAATCCATGTTTCAGAAGCAGTTCTTTGCTTACATCAAGAATTTCTTCCCTTAGAGACATATACTATAGGTTAACACTGTTAAGTTCACAGTGTTAATTTATCAAATCTGATGGGAATGTCAATAGGACGGGCTAAATTGTTATAGAAGGATTCTAATGATCACTTTCACTATTTAACCGAAATGCGATATAGTGAATGGTTTTTCTCTTTTCAAGATGCATCTTTTCGTAAAAAGTTTTGATCGTCAAGATGGGGTCATCCGGGCGCTCAGCGTATACATCATCTACCTGATCTACAATCTCACAATTCTCTTCAGCAATTGTTTCAAGCGTGAAATCGTACAGTTCATCAGAATCCGTCTTGAGATGAACGGTCGCATTCGGAGCTAGCACTTTTCTATAGATATTTAAAAATTTTGGAGAGGTAAGTCTCTTGGATGACTGGGAGTCTCTTAAATAGGGATCAGGAAAAGTGATCCAGATCTCATCTACTTCGCCTTTTTCGAAATATTCTGCCAAGTGATCGATGAAGATCCGCATGAAATGAACGTTAGGCAGCGGCTCTTCAAGTGCCCGTTTGGCGCCTTTCCACAAGCGCCATCCTTTTTTATCAATCCCGATAAAATTCTTATCCGGATTCCGGCGGGCAAGATTTACCGTGTACTCCCCTTTGCCGCACGCAAGTTCAAGTACAATGGAATGATCATTCTTGAATATTTCTTCATTCCACGTTCCCTTCGGTTTGGCAGTTCCATCTTCGTAATCCGTATACTCAAAAACGTTCGAGAATCTATCTACATCCTCGAATTTCTGAAGCTTATTTTTAGACATCCCTAATTTTGAATTATTATGGCGCTATTCGTTGCTGGTTCCATTTTCCAGCTGTCTGCTGATATAAAATTCGATCATGCAGTCGCCCGGGTCTTCCCTGCCAGAATTCAATCGTTTCAAAGATGATCTTGAAGCCGCCCCAGTCTTCCGGCCGGGGAATCTCCTCACCATCGTACTTCTCTTCTATTTCTTTGAAGTTGTCTTCCAGCTCTTTCCGATTGGCAACCGGTCGACTCTGATTTGAAGCCCATGCGCCAATCTGACTCTCCCGGGGTCTGGAGCGGAAATAATCATCACTCTCTGCAGCAGTCAGCTTCTCAACCTTACCGCTGATACGCACCTGCCGTTCGAGTTCTGCCCACCATATTGTACAAGCAGCTACCGGATAAGCATTCAGATCTTTTGCCTTTTGACTCTCATAGTTCGTATAAAAAGAGATTGAGTGATCTGTCAGTCCTTTCATCAAGACCATTCTCACATTCGGAGTTTCAGCTCCTGTCACGGTTGCAAGTGCCATGGCGTTGGGCTCTATCACTTCTGATTCAACCGCTTCCTCAAACCACTTTCTAAACAGTTCAACAGGATTTTCCGGAAGCTCATGATCCACAAGGCCACCTTTTTTATACTGCTTTCGTAAATCTGCAATTTTGATATCTGTCATAGCTTACTACCCGAAATATTCCGGTTCATTTCCTTTCTTCCATTTGATGTTGCATCCAATACTTGGTGTCTGATCTTCTGGGACTTCTTCACCGGCAAGAACTTTATCCGTTGCTTCTCTCAAATCTTTGCCCGTTACAGGCTCATCATTGCCCGGTCGGCTGCTGTCGAACTGACCGCGGTAAACCAGCTCATGCTTTTCATTAAATAGGAACAGATCAGGTGTGCACGCCGCTTTGTAAGCTTTCGCAACTTCCTGTGTTTCATCATATAGATACGGGAATGGGTAACCATACTTTTCCGCATCCTCTTTCATTTTTTTCGGACTGTCATCGGGATAGTTCTCAACATCATTGGAGGAGATCGCTACAATTCCCACCCCTTTTGGAAGGTAATCTTTAGCATACTCCGTAATTCCATCCTTGATATTTTTCACATAAGGGCAGTGATTACTGACGAACATCACAAGAAGTGCCTTATTTCCCCTAAAATCTTTCAACTGTACATTTTTCCCTGTTACTGTGTCGGGAAGTGAAAATTTTGGCGCTTTGGTTCCAAGCTCCAACATGGTTGAATTGACTGCAGACATTATTTATCTCCATTTAGTTAACTTTGATTATTCTGTTCTATAAACAGTTCATCAGAAGAATGCATTCAGAAATTTCGGTTTGAAGATATAAAAATCATTCGAGCGTTTCTCTGTCTAATACAGTTTAACCTAAGTTCGATTAATAATATCTTGATTTAGATGGTTGAAAGTTCCCCTCCTTTTCAAGGAGGGGATTTAGGGGTGGTTTAATTGATGAATTCAGGACACTAAAGACTCAAAACCCTAAGGCTACCTCCCCTGACCCCTCCTTACACAGGAGGGGAACTCAATAATCAGCATTTTAGAATCGAACTCAGGTTATTAAAGAGTCACTGCCTCAAAAAAGATTCAGCTGCCCATTCGCCGGGCGCTTGAATTCTGATCCGTTTAGTGGTGGGACAGGCTCATCGAGGCCAAGCCTTTTTTTATGAATATTGATGAGCTGCTTGATCTGATTGGCGTACGGACCCACGGTTTTAAATCTCTCCCCAAATTCTGTCCGGTTCAGCTGACCGTCTTTTAAACTTCTGATTCGATTCAATACTTTCTCCTTGCGATCCGGAAAGTGGTCTTCCAGCCACTTTGAAAAGATATCCTTTACTCCATACGGCAGTCTCACAATTGTATACGCCATGGATGAAGCACCGGCATCAGCGGCAGCTTCCATCATCGGCACAATCTCATCGTCTGTCAATCCCGGTATGATCGGTGCAATATTCACGTTCACCGGGATACCGGCTTGGGTCAGTTCTTCGATCGCTTTTAAACGCCGGGCAGGCCGTGAAGTTCTCGGTTCCATCACATTGGTAATTTCAGATCTCAGCGATGTGAGCGATAATGTTACCCTAACCGCACCAATCTCAGCCAGTTTTTTCAGGTGATCGATATCCCTCGTTACCAGATGATTTTTTGTAATAATCACCAACGGGTGACTGCATTCGGCTAAAATCTCTACACATCTTCTTGTTATCTCTAAATCCTTCTCTATCGGTTGATAAGGATCCGTAACCCCGCTCATCACCAGCGTCTGGGGCTTCCAGTTTTGATCCGCCAGCGCTTTCTTCAAAAGTTCAGGTGCGTCGTATTTTACTACAATTTTAGATTCAAAATCCAGGCCGGCACTCATGCCCAGAAATTCGTGAGTTGGCCGGGCGTAGCAGTAAACACATCCATGCTCACAACCTCGATATGGGTTCAAACCAACATCAAATGGGATATCGGGGCTTTGATTCCTGGATATAACTCCCGCAGTATGATCTTTCAGAAGCTGTGTTTTTGGCTTCTTGAGCTGACCGGTTTCCGGATCAATCTCATACTCGAGCTTGGTCTTGAGAAAACGGTTCTTCGGATTTTGAGCGGCTCCCCGCCCTTTGATTGGCTGACTCATTATATACACATATTTTATACATGTTTAATGTATGGGCTAATCAGAGATTAATCAAGAAGGGTATGAATATTTTGCCAACGAGACGGCGAATGACAACGTGATTGAATTTTTTTCTCGCTAAGTTACGCAGATGAAACGCTGATTCACGCAGAATTTCTGCGATACTCTGCGGAATAATCCGCGAAAATCTGCGAGCACCCAATCAAGCAAATTTCTGTACGGCAGATTGAATCGTTCGCAGCGCGTTTTCAAGCAGATCCTGTTCAATGATCAACGGCGGGGCAATACGGATGAGTGAATTGGAGTGTAGGGTCCAGCCCAGGATAATTCCCCGGTTAAAACACTCTTCCACCACTTTTTGAGTCAGATCGGAGTCTCGAAGCTGAAGGCCCAGCATACCGCCCCGGCCGCGAAGTTCAATAATCCCCTCTCCTTTTAAAATCTCCCTTGCAGTTTTTTCAATCTGCTTTGCCTTTGATGAGAAGTCCCCGCTTAGCAGCGTTTCCAGATTTGCATGGGCAGCTGCACAGCAAACCGGGTGTCCTCCAAACGTAGTGACGTGATTTAGTGGCGGGTTGTGTTTAAACTCTTCAAAAATTTCGGAGGACGAGACAAACGCTCCCATCGGCATTCCGCCACCCATCGCCTTGGCAAGAGAAAGTATGTCCGGAACCACACCGTAATATTGAAAAGCAAAAAGGGATCCGGTTCGATAAAATCCGGTCTGTATCTCATCAAAAATGAGAAGTGCTCCGGCCTCATCGCACCGATTGCGAACAAGCTTCAACCACTCTTTATCGGCAAGTATCACGCCGCCCTCACCCTGAATCGGCTCCATGATAACAGCGGCAGTATTTTCATCAATCTCGCTTAAACCGTCCGGATCATTAAAATCGATAAAGTGAACATCAGGCAGGAGCGGCTTATATGGATCGCGGTATACATCCCGGCCGGTCACACTCAGCGAACCGTGCGTATCTCCGTGATAGCTGTTTTTAAAAGCCACAAATTTACTCCGGCCGGTATATTTTTTGGCCACCTTAAGCGCACCCTCGTTTGCCTCGGTTCCGCTGTTTACAAAATAGACACGATCAAGAGAGTCCGGCAGCTGATCGGTCAGCAGCTGTGCAAATCGGCTTTGAGGCTCCTGTATGTATTCGCCATACACCATGACGTGCAGATGCTTATCAAGCTGCTTTTTGACAGCCTCAATCACATTGGGATGGCGATGACCCAGACTGCTTACGGCTATCCCGGAGATTAGATCAAGGTACGACTTTCCGTCCTTGGTGTGAATATAGCATCCCTCAGCACGATCTATCTCAAGACCCATCGGGGCGTCACTGGTTTGGGCAACGTGCTTGTAAAATGAATCCGAGTATTGTGACATTTAGAGTCGTTTTATCTGTACTCCCATTTGTCCAAATAGGGAAGCAGTTCGGCTTGAGTTGTCTTCGTTTTATCTTGGGCATACCATTTTTGCAGTGCCTCAGATATTTCCCGATAGTCTTCGCCGTCGTTCTCTTTCCAATCATCATACATCTCCTGAACTTCAACCGGACGTGGGCCCCAATCGCCCAGTACATCAAGTGTATCTGCATCCAGTACAACCAATTTAGGTATGGAGCGACTTTTTCCGTTGGTCAGGAATTCATCCATGATGTCCAGATTCTGGTCTCTCAGTATCAGTTTCAACTCAATGTTTTCTGTCTGATCGGCCATCTTTTTTAGCACGGGAATATTTTGAGCCGCATCTCCGCACCATGCCTCAGTAAGTATCAGCCATATCATTGGCCGTTCAACCTTATTTAAGCGCTCTTCCAGTTCGGGCAGAAGCTCTGTTGTTTTATCCAGCCGCTTCATCCGATAGGTGTTCATTTTAGTGTAGTGGAGCATCGCCTCGGAGTGGTTTTCTCCGGTTGTTTTTTCCTCTGCCATAAGGTTGTCGATCATTTCTCTGTACTGATCATACGTGAAGGCGTCATTCAAAATTTCTCTGGTGATGGGGGCCGCTTTTACTTCTGTCATAAATCTGTTTAAAAATAGTTTATTAAAACTGTCTCGCCGATCCATTCATACCGGACGGCGTTGAGTATCATTAAAAAAATTACAAATGAGAGTGAAGCCAAAAACTTCAATTTCATAACACTGCTGTATTCACTTTCCATTCCTTTCAGTTTCAACAACAGACGCAGTAAAATAACGCCTGAAATTAAACCGAGTATGAAGAAAATGACTGCAGGATAGGGGTAAACCTGTAACAGTCCGGCGCTAAAGAAGATCATTCCAAACAGATACGAAATCACAAAGAAGAATTTCACTCCGTCAACTCCATATTCGACTGCAAATGTTCTGTCGCCGCGTCTTTTATCCTGCTCCATCTGATATATTTGCGAAACCGGATAGAGGCTCAGCAGTATCATAGACGCGCCGAATGCGGAAATTATTACAGACGTATTTACAGACCCACCGGCAGCAATGGTCCCAAGCAGTACCGAATTAAAACCGGTGCTCACACCAATGGCAATCAAACTCAAATATGGATGACTTTTCCATCGGGCTAGTGGAGTTGAGTAGAGCCAGAAAAACATGATGCTGACTCCGTATATCACAAAGTAAAGAACTCCAAAAAGTGCAGACCAAACCCAGCCGATTGCCATCATGACAAGAGATGCTATACGCATCCAGTCCGTCATTTTTGGCGGATTTTTCAACCCTCCAATCGGGCCTTCGTCCTTATCCCAGTATGAGTTAAATGCTGTGGCTCCACCGAAAAGCAGAATATGAACATTCAAAAACTGCAGCCAGAATTGAGCTGTACTCATCTGATCCGCCATCAGACCACCCAGCAGAAATCCTCCCGACAGTATAAATAACTGGTAGTGGAGGCGGAGATGAAGCAGAAAATGACCGATTTCTTTAATCATAGCGGAAAACTTTTGAATAGTTTACAGGAATCAGTTTCGCATCGCAAGCTTAAGAGTGATATTTTTGGTGCATGAAATTGATGACAGACAAAATAGCGGTCGATCAGACGATAATAGCTGAGAGCGAGTGGAAAAGCACAATGCAATCGCATGAGAATGAGCTGGCGAAGCTGCTTGATCCCTATCTGAAAAAACGATCGATGCAGCAGAAAGATCCCGTTCTCGATTTTCTGTTTGAATACTACGCGTTTCGTCCATCTCATTTGAAACGCTGGTCGCCCGGTATTGGAGTATCTCTCGAAATAAGCGAGAATACTGAACTGCCCGAAGTTTCAGAGCTGACTGTTTCTGATCATCTCGCCTTTCTCGATCCCAAACATTTTCCAAAAAAGAGGCTTAAAGCTCTTCGATGGACACTTGAGCTGCTTAAAGAAAGCGCGGGTAAAAAACCGCTCTTCGGCTGTTTTGGTATGCACGAGTGGGCGATGGTATACCGCGCCGGAGAAGTTCGCCACGATCAAATTCCATTCCGGCTATCGGAGGAAGAAATTGCCCAATTTGTTGAGTCCCGTCCGCTGCTCTGCACTCATTTTGATGCGTTTCGATTCTTTACCGACAAAGCGAAACCGATGAACCGAAATGAGCTGAGCCGGGAGAAATTTCAGGAGATGGAACAGCCGGGCTGTCTGCACACCAATATGGATCTTTATAAGTGGGCGTTTAAACTCTATCCATGGATTTCAAGCGATGTGATTCGTGAAGCATTTTTCAATGCGGTTGAAACCCGAAAAGTGGATATGCAGGCGAGTCCGTACGATGCAAGAGAGTTTGGCCTGGAACCCATTAAAATTGAGACCGAGTCCGGAAGGGCTGAATACCTTGAACGGCAGATGGAGATTTATGAAAACTCAAAACCTGTTAGGGAAAGGGTGATTGAGGAATACGAAAAAGTTCTAAATACTGTGGGCTGATTGAATCACCACAAAAAATGGTGTCCTCGCAAAGTTACACTAAGGCTGCAGTTTTCATCCAAATTACTTCTTTAGAAGCCAATCCAGGTCATTTCTGTTTAACTCGCTTTGTGAAATTATCTCTCCTTCCTCAATATCCTTATCACTCATCTTCAGCATACGTTTCTGCTCTTCCGTTAATGGTACTTCATCTTCCTCCGAAATCGATGATTCCATTAGCCGATCAATCCGTTCAAGCAGTGATTCATTCTTGCTTGATAATATCTTATCGATAAGTCGGTGCTTGATCTCTTTTTCTGAATTCATAAGCAGATTTATAATGTTCACTTAATAAGCTAATAAAGTAAACGAATAATCCAATATTGGATTGTAATGTTTACGGGAAGCCACTTGAATATTTTTAAAAATCGCTGAATTCAATTTTCATCAGCATAAAAGTAGTTGGCAATAGCCGCAATTTGACACACGTTAAATACAAAACTATATTGCTACATGGATTACAGAAAAATCATCACAATTGAGCCTGATAAAAGAGGAGGAAAACCTTGCATTCGCGGTATGCGTATCACGGTGTACGATGTTTTAGAATATCTCGCATCCGGCATGACTGAAGATGAAATCATTCGTGATTTCCCTGATTTAACGAAAGAAGACATTCGGGCTTCTCTTGCTTTTGCTGCTGACCGCGAGCGACAACTAACCAAAGTCACTTCTTGAAACTATTATTCGACCAAAACTTATCTCATCGCTTGGTTGATAATTTATCCGACTTCTTCCCTGCAACGTCGGGATCCAAAGGTACTTGAAGTGTTCAGTACTTAAGAGATTTTATTCGTGACGCCAAAAAGGTATTCTCACAAAGTTACGCAGCGGTTTTTTTAATTTAAGCAGGGTATTAAACTGAGTTCGATTCATAAATCAAGTTCTTATAATTCCCTTTAAAAAAGGGGATTGAGGGAAATATTCATCAGAATGTGGTTAATAAAGGTGGACACCCCTCTAAATTTCGTTTCACGTGTCGCTAATGCTCGGAGCCCCTTAATAGGGGAGACTTTTGATTTCACTATTTTGAATCGAACTCAGATTATTGAAAAAACATCTCATCTACCCCGGAAACGAAATCTTCCCAAAATGGACATTCTGGTCTGAACCGTATTTTGTATTGAAATTGAATCCAAATCCGGCCAGGGTCTCGTTTGCCAGTACGGCAAAGATCACTGCCTCTTTTGCATCGGGTGAGAATCTCAGTTCCGTAAACGGCCGCACTTCAATTGGATCAAGGTAACTTTCTATTCTCTTCATCAGGTATCGATTATGAGCTCCTCCTCCGCTCGGATAGATCACCATCGGCAGGCCTTCAGGGGTGTGATTTTGAATACTCCCCGCAATTGTCCGGGCAGTCAGTTCTGTAACCGTAGCCACCATATCCTTATCAGAAATATCTGATCCTGAAAATCCGGCCATCTCCTCTTTCTCTTTAATCCATTTCAGGTTAAAATACTCCGGGCCGGTCGATTTTTCCTCCTCACTCTTGAACCATTCGTCCTTCAGCATCATCTTCAGCAGCGGCTTGATCACATTTCCGGAGGCCGCGATTTTCCCACCCTTATCGAATGGTTTATCGAACCTGGATTTCATTACGGCATCAATCAACGTGTTACCGGGGCCGGTATCTGTCGAAAATTTTTGCAAATCCTTCACTTCCGCTGCAGGCATAAACGTATAGTTCGCAATTCCTCCTATGTTCAATAGAATCCGGTGTTCTTTTCTGTCTGTAAATAACCACTCATCTACCAGCGGTGCCATGGGTGCACCCTCCCCGCCATAAGCCGTATGTTTCTGACGAAAATCGCTGATGGTAAGAATTCCGGTATTTACAGCAATATGATCCCCATCTCCGATCTGAAGGGTTGAATTCAATGGCGTATCACCTCCATTCAGGTCGCGATTGGGGAGATGATAAATAGTCTGGCCGTGACTCCCTATACAGTCTACTTTCTCCGGTTTGATATCCCACTCAAACAGAGCTTCTATAATCATATCAGCATGTAGCTGTCCCAGCCATGTGTGCACGTAACACAAATCCTTTAATGAAACCTGATCAACTGAAGTTACTTTGCGAAGCTTCTCTCTATCTTTTTTGAGGTACGGTTTTGTAATAAATTTCAAAAGACTCACCTCCGTCTCCTGTCCACTACCCTTGATCTCACAAAGTGCAATGTCCAATCCGTCCAGCGAAGTACCCGACATTAGACCAATAACCATTCGGGTTTCCTTCTCTGCAATTCGCGCTAATTTTTTAATGGATGGATTCATATTTTGAACTCATTGATAAATTTAAACTGTGTGACCGCGGTATCACTTCGCGGTTAATCTCTAAAATATAGATCGAAAGGAAAAGATGTCTGAACAAAATGAAGAAGAAGCTCTATCAGCATGGCAGGAAGATGTTGAATTTTTGGTCAACATCCTGAAAGAGAGTTTTGAATCGACCGATGTAAAGTATTCCGTTGATGAGCACAACAACGTTCTCTATGTGGAGCTGGAAGGATTGCAGGACTATTCCGATGATGAGATTGTTGAAATTGCGGAACCCATATTTGAAACTGCCGATCTCGATTTTGAAGACATTATACTTCTGCCTTTATCGTAAAATTTACAATACGTTGATAATAATAGCTGCTATTACACCTGTTAAAATCAGTGCAAGAACCAAAAGCAGACCGTCTCTGGCAATCAGTGCCAGGCCGAATACGGTTAGAGCGGCACCTGCTGCATTTGCGCTGAATGGTACAAGTTCCATGATGGGCATAACTGAAGCAATCATCAGGCACATAAAGGCGATTATATAAACGGCCGTATCTTTGACGAGCAATCTTAGCCTCGGCTTTAACAGCTTATCGATCCATCTTGCCGGTGACTGTAGCCACTCAATTCCTTTATTCATTTTTTTACCGGAAACAGATCGCTCAAGTAAAAACTTTGGCAGCCAAAAATGCTCCTTACCGAAAAGTAATTGAACTGAAAAGAGAAATACGATGGCTCCCAGAATCGTCGGTACACCCGGAATATCTCCAATGATCGGTGCAAGAGTTAAGAGCCCGGAAATTAATAACAGCGGTCCGTAAGAACGATCGCCCACCATATCGATGATCTCTCCTACTGAAACATCTTCATCATTTTGAGAGATTCCCTGAAGTCTGTCCAGCAGTTCCTGAAGAGATTGAAATTCATTTTGCTCAGTCATAGACGCCAAATCTATCAGAATCCTTTCACTAATGGAAACCTTTCTGAAACATTAGATGAGAAATTACCACGGTTTTCTGAAAAGAAATCAGCACTCACTCAAGCTGATCGGAATATTTACTGCCAGACCGCCGTCAGACGTTTCTTTGTACTTTGTGTTCATATCCTGAGCTGTCTCCCACATTGTTTTCACAACCGCGTCGAGGGGCACTCTTGCTTTATCGGGATCGCTGTGCAGGGCAAGCTGGGAAGCCGTAATTGCTTTGATCGCTCCCATGGTATTTCGTTCAATGCATGGCACCTGAACCAGTCCGCCAATCGGATCGCACGTCATTCCCAGATGGTGCTCCATCGCAATTTCTGCAGCCATCAGGCACTGGTCTACCGAACCCCCAAGTGATTCCGTCAAACCCGCAGCCGCCATTGCGGATGAAACTCCAATTTCAGCCTGACAGCCACCCATTGCTGCAGAAATCGTTGCCCGTTTTTTGAATATACTCCCGATTTCAGAAGCCGTCATCAAAAAATTACTGACCATATCTTTGCAATGATCCCGTTTAAAAGTCACCAGATACTGCAACACAGCCGGTATCACGCCTGCCGCCCCGTTAGTCGGGGCTGTTACCACACGACTGAATGATGCGTTTTCTTCATTCACGGCAAGAGCAAAACAGCTCACCCAGTCGAGGATATAGGCAAAATCGTCACCACCGTTCCGTATCGCCTCTCGCCACTCATGGTAGTCGTCGTAATTCTGTTGATTCAGAAGCCGCTTATTCAAAATGGAAGCACGTCGCATCACCTGGAGGCCGCCCGGAAGATAGCCTTCTGTATGACAACCACGATAGATGCATGTGCACATGACCTCCCAGATTTTCAGAACAGCTTCATTCGTCTCTTCTTCAGACCGCCATTGATTCTCGTTCAGAGCCACGACTCCGGAAATAGGCAATCCTGTTTCTTTACAAGCCGCTTTCAGATCTGCAGCCGAATTGATTGGATAGGGCAGTGGAATATCATCCGTTTCAGAACGATCCTCTTCACCCTCCTTCACTACAAATCCGCCGCCTACCGAGAAGTAGGTCTCTTTCTCCAAAGTGGTATCCTTAAATCTGCACAGAAAAGTAAGGGCGTTGGGATGAAAATCCTTGATCTCATCCCGCAAAAAGTGAATGTGGTTCTCCGGATTGAAGTCGATCCATCCTTTACCTCCAAAGTTGAGTCTCTTCTCTTGACGAATTTTCTCGATTGTCGGATCGATCTGATCCACTTCAAACTCCACGGGATCTTTCCCGCTCAGCCCCAAAAGCAGAGCGATGTCCGTACCGTGGCCCATGCCCGTTTTTGCCAGCGATCCAAAAAGCTGAACTTCAAGGTGTTCAATATCCTCTACTCTATCACCAATCACATCAATAAAACGCTGTGCGGCTTTCCACGGACCCAATGTGTGAGAGCTGCTCGGTCCGATCCCGATTTTAAACATGTCCAGTACTGAAATGGACTCCATAGTGGTAGACAATTAAATTCCAAAACATAGCGTGCGGGTTGAAAATAACTCCTTTTCAGCCATTCTCCATACCGCATTTTAGCACATGAAGTTAACGATTTTAAAACCGTAAAATTCTGATAACTGGATTATGGAATCGTTAAGCTTTTAATCCAGGCAGCCTTCAGTCCGGCGGGTGTCCACAATAGAAAATATCTTCCACTCGCCGGCTTTTCGAATCAGGTTCATGCTGTTTACTCCGCAGTGGCTGAATTCCACTCCGCGATAGAAGTGGTAGTCCATCCAGGCGGTCGCCAGGTCTCCATCTACATTTACCGAGATATAGAGGATCTCTTCAATTAAGGTGCCCGGCTCAGATCCGGCTACGGATTCGATGAATCCATTTGATGTCGGTCTCATCCAGTACAGTCCCCGCTTCTGAAGATTTTACCGTGTGCAGCGTTGCATTTTCGTCCAATACCGAGCGTAAAACATCACCGTCCGCCGCTTCCATACCTTCAAAAAGAGTAAAAATTACCTCACGCACGTCATCAGACTCCGACATAGATTCTGAAAGTGTTTGAGCCATAATTGGAGATGTAATGAGCAAAATCAGTAACAACCACGTGAGCTTTTTCATACCGGTATAATTTTTGTTTTTCCTTCAAATTCATTGAAATCTACTCCAAATGTACAAATCGACCACATAATTTATAAGTAATCAGAAAATTAATTTGCTTGAATTATAGTGTATTAGTATACTGGTACAGTAATAAACAAATAACTGACTATGATAAATATCAAAAACCTCTCATTCGCATTTAAAAAAGGCGAACCTTTGTTCAGTAATCTGAACTGGTCTCTTGAACCCGGAAAAACTTATGGGCTTCTCGGGCTGAACGGTGCCGGTAAAACATCACTATTCAATATTATTTCGGGCATGCTCTTTCCCAAAGACGGTGAGTGCACCTTTGAGGGTGAACCTGTCCGTAGCCGGTCTCCGCAATTTTTGAGTGAACTCTTTATCGTCCCCGAGCAGTTTGAGCTACCTGCAGTGACCGGAAATAAATACGTTGAACTTCATGCGCCTTTCTACCCAAGGTTTGATGAGAAGCTCCTGGAGAGAGCACTGTCTGAACTCCAGGTCAATTCAAAAAAGAAGATCTCTGAGCTCTCCTTCGGTCAGCAGAAGAAGTTTCTGCTATCCTTCGCATTGGCGACCAACACCAAACTGCTTCTGCTGGATGAGCCGACCAATGGCATGGACATTCCTTCAAAAAGTCAGTTCAGAAAGTTACAGGCATCGCTGGATCAACAGGATCGCTGCACCGTAATCTCCACTCATCAGGTGCGGGACCTCGGCTCGATGCTCGATCACGTCACGATTTTGAAAGATGGCAAAATCATCTTCAATCGTTCACTTGATGAAATTTTTGAGCATCTCTCCTTTATCAAAACGGAACCGGATGAGTCAGAAGATTACATCTATGCTGAGGAAATTCTGGGCGGTCTCCACACCATTCAGTCATTCAAGGATGGGGTCAGAAACGACTTCGATCTGGAGCTTCTGTTTAACGGAGTGATACAGCAGCCGGATCAAATTAATCAACAGTTTAAAGGAGAGAAAGCATGAACACGATCAAACAAGTAAGCGGATTTTCGAAAGAGCGATTTTTCCAGGTTGTAAAACGTCTATGGATACTAAACCAAAAAAAATGGCTGATTGGATTTGCAGGTGGAATTGGAATTCTGGTCCTCATCTATTTGATAAATTCTTTCGGAAATTTTTCCCACATGGCGTCTTCAACAAGCTCATTCACAGGTGTTGCCGTTGTCGGCTTGGGATTGACACTCTACAAATACGGGGGGTATTTTCTCACATCCGGTATTTTCAACGAATTGGGCAAAAAAAGTTCAGCTTCCCAAATGCTTACACTTCCTGCCAGCACACTGGAAAAGTTTCTGGCCGGCTGGTTTCTGACCTACTTTCTCTATACGGTAGTAGTGGTTGGCCTTCTCTATATCGTTGGAATTGTACTCGGAATCAATCCAATTCTTACTTCACAGCAACTCTCTGATCCTGTAGTCAATATGTCCAATGTCTATTTTTTGGATGCATTTTTTACATTCACAGCTTTTCACAGTGTGTTTTTCCTTGGCTCCATTTACTTTGATGGAAACAACTTTCTAAAAACACTTTTGGCAATTGTTGTCTCTTTTATAATCATCGGAATAATAGCAGTCATATTCCTAACAGCGTATCCGGGTGGTCCCGATGGAGTGGTTAACTTTTCATTCAGTATGGGATTTGACCCCACAAATATTGTAATGACGGCGGCTTTGTTAAAATTAGGTGTTGCTGTTCTGTTTCTCTTCCTCTCCTACCGTCAACTTCAAAACCGGCAGATTGCGTGATGGATTACTCAGAAAACCGCCCAATTTATATGCAGATTGTCGATCACTTCTGTGATCAGATTCTGCGAAAGAAATGGACAGCCGGTGACCGAATTCCATCGGTTCGAGAAATCGCCGTAAAGATGGAAGTAAATCCCAACACGGCCATTCGCGCCTTTCACTATCTACAGGATGAAGGGATTTTATATAACGAACGTGGCGTGGGGTATTTTGTATCTGACAATGCGTTTGAACTTGTAATCAGCCTCAAACGTGAGGAGTTCATTAAAAATAAACTCCCGGGTTTTTACAACGACATGAAACTGCTGGGATTCAGCTGTTCAGATCTGGATGAACTTTATAGTGAGCATCATGGCGAAGGGTGAAGTGTACAACGGGTCGCCTGACCCGTTGAATCTGAACCATAAACAGAAAACATCTAAGACATTCAACCCTCCAAGTTCGGAAGCCTTGGAGATTTTAAGAGAGTTTAATTTCATACACTTTTACATCTTTCCTGCTAATACTAATGCATGCGTTCTTGTTTTTTTAACCGCAGCCATTATATTGTCAACTTAGCTCAAAACCTATCACGCTGAAACCAACCTTCTTATGAGACAAGTGCTATTATTACTTCCACTTTTAATTTTGGCTTATACAACCGCGCCCCTTCAAGCCCAGACCACTGCCGACGGTGAATCGGAAGCGATGCAGGGATTCGCCCGATCCGTTGAAATTCTGGACGGCAAAGTTCTGATTGGGGAACCCGCCAACTATCACCAGCCGGGCATTGTTTATGAATTTTCTAAAAACGGTTCTGCCTGGGAGCAGTCAGCAATGCTATCAGCGTCAGACGGTGAAATCGGAAACAGTTTTGGTGCTTCCTTTTCAGCAGATGGAAATATGATGCTTATCGGAGCCCCCGGTACAAACGATAATCGTGGTGCTGCCTACATGTTCGAGATGAACAGCAATGGCGAATGGACAGAAACGGCTCAGCTTTCGTTGGCTGATACCGCCCAAACCGGCTTCGGGAACAGTGTTCTTGTTAATGGCGATCACGCATTTGTAAGTGCACCGGGTCATGACGATGGCGCCGGAGCGGTTATTGTATATCGCAGATCCAACGGAGAGTGGAGTGAAACCGTAACGCTGGCGAATCCCGACAGCTCAGGATCAAATTTTGGATCAACTCTTGCCCTGGATGGCAATCATCTTGCTGTTGGCGCACCACAGCGACAGGGTGGTAATGTATTTGTTTTTGAAAATGACGGTTCTGACTGGAACCATACCGCAACTCTCGATAGCCGTCAGGCAGATGAACGAAGCTTTTTTGGATCATCACTGAAAGTCAGGGAAAATCAGATTTTTGCAGGTGCACCCCGACACGACTCAGGCTCGGGAGCAGTCATTGTTTTTACGAAAGATGAGGAATCAGGCGAATGGGAAGAGAGCAGCCGGCTGGTTGCCTTCGACAGCCAAAGCCGTTATGCATTTGGTAGCGCCATCGAATTTTCCGGAGAATCCGTTTGGATCGGTGCTCCTAACTCAGACAGCGGTGCCGGTGCAATTTACCGTTTTACAAAAGATGAAAATGGAAACTGGAGCAGCTCATCCAAGATGCGATCAGACCGTGGCGAAGGCGAACAGTTTGCCGGAACCCTGGCCGTTGATGGTAACCTTGCCGTTGTTGGACTTACAGGAACCGATTTTGGTGCCGGCTCGGCCGCTATCATGGAACGCGACGATTCCGGAATGTGGGTCACACAGGAAATTCTTGTTGGAGAAGGCGACGATGTCCTTCAGCCGATTACCGGAAATCGTGTAAACTGCAGCGATGGAATGGCTGACCTGTATCTCTGCGAAAACGTAGATTTAATATCATTTCTGCCCATCAGCGCTATTGGAGGAGATCGCGGAGTACGGCTTAACGACATGTGGGGCTGGACCGATCCTGAAACAGATAAGAATTATGCGATAGTGGGTCGTAACGAAGGAACTTCTTTTGTAGATGTAACCGACCCGCTGAACCCTGTTTACATTGGTAATCTGCCACTCACCGACGGTGCTCAGCCCAGCAGCTGGCGCGATATGAAAGTGTATAAAAACCACGTTTATGTAGTTTCCGATAACGCCCGCGAACACGGTATGCAGGTTCTTGATTTGACACAACTCCGTGATTTTGACGGCGAGCCGATTCTTTTTGAGGAGACTACGATTTATGATAATGTAAACAGCGTTCACAACATTGTGATTAACGAAGAGACCGGATACGCATTTGCTGTAGGTAGCGGCGGTGGCGGTGAAACCTGCGGTGGCGGTTTACATATGATCGACATCCGGGATCCTGCCAACCCAACCTTCGCCGGCTGTTTTGCCGATCCTTCAACAGGAAGAAGTGGAACCGGCTATATTCACGATGCGCAGTGTGTAACCTATACGGGTCCCGATGAAGAGCATCAGGGACAGGAAGTTTGCTTTGGAGCGAACGAAACGGCCATCAGTATTGCCGACGTGACAGACAAAGAGAATCCTGTTGCACTGTCTACGGCTTCTTATCCCGATCACGCCTATGTACACCAGGGATGGCTGACGGAAGATCAGCGTTATTTCTTTCAGAATGACGAACTTGATGAATTGACCGGTATCGTAGACCGTACCCGAACCATCATTTGGGACGTGAGTGACCTGGATGATCCGCAGTTTGTTCGCGAGTTTTACCTGGATAACCCGGCTTCCGATCACAACCTCTACATCCTGGGTAACACAATGTATCAGTCTAATTACGTGAGCGGACTTCAGGTGATTGATATTTCAAATCCGGAAGAGCCGGAGCACGTTGGGTATTTTGATACACATCCGTTTGTAGAAAATGCTGCCGGATTTTCCGGAACATGGAGCAACTTTCCATACTTCGACGATATTGTATTGATGACAAGCTCCAACGAAGGGCTCTTCATCCTGGACGCAAACCGGGACTAACCGCCTGAGATATGCAATAATTTTGGCAACGTTTAGTTTTCCATTCGGAACTGCTTGACGTTGCCTTTTTTTATTTCAACTGTAATTTCCATTTAACGATACGTGAGAAACATGAACCGTTTATCTTTTTTATTGCTACTGTCCGGCTTGGTCTCTCTTCTGCTTTTGATTAGCACGGAGACCATGGCTCAAACCGGTGAATCTCCTCAATATATTTATGTATGTAATCAGGGATCGGCAAGCGTAACCGTTATAGATGCCTCCACCCAAACCATCAGTGAGACCGTGGATCTTCAGGAGCTTGGATTTTCTGAAAATGCCAAACCTCACCACGTCGTAGCTGAACCGGACGGCTCCTTCTGGTATGTAACCCTGATCGGGGAAAACAGCGTACTCAAATTTAACCGTGCCAATGAACTGGTCGGTCAGGCAGCATTGGAAGTTCCCGGGCTTCTGGCGCTGCATCCGGAGGATGATCTGTTATTCGTTGGGCGATCCATGAGTGCGGTAAATCCGCCGCAGAGTTTTGGGGTGGTTAATCGCTCGAGCATGGACGTTCTGGACGAAATTGACCTGTTTTTCACCCGGCCTCACGCACTCACAACTTCCGCTGATGGAAGCTGGACGTTTGTAGGCAGTCTGTCTGAAAACCCGATACTGTCTTATAATCTTGAAAACGACGAATCGAACCTGACGAACGTTGCCGGAGATACTCACGTGTTTGTAAACTTTGCGGTTCACCCCGATGGAAATACCATGGTGGCAACCGGACAGATATCGGGTCAGCTACTCGTGTTCGATATCAGCGATCCGATGAATCCTAAGCTAACAGATATGATTGAAACGGAAGCTATGCCCTGGCATCCCGTATTCTCACCTGATGGCAAGTACGTCTATTTCGGAAATAAACAGGATCACTCGGTCTCCGTTGTAAACATGGAAACCCGCACGCTTGAAGACGTTATCAGAGGCGAAGGCCTTGCCCAGCCACACGGGGCAGCACTATCCCGCGATGGCAAGTATCTTTTCATTTCAAATAATAACCTGGACGGTACATACAGCCCGGAAGGATCGTCGTCGGAAAATCCCGTGGGAACCGTCACCGTAATCAATACCGAAACGCGGGAAATAGAAAAGGTTATTGAAGTCGGTCATTATCCCTCAGGTGTTGGAACCAATGCATGGTAAGTTTCACAAACTAATAAGCTATTTATGATGTTCGACCGATTTTTATTTCCGGCCGTTGTTCTGATTCTGTCACTTCTTGCGGGCTGCACCTCCCTAAAGCCTTCAGGTGATGATTCAACATCACAATCCTACGTGAAGAAGGTCAATCCATTCCCTGTGTTTGATGAGAACGGAGAAAGGTTTGATTTTCCGTTTCTGGGAGGTTTTAACGCGCCGCGGCCGCAGTTTGTGGATATTGACAACGACGGCTATCCGGAGCTGTTTGTTCAGGAAAACACGGATGATCTTAAATTTTTTGACCACAACGGCTGGAATTCAGAAAATCAACTGACCTGGGTTACCGATAAATTTCAGGACCTGGATATCGGTGAATGGTTCCGTTTTGTAGATCTCGATCTGGATGGTGATATGGATCTTCTCACCGAGCAACCCTACAGCTACGTTCGCTATTACCAAAACGACGGATCGGCAAATAATCCACGGTTTGAGCTGGCGGCCGATACGCTCAAAGATGTGAACGGTAAACCCATTTTTTCCGACCGGCAGAATATTCCAAACGTGACCGATATAGACAGTGACGGACACTTGGATCTCATGATCGGCCACCTCGACGGAACCGTCACACGATACGAGTCCACCGGCCTTGATGAAAATGAAATTCCAATGTTTAAACTGGTTACCGAGAAGTTTGAGAACATCGAAATTGTAAAACAGTTTGGATCCCTGCATGGTGCGAACACCATGGCGTTCATGGATATTGACGGGGACGGTGATCAGGATATTTTCTGGGGTGATTTTTTCGAACCGAGTATTCTCCTGCTTGAAAATCGCGGAACTCCCGAAAACCCGGATTTCCGTGGCGAGCCGGAACCTTTTCCGCCAAATGATCCCGTTCAAACCAGCGGCTACAACGCCCCTACCCTTACCCCATGGGGCGAAGACGGAAATATTGCCCTTTTCCTCGGCGTGCTGGGCGGTGCCTACAATGCCAATCAAACCCTTGCCGACAATTTCTACTTTTACAGCCGGGACAATACCGGCAACTTTTCACTCCAAACCAAACGATTTCTCAGCACTCTTGATGTAGGGAATGAAAGTATTGTTACTACGGGTGACCTAAATGGAAACGGTAAAAAAGATCTGCTGCTGGCAAACAAAATAGATCCCGGTGAACGTAATTCGTCGTTGGTATACATCTATGAAAACCGTGGAACAGCAACTGCACCGGAGTTTCATATGAACGGCACGCTCGATCTGCCGGATGCCTATCACTATGCACCTGTATTGGCTGACCTGGACGGTGACGGACTCGATGACCTCCTGCTTGGACGATGGCGTGGCGGCGTAGCCTATTATCGAAACACAGGGGATGGATTTGAACTTGTGGATGAAACTCTGTTGGAGCTGTCCCGCGGCAGCAACGCCACTCCAGCCCTTGCAGATCTGGATGGAGACGGGGATTTTGATCTTCTGCTCGGCTCGTCAGGCGGCAGGGTTTTTTACTACAGAAATGAAGGCACCCCATCCGAACCGGATTTTCAGTTGGTGGACGACGCCTTTCCCGGAGTTGAAGTTCAGCACCGAAGTATTCCTGCATTTTATGATATAGACGGTGACGGAGATCAGGACCTTTTCTTAGGTTCCAAAGTGGAAGGCATTGTGTTTTTCAGAAATACCGGCACCCCGCAACAGCCTGAATTCAGTAAGGAACTCCTCCCGGTTTCGTTTGATGTGACCCAGTTCTCAGCGCCACATTTTGCAGATCTGGATGGGGACGGCGTTGCTGAATTTCTCTCCGGAAACAAGGAAGGCGGAGTGTTTTATTTTTCAGTTGAATAATTATCTCAATTAGCACTTCAGAGATGGTATTTATTATCTAGCTCTGTACCAGATACAACCTTTGGAGATCCCAAATTAACCGAGAGTTTGAAAGATTGCCACGGCTCATCTTTTGACACGAAGCGAAACACGAAAACTCAGTGCCCTTCCGTGTTTCCGTGTTTCCGTGGCAAAAATATATATAGAACCGCTCATTGGATTAGTCGTTTTAACACAATCGTAAGCATACTTGCGAAGCGGTAAAAAGAAATAGCGGTATCAAAAAGTCGAACTTATCGATCCGATTCATCAACAGAAATGATCTCCTTATAAAACTGAATAGCTTTGAGTTCTGAACAGATGGGCTTCACCATCCCATACAGGTTGCTTTACTTCCCAAAAATCCCATTATTAGAATAGAAGCACTATTCCAATCTAATTAAAATCAGGAAATCAAAATGTCATGAGTGAACACGATCAAGATTTTGGACATAACAAAGAGAATGAACCGGAAATCTGGGATGAGCATCGCTGGGAGGAATTTTTTAAAGAATCAGATAAACGAACAGACAAATACATTCAGCTACTCGATAAGTATATGGATCATCCCGATCGCGACAGGATCATCGCCGAGGAGATGGGATGGGATCATCTCCTTGATGAAAACGATGATGAGACAGATGAGTGGAATGATGAATTTATCATGGACGATTTTGAAGAAGGCGAAGGCTGGAAAGAATTGACCGGCTACGAACCTACTGATTTTGACAGTTTTGAAAATCTGCCACTCTATCAAAAAGCGCATGAATTCACAGTAGATTCCATAAAAATGGTTAACGCCCGCTTTCCTGATCGGGATGATGAATCCATAAGAACTTTTGCCCGAAATGTTACCATCCCGGCCGCCAAAATTGCAGGTGGATTCGGTTTTGGATTTGAACCGGATAGCATCGGCGGGAACATCGCCAACTGCAAGCGCGGACTCAATGCGGCCAACAAAGTGCTAAATGCTCTTTATGAAATAGGTGAAAAAGAGTTCTTGGACCGTGAGATCTACCTCGATTACTACGAACGCGCCAAAGAGATCCGTGATGAACTGGCGATCTATATTGTAGAACTGCGGGAGCGATTTAAAAGGGGATTGCCTTGAGACCTGAGAAAGGTCCATCGTTTAATAAATACAATCATTGGGAGTTCCTATTTAACTGAGAGTTTAAAAGAATGCCACGGAAGCACGGAAATGCACGGAAATTTCCGTGTTTCCGTGGCAAAAAAATTATGACCTGGTCTATGGATTTGCCGTTTCATCCACAGAAAAGATCTCCTTATGAAACTGAATATCATACAGTCGCCTGTATAGCCCGTTTTGATCCAGCAGCTCCTGGTGGGTTCCCTTCTCCAGAATCCGGCCATTCTCCATCACCAGAATGGTCGTCGCATTTTGTATGGTCGAAAGCCGGTGGGCGATTACAAACGTGGTACAGCTTTTCATCAGATGGTTCAGTGCAACCTGAACAGCCGCCTCTGATTCAGAATCAAGTGATGACGTGGCTTCATCAAGCAGTAAAATGTTGGGTTCCTTTAAAATCGCTCTCGCAATGGCCACACGCTGGCGCTGTCCACCACTGAGTTTAATGCCGCGCTCCCCGACCAAAGCATCATATCCATCCGGATGCTCCATGATGAAATCGTGTGCCTGGGCAAATCTCCCTGCCTCTTCCACTTCCCGATCCGTAGCATCCAACCTGCCATACCTGATGTTTTCCCGAATAGTGCTTCCAAATAGCTGAATATCCTGTGGAACAACCGCAATCTGATTTCTCAGAGACTGCTGCGTAACTGTGGAAATATCAGTCCCGTCAAACCGGATGGTTCCTTCCTGCACATCATAAAATCGTGGGATGAGTTTCAAAAGCGTTGTTTTTCCGGCACCGCTTGGCCCTACAAGCGCAACTATATCTCCCGGCTCGCACGAAAAACTGATATCGCGAAGCACCGGCTGATTATCCTCGTAGTGAAAGGATACATTTTCGAAAGAAACGGCTCCGTCCACTTCATCCATCTCCACCGCGTCGGGATGATCTTCAACTCCGGGCTTCTCTTCAAGCAGGCCAAAGATGCGCTCCGATGCACCTACTGCGCTGCTAAATACCGTATAAACCCTTGACATACCACCCATCGACCGCCCAATGTTGAAAGCAAAAAAGATGAACGCGACCAGATCTCCGGCCGATAGTCTGCCGGCCAGCACCTCGGTTCCGCCATACCAGAAAATGACGATCATTGTGCTCATAAATACAACGCCTACCGATGACCAGAACAGATTGCTAAACAGCACTTTTTTCCGGGACGTATCGAAAAGAGTATCAACACCGGAGTTATACCGGCCGATTTCATACGGTTCTCGTGCAAATGATTTGACGGACTCAATCGCTCCCAGTGTCTCTTCAGCAATCGCTGTGGTATCTGCCAGGCGGTCCTGCACCTCTCTGGATAACTTTCTTATCAACTGCCCAAAATAGCGAACCGCCAGCGTGATAACGGGCACGGTGATGAAAATGATCAGGCTGAGTCTCCAGTTGAGGTAGACCATCAATATGACCGAACCCACCAGATTTATACTCTGAGTCAGTCCTTCAGAAAGCGTACCCGTAACGGCGTCGCGAATGGCGGCCACATCATTTGTGAGGCGAGAGGTAATTTCACCCAGCCGCTGGTTAGAGTAGAATTTGAGGCTTAAACGGTTCAGGTGTTCATACAGATTCTTGCGCAGGTCGGCGACAATTTTTTCACCGATCCAGTCGAGCGAGTAGCTGCCCCAAAATCCAAGTAGTGCCTGCGAAATGAAGAGTCCCATCAGTACCAGCGTAACCCGGTTTAGAAGGGCCATATCTCCATCATCAAATACGGCATCCAGCAGCTCGCGCAAACCCAGAGGCACAGCCAGCCAGACAAGCGTAGCCAAGACTGACGCTATTAACGCAACAATCAGCTTCTTTTTATATGGCTTGACATACGCCAGAATTTTCATGTACTGACGAAAAGAGGATCGATCGATTTTCAATGGATTGGTTTAAGTTGTTAGTTGCTGTAGCTGAAGGTAAAACCTGCAGAAAGTGATCAACGTTCTCCGGGGCTGTTAGTTATAATCTAAATACACTTCGGATTTATATATCAAACATCATCCGTTTTTATTCCTTCTGCATCTCTCGCTGCAATATTTCACATTTTCCCAGTCTCGCTCCCACTTCTTCCGCCACGTAAACGGGCGTTTGCACACCGGACAAATTTTTGTAGGTAAATTCTTCTTCGACATTCTTTCGCTCACCTTCTGTTTTTAACGTGCTTTTTGAGAATCCACTTGTTCTCACTTCTTCACTTCTTTACTCCCCTTCTTGCTCCATAGAACAGAGCTCGCGTGTTTGTAGCTCTCTTTAATATCCGGAATGATCGGTTCGGGATAATCCACACCAATCCTGCATTCATACATCTCTTGCTCCATTCCGCTCATCTTCCAGGGCTCATGAATCAACTCCGTGGGGACACCTTTTAACTCATCCACCCACTCCCGAATGAACGTCCCGTCAGGATCATGATCATACCCTTGCTTTACCGGATTATAGATTCGTATCGTATTTACACCCATCGTACTAGCCTGCATCTGAAATTGCGAGTAGTGAATGCCCGGTTCGAAATCGAGAAATTGCTTAGCAAGATGGAGCGATCCTTTCGGCCAGTCAAGCCAGAGGTGATGGGTCAGAAATGAGACCAGCATCGCACGCATTCTGAAATTAAGATATCCGGTAGCATTTACGCTCCGCATGCAGGCATCCACCATTGGGAATCCGGTTTGACCGGTCCGCCACGCCTCAAAGTTTCTCATCATTCCACTCCGAGCGGATATCATCATAGCCCCGATTCATATTTTCGAACTCAATCCGCGGCTCCGATTCAAACTTCTGCACAAAATGGCAGTGCCAACCGAGCCGTGAGCGAAAACTGCGGATTCCTCGCTTAGAGGGTGCTTCATCATAGTGCCGGTCCGCATACTGCACGATCTGCCGGATACTCAGATTTCCCCATGTAATATGAGGCGACAACCTGCTGCATCCATTTCTGGCGGGTCCGGGTGCCGAAATCGATTTGTTGTAATCGGCGCAGCGCTCTAAAACAAAACTATCCAGCAGCTCCCGGGCTTTGGTTTCACCGCCGGGCTGAAAATTTTCATTTCGGGTTTTAAACCGATCCGGCACCTCCGTGTTGATATCGTGCGTCAGTTTATCGTTTAGTGCCAAAGAATTTAGCCTTTCCAGATCCGGATTTTCCAATGGCCGATCCATAATTGACTTCCAGGCTTTTCGCCAGCCATCTCTGTTCATTAGCCCGCGCTGAACCGCATTTGTGGGTGACTCATCCCAGTGTATTCCCCATTCGTTAAAAAGATCGGCCATGCGCAGATCCCTTTGGTAGGTCAGATTGATCCCCGTCTCTTCGTGGCTATAGACGGTTTGGACATCATAGAGCGAATTTATTTTCTGAAATAGAGTTTCAGCTTCCTCATAGGCAATCAGAATATCACATCCCTGATCTCTTAAGTCATCCTTCATCTCTTCTAATGACTCCCACACAAACCGCCAATGGCGATCTCCATAATGAGGATCACTTACTAAGGAAGGTTCAAACAGGTAAAGCAGCAGAGTTGGAAGCACGGATTCCGCAGCACGTTTTAGGGGCTGATGATCTTTGAGCCTGAGATCTCGTTTGAACCAAACAACATTTATTTTCTTTTTTTGCATGCAGCTTTAACACATGCGGCTCAACATTTGTTCAGTAAATTCGTTCGGCTGACTTAATCGAAGAGTGTTTTATTTTCACTGGCTACGTCGTACGGCTAATTTTAATTCGTTTAATTTATTGCAGAAAATGGTATCAAATACTACCCTTTCACTCCTGAAAATACCTTGTAAGCATCCTGTATTGAATCGCTCGGCCCTACGACAACCACATGATCACTTTTTTAAAATCTTAGTCTTTCCGCGGGGCACCACAAATTTATCATCCCTGATAATAGCGGCAACCACGCACTGTTCAGGGATATCAATCTCCTGAATTTCTTTATCCACAACCAGACCGTTATCGGGCACTTCTACGTCGATCAGGTTGGCAGCTCCTCCTTCAATTTGGAAAAGATCTGCCATAACGGGCCGGTCCAGGTAATTTTCAACCATTGCAGAAGTAGCAAATGGAGCGCTGATGCAAACAATCCCGCTTTCTTCGAGCAGAGGCACATAGTCCGGGTCCCGGGCAATAGCAATTACTTTTTTTACACCTAAACGTTTAGCCTGCAACGCAATTATGGAGTTACGTTCATCACTGTTAGTAGCCGCAATAGCCACATCCATTTTTTTGGGTTCCACCTGATTAAGAATATCCAGCTTTGTACCGTCTCCCTGGTAAATCGGCACATTGTATAGTTTTTCCAGTTTTTCACAATGTTCATCGTCCTGCTCAATAAAGGTGATTTGGTATTCGGCGGATCGAAACACCATCCGGAACTCATCTTTTTTCATAAGACGGTCTGCGATATTCATTCCTAAATTACCACCACCAATTATTAATATATTCATATAGGGCCTCCAATAAGCTTGGAATTTTATTTTTAGATGTTGTACAAAAGAGGGAAGTTTAGAAAATTCTGCCCGGTTTTGAGGTTGTAAAAGATAAAGTACTGCGCCTACAGCCGTCAAGCCCGTTCCCAAAACAATACTCTGAAATTCCAGCATGGGTACAAAAAACCAACAAGCAATTATCCCGACAATCGGTACCAGCGGATAAAGAATCACCTTAAAGGGCCTTCTGAGATTGGGCATTTTTTGATGGAGGGCAATAACGGAGTAGTTCACGATACCAATGGCAATCAGGTAACCGAAGCTACTCGCCGATGCCAGCAGGCGCACAACACCGGACGCTCCCAATATGGCAACCAGCCCGGCACAAACGAACAGTGAAATATGGGGCGTTTTGTATTTTTTGTGAAGTTTTGCAAAGAAAGAAGGAAAGTGGCCGTCTCGCCCCAACGCGAACAAAACCCTGGAGCTTGCTCCTAATGTTACACTAAAGGCTGACAGGCTCGCCATAATAGTTGCCAGTATTCCGGCCCAGCGACCCCAGGCTCCGAACAAGTAGTCCGAAATAAAAATAAAAGGCGTGCTCGTCTCAGCCAGGTCTGTGTAGTTTACAACGCCCATCATTACCCACAAAAGCAGCACATAAATAGCAATACCCGTTCCAAGCGTTATAAAAATGGCCCTTGGTATATTTTTAGCGGGATCATTGATCTCTTCGGCAGCAACCGTAATCAAATCAAACCCAACGTACGAAATGTATATCAGCCCCATTGTGGGGAGCAATGGCCCCAACCCCATTGGGGCAAAAGGTTCAAGATTTGCCGGTTCAACATGAAAAGCACCGAGAACGCCGACTCCTATCAGAATGATCAGCTCAATAATATTCATCACGGTTATGAATTTCAAAGCCTCTGCCTGGCCTACAAAATTTGAAGCGGTAAACACCAGTGTTGTTATCACAATAACAGCAATAATGCTAACTTCCGGGAAGAAATAAACTTTAATTGTGAGTGCAAAGATGACTGCGTACAACGAGCAGGCCAGCGTATTACCAATCCAGAAGAACCAGCCGGTGAGGAAAGCTACGGGGCGTGGCAGCGTTCGGCTTGTAAATGAATATCCGCCTCCCGCGATCGGAATGGCAGCCCCAAGCTCGCTGTAGCTGAAGGCGGTGAACAGCGTCAGGCCGCCCATAAACAGATATGCCAGGATCCCAAGCGGACCTGCAGAACCGGCTACCTCGCTGGGAAGTGCAAAGATTCCGGGCCCCATCATGGCACCGATGCCGATCATCACTGCCATGAACAGTCCTACATCTCGTTTAAATCCGGATTGTTCCGCCATCTATATTCCCTGGATCAGTAGTTTTTCCATATTACAGAATGCTATCGAAGACTTCATTCACGTCAATAAAGCCCTAAGGTATAGAACTATTTTTGGCAATTGTAGTTTTCAAATCGATAAAAATTCTCAATTGTTCTTGTGTTCATCCGATTCTGACTGCAGAAGTATCGGAAAAGTATCATCAAGGCTATTATTTTGAACAAATACGCAAACTTTACCCACTCTTGAGAGCTGATCAATTTTCTGAGCATGTTCTTCCTGTTCGCCTCCTTCGGAATATTTTAAACCAAGCATTACTATATCAGAATCGGAGCTGTAATCTTTCAAAATCTCCGGAAAACTGCGTCCCTGTTTCACAATCACCTCGATATCCGCTTCAATTCTGGCTTCCTTCAGCGACCGGGTGATACCCTCACTGATGGTTGTCTGCTGGCCCGGATGATCAATCACTTCGCGAATATTTATCCGTGCCTGCTGCCATTCCGGATTGAGGGTAAGCATGTAAGCCAGTAATATCATCAAATCACCGTTATTATCAGTTCCGCCCCACCAAACATCGATTTTTTGATGACTACTCACCTTCCAGTTTTCGTGATCATTAAAATTGGCTACCACTATATTTTTACCAATCTGCGAAAGTGACCGGATAATCCGGAGCTGATTGATATTGTCACTCAGCGAATCAGACCACCCAAACATGATGGTATTCGTTTTCAAACCGGCTATGCCGTGCCCTTTGGATATATTCAGGATTCCACTGTTCAGATCCTCCACTTCATTCACCTCGCAGAATGTCTCAAGCCCGAAGCTGTTCACCTCACGAATCATCTCCTCCTTCATCCGCTTTCTCTCTTTCCGGTCCGGCCGATCGGATCTGAATACAAGTTTCGATATCGATAATATTCCACGGTCCTGACCGAACGCAGCGGCAAGTTTTACGAGTTCGATTCTATCTTTGATGTTTTTCGCAAACAGGAGCATAATGGGACGCCAGTTTCGCTTCTGTACGTTATATATATTCATTCTGAGCAGAGAAAAACGTGCGATTTTCATCCACATACCGGCGTTAACATCTCCCCACTGCTGTTCCAGTGCTTTCTTCTTAAAGTAGAGATAGAATCCAGCTTCCAGCAAAAAGGCAAGGATGAGAGCAGGCAGGCTGATCAGATACATCACAAAAAGCGAACCCAATGCGCCAATAAGAGAAACGTACCACGGAATCTTGACGCTTGGCCTGTAGGATGGCTCCGCCACGAGATTCTCAATGGTCGCAACCAGGTTGATAATCACATAGAGGGTAAGAAAAAGTACAGTCACAAATTTAGCCACCGTGTTCAGGTCTCCCAGTGCAACTGCCGCAAGAGCAATGGCGCCGGTAATCCAGGTGGCAATGGTTGGCTGTCCTGTTTTTGAAACCTTTGACAGAAATTTAGGAGCAAGTCCGTCGATGGAAAGGGACTGCAATACCCGAGGGCCGCTCAGTACGCTGCCGATTGCCGAGGAGAGTATGGCGCCGCATGCTGCCGGATAGATAAACAGACCGCCCAGGAACGCAATATCAATCCAGGTCTGAAGACCGTACGATTCATCAGCCATGTTCTCTAAAGATACTGCCGCCGAAATGGAAAGAAGTACGGGAATCAGCAGATAGACCCCCAGTCCGGTAAAAACCGAATAGATGGTTCCATCTTTGATGGATATGCCCGGAGTTTTCAGATCTCCGCTCATTGCAATACCGGCCAAAAATCCGGTCACGCCCGGAAAAAATACGGCAAACACGATCCATAGACCTCCATCGGGACTCACGGTTCTGTATTCGGGGGATAGTTCCGGCATCCTGAGTTCATTCAGAAATACGCCCGCCATAAGTGCCAGAATGGAGAGCACTACAAGAATCAGCATGGGAATCTGAAATTTCAGTACAAGATCTGCGCTTTTACCTGATACCAGGGTAATTAGAATAATAATGGCTGCTGTTACAAGCGGAATTGCATA
The DNA here is from genome assembly GCF_034521535.1 of Rhodohalobacter sp. Lineage (GTDB taxonomy): Bacteria > Bacteroidota > Rhodothermia > Balneolales > Balneolaceae > Rhodohalobacter. Next base: position 419,279 of record NZ_JAXHMF010000005.1, on the reverse strand, counting down.
TGCTGGCATGGTTCCCCACATTTCCACCGGCCAGAACAGGAGCAGTAGTTCCGAAAGGCCGAAAGCGTAAAAAGTAATGCTCAGTGTGCGACTAATGAAAAATGCCACTCCGATGGCTCCTCCCGTCTCCAGGCCCAGACTCCTGGAAATAAGGTAGTATACCCCTCCAACACCCACTTTTATATTTGTTGCGATGGCGGCTGCGCTAAGCCCCGTGATGAATGTGATCACATTCGCAAGTATGACAATGAAAATCGTAAGCGAAAGGCCAAGATTCCCCACAACCCAGCCAAAGCGGAGATACATAATAAGCCCCAGCACAGTGAGCGTACTTGGCAGATAGACCCCGAGGAAGGTCCCGAATTTCTTTTTTAAAGGTTGCTTCTTTTCTGCCATTTAATGAGTGACCCGACTTGTACGCATTCACACAGTTCTAAAGCATTTAAAGAAATCAATTTTACGGTATATATCGAATTTTTTTAGAAAGATGTCTCATTTTCGTGAATAATGCAGGTTAATAAGAAACAAAAAATAAGATATGGAGCTGTAATTTAGTTTTACACAACCTGTATTAAAACATCCGACTGAGGAATCAAGCGACCAAACGAAACCGGATCTACATCGCAGGACTTCAACAGCGCCTCCACTTCGTCAGCAGAATCGTCTGCAACAGCAATCAGAAGTCCGCCGCTGGTTTGAGGGTCACAGAGTATCAGTTTATCAGACTCATCCTTTAATCGGATTCCACTTCCATAGCTGTCCCAGTTTCGGTGGGTGCCGCCGGGAATACATTTTTGGCTTATATAATCGTAGACCTCCTCAAAAACAGGAACTTTATCCAGTTCAATCTCCGCTGACAAGCCGCTGCCCTCACACATTTCGGACAAGTGCCCCAACAGGCCAAAACCGGTTACATCAGTCATAGCTTTTACGCCCTTAACATTTGCCAGCTCAGTTCCGATACGGTTTAAAGCCATCATGGAGTTGGGCGCAAGGTTAGCGTGATCATCCAACAATTTTCCCTGTTTCTGAGCGGTGGAAAAGATTCCCACACCCAACGGTTTAGTTAAGTAGAGCCTGCATCCGACTGAAGCCGTATCATTCTGCTTCAGTTTGTCCAGCGACACACGGCCTGTAACCGCAAGGCCAAAAATGGGCTCGGGACTGTCGATACTGTGCCCGCCCGCCATCGTTATGCCCGCTTCAGCACAGGTCGCCCTGGCTCCTTCGAGCACCTCCCGCGCAACGTCAGATGAGAGCTTATCGATCGGCCATCCCAAAATAGCAATAGCCAGCATCGGATCTCCGCCCATCGCATATACATCACTGATGGCGTTGGTTGCCGCAATTTTTCCAAATGTAAACGGATCATCTACAATGGGCATAAAAAAATCGGTTGTGCTGATTATTGCAGTGCCGTCGCCCAGATCGTACACGGCAGCATCATCTCTGCTTTTGTTTCCAACAATCAGTCGTGCATCTTCTACCTCAGGTTGGGTAGTTACCAGCATTTGAGATAGAACTCCGGGAGATATTTTACAACCGCATCCGGCTCCATGGCTATACTGCGTCAGTTTTACTTTGCTCATACTTTTTGGCTTTATTTAAAATGGACACTGCATTTTGTCTGTGGTTTACCTCAGGCAGTTTAATGTGAATGACTTTATTTGAATCACGCCTTTCCATGCTTCGCAGGTAGTATTTATCGTAATATGCCAGTGTAATCATCGCAACTTCAAAGTAGTTTTCATTCTTCAAAAAATTAATGGCTTTTTTTTCCCGTAATCCGCCAAGCCTCTTCGAAATTCGGTGAATCGAGTTGGCAAGCTCATCATTATTGCAGACCGCATATTCAGAAACCAAATGCCTTGCTCGCTCCTTTTTGGGTATATCCGCAAAATAGAGCCTGGCATTTCGCTTTTGATCAAAAAACGGCATGGGGATTTTGACTGCGCCGATATTGTGACTTTCATCTTCAACCCAGATTGGTTTATCTCTGTCGAGTTTTGAGATCTCCATGTGAAGATTATTTTCAAACTGCTCAACAGTTGGCTGTTTTCCCTGGTCAATGCCTCCAAAAGCAGAACCTTTGTGGTTGGCAAGACCCTCGAGATCTACAACCTGTTCGCCTAATTTCTTTAATTCATGCAGCACATAAGTTTTGCCGCTGCCGGTATAACCACCCAGTACATTCATTTCGATAGGACGGCCAAGTTCACTCAACACATAATTCCGGTATGCTTTATAGCCACCGGTTACGATCCGAACGTTTTCAAATCCATTCTCTGTCAGGTGCTTTCCAAACGCTTGGCTTCTCATACCGCCACGCCAGCAGTGAACCGTCACATTGCCATCGGGAGCGACATCACGAGACCGGGTAATGAACGATTGAAGCTTTGGCTTCACATACGAATAGCCCAGTTCGGTAGCTTCCTCTTTCGATTTCTGCTTGTAAACCGTACCCACCTCTGCCCGCTCTTCATCCGAAAACAGGGGAATATTTGTGGCACCGGGAATGTGTCCGCTTTCAAACTCACCCGGAGATCGGACATCAATGATGGGATTTGAACTTTCAAGTGCTTCTTTGATAGATACGTCTGAAATCATATAAGGAACCTACAGCTTTTTACTCAGCATTGAACACTTGGTTCACACTAATTTTAAAACATTCAAACACAGGATTAATTCCAAATCGTTCTGATGATTGAGCAATCACGATTCAACGCAGATAGATGATATTAATGCAGATAAAATAGAAGTTCTTTAGTATATGTCGGAAAATATCAGCACGGTCTTCTGCATCATAATCATACAATTTGTTCCCACTGCCTCACCTTTTTTTAACCTGTTTTGATATCAAATATCCGAATTAGCTTTCCATCTAATTCCTTGATTTTTTTATCTTCAATCCGACCCAGTTTTCCAATCACTAACTCTTTATAGATCGTTGCAATCTTGCCAATTCTTACCAGGGAGAATTTCTTAAGTCCGTTTGAAGAATTAGGTCATAGAAGTAAATCTGTTGGTTCTTCCCAGTGAAGTTGTGTTGATATAAAGCTAACAGTGACATCTAAACTCCCTGAAATCAAAATTACAGCAGGTCGTTTTTTACTTCCTGACAAATCTGTGAAAGGAAATGGAATCAGTACTATATCTCCTTTTTTCATTAATACTTTTCTATTAAATCATTCTCATCATACAACTCCTCTTCATCTTGCAGAAACTCAAAGCTTTTTGATTGGCTGGCAAGGGCTTCTAAACCTTTTTGAAGAATCTTCTCTTCATATTTTTTAAACACAAAATCAGCATAATCAGCTACCTCATGCACTTTATCTTCAGGCAGCTTTTCTAAGGTTTTAACGGTACGATCTATCAGTTTTTTTTTGGTCATAGCAAAATCCACTAAGTATAGTATATCAAATACTCATTTATGATGATTATCTCATCATTATAAGCCATTTTAAAAATTAACGAATAATAAACATAATTATGCAAATCTCAGGTTTCACTCCCACCGTCTTGCCCTCTGCTCCCTCCGCATCTCTCCGGAATCGATCATCTCCTGCAGGCGCTCGTTACGTTCGGGTGATTTGCTTGTGAGGTGCCAGTCTCTAAATGTCATTCAGTAATCCTGTTTTTCAAATCCATTTGTTCATGCAAGATTCTTATAATTTCTACTAAATCGGTTTCAATTTTATGGTAGAAGATGATGTGACGATTTGCTTTCAACCCAAACAAGTTGGGAGATATTCCATCATAGTTCTTGCCCACTTCAGGATGGCGAGCTATGTTCTCACAGAACTTAATCAGCATTTCATAATATTTATCCGCTTGTTCTTCTGACCATTCGTCAAATGTATAGTCCCAAATGTTATTTAGGTCTTCCACAGCTTTATTGGTTAGACGATATTCAGCCATTACCCCTTTTTTTCACCTTTAGTTCGTCAAGGTTTTTTTGGGGGTCAAATTCTTGGGCAATTCCACTATCTTTTCCTTCTTGAATGGCGTTTTTCAAAGCGATTGCCTTAGCTTCTTCATTCTCCAACAGACGAAGCCCAGCCCTGATAACTTCACTAACATTTTTGTATCTGCCTGCCGAAACCTGGCTTTGGACGAATTGGTCAAAATAATTCCCGAGTGATATGGATGTATTTTTGCTCATATTTTTACTTATTTTTCAAAATATTACCAATATTTGGTACTATTTTCAAATTACAGCGGCAACGGTAGAAACGATCAAAACTCCCACCGTCTTGCCCTCTGCTCCCTCCTCATCTCTCCGGAGTCGATCATCTCCTGCAGGCGCTCGCTACGTTCGGGTGATTTGCTGGTCAGGTGCCATTGCCCGCAAATCTCGCACTGATAGACGTTTTGCGGTCCCTGATCCGGCTGAAAATTGCGGTGGATGTGAATATCAATCAGGGATGTTTCTGCCAAAAACTTTGTGGAGTATTGATTTTTTCCGGTGGAGCATTTCATGACTCAATATATACATTGAGGTCATACCCTAAAAGATTTCCATGCAGCTCCGAAACTTCTACTTTTCAAAAGTAAGGGCTTTTTGGTGAGTGTCCCTCCGCTGGTTACAACTTTAGTCAATTTTGATCTTGAGTTGTGCAACAGACTCGGCTGGCGGAGGGCAATGGGGGATGATCAGTTATACCTCATAACCAAGACATGGTCAATTCAATACTCAGATAGTCATCCCCCAGCTCTCCTCCCGAAAGCTTTCGGGATCGGGATCGCTTCCCCCTTCAAAGGGGGACTTTAGTTTAATTCCTGAAGAACTGCTGATACAACATCAATCTCTGGAGCTTTCCAGCTCTTCCACAATTCGTGTGGCATCATAGACGTGTCGGAGTGCTTCAAGCATACCGCGCACATCAACAGAGACGGCACGCGCACTGCGGTCGTCCAGAATAAAGGTACTTGAGCCCATACTTTCCACATTACCGTCGAATGCAAGTCCAACAACTTCCAGATTAATATTTACAACCGGTGAACCCGAATTTCCACCGATGATATCGTTGGTAGATACAAAATTGACGGGCGTCGATAAATCAAGTGTGGAAGTAGGTGTGGCCCATCGCTCAGGCAGATCCCATTCAGGTTCACCTGTGTGAGAATAATGGCGATCGTACATTCCGTAAAATGTTGTGTGAACGGGTGCTATGGTTCCGTTATACTCATATCCGGCTGCCACGCCATCCTGAATTCTGGGTGAAAATGTTGCATCCGGTGGGATGCTTGTTCCATAAACGGCAAACCATCCGCGTCCAAGCCGTGTCTGGAGTTCACTTTCTTCCTGCGACAATTCGCGGGAACGCTCGGTGTTTTCAAATAAGGGATCACCAAATGTTTTAAAGTAGGATACAGCCGGATCAGCAGCCGCAGATTCTGGATCATCAATAAGCTCCTCTGTTTGAGCAGCCGTGGCAAACCCGGAATTCTCAATTAGCCGGTCTGCAACATTTTCGTAAGCCAGACCATCTGTGATCTCCATGAGATATGGGTGGTCGGCTCCAAGAGCGTCAGCAAGATAGTTCAGATGCGTGATGATCAACTGTTTTTCAAGAAACTCGGGTTTGTCGCGAATGCTTTGAATCTGGTTCATTAACGTCATTTTCCTCTCCTCATCATCCTCAACACGATCCATCATTGCGTATAAGTAGGCTCTTTGAAGCAGTGCTGCAGAGGCGAAGGAATTAGGTGTTAGCCCAAGTGTTAAATAATTGTATGGAGCAAGAGCAGCTTTCTCTTCCTGAATCTCAGCAATACGGTTTATAATCGGAATATAGGTATCACGCAGTTCAGGAGATTCATTCAGGGCATCAATGAAATTTTGTTCATTATCAACCCGGCGGCCCATCAGGTATTCGTCATTATGAGCAAGAATCTGACCGCCTAAAAGCTTCTGTGAGTTTTTTAAACCAAAAATTGTATTCCGGAGCTGCTGAGCCTGCGGTGTTGTGGAATCATATTCAAAGTACGCTTCAAGTCCTTCAATGATTCTTGTAAACAAGCTGTGTCGAAAAGGAAGATCATACGTCCCGGAATATGCAAGCTGAGCAACTGTGTTAAGCCGGGTTGTCCGACCGGGATTTCCTATCATAAACACACCATCACCCTCTTCAACTCCATTTTCAGCAAATGGGAAATAAAATTCAGGCTCGTAAGGCTCGCCATCCACATACACCCGCAAAAAAGTCATATCCAGGTTATACCGTGGATATGTGAAATTGTCAAAATCTCCGCCGAAATAGCCGATTTGCAGTTCCGGAGCCATCACCATTCTGATATCAGTAAAACGTCGAAAGATATATGCTGAGAAGCGTCCGCCATTAAAGAGAGAAACAACCTGTACCTGTCGGTCGCCATATTCAGCAACCTCTTCAGTGATTTCGGCCTGAACGCGGCTGATCGCTTCCTGACGAACAGCCGGCTGCTCTTCGACCGGAACGGCGTCCACTTCATCCAGAATTTGATCTGTAACATCACGAATCTCGACGAGCTGGTCTACATAGTAATTATCGATTTTGCGTTCATCAGACAGCGTAGTGGCATAGAAACCATCGTCGAGAGTATTTTCACCCTCAAGTGCGATCTGCGTAGTTTGATTTCGGGCACAGTGGTGGTTGGTCATCACCAGACCCATATCCGATACGAACGAGCCGGAACATCCGGGAATGCGAACAGCGCTCATTCGGGCATGCTCGAACCAGGAACTGTCGGGTTCAAAATTGTAAGTTTCGGAGAAATAATCGACCGGTGCATATTCGAAGGTCCACATCCGGCCATTATCCAAAATGGAGGAAGGAACCGGTTCAAATTCCGGCAGCAGGGAAGCCGAAGTTTCCTCTACTTCGGGTTCCGGGGCCGGAGCCGGAGCAGTTGTCTGTTGCGGAGCGGCACAGGCTGTTAATAGAATAAAAAAAGCAATGATGGGTGTGAATAGGTAGTTGCGTGATTTCATCTTTCAGTTCGATCTTTAAGTTCAGAATTGGAAGCTGCAGTCTAAATGGCAAGCTTGATAAAATAAATTGTATTGTTAGGTAACTTATCGGATAAATATGAAAATTGGAATAGATAATCTTTATAGTTTTTGAGTCGTAGAATGTTCAAAATTATGAGAAGTTTGGTCCACATGAATAATACTTCCCTCAAAAACTGCTTAAGTTGTCTTTACCCTTATACTTTAAAATCTAATTGACCGATAGCACACCAATCAAAATAGCTAAAACAAACACTCTATAAGTTAAGATAGGGTTAAAACTCAGTTTTGCTCTACTACACCCGATAGTCGTTCCAGGTTTGTTTGCAGCGGCCGGAATTCTCCCCAACGAATAATCTTGACAATGATGGAAAGAAACGGGCCGGTTTGGGTCAGGCGTTTTGCCAGGTCCGCGATTTTAGCATCTCGTTTTTCGATTGCGAGCGATTTATTTTCTGCCATTCGATATTTGTTTGCAAACTCCCATGCACCATCCCTTGCTATCACAATGCTGAAATTGACCAGCATTTCATCTGCATTCCCTGCAATGCGAATCATCGGGCCAAAGAATAGAGATATCCGGCTCATATTCGAGGTCACATCATCCACAAGTGAAGCAAGAATGGCGTTAATCCGGTTGTAATCTTTGTGAATAGGCTCAAGGTCTTCACCTTCCATGGTTTGTGCGGCTGCAATTCCAAGATCCAGATTGATGTGCGCGTTGATGCCAAGAAGCAGGTGCTGCATAATGATATATCGATCTGATTCAGCAGCATCAAATGCCCGGTTCCAGCTTTGAGTTAACGGCTCCCCTGAATTGTTATAGTAAGCATCAAACGCATCAAAAAAACGCTGAGCAAAAATGGTGTCTAATTTTTCCATTCGCTCGTTATCGTCAAAATTACCGGCATCAATCTCATCTTTGATGCGAATCGTTACAAGCCGGTACAGTACGGCAAAATAGCCGGCACGAAGATTTTTCCGGCTGCACTGTTCAACAATTACATCCATTTTGTGGATTACTTGTTCAATTGAGCCCATATCTGTAAGTCTTCCGATTTACTAAAAGTGGTAGATTCACGAAGCCGGTAACCGGGCAAAAGTGAATCGATTTAGCCCAATATATCAATACTCAGCGTATTCACGAATCAAAAAAAAGAACAGGTTTAAATCTACAAATGACCACATTGATCGTTGAAGTACAATAACCTCATCAAATGAGTTTATTTGCCTTTTCTAAAAAAAGGAAAGCTTTCAATACTACTGACAGTCAGTTTAAGCTTTATTAATATTGAATGGATTTATGGAATGAAAGACCCTTGAATTTTTGGATGACGGACTTGTTTTAAATACCAAAAATTTTAGAATTTGGTCCGTTCGTTATTCCAATGCCTTTCTTAGAAGAAAATCGATGAAGCTTTCGTCGTTTGGGTCTTCGTAATCCCCATAGTAAGCAACATTAGCTATACCTATAGAGTCTGCCCATGTCCTCAAAGTTTTGGCATGATAAGCATGATGAGTTACTATTGTATTCTGCGTCGGGGCAACAACTGGTTTTTGTAGATTTGCAACCCAAAACTCAGGATCATCTTCCGTCATCATTAATAACATATCGACTTTCCTACGATAGTTTCTTATTTCCTCAGTATTAAACTCATTTAAAGAACTCATACCATAAAAAGATTTGAAACGATGAAACATATCGGGATCCAATTCAAAATAATCCATCCATTTAAAATTATATTCAGCAAAAATTAAACTTTGAAATTTTTCCAGATCGTATGTTGCCTGGGTAGCTTTAACAGCCATAGCTTTTACCCTTGTCGACTCTCTTAAAACTTTATCCTCATTTGATAAATCTGCCATGTCATCTGAAAAACCTAACCATAATGATGTCCCGGCCCCGGCTGAGCTTCCGGTGAGTATGATATTATTTTTATCAATATTGAAAGCTTCACTATAACTTTTTATAAACTGCAGGCCGCGTTTACTGTCATTAAGTGATTTAAGCACTCCGTCAGGATCATCCTCAAACTCTAAAAGTCTATAGTTAATACTTGCAAAAGCTATATCATTTTTTAACAGGGTTCTAATCTCTTCAGGAAAATCCCAGCTCCCGCTCCACATGGGTTCATAAACAATATCTTTACTTCCGGATATAAAGCCACCACCATGTATATAAATAACCAGAGGAGTTGGACGATCTGATTCGGGCAAGAAAATATCAAATGTATTTCTGGAATAGGGTCCATAGCTGATATCTTCAGAAAATTTTGCATCGATATCTCCTAAAGAAATTGGAGAATAGCTATAAGTGAGTTCCAGCTGATTATCTAAAACCAGATCATCATTATTCTCACAAGAGATAAAAATTAAAGCAGCTAAAATTATAATGAATTGGCAGGCTTTCATAACACTGGATTAATTCTATGTTTTTTATGAATATGATCTCTTTGTATTTAGTTAATTTTAAAACAAAAAATGCTTTTTAAGAAAATAAAATCGATTCACAACTTCTCGGCTGTTCCACAAAGACAACCGCGACCAGGCTTAATTCACTCTTTAGCTGCGAATTGTCAATATCAAATGAAACGGCACCCGAATTTGGTTAAGATGTTTAAAAAATAATTTCTAATCTTATTTTGATTCTAAACATGTTGGACATTCTACCCACTCTTCGCTCGGAATTTCACGAATAGCTCTCGGACTGCTTCCTCTCTCAAAAACCGGTTTAAACAAAATTTCTCCCTCATGTTTAGAAGTGCCGCAAGTATGGCAGCTTACGTCGTGATCAGCTTTTACGGGCGTGTATCCGCTGATTACCCATCCGTCATGATTTTGATGTGTAGCCAGACTTTCTAAGGCAGCACGAACAGTCTGTGACTTGTTCCCACTATAATATTTTTCAGCAAGTTTACTTAGCAGTTCTACGGTAGAGTTATCCAGTGTAAAATTGAGTCTTTTCATGATGAATGTGTTTTACTTTCTTCTTCTGCAACGGGATGATGTTCATGCGATGCAACCTTGCAAGTGCGGTGATGCTTATAGTTTTTCCAGTGCCCAAAAATCAGCAGAATACTCCCCACAATTGTTGCGGATGTTTCAAACCAGTAGCCGATCCAGAAGTGTCCCAGCAACCACCCGAACGTTATCAAGCAAAAATCCGGCCCCAAGTAGACGAACAATTTTTGAGTCGTAATGACTTCTGCGAGATGCATAGTAAATCGTTGGAGCTATCAACAGTATAAAAATGGGGTGGGCCCAATCGTGCAGTACGGCTGAGAGGGAGGTGAGCGGTAAAATGGCGATCAGTATCGGGAAAAACAGGCAGTGAATAGCGCAGATTACCGAGACGCTTATGCCAAATCGGTCCCAGAGAACAGAGCTTGTAATACTTTTTTCAGACAAGAAAACAGGTTTTAAAATCCTTGATTTTTAGTGTGTACTAAAATACACACTTTTCTTGCACAAAATCAATTATTGCGTATAGTGTCGTCTCCGTCTTCTTCTTCACTCTCTGAATCGTTTCTCTCTTCATTCGAGTCCGACACTTCTTCATCCTCCGGTTCAGCCTCATCACTGAATTTATCCATAAACTCCTCAAGAATTTCATCCGCAACATCCGTTTCGTCGATCTCCATCTGCCGTTCCATGAGCAGGCGCCGGTGTTCAGCCATGTCGTCATCCTTCAGTATCTCGTCAATCTCACGCGGTTTTGGAAGCTCCGTCACAGAATTGATTCCAAAGTGCTTCAGGAAGTAGTCTGTCGTTTTATAGAGCAGCGGTTTTCCGGGTGAGTCGGCCCGGCCGGAGACCTTAACCAGCATTTTTTCCAGAAGCTGACGTAAAATGTAGCCCGAGTCCACACCCCGAATCTGATCCACCTCCGGTTTTGTTACCGGCTGGCGATAGGCTACAATCGCCAGTGTTTCAATAGCCGACTGCGAAAGTTTTCGATAGGCATTCTCGTGCTGAAAGATACTGAGCCATGGATGGAATCGGGGCTGCGTTACAAAGGTATATCCACCGCCGGTTTTTTCGATGCGAAAGCTAAGGTCATTCTCCTCGTACCGATTATTGAGCTGATTCACAATTCGCTGAATCACATTTTCATCCGGCACTATCTCCTCTTCATTTTCTTGAATAATCGATGAGAGTTTATCCCAGGCAATCGGCTCAGGGCTGGCAAAAATGAGCGCTTCAATTACAGACATTAACCGGGTACCATCAACAAAACGGTAGTCAAGCATACATTCAGAGATTTACTATTGAATACGGGATTCTGGGATTTTTTGTTGGGTAAAGATAGAACGGATATGGCAAAAGTAAAATTAACGCTTATAGCAGATCAAGGTATGCTCATCCTTTTTAATGACCCGGTAACCCAAAAGGTGGAAAATATTTTTTACCAGAAAACGGGCTACCCGTATATCTATCAAATATGCATTTGGAGTGTCCTTTGATACTCCGGGAAGCCAGTGCAAAATGTTGTGGAAAAAACTGGTTCGCATTAATGCGGAGAGCTTCAGCCACAGAGGGGCCACTTCATTTATAATTAAAAAGCCGTCATTTCCGATTTTTTGGTATAAAGGCATAAAAATCCTTCCGGATACGGGAGCTTCAATCCGCTCGCCATTTTCATAGGCCAGGAACTCCCCTTTTTCTACCCGGTCAAAATTGTGATAACCCTCACGCATATCAAATTTCTCGGCATCCTCAACTATTTTATGGTAGGAAACTTCAAAGTAGCTATCCGGCACATTGGGATGCACGTTCATCTCTTCCTCGTACTCTTTCACCTCCTCTGGTTTCAGCGTAACCATACCGAGCCAGTGCATGGCAAGACGCAGAAAAGCCTGGCTTCGCGTAACCGAATCGACACTTGTATGAGCGCCGGCTTCAAATCCAATCGACATATGGCCGATATTGTTGATATAGCTCAAAAGGGTTCCCCGAATATTCTCTTCAAATCCCAGGATCTGAGGAACCGGGAATTTCCGCGCCAACCGGCGATTGTCCAGCCTGTCGTTAATCAGGATAAAGGCGCAGCTTTCTGATGATGTGGTATGCAAATCTATAAAAACAAAATCCGATGCCGTATCTCGGTGTTTATTCAGTATCCATTCCACGGAGTTTTTGATTTCCAGACTCTCTTTATATTCCACAGAGTGGTTGGCGTTGCCTGTCGGTGAATAGTGGCTTCGGTCGAAACCTGTTTCCCAAAGCCGGTTGAGATCCGTATCCACAAAGCGGACACCCAGTTCCAGCGCGCGCATGTTTCCGGTAATCACATATAGCGAACCATTTAGATTCTCACCGGACTCCAATAATTCAGAAACAACCGTATCCGTAGCATGAACGCCGGCCGTCTCATTTCCATGAATACCGGCAAAAACTACCACTACAGGACCGTTTACGTCGCCGGGAACTTTCCATCGGATTCGATCGGTATCCTGAATAATAACTTCCTGTAGCTCACTGTTTCGCATTCGTATTTCTTTTGATTTTTGTCCAGATGGTTTGTGTGTCTTTGTCCGTTAAAATACCGATTAATTTCCCCTGTTCAATAACCGGAAGACAACTAATACCTTCATCCACCATCAGAAGCATGGCATATTTTATATCGTCGTCAGGTTTGATGGTTGTTGGATTCCGGTCCATCACATCAGCGGCCGTCAACTCTCGTGAGTTACCAACCTCATTAAGATAACGATCTAACCGGGTTTTTGTAATGATACCTTTCAGCTGACCGTTTTTATCTTCAACAGGAATATGTCGAATATCTCTCCACTCCATAATTTTTAGAACCAGATCGGCAACATATTCGCCCGATACAGTAATCAGGTCTGACGACATCACATTACTGACCACGTCGTACTGTATTTCAACGGATTCGATCTCATTGAGTGATACTAATTCCCACTCGTCAACCGTAGTGCCCGACCGTCTCCTCTTATCCAAAATTGCTGTTAACGCTACAGATGCTTCTTCACGGCCCAGCTTATCTTTAAGCCGCCTGTAACTGCCAACCATCCACCGAGCCCCTGTCGCTTTTTTTTCAGCCCTTTTTCGGATGATACCGAGATATCGCTCAATATCCTGTTCATTAATATTCATCTTTTCAAGCCCCTTGTGAGACATCGGCAGAAGCACCTCCAGAATCAGTCGCATGGCAGACATTAACTGCCCTTCCCAAACCATTCCGCTTTGTATGCCCCACATTGCAGCTTTATAGAAATTCTCCTTTGCATCATCAAAATCGAGAGAGTCCCAGTTTCCGGCATACTGTTCCGGCATGTTGGCCATCAGCCCCGACCAGAAAGCAAGATTCGCAATTTCATCTGCCGTTGTAGGCCCGGAAGGCAAGTAGCGATTTTCAATCCTCAAATGAGGCTTACCCTTTGAAACTCCGTAGCATGGCCGGTTCCATTTGTATATCGTCCCATTATGCAGTTGAAGCGCCTCAAGTTTTGGAATTTCACCCTGCTCGAGCATGTCAAGAGAGTCCCGCTCAATTTCCATGTAAAATAGAAGTGTATGCCGTGCGATATCGTTTTTAAACACATCACCAATCCCTTTTATCCAGCGATTTCCAAACGTAACCCGCTGTTCACGTTGACGAAGGTGAAACCCTTTTCCCCGCGTATCGATACTCTGCTGAAAAAGGGCTATACGTGTTTCCGCCCAAAGCTGTTTACCAAGCAAGAGCGGCGAGTTAGCGGCTATCGACAACACGGGACCGGCCAGCAGTTGTGCCCAGTTATATGAATCGGCAAACTGTTCAGGCTCTATCTGGTAGTGACACTGAAAACTGGTATTGCACGCCTCAAAAAGTATATTCTGATGAGAAATCATAAGCTCATCAACCCCGGTAATGTTCAGCTCAAAATCCTCACCCCTCAGTTCAAGAATGATTTTGGCAAGCTCTTCATATCGTTTTCGCGGGGTCATATATTTCTTCTGCACCGCACGATAGTCGATGCTTGGCAATATCCCGGCAAGAATAACTCTTTCGTCGATTGACTGCGCGGCTTCGGAAGCCTTCCCGAGCAGGGAGTCGAGCTGGGTATGCATGGCTGAGAGGCTGTCTCCCGTCAAACGTCTCGGATCGAGATTGATCTCGAGATTATACCTGGCAAGCTCGGGAGTAAAATGGCTGTCATTAACTTTTTGCAGAACATCCAGCGCATTCAGCGACGGCTTAAAGTGTCTGTCAACTAAACAAAACTCCTGTTCCGCCCCGATCCGGGTAATTCCTGACTCAAAAAGTCCCCGTTCCATAATGGCTTCAATAGCCTCAACATCGTGCATCAGATGCTTTAAAAACTTTCTCTTAGAGTGAGGATCCCTGGCAATGGAGATATCGTGCGTTCCCATAGTGGTATTATATTGATCGGTTTAAAGGATGGAAGTTGATGAGAATTTTACCCTTCTGCATCACTATGCAAACGCCTTAACAATCGTTTTGTGATTGTCATATAGTTCTGTTCGGTTATAATCCCAACAAGCCTGTTATTCTTAACAACGGGCAGGCACCCGATTTTCTGTGAATCCATAATATCCACCGCTTCCAGAATTGAAGCCTCAGGGTGAATCGTAATCGGATTTTTAATCATGATATCATCCACAGACGTACTCTCATCGGCTTCTCCGTGAATTACATTATTATACTCCCGAAAAATCATTCGCATGGTAATCAAACCCACAAGGTGTTTGCTGTCGTCTTCTACAGGAATGTAGCGTATACGTCGCCAATCAATCAGATTTGCTACCAGCTCCGGAATATCATCTTTCTGAACCGTGAACAGGTCGGTGGTCATGAACTCTTCAACCAGAAGATTATGTGGCTGCCAGTTTTCCATATCGTCAACCTTGGCAAACCCCCATTTGTGAACCGGCTCACCCTTTTTCTGATTTTTCACCATGGCGTTGGTCACAGCCGTCAAGGCCTGTTCGCGCGATACTTTCTTGGAAAGATCGTTGTACGATTTCACCATCCAGAAACTTCCGGTTTGTCCCGTATCCGTACGGTCTTCAATGATATCCAAATAGCTTGAAATATCACCGCGATCCACTCCGGCCTTTTCCAATCCCTCCCTGGCTATCGGAAGAAATTCCTCGGTAATCAGTTCCACGGCAGAGTAGCGTTTATCATTCACCCAGCGAAATTTTGTGTCCAGCCCCAGCTTTGATGCTGCAAAAAAGTTCATTTTCACATCGTCAAAATCCATCTCCTCATGTATGTTTGGATAGTGACTGCTCATACCGTTTAGCAGGCCGAGCCAGAATGCAGCATTTGCAATTTCGTCCGTAACTGTTGGACCGGAGGGAAAGACCCGGTTTTCGATACGGAGATGCGGTTTGCCATCACTGATACCATAGCAGGGCCGATTCCAACGATACACCGTTCCGTTGTGGATTTGGAGCGCGCGCAGTGCCGGTACCTTCCCCTGCTCCAGCATCTCCTCTACATTTTCGTTCACATCCGCACTGAGTATAACCCGGTAACGGGCAATATCTTCCCGATATATTTCGAGTATGCTCTCTTTAATCCAGTCGTTTCCAAATGTCACTCTCGGGCTCGAGTCTCGCAGGTGATCTCCCACTTTCCGGGTATCAACAGACTGGTGAAACAGGGCAATCCTGGTTTCGCTCCACAACCGTTTACCAAACAGAAGCGGTGAGTTCACTGCGGAGGCAAGAACGGGGCCTGCAATAGCCTGGGCCATATTATACTTCTCCACAAACTCATCCGGACTCACCTGGAGATGGACCTGAAACCCGGTGTTTGAAGCTTCCAGGAGGGGCGTATCAAATCGCATCAAAAGCTCATCTGCTCCCTGAATCCGTAAGTCGTACTCTTCACCCCGAAGCTTATTGATCGCGTCACACAGTGCGTGATAGCGCTGAAGAGGTGTCAGATTTTTGATATCCAGATCCGATTTTCGAATCGTTGGCAGAACACCTGCAAGCGCAAGATCACCATCCAACTCCGAGATGGCTTCCCGAATAACGTCCAGCTTTTCAAGAATTTCTGTTTCCAGATTACTCAGACATTTTCCCTTAAACAGCTGAGGAGTAAGATTGGCCTCCAGGTTAAATCGGGCGAGTTCAGTGGTAAATCCATTATCGCCAAGCTTCTCCATCAGCTCCATTGCTATGGGATAAGGCTTCGCATTTTTATCAATCAGGCAGACTTCCTGTTCTGCTCCAATCCGGACGTTGTCAATTTCAAACCATCCTTCATTCAGCATCTTTTCCATCGCGCGAACATCCCGCAGCAGGTACTTCAAAAACTGTTGAGACTCCTCTTTAGATTCAGGTAAATGTACTCGCTCGTCGCCCATAGATCACATATTAAGTTCAGGATGTTTCAATAATTGAATAATTGATGCGTAAAGCAAGTCTAATTTATTATAAATAAGAATCTGTAAGAATTGTATTTTCAGTGCATACCAAAACAACAAATACCAAATCCCGATATTCATGTATAGCATTCTTGTGATCGATGACGATAAAATGACGCACTTCGTTATCAAACGTATTCTCGGTGAGCATTTTAACCTTATTCACGTTCATGATGCACAGGAAGCCGTAAATAAACTTTCAGAAGTTACTATACACCTCATTCTTTCAGATATCCATATGCCCGGAATTGATGGGCTGAAGTTTCTGGAATCGATCATGGCTGATGCCGAGCACAGCAATATTCCTGTACTGATTATGACCGGCAAGCCTACCGTTGAGAAAGAGAAGAGCGCACTCAACCTTGGGGCAGCTGACTTCATCAATAAGTCACTTTTCAAAGACGATCCTGAAAATGTGGTTGAGAGAGTGGAGTTGAAACTCACCACTACACTTGAAGGCATACCCGTACCCAAGGGATTTTCAGTCAGTAAAAAAGCATTCGTCCAAAGCTTGATGGATGAGGTACAGTCCGGCGATTTTTTTACCATTTCTCGCAGGCTCTGTTCGCTTTTACATAGCCGGTTCGATATCGATCACATTTTTTTCTGGGTTGTGAGGAATAATCAGCCCAGACTGATCTTAACAATGGGGATAAAAAATCTCCAGAAATTTGGCCCTGATGATCTACTCAAAGAGGAAACATTCAGGCTTTTTTCAGCTCAGCCTAAACCTTACCTATCAAATCACGCCTTTGGCGAAGACCCGGGGATTTTCAAAGAAGCTTCCAAAGAGGAAAAACTGCCTTCAGAAATTGGGATTCCACTATATGAAGTAACCGACCGGGAGTATTTGAAGAACGATCGGAAAATACCGGAAAATGCCCCCATGTTTGGATACCTGGTTTTGAAAAGGAATAAACTGTTCTCCACCAAGGAGTTCAATTTCCTGAGTAAACTGCTGATACAGAGTGGAACTATTCTGTGGCGCTATTTCACCAAGATTTAAAGCTTGGATGAATTTAAATCCTGCGCGAAACAACAGACCCTTTATGATCTGACCGCTCGAACTTAATACTGTAAGAGGTTCCTTTTGAGTTGTCTATTTCCATCTTAGCCTCGAGCTGATCGGCAAACGTCTGTATTAACGTAGACCCTAACGTGCCTGAATTTATATCCGATGGTTCGAATCCAACCCCATTGTCGGCTATTATCAAATATATGAAGGGTTCCTTTTCAAAAAGTTTCACAGAAACCTCACCATTCTTTTTCCCTTTAAAAGCGTGCTTGAATGCATTGATCAAAATTTCATTGACCAGCAAACCAACGGGCATCGCCTGATTAATCCCAATGGATATATCTTCCAGATCCAATTGGACTACTACAGATGGGGAATCGTCGGCCAGGAAAACATCTCCTATACTTTCTGCTTGTTTTTGAATGTTCTCATTCAAGGATATATCTGAAAAGTTTTCCGAACGATAGAGCTGCTCGTGGATCAGTGCAATGGACTTTATTCGATTAATACTGGAGTTTAAAATACGTGTAACGGCCTCGTTATTGGCGCTATAAACCTGAAGCTGCATTAATCCCGAAATAACGGCCAAATTGTTTTTCACTCTGTGATGTATTTCTGAAAGAAGCATCTCTTTTTCCTGTAGTGAGGCCAAAACCTGTCTCTCTGCTTTCTTTCTATCTGTAATGTCTCTCCAAACTACATGCAGAAGCTCCTCTTCATTTTTGTCTGTAAAAGCCGTAATCACAACCTCAACAGGTAGATATGCTCCATCTTTTTTTTGATGAACACACTCAAATCTATGGGACTTTTTTCTTCTGCATTTCGCTCAACATTTCTCTTTGTAGATCTGCCGTCAACGTCCCATCCGGTTGCTTTTCCGGAGAAATGTCGACTATAGTTTTTCCTATCAACTCATTTTTTTTCTTATACCCCAAAATCTCTACAGCTGATGTGTTGCAGTCTATTATCACCCCATTTTTGAAAATAAGATTAGGGTCAGAAGAGCGCGTGAAAAGATCTTTATATCGCTTCTCTGAGATTTTTAGGGCTTCCTCAGTTTTTACTCTTTTCGTAATGTCTACGTGTGTGCCTGCCAGGCGAACAGGTTGCCCCTCTTCATCTCTTTCAGCGACCATTCCCCGGTCATTAATCCAAATCCAACTTCCATCCTTGTGTTGCATCCTGATATTAGTATCAAAATACTTCTTCTTGCCTGAAAAAAGTTTGAAGAGCAGCTCCTGAGTAGGTATTAAATCATCCGGGTGAGTCAGATTTTCCCATGAAGAAATATGCGACTTAATTTCACTCAAATTGTAGCCCAGCATCTTCGCCCACCACTCATTTACGATCAGCTCATCAGTTGTTAAATCCCAGTCCCAGGTTCCGGCCCTGGTAGCTTTCAACGCTAACTCCAGCCTCTGCTTGGTTTCAAATAACTCTCTTTGGTAGACTGTCTCCGTAGTTACATTACGGGCAACTCCCAGTATATCTGTACCTTCAGGATTATCTTTCAACAGTGTAAGCTTTGTCTGATAGAACTCTTCTTCTCCTTCCAAGTTTTCAATCGACCATTCATAAATCACCGGAACACCTTTCAATACTTTTTCTACTGCGTTCATGTGAACCATGCCCTTCTCATCGCCAAAAATATCGAATGCGTTCTTACCCAAAAACTCTTTTTGTACCTCATCATCAGCCCATTTTCCATAAAGTGCTGTATGTCGCCCTCTCCGGTCCAGAGTAAATACGATATCGTCAAAAGATTGCACTAGCGTCTTAAACTTTTCATGGCTCTCTTTTAGAGATTTCTCTTGTTCAACCTCATCCGTAACATTCCGAACGGAGCCGATAACCTTGATTATTTCTCCATTTTCATTTTTTACTGCATAACTTTTGGTGCGGACCCATTTTTTATTACCGTTTAAATCTGTGAATCGAACGGTGTAATCATAATCTTCTCCCTCCTTCAGACATCGCTTAAAAGCTTTACTGATTCGTTCACGATCATCAGGGTGATAGCACTCCAAGCTTTTCTCAACAGCATTTTCTTTTATGGGTTTTTCAAAACCGTGAATTTCATAAAGATAATCAGACCAATAAAACTCGTCTTTCTTTACATCATATTCCCAACCGCCTGTTTTCGATAGTTTCTCAACGTCATTAAGAATTCTCTCCCTTCTTCTTGCTTTAGAAGCTTGATTTTTCTCTTCTGTAACATCTTGCTTTACGGCGATGTAGTGCCTGATCTCTCCTTCATCGTCTTTAATCGGTTTGATGGTAGCCTTCTCCCAGTAGAGCGAACCGTCCTTTTTCTGATTAAGAAACTCACCCTTCCAGATCTTCCCGCTGATTATCGTAGCCCAAAGTTTCTTATAGAACTCATCTGACTGATAGCCGGATTTTAGAATTCTGGGATTTTTTCCCAATACCTCTTCGTAAGTATATCCGCTCAACTCCGAAAAAAACTTATTTACATATACAATCTGGCCGTCTGCATCTGTAATTACGATGGATGCCGGTGTTTGCTCGAGTGCAGACAAAAATATATCTGACCCTATCTGTATATTTGATTTCATTTGAGAACTCTATGACCTGTAAAAAAGTACGAACTTCTAAAACAGTAACGTTCTTACTCCATTTAAACTAATCAAAGATTATTAATTCTTTATAAAAACCAATCTCTATTCACTTGATGTGCATTTAATTTCAATTTTAGACAGGAACATTTTACCAAAGTATTTGATTTAACAGATAAGAAACTCCATTTAATCAACCTGATTATGCTACGAAAATACTATTTGCCATCATTATTTTTATTAACAACATCACTTCTATTAATCTCTTGCCAGGATTCCACTAACTCATTGGATGAGCAGGCACCGCAGCTTCCTCCCGTGGAATCCATGAATATGGATTTTTCCGCATTTGATGAGGATCCCGGTGCCAATCTCACTGCAGAGAATGAATCTTACACTCATTTTCTAAATGCATCAATCCGGGCAATGGTGATGAAAGGCATTGTAAGCACAAATCTGGCAATTCCTAAAGCACTGCTCAGTGCTGCTGAAAATGTTGACCCTGAGCTAACAGATGACGGTGAGTGGACCTGGAGCTATACATCTGATGAGAGCAATAATAATTTCGAAATTCAGCTGGTTGCAACATCAGGCAGTGATGGCTTTGTAAATTGGCAAATGTATGTTACCAACTCTGCGCTTAATATTGTCGATTTGCTATTTTTTGAAGGTGAAGTTGCAGAAGATGGTTCCGCCGGGAATTGGACCTACTATGCGCTTTTTGGTGAAGATGCCGGAAATGAAGTCTCTCAGGTCACCTGGAGTATCGAAAATGAAGAACAGCTTGAATTGCGCCTGGAGGTTCTGACAGACAGAAACGGAAATCTTGGAGATTACATAGAGTACTCCTTCAACTCCCCGGTGAAGCTGGCCACCTATTACAATGCCGGTGAAGATCAAACAACGGAAATTGAGTGGAACAGCGAAACGTTTGAAGGTTACCTGATCGCACCGAACTACAATAATGGAGATCAGGCTTGCTGGAACAGTGATTTTCAGAATGTAGAGTGTAGTTAAATATACTTCCACTCATGGTTCGGCTAAAATCACGGAGATTTTACTGAGGCTGTCTAAAAAGTAAAAGCAAAAGTAATCGAGCTTAAATAATTTTGACGACAAATCCCTCTCTATTAGTTAGAGAGGGAAATAGCCTGCCTTCCGAATCCCGAATGCTTTCGGGAGCAGGCAGGGGTGAGTCTGATAGAAAGGCTAAATTATTTAAGCGGTTTTAGAAGCCCGCTACCTTTATGGACGGCCTCATTCTACAAATTACAACCACATAACTGTAAAATAAACGTATATTTGTTTTTTGGGGGGTTACTTCATATTACTGCTTGACTTGAAACGTGGTTTTGACACGCGTTGGATAGTTTTAAATTGCAGAAGTCATGGGGGCGATAATTGTGGTTCTGATATGCTTATTCATTTCATCAGGTGAAATCAGTAGAGTCCGCTTAAAACGCCTTGATTCATCTCAAATAGTAGTTTTTTAAATAATACAAGTCGAACAGTGGTCATCTCAAAAGCCCATCAAACTTTCAATGTTTACAAATCTCCATTGATATTTTTTCATGTTATTGATTCCACTCGCAATCTTTTAGTAGCGGTAAATCAATACCATCTAAAACCCAATCCCAACAATAATAGAAATGGTTCTGTTTTTTTGTGGCCTGGGAAATTCACCACAACATTCGGGGTTGAATCCTGAATCGTAAATTTCTGAGAATCCATGATTATACCTTGCTTCAAAACTGACTAGCTTTGATGCAAATGGAAATTCATACCCTATACTGCCCACGATTCCAAAATCAGTTGAACGGGTGGAATCTTTTAAATCAATGGATGAAAAGGTTGATCGCAATAGATATGCGAATGATGGCCCTGCCATAATATTTAAGTTTGTATTATATGTAAGGCCTTTGGTAAACTTCAACAGTAAAGGTATCTCTATGTAATCTAGTTTAAATGTTCCATTTGTAAGAATGTCACCGGACTGCCAGGTGGAGGTGGATCCTTTCTGAGAATAGAACAGTTCCGGTTGAATAGAAAATGGGGTTCCCTTTAGGTTGAAATTGCCATAAAACCCAATGTTGAATGCAAAACGATTTTTGGAATCAAAATCTGTATCGTAAAAATTTGCAATATTTACACCACTTTTCAGGCCAACACTCTGAGCCTGGATGTGTTGAGTGGTGATTCCAATGGTTAAAATGAGTATGGCAATAATCTTAAAAAGTGAATTCATTGATCAGAATAGTTTGTTTCCCTTTAGTTGTAGGGCAAAAGCTAAAAGTTTTTTTTAAACAAAATTATGAGAAGCAATACCTATAGCAGATCTCGTTTACTTAATTATTTAGGTGTATAACGGTTTGGCTTTTCTGCAGCGAGGCGATCAATATTTAAGTAGAGCAAAAAACCTGAACCGATCCGCACAGCCTGCCCCGACCATTCGGGGAAATCCTTGTTAACTGTTACGTATTTGCAGGACAAGTAAATAAATAAAAATTTTACATGATTAGATCATTTTATGGAATATTGAATGTATTCCACAATTGTTCGCCTTCCGGTACTTGAACGATCCAGGCATATTCACCGGGTCCATCAATTTCTACAGAGAAGTAACTCGCACTTTCACCGGGTATGGCATCATAGGTACTGACACCTCCGAGGAAATCAGCTGGGGCAGGCGCTCTGAGGCCTCCAACTTTATACCAATCCATCCATGTATTTACTTCATTTAGATCAGTGCTTTCCCCTGTTTTGATCAGATGAACATTATTATGAACTGGATTTCCCAAAGAGTCCGCTTCCATTAGCACAGCAAATGAATGGAAACCGGTTTCAGCATTCCAATTAATATCGATCTCATGTTCTTTCAGTGTAATTATGTTTTCAACGGAGGGTTCAGGACTGTTCGCAGATTCATTCGTTATAGTAAGGGGCCGGGTCATACCGTTACTGATGTGAATAATACCATCTTCCGTCTTAACCCAACAATCTACGGCATACAATCCCGGTTCCAGATACACCGTTTTCTCGGCTGATCTTCCCGGAGAAACCATTCCCCGGGCGTTCACGTATTCCACCCCATCAGCCCAGTCTGGTAACAGTTCATTTACCCGCTTCGAAATACCGGATCTTTCAACTTCATCGGCCTGAAATTCTTCCAATAAAACTTCCCATGCGCCAACATATTCATCCAGATATTCTTTATAGGTAATGTCTTTGGGGAGGCGGGCAAAGCTTAATTCATGGATTTCATGAGCTTGTTCATTATTTAAAATAAAGGTAATCCAGCCTGAGGGTAATTCCTTAGGAACCTGAAATGCGTAATCATATGCGGCAATCTCTACTCTATATTCATCCTGATCTTGTGGACTGCATCCCCAAACCATAACTGAGATTAAGGTTATACAGCTAAGATTTTTCAGTGTATCCATTTTGTGCTGGTTGTGTTTGATCGATTGAATAAAGCCTTTGACAGTTAACGACATTGCGCATAACCTGCGCACGGATTGCTGTTGAGTTAGCAACTAACGAAAGAGAAGCCTCAAAACCAAGAGTGACAGAGAATTGGCGAGGTGCGTCCGTGTTAATGCGCGGGTGAGGTACATTTCGTTAGGCAGTGCAACAGAAGTCATGATGTTCCGTAGTATTGGTATTATGAAAAAAGGAATCATGTTGATATTAAAAGTTCTGCTTATATCAGGTACTTGCTTAGGACAGAATTCTTTTTCTATACAAGGAAAGATAATTGATGCTGATACTAAAAAAGAAATAGCTTATGCGAATATTGGCATACCGGCAGAACATATTGGCACAGCCTCTCAAAAAGATGGTTCTTTTAAATTTGAGCTTTCAAATGAATTTAAGAATGAAACGTTACAAATTTCTGCTATTGGCTATCACACGAAAGAAGTTCCGGTTTCAAACCTTATAGAAACCAAAGACACAGTATTGAATTTATCTCCAAAGATTTATCAGATGGATCACGTTACAGTCACTGATAAGAAAGGAAAATCCAGATGGATTGGTAAAAAAGTGCGACCTTTAATCGGAAGTGCCTCGTATGGATTAAGAACACATCCGGAAAGATTAGGAGCGGCCTTTGCTTTTAGAGTAAGCTGGGAGGGTAATTTGCCGATAAAGATTCTTCATTCGAGAATGTTTTTAATGAGGGATAGAGACGATCCATTAAAAATTCGCTGCGGAATAGCCAAAGCAGATTCGTTAACCGGATTGCCCAGTAATGAATTTTACAACAGGCGAAATACTACTACTGCAGCAAAAGAGAAAGGATGGTTCACCTGTGATTTTGATGAAGAATATCTTTGGGTGGATGAAAAAGAATTTTTTGTTGTTTTTGAATGGCTTTCGGAACAAGATAAGCGGATTGTCCCCATGGTTGCTATCGATCCTTTTTTTAAATCAGATGCATATATTCGTCACCACTCATTTGATGAATGGAAAAAACCATTCGTCGATAATCTTATTTATAGTATCAAGATTGAATATTAATTCTGAAGTGCAAACTAACCGTTTGGCAAATAAGAGGCACCGCCTTTCGAAACGTAGTTAATAATATATAGCCCCAAATTCTACCGGACATTTTACAGAATAACTAGGGCGAAGTCCGGGTGATTTGCTTCTTTTGCGAAGTTTGTATGTTGAATGTAACAGATTAAAATTGTCAACCTGCTGATTCCCTCACATTACTTTTATTCAGCGTTCTTACAACCCGTTAATTTTTGTCGTTTACATACTGTTGCCAAACATCTAGATATAATTCTTTAAAAGGCACCCATGTATCTCTCTCGAATTTCGAATCATTTATCCTGACAATATTCATAGTTATCTGAAGATTTTTCAAGGCTGTGTCAAATTGACTTTTGGTACAGCTAACCTCCCGCATTGCTACCTTGCGAAGCGTTGTAGTATCCCATGGTTCTATAAGAATCTTACTGTACATATGCTGCGCAGGGCTATCCAAAGTTTGAATATCTTTATAGGCTTGGTGAAAATGATTATGAATCATATAATCCATATACATAAATACTGCAAAACCACCTTTGATTTTTCCATAGAATATTTCGTTTGGATACATAGCCGGAAGCTGAGTCTTCCATGTCCAGACAGCAGTCATCTTTTCGCCCCACCCTTTTTCCCCCGGTTGTTTTTCTGGAAGGTCAATATTTTCCCATAGAGACGTATGCTCAATCTTGTCACTTGAGAAGATCGTGCAAATCTTAACTTTTTTGATAAAGTGGTAAGCCTGTTCAATCGTCTCAATCATGGCATACACATCTTCATTTTATGGCACGGAATATATAACCCTCTACTGCGCATAACGGTTTGGTGTTTCTGCTGCGTGGCGATCAGTTTAATAGTTTAGCAAGAAACCTAAACAGGTCAGCAGGAAACACTTGTTATACCGTAATTTACTTTCTTGATTTCCAATATTCAGGTCTGCGGCTCAAATGCATCACAGCATTAATCGTGATCATTTCATTTGAGACATCATAAATAAGGCCGTAAGGCTCATCTTTTGTACGCGAAGCGAAATCTGTTTAACAAAATTCTGCGGTCCTCTTTAGTGATTAACGTACCGGTTTTCGGGTGAGAGAGTATCAGTGAAATAGCAGCTTCGACCTCATCAAGAAACTCTTCACCCAGCCCCTCAGACTTATCTTCATAATATTCGATTGAACTGGTTAACTCCTTGGCCGCTTCCGGATGATATTGGAAATTCACTTTTTAAGTATATTTCTGGCCGATTTGTGAACTTCTTCACCTGATATTGGTAATACTTTTCCTGACTTAATCTCTTCTTTTCTCCGGGATACTTCATCAATCCATGCCTGCTCGATGTCTGAGTCGACCTCCTCGTCCAAACTTTTGATAAGAAGTTTAGCCAGTTCTGCCCGACGCTTCTTATCCAACTCTAGGGCTGAATGCTCTATCTCTTTAAAATCAGTGATCATAACCTTGTCATTAGAGTTTATACGATAATCTATTGAAAAACGGACAAATCTGATAATTATTAATCAGCCAACGTCAAGCTATCAAGATTTATCACCAAAACTTCCAGTTTCCAATCTCATCGTTAAGCCAGACGATGAAATTATCACCGACAATCCAACCAAGTATCGAACACACACCCAGGAAGGTGAGAAAGAGGATATTGTTATACAAAACGATGACAGATCCTGAGCCGGTAAAAAAATAGAAAACCTGAACGAGGACAATTCCAAGAACGATAGCATACAAAGCATTTAGAAATCTTGATATTATTGAAGTCTCAGCAACCAGTGAGCTTTCATCAATGTTTATTTCTGAACGGTTCATTTTATTAGCGGCCATAGTTGTAGATGATTAAAATTGGCTTTTACGGTATAACATAAAGGATTGTATCGGAAGTGCTGGCAATATAGGCAAACGGAGCACTTGGGCAAAAGTCCGAGCACTTCGGATACAATCTTGTTGAGCTGAACCGCGTAGCGGAATCCTGCTATGGGACTTGTATAGAAGCCACCACACTTGCAGGAGTTGTGTATTGGCTGGTAAACCGTAAAAAAGGGCTCATGTAAAACGTTCTTTTGGGCGAATATCTGCTACGATTGAGCCAATAAGGATGAATGAAGAAGACAGATTGTCTCCTTTTTTCTGTACCGTGTAGTCGCAGACGCTCCTCGCCCATGTGGTTAGACAATAGTAAATAGGACTTTCCGCGTGCATATCACCTGGAATTTGCCGGAGACATGACAATCCTTCCTATGGTTTTGGGTCAGGAATGGATTCGATACGTCAGGAAATCGTAGATGAAATTGGAATAATAATGGTTTTCCAACTGTCCGGAAAAATATGCCTTATGCTTCTTTTACGGCAATAAGCGATGTTTTGTGTATTTTTTATAGTATTATAGATTCTGTGCATTATAAACTTAGGCTTTAATTAAAATATGAGGCAGACTATGAAAGCAGCACGATGGTATAAAGCGAAAGATATTAGGGTAGAAGATGTAGAAGAACCCAAGGCAACAGGCCATAATGTTAAGGTAAAAGTAAAAGCATGCGGAATATGCGGCAGTGATTTACACGAATTTATGGTGGGTCCAATTTTTATCCCTGTAGATGAGCCTCACCCCATTTCGGGCGAAAAGGCTCCAATAATTATGGGTCATGAATTCGCAGGTGAAGTTGTCGAAATAGGTGAAAAAGTAACCAAGCTTAAACCGGGCGACCGGGTGGCTATAGAGCCCATTTATGCCCCAAATAAAGATGGAGAATACACAGATCATCTTTATAATTTATCTCCAAAACTCGGCTTCCACGGTCTATCAGGCGGTGGAGGGGGCTTTTCGGAATATACCGTGGTTGGAGAGCACATGGCCCACAAAATGCCTGACGATCTCTCTTTTGAACAAGGTGCACTTGTTGAGCCAGCAGCTGTGGGCTTGCATGCTGTTCGCCAAAGCAATCTTAAAGCCGGAGATACCGCTGCTGTATTTGGAGCGGGTCCAATAGGATTAATGGTCATTGATGCTTTAAAAGCTGCAGGGGCATCCAAAATTTATGTGTCTGAAATCTCAGAAGCTCGTCTGAAAAAAGCTGAGCAGATGGGGGCTGTCGTAATAGATTCATCAAAATCAGATCCCGTTGAAAAAATTAACGAGATGACAGACGGTGGAGTGGATGTCTCGTTTGAGGTAACAGGTATCGAAAAAGTTCTTCAGCAAGGCATACATGCAACCCGTGCCGGCGGTGAAATTATCGTGGTAAGTATTTGGGAAGATAGTGCAGCCATCAATTTTAATGACATTGTGATCAAAGAGAAAACAATAAAAGGCATTATTGCATACAGGCATATTTATCCCGCGGTATTGGAACTGATGCGCGACGGTTATTTTAGCGGAGATGACATGATAACTGACCGGATTAAAATCGATGATGTTGTTGAGAAAGGCTTTGAAGTGCTTGTAAAAGATAAAAGTCAGGTAAAAATTATGGTTTCACCTGAATAAAGCAGACCTCCTAGTTTAATAATCCATTTGAAACAGCTCCCTAATCCGGGGCTGTTTTTTTATGTCTGAGAGATTGAAATCTTAACCCCCATAAAGATATTTCACTAAATCGGTTTTGTCTTTAGGACAGATAAGGAGGCGAAAACTCGCCCCATCTATTCACTTCTACCATATTGATATTAAGGACAAAATTTTTGAACAGGTGGTTTAATCTCTTTGACGCATTAATTTAACTCATTCTTCTTTTTTGAATCTCAGTTCTCATATCTCACGTCTCAAGTCTGCTTCTACTCCACCGCATCCACATCCACATTAATACGCACCGCGCCGGACCCCTTCGGTTTGATGGAATCATACTTTTTAAAGATTTCATCCAGGAGCTTCTCGATAGCTGAGGCGTTGTACTTGCGGTCCAGTTTGATATTGGCTTCCCAGCGGTGCTGGCCGTTCATCCACTCTATCACCGATGGCGACGGCCCCATCACCGGATTTTCACCGACCACCATTCGCATGGCATCGCAAAACTTATCAGCCACCGCCTGAACCTTGCTCCACGACTGACATTTAAACTGAAATACAATCATTCGGGAATATGGTGGAAACATCAACATCTCACGCTGTTGAAGTTCATACCGCGCAAAGGTTTTGAAATCGTGTGTGCGGGCGCATTTGATGGCCGGATGATCGGGTTTCCAGGTTTGAACGTAAACCACGCCCGGTTTTTCCGCACGGCCTGCACGTCCCGCAACCTGGCTCAGCAGCTGATACATTCGCTCTCCTGCCCGGAATGACGGAAAGGCCAGCTCTGTATCGGCGTTAATCACTCCAACTACCGTCACATTTGGAAAATCGAGGCCTTTGGCTACAATCTGCGTACCGATCAGAATATCAGCTTCGCCCGATAAAAACTGATCATATATTTTCTGATGTCCATGCTTGCCTGAGGTGGTATCCATATCCATCCGCAGCAAACGGGCGTCCGGAAAAATCTCCTGCACCTGCTCTTCCACCTGCTGTGTGCCGCTGCCCTTGGTCTTTAAATCCGTTGAACCGCACATTTCGCACCGGGTATCAGCGCGCCGGGAATAACCGCTGTAGTGATCCAGTAAAATATTTTTTCGCTTGTGATAGGTCAGGCTGGTCGAGCTCTCCGGACTCTCCGGGATATGTCCGCAATCTTCGCACTGCATGAAGGAGGCAAACCCGCGCCGGTTGTAAAGGAAAATAATCTGTTCATTCCGATCGAGAGCTTTTTGGGTTTCTTCGTATAGCTCCACCGTCAGCGGACCGCGCATGGCCGACTTGTACTCCTTCATATTCAGAATGCTCACTTCAGGCATGGTTCCGGTGGGACGCATGGGCAGATGCAGCAGCGTATGCTTCTCCTCTTTCACAGCCTGAACCGAAACCATTCCCGGCGTAGCCGATCCCAAAATGGTTACCGCTCCCTCCATGTGAGCTCTCATAATGGCCACATCACGGGCGTGATATCGCGGCGCCGGATCGTGCTGCTTGTAGGAGTTGTCGTGCTCCTCGTCCACTACAATCAGCCCCAGGTTTTCGACCGGTGCAAAAACCGCCGATCGCGGACCGATGGCAATTCGTTTCTCGCCGGATTTCAAACTCTGCCACGCCTCATACTTTTCGCGCTCATTCAAACGGCTGTGCAGCACGGCAATCTGATCCCCAAAAATCTGATAAAATCGCTTCACGGTTTGAGGCGTAAGCGCAATTTCCGGAACCAATACCAGTCCGCCCCTGCCCTGATCCAGCGCATGTTTCAGTGCGTGAATATAAACTTCCGTTTTCCCGGAACCTGTCACACCAAATAGCAGAAAACTCCTGAAGGATTTTGAATCCAGTGCTTCCCGAATCTGATCAAAAGCGTCCTCCTGCTCTCCCATCAGGCTGTTCAGTTGATCCGGTTCAAATACACCTTTGTAGATCTCCTCCCCTTTCACGGGCAGATCGACCGACTCAATCCATCCCTCCTTTTCAATTCGGTTCAGGGAGTAGGAGGTAAACAGCTCATTCATCTCCTGCAGCTCGCTGTTTGGCATTGGCAATTCAAGAGTCGTTAACTCTTTAAAAGCCTGAACCCATTTGGTCTCCCGTTCTTTTTCGGTCAACCCGTCCAAAACAGAATCCGGTTCAACTCCATCCTTAATCCGCCAGTGTTTGATCTTTTTGAAATCCACCTTTTGCCGCGGCTCTTCCCAAATTGTGATCCAGCCCTGCTTCAGTGCCTTTTTGAAAAAAGTTTTTCCCTTGCCGTCCCGCCATCTTTTTTCGGCATCTTTCAGGGTCATTGACTTCTCGTCGATCTCCTCTAGTATCGCAAGCTCTTCCTCAGTGATTTCGCCCTTGAAACCTTTTTTAACTCTTAGTCTTTTCTCAGATGAGAAATTCAATCCCACCGGAAGCGCGGCCTGAATCGCCTCACCCCAGCTGCAAAAGTAGAACCTGTGAATCCACTCCGTGAGTTTTAGCACGGTCTCATTCATGATCGGTTCCGAATCCAGAATACGCTCGATGGGACGCGTTTCAAATTCCGGCTTTTCGGAATGAACTCTCACTACCATCCCAATGGCAAATTCATTGCGCAGCGGCACCCAAACCCTCATGCCCGGCTTGATGGAATCATCGCGGGTTTCGTAGGTAAAAACCTGCCGAACGGCTGTCGGGAAAGCTATGTCTGCAAACTGTTTCTTCATCCGGTTCACAAACTATTGATTTCAGCCGAAAAGATTGAGAGAATTTTTAAATGATCTTCAACAGATAGCTACACGCGGTCAGATGAATTTGATTTATGGGAGCCTTGTTAATTAAAGTTTACTTCGTGATACTTTGAGTCTTTGTGTCCTCGTGGCAATAAACTGCAGCTCTTTGCCACGAAGCAATACGATGTAGCCTTACCACAGTATTTATGATTAAACTGAATGACATGAGTTAGGGATATGGAAGTGACGCCAAAAAGTCCCCCTTCGAAGGGGGAAGAGTCCCGACAGCTGTCGGGGCGAGGGGGATGACCTGATGGACTAAGATTTGGCTTGAAAATTCATCATTAACCTTGAATCTACTACTTTTCATCCCCCATTGCCCCCTTCATAAGGGGGACACTCTTTAGCAAATTCCATATCCCGAACTCACATTATTCAGTCTTTTGGAAGTCGGTAGCTTCGGTCCAGATTACGAAGTACGCTGCGGTTTCCACTCAAAAATTCACGAATTGTTTGTGTAGGTATGCTGTGCGTCAGACCGTAGTTCAGTGTTGAAATCTCACTTGCCATAATATCCCCACTATACTGCTGATAGGGTAAATCAAAATCGATCTGATCGATATCGGGAACAAGAAAATAGTCGCGATTGGCAACACCTGCATTAGCTATCCCAACCCAGTCGAACGACTTGAAATTATCTTTTGATGCAATAATGATCCCTCCACTGATTCCCCGATTAAAGAGTGCATCTGTTAGAAAACCGCCACTCTCGTTCCTGTTGGCTAGTGTAACAATTCCTCGAGTAACGGTTTGATAACCCCGGGGATATCCCATCACATACACCACACTGCCCGATTTCAGGTTTTCAGAATATCCCATCTCCATATTAATCGGAATCAAATCTTCTGCCACCTCATCAAAATTATTCAGGTCAATACTGATAAGTGCCAGATCATTTACCCGGTCTTCATCCTCTAAATTGTATAGCGCCAGCGTATTTTCAGTGAGCGCCATATTAACCTGACTCTGTTTTACAGCAATCGTACGGACATAAGTATTCGGTGCAATATTCTCTCCAACCCGATAACTATACACACGATCCGGAAATTCGACAGTATGAGCACAGGTAAGCAGGTAACCGCGGCTGCTTGTTTTTGCGACCACAATAGCCGTCCCGGCTGCACTTTCTTCTATCACTGTTTGATTGATTGCGATATCTGAAGGATTGAGTGAGTCAGCTTCTTCAGTTGTAATTTGCAAACGGTCGTCAATCAGAAAGACTCTATATCTCGCTGTTGAAGAGATTCGAACAAGGGACTGCTGAACCTTCTCAATCTGGCCTGAAATATCTGCAATCGGATATCCGGTTGTATAAAATGGGTCCGTCTCCGGAATTTCGTCAATCGAAATTTGATACGTTTGAGTACAACCGCTAATGATGCACAGCCCTCCAATAATAACTCCAATCCAATATGCTCGTATCAACGAATCCTCCTGTTTAAAAGATTGATATGAACCTCAGGTAAGTTTTTATAATCATGGAACCGACAATAACGTGCCTGAGGCTAAGCAACAGACTTCTTAAAGCGTAAAACTTTCTTTGATCAATCTACCTATATAGTTTACGATAAAACCATGATATTGTTATCAAATTAACACAACTTCACTGCTTTTTATGAATAGCATTGCCCTGTAAACCGCTGAGAGTCAATCGATCATTTCACTTCAGCAGCTTATATTCAATTCATATTTCTTTATTATTCTGCTGTGAATTAAAGAATAAAAAAAGAGCCATGAGATCATTCTATTTTCTGCTATTTATCATTACAGGGTTGATCCTTTCTTCCTGTACAACTTCGCAACAAACCACACAGCTCTCACCGGAACTTCCGGTTGAAGGTGCATCGGCTCACTGGGTATCTGCAGACCGGCTGATCTGGGATCCCGGCGTGGATGCTGAAACCTACGAACTGAGGTACAGTCTTGATGCAGATCTATCCATTCAGCGATTTGGCTCTCCATCAGGACAGTCCATAGAACTTTCGGAAGATGGCATGTTAACCGCTTACCAAGCCGATAAATTCCGCCATATTTCCGACAGACCAGTTTTTTCGGTGAATGGAGAGCGAAGCAAATATCAGGAAGCTCTTAAAGGACAACTTCTGGCCGTGGCCTACGATCTGAATGGCATTCCTGTTAAAGTTACCCGTGTTCAAACTCACGGAGTGATTGATGATCTCTACACCTACGATGGCCAACTCGGCCCGATCTATACCGATGATGGAATTACCTTAAAAATCTGGGCTCCGACTGCTCAAAATGTAACACTGTCTATCTTTGATGATTCTAAAAATGAGATCGATACCGTTGATCCGGTGGAATACCAATCGCAGAACGGAGTCTGGGTCTTTGAAGGCTCAGACGAATGGGATCGAAATTTCTATCGCCTGAATGTTACCGTTTTTCATCCTGAAAACAGCCAAATCAACACGTTTGAAGTCACCGATCCTTACTCGGTCAGTCTCTCCACAGACAGCCATTACAGCCAGTTTGTAAATTTAAGCGATGATGACCTGAAGCCGGCCGGCTGGGATCAGCTTCAAAAAGAGCTGCCGCACCCCACCGACATCACCCTCTATGAAGCTCATATGAGGGATTTCAGTATTATCGACGAATCCGTTCCGGAAGAGCATCGCGGCACCTACCTGGCTTTCACACATAATGGAGAAAACGGAAACGAACTTTCCAATGCGATGGCTCACCTGAAGAGGTTGAGTGAATCGGGACTGACTCATCTGCACCTGCTTCCCATCAACGATATCGCCTCCATCAAGGAGGATAAAGCCGATCGTGTAGATCTGGACGACCCGTTCAATCGAATTTGTGAAGTGATCGGAACCAATGAAAAATTGTCTGATGATTGTGAAAAATATGGCACAACTCCGATTCGGGAAGTTTTTGAAAGTCTGGCAGCGGATGACCCTACCACACTCGAAATTCAGCGTATCTATCGCAGTCCGGAGCACGGTAATAAATTAGCCGATTACGACGGTTTCAACTGGGGATACGATCCGTTTCACTTTAACGTGCCGGAAGGCAGCTATTCAACAAATCCGGAAGGTGTTCAGCGTATTCTGGAAACCCGGGAAATGGTTCAGGCACTTGATGAAATTGGGTTGAATACCGTAGTGGATGTAGTCTACAATCACACGCACGCAACCGGTTTATCCCGATTCTCAGTTCTTGATAAAGTCGTTCCCGACTACTATCACCGCCTGGATCCAAACTCCGGTGCTGTGGAAACGTCCACCTGCTGCTCCAATACCGCCGCGGAGTTCAATATGATGGAAAATCTCATCATCGACTCCGTGATTCTGTGGGCAAAAGAGTACAAAATTGACTCTTTTCGATTTGATTTGATGGGACACCATCCGCGCTATGTGATGGAGCGCCTGACTGAGGAACTGGCCAAACTTACACTCGAAGAAGACGGCGTTGACGGTGAGAATATCTACATCTATGGAGAAGGATGGAATTTCGGTGAAGTTGCCGACAATCGCATTTTTGATCAGGCCACTCAATTTATGATGGGCGGAACCGGAATCGGGAATTTTAACGACCGAAGCCGGGATGGAATTCGAGGCGGTAACTATACCAACAATCGCCGGGATCAGGGTTTTACCAACGGGCGATATCTCTTCCCGAATGAGGATGCGGGAGATTTAGATGAAGAGCTTGCCGTGCTGTTGGATCAAGGTGATCGAATCCGAGTTGGCATGACCGGAAACCTTGAAGATTACCCATATATCAATAGATTCGGAGAAACGGTTACCGGCGGCAATGAGATGATCGGTTATGCTGAACTTCCTCAGGAATCGGTCAACTACATCGACAAACACGACAATGAGACGCTTTGGGATAATACTCAATCCAAATTGCCACACGATCTGGAAATGGACGAACGTGTACGGGTGCACCTGCTAAGTCAGGCGATGATTAACTTCGGACAGGGAGTGCCGTTCCATCAGATGGGAACCGATATCCTGAGATCGAAGTCAATGGATCGAAACAGCTACGATTCCGGCGACTGGTACAATGCTATCGATTTCACCCTGGAAACCAACAACTGGGGAATCGGTCTGCCGCCCGGCTGGGATAATTCTGACCTCTGGGACGGACAGGAAGAATTTTTAACCAATCCGAATATCGATCTGCAAAAAGAGCATATGGAGCTTGCACATCAACTGTTCCGAGAGCAGTTGGAAATCCGGTACAGCTCTCCCCTTTTCAGATTGCAGACTGCTGAGGTAATTAACAAACGGGTAGGTTTCCACAATACAGGACCCGATCAGATTCCCGGCATTATTGCGATGAGCTATTCGGACGGTGTTTGTGCAGGTGAGGATCTGGATCCAAACCTGGATGGTGTTCTCGTCATTTTTAACAGCAGCCTGGATGAACAGTCAATCGATCTGAATCTCTCAGGAATGACGCTTCATCCAATGCAGAAATCAGGCTCCGACAATGTCGTTAAAAAGAGCCGGGTTGAAAACGGTACGTTCACCGTTCCCGGGTTAACCGCTGCTGTTTTTGTAAAAGAGCAGGATGGCGATCAGGGTGAGTTTGTCTGTAATCCTACTAACAAGTGATGAGAATATCTGCGTAAATCGGCGAATTAATCTGCGAAACTCTGCGAGAACCTTTATCCATTAGACGGTAATCACTTATGTTTTGCTATCACTTCCAAATTCAAACAGGAGGCTCCGATAGAGCCGTTTTTCTCTTGACTTGTAGCTTCCAATAAACAGGAAACTCCTATCGGAATTGGACAATCTTTTTTGAAATCCGTACAACGAATTTCAAAGAGCTAAACCCTTCGTGCACCTTCGAGCCATTGTGATTTCGTGGCGTTTTTCAATTCTAACTACAATTTAGATAAAGATTCATCTCAGCGAACCTCTGCGAAAACATCCGCGCAGCTCTGCGAGAAACTCATAAACCCATTTATGGGTTCAACACACGAGCGTAAAATTTATCCCAGCAAAACCATCTGTGCGAAGCTAAGAGAAATTATTGTTTGGCACCAGACGCTGTCAGATCCGGTGGGTGCTGACAGGTCTTTTTCGCCAATTTCATCCGTCTGACCGAAAAAGCAACGGTCTGACGGTAGATGTGCATAGAACGATCTCTTTTTCATTCAGGTTTTTATAGATGAACATATCAACTAAAATTAAAACAAGGAGAATTTATGGGAGCAAAGAAAATTTTAATGATTGTTGGGGATTATGGTGAAGACCTCGAAATTATGGTGCCGTTCCAGGCCCTTCAAATGGTTGGTCATACCGTACACGCTGTATGCCCGAATAAAAAGAAAGGAGAATCCTGCCCAACCGCGGTTCATGACTTTGTCGGAGATCAGACCTACAAAGAGCTGACCGGACACAATTTCAACCTGAACTACTCTTTTGATGATGTGAAAGTTGAAAAGTATGACGCATTGGTTCTGCCCGGTGGACGCGGACCTGAATATCTGAGACTCGATAACAATGTGATAGAAATGGTTCGCCATTTTGTAGAAGAAGACAAACCCATTGCGGCAATCTGCCATGGACTTCAAATACTGGCGGCCGTTGGCGGAATTGAAGGGAAAACCCTGACAGCCTATCCGGCTTGCGGCCCTGAGATGAAACTGGCCGGTGCAGATTACAAGGAAGTGGAACCCACAGAAGTTGTCAGAGATGGAAATTTGGTGACTACACCTGCGTGGCCCGGTCATCAGAAATGGCTGGCAGAATTCCTGGATGTATTGGGAACGAAGATTTCACACAACTAACGTCACTTTGGGATATGGAACTGACGCTAAAAAGTCCCCCTTCGACCTGTTTTCCAAAGCTTTAGCGAAGGGAGAAAGGGGGACACTCTATAGCAAATTCTTATCTCTAACTCACGTTAATTAAATAATGGTATCACTCGTGGCATGACTCATCTCGTGTCACGAGTTTTTTTTACTCTTCTACTATCTCAATGTCGCTTTTCGATGCAGTTTACAAACAGGGCAGTTATGTTTTTTGTGTGACGTTCTGCCTCCTATCTATTGATTTTCACCTTCTCTAAAATATGAGCTGATAACATATCGCTGCTCAATCGGCTCTCCATCCAGCACTGCCGGTTCCCACCTATGCATTCTTTCAATAATTTCTTCATACATAGACGTGATTGAATCGTGCGGACTTCTCAATACTTCTGCCATACTTGCATTGCCTTCCTTGTCAACCACATAGGTAATCAGAAGGCGTCCACTGTATCCCTCTAGTCTGGCTTTTTCAGGGATCATTGAATTCATTTTAATATGTTCCAGAACTGCCGCACTTCCGCCGGGGTATTTTGCCCAAACATCCGGTTCAGGATATTCAAATGATAACGCCTGCTCAGGCATCGGTACTTCTTCATAATTGGAAGCTGAAGAATTCACTTGTCCTGCTGAAGAACAGCCGAATACCGAAAAAGAGATAGAAATAATAAGTAGAGATATAATGTGATATTTGCGCATAACGACCTTTTTTATTTAAAGATCACTAAGCATAAATAAATCAGGGTTTTCTGTCAACCCAAATTATTTCAAAAACCCTTTTCTTACCAGTAATTCAGCATTCAATATCGCACCGCCTGCAGCCCCGCGAACCGTATTATGCGCCATAGCGATATAGCTCACATCCATCACATGGGCCTGTCTAATTCGACCAACTGCGGTTTGCATTCCACCTTCGCTGTCTGCATGCAAACGGGGCTGTGGGTATCTGGGATCGGTATGAACCTTTAACGGAAATTCGGGTGCTGATGGCAGATCCAGTTCGTGAATCGGGCTTTTCCAGTTATTCATTGCATCCCTAATCTCATCCAGATCTGCTTTCATTTTCAAACCGACTGTAATTGACAAGAGATGGCCATTTATGACCGGCACACGTGTTGCGGTGGCCTCAATAGGAAAGTCGGCATATTTAACGGCACCTTTAGACAGAGTGCCCAGCAATTTTAAGGGCTCCTGCCGAATTTTAGACTCTTCACCCCCGATATACGGAATCACATTTCCCATAATGTCGAGACTTGGAACGCCCGGATAACCCGCACCGGATATCGCCTGCATCGACGTAACTACCAGTGATGAGATGCCAAATGCATCATGAAGTGGTTTCAGCGAGGTTGTGAGCGGAACCGCGACACAATTCGGATTCGTAACAATCCACCCGCTTCCATCTTTTGTAAATCGCTGCTCATGAATCAGATCAATATGATCCGGATTGACCTCCGGTATCAAAAGCGGAACCGTTGGATCTGTTCTGTAGTTTTTCGCATTACTGATTACCGGAATTCCCGCTTTGGCAAAATCCCCTTCAATGTCTGTAGCCACAGACGAGTCAAGCCCGGAAAAAACGAAGTCTACATCTTTAAACAGTTCTGATTTGCACTCCAGAACCTTCAGCTGTTTGACACTTTCCGGCATGGGAGTACTTTCAATCCAGTTTGCAGCTTCTGCATAAGGTTTGCCGGCAGACCGTTTGGAAGCGCCTAAAGCTGTAATTTGAAACCAGGGGTGATTCTCGAGAATTTTAATAAATTTTTGGCCTACAGCTCCTGTAGCGCCTAGTAGTCCGACTCTGAATGACGTCATAAAATGATTTTTCTTTTTTTTAGTCTAAATCCAAAGTGTATCTATTGGATATTTGTATCGAACAATCGACTTAATGTTGCAACAAGTTTTACGAACACATCTGAAAATAAGAAATCCTCAATACAAACGATTCATGATCGGTAAGATTTTTCATATCTTTGCTGTTTGTAAATATTTTCGAATTGAAACTCGATTTCAAACCGACTAACCACAGATTTTATATGCCTGAAAAGAATTTAGATTCACTGGACAAAATTGTTTCCCTGTCGAAAGCAAGAGGGTTTATTTTTCAATCATCCGATATTTATGGAGGTCTTGCAGCTGTTTACGATTACGGCCCGCTCGGTGTTGAACTGAAACGAAACATTCAGGCCAACTGGTGGAAGTCAATGACTCAGCACCATGACAACATTGTAGGTGTGGATGCGGCCATCTTTATGCATCCAAAAGTTTGGGAGGCCAGTGGCCACGTAGAAGGATTTAATGACCCGATGATTGACGACAAGCAGTCGAAAAAACGGTATCGGGCCGACATGCTCATTGAACAGCATATTCAGAAGCTTCGTGATAAAGGAAAAGATGACGAGGCTGACAAACTACAGGAACAGCTCGACACGACCGGAACCCGCAAAGGCCTTTGTGAAGACCTCTACGATATCATCATGCAGGAAGAGATCAAAGCGCCCGACTCAGGAGCATTCGACTGGACGGACGTGCGCCAGTTTAACCTGATGTTCAAAACCCACTACGGTGCTACATCATCCGGCGATGATGACGCCATCTATCTGCGGCCTGAAACCGCCCAGGGAATTTTTGTGAACTTTAAAAATGTAATGGACACCGCTCGTGTTCAGATTCCTTTTGGAATTGCTCAGGTTGGAAAAGCTTTCCGCAACGAAGTGGTTGCCCGTCAGTTTATTTTTCGCATGCGGGAATTTGAACAGATGGAAATGCAATATTTTGTAGAGCCGGGAAATGATGAAGAGAGCTATGACAACTGGCTCAACAGCCGGATCGAGTGGCATAAAAACCTGGGAATTCGGGAAGAAAACCTGAGAACCGTACCGCATCCGGAAGATAAGCTGGCACACTATGCCCGCGCGGCTGCCGACATTCAGTTTAATTTCCCCATCGGTTGGCAGGAAGTGGAAGGCGTTCACAACCGGACCGATTTTGACCTTTCACGCCATCAGGAGTATTCCGGAAAGAAAATGGAGTATTACGATCAGAAACAGCAGAAGCGGTATACACCGTATGTGATTGAAACCTCTATCGGATTGGACCGCTGCACGCTAATGGTGCTTTGTGATGCATATCGCGAGGAAGAAGTGGATGGCGATACCCGAACGGTACTGAAGCTCCATCCAAAACTGGCTCCGACCAAAGTTGGGATTTTCCCACTTATCAAAAAACCTGAGCTTCAGGAATTGGCCAAGAAGATTGAGTTCGAACTCCGTGATGAATACAACGTGCTTTATGACGAGTCCGGTTCAATAGGCAAGCGATACCGCCGCCAGGATGAAGCCGGCACGCCGTTCTGCGTTACCGTTGACTTTGATGGGCTGGAAGATAACACCGTCACCATTCGCTATCGTGATAACATGGAACAGGATCGCGTTTCCGTGGATAAGCTGGCCGACGTTATTCGCGATGGTATGAAAACCTGGAAGCCTGAGTAAGGTTCACCGCTGAGACGCGGAGGGCGCGGAGAACATTAACTGCGAACTCTGCGTCTCTGCGGTGAACTAAAAATTAAAGAGTCTGAAGCCACTCCACGATCTCTTCCACGAAACCATCGGCAAACCTTTTATCGAGCATACCGTACTCGCTGGGAAGCCCTGTGTTTGACTGTTGAAATAGATGATTGGCGGATTCAATTTCAACGATCGTAAGATTTAACCCGGAATTTTCTTTCAAAGATTCTGCCATCGTACGATTTGGTTCCAAAATCACCTGTGAATCTTTTTCTCCGAATATTGCCAGCATTGGAATTTCGAGCGTCGAAATATCACTCTGCGGATCATATTCAATAAACGATTTAAACCAAACCGTTTTTGCCGCTGCCAGCTGCCTATTAATCTGGCTACGGATAAATGAGTCCATATCACCAAGTGCCTCGCGCTGCTGCTCAGGCAGTTCGTTAATCTGCTCTTCAAGCCGGTCATACAGATCCTGCTCGATGTCATCCCAGTCGTCCTCATTTCGAACTACTTCATAAATTCTCTGCTGAAACTCCAGATTTTGTTCAACAATCTCATCGTCAATACCCTGAGCTTCTGATATTGTTTTAATCTGACTGTTGATGATCTCACTCCCGGGCAAAAAAGGTGCTGCCATAAAAACGATCCCGTCGATTGAGATTTCATCTGATGAGAGTGCGGCAACCAAACCACCCTGACTGTGCCCCAACAAAACAGTTTTTGATATTGCGGAACCGTACTCGTCCTGAAGATGCAAGACAATATCCTCCAGATCTTCGGCAAGGTCATACAAAGTTGCATCCGTTTCACCCATGGATCGTCCCACTCCCCTGTCATCATATCTGAAGGATGAATACCCATGGCTGTAAAGTGAATCTGCCAGTTGCGCAAAAATACTAAAACCGGCTACCGTTTCATCTCTATCCTGTGAACCTGATCCGGTTAAAAGAACCACAAGGGGAGCCGGCTCATCTGCCAGCAGAAGTGTACCGCTCACCTGTCCTGCACGGGTTTGAATAGTTATATCATCTCCTATGGATACGCCATTATCATCAGCCAAGGCATCATCATTCTTTTCAATGGAAAAAGGAAAACTTGTATTCATCTGTTCAAACATACCTGAGATTTTATTCTCAGAGCTTTGCCAGACACCTCTAAATACTGCAACTCCCGTTCCTGTCTGAAATTGAAAGATAAGAGAGTCGCCTTCCGCCTTTGTGAACTCTATTGGGAGATTAAACGCCATCTGCTGCGGAATGTCTATAGTCCCATCCAGCTCACCGTCCTGGTAGCTAAATTTAAAATCTGTAGTCAGATTTTGACCGTTAATTTGAATAGCGCCGGTCCATTCTCCGGCAACATCGTTGTAGTTTTGACCGGATACCGTTTGAGCAGTAAGTAGAGCAATAGCAAAGAGTAGATATTTCATAGAATCAATTTAACAAAAACAGATACCTGTTAGAAATAAAAAACCCTGCTCTATGGCAGGGTTTTATGTTAAAAGATAAACGTGATAACGTATTTCATTATTGCGGATTTGCCACACCAACTACACCGCATGCAAGTCTGCTTCCTGCAGCTCCTGTAGGCTGTGTTTCAAGATCATCTTCACCGGCATGAATAATTACTCCCCGTCCCAATATGGAGCTCATTCCTGAAAGCTGAAGTTTGGAGTCAACAAAATCCGTCGTTGCATTTCCATCTGCATCAGACTGAAGATTTCCGAGATCGCCAACATGTCTCATCTCATCATCCGGCCCGCCGTGTTCCATCTCTTCGGGGTTGAAATGTCCGCCGGCAGAGGTTCCGTCATCCGCTCTGCAATCGCCATATTCGTGAATATGGAAACCGTGCATTGAATCTGCTTCCAGACCGGAAATATCGGCCTCAACCCGCACTCCTTCTTCTGTTTGTGTAAAAACAACCGTTCCCTCAACGCTGTTACCTTCTGTTGCGTGCATCACTACAACCGCCTGATCAATGGATTGAGTTTCATAATCCATAACGGTCTCTTCCTGCTCAACTTGAGTGCAGGATGCGAAAATTAATAATGCTGTAAATGTTGAAATGAATAACTTAGTCATATTGTAAAGATTGATTTTGATTTACTGTTATGCTTATCGATGAATGTAATAAAATTTAGAGATAGATCGATGCCCACTCGGCGATGATCGCTCCCGCATAAAGACTGTAAGCCTCATCCATCAATAGGTGGTCCGCTTCATGCAGAGAAAGAAAACTTTTCGGATGCTTTGCAGTTTTGTAAATATGGGCCGCATTATCGATGCCTACCGTATCATCCAACGGTGAATGCATAACCAATAAAGCCCTGTCTAGATTCTCAATATATTTATCCATTTTTGTTTTCTCCAAATCGTCAAGAAACTGTTTTTTAATTCTAAACGGACGTCCGGCCAGATTTACAATAGCAGATCCTTTCTCTTCAATTTCTTCTCTTTTCGACTCAAAGTGCATCTCTACATGTTTTGGATCGGACGGAGCACCAATCGTGGCTACCGCTTTAACTGAATCCATTTTATGGGCAGCCTGAATCACAGCAGCGCCGCCAAGGGAGTGACCAATCAGGATTGACGGCAAACTCATCTCTTCTCCCATATACTCTGAGGCGGCGACAAGATCTTCAACATTGGAACTGAAGTTGGTATCCTCAAATGTTCCTTCAC
This sequence comes from Rhodohalobacter sp., assembly GCF_034521535.1. Lineage (GTDB taxonomy): Bacteria > Bacteroidota > Rhodothermia > Balneolales > Balneolaceae > Rhodohalobacter. The sequence continues at coordinate 376,497 of NZ_JAXHMF010000005.1, read as the reverse complement.
TGTCGCCCAGACCCGTAAAATCGAAGCGTAAAACGGCAACTCCGTTTTTATTCAATGCTTTTGCAATATTTCCAACAGCCTTCAAATTTTTTGAACAGGTGAAGCAGTGGGCAAACAGTGCGCACGCCTTGTGTTCACCATCGGGATAATCAATTTTTGCTGCAAGGGAATCACCCGTTGAACTTTTAAACTCGATTTTCTTTGTGTTCATATTTATAAACGGATATGAGTTATACTTTTATCGTAATGTTTTTTCGACGCTTTTCATTCAATAATCATTTCTTCGAAAACTGTATTATTATCATCATTTTACATTCATCTTGGATATTTTAAAATGATACATTTTAAAGGCTTAATCTTAACTAATACATACGTTTTATGATAAATATCGTACAAAAGCTTTCAGTAATGCTTCTTGCTGCGTTTTTGATCGCCGGCTGTGCCAGTACAGACAGCGTTCAAAGTTCTGATGATGCATCAGAACGCCCAAGCCGGGATGCAGCTTCATCTTCCGATGAACCCAAAGCATTTTCTGAAGTAATCAAAGATGACTTCGAGAAAGATGAGGGACTATTCAATGTTTACAAAGATAAATCAACATACTATTACGAAATACCCGACGAAATGCTGGACCGTGAAATGCTTATGGTTTCACGAATTGCAAAAACTGCAGACGGTATTGCCTACGGGGGCATGAAGAATAATACCCAGGTACTTCGCTGGGAAAAACGAGATGACAAAATCTTAATGCGTCGCGTCTCTTTCAGTAATACGGCTTCAGACACTCTGCCGGTTTACGAGGCTGTAAGAAATTCGAATTTTGAGCCCATTCTCGCATCTTTTGACATTGCGGCTTTAAATGCTGATTCAACAGGATCTGTCATTGATATAACAAGCCTGTTTACAACCGATGTACCGGCTCTTGGCCTGCAACAAGGTAACCGAACCCGGTACCAGGTACGCCGTGTTGATGGGGACCGAACTTTTATTGAAGAGATTCGCAGTTTCCCTGAGAACGTGGAAGCGAGACACATCCTCACCTATGACGCTCAGAATCCACCGTCCAACTCGGATGCGAATACCATCTCACTTGAGATCAATCACAGCATGCATCTGCTTCCGGAAGAACCAATGCAGCGACGTGAGCCAGATGCGCGAGTTGGTTACTTCTCAACCACACAGACTGATTTTGGAACCGAAGAGCATCGCGCAAAACCGGTTAGCCATGTAACCCGATGGAAACTGGTTCCAAAAGATAAAGAAGCCTATATGAGAGGTGAACTGGTAGAACCCGAAGAACCGATCATTTTTTACATCGACCCGGCAACTCCCAAAGAGTGGAGAGAGTGGCTGATTCAGGGTGTGGATGACTGGCAGGTAGCGTTTGAAGAAGCCGGATTTAAAAATGCCATCTACGGCAAAATGGCTCCTACAGACGATCCCGAATTTAGCCTTGAAGATGCACGCTATCCAACTATCCGGTATTTTGCATCACCGATACAAAATGCATTCGGTCCTCATGTACACGATCCAAGATCCGGTCAAATTATGACCTCTGCTATTGGGTGGTATCACAACGTGATGCGCCTGCTTAGAAACTGGTACTTCATCCAGACAGCAGCTGCCAACCCGGAAGCTCGTTCCGTTCAGTTTGATGATGACGTGATGGGTGAACTGATTCGTTTTGTTTCGGCACACGAAGTAGGTCACACACTCGGACTTCCGCACAACTTTGGATCCAGTGCCGCTGTTCCGGTCGATTCACTTCGATCTCCAACCTACACGTCCAATCACGGTACAGCTCCATCCATTATGGACTATGCCAGATTTAACTACATCGCACAGCCGGGTGACGGAGTAACAAATTTCTTCCCTCGAGTCGGACCATACGATAAATGGGCCGTAAAGTGGGGCTACACCTGGTTCGGCGACATGTCACTCGAAGAACAGGAAAAACAGCTCCACGAATGGACAAAAGAACGTGCAGACGATCCTGTTTACTTCTACGGACGCCAAACCGGTTCCAAGATTGATCCAAGATCTCAAAATGAAGATCTGGGCGACAACAGCATGAAGGCGAGTACCTACGGAATTGCCAACCTGCAGGTCATCACCGACAACCTGATCGACTGGACAAGCCAGTATGGTGAAGATTTCTCCGAGCTGGATGAACTCTATGGCCAAATTCTGGGCCAGTGGAGCCGTTACATGGGCCACGTAACTCAGAATGTGGGTGGTGTTTATGAAAACGACAAAACCTTCGACCAGGAAGGTGGCGTGTATGAACCGACACCAAAAGAGATTCAAAAAGAAGCAATGGACTTCCTGAAAACACATGCATTCTCTGATCCTTCATGGATTCTGAATCAGGACATCCTGAGCCGTGTAAATCAGGCCGATTTTGTTGATAATTTCCGCGGAAGACAAGTTTCCGTACTGAACAACCTGATCGATCCACAGCGAATTGCTCGTCTGATCGAGTACGACAACAGACTGGATGCAGATGTGTATTCTCCATATGAGTTTATGGATGATGTTCGCGGAACCATCTGGACCGAGCTCGACAGAAATCGTGCGATCTCTGTTTACAGAAGAAATCTACAGCGTGCATACATTGAACGAATGGAATATCTGATGACTGAAGAGCTTCCAAGTGTACCGGCTGCATTCCGGCAGTTTGTAGGATTTACATCAGTTGACGTAAGTCAATCCGACATTCGTCCGATGGTTCGCGAGCAGCTTGAAATTCTGCAGCGCGATATCAACAACACGAAAAACCGTGTGAGCGACCGTGCTACAAAAATTCACCTCGCTGATGCAGAACGACGAATTGATAACATTCTGAATCCGAAATAAACCGGAGCAGAACCGTTCAAAATTTATAGCCCCGAATTGGCACCTGCCGGTTCGGGGTTTTTTATTTTACAGGACTCAGGACTCAGGACTCAGGACTCAGGACTCAGGACTCAGGACTCCAAGAGGGAATTTAATGGATTTGACCTTTCATTATTTTGGATTATCAGTCTATTTTTAAAATTTTTTAAGTCATGATTCCATTTCAAAACATATCACTTCCTGTCTACCTGCTTTCGGTGCTATTCATTTTTTCATTCGCTTCTTGTGAAGAACGTTTAAAGAGTTTTGATGAACCGGGACTGCCGAATCACAGTATAAAAATAGATGACGGTATTCAGCTCCGGGCTGAAATCAGTTGGGATCATTTAAGCCAATCACTCGAAACAGAAATTTGGGCTGAAAATACCTCAAGCGACACTACACGGATCGAAACCGGTCCGTGTGCATTTCAAATTCTGGCTTACGATTCATCCGGCAGTGACAGAGAACTGATCTGGCACAGTGAAATGCCCCAAGATTGGGTCTGCATGGATGAGCTACTCCGCTTCACACTCCTGCCCAAAGAGGAAAAACAGCTGACAGGATTCTCGTACATTTCCGGCAATAAATGGAAGTATGAAATACCCGAAGGCGAATGGGAGTTTGAAGTTCGGGCAAAAACCGGACAAGACGAGCTGATTTGGATACCGGCAAATTCTGTAACGGTTCGATGAGATGCGACCGGTTAATTTTTATCCGGCGGCACAATAGACAGCTTCATCGGATAAGTCTCTTTTATTCTCTCCATCTCTGAACTGTTCTCCTGGAGAGACGCGAAGGAACGGCCAAATTGATTTTGAGCCTCTTCATTTCTCAGCTCAGCATAGGCTGCTTTGATTTCATCCAGCAGTTCAAGGTATTGATCATAAGGAGTATCGGGGACTGTTTTTATTCCTATCACAGCTTTGGATGGGCTTGAGGCACTGTTCTCCACAAACTGCTTGATATTTACTCTTACCTCGTTTAATTCAGCCGGAGCTTCATTCATCAAAAGCATACCCTGACTGTTCATTAAGATCTGCATCAAATTTCCTGCTTCTACCGGTGCCGGTGGTGCAGGAGGAGCCGGTGGCAGATTCAAATCAGCACTATCCTCGAAGCGTTGTTCCGGTGAAGGTACCAGCGGAGGTGGCGGCGGAGCATTTAAATCTGCGCTATCAACTGACTGAATTGCTTCGTAGAGTTCCAGTACTTCATCATACTTCCTCTTAATTTTATCACTGTTTGAGGGAGTCGTCTCAATATCCATGTATTGTTTTGCTGCATCTAAAAACTCATTTGTGACTCTTTCCAGCTCACTGCCATCATCACTTTTTTCCGTAGAGTAATTTATCCGAAGTGCCTCATTCTCTCGAAGAATAGTTTGAACATCTGTAATGAATCCAAATTCAGCATCGGGGCTGACTTTCATCCTGACCAACTCCGGGCCTTCGGGCAGTTCCGATAAATAGCCCTCCAGTTCATCCAAAGTCATACGCTTCTCATTCACCAGCAGTGCATTATCATTCAGAATTTCAATGGTTACTTCATCAACCGATTCAATTTCATCAGAAATCTCATTCGTGGCCGGTTCACATCCCAGCATCAGCGACAGTCCGGCAAAAAGCGGGAGCAGCATGGCAAGTTTTAGAAGAAACTTCACTCTTGTTTTGGATTGAGTCATCATTTGTAGTCTCCGTTTGGTTAAAGAAAAATTGAGGCTGCTTACCAATCCGTGGACAGCACTCCCTTCCATGGTTTTCAACAGCATGCGCTGATAGTTTTCTATGACAGTGCCTTTTGAAATCACCGCCTCATCAGCCAGGTATTCGTGATTAAGTGCAATCGCGTGCTTGTAGAGATAAAGCAGCGGATTGAACCAGAAGATCACTTTTAAAAACTCCACAAAAAGGATATCCAGTGAATGCTTCTGCCGGGCATGGGTAAGCTCGTGATTCAGCACCTCATTCAGGAACTTCTCCACTTTCAAACTGTTTCCTGTTCAGAAAAACCGTATTGATAAACGTGTGCGGCACTACCTTTTCATTCAGAAGAACTACTTCGCAACCTTGTATGAGCCGTTTTGGATTGCGCCGGATCTTTAACTGGATTCTGTGAATGATTCGTATCAGCCTGATAAACAGCAGAGCCGATATCGAAACATACAGAAGAAAGGCGATTGTGTAGAGCGTCTGACTTGGTATAACGCCTGAGCTACGTTCCGTTGCTGCCGTCTGGATTTCTGAATCTATCCATAAGCCTTCTGCGATCACGTAGTTCGTTGTTTCATTATCACCGGATGTGAACATTGCAGACCAGGGCATTTCAGCCTGTTCCAAGCCCATCGGAATCAATCGGAATGGTGAAAGAGAAAATGAGGCACCAAAGCAGGAATACCCGGTTAAACGTAAACCGCTTCTCTTTTTCCAGGAAATAGCGATATATGAGAAGCAAGAGGGTAAGGCTTATCGATGAATAGATTAGATAAGTAATCATGCCTCCCTCCTTTTCATAATTTTACATTCATTGACATCAATATTTATGAGGCTGTCGTTACTTTTAAATCCGGAAATTTGAGCCGCAAAAGTAGAATGCAATTTCACCTTTTCGCTTAGTAATAAATAAGATTGGTTGCTAAAATAACTCATCACAAATTATTTGATCTTTTCTATGAGTTCACCATTCTCATAGCGTTCTTGTTCAATGATATTTCCCTCGGTACCAAATTCGGTAACCAATCCGTGGAAATTTTCTGAGTGTGACAAAAAATTAGCCTCATACTGCAGACTGCCATCCGCAGTGTAATATCTTTGAACACCCCGGTATTCTTTATCAGGGACCGGATAGATAAACTCAGACATCAGATCACCTGATATATTCGTCCTTTTAGTAATTGGTAACCCATTCTCATATTTGTAGTCCGTACGAAACCAAACCTGGCCAAAGTCATTATAACTTTTATGAGCAATCAAATTCCCCTCATGATATATCGATTCCTTTTTAAGTATTCCTGTCTGAGGATCAAATAATTTATTGGAGCCATGAAAGAAATCACCTTCCTCTGTTTTCCACTTCAGATAGGAAAAATTTTCATCCACTTGAACCGTATCGGCAAATAGTTCAGTTTCATAGGTTCCCAGTAAGTGATCTTTATCAATCACCCTGGTATTAAACATCAGAATTAACAGAGGCAGGACAGGAGTTAATACCGCCATCTTTAGGGAACTTCGAACAAATGACCGTTTCTTAGTCATCATTAGAAGTCGCTTTTTTGTGAGATAAAAATTCAGATTGCTGGCAAAATTTACTCTGGCGTGATTTTCCGTCACTTTTAACAGTTGATTTTGGTAGTCATTTACATCCTCATACTTATCAATTACCTTTTCGTCGGCCAAAAATTCGTGATTGATCAATATGGCTCGACGAAATAGATAAAGTGCAGGATTGAACCAGAAGATGACTTTTAGCAGCTCCACAAAAAATACATCGAGGGTGTGTTTACCGTTTATGTGCGCTATTTCATGATCCAGAATCTGATCGCTGATCATCCCTTCTTCAAAATCATGCTTGTTCACAAAAATAGCATCCATAAATGAATGAGGAACAACAGTCCGTTCTGAAAGCTTTAGCTTGGTTCTTCCCAGATCTACCTCGTCCATTTTTCTTGCACGACTATATATAGAATAAATGCCATATATAAACCGGGAAAACAGAATAAGTGAGATCAAAGCGTAGGTAAAAAACAAAACCGTGAACATGGGAAATCTTGTGCCGGTGCCGGCAGATTCAGCAGCAGTGAACTCCAGTGGCTCTACATTTTCCGGGAATATATTGCCGGTTACAAAAATAGTAGGTGCCTGTTTGATGGCCGTAATCTTTTCAGCATCAATTCCCGCAATATTTTCGGAAGGACCCACAATGAATTGATTGGTTCCCATGAAAAAATCGAGTGATGGGAGTGATAGCCCAAGTACCAAAGCTATCAATAAATAGAAACGATTAAAGCGATAGCTCTTTTCGTTGGCCAGAAGCAGCCTGTAAATTAGAAATAGCGCGAGTAAGCAAAGAGTGGAATTTAAAATGTAAGCGATCATGATCTCTTCTTTTTAATTTCCTGTTCTACGATACTTTTAAGCTCCTGAAGTTCTTTTTCGGTTAAATTGGTCTCTGAAGTAAAAAAAGACGCAAACGTTGAGGGCGAATCATCAAAATATTTTTTAATCAATCCGTTGATGTGCCGGGAAAAATAGTCCGACTTTTTTACAACCGGATAGTACTGCCGCGACCGGCCCATCTGTTCATAGTCGATGAATCCCTTGTCCTTCATCCTTTTTAATAGCGTGGCTACAGTGGTATTTGCAGGTTTGGGTTCCGGATACATCTCAAGCAGTTCATTCATGAACGCCTTTTTGCTTTTCCAGATGTACTGCATCAGTTGTTCTTCAGATTTTGATAGCTTCATAATTCTACATTGTTAGAACTGTTTCTACAAGTGTAGAATTAAAATTTTAAAGATGCAAGATTTTTTCGATGGCTGTTTAGATCTCACTACACACTAAAAAATCAAAAAATATTTTTCTCCTGATTATGAACTAAAATTGTGACTCCTTGAGTTTTTTTTGGAATTTAGATACGTAATGCGTTTACCAGTTGGTTTTAAAATATTGAAATAGTCCCTCCGTCGGCTGACGGAGGGAAAGCGATCCCGAAAGCTTTCGGGAGAGCAGGGGGATGACCACATAAGTATTGATTTCACCCAAATTTTTGGTGTTTGGCTTAAATCAAGTAATTATCATCCCCCAGCTGTCGGAGGGACACTTTCCAATAAAATCTCAACCGGTAAACGCGTATATATAATGGTTGATGCATCCAAAGATCACTGGAGAGACCTGAAATTAAATATTTAAAAAAGGGCTGATAAAATCATGAGCAAATCCGGCAATGAATCAGAATCAGTAAACAGCTTGTGGGAGTTCCTTGAGCAAAAGGAAGCATATCCTCATCAACCTGAAAGTGTTAAGCACATTCAGACACACATTTCTCATGTGTTTATGGTCCCTCCTTTTGTCTATAAATTTAAGAAGCCCGTTGATTTCGGTTTCCTCGACTACAGCACCCTCGAAAAGCGTAAGCACTTTTGTGAACGAGAAGTAGAACTCAACAGAAGACTTTGCTCCGGTATTTATCTGGGTGTTGTTCCCATTTCAAAAAATGGTGATGGATTTTCATTCAATACAGAATCCCCTGGAGAAATTGTTGAATATGCCGTTAAAATGAACCTGCTGGATGGAAAGTATTTCCTCTATTCCTATATAGAAAATGATACACTTACCCTGAAGCATCTGGACCGGGTTGCTGAAAAACTGGCGAATTTTTATCTGAAACAGGATCCGGACGATGATGTTCTTCAATATGGTGAAATTGAACAGATCCGGTTCAACACCGATGAAAACTTTCAGCAAACAAAATCATTCATAGGTAAGACAATCAAAAATGAAGAGTATCAGGCCATTAAATATTTCACCGATCGCTATTATAAAAAAAATCAATCCCTTTTTAACCGGCGAATAAATCAGAAACGAATCGTGGACGGCCACGGGGATCTGCACCTCGAACATATTCACATCGGTCCCGAAAGCATCTGTATTTATGACTGCATAGAATTCAACGAGCGATTTCGCTGTGGCGATCTGGCTGCCGATCTGGCCTACCTGGCTATGGATCTGGATTTTCAAGACCGCCGGAATGAAAGCCGATATTTTATTGATCGGATGACTCAAAAACTCGATGACCCTGACTTATCCAAAATCATCGAATTTTATAAGTGCTACCGGGGATATGTAAAAGGAAAGGTAAAGAGCCTGCAAAGTGCCGGAGATGAAAATTCTCCGGAGAAGCGGAAAAAGCTGCAAAAAACAGCTACCGATTATTTTCATCTCTCCCTGCGATATGCGCTTTTGGGATCACGGCCTGTAGTACTGATTTTTATGGGGCGTATTGGTACAGGGAAAAGTACGTTAGCCGAACATCTCTCTAAAACTTTGAGTATCGATCATTTCTCATCCGACCGCACACGAAAAAACCTGGCGGGCCTTCCACTGTATGAACGTTCAAATCCTAAAGAACGGGAGAAACTTTACTCGGCAGAGATGTCTGAAAAAACATACGGGCATCTTTTTGAGAAAATCACAACAGTTCTGGAATCCGGGAAGAGCGCAATACTCGATGCAACATTCAGCAAGAGATCAAACCGACAGAATTTGGTTAAGCTGCTTGAGTCTTTGGATGCCAATTACATGTTTATTGAAGCTCAGGCTTCTGACGAAACCATCATTTCCCGATTAAAATCCAGGGAAAAAGAGAAAGAAGTTGTCTCCGATGCGCGATTGGAAGACTTTGAAAAGCTTTCTGCCGGCTATGAATCACCTGATGAGCTCATTGCCGACCAACTTCTTAGAGTAAGTACTCAAACCGATCTGCCCGAAACTTTTGAAACTCTATACAGAAAAATGATTGACCATCACCTGCGGAAATAATTTGAAATGAGGAAATTCAAAGAGCAGGATAGACTGAAAGGAAGCTCTACTCACATTTAGATTAACCTGAGTTCGATATAATTTTATCGATAATCGTCAGATTGAGGCATCTTTATCTCTAACTCTCATTAGATTTTGAATAGTGAAGTGTAAGGGGAATCGTATAAACAAAAAAAACCCGACTCTCTCAAGCCGGGCCTCTTTAACCAAAACATTTCTTTGAATTTTAGTATCCAGAATTGTCTTGTGGTGGCAGTATTACAGCATCAATCACGTGAATAACACCGTTGGATGCATCAATATCAGCAGCTTCTACATTCGCGCCATTTACTCTGACACCGAAATCACCCAGTGTAATTGTTACTTCAGAACCTTCAACAGTTCCGGCTTTCATACCGTTACTCAGGTCTCCTGACATCACTTCGCCGGAAATCACATGATAGGTTAAAATTTTCACCAGCTGATCCCGGTTCTCTGGCATCAATAAGCTTTCCAGAGTTCCATCAGGTAGTGCTTCAAACGCAGCGTTTGTAGGCGCGAAAACCGTAAAGGGTCCGTCGCCTTTCAGAACATCAACCAATCCGGCTGCTTCGATAGCGGCAACAAGAGTTGATAAATTGTCTGTATCTTGCGCAATGCTCACAATGTCGTGATTGTCGTCATTCTGTGTTGAAATACTGTACGGTGCCATGGCTATAAAAAACGTAGCCAGTACTAGCGTACTTATCATTATAATTCGTTTCATAAATCGTATCTGTTTGATTAGGGTTAAGGATCTGACATAAAATTATTTTGTATCAGATTGGCTAAATAACATCTAAAAAACGGATGGGCGTTCCTTACCTTAAAAAATAACTACTACCTATTGATTTGACGCTAAACAGTTGACACAACAGATACTAACCCTCAAAAATAGATTTTTAACAAAGATTAGATTTGCGCGAATTATCCACTCTCAATCTCTTTAATCGCACTTTTTTTAGAGTTTTTCTTTTATTCAGATCAGTATAGAAGGAACGATTAGCTGATTTCCTGTAACCTCTTTTACTGGAACCGGATAGCATCTGAAGTGTAAATGATCTTTTATTTTTCCCGGATAATTCAGGAGCAATTTGCTGACTCAATGTTATCAGTCCCAGCCTTTCTCTCCAATCAATGGCACAAATTTAAAGTGATTCAGTCTCTCCTCTTTGAACTCATCCTCACCGGTTCGTGTAATTCGTATCATCACCTGGCTTTTCTGATCTCCAACCGGTACAACCAGCTTTCCTCCAATTTCCAGCTGCTGTTTCAGGTCTTCCGGCACTACGGGCGCACCGGCCGTAACTACAATTCCATCGTACGGTGCGTAGGCACTCCACCCCAGAGAGCCGTCACCCAATTTTAAATGTGGACGGTAACCAAGCTCCTGTAAAATCTCTTTGGCATTCAGGTAAAGTTTTTCGTGACGCTCAACACTATACACTTCTGCACCCATGTGTAACAGAATAGCCGCCTGGTATCCTGATCCGGTGCCAATCTCAAGAATTTTATCACCCTTTTTCACTTCTAGAAGTTCAGTTTGTGCAGCCACCGTGTACGGTTGAGAAATAGTCTGACCATTGCCAATAGGAAGCGCTGAATCTTCATAAGCCCGATTTTCAAAAGCCGTATCAACAAAGATATGCCTTGGAACCGAGTTCACGGCCTGAAGCACATTCTGATCTTTTATCCCCTTCTCTTCGATTTTTTTCACCAGCTGTGCCCTTCGCCGGCTAAATCTTTTATGTGATCTGCTACCCTTAGTCAATGAATTACCCGTTTTAAATATTCCTTTTATTGTGGATGCCAATATATTAACCATTCGCGTTCTAACATATCAAAATATGGAATCACTGTCACGCTCACACCAATATTGAGCTTTGCTTAATGTTCAAATCCCAAACCCCTGCTCTACATTTGATAGCTTTATAAGCTTTTAGGGATCTGACGAGCTAACAAAAATTTACCCATTCACGGCATATTCCACTTATCTTGGATATTTAAATTGTATTTAATGTCAATGCTTGTATTTTCACTTCTGAAAAAAGATTATCCATAACAGATCGTGATGAAAAAATTTGGCTTTGTAACTCTCTTCATTCTTCTCTCTCTGCTCGTATTTGGATGGCTCGATGTCCAGGCATGGGTACAAACCGAAACTGACGGCAATGGTTACTTCGGTACCTGGATTAGCTTAATCCCTCCCATCGTGGCCATCGGTTTGGCTCTGATTACCCGTGAGGTTGTTTTATCACTCTTTGCAGGAATCTGGATTGGCGCTCTTTTCGTGGTCAACCTGAATCCATTTGAGGGAACGGCTCAATCCCTGGATCTGCTCGTAAACGCTTTGGTGAACGCCGATCACATCGCTATTATCGTATTCAGTATGCTGCTGGGAGGAATGGTTGGAGTGATGTCGCGCGGTGGCGGTACACAGGGAGCTGTTGATATACTCGGTAAGTTTGCCACAAATCGGAAGAAAGGACAGCTTCTATCTTGGGCATCCGCACTGTTCATCTTTTTTGATGATTACGCGAATACGCTCATTCGCGGTAATGCGTTGCGCCCGATGACCGACAGGCTGAAAATCTCACGGGAAAAACTGTCCTATATTGTGGATTCCACGGCGGCTCCGCTGGCGGTGAGCGCCGTAATCACCACCTGGATTGGTTTCGAAATCACTCAGATTCAAAACTCCCTTTCCGGAATCGCTGAGATTACTGCTGATCCTGAACTTTCTGCTCAGCTGATGGCCGGGGCAGATAACGCATTCACGATTTTCCTGCACTCTGTTCCCTATCTGTTCTATCCTATTCTGGCACTCGCTTTTGTTTTGATGACGATTTTAATGAAGCGGGAATTTGGCCCCATGTACGATGCTGAAAAACGGGCTGCATCCGGCGGCGGTGTGATTCGGGAAGGTTCCATGCCCGCTACAGACGTAAGTCTTTCCAGTCTTCAGCCAAGGGAGGACAAACCCAAAAGATGGCAGAATGCCGCATTCCCTGTTATTTCGGTCATTCTGGTTGCTCTTTACGGACTCTACAGTACAGGAAGCGCCGGTCTCGAACCCGGCCAAGGCGGGTTAACCGCTATTATTGGTAATGCCGATCCTTTTGCTGCCCTGCTTTGGGCATCGTTTACAGGGTGTATAGTTGCCATTGGACTGGTTGTTTTTCAAAAAATATTAACTATCAATCAGGCATTGGAATCCTGGGTTGGAGGAATGCAGTCTATGCTGATGGCTGTGATCATATTAATTCTGGCATGGGGACTTGGCGCGGTAACTCAGGAGATCGGAACCGGCACCTATCTGGCCGGACTTCTGGAAGACACCTTGCCGCTCGAACTTTTGCCCGGCCTCGTCTTTTTTATCGCTGCAGTTACCGCATTTTCAACCGGGACATCCTGGGGAACCATGGCAATTTTATTTCCTGTGGTTGTTCCCCTGGCCATCGCGATGGGTGCCGGAGTCGGGTTTGCCGGTGGTGAGAACTACGGAATTCTGCTTGGAGCGGTCAGCTCCGTTATGGCCGGAGCCGTATTCGGGGATCACTGCTCGCCCATTTCTGACACAACCGTACTTAGCGCCATGTCTTCTGCCTGTGATCTGATAGACCACGTTAGAACGCAGCTACCATATGCGCTGGTTGTTGCATTTGTGGCATTGGCAGTCGGCGAACTCCCTGCAGCTTTTGATTGGATGCACCCGGCCTGGGGACTTCTTGCCGGATTAATTATCCTCTATTTCATCTTGAAGTTTTTTGGGAAGAATCCGGAAGCTGACGTAGCGGAAGCTTAATTTCTGCCATGGTTTTAAAGGTTTGATTTTGCGTTTCCATAGAAACCGTGAGGGTCGCACCTCCGGTGCTTATTGAGATTTAAAGGAGCATTTATTCTACCCATATGCTGTCCCTAGCGGGACAGTATTAATACTGTATTCCCTACCTTCAAATATCCAGGCCTACATAATCCACATTTACACTTATCAAGGGTAGATCATTTGATTTTCATAAATGAATGAGATAGATCTCAAATCCACGTCCCTCTAGGGACGTAACATGGGTAGAAACGAAATGAACCATGCCCATTTAATCAGCGTGCCGTAGGTACGCAACTCTGATAAGAGCCGCACCTGCGGTGCTATGAGATAGAATTAGATGTTCTCCATTTCTACCCATATGCTGTCCCTGACGGGACAGTTCCAACACCCGGCCAATCAGGAGATAAATGGGCATGGAATGCAATAGTTCATATTTAAAATTTTACAAACATTCTACTCTCCCTAGCTTCTCAACCTAACGTCCCACTAGGGACGTAACATGGGTAGAAACAAAATGAGCCATTCCCACTTAATCAGCGTGCCGTAGGTACGCAACATTCTCGTACCATATTGATTGTTTTCTGACTCTTGTTCTAAACTCCTAATTCTTGTTATCTTAAGCACTCACAAAAGCCGGAGTAGCTCAGGGGTAGAGCAATTCTCTCGTAAAGAATAGGTCGTCGGTTCAAATCCGATCTCCGGCTCCATTTACCGCAAGGGCGCAAAGTGCGCGGAGTGTTGTGTATGGTGTTCTGTAATTGATTTTATCATCGTAAACAGCTTTTTAATGATTCACTTGATATTGCATTTAAAACAAAGCTATTGATTGCAAAAACGACTCACTAACGCTCAAGAGGCCAGAAATTTAAACCCTCTCCACAGCCTTTGCGCCTCTGCGGTAAAAATGACTCCGTAGTTCAACAGGATAGAACGAAAGCCTCCTAAGCTTTAGATCTGGGTTCGAGTCCCGGCGGGGTCACAATTTCGATTGAGTCGCACCTGCGGTGCTTGAGGATGAATGGAGATGATTTTTTCTACCCATCTGCTTTCCCTAGCGGGACAGTTTCGATATTAAATTCTCTACATCTTCATTGGCCAAACTCCATGTGGAACTCAATAATTTGGCCTATCGGTACAACACTCGGTTTATAATGCTCTGTCTAAGATACTTCGGGTTGAGCTCAATCCCACGTCCCGTTAGGGACGTAACATGGGTAGAAACGCAATGAACCATGCCCATTTAATCAGCGTGCCGTAGGTACGCAATCCAACAGAGTCGCACCTGCGGTGCTTGAGAATGAATGGTGATGGTTTTTTCTACCCATATGCTGTCCCTAGCGGGACAGTTTCGATATTGAATTCCCTACATCTTAATTGGCCAATATCCATGTGGAACTCAATAATTTAGCCTATCGGTACAACACTCGGTTTATAATGCTCTGTCTAAGATACTTCGGGTTGAGCTCAATCCCACGTCCCGTTAGGGACGTAATATGGGTAGAAACGCAATGGACCATGCCCATTTAATCAGCGTGCCGTAGGTACGCAACCCCGAAGAGCAACACAATAACCCAACTGATTCCGCCGACCGGCTGGTTAGCAACTACTCTTCCTGATCTTTTTTTCCTCTCCGAAACGGTTTGGAAGCCAGTCTCAACGGGGCCTTGCCAATATGGTTTACTACAATCTTAGTTCCATTATACACAATTCCCGCCAGCATTTTAGCGGCCTCCGCCGTTGCTGAATTCCGTATCGACTGCCGGCGTTTTTTAACCAGCGTACCGCAATACTGCTGTGCAACTTTCCCCACCCTCAAGGTCAAAAACGCATTCGAGCTTCCGGTAATCACCGAATTAATGACCATCGAGGTTCCGGGTACAAATGAGAGTACCGAGCCAATCCCCTGCGACATGGATGATTCAACAATTTCGTAATACTCCGCCTCATCTATGCTGCTGGCTATAAATGCGGTCACCATCACATTCGTGTATAAATAGCTCAAATCCTTGATCGTCGGGCGCTGAGCATAGATATGGGCAATTTCCCAGATCAGACGAAACTGGAGCCCCAGTATAAAGAGTGCATCCAGCGCACCGTTTTGCGAAATAGCCGTGGTAATAAACGCCCGGTTTGCAGTTCGCTTAATCGATTTGTCAGATTCTTTATTCAATAATCTTATTGCCTCCTTAACATCATCCACGCCGGACACCTGATCCATCTTAACAATAGGATTCTTGCTCAATCGCCCGGATAGCTCTTTGATGTAGTGATCGAAATCTGCACCTTCATCAGATTCAGGAGGAATCAGCCTGTCGGGAAGTTTGATATAAAGCCAAATCGGAGCAAAAATTGCAGTTGCAGCAATCAACAAAAAAACCACCAGTGAGATCTGTCCAAACACCGGGTGAATGTCTCCCAAATAGTTTGCAAACTGAATGAGCTGATTGATTATCACAATCAGTATAAGTGCAGAAAAGGCAAATGCGGTGATAGTTAAAACTCGTTTGATCTCTCTTTTCATTTCAGCTGCATTTTTAAATTTAAATAATCTTTACCAAAATCATTATTCATCCAATCTATCCCGGTAAAACCAATACACATATCCGCAGTTGTCGCAGATTTTATTAATCGCATCCCGGTTCAACCAATCGAAACTGAAGAAACTGGCTCCTCGCGTGTTCATTAACGTTCTGCGCGTCCAAAACTGATCGTGCTCACAAATCGGACAAGTGATTTTCTTTCCATTGACAGTAAAATCTTTCACTTCCTTTTTTGCCATGATTTAATTTTTTAAATGATAATTGATTCCGATTACAATGTAGTCTTAATTAAAGAAATTTTTTTAATTGAAAACCTGTCGGGGGTAGGCTACTTGTTTTTCAAAAGATAATCTAGCTGTATTTGCTCATTGCCATCCGAATGGAGATCTCTCCACTCTCTCTATGTTCGATCGGTCGAGAAGACAGGGGCATTTGTAAAAAAGGCATGCAGAGGCAAACGCATCGAGAGATCTTCATATTATAATTCCGTGCCTTTCAAGAGGAGATGTCTCGGCTCCATTCGTCGCTGACGCTCCTCACTGTGCTACCAGTGACAGATTGCAAGCAAAAACATTTTAAAGGCTTCGAAATCCCCTCTCGAGAGGGGACCGAATCACAAAACAGCGCGAAGCGTTGGTTTTGTAATTCAGGGGTGTGTTCGAATAAGGCCGTGAAACGGAAAACCTGTTCTTCTCCAGATCAACGTATGCAACACACCCCTCGCTAAACTCACCCGGCTTCGCCGTTTCGTTTGCGCTTTTCCCCTCTCGAGAGGGGATTATACAGTCTGTCATCTCGAGCGAAAATCTTCGAAGCGGAAGCGGAGAAGATTGAAGTCGAGAGATATCCTTTAATCACCGGTCAAAATAATCAGCCAGGGCGCCGGCCATCACCTCTTTTTCATCCTTGAGATCTCGTAGCACATGGCCTTTTTCGAGAAGAATGATTCGGTTACAGATATCAGTCACATGAATCAGATCGTGACTTGAAATAAGAAATGTAGTGCCGTTTATTTCGCGCTCATCCGTAATAATTTTTTTGAGCCGGTTCTGAGACGTCGGGTCCAGATTTTCAAACGGTTCATCGAGCAGTACTACAGATGGAGCTCCCATGAATGCAGCAGCAATACCTACTTTTTTGATGTTTCCTTTCGAGAGATCCCGGATATACTTTTTCTTTCCAAGAATCTCTTCATTAAACAGCGGAGAAAACTTTTCAAGGTGGTTCTCCATATCCTGCTCACTCAACCCAAAAATCTTCCTGAGTGTTTCGAAGTACTCTGACGGAGAAAGAAAGGAGAGCAGCATGTGTTCGTCCAGATAGCAACGGACATAAGTTTTCCATTCCTCCGTCTTTGTTACATCTTCCCCGTTGATAGTAACCTTGCCTGAAGATGCACGGATAAGATCCAAAATCAGACGAAAGAGCGTTGTTTTGCCTGCACCGTTGTTGCCTACAAGTCCAAAACACTCCGACTTATCAATCATAAGTTCCGTGATATTCAGAGCCTCATCGGATCCGTACATCTTTTTTAAATTCTCAACTTTTATCATGTTCCCTGCCTGAATGATGATGATATTTTATGGCGCCTGGCCTGTAATTGTCTAACGTTGTATGAGACTATCTTTTCATAAAAGATGATTCCTGTAAGTCCAAAAAGCCCTACAGCAGCCATTGCCGAGTAGGAATCAAACAGAATGCTTACAGGAGCATAAATAACATATGGAAGTAGAAAAAACGGAATGCCCATTAGAAACTGTGCGAACCCGATGCCTTCGTAGTTGAACATTGCTCCTTTATTAATGTCCATCGGCTTAGGTTCCCAAAGCGACAACCTTACAATAACATGAATACCAATTCCTACACTGTAAAGAAGAGCCACCGTGTGAAATATCACGATCTGCCAACCGAAATATACATATGGAAGAGAGAGTAGATACAAAAAGAGAATGAAAACAATTAGAAGCAGTAGCTTCCCGCGAACAAGCGCCTCAAGCCCGTTTTGCTTAACCATGAAATAATCAAATGAGTTGGCGTTCCAGCTCAGAAAAAACTGACCGTAATTAATGAAGAAGACGGAGATAATAAGTATACCCACAAAAAGATAGACTGCGGAAGCTTCCATCACTGGTCCCTCTGTACTATACATAAAAAACCCATAGAATATGGCTACAAATGATAATATGAGATAACCACGACTTTTTTTATGGCGCAGGATCAATTTCAGCTCCATATCGGCGTAAGTGCCTGCCACACCAAATCGGCTGAAGAGATCTCTGCCGGCACCGCTCATAAAAGCAAAACTCTGCTTTGTGACACTGTCAAGATAAGCTTTACCGAGATATCGCCGGTAGACGAACATATAACAAACTAATACAAACAACAATGCTTACGATCAGCGGAACAGGTCCCAATAAAGAGAGATTAAAAAAAGGAGCGGTAATTTCACCGAGATTGATGACATCAAAGTAAAGCAAAAGAAAAGGCGCAACGGTTATAGTAAAAACTGACACTGTACCTATAAATCGTTCATCATTCACCTCTTTTAGCCAAAGCACAAGATTATGCATGGCGATGCTTAAAAAGAATAGAGTGGCAATCCACAATGACGAATAGAGCGGGCCATAAACCGGGTTGATATCAGAAATAGTAACCGGCACGAAAAGGATTATCACCAGAAGGGAAAAGGGCGAAAAAAGGGATCGCGCCAGCAAATAGTGAATTATCCCGGATTTTTTAATGGGCAGGTGGAGAAAGCTATTGAGATCAAAAAGCGGCTTCTTTTGAAATGTAAAGCGAATCAAAAATTCTGCAAGCAGGTAAAATACCGCGCCCTCATTTAGGAACGACGGCACATCCTGAACCTCAAACAAATTCTTCAAAATCAGCCCAAGAAAGACGGCCAGCCCTACCAGATAGAACAGTAAAAATCCAATAAAAATAAACATCAGCAGAGCAGAAACAACGTCTCTTCCAAATGAGAGTGAACGAACTTTCTCGAGTAAAAACAACCTGATAAACTCAGGTGCTATTTGTTTTCCTGATTTAAGCATCACCCATAGTAAGTTTTCAGGAAAACATATTCAAGTTAAAAGACTAAGTGTAAGTTATTGATCTTACAGGATGTGATTTACCCCCGCTTCTTAATCTCCTCATAGCTCGCTTCCAGATCAATCATGGGCTTGGGATAATCCTCCCCGAGTATACACTCATTCAGCTTTTGCTGATCCTCACTCATCTTCCACGGCTCATGGACAAACTCATCCGGCACATATTGCAGCTCCGGCAGCCAGTGGCGGACATACTCCCCATCAGAGTCGTATTTTTGTGCCTGACCCACAATGTTGAAATACCGGTTTCGGGGATCGTGTCCCACGGTTGAATTATACGCCCAGTTTCCCCAGTTGCTGCACACATCATAATCGAGCAGCTGAGACTCAAACCAGGCGGCACCCCAGCGCCAGTCAAAATTGAGATTCTGTGCCAGAAAGCTCGCCACATTTTGCCGGCCGCGATTGCTCATATATCCGGTCAGCTTCAGCTCCCGCATATTCGCATCAATAAAAGGAATCCCGGTTTCTCCCTCTTTCCATTTTTCGAATAGAGTATCATCCGTTTGTTTGTCCAGGTCTTTCTCCTGAATGCCGCCCAGCTTAAAGATCTTAGCTCCGTGTTTCCGTGCTGAGTATCGGAAATAGTCCCGCCAGATCAGCTCAAACTTCATCCAATACGTGGATACATTTTTATGTACTTCTTTCTCATATTTCTCAACCTGATCATGAATCGATCGTGCCGAGATAGATCCATTGGCCAGCCACGGAGAAAACTTGGATGAAAAATCTGCCCCCAACAGACCATTTCGTTTAAATTTATAATTTCGAAGCTCGTCACTTTCAAAAAAGTAATGATTCAGACGCTTCCAAGCCTCATCCTCTCCTCCCTTAAAATTGAGTACGGCTCGGTCATCCGGGGCTTTATTCTCTAAACCCAAATCATTCAAATCCGGTATTTCACCCGGTTTATTGATGTCAACGAAGTCCACCTTTTCAGGAACAGGCAGAGGTTTTCGAACCTCACCTTTCTTCTCCACTTTTTTTCTGAACTGCGTGAACACACCGGGAATATTATCCAGCGAAAACGGCAAATCGTCGGGATGATACATTTCATGTCCCCAATAACCTTCACTACGTATTTCTACTGAGTTTTGAACACTATCTTCTACCAGGATCTCTTCCGGCGTAACTTCTCTATGGTAGTAAAGCTGATCTATTTCAAGCTCTTCAACCAAATCAGGAATAATCTCTTCAGGCTTTCCGAATCTGACCATTAATTCTCCTCCCACCTCTCTTAGTTTTTTCCGCAGCGTTTGAATGGATTCAATTAAAAACTGAGCTCGTAAAGAATCCGTTTTCCTAAACCCATAATCCAATTCCTTGAACTGTCTGGGGTCGAAGCAGTAAAGTGCAGCTACTCGGCCTTCCTCTGACGCTCGCACAAATGGCTCGTGATCTTCGATTCTGAGATCATTTCTGTACCATATAAGGGTATTCATTAGTTCGATTTAAGGTTTAAAAATAATTGTAAACGATCATTGAACAATACTTTAGCTGTAAACAATTCCAAAAGCCCTAAATAATTGGAATTATACAACATCAATTCCCTTTCTTTAAGTATAACTGACCAAAACAAATACTAACTAAACAATTACACATGAGAGGTTTATATAAACTGATTACAACTTTTTTGATAGGTGTTATTTTCACCTTATTCACCGGATTGCTTTTTCTTGCGGAAGCGCAATCTGATGATGAATCATCGCTACACGTAGGTGGCGCTCTTCGGTATAATATGCTGCTTACCAGCTATGAGAGTGACATAGATGCTCAAAGCTCTCAATTCACGATGGATACCTGGAGAGTTAATGTCTTATACGATAACCCAGGCGGAATTGGATTAAATTTCGAATACAGATTCTATCCTACATTCGGAACGCATTTTATAAAGCAGGGTTGGTTGGAATACAATTTCACCGAACAGACTCAAATGCAGCTTGGTGTAACGCAGGTACCGTTTGGTAATCTGCAGTACAACTCAAACAACTGGTGGTTCAGCCTTCCCTACTATGTTGGCCTCGAGGATGATCACGATATGGGTGTGAAGTTCACCAAGACTACAAATAACATGCAGTGGGATTTTGCCTATTTTTTCCAAGCCGATCCTGAGGGACCCGTTGGCGGTACCGGCAATTTTGGAAGCGGTGG
Source organism: Rhodohalobacter sp. (assembly GCF_034521535.1). Classification (GTDB taxonomy): domain Bacteria; phylum Bacteroidota; class Rhodothermia; order Balneolales; family Balneolaceae; genus Rhodohalobacter. The sequence goes on along the minus strand of NZ_JAXHMF010000005.1, from coordinate 355,442 downwards.
TTCCGGACGTTATGCGTATGACGTAGTACCCGGTGGAAATGCTTCACTTACTGAAAGAAACCAATTTAATGTTCGGGGAGCCTATCAGCTTGATAATGGCGAAGTGGGTGCATCCATTCAATATGGACAACTCTACAACTCGGCCCGTGATGAAATGGACAGTCAATATGCATTTGCCGTACATGCCGACTATAACATGGGTAATATCAACATCAAACCTCAGTTTCTTTACTACGGTATGGATGTAGCTGATAACTCAGGAACCGATCTTAGCACGGTATATATGGGAGCCTATGGAATTCCGTACGAGGTATCCACGGATGCATGGATTGCTACTCTGGGACTATCTTACTCCTATGATGTAGATTGGGGACCGATCACCAATCTCAACTTCTATAACGACTTCAGTTATATGAGTAACACTACCGGTGAAGGAACGACTACAAGAGCAACAGGTGATAATTTAACATTGGATGACAATTTTGAACACACCATTCAAAATATCACCGGATTTCTGGTTTCAGCCGGACCCGTATTCACCTATTTCGATATAGCACAGGGAGTCAATCAACCCTGGCTGACGGATAGCTTTGGCGTGGGTGTTGGACCCGGTCACGAGGATCTCGGACTGGGAGAATCCGAGTATAATATCCGATTTAATATCAATATCGGATTCTACTTCTAATCCACAGATTAAATCACTATCCTGACTGTGTTTAGCGGCTGATCCATTTGAAGATGTGATCATATCTTCTTCAAACGCTCAAAATTTCTATTATCGGCCGCTGAGCACTTTAACTTTAAATAATAGGTGAAATACGTATGGCATTACGAGGACAAGATGACAGACCGGAGTCAAAAAAAACCGGTATTAATCGATATTTTGATATACATAAACCTGTATTTTGGCCATCTGTAATATTGATTACACTTCTAATTGCCGGAACCTTAATTGCAGGTGAGGCGGCCGAAAATACATTCAGCGCTATTCAATCAGGTATTACAGAATGGGCGAGTTGGCTATTTGTGATAGCCGTAAACATCTTCATTGGTTTCGCACTCTACTTCGCATTTAGCAAGTATGGAAATATTCGGTTGGGTGGCGAAGATGCCGAGCCGGATTTTAGCACTATGGAATGGTTTGCCATGTTATTTAGTGCCGGAATGGGGATAGGACTTATGTTCTTTTCAGTAGCTGAGCCAATGTGGCACCTTCTCTATCCGCCGCACGCCGAAGCTGGAACTGTTGAAGCGACTCGCGATGCTATGGGAGTTACTTTTCTGCATTGGGGTCTTCACGCATGGGCAGTTTATGCTATCGTGGCACTTGCACTCGCTTTCTTTGCTTTTAACAGAAAACTACCCCTCTCTTTTCGATCGGTCTTTTATCCATTATTAGGCGATCGCATTAACGGGTGGATTGGGGATGTTATTGACGTTTTAGCAGTTCTGGCCACACTATTTGGCTTAGCTACCTCACTTGGTCTTGGAGCTTCGCAAGCAGGAGCCGGTATGGAGTATGTGTTTGGGCTTGAAAATACAACTATGCTTCAAGTCATAATCATTGTCGGTGTAACAGCAATTGCTACAATTTCTGTTGTACTTGGTATTGACAAGGGAGTTAAAGTTTTGAGTGAGTTCAACATCCGTATTGCAGGTCTCTTTCTACTTTTTATCCTTGTTGTTGGTCCGACATTCTTTATACTTAGCTCCTTTATTCAAAATTTGGGACATTACGCACAAAACTTCCCATCTTTTGCATTTTGGACCCAGTCTTATGAAGAGGGTTCTTTTATGTCTTCCTGGACCGTTTTCTATTGGGCCTGGTGGATTTCATGGTCACCCTACGTGGGAATGTTTATTGCCCGTATTTCGAGGGGACGAACTGTAAAGCAGTTTGTACTCGGCGTATTGATTGTGCCGACTCTTATCACATTCCTGTGGATGAGTGCTTTCGGCGGAAGTGCGATTTTTCTTGAAACAAACGGACTTGCTGAAATTGCATCAGCAGTTGAGGCGGATCAAACAACATCACTATTTATTTTGCTTGACCAGTTCCCATGGGCGACTATTACATCCTTCCTTGCCATTATCCTTGTAATGAGTTTCTTTGTTACTTCATCTGACTCAGGCTCATTAGTTATTGATGGATTAACAAGTGGCGGTAAACTGGATGCTCCGGTAGGTCAGAGAATTTTCTGGGCTTCCACTGAGGGAGTTGTCGCTGCCGTACTGTTGGTTGGTGGCGGACTTACAGCACTGCAGGCTGGTGCTATAAGTACCGGTCTTCCATTTGTAATTGTTCTGCTTGTGATGTGCTACAGTTTACAACAAGGCCTGCAACAAGAACATGAGGATCTGCAGCGCAAAGATCGCGATAAAGAGCGGAAATCCTACAGGGATCTTGTAATGAACGCTATTCAAAAACAAAGACAATCGAAGTGAGGACATTATGATTAATTCAAAACACTGGCTGGCATGCCTCGATCTGTCCGATATGGATGAAGTATTGATCGGGTACACGGCATTTTTAACATCCGTTGTAAAACCTAAAACCATCACCTTTTTCCACACGATCGAATCCGGCCCAACTGCCTTGGAAATTGTGGAGCAGTTCCCGGAATTGGAGACTGAAGAGGAGTTTCTGGACTTAATCCGGAATGAACTTAAGGAAAAAGTGAGTGGCCATTTTGATGATAATTCTATTGAAATTAGAATTGTTATCAAACAAGGTAAACCTACAGATCAGATTATCGATGTGACCAATTCCCTGGAGCCCGACCTGATTCTGATGGGTAAAAAAATTGGATATACAGGTGAAGGCGTCATTCCTAAGAGAATTTTGAGATATGTCTCGGCATCCGTTCTCTTTGTTCCGGAAAACAGCCGGTACAACATGGAGAAAGTTCTGGTACCCGTCGACTTCTCAGAAGAGTCTGCTAAATCTATTCAGACTGCCTCAGGACTTGTAAACAGCGAGAACGTAACTGCACAACATATTTACAGATATCGTGCACAATTTTTCCCATACTCACTTTCTGAAGAAGAAAAAAGAGAGATGGATCAAAAAGTTGAGAAGAAGATGCAGAAGTTTAAGAACGATAACGGTATCTCAGATAAGATTAAATTTGAACTTACACTGCACAGAAAAGGCAAGATTGCAGATGAGGTGTACAGTCAGGTTGTGGGAGATCAAATTGATTTCATCATCATCTCATTGAAATCTAAAACGTTAAACAGCCTGGTCAGTCACGATTTTACAGATAAGATCGTAGATTACGCTTTTGGTGTGCCCCTTCTGGTTCAGAAGAACCAGGAAAAACATCGTAAATTTCTGAAATCACTTTTTGGTGATTAAGACAAACATTCGATCAACTAAAAAAGAAAAGCCCGGTTTTATCGCCGGGCTTTTTCTATTTCATATGATAATTTAAAAACTCAGATCTACTCGTTTTTGTACACTACTCCCTTCTTCATAACAAATTGCACACTTTCCAATATTGTAATATCTGTTAGGGGATTTCCATCCACAGCGATCAAATCCGCAAGCTTGCCGGATTCCACGCTGCCTATTTGATCTTCGAGACCTAAAACAACAGATGCGGTTTGAGTTGCACTTAATAATGCCTCAGCCTCCGGCATTCCCACTTCTACCATATAGCCAAACTCCTTGGCATTGTCTCCGTGATAAAACACGCCGGCATCCGTTCCAAATGCAATCTTGACTCCAAATTTATACGCTTCACCGAATGTATTTTGGATAAGCGGACCAATTTCCCTGGCCTTTGGCACTACAAGCGGCGGATAGTAACCCTCCACTTCCGCTTTTTCGGCAACAAATTTACCGGCAGTAATCGTAGGCACGTAGTAGGTGCCATTATCAACCATTGCCTGCATCACTTCCTCATCCATGTAGGTACCATGCTCAATGGTATGTACTCCGGCTTTGACCGCCCGAAGCATACCCTCTTTTCCGTGAGCGTGAGCCGCAACGTGCATATCGTAGTCGCGCGCGGTTTCAATGATCGCTTCCAGCTCATCATCCATAAACTGTGGGTTTTGCCCTGATTTGGCCACACTCAATACGCCGCCGGTTGCCGTAATTTTGATATGATCCACACCCAGCTTGTAGTTCTGACGAACCGCCTCGCGCGCTTCAGCCACACCGTTCACCACACCCGATTCCGGTCCGGGATTACCCATCAGATCTCTCTTAAAGCTGTTGGTTGGATCGGCATGTCCGCCGGTTGTAGCCAACGATTTACCAACGCTAATCACTCGCGGGCCATCAACATAACCTGCCGCAATCGCATCCCTCAATGAGGTGTTTACGCCTGAACCGCCCAGGTCACGAACCGTTGTAAATCCGGCCATCAGAGTTCGCTTTGCATAAACCGCTGACTCAAACGCCACATCCTCGGGATTTTTCGTAAATCTGTCGAGGTAGTTATTCGGTCCGGTCTCATTTTCCAGGTGGACATGGAGATCAATCAATCCGGGCAATACGGTTTTATCACTCAGGTCAATCAGATTACTCTGCGAATCTGGTTCCAAAAATCCGGACTGAACATCTACAATAGAGTCTCCATCCACTATAATCGTAACATTTGAACGAAGCTCTTCACCGGTTCCGTCAAATAAAGCTCCGGCATGAATATAGGTTTGCTGAGCTTGCAAAGCTGTTGCAAAACCCATGATCAGCATCAATAAAATCAGGCGTAATTTCATAGTATTTTGATTTAAAGTTTTGGGTATCATTTTATTTAAAGTTCTTTCAGTATCCAATTGTTCGGGTCAACCTCAAGACTTGCGCTTTCGGGTATCTCAAATGAGATCCGATTATTTTCAGGTACCAGCGTTATCAACTCACTATTTACACGAACCTCTACAGGCATCGGGAAATTCATCTTCCCGGGGACACTCCACTCCATCACTACCTGATGGCCGGCTCGCGTTATATTTAAATCCGGCAGTTCTGCATGGCGCAAATAAGCTTCAAACAGCCAATCCAGTTCCATCCCACTGATATCCTGTGCAAGATACATCAAATCATCCGTTGTGGCGTAGCGAACCTGCGCACCGGTTGTAACACTTTCCATCTCCTCGGTTGGATAGGCAAATCGCCTTAAAATTTGAAAAAAATGATCATCTCCCACAACATACCGCAGCGTATGCATAAACCATGCTCCTTTGTAATAGACATCCCCGCCGCGCTCTCCTTCTCTGATATCCTGCGACGTCATCGACTCCCTCGGAGCGACTGCTCGTTCGGATGAAATTCGTGTTCGCAGAAAGTCCATCATCTTCCTGTAAGACTCCTCACCATTCAGATGTTCAGCATAGAGCGGCTGCATGTAGGTCCCTATCCCCTCATGGATCCAGAAATCGCGCCAGTCCCAAACCGAAACCAGGTTCCCCCACCACTCGTGAGCAAGCTCATGCTGGTGCAGGTCGTCGAACCCGGCATTTTGTCCGAACAGGTTGTCATTTTCAAAATTTGCTCCGTAAGCTATAATGGTTTGGTGCTCCATTCCCAGGTACGGTGCATGGGCTACTCCATATTTATCAGCCCTGAACGGATACGGCCCCGCAACCTCTTCCAAAAACCGGATCTGCTCTGCAAACTGCGGAAAGAGTTCCTCACCCTGTTCCCTGAACTCAGGCAGAATCCAGAATGTGATCTCCATCTCATCGCCGGAAGTGCTTATGTACGTTTCGCTGATGGTTTCATATGGAGCCGCATTTACCGTCACATTGTAGTTGTTGATTGGGCTTGATACGAACCAGTGTGAGGTTTTCCACCCGTCGCCATGATCCGTCTCACCCCGGGACCGGCCGTTTGATGCAACCACCAGATTTTCAGGCATCATGAAGTTAATGGCAACGGAATCCGCTTTGTCCGTCGGATGATCTTTATTCGGCCACCATACCCACGCTCCGATCGATTGAACCGCAACACCTACCCATGGCTCTCCGGATGGTGTTCGATCCCAGACCAATCCACCATCCCAGGGTGGGTTTTCTCCCACTATCGGTCTTCCCGAATATTCCACTTCAAGCGACGTGTTGTGACCCGGCTGCAGGGTTTCCGGGAAATAGATGTTGAACGTCTTGGAGTTTTCAAATCTCTCTATCCGTACTGACCGCTCTTTCTCGTCACCGATCCAGCTTACCGTTTCAATATCCAGCCGCGGATCCAGGTCAAGAGCAATCACGTTTGTGGGATGAACCACATCAAAATGGATTCCGACGCTTCCCGATACGGTGCTGTCTGCCGGATTCAGTTTCAGATTCAGATCATAAAAGTGTACATCATAGGATGATTTCTCCGGCGGCAGTTCTCCACCTGATTCGTATACAAGTTCCCGGTCTTGAGCGTAACCATTCAAAAATATCAGAGAGAAAAGAATTGAGAGTATAAACGTTTTGAACATAATGTAAGTGTTGAATTTTCCTTATTGGCAAAATAGAAAATTTCAGCTTAGTCGCTATGGTCAATTATCAATCCACACTAATTTCTCGCAGAGATACGCAGAAAAATTTCGCTGATTCTCGCAGAAAATCTGCGTAAATCCGCGGTTAACTCTGCGAGAAAAAAATTGCTAGCTTTTGATTTTACCTTTCCACCTTAAACTTCAAATATCAATCTTACTATCTTTGCCAAATCAATCTTATCTTTGAACCGAAATAATAAAAACACTGTAAACGCGACTGAAGAATGGCGCAACCGAAATACACCACACACCTGGGAATGGTGGATATCCTTCCCGATGATGTTCGAAAATGGCAATATCTAGAAAACCTGATCCGTGAGGAAGCTGAGAAGTTCAATCTGGAAGAAATTCGAACTCCCATTATGGAGCAGACCGAGCTGATCGTAAGGGGATTGGGCCAGCTCACCGATATCGTATCCAAAGAGATCTTTTCATTCAGCCGCGGTGAAGATAACTATGTTCTTCGCCCGGAATTGACGGCTCCTGTGGTTCGGTCGTACGTAGAAAACCATCTCGATCAGCGTGGCGGTTCACAAAAGCTTTACTACATCGGTCCGATGTTTCGTGCCGAGCGTCCTCAAAAAGGGCGTCAGCGACAGTTTCACCAGTTTGGCGCTGAGGTAATTGGCAGTGACGATCCGGTGGCTGATGTGGAGGTGATCGCCTTTATGATTCACATCTACAATAAAGTGGGCATCAAGAATACGACGCTCAAGCTGAACTCCATCGGAGATCCGGAAAGTCGCGAGAAGTATAAAGAGGCTCTAAAATCACACCTGAAACCCAATTTTGATAAGCTAAGTGAGGTCTCTCAAAAAAGGTATGAAAATAACCCGCTTCGTATCCTGGATTCCAAAGAAGAGGAGGATCAGCCCTTTATTGAATCAGCGCCGGTAATTACAGACTACCTAAGCGAGGAATCTCTTGCACACTACAATAAGGTAAAAGAATACCTGCAGGATCTTGATATAGAGTTCGAGGAAGACCCTTACCTTGTTCGCGGAATGGACTACTACACACAAACGGCATTTGAATTGATCAGTCCGGATTTAGGTGCACAGGACGCATTGGCCGGCGGTGGCCGGTACGATCTGCTTGTGGAGGAGATTGGCGGACAACCCACACCTGCCGTCGGTTTTGCGGCCGGAATGGAGCGTCTCATGATCGCGTGTGAAGAGCTGGATATTCAGCTCGGCACTGCCAAAGAGGTGGATGTTTATGTGGTTACCCTGGGTGATGAAGCCCGAAAGTGGGGACTGAAACAGCTCCCATTGCTGCGTTCCAACAATCTCTCAGCTACCATGGATTACATGGGACGATCCATGAAAGCTCAGATGAAAGACGCCAACCGCGAAAATGCCCGCTATACTTTGATCGTTGGAAGTAACGAATTGAAGGAAGGCAAGTTTACACTCCGCAACATGAAAGAGAGTGAAGAGCAATCTCTATCCCTTGAAGAGATTATTGAAAAGCTTAAATAACGTGAGTTCGAGATAAAAACTTTGAATTTGGATGTGAAAAGTCCCCTCCTTTTGCAAGGAGGGGATTTAGGGGAGGTTCAAAAAAATCTGATGCCTAGTTTCTAACCATAAACCTTTCGCAATGAATGAAAACCACTCCCAACTCCTCCTTGTGAATGAGGGGAGGCTTTTGTTCAAATTATTATGTCGAACTGAGCTTAAATAGAATTATATCAGAAATCAGTCCGTATCACTGAGATAGTCTTTCAGGCGATGCGGCTTTTCTGAAGTACCATTTTCTCCATTTTTCTCATCTTCGCTTTCTTTCTCTTCTTCCTCACGATCCCATTTTTCAAGCAGATAGGTAATGGCATCATGGGTGCTCTCGTGAAAATGAGTTCCGCCCAGTTTTCTGGCCAAACCCGATCTGGTAAGTAATTTTTGAACCGGGGATTTCAAACCTGCAAAATGGAGCTCAATGTCCCACTCCTCCAAGGTCTCTCTTACGGATTGCAGGATTTCAATTGCCGTAGTATCGATATCGTTAATACTTTTGGCATCAATCACAACAGCCCGAATCTGTTTATTCTGTTCACCGCTGTGATCAATTATAAAATCCTTGATGTAGTCGGCATTGCTGAATTCCAGAGAGGAATCAAACCGGAGAATCAGCAGCTCATCAATAGGCTGAGCTTTTTTATTCCTTTCCACATCCCTGAACGTACGTGAGCCTTCAATATGACCCAGAACAGCAACATTCGGCCGGCTGGTTCTATAGAGAACTGAGAAGAGAGATGCCCCGATACCCAGTAAAATTCCCTCCTGAATACCGATTATGAGCGTGCATAAAAAAGTGAATATTGCAATGTAGGCTTCTGAACGCTTGGTTTTAAACAGGTAGCGCAGCTCGCTCAGATCCAGCAGTGAGATGGTTGCCGCAATAATTACCGCCGCCAAAGCCGGCATCGGCACAAAGTAGAAGAGCGGAGTTAAAAAGAGAAGTGTCAGCCCAATGATAATTGCCGTTACCACATTAGACAGTGGAGTTCGGGTACCGGCCTGATCGCTCACCGCCGTCCTCGAAAAACTTCCCGATATTGGCGGACTCTGGAAAAAGCTTCCTACAAAATTGGCCATTCCAAGCGCGAAGAACTCTTTGTTGGGATCGATCGGATATTTGTACTTATTCCCAAACGTTTTACCGAGCGACATAATCGCCATCAACTGAATGAGTACCAGCGTAGTAACTGTCGGTAGCAGCAGTCGTATATCCTCCCTGGTAAATTCATGCAGCTCAAAAGACGGAAGTCCGGCGGGGACAACGCCAATCACATCAATATTGAAGCGTTCCAGGTTAAAAAACCAGACTGCAACTCCACCGCCGGCAATCAGCAAAAGAGCCCGTGGAAAGAGCGGATTGATTTTTTGCAGAACGAAAAGCAGAACCAGTCCGCCTGCCCCGATTGCCAGCGCCACCGGGTTAATCATCTCTATCTGATCGATGATCTGCATGGCAAGCACTCCCACATACTGCGTGCGCTCAAGTTCAATACCCATCAGATTTCCCATCTGACTGAACCCGATAATAATCGGAGCCGCAACCATAAAACCGTAAATAACGGGTTTGGATAGCAGATTCACCAGGAAACCCATTCGAAAAAGCGACATAGCGATATGAACCAGTCCGACAAGCATTGTGAGCAGCAAGACGGCTGTGACATATTTATCTGTCCCCGGCGCAGCCACCATCGATGCACCCGACGCGATAATAATCATGTCGGTGGCTACAATTCCCAGTGCCAGGTGACGGGAGGTTCCAAATAGCGGGTAGATCAGGAGAGGTATCAGTGAGCCATAAAGACCGTAAATTGGAGAAAGTCCGGCAATAACGGCATATGCCATTGCCTGCGGTATTTCAATAACACCAACCGTTGCTCCGGATTTCAGATCTCCCGCTAAATCTTTTTTAGTGTAATTCGGCAGCCAGTCAAGGATGTTCAACTGGTTTTTAATCCAGGTGAGGATTGCCGTCGCTTTCATTGATTATTGCTCAGATTTTTAGGTAGTCAGCAATTTAATTTCAACTGTAAAAGTAACTTATCAAACATCAAGAGTCCAACACTTAAGCCATCGTAACAGAGAAACCATACAGATTTAGACTAAACTCAGCTACAGCAATATGCCAAATACAACAAGATTCAGAGCCTCCCTAATTGGTAAAGCTGTCAATCAATCTCATACTTCTCTTTCAGTTTCTTAAGATCCTCTTTATCACCGATGAGTGAGAGCCGGTCATTATTTTCTATTCGGGTTTTTCCGTGGGCATAAATTATTTCTCCCCCACGCTTAATAACTGTTATGAGTGTACTTCCGGGAAGATCCAGGTTTTTCACTCTTTTGTTTATCATCTCTTTTGTGGGATCATCCTTACTGACTCTGAGATTTATAAACCGTTCATCCCGCAACAGTATTTCCCTCAACTCAGCCTCATCTTTAGCTTCAAGCCATCTATCCCTAAAGTCGATTGTATCAATCATTTCGGCTAAGTGTGCTAAAATGCGAAGATGTTGACCCGACCTTTTTGTGGAGCTTATCAGGTAGATCAGACTGTTTAAATTTTCGTCAAGATCTTTTTGATGGCTCTCCAGGTTTATATTCTCAAATGGGAGTCCGTCTTTAATACGAATCAGAGCAACCTCGGTATCGATATCTTTATCAATACGTATATGTTTTATGGCACACCCATGACCAACCGGAATAATACCTTCTCGATAATCTTCGACAAAAAGTGAGTAAATCGTATCTGCAGATATGTCAACCCTATCAGCTAATTTTTTACTTACCTTTTCAGTTATATCACCAATTTTATGATCACTTGAAAGATCCAGTACAAGTGCACGGCCAACTGCTTTCTCGTAAGGGTCTTCTTTTCTTAAGCCTTTTTCGCGCATAATGCTTCTCATTTCCCGCTCAAGCCCCTCATGCTGATATTTCCCAAGCTTTGCATATACGTGATAAATAGCTCCTTCCCTCTCCACTTTTTCTTTAGAGTAAGTGAAATACCACACAACGCTTATAGCGGCAATAGCTACGGTAAATAATACAGACAGCAATCCCATTTCGGCAATCAAGAACACGCAAATAAAGAATCCAGCAATCTGCATCCAGGGATACCAAGGCGATTTAAATCCCGGATCGTACCCCTCAATTTTGCTTTCCCGCATTACCACCACAGAAATATTCAATATCCCGAATAATAGCAGCTGAAATGCACTGGCTAGTTTCGCCACAGCCTCAACATTAAAAGTGACCAAAAGAAAAATCATCAGAATGGTAGTGGCTACTGTGGCAATGGTTGGTGTTCCAAATCGACCAAGTTTTGAAAAATAGGTAGGAATCAACTCGTCGCGCGCCATGGCCAGCGGATAGCGTGCAGCAGACATAATCCCGGCATTCGCTGTTGAAGCAAACGCCGCAATTGCTGCTATTACTACCAGTATTAAGCCGGTTTCACCCGGCAACCAGGTCAAAAACAGTTCGCCGGCTGTAGCCACAGGAGTCAAATCTTTGTGAAGTGCATCCGGTTCCAGGACCATCACCATAATAAACACACCGACTACATAAATAAAGGTGGCCGTTGCCAGCGACAACATCATGCCAAGAGGAATATTTCTGTCGGGATCCTGCACCTCTTCAGAGACGCTTGCAACCTTGGTGAGCCCTGCATACGAAACAAAAACAAAACCAATCGTTGCAAAAAATCCCTGTGGTCCAAACTCAAAGAAGGGTGTGAACTCCTCTCGCATTACATCAAAAAAATCAACATCAATAACTGCAAAAGCGCCCTGAAAAACGTAGAAGAAAAGAATACTCACCAGGGTGGCAACCATTACATTTTGCAGCCAGCTGCTCTCTTTGGCACCTACAACATTGGTGATACCAAAAAAGATTGTTAAAGCTATTGCAACCGGTGTGATGGGCAGATCAATAAAGATGGCAATGTATGCTCCCATACCGATCAGCGCGAATGCACTTTTAAATATAAGTGCTAACCACGATCCCATACCGCCCACTGTACCAAAAAGTGGCCCAAGGCTGCGGTCTATAAAATAGTAAGCGCCGCCCGCCCTTGGCATAGCCGTGGAAAGTTCCGCCACGCTGAACATGGCCGGTAATATCAGGATTCCTGCTACGAAATAGGCCAGTACAACCGAAGGACCGGTTTGAGCCGCTGCAAGTCCCGGTAACAGGAAAAAGCCCGAGCTAAACATAGCTCCGGTACTTATGGCATAGACATCAAATAGTTTGAGGTCTTTTTTGAGTCGCTTATGCTTTTTCAAGACAGTATTTCTTTTTGGATATTTATCCCTTTAATGAAAGAATTTAAAACTGTTATATACGGAATAAAGGCTTGATTAGCCGTAATAACTAATTTTACAGTTAGGTATTAAAAACAATGACCGGACAAGGGGCCATCTGTATAATATTCTCCACTCTCGGCCCGAGATAAAGTCGATTTGTTCCCGGCCTGATATTCGTTCCTACAACAATCAGGTCGATCATATTTTCCTTTGCAATCTCTGTAATTTTGTCTTCGATATTTTTGCCTTTTTGCACCATCGCCTCTGTTTTTACATCAAAGGCATCACCCAATCTTTTCAGCTCATTAACGGATTCGTTTGCAAAGAGGTTTCTGTTTTGAACATAATTCTCTTTTGTATTGTAAACAGGGCGCAGTTCGTCAATGATAACATTCAGAGCTAATACTTCCTTATTTCTATCTGATTTAGCAATATAAAACGCCAGCTCTGCTACATTTCTCGCGGCCTTACTTCCGTTTGAGGCACAATAAGCTCTCCAAAAGCGGGAAACACACCGGCCAAAAGCGAGGGACCCAAAATAATCCCGGCCAAAATTTCGCCAATAACGGATGGTTGGCCAAGCCTTGTGGATACTTCACCTAAAGCCCGTGCTGCCAGCAAAAGAACACCTACCTGAAAGACAAGTAGAAATATATCATGATGGGGTGCTGCGGAAAAAACGTCCATATAGCAAACCGGTTCCGGTTAAAGTGTTTTGAAGTTTGACGGCAAAAATAGCTATAGTTTAGCTTAAACTAAAAATTATCGGTTTTATCAGCCACCGTACAGACTTTGATTTATTGAAATCTGTTTATTCAGGATTCTCAGTAAGCAGAAATATCTACAATTCCGTTTCCATCACTGCACGGTAGACTTTTTCTGCTGATTCCGCCTCCCTTACTTTCAAGAGATTTTTTCCCGGTTTAATAAGCTGAGCCACCTCGTTTACCCCTTCCAGATGGCGATCTGCAGAGAACGTCTTTGGACTGAGTAAAATCAGGATAACATGTGCCGGATGTGCTACCTGCTTCAGATTCAGTTCCTCCCGGCTGACCCCAAGAAATAAAAGCTGCTCTTTCACTTTTGATGTGTGAGCCTCATACAGCAGTACTCCCGGCATAACCTCCGGTGTATAGTCGGCAGAGTTTTTGAGTAAACGTTTTGTAATTCGGCTCAGGTCAATGTTGTCGAAAGCCGGATCTTTGTGGATGATCTGTTCCAGTACCTCTTCGGCTTCTCCCTGATCCAGTCCTACTTTAATCCGTTTCTTCTGCAGTAACTGCAGTTTTTCCGGCTGGGTAGAATCCGCGTTCATCCGAGGCTGTCCCTGAGCAGGATAGACCGTAATAAAACTTAATTCGGGATAGCGCTGCGCAATCACTCTGGGAAGGCGATCCAGTCCCGGCCTCCAGGATATTGCACCGTCTCGGGCACTCACAAGTACAAAAAGATCTCCTTCATCTTTAAATCCATCGTACCAGGCCGGCAGATCAGCCCACTTCTCAATCGTCTCAAAAGTGATATCCGGTTCGGGTTGAATGTCATTCACTTTCGGTTTTACAAAACTTTGACGGGCTTTGGTTGTCACAATGACGAGTTCATCCCCGATCTGATCCGCCATTAATTTCAGTGATCGTACGGCCTCCGTAAAACCGGGCTCAAACTCTGAAAATGGCGGTATCGCCACCACTATTCTTTTTGATGTATTGACAGGCCGCTCAATCTTGCTCACCATAATCATGGTCTGAACCTCTTCCAGAAGTTGATCCAAAATACTCCCAAAAATCTTCTGCTTAGCAGAAATCTGGCCATTCCAACCGATAATTATGTTGGAAATTCGCATTTCACTCACCGCCCTTGCAATTCCCTTTGCAATATTAAAATCCACGCGCGTCACCGGAATAACCGGTACATCAGCAGCTGCCGCATGGATTACGGCATGACTCAGCATCTTCTCGCCACGGGCAACCTGAGCTTCGGAATCTCTCCCATCGCGCGCAACAGTCAGCGGATAAAGTGGCTGATCCATTTTCTGATTGCGAACCATAAACGCAATATCCATCAGAGCGTCGGAAGTTTCGGGGTTGGCCAGCGGGACCAAAATCCGTTGAGGAGCTTCGGATGATTTGTACGGTTTTTTATCTTCCTGGGTGGCAACTTCACGGCCATATTTTTCCACCAGCCACGGACCAACCAGGCAGGTGATCAGAATCATAATAACTACGGCATTCACCGCTGTTGAATCGAAAAAGCCCAAATCGTAACCGATCAGTGTTACCGCAAGCGTAGCCGCAGACTGCGGTGTAGTGAGGCCGTAAATAACAAATCCCTCCTCTCTCGATAATTTGAACAGCTTTGTAATTCCAAGCGAAGCAATCCCCTTTCCCGCGAATACCAGTACACTGAAAATTATCGCTTTCAACCACACGTCCAGGCTTCCCAGAACCGACACATCCACCAGCATCCCAACACTGATCAGAAAAAATGGGATAAAGAGAGCATTTCCCACAAACTGCACGCGGCTCATTAGAGTACCGCTGGGGGGAACCAGTCTGTTTAATAGCAGGCCTGCCAAAAACGCGCCAATGATCGGGGCCAGTCCGGCAAGCTCTGCAAAAAAGGCTGTGGTGAAAAGAATGGCCACAAGAAAAATGTAGTCCATATTCTCCCGTGATTTCACGTTCCGGAAGAACCATCGTCCCAGGCGGGGTAACAGAAGTACGGAAACCGTAACAAATGCGATCACGGAAGCCGCGAATCCTGTCCAATATCCCGGTCCGCTGCTATCTCCCACCGAACCCGCCACAACAGCCAATACTCCGAGTGAGAGAGTGTCGGTGACCAGCGTTCCCCCCATCGACATGGTCACACCCACATTTTTAGTAATCCCCAATCGCTCAGCAATCGGGTAGGCCAGAAGTGTATGAGATCCAACTATCGCACCAAGCAGCAGGGATGTTGCAATGGAGTAATCGAGCAGGTAGACTCCCGCCGCAAGCGCGGCCAGCTGTGGAAGCAGAAAAGAGACCAGGCCAAACCCGATGCTTTTATTTCTGAGTTTCTCAAACTGAATCAAATCGAGTGAAAGGCCGGCCATAAACATCAGGTAGAGCAGTCCGACCGTACCCAGCAGTTCGATTGTGAAATCGCGCTCAATCAGCCCGAGGAGCCCCGGGCCTACAATCGTTCCGGCCAGAATCAGCCCAACAATTGCCGGCAGTTTCAGCTTTTTAGCCGCAATCGGTGCCAGCAAAATGATGAGCATCACCAGGGCAAAGATGATCACCGGATCTTCAAAGGGCAGCGGATATGAAAAAATTTCGTCCATCAATAGAAAACAGTCAGTTACAAGCGTAATCGAAAGGAAACAGAATACCGCTTTGATATGAAAAAAACATTATAACAGTTGTCAAAACTTTGCAGTTTCATTTGTTTACCGCTCCAATTTTGCTATTCTCATCAGGGTTGGTGAGAACTTTTTCAGCATTATTCCGTAAATGAGATCCCATGCAGTCGAAAAACATAATTGAACGTTCAATCAAAACACTCCCATATTTATGAAACGAATACTTCTCGGAATCATCGTCGTCTTTTCATTTACAGCGATAAGCGCTACAGCACAAACCCCATCACCGTCTGATATTGAACAGGTCATCCTGAAAAGTGATGTCGAATTTGACGTCTATTTTTTAGCATCCGATGAATTTCTGGGACGTGATACCGGCACACAGGAACTCAAAATCGCATCCAGCTACATCGCCAACCGTTTTCAGCAGTATGGGATGAAATCTGCTCCGGGACTTGATGGATTCTATCAGCATGTCCCCTTCAGAATGAACCGGACACCGGAAACAGTTCAGATGAGCGTATTGGACTCCACGTTTACGATGAATCGTCACTTGCTCTCCCTTAGCCCGTTCCGCGGAGATAAGGAAGCTGAAGTTATCGTTTTGGAATATGCTTCTGAGGACGAAATTGCAGAGCATGATCTTCAGGGTAAAATTGTCATCGCAAAAGCCGGACTCCCGGGAATGGAAAGCCCGCAACAGCTATTCCAGGCATCACCTCAGAAACGGACGCAGGTTGCCGAAGCAGGCGGACTCGGTTTGATTGAGCTGTATGAAAATCCACAGCTGCCGTGGCAGACACTGGCCGGATTTTTAAGCCGGGATCAGCTTTCACTCGATGATAACGGTGAGGATGAGAGTCCATCAGATGAGGAGTCGATTCCCCACTTTTGGATGAACTCTACGCAGGGAGATATAACCACATTTCTAAACAGTATTGGCGGTGAAACCGTTATGCTTTCGGTTCACGGCGAGGAGTCTGAGAGATTTTACAGCCGCAATGTGGTTGGAATCATTGAAGGAAGTGATCCGGAACTGAAAGATGAATACGTGCTGCTGACCGCTCATTACGACCATACCGGAACAACTGGCGATCCATCGCAGGAGGACACCATAAACAACGGAGCGCGGGACAATGCCGTTGGAACTGCAGGAATTCTGGCCGCGGCCAAATATCTTTCACAAAATCCTCCCAAACGATCGGTGATCGTTGCAGCGTGGACAGCCGAAGAGAAAGGACTTTTAGGCAGTGGATACTACGCTGAAAATCCGCCCATTCCACTCAGTCAAACCGTTTATAATCTGAATATTGACGGAGCCGGCTATAATGATACCACCAAAGTGACGGTAATTGGTCTTGGGCGTACCGAAGCTGATGAAGATCTGAAAGCCTCTGCCGAAGCGTTTGGGCTGGAAGCCATCCCCGATCCGGTTCCGGAGCAGAATCTCTTTAACCGATCTGATAATGTTCATTTTGCCCGGGCCGGAATTCCGTCGCCAACCTACAGCATGGGGCTCACCGCTTTTGATGACGAGATCAATCAGTACTATCATCGCCCGACGGATGAACCGGAGACCATTAACTACGACTATGTAACGGCTTATGTCCGATCATTCGTGATGGCGTCATTCCTGGTTGGAAACGCAGATACCGCATATTTCTGGCTGCCGGGTGATGAGTACGAGCAGGCGGGAATTGAACTGTATAATTATGAAGTTTCAGAATACTGACACACTGAACCCTGTCAACCTGAAAACTGATTAAAGTTTTCCGTATCATAATCGCTCTTTATGAACCAACAAATATAGATGTTCGACGCTCAAACTTTAGAGACATTTAAGTCACAGAAGACCCCGTTTTACTACTACGACCTCGGATTGCTCCGCCGTACGCTGGATGAGATCAAAACACACGGACTCTCAAAAGGATATCATGTGCATTTTGCCATCAAGGCCAATTTCAACCTGCCGATTCTGGGAGTGATTCGCGAGTACGGTTTGGGCATCGACTGCGTGAGCGGGAATGAGATCAAGCGGGCCACTGAGGCCGGATTTACCGGGGATCAGCTCGCTTTTGCCGGTGTGGGAAAAACAGATGAGGAGATTCAGATAGGCCTGGATCACAACATTTTTTCGTTTAACTGTGAATCGCTGCAGGAGCTGGAGGTATTGAACGGTCTGGCCAAAAAGAGCGGAAAAACCGCCAGCGTTTCCATCCGGCTGAATCCGAATGTTGAGGCCAAAACCCACAGGTATATCACCACCGGGCTGCATGAAAACAAGTTTGGCATTACCGCTGACAAACTGCCCAATCTGTTTGAGATGCTGCCGGGTCTGGAGAATATCAGCCTGACCGGAATTCATTTCCATATCGGATCCCAGATTACCGACCTTCAGCCATTCAGGGATCTCTGCAACCGTGTGAATGAAATGCAGGATCATTTCGAAAAAAACGGAATCCGGCTTAACCATATCAATGTGGGCGGCGGTTATGGAATCGATTATGAATTTCCGGATAAAAATCCCATTCCCGATTTCAAATCCTTTTTTGAGGTGTTCGACCGAAATCTGGAGCTCCGCGAAGGTCAGCAGGTGCATTTTGAGCTGGGCCGGAGTATTGTGGGTCAGTGCGGAAGCTTGATCTCCAAAGTGCTCTTCATCAAAGAGGGAGTAACCACCAACTTTGCCGTGATTGATGCCGGGATGACCGAATTGATCCGCCCTGCCCTCTACCAGGCCAATCACCGAGTGGATGTGCTCACCTCAGACAAACCCGTTCAAACCTATGATGTAGTCGGCCCGATCTGCGAAACCTCCGACACTTTTCAGAAAGGCATTCAACTACCTGAAATTGAGCGGGGCGACCTGGTTGCCATCCGAAGTGCCGGAGCCTATGGCGAGGTAATGAGCAGTGTCTATAATTTACGGGAGAGAGTGAAGGCGGTTTATTCAGAGTGAATCTTGGTCTTGAGTCATGAGACTTTTACTGGTCAATTGGCTTTTTACCCGGCTCAAATTTCTTTATCCATTCAGTGATTTCTGCATTCCGGTGTCGTTGTTCTATCATTGAAAGCCGCAGTGCAAGCTCAAAACAATACAACAGAACTGAAGACTAGTATATATTTTAGCAGCAGAAACATCAGATCTGATTTGTTGAGCTGGTTCATGTATCTTTTCGATGGCTGAATATAAAAAAATGATTTGGGATAATAGATGTACAGTAACCGGAAAATATGGGTGCTTGCAATGAATTTGATACAACGCAGTCAGGCGCAATGATCTATCTTGGCTTTGCATTTTTAACGGCTCTGTTTGAATCGCTGAAAGATCTGTCGGGTAAGTTTGGGCTTGGTCAGATCAACGAGTTCTTTATCTCCTGGGCGATGTCGGCTTTTGCACTGCCTATTCTTTTGCCCATTCTGTTTTACGTGGGTATCCCTGAGCTGAACGCCTCGTTTTGGAAGGCAATCCTGGTTGGCGGGTTGCTCAATGCGGTAAGCCTGGTGCTCTACATGCGGGCCATCCGGATGTCGGACCTGTCGGTCACCATTCCGATGATCACATTCACACCCATGTTTTTGCTGATTACCTCGCCGTTTATGGTGGGTGAATATCCGTCAACTATTGGTGTGTTTGGGGTTTTACTGATTGTGGGCGGCTCCTACATGCTGAACATTCAGACGCGTGGAAAAGGAATTCTGGAGCCATTTAAACGGCTGTTGGTTGATCCGGGACCGAGATTAATGCTCCTTGTGGCATTTATCTGGAGCTTTACGTCGAACATCGACAAAATTGGCGTTCAGAATTCGTCACCAATTTTCTGGTCTGTGGCCATGACAAGCTTTCTGGCCGTTTCCCTCTTCCCAATCATGCTGAAATTCTCGGATCACTCGAAAGAGAAGATCATAAATCAGGCCAAACCGCTGATTGCAATTGGCGTCTTTAACGCCCTGACGTTTGTCACCCAGATGATCGCCATCAATTTTGTGTTTGTGGCCTACGTGATTTCCATCAAAAGGGGAAGCGCCATTCTCAGTGTCTTCTGGGGGCACCTCTTTTTCAATGAAAAAGGCCTGCGCGAGAGGCTGGTGGGAGTGATTATTATGGTGGCGGGAGTGTTTTTGATTACACTATCCTGATTTAAACTACAGAGTGGAAAAGAGTAATCGGCTGAATTCATTGTCCTAAGATGGTTTATCTCTCAATTCCACATGCAGATGATCAGCCGTACCCACATGCCTGATCGTTCGGAAGCCCATCAACTCGAGGGATCCTCGAAGTAAAGCATTTCGTAAAATACCATGACCTATCGTACGGATATCCACTGCATGAACATAGCCGCTCTCCTGACGGTAGTGTAATGACCTCTGGTTAACAGCCAAACCCATTCTGGTGTAATCCTCTTCAAATCGCTCAATATCGGTAATCACCAATTCGCTTTCTGCGAGTGTGACTGTAGACACAGCGACCCGTAAGATTGGATGCATGGAGCGGTAAACGCTTTGAACGTCTGCGCTTTTTGCATTAACGCTTGATAGATAGAAGAGCGAAAAAAGACAAAACCCAAGCACCATTGTACTGACGCCAATTCCTCCAAGTTTAATCAGCAACTTCTTGTTGGTTACCTTGAAAGAGAGGAGAAACAGGTAGAAGCAGAGAAGGAATATGGTTGCCAGGATTCCGCCGGTAAGTGAGCTCCATGCGCCCAGACCGTACGTCAGGTTCAGGTAGACCGAAAATCGTATCAGCAGAAAAAACGGAAAGATAATCAGGAAAAGAAGCGCGCTAAGCCCAAAAGCAATACGGAATGCCCAGCGTTTCCAGCTCCGGCTTTTTGTCTGCTGCTTTGATCTGCCGGGGTAAGATTTATCACCGTTTTTGTGCAGATTCAGCAGCCATTCGATATCCTTTTCCGAGAACTTTTCCATGCGCTGTTTCACGATTATTCAGCGGCTGTGTTTCGGGTGTTTCCCCTTGCCCTATCAAAAACTTTTCAGGGTAATTCCGAATGTCAAAAATCTGTCCTGCTGATTCTGACCTTGAATCACAACACTCTCATACGATTGAAGATAGTTTATGCTAAAATTCAAAAACTTCCAGACAGGCATTTCCAATCCAAGTTCCGCATGCCATCTAAAATTATTATTCTCTTCGAGAGAAGGCTGAATATAGCTTTCATGACTTAAAATCACCCTCTCTTTGACCAGATGATACTTTCCACTAATCCAAAGAGTTCCCCGAATAGTATTTATAGACTTTGTTCCGTCGTACTGTGATCGATTGAAATCAAACGCGGAAAAATCCGTCTGTTCAATTTCACTGGAAATCGAAAATTTTAGCCAGTGATACTTCTTGCTTAATACCTGGAATGTAACCCCCACACCCATTAAATAACGTAAATTAATTTTTCTTCGATAATTGGTACTTACGAAACCAAGCAGTAGAGGATGCACTTTCTTATCAGGATGTATATACAAAAAGTTTTGGCTAAGTATATCCTCATCTGCCTTTTGATTCCCAAATTCCTGATAAACGTAGGAGTTATTGGTTTTAAAAACTGATCTCTTCCATGGATGAAAACTAAACTCCGATTTTGCTCTGAAAATGACGGACTCAACATTCCCTTGTTGATATAAGCCGGTTAAAGAAAGGCTTGCTTTTGTCTTAAGTGTATCGCTTTCATTGATTTGGGCAAAAAGGGTAATAGGACACAATCCTATTAAAAATAACAGTAGCGTTTTCATGTAAAGTCAAATAAATAAGTTATCGCAGCATGTTTTATGCTAAAGATAAAATAATTGACACATTTGCTGAAGAAATGAAAGGGTTTTTAGCCCGCATGTACTGAAAATAATACCGATACTTATTGATTCTCTGACTTAAAATGATTGAACAAGTCCGGAATTACTTCCAGGGGATAACTTGAATTGGTATTGATCAGAATACAGATCCCCACCCCATCTTCCGGAGCAAACGCGATTTCGCTGCGATATCCATTCACATATCCTCCGTGGTATACGATCTTCTGTCCGTGATTATCCAGCACTCTCCACCCCATTCCATAGTGCGAGCGGTTCACCCCGGTCCAATGCCTGCTAAATCTCCGATTGTTGATGCTGGCTAAAGGTGTATACATTTCGTCCAGCGTCTCTTTGGAGATCACATCAGGAGCATTGCCGGTTAACAGCAGCAGCCACTTGCCCATATCGGAAGCAGACGCATTGATGCCCCCTGATGAAACCGCATTGTAATATTTTTTGGAGATGGAGATGGGAACGTGTCCCCGGGAGCGGGAGTAGTACACATGAGGCAATGCTCGATTTTCCGATTGACCAATGCTGTCGTAGCTTGCCGATGCATGATCCATCTTTAACGGTGTGAAAAGCCTTTTATCCAGCAGAGTATTAAAATCCGTATCCGTTCTGACTTCCAGTACTTTTTCTATCGCTGAATACGCCGCATTCTGATAGGCTATCTGTTCTCCTTCTTTTGCAATGAGGGGAACCTGTTCAAACCGTGGGATGATGCGATCCAGACTCAGTCCGTCTTCCACCAGATTTGTGTATGCGTGGCGGGGCAATCCCGACGTGTGCGACAACAGATGCCGAACCTCTACCCGGCCGGTTTGTTCCGGGTCATGCAGCCTGAATTCCTCAAGATAGCCCGAAACAGGATGATTCCAATCAACGGCTCCCTCTTCCACCAGCACTCCTGTAAGCACTGATGCAAAGCCCTTGGATACACTGCCCAATCTGAACACGGTATGTTCATTCACGGCATCAGGCTTCCCTTTCTCCTTTACGCCAAATCCTTTCTGAAATACCACCCGTCCGTCTTTCACAATAGCGACCGCCGCACCGGGAATGCGTTTGTTGTTCAATCCCTCTTCAAACTCTCGTTCAAATTGATCCAGATACGCGGCCAGTTCATCATCCATCACCCACTCTTCGGGATCCGGATCGGCAACAGGAGTTTCAGGTGCGGGTTCCGCAAAAGCCAGATAAAATAGAAGAACTACAATCGGTATGAGAGATATTGATAAGATTCGAATCACAGAGTAACGATTTGAAGTAAAAAAAGACTGTTTCGGATTTTTTTCAATCCATAATAAGGATACTAAAAAACTGACTTCAAAAAATATTATTGGCGTTAAAATTAATACCGAATCGTAGTAACCCTTTCCAAATAAATAAATTGTTTGACCGTTACATCTGTGTTACATTGTAAAACAATTAATCTGATTCTATTACCATGGACACAACTCTCACCATTCGAATTGATAAAGAACTTGAACAGCTTCTTGAAGAGGCTTCATTACGATCCGGCCAGTCAAAAAGTGAATTGGTAAGGCAAGCTTTAAAGCGTCAGTTAGCGATCGAGTCATTTCAACAATTGCGTAAAGAACTTTTACCCTATGGAGAAGCTCAGGGTTGGCTCACAGATGAAGATGTTTTTCGTGAAATTTCTTGAGCATACTTTTATAAAGATTTATGGTCTTACGGTGCACTCCAAAAACGCTATATACGTCATTGATCAATGCTCATCCCGGAGTGTAGCATGAAAATATTTACAGATACCAACGTTTTAGTAAGTGCCTTCACAGCAAGAGGATTGTGTGCAGACCTGCTTGAAGTAATTCTTGCTGATCATCAATTAATGACAGGAGAATTTGTGCTACAAGAATTGGAACGCGTATTGATCACAAAACTTAAGGTCCCACAAAACAAAGTTTCCAGGACGCTTTTATTTCTTCGTAAACACCATATAGAACCAATTCCTGAAAAACCTTCTAAAATTAAAGTCAGAGATGAAGATGACCGTTGGGTATTGGAGTCAGCATTAAGTGCAAAAGCTGATATTTTAGTTACCGGTGATAAAGATCTATTGGTTCTTTCAAAGAAGATCACCCGGATCAAGATTATTTCGCCACGAGGATTTTGGGAGATTTTGAAAGAGTAAATACCACAGTTATCAAATTTGTACTTCGTAGTTTTACAAATCTCAAACTAAGTCAGCCAGTATCATATTTTAAATCAACAAAAATGAACTAGTTACTGAAAAAAAACTCGACTCCGCTACTTGGTCTAAATTTTCAAGCTACACCTTTATAGCTACCAAAGTTGCATCATCTTCAAACCTATCCGAATAGTCAGATTCTTCAGTATCTTTAAGAATCGCTGATGTCAGCTTTTTGGGATCTGTATGGTTTTCGGCAACTCTCCGTTTTATTATATGCTCAAAAAAACCGAAGTCCCTCACTTCCAAATTTTCATCCCGGGTTTCAATTAATCCATCTGAATAGAGAAAAAGAACATCTTCCTTGTCTACAGAAAATTCCAGATTGGTATATTCCGCTTTACTGACCATGCCCAATCCAAGACCTTTGTTACGGCGTGTTACCAGCTCTTCCGTAGCAGCCACATAATGAAGCACCGGAAGATGACCCGCATTACAAACTTCAGCCTTTTGAGACGAAATATTTAGTTTTAGCATCGCCATGGTTGCGTACATGGCCCGGTCAGACTGTTTAAGAAACATTCCGTTAAGCGCCTTTGTGATTTCTGACGGATCACTGTTGTATTCGAGGTGCGTTTGAAGAGCGCTTTTTGTCATAGTCATTAACAATCCCGCTCCAAAACTATGACCGGAAACATCGCCGACACAAGCTAAAATAGTATCATCTTGCTGTGAAAGCTCAAAAAAATCACCGCCCAGCTCATTTGCAGGAACAGACATGGCATACGCACTGGTTGAATCTTTTTCGATAGCTACATCTTCCAAAATTCTTTTTTGAACTTCTGTTGCAAATCGAACATCGGCTTCGATGGCTGCTTTTTTTGTATAAATAGCTCTGGATGCTTTCAGTATGAGAGACATTCCCAAGTAGGTCCAGAGAAATACACCACATCCTACGCCTATACTGGTGTAAAGAGTGCTCAGCTGGCGCAATCCGGATTCAGGCTTAAAAACTTCGGCTCCGATAACATAGCCCCCATAACCACAAATGATTGCAAATGGTATAAGTAACCAGGGGAATAAACGCTTATAATGTTTCCGGGATTTTGGATACATGTAGGCAGTCGTTTCAACAATAATAGCTGCATAGCAAAGTAGGCTTATGCTCCATACCTCGAGCATATAAGCCTCTCCCCAGTATTCCCGAAAGAACAAAACCACGATAAGAACCGGCAGAAAGTGAATCATCATATGTGCAAAGATGATGCTCCGCCTGTATTTAGAATCAATGTCATAAAACGCCTCCAGGTCTGCATCACGGTAAAGGTTGAACTGGATATATTTGTTATTGAAAAGACTCATTTATTCTGGCTTTAGTCGGTTTTTAAGTCGGATCAGTTCCTCTTTATGTGCCGCTATTTCTGATAATGTCCCCTCGTATGTTTGAACGTCAGACATTTTTGGAAACTGCAGTTTCTGCTTTAAAAAGGAGTATGAAATAGTGATAGGAATGTAGTTGAAGAGAAGAAGCAAAATTTGAAGAAAATCTTTTTGAACCGGTTGAAGTCCAAAGCGCCTTGCTGTACGCCGGTTAATGATGTAGGACGTTCCTCGGACTTTCAGATTATCTTTATTTTGATTCTCATGCACTGAGACAAAATTCACCAAACCTGAAATATATCCATATAGAACAAATTGGGTTCTCTCACGGCCCTGCATATCCGGTTTGATGGTGTAGACGTAATCAAAGAGTGTACCCCCGTGGACAGTTACCTTGTTATTCCTCTCTTCTTCTGTGATAAACAGAGGGGAATAGTAGATAAACTTGCCGCTCTTTTTCCCCATTGGCAGATCGATGAATGGAGCTGCAATCAATATAAATACGGGAATCAGAAATATTAATAAATAGAAATCCGTCAAGTATGAGATTGCCAATATTATGATACTCATCACAAACAAAACAGCTCCGGTTTTCTGGAGTATTCTCTTCTGTTCCGATTCATTTTTTTGATAAAATCGATGTTCCATTTTTTGAGATGACAGCTTAAATATCTAAGAATTACAATGATGGAGAGAATAAAGCGAAACTTCAAATGTATCTTTACTTGTATTTCAGGTACTCAATTCAAGCTATATAATGTATCATCACCGCTGGTGGAATATGGTTTATCTCTTCAGTCATATAGTTTTAGTTAAAGACATCTAAAAATATTTTTTAGATGTCTTAAAACAAATCCGGAGTGGTTTTGTCTTCAATTGTTTTTGTAATTTTATCAGATTTGAAGCAGATGATGACATCAAATCCATTTCAAAATCACTTGCCAAAGAATTTGGGTCGTAGGCTATCCTGAATTTCCCTGAAGAGGTGAAAACTGCCGATCATCCCGTGTTGAATCTTTCAAATCAGTTCATAATGTTTTCCCGATTGTATCTTCAAAGCCTTCCTACCATTTTTATAAATGCTTCTTAGTGTGGCTGTCCATGTAAAGTATATAAATGCAAGATTTTTGCTTGTATTTACTATTTTACTGCATAAAATTCGTCCGTGTTATTATTAAGGCTAAATCTTTATGGAAGGTGATAATCAATTGAGTTTAAAGCACCGACTGCACAAAATTATCTTTGAAGCCGATACTCCCAGCGGCAAGGCGTTTGATATCATTCTTATCCTCAGTATTGTTGTCAGTGTTTTGGTGGTGATGCTCGATAGTGTCTCCAGCTATCGGGCAGCGTACGGCGACTGGCTTTATAGAATCGAGTGGGTTTTTACAATATTATTTACCGTTGAGTATATTCTTCGTATCCTAACTGTAGAGAAGGCCCGAGGGTATATTTTCAGTTTTTACGGGATTGTAGACTTGCTCTCCTTTTTACCGACTTACCTGAGTTTACTCATTCCGGGAAGTCAGTTCTTTCTGGTGATTCGTGTGCTCAGGGTTCTGCGGATTTTTCGGGTACTCAAATTTACCCAATATATTCTTGAGATCGACCAGCTTCGGGAGGCCCTGGCTTCATCCCGCCGTAAAATTATTGTGTTCATCTACACTGTCGTTACAATAACGGTGATTGTTGGTTCACTGATGTTCGTTATTGAAGGAGCCGAAAACGGATTTACTAGTATTCCAAGAGGGATCTATTGGGCAATTGTCACGTTAACTACAGTAGGCTACGGTGATATTTCTCCGCAAACGAATTTGGGACAACTGGTTTCAGCAATAATCATGATTATGGGATATGGCATTATTGCCATACCTACCGGAATATTTACTGCCGAATTAAGTCGCAAGAGATGGAGCAAACAAACCACCGAGGTCTGCCCCCACTGTTCCAAGGAAGGACATGATGCTGATGCAGAATATTGTAAATATTGCGGTGGCAGGCTGAATCCCGAATAAAAATCTTATCCACATAAAATTTTTCTATTCCGACATTGATTGCAAGCTTGTCCGAATTCCTGCCATTTAAAAATTGAGTAAACTACCTTGGCCTTAATAGCTGAACATGCAGATGTACAAAGAAAAATTAGATTTGTAATTTCTTCAAGCCTGATAATATCAAATATTGCAAACCTATAGCTTAGCGGCTGCGCCGTTATTCACCCGATACACATTAAACATAAACATGACACGGACACTGATATACATACAGGTAATGATAACGGTGATTATTGCCCTGCGGTTTTTGCCTGGTGTCCCGGATCATCAACAAGATTCTGAGGGCCTTTAATAAAAGACGGATATAATTGAATTTGCTACTTTTTCATTATATAGGTTTAGTAGTTCTATTATAATTTGACTGGAGGGACTCAATATGGCACGTCTATTAATAATGGGAGCCGGTGTTTCGGAACATACGGCAGCATTGCATGCTTATGGAAAGCTGAAACGGGACAACGAAGTAGTTGTAGTGAGCCCAAATTTGGTTACTATCCGATTACATCTGATATTGTGAACAACAGGTAAATGAGTTTCGAAATAAGTTTCTTCTCTTTTTATTAAAAAAAGAATTCAGAACCTTAATCAGTCTTTACGCGCAGAAATGCCCATTCATCTACCGGAAACTTTACAAATATCGGACATCGTATATCATCAGGTCAAAGAATCAGAATTTCATGCGAACTCCGTTTAATTTTATAATCTGCCATAAAAGTCTGATCGAGAAATAAATTATTAAATGTACATCGTCCTTCAGAAAATGAACTGCAAATAATATTTCATTATACCTTAACCTTGATGGAATCAGATCATAAAAAACACCCGGACCGCAGGCGCATTGAAGAGCTCGAACAACGGGTGGAAAAACTTGAGCAGATTCTTGCATCCTCGGAAGCGGCGGAGCGTCCAATAAGAAAAGAGAGTCCCAAAACTGGAACCTCCGAAAAAGATTCCTATCGCACACCTGATCCTTATCAAGAAAAATCAAAGAAATACAAACCTCAGATCCCGAGAATCCTGAAGGAGAACTGGCTCTACTGGTTAGGCGTTGGAATGCTGCTGCTCGGGGTGATTTTTCTGTTTCGGTATTCGGTTGAGCAGGGATGGCTCATTCCAGAAATCCGGAGCACGTTTGGCCTGATCACCGGAGGAGTGATGCTCTATCTGGGATTTAAATCTTCCTCAGGTGAAACAATCCGGCAGTTTCTGATCGGCGGTGGAATCGGTGTATTCTATATTACCGGATTTGCCACGTTTCAACTCTACGATTTTATGTCCTATTCGGTCGTATTCGGGTTTATGGTGGCTGTGACGGTTTTATCATTCACCATTTCAGTTCAGCAAAATTCGGCTATCCTATCTTTAATCGGAATTCTTGGCGGGCTGGCAACCCCTTTTCTGCTATATCGCGGGGATGGTTCATTGGCCATGCTAATGATCTATACGGCCATTATTCTAACCGGTGCCGCCTCCATATATCGTTTCAAAAGATGGAATTCACTTCTCTGGAGCCAGGCGATTGGCGGAGGTATTGTTCTGCTTGTTGCATGTGTGGTTAACATTCTGGACGTCAGCAGTCCGCCCGATTTACACAGGGCGCTCATACAGGCAGTCTCTGTATATCTGGCCGTTCTGGTTTGGATTTTTCCAATAAGAATTTATATCAATGAAGTTAAAGGGAGTATTGGGAAACCTTCAGGAAGTCAGGCACATCTGGAGCTTTTATCCGCTATATGCCCGCTTGCTCTGCTTCTGTTTTCCGGGTTGATCTGGGAGACATCTGCTAATGAACTCGGGTATGCCGCTCTTCTATTTTCGGCTGCACTGGGGGGATATTCTTTTCTTCTGAAACAAAAGCAGTTCAAAAGACTCGCAGCCGTACATTTTGTGAGTTCGGCAGTGATATTTACGCTGGGGCTGATTCTGCTGCTGGACGGAAGAGTACTACTTGTTGTCATCGTGCTTGAAGCCATGGCAATCCGGATAGTGATCAGCAAAAAACAGCTGACTTCATTTTCATGGATTTCCCATCTGCTTTTTGTAACAGGCTGGGTGCTGCTCATCAACTACCTGAGTTATCCGCAGACCGGCAACCTGGCCTTGATTCACTTTCCGGCTCTTTCGGAACTGCTTGTAATAGCTATTACCGGCTTACTGGCACCCATCTATCTGGACAGTAAAAACGAAGGATTTCTATACAGAATGATTGCACATCTGGGTATTTTGGCCTGGATAGCGAAAGAATTATGGATGGTTGATCACTCGCAGATTTGGATAACAGTAGCCTGGGGTATTTACAGTATCGCAGTGTTAATTGTTGGATTTCGTGTTGGCAACAGTCTGGTCAGAACGGTGGGAATGGCCACAATACTGGTAGTTGTTGCAAAACTCTTTTTTGTTGATCTGAGCCAGACCAGTGCGCTCTTGCGAATCCCTCTTTTTATGGGTTTCGGCTCAATATTTTTGTTAATCGGCTACTATCTTCAAAAACAGTGGTCATCTAATGGCGATGATTCCGGGACGGAGAATTTGGATATACCTTTTGATAAGGAAAAAAATTAATGGGGCTGAATTATATTCTTTCAACCCTCACTTTTCTCAATACATAGTCCTGACGATTACTTCCAGCAGATCCTCCAGTTGCTCAGCAAACCCCTCTTAATACTGTTTAATCTTTTTCGGTCTTGGTATGACCCAGGCTGATCTTTACAAATCTGGGCAGCGAAAACAAGGTCCTGGGATAATCAGCAATCTTTAAAACCTAAGTTCGATTAATAATATCTTGATTTAGATGGTTGAAAGTTCCCCTCCTTTTCAAGGAGGGGATTTAGGGGTGGTTTAATTGATGAATTCAGGACACTAAAGACTCAAAACCCTAAGGCTACCTCCCCTGACCCCTCCTTACACAGGAGGGGAACTCAATAATCAGCATTTTAGAATCGAACTCAGGTTTAAACGATATTCTTCTGCTTTTACCCGCGCCCAAAACGGCGTTCCGTCTTTTGCGTTGATAATGTCGATATTCTGGTACCCTCTTTGATTATTCAGCGCATCGGATATTTCAACCAGGCTGTCTGAATTCATAGGCATGTACACGGTAATCTCTATACAGTCGATATCAAAGTGCTTTAATGACTGATCATTCCTAAAGTATACTTCTGTTGTTTTGCCAATATTTTTGGCCATCGGTTCCAGAAAGTTGATGAAGTATCCGGTGGCGAGTATTTCAGCCAATGCCTTCTCCTTCTTACCAAGATTGTTGTGAATGAATAGTCCAATCAAACCAAATAGTACCGCCAATCCAATAATGACCGGTATCCATGGCCGTTCAAAGTAAGGCAGTGTTCCGATGATGGAGACCAATGACGGCATGAGCGAAATCCCAAAATCCATCACCGATAAAAACTCTTTCCATTTCATAGTTGCACATCCGCCGGCGGAGGATTGTTAAACAACATCGTTTTGATTTTCCAGACGCCATATTCATCCTTCTTCCAGTGCACGAGTGCTCGGGCATTATATGACCACTCCTCTCCTTCATTCGAAATCCAGTCGACATGAAATGTAGCGTACTCTATGGCGGCATCTCCATGAATTTGTAAAGATTCCATTCTATGCCTGTATGAGCCGGACTGATTATTAGAAAACAGAACTCCATAATCTCGGCAACTCCCGAATTCACCCGGTACTTATTAAAAATGTTGAGCTTGATTTAATGATTGCGGTTGTTGTGCTGGTCCTGGCGTTAGTCACAGCGGTTCATCTCTTCTAGCTTATGGTTTAAGTTAAAGACATCTAAAAATTTTCATTCTGATTTCAAATGAATTTGCTACTTTATTAATAAAGAGAGTTTAGTAGTTCATTTATAATTTGACTGGAGGAATTACATATGGCACGTCTATTGATAATGGGAGCCGGTGTTTCCGGACATACAGCGGCACTTCACGCTTACGGAAAGCTGAAACGGGATCACGAAGTAGTTGTAGTGAGCCCAAATTCGAAATGGAATTGGATCCCCTCAAATATCTGGGTGGGTGTGGGATTTATGAATACAGACCAGGTAACATTTGATCTTGCTCCCATATATAAAAAAGTTGGAATTCCATTTTATCAGGCAAAAGCTACCGCCATTTATCCTGAAGGAAATAAAGAAACTACCAAGCCATTTATTGAGATCAGCTACACCAGCCCGGAGCGAAAGGGTGAAAAAGAGATCCTGACATACGACTATCTTATAAATTCAACCGGTCCGCGCCTGCGATTCGATAAAACGGAAGGACTTGGCCCCGATAATGGATACACAACATCGGTCTGTACTCACGGTCATGCCGAGCATGCTTATCGGCACCTGGAAGAAACCATCGAACGCATGAAGAAGGGAGAGCGACAGAAAATTGTTATTGGCACAGGCCATGGAACCTGCACCTGCCAGGGAGCAGCGTTTGAATACCTTTTTAACGTAGATTATTTGGTGAGAAAACATGGCGTTCGCGATAAGGCTGATCTTATCTGGATCACAAACGAAATGGAGCTTGGTGATTTTGGAATGGGCGGAATGCATGTGAAACGCGGAGGATATGTAACTCACAGCCGAATATTTACAGAGTCTTTGTTTACTGAACGCGGTATTTCATGGATTAAACAGGCCGGTGTAAAAGGCATTCAAGAAAATAAATTTATTTACGAAACACTGGACGGCAAAGAATCCGAACAGGGGTTTGATTTCTCCATGATGCTGCCGCCATTTACCGGCGTACCCTTTCAGGCGTTCAATAAAAAGGGTGAGGAGATAACAGATCAGCTTTTTGCCCCAAATGGTTTCATGAAAGTGGATGCCGATTATTCGGGTAAACCGTATGAGGAGTGGAGTCCGAAGGATTGGCCGGAGACCTATCAAAATACGACGTATAGTAATATTTTTGCCGTTGGAATTGCCTTTGCGCCGCCTCATGCAATATCCAAACCGGCAAAAAGTACCAATGGAACACCTATTTCACCCACACCGCCTAGAACCGGAATGCCTTCAGGGGTAATGGCAAGAGAAGTTGCATTAAATATCGCAGACATGATAAAAGGTGATGCCGAGAGCCCCGTACGAAGAGCATCCATGGCGAATATGGGAGCCGCCTGTATTGCTTCGGCCGGAGCCAATGCTTTAAACGGAACTGCTGTATCCATGACGATGTACCCCATAATTCCGGATTTTGAGACATACCCCGATACAGGACGTTCTCTGAGATATACCACAGGCGAAATTGGATTGGCCGGACATTGGATCAAACATTTGCTCCACTTTGGATTTATGTACAAAGCAAAAGCCAAACCTCTTTGGAGAATGATTCCCGAATAAAATTTTCAAATCAAAAATATTAATCATGGAAAAGAAAGAATCTCTTCGAACACCTTACGAACAGAACTACTATCCGCCAACACCGTCGAAATTTACCGCTTGGAAGCGAACAAATCCCGTCTGGCAGTTTTTTCGATTCATTATAATCAACGTAAAAATGCTGATTATGGCGAGAAAGCATTGATTTTTAATTCGAATGTATATCCTTTTGTAGCCGCTCGATTCTTTCGCAAAAAACGAGAAAAACACATATCGGTTTTGCACTTTTTACCGGTCTCTTTCTCGTTTGGGTAAATATGGCCGTTGGAATTATTGGCTCGGAAAATAACGACATCAACCTGCTCTACTTTCTTGTCATTTTCACCGGGATCATGGGCGGTTTCATATCTAAATTCAAAGCACGATACTCACCATGTTTGCAATGGCCGCTATGCAGACAGTGATTGCAATTACCGCATTGCTTATGGGCACGGCTGATGCAACGGGAAGCTCCATATTTGAAATCATCGCTGTAAACGGATTCTTTATCACTCTATTTGTAGTGGCAGCTTCTCTATTTAGCTATGCAGCCAAGGTTCGAAATGAATCATAAACCATGCGCATTTCATTTGATCATCTCTTCCAATCAGATCGCATAAAATAATGGGCATCGTTGATTCAAATGCACACTATAGTAAGGTTCTATTTGAACTCAGAAACTGATTGGGATATATTACTTGTATTAACATGTAGTAATAAATACAAACCAAGTAATAATAGACATGGAAGAAGAAAAACAACAACCCATCGTAATGCCCAGACTCAATGAAAAGGCACCCGATTTTGAAGCGAAAACAACTCAAGGTATTAAATCACTGAAAGACTATGAGGGAAAGTGGCTGGTACTTTTCTCGCACCCGGCAGATTTCACTCCCGTTTGCACTACAGAATTTATCGGTTTTGCTGAAAATGCTGATAAATTCAACGAGCTGAATGCCGAACTGCTTGGACTCTCAATTGACAG
Organism: Rhodohalobacter sp.; assembly: GCF_034521535.1. GTDB lineage: Bacteria > Bacteroidota > Rhodothermia > Balneolales > Balneolaceae > Rhodohalobacter. The sequence goes on along the minus strand of NZ_JAXHMF010000005.1, from coordinate 322,037 downwards.
CACCCACTCACACCTTGCATGGATTCGTAATATCAAGGAAAATTTTGGGGTAGAAATCCCATTTCCGATTATCGAAGACCTGTCAATGAAAGTTGCCAATGCATACGGAATGATTCAGCCCGGGGCCAGCGATACCTCAGCAGTTCGCACCACCTTTATCATTGATGATAAGGGGATTCTCAGAGCAATGCTCTATTACCCGATGACCAACGGACGCTCCGTGAAAGAAATACTCCGACTCGTTAAGTCACTGCAGACTTCTGATAAGCATAATATTGCCACCCCGGAAGGCTGGGAGCCCGGAGATAAAGTAATTGTACCTCCACCCGCAACTGCAGAAGAAGCAGAAAAACGTATGGAAGAGGGGTATGAGTGCGTTGACTGGTATTTCTGTAAAAAAGACCTCGACTAACGGTATTTAGATTTCCGATTTATCAGGTTACAAAGGCAGGGATCGCATCCCTGTCTTTTTTTATTTACATATTATTTATGGTTCAACAGAAAACCTTGTGGGTTCATACTCAGAGTGGTAGCTGTTGCTATGATATCTATACTGCCATAAAAGATCCGAGCTTTGAACGGCTATGATTACGCCGGTACAGGGAATGATTCCCTCTACCATCGGCGGGCGTAGTAAAATGTTGTTCTGCTACATTACCCGGTGCCCGCCGCTTTTAAAACCAATAATCTGTCATGTCGACCGAAGTCCCGGTGCAGTTGACCGGGACGAAGTGGAGACATCTTCTTGTAATAGATGGATTGTTCTATCTGCCCACAAGGTTTCCAGTTGAACCTCATTTATGATACAGCCATCAAACAAGTTGAGCGGCCTCTTGATAAACTTCACCTTCCTTCATTAGATATACTTTATCGGCGGTAAAGTACTTGCTGTTCTGATGGGTGATATGAAGCACCGTTTTGTTCTCTATCAAGTCTTGAAGCGTGTGCATGATTTCATCAGCCATCTCCCGGTCCAGGCTGGAAAGAGGTTCATCCAGAATCCAGATGGGTGCATCCTTGAGAAGTGCCCTTGCCAACGAGACTCTCTGTCGTTCACCGCCACTCAGTCTTAAACCCAGTTCACCTACTTGCGTACTTAACCCATTTGGAAGTGTTTTCAGCACTTCACTGAACCCCACACGATTTAGTGCCTCAACCAGTTCTTCATCTGTTGCCTCCGGTTTGGCAATTTTCAAATTATTGCGCAGCGAGGTATTGAACAGTCGTGTATGCTGCCCTACTACGGTTATGTATCGACGAACATCTCTTCCATTGAATTCTCTGATGTTTTGATCTCCTATCCTGATTTCACCTTTCCACGGTTCAAACCATTTTACAAGAAGATGAGCCATTGTGCTTTTCCCACATCCGGAAGCTCCCTTCAGAAGCACATGCTCTCCGGATTGAATCTTTAAATTCAATCCATTGAGTACCGGCTTATCATCATAACCAAATTGCACGTTTTGAAAAGTGACTGAAAACTTGTTGGGAGCAAAATCAACTCTCTTGTTTTGCTCTAAATCTGACTCAGATGTAGAGGTTATCTCTCGCAATCTGCCTGCTGCCTCTTTGGATTCGTAAAAGTGCTGAAGCGCGCTGCCCATTGGTTCCAGGGCTTCAAAAACTGAAAAAATACCCAATACAATTGCGGTCATAACAAGTCCGCTGATTGCACCTTCCAGTATCAGCGGCAAAAGCAAAATGAAAGAGACCGGTAAACTGATATGACTTAAAAGCGTGAACAGACCGGACTCCAGGCCAAAAGCTCCCGCTCTTTTTTTCTGAATATCAGCAAGTTCATCAATTATCTCTTCGCCACTGTTAATCCACTGCTGATGGTGCCCGGAAAACAGCTGATCCGTTGCCCCCCGAATATGATCACTCATAAACTGACTCAGCTCAGCGTTTCCGGCGGATAACTCCTCGGCAGACTTTCCCGCTTTGTACCTGACAAAAATTGGCATCAGAAATGCGTTCAAAAGCATAAGAGTGAAAATTGTCAGGCCCAAAACAGGTGAATACCAGCTCGTCAAAATGGTGGTGAGAACAATAAAGAATAGCGCAATAGCTACCGGGCTGACTGTTTTCAGGTAAAATTCCTGGAGCTGATCCACATCGTCAGAAAAACGGCTCAGAAGATCGGCTGAGCGATATCGGATCGCCTTTGCCGGAAGCAACGGTTCAATTTTTTCGTAAAAACGGACCCGTAAATTTTTGAGTATTCTGAACGTGAGATCATGCGAAAAAAGTCGTTCCGCATATCTGAAGGCAGCTCTGGAGATCCCGAAAAATCTGACCGCTACTAAAACCAGAATCAAATCCAAAATTGGCGGACGCAGCGCTGCCCAGCTGATCAGATAACCGGACGCTGCCAGCAGTCCCACACCCGTAATAACCGTGAAGATGCCAAGTACAAGGGATAATGAAACTCTCTTTTTTAAACTAAAAAGCTCTTGTAGTACTTCACTCAGTTCTCTCATCTTTGATCCTCCCCTGCATCAGTAGTCTCCACGAAAGTTGGAAAAAGATCATCCGGTGAGCCGCTTTCCGATATAATTCCGTCGCTTAAAATAGATAGCCGATCGGATGCGAGAATGGTTCTTGGCTGATGACTCGTGATCAGTACAATACGGTCCTTAGACAATTTTTTGATGGAGTGAAGCAGCAGTTCTTCGAGCTCTTCATTCAAAAAGTTGCCGGGTTCATCCAGCAGATAGATGGGGGATTTATTCAGGAATACCCTGGCCAGTGCCAATCGCTGACGTTCGCCGCCGCTCAAATTCAGTCCGCCCTCACCCAGGTTCGTATCATACCCGTCCGGAAGATTTGAAATGAACGGGTGTGCCAATGAAAGCTCCGCCGCTTCAATAATCTCTTCTTCCGTTGCCTCATCATTTCCCAGACGGATATTATCTGCAATGCTTCCGGCAAAAAAGTGCGGAAACTGCGGCAGATATGAAATCCGGTCTCTCCATTCACCTGAATCCAGCTCATTAAGGGAAATTCCATTTACAAGAATATCTCCGTCATTCGGGTGGAGAAGCTTGCCGAGTATATTCAAAAGGGTTGACTTGCCCTCTCCGCTGGGTCCGGTCAGCGTATGAACTTCACCCGGCACAAGTTCAAGATTTACGCCTTTCAATACCTCACTGTTCGATTCCGGGTAGCTGAATTTTAAGTTCTTCAGCTTTATAGAAAATGGTGAGTCTGGGAAATCAGAGACTACAGGATCTGGATTTGTGTGCCTATCCGCATTTTCATCAAGGATTTCAAATAACCGGGCGCCGGCTTCTGCTCCTTCCATACCGGCATGATGGGCGCTGCCAAATGAGCGGAACGGCAGGTAGAATTCTGGAGCCAGCAGAAGCACAAACAGGCCCAGTTGAAAACCAATCATTCCTTCAATGAGCCGGACTCCGACTTCCACGGCTACAACGGCCGTACTTACTGAGGCCGCCAGTTCGAGAACCATCCCGGAGAGAAAAGCCACTTTCAGCACCCTCATGGTGGTTGTTCGAAACATTCTGCTCACGTTGTTGATACTGCGGCCGGCACTCTTTTCTCTTCCGAAAAGCTTAAGCGTATCCATTCCCTGGATTGTATCGAGAAAATGGGCGTTCATGCGACGGAACGAACTCCACTGCTCCCGGATTTTATCACCGGCTTTGGTGCCTATCAGATACATGAAGATTGGGATCAGCGGCCCTGTAATCATCAAAACCAGACCTGAGGGCCAGTCGAGCCACATAACCACCCCGAAAATAATTATGGGAATTGTGCCCATCCGGATAGCTGAAGGCACGTAGAGACTGAAAAAATCATCCAGCTTCTCAATACCGTTAAGCTGTACACCGATAAGTTCGCCCGTCATCTCTTTCTTAAGCCTGATCGGGCCTATTTCATGAATTTTGTGCAGAAAACGTTTCCGATAACCGGTTTTCTGAGTAATTGCCAGCTTCAGTCCGAGCCACTTATCTGACCAGGCCAAGACGGCTCTCACCACTACGGCACCAACAAGAAGGAGGATAAAAGGAAAATACGTTTCTGTATTCCACTCTTTCAGGAATGCGGCATCAATCAATACGCTGAGGCTGTACATCTGAACAAGAATTGTGAAACCCGTCAGCACAGCAGTCAACAGAATTCCCGCTATGAATCCACGCCGGGTAAGTGCATCCCGGAACAGGCGTTTTTGAGCTTTCTCAACTTTATGTGGATGTACAGAACGCATCAAAATGGGTTAATGAGTCGGGATTGAATCGCGCGTTACCCGCTTTCTGAACACATAGTAGCTGTAGATCTGGTAGCCGAGAATCAATGGCAGAAACAGAAGAGCTACCACACTCATAATGGTAAGAGTAAGCTCACTTGAAGATGCGTTGTAAATTGTCAGTGACCAGTCGGGATTTAGCGTGGACGGCATAAGCATTGGGAAGAGACCTTCAAACGCAACGACCGTTCCAAATAAAATGGTGGCACCTGTAGCAGCAAAAGACCAGCCCGTTCGACCTATTTTCAGTAAAAAGTAACCCGAAACAAATGCCAGAACCGCCAGAGCCGGGAACGTTCCGGGAATGAGGCCCAATCCGTCAAATAAAACGGTGTACCTGTATCCTAAGAGTGCAAAGGCCAGTAGGAGCACCCCTGCAGGAATCCACATCTTTTGGGCAACTTTTGATGCACGTTCCATAAGCGGTCCGTCGGTCCTGAGTGTTAAAAATACCGCGCCATGAAGTGTAAATACTATGGTTGAAGCTAAACCACCCAGAATGGCGTAAGGTGAAAGCAGTCCAAACAGGCCGCCCGTGAAGTTCATATCTTCACCGATCGGAAGTCCCATCACGATATTTGTAAGGGCAACTCCCCAAATAAATGCCGGAATAAGGCTGCCCCAAAAAATAAAGTGATCCGCACTTCGCTTCCAGAAAACCTTATTTACTTTTGACCTGAATTCAAAACCGACTGCCCTGAATATTAATGCTATCAGTATGAGCAAAAGCGGCAGATAAAATCCGCTAAAGAGGGTTGCATACCAGTGGGGAAATGCGGCAAACATGGCACCACCTGCGGTAATTAGCCAAACTTCATTGGCGTCCCAGAATGGACCGATCGTGTTGATACACACCCTTCGGTCAACATCATCCCGGCTGATGAACGGCATCAGTATTCCAACTCCAAAATCAAAGCCTTCCAGAAAGAAGTAGCCGATAAAAAGTATCGCGATTAGAATAAACCAGAGTAATTGAAAATCCATAGTCTTATTTATTTATATCCTGAAATTAGTAAGCAAAAGCGTCTGATTTGTCGGAAACCTCATCCGAATCTTGTCCGGATTTATCGCTCTCTTTAGGGATTCCGGGTTTTGCATATTTCACAACCAGAAAGACCGCAACAGCCGCCAGAAATCCGTAAACCAGGGTAAATGCTGCCATACTGATCCAAATTGAACTGCCTGCTACTGAGGGTGAAACCCCATCAGAAGTAAGAAGCAGCCCATAGACAACCCAGGGCTGACGCCCCATTTCTGTCACCAGCCAACCCGCTGAATTTGCTACATATGGCAAGAAAAGAGCACCCATCAGAGCTTTATGAAACCAAGTAGTGGTTTCAAGTTTTCCCTTCCACCATAAGATGAGTCCAGTAAATGCTATAAATATGAAAAGAGTACCCAAGCCTACCATTACCCGAAAACTCCAGTAGACTGTATTAACCGGAGGGATGTAGTTTCCTTCTCCATATTTTTCTTCCATTTCAGCCTGAAGTTCATTCAGCCCTTTCACTTCTGAAGTGGCATTGTTGTGAGCCAGTACGCTCAGCATATATGGTAATCTCACTTCTCTCATTGATGTCCGGTTTTCCTGGTCAATCAGAGCAAAAAGTGAAAAGCTTGCCGGCTGTTCGGTTTCCCATAAGCCTTCCATTGCAGCCATTTTCATCGGTTGACTTTTTACGGTGTCCTGAGCCTGGCTGTGCCCTGTAGTTGCAGTTAACAGAGAAGCCACTGCCGTAAATACGAGAGCGATTTGTGCTGATTTCTTAAACGTTTGAACCTGATTCCCGCGATACATCATCCAGGCGCTGATTCCAAGCACAAAAAGGCCACCGGTAACAAACCCTGCAATGATGGTGTGAGGCATTTGAACAAGCAGTCGTTCATTCAGCAGAATGGCCACGAAATCGGACAGTTCAGCCCTGCCTCCTACAATCTCATATCCCACGGGAACCTGCATCCAGGAATTAGCCATCAAAATCCAGATAGCTGAGAGATTCGATGCAATGGCAACCAGCCAAATGGATAAGAGGTGAACTCCCTTGCTGAGCCGATTCCAGCCAAACAGCCAGAGACCTAAAAATGTGGACTCCATAAAAAATGCCATCAGTGCTTCAATGGCCAGTGGGATTCCAAAGATGTCTCCAACAAACCTTGAATATTCGCTCCAGTTCATCCCGAACTGAAATTCCTGCACAATACCCGTCACAATCCCAAGCGTAAAGACAATGACGAATAATTTTCCAAAATATTTGGTGAGCTGCTTATACCTTTCGTCTCCTGTTCGATACCAAAACGTTTGAATTATTGCCACAAGGACGGATAAACCTAAAGTAAGTGGCACAAAAACGAAGTGGTATATAGTGGTGATTCCAAACTGCCAACGGGCTAAATCTAATGCTTCCATGCTTTCCCTAAATTTTCGGTCTGCTGTATTTCAATAAAATTGAGGTACGCATTTTTTAGTTAATATATATTTGTTTGAATTTATGTGTAGGGTATGAAGTTTATATGAAAACATTCCCCCAAAATGAATATTTCAATAGAGACGCTTTCATATTTTTATCTGTTCTCAACTTCATTTTCCTATGTTTAGCTTTCTAAAGAGATGGTCAACAATTTGAATTAAACCATATAAACTGCTCGCTGCCATGATTATTGCATTTCAATATTTCACTATCCCGGGATTTGCTCAAACCAAGGAGCACATTCCTACACCTGCCGACTTTGAAATCCATGCCGTATTTACGGATACTCCGAATTTTCAGTTAAAGACTTAAGAACATTGCCGCCTCGCTGCTTAGCCACCGAACCGTTATGCCGTAAGAGCATGGAAAAGACACAATTGGGAGCATTTCGATCGCCTCCACGAAAAGGGATTTATCGGCAATTCCAAGAGTAAGGCCAAATCTGTTATAGTTACCGAAAAAGGCAAAAAACGTGCTGAAGAGTTATTCCATCAGTTTTTTGGGATAGATAAGGCTGAATATGGGAGAGGTTTAGTGGAATAAGAAGGGGAAATCAACCGGATTCAGCTATTCATTTTTTTGAGAGCACGCCGATTTTTTCTCTTTGCCACATATGGGACAAAAAAGAGGTAAATACCGGTAATCCATAAAACGGTTACGACTACGCCAGAGGGCAGAAAAACCCAAAGTTTTGCTGAATCGTGAAACCATGAACCATCGTGTAAAGACTCAAATAACTCAGATCTGCGGTAGGCCACCTGAAGAATTTCTGCAGTTTCATTGTCGATTTGAATTTCCCATCGGTTCACGGCTCTCACTTTTGTAATTCCTTTATCGGGACGAACGTCTAAACGATCGATGTCCTCCCATGTTGAGATCTCTGCTTCCGGAACGGCTCTCGAGGCTGACAAAATATCTTCGAAACTGATAGAAGGTATGCCTGACACTCCCTGCTGTGAGGGAGGCTGAATCCAATTTACTTCTTTTTTAACCTGTAGGAGAAGCCCTGTGATAAGAACCAAAAGAAAAGGGATGGCAATCAGTGCGCTTCCCCACCTGTGAACCTTTCGTAGATCACGCCGTGAATTCCAACTCATGTATCTTGTGCCTCTGTTACCAATCCAGTCCCGGTTGGGTGATCTTGTAATTTTCTTTTCTTTTGGCAGCCTCTACCATATCGGCCACATCTTTTAAGAGCTCTTTCGCATCAAACACAATACCGTCTTTAATAGTGTATCGAACACCGCCTTTTCGAACGGGTACGTTTTCATCATTAACGTAAATGGCACCGGTTCCGTATAAAACTTTAAGGTTCTTCATAGGGTTTGCATCCACGATCACCATATCAGCAAGTTTGCCAACTTCAATAGTACCGAGCTCATCGTCTACACCCAAAACTTCTGCAGCTTTCAGTGAAGCTGACTGGAAGATCTCGAGGGGATGGAATCCGGCTTCGCGCATCATTTCCATTTCCTGAATATATCCGAAACCATAGAGTTTATAGATATATCCGGCATCAGAGCCCAAAGTGACCCTGCCGCCTTTGTTCTTATACTCATTCACAAATTGCATCCACGATCGGAAATTCTCTTTCCAGGCAATTTCCTGCTCGGTTCCCCATTCCAGCCAGTAAGAACCATGAGACATTTTACTAGGTTGGTAGAATTCCCAGACTGAGGGTAAGGTGTATTTTTCATGCCACTCAGCTCGGCGTTGAGCACTCAGGTCGCGGTTAGCCTCGTAAATAGTGAAAGTCGGATTTAAAGTGAGGTCCAATTCAAGCATTTCATTCATTACAGAATTCCATTTATCTGAACCCGGTTCTGCTGCTTGTTTCCAAAGATTTCCGGCTTCCTCAAATCGGTGCTGTTCGTTGTTGTAGTTATAGTCTAATGGGTAATCCTGAATCACCCGGTGTTCGAACATGGCTTCCGGTAAACCATACCAATGTGTCAATGAGGTTAAACCATATTGAGCAGAATGCAGAGCGTTGTTGTACACAACTCGTGTCTGGGCGTGATGAGTCATTGTTCCCAAACCTAGCTTATTAGCCTCATCGATAGCTGCAGAGTAAATGGCCGGTTGTGCTCCAAAAAATTTGATACCGTCTGCACCTTTTTCATCGATCATACGCACCCAATTACGGGCATCTTCAGGCGTGGTGATCTCTTTGCCATAATCCATTCCAAACCCGATCCATGCTGATATCCTTGGTGCTGTGATCTCGTTGTTCTTGCTAAGCTCTTTGTGGCGGAGGGTCCAGTCCATGCCGTTAAAAGATCCCGGTTCGCGTATAGTAGTAATTCCGTGAGCAAGCCAAAGTTTATACACATATTCAGGAACCGTGCCCTGAGCATTGCCACCGGTATGCGCGTGCATGTCAAAGAATCCGGGTAGCAGATACATGCCTTCGGCGTCCAAAACCTTGGTATTCTCATCAGCTTGTGGACGTCGGTTCTCGTTTATGGGGAGTCCGGGATAGCCAACCGTGCTGATAGATACAATTCTGTTTCCTTCTACCACAATATCTACCGGACCTGTGGCAGGAGATCCGGTTCCATCAATTAAATTTACGCCGCGAATAATAAGCCGTTCGTGGGGACCGTCGCCTTCGGATCGTTCAGGGGCATCCGGCATCTGAGCAAAAAGGCTGACGCTGCCAATAGTGAAAAAGAATAACAAAAGCTTCAGAGATCTCATTGGATAAGAATTAGGTTATGAAATGTTATTTGATCGCAATGTACAACTAAGGCTTCATTCCATCCGTAAAAATAAGTTAGATAAGCAGGGCACCTTCGTGCTTCAGAAGCCACTCTTTACGTTCAAGTCCGCCCGCATAACCGGTCAGTTTATTGTCTGAACCGATGACGCGGTGACATGGCACGACTATCGCGATAGGGTTTTTACCATTGGCTCTCCCTACGGCTTGTGAAGCTTTAGCGTCACCGATCTTTTTGGCAACCTCTCCATAACTGCAGGTGTCACCTTTAGGAATGTCCATCAGTTTATTCCATACTGAGTGTTCAAACTCGGTTCCATCAGGTTCCAGCTCCAGCTGAAAGCTATGTCGGTTCCCTTCAAAATATTCACGAAGCTGTGTTCGGGCTGATTCAGTATGAACATCGGGATCTTCAGGACCATCCGAATCCATGAATTTGATCTCCTTGATGGCTTTTCCATTTGAAAGAATTCGGATATAACCGATCGGGCTTTCGTAGTAGCTAACGTATGTCAATGGGTAAACTTTGAGTTTAAATTTATTTAAGGATATCGACTGACCCTGATTTATCAAAATCGAAGTTAGATTTTTTGAAATAAGGCAGATCAGATCCAATGAGGGTGGAACCGGTCAGTTTGTACTCTAGGTTTTCATCACTGTTAAGAAGCCGGTAAGCGGCCATACCTGCATTGAGGAAACTAATGTTAAAAGGTAATTTTATGGTTTGAGCCGATTTTCTGTCGATCAGGATCTCATCATTAATACTCCCTGAAAAAGATCTTAGACCGTTTACTTCCAGATCAAAATTCAGGTCATCAACCATAAGCTGAAATGCATTTGGGTTCTGAACACTGAGTTCGACTATCAGATCTGCACCGGACAAAGACAGATTCTCAACTGAAAAATTTGAAAGGGAGATACTTGGCTGCTTAACAACCGGGATCTTTCCGGCATATTTAACAGGTACAGTTACGGTGCCAAGTACAGGCAGATCAAAACCAAAATCAGCTGCAAAACTGTAATCAGACTCATCCTGATCTCTCATACTTTGAAAGGTTTGTAGCAATTCAGAAAAAGTCAGAGTAACAGGTACCCGTACAATACTGCTGTTTTTTGCATTGATGGTCATACCACGCTGCTCATTTCCGGCCACAAAATTCTTTTCGTTAACGTCTAAAGCATAGCTGTAAGAGCTCAGATCAATTCCCACATTATTAGGATTATCGATCTCTACATCAGCTGTCAGCTCAATATCCTGCAAAGTTAATCCTGTGATGTTCATATCCACAACGGATAAGGATGGCTTACTTACATTTGCAAGCTCACTTAACTGTGCGCAGGAATGAAAAAACACCAAGAAGATGAAAAGCGAACCGATTTTTAAAACCTTAAAGTATTGTGATGGATTTGGTTTGGTGCTCATTTCAGATATCAGAATTCGCTAGGGTTATGTGTGATTACAAAGGTATATAATAGTTTGTATCAACACTAATTCTTTGCTCAAATGATGATTTAAAAATTATCTGAAAAGCTTTTTAAAAAATATTTACAAAAAAATGTAACAAAAGTGTTAAAGATCACTCTTGTAAATAGCTTAGAAGTTGAGATTAATGTTTATACCCTAACAGTTAGTCGATTCTAACTCCTTAAAGCTGAAAACTAAAGCCCCGGTTCTGAACCTTCCGGGGCTTTTTCTTTATCTATACTTTTCTAGAAATATATCCGGTAAAGAAGGCTGACATTAATTCCGGGTTCAGGTCTAAGATCCTTGATGCGTGAGAGGTGATCATAATATTCCTGATTGAGCAGGTTATTGGCATTCAGTGAAAAGGTGTGCAATAACTTGCCACCTTCATGGCGGTACTGCGCAAAAAGATCTAAAAGAGTGTAGTTATCGGTTGGTGTCTCAAACTCTCCGGTTCGGTCTTGTTCTGCGGAAAAGCGAACCCGGCTTCCCAATTCAAATCCATTCTTGCTGTATTTAAAGGAAACTTTAGACTTAAATGGCGGGATCATTGGTAATGGTCGTGTATCTCCATCATAACCAGTGGTTTGCTGCTCACTCTCTGATACGTTTCGTTCAGCAAGGGTATAGCTCATGGATGCATTTAGCACAAAATTGGATCTTAGAATGAACTCTCCTGATAATTCAGTTCCGTAAAGAACGGCTTCTTCTCCCACAAATTGATAATTATTAAGGTCAGGCCTTCTATTATTTGGCTGACCGGTATCACGGGCATACAGATAATTTGCGAAATTATTATGGTAAAAAGTGACTTCCGCATTGGCTTTAGGCTTCTGATATCGTAGAAATAACTCTTTAGCGAGACCTCTTTCAGGATCAAGTTCCGGATTTCCGATCTCATATGAATAAGACGCCAGGTGTGGTCCCTCAGAATACAGTTCTTCAAGTGATGGTGCCCGGAATGAATGAAGCAGGCTTGTTCCTACTGACAGGCTGCTGTTCAGGGAATAGATAGCTGCGAATGAGCTTGAAAGGGCAGGGAAAGTGCGCTCCCTGATATTGCCGATCACAGAATTAGGATCATCCTCAACCGGTTTGTTCATGACCCAGTCAAAACGCAAACCACCCTCAAGATGCAGCTTATTGAAATCTGCTTCTTCAACTAAAAAGGCCGCCAGTTTATAACTATTTGCATCAGGTGTACTGGCACCAATTATGGCATAATCCTCTATCTCACCCCAAAGCCCAAACGACCCTTTATCAACAAAACCGATCTTTTGGTGCTTGGCCTTGATCTCTGCATTGGAGGTTACAAGTCCAAACTGAGTGCCAAGAGCACCACTCGATTCAATTTCTTGGTGAGTATAATTTTTAAGCGAAAAACTGCCTTCAATTACATTCACAAAATCATTATTCAAAATCACTTCCGACTTTAGATCGTACTGAAATTTTTCCATTTCTATGTCTACACCATTCGGATGTCCTTGTGGATCCGGGGGGATGCCATAATTGTTAAAGTAACTACTGAATGCGCCTCCAATATATCCCCAGTTCTTGATCCAGCTTAAACCAACGGCATTATTGGTAGATCTATAGTAAGTGTTATCCGTCTGACCAATAGGGGTGGAAATATCTTGAGCTGTACGTCCGTTAAGGCTCAGGCTAACGGCAAGATCTCTGACCGGAGCGGTTATATCAAGCGCACCTGAGACGCCCCGGTTAACAGTTTCCCCGTTTAGTGTAAAATTACCGGTCGTTTTAGACGGTGTACTGGATGCGATTTGATTTCGTACTACGTTGATGACACCACCGATGGCATTAGCACCATAAGCCAGTGCCTGAGGGCCTCGTGCAATTTCCACTTCCTGAGCAGAAATGGGATCGATGGTTACCGCGTGATCTGAAGATTGTGAAGAAACATCACCGGAACGCATGCCATCCTGTAAGATCAGAACCCGCTCACCGCCAAGGCCACGAATTACAGGTCGACCCGGTGCTCCACCCATTTTTCGTTCATCAAAACCGGGAAGGTTGGCGAGGGTCTGTGAAAGGGTGTTTCCAAGATTCTGCCGAAGATCTGAGCCAAATACTTTCTTTGAAGCATGCTCAAGGTTTGAACCTTCAACATTACGGTCATTTTGTCCAATGACCTCTACCGATTGTGACCCAAGTACAGTGGATGAAAGAATAATATTAACAGTTTCATCAGCTTCTTTTATCGCTATCTCTTTGGTTTGGGTTCTATACCCGATCCTGTGAATTGTTAGCGTAAAATTACCTGCCGGTATATTTTTTAATTCGTAATAACCATCATTATCAGCAACGGCCGTACGGTTAAGTTCTTCAATATGGACATATGCGAATGAGACCGGTTCACCTGTTTCAGCGTCTGTTACAGTACCGGATAAAATATATCTGTTATCAGCAAGAGCATTCTCATTAAGAGACGCTCCAGCTAATAAAAGAATTGAAATGATTAGAAACCTCAATTACTTATCCGAGTTTGATTTTGCTGTTGCAGCCGGAACGACTGTGACTTCGATAGCCGGACTTTCAAAATCCGGGTGGCCATCATGCATGAGAAGAAGGGTTAGGTTTGCAGTTCCTTCCTGTAGACCTAATACATGAAATTCCCAAAGTTCACCATCGTGTTGCTCAATTTCGATAATATTGGAGTCTGATATCTCAAAATCGAGATAAACTTCCGGTTCGTCAGGCACGAATTCGTTTCCGTCATCGTCGATAAAAAAGATCTCGATCAATGCAGTTTCATCATCGGATTCAATTTCGGGGAAGTTATTGATAAGATCCTGATTTGGATATTTTTCAACAATATCATCTCCGTTCAATTTTAATACAAAACCTACTGGTTCCGGATGTTCTTCTTCCTCACTGGAAGCTGAGTTAGAGCATGAAATGCTTACAGATGCTATTAATAGCTAGTACAAATACGTTCTTTAATACCGAGTATAGGTTATACTTTTTCATTGTGATCTATGATTTAATTTTGATGAATATAATTTAGAGTTGCCATATAGAGCTATGGCAGGAAAGTTTTACAAGTTTATTAAATCATATATGGCGGGGCACGCCCGAGGAGGGTATTAGGAACTTCTGTTGTAAGCAGTAATTCCTGTACTTCAACTAACGTTTCCTGATACTGAAGCAGATGGTTTAGATCTGTCGGATTGCTGTCAGCCGTCACCGCAACAAGGCCCGCTACAGGACAAAGAAGTTCATTTTCAGTATAATGCTGTTCCTGAGCGTGGTGTACACAAAGAAGTCCTTCACTATGATAGTGCATCATAGATAGCATGATCCCACACACACCAAGTGTGAGAAATAGAGCGGCTATTTTATTTTTCGACCTCAAGTTAGACAGCTTAAATTGTACTAGTTTGTATACTGAACTGATTATCGTAATAAATCGGTTCATTATTGCATCGGAACAGAAAACTATTACACTTTTTAAAATACACTTATTTTGGCTGAATTAATAGAAACGATCCAAACATGGTTTTTTAGTCTGGGTGATAATTACGGAGTTAATCCAATTATTTTTGGGAGTATATATGTGGGGGCTATTCCCTTTTTTACACTTAGTATAGCTTGGTTGGTAAAAAATTACAGAAAGAAGAAGTCCATTGTTTTACCCGCCTTGAGTGCTACCTTCTTTTTTATTTCGGCTTATGTATATCTGATAGTAGCCGGCCATAATGTGCCATTATGGGTATATGGACTGGTTATTTTGATGGTAATCTATGGAGTATATTCTACTGTTTTAAATGTTAGATCAAAAATTAAAGAAGAGACAAAGCAGTAAATTATTATAAAGGCACGGTTTTTGTTAATCATATCTGTAGAAAAAATGTAAGCAGGTACGATAGTAGCATGAAAGCTAATTCAAAATAAGCAGTAAATATGCACTGTTTTGAACTTGAAGTTAAGCTGAAGGAAAAAGAGAATTTGGTTATTGAAATAGTAGAGGAGATAATTTGCACCTAAACTTATCATTATAAAAGCGCTTTTCCGGGCTACATATTTACTTCACATTAGAATTGCATTTTTTAGCGTTCGGTTCAAAAACCCGATAAGAAAGAACATTGGGCATTGAACCTGATTCTCAAAATGAAAACAAAATGAGGTAACGACATGGGTCTTTCAGAAAATTTTGTGTACCGCTTTGGAAAGCTGAACACAGACGGTAACCGAAAAATGAAACAACTTCTGGGTGGAAAAGGGGCTAATCTTGCTGAAATGAGTACAATCGGTATTCCCGTGCCTCCTGGCTTTACGATTTCAACCGAAGCTTGTAAAGCAACTGTCGATAATGAAATGAGCTGGCCTGAAGGACTTGAAGAACAGATCAAAAAAGGGGTTGAACATGTTGAAGCTGAAATGGGGCTGAAATTAGGTAACGAAAAAGATCCGCTACTGATTTCTGTTCGTTCCGGAGCTGCTGTTTCCATGCCGGGCATGATGGATACTATTCTGAACCTTGGGATCAATGATAAGGTAGTTGAGGGCATTATCCGAAAGACCAATAACGAACGCTTTGCCTACGACAGCTACCGTCGTTTTATTGATATGTTCGGTGATGTTGTAATGGGCGTAAGTCACGATCAGTTTGAGGAAGCGATAGAGAATATGAAAAAAGAAGTCGGGGTTGAGACTGATCTTGATCTTGGTGCAGAACACCTTAAAGAACTGACAGAGCGATATAAAGCGATTTACAGAAAAAATACCGGACACATGTTCCCTGAAGACCCAATGGAGCAGCTAAAATTTGCAGTAAATGCTGTGTTCAATTCCTGGAACAGTGCACGAGCGGTCAAATATCGACAGATCAGTAATATTTTTGGATTGATCGGTACGGCTGTGAACGTACAGGCTATGGTATTTGGTAATATGGGAGAAACAAGCGGAACCGGTGTGTGCTTCACCAGAAATCCTGCTACAGGTGAAGCAAAGCTATATGGTGAATATCTGATCAACGCCCAGGGAGAGGACGTTGTGGCAGGAATTCGGACTCCAAAACATATTGAGGAACTGGAGCAAGCTAATCCAGAAAAATATAATGAGCTTATGAAGCACACCAGAAAACTGGAAGCTCATTACAAGAATATGCAGGATATCGAGTTTACCATTCAGGATGGTGATCTATATATCCTTCAAACAAGGAATGGTAAACGTACCGGTTCAGCAGCTGTCAAGATCGCCGTTGATATGGTGAATGAAGGTGTACTGAACAAACAAGAAGCCATCAGAGATCTGGTCGATCCTCTTCATATAGAGCAATTATTACACCCTCAGTTTAAAGATCTTGATGATGGTTCCAAGATACTTGGTAAAGGTTTGCCCGCCTCACCGGGAGCAGCTGTAGGTAAAGTTGTTTTTGATTCTGCAGAGGCTGAGAAATCTGAGGATCCGGTAATTTTGGTTCGTATTGAAACCAGTCCTGAGGATGTGGGTGGTATGTCTTCTGCTGAGGGTATTTTGACTTCACGCGGCGGTATGACTAGTCATGCTGCCGTGGTTGCCCGCGGATGGGGGAAACCATGCGTGGCAGGATGTAGCGATATCGTAATCAACTATAAAAACGGATCTTTTACAAACGGTGAGGTTACCGTAAAAGAAGGAGATTACATTTCTCTTAACGGAAGTACGGGTGAGGTTATCTTAGGAGCAAAAGAACTGAGTGAACCTGAATTTGGTAAAGAGTACCAGATATTCATGAGCTGGGTTGGTGAAGTGGAAGAAATGAAAGTACGCACCAACGCTGAAACACCGGAAGATGCCGCTGCTGCCCGTGGTCATGGTGCTGTGGGTATAGGTCTTGCAAGAACAGAACATATGTTCTTTAAACCCGGGCGCGTGAATTTCATGAGAAAAATGATCATCGCCAATAATAGGAAAGAGCGTGTAGCTGCTTTAGATAATCTGCTCCCTTTCCAAAAACAGGATTTCATTGAGATCTTTGAGGCTATGGAAGGATTGCCGGTGACGATCCGTTTACTGGATCCACCACTTCATGAATTCCTGCCACAGGAAGAAGAGGAGATCGAAAAGGTAGCTGAAGAACTGGGTGTGACTGTCCAGAAACTTCAGGCTAAAATAAATCAACTCAAGGAATTCAACCCTATGCTGGGTCACCGAGGCTGCCGCCTGGGAATTACCTATCCTGAGATCACCGAAATGCAGGCACGGGCAATCATTGAAGCCGCTATTGAGCTCAAGAAAGAAGGCAAAGAAGTACTTCCTGAGATCATGATTCCGTTGGTTGGTGGCGTTGAAGAATTCAGAAATCAGCGAAAAGTCGTTGATAAAGTAGCTAAGCAGATTCTTGAGAAAGAAGACGTGTCACTTGATTACAAGGTCGGAACTATGATAGAGGTGCCACGTGCAGCTATTCTTGCCGATCAAATCGCTGAGGAAGCTGATTTCTTTTCATTCGGCACAAATGACCTGACCCAAATGACCTTTGGCTACAGCCGTGACGATGCTGTTAAATTCCTGCCAGCGTACGTTGAAAATGGAATTCTTAAACAGGATCCATTTCAGGTACTTGATGAGGAAGGTGTCGGACAATTGGTTCAGGCCGGTGTTCGCTTAGGCCGAATGGTCAATAAAGACCTCAAGATCGGTATTTGCGGAGAGCACGGTGGTGATCCCAGCAGTATTAACTTTGCTTACGTAACAGGTCTTGATTACGTATCATGCTCACCTTTTAGAGTCCCTGTTGCCCATCTGGCCTCAGCTCAGGCTACACTCAGAAAGCAAGCAGATGCTCAAGAGCAGGAAACACAGAATGCTCAGGAAGCTTGATCTGAATTACATTCTAAATGATTCATGTAAAGGCAAAGGGTTGAAAAACTCTTTGCCTTTTTTGTTTTATAAAAAGATTAGGTAAGGCTGCGGTACTCTGGTAGCGTCTGTTACTTTGAACATTGAATTCTATCAGAATATTATATGTATACTAATCTTACTAAGACGAAATGATATACAAGCAAAAGAAACATGTCTAAATACGAGTATGATATGATCGTAATTGGCGGTGGGGCAGCAGGTCTCACTGCTTCCGGAATAGCTGCGAATTTCGGTGCAAAAACCATGATGGTGGAAGCTGACCGTCTTGGTGGCGACTGCACGTGGACGGGTTGCATTCCTTCTAAAACATTGCTTAAAGCCGGAAAAGTGGCTAAGCAGATCAGGGAGGCAGGTAAATTCGGCTTAATAGATGGTGAACCGAATATTGATTTTAAAAAAGTGATGCAGCACGTGGATGAGGTTCGAAAGGAAGTTTATGAAGACGCCGATCGCCCCGAGATATTTGAGGAAATGGGCATTGAAGTTGCGTTTGGAATGGCATCTTTTGCGGACTCTCACACCATAGAGATACAACAGCCTGATGGAGAATTGAAAACTGTTTCCTCTAAAAAATTCATCATTGCGACAGGAGCCAAACCATTTATCCCTGATATTCCCGGCTTGGATAAAGTCGATTATTTAACGAATGAAAGTCTGTTCGAGATCGAAGACCTGCCCAAAGACCTCATTATAATTGGTGGGGGACCGATCGGTACGGAAATGTCGCAGGCTTTTGTGAATTTGGGATCTAGAGTGACGGTAGTCGATATGGCACCTAATATTCTCACAAACGATGATCCTGAACTTGTGGACATCCTAAAGGGTGAACTTGAAAAACAGGGTGTGAATTACGAACTGCATGCTTCCATTCAAATGATCGAACAGGATGGAAATTCTATCAGAGTTCATATCAAAAGGGATGGAGAAGTCGATGTAATCAAAGGGGATACTTTGTTGATGGCAACAGGGCGAAGAGCAAGCACAGCGGGTCTTAACCTTGAAGCTGCAGGCGTTGAAACTGAAGATGGAAATATTCCGGTGAACGAGTCGTGCCGTACCAATCAAAGGCACATTTATGCTGCAGGGAGATGTGACAGGCAGGTATCAGTTTACGCATATGAGTGATCATATGGCCAAGATCGCAGCGACTAAATCACTCCTTAAATTCATTCCCATGAAAATTGAAAAAAAGATGGTTTCTTGGGTAACCTTCACAGATCCTGAACTGGCTCATGTTGGAAAAACCGAGCATCAACTTCTTGAGGATGGAGTAAAGTTTGAGGTGTACAGATTTCCCTATTCAAAGATAGACAGGGCCTTAGCCGAAGGAGAAACAACCGGTTTGATAAAAATTTATGCAAAAAAATTATCCGGAAAGATCATGGGAGCGACAGCTGTTGGAGCACATGCCGGGGAGATCATCTCAGAATATGCCCTTGCCATAAAAAATGGTGTGAGTATGCGGGGTATTGCAGATACCATTCATCCTTATCCGACCTGGGGACTTGGTGCGCGCCGTGCTGCCGATCAATGGTACATTAAAAACCAAAGCGTATGGTCTGTAAGTTGATAGAACCATTTTGGATACGGAAATGCCGATTACAGTGATATAGGATGCGGTATATTACAGTTGCCACGGACGTTATCACGAAAATGATAGAGAGAGCACCTAGTGTGTAATACGGTTTTAGATCAATTATTACTGGTCGTGCTGCATGTGATACATGTTCTCCGTCATTACCGGAGACTATGCTGGTCGTTACCGAGAATTATTCCTACTCATCGGTCTGCCGGCTTAAAGTCCGTCTGACCGTTTGCTGGTTTCAACCACCTAATCCTCAATCCATCGATCAGACGGGTTATCCGTCAGATCGAGTTCGAGGTTGTAGTTCCATCACCCGGCTCTCCTGAACTCAGACGTGGTAATTCGAATTCAAGTGAGCCAAATGATGGTGCGCTGCTGCATGTAATCCATCATTTTGTTTCCCATAAACCAGGGTAGAAAAACATTACTGAAGAGAAACGGGGTGATGGATACGTTTGACCGAGAATATCAGAATTCACTATTCACGGTCTGCCGGCTTAAAGTCCGTCTGACCGTTTGCCGGTTTTAACCACCCAAGCCCCAATTCATCGATCAGACGGGTTATCCGTCAGATCGAGTTCGAGTTCTTAATTCCTGATTTTTGAGTTGATAAAGCTTCTGATACTCCGCCTCGGAGATTGATTACCTATTTGGGCGGACCGCTTTGTATCTCTTCCAGTTTACTCATAGCGCGGTCGCGTAAGTTTTGGAACTGATCTTCGGGAATATGCCCGGCCGTGAACTCAAAGTAGAGCCAAACAATGTAGGTCGCCATCACATCTTCATAGCAATAGTGTTCGATAAGATCGAGCTCACCGCGTTTGTACATGGCGTATACCTCATTTCCCTCTCCGGTCTGTTTGAATGGAATACCGATAAGCTGGCCAAGGTGCTTAAGCTTAGGCCACGAACTAGCCCCGTAATTACTGAATTCATCTACCAGATCAACGTTATGGCGGCTATAGCGGTAACGGATGTCGTAATCGTTCATACGAACCGGCATCTGCAACCCGTGCTTTAAAGCGCGATAAGTGAGAACGGGGATATCAAAACCTTTACCGTTGTGGTGAATGAGGCCGAAATCCTTATAAGTGCCAATAGCATCGAAAATTTTCAGCAGACCCTCTTTTTCATCCTCACCACTCCAGGCTAGCTTTTGTTTAGGGCCTCCGGTGTTTTCGATCCAAAGTCCCACCCAGGAAACCATCCGGTGATACATAGGCGGTAGGAAACCGGACGAGTTACGAGCTAATTCCTCACTCGCCCGTTCAAGTAATTTCTCCTCATCTGAATCAGGGTCGTTCAACACCTGACGAATGAAATCAATATCAGGAATGGTCTCAAGATCAAAAATGAAAAACATCGTATTAGGTTTTAGGTGTTAGATATGAGGTGTTAGTTTTTGTGCAAGAAACTTCTAAAACCTTGCACCTAAAACCTAACACCTATTTAAAGTTCTCCCACTATAGATTTCTGGAACAACGCCTCAATATCGTTTTTGGAGTCGTAATGTGCCAATAAAAACATGAGTTTGGTGAGTGCGGCTTCCAGCGTCATATCATTACCGCTGATGGCACCATGTTCGAGGGCAGCACGGCCGGCTGTATATTGGGTAAGGTCAACGGAGTCAAAATCGGCCTGAGATACAATAGTGACAATCACATCTTTTTCTCTGCATTTATCCAGAAACGGGAGGAGGCTGTACTTACCCTTGATGCAGAAATTACCGCTCCCAAACGCGCGTATGATGACGGCCCTGATCTTGTTCAAGTTCAAATCTTTCAGAAATTCCGGATTTAAATTGGGGTGAGCCGTAAGCACAAAAACCTCATCCGAATAGTGAGCTTTATTCTGAAACTTACCCAAAGCGAATTGTTCAGAAACACGGGTTTCAATTTGGATGCCGATGTCAGCTAACGCAGGAAAATTAGGTGATCCAAAGGCGTCAAAATCCCCAATGCTCATTTTAGTGGCTCTATTACCACGGTATAGGGCATCGTTGAAGCATATCCCAACTTCTTTAAAATCCATAGTTGCCAGCTCAATAGCATTCACTAAATTACGGCGGGCATCACTTCGAATGGTACTCATGGGTAGCTGACTCCCCGTAAATATGATCGGTTTTCCCAGATTTTTGAGTCCAAAGCTAAGTGCTGAGGCGGAATAAGCCATGGTATCTGTTCCGTGCAGGATCACAAATCCGTCATAATTGCTGTATTTATTCTCTATGCAATCAGCCAGTTGAACCCAGTGGGAAGCGTTTAGGTCGGAACTATCCTCAAAGAACAAGGGAAAGGTGGTGATCTCAGCTATGTCACTGAGTTCCGGAATTTCCTCATATAATACCTTTGACCAGGTATCAGGATCCAATTCCACCCCGGCGCCTTTGGCATTCATGGCTATGGTTCCACCAGTTTGTATCAGCAGTATATTTTTCATGTTGATTTATTCAAGCTTCCGATTATTTTATTTCTTCACATACTGTTCAAGAAGTATGGCTACTGTTCATTGAATTTATGGCGCAAGCTTAGTTATTGGTTATTGGGAAATGGTTCTTTGGAATGTTTACCGTTTCCAATCAAAATAAACCAATAACCAACTAAAGCGATCAGAAGTTAAAATCTGTTTTAAAGAAAACACACTTAAATATTTGCTGCAAAGACAATTGGTTCTGACCCGAATCGAGCGGAACCAGATCTAACGGTAATTTTGAAGACTGTTTCTGCTCTTTGCAGGAATTAGTTTTTAAGCTACCTAAGCTGCAATAAAACTGGTGTCAATTAATAAGGAGATCCTATGAAAGTTTACGATCCAACCCGCATCAGAAATGTTGTTCTATTGGGCCATTCCGGCTCCGGGAAAACAACGTTGGCCGAAACGATGCTTTTCGAAGCCGGAGCTATTAACCGTCGTGGTTCAGTAGAAGAAAAGAATACGGTGTCTGACTACCATTCACTGGAAAAAGAAAAGGGAAAATCCATTTACTCTTCGTTTTTGAACCTGGATTGGAGAGGGCACAAGATCAACTTAATTGACACACCCGGCACTTCGGATTACATAGGTGAAGTAGCAGGAGCCGTTCGGATCGCCGATACGGCTATTTTTGTGCTTAACAGTGAACAGGGAGTGGAAACAGCAACCGACTCCCTCTGGAAATATGTGCAGAAATACAGCGTGCCGTCTATGTTTATAGTCAATAAGCTGGATACTGATCAGTCTGATTTCTGGAAAACCGTGGATGAGGCAAGAGAGCATTTTGGAAGAGAGGTTACGGTCGTACAGTTTCCTTATAGTGAGGGACAAGATTTTCATGCCATCATTGATGTACTTCGTATGACTATGTACGAATTTCCCGATGGTGGAGGAAAGCCGGATAAGCTCCCGATTCCTGATTCCATGAAACCCCAGGCTGAAAAACTTCATCAGGAACTGGTAGAGACCATAGCCGAGAACGATGAAACCCTGATGGATATCTATTTTGAGCAGGGTGAACTGGATGAAGAACAGATGGAAAAAGGCCTGCACATTTCGTTGGTAAATGGTCAGATCTTTCCTCTTTTCTGCTCAACGGCTTCCAAAAATATGGGAACCGGTCGGGTGATGGGCTTCCTGGATGATGTAGCCCCAAATCCACTTCAGGGAAATCCCCCTAAAACTGTGGATGGGGATGAATTTAAGCTCGCCCCTGATGGTAAACCTGTCATGTTCCTATTTAAGACGCATTCCGAATCTCATGTAGGAGATCTGATCTATTTTAAAGTGTATGGTGGAAGTATCAGGCCCGGAATGGATATGGTGAACAGCTCAAACAATTCCTCGGTGCGTTTGGGGAGTTTGTTTCTCACAGAAGGACAAAAACGCTTGGAGATCAGTGAGATAAGAACCGGTGATATTGGATCGGTTGTAAAACTTAAAGACGGTGAGGTGAATGATACCCTTCACGAAAAAGGGCATGATGTAAAGCTTCAGCCTATTGAATTTCCACCAACTACCATCAGAACGGCTGTTAAGTTGAAACGAGAAGGTGAGGAAGATAAACTTGGGCATGCCCTGCATCAAATACAGAGGGAAGATCCTTCTGTAAGGATCGAACACAGTCAGGAACTGCGACAGGTTATTATTCACGGACAGGGAGAAGAACACCTGGCAGTGATCGAGGATCAGCTGAGGAACCGGTTCAAACTGGATGTTGAATTCATCACGCCTAAGATCCCATACAGGGAAACCATCACCAAAGGTGTTCGTTCACAGTACAAGCATAAGAAACAATCGGGAGGGGCCGGGCAGTTTGCTGAGGTGCAACTTTTGGTTGAACCTTATGAGGATGGCATGAGTACTCCGGATGACCTGAAAGTTCGTGATGTTCAGGAGCATGACCTGGACTGGGGCGGAAAGCTTATATTTCAGAATTGCATTGTAGGTGGAGTAATAGACAATCGTTTCATGCCCGCCATTCTTAAGGGTGTGATGGAAAAAATGGAAAATGCTCCAATGAGTGGCTGCCGTGCCCGTGATATACGGGTATCAGTCTATGATGGGTCTATGCACTCTGTTGATTCCAATGAGGCTGCCTTTAAAACAGCGGGACTTATGGCCTTTAAGGATGCTTTCATGCGAGCGGCTCCAAAACTGATGGAGCCTGTTTATCAGATAGAGGTGAATGTGCCTTCAGATTATATGGGTGATGTGATGAGTGACTTGAGTTCCCGAAGGGGTCAGATTCAGGGCATGGAAGGTGAAGGATCCATTCAGAAGATCAAGGCCCATGTACCGTTGGAAGAACTTGATCATTACTCCACCAAACTGAAGTCAATGACTCAGGGCAGTGCAACCTATACAAGGGAATTTTCACACTACGCCCCGGTACCGCACGATGTACAGGAACGAATAGTGAAAGAAAACCTTCAGGAAGCCTGATTGCCTTTAACCACGACTCAGTCAGTGAGTCGTGGTTTTTCCGGGCCTAATTTAGGTGACGAACATCTCCCTGTAATTGATCTGAAGATGGTCTTTTTATGAATTGGATTTATAGGTTTAGCACTCGTTAACACTCGTTCCTAACCGCAGGTTCGTAATGCCTGCCGGGATCTAGGGTACCAGTGAGGTTATAGGTTATAAACCACATACAAATTACCAGCCGATCTCACTTCAGAAAATCCCTTCAATTCGTATCTTTTCAGGGTAAAAAATATTCATCAACTCAGTTAAACTATCTACAAATGAGCGCAACGGATCATAAGGAAGCATCAAAAGTTGGAATTTTGATCATGGCACATGGTGGGGGTACCACATGGAACAAAATGGTAAAGCAGGCAGCTAAACCATTGACTGAAACCTATCCGGTTGAATATGCCTGGGGGATGGCCAATTATGTTTCCCTCCAAAAAGCGGTGCGAAGTCTGGAAGCAATTGGCGTAGAACGTATCATAGTCATTCCTTTATTTATATCAAAGCATAGTCCGATTCTGAGGCAGGCTGAATATCTGTTGGGTGTGAGAGATGAATTGGCAGATCAGCCGATGCCCGTGATGCATTACACCGATGAGTTTGCAGAAATGGCAGGAGTGGATTTGGATGAAACACACTTCATGCATAACATGATCTTTCCCCCAAAGCTCAATCAAATTGAAGTACACTCACCGGTACAGTTCACCGATGCTTTGGATGATCACCCTATTGTTGCTGACATACTGAGGAAGCGAATATTATCTCTTAGTGAAACTCCGGAGAAAGAAACCGTAGTTTTGGTTGCTCACGGACCCAATGGTGAGGAAGATAATACCGGTTGGGTTCAAAGCATGGAGTCTCTTGCGGCTCAGGTTCAACAAAAACAAAAAGAGGAAGGGGCTTCAAAATTCAAAAATATTATGGCTCTAACTGTGCGTGATGATGCACCAAAGGACATACATGAACAGGCCAAGCAGCATTTAAGAGCGGTGGTAAGACAAGGTAATATTTCAGGGGATGTAATTGTGATTCCTGTTTTTCTCTCCCCCGGTGGAAGAGAAAAATCAGTGGCTGAACGTTTGGATGGCCTTGATTTCAAATGGAGTGGCGAAACTCTGTTGCCTGATAAAAGCCTGACATCTTTCTTGATCAATTCAGTTGAGCAGGCTCTTAATTGAGCCAATATTTCAGATAAAATAAAACCCACAGGGTTATGACCCTGTGGGTTTCTATTTAAGATAATTTTAGATCGGGTTATTTAACCAATTCTACTTCTTTGGTTGAAGTGAACGGATTCCAGCTGATCGCTTTAGCTTTTTCCATAATGTTATCGGCTGTCACATAAACTACTGGAATAAATACCAGGGTAACCAACGTGGAGGCCGTCAAACCACCAATAACGACTCGTGCCAGTGAAGCTTGAATTTCTGCTCCTGCACCTAATCCAAATGAGAGAGGCAGAAGTCCCAATACGGTTGTCAGTGTAGTCATTAAAATAGGACGAAGTCTGAGTCGCCCCGCTTCGATAACGGCATCAAAAACGGGTAAGCCTTTATCGCGCCTCATCAGGTTGATATAGTCAACCAGTACAATGGCATTGTTCACCACAATACCGACCAGCATGATCATTCCCATCAAGCTTTGAATGTTGATCGTGGTGCCTGTGATCAGCAGGGCAGGGATCACTCCGATCATTGCCAACGGAACTGAAAACATTACGATCAATGGATCGAGAAAACGCTCGAACTGTCCGGCCATCACCATATAGATAAGGATCAAAGCCATGATGATCGACATACTAAAATCAGCGGCCGCTTTTTGCTGTTCTTCATACTCACCTCCGTAAACTATACTGAATCCTTCAGGCAGAGGGAAATCAGCAAGTTCAGCTTGTATAGTTTCTACGGCTTCACCCAGCGCCACTCCCGACTCAAGGTTTGCGGTGATGTTGGTGACGCGTTGTCCGTTGATCCTGTTTATATCTTCAGGTCCACGACCGCTTTCCTTAACAATGACAGATGAAACCGGAACCACTCCACCACCGGGTAGATTTACGGAAATATTATTGATGTCTAAAGTTCCGAGTCGGTCTTCAGGTCTCAGTCGTACCGTGATAGGATATTCATCACCGCCAATACGGTAGGAACCGGCTCGGCTGCCACCAATATTGGTTTGGATGACCTGAGCTACTTCCCTTACAGAGAGACCAAGATTTGCGATCTTTTCGCGATCGAATAAAATTCTTTCTTCAGGAGTTCCTTCTGATTGTCCTGATCGTACCTCGACAATGCCCGGGAGTTTTTCAACCCGAAGCTTGATATCCTGAGCCAGATCATAGGCTTTTTCAAGATCATAACCACGCAGTTCAAACTGCAGGTCTTCGGCACCGCCACCTCCAAATATGCGTCGCATGATCCAAAGTCCAGATTGTGCACTCACTCTGATATCGGCGCCCGGAATTTGTCCTTCCAGGTTTCCACGAATTTCTTCAGCCAGTTCAGAGGTACTTTGGGATCGCTCAGACTGAGGCACCATGGCAATTTCAACCTCGGCTCGGCCATCACGAACCTCAGTGGTAAAGTATTCCACATCATCCATTGGTAAAGTTGCCCTTACGATATTTTCCAACTCTTTCAGATATAAATTCTGAACGGCGATATTAGTACCGTCAGCCATTTGGAGATCTATATCGATCTCATCGGCATCAGTTTGAGGCGCCAATTCTACAGGAATAGTTGGTATGGCCAGGAAACTTCCAATAACAAGTATACCGGTAATTCCGAAAATAGCAGGTTTATGTCTGAGTGCTTTTTCAAGGCCAAGTGAGTACTTGCCTTCCATGCGGGTAAAGAATATTTGAAATCGTCCTTTTTTGTTATTTCCTCCTTTTTTAACGGTTAGGAAACGGCTTGAAAGCAT
This sequence comes from Rhodohalobacter sp., assembly GCF_034521535.1. Taxonomy (GTDB): domain Bacteria; phylum Bacteroidota; class Rhodothermia; order Balneolales; family Balneolaceae; genus Rhodohalobacter. The sequence goes on along the minus strand of NZ_JAXHMF010000005.1, from coordinate 294,797 downwards.
TGGTACAAGCGTGAGGGCTACAAGCAGGGAACAGGCAAGGGCAAATACAACCACGAGTGCCAGTTCCTGAAATAGCAGTCCTGATACGGTCTGCATAAACACTACCGGTAAAAAGATCACGCAGGTGGTAAGAGTAGAGGCAACAATAGCACCGGCTACTTGTTTGGTTCCGATCAGCGCACTTGGTTTGAGGTCTTCACCTTCTTCTTCCCGAAGCCTGATAATATTTTCAAGTACTACGATAGCATTATCAACAATAAGACCTACACCAAGAGCTAACCCCCCAAAACTCATTTGATTCAGCGTCAGGTCACTGAAATAAAGCAGGGCGAATGTTGCAATGATAGAAATCGGAATAGAAACTGCAATAATGAAGGTTGAGGATCCATTTCTGAAGAAAATGTAGAGAATAAAAACAGCGAGCAGGGCTCCCCAAAGAGCAGAGTTCTGTACGTTATCGATGGAACTTTGAATAAATTCACTTTGGTCTGTGGTTACGAATAATTCAAGATCATTACGTTCCTGATTTATGTGCTTCACTTCCTGCCTGATATTTTCGGCTACAGCTACTGTGTTGGCACCGGTCTGTTTACGAATTCCGAAACGAGCCATCGGCTGCTCATCAATATAGACCACACGGTTCAAATCCTGATATCCAAAAGTAACCTCAGCAACATCCTTAACTCTAATGGGCTTTTGATCGACAGTGGTAATAACCGTATTGGCGATCTGTTCGATAGATTCATATTCGCCAAGGGTTCTCACATAAAGCTGCTTCACACCGGAGTTTACGTTACCGCCTGGTAGATTAGCATTTTCACCGGCAATCGCTTGTTGTACGTCAGCAGTCGACAGTCCACTTGCGATCAGACGATCCCGTCGTATATTGACTTTAACTTCTCTTTCAATACCGCCCCAGATATCGATTGAGCCAACACCGTTGATCTGCTCAAATCGTTGTAAAATTTCGCGATCTAATACGGTTGTGAGTTTTGCCAGATTCATGTCAGAATTTGCACCGATGATCACGATCGGAAAGTTATTGGGATCGAATTTCCAGATCCTTGGTGGGTCTGCCTCGGGTGGGAGGTCATCACGAACGCGGTCTAGTGCTGCCCGGACATCGTTTGAAGCAACGTCAACATCCACACTTTGGGCAAATTCTAGGGTTACACGGCTGCTTCCCTGACTTGAGCTGGAACGAACGCGCTCCACACCGGGTACACCGGCAAGGGCATTTTCAACGGGTTCTGTGATGATCTGCTCCATTTCTGCAGGACCAACATTGGCATAGTTGGTTGAAACAGTGAGCTGTGGATACTCTATAGGTGGTAGCAGATCAACCGGTAAGAATCGAAATCCAATAACACCAAGGGTGATGATGATCAGAAAGAGCATCGAAGTGGCAATAGGTCGCTTGATCGAAGTTTCTGTAATTGGCATGATGCTTCAGATTAAAGATTCATATTGTTGGAAGAACGGTCGCGTTCCTGCATGATCTGTTCCAGGAGGTCTTCACGCTGTAGATTTTGTAATTCGTAAATACGATCCCAGCTCATACTTCTTACGCGAGCTCTTTCTCTTCCTTCCGCAAGCAGATCCTGACCAATGGTTACGACCCACTGTCCGCTTTCAACACCGGAAACGCCTAGCTCCATTCTACCCTGAGCAATAACGTTGATGGGGACAAACTCAACCGGGGTTGGAGTCGACATGGCAGCCGGTCCGTTTGAACCATTTGCTGAACTGTCACTGACCGGTTCAATTTCTGAACCAAGTGAACTGGCTAAAAATACACCGCTTTCACCGGTTTGAGTATTTGTATAAAGAGCACTTACCGGAATAAGTGTAGCCTGTTCACTTTCACCGAAGAGGATATCAACAGGAACAAACATACCCGGTCTCAGAAGGCCATCCTGGTTATTAACATCGATCTCTGCCTCGGTACTTCTGGTTACTTCATTCAGGAAAGGGGATATGCGTGAGATCTTGGCCTCCAGGGCGATTTGTTTACCTTCGTTGTTATTAACGAAAACCCTTGCAGTTTGACCGACATTGATCTGATTAAGCATTTCTTCGGTCAGAACGATCTCAATTTTTAGTTTTGTAAGGTCACCGATCAGAAACAGCTGAGTATTTGTATTTGCCTGCATACCGATCTCAGCATTACGCTGCCCAACAGTTCCTGAAATAGGTGCTTTAATAATAGCTTTACTAAGTTCTTCTCTGCGCTGCTCAACTAACGATGCCGACTGATCTCTTTGGGCTTCAGCCAAGTTCAACATCAGCCTCAGCTGATAGCAATTGCCCCTCGATCTGATCAACTTCAGCCTCACTGGTCAGATCTTTTTCTTCAAGTTGTTTAACTCTGCGATATTCACTTTGGATCTCATTAAACTGAGCCTGAGCTTGTTTTAGCTGAGCATTACTGATCTTAAAATTAGCTTCAGCTTGTTGCAATTGTTTTTCGAGGATGCCGGTGTTCAGTTTTACTATTGGATCGCCTCGCTTCACAAAGTCACCGTTCTGGACATATACTTCCTGTACCACGCTGGATATCTCGGGGTAGAGGGCAACTTGATTCTCTGATCTTACATTTCCGCTGAATCGCTCGACCAGTGGCAGCGAACCATATCGAGCCTGAACAGCTTCAACAGATGGGATCACACCCGATTGATTTTGTTGTTGATTTGAGTACTCACCACCGTCTCCTGAGCAAGCAGTAATACCGATCAGAAATACGGCCGTTATTATGTATTTCGTCAAATTCTTTAGTTCTTTCATTTGCATGTATTATGTAGTTTAACCCTTTAACCCGATTTATTTTAAATGCTCTCCCTTTAGATTGTTAAATGCTATTAAAAGGCATTTAGGATGGTATTCAGGCCCGATACTGATTAATTTAACTTCTTAAAATTGGTGCGCATTCCCCTTCGTATGTAAAAATATGAATATTGGTAAACTTGAAGGATTATTTAAACTCGAAGGAAGGATTGCTGCTTTGCTTGAGGCGTTCCTGATTCAACTTCTCCTCATACAATCGTTCAACATCTTTAAGGGTATCTACATCATCCGGTGAAAGATCCCAACGGATGGCTTTAAATCTGGGAAAACGCAGAGTGTAATTGGCCTTTGTTCTTTTATTGACCTGAATGTCATCAAACTCCAGTTCTACTACAATATCCGGATAAAGTCCCAGGGTTGGGCCATATTTTTCGGCCGTGATCTTTTTGATCCTGCTATTCAGTTTTTTTAATTCCTCATCGGTATATCCGCCGTAAGCCTTCCCGATAGGAATGAATTCCTCTTCATATCTCTCGTCATCTCTCACAGAAACCCCCAAAGTGAAATCCGAGTACGTGCCACCGCGTTTACCACTTCCGGCATGAGCATACATCATGATGGTATCAATAGAGCCGCCGGGTTTCTTAACTTTTAACCAAGACTTCCTTCTCTGACCATATTCGTAGGTGGAATGCTTGTGTTTCAGCATTAAACCCTCATTCCCGTGGGCTAGGGCCTGGTCGAAGAGTATTTCGATCTCATCTTCATGGTTGATGAGATGTTGTGTGGTTAACGGAAAATTATGTTCTTCGGATAGTTTTGATAGCAGATCCCGGCGTTCCAAAAGGGTCTGTTCAAACACAGGATCACCATCAAAAAACAACACATCGTAAGAGATCAATATGGTTGGATGCTCTTCAAGGATCTTTTTGGATGGTTTTTTAAGCCCCATTCGTTTTTGAAGGTGCTGAAAGGGCATGATGGTATTGTCCGTGAATACGCAGATTTCTCCGTCCAACACAATACCCGGCATTTCACGATCTGCAAAGAAAGTGACGATCTCAGGAAAAGAGTGAGTGATCTCATTCATATCTCTGGAAAAAATACGGACCTCATCACCTTTGACATGGATCTGGCAGCGCATCCCATCAAATTTCTCTTCAGCCAGATAATCCGTGAAATTCTCAACGGATCGGCTTTCGATCGGGGAGGCAAGCATAAAGGCAATGGGTTGAAAGAGTTTGAATCGGGCGTCTTCAAGCTGATCATTTCGTGCAAGTATGGCCGTTTTCCCAATGCTTCCGGTGATCATATGAACGTAGCGAACATCTTCAACCTTTCTTCTTAAAAGCCTTCGCAATAGATGAAACAATACTCTTTGTCTCAAATCCTATCCTAAGAGATCCTCTCCCCATAATGCGCAGAAAGTACTTTATTTCAAGGGGCGTCATTTTTGCCCATGAATTGGACAGTATCTCCTGTTTATCTGCTCTTGAAGAAACTGCCTGAAGGCGTTCGTAAATAGCTTCCACTTCCTTTAGAGTCAGGTATTGCGGCGACCATTTTTCACGTGCTTCCGGAATATTGGTGAATAGTTTCTCTATTGTTTCGGAGGAACTGCCCAATGCCGTTTTACTGGGTTTGAATACCTTGTCGTAATCGATCTCGCACAGGTCAGCTGCCAGGGTTGAATACGTTCGGCTTCCAACAGAGGCCCGTTTCCCTGAAATGTCTGAAAAGGCCCCTTCTCCAAGGAATTGTGCTGCCAGTTCTAGATCTTTCTCATCCTCAAGTGACTCAAAATAATCTGCACAAATTTTGATCTTTGCATTACTGCCACGCGTTTCGTTTATAGACTGCGCAACCTTTGATAGGTTGAGGAAGGTATGTGGTGCTTGAATTGTCACGGGCTAATTCAAAATTTAAAATGAAAAATTTAAAATGGCCCCTTTATCCAAAGCTGTATCAGCGATTGCTTTAGTATGAGGCTTTAAAAAGAGGTTATATTCAGGCAAACAACTTTTTCATTTTGAATTTTAAATTTTGAATTTCAGTTTCAACCTTTCTACAAAAACCTGGAAGCCAGATTCCTTTCATCCAGGTAATGCTTCACCACATCCGGGTTTGGGGTATGGGTGATGTAAGTCATTTCAGGCTTTAGCTTTTCACATAGATCGATCAGTTCGAAAAAATCGAGATGATCGGAGATGGGAATGAGCTTATCTACGGTAAGCTGACTCCGTCTCGATTCCATTGCGGCCCAGCCACTACAGTAGGCGATCCGTTTCCTGCTAACATTTGATGCGAAACCGTTGCTGATGGCTGAACTTGGGCAGATCAGAATCTTACCTTCACAGGTGTCTCTGTCATAGCTTTCGTAATTTCCAAGATCGATGCCTTCCTCATCATAGACCGAGCAGAGCTTAAATCCGGCTCCATGAATTTGAATCGGGATGTTCCATGATCGCTCAGCAGATGCATGATCTCCTGTGCCTTTCCGAGATTGTAAGCCAGAAAGACGGGGGTGTAATTCTTCTTCCAGGGCAGAACGGGCAAAATTCAATATCTCTGCTTTTAACTCATCATAGCCCTGCCATTTGTACACCGGTAAACTGAATGTCGCTTCAGTAATAAAACTGTCGATAGGAGTATCGGGCAGTTCAAATCCTTCCGTGGCAGGCGAGGGTGGTGTCCGGTAGTCGCCGGTATAAAGCAGGTTTCCATACTCACTTTCAACAAAAGTCATGGCAGAGCCAAGAATATGTCCGGCAGGATAAAAAGTTATCCTGGCTGCTTCTGTCTCAATGGTTTCACCGAATGGCAGGACCTGTACCTCATATTTAACCCCTCGCAGTTCCATGAACTTTTTAGTGGGAGGCGTCGCGTAAACCATGGCATCCACTTTCCATGGAATATGATCTGCATGACCATGAGAAACGAACACATGATCAGCCTTGGAGCCGCTGTAATCCAGCCCAATGCCCAGCTGCGGCAGCAAAATTCCATGATTTCCGGCTTTGGTTATTTCGAGCATGTATTTTGCTGGTCTTTATTTTATAAGTCATTCTGAGCGAAAGCGAAGAACCTTCACAGATCTGAGTAGTGAAGGTCCTTCATCCCGACAAGTCGGGTTCAGGATGACCACTTTAAAATTTATCTATACTACTTCACCACTAAACTAAGAAGAGAGGGTGACAGTTCGTGGCAGGGCTATTCGAATTTTTTATTCTTGAATTGCTTGTAGTTTGCAATTATGATAAACTACTGTGACGTAGTAATTTGAGTTTTATTCTTGACTTGATTGCGCTTGTTTTCTAAAATTCTTAGATAGGTGACAACCCAAACAAATATCGATATTATGAAGCGAACGATTTCTATTGCACTTCTCATTGCCGGTGTACTCCTGCTCTATTTTGGATATCAGGAATACAACTCACTAGGCTCAGAGCTTGACCAGGCCTTTGGCGGGGCAGGTTCTACCGAAGCCATCCTGATGCTCGTTGGTGGAGCTTTAGCCGTTGTTTTGGGCGGATCCGGGCTGTTAAAGAAAAGCTAGCCGCAGGCTTAAGTGTAGATCATTCTTTCTGCTAATATTCAAGATGAAAAAGTCACACTCTTGATTCAGGAAAGATCTTTGTAATTCGATTATCTTTATTTAAAAATACATCTATGAATTCAATCATTCGTCTGGTCGTTTGGAAACCAAAGCCGATTACCCCGAAGTTTTTGAGTGATATATTTTAGTCTCTAAGATAGATCTATCCTTAAACCTAGCTCTCCAAACAGACAATAAAGATGTTGAAAAAGAAGAGGCGTTAAGTCATGTTCTATTATTCTATAACCATCTTCTCTTCCTGGGTACGGAGATCATCAGGGATCGAGTCTTTAATGACTTCCGCAAATGCTTCGATCAGGTTTTGTTTCAGGAACTCGCGGCTGTAAACCAGGCGAATCTTTCTGGAAGGGATAGGGTCCTTGAAGTTTTTGATCACTCCATTTGCACAGCGTTTGTCAATATCGTTGAGGGCGAGATAAGGCATCAGGGTTACACCAAAATCTTGCTCCACCAATCGCTTCAGGGTTTCTAGATTCCCGCTCTCAAACATGATAGGCGATTTATTGAGCTTCTCGTTATTCTTCTTGCATAGTTTAATGGTCTGATCCCGGAAACAATGTCCTTCATTCAGTAGCCACAGATCTTCCTGGTAAAGGTCATCAATAGTGATCCGGTCTTTCTTAGCCAGTTCGTGTTCCCGACTCACATACCCCATAAACGGTTCAAGAAAAAGATCTTTCTCAAAAATATTCTGATCGGTTGGCGTAGCGATGATCCCAACATCAAAATAATCCTCATTTAATCCTTTTAGCACTTCAGAAGTCAGTGCCTCTTCAAATATCAGCTCAACATCAGGATGTTTATCAATAAATGGTTTTAGAAATAATGGAACCAGGTAGGGAGCAATGGTTGGGATAATGCCAACTCGGAAGGTGCCTTTGAGTGAATCGCCCTGAACAGCCACCATATCCTCAATATGTTTTGCACCGCTCAAAATGCTCTTAGCTTCCTCAATGATCTGCTCACCCATCGCAGTAGGGACCACCGGAGACTTGGACCGATCGAAGATCAATACGCCGAGTTCATCCTCCAGTTTTTGGATCTGCATGCTGAGTGTTGGTTGTGTGATATAGATCTTTTGTGCAGCAGTAGCAAAGTGCCGATATTTGTCGACGGCAACGATATAAGAAAGTTGAGTTAAGGTCATTTTTCCGGATTTTGTTGAACTCTAAAGGTAATGATTCCTTTGTATTAAATAGAAAAGGAAAATAGAATTTAAATTGTAAAAAATAAGTATATAGTGAAAAAACACATTTACATAACCGGCCGGGTACAGGGTGTAGGGTTCAGGCACTTTACCCGTAAGAATGCGGATAAACTTGGTATAAAAGGATGGGTAAAGAATTTACCGGATGGCAGGGTGGAAGCTGTATTTCAGGGAACCGAGAGTGAAGTGAAAGAACTTATTGAGCGATGTAAGGATGGCCCGGTATCAAGCTATGTAAAGGACATAGACGTTACCGATGTGGACGAATCCAAAGATCATAATTCATTTGAAGTGATCCTATAACGCACTGGTCATGTACCCTGATTTTTGTCTGTTATTTGATCTGATCGTAATAATTGAGTAGCGCTGCCACATCTTCTTCTGACTTGAGCCGGAGCTTGCTCGACTTAACAAAATCGTTGAGAGCATCTTTTTGGTCACCAATGTCATTCAGGATGTTGCGCTTTCGCAAACGGGTTTTAGTTAGCTTCCCGTCTTTCATTAAATAGTAAGTTACAGTCTCATCATATTCACTGTAGCGTTTATTGGTGACTATATCACGTCCTCTGTTACGGATAAATATCATTTCGTGACGGGCTAAAAACTTGGTATCACCATTATAGATAACACGAAACAGGTCATAAGGGTCGATACCATATTGCCGGTCAGAAATACCAGTAACAAATTCCTGAGTTTTATTTCCCATTCTATCCAAAAATTGAAATCCCCGAACCTGAGTTGGATCGTAGGCTTTCATTATATTTCCATCTTTGAAGATGATCTTATCCTCATAAGTGTTGTAGTTGATATCATGTACCTCAGTGATGCTGTTATCACGTAAAATAACCCTGCCCGGCGTCCATTCTTCGCGATACCACTGCGTGCCTCTCACTTCCTCATTACTTCCCTGCACGATCGGCGTTTCACTGTTCCAGATATCCACGTGGACATTAGTCCCTACTGTTGACTGAGCCATTAATGGCATTGCCATAAAAAAAAGGAAAAGAGTCAGGATATAGGCTTTGAAAAGAGGATAAGGATTCGATGTATTCATGGCAGGTATATTTTGTTGGTCACTTTAGGTATCACTTACTAATGTAATGAAACCAAGGTAGATGTAAAATTTTATCCCGGCTAAAGATCGAACCTAAAATGTGGATAAATCATGTGGAAATAACTTCGATATCTAGAGGAATGAATAGTATATTCAAAGTTCGAAGTTCTATTCAATGAAAACATCTATATGTATCTGATATTTGATACCGAAACCACCGGGTTACCTCAGGATTTTTCGGCTCCTATTACGGAATTAGACAACTGGCCCAGGCTCGTTCAGCTTGCCTGGCAGCTGCATGATCACACCGGTAAGTTGATTAACAGCGGGAACTACATTGTTAAGCCGGAAGGGTTTACTATTCCTTTCAATTCTGAGAAAATTCACGGTATCTCAACTGAACGTGCTCATGAAGAAGGGGTTGAACTCGAATTTGTGCTCAAGGAATTCTCTAAAGATATCGACCGCGCCTATTTTCTGATCGGGCACAATGTAAGTTTTGATGAGAAGATCATGGGTGCTGAGTATCTTAGAAAGAAGATCTCTTCTGCTATTCTGGACAAGCCTAAGGTTGATACAAAAATAGATGGAACAGATGTAGCCAAGATAGAAGGCGGCCGTGGCGGAAATTATAAATGGCCGGCCTTAGGTGAATTGCACCATGCTCTCTTTGATCAGGGCTTTGAAGATGCCCATGATGCCGCTGCCGATGTGGAAGCAACCGCCCGAATATTCCTTGAGATGGTGCGAACAGGCGCTACCAAGATCAATTTCCCGATGGATGCTAAAACTTTATGAGTCGGCACAAAGCTACATGAAGCGGGAAGAATACATTGATCTCGTTTCCCCGTCACGGTTCAAGACCAAGCAGACCGACGAGCAGCTAGAGGCTCAAAAAAAAAGTGGAAACAAAGAAGAGACAACTGGTAGCGAGGTAGTAGAGCAGGCTACCTTTACTCATCTCCATAATCACTCAAAATTTTCAGTTCTGCAGGCTACTGCAGGAATCAAAGAACTGGTTGCCAAGGCCAAAGACGAAGGTATGTCGGCTGTAGGGTTGACCGATCTCGGAAATATGTACGGGGCCTTTGCCTTTGCCTCGGCGGCCCATGCCGAGGGGATCAAGCCCATTATCGGATGTGAGTTATATGTAGTTGAAGACAGGCTCCAAAAGAAATTTACGCGAGATAATCGTGACCGCCGGTATCAGATTCCGATCTTCGCCAAGAATCAAAATGGGTATAAAAACCTCTCAAAGATCAGCACGGTAGGTTTTACTGAAGGGTATTACTACAAATTTCCTCGTGTAGATAAAGAGACGATCGCCAAACATTCAGAAGATCTGATCTGTCTGAGTGGTGGGGTCAGAGGGTGGCTGGCTGACCTGATCCTTAACAAGGGGCAGGAATTTGCAGAGGAGGAATTGAAATGGTGGATGGAAACTTTCGGGGACGACTTTTATCTGGAAGTTCTGAATCATGAGCTTGAGGAAGAGAAGAGAGTTAACGAAGTATTTAAGTCATTTTCTGAGAAATATGGCGTTAAACTGGTTGCCTCCAATAATGTCTTTTATCTGAACGAGGAAGATGCCAAAGCCCACGACGCCCTGATCTGTATTGACGATGGGGAGTTGGTGAGTACGCCGAAAGGTAAAGGCCGTGGTTTCCGTTACGGTTTCCCGAATGATGAATTCTATTTCAAAACTCAGGAACAGATGAAAGAGTTGTTTGTGGATATGCCCCAGGCTATCGCAAGCACTCAGGAGATCGTTGATAAGATTGAGCCGATCAAACTTGAAAGGGAGATCCAACTTCCGCGGTTTGATCTTCCTGAAGGATTTGAGTCTGAAGACGATTACTTAAAGCACCTGACCTATGAGGGAGCAAAACCACGCTACAAAGAAATTGATGAAGAGGTAACTGAAAGAATTGAGCTTGAGCTCGGTATCATTAGGGAAATGGGCTTTGCCGGCTACTTTTTGATCGTTCAGGATTTTATTGCTGCAGCCAAGGATATGGGCGTTTATGTTGGTCCGGGACGTGGTTCAGCCGCCGGTTCGGTCGTTGCTTATTGTACCGGTATCACGAATATTGATCCACTGAAATACGATCTGCTCTTTGAGCGATTCCTGAATCCTGAGCGTGTATCGATGCCCGATATCGATATTGATTTTGATGACGATGGCCGACAAAGTGTTATCGAATACGTGGTTGATAAATATGGAAAAGATCAGGTTGCTCATATTATCACCTTTGGTTCTATGGCAGCGCGTTCTTCTGTTCGTGACGTGGCAAGGGTGCTTGACCTTCCGCTTTCGGATGCCGATCGCCTCGCTAAACTGGTTCCTGAAAAACCCGGAACCTCATTGGATGATGCTTTTTCAGAGGTAAAGGAACTCAGGAATATCAAAGACGGGGAGGGCCTGGAAGCCGAAACGCTGAGAATGGCCCATGTGCTGGAAGGCTCGGTTCGTAACACCGGGATCCATGCGGCAGGAGTTATCATCGCTCCTGATAAACTCACTGAATTTATTCCGGTAAGCACGGCAAAGGATGCTGAACTGTACGTGACGCAGTTCGACGGAAATGTGATCGAAAGTGCCGGTATGCTTAAAATGGACTTTTTGGGGCTTAAAACCCTGTCCATTTTAAAATCAGCTATTGGATACGTAAAAGAAAATCACGGCAAGGAATACGATCTGGATGATATTCCGCTGGATGATGAAAAGACCTATAAGCTTTATCAGCATGGTGGAACGCTAGGGACCTTTCAATTTGAGAGTGAAGGGATGCGCAAGCATCTGCGGAACTTAAAACCTACGGGTATGAATGACCTGATCGCTATGAACGCTCTGTATCGTCCCGGCCCAATGCAGTTCATTCCGGATTACATTGAGCGAAAGCACGGTCGTGAAAAGGTAGAATACGATCATGATGATCTGAAAGATATTCTTGAGCCAACCTTTGGTATCATGATCTATCAGGAGCAGATCATGAAAGTGGCGCAGCGAATGGGTGGTTACTCACTCGGTGAAGCGGATGTACTTCGCCGTATCATGGGTAAGAAAAAGCCGGAACTGCTTCCACCGGAGGAAGAGAAATTTGTAAGTCAGGCTGTTGAAAAAGGTTATGATGAGGATACTGCCAAGGCGGTATTCGACAAAATGGCGATGTTTGCGGGTTACGGATTTAACAAGTCTCACTCCGCAGCTTATTCGGTAGTGGCTTACCACACCATGTATTTTAAGGCCAATTATCCGGCTGAGTACATGGCTGCTGTTATGACACACAACATGAGTGATGTCAAGAAGATCGCGTCCTTCATTGAGGAATGTCAGCGCATGAACATTCCGGTAGATCCGCCAAACATCAATACGGCACGTGGTAGATTCCGCGCCAAAGATGGACGAGTACAGTATGGAATGTCGGCTATCAAAGGCGTCGGTTCATCCGCTATTCAGCATATTGTTGAGGAGCGAGAGGAAAACGGTGACTTCACCTCAATTTTTGATTTTGCAACCCGCGTAGACCTCAGAGTCTGCAATCGAAAAACCTTTGAAAGTCTGATCATTGGCGGTGCATTTGATACGCTGAATGAAAATCGGGCACAACTTCACGAATCAATTGAGGATATCCTGTCTTATGCAGTTCGCAAGCAGGAGGAAATACGGTTGAATCAGGGTAATCTGTTTGGTGGGGATAGTGGAGGTCCCGGTTCTCAGGAACCAAATTTAAGAGAGATTGTAAGGTGGTCACAGATTGAGAGGCTGAACAAAGAACGTGATCTGATCGGTTTATATCTGAGTGGACATCCGATGAGCCGTTTCAAGGAAGAGGTCAGGCTTTTTGGTAGACAGGATCTGAGTGATGATGTGTTGAGTCGGATGTCGGACCGAGCCAATATTCGATTCATTGCGATAGTTACAGGTATTAAACGGGTAACCGATAAAAAAGGACGTCCTTTTGCCTTTCTGCAGGTTGAGGATATGAATAGCTCTACAGAAGTGATCGCATTTAGCAAGACCTTTGATCAATATGCGAATCTTCTGCAGACCGATAATGTGTTATACATTGATGGTGTTGTAGATAAACGTGGTGGTGAGCCGAAGGTTATTGCCAATAGTTTTGAAAGGGTGGAAAACCTTCGTGAAAAATATCAGGAGCAGCTTAATATCAAGATCGATATCAAAACCTCTGATGTTGATAAGAATGACCTGAAGAAGGTTGAGACTTTATTCTCACTGAATAAAGGCAGTTCTCAGGTTCGATTGCTCATACACAGTGATGAAGCAAATGCTCCAATACGGATGAATGTCAGAAATTTTGTGGTTGAACCAAACGATGAATTACTCAGGGGATTACGTGAAGTACTGGGTGAAGAAGCAGTTCAGCTGGTTCATGGTAATTGATTAAGATTTACAGGTTAGAACGTCATAGAATCTGTTGTAGCTAAAGTAGAATATCGAGTAAGTATAAAGGTCTGCTATGGCCCCAATAACTTAAAAGAATGTGATTTCTTGTATGATTAATCCCGATATTAGAGGAGAACTTAAAGAAAACTATCAAATTATAAATAACAGCATTATGGCTAAACCAATTGAATTTACAGACTCAAATTTTGAAGAAGAGGTATTGAAAGCCGACAAACCGGTATTGGTGGATTTTTGGGCTGAATGGTGCGGGCCTTGCAGAATGATCGGACCGATCGTAGAAGAAATGGCCGAAGAATATGAAGGCAAAGCTAAGATCGGAAAAGTTGACGTAGACAGTAATCCGGAAATTTCTGTCAAATATGGTATCAGAAGTATTCCATCTCTTCTCATCTTCAAGGATGGTGAAGTTGTTGATCAGATCGTTGGTGCAGTACCAAAGACTCATCTAACCAAGCAGCTTGAAGCTCAAGTAGCCTGAGTTTGACTACATATTTATTTTAAAAAAGCGGTGTTTGGCAACAAACAACCGCTTTTTTTATGCACTTTTACAATGCTTTGCATGAACAAAGAATGCTTGATGCTTTCTAGTAGTTATCTTTAAACTATATACATTAATACAATACATCCTGATACATGAAGCGAATACTTATAATAACAGGTGTTGTGGCAGTTCTTGCGCTGCTGGCTTATCCAAAATTAACAGAACAGTCAGCAGGTGAAGGAAATTCTTCGGGGCAAAACTCTGGGAGCAATCCACTTTCTGTGGATGTTCACATTGTTGAGCCACAGGTCTATGAAAATAAAATATTTACTACCGGAACCCTGCTGGCCAACGAAGCGATCGAACTCAGGAGTGAGACTTCCGGTAAGATCGTGGAGCTGAAACTTGAAGAAGGGGAGCAGGTGAAGACCGGTGAGATGCTGATCAAGATAAATGACAGTGAACTTCAGGCACGACTTGAGCAATCTCAGTTTCGAATCGGTTTAGCTCAAGTGCGTGAACAGAGACAGCAACAATTGTTGGAACGCGGGGGGATTAGTCAGGAGGAGTATGATGCAACCCTCAATGAACTTAATATTTTAAAAGCCGAAACTGAGCTCATTAAGGCTCAGATCGATAAGACAGAGATCAACGCACCGTTTGACGGGGTAGTTGGTTTGAAGTATGTTAGTAATGGGAGCTATATCAGCCCGACCACAAATATTGCCAACTTTCAGTCCATCAACCCAATTAAAGTTGAGTTCTCGGTACCGGAAAGATACGCCGGTGTTGTGGAAGTGGGTGATCGTGCCATTTTTAGCGTTCAGGGGCAGGATGAGGATTTTGAAGCGATCATATATGCGATCGAACCCCGCATCGAAACACAAACCCGGACGATCAGGATCAGGGCAAGAGCCAATAACGATGATAATAGATTACTGCCCGGTGCATTCGCAAATATCGAATTGATACTGGAAGAGATAGATAATGCTTTAATGATCCCAACCATAGCTGTGGTTCCAGAGTTACAGGGACAAAAAGTGTATGTATTGAGGGATGGGAAGGTTGCCGAACAGCAGGTATCCACAGGCATCCGAACTGAAAGTGATGTTCAGATCGTAGAGGGACTTGCTCCCGGAGATACCGTTTTGACCACCGGTTTATTGCAAGTGAGAACAGGAATGCCCGTACGTGTTGATCAGGTTGATAAATATGGAGAGGGTGAACTATGAGTCTATCGTCATTAAGTATTCGACGCCCGGTACTCGCTACCGTGATGTCGCTGGTAATTTTGATCTTAGGGATCGTAGCATTCACGTTCCTTGGAATCAGGGAATATCCGGCTACAGAACCTCCCATTGTAACGGTGAGTACCTCTTACACCGGTGCTAATGCTGAGATCATTGAATCGCAGATCACCGAACCGCTTGAGGAGGAGGTTAACGGTATTGCCGGTATTCGAACCATTACCTCAACAAGTCGTGAAGGGCGCAGTACCATTACTGTGGAATTTGAGCTTGAGATTGACCTTAATGATGCCGCCAATGATGTGCAGTCTCGTGTATCGCGTGCAGTAAGAAACCTACCGCCTGATGCCGATCCGCCCGTAGTATCCAAAGCGGATGCCGATTCAAGTCCAATCGTTTTTCTTAACGTAAGAAGTGATAAACGAAGTCTGCTGGATCTGTCTGATGTTGCCTTCAATGATTTTAAAGAACGGGTTCAGACTATCCCCGGCGTAAGCAGTGTACAGATCTGGGGCGAAAAAGAATATTCCATGCGCCTGTGGCTGGACCCACTTAGGCTAGCTGCCTACAGACTGACACCTCTTGATGTACAGCAAGCACTTCAGCGTGAAAATGTGGAATTGCCATCAGGTAGAATTGAGGGCAACCTGACTGAACTGACGGTTAGGACACAGGGTAGACTTTATGAGCCTGAAGAATTCAACAACCTGATCATCGCTGAGTCTGATGGTAATGTGATCCGATTCAAAGACATCGGAAATGCGGAACTCGGTGCCGCCAACGAAAGGACCATCCTGAAAAGAAATGGTATACCTATGGTGGGTGTGGTTATAGTACCACAACCAGGTGCCAATCAGATCGAGATTGCCGATGAATTTTACAAGCGGGTGGATCAGATCAAAACTGACCTGCCCGAAGATATCCAAACTGCTGTTGGTTTTGACACCACAGAATATGTAAGGGCATCCATTGACGAGGTCCAACAAACAATCTTCCTGGCACTTGGATTGGTAGTGCTTATCATCTTTTTATTCTTGCGTGACTTCCGGACCACAGTGATCCCGATCATCGTGATCCCGATAGCACTAATTGGTGCTTTTTTTATCATGTACATTGCCGGGTTTTCCATCAACGTTCTGACCTTACTTGCTATCGTCTTGGCTATAGGTTTGGTGGTTGATGATGCCATTGTAGTACTTGAGAATATCTACGCCAAGATCGAAAATGGAATGGATGTGATTGAGGCCGGTATCCTCGGCTCGCAGGAGATCTTTTTTGCAGTTGTGGCTACGTCGCTGGCCCTTGTTTCTGTATTCACGCCGATCTTATTTCTTGGAGGTTTGACCGGAAGATTGTTCCTGGAATTTGGTGTAGTGATGGCCGGCGCCATAGTTATATCATCTTTTGTGGCACTAACGCTTACACCTATGCTTTCCACAAAGTTTCTGAAATCAGATGCACAGCACAGCTGGTTCTATAAGAAAACAGAACCGTTCTTTATTAAACTAAATGAGGTATATAAGTCAAGCCTTGAATCATTCATGGAAAAGCGCTGGATGGCACTTGTCATCACGGTATTGTGTATTGGTGGCATATGGGTATTTTTAAACAATCTTCAGCAAGAACTCGCACCGTTGGAAGACAGAGGCAGACTGATCGTTAGTTCAACTGCCCCTGAGGGAGCCACTTTTGATTACATGGACCGGTACATGAATCAGCTGACAGATTTTTTATTGGAAGAGGTTCCTGAAACTGAAGGATTGATCACGGTGACATCTCCGGGATTTGGCTCATCAGGATCGGTTAATTCCGGTTTTGGTCGACTCATATTGACTGATGCTTCAGAGAGGGAAAGATCACAACAGGAGATATATAATGATCTCTCAACAAAGATACAGGATCTGAGTGGGGCACGAACCTTTGTTGCTCAAGAGCAAAGCATTGGAGGTGGCCGAGGTGGCCAACCCGTACAGTACGTACTGCAGGCTAACACTATCGACAAATTAAAGGAAGTAATTCCTGAATTCATGGAAAAAGCGAGTCAGGATCCAACCTTTGCATTTGTGGATGTGAACCTGAAGTTCAGCAAGCCGGAAGTTGAGATCACGATCGATCGAGACAGAGCACAGGCTTTGGGAGTCTCAACCAGGGATATTGCAGAAACTCTGCAGCTGGCATATAGTGGTCAGCGCTTTGGCTTCTTCCTTAAAAACGGAAAGCAATATCAGGTAATCGGGCAAATGTCCAGAAAAGACAGGAACGCACCGATCGACCTTAAATCACTTTATGTGCGCAATGACGAGGGGGATATCATTCAGATGGATAATCTTGTAACCCTTAGAGAAACCAGTAGCCCGCCTCAATTATATCGGTTCAACAGATATGCGTCAGCCACGGTATCGGCTAGTTTGGCACCTGGCAAGACCATCGGCGATGGCATTGAAGCTATGGATGCAATAGCTGATGAAGTGTTGGATGCATCTTTTACAACATCACTGTCAGGACCCTCAAGAGACTTCGTTGAGAGTTCTTCGAGCCTGATATACGTGTTCCTCTTGGCATTAATACTCGTTTATCTGGTACTTTCCGCACAGTTTGAAAGCTTTCGTGATCCGCTTGTGATCATGTTCACAGTACCGCTGGCTTTGACCGGTGCATTACTTACTCTTTGGTACTTTAATCAAACGCTGAACATCTTTAGTCAGATCGGTATGATCATGCTAATCGGTTTGGTGACCAAAAATGGTATCCTGATCGTTGAGTTTGCAAATCAGAGACAGGTTCAGGGATTATCAAACCTTGAGGCTATCAAGGAAGCAGCAGTTGCACGATTCAGACCCATCTTAATGACGAGTCTTTCTACTGTACTGGGTATCCTGCCGATTGCACTTGCGTTGGGTGCAGGAGCAGAGAGCCGTAAGTCGATGGGTATTGCGATCATTGGTGGTTTGATCTTTGCAAGTATTTTAACTTTGTATGTCATACCTGCTCTATACAGTTACATTTCAGCTGAGAGATCTGAAAAGGGTGCGATCGATGATGAAAAATTGAAGAAAATAGACAACATGGAACCCGCACAAGTATGAGATCAGAAACATTGAAAAATTCCATATTGGTGAAATTAGTTTTTGTTTGTAGTCTGTTATTATTCACAGGTTTATCTAATCAAACGAAGGCACAGGTTATTCTGGAGCTTGAGGATGCAGTCAGGATCGGCCTTGAAAATAATTTCTCTATCCGTATTGTAGAAAATCAGGCTCGGATCTCTGAGAATAACAATTCGCTCGGAAACGCAGGCTTTTTACCGGTCATTTCTGCAGATGGATCTGTAAATGAAAGGGTACAGGATAATGTAACCGTATACGGAAATCCAAACATTACAGACCGTAATGATGAAGGTGCGGTAACTACAGTGTATGATTATGGCGTAAATGCGACCTGGAGGATCTTTGATGGATTGACCATGTTTGCTACGCTTGACCGACTTTCAAGTGAGATGGATATTAGTGAGGCAGAATCTCAACTTCAGGTAGAAAATGTGCTGGCTGATATCATCACCGGATATTATCAGATAGCCGGTCAGCAAAAAGCAGCTGAGGTATTAGAGAATACGGTTGAGATATCTGAGGAACGTATCCGTATTGCAGAAACTAAACGTGACCTTGGTTCCGGTTCAGAGTATGAATTGTTGTTAGCTCGTGCCGATTACAATACCGACCGCACAGCTTTGATCCGTGCCAACACTAATCTAAATCAGCTTAAGGTTATTTTAACCTCAGTGTTGGCAGATTCTGTGACTGTTGAATTTTCCGTACAGCCTGAGATCGAGCTTGCCGAAAGGTTAGTTTATCAGGATTTGTTGAATGAGGCTTTAGAACAAAATCAAGAACTGAAGATCGCTCGCTTGAATGAACAGGTTGCAAAGGCTGAGATCCGTGAAATTCGTGGAGACTGGATGCCAAATGTTGATGTCTCCGGTGGGTATGGATACTCCAGAACGGAAGCAAGTTCAGGGTTTTCCGAGTTTTCTGAAACCAAGGGCTGGCGCTATGGTGTCAGTGCTTCGATCAATTTATTTGACGGCTTTAACAAGAATCGCAGAATGCAAAATGCACAGATCAGGCTAAAAAATCAGTCGCTTTCAAAGCAGGATCTTCAGTTAAGGATCACAGCTGAAATTAGTCGTATTTATGCTCAGTATACAGATGCCTTAGATCTGATCGACCTTGAGCAGGAAAACCTTGAGATCAACAATGAAACCGTGAGCATTGCCCTAGAGCGATTCGAGCTTGGAACGATCAATTCATTAGAATTAAGAGAAGCACAACAAAGCCTGCTTAATGCCGAGAACAGACTTATTGAGGCAGAGATCGCCGCAAAGTCGGCTGAAACCGAGTTGCTTAGACTCAGTGGCAGGTTATTGCAAAAAAGTCGGTAAGGGTCTAACTGTCGAGTATAAAGGAAAGGGTAAGTTTGCGTCCATCTTCTTCAAAAAAGACCTCATCGGCGTATTCTTTCATCAAAAATACACCCCGGCCACTGGTGCTTAACAGGTTTTCTTCAGCAATGGGATCGGGGAGTTCATCCGGTTTAAAACCTTCACCTTCGTCAGTGGTTACAAAGATAAGCTTATTACCATCTCGGTAGGCAGCCACCACGGTATTTTTTGATTCATCCAGTTTATTACCGTGTACAATGGCGTTTGTGGCTGCTTCACTGACAGCTAGCATAAGGCGGGCATAGAATTCATCATTGAATCCCAACTGTTCCTGTAGTTTGTTCAGTAATCCTTCCAGCTTTTCTACTTCTTCGTAAGCAGACTTAAGAGTAAGTTCGTGTAGTAATTTCATTGATTATGCATAAATACCACGCAATTTCAGCGTTGTTGCTACGCGATCTATCGCATAAACATACGCCGCCTGTCTGAGCGTAATACTATACTTTTCACTTACCATAAACAAGTTGTCGAAAGCTTCACGCATCATTCGGTTGAGTCGACGGTTTACCCGTTCTTCAGTCCAGAAATAACCATGTCTGTCCTGTACCCATTCAAAATATGAAACAGTAACACCACCGGCATTGGCAAGGATATCTGGCACTACCATGATTCCGTTT
The DNA here is from genome assembly GCF_034521535.1 of Rhodohalobacter sp. Classification (GTDB taxonomy): domain Bacteria; phylum Bacteroidota; class Rhodothermia; order Balneolales; family Balneolaceae; genus Rhodohalobacter. The sequence continues at coordinate 274,861 of NZ_JAXHMF010000005.1, read as the reverse complement.
TCTTCAAGGATCTTATCAGCATTGGCCGTTACCGGTCCGTTGGCTCCTTCTGCAATGATACGGGCTTTTATATTCGGAGCATTATCCTTGTTGATTTGATCTTCTTTGGCTGCAGGTATGAGAACATCACATTCCAGTTCAAGAAGTTCCTTATTTGTAATCTTTTCAGCTCCGTCAAATCCTTCCAGTGAATTATTATGAGTCTGGGAGTAATTCAAGGCTTCCGGAATATCGATACCATCTTTATTGTAGTATCCGCCACTGATATCGCTGATCGCAAGGATCTTGGCGCCTTGTTCATACATGAGCTGAGCGGAAACGGACCCAACATTTCCAAATCCCTGAACCGCAACAGTAGTATTGCTTGGTGAGATTTTCAGTTTACCTAATGCAGCAAGGGTACAGGTGACTACACCGCGGCCGGTAGCTTCTTTACGTCCTTTAGATCCTCCCAAAATAATGGGTTTGCCGGTCACCACAGCAGTTTCAGTTTTATTCTGTTTCATGCTGTAGGTATCCATGATCCAAGCCATTACTTGCTCATTGGTATTCATATCAGGAGCCGGGATATCACGATCGGGACCAAATACTTCAAGCATATTGGCTGTGTAGCGACGGGTCAGTCTTTCAAGCTCGCCTTGTGAAAGTTCCTTTGGGTTGACACGTACACCGCCTTTGGCTCCCCCAAATGGAACATTGACAACTGCACATTTCCAGGTCATCCAGGCAGCAAGGGCTTTTACCTCATCAATCGTTACATCGTCAGAGTAACGGATCCCGCCTTTTGATGGGCCCAGAATACTGTTGTGGATCACACGATAGCCGTCAAAAACCTCTATCCTGCCATCATCCATGGTAACAGGGATGGAAACCATGATCACTTTCTCAGGACTCGAGAGATATTTGAAGATACCTTCGTCCAGATCCAGGATCTCTGCTGCAAAACGGAATCTTTCCATCATTGAAGCAAAGGGGGAGTCGTGCGTTATATGAGGGGTCGGTTCTTTATAATAGCCGCTGGAAATAGAGTCTTTTTTAGACATTGAAATGTAAATATGAAAATGTTGGGATTTTAGCTCAAAAAAGCGGTTCCAAATATATAAGGAAAACCTAAAACTATCGCTTTTTTTAAATAAATATCAGGCAATTATAAACTTTTTCATCGTTTGATCTTAAGATCCCTTACTCACTCGGAAATTATATGATAGGCCGGATGTTATCTAATTGTTAAGTATGGTGAAAAACTCATAATCATAATACTGTCTTAACATTTATTTTTTACACTTGGACCCAAATCAGCACACATAAAAAAGTAAATGTCAGATTCATCAGATAACAACGGTTTAAGCCCGATCGAACAGTTTATTCCAACCGGTTTTTACGACGTCATAAGGCAGGAAAGAGTTTTTATTGGACTCATCGGTGTATTCTTTTTTATTGCCGGAGTGGCTTTTCCCTATGCAGAACTGGCTATGTGGGTAGGATTCTTTTTTGCAGGTTATTCTGCTATTGCAAATGATAGTATCCAAACGATTGGTACATTTTTGGCATCCAACATGGATAAAAAATGGTGGATGTTGTGGCTTTGGATCGGAGGCATCTTTTTATTAACGGTAACAGCTAGTTGGTTCATTTATGATGGGGATGTAACCTATCAGAGATTGACCTCCAAAGGATTTTCTGAAGCTCCGACCAGCTTTTCATTTCTTCAGGTAGCGGCACCTATCTTTCTTTTGATTCTGACCCGAATGAGGATGCCGGTATCTACTACCTTTCTTCTTTTGAGTGCTTTTTCATCCTCGGCTGAAGGCATTACTTCTGTTCTTGGAAAAAGTTTGTCAGGGTATGGTCTTGCACTTATAACCGGACTTGTTGTTTGGGTGGTAGTTACAAGAACCGTTGAGAAGAAATTCAATGATGAGCCAAAGAAATTCTGGCTGCCACTACAGTGGGTCATTTCCGGTACTTTGTGGGCGGTATGGGTTATGCAGGATGCTGCAAATATTGCTGTGTACCTTCCACGTTCTCTCAGTCTCGGTCAGTTTCTTGGATTCGCACTCTTTATATTTTTTGGACTTGGTTTACTCTTCTACCTTAGAGGTGATAAAATACAGCAGATTGTCACTGAAAAATCTCGAGTTACCGACGTGCGGTCTGCCACTATGGTAGATTTTATCTATTCAATACTGCTTGTCTACAAACTCTCTGTAAGTACAATACCAATGAGTACCACTTGGGTTTTTCTGGGATTACTTGCCGGCCGTGAGATAGGGATGAGTATAATGGATGGAAAAGAAGAGGGTAGACCTATGCGGAAAGTATTATTCATGGTGTTTAAAGATGTGTCATATGCATTAATTGGATTGATCGTTTCAATTATACTGGCAATTTCTATCAATGCAGAAGTGAGAGATGAGTTGCTCCAAATGATCGGCTATTGATATTTAAAGCCAAAAATCACATACTAAGGCGACTCGCATGTAAGTTTTTATAAGCGAGTCGCCTTTTTTATTTTCATATACTGCAATTTTCATGATTAAGTTAAAACCTGACATATCATCAACAGAACCTAAACAGGACGCACTATGAATGCGAATGTTTTGGTCTTAAATCAGGACTACCAGCCCTTGAGCGTATGCTCAGTACAGCGCTCCATGAAGCTGATCTTTTTAGAAAAAGCTGAACTTTTGCATGATGATCCTGAAAAGGAGCTAAGGACAACACGAAAGTCGTTCCAGTTTCCATCCGTTATCAGGTTGAGAAACTATATCAGGGTGCCATACAGCAAGATCGTACTTTCCAGAAGAAATGTGATGAGGCGGGATGATTATACCTGTCAGTATTGTGGTAAGAAATCGGATCTCACTATCGATCACATTATGCCAAAGAGCAGAGGTGGTAGAGATACCTGGGAAAACCTGACTACAGCTTGTGACCGTTGCAACGTCAAAAAGGGTAACCGTACACCTAATGAGGCTAAGATGGACCTGATGAGTAAACCCTATCGCCCGGTACCAATTACGTTCTTCAGGGATTCCAATGGGGGAGTTCAGGAACCATGGAAACCTTATCTCTACATGACCTGATCATTTGTGATCAGTCGAATATCAGAGGTACATATCCGTTCTGAACATGAGTTGTGAAAACCGTTAGCATAGACAGCCCGAAAGTGATCTGTTCATGGATCTCAGCATACTCATACTCCCTGGCAATCAGTGACTGACCACAAACGTAGAGTTCGACACCGGCTTCTTTTAGTTCTTTAATGAGGAGAATATTTGGGTTGTCCATCTCATATCTTTTTTGATAGGCCTTGTTGGTCAGTGTAACATCAGTAGCTCCTCCGTGAATAGCCACACTCACTTTCAGGTTTTCATGTTTAACTCCGCCTAAAGCATGTAGGTTGATCATTCTTGCTACATTGTTAAGCCCGGGATTTATGCTCGATTTATCCCGCTGCAGCGTTTTGAGATCAATTACGATCTTATATTCACGATCAGGTTCCGGATCCACTGAATTCGGTATTTCATAAATACCACCGTAGTTTTTTATAATGGGAAAGTTTGCTTCCTGAGCTATTACATTACTAAGAAAGGGAAGGAAAAGAACACTGAATGTGAGAAACAATTTCTTAAACATGAGTTGGTTATTTATTCGGAGTTAGTTGTTGAAACCGAATATATAAAAGACTATTGATCAAATAGCCATTAACAATTATCGGTCATCGTCCTTCACTAAAAAAAACCTTATCTTTCAGTTTGGCTCAGGCCATTAAAAAGTTTATAAAACAGTACTATGAGTAAAAAAGGAAGAGTATTAGTAGCCATGAGCGGCGGTGTAGATTCATCGGTTGCTGCCGTAATGTTGCAAGAGCAGGGCTATGAAGTGATTGGAATTACGATGAAAACCTGGGATTATCACAGAAGTGGTGGTGATTCAGGCAAGGAAACCGGCTGTTGCACAGTTGAGTCTATGAATGATGCACGGCACATCGCTGTGAATCATGGCTTTAAGCATTTTATAGTTGATATCCGTGAAGAATTTGGTGACTGGGTGATCGACCGTTTTGTGGATGACTATATGGATGGAAGAACCCCAAATCCATGCGTGCTTTGTAACACCCACATTAAATGGGCAGCCTTGCTGAAGCGCGCTGATAACCTGGGTTGTGATTATATAGCTACGGGCCATTACGCAAAAGTGCGTGAAGAAAATGGCCGACACGTGATCTCACGTGGACATGATCCGAAAAAAGATCAGTCTTATGCACTTTGGGGAGTGGATCAAAAGCATTTGGCAAGAACGATCTTTCCATTAGGAGAATATCCAAAGACAGAAATTCGTCAGATCGCTGAGGATCATGGTCTGTTGAATGTGGCTAATAAGCCTGATTCCTATGAGATATGCTTCGTGCCGGACGATGACTACCGGCGATTTCTGAAAGATCGTGTTGACGGCCTGGAAGAGAAAGTATCCGGCGGCAAGTTCGTAGACCAGAATGGAAATGTTGTTGGTGAACATGAAGGATATCCTTTTTACACCATAGGTCAGCGGAGGGGACTTGATCTTGCTATGGGTAAGCCTGTTTACGTCACCCATATCAATCCGATTACAAACACCATTACGATTGGTGAGAAAGAAGATCTTGTGAGTTCAACGCTGATTGCAGGTGAAATGAATCTCATCAAATACGACAAGATCCCAGAGGACGAGATGGAGATCACAGGGGCTATACGGTACAATGATGACGGAGCGATCGGTCATTTGACTCAGCTTAGTGATACCGAAATGAAAGTCCACTTTCCTGCAGGACGTGAAGCGATCACTCCTGGACAAGCCATTGTTTGTTACGAGGGTGATGATGTACTCGCAGGTGGCTGGATCAAAAAAGTAAATGTAGGTATGGAAGATCTTATACCGGCCTGATACGTAACAATTCGATAACGACTGCGTTAGATATTCGACCTTCAAATCAAAACTAAATTATATGCTAACTAAACGATTTTCATTACTTGGGCTTGTATTTTTCTTTGCCTTTTTTTCCGGTTCAGTTTATGCTCAGTTCGAAGGGCAGATCACTATGGATGTTTATTCAGAAGATAAAGGGAAGATAGAGGTCAGTCAGATTAACCTTTATGCTACACCTGACAGGATAATGCTTCAAGGAGAAGATAATTTTTCAGTGATGGATCAGATGTCTACGGATGGGTTATTGATCCGAAATGACATGAAAGATTTTGTGATCATGACCGGAGAGAATCAGGCTCTACAGGTTACAAAAATAGAGATCGAAGGTCTGGTTGAGATGTTAAGCAGCTGGGGTGGTGAGTCTAAAAATCAAAAAGATACTCCAAAACCTGAGTATAGCTTTTCTGATAGAACTCAAACTATTTTGGGATATGAGACCGCAGAGATGATAGTCACAGATTCTGAAAATCCGAACAAACACTTGTCTATTTGGCTGGCACCTGAAATTGATATAAACTGGGGAATGTTGGCCGAAAAATGGAACAACATGCCCGAAAGCATTGATTCAGAGATCAATGGTGTGGCTCAAGAGGTTGTATTTAAGGGTAAGAACTTTCCGTTGTTGATCGAAGCTGTGGAAGGAGATGAACGTAAGGCCGTTATGAAAGTAAATAATGTGAACCGGTCATCTGTCGCTAAAGCCATGGTTGAAATCCCATCAGGAATTACTTTGATGAGTTTTAAAGACTATGTTTTTAAAATGATGATGGAGCGATAGAAAAGATTTCACTCAATTTTGTTTTAAAGCTCTCTTCAAATGAGGAGAGCTTTTTTTATTTGCGCAAAGCGTTCTTCATTTCTTGAGCATTAAATATCGGTTGTTCACATACAAAATCAGTGCAAACGTAGAGAGCTGAATCATTGTCCCTTGAGTGCTGTGATTCTGTGTAGGGGGCAATCTCTGCCAGTTTTAAAGCATTATTCTGATGCTTGAAGTGGATCACATTGAACGGCTCAAATGGTTCCCGGAATAGGTCGTTAAAAAACTCAGTGTCTTTATCTGTCGAGACTAATGTTATTTCCTTTGAACTAGCGTTTAAGAACTGAATGGCCTGCATGCTTTGTGTGATACTTGAACCGGATCGGATCAGGTCAGCTGAGAATGTCTCACCGATCTTTTGAGCTTTTTCTTCCAATTCTGTTTTACCGGTCAAACGGCTAAGCCTGATCAGGTTATTAAGTGAAACCGAATTTGATGAAGGGACTGCCCCGTCATAAAGTTGTTTTTGAGGTCCATAGATCTGATCCTCTTGCTGCATGCTGAAAAAATATCCGCCGTTCTCACTATCCCAGAATACGTCTGAAAACTTCTTGTTCCAGTTTAGAGCTTGTTCCAGATATTCAGGTTTGAAGGTGGTTTCGTAACATTCGATCAGAGCCCAGATCAAAAAGGCATAATCATCTGCCATCGCTTCAATACCGGCTTCTCCATCTTTGTATCTGTGTAGCAATTCACCTGAATCGACCAGATTCTTATTAATAAAATTGATACCGTCCTCTGCCGTTTTGATCAGCTCATCATCATTAAAGATGAAACCGGCTTTAGCAAAAGCGGCAATCATTAAGCTGTTCCAGTCAGTTAGTACTTTATCATCCAAAAGAGGATGAATCCGTTGCTCTCTTTTTTCGAATAATTGTTCCCTGATCTTTTGAAAGGTCTTGGAATCCTTATCCTCAAGAGGGGAAGCAAGGTGGGGTATGTTAGCTTTGGTTAGCTTTTTCGTAGCTTCATCTTCAAAATTACCTTCTTCTTTGATATTGAATTGGTTAGCGAAGAATTGAAGTTCGTCTTTTTTAAGGACGTCATTCAGTTCTGAAAGTTTCCAAACATAGAACTTACCTTCTTCGCCTTCACTGTCGGCGTCTTCGGCTGAGTAAAAACCACCGGCAGGATGTCTGAGTTTACGGTTCACGTAATGAATGATTTCATAAGCTGTTTTTCTAAATAACGGCTCTTTTGTGGCCTGCCAGGTTTCTGCATAAGCCATCAGTAATAAAGCCTGATCATAAAGCATTTTTTCAAAATGAGGGAGAAGCCATTCCCGGTCAGTGGAGTAACGATGAAACCCATATCCAATATGATCCCATATTCCACCCAAACGCATTTTGGTCAATGTTTCTGTTACGATATCTAAAAAGCGTTGATCACCGTTCATTTTCCACTGTCGCAGCAGAAACATCAGGTTATGGGGACTTGGAAATTTTGGAGCTGTTCCAAATCCTCCATGCTCTGTATCGAAACTCCTGGCAAGCTGTTCTGCTGCAAAATCTGTAGCCTCGGTTCCGGGGAATTTTCCGCCTTCAAATTCCTGAGACTGTTGAAACCCTTCTTTGATCTTTTCAGTAGCTTTTTTGACCCGTTTTGGTTCATTCTTCCACATACCAACTACACCGGGAATAAGTTGCCGCAATCCTATACGGTTGAATCTGGCATCCTTTGGAATATAGGTGCCTGCAAAAAAAGGTTCTTTGTCAGGTGACATAATGATCGTCAATGGCCAACCTCCCTGACCGGTTAGCATCTGGCAAACGGTCATGTACATGTTGTCTATATCCGGCCTTTCTTCCCGATCAACTTTGATGTTTATAAAAGCCTCGTTCATCATCTCAGCGATCTCAGGATCCTCAAAGCTTTCGTGGGCCATAACATGGCACCAATGGCAGGTAGCGTAGCCAATGGAGAGAAAGATCGGTTTATTTTCTTTTTTAGCTTTATCAAAGGCTTCGTCAACCCACGGATACCAATCAACTGGATTATCAGCGTGTTGTTGTAAATAGGGACTTTTTTCTTTGGCTAATTTATTCGGCATCAAAATCTTTTTTGAAACGTTTACTGTAGTCTACAATGAACCGGTCATATTTTGTTTTCATGAGGGGTGAAGTGATCAGAAAATCTGCTGATGATCGGTTGCAGGCCATCGGTATGTTATACACAATACTGATGCGCTGCAGGGCTTTTACATCCACATCGTGTGGCTGAGCCTGAAGGGGATCCCAAAAGAAGATCATCACATCGATCTCGTTTTGGACGATAGCTGTACCGATCTGAAGGTCACCTCCAAGAGGTCCGCTTTTAAATCTAAATACCGGCAGATCTGTTTTCTCTGAGACGAGTTTACCGGTTGTTCCTGTACCAAAAAGGTTGTGATCAGACAATATTTCGCTGTTGTATTCAGCCCAATCCAGTAGATCCATTTTACGATGGTCATGAGCGATCAGTGCGACGTTCTTTTTAGGCTTCATTGGCTGAACACTATCAGCAATGGAAGGGTGTATTTTTTTTGCAGACATTATGAGAAAATTTGAGTGAGTATTACTCTTAAAGATGCGAAGGTAAGGGCAATTATAAAAACAAAAGTGAGGCGGTGTAGAAAAAGGTTAAAAGCGGAATACCTAATGTTATCTTCTTAAATAACCAGTCGCATTGGTGGGCGCTCAAGTCGGATCTGCTTAACCTTAATTTCCTCTTCACTGAATCCTTTGAGTTCTTTGGAGCTGTCTTTTACGAAGAAAGATTTGGAGTTTTTGTCGAGATAAAGTTTGATGTCAGGATGCTCGTAAAGGGCTTCAGAAAGCATGATCTCTTTTTCAGAGGCTGCATCAACTAAACGGGATGCAAGATTCACAGTTGTGCCAAAGTAGTCAATACGACCATTGAGATTCACAGCCGTGCAGTCTCCAAAATGGACTCCGGCTTTGATCTTAAAAGCATTTCCAACGGCAGATGAATTGCTGAATATTTGCTGAATTCGCTGTACTGCTTTGAGGGCAGAGACCGGTTCCCAGAATACAGCCATTACTGAATCGCCGATCGTTTTTACGATACCACCACGCTCTTCCGCAATGATCTGCTGTATCACTCTAAAATGCCCCATTACCCGTCCGATAGCTGTTTCATCGCCTTCTTTGACGTAAAGTTCAGTTGAGTTCATAAGATCCGTGAACAGCATGGTTACTTCTGATGCTTTTACCTTGCTTGTTTCTTTTAGGGTTTCATTTGGAAACAAAGTATTGAAGTCAACATTGGAACAGACTTCAGTGGCATATATGGCTTCTTCTTTCCAGTTAAGTTTATCGAAGAAACAAACCATTGGCTGAGAGGAATGATTGAAGATTCCAAGATTCGGGGTTTTTGAAATGGTGATACTCTGGCTGTGGAATTCCTCATCAGTCACATAGATGTTCACATTATCGGTGCCATCCTCCCGGACATGGAAAACCAGATTTCCCTCGTGATTGTGAGTCCTGAAAAGATACGTACCTTCTTCAAGTTGTAGTTCAGGATATCGCTCATCACCGATTGCCAGGCTTTGCTGAATCACCCGATGCGGTTTATTTCCGGGACCGCCCAAGCAGTATTTTTTGTCAGATATACTTCGAATGAGTGGATGTGGCTTGAACACGAGGTGGGTGTTCTTGTTGAAATCCATTGTGTAATCATCATTACAATCCTCACAATATAAATGGCCACGAGTATCCTGTAACTTCCTGAAGTTATTCTTTGGACTCTTACATCTTGGGCAACAAATGTCCCAGCTGAAATCTAGAAGATCCAGATTTGTGGCATGGAGAAATACATTTAGTACAGAGTATTTCTTTTCACCCCAGTATTCGGCTAAACTGTAAGGATGAATGCTCTCAAGGTCTTCATCTTCCGCTTTTCGAATAAGTTCAATGAGGTGACGCACGATCCGTTTACGCTTGGTCTTTTCGACCAGCTCTTTAGAGATCCTTTCGATTTTGCGATCAGCCCCCCTGATAAGTGATTTTTCTTCGTTTAGTTCGTAAGGGTGTAATCCCTGACTGACAGCATTATCAACGATCTCAAGATAACCGGTCAGTTTCTTTTTCAGTACGTAGTTAACGTACAATTTGATGGGATAGTAGAGTAATGAGTTCGAAGGATCTACCGTAACTTTAACGATCAGGTTCGTTCCTTCATCCGTTTCAATGCATTCTGTTAAAATGCTCATATGTTCCAGAAACCCGATTTTATAATTACGGGTGACTTTGAACCTAAAGGGAGTTTCCCACGCGTAGGGTTCTTCCTGCCAGGTGACCTGAGAGTTGAGAATACTATGGGAAAGTTCCAGGTATCCTTTTGGAGTATTTCTTGAAAGAGGCATTTCCTGAACCGGAGGAGCTCCAAGAATTCGAAATATGCGGTTAGTGTCAGATACATATGGCCATAACTTGGCAGGTGGCGCTGCCAGATTGAAAACCCAGTGATGTATTTGTCGTCCTTCCTTCATGAATGCTAAATAACAGGATATCTTAAACCGAAAAAGTACTAAAAGTTCGAAACTTGATGAATGAACCCGTATCTTCAAGGTAAAGAAATAGAGTATCTCTATAACCAAATGTTACAAAAATATAAGACACAATAATAATGGCTAAAGAAAGAACACTGACTATTCTAAAACCTGACTGCGTAAAAAAGAATTTGATCGGAGAGGTTACCAAAAGAATTCAAGAAGCCGGCTTTAAAATTCTGGCAATGAAAATGACCCGACTCACCAAAGATACCGCCGGTGGATTCTATGCGGTTCACAAAGAAAGACCGTTTTATGATGAACTTTGTGAATTCATGAGCAGTGGTGCTTGTGTACCAATGATACTTGAAAAAGACAATGCAATCGCTGATTTCAGAGCACTGATCGGAGCTACAAATCCTGCGGAAGCAGATAAAGGAACTATCCGTGCTGATTTTGCTGACAGTCTTGGAGAAAACATTATTCACGGATCTGATTCCGTTGAAAATGGTAAGATCGAAGCGGCCTACTTCTTTGCTGAGTCTGAAGTCGTGGCAAATCAGGCTTGATCTGGCTGGTTCTATAAATGTTTAAGCCTCGTTTAATTATTTTAAGCGAGGCTTTTTTATTTCAATAAAAAAAATAAATGCATGCGAACGTCATTCCTGATAGTACTATTTGTTACACTCATAACAGGCTGCGATAATATCCAAAGTCAGACTATGCCGGTTATTAAAAGTGGTGCTGAGGTTTTGCTGGATGAACATCTTGAAGAACTAAAAGGCCGTAAGGTAGGGCTGATTATGAATCCAACTTCCAGAGTGGATGGGGTTCACATGCTAGATACCTTGCTAAGTCTTGGGGTGAACGTTAGAGCTTTATATGCGGCAGAACATGGTTTTAGGGGTGAAGCCGGGGCTGGAGAGGTCATAGAAGATGGGGTTGATCAAACCACCGGATTGCCTGTTTTTTCGTTGTACGGAACTTCCAAGAAACCGACTCCTGAAATGCTGGAGGATGTAGATCTGCTTTTATTTGATCTTCCGGATATGGGAGTCAGGTTCTATACCTACAGTGCGACGATGGGTTTAGTACTTGAAGCTGCCTGGGAAAATAAGAAGGAAGTATGGGTCCTTGACCGTCCCAACCCTTTGGGCGGAGATTATGTTGCAGGGTGGACTTTGCAAGATGAATACAAGTCGTTTGTAGGTTATTACCCTATGCCCATAGTTTATGGTCTTACAATGGGTGAGATAGCAGGGATGGCTGTCGGTGAAGGATGGATCGATACCGGAGATGACCTAAATTATGAGGTTATTGAAATGAAAGGGTGGAATCGCAACATGATATGGCCGGAGACCGGGTTGACTTGGATAGCACCTTCCCCCAATCTTCCCACCTTTGATCATGCGTTTGCCTATACAGGTACTGTGATCTTTGAGGGTACAAATTTGTCAGAGGGCAGGGGAACAGATTCTCCTTTTTTAACTATTGGGTCACCCGGATTTAACTATGTGCCTTCCGCTATAAGAAAGCTGGAAGAAGAACATCAGGTTCAACTCGATTCGATCAGTTTCACTCCCCGCTCAATTCCCGGGAAAGCTGTAAGCCCCAAATTAGAAAATGAATTATCAGAAGGCATTAGGATCTCTTTTCCAAAAGGTTATGAAAGCACTGACCCACTAAATTTAGGGATGGACCTCTTGTTGTATGCAAAAGATCATGCAGATAATTTTGAAATCACAGACTTTGCAAATAAGCTGTTTGGGATCGATCTGGAATCCATTATTGAAAATGGTGACCCCTTACCAAGCTGGAAGGAGGACGTTAGCATTTTCAAAAGTAAAAGAGAATCTTACTTACTTTACTAAACTAAGTTGGCTCTATTTTGTCCTGCGCCTTTTCCACTCGTAAGAAACCAAAGCTGCACTAACTGATGCATTTAACGATTCCACATCATTTTCCATTGGGATCTTGATAAGAGAATCACATCGTTTAAGGTTTTCCGGTAAAATACCTTCACCTTCATTTCCGATCATAAAAGCGATCGGCCGATCCAGATCAGCTTTCCATACTTCCTTTTTTGCACTGCCATCAAGCCCAACGATCTCAAAACCTGTAGCTTTGAGGTCTTTCAGCCCCTGATTCAAATTATGTACACGGATGATGGGAATTCGTCCGGCTGTTCCTGCAGAAGTTTTAAAGACTGTAGCATTGACGGGAGCCTGATTTTGCATGGGGATTATAACCGCATTAATACCGGCAGCTGCTGCTGAACGGAGTATGGCACCAAAGTTATGAGGGTCCTCAATTCCATGCAGTAACAAAACAGCAGGATTTTCAGTGAGGATCAGAGTTTCGGCCCAATCAAAGAAATTGGTGTATCTGGCTGCACTTATCTGTGCCACAAAACCCTGATCATTTACCTTGCCGACAAGTCCGTAGATTTTTGCTCCGGGAACTTTTACCAAGGGAACTTCATTTTGATCTGCAAGTTCTATGATATTCTGATATGTGGAAGGTTTGATATTATTTTTCACAAATATCTTATCGACCTCGTGCGGCCGTTCCATTAAGGTTTCCTCAACAGGATTTCGACCGTAAATAAAAAAATTGTCAGTATTTGGCATAAATTATTTTAAATCCATTCTACTTTCATTATAATGATTGTAAGAAATGATTAGTTATGGGTTAATAAGTTATCAAGAAAGATAAAGGTTATGTTTGAAGAAGAAGAATTTAAAAATCCTACCGTTAGCAACGATCTTCAAGATCAAATAAATTCAACTAAAACGTCACGAATATCCGTATTCATGGATAAGGTCCATTCGGTTGATGGGCTATATTTTATATCCTCTCTGTTACAGTTATTCTTAGGTAGTGCTGTGGTAGCGCTTTCTTTGGTTGGAAGTATTCAACCAGTTTGGGTAGCCACTCTGATGACCGTTTTTGGCTCAATTACTATGATGAGCGGTTTATTTATGCTTCACAGAACTATAGTATTTGCCGGCACATTTGATTCGTTACTCCAAAAAGCGATCAAACAGGTGATCAATAATCAAAATTGAAAGTGCTGCTAACTTTTATGCGCTGTAAATTCAACTGCAGATGCCATGACAGGACTATTGAGATTTTATTGATTCACTTTTCCATTGATTTTATTGAATCATTCCAGTAAATGCACAGGTGAATGATATGTCTCTTCCGGTATCATTGTATTCAGATAATGGAGATAATTTTATAGTAATTGGTCACAGGGGTGCGAGTGCCTACTATCCTGAAAATACCTTAGGGGCATTTAAAGCTGCCTATGATATGGGGGCTGAAATGATAGAGTTGGATATTTTGCTGAGCAAAGATGGGATCCCGGTTGCGATACATGACGAAACACTGGATCGAACAACCAATGGTACGGGTAAAGTGGTTGACTATACGTTTGAAGAACTAGCAAAACTGGATGCAGGATCATGGTTCGGAAAAAAGCACTCTAGTGAGAGAATTCTCTCACTGGAAGAAGTACTGCAGTTTGCCAAAGGGAAGATAGCTTTAAATATCGAGATAAAGACAGAAGCCGTTGCAGATGAGCTTAAAAATGGTATCGAAGAAAAAGCCTACGAGCTTGTAAAAAAATTCGATATGTTGGATCACGTTTTATTCTCAAGTTTTGATTACAGGGCAGTAGCCCATTTAAAGGAATTGGATGTGAATATCGCAGCAGCTTTACTATATGAGAAGGAACAATCTGATGGAATGGGGCCTAAACAGTTGGTAAATGCATATAAGGTAGACGCCTTTAACTGTAACTATCGCCTATTTACAAAAAAGTGGGCGGATGAGACTTCAGAAGCTGATATTCCGGTTTTTGTTTATACCGTTAACAGCGAACGCAGAATGAAAAAAATGATAAAAAAGGGTGTTAACGGAATTTTCACCGATAAACCAGACCTGCTAAAACAGGTTGTGGATAACATGTGGAAAAGTAAGGGGGATTAATTCCTGTTTTGCATTGAATGAGGGTAGGGAACCCCCTATATTTTACATCCATCAACCATACCCACATCTTGCATGTCCACTAAATATATTTTTGTAACCGGAGGGGTTACGTCTTCGTTAGGTAAAGGAATAATCTGTGCATCTCTGGGGCGTTTACTTGTCGCTCAGGGACTCAAGGTAACCATCCAAAAACTGGATCCTTACATCAACGTTGATCCGGGTACGATGAATCCTTACGAACACGGAGAAGTGTACGTAACGGATGATGGAGCTGAAACCGATCTCGATCTAGGACACTATGAGCGGTTTCTGGACATTAAAACTTCTCAGGAAAATAATGTTACTACCGGTCGTATTTACTATGATGTGATCACCAAAGAACGTCAGGGTGCTTATCTCGGTAAAACCGTTCAGGTTATTCCTCACATCACTGATGAGATCCAATCTCATGTTCTCAAACTCGGCCAGTCAGGAGATTACGATGTAGTGATCGTGGAGATCGGTGGAACCGTTGGCGATATTGAAAGTCTGCCTTATATCGAGGCTGTACGTCAGTTGAGATACAATGTGGGGCGACATAACACCCTATCAATTCACCTTACCCTGGTCCCTTATCTTGCTGCTGCAGGTGAGTTGAAAACAAAACCAACTCAGCATTCTGTAAAGACGCTGTCTGAAAGCGGACTTCAACCGGATATTCTGGTTTGCAGAACCGAGCACCCTTTGGATGAAACGATTCGCAGAAAAGTTGCACAGTTCTGTAATGTTGACCTCGAAGATGTGATCGAATCTATTGACGCCAGCAGCATTTATGAAGTCCCACTGCTGATGCAAAAAGAGGGACTCGATAAACGTGTCATTGAAAAACTTAAACTGGAGACCAAGGAACCAAATCTGGATAATTGGCTCGGTTTTGTTGAAGCAGTTTGTAATCCATCAGGTGAAATTGAGATCGCATTGGTCGGTAAATATGTTGAGCACCACGATTCATACAAATCGATTGTTGAAGCTTTCATTCATGCCGGTGCTGTAAACGATTGTCATGTTAAAGTTCGATGGGTTCAGTCTGAAGAGCTTAAAAAAGATAATGTAGTTGAACATCTCAAGGATGTTGCCGGCATTTTAGTGGCACCGGGTTTTGGCGGACGTGGCATCGAAGGAAAAATGGCAGCCGTACATTATGCCCGGGTCAACAATATTCCATTTTTTGGGATTTGCTTAGGAATGCAGTGTGCTGTAATCGAATATGCGCGAAATGTATGCGGTTGGGAGGAAGCCAACAGTTCAGAGTTTGACGAGGAAACTGAATATCCTGTTATTGATATCATGCATGATCAAAAGGATATCGAGAACATGGGTGGCACAATGCGTCTTGGTAAATACACATGCAAACTTGATAAAGACTCTAATGCATTCAAAGCTTACGGTCAAGAGATCATAGAAGAGCGGCACCGTCACCGGTATGAGGTTAATAACAACCTTAGATACAAGCTCACAGAAAATGGAATGAAGCTGGCGGGTATGAATCCTGAACGAGATCTGGTTGAGATCATAGAGATTCCTGAGCATCCATGGTTTGTAGGAGTACAGTTCCATCCTGAATTAAAGAGTACGGTCAATAATCCGCATCATCTGTTTGTGGACTTTGTTAAGGCCTGTCTTCAAAATGCAAAAGACTCAGGATTGTACAGTTCCCTTAAATCAAAAGAAGTAGCCAAATAAACCGCGTGGACAAAAGCAGATATTCAGGTGAGATCAGGGTTCGTTCTTGCGGTATTCTGATCGAGGAAGGTAAGATCCTGCTCATTAACCTTCATTCTCCTGTAACTGACGAACTGATCTGGATACCGCCGGGTGGAAAAGTAGATTTCGGTGAAAGTCTCCGTGAGGCCGTTCAAAGAGAGTTCACTGAAGAAACCGGATTGAAAGTCACTGTTAAAGATCTTTTGCATGTAAAAGAATTGATCGACAATGGCATTCATGCTATCGAATTCTATTATCAGGTAGAAAGAACCGGTGGGAATCTTAGTTTGGGGAAAGATCCTGAGGTATTCGATCAGGATCAGATCATTCAGGATCTCAAATTCTTCACAAAGGATGATCTGAAAGATCTAAATATCGTACCTGCCTTTATAACGGATGACTTGTGGAAATTATCAAGACCTGAGTTAGTTATCCATAGAATGCGTGAGGTAATGTTGAGGTCAACTTTTGTAAAATTGGATCTCGATTGAGGATAATTTGATTCCTCACTTATCATATCATGACTCAATGCTTATATTCAATAAAATTCTAATCAAACTATGAGTATGAAAAATTTATTAATTACTGTTTTCATGTTATCCGCATTGCTAACGGCTTGTTCAGATAATGCGGAAGTGAAGACATTTGTAAATGCTAACGGCTATACCTTTTACAACGACTCACTGATCACCTTTCAAAAAATGATTATTGAAGATGGAAAAGTCAGAGAAGTTGGGGGTGAGGAACTATCCAATGCCGGTAAGATAATTGATATTGAAGGAAAAACAATTTTACCCGGTTTAATTGATGCCCACGCCCATGTTATGGGACTCGGATATCAGGAATTGAACATTAATGTGGCTGGCATTGAAACACTTGAGGCTACATTAGACTCGATCAAGGTCTATGCTGAGGCAAATCCGGAATTAGAATGGATTCAGGGTAGAGGATGGAATCAAACTCTATGGCCTGAAAATGAATTTCCTACTGCGGCTGACCTTGACAAGGTTGTTCCTGATCGTCCGGTTTGGTTGACCCGTGTTGATGGTCACGCAGGATGGGGTAATACCAAGGCAATGGAGATCGCTAACATCAGTCAGGATACACCTGACCCACAGGGTGGTAAGGTGATCCGTGATAGAAACGGTAAGGCTACCGGTGTTTTTATTGATGCGGCTGAAAGTTATGTAACCCAGAATATTCCTGCACCAACTGCAGAGGAGCGAACGCTTGCTCTTGAAAAAGCCCTTGAAAAAATGTCGAGTGAAGGAATTACCTCAGTGCATGACGCTGGTATTCCGTCCCAAACCTGGGAACTTTATAAGACCTTTGCTGATGAAGGCAAAATGATCACGAGAATATATGCCATGATCGGCGGTACCGGTAATGATTTCGATGAACTTTCGAAAAACGGTCCGATAAATTCATATGCAAATGACAGGCTTGCGCTAAGAAGTGTGAAGATATCTGCTGACGGTGCCCTGGGAAGTCGCGGTGCTGCTATGAAAGAGCCCTATTCTGATGATCCAGGAAACAAAGGACTATTATTCTACGAGCAGGAAGAATTGAACGAGATGGTGGATAAATCAGTCTCGAATGGTTACCAAACGAACATTCATGCAATTGGTGACAGAGCTAATGAGGTTGTACTAGATGCTTTTGAACAAGCCATTGAGGAGTATGGAGATCAAGGTTTGCGCCACAGGATAGAGCATGCACAGATCGTTTCGCTTGAAGACATCCCGCGATTTAAGGAGCTCGATATCATTGCCTCCATGCAGGCCACGCATGCAACCAGCGATATGAATATGGCTGAGGACCGAGTCGGTTCTGAACGTATTAAAGGAGCATATGCCTGGCAGAAGTTTTTAGATCAGGGAACCGTTATAGCTAATGGTTCTGATTTCCCAGTAGAGCATGTGAATATATTTTATGGATTGTACTCATCAGTGACTCGTCAGGATCACGAAGGGAATCCACCAAATGGCTGGTATCCTGAAGAAAAGTTAAACAGAGAAGAAACCTTGCGATCATTTACTTTAAACGCAGCTTATGCGGCTCATCAGGAAAATGTACTTGGTAGTCTTGAACCGGGTAAATGGGCAGATTTCGTTGTTATTGACCGCGACTTCTTTGAAGTTCCGGCTATAGAGATCTGGCAAACTGAAGTACTAGAAACATGGGTTGCAGGCGAAAAGGTCTACAGTAATTAAGATCTGATCCGGATAATTTTTTTAAAGGCACGGGTCTCTGATCTGTGCCTTTTTTATTTATAAAAATTCTATGTCTGATTTTACTGTATCGTTTGCATATATTATATGTACAAAATATGTAAACTATTTATGAATACAGACAAAAAGCCAATACGTGGCCGCGGAGCCTCTGATAATCCGGTCAACAGGTTTGAAGGAAATTATGTGGACTACGACTTGGATGAGGAAACGGGAGAGAAGCCATCCCCCAAAACCCAACTGATACGGGATGCATCCAAATCTTTGATCACCTACAATAAAAGTCCGGATATCGGATTCAATGCAAGTATCAATCCATACAGAGGGTGTGAACACGGGTGTATATACTGTTATGCCCGGCCGTACCATGAGTATCTAGGTTTTTCCTCAGGCCTGGATTTTGAAAGCAAGATCATGGTGAAATATAACGCGGCATCGATCCTAAGGAAAGAACTACGGGCTGAAAAATGGGAACCACAGGTTATAGCTATGAGTGGCGTAACCGATATCTACCAACCTATAGAGAAGAAGCTTGGTATCACAAGAGAGTGCCTGAGTGTGTTAGCTGAATTCAGAAACCCGGTTGGGCTGATCACAAAAAATCATCTGGTAACAAGAGACGTCGATCTGTTAGCCGAACTCAGTGAGTATAACTGCATAAGTGTTACGATATCAGTCACAAGTTTAGATAAAGATCTTACCGGTGTTATGGAACCTCGGACGTCACGCCCAAATAGGAGACTGGAGGCTATTCGTAAACTTTCAGATGCAGGGATACGGGTGGGTGTAAATATTGCTCCCATCATTCCCGGTATCACAGATCATGAAATGGTATCCATACTCGAACATGCGAAAGAGGCCGGGGCAGATTTTGCTGGATACACCATCATTCGGCTGCCACATAAGGTAAAAGATATTTTCGTTGAGTGGCTGGAACAGCATTATCCCGATAGAAAGAACAAAGTTTTAAATAAAGTCCTCGACATTAGGGGAGGAAAATTAAACAACAGCAAATGGGGTGAGCGAATGAAAGGACAAGGTTCATATGCTGCACAGATTCGTGATCTGTTTCAAGTCCATACCAACAGGTTGGAATTGAATAAACGAAATCTTCAACTGTCTACTGATCATTTTATTAAGGATACCGGCGAACAACTCAGGCTGTTTTAAATAATTGTTAAATCTAACTTGGAAGTGAAACTGTTTCGGAAAAAATTACGTCCTTTAGGTGTTAGATGAGCCCGGTATCACTAAACAAGAATTTTAAAAGTAGCTTTTTTTATTCTTGGTCCTCAGACAAGTTGATACCGGGTTATTTTTATATTCGGTTTATTTCTGATTCATTCAATCTTCACTTTTGGGTCGTATTTCTAATTTGACATTTGACTACTTGAAAATTACAATTCAGGTGCCAATCTTAATACTCAGTTGAGGAGGATACGTCATGAATAATGAAGCATTTCTAGAAGCCGCAGAAACCGGCAATATCGAAACAATATCCCGACTACTTAAAGAGGGAGTAAATGTTGATACACAGGATAGCCATGAAAGAACGGCTCTTCTAAAGGCTGCCAAATATGGTCACAAGGATATTGTTGAATTATTAGTAAATAACGGGGCAGAGGTAGATCACAGGGATAATAGAGGAACGTCACCCTTGTATTGGGCATCGACGAACGGTCATTATAAAATTGTTCAGTATTTGATAGAGCAGAGCAGTGATGTGGATGTTCACGATGATCGAGGCTGGTCAGCCAAAGATCAGGCTATCACGCATCACCATGAGAATGTAGTGGAGTTATTAAACTCAGCAGGAGCTCATTGAACTCAATAAATATTAATTTTTAGATATAAAAAAAGCAGTGATAAGTAATTATCACTGCTTTTATATTTTTTAGCTGTACTACCTAATCTAGCTAGTTGTCAATTGGAATAGCGCGCTGTTCTATTTCCTGAATCAGGTTAGGAAGTTCCCCGTCAAATATTGGAGAAACTTTTTCTAATTGAGCATCCACTTTGGCGGCAAGATCAACATACACCTCATACTGTTGTTGTGTAGGTCGTCCGTCACCGGTTGCAACAGTGCTGGCAAGAGCAGCAAGTTTGTTGTTAAGCTTGATAGGGAAGTTCAATACATCCTGATACGACTCAGCTTTTGTTTGCATAAGTGAACTTTCTACTTCCTCAAGAACCTTCAGCATTTCGTCTGCTCTTTCCTGAATTTCAGTATTGCCTGAATAGTCTGACTTCACATCATTGATCTGTGTCCGAACTTTTCTGATCCGGTTGATCGTCTTATGTGTGGTATCAAGTTTGGCAATAATGGTTTGATGTAGATCAAACTGTGCCTGGAAGTCTTCCTGAGTTGTTTCAATGCGTGGGTCCTTAGTCAGTTCAAAGTTTTTAGAACCAACTACATCACCATCTACGATCAGACGAACTTCATAAGTTCCAGGAATAGCTCTTGGGCCTGATGTGTTACCTGACCAAAGGATCTGAGTCCCGTCGAGGTCAGTAGCACCAGGATATCTGAGATCCCATTCGAAGGAATTGTTACCCATTTTGGTGGTTAGTACATCACCGGGTACATTGTGTTCTTCCTCATAGAAGTTCTCAGATTCCTTAACAGGAGTTCCGTCAAGTCTTTCCTTGTTTGAGAGTGTTCTGATCACAGTTCCGTCACTTTCCAGGAATTGAAGCTGCACTTCAGATTCAGGAACCTCGTTAAGGTTATAGTAGACAACTACACCTGTTTTAGGATTTTCACCAAAGGTTTCACCGGGATTCGGCTCAGAATGGCGACCGAATAGGTAAGTGGTTTCAGGCTTGTATAAGTAATGATCAGAATTCTTCACCTCATCACTTAACTGGTGGAGTACTGATAGGTCATCAAGTACCCAGAAGGACCGTCCCTGCGTTGCAATGATCAGATCTTTGTCTCTTTTATGGACTGTGAGATCTGTGATTGGTACAGCAGGTAGATTCAGCTGAAGCGGTTGCCACTTTTCACCATCATTGAATGAAACATAAACACCGGTTTCAGTACCTGCATAAAGAAGACCCTGTTTGTTTGGATCTTCACGAATTACACGGGTAAAGTCACCCTCAGGTATTCCGTTCGTGATCTTGGTCCAGCTTCTACCATAATTTGTAGTTTTGTATAGCATTGGTGAGAAGTCATCGAACTTGTAACGGTTCGCTGCAAGATATGCCGTAGCAGCATCGTGCGGTGAAGGGTCGATAATACTTGCCATGGCTTCCGGCATTCCATCCGGTGTTACTTCAGTCCATGTTTCACCGTTGTTTCGGCTAATATGAATTAAGCCATCATCTGCACCGGCCCATAAAACACCCGGTTCCACCGTTGATTCTGCAAAAGTGAAAACAGTATTGTAATACTCAACACTGGTGTCATCTTTTGTAAGCGGACCGCCTGACTGACCTTGTTTTGATTTGTCATTTACGGGTTAGGTCATCACTGATATTTTCCCAGCTCATACCTTCGTCAGTTAGAACGGTGTACGTACTGTGAGGCAGCGTATAGCACATTTGGGTCATGAGGAGAGATATAGATAGGGAACGTCCATTGGAATCTATATTTGAGTTCCTCAGCTCCTGCGCCCATTGGGTTGTCAGGCCAAACATCAACACGGTCACTCTGATCAGTGAAATCGTTGAATTTATTGAAATACCCACCATAACTACCACCGTAGGTTACATTGGGATCTTCAGGGTCAGGGGCAATATAACCACTCTCACCACCGGCTACAGGAGCCCAGTCTCTTTCAGTAATTCCGCCACCGGATGTTCGGCTTAAAATACCAACGGTACTGTTATCCTGTTGTGCACCATATATTCTGTAAGGGAACTGATTATCGGTAATAACCTGATAGAATTGCGCGGTGGCATATTTGTAATATGATGACCAGCTTTCGCCGCCATTATATGATACCTGTCCACCTCCATCATCAGCAATAATCATGCGGTTTCCATCGTTAGGAGAGATCCCAGAGATCATGATGATCACCGTGAGGTGTGCTTAATCGTTCAAAAGAACTTCCGCCATCCGTCAATTGATTTATGGAATCCAACATTCAGTACATAAACTTCATCTTCACTGGTTGGTGCCGGCATACAACATGAGTGTAATACCAGGCACGCTGACGCAGATTACGATCGGCTGTGGTCCGAGTTGCCAGGTTTCGCCGCCATCATTCAGATCGGAATAATCCGCCATTATCATTTTCGATAATGGTCCAAACGATGTCATGAATTAAGAGGTGAGATAGCAACACCGATCTTACCCTGACATCCCTTTAGGAAGGCCCGGGCTTTGTGAGAGATGTTTTCCCAGTTTTCTCCGCCATCGGTACTTTTGTAAAGACCGCTGCCTTCACCGCCACTCGACATTTCCCAAGGGTTTCTGTAAGCTTCCCAAAGAGAGGCATATAAAATGCGTGGATTATTAGGATCTATTTCCACATCAACAGCACCGGTTTTTTCATTATGATAAAGAACTCGTTCCCAAGTTTCGCCACCATCAGTCGTTTTGAAAACACCGCGTTCAGAATTTCCCTTCATCCCAAATGTATGGCCCAATACAGCCACCCAAGCTACATCTTCATTATCAGGATGAACTACAATCTCACCAATAAAATGAGAATCACCGAATCCGATGTGTTCCCATGTTTTACCACCGTCTTCAGATCGGTACATACCGTCACCTGCCGACATATTACCTCTGATACAGGTTTCACCCATACCGGCATAAATTACATTTGTGATTAGATGGAGCTACATGAAACGGCGCCAACTGATCCGGTCTTAAAATATCCATCAGACACGTTGTACCAATTAATTACCACCATCGGTGGTTTTGTAAACACCACCACCGGTAAAACCACGGTATAGTAGGTATGAGGTTGATCTGCATGACCAGCAACGGCTACGGAACGTCCACCGCGGGACGGCCTCCGATGTATCTGTCTGAGTCCTGCGTAAGAGAGTGTTCGTCGTCTCGATTATGTCAATACTTCCTCGACCATGGCCGAAGGTCTGAGCCTGAACTGGCGTAATGCCCCAAACAAGCAGAGCGGCTACACAAGCAAATATGTAGGCACTCAACTTAAATTGTAAATTGTTCGGTTTCATCGATAACTAATTTTATTGAAGATTTATGCTAAGCGCATGTTAACCCAATGTATAAAAAATTAAGTGGGAGCAGCGTTGAATATGTGAACCTGATAGATGATTTCAAAATAATTATCAGATTCAAAAAAAAGCCCCCGATTTTCAAATCGGGGCTTTTGATTTAATTTTTAGAATTTATATAACTGATCTAGCAACTCAGACTGGCGATAGAACATCAAATCCAATCAGTTTTTGACTGAAGGCTGTCTAATTCTTCTATTTACTTCTAACTAATTCAGGGTATCTGAACCAATTTTCAGTATCGGTTTCACTTTTGGCATTATTTTCCTTTCACATCGTCTAAAAGATTTTGAGGATTATATACCATACCAGATTTCATCACCATTTTTTACGCATTACGAGTATTAGTAATGTCATCTAAAGGATTTCCTTTTACAATATATAGATCAGCTAACTTTCCAGTCTCTATTGAACCAATTAAGCTACTTTTTCCAAGAGCCTTTGCACTATTTATAGTACCTGCCTTAAGTGCAGCATGCTCAGGTAATCCAGCCATAACCATGGTGTGCATCTCACGGTGTGCACTAAATCCGGAAAGAAAATAACCGTGGCTAGGAGCATCGGTACCTAAAGTAATCAAATCCCCCCCTCCGGCATCGTAAAAAGCTTTCGTAGAACGTTTCATAGCCTCATACAGTCCATCCATTATCTAGTTAGATCCTTGTTCTTCGCGATTTGGAAGCTGCTGCTGTACATATTCGGTAAACAACGACCGCTCATCCTGCCAATAATCGAACCCATCTTTGAGCGTCGTAAAGAAACACCGGGGCTATAATCGTGCCATCGAAATATACATTGTGGTTGATAAAGTACTGTACGGTCTTTTTGAATTCCGTTGAGGTGGTATCCACTTCATTCCAAACAGGATAGGCATAGTTCGTCAAATCAAGTACAAATCCGCCCAAAATGTGCTCTACCCGATCAATTCCATGATCAATAGCGGTAATAGAATTCGGTTGTGTTGCGATAGCCCGATCCAAGATGCCCGGCCACTTTTAAGGCCACTGTGCAATGACGCGATTTACAAGGTGCTTTATCGTTTCGGGATTACCGCCTTTGGTCTTGAATCCATCAACACCCAGTGCTGCCCAGTAATCAACCTGCTCATAAATTTCTTCCTTGGAATAATCCTGCCAATCCGGACAGCGCGTACCAAAATATGGACCCGAAGCCCAAATACGCGGCCCTATCCATTTCCCGGAGTTTACCAATCGCTTGGCAGCCAACTCCATATAGGGATAGTAGACCCCATTGGCAAAGGTAGAGGTTACTCCATTGGCCAGATACACCATCGCGTTGTATTTAAATTCATCAATCTCTCCTAACTGCTTCTGATCCAAAAGCATCGATGCGATAATGGGCATGGATATCCACAATACCCGGCAGCACATACTCATCTTCGGAGAGTTCAATAACTTCGTATTCGCCTAATTTTTTCTTGTGATGGGGCTTGCCCCACTTGGTAGAATCGTCCGCCACGTACCAAAATGCCCATCATTCTCTACCATCTGTCCGGTGTGCGCATCAAAATATCAGATCCCCCTTTTATGTACACAGGATCTGATTGTAGCTTGTACTCGACGAAGTAGTACTAAGAATATAAGCGACGAATACTTGGTAGAAGACGTTTTATAACCATTCATAGCTAATTGAGTTGATATCAGAATTTTCGTTTGAAAAAGCGAAACCCAGCTCATTTGCGAAGCCGGGCTTTCGATGTCAAAGGTCAAGCGGTCAGAAATTTTCGAAGTTGATTTCTAGACTGAGGCCGCGCCATCTGACTGAAAATATGGTCCCCGTCAAGCTTATCAGTCTTGATCAATTTCATCGAGGCGATCGTATCTGGCGCATATCAATCCAGCGGTGACCGAATTCGGCCCACAAGTGAATATCGACGCTGCAGCAAATATCTCATCAATCAATCGCCTGTTCGTTAAGCAGTCCTTCATAATCTGCAAGGTTCCATGTGTTACGGACATAGTTAATTGCTTCAACAGCATTGGCGTAATTTGTGGCCGTAGCTCCTTCCAAATTCGTCTGCGCCTCGGCGTAGATCAGAATAAGCTCCTCGTTTCGGATCATCGGAATTGGTGCGCCCACTCCTATCGAAACGATTGTCCTGGTACTTCGCTTCCTCGGGCACATTCGCATTGTTAATGGGCGAATCGCGCAAGAAAAAACTTTTGATCGATACGTAGATCCCCAGCCAGAGTATCCTCAATAATAGAGGGATGTACGACCATAATTTCATGCTGCTGATGCATTTCGTGGAACATACAGCGGATTGAAAGATATCCGGCGGATCACCATACGACAAATAAGCACCCTTGTTCATCACTTCTTCGCCTTCGGCCAGCTCAAAAAACGGCTCGGCCTTAGAAAGGGCATCTAACGCCCCCGGCCAATCTTCGGCATATACCGCTGCACGTGCTGCAATAGCCCGATTTAGCTGTGCCATCGTTGAGGGACTTTCGAAATCAGAAAATCCATCCGACAGATCAAAAAAGAAGCTAGTTGCCCGCCACCTGCAAATCCTGGTACCCTTCATCAAGTAAGGCTTCGTATGCTAGTACAGCGCATCCTCGTAGCTTTCGAAAGGTCCTAAATTCTGTGGATCGGCCACATCCACCCGAATGCCGTTTTGATACTGCGATCAGCAATGGAATCAAGAATTGATATGCCTGAATTGTTTTCGCAAATCCACGTACGCCGTTCTTTCCTCTTCATTACACGTAGGTCTGTATTATCAAGGGTTTGCATCAATAAGTTAGCCTGCTGAATGGCGGCATAAGGGCGTGGCATAGGCCGACCGCAGATCCAAAAAAAGCAGGATCCGTTTCAGCATTTCCATCAATACCCAAGCCATTCGGTTACAAACCGACCGTCAACGCTATCGAACCGCCATACTTCACGGCCAAAGGAACCCAGCAATGGAATAAGTCCGCCTGCATATTGTCGATTTCTAATCTCAAGCCCAGTAACAAGATTTTGAACTTCTGGCTTGGTTGCATTTTGCAAGACCTGTTGTACAGATGGATTATTAGGATCAGTAACGTTTTCTGATCCAATTAACGATCCATCACAACTCGCCACAGAAGAATACCAAGGTGACACTGATTACTGCTATGTATATTAATCGTTTCATGATCTTAATGATTTGTGGATTAAAAGTCGAGGTTTGAGATGGAACATAGATTTTACGAGCACTCGGATACGCCGCAACTTCAACTCCTGTTCCAATGGCTGAAGATC
Organism: Rhodohalobacter sp.; assembly: GCF_034521535.1. GTDB lineage: Bacteria > Bacteroidota > Rhodothermia > Balneolales > Balneolaceae > Rhodohalobacter. Next base: position 248,151 of record NZ_JAXHMF010000005.1, on the reverse strand, counting down.
CAAACTCCGACACCTCCGGGTCGTAGCTGGGATAATCTGAGAACAGCAGTACATTACTTCCTGATGCTCCTAGGCGTACGTTTTTAACGGTACCGCCGGTGTAACTATCCAGGAAGCTGGATGGAAGTATATAATATAAACTAACTTCTCTGAGCTTGAGATAGCCGGCATCCGCAATAAAGCGTCCTGCCCCTTCGCCTGGACGATCAAGCCCATCGGGGACCCCATCACCATTAGCTGTCATTCGTTCCAATCTGGGATCGTTGCTGCCAGCATCATCGGCCAAAAATCGGCGCAGGTTTATAACCTTTTGCCCGTGGCGTATAATGCCATAGAAAATTGAATTCCCAATTATTAAAAAAATTAATGGTATTCATCCATGACATTTGATAATCAGGTTGGAGTTCCCATAGACCGTAAAACGTCCGCTTTCAGTATTAAAAGGCGTTACCCACAATGGTAGTGGGCGAAAATCCCTCGGCTATATAGAAGGTACCAAGCGCAGCCCCAAATCCACCGGTGGTGAAAGATGGTACTTTGAGATCAGTAATTTCAGCAGTGTTAGTCCACCAGTTTAGTGTAGAATTCCAGTTGAACTTATTCGTCCTGTAAGGGCACCAGCTCGTAATCCAAAGCTCAACTACCCTTGTTGAGCAGATCAGCCGCATTGGTCAGCCGATCAACCTGTAAACCAGACGAGCTTGGTAGCTCTTGGTCAAGTATTAAATTACTAACATTCTTACGATAGTAGGTTGCTTCCAGTGAAGCACGTCCACCTCGAAGTCCTAAATCTACACCAAGCTCTAATTCTTGTGCCGTTTCTGGTTCAAGGTTGGGGTCAATTGTACGGGTTGAACGGAAAGTTCCAAGATTACCTGGAGATCAACCCACTGTTAAGTGCTTCGAAATGTTACTACCAAAGTTGGGCAATCCGCCCGTTTCACCGGTAAGCTGCACGCAAGCTTGAGCTGATTCCAGCAAGTCGGCACTCCAAAAAATCGAAGTTGGTGATGTTAACCGCCAACGAGGCTTTTAGGAAAGAAGTAATACTCTTCCTGGTCAGCATTGAGCGTCGACTTATCGAAACGCAGCACCTAGCGTACCAATGACCTTGTCATCCCAGTTAACCTCCTGCTGTGCTACAAAACCCACATCGGTAACATCTAATAAAATACTGATTGTAGATTTCCTGGAGGCTGGCATTTTCAACATTTCGTTTGCCCAGGTACTAGCCCACGACCACGAATCATGCTGCAACTTGGCGTTCATTATGGAAAGGTTGTATAACCGGTCTGTGTCGTTAAAGTTCCATGGCGAATCTTCACTACCAACTGTTGTATTGTACATCAGAAATGCCTGCAAATTGATATTCAGCACTTTTTCAGACGAATGAATGACATCGCCTGGGATTGGCCTGTGATTGCTGAAATTGCAATAAATGGTGGCATATATGCCATCGTAGTTGGAATTCATAAAATCAACCCCGCCATCAAGATTAAAATTGAGAGTATGTGCTCCTGCATTATACATCTCAAAATTTGCTGAAAGCGACTGTAAAAAACGGTTTACCTCTTGTTCATTTTCCCCATATTTGATGAGCTCAAGTGGATTCATCTGAAAGTATGGATTATTGCAGGATATTCACCACTTTCGTTTGGTAATAATTGTGCAAAAGGAGGCGTAAATGCAACAGCCTGCACTACTGAAGCCAACTCCACCATTACCGGTCCAACCTCGGTTTGGTTTCTGTGTTGATATAGTTCGTACTCGACGAAATATCAATATTACTGCGCGTTAAGCCGGTGATCGATGTTTGCACGTAACGAATATCGATTAAAACCGGTATTCTTCTATGATTCCGTTATCATCTTTAAACGCACCGGACACGTAGAACTGTGTTTTCGGATCTCCACCAGAGACACTGATTTGATGTGTTAAGCTGTGCTCCACGGTTACCAAAGATAAGGTCTTCGTAATCTCGAAGTGTTCCATTGCTTACTGCATCATTATACATCTTGTTTGGCTGGCTATTGCCGCAGAAGAGCCTGCTCCATAAACTTGGTCAATCTTGGACTCGCTCCATGAAGCAGCCCCAATTTCATTAAGAATACTTGAGTAACCTAAATCCTGACTAAAGCTAACCTGCGTTTCTCCACCTCGTCCACGCTTGGTCTCGATAATAACAACTCCAGCATTTGCACCGAGCTCCGTAAATAGCAGCGGCAGAAGGACCTTTCAGAATTTCAATAGTTTCTATTTCATCGGGATTTATATCAGCTAAACCGATTAGCTCCATCATCCTGAGCAGCACTTGCTTGTGCGCTAACTGCTGATACACCTGTTTGAAGCTCGTCATTGTTAATATAAACTCCATCAACAATAATAAGGGGTTGAGAACTACCAGCTCCAAGCGTACTAATTCCTCGCAGTTTGATGTCAATACCACCACCTGGGGCTCCGCCTGATGAAGTCATATTGGTACCGACGACTTTACCTTGCAATGCACCATCTACTGTAGCTGGTGATGTTCCTCCGGTCAATTCCTAGCATCAATTGTAGTTACTGAATTTGCTAGATTTTCACGCTTTACAGTTGATGCTAAACCAGAGACGACTAATTCATCTAAAAGCTGCACATCTTCTGAAAGTTGAATATCAATTGGTTCTGCTCCAACAACTTTGACAAAACTTGATATAGCATAATCCCAAACATTCTTCATTCTGGACATTGATTTCATCTTACCATCCTACCATCATTCCATTATGGTGCTGATCATGCTGTTGCTATAATACTGTGACGTAACCCAAGAGTCTTTGCTGCCAAACATGAGGACGTAACAAGCAGGCAAGTTGCCGTCACTGTACTCCACATCTTTTGGAATTTAATTTTTGGTTTGGGTGCATGTATCCCTGCACCTAAATTGTATCTGTAGGTCATATTATGCCTTCCTTATAGGTTAGTGATTTGATGTCAGAAGCCTGTTTATTTAATGTTACTTGAATAGGAGAGTCAGGCTGGTGACTTGCGTACATTAAATGTGAGGTGACGGTGCCACAAACATTAATGTCCTTTTAATAGTACGCCTGTAGGCTAGCTCAATCAGAAGCCATAAAGTTCAATTTTTTGAACATATTTATTGAAGGGATGAATATAAACCTGATCAGTGAAATAAATCTAAGCACTGCTACAGATATACCAGTTCGGCAAGTTAGGAGCGTAAATTTTTGTAAACCATCATATTGTCTTCACAATAAGTTAATTCTCGGCTAGCTAAAGAAGCTGTCGTTACTTTTCCGTAAGCGCAGAAAGATGGTAGGGCGTTTATGAAGATTGGGTAGGGGTTTTGAATTCCATTCACTGATGTAGGCTGTCCTGATATCTTCAGTAGGGAGGGTGATATCTGTTGCCGTACATAAGCTTGTTGTAGGGGAAGCTATTTGTCATGATGTCTTCAGTAGTTCAGTTTTATTGCGGTAGGGAGCTTCCATAAAGATCTGAGTCCGGTCATGTCGCCTTGATTCTCCATCCAGCTGCTTGATCATTGATCGGCGTTTATTTTGATCCAAGGGAAGGTAACCATGAAAGGCAAATTCCTGTCCGTTAAAACCCGCTGCCATCAAGGGCAAGCAAAATAGAAGAAGGTCCCTGACTAGCGGGACCACTCAGATCTGATATTGGTGAGCAAGTTTTACCAAGCCGGGCGCCGGGGTCGGCAACCGGGTGCTCCGGCCTCCGATAAAACGCCGGCATCCCGCCCGTTCAGAGAGCGGTTTTAAGAAGAGAGTGAATTTCCTGATCCGGGTGTCCTGTTATGTCAAGGGATAGAAATCGATCTCGTACTGCAGGAACGGTATCACCAACCCACTGCAAAAAGGAGGAGGCAGACCGAATATTTTCCACCATCGACACGTCAAGCTTACGAATAATATTGAGTGTATACTCCGGAAGAGTGTTGTTTTCCGGTGTTTTACCCAGAGTGGTTGGAATCGAGATATAATGGTGCCTGCCATTGGTCTACCCGTTCAATTTCGATAATCCGTCAGCATGCTCATTCAGCCGATCGGCGTTTTATAAAGCGGTTTAGGAATATTCCGGCTATGAAAGTTACGATAAGGCCAATTCCCGCCACACTCATATTAAATAGAGAGGTGCTTTTTTGAATTTCATAAGTTGGAAAGAGTACGATCTCTTGGAAAGCTCCCTCCAATGATATTCTGGTAGGGATAGCCGTTGACTCCATCAACTCCTGAGCCATTTGTATACGAACAGAGATAAGCCTGCGTTATCGATGACCTCACCATCCACTTCAAACACGGATATCAACATAACCATTACTCTGGGCCGCAATTTGTTTGATGTCAAAAGTCGGCTGACCTCTGCCAAGATATCATTCCCCGTTTTCGAAGGTATCCATCGAACCCTTTATAAACCATGCCCTGCTGAAAAACCAGAGAATAATCAGATATGCAGGTACAAGCCAGTATGCATATAAAAATCGAAATTTACTCATTATCGGGGGTGATTGCATTGAGTGTGGTTTCATAAAGTGCAGGATCCCATATCAGGCGCTGCTGATAATCTTCCTGCATATAATTGGCCGACATATGAACCCAAAATCCAACAGGCAATCGGTCAAAGAAGACGGCCTGAACCGATGTGTGTCCATCATAGGTAGAGAGTGCCAAAATCAGATACCAACCAACAGGCCCATCCGGTTGTCATAAATGGCACGTGCATAGTCATCGAGGAAGCTGCGAGCAATTGGCTCGGACCCCATGGGCCATCGTAGTTTGGTTTTGACACGTTCGGAGATCTCTTCACTCAGTATTTCATTATTCCACAGCCGCAGCATAAGATCGGTCAATTGACGGGTTGTGGCCTGAGGAAAATAAGCCAGAGCATCCCTTTCTTCGATGGGAGAACTAAGGATCAGGCGGTCGTCTGTAAAAGCTAAGGAGGAGCGATCTTTCTCAAACTGTTCTTGAACAGTATTCTAAATTCCGGGTCGTTGTTTAAGCTGTTCAGCAATATATAGATCGACTTCTTCAGCAAAACGCTTCAAACGACATAGTTGAATCCAGAGATCTGCCGTATCATTAAGAGATGGATTGATCCTGGAATACATGCCGCTGAAGGGTAGAGGGATCAAAGATTCAGATACATCCAAAGAATCCATTAAGGTCCGAATGTTGTCTTCGCCTAATTTGAACCATATGTAATCGGCAGAAACAAGGTCACTGTTTTCAAGCATGGCCTTTATCACGTCGTGCGGAGAGGAGCCGTCTCTGTTCTCAAATTCTTTAACGAGCTGATTGTGGTTGTTCTCACTGATCTCAGGAAGGGCAAATTTGTTGATCTCCCAGCAGGGTGATCTCTTCGCCGGATCCGAATCCAGTCCTTCAGCAACCTGTCTTTCGTATTCTATAAGCAGAAACAAGTTGGCTGTTGCTCCTAAAGTTCTCGGCACATCTGATTTATAAAATATGCCTGAGTCTGGGTCATTAACATTATAAGATGTGATAGAAACCCATTCAGGGTGTTCTCCAATGAATTCGGCAAGGCCTTGTAAGCGAGTAGGTGTTTTCAGATGAACTCACTGCCCTCGGCCATGCCCTCCTCATTTTGGAACAGGGTCTTAAAACCTCGAGATCAGCTGAGCCCAATGACCATTGCAAATACAAATGCCGCAGCAGCTAAAAAGACGAATTAGAAACTTAAGATGCTCTCTTCGAGAAGTATAGATTTGTTTCTGAGGATTAAATTGATCAGGTCAAAAGATACAGGAACAACAAGAGCTTATCCTTAGTATGTTCGTAAATTTGGTTAAGGGTTATTTATTAATTGCTATAGACACAATCAACGAAGTGACTACTCCTAAGTGACGCTCAGAACCCGGAAACAATCCGCATTCAGCTTCGGCGCTTTACCAGGCTTCCCGTGGTGCCCGATGCCTAACCCGAGTACGGGCGAGTGATAGCGCCGACCGGAGCCAATGCCGCAGATGGAATGCAGAAGCAACGATCGGGGCTGAGGCCAGCACCGCCAACGTGGCCTGACTGCCTGACCGCCACAAAGAAGAAGGGTGCTTTAAATGGCAGTTACCCAACTAGCAGTCAAGATGATCACGTGAATGAGGATCCAGACGGCGCCGATCACAAAGTAACCGGGAGCATCGAGCATAGAGGCGATATTATTCATTTCATTCCGATGGTACGATTGCCGATATGTAAAGGAATAAGCCTACCCATTTGAGGCACCGGCACCTTCCAGGTTTCGGACTTTCGTGAAGGATTGGGTGTGAGTCCACCGGTGGTGGCCACCACAATGATCGCGGGAAATGGAGAGTTCAGACTGAGAATCGCGATAAGATTGGGTGCATGGTGGGTGATCCATGGGTGCAATGGTATCACCCGCAAGGTGACCGATAGCAACCAGATGAGAAAGCAACCGCAATGATCTTGGTGAAGTCAACCAAAGTAGGGACCCGTGCAATATTTGCCTGATAGTCGGCAATATTATGTTTTAATTCATCAATAGCTGAAGAATCGGCCTTGAACCATGTATCCACTCTGTCGGATATTCCGGCTCCGTAAAGTAAGAAGGCCATCCAGATATTGGCTACAATGATATCCACCGTTACCATGGCGCCAAAGAGATCGGGTACTCGGTTCATGGATTTCGAGCATGGCGGTTTGGTTGGCTCCTCCACCGATCCAGCTACCGGCAATGGTCGCAAGACCACGCCACACTTCCTCAGGTCCGGTTCCACCAATGAGTACTCAGGGTTGATGGTGCCAACTATAAGAATAGCAATTGGCCCACCAAGCATAATGCTAAAGGTACCGGCCAGGAACATGATCACAGCTTTTGGCCCGAGGTTTAGAATTCCTTTCAGGTCAATACTTAATGTGAGCAGGACCAGGCTTGCCGGCAGCAGATATCGGGATGCCACATAATAGAGATTGGAATCAGCCTCTGACACAACTCCAAAGGTTGTTAAAAGAGAAGGTATGAAGTAGCATAGCAGCAGCGAAGGGACGAACGTATAGAACTTTTTCCACCTAAGACTGTCACTGTGTGAAGTGATGAAGATCCCGGCCAGAATAGCCATTAGAAGTCCAAACGTTACGGCATCACTGGTAATTAGAGGTGTTGATTCCATGCTATTAATTTGATCTCATTTTCATTTACGAAAGAGGATACAAAAAACTCGACTTTCCGTCACAGTCGTTTTTATCTGAAATAAAGTGGTTAAAAACATTTAAATAGAGCTTTTCTATAAGGGATTGGTATGAAGTGTGCTTATTTTCGTTGTCTAACTTAACTCGAAAATCAAAAGTTAAAAAGTTAATAGATGATCGTATCAAAATTTGGCGGTACAAGTATTGGCACATACGAGGCTATGCAGCGCAGTGCCGAGATCGTGGCTTCAGATCCGGACAGGAAAATATCGTGATCAGTGCAACTTCAGGTACAACAAATGATCTTGTCGCGCTCTCGGCTTCAGACTTAGATTCTACCATGCGGAAGGAAATTCTGAAGAGAATTGAGAAACGGCACATCAATATAATCAAGCAGTGCAGTGAAGCCGAAAAAATTAGAAAATAATTTTTATTCCAGCTTTCTGAACTTTGAGAACATCTCGATTTTGTAGGACGTGATAAGCGCTGGAAAGACCGGCTGTATGCCTTTGGTGAATTAGATGTCCACAAAGATCTTTGTGGAAGTCTTAAAGAGAAAGGCATCGATGCCAAGTGGTTGGATGCCGAGAGGTGATCAAGACGGATTCGACATTTGGGATTGCTGAACCGGATTATGAGGATTGCATCAAAAAGGAAAGCTGAAAAACTGATCGATAATAATCAGTCCTATCTTACTCAAGGATTTATAGGGTCTGATATCTTTGGAAATACCACAACACTGGGTCGGGGTGGAAGTGATTTTTCAGCCTCACTCTTGCAGAAGCTGCTGGAGCAGACACACTGGAGATCTGGACGGATGTTGCAGGTGTGTATACCACGGATCCAAGAATCGTTTCGGATGCTCTTCCAATTCACGAAATTTCTTTTGATGAGGCTGCTGAGCTTTCAGTGTTTGGAGGTAAAGTTCTTCATCCCGCTACATTGAAGCCGGCGATCAGAGGCGGAGTGAATGTAAGGGTGGCCTCAAGCAGTAATCCGGATGAACCGGGCACGTTTATAGTTAAGGAAGCTAAAAAGGAAACCGGCTATCAGGGCAATTTCACTTCGAAGGGATCAATCCCTGCTTACCGTGAATAGCTTGCAGATGCTTCATCAACATGGATTTTTAGCACAGTTGTTTAAGGTTTTGGCTGAACACAAAATCTCTGTTGATTTGGTCAGTACTTCGGAGGTGAGCGTGGCGCTAACGTTAGACACTGCCGTAAATGCCGCAAACAAAGTAGAACTCACAGACTCGAGTACTAGATGAATTAAGAGAGTTTGCAGAGGTGTCAGTGGAAAGTGATCTGGCCCTGATCGCTTTGATCGGTAATGATATGCAGAAGACTTCAGGTTTAGGCGGTCCATTGTTTACAGCTCTTGAAAAATATAACATCCGATTGATATGTCATGGGGCAAGTTCAAACAACTTATGCTTTTTGGTAGACCATGGAGAAGCCGAGCAGATCGTGCAAATGCTGCACAATAAATTTATCACAGAATAGAACATAAATATATGAAGATTTCAGTAATTGGACCCGGGAAAACAGGTGGCCATGTAGTCAAACTTTTAGGAGATGACCTGGGGGATGCATTTGATGAAAGCAACCCGCCGACAGTTGAAGAAATTAAAGCAAGCGGATGCTGTTATCATATTCGTTCCGGAGATGCGGTGCCTGATATAATTGATGATGTGATCGAATCGGGTGTGCCGGCGGCCTGGGGAAGTACCGGATACGACTGGCCCGAGGATCTGGATGAAAAAGTGAAGGCCCACAAATCAAAATGGGTGATCGCAACCAATTTCAGCCTTGGTATGAATATCATCCGAAAAAGTATTGAAGCCATTTCAGCCGGTTCAGAGATCCTGAAAGATCCGGAATTTCACATTCATGAAGTACATCATGTGCATAAAAAAGATGCACCAAGTGGAACGGCTTTATCGTGGAAAGAATGGCTTAACAAAGAAGCTGAAGTTACTTCAGCCCGCGAAGGCGACGTAAAGGGTATTCACGAATTAACGCTGAAAACCGAGACAGAAGAGATCACCCTAAAACATAAAGCCCTCGACAGAGCCTTATTTGGAGAAGGTGCCATATGGGCGGCAAAGCAGTTGATCAACAATTCGAGTATAGGAACAGGAATTTGTACCTTTGGTCAGTTATTTGACCAAGTAATGGAGGAACAGTAATTATGGAGAAATTTCCACTTTTGGACCGCAATAGTAACCCCGATGAATACTGACGGGAGTATTGACTACGACAGCTTTGAAAACATACTTAAGAAACAGGAGGAAGCCGGAAATGGCGTGCTTGTTTTGGGCAGTACGGGCGAAGGATTGAACCTTAATGAAGAGGAAAAACGTGAAGTCGTTACCTTCACAAAAGGTCTTGATCTGGATATTCCTATGATGGTGGGAGTTGGAGGTTTTGATCTTCCGGCTCAGGCAGACTTTATTCATTTTTGTAATGAGATCGAACCGGATGCCTTACTACTTGTAACACCTTTATATGCTAAACCTGGTGCTGAGGGTCAATTTGAGTGGTTTAGCGAACTGATGGGGGAAACTGAGATCCCATGTATGTTATATAATGTACCATCACGTACAGGGGTAAAAATGCATCCAAGCGTTCCCGCACGTTTAAGTCAGGAATTCGATCATCTAATGGGAGTTAAGGAAGCAAGCGGCAGTGTGGAAGAGTTCAAGGAATTCCGCCGTCAAGCTCCAGACGTGAATTTTTACAGTGGTGATGATGGATTGACACCTGCTTTCTCAAAGGAGGGAGGAGTTGGTCTTGTTTCTGTGGCTGCCAATGTATGGCCTAAAGCCACCGCATAAATATACAGAGCTATGCCTTAAGGGCGAGATCGATAACGCTGTTTCCTCTGTGGAAAAATGCCACAGATACTTTATTTAAGGCTCCAAACCCGGTTCCGGCTAAAGTTTTGCTAAACCGGAAAGACTGGATCACAAAATGATACGGTTAGATTACCGCTTTCACTTGGAGATATCTCCGAGGAAGTGGAACAGGAATTAATGAAAGCAGATAAAGAGATCGCAGATTGGTTTGCCGGACAGCAATGATTTCTAGAAAGTCATTCTGAGCAAAGCGAAGAACCTTCAAGAGTTAAATCAGTGAGGACCCTTCGTTACGGTAAATTGGGATCAGGATGACATGATCATACAACGAATTAATTTTATTAAAAAACAGATACATGAATTACGAAGAAGTTTTAGATAAACTGGAAGAAGGCACGCTTAGAGCGGCCAATAAGAACGAGAAACGGCTGGGAAGCCAAATATTGAAGTTAAAGAGGCGATTCTTCGAATCATTCAAGAATGGTGAGAATACTTCATATGAAGGTATCTATGAAGGCTTTGTGGATAAACACAACCTTCCTCCTCGCTTTTTCACACCTGAAGATGGTGTCAGATTAGTGCCGGGTGGATCTTCAGTGCGTCGGGGCGCCTTTGTAGCATCCAGTGTGATCATTATGCCGCCGGCTTATATTAATGTTGGGGCTTATGTGGACGAAGGCTCTATGGTAGACAGTCATGCCCTTGTTGGCTCGTGTGCCCAAATCGGGAAGAATGTGCACCTTTCTGCCGGTGTTCAGATCGGAGGTGTATTAGAGCCGGTTGGAATGAATCCTGTGATCATTGAAGACGATTGCTTTATCGGAGCCGGTTCTGTGATCGTTGAAGGAATCCTCGTTTAAAAAAGGAGCTGTGATTGCACCCGGCGTGACACTTATCCAAAAGCCGTTCCGGTTTACGATATCGTAAATGAGAAAATGTTGGAGAGGGGCTCTGATATTCCTGAAAATGCAGTGGTAATTCCGGGAACCCGACCTGTCAACAATGAATGGGCCAAAGAAAAAGGCTTAAGCATGTCCTGCCCGATCATTGTGAAATACAGAGACGAAGGTAGTAATGCCTCCCTCGAACTAGAAAATGCTCTCAGATAAAAGTGTTACAGTGCGAAGGCGTTACCGTGTTAAGGTATTCCTTATACCACGGTAACGCCTTAACACATAAACACTGTAGCACTTATATTTAAACCGCCAATGCCTTATTAGCCACAGCCAGTCCTTTCACGAATGCCTGTATTACGGCTTCCAACGTATCAGGTGAAGCTCCTTTGGAAGTGAATTGATGCCCTTCTTTTTCCAGGGTCAGTGTTACAACGACCAGTGAATCGGTATCCGGACTAAGGATCTCTACTTCGTGATTGATCACCTCAAGCGGGAGGAAAGCGTCGGTTTCTGATTTGATGGCAGTCAGAATTGCGTCAATAGGACCAACTCCCTGATCTAGAGATATTACTTCATCCCCACCTTGAATTTTCAGTTTAACAGCGGCACTAACCAATCCATGTTTACGCATGGTCAGCTTATAATCCACTACTTCCACAGGATGGGTCAGGTCGGTATCCTCATTATAAACCAGCGAACGCAGGACTTTGATCTCTTCTTCTTTTAGTGTCTTGCCTTTGCGGTTGATGTTGTGAACATATTCGTCATACAGCTTGCTATGACCTTCATCCATATTAACATTCTCAAAGCCGTTATTACGAGTCTGTCCCCAGCTATTCTTTTGCATGTCTGTGAAACCGGATTCAATGTACTGCTGAATACGATCCAAATTTGGAGGCAGCACAGGTGATGAAAGAGAGTATTTTGCCACGATATGGGCACTCTTCAATCCGGTTCCCGTTAGCACAAACAAGCATTTTTTTCCTTTGAAGGTATCCAGATTATTTTTGAATGTAGCGAGTGGGATTGCACAAGCCGGCTCAGTGAAGTAGCCTTCTTCAACCGTCATTTCCTTCATGGAATCAAGCAGCTCATTTTCGGTAGCTGTGAAAGCCAAACCATCCGTTTCTTCAATGCCACGAAATACCTTATAGAAATCCAGAGGATCGGCAACAGCTACAGCATCCGCCATTGTGTTAACATGATCTTTGACGATCTTATCTTTCTTGAAAATTCCTTCTACCACCGGTGAACTTTGTTCGGGTTGAACCGCTACAAAATGTGGGATCTTGTCGATGAGGCCGGCTGCTTTCAGCTCCTTATACCCTTTGTAGATGGCAGCGAAATTCGTTCCGGCGCCAATAGGGACAAAGATGTAATCAAAGTCCGTCATTCCCTGTTCATGCAATTCATAAGAGAATGATTTTTGTCCTTCCTGACGAAACACATAATCACCGGCCAGGTAGTAGTTGCCGGATTTGGCAAACTCACGGCACAATTTCTCACACACCATAAAATCTCCTTTGATCTTAATGATGGTGGCATCATAGATGGTAGCCTGAGCCAGTTTTACTTCAGGAGTTTTCTCCGGCACAAAAACAAAACACGGGATATTGAAGTAGCATGCGTAGGCTGCTACAGAAGCTGCCATATTACCGGTTGAGGCAAGGCAAATAGCATCAGCGCCTAATTCAAGGGCTTTCTGTACTTCAACATAACTTCCACGGTCTTTGAAGCAACCGGTAGGATGTTCAAACTCCAGCTTTCCGTATAATTCAGCGTCGTATTTTTTAGAAAGCCTTTCTAGCTTTTTCAGCGCTGTAAAATGGTTCTTGAGCGGATCCGGTTTGATGTCTTCCAGAGGGTACTGAATTTCCTTGCGGGCTTCTTTGTATTCAATATCAAGAACACCTCCACACTCAGTACAGTATGTACTCGTTTCTTTCTCATCATTTACTTTACCGCACATTATGCAGCTTATAGTGTATCCGGAATTGGTCGCTTTCATTAACTACTTGGTTGTGGAATTGCTCAGATGTTTATGGGTCAAATGTATTAAAAATATAGGAAAAAAGCGCTTTTTTAACGTTTCAGATCACAAGGGAAGCAATATGATCTCTTCAAAATCAAGGTCGAGCTCTGACAGTATAGGTGCCGCAATTTCCTCAATTTCGTCTTCAGAGTAATCATTGAGTCCTTCCAGCTTCACGTATAGGATCTCATTTTGCTCGTCAATGAAAAACTGAGAATCAGTGGATTCAAAACTTTCCTTCAGCGTATTGATCAGGAATTCTACGTCCTCTACAAATGCTTTAATTTCGTCTTCGGTAGGTTCGCTCATTTTGCTTAGGTTCTTACTTAAAAGTTATACCTGAAACTATGAATAAATACATCACAAAACTGAGTGAAATTTCATCCAAACCAGAGCGTTTGATCGTTGGTTTGATGTCCGGTACTTCCCTAGATGGGCTTGATATTGCCTTGTGTAAATGTAAGTCTGGTTTTGTTGATGTAAAAGAATTCAGGTCGGTTGAATATTCAAAAGAATTAATCAAGCGCTTATCAGAGATACAGTCCCGAGTGGCGACTAATACAAAAGAGTTAACCTTGCTTCATACTGAATTGGCTAACTATTATGGCGAAGCAGTAATTAAGGCTTTGATAGAATGGGGTGTACCAATGGAGGAAGTGGACCTTATTGCGAGTCATGGACAGACCATTTACCATGCCCCAGCTCAAACAGAGAAAGAGATCAACGCTACCTTACAGATCGTGGATGGAGATCATATCGCCCAGAAGACAGGTATCATCACTATCTCAGATTTCAGGCAAAAACATACGTCTGTGGGGGGTGAGGGAGCCCCTCTTGCCGGGATCTTTGATGAAGCAGTATTCAGGGATGAAACTAAACACAGATTACTCATCAACCTGGGAGGCATCGCAAACCTGACCTGGCTTCCTTCGAAAAACAGTGGAAATAAGGTTATGAGCGGAGATACCGGTCCGGCCAACACCTTGATCAATGAAGCTATGATAAAATATTTTGATCGAACGTTTGATGAAAGGGGGAAAGTGGCAGCTTCAGGAAAGGTTCACTCAGAACTGGTTCGATATATTTTACTGGAGCCGTATTTCAGAAAACCTTTCCCGAAAACAACAGGACAGGAAGACTTCCGATTGAATTACATAGAAGAGTTAATGGAGGGACACGGAATTGAATGCTCGGAAAAAGACTTGATCGCCTCGCTAACCTCATTGACCGCACAAAGCATCTCACGAGCTGTGGATCAGATCACAAATGATGAAGCTTTTGAATGCTATGTAAGTGGTGGTGGGGTTCATAATGAAAGTATGATGAAGGAATTAGAGGAAAGAATACCTCAGGGTGAATTCAAAGACTTTGAAGAATTAGGAATCCCTGCTGATGCCAAAGAAGCCGCCATGATGTCTTTTTTCGCTAACGATCTGGTATCAGGGGACGGATTTTCCATTCCTGGAGTAACAGAGGAGAAAGTGCATTTTGGGAAGATCAGCCTGCCTGATTAATTTGCCTAATACCTAAATACACCTGATGTATGATCAGGTAAAAAGTTCAAACGGCTATGAAGATTCTTAAAATCGCATTATTACTTTCGTTATGCCTTTCACAAACTATCAAAGCACACAACTCCATATCAGGAAGTGTCATCAATGTTCAACCACAAGAGTCTATTCCATATGTTTATATTGGTATTGTTGAGTTGATGAAGGGTTGAAAGGGCTGGGGCAAGTTATTCCCAATATTTACATTTAAGCGAAATATTACTGGACTCCTTTCGGAGTCCAGACCATTTGAACCTAGAACCGCTTAACTTGTTCTTTGGTTATTGCCTATACCGAGGCCTAAATATTATTGCGGACAGGTACCCCATACAGGAAGGTCGCTACTTTGAAGGAGGGTGCCGGTTGAAAAATCAGATGGATAGGAAGATATATTTGAAACACACCAGCTGCTCAGATCCTTATCAAAGGATTTAGCTTGATAAAACATGTAGGTCATATCATATACGTTACTGACATCCCAGACGCTAATATTATGGTTAAATGATTCTGCAAATTGAAACATACTATTCATATTTGTAACGTTGCTGACGTCCCAATTGCTGATATCCCTATTAAAGGCTTTGGCGCCCAAAAACAATTCATCCATTCGTTTAACATTGCTGACGTCCCAATTGCTGATATCCCCATTAAAGGCTAAAGCCCAATAAAATACTTCCTTCATAGATTCTAAGGCACTAACATCCCAATTGTTGAGATTACTGTTAAAAGATTTAGCATTCCTAAACATAGCGTAAATGGTCGTTGCACTACTGATATCCCAATTGTTCAGGTCGCTGTTAAAAGCTTCGGCCCTGTTAAACATTTTGGTGAAATCCTCTACATTAGCAACATTCCAGTTGCTGAGGTCACTATTGAAGTTAGTAGCCAGCCGGAACATCTCTTGCATATTTGTTACACTGCTGACATCCCAACTGCTAATATTTCCATTAAAGACCTCAGCTTCATAGAACATTCTGCTCATGTCGGTCACGCCACTGACATTCCAATTATTGAGATCGCCATTAAAAGCTTTAGCATTTTGAAACATCCCATTCATATTTGTTACACTGCTGACGTCCAAATACCAAGATCTACATCAAAAGAATCAGTATCTACAAACATAAAGGTCATGTCATTTACGCTGCTGACATTCCAGCTACTGATATCGATATTAAACGCGGTGGTATTATCAAACATACTGCTCATATTTGTTACACTGCTAACATCCCAATGACTGATATCTTGATTGAAATCCCAGGCATCCCTGAACATGGCCTCCATTGAAGTCACACTGCTAACATCCCAGTGGCTGATATCGGCGTTAAAATGTCTTTCATAGTAAAACAACTCGTCCATGTTTATTATATCGCTGGTGCAACTGGTTGCAGCATTATTGATCGTGATTGGACTTAAGTATCCTGTAGTTCTTTTGGTATAGGTAACTCCGTTTACAGTCCCCGTTTCACCAATATCAGCATCCTCACACTTGATCGTGACTCCGTTTTCGGCTAAATAAAATTGGTTTTGACTATATTCCACAAATACAGCTGTTATGTTCTTAGCCTGATCTATAGTAAGCTGAATTGTACTATCGGTGCCTGTTGCATCTCCCTGCCATTCCACAAATTCCCATCCTGTAGCAGGTGATGCGGTGAGATTAACCGTTGAACCATATTCGTATTCCTGCTGATCGGGGTCTTTAACAATTGAGCCTTGACCTGTGATGTTTAGGTTAAGCGCATAAGTCACTTTCTGAAAAACAGCTGTTACGTCTTTGGGATCATCAATAGTGATCTCAACAGGGTTCTCGGAGCCTGTTATATCACCTTTCCATTCTTTAAATTTATATCCCTGCGCTGGGTTGGCAGTCAGCTCAACAATAGTACCGTGATCATAGTCTTGGCTTTTTTGCTGCACAACTTTTTCATTGACCGTTCCTTCACCTTCAGTGGTTATAACGAGTTCATAGCTTTTTAATTCAAAGTTTGCGGTGAGGTTATAATCTTTATCCACAGTTAGAGAAAGTGAACTATCAGTACTTGTTACATCACCTGCCCAAGTGGTAAAAACATATCCTTCCTTTGGAATTGCTTGCAGATCAATATTTTCTCCCTCATTATAGGTAGAATCTGCTGCGGGTGATATAGATCCGCTGTTGGAAGGGTTGATATCTACAGAAACCATAAAGGTATTTGTTTCTTCGTTGCCCCCGGTATTTTCGGTACCAGCTACCCGAAATCACTACACCCGGTAAATGAAGTTATAATTATTGCTACAAAGAAAGTCATTAACGGTTTATTCATAATATTGTAATAGTTGAAAAATGGCTGAATTTAAGCTCAATAAATTGATAGAACCCGGGTTTTTTATTTGCTTATCATTACATACGAAACGAGAAGCTCAAGTAGTTCATCTATTATTGGATCCCAAAAATTGGGATATGCTATTTGTTTTTAAAGCAATCATTTTACGGCAACTGCTTTCCGTATTAGACGATAAAGTTTTTGGAAATTACATGGGCGGGGGGCATAATAAGCCCCTGATGAGTGAATTAAAGGAAAGAATATCTCAGGGTGAATTCAAAGACTTTGAAGAATTAGGAATCCCTGCTGATGCCAAAGAAGTCGCCATGATGTCTTTTTTCGCCAACGATCTGGTTTCGGGGGAGGGATTTTCCATTCCTAGAGTAACAGAGGAGAAAGTGCATTTTGGGAAGATAAGCTTGCCGGGGTAGGCTATTCAAAATTCAAGATTCAAAATGAAAAATTAAGTTTTTGAGTCTTAAACTTTTTTTGAAATCAGAGTAGAATTTGTCACCCATATCATATCAATTGCATTTTGAACCTGATTTATAGGATTAATGGATGGCACGATTAATTTTAAATCAGTGACTATACCGCCAAATCAGTGTCATCCGTGTTCTCATTCAGGCTGTTCTCGAGAGCCAAAACCAACACCTCAACCACCCGCTCAATCTGCTCTTTAGAAATTACAAGCGGGGGCAAAAACCTTACAACCGTTCCGTGAGCAGCATTTCCAAGCACTTTGTGCTCAAACATTTTATCGACTACAGGCCGGGCAGGGCGATCCAGTTCCACCCCGATCATCAATCCTAATCCACGGATATCTTTTACCGAGGAATTTCCACCTAATTTTTCCTTAAGCAGTTTCATCATAAAGAGTCCCTTCTCGGCGGCCTGTTCAACGATCTTTTCATCCTCAATTGCATCCAGAGCGGCGTTAGCCACGTGGCAGGCAAATGGATTGCCGCCAAACGTGGTACCATGGTCGCCAAATCCAAATGCCGAGGCCACTTCTTCTTTTGCCATAACGGCACCGATGGGAACGCCTCCGGCCAGGGCTTTTGCTGTAGCCACGATGTCGGGCATCACATCAAAGTGCTGATAGGCATAGAACTTCCCGGAACGACCCACACCACACTGTACTTCATCAATGATCATCAGGATATTAAGCTCATCACAGAGTATTCTGGTTTTTTGCATGAACTCTGCATCGATCACATTCACCCCACCGGACCCCTGAATAGTCTCAAAAGCAATAGCGATTGTTTCTTTATTAGCGACAGCTTTTAAGGTTTCAAAATCGTTAAATGGAACTTGTTCAAAACCTTCCGGCATGGGGTCGAATCCCTCCGTATAACTTGGCATTCCCATGGCGATGGTAGCCAGTGAACGACCGTGGAAACCTTCACTCAGGGTAATAAGGTTCCCGGTCTTACCGTGCTTCTTTCCCCATTTACGAGCCAGCTTGATGCAGGCTTCCATGGCTTCAACACCACTATTGCAGAAAAAAACGCGATCAAGTCCAGATATTTTGGCTAGCTTCTCAGCCAGAAGACTTTGCGGTTCATTATAAAAGAAATTGGATGCATGCAGCAGTTTTTCAGATTGCTCCTTTATGGCTGCCACCACTTTAGGATGACAATGGCCTAGATTATTCACGGCCAGTCCGCCAAAGGCATCAAGGTACTCGTTGCCCTCGGTATCCCAAACCAGTGCGCCTTTCCCATGCGATAAGGTTACCGGCAGGCGA
The DNA here is from genome assembly GCF_034521535.1 of Rhodohalobacter sp. GTDB lineage: Bacteria > Bacteroidota > Rhodothermia > Balneolales > Balneolaceae > Rhodohalobacter. The sequence goes on along the minus strand of NZ_JAXHMF010000005.1, from coordinate 229,579 downwards.
TTATACACCTGGAAGTGATATTGCTTTTCAAGCTGCTGTGCTTTGTCCATTTGTCTGTGCTATAAATTGAGTACCATAAGTCATCCTGAACCGCCGGTTGGCGGTTTCAGGAATGGCTGTCAAATTAAATCAACCTCAACCCAATCCGCCCGCGTTCCAGATCCAAGGTAATGATCTCCACGCTAATAATATCGCCCACACTAACAACATCGTGGGGATCTTCGATCTTTTTATTTTCTGCCATATTGGATATGTGCAGCAATCCATCCTGCTTCACACCGATATCCACAAAAGCGCCGAAATCCACTACGTTTCTGACAGTACCTTCCAGCTGCTGACCTTCCTTCAGGTCTTCCATCTTCATGACATCTGTACGGAGTAATGGTTTCGGTAAGTTCTCTCTGGGATCACGCCCGGGCTTTTGTAGGTTCTCAATGATGAGTTCAAGTGTTGGAACACCCACGCCAATCTGCTCAGCGGTTTCCTCCAGGTTCACACCTTTAAACTTGCCGGCGATCTTGTCCTTTTCTTCAGCAATGTTCTCAAGGTTGATGCCAAACAGATTACACAGCTTTTCAGCTGCCTCATAACTTTCCGGGTGAATGGCGGTATTGTCCAATGGATTCTTGGATTCGGGTATACGCATGAATCCGGCGGCCTGTTGGAAACGAAAATCGCCTACGCCGTCGATATCACGTATTTGCTCACGGTCGACGAAAATGCCTTGTTTCTCGCGGTGCTTCACGATATTGGTAGCCACCCGTTTACTCAATCCGGATATATGCGACAGGAGTGGGGCGGATGCCGTATTTAAATTTACGCCAACCTCATTCACACAACTTTCAACCACGTCATCCAGTTTACCGGATAGTTGGTTTTGATTTACATCATGTTGATATAGTCCTACACCTATGGATTTCGGGTCGATCTTCACCAGTTCAGCCAGTGGATCCTGCACACGTCGCGCGATGGAAATGTTACCACGCTGAGCAGCATCCAGTTCCGGAAATTCCTCACGTGCAACAGTCGAAGCAGAATACACCGATGCACCGGCCTCATTCACGATCATATAATGAAGTTCTTCATCAGGATGCTTCTTTTTTCGTTTTTGCAGGAACTCGGCTACAATTTGTTCGGTCTCGCGACTTGCTGTTCCGTTTCCGATGGCGATCAATTCCACACCATATTTGTCGATGAGCGTTTCGAATACGACTTCGGCTTCAGCCACTTTCTTTTGCGGAGGAGTGGGATAAGTGGTGGTCCCTTCCAGATACTTTCCATGCTCATCAACCACGGCCACTTTACAGCCGGTTCGGTAGGCAGGGTCAAGCCCCATCACCACTTTATTATCCAGAGGTGGCTGCATGAGTAGGTTACCAAGATTGGTGGCAAAAGTCTCGATGGCGTGCTGGTCTGCTTGCTCAGTAAGTTCACTCCGTAACTCGCGTTCCAGGGAAGGGAAGAGGAGTCGTTTGTAGGCATCTTCCACGGAATCCTGAAGGTATTCAGTGAAGATACTCCGGTCGTTACTAATTACAATATCATCAATATTTTCGAGCGTGCGTTCTTCCCACAAGTCTACATTAACAAACAAAACATTTTCCCGCTCACCACGATTAATAGCCAGAACCTGATACGGTTTCAGCTTGTTTACTTTCGCTGAAAATTCATAATAATCCTCAAAATTGGTTCGCTCCTTTACGGTTGGATTCTTCTTGGTGACGATATTCGAGTGCTCGGTGAATACCTTTCGCAGCATCTCCCGAACTTCCAGGTTTTCATTGATCCATTCAGCTACAATGTCGGTGGCTCCGGCAAACGCATCTTCCACGGTTTCCACTTCTTTTTCCGAGTTGATGTACTCCTTGGCATATTCAACAGGATCCCCGGAAGTGATCTCCTGCTCCCAGATAAGCTTTGCCAGCGGTTCCAGTCCCTTTTCCTTGGCTTTGTCGCCACGGGTTTTGCGCTTTTGTTTGTAGGGGAGATAGATATCCTCCAACGTCTTCAGATCGGTACAATTCAAGATCTGCTTTTCCAGTTCCGGTGTCAGCTTTTCCTGTTCTTTGATGGATTTGAGGATAGTCTCTTTGCGGGCTTCTAAAGTACGCTGAGTTTCCAGTCCGTCGCGTATAGCACGAATTTGTTCTTCATCCAGTCCATCAGTGGCTTCTTTTCGATATCGGGCCAGGAAGGGGACCGTGGCACCTTCATCCAGGAATTTGGCAACGGTGCTGATCTGCTTGCCACTAAAATTGAGTTGAGATGCTAAAAAACTAAAGATCTTGGTATCGCTCATTGATGATATTCGATTTAAAATTAGAAAATGAAAATAAGAAGGGAATGGGGAAATGTTGAATTATAAATGTGGAAATTTTGAATGCGGGTTCGTTATTCGTGTGTTCTAATTACAACCTAACGAATAACAATTTTCGATTAACGAACAACGAATCAAAAAAAAAGTGTAACCTTTTGCTATCTAATCAGTGTATAAGGTTGAAAACAATAAAATCCGGGATCTGAAGTGAATTCAAATTCAGATAAAGCATTAATGATGAAAGTAAAAAATGGCGACCTCGATAAGCTTGGCTTATTGTTTGAGCGATATCATCGGGGGCTGTACGGATATTTTTACCGAATGTGTAAAGATCAGGATACCTGTGAAGATCTGGTTCAGTCTGTTTTCGAAAGAATTTTGAAATACAGACAAAGCTATACGGGTGACGGTAAGTTTTCGACATGGCTTTTCAGTATTGCACGGAATCAATTCATAGATCATCATAGGAAGAATAAGAGAAATGGGATTCCGGTTCAGCTCGATGAATCACGGATCGAAATGCCGAACGGAGCTGATAAACCGGTTCAACAGAAAATAAAGAAGAAAGAGATCCTGGAAATGGCACTGAATAAGCTGGATCAGGAAAAAAGAGAAGTGATCATATTGAGCCGATACGAAGGACTTAAGTACAAGGAGATAGCTGAGATCCTGGAAACAACCGAAGGTGCTATTAAAGTGAAAATGTTTAGGGCAATGAAAGAACTGAAAGACCTGGCTAAGTCTTTCGAAAAGGAATACAGTTATGAATGAAAAATATGAACAACTGATAGCAGAATATCTGGCCGGCGAGCTGGATAATGAGGGCAAGAAGAAACTGGAAGTCCTTATTGCGGAAGGCAAGATCGATTTTGCGGAGTTTCGAGAAGTGGAGGCAATTCACGAAGGTCTCATGGATCTCTCTATTCCAAAACCGGATGAGAAGATGAGTGAACGCTTTTACACGATGCTTGAGGAGGAAAAAAGTTCAAATAGCATTGGTCTTAAGCAATGGATGGCGGATCAACTTAGTCGTTTGGTAGAATCGTTTTCATTGCCCGGATTGGCATATGCCTTAGTGTTGATTTTTATTGGTGGTTTTTTTGGTTTCTGGTTAGATCAGGATAGAAGCCAGATCGATCAGTTGAGTCAGGAAATGCAGTCGCTGAAGGAAATAATGATGGTGAACATGCTGGAAGGTTCATCTGCAACCGATCGCCTGAAAGCAGTAAATATCAGTACGGAATTACCGAATGCGGATATGGAAGCGGTCAACGCTTTGCTTTTCACGCTGAATAATGACCCAAGTGTGAATGTACGGGTACAGACCATTGAGGCACTCAAACGTTGGGGTGATAATGAACGGGTGAGGCAGGGCTTGGTACGCTCTATTGCAACACAGGAATCACCAATAGTCTTGATCGAACTGGCGGATGCCATGACAGAACTTGAGCTTAGGTCGTCGGCAAAGGAATTTGAAAAAGTATTACAAGAGCGGGAGCTCGATTATAACGTTCAACAGAAATTACAAAGCAGTATTGCTGTATTAATGTGAGGAATAAGATTATGAAATTATTGTATTTGACACTTTTAACCCTTTGTCTCTTGAGTATAGAAATATCGGCTCAGTCAAATGTGGTGACTGAAAGGGTAACTGAGGATGTGGAAATGCGGATAGAGGCCTCTGAACTGACCCGCGAGACCGTATTTCACTTTAATAATATCAATGGAGATTTGAATGTGGAAGGTTATAACGGTGATGAGATCCTTATAACCGGAACTAAGATCATAACAGGCAAGCCAAATATCAGGCACAGTTTTGATCCCGATGAGTTCTATCTGGATAAGCTCTCCAATAATGGACACCTGTTTGTATTTGTACGTCATCCGGGACTTGAAGTAGAGATCGAAGACAACGAGCTGAGTTATCGTTCAAACAGACAAAATTATTGGGAAGAGAGAATTCAGGGATTTGAGTTTAATCTTGAAATCAAAGTGCCTCATTATTTGATGTCGGAGATATCTACCATAAATGCCGGTGAAGTGGTTGTTGAAGGTCTGAGCCGAGGTGTGGATGCCAGCAACATCAATGGGAGCGTAATCCTTAGAAACGTAACCGGTGGTTTGATCATCGCTGAGACCGTGAATGGTAATATAAAAGCGGAGTTCAATCAGAATCCTGAAGCAGATGTAGAGCTTCACACGGTTAATGGCAACATTGAAGTATTGGCCTTAAAAAGTTTTTCAGCTAATGTAACCTTCAAAAGTTTACACGGTGAACTATATACTGATTTTGACGACAGAAGCTTTCGTTCGGATCGGAAGAGTAAAAAGGATGGGATGAACCGGTTTAGCATTGGGAGTTCTGAAACCATTCAGTTCGGACAAGGCGGGCCAAACGTGCAACTTCGTTTACTTAACGGAAATGCATACATCAAACAACTGTAATCAAATTTTATAATACCATGAAAAGTATGAAAATTAATTTACTATCAGCTTTAATTCTAAGCGTTCTTTCTGTTCCTTTATGTGCCCAAAATACTATTGAGGTTCCATTGACGGATCCTGGGCAGCCGGGGAAGCTAAGCATCAATGCTATGTTTTCAGATGAGATCACTGTAAGAAGTCACAATGAACAAAACGTGATCATCAACTACAGCGGAGACGGTATTCGTGAAGAAGACAGTGAAGCCATGAAAAATGGTATGAAGCGAATATCCGGAGGTGGAATGGGTCTGGAAGTGATCGAAGACAATAATGAGATCGAAATTTCGACAGGCCCATTTCCGACTAATGACCTTGAAATGACGGTTTTAGTACCCCGTAATTTTTCCATCAAGCTAAATACAGTACAGGGTGATGTGAATGTATTTGGAGTAGAAGGAGAATTGGAGGTCAGCGCTGTGAACGGAGACATTGAACTTGGTGATATCAGCGGGACCGTACTCGTAAACTCTGTGAATGGAGATATAAGTATAGATTTCAATGCGGTTACACCAGGCTCACCCGATGTCGTTTACCGGAGTGAATGGTGATATGGAAGTTGCCTTTCCGGCAAATGCAAAATTCACTGCAAAAATGAAAACAGAATGGGGGGATGTATATACCAACTTTGATATGGATATCGATCGTGAAGGTGCCAGAGCAGAGTCAGACAGTGATGATGGATTCAAGATCACCATCAACAAATGGATTATAGGAAAGGTAAACGGTGGCGGACCTGAATTTTTATTCAAAACCCTTCATGGAGATATCTCCATCAGAAAAAAATGAAATAAATAGTAACTTTTTCTTTTGCCCTTCGTGTAAGTCATAAACCTAAATGAGGAGCCGTAACACAAAGCTACATAACGTGTTGCGGGGATAGGACTCCTTTCAAATAAAATAAAATTACTATGAGATTCGTATGTCTAACCCTGGGATTGCTGTGCTTTGCTGTCGGAGTAAATGCTCAGAATTCTTATCAGGAAAACAAAGTTATTGATGCATTAAAGGAGCAAAATATCCGTTCAGGAAGAGCGGCTTCACCTTCACTTAATGCTTTCAAGTTACAGGACGACTCAAATTTACAGCTGGATGGTCTTGTTGATGAAAATGTATGGAATAATATCCATACTGCAACTCTTTTCACTCAGCGATCTCCCAATGATGGAGCACCTGCAACACAAAGAACCGAAGCCAATATATTGTATACTAATTCGCACGTGTATGTTGGGATAAAAGCGTACGATACTGCACCGGATTCCATTATTGCTCCACTGTTTCGAAGAGATGGCACCGAAACAAGCGACTGGGTAACAGTAGGTTTTGACAGCTATAATGACAAACGAACTGCGTTCATTTTTGCTGTCAATCCTCGTGGTGTCCAAAGAGATTTCATGATCATCAATGATACTAACGAAGATGATACGTGGGATGCCGTGTGGGAAGCCAAAGCACAAGTTACCGATTACGGATGGTCGGCAGAAATGAAGATCCCATTGTCTCAGCTTCGGTTTAATTCCAAGGCAGAAGAACAGCAATGGGGCGTCAACTTTCAAAGGAGTATAGCAAGAAGTGGTGAAGATATGTTTTGGAGGCCAACATCCAAGAATGCTTCCGGATTAGTTTCAAACTTCGGAGAGTTAAATGGGATCAGACAATTATCTGAACCGAGAAGACTGGAAGTAATGCCATTTGTTTCGGCTGATTTTACCCGCATTCCAAATCAAAAAACATCTGATCCTTACCTCCAGCGAAATGATTTTTCGGGAACAATGGGAGCAGATATAAAATATGGAATCACATCTGACTTAACCTTGTCAACTACTATCAATCCAGATTTTGGTCAGGTTGAAGCAGATCCGGCGGTTATTAATCTGACAGCAAATGAGAACTTTTATTCAGAGCGAAGACCTTTCTTTTTGGAGGGCAGGGATATCTTTCAATTTGGTCAGTCAAAGACGTTTATAAGGTATAACTCACCCACACCATTTTATTCAAGAAGGATCGGACGCTCACCGCAGGGATCACCAGGCCGTGCAGGTGTGAATTCTGAATGACAGTACCAACCCAGACCAAACTACCATTGCTACCGCCGCTAAACTGAGTGGCAAAACCCAAAAATGGCTGGTCTATTGGCCTAATGGATGCATATACACTTCAGGAAAATGCAGACTATACCTTAGGTAATGGAACGGATAGATCTGTAGCTGTTGAACCGGCTACAAATTATCTGGTTGGTCGAGCCAAGAAAGATTTCAACAAAGGGAATACCTATCTGGGTGGATTTGCCACGGCCGTTAACCGTTCTTTGGATGGGCGTTATTTTGAAGATTTCATGCATAGCTCGGCATATGTGGGTGGCGTAGACTATGAGCATCAGTTTGCTGATCAGAATTGGGTAGCAAGTGGTGCAATTTCAGCCAGCAGTGTGCATGGCAGCAGTGAGGCAATTGCAAGAACACAGCAATCACCCGTGAGATATTATGATCGAATTGGTTCAGAAGTTCTTTCAGTCGATCCTGCAAAAACGGCACTACAGGGTTTTTCCACTGAAATGAGTATCAAGAAGCAGGGTGGTGATGATAACTGGCGGACTGCTTTGACCTATTCACAAACTTCACCGGGATATGAGGTCAATGATCTTGGGTTTCAAACCCGTGCCGACCTTAAATGGGTTGGTGGAGTGGTGATATATCGAGAGATAGATCCAAAATATGTGAGATATTATGATTTCTTTATTGGTTACGATTCAGGATGGAATTATGATGGTGATCAGATCAGAAACAGCATTATGAATGGTGGATCTGTGTCATTCAATAATCAATGGTCATTTAATTATAACTTTGGTTATAATTTCAAGCAATATTACGATCGCATCAGTCGCGGTGGTCCGGTTTTGGAGCGTCCCAAAGACTGGAATTTGATCGCAAATATGAACACTGATCGGAGTAAAGTTATCAGCTTTAACCTTGGCGGAAATCTTCGTCGCGAAGTAGCCGGGGAATACGATAACGCGATCTGGTTAGGAGTGAACTATCGCCCAACAACTTTCATACAGTTAAGTTTTGGCCCGGAATACAGACATCAGGTGGATGTCGATCAGTATATTACCTCGGTAAGTGATGTGAATGCTACTCACACATATGAAAATCGGTATGTTTTCTCAGATATCGTACAGCACACTTTAAGTGCGAATCTACGACTGAACTGGACCTTCAGTCCAACGATGAGCCTTCAAACCTATTTCAGACCATTTGTGTCAACGGGAGATTTCTCAAGATTCAAAGAAGTGGCAGAGCCTTATACGTATAATTATAATGTATATGGTGAAGATATCGGTACCATAGCAGATCAGAACGGATCTTATACGATCGATCCCGATGGCAATGGAAGTTCTTCTTCTTTCACTATTGCAGATCCGGATTTTAATTTTCGATCCCTTCAGGGCAACGCCGTGTTTAGATGGGAATATGCACCCGGTTCAACCCTGTATTTTGTGTGGCAGCAACAGCGGGAGGATTACTCAAGTATTGGAGCTTTTGATCTGGGTGATCAGCTAAATGATCTTATGAATGCCAAACCAACCAACGTATTTCTGATCAAGCTCAGTTATTGGTTTGGAAGCTGAAAGGTGTAATTAGGTAAAAAGAAAAAGGGCATATTAATCGTATGCCCTTTTTTAATCTTGTTATTGGTATGCCTGATTAAGCATCTGTTTGGCAAGTGCTCAATCCGAAAGGAGCATAAAGTGGACAAAAGTTGATTAGGCTGGTGAGTACAAATACACCCGCCAATACCAGCAATACAATTCCAACAGTTCCGGTTACGGTTCCTGTAAAGTAGAGTATCACGAAAATTGCAGCGAGTATAAACCGAATAATTCTATCTGTAGAACCCATGTTCTTTTTCATATAATCCTCATCTTAATTTTGGTTAAAAGACCCATTCAAATAAATATACCAAACCTGTAACTAAGAGAATACAAAGTATACAAACGCCGATGAATTTTAGTACTTTATCCATGCAATATTTGCAATTTGTCGTGGTTTAGTAATTTACTCAAACACCCTCAATTTTAAACTAATTTTTTATCATTAAGAAATAATGAATACACAGCAATTAACAGCAGAACAGGTAAAATCGATTCAAGCCACCTTTATAAACAAAGTGTATGGATGGATGGCTCTTGCCCTGGCTATAACCGGATTTGTAGCTCTCAGAGTGGCAAGCTCAGAATCATTGGTAAACACTATTGCGAGTAATCAGATCCTGTTCTTTGGAATTATAATAGCTGAACTTGGGCTGGTTGTCTGGCTTTCGAGTGCAATTGATAGCATGAATGCAACTCGGGCCATTACCTTATTTCTACTGTATTCAGCACTGAACGGACTCACTTTATCGATCCTGTTTCTGATCTGATACGGCTGCATCAATTGCGTCTACCTTTTTCATCACAGCCGGGACTTTTGGTGTAATGAGTGCCTATGGATATTTTACCAAAACGGACCTATCGAGCTGGGAAATATTCTTTTCATGGGATTAATTGGGATCATAATTGCCAGCGTCGTAAACATTTTCTTGAATAGTGAGATGCTGTATTGGGCGGTGACGTACATCGGTGTATTGGTATTTGTAGGACTCACCGCATATGACACACAAAAGATAAAACGCATGAGTCTTGAAATGGATGTAGAATCAGAAGAGGGTAGTAAAGGTGCTGTCATGGGTGCTCTTGCCTTGTACCTAGACTTCATAAACATGTTCATATTTATGTTGAGAATATTTGGTAATCGAAAATGATCGCTATATAGATCTTATAATAAATTTAAAAAGCTCCTGTCAATATCGGCAGGAGTTTTTTTATGGATTGAAATCCTGGTAAAAAACGTAGTGATAGAAAAAATTCAATATGAGTAAAGCAGATAACTTATCAAAAGCAGATAAAAGCAGGATCGTTGAAATGGCATGGGAAGATCGTACTCCGTTCGACGCCATTGAGTTTCAGTTTGGGCTGAACGAAGATGAGACCATAGAACTGATGCGATCTGAAATGAAGCGCTCAAGCTTTAAAATGTGGCGCAAACGAGTAACGGGTAGGAATACAAAGCATCGAAAGAAAAGAAGGGACTCAGTCAATAGATTTCTGAGCCCCAAAAAGTATTGATCCTGATCTAAATATCACTATCTGTGAATAGATTTTGCAGAGCTTCACTGTTGAAGACCTTTCCGTCAGACACAACGGAATAAATTTCTTGTGTATTGGTGATATCCTCAAGAGGATTAGCATTCAGGAATAATAGATCAGCCTGTTTACCTGCAGTGATCGATCCGACTTCATTATAATCGTTGAAGAAATCAGCTCCATTCAAAATAGATGTTTGTAAGGCCTCAAGCGGGGTCAGACCTGAGCTCACCATTTGTTCCAGTTCTTTATGGAGTGAGATGCCAGGATATACAAATGAGTTATAGGCCCCTGCATCAGAACCGGCAAGTATTTTTACTCCGGCTTCCTGCATATCATTTGTCATCTTCTTGAATAGATCATTCAGCTCTTCCTCGAACTTAATTGCTGATTCGCTTCTGTTCTGAGCTGACCGGAGTCTTCTCTGATAGGTGGTTTCAAGGTCATCAGGGATGTAATTGAGATATTCTTCTTCAGTATGGTCTTCCTCATGCAGAAAACTCAGGATGTCGTCAATATGCAAGGTAGGGACGACATACACTTCATTATCAGCCAGGGTTTGAAAAATCTCGGGCTAAGTCTTCGTCATAGCTGTCTTTTCAATTCTGCCACAGCCTGCCAAAAGCCAATTTCTCCGTTTCGTACCATTTCAGTGATCTCTGCCTCTCGCAAGGAGGTTCCCTTCATTACATAGTATAAGTGCTCGATTCCGTCCAGTCCGGCTTCGATGGCATCTTCAATGAGTATGTCCATTGGCATGTGACCGGTTACAATCAGTCCGCGTTCTTCTGTTTGCCGAACGATCTCAAGGTAGTTTTCACCGGATAATTTGCTTTCGTAGATCTTTATGTAATCAACCCCAAGATCCTGAAGTGAATCGAGAGCAGATGATATCTCCTCCGCATTAGTAACCTCAATTGATCCTTCCCAGGTTGGGTCAGTACCATCGATCTTTGGTCCGCTTGTGTAGATAAATGGTCCTGTCAGCATGTTGGATTCTATCTCGATCCTCCAGTCATAGATAGAAGAGGTCAGGTCACCACCGGCATCTCTTACTGTAGTTACTCCATTGGCAATGAACAATGGCAAAAGTTCTCTGTTTGAGTTGATAAGATCATCTCCGCCCCGAAGGTGGATATGCATGTCCCACAAACCGGGAATCACATATTTGCCATCCATGGAGATAGATTCAGCACCGGATAAATTTTGGCTTCCATCCGGAAAAATACTACTTATAACCCCGTCTTCGATCAGTATAGATTGACCTTCAGAAATTTCACCTGTTTCAATATCGATTATATTTGAACCTGTGAACAGGGTTTTAGTTGATTGAGAACCTGAACAGGCAGAAAGCATTGAGATTGCAATGAAAAAGGTAATGATCTGTAGATGTTTCATGTGATCTTTGTTTTAAAAATTTGCCCAATATACATAATGACTCTATCGATTTTTTAGATGATTAAAATCTCATAGCTGTTATTAAATTTTTTTACCTTTGGGGCCTGTTAAAAATTTGATAATCCTACTGCTCAAATCTGATGAGTAACATCCAACAAAATGATAGTAAGGGTTTCTGGGATCGCCTGGGTATAGGACTTTCCGGGTTATGTGCCATACACTGCCTGCTTGTTCCGGTTTTTGTATCGCTGATCCCACTTTGGCCGGCGCTTGACGACTTTCATGAATACACTCACTTAGTGTTTTTTCTGGCTATAGCACCAGCTGTGATCCTTTCAGTGAAAAACCGAAAAGACCTTAAATCAATATCCGGTTACTTGTTTGTTGGATTGGGGATCATATTTCTGGCCTGGCTTTTCAATGACACACTGGGAGACTATGGTGAGGCGGGGGTTACATTGGTCGGCAGTTTACTTTTGATCCGCGGCCACTGGCTGAACTATAAAAGAAAGATGGATTTTATTTAGTAACCAACTGCAAGAGGTCGATCACTTTCTGAGCACATCCCCAGCTTAGTGTAACCCCGGCACCTCCGTGACCGTAATTATGAATCACCAATTTATCGCCAATCTCTTCTGATTCCATCCTTAATCCATTTTCAGTAGCACGGGTAAAACGATAACCTAGTTTGGAACGCATTTCCGAAATAGGAGGGAGTTCGCAATCAAATGAATGCCTGAGGATCTCTTTGTGAAGAGTTACGATCTGTGATGGTAATTTCAGTTTCTCAATTTCTGTAACCGGGCTCATATTCTCTTCACCCTTCCATTTTCCATGATCATCGATGTATCCTTTTTGACGGCTTCCTCCCAAAACGAGTCCATCCTGTCGGGAGTAGCAATATACATCCTGCTCATTATCAGATTCGCTACGGTAAACCTGTTTCCCGGGAGAATAATTGTAAGAAACCAGGTTACCTTTAGCATCTTTGACTGAAGGTACGCCTTTAATATTGATCAGGTGACCCCGGTGAATGACCTGACCTGAAGTATCCCCAAACAATTTTACACTTCCGATCTCCGTACAGTTAATGATGATATCGAAAGGGAGGTCAGGTAGGTCTTCAGTCTTTAATTCCCTGATCTCAAAACCTGATATATTTTTAATCACATTCTGGATCATGGCAGGAAAATATAGTGACCAGTCTGCGAAGTAGGCTTTGAATCTTCCAACCGCTTTTTACAGTATGATCCGGATGCTCCGGATAAACTCATTTTGAATTCGTTAAGGACCTGGAAATGATCCATTGCTCTAGTATAGTCAGGAACCTCTTTTGGATGTGCAAAAAGCTCATAATGTTTTGTTGTAGTGACACCTGGGAATTGCTCTATATAAAGTGATTCAAAGTGATTCTTACTAATTCTAAAGATCTCAATGAGTTCGTCTGAATGAACAGCATGGGGAATGATGGAGGCCGCAGGAAACAGACTTGAGAATTCAGGATTTAAAGCAACTGTTCTGGGATCGTCTTTGGTGATGATGTGAACCTGATATCCAAGTTCAGTTAGGAGTGAGGCCGTGCTTAAACCGCTGATGCCGGCTCCCAATACACAAACTTTCTTTTTATTGATCATGATAAAATATAGGAGCTTTTAGAATTAATCACCTGCCGAAATGATGTCCGCGGTAGTTGTAAGACCGTCCTTATTTTGGTACTTTAGTATATCATCAAACAGGTAATAAAGGCGTGCAGAAACTCATTTTATTCTTAATAGCGGCAGTAGGACTTCTTTCTATTTCTGCCTGTGATATGCTTACCATCAGCGATGATGCACTCGAGTACCCTACTGTTTACTCTAAGATCGAACTTGGTGAGCTTCAATCGTTGAATGAGGAATATCATGAGCTCAACAATGGGCGTTTATGCTCCACTCTGAATGAATATGGGTTCACAGGGTTTAGTGAGATACTGTTCGTAAATGGACAAAATCCATGTGAGCGAGTGAATCGGAATGTTGTACGTATTGAAATGACGAACACTGATACATTACTCAGTGCCGCCAAACGAGTATTATATAAAAACCGGGAATTTACGGGTATACAAGATACCAATCGACTCAGGCTGAAATCTATGTCTCCTCAGCCCGGATGCATAAATTGTGGTCGCCCTGATGAATACAGTGCAAATATTGAATGGAGCCTGACCTTTGAAAATCAATACATTGACTTAGCAGAAGTTCTTGGAACTGAAATAACCGTGTTTTTAGATGCTCTGGGTGTGAACCGGATATGGGGCAACTGGTATTCGAATTTTAAAATACCTGATTTTGTTAATTTCGGATATGTGGATGTTCAGGAAGAAATGGCAGGGATGGAAATAGATCTTTTGCCATTTACTGGAATTGATACAACGTATATTGTGCAGCCTCAGGACCTTCAAGAAATACCCACTAAAGTACACTATCCGATCGAAAGAAATAATGGCGAAGAGCTGGAAATAAGAACCTGCTGGGCCATTCCGATCAGTTATAGATTAGATGAAACATTTCCCGGCTGGATCGCATATGTAGATATAGAAGAGGGAATTATAGTAGATCTCGTGACAAGATTTTCAGAAGAAGAAAATTTTTTTTCGGGTCAGAAAAATAAAAGTGTAACATTTGACCGGCTTCTTTCTCTTTAGTGTTAGGGTAAACAAGATTAATCACAAGCTTTTAAGGAAATACATTGGCAGAACCAATCAAAAAGATTCTTATCGTTGAAGATGATATGATAATTTCACTTGTTGTCGAGAATATGATCAAAAAATTAGGTCATGAACTAGTTGGTAAAGCGGCTTCAGGTGAAGATGCGATCAAACTTGCTGAAGAACACAAACCGGACATTATCCTTATGGATATCAGGTTGAAGGGAGATATCGATGGCATAGAAGCAGTAATAAAGATCAAAGATAAGATCGAAACTGCAGTTATCTATCTAACCGGAAATTCTGACAAGGTGAACTACGACAGAGCTAAGGCTACTGATTGCGTTGATCTCATCTCAAAACCATTTACCATAGGTGAGTTGACCCGTTCTCTGGATATGATAAAATAAATTTCTAATGTATCTTTTTTAAACTTTAATCGTACGTTCTCACATGAAAAAAGGAATGTTATGAGTACAAAGTTTAAAAACCTAAGGAACGACCTTGAAGACCTTGAGGAAGAATCAAGCATCGAATTTGGGAGTGGTTCGCCCGTTTCAGAAAACACATCTGGCTCAAAAGTGGCCAACTATATTTTGTTGTTTGCATTTCTAGCTACACTGGTTTTTTATACCGGCTCAAAGATCAATTTTCCAACTTTTGACATCAACCCTATTGAATCATTTGTGCAGGAACTCAATCAGCCGGATGAAGATCTGTTGAACCGAATGGGAACACGGATGGAGGAAATGGGTTATGGTGCCATGTCTCACGAGCAGCTCATTGCACTGCGTGAGGAAGGGGTTACCGCTACTTACACCTCACAGATCAGAGATATCGGCTATACTGATGTTACACTCGATGAACTGGTAGCTCTACAAAATGCTGACGTTAGCGGCACTTTCGCCAGAATGATGAAAGAATTGGGTTACGAACTAAGTATTCAGGATCTCATTGATCTCAGAAATGCTAATGTCACTGCTTTTTTCACCAGTAACATGCTGGATCTTGGTTATACCATGGAAGAACTTACCAAAGAAAATCTCATAAGAATGAGAGGCCTTGGCGTAACACATCAGAGGGCAGAGCGATTGATGGAAGAGAGTGGTGCTAGACTATCCGTAGATGAACTGATCAGAAATCGGATAAGTAATCAGTAAGATTATGATTGGGAACATTTTTGACTGAATTTACTATAAATAGTGAACACGAATTGATCCCAATTACGATGAAAAAAATAGTTACTATTGTTTCTTTAATGGCTGTTATAAGTCTTTTTTCACAGGCTTTTGCACAAGAGTATTTGATCGAAAATGGAACCGGCTTTGGCCCAAAGCTTGGATATTATAAAGCCCCAGATGCGGATGATGGAACCATGTTTATCGGACTTCAATCTCGTTCAAAAGGTAAATATCTGGGTGGTGAATTCTCAATAGAATACCGCGGTGAACAAACCTACACCACAACCGGCGGTGAATTAAGGGTTAAACAAATTCCTATCACAGGGTCTTTGATGGTATTCGCCCCATTAGCTAGAAATTTTGCACCCTATGGCTTGGCGGGATTGGGAGCGTACTACACTTTTTATGATTATAATGGTGGGTTCATTAATCCTGGCGATGACGCGGAAGTAAAATTCGGATACCACCTTGGATTTGGGGCGGATGTTGCTGTTTCGGAATCAGCCGCTTTCAACATTGATTATCGATATCTGTTTCTTGAGGGAAGTGATGACATCGCAGATAAAGAGTTTAGCGGTAATGTGATCTCGGCCGGACTTACATTTTATTTCTAGATCAGAAACTCCTATTTTCGAGCCCGTATCTGAAAAGATGCGGGCTTTTTTTTGAACCTAATCACCGATACAAAATATGGCGGAAATTACTTTACCCGAAGTAGAACTGAATATCTATTCTAAAAAAAATCCTACTGAGATCACAGTTGTTGAAAATTACATTTGTACCAAGGAAAACAGCCCCAACTTTGTCCGTCACGTGACTTTTGATGTATCCGGAACCGATCTTGAAGGAAGGGTCAGGATCGGGCAATCGATCGGTATTTTACCTCCGGGTAAAGATGAAAGAGGTAAGCCTCATAAACTGCGCTTGTATTCGGTTTCATCACCAACTGCCGGTGAGAACGGCAAACCAAACCTGATGTCTACTACTGTTAAAAGGACTATTGAAGAAATAGATGGTAAGCTATATTTAGGGATCTGTTCAAATTACCTGGCTGACCTTAAACCCGGTGATAAGGTAGATGCGACCGGGCCGAGCGGGAAGCGGTTTTTATTGCCCGAAAATCCGCTAGATTTCAACTATGTATTTTTTGCTACCGGTACCGGAATTGCTCCTTTCAGGGGGATGATCATGGAAATGCTGGAGTCCGGTTATAAAGGTGATATTGCTTTAGTGTTTGGGGCTGGATATCGAACCGACCTAATCTATTCTGATTACTTCATGGAAATGGAGAAAAAATATGACAACTTCCACTACATTGCCAAGATCTCAAGAGAGGATCGCCGACCGGATGGGTCCAAGTATTACGTTCAAACAGCCATAGAGGATGAAGCAGAAATCATGGATCCGATCTTCAGTCAGGAAAACACGCTGGTTTATATCTGTGGAATTAAAGGAATGGAATCGGGTATATACAAGGGATTGGCTAAAAAGGGTTTTTCTGAATATCTGCTTCTTAAAGGAGATTATGTGGATATGGATCCCAATGAGTGGGACTGGAAGAAATGCGCCGAAAGGTAAAACCCGGCGCACGTTGCTTCGAGGAAGTCTACTAAACATTAGCGTGAGTTTTCGTTACTCCGCCTGAGACCACAAAACGCATGAAGTTGGTTGGATCGGTCTTGATTGGAGTGACTTTATCTCTTGGTACAATGTAAAGGTTGCCCGAGACATTGTAGGAATGTGGGCAATACACCGCCACCTCATTTTCCAACCCGAAATGTGAAAGGGAATCTTCCGTAATAAAGCCAAACCGTTTCATTCCAAACGGCTCACTGAATTCGACAACCACCGGTTTGGTAAATTTCTTTCGCTCACCCACAAACGCTTCCGTAAGATCTTTAAGAGAATTATATACAATGTTGATGAATGGGGTTTTGGTCATTAGTTTTTCAAACAGGAAAACGATAGGTCTGGCAAAGGTTCTTGACATCACGTATCCAAAAATTGTAGTAAGTGTGAATCCTGTGATGATCCCCAAACCTGGAATTTCATATTTGAACCAACTGAATAGCAGGTCGTTAAAAAGCGCGTTTGTCCATATTATAGTAGAGTAGGCGATGTACGCAGTTATTGCTACAGGAAAGATGAAAAGTATGCCACGAAAGAAATAATTGAAGATGGTTTTCATAGTCAGATAGATTTTAAATTTGATAAAATCTAAAAGTAAATCATCAAAGATGTTGAGTTTATCCCGTCTTTATTTTTAAGGCGGTGTCACTCTTTTATCTTTTTGATCTGATCATATACATTAAAGGCACTGTGAATGGCTCCCTCCATATAACCGGGAGAGACCTCGGATGTTTCTGCTCCGGCAATGATGAACCTGTTATTGAGATATGACTTTTTGAAAGAATCTGTGACCGTTATTTTGATGCGGTAGGACATGCTCGTTATACGGGATATAGGCTGAATGGCTCACTGGCCCAAAGCAGTTCGTGATATTCTACATAATTATCGATCGCATTCCCATAGATATTTTCTGAGCTGTTTTAGTACCATTTTCAGTCGCTCTTCTTTTGAAACTGAGAAATAAGTACTGTTTAGAAAACCTTTGACGGCATGTTGACTGCCATCTCTCATAGAGTGGTCATACATTTCAGTGACAAGTCCCACATTGCTGAACACCGTACCGCTTGAGTTTTCTTCCAGCCAGAACGGATCATCAAAGGTCAATCCAAATTTCATGGATTCCCCCATCCAAGTGTGTGTAACGGATAACAGATCTTTTACGCTTTTGGGAAGATCAGGCTCTATCTGAATTCTTGAAGCCAAAAGTCTTGGAGGAAGAGTGGAGATGACTTTACCCGCTTCAAATTTATTATTAATGCCTTCAATGATCAGTTTGCTATTATTGGCAGTGATCTTACTCACGGGCTCATCCAGAAATAGATCCTCATTTTGTAAATGCCCGGCCAATGTTCTTATCAAAACGGAGGTTCCGCCTTCAATGCGGTAACTAGGTTGCTGCTCCATCAGGCAGGGTAACGAGTTGATGTGGACTCATGGATGTCGGCTCATAAATGGCTTTACTACCCAGCCTTTGCCGAAACGTTTTCAGCCCAAGTTCATCCAGAAGAGACTGGAGTTTGGTGTGAGCCGGACCCAGCCAGGTTGCCCCCATTTCAACTGTTGCCTGATCCTTTCCACCAACGGTTAAAATTCGTCCTCCGAGGCGATTACGTGCCTCTACCAAGGCTACTTTCAGGTCAGTTTCCTTTAGCAAATATGCCAGTGTTAATCCGGTTAGTCCGCCGCCAATGATGAGAATGTCTGCTTTATTCATTCTTCAACTAACTCAATTTTGTCGATGAGAAGTTTGAATGACTCGGGCCTTTTATTTCCGATCAAAAAACGAATTTCCTCAATGGAATCATGATCAAAATCAGGTCGATCCAGTTTTCTTCCCCGAAAGGTTGGGTAGAGATCTCCAACTCGGAATTCCAGATCCTGCCATTCCCCCGTAGTTTCGAAATAGGTGATGTAGGAAGCGTAATCGGTTTACCTTGTGTTTGACTCTGAACTGATATCGTTTTCCATCCCCTTTGATCCGGATCCTGATCATTTGATCCGTTTTTACAGAGATAGAGGGGAAATTCATAGCGAACTGAGGAGAAGCCACCATTATTTTCAAGCGATGTCTCCCAAAAAGAGACCGTGTCCCTCAGGACTTAAACCCATTGTGCCATTAGACCGGCCACCCATTACCACGTCATCAACGATACTCCAGTCTTTAAGATCTGAGTTCTTATCAAAATCGAATATTAGCTGAGTGTTCATAGAGAGAATGAAAAATAAAATTCCGATAATAAACTTCATTGTTATATCTGAAAAGTATGATTTATATGTGCAGAACTAAACCCTGCGAAAATGAATTCGTTCCTCTATGTATTTACTCGTTTTGAGAGGTGGTACTTGGTTTCCCGGAGAAGTCCTGTCTTGAATATTGAAACAACATTGCTGCTACCAAAAAAAGCGTAATAAAGAATCCGTTCACTGCAACTATCTCATAAACGGAACTGTGAGGCAGATCTGCCATTCCCGTTATTAGAGCAGTAATAGCGATAATTGACTGTGTTGCTGCCATGACAAACATGGTGTATCCCAGTCCGATGGATCTAAATCGGGACACGAAAGCTCCGATCACGCCAACAGCAATAACAAGAAAGTATAATGCATTGAATTCATTGTTTTCTTTCGCTAACCAATGATTCCTGACTGCAAGATAACTCCATATCAGAAACAAGCCGGAGAAAAGAGCAAATCCAACGGCAACACAGTAGGTAATATTTGTTGACTGCCTGGTAACCAGAATGTAGGTGAGGCCCGTGCCAAATATGAGTGCGCCGGCAAAGATGAAATCGGAAATAGTCCATACAACATCTTCCGAAAACAGCATAGCAATCAAAGGGATCAGTAATAGTATTACGGTAGTAAGTGCAAGGTATGATACGGATCTAAGCAATGTTTTATCTGTATTCATGGTAGTATAGTTTATAAGGTCATATAAAAGTACTTTTAAGTACAAAGAAATCAAGTAAATTTTTTAGCTCTTCTGAAAACTAATTTTTGATCGGGCGAAACAGTGCCAACCGGTTCCGCCCAATATTACAGAATAAAGCCTGGAAAGGGCGCCCGGTTCATCTTCAACTACGATTATGAAGGTCATCAAAGAGATGACCGATGAAGATGGTCAGGAATGAAAGCAGCTTGTGCATTTTTATGTTTTTTAGAGTGATCTGTTTTCATAGCTATTTCTGTGATTTAATGATCTGTTCCAGGACTTTGAGATGTTCTTTAAATGCTTTTTCACCTTTTAGCGTTATAGAATAACTGGTGTTGGGTTTATTGTCGATAAAAGCTTTTTCTATCTCTATAAATCCTTCGTTTTCCAGTTTCTTGATGTGTGTGGCCAAATTGCCATCGGTCACATCCAGGAAATCCCTGAGAGAGGTAAAATCCAGAGAATCATTAACAGCCAGTGCCGACATGATTCCCAGCCTGACCCTGTTTTCAAATGCTTTATGTAGATCGTCGAATGATACGTTCACTGTTGATCACCGCTCATACCTGAAAGTGCATATATAGTCCGTACAGGATATGAACAACACCAAATCCGATCGCCCAAAAAAGAAGTCCATAGCTGATATAGGCCATGTTTAGTAATCCAAGTATCATCTGTGCAAAGCCCATGATGCGAACCTCTTGAATGGTATAAAAGCCGGCGTTGAATAATGCGAGTCCATAGAATACCAAGGTGAGGGGAGCGATCAATCCAAGCAAGCCTTTGGAGATCAGTATAACGATCAGAAATCCACCGGCAAATAGGGGAATAGACATGCTTGTTAAGCAATCTGCGAGAGGTGTCATTCCAGACTTTTTCATCACTGTTTTCGAGCCTTTCTTCGGGAATCCAGAAGGGCGCTGATCAGTGCGAGAATGAGAACATCCGGTTGCCGTTAAGTAATGATATTGCTCAGATCAGGATAGGTAGTAAAAAAGTTCATCGGGGTGAAATTCTAGAACACTGTAAGCGATCCATGCACCGCCCAAGGCGTAGATTCCGGCCAATATTCCAGCCCATCCGGAAAGCGATAAAAATTTAGAAGACCGCTCCATCATGGAACGTATCTCTGCGATATCCTGAATGTAATCTTGTTCTTCTTTCATGCAAAGTACTTTTTATTTCAAAGTACTTTAGAATTTTGAGTGATACAAGAGGGAGGAAAAATTATTTGAACATCGAACAAGGAACATTCAATATCTAAGGAAGAAGTGTTTAATGGTCATTCCGCGCAGAGGTGGGAATCTAATTATCAGAATCGCGGATTATTTGGATTATAGGACTCCACGGATCTATTAGGCTTACCGACTCCGTAGGAGTCACATATCTGTAGCCCCGGGTAAGCCCGTTGTAATGTAGAATTTGGGATTAGTGTTTGTAGGACGCAACCCGGGGTTATCATGTGTAGAATTATTTTTGTCCAAGGGGTTGGAAGGCTTGAATAGTTCTTCAAAAATTGGGCAGGGTTGGTTGCCTCGGCTACATACGGACCGGGAGGTCCGAGCAGGCGTTCCCAACGAGGACGTTGGGAACGAGGTAAAATAGTTTTGTGATGGACAAATAATTCTAAATCAGTGACCATCCGCAATATCAGCGTCATTCGCGTTCCATTTGTTAGTGCCCAGAGAAACAGATATCGTACTCCGCGAGCTTTTGGTTCTGTGGGGTTGAGATGGTTGCCATTACCCTTCGGTCAGACGGACTCCAAGCCGTCAGACCGATTTCCAAAAAACTCCGTGTAACTCGGCGTCCTCCGCGGTTAATTCCCGCATGAGTTCAAACTATATTTTTCCTATCTTTAAGGCTCTTTAAAATTCAACACTCACACATCAAAATTAATGTCGCATAAGACTTCCGCCCAGATCCGTCAGGAATTTTTTGATTTCTTTGCTGAAAAAGATCACGCCATTGTTGACA
Source organism: Rhodohalobacter sp. (assembly GCF_034521535.1). Taxonomy (GTDB): domain Bacteria; phylum Bacteroidota; class Rhodothermia; order Balneolales; family Balneolaceae; genus Rhodohalobacter. Next base: position 207,796 of record NZ_JAXHMF010000005.1, on the reverse strand, counting down.
GTGCTCCCGTAGTTCCCAAAAATGATCCGACCCTGCTTTTCACCAATGCGGGGATGAATCAGTTCAAATCCATTTTTCTTGGGGAAGAAGAGGCTCTCAAACATGAGGGTAAGCTATGGAAGCGTGCGGCCGATACTCAAAAGTGTATTCGTGTAAGCGGTAAGCACAATGATCTGGAAGAAGTGGGTCATGATACCTACCACCACACGTTGTTCGAGATGCTGGGGAATTGGTCATTTGGTGACTATTTCAAAAAGGAAGCCATTGGATGGGCGTGGGAATTATTGGTGGAGAAATGGGGCCTTGACCCTGACCGACTCTATGCTACCGTATTTGAAGGGGATGAAGCCGATGGTTTGCCTGTGGATGATGAAGCTATTGAGCTTTGGAAAAGTGAGACTTCGATTGATCACGATCATATCCTGAAGTGCGGTAAGAAAGATAATTTCTGGGAAATGGGCGAAACCGGTCCGTGTGGACCTTGTTCGGAAGTACACATCGATCTGCGCTCTGATGAAGAACGTAAAAAGAAACCCGGTGCCGAGTTGGTGAATATGGACGATCCCCGAGTGATGGAGATCTGGAACCTGGTATTCATTCAATTTAACCGAAAACCGGATGCCTCCCTGGAAAAACTACCTGCTCAGCACGTGGATACCGGAATGGGTTTTGAGCGTGTGTGTGCCGTGCTACAGGAAAAGACCTCTAATTACGATACCGATGTCTTCACTCCTTTATTGAATGAAATTGCTGACCTGGCCGGACTGAAATATGGCGAGGATGAAGAAAAAGACATCGCCATGCGGGTGATTGCCGATCATATTCGCGCAGTGACCTTCTCCATTGCAGATGGAGCTTCTCCCGGAAATGATGGCCGCGGGTATGTTATCCGGCGAATATTGCGTCGTGCTATTCGATATGGCTGGGATGTGCTGGATTTCAAAGAGCCATTCTTCTACAAGCTTGTGGATGTGCTGGCTGATCAGTTCAAGGATGTATTTCCGGAGATCAAAGCGCAGAAAAAATATATTGTTAATGTGATCCGCTCTGAGGAAAAGAGCTTCCTGAAAACACTTGGGCAGGGAATCGAGCTGTTCAACGAGATGGTGGAAGGGAAGAAAAAGTTATCCGGTGAGGATGCTTTCAAACTTCACGATACCTATGGCTTCCCGATCGATCTTACCGAACTCATGGCACGCGAGCGTGGAGTGGAGGTAGATGTAGAAGAATTCAACAAACACATGAAAGCGCAGAAAGAACGCGCCCGTGCTGCCGGAAAGTTTTCGGTGGATCAGAGTGAAACTAATATTTGGTATGCAGTTACACCCGAAAGATCTTCTGAGATTAGGATTCACGAATTTGTTGGTTATGATGATGCTGAAACTGAAGTAGAAATTTTGGCTACTCAGAAGAGAAGGTGATAAGATATGCTGTTCATCTTGAATAAAACTCCATTTTATGCGGAAAGCGGTGGACAGGTAGCTGATACCGGTGCTCATTACCAATGGTGATGAATACATCAAAGTATTGGATGTGCAGAAAGAATAACGGACAGTTCATTCATTATGTAGATAAACTTCCTGAAGATCTTTCCGGAACATGGACAGCTAGCATTGATTTTGACCGACGTATAGAAATTCAGAAACATCACTCTGCTACGCATTTGGTTCATGCCGCATTGCGGGGAATTTTGGGTGATCATGTGGGACAAAAAGGTTCGCTGGTGGATGAACATCACTTGCGCTTCGATTTCTCTCACTTTGAAGCCATGACCGATGAACAACTGGAGGAAGTAGAGCAGCTGGTGAATGAGAAGGTTCAGGAAAACATTCCGCTGCAAGAAGAACGTAACGTGCCGATAGACGAAGCTAAAGAGCGCGGAGCAATGATGCTGTTTGGTGAGAAATACGGCGAAACCGTTCGTGTGATCACCTTTGATGATGATTATTCGGTAGAGCTTTGTGGTGGAACTCACGTAGGAGCTACCGGTGAGATCGGCTATTTCCGGTTCACCAATGAAACCTCCGTGGCAGCCGGGATCCGCCGCATCGAAGCCGTTTGCGGTACTCAGGTTGATAAGCTTCTCCGCGATGAAAAACGATTATTACAGCAAGTGAAAGGAGCCATAGGTCAAACCCAGGATCTGGCTGCAGATGTACTGAAACTGATCGAGGAAAAGAAAGCTCTCGAAAAGGAACTCGAAAAAGTGCAGATGCAAAATACCGGTGCCAAGCTGGATGAACTGATCCAGAGTGCCGGCTCACTTGATTCAGGCATTAACTTGGTGAAAGGGGAGGTCCCCGGCGCCGATATGGACGCGCTGAAGCAACTGGGCTATGATGGCATTCAAAAAACCAAGAAAAATACCGCAATCGTACTCGGCTCCAAAGATGAGGAAGAAGGCAAAGTGTACCTGATGGTTGCTTTGACGGAAGACCTCATCAAAGAAAAAGGATTGAAGGCCGGTGCATTGGTCGGTCAGCTTGGAAGGCTTGTTGGTGGCGGAGGTGGCGGTCAGCCTAACCTGGCGACTGCCGGTGGACGTCAACCTGAAAAACTGGCTGAAGCATTAGAGAAAGTGAATGAATTGATCAAGGAATCTATTTCCTAATCGGACTATGAAATAGAACACGGATGACACGGATTGGGCGGATCATCGCGGAAAGGTTTTATCATAGGTTATTAATAATTAATCAGTGACCATCCGCAAGATCGGCGTCATCTGCGTTCTATTCGGTTGTAACCATGAAATAGAACACTGATAACACGGTTTGGGCGGATAATCGCGGATATTATGGTTTGGTTATGAAACATGAGGAATTGACTGAGAGGATTATAGAATGCTTTTATGCTGTTTATAACCGATTAGGTTATGGTTTTCTTGAGAGTGTTTATGAGAAAGCGATGCTGATTGAGCTCAAAAGAGCCGGCTTGAAAGCAGTTCGGCAATTTCCTGTTTCTGTTTCATACAGAGATCAAAATGTAGGTGAGTTCTTTGCAGATATTTTAGTTGATGACAAAGTAATTCTTGAACTTAAAACCGCTCGAAAGGTCGAAAAGGACCATGAATATCAGTTGATCAATTATCTAAAAGCAACAGAAATTGAAGTTGGTCTTTTATTCAATTTCGGCAGAAAACCAGAATTCAAAAGAAAAGTTTTTTCAAACAACAGAAAAATCTAAACCAGCGACCATCTGCAGGATCAGCGTCATCCGCGTTCCAATTCGATGGTAACTATGGAATAGAACACGGATAACACGGATTGGGCGGATAATCGCGGAAAGGATTTTGATGTGTTATAATTTATTAATCAGTGACTCATCCGCAATGATCAGCGGTCATCCGGTCGTTCCAATTCGGATAGCTGTAATTATAACGAAACGCAATCAAATCACAAAATCTTCATAAAAAATGAATATATTTGCAGCCTTTGATGCAAAGAATGATCTCAAAAATATAATATGGCTAAAAAGAAAACAGACGAAGTAAATTTTGCTCCCCGGGGAATAGGAGATGAAAAAGATGGTGCCGTACAAAAAGGCGTTGATCTTCCGAAACCCACTAAGAAAAAACATAAATCCTTAGGCTTGAGTGAAGATGATCTCAAAGCCATGTATGAGCAGATGTATCTTCAGCGACGGTTTGAAGAACGTGCCATGCAGCAGTATCAGAAAGGGAAGTTTGGTGGATTTCTGCATCTTTATATTGGTCAGGAAGCTGTTTCGACCGGAACCGTATTTGCACTGAACGATGATGATGATATAATAACAGCCTATCGTGATCATGGTTGGGGATTGTGCCGAGGCATCACTCCAGATGAAGGTATGGCCGAATTGTTTGGCAAGAAAACGGGATGTTCCAAAGGAAAGGGCGGATCCATGCACTTTGCCAAAACTGAAAATCATTTCTGGGGCGGCTACGGTATTGTAGGTGGCCATATTCCGATTGGTGGTGGACTCGCATTTGCGAACAAATACAACCAAAATGGTCGAATTTCAGCCACATTCTTTGGTGATGGAGCTGTAGATCAGGGTGCTTTGCACGAGACTTTTAACATTGCCAATCTTTGGGGACTGCCGGCTATTTTTGCGGTAGAAAACAACGGTTACTCTATGGGTACAGCGGCTCGCAGACATACGGTGACTGAGATCGTAGATCGTGCCAAAGCCTATGGAATGAAGAGTAAGGTTGTGAATGGAATGGATGTTTTTTCCGTCTACGAAGCTATGAAAGAGATTTCAGAAGAAGTACGTGAAACATCCGAGCCTTATTTCTTAGAGATCAGAACCTATCGCTATCGCGGTCACTCTATGTCAGATCCTCAGAAATACAGAACTAAAGAGGAACTCGAAGAATATCAGAAGAACGATCCTATTGAGCGATTGAAAACCTATCTGAAGGATGAGAAGATCCTTAAGGATAAAGAAATTGAAGAAATAGAAGAGAAGGTAGAACAGGAAGTGCTGGATGCCGTGGAGTTTGCGGACAATTCGGACTTCCCGGAGGAATCTGCGTTGTACGATGACATGTTTGCCGAAGACGAACCTTATTTCCACAACTAATTTTAAAACTGACGACATAAAGTAATGGCAGAATTACAATTCAGAGAAGCAATACGAGAGGCAATTGACGAGGAAATGGCCCGTGAAGAGAAAGTCTTCATTATGGGTGAGGAAGTTGCTGAATATAATGGCGCATACAAAGCCACTGAAGGACTTTTAGACAAATACGGCTACAAGCGCGTGATCGATACCCCGATCTCCGAGCTTGGGTTTTCCGGTATTGGTGTGGGAGCTGCAATGAACGGACTTCGTCCCATTGTGGAATTCATGACCTTCAATTTTGCGGTTTTAGCTGCCGATCAGATCATCAACCACGCTTCTAAAGCAGGCTATATGACCGGTGGACAAATTTCGATGCCGATCGTATTTCGTGGCCCGAATGCCTCTGCAGGTCAATTGGGTGCAACACACTCCGTAGCCTACGATTCCATGTATGCCCACTTCCCGGGACTGAAAGTGATCTATACTTCCGAGCCGGACGATGCCAAAGGACTTCTAAAATCTGCTATCCGTGATGACAATCCCGTTATTTTCATGGAATCGGAGCAGATGTATGGAATGAAAGGTGAAGTATCTGAAGAAGAAGATTATATCATCCCGATCGGAAAAGGGAAAGTGAAACGTGAGGGAAGCGATGTGACTATTGTAGCTCATGGAAAAATGTATCATGTGGCCAAACAAGCCGCTGCTCAGCTTGAGAAAGACGGAGTAGATGTGGAAATTATTGACCCAAGAACGGTGAAGCCGTTGGATCTGCCGTTGATCGTGGAATCAATTAAAAAAACCAACCGTTGTGTAGTCGTGGATGAAGCTCATCCGTTTGCCGGATTTGCCGCCGAGATCGGATTCCTGATACAGCGTGAGGCATTCGATTATCTGGATGCTCCCGTTCAACGTGTTACTCTTCCGGATGTGAATGCACCATTCGCGAAGAATTTGTTTGATGCATGGTTGCCGGATGCTAAGGATGTGATCGAAGCCGTAAATCAGGTTACATATAGGAATTAGGGGAGAAGTGAAAACGCAAAAGTGAAAAGTGTTCCAAAACTCACTTTTCACCTTTCACTTTTGCCTTTTCACTTATACACCCGTTACATTGAATTATATTTACCAAATTGAACGAACAAACAACTCACTCAACAGTTAATACAAAAGATTATGGCCATTAAGATTGAAATGCCAAAGCTTAGCGATACCATGGAAGAAGGGGTGATCGCTTCGTGGAATGTAGAAGAAGGAGACAAGGTAGAAGCCGGTGATATCATCGCCGAAGTGGAAACCGACAAAGCCACGATGGAAGTGGAGGCCTTTGACGAAGGAACCGTACTCAAAATTCTTGTAGAAGCAGGTGATGCAGTTCCTTTGGGCGGACTCATGGCGGTGTTGGGTGAGGAAGGTGAAGACATTTCCGAGATTCTTGAAGGTGCCGGATCTTCTGATTCCGGAAAATCTGAGGAAAAAGCAGAAGCTAAAGAATCAGCTTCCGATGAAAAAGAAGAATCTGCTAACAAAGAGAAATCTAAAAGTGGTGATGGTTCAGCTACACTGACTTCGCCGAAGTCAGAAAGTAAATCTTCTACTGAAGAAACTGCTGCATCTACAGGTGAGCACGGACGAATTTTGGCTTCTCCTTTAGCTCGAAAAATGGCTGAAGAAAAAGGTATTGATCTTGCCAAGGTAAATGGTTCCGGTCCAAACGGACGTATCGTCAAAGTAGATATTGAAGAATATAAAGAAACTGCACCTGCTGCAGCAGCGACCTCAACACAGAGCTTCGAAAGTCTGGAAAGCAAAGAGGTTAAAGTCTCTCAGATGAGAAAGACCATTGCCCGTCGCCTTTCAGAGAGCAAGTTCACCAATCCGCATTTCTACGAAACTATCGATATTGACATGAAAGCGGCTATGGCAGCTCGCAAGTCGATGAATGATGCTAACGATGTTAAGATCAGCTTCAACGATATTGTGGTTAAGGCGTGCTCTGTAGCATTGACTCGTCATCAGGCTGTGAACAGTTCATGGTACGATGATATTATCAAGGAGCATGGTGATGTACATGTTGCAGTTGCTGTGGCTATTGATGAAGGACTGATGACTCCGGTTATCCGCCACTCTGACAAGAAAGGTTTATTGCAGATCTCTTCCGAAACCAAGGAGCTGGCCGGATTGGCACGAGACCGAAAACTTCAGCCCGAGCAGATGGAAGGAAGTACCTTCACCATCAGTAATCTGGGGATGTTTGGCATTGAAGAATTCACGGCCATCATCAACCCGCCAAACGCATGTATTTTAGCAGTTGGTGCTATTCGTGACGTACCCGTTGTGGAGAATGGAGAAGTAGTTCCAGGCAAGCGCATGAAAGTGACGCTGTCTTCCGATCACCGAATTGTGGACGGAGCTAAAGCAGCCGAATTCCTGAATACTGTGAAGAACCTGCTTGGAAAAATCCACTTGCGATGTTGCTGTAACTAAAAGCAGGACTTTATCTATTAAATTCCTGAAAGCCCCGCCCACATTTAAATAATGTGCGGGGCTTTCACTGGACCTTCGCAGAAACAACCGAATGGAACGCGGATGACGCTGATCCTGCAGATGGTCGCTGATTAATAAAATAACTTATCAAAAAACATTTCCGCGATGATTCGCCCAATCCGTGTTATCCGTGTTCTGTTTCTTAGTTTCAATCGTACTTGAACGGGGATGGCCACTGGTTTTAGAATTTGCTATTCGAGCACCGGTTCGAGATAAGAAATGATCATTTATCAGGATATAGAGTCATTTCGCGACGAATGCCCGAATCTAATAGGTTGATGAGATTCAAAGGTTGAGTTTGTGGTACGTTTTAGATTCCCGTCTGCACGGGAATGACCATATCTCAACTTTCCTGTCTGATTTCTAATTTTTTCATCTTGAATTCAGGTTGACCCTGCAACATGTTAGTCGATGATCCACCAGATCCGGGTTATCAGCGTTCTATTTTCTCAGTCTTATTCTAGTCTCCAAGCCCATTACATTTTCTAACAAACTTATCTAGAATAATTCCCGTAAATGTGGTTCAAATTCTTTAACCCTAACGAACGGAACCATGAAATCAATTCTCTTAGCCGCATGCTATTCTAGTCATCGCATTACCCGGAGCGATACGGGCTCACAAAACTCAGCCGAAAACAGGAAGTTCAGGCTACTATTGAACATGTTATTTGAAGGGCATGCTCGGAAGGCAGACGAGAAGAAAAGTAGCAGCAACGTTCCAGCCGGAAGCCATAATGCAAACCAGTCGTTAAGAATCGAAGAGGGAAGTAATGGTACCGTTAGAACCGGCAACCTGGAAGCTTTTGTGAACAGCATCGGTTGCAGCCGAACCCGGAAGACTCAACGAGAAAGTTCTGATGGGAGCTATGAGATCAAGAGTCGATGCAGAACTCGCCTCAGCCTGGACTCCCTATGAGTTCTATGTGGGTGAGGAATTTTCACACTGTGGAGTGAATTCATTCCAGCTTATAAAGACCGTTGAAGGCTGGAAAATATTCCATACTGTACAGCACCCGCCGTCAGGAGAATTGTGTAGAATAGCCTTCAATGCTCATATATATTATTGAAAGCTAAAAGTAGTGATTACGAAAATGGTAGCTTGTAATCAGGTCTGGCTTATTGTGCTTTCAAAAGTTTATCGATTAGCGTGGCTTTCTGGGGATCCACATACTTGCCGTAAGAGATGATGAGAGTGCCTTTGATTCCAGAATCGGCTTCAATGGCATACATAGTGGATTCTGAGCCCGGATCGGTTCCCTGATCAAATTCGTGTGTTTCTTTGATGGTTAGATTATCTGGCATCATATTCAATATCTAATGTTTTGCAGGTGATGCAGTCTGTGCCTAACTCAAAAGTATGGTCAAATCCTTTTTCTTTCAGGGCTTCGGTCGCTTCAGCTAAGTCTTTGTACATAAGGGTGTTACTTTAGTTATGCTTCATTATATAGTACAAATAAAAAAAGCCGCTCGTTCAAGCGACTTTCTTAAAAACGTAAGAGCTATAAAAATTAGCTGTTGTTTTTGATATCCTGAATTTCCAGGCGGATTTCCTGTGCTAATTTTTTCAATTCTTGAAGGCCTTTGCGGGCACGTGTACCGGCCGCTTTGTTATCTTTTTCGTAGAATTTTTCCATTTCTACTGATGTTTCTTCTACGAGGTTTTTTAGTTCTTCAACTCTGCTCATTAATAGCTCCGTTAAAATTTATAGTTAATTTTGTTTCTGTTTTCAGAAATGTTCTCGAAGCTATTCAATCGGGGGTATTGAGTCAAATTAAAAAGTGCTTTTTAGGTAAAAAAAGTGACTTTTTGAAAGAATCTACTCAATTATGGTACTTTTTTTGAGGTCCGGCCAGTTCGCAAGATCGGTAGCCGTGGTAATTTTGACGAGATGACCAAAATTCCGGAATTCTTCAGGCAGTGATTCTTCTTCAAATTCGCCCGGTAAGCTGTCCCATCCAAAAGATTGTTGTTCTTCCTGCACCAGGATCTCATCCTTTTCATTCATAGAGAAAAGCAGGATTTCGGCATCATCAAATGTATGGGAAAGCGCTGCTGAAAATTTGGGAAGGGGAACATGTTTTGGGCATCCGTCATTTCATCTACCAAATTGGAAAGAAGGAGATTGGGGATATCATGAAGATCTTCAATTTTCTCTTTATTAAACCACAGTTCGCCTTCTTTTATGGTGGCCATCTCTTTTTGAAATCCATGAACTCCGATAGTTGGAATTCCCTGATCCGCAAATAAACCTATAAGCCGTTTATTCAGGTCTTTGATGGCTCGCAGCCGGGCATCTTCCCGCATCATACCGGTTTGAATGAGTCGATCGGTATAAGGACTGTCTCCGTGTACGATAATTCCCTTTCGGTCGCCCAGTTTAGCGAGTGACTTGGCAAATGCGGTCAGGAATACAGAATTTTCGAGGTGTTGATGATCCAGTACAGCGATAAAATGAATGGGCATAAATTGAATTTGTTATTTCTTTTTATTCAGAGCAGATGATTTAAAACTAAATGGAAGTAAATCTACCGTAATGTGTTCTGAAAGCGTTCCATCAGCATGGTGTAGTACAACATCGTGATAGGGAAGCAGTTCTACTATAACCTGTCTGCAGGCTCCGCATGGACTACTGAATTCTCCTTTCCGGGTATGTATTTCCATTTTGGTGAACTCAGTATCTCCGTGAGCATACGCTTTAGCAATGGCAACTCGTTCGGCACAAATTCCTTGGGTCCAGTCACTTACTTCCACATTTACCCCTTCGAAATAACCATTCTCAGTAAAAAGCAGTGCCGATACAGGAAAGTCGGAATTGGTAGTTACCGCTTGGTTCAGCAATGATTTTAACTCATCAATAGCTGAAAATGTGGAGGACGGGTTCATCTGAAGATCTTCCCTGTCCACAACCGGAGGTTCATCCGTTTCAACTACTTTCATATGAAACTCAACCGTCCAGAAGGCAAGCTGTTCCAACTCGCGATTTTGCACGTAGATCTTTGCGGGCGTGTCTTTTTCACTTAAGCAGATAGCACAAGCGGCTTGAACAGCGGGTATAGTTAAGGGATATGAAATATTCTCGATCCGCACGCCGGCATAGATTTTACCTGAACTACCTTCAACCAGACAGGCTTTTGGTTCACCTGAGTAGGGGACGTAAGATCGGTCTAATAGTGATGTCCAACTCATAATTAATTTGTTATTGCTGAAAATGCCGCATCGGCTACTTTTGCTCTAATTTGGCTAATGGTTTTTCCATATGAGCGATGCGGATAGGTTCGGTTGGTTAACAAGATAACCGCCATATTCTTCTCCCGGTCTATCCACAAGCTGGTGCCGGTGAAGCCAAGGTGGCCAAAGGTGTCGTTACTTGCAAGCTGACCGGCGGTAGTAAAACCGGTGGGACTTTTTCGGTCAAACCCAAGCCCACGGTTATTATGTTCAGATTGATCGGTGGTGAATTGTCGAATGGTTTCTTTTTCTAAATATCGTTTTCCGGCATACAAGCCATCGTTCAGAAGCATGGTGCTGAATTTGGCCATGTCAATAGTGTTGGAAAATAAGCCTGCGTGTCCGGCCACACCTCCTAAATAATAAGCCCGTTCATCGTGCACCAGGCCTTTAACAAGTCCTCGTCCATAGACGGTATCAATTTCGGTTGGGGAGATGCGATTGACCAGCCAGCGGCTGTTTGTAGCCGGGTTGAAAAAAGTGCTATACATATTCAACGGAAAATAAAATTCACTCCGCGTATATCGGTCCATTCGAGAGCCGGAAACTTCATGAATGATCTCTGCCAGTAAGATCATTCCCAGATCACTGTACACATATTTGGTTCCGGGTTCGTAAGTCAGTGGTTCATTTTTGATGGCGTTTAAAATCTCATTCCGTGTTTTCAAAGAATCAACGTACACGCGGAAGGGAGGCAATCCTGTTTGATGCAATAGAATATCCCGTATGGTGATGTCGCGCCTTTGGGGTACATCAAATTCAGAGAAGTATTCTGCGATGGTATCATCCAGGCTGAGTTTTCCTTCATCAACAAGCTTCATGGTTGCTGCCGTGGTGGCCATTATCTTGGTGATGGAGGCTACATCATACACATCGGTCTCTTTCACTTTTTCAAGCTTCGAATAATCCTGATAGCCATATCCCCGATTGTAGGCGAGTACTCCGTCTTTCACAATTCCCACAACGGCTCCGGGGAAATACCGAATCATCGATTGCCTGATGTACGATCTCATCAAGCTCAAACAATTTGTTATGATCAAGTCCCAACTTCCTCAGGTGTTCCAAAACGCAGCGTGGTATGTTCCATTTCCAGGCCTTCACCCAGTTCATAAAGTCCGGGTATCTCAATAGGGATCTTTGCTTTTATTTCTGAAGCCCCAAAAATAGCCGGCACCGCTCCGCTTATTTGTCCTGATGAGTTATACCAAGCCAGCATGTGGGCATCTGCTTCGTCCAGATCAGACAGGACATAAGGATTTCCAAAAGAGACCAAAAGTGACGGTTTTTTGGTTTGAACGACTTTCTTCAGGAAGGATAACTGATCGCCTGAAGATGGATGGATTGCCCAAACCGTAAATAAATAAAAGAGCTGATGATCACCAGGTCTACTTTCCGGGCTTTTTTCATCATTTTCCGCTTATCGACTTCACTGGTGCGTTTATCGTAAATATGGAAAGATACATCCGGATGATAATCCCGCAGTTGACGGACAAAGGAGGATCCGGTATTTCCGTCGCGGTCATCAGCCACTGAAATCACCATAATGCTCGAGGATGTTCCGATGGGCAGCAAAGGCAGGATGTTCTTCTCATTTTTTAAAACAGTGATGGATTCCGGGCTATTTCGTCAGCAACGGCTTTATGAAAATCAGTATTAACAATGGTATCAAGACGCTTCAAGATCCACCTGATTTTCGCTTTGCAAAAGTCCGTATTGCTGTTTCCATTTCATTAATTTCACAAACGAACGATCGATGCGTTCTTCGGTTATTTCTCCTTTTTCAACTGACTTGATCACCTCATCAATAGCGGTGTGGACATCCGGACTGATGAGCATGATATCGGCACCGGCATTTAGGGCACGAACCACAGCTCGACCCGGCGAATATTTGGAAGCAATGCCCTGCATTTCCAAACCATCGGTAACTACCAGGCCATTAAAGTTGAGGGAATCAATAAGAACATCACCGAGAATGGTAGCATCTAAAGTAGCGGGCAGAAATTCGGTCGTATTAATTCCGGGAAAGGCGATATGTGCCGTCATAACGCTCGAAATTCCACCATCAATGGCTGCACGAAAGGGGATCAGTTCCAGAGAATCGAGCCGGGAATAATCATAATTCACAACAGGAAGATCGCTGTGAGAATCAACATCGGTATCGCCGTGACCGGGGAAATGTTTTGCCGTTGCCACAAGTCCTTCACTTTGCACGCCCTGCATAAAAGCCGTTCCGTAGTCGGCTACCATTTCAGGATCTCCCGAAAAAGAGCGCACGTTTATAACCGGGTTTTCAGGATTATTATTCACATCCAGCACCGGGGCATAGATCTGGTGAACGCCCAACGCTTTAGCTTCAATGGCGGTGATCTTGCCCATCATAAAGGCGTTTCGTTTGTCGCCGGTGGCAGCAACGCCCATAGCCGGAGTGAAGCGGGTAGTTCCCGAGATCCGCATGGCTGCCCCAAATTCCATATCCTGCGAAATCCAAAGGGGAAACTTGGACATGCGCTGCAATTTATTGGTCATTATGGCCTGCCCGTAAATATCACCCCGCATAAAAATGATGCCGCCAACGTGATAATCGGTGATCATCTGCTCCAGTTCCTTGAACGTGCGGGAATCGCGGTTGGTAAACTGACCTTGAGCGGGCACAAAAAACAGCTGCCCAATTTTTTCCTCAAGCGGAGTATTCTCAATAAGTGAATCGAGATAGGCCTCCGAAGTTTTATCGAGAATCGTTTTTGGAGGATTCTTCACCGTTTGGCCAAACAAAAACTCAGTCAGTTTTTGAGCCTGAATGCTTGTTGAACCCAACAGAATAAAAACGATCAGTAAAGATAAGGTTGCGGAAAAACGTCTGTTCATAGATTAAATTCTCGTAGATGATATATCATGACACTAAAAGTACATGTTGTAAACCGACTTCACCAATGCTTTATTACATTCTTACAAAAAAGTACGGCCCATAATTTCAGTAGGTTCTAAGTGTTAATTGAGATCTGGAAAGGGAGAGGAAAGATTTACAAAAGAAAGTCTGTAATTTCATAATTTTGCTTTACTCCGAGGATTAATATGCTCATTATTAAGTATGATTAGTGACGACAAAAAAGAAGAGGTCAGAGCCGCCGCTGATATTGTGGAAGTGGTGCAGGATTATGTGAAGCTGAAGCGTTCCGGCAGTGGATTTGTGGGGCTGTGTCCTTATCACGATGAAAAAACGCCTTCCTTTAATGTGACTCCGCGCCTGCAGATTTTTAAATGCTTTGGCTGTGGAGAATCCGGTGATGTATTTAAGTTTGTAATGGATCAGGAGGGCGTGGGCTTTACGGAAGCAGTTCGGGAGCTGGCTGAGCGGTATGGCGTGTTCATACCTGAAGAAGAGAACGATGAGCCCAGTGAAAGCACCCAGCTTCGGGAAGGAATTTTGCATGCGCTGAAATTTGCCGGCGTGTTTTATTATCGGAATCTGGTTGAAAATCCGGAAGCAGAAAAGGCCCGAAAATATTTGCAGGAGCGTGGATATGATCGCTCGGTATATAAGAAATTTGGGTTGGGATATGCTCCCTCAGGCGGGAAGAATTATGGAAAGCAGCCCGGAATGCAGGCATCGATGAGCAATATCTGGAGGAAGGAGATCTTATCAAACCAAGCAACCGCGGCAGTGGATATTACGATACTTTTCGGGGCCGTTTGATGTTTCCGATCTTCAATCCGACCGGGAAGGTCATTGCTTTTGCGGGTCGGGTTCTGGGGCAAGAAAAAACGGCGAAGTACATCAATTCATCCCAAACCAAAGTGTATAACAAAAGTGAAGTGGTGTATGGGGTGAACTTTGCCAAAAATGAAATCCGAAAGCATAAAGAAGTGATTTTGGTGGAAGGTTATACCGATGTGATCACGCTGATGGAGCATCAGATCGGGAATGTGGTGGCCAGTCAGTGGAACATCGCTTACTCCGGGACAAATGAAGATCCTTCATCGCTATGGCGAGCGCATTGTGATGATCTATGACTCTGATGATGCCGGACAAACGGCCATGAAGCGGGGAATTAATATTGCGCTGGCGGAAGGAATGGAAGTGGAATTGCTGGAGCTACCCGAAGATCAGGATCCGGATTCGTTTGTGAAGCAGTTTGGGAAAGAGTCTTTTGAGGAAATGAAAAAGGAAGAAGCCCTCGATTTTGTGGATTTTCTGCTGCATAAAGCCGGTGATGAAGGTCGCCTTGACAGACCGACCGAAACGCCGAAAGTGATAACGGAGATCCTGGAATCCATATCAAATATTCCGGATTCTATTCAGCGGCAGGTGTATGTGCAGTACCTGCATCAAAAAATACAGAAGTTCCAGAAGGTGAAAGAAACGGACCTTTTTGAGCAGCTTGAGCGGGTTATGAACGACAAGCGCTGGGAGGAAAAAAGGGCGAAGAAGCGGGAGGAAGTCCGGCAGAGAGTTCAGGAAAAACCAGATGAAAATGCCGACCCAAAGCAGCAGCGATGAGGAGCCTCCTCATCCCGGCATGCGGACAGCTAAGGCACAGTCATCCAAAAAGAAGCCCCATTTCGAAAAAGAGCTGATCCGTCTGATGATAACCTATGGAAGAAGCATGGTAGAGTACATTTGCTCGTTTACCAACGCCAAGCTTTTTGAAGATGAGGAGCTGAAGATGTTTTACGAGGATATCATAGAGCGTTATAAGAAAGAGCAGGAATTTTCCATTAAAACCTATTCCGGTGAAACCGATCCTTTTCCAAAATTGGTGGGAGATGTGACCCTGCAGCAGTATTCTCCCAGCGAACGGTTTTCTAAGGAACATGGGCTGAAATATGATGAAAATCCGTACAGAACGGCTAAAAGTTCAATTCGTTCTACACAGATAAATTTCTATCAGCGGAAATTGCATGAAATTGCGGACAGGATCGCTGATGCGGATGAAAAAGAAAGATTGAAGCTGATAGAGCGACAAAAGGATATCAAATCAAAATTAACCCGCCGGGAAACCTCTGATCCTGACGACCTTTATTCCGAATCCTGAAAAGGGCGTGAGCAAAGAAGTGGATCGTAAAGTCTTTACTTATAAGATGAAGGGGGATGAGTGATTTAGTGATCACAGAAAATCACCATATCACCCGTCACTTTATCACAAAATCAGATTTCACAATTTAGCATCCAGCGGATTCCGTATTTGTCGGTGAGCATGCCGTATCGGGCGCCCCAAAAGGTGTTTTCGAGCGGCATCGTCACTTCTCCTTTTTCTGAGAGGGCTTCAAAAATGCGATCCTGCTCTTCTTCTGATTCCAGATTGATGCTGAGTTGCACGTTATTGCCTCCCGAAATTTCTTTATGAGGTGCACCATCCGAGAACATGATGGTAATTCCTTCAGCCTTTAATTCTCCGTGCATGATCTTGCGTTTGTGATCATCTTCAACGGGCATTTCTGTATCCCCAAAACGTTGAAGAGCGGTGATCTCGCCATTCAAACATTCTTTGTAGAAACTCATGGCTTCCTCACAATTTCCGGGGAAAAACAGGTAGGGTGTAATTGTTTTCATAACGCTGAGATTAGTTCTGAGTTAAAGCATACACTAAAATATTGGAGCCCATTTCAAGCGCCTGCCGGCGAAGCGATTGAGGGACATTATGGATCTCTTCTTCCGCCCAGCCATCGCCTAAATTAGATTCGATGCTGTAAAAAACGACCAATCGTCCTTCATAAAAAATACCCAGTCCGCGTGGTGCTTCCCCGTCATGTTCGTGGATTTTAGGAAGACCATTTTCAAAAGTAAAAGCCTGATCGTAAATAGGGTGATTAAAAGGAATCTCAACAAAGTCTTCATCCGGGAAGATATCTTTCATCACAGGGCGTAAATACTCATCGAGGCCGTAATCATCATCTATATACAGGAAACCGCCGTTTTGCAGGTATTCCCGGACGTTACGGGCTTCAGCAGAATTCAGGGTGATGTTGCCATGTCCCGTTAAAAATACGAAGGGATAAGAATGCAACGCCGTACTTCCCAAAGAAACATCGGTGTAAGAATTGGAGATCCGTATGGGAACGTTTGTCTTGGTGAATGTGATCAGGTTGGCGAGGGCTGAAGGGTCGTTGTACCAGTCACCACCGCCACGGTATTTGGCACGGGCAATTTCAAATTCTCCGCAACGTCACCGAGCTTGTGCATGTTCAATGCCAGATAAAGAAAACATCGGTACTAACAAAAGATAAATGATGCGCATAAAGGGGTTAGCGAAAACCGCTCCAATAATGGTATAAATGCTACTATTATTATCATAAACTGGAATGAAATATAAAGTATACCAAATACTTCAAGATAGTGTTTTCTTTAATGTTGATTAACAGTTCTTGGTAACAGCGGGTTCAATGGGAGCCTACGGTAGCGCCAAATGGAAATGGTTTTAGCCCACATGAAGTGTTCAGCCCCCATCAATCAATCGGTGTATAGTGTAAGTTTGAATTCGAATTATTTGTTTTTGGTGGATGATGACAGGCAACGGGTTTTATTCGCATCCTGCCAGAGCGGCTCAATTGGATCATGGATTTGTTCAGACTTCATTTGCCGGCAGCTCAAATAACTTTAACGCTGCCGTTTTAGTACCTGCAGATTTAGGAGTCGGTTTATAACTTTAGGTGGGGTCATTAACTCATATTCTAACGTACAGGAATCGGAGGATTTTTATCAGACTTTTAATGTATTTGAGCGCAATAACTATATCAGAGAAAATCTACAGGAACAGCATAAAACTGAAGAAAGAGATAACAGTAATGAAAATAGTCAGGCTGAATTCCGTTTGCTGAAAATATTTGAATCGGGTGAAAGCCAAGGCAGGGCGGTTGGACTATTTGGGGAACTTCGACCTTTCAAAACGATAGTTACAGGCTTACTAATGAGAAATTATATCAGCTGGAAGAAGAATTTAGAATGGATACCCTTTTTCTACTGCTGAATTGGAAAGAACCTATAATAGAATTCAAATTCAAGCGATACGCGAAATAATAAACTGGTAGCGGGAATTGAATATTACAGTTGGAGTGAAGCGGGGACCTCAGCCATAAGCTATATGTTAAGAAGATGATTATGGGCAGAATAATCAAAATTTTATAGACAGGGATAACATCAGGGAAACAAACTATGTTGGCAATGAAGTCATTTGAATTCTAACAAGAGCCTTGAAACAAGTTTCGGCTCGTCAACCTCAGAACCGTGGCAATTTCGGTATGATCTGTATAAAAACATCAATTTAAATGTATGGGAATGATTATTTGTTTGCCAATCTGCAATTCGTATTTGGGTTTGGTGATCAGGAAGTGAGTATGAGTAAGGAGAAGCGAGAGTAGCACGGATAGTTAGGGGCAAAATACATCGCGAGTGGTTTACGACTATGCAGTGGCCTTTGATGATCCTAAAACCAATTTTATAGGCGGCCGGTTTTCAACGGGCTATGCTATTACGCTCACCTCTGATGATTTTTCATTGAATTATCGGCCTTACCCCTTTTTATGAATTGAATTATGAAGCCATAAATCGGATAAATTATACCGAAAAGCAAAGGGTGGATATTACCCAGCAAAAATTTGGGGCCGAACTACCAATATTTGGAATCTTTAATATCACTTCTGTTTTAGGCTTTGGGTGGAGCATCTTTCAAACTGGATCACAACGGAGTTAAGACTGATATAAGAAAAACCCCCTATGCCGAAATAACCTCACGTAACATTCCAACCACATCCACATTCATTCACAATAAACAAACAAATTGATCCAAAGAGTGTATGCTGGTCTTGGCTACCAGCACCATTCAGGATTTGGGATAAATGCCAATACTCGAGGAAATTGGTCCACTTGCAACAACTGGTTTGTTTCGGTTAGTTATCAATTCCTACTAACTCGTTGACTCACAAAGGAGTGACCGTATTGTTGCCAGCGATCCGAATATATCTAGCCCACCTTCTACATGGTAGATCACATTTTTTGGCATCTCCGGTGAAGCGTGGAGCCGCCCAGTTGAACCTGCTGTGATCGCACAAAATCGTACACGTTGTCGTCAATGGCATTGGCTACAATATTATTTATCCCATAAAAGGCAATTCCGATCCACGGGTAATTTAAAGTGATCGTGCCATCCTCGTTATCCTGAAAGTTGGCTTCATTTATAATTCCTGAACTGTTATCTGGAGAGCAAGATGAGGTCTTCTTCCGGTTGTGTCGCTATCCTGAAAAAGATCAGCATACAGCGGGGTGAGGCTTCTCGGCGGAGGGTTCCTGAGCCAGGGCGTTGAAGACATAAATATTCTGTTTGCCTTCCCGGGTAGAAACTTTTGGTGAGGGTGAGTTCAAGCTGTTCTTCAGATTGATAGGTCACGGTTTCGCGAGTGCCGGGCATTATCCGAAAGGTATCAGGGATGGTGGTGTCGGCCGTGATTCATTTGATCGGAGTCATCAAATGAAATATGCAGCTGGTAGGTTCGCCTTGGTTTTACCCGGTGATTCTGATCTGCCCAGTAGATTCCGGGAGCTAGATTCGAATAACTAAAGCTTTCTTCCACGGGGCTGGTTGGGGCCTGTTTCGAGAAGCCGGATCTCCACGTTTTGCGGAGTTGACGGCAAACTCTTCAAATTCATACAGCTCATTCGCTTCAGCAGTGGTGGAAAGCCGGACATTTGGCAGCAGGTTGTTTGCCGTCATATAACTTTCAACCACATAATATTCCTCGTAGTCATCCCTGGGGATACAGTTCCTGCAGGATACTAAAAGAGTGCTCAGTACAATCAGGTATAAAAAGGTGCTTGTTCATAGTTTTAAAAAGTTACGGTATAAGAGATGGCAGGGAGTATGGGAAGCAAACTAACTTCCGTGCGGGAAACCGGATTTTCATCGAAATCGAAATTCGTAAAACCATACATTTCTGCGGCTGTATACGTTGATGATCTGCAACTGAAGTTCTGATTCACCCCAGTCAAAAAAGGAGCCGCTTCTTGAGAATGAAATATCCATTCGGTGATAGTTGGGAAGTCGAGATGCATTCACTTTTCCGACCGTAAAAATATTGGGCTGATCGTTGGTCCAGGGGAGATCAAATTGTGTGTACCTGCCCAGAACTTCGGTATAAGCCTGACCGGAAGCGAAGTTGAAGCTGCCGGTAAATTTCCATCGGTCAGATAGCCGGTAATTTGCTACAAGATTGATATCATGTCGGCGATCGTATTTCGAGGGATAGAAACGTCCGCTCTCCTCCGTTTCGAAAATGCCGGAGTTAAAACCCGGAAATTTGCGCCAGGTATAGCTCAAGGTATAACCGATGAAGCCCGTAAATCGTCCGGCTCTTTTTTCGAAGAAGAGTTCGGTTCCATAGGCGTATCCTTCCCCAAAACGGAATATGTCAGGATAGGGAAGTCCGGCTACATCCTGCAAAAACGGATCAAGCTCAAACAGATCTTCCATACTGCGATAGTAAATTTCTATATCCAGCCCATAGTTTTTAAAGGGGATGGTTTTGGCGCCAAGAATAAACTGATCTCCGTAGGCCGGGGAAACGCCATCAGCAGAGGTGATCCATACATCGAAACCGGAAAAGGCCTCGTTGGAGATCAGCGTCAGGAATTGGTTGTATCTGCCATAAGCCGCTTGAAGACGAAGCCAGCTGTTGGGGCGGTGTTCCATCGAAAATCTGGGTTCCAGCCGGAAATATTCTCCGTCAGAAAAGTAATTGAGTCGCAGGCCCGGGGTGAAGATCCAGCGTTCGTTGGGCCTCCATTCATCCTGCACATACGCCGAGGCGTATCGATTCTTGGATGCGGCTTGCAAAGAGGTTATCTGCGTTATCGAACCTGATCCTGCAGTTTGAACGTCAAAATACCGCCCCACGCTCCCGGTTTGACCTGGCGATCGGGATGCGGCTGATATGTTGGAGGTCGCCCTTAATGGCAAAATCGTACGATGTTATCTGAACCGGTGAAGGCGTTGCCACAAGATCGAAGCTCCGGAAGATTAAAACAGCCGGAACCGGTCGCCACACAATCAGAACGGTCTTCCGTACGAACATATCCGTCCATCGAGCCACTGAGCGTTTGACTTTACCGTCGTCCGGATCGGGTCAGCTCTGCATCTTCCAGCAGAAGGAAAGGTGACGCGATCTGGCCGCGTCATGGAGAGCGGAGGGAAAGTTCTGTCGGTGGTGCGCGTAGCATCGTCATTCGCTTTTCCGTTAAAAACATCGGAGCGTGATTTCAAAGGGCACGCCGTCAGATGGTTCGAGCGTAGTCGCCGCCAGGAGGGGCTCAAGGGTTCATCCGCCGGGCCGCGAACGTCCGCGAGCCTTCGCTGTATCGACCTTCGACCGAGGCGCGCGTAGGCCCGGCGTCCCTGCTGTTACCGGACCTGCTACTTCATTCGTCTGTTCCCGTCTGCATTGAAAATCGTGAGCGCCGACCCTGATCGTACCGCCGTGTTGTCGTTGCCGGATGCAGCCGCCTTTGTATAATCGTACGTCTTTAGTGGCCATCGGGATTGAAGGTGCGAAGAAGAAGACCAGAAAAGTGGCTGGAATTGTACACGTGGTTCGTCCAGTAAGATCAGCGTTTGGTCCGGGCTGCCCCCGCGAATATATAATCCACTTGAAAAATCGGAGGCTGCCTTCACCCCCGGAAGCTGCTGGATGGAGCGAAATACATCGGCCTCAAAAACCGATGGCAATTCTTTAATGAGCTCTGTATTAACTTGTACCCGACCGATGTTCTTTTGCTCTTCCTCCTCCCGCTGCGAGCGGACCACAATTTCATCCCAGTTCTGACATTTTCAGGGTTGAGTTCAATATTGAGGCGAAGATTCTCTCCGGGCTCAAGCCGTATTTCCTGCCTGAATGCTTCATACCCACAAAACTGCAAAAGAGCATGTAGGTGCCGGGCTCGATGTCGGTAAGTGAATAGTAGCCTAAGGTGTTAGTGGCGGTCCCTTTCCGGGTATCCAGCAGTCCTACGTTGGCGCTGATGAGGGTCTCGCCGTTTTCAGTATCAGAAACAAAGCCATTTATGGAGGCCGATTGAGCGAAAGACCCGAAGATGTTTTGTAAGAAGAAGCCCTGTAATAAGTAAGATGGATCGATACATAAAGATGAAAAAGTCAGAAGTTTGTTTCGGGCTGATTGCACGTAAAAGTACTCATAAAGTTGCCAAGAATTGTAGTCGTTACGCATAGAATCTAAAATTGAATAATAAGGTTCACCCCAAATAAATAAATCGAAATATTTGCAATTGCAGAACTGTTTGAAGATTCTATCTGTTAACGCTTTTGAAATAACGATAACCTGAAATCCTAAACCATTGATTTTTGTAACCAGACAAGCTCATTTTAACGCTGCCCATCGGCTTCATAATCCTGATAAGAGTGACGAGTGGAACCGGCAAACTTTTGGAAAGTGCAATTACCCAAACTGGCACGGACATAATTATATCATTGAAGTAACCGTAGCCGGAGAACCGGATCCTGAAACCGGATTTGTGATCGATCTCGGTAAATTGAAATCCATTATAAATGAAAAGATTCTTGATCCCTGTGATCACCGGAACCTGAATCTGGATGTGCCTTTCCTGCAAGGAATGATCCCGACCACGGAAAATTTGGTACGTGCATTTTTCGAGCAATTACGCCCGGAAGTGGAAGCTGCCTGCAATCAACGGCGGGAAATTATATATGGTGAAGTTATTCGAGACGGAACGAAATATCGCAGAGTATTGTCCTTATCTGGGAATTTAACAGACTATTCATTATCCAATTAGCAGTAAGAGAAGAGCTATGATCTCAAATGAAGTACAACGTATTTATGACCCAACCTTTACGGTAACTCCCGAATACAAAGAATCTTTGCCCGACCTGCAAAACGGTCCGGCTTCACTCATCGAAGGAGCAAATGTGCCTATTCAGCAGGTGGGGATTTCTAATTTCAAGCTTCCGCTGAAGTTCAGCCGAAGGGAAGGAGATCCCGTTACGCTTGAAGCTTCCGTGGATGGATATGTAAGCCTGGAAATGGATAAGAAGGGAATCAATATGAGTCGCATTATGCGAACCTTCTACAAGTTTCAGGACAAGGTCTTTCATTTAGATCGGCTGGAAGAGATTCTGAAAGCATATAAAGAAGACCTGGAAAGTCAGGAGTCTTTTCTGCGAATTTCATTCAACTACCCATTACTCATGGACAGCCTGCGGTCGGGCATGAAAGGCTATCAGTATTATAAAGTACAGCTCGAAGGTCGGCTTGATAACTATGGTCAGATTTCAGAAATACATGCATCTCGATTTTGAATATAGCAGTGCATGTCCCTGCAGCTATGAGCTGGCTGAACATGCCCGCGAAACCAGAGATGTTGCCACTATTCCACACAGTCAGCGCAGTGTAGCCAATGTAACAGGTGCCCTGAAAGATGAATTTTTTGTGGAAGACCTGGTTCAGATCTGCCGCAATGCCCTGAAAACAGAAACCCAGGTGATGGTGAAACGCGAAGATGAACAGGCTTTTGCAGAGCTGAACGGAGCTTTTCAGAAATTTGTGGAAGATGCTGCCCGTTTGCTTTATGATGAACTCGACAGCTACAACAGCATTCGCGACTTTGTGGTGCGTTGCGTACACATGGAAAGCCTGCACAGCCACGATGCGGTCAGCCGTATTTGCAAAGGACTTCCAAATGGTTTGAGATAATAAAGGGAACCCTTATAAATTTATATAGAGCCTCGCATTTAATGTGGGGCTTTATTGTTTTGTAAAACCTGCAATTCTCATACGCACCGGGGCGATAAATGTCCTAACTTTGTGCTGCCGAAAAAACAAACATCAAAATTGATTTATGAGAAATTTAAAATTTCTATTTGCAACACTTTTAGCCCTATTGGTTACTGCCATACTGCTTCAGGCTCAACTATTTGAAGATTTTGAGTCGGAACAAAAATCAGGATATGCTGGAGCTTCTGTAGAATTAGAATCTGGAGAATGGTTTCTAGAGGATGCTCTTATTCGACCTGATGGAGGAGACAGCGATCTGAAGAATGGATCTTTGTCAGTAAGAATTCGTGATGGATTTTTACGTATGAATTTTGACAAATCAGATGGAGCGGACAAATTATCATTCTATTCAGGAAATTCTGGATTTAACGGAGATGGTGGGGGCATACTGCAGATTTATTATTCTACCGATTCCGGCTCAAATTGGAATGAATTAGGTGACCCTATAACGCACTCTCTAATGAGCTTGAACAATATACTTTTGAAGTAGCAACTGCGGGAGATATTCGGTTCCGAATCAATAAAACCGAAGGTGGACGTGTAAATGTTGATGACATCCGAATCACCGATTACATTGAGCCAGCCGACGAACCAACGGTAGCCGTAAGTGTAGACGGGGTGGGTGCAGATGCCGGCAGTGATGTGAGTTTCTCAGCTACTTCAACAAATTCAACCCGCACAAAGGATATTGAAATAACGAATCTTGGAAATCAGGAATTGGTGATATCGGAAGTAACGGTATCCGGACCCGAATTTTCTATTTCCAGTGACCTTGCTGACTCTGCCCTTAGTTTTAATGAAGAAGCGGTCGTTACCCTCTCATTCACTCCCGAAAGCGAAGGAAATTATCAGGGGCAACTGCAAGTGGAGAGCAATGCTTCTAACCAGGCAACTTTTACGTTAGAGCTGATAGGCGAAGGATTTGCCGATGGCGCTATCATCCCTATTTCTGATGCACGACAAGTAGAATTTGGTACACGCGTTACGGTAGCTGGCAGAGTTACGGTCGCAAATGAATTTGGTGGACCTGCACACATTCAGGATAACACGGCAGCTATTGCTGTTTACTGGCCGGAATTGCACTCAGCAGCCCAGTTTGGAGATTCAGTTATTGTTACGGAACCGGTAACGGAATTCAATCCTGTAGATGGTCCAGATGGAGACTTCTTGCTTCAAATTGCGGAGCATAATGGTGACGATGACATTACTTTTGAGATCATTGATACCGAAAGTAATAAAGTGGAGCCAAAATTGGTCACGATCGAAGAAATGAATTCTGGGATTATGAAGCCCAGTTAGTGATGATGGAGGAAGTGATCATTGATCACAGTGGCTCATTTCAGGGCCAAACAAATTACGATATCTCTGATCGCAGTGGCGAGGGCCTTATTCGAATTGATGGTGATGCCAATCTTGTAGGTATTGAAGCACCAGGTGATCCGGTTACGATTGTTGGGGTGGTAGATCAGTTCTTTGGAGATTACCAGCTAAAGCCGCGTTCTGCTGAAGATATTGGTGCAGAAGAAGTCAGTTACCCAGGCGATGATGTATCCAAAGACCAAACGTTTGAAGTGGTTACCTGGAATATTGAGTGGTTTGGTGACAGCGGGAACGGTCCGGATGAAGAAGGAGCAGTTCTCGAATGTGATAGAAGTGATTCGCGAGATTGATGCTGAGATCTACGCATTCCAGGAAATTGCAGACCAAGGCGATTTTGCAACCTTGCTCGATTCTCTGGATGAATACGGAGGAATTCTTTCTGATTTCAGTCAACAGCAGAAAACTGCATTTCTATTTAAAAGAAGTGAGATTGACTCGCTGAAGCTCAGCAAAAATCACCGAACAATATGACGTCGAATACTGGGCCGGTGGCAATAACCAAAGTTTCGCACGGTTTCCGTTAATGTTTCAATTTAACGCCACTATTGAAGGTGAATCCAGAGAAATTTATGCTTTCAATATTCACGCCAAAGCCATTGACGATGAGAGTTCTTACAATCAGCGCTATGAGGCTTCTCGTGAGCTAAAACAATACCTGGATCAATTGCACGCCAATGATAATGTGCTCTTTTTAGGAGATTACAATGATACGAGTACAGGCTCAATTTACGTCCGGTACAGGAGTCTCCCTATAAAAACTTTGTGGATGATGACGAGTATACCGTCATTACCCAAAGCCTGGAAGAGCGTGGATTTGCGTCTCAGTCCATCGGTTCATTTATCGATCATATCACCATCACTTCCGAACTGTCGGATGAGTATATCGTAGGAACGGAACGGGTTGAGAACACCAATTACATTGGCAGTTATCTCAGCTCCACTTCTGATCACTATCCTGTTTGGACACGCTTCCAGTTTGAGACGGTTGTGAGTAACGAAGAGCTCTCTGAAACTCCGGTGAACTTCAGCCTCGATCAAAACTATCCAAATCCATTCAACCCAAGTACCGTAATTAGTTATCAGTTAGCTGAAAACAGCACGGTGACGCTGGAAGTTTATGATATGCTGGGACGTGAAGTAGCTACCCTGGTGAATAATGAAAGAATGTCGGCCGGAAGTCATAATGTGACTTTTGATGCTGGAAATCTTTCAAGTGGTTTGTATATGTACAGACTTTCTACTGCCAACGGACAGCAGATCACTAAGAAGATGATGCTGGTTAAGTAAGGTTCGTTAGGTGTTAGTGTTTAGGTTTTAGGAATCGGCTTATACTTAGGTTTAAAACTCGCTATGATGCTTTGCGTCGTAGCGAGTTTTTTTTATACGCTATTCTACCTTGGTTTTGAGTTCCGCCATTTTATTAATTTTTTGTAAGTGCAAAATAATATGCAAACAAAGGGTACATATGAAACGATTAGCATGGATTATACCGGTTCTATTTTAATAGCAGGATGTGTGGCAGCAGTTCAGTGTACATGTTGCCTGAGACGGGACAACAGGGCATCACGTATCAAGTGTATGAGGAAGATGCTCAGACGGCCTATGATACCGCAGTGGAGATTTTTGATAATTCTCAGCTTCCTATCAATCTGGATCAGGGGTGGTCAATTGAAAATCAAGATGAGGATAACTTCACTCTTGAAACTGACTGGCGGGAAACGGGCAGTTCATCTTCTGTTAGCGGAGGTGCAATTATGGGAGAGGAAAGTGACGAACGATACAAGTTATCTGTTGAAGTTGATGAGGCTGAAAGTGGATCTAAAGTGATGCTTAAGTCATGGCTAAGCAGAATAGAAATGACGGGAAATCCCGAAAGGGAAAGTACCTGGCGGAACTTTGATGTGAACAGACAAACCGCAGTAGGGACATACCTGATCCCTGTTTTTGAAGAACTGGAGGAACAAGGGCTGACGGTTCAAAACTGATGCTGATGTCAGAGATACAATAATCAGGCTACAGCTTCTTGTATTCGCTGGTTTGATAGTACTTTGGGCTGGGAATCAATTCGGGCATGTAGCCAAAAAACACCCAGTCCTGAAGTGCTCAGCCATTTCGGTTTAGCGCCAATCCGGTGAGTCATTTCACTGCCCACCATTTTCCAGAATTTTTGCCTAATCTGAGATTCAGGCGCTTTGCGCACAAAACTTCCAATGTGGGGGTAAACGGAATTATCAGAAACAGGGCAAGGGGCAATGAGTTCTGCATCATTTCCTAAATTTGGAAAAGAAACCACTTCACGGCCCGGTTTGAAATGAGATCGAAAGGTCTGAGCATCCGGTGAAACGCGGGCAAGAAAGTCACTTTCCACAAGATTATATTCATATGGTTCATCCAGATTTTCGCGGGTCATGGGGCGGTTTTCCCAAAAGAAAGCTTCGAACGGACATTCTTGCAGACGTCTGTCGTACCAGCCTCTAAATTCTTCATTCCCTTTCAAAAGCTCCAAAAAATGTCCATCGGAAACACTCCCAGAGTTATCGTGTATGCGGAATTTTTGATGGCCCTTTCCCTTGTCGATTCTCTTTTATTTTCCGACATGGTTTCTGAAAATTGATTACGTTAATTCGAGATAAGCAATCTGCCAAATGATTTCTTTTAACGCTCTTTTCTAAGGCCAGAAGCCGAATGAGCCATTGGGTCATAAAAACTGTAACACGATTATTCCTTGTCAAAGCTTCTTCTAAGCATATCCTAAATAAATAACAGATCAGGTATATTCCTATGATTAAAGGGAGAACTGCTGCGTGCTACTAAAAGAAAGTTTCTGCTTTTATGAATTATCCTTGCGTTAGCAGCACCACGCTATCTTCCAAAGCAGCCACAGAGTGCGCAACTTCAGCGGGAATATCAATCTCGTCAAATTGTTTCATACTCACATCTTTTTTGGTTTGATGATAGATGACCTCACCTTCAAGCACCAATAACTTTGTGGGGTGATTCTGCGGTATGATCTTCCAAGTTTCATCCCTTTATTGAAGTCCGAAAAGTAATACTTTGAAATGATCGCCGGTATGAAACGATTTAGCGATGGGTTTATCTGGCACTCGAGTTGAGTCTTTAATAGTCTTGTACGGTCATGGTCAAAGGGTTTATTAAAATTTCACTACATCCTACAAAATAAGATGCACTTTTGAAAAATAAAGCTAACTATTTGTTACTCATCATGTTTTGCGATCACCCAAATGGCATGGATGATGCCCGGCAGAAATCCGAGAATAGTTAGCAAGATGTTCAGCCAGAAAGCTCCGCGAATTCCAACAGTCAGGAATACGCCAAGGGGTGGAAGTATGATAGCAAAAATAATTCTGATTATGCTCATAGCGAAAAGTGGTTTCTGATTCAAGGTTTTTTAAGCTACCGCAAGTCTCAGATATTATTCCCGGTTTTCAGGGTTTGATAGACTACGCAAAATCGCTCGGTAAGTTTAATGAGGGTATCACTTTTGTCTCTGGGGCTCCTCTGGTTTGAAGATCAAATTGAAGGCGAATATTTTTGAATCCAACCGGCGCTTCTTTGTCAACAGAAAGAGTCCCGCGGAAGTCTAGATCGCCTTCAGCATGAATTTTTGCATCCTTCAGATCAAAATCTATGGATGTTGCTACGGCCTTCAAGGTAACGCCGGCGCAGGCTGTAAGTGCTTCGAGCAGCATATCTCCGGAGCAGACCGATAGTCCATCGCCACCGGTAGCAGGGTGAAGTCCGGCATCCACCATTGCTTTCCCGGTTTCCACTTTACAGGTGATGCCATCCCCAATTTTTGAGGTAGCTTTCAGGGTCACCAGGGCCTCTTTAGGCTGATCTTTGTATTTTTGTTTTAAAGGCGCCTGTACTTCTTTGAGTTCTTCAGCTTTCATAAATAATTATAATGGCTTATCAGTTAATAAATTGATTAATAATGTGATTTTTAAAGATCCAGGTTTTTTGTAATCAAGGAGGTGATGTTTTATTTGACATATAATAGCCCATTATTCCTCGCAGAGGCTCGCTGATTCAATCGCAAAGAGCTTCCGCTGATAATTATTTATCCAAATCTTCTGGTGAATCTGCGAGATTAAAAATTACCACCAGCAACATACCCCTGTTTTCTTTTTGAAACCTTCCGTTTAGGACGCTATTGATCAGTGAATATCTATTGCTTGTAAACTTTACCGGCCTTCATCACAAAGGAAACATTTTCGAAGGTGCTGATATCTTCCAGGGGATTGGCGTCCGTTGCAACGATATCAGCCATTTTCCCAACTTCGATGCTTCCAATTTCATCATGCAGCCCTAACACCGTGGCAGCTACCGTAGTCGCACTTTTGATGGCTTCCATGGCAGGCATTCCCACTTCGGTCATATAACCAAATTCTCGTCCATTTAATCCATGGGGAAAAACACCGGCATCGGTTCCAAAGGCAATGTTAACGCCCCGTTTGTAGGCTTTTTCGAAGGTACTTTGAATTTTGGGTCCAATTTCGAGCGCTTTTGGAACGACCACTTCCGGGTAATATCCATCTACCTTGGCTTTTTCGGCTACCCATTTCCCGGCAGAAATAGTAGGGACGTAATAAGTGCCTTTCTCAATCATCAGATCCATCACCTCTTCGGTCATGTGCGTGCCGTGTTCAATAGTCAGGACTCCGGCTTCAACAGCGCGTTTCATCCCTTCAGCTCCGTGTGCGTGAGCGGCAACGTGCATGCCATACTGGTTGGCCGTTTCTACAATAGCGTTCACTTCATCCATGAAAAATTGCGGGGCATCTCCCGATTTGGCAACACTCTGCAAAACACCACCGGTTGCGGTGATCTTAGTACTGATCGGCTCCTGTCTTGATAGCGCTGACGTACCGCTTGCCGTGCTTCATCTTCTCCATTGATAACTCCTTCTCTGGGACCCGGATTTCCCATCAGGTCTTGTTTCCAGCCGTTGGTAGGGTCCGCATGTCCACCGGTGGTAGCTATAGATTTTCCTACGGAGATCACTCTTGGTCCGGTCCACAAATCCCTGGTTGATGGCATCACGGAGGGAGGTATCTCAACACCCCAGCCGCCCAATTCACGAACAGTGGTGAAGCCTGCCATCAGCGTTCGTTTGGCGTAGGCGGTGGAGCGAAATGCAAAATCTGCTTCATCAAAAGTAAATTGCTCCATGTATTTCTTGGGATTGGTTTCGCTTTCGAGATGCACGTGCAGGTCTATCAATCCGGGAAGTACGGTTTTATTACTCAGGTCAATGATCTGTGTATTATCGCTGCCGCTTACAAATCCATCTTCAATTCCTGTGATCTTGTTATCGGAGATCAGGATGCTGACTTCTGCCCTCGGTTCATCGGAGACGCCATCCATCAGCGTTCCGGCATGGATGATTATTTGTTGAGCAAAACTGGTGGCCGATAAGAAGAGCGCAAAGAGAAAAAGGGGAATAATAATTTCGACAGGTTCATAGAAAGATGTTTATTAAAATTTGAGGAATCAATATACAAAGCGACATAGAATATAGTAGCAACACACGGAATTTGATAAAAGAGAAAATATCCTTTAGTAGAATTTCACTTTGTACGTTTATATTTATGGTAATTTTGGCTACAAAAAAACACAACCATTTCTATGATGGTATTTTTTATTCTTGGTTTAGTTATGCTGATAGCGGGCGCAGAGTTGTTTCTAACTCGGTTGATAAATTTGGCCTGGCCTGGAGTGTATCTCCCGTGGTAATGGGGTTGACGGTAGTGGCTTTTGCGACCGGAGCTCCTGAGTTAGCCATCAGTTTGCAAGCGGCAGCAGAAGGGAAACCGGATCTGGTTCTTGGGAATATCCTGGGGAGTAACATCGCTAATATTCTGCTGATACTGGGGATTGCGGGCTTAGTTAGACCGCTTAAAATTACCAATAGAATCATAAAAATTGATGTGCCGGTGGTGATCGGCGCCAGTGTTCTGCTTTTTTGTGCTGGCCAGGGATGGTTCTCTTACGCCCATTGATGGATTTATCATATTGACAGCGTTGTTATTGATTCCTTATTTGTGTACAAACAGATCAGAAAAGACCGGAAAGTAAATCAGGTTAGGAATGAAGAAAATCCATCCAAACTGGACGAGCCGGTGAATGCGTGGTTCTATTCAAAAAACGTGCTCATTCTTTTGATAGGATTAGCTTTTATAGTATTTGGATCGCGATGGATGGTAGATTCAGCCGTAGAAATAGCGGGTATTTTTGGGATCTTGTAATTGATCATAGGACTTACGATCGTCTCCATTGGAACATCGCTGCCGGAAGTAGCTACCTCACTTTCGGCCGTGCGCCACAACGATTCTGACACCGCAGTGGCCAATGTGATGGGAAAGTAACTCAAGAACATTTTTCTGACATACTTGGCTTATGATAATGCATGGGCGCTTCCGTAATGTCTCCCCCGTATGCCATAAAGCTTGATATGCCCATTATGGTGGGGGTGGCCATAGCCTGTCTGCCGCTCTTTTGGCCGGGCAAGCAATTGGGACGCATTGAAGCCGGTGGATTTCTGTTCTACTACATCGCCTATATGACCTATCTCGTTTTTATCTCCATTCAGCACCCACTGGAACAAACCATGGAATGGTGGATGGTTTGGGTGATCATGCCGGTCACCGTAGTACTCATTATTACTAAATTTGTGGGCATGATAAAAGAGAGCGGCTTTAGGTTCTCATGGATAAAAAATGAGAATATAATTTGCCGGGATGAAGATTTTTGTGATCAAGCCGTAGAAATCCCAAACCTGAATCCTATTAGTTATACAAACAACTTAAAATGTATAACGCAAGATACTTTATCGGTGTAGTTATTTGTTTTTGAATAATCTATTTCCAAAGATACCTGTCCAAAATATTTTAATGAGCGCAAAATCTCGCTGTTTATGATGGATAGCGTTAGCTTTTATAATAGAGAATTCATAGAACTCTGTTAATTTTTCTCGCAGAGGCACGCTATGAAACGCAGAGTTGCGCAGTTTTAATCCTCAGCGAAACTCTGCGGGAAACTCAGCGCAAATCCGCGTGACATTTTATATCACGTTTGTTCATGAATCTGTATTAAGCTTGTTCTCACATTTTAACATCAAGTTCAGGTGCTTCCGGCTTGGATCTGATGTAATTCAAACTAATCTCGAAAATCCTACATTACACAAACGGAAAAGCTGTCCGTTCCATGTGTGGGCTCATTTTTATGTTCTACTTTTTTGCCTGTTCTTCCTTTTCCTTCAGCACGTAATTTACGTATAAAAACTCCAGGGCAGAGGCCTCATAGCCTTTCCAGTTTTGGATAAGTTCCTGAAAGCGTTCTTCTGAGGTGTTGTGGGGATCTTCTCCATAGGAGTATATGATCCATCGGCGCAAACCTTTTTCCTCATCACCTTTTTTATTGGAAGGAAACACGGCATCTGTTCGCCCCCGCATCATCATAAGATCCTGACCGGAAGTCGGACCGATTCCTTTTATGTCCGTAATGAGGTCATAGAATTCCTGCGGTTCACATTCCATCAGATGATCCATATCCACGTTTCCGGCCACGATGTCGTTGGCCAGTCCTACCAGGTATTGTCCTTTGCGCAGGGTAGGACCCAGTTTCCGGATATTGGCTGGGTCAGCCTTCATAAGCTGATGGGGCCTGGGCCAGGCCGGCAGTGACTGTTTCCCCAGCATTAGAGCGGTGCCATAGGCCTCACGGATCTGATACATCATCTTCTTGGCCGTTGGCTTATGATTCATCTGCATTTGCACGATACGATAGAGAATATCTTCAAAGAGATTGGCGCGTGTCATGCGCTTGAGTCCGTATAGATCCATCAGTTTATCGCCCAAAACAGCATCGTCTTTGGCTTGATCATAAAGTGGACGAATATCCATATCTGTTCCCAGGATCTTAACCAGACTTTTATTCGCCAGTCCGATCTCCTCTTCCGAAAGACTTTCCTGAGATTCGATATGAAACTCCGGGTTTTCCGGATCACCATTAAAAAGCATGGTCGACGATCACATCCGTACCGCCGACGGGAATGGGACGGGTGAAGCCTTCTTCAAATATTTTTTCGGGATCATGCTCACGTATCAAAATATAGATTCTACATCAAGGCAGAGAAACCAATCGTGGGGAGGGACTGGATTTTAGAGTCCAGGTACTCATATGGGGAAATTTTTAGAGTTTAAAAAAGTCTGAAAGGATCATTTAAGTCTTGAGTGAATTCGGAGACTGATGTTACTTGTCATCCCGTGCCACTAAATTTGCCCGCATTTAGGCAACACCATTGAGGAGGTGACAGATATAATTTTTCCGTCACACCAATTCTAATCCCTTTATATACTCTTTATTCATTTTTTCTTGATAAAAAACGAACCAAAAAATCAAGGCGGGCGAAAAAAGAGCTAAAGAGGACTCCATTTCGCTAAAATAAATCAATGCTCCGTTACCCGAATTGCTCGTTGTTCTCTTTATTTCTCAGCGGTATGATTTATTTTTTAACGCTTCATTTCGTCCTCTTCTTAACGCTCTTTTTTCTAAGGCCAGGTGTTACTGAGCACACTGTATCCATATCTGATTTTATTATTAAGTACGCGAGCACTACAGGCGTCATTCTCCCCTACGTTTAGGGGAGAAACAAAGAGGGGTTGTGGATACGGGGAGCGCATAATATATAAGGCTATTTTACATTTGTCATTGGTGGTGCACAAAATTTACCAAGGATTAGAATGCCTTTCACGAGGGATCTCAAATTTTAAGATCTCTCGTCAGTGCAAACCTTGAGACCCCTCGCGGAATACAACCTAAACCTACTCCAAACTACAAGGCGCCTCGGGGTGACAACTTCAGATATCTTATATCGAATTCACGTTAAAGTTTACAGATCATGTAGATCATGTATCACACTCCTCAAACAAAAAAGGCTTCTGCAGAATATACAGAAGCCTTGTGCAAATGGAGGTCAAAAATCAGTTTGCAAGTTCTACTTCTTTAGTGCTGGTAAAAGGATTCCAGCTAAGGGCTTTCACGCGTTCCAAAATTCCATCGGCGGTTACATACACCACGGGAATGAAGACGAGAGTCACCAGCGTGGAAGCCGTGAGTCCGCCCAATAACAACGCGGTGCAAGCGAAGCCTGAATTTCGGCTCCGGCTCCCCATCCAAAAGAAAGAGGGAGAAGACCGAGAACGGTCGTCAGCGTGGTCATAAGGATAGGGCGGAGGCGTAGTCGGCCTGCTTCAATTACAGCTTCGTACACGGGCATATTTCTGTTCTCGCCGCATCAGGTTGATGTAATCCAGCAGTACAATGGCGTTATTCACCACAATCCCGATCAGCATGATCATCCCCATCAGGCTTTGGATGTTGATGGGTGGTTCGGTGAGCAACAGGGCTGGGATTACGCCGATCATAGCCAATGGCACGGAAAACATCACCACCAGAGGATCAAGAAACCGCTCAAATTGTCCGGCCATCACCATATAGATGAGTATCAAGGCCATGATTATAGCCATTGAAAAGTCGCGGGCGGCTTTTTGTTGTTCCTCGTATTCACCCCCGTACACAATACTGAAGCCTTCGGGGAGCGGGAAAGTCGGAAAGCTCTGGCTCTGAATCGTCTCAACGGCTTCCCCAAGTGCCACTCCGTTTTCAAGGTTTGCGGTGATGTTGGTTAACACGCTGACCGTTCATGCGGTCGATGTCTTCCGGTCCGCGCCCACTTTCTTTTTTGATGACAGCAGAAATCGGGATCACCCCTTGAGGAGTGGTAATAGAAATATTGTCGATATCGAGTGTGCCCAGGCGATCTTCGGGGCGAAGGCGCAACGGTGATGGGATACTCATCGCCTCCAATACGATATGAACCGGCCCGGCTTCCGCCAATATTGGTTTGAATGATCTGGGCAACTTCCCGAACAGAAAGCCCCAGGTCTGCAATTTTATTCCGATCAAATATAATGCGTTCTTCCGGTGTTCCTTCGCTTCTTCCGGACCGGACTTCAACTATTCCCGGCAATTCTTCAACCCGGAGCTTTATTTGTTGAGCCAGTTCATAGGCTTTGTCAATATCGTAGCCACGTAACTCAAACTGCACATCCTCTCCGCCATCGATCCGCCAAAGTATACGCCTGCATGATCCAAAGGACCTAACTGCGCACTAACACGAATATCGGCGCCGGGTATTTTGCCTTCCAGTTTTTCGCGAATCTGTGAAGCGAGCTCAGAAGTAGATTGAGAGCGTTCAGACTGAGGTACCATAGCAATCTCGATCTCCGAGCGTCCATCTCTCACATCAGTTGTGAAAAATTCTACATCTTCCATCGGAAGGGTAGCTCTGACAATTTCTTCCGAATTCCTTTCAATACAGATTTTGAACGGCGACGTTGGTACCGTCCGCCATTCGCAGATCGATATCAATTTCATCGGCGTCGGTTTGAGGAGCAAGTTCAACGGGAATGATGGGGATAGCAAAAAAGCTGCCGACCACAAGTGCTCCGGTAATGCCAAATACAGCAAGCTTGTGCTGCAGAATTTTTTCAAGCGTTATAGAATAACGGGTTTCAAACTTCTGGAACCATTTTTGAAAGCGTCCTTTTTTGTTGGAGGTGCCTTTTTTAACGGTGAGGAAACGACTTGAAAGCATGGGCACCAAAGTAAGGGCAACCAGCAGGGAGCACACAAGGGCAAAAACGACTACCAAAGCCAGTTCCTGAAATAATAGCCCGGATACCGTTTGCATAAATACCACCGGTAGAAAGATCACACAGGTGGTAAGAGTGGATGCTACAATAGCTCCGGCAACCTGCTTTGTCCCAATTAGGGCGCTTGCTTCGAGTTCTTTTTCCTCTTCTTCCCGAAGCCGGATAATATTTTCTAAAACCACGACCCCATTATCAACAATAAGACCAACTCCGAGTGCGAGTCCGCCAAAACTCATTTGGTTGAGGGTAAGGTCATTGAAGTAGAGGAGGGCAAACGTGGCAATGATGGAAATTGGAATTGCCAGTGCTATAATGAAGGTTGATGATCCGTTTCTGAAGAAAATATACAGTACAAAAACCGCGAGTAAAAGCTCCCCAAACCGCTGCATTTTGCACATTATCTATTGAACTTTGGATGAAATCGCTTTGATCGGTGGTCACAAAAAGAGTCATATCTTTACGTTCCCTGTTGATCCGCTCAACCTGATCTCTGATATCCTGAGCCACGGCTACGGTGTTAGCTCCGGTTTGTTTCCGAATTCCGAAACGTATCATGGGTTTATTATCAATGCTTACAAGGCGATTCAGATCCTGATACCCAAAGCTGACTTCAGCCACATCTTTCACCCGTATTGGTTGCTGATCGACCGTAGTGATAACCGTGTTTGCAATTTGCTCAATGGACTTATATTCACCCAACGTTCTCACATAAAGCTGTTGAAGTCCTGAGGCTACATTTCCACCGGGCAGGTTCGCATTTTCACGAGCAATAGCCTGTTGTAACATCTGTTGTGGTAAGTCCACTCGCAATAAGGCGATCTCTTTTGATATCAACTTTTACTTCCCGGTCAATGCCGCCCCAGATATCGATGGAACCAACGCCATTAATTTGTTCAAACCGTTTGGTGACTTCCCGGTCCAGGACGGTCGTCAGCTTAGCCAGATTCATATCCGAATTGGCCCCAATAATAACAATCGGGAAATTATTGGGATCGAATTTCCATATACGCGGAGCATCGGCTTCCAGGTGGAATACTCCGACGTAACACGATCTAAAGCTGCGCTGGACATCATTTGAGGCTACGTCAATATCCACACTTTGCGCAAACTCGAGGGTTACACGGCTGCCACCTTCTCTTGAACTTGAACGAACCCGTTCAACCCCGGGAACACCGGCCAGTGCATTTTCAATGGGTTCTGTGATGATCTGTTCGATCTCTTGCGGACCTACATTGTCATAATCGGTAGCAACGGTAAGCTGGGGATATTCAATAGGGGGAGAAGATCTACCGGAAGAAATCGAAATCCAATGAATCCAAGCGTAATGATGATCAGGAAGACCATCGATGTGGCAATAGGGCGTTTGATCGATGTTTCTGTGATTGGCATAAGGGGCGCTTTAAAGGGTTACGTTATTGGATGTATCATTCTGATCCTGCATTATTTCCCGCAACAGATCTTCACGCTGGAGGCTCTGAAGCTGAAATATACGCTCCCAGCTCATT
Source organism: Rhodohalobacter sp. (assembly GCF_034521535.1). GTDB lineage: Bacteria > Bacteroidota > Rhodothermia > Balneolales > Balneolaceae > Rhodohalobacter. Next base: position 171,059 of record NZ_JAXHMF010000005.1, on the reverse strand, counting down.
GTTTCTTACCCGCGCTCGCCCCCGACCTTCTGATAAAAGATCCTGGCCAACGGTAACCACCCATTGCCCGTTTTCAACTCCTGTTACTCCCAGTTCCATGCGTCCTTCTGCAATTACATCAATAGGCACAAATTCAACAGGAACAGGTTCTGTCATAGCTTGGGGTGAACTGCTGTCGGATGAATCTTTGACGGGCTCAATCTCAGAACTCAGTGAACGGGCTAAAATAAACTCCAGCTTGCCCGGTATCAGGGTCGTTATATAGCGCACTTGTTGGAATGAGTGTAGCTTGTCGACTTTCGCCGAACAGAACATCTACAGGAACAAACATTCCGGGACGCAAAAGGCCATCATTATTATCTACATCAATTTCGGCTCATAGTACTTCGGGTAACCTCATTCAGGAAAAGGGAGATACGGGATACTTCGCCGATTTAAGTACCTTATCTTGTTGGTTACCATTTACCAGAATTCGGGCAGACTGACCAACTGACATACTATTCAGCATGTTTTCTGCTGAGAACCACTCAATTTTAAGCTTACTCAGATCTCCAATAAGAAATAATTGCGTGCCGGTATTAACCTGCATGCCAATTTTGCATTTCGCCGGCCAATGTTTCCGGTGCAATGGGAGCTCGAATTACAGCCTTCGAAGTTGCTCCTCCTGCTGTGTCTATCCTGGAGATTCAGCTTGCTCTACCTGGGCTTCCGATAGTTCAACGTCTGCTTCTGCAGAAAGTAATTCAGCCTCGGCTTGTTCTACTTCTGCCTGACTGGTCAGATCTTTTTCTTCAAGTTGTTTAATTCGGTTAAAATCTGCTTTGGTGCGAGAAAGATTAGCTTTAGCCTGTTTTAACTGCGCCTGATTGATCTTTAAACCGGCTCTAGCCTGCTGTAATTGTTGCTCCAGCACTTGTGTATTCAGCTTGACTAAAGCTTCACCCTTTTCAACAAAATCTCCATTCTGAACATACACCTCGTCGATGACTCCGCTAAATTCAGCATACAGAGTGACCTGATTTTCAGCTTTTACGTTTCCACTGAATCGTTCTACCAATGGAAGGGGACCACATCGTGCCTGAGTTGCCTCCACAGAAGGGATGACCGCATTTTCATTTCGGTCGTTTTGTTCCGATTCGGAAGAGTCACCTGAACAGGCTGAAAATCCTATCAAACAAACGGTTAACAGGGAAAATTTTATAGGAGTAAAAATTCCTTCATCGATCTTTTTAGGTTTGGGAATAATTTAACCCAATTCTGCCTAAAAGAGCTCCCGGTGATATGTTAAATGCTATTAAACCAAAAAATACCGATACACTGTAGGGGATTGAAGGTCATAAATTTAATTACGAACACTTTCTTGAAACAGGTAAAATCGACTAAAATAATGGGGTCAATTTTGCAGATCTATAATTTCCGGCCTTTCACTTTTATACTGCGGCATGGTCATTCCGGCATTTGCATTCACATAGGTTGGATCAGCAACGGTATATTTTGTTCCGGAATGATAGTGAGAATCTCCATCCACCTCATCAGAAAAAGCAACAGCAGTTGCCAGGTGTTTTGAGTAGCGAAGTCCTACTACTTCCAAGCCAACCAATTCCTGAACTAAGTTAGCAAACAAAATGGAACGGTCGTCACAATCAGAATACGGGTAGAAAAGGGTCTCTTCCGGCATCATATACTTTTCCCGGTTAAATTGATCTTGGTCGGTTTTATAGTCAAATGAAGTTTGTACGAACCGTAGCAGAAAGTTGACTGCTTCTTCTTCACTCATTTCAGAAATGATTGGAGCCAGTTTTTCGTACATGGATTTTTTGGGAGAATCCGACATGGATGCTGTGAAGAACACCGGAAGCTCAGTGAGCGGATAATACTCAAAGTACTTCATGAGTTCTTTGTTGATGGATAACGGGATTGAATACTCGGTATCATCAAATGAAAAGGTAAGTGTCCTGGATTCCGTGTTAGTTCCATCCCCGAGATTTGGAAACTTCTCAATCCTGAAATTCAGTTTTTTATTTTGGCGTTGATGGGAGCCGGAATAGGTGAAAATTGAACTTGGTGTTTGCTGGTTTTCATCAAGGTCAATCACATAATAACGCTGGCCATCCAGGGTATAATATTTTGTATTGAAAACATTGTATTCTACCGCGTAAAGCAGGTAAACGTTGTTTTGATCATATCCTATACGCACCTGGTAACCCGATCGGCTCAGCAAAAACCAATTATACAAATTTACCAGTTTGCGGTCGTATCCTTCATAGATTGTATGCGCAAACTCATTGATCAGTAATACATATCCCCAGTCGTTTAGCTTAAGATCTTCCCGAACGCTGTTTGCATAATCGAGAATGGGCTCGTGGTCGATCCGGCTTACTTTATCCCAGAACTCAGCAATTTTCTTGCTATCGGTTTTCATGGCAGAAAACTCACGGGGAGAGTAGATTTCCCGTAACTGAGAAGGGATAGGTAAGGGGGACTTCCGATGAAAATAATTAATGGAAGCGTTCCGGGTTTTGATATCGGTGTACATCGTTGCTTCAGGTGGAGCTTCTATCGAAACCGGACCGGATTCAGCAGCATCCGGAATATCTATGGTAATGCGTTCTTTAAGCGGGGTTTTATCCTTTGGTGTTTCGTTCTCAACGGTTGGCTTGGGCGGTGCTTTGGGAATGGTAACCGGCTTACGTTCTTTGTAGAAATCAGAACCTATCTTTATGCCAACTTCTTCCCAGGCTTCTTCAAGCATTTTCACGAATTCCGCATCAAACTTATCCTGGTATTCCTGAAATTCAGCTTCCTGTTGCTGTTTCCATTTTTCGTATTCTGTATCTTGGGCAACGGCGTGAATTGAAAAAAGGCTTTGTCCGAAAAACAAGATTAAGAGAATGGCCCAAAATCTCTCTTTTTTCTATTGAATGTCCCCATAAGTACCTCGATAAAATTTTATGATAGTTTCATATAAATGAAAATTGAATATTTAATCTACAGAGTCAAATTAAATGATTTGTGTTGAACGATATTTCACTTTATAATACCGTCAACTTGAAAAATTAAACCTACTAAAGGGGTAACAAAATGAAAATAACATCTATTCTTTCAACGTTATTTGTATTTACTTTTTTAATTTCTTGCGGTAGTAATGAACCCGTAAGTACTAACGATCAAATGCCGGACTGGTATTTATCTCCACCAAATGATACGGAAGAATTCTTCTATGCAGCCGGTGAGGGTCAGTCTTCACGGCAGGGTACAGCTCTACGATCTGCACAATTAGCTGCCACACAGGCTATGGGAGCAAAATCTGGAGCTGAAAGTATCTGCTCTTCAGAAATCATTTGAGGAAGAAGTGCAAAGTGGTGCCGATGCCAATTACGCTTCCACATTTTCAAACGCCAGCGAAATTCTTGTGAACAGCACAATGAATGGTGCATCCAGAGATCGCGCTGATTGTGAACAACTTAGTGCCGAAGCCGCAGGTGGAAATGTAACCAACCGCTGCTTTGTATTAGTTCGCCTCCCTGTTGGGCAAGCACGTACTGCTCTTGAAAACGCGTTGTCAAAAGACGAGGAAATGTATACTAAGTTCAAAGCTTCCAAAGCTTTTGAAGAGCTTCAAAACAGACTTCATGAAGATATCGAAGAGTAAATCAACTATTTGTTGAAGTTATTTTACTTCATATTAATTCTGATATTAAACCTAGTGCTCTGTGGAAATTCATTTTCGCAGAGCACTATTTTTTTGGGTGATAGTTCAAGTCTTTCTTCATTCTATAAAAATAATACGCTCCATGGGTTCGGGGTTCAAAACCTGTCTTCATATGATCCGGAAGCTTCATTTGAGAAAGCGTGTGAGGATGCTTTAAAAGACCTGAATTCTAACCTTTTTCTTTCCGTTTACCTGGAGACATTTAAAAAAGACGATATCTACTATTATAATTTCCCTGAGCTGAGTATCCAGGATTCAGTTCTTACCTATGGGGAAAAGATCATCAAACAAGATTCCCTTCAGATTAATGGTCAGGCAGTGTGTGTTGCGGGTTTGTCGGGTGGAAATGAATCGATCACAGCGCCCACGCCTGATGTGTATGAACTGATGGTAAGTCCGCAAAAAATCGGGGATACCTGGTTTGCGATCGGTAAAAGTGAAGTGACTTCTTTTGGGCAATCTCAAAGCTGGATGAAAGCCAAGAATTACGCGGTCAAGGAACTGGCCAAAGTACTAAAGATATCCGTACAGTCTTTAAAGAGGCAGCTGGAGGAAAATACGATGAGCCGAATGAGCGAGATGACCTACTTCAAATCAAACCTGATCTTGGAAAACATCCATAATGTGCAACGCTTTACTACGCAAGATTGGTTTGTGGTGGTTGTTGCCGTGAAGCAGGAAGATATACTTGACTATTAACTCTGACCTCTGAATTCAAAAGAGGGATTCTCTGACTGCTTCAATCGGTCCTGATTCAGCTTTTCTTCATACTGCTGTTCAACATTCTTCAGGGTATCAACATCATCGGGAGACAGATCCCAGCGAATGGCTTTAAATCGTGGAAAGCGAAGGGTGAAGTTGGCCTTTGTTCGTTTATTTACCTGAATGTCATCAAATTCGAGTTCTACTACAATATCCGGGTATAGACCCAATGTGGGCCCATATTTCTCGGCCGTTATCTTTTTTATGCGTGCATTCAGTTTCTTTAATTCCTTGTCGGTATATCCGCCATACGCTTTCCCAATGGGGATGAATTCTTCCTCATATCGTTCATCCTCGCGGACGGAAACACCGAGGGTGAAATCAGAATAAGTTCCGCCTCTTTTACCGCTGCCGGCATGCGCATACATCATGATGGTATCGAGCGAACCGCCCGGTTTTTTCACTTTCAGCCACGACTTCCGACGCTGCCCGTATTCGTAGCTCGATTCCTTGTGCTTCAGCATCAACCCTTCATTTCCATGTGCCAGGGCGAGTTCAAAAAGTTCTTCGATCTGCTCTTTATTGTGAATGTCAGTCTGCGTGGTGATCGGGAAATTAAATTTTTCGGAAAGTTCTGCCAGTAGCGTCCGCCGTTCGGAGAGGGACTGCTCAAAGATCGGTTGACCATCATAAAACAACATATCGTAGGCTATAAGCAGGGTGGGGTGTTTTTCGAGGATTTTTTGGGATGGTTTTTTAAGTCCCATGCGCTTTTGCAGTAGCTGGAACGGCATGATGGTATCGTCTTTATACACACAAATTTCACCATCCAATACCATTTCCGGGAGCTCTCTCTGACGGTAGAATTCCACAATCTCCGGAAAAGAATGGGTGATATCATTCAGGTCTCTGGAAAAAATACGCACTTCCCGGCCAGAAACATGAAGCTGACAACGCATACCATCAAACTTCTCTTCTACCACATAATCGCTGTACTTTTCTACGGCCCGACTTTCAATAGGAGAGGCCAGCATAAAGGCGATGGGCTGAAATAACTTGAACTGAGCTTCATTCAGCTGATCTTTTTTTGCGAGCACGGCCGTTTTCCCGATACTGCCGGTAAGCATATGCACGTACCGAACCTCGTCCACTTTTTGGCCGAACGCTTTCGCAATTGAGGACACAATACTTTTCGATTCAAACCCAATCCGAAGCGAACCGCGTCCCAATATTCGCAGAAAATACTTCACTTCAAGTGGACTCATTTGCAGCCAGCTTTCCTTCAAAATCTGCTGCTTGTCCGCTCTGGATGAAACCTCGTATAAACGTTCATAGATTTTCGAAACTTTTTTAAGTGAAAGAGATTCCTGGGGTCCATTTTTGTTGCGCTTCGGGGATATTTGTGAGCAATTTCTCGATGGTCTCCGAGGAACTCCCAACTGCGGTTTTACTCGGTTTGAACACTTTTTCATAATCAATTTCACAAATGTCAGCGGCCAGCGTTGAGTAAGTGCGACTGCCCACTGAAGCCCGTTTACCGGATACATCTGAAAACGCCCCTTCACCCAAAAACTGAGCCGCAAGCTCCAGATCCTGCAGATCATTCAGGGAATTAAAATACTCCGCACAGATCTTGATTTTCGCATTACTTCCCCGTGTTTCGTTGATATGCTGAGCAGTCCCGGCTAAGGCTTCGAAAGTATGTAGTTCATCTCTATGCATCGATACTTAGATAATTGGAAATGTTAAATGCTAAATGTTGAATTATAAATTTGGTTATTGGGCTTGCCGGAACCAGTGATTGTAGTAATTGACCTAGACTGTTGGAACACATTTTGTTGACTTATTTAACATTCATAATTCAAAATTTAAAATTACTCCTCCCGTTCAGCTTCCATATTTAAAAACTTAGCCGGTAATCCACGTTCATCCAGGTAATGCTTTACCACGTCCGGGTTTGGGGTGTGGGTGATATACGTCATTCTTGGGACTGCAGGCGTTCACAAAGGGAGATCAGTTCAAAAAAGTCGAGGTGATCGGAAATGGGGATGAGTTTATCTGCGGTAAGCTGACTTCGCCTCGATTCCATGGCTGCCCAGCCGCTACAATAGGCGATCTTCTTTTTGTGCACATTGGAAGCAAACCCATTATTAATAGCAGAACTTGGGCAGACCAGGATCTTTCCTTCGCAAGTATCCCGGTCATAGGTTTCGTAATCTCCAAGGTTGATGCCTTCCTCCTCATATATATCACAAAGCTTAAATCCCGCACCGTGAATTTGAACGGGGTGATCCAGATCCTTCACCAGGTGCATGATCTCCTGCGCTTTCCCAAGATTATAGGCGAGGAAAACGGGCGTGTATTCTTCCTCCAGTGCTGATTTTGCAAAGCCGGGTGATTTCTGCTTTCAATTCTTCATAATTGGCCCAGCGGTATACGGGCAGACTGAAGGTTGCTTCGGTAATAAAACTGTCGATCTGGGTATCGGGGAGTTCGAAGCCTTCGGTGGCGGGAGAGGGAGGGGTGCGGTAATCGCCGGTGTAAAGCAGGTTTCCGGAGTCGGATTCAACAAAGGTCATGGCCGAGCCAAGAATGTGTCCGGCCGGGTAAAAAGTAACTTTGGCATTCTCGGTTTCGACAGTTCGTTTAAAAGGAAGTTCTTCAATCTCGTACTTGGTGCCCCGACGCTACATGAATTTTTTTGTGGGCGGTGTTGCATAAACGTTTTCAGCATTCGATTTCCAGGGAATATGATCTGCATGTCCATGAGAAACAAAAACGTGCTGTGCTTTCTTCCCGCTGTAATCAAGCCCAATGCCGAGTTGAGGCAGCAGTATTCCATGATTTCCAGCTTTGGTGATTTCGAGCATGCGAGTGCGATAGTCATTCTGAGGATACCTCCGAAGAATCTTAGCCTGAAGCAGTTAAGATGTCAAAGTTGGCTGAAATTCTTAAAGTAACCCAGAATATTATTTAGATTCACTCACTAAACTAATAAGAGGGGGTGACAGTTCGTGGCATGGAAAATAGAACGCATGAAAAAAATTGAATTAGAAACCACAATAGCCGACCATAGTTCTATATCTACTAGTTATTATCACGAGCCCCCAAAAAATAAAACTAATTGAAAACTTATGATCCAGCTAGCTTAAATTTAATAACTGAAGGGTGATTTAATCCTGTATTTTCTAGCAGATAAAAATTGTCTTCTGAATCTTTCCAATTAATGAGTGGCTTCCAGGGTACTCGTGATGCCTCTACAGACTTTACTAAACCAATGTGGGTTAACACTATAATCATCATTTATGATCTGAGCATATATATCAATTATATTCTCATGTTCTCCTTCTTTATCTAAAGGATCTCTCCATGTTGCTGCAAATACAATGATTCTTCCATCCGATAACTGATGAATGCCGGCATCGAAAGTATTTACTCTACCTGTATGTGGGTCTGGTGCCCCCCCGAACATCACTGATCTTATTCCGGGTACTGAAGTAGATCTATATTTTTGATAAAGATTATTATCAAACGATGTGTAGCTCTCCTGCGAAAAATCATAGGCTTTTATCACCTTATATAGATTCCACTCACTTTCCCCTTGTCTGCGGAAGCAGTAAATATTTCCATGGTATATTGAGGGCGAGTAATAGAATTCGCTTTTATCCTGACTCAGGACGAAGCTGCCTGGTTTACCCAAAAAAGCTAACCAGGAAAAAGTATTTATTTCTATATCCCTTAGTTTGGAGAAGTCAAAAAAGAGGCCTTTCTATTTTTAAGCTCTTCATCATATACGTAAAATAATTCTTTATCTATTAATGATTTTTCCGGGTTATACACCCCATCATTATAAAGGGCTATTATTTTATCGTCATAGTGATCAACATCATCTGGGAAAAAATTACCACTCCGTTCCAGATTGATCTATAGGTACAGAGGAAACTTCATCACCTTCTTTTGTAAGATGTTTATAACGCCAATTCCCCCTGTCCAATACAAAGAAATTTTCTTCCGGAGTAATTTCAAATGTGTTTATATCTAAAAACTCTGAAGGTCCTCTTCCTCTTCTGCCAATATCTCTGATAAATTTCCCATCTGGATCAAACATCCTAATTGTTAATGATGCTCTGTCAGCCACGTATATATTAAGACTACTATCCGTTCTTACCCCCACAGGATCTCCGAGCTGATATTCTTCACCTTGGCTCTCAGCTCCTATCTTCAAGATTTCCTTTAATTCAATCTTTTCTTCATCATCGAGTAATGAAAGTCTGCTCCGTTTTTGAATTTGAATTACAACCTGAGAAAAATATCAAAAGAGTAAGATAGGTTATCAAACAAATTTGATAACCTATCTTATTTTGGTTAAACGATTCTATGTTCATGTGATTAGTTAGTTGGATTTGCAAATCCCCAGTCTTTACCGCAAGGTGCACCCCAGATGTAACAATCTTGACTTTGATCACATGCGGTCATACCAGCAATGTCTGTAGTAGGACATCCGCCTGGGTCATCAGATGTACAAGTATAACATGTTGCTTCAGCAGGAACTGCGGTAAATGCAACAGCTACAACAAAAAGCATAGTCGAAAATAACAAGTATAGTTTTTGAATTGATTTCATTTGTTTGTGTGATTTGGTTAAGATTATGAGTTAATTTTACTTAACTCTATTGCAGTATCAATTTCTTTGTTGATAGAATTTAAACTGACATGAGCTACTGGAATTGGGAGATAATGAAAGACTTTCGAAGATGGCTTTAGAAAAATAAAAGCCTTTGATTTGTTATGAAAAAAGGGATCAATTTCATTTGAATTAAATTTTTTCACTGGGTGATCCAACCTTGTAATTTCTGTAAATCTTTTGACCTTGTCCTGTTCTTCATCTATGAAAATTATATGATGATCATCAGAGAATTCATCTCTTTTTTTACTTCATTGAAAAATTCTAAAGTGTTCGTTACACATGTTGGACAAACTCTAGTATTTAAAATTGCAACAACAGTTATCAAGCTATCTTTTTCTTCTTGCGGTAAATCAAGAAACTCTGAATCTATTTCAATTGGTAAAATATTAGATAAGTTATAACTGCTATGATCTTCATTTATATCAACGTTGTTATCAGTAAAACTCAAGTTTAAGCTGACAATAACAATAGTTAATAAGAGCATTATTGAACCAAGTATTACTTTCCTATCTTTCATTTAAAAGTTATTTTTTTGCGTTTAATTTCATACAGTGGATTCAAAAATTCCAAACCTCATTATTTACTTTGCCTACTTACAAGAGGAATTATGGAACAGTTTGTTACAAAAAAGTTTTAAGTTTTTAAAAATGTAATTGTCGTTCCGTTTCTTCAGTTGCGTAAACAGACTCACGGGTGCTCTAAATTCCAGGGAGACTGGATACTTCTAATCTACTTGCCAAAAGAATCGAGTCCTCATAAACGTTTATTCTGCGATCAGCTACCGCAAAAATCCTTTCTTTTTCTCTTACGCACTTTTTTTGTGTATGTAAAAATTTTCAAACCTGCAAAATATTCACAACAGGTTTGCATATTCCATCCGTAAGCGCCAGGGCAAGAGGACGTGTAAAAAGTGCAGAGGCCGAATTAGGCGTCCCTTTCCCTCAGAAAAGGGAAAGGACGAGATAGGGTTTGAAATGCCAGCAAGGCCCGAACTAAAAGAAATAAAACCTCAACATTCAATGTTCATTATTGAATGTTCAAAATCCCTCTTACTCGATCACCATCTTGCTCTTCATCCGATTCCAGTTCCTCAGGAATAGAACCTTTGATCACCCCAGCAAAAGCATCGATGAGGTTTTTCTTGAGGAATTCGCGGCTGTACACCAAACGGATCTTGCGGGAAGGAATGGGATCTTCAAACTCCTTGACTACGCCGTTTGCACAGCTTGTATCATGATTATCCATGGCGAGGTAAGGCATCAGGGTTACACCAAAATCCTGTTCCACCAGTCGTTTCAGGGTTTCAAGGTTACCGCTTTCAAAAATGATGGGGGCTTTATTCCGCTTTTCATTATTCTTTTTGCAGATCTTCATGGTTTGATCGCGGAAGCAGTGCCCTTCATTCAACAGCCAGAGATCTTCCTTGTAAAGATCATCGATACAGATTTTATCCTTTTTAGCGAGTTCGTGCTTGGGATTTACATAGGCCAGAAAGGGCTCCAGAAACAGATCCTGCTCATAAATATGTTGGTCGGTGGGCGTGGCAATCACACCAACATCAAAATAATCTTCGTTCAACCCTTTGAGAACCTCTTCCGTGAGGGCTTCCTCAAAAACCAATTCCACTTCCGGATGTTTTTCTATAAATGGCTTCAAAAACAAGGGGACCAGATATGGTGAAATCGTTGGAATGATTCCGACCCGAAAAGTGCCGCGGAGTTCTTCGCCCTGCACGGCAACCATATCCTCTATGTGCTTGGCTCCACTTAAAATTTGTTTGGCCTGTTCTATGATCTCCTCACCAATGGCAGTTGGAACTACCGGGGACTTAGAGCGATCAAAGATCAGGATGCCAAGTTCATCTTCAAGTTTCTGGATCTGCATGCTGAGCGTGGGCTGGGTGATGTAGATCTTTTTGGCAGCCGTGGCAAAGTGTCGGTGTTTATCTACGGCAACGATGTATGAAAGCTGAGTTAAGGTCATAGGTGTAAATAAATTGAACGATTCTGACGGTATGAATTTTTTATAATTGAATAGCTGTAAAATAGAGTTTTAATCGAAAAAAGGTAGACCATTGAAGAAGCATATTTTTATAAACGGACGAGTTCAGGGTGTGGGGTTTCGCCATTTCACCCGAACCAATGCTGAGTCTCTGGGTGTGAAGGGCTGGGTTGAGAACTTACCCGACGGCAGAGTAGAAGCCGTATTTGAAGGTGATGAAGAGAGCGTGCAAGAGCTAATTGACCGCTGCAAAGAAGGTCCACCCTCGGCCTATGTAAAAAACATGGAAATAGAGGATGAAAAAGAAAAAGGTGCATTTTCCGAGTTTAGAGTTCGGTTTTAATGCACCTTTGAAGTGAGGGGGAAAGATTTATGAATCAGCTCCCATGGTGTTATCAATAAATGTCATCAGCTTAACGAGATCTTTTTCTGAACGGCTGTCGAGGTCGTTTTCTTTCATAAAATTGTTCATGGCCTTCCGATCGCTGCGGTCATATTTTCGGATGATATCTTTGGCTCGCAATCTTCTCAACTCTTCGATATCGCCATTGTGTTTCTGGATGAAAAACTCCTCGCTGTTTATGTAGCGCTTTGTTTTCTTGCCTGTGAACGGATCCTTACTGTTGCTTCTCATTAAATTGGTTCGATGGACAGCTAAAAGTTTGAGTCCGGTTCCCTGATTATAAAGTACCTGAACGGGGGTTAGTTCATCAAAGCCTAATTCTGTTTCTCTTATCTGATAGCTGAATACCTCCTGAACTTTATCTGAATTCTGGAAATCGGCCGGGGTCTCAAACATGAATCCTTTTACGCCATTTGTGTTCAGCACCATGATCTTCTCATCTTTAATGAACAAAACCTGATTCTTGTAAGAATCGTAGTTGATGGGAAGAATCTCACTTGCTTTGCCTGATTCAAACAAAATGCGTCCGTTCTCAAAAGACTCTTTCAGCAACGGACTTCCTATAATGTCCGTCTTATCTTCAGCATAAATGGTAGTTCCGGCCTTATTGGTAATTTGTACGGTCTGGTAATCGGTTTCATTTCCATTATTTTGGGCATTTGCCTGAAACGCCAGAAATAGCGCTAAAAACGGTACGAAAAGAATTCTATACGACTTCATAATGTCACTGATTGATTGTTAAAACTTTATTTAAACCAATATGCTCACAGAATTTCACTCTATCAAACCTCGATTGGTAAATAGTTTTAAAGAGTGATACCTGAATAGCTAATTGTAAACTGGTTGAACCGGACATTATTATCTGTGTTTAAAAGGGAAATGCTACCGGTTTATATTAAGTGGTGAAAGCAAGAGGTCGTCAATTCCGCGAGTATAAGCGCAATTAGGGAGTTATTTGTATGGTTTCCCCCATTGTGGATAAATAGTTGACAAAAAGCTTCGATAAGAAAGGCTATGAATAGTATATTCAATCTTTAGAAATTCCATTCCAAAAAGGCGATTTATGTACCTGATTTTTGATACTGAAACCACCGGCTTACCTCAAGATTTTTCGGCTCCCATTACCGAGCTTGATAACTGGCCACGCTTGGTTCAGCTTGCCTGGCAACTTCATGACGAAACCGGAAAGCTCATGAATAGCGGGAATTATATTGTGAAGCCGGAAGGATTTACGATTCCCTTCAATTCGGAAAAAATTCACGGTATTTCTACAGAGCGTGCGCAAGAAGAAGGGGTAGACCTGGAATTTGTGCTGCGTGAATTTTCCAAAGATATCAACAAGGCGTATTTCCTGATCGGGCATAATGTAAGTTTTGATGAGAAGATCATGAGGGCAGAATATCTCCGGAAGAAGATCTCGTCTGCTATTCTGGATAAGCCCAAGATTGATACCAAGATCGATGGAACCGATGTGGCTAAGATTGAAGGTGGCCGGGGCGGAAACTACAAGTGGCCATCTTTAGGTGAATTGCACCACGCTCTTTTTGATGAAGGTTTTGAAGACGCCCACGATGCCGCAGCCGATGTGGAAGCAACAGCCCGTATTTTCCTGGAGATGGTGAGGACCGGTGCTACTAAGAGTAAACTTCCCGATGGATGCCAAACTGTATGAGTCGGCCCAAAGCTATATGAAGCGGGAAGAATATATCGATCTCGTTTCCCCTCCCGGTTCAAAACAAAGCAGTCGGAAGAGCAATTAGAGGCTCAAAAAAAAAGTGGAAACAAAGAAGAGACAACTGGTAGCGGGGTAATAGAGCAGGCTACCTTCACGCACCTGCATAATCACTCCAAATTTTCGGTGCTTCAGGCCACGGCAGGCATCAAAGATCTGGTTAAAAAGGCCAAAGACGAAGGTATGAGCGCGGTCGGTCTTGCGGACCTCGGGAATATGTACGGCGCATTTTCATTTGCCGCTACAGCCCATGCAGAAGGGATTAAACCTATTATTGGGTGCGAATTTTATGTAGTGGAAGATCGGCTTCAAAAGAAATTTACGCGAGATAACCGGGATCGCCGCTACCAGATTCCGATGTTTGCTAAAAATCAGAATGGGTATAAAAATCTCTCGAAATTAAGCTCCATTGGCTTTACAGAAGGGTACTACTACAAATTTCCGCGGGTTGATAAGGACGTTATTGCCGAGCATGCGGAAGACGTTATTTGCCTGAGCGGGGGCGTCGAGGCTGGCTGGCCGACCTGATCCTGAATAAGGGACAGGAATTTGCCGAGGAAGAATTGCAATGGTGGATGGATACTTTTGGGGATGATTTCTACCTGGAGGTGCTTAACCATAATCTGGAGGAAGAGAAAAGAGTAAATCAGGTTTTTAAATCCTTTTCAGAGAAATATGGGGTGAAATTAGTAGCCACCAATAATGTATTCTACCTGGATGAAGAAGACGCCAAAGCCCATGATGCGTTGATCTGTATTGATGACGGCGAATTGATGAGCACGCCGAAAGGAAAAGGGCGCGGGTATCGGTATGGGTTTCCGAATGATGAGTTCTACTTCAAGTCGCAAGACCAGATGAAGGAGCTTTTTGTGGATATGCCGGAAGCCATAATGAGTACCCAGGAAATTGTTGATAAAATTGAGCCTGTTAAGCTGGAGCAAGATGTTCTGCTTCCAACTTTTGAGCTTCCGGAAGGTTTTGAGTCCGAAGATGAGTATCTGAAACATCTCACCTATGAAGGGGCCAAACCCCGGTATAATGACATTGATGAGGAAGTGACGGAGCGAATTCGAGCTGGAGCTTGGGATCATCAAAGAAATGGGGTTTGCCGGCTACTTTCTGATTGTGCAGGATTTTATTGCAGCTGCAAGGGAAATGGGCGTTTATGTAGGGCCGGGCCGGGGTTCTGCTGCAGGATCTGTGGTGGCGTATTGCACGGGGATCACCAATATAGATCCGCTGAAATACGATCTGCTTTTTGAGCGTTTCCTGAACCCGGAACGTGTGAGCATGCCCGATATTGATATCGATTTTGATGACGACGGCCGGCAGCGTGTTATCGAGTGGGTTGTTGATAAATACGGCGTAGATCAGGTGGCCCATATCATCACTTTTGGTTCCATGGCTGCCCGATCGTCGGTTCGTGATGTAGCCCGCGTGCTCGATCTGCCTTTGTCTGATGCCGATCGCCTTGCGAAACTCATTCCCGAAAAACCGGGAACATCACTGGATGATGCTTTTTCTGAAGTGAAGGAGCTCCGGACCATTAAAGAGGGCGAGGGCCTAGAAGCTGAAACTCTTAGAATGGCGCATGTGCTTGAAGGTTCGGTCCGAAATACCGGAATTCATGCGGCGGGAGTCATCATCGCCCCTGATAAACTTACGGAGTACATTCCGGTCAGTACGGCTAAAGATGCGGATCTCTATGTGACCCAGTATGATGGCGGCGTGATTGAAGATGCCGGTATGCTGAAGATGGATTTCCTGGGTTTGAAGACACTTTCTATCCTGAAATCGGCGATCGAGTACGTGAGGGAAAATCATGGGAAGGAATACCATCTTGATGACATTCCGCTGGATGACGAAACTACCTACAAGTTGTACCAGAATGGCGGAACACTGGGGACTTTTCAGTTTGAGAAGTGAAGGGATGCGTAAGCACCTCAAAAACCTCAAACCAACGGATACTAAATGACCTGATTGCTATGAACGCCTTGTACCGTCCGGGGCCTATGCAGTTCATTCCGGATTATATTGAGCGTAAGCACGGGCGCGAAAAAGTGGAATACGATCATGAAGACCTGATCAATATTCTGGAGCCGACTTACGGAATTATGATCTACCAGGAGCAGATCATGAAAGTGGCACAGCGCATGGGCGGCTACTCGCTTGGTGAAGCGGATGTTCTACGCCGTATCATGGGTAAGAAAAAGCCGGAACTTCTTCCGCCTGAGGAAGAAAAGTTCGTGAATCAGGCCGTGGAAAAAGGCTACGATAAGCAAACAGCCAAAGACGTTTTCGACAAAATGGCGATGTTTGCGGGCTACGGATTCAACAAGTCTCACTCCGCGGCTTATTCGGTGGTAGCTTATCATACCATGTACTTTAAAGCGAATTATCCCGCTGAATATATGGCTGCGGTGATGAGTCATAATATGAGCGACATCAAGAAAGTGGCGTCGTTTATTGAGGAATGTCAGCGTATGAACATTCCGGTGGATCCGCCTAACATCAACACGGCGCGCGGGAAATTTCGGGCGAAAGAGGGGCGGGTGCAGTATGGGATGTCGGCTATAAAAGGAGTTGGTTCTTCAGCCATTGCACACATTGTGGAGGAGCGTGAGGAGAACGGCGATTTCACATCTATTTTTGATTTTGCCACCCGCGTTGATCTGCGTACTTGTAACCGAAAGACCTTCGAAAGTCTTATTCAGGCCGGCGCTTTTGATACGTTAAATGAAAATCGGGCTCAGCTGTTTGAATCGGTTGAGGATATTTTGTCGTATGGTGTTCGTAAGCAGGAAGAGATCCGGCTCAACCAGGGAAATTTATTTGGTGGAGATAGCGGAGGCCCAGGTTCACAGGAACCCAAATTGCGAGAGGTGCGTAAATGGACACAGATCGAGCGGCTCAATAAAGAACGTGAACTTATTGGTTTTTATCTGAGCGGACATCCTTTAAGTCGGTTCAAAGAAGAGATCAAGCTTTTTGGAAGCCAGAATTTGGGTGAAGAGGTATTCGGAAGGATGTCGGATCGGGCAAATATCAAATTCATTGCTATTGTAACCGGCGTAAAAAGGGTCACGGATAAGAAAGGACGTCCTTTTGCATTTCTTCAGGTAGAAGATCTGAACAATTCAACGGAGGTTATTGCCTTCAGCCAAACGTATGACCAGTATATGGGGCTTCTCCAAACCGATAATGTGTTGTACATAGACGGAACCGTAGATACCCGAAGCGGAGAGCCTAAAGTGATCGCTAACTCCTTCGAGCGGGTTGAGAATCTTCGCGAAAAATTTCAGGATCAGTTGAATTTAAAGATCGACCTGAAAACCTCAGAATTGAATAAGGACGCCCTGAAGCAAATGGAGACGCTGTTTTCTATTAACAAGGGAACTACGAATGTGCGCTTTACGCTACACAGCAGCGAAGCTAATGGACCTATACGGATGAATGTCCGAAACTTTGTGGTAGAACCGAATGATGATCTGCTGCGAGGCTTGCGTGAGGTTTTGGGTAAGGAAGCAGTGCAGTTAGTCCATAGCAGTTAAGCAGTTTTTAAATTTTAAATAATGAATTATAAATGTTAAATGGATATAGCCTGGAAATGGCAACTGCTGACTGCCAGATCAAAATTTGAGGGGTTTGAACAATTTGCTACCAGACTTAAATAGTGTATTTTAGTAGTGAATCATTCAAATTGAACGGTATGAACTACAAAAAGATCATTACTATTGACCCTGGAAAACGCAGTGGAAAACCATGCATTCGCGAAATGAGAATAACGGTGTATGATGTATTGGGATATCTTGCTTCCGGAATGACTGCGAAGAAATAGACTAATAGATTTCCGGAAACTAACTCATGATGATATAAAAGCTTGCCTCGACTATGCATCTGATTCTGAGAAACATACCCGCTTGCTTCGTTCAGCATGAAATTTCTGATTGTAAATAATAATCTTTCCTACAAATTAGTTGAAGCGTTAGAAGAGCAAGCAAAAAAAGTGGAACATGTAAAAAATGCGATCAGTGTTTTTGCTTCAGATATTGAACTTTGGCAATATGCCGAAAAGAAAATGGAATGGTGATAATTACCAAAGACGATGATTTCGATGAGCTGAGCCAACTGCTCGGATGTCCTCCAAAAATAATTCATTTGTTATGTGGAAATCAAAGCACCGAATTTATTGCCAATTTACTCTCTTCAAAACAAGCAGAAATAATAGATTTTGTGGAGCATGATGCAGAAAATTGTCTTCTAAAAATTGGATAGTAAACCAATTAGCGTAGCTTTTCAGTTAAACTTGCAACCTGATACACAGTGATCAATAAATATAGATATTTGAATTTGAATGTTGAACCCAAATGAGACAAGCTTCTGCTAACTGCTAACTGCTAACTGTCTAAGTGCTAACTGCTAACTGCTAACTGCTAACTGCTAACTGCTAACTGCTAACTGCTAACTGCTAACTGCTAACTGCTAACTGCTAACTGCTAACTGCTAACTGCTAACTGCTAACTGCTAACTGCTAACTGCTAACTGCTAACTGCTAACTGCTAACTGCTAACTGCTAACTGCTAACTGCTAACTGCTAACTGTTAACGTATCACCCATCCCTATCACCCCAATAATTCAAAAGAATGTGCAAACTTGAATGAAATATCCCGATATTTGTTCAAGATTAAAGAAAAGATCATAAATCAAATCAAACAGCATTATGGCAAAACCAATTGAGTTCACCGATAACAATTTCGACGACGAAGTATTGAAATCAGAACAAGCCTGTACTGGTTGACTTCTGGGCAGAATGGTGTGGTCCATGCCGAATGATCGGGCCGATTGTAGAAGAGCTTGCCGGCGAATATGAAGGCAAAGCCAAGATCGGAAAAGTGGATGTAGACAGTAATCCTGAAATTTCCGTGAAGTACGGAATCCGCAGCATCCCATCGCTACTCATCTTTAAAGATGGCGAAGTGGTAGATCAGATCGTGGGTGCTGTACCAAAATCTCAGCTTACCAAGCAACTGGAAGCTCAGGTCAACTGATAGCAACCTCATACATTAGATATTAAAAAAGGCGATACATTTTGTATCGCCTTTTTTGTTGATGAGTATGTATAGAATGTTATTTGATCAGCATCATTTTTTTGGAAGCTGTAAACTGATCACTTTCCACGCGGTAAATATACACACCGCTTGAAAGACCCGAGGCATCGAAGCTCACCTGATGTTGCCCGGCGCTTTGACTTTGCGCATTTACCAGGGTCGCCACTTCTTTACCCAACACGTTATACACTTTTACGGTCAGGTTATTTGCGCCCTCAGGTAAGTTATCGGTGATGTTGGTAGTTGGATTGAATGGATTTGGATAATTCTGTTCCAGCGTGAAAGATTCCGGTATCTCTTTCCGGTTCACGTTGGCACGGCTTGGTCCCGCTTATATTTGTAAATGCCACCGCGGTAGGTTCCAATCCAAGTATTTCCCTGATTATCATGTTCAATATCATAGGGAGAATATTCCATGTCAGAAAGCGCATTTAACCACTCCTCGGAAGTGGTGTTGTAAACATAAACGCCAGTCCCTGAAGCGATCCAGACATTGCCTTCAGGATCGGGCTCAATGTGGTACGGGTTGATTGAGAAATCTTCGCAGGGAAGTCAATCTCGGTTAGAGCGTTACCATCCCACTTAAGCAGACTTTCACCTACCATCCAAAGGTTTTGCTCATTATCGGATGCAATTTCCCACATATTAAATGTTTTAGATGAATCCGGCGTCCAGCGATACCACTCATCTCCGTCATATCGGGCTAACGTCGGGACTTCACTGATCCACAGCAGTACCGGCTATGATATCGCCATTCGGAGCTTCAGCCAAAGAAGTAACATATTCGCCAATTACTCCGTCAAGAGTATCGTGCTTGGTGAATTCTGAACCATCATATTGTAAGACACCATTTGCTGCATAGGATCCCATCCAGATTTGTTGCTCACTGTCCTCAAATATGGTTTCCGTAAAGGTGCCATATTCATCAACAATAGTAAATTCTCCATCTTCATAATAGGTGATTCCAATATCGGCATTACCAAACCAGATTCGGCCATTACTGGCAGCATGAATTTTCCCAGAATAGGAGTGCGGCAAGACCGTCGGTGGCATCGTAATACTCCCAGTCAGTTCCGTCGTAATAACCTACTCCACGAAAACCACCGGACCATAACCCGTTTTCATCTGCTGCTAAACCAAATATGATATCGGAAAAAAGGCCATTATCGTTATGGGTAGATATGTAATCAACCTGGTCATCATCTTGTATGAAGATACCGCTTGGAGGGTGCCCACGGTTTTAGAATGGTTCGTTTTACAAATACCTCAAGGCCTGATTCAGCAGTACTTGTACTTACAATGCCATTAAAGCTCTGCCCGGCTTTAGTCTCTTCCATGGTATTCCAGGAACCATCTTCAAACACCACAGTAGTACTATCATTTCCACAGTACAATTGCTCATCAGGGGTTGATGCAAGAGAGGCACATCCATGGGTCAGCTCTAGGAATGTCACTGGAGTAAGAGGCCCATTCTGATCCATCAAAAGAAGCAACTCGTTCCGTGGAATCACTAAAAGCCATCCACATACTTCCCAAACTGCGGACCAATTCGCGCGGCCTGTCGTCGGGAATATCACTGTTTTCGGGATGATAAGTTTCAATTTCCTGCAGACCCGGAATCATTTCAATGAGTCCACCTGCAGAGGTATCGGTTGCAATTACTGAAGCCCACATATTGCCGTCGTAATCTATTTCAAAGTCAGAAACGCCGTTGGCCTTTAAACTACTACTGAGTTCATGCTCAATAGTATCAGAATAGGCTACAATGGTTTTCGATTCAAGATCAAAGACACTAAATCCACCTGGATTTTCAGTTTCATACTCCCCAATATCAGAGTTGTAAGACATTTGCGTATTGTGGGCGATCCAGAGTTGATCTTCCGAACCTTCAATTACCTGTTCTACATCATTGGCAAAAGGCGCATCCGAACCCACTTTTATTGTAATCCTGAAGTTGAAGATCGGTGGAGTATTTGAAAATTCCGTTTATCGTGGAAATCCAAATATTATCACTCTGATCCTGATAAACGGAATTTGCCTCATAAGGGATTTCTTCCCCGAAATCGAGATGTGTCCATTCCGTTCCGTCATACACATCAATCGAATATTCCGTTAAAAGATAAACACGGTCTTGTCTATCTATGTAAGAGTCATAGATGTAGAAGGATGATAATGGATTATCACCGGTATTTCGTGCAGTTAAATGTGCATCCGGTTGATCATGGTTGATTAATATATTTTGTGCATTGGAAGTAGGTTTTAATAGTTGGGATTGTAATTCCTTGTAACTGTCCAGTTTGTCTTGAAGCTTATCCTCGGCTGTTTTTTGAGCCAACAAGCCTGTTGCTGACAAACATAGGATGATCAGAAATGCTAAAGGTCGTTTCGCTATAAACATATTTTCGTACCCTATTTTGCTCTTGTGAATAGATAATTAATACGAATTTAAAGATTTAAATCATATCGTAGAAAATCAATTAAGAGGATAAAACGAGTAGAAATGTAAATGTCATAATTATAAATACTTAAATATCGTCATAGATTGAAATTCTACAGGATTAAGAAGAGCAATATTCTACATTCCCAAAGAGTGCTAAAATGTTTTACAAGCCTTTTCAAGATCAAAGAATGCTTAAACCTTTATAGTGGTTACCTTTATTGATCACTTGAAATTAAATACCTATGAAGCGCACATTCATCATTGTTGGAATTTTAGTTGTACTTGGATTACTAGCCCTCCCAAAGTGGCAAAGCTTTTCGAGAGCTCCTCTCAAAATAATAGTAACTTCTCCGGGTCTCCCTTGTCTGTTGATGTACACCTTGTGGAGCCTCAGATATTTGAAAACAAGATCTTTAGCACCGGTACACTGCTTGCCAATGAAGGTGTTGAGATCAGAAGTGAAATTTCGGGGAAGATCGTAGAACTTAGTCTTCAGGAAGGGCAGCAGGTTCAAAAAGGCGAACTTCTCATCAAGATAAACGACAGTGAGCTGCAAGCGCAGCTAAAGCAGGCTGAGTATAAGATGAATTTGGCGGAAGTGAGGGAAAGACGCCAAAAGCAGCTGTTGGAGCGAGGCGGAATTAGTCAGGAGCAGTATGATGCCACACTCAATGAGTTGAATGTGTTGAAAGCCGAAACGGATCTCATAAAAGCACAGATTGACAAGACCGAGATCTATGCGCCGTTTGATGGCGTGGTTGGTTTACGGAATGTGAGCAATGGCAGTTATATCACTCCAACTACTCAGATCGCGACTTTTCAGTCTATCAACCCTATTAAAGTAGAATTTTCCATTCCGGAGCGTTATGCCGGAGTGGTGCAACAGGGGAATCGGGTTGTTTTTAATGTGCAGGGACAGGAGGAAGATTTTGAGGCTCGGATCTATGCGGTGGAGCCGCGCATCAATACCCAGACAAGGACATTAACCATGCGGGCTTTGGCTGATAATCCTGAAGGAAATTTACTGCCCGGAGCTTTCGCAAATATTGAATTGGTCTTAGAGGAAATTGAAGATGCGCTAATGATCCCGGCAATATCAGTGATTCCTGAACTGCAGGGACAAAAAGTATTTATGCTGAAAAATGGTGTGGTACAAGATCAGGCTATTTCAACCGGGATCAGAACCGAGAGGTATGTGCAGGTAACCGATGGACTTGCCCCGGGAGATACCGTTTTAACCACCGGTTTGTTGCAGGTTCGAAATGGGATGAACATAAAAGTTGGCGAAATCAACAAATATGAGGAGATTGAGCTATGAGTTTATCTTCCCTGAGCATTCGCCGCCCTGTTTTAGCTACGGTTATGTCGCTGGTCATTCTGATCCTGGGAATTGTGGCATTCACTTTTTTGGGAATTCGTGAATATCCTGCTACGGAGCCGCCCATTGTTACGGTCAGTACATCCTACACCGGTGCAAATGCCGATATCATAGAATCCCAGATCACGGAACCGCTGGAAGAGGAGATCAACGGAATTGCGGGAATTCGAACCATGACTTCAGTCGAGTCGCGAGGGACGCAGTACCATAACGGTAGAATTTGAGCTGGAAATTGATCTCGATAACGCCGCAAACGATGTGCAATCCCGCGTATCGCAGAGCGGTTCGACGAGATTTGCCCCCTGATGCCGATCCTCCTGTAGTTTCCAAAGCCGATGCCGATGCAAGTCCCATTGTATTTTTAAACGTGAGGAGTGATAAACGTAATTTGCTGGATCTTATCAGATGTTGCCATCAACGATTTTAAGGAGCGTGTTCAAACTATTCCGGGGTAAGCAGCGTGCAAATTTGGGGTGAAAAACAATATTCCATGCGACTATGGATGGATCCATTGCGACTTGGCGGCCTATCAGCTCACTCCGCTCGATGTTCAGCAAGCCTTGCAGAGTGAAAATGTTGAGACTTCCCTCTGGCACGGATTGAAGGGGATATGACTGAGCTCACGGTTCGCACACAGGGACGGTTGTATGAACCGGAAGAATTCAATAATCTTATTATCAGTGAACAAGATGGAAATGTGGTTCGATTTCGGGATATCGGAAGATGCTGAGCTTGGAGCCGCCAATCGAACGCACCATCCTGAAGCGGAACGGCGTGCCAATGGTTGGGCGTGGTATTGGTTCCTCAACCCGGAGCCAATCAAATTGAAATTGCGGATGAATTCTATAATCGTGTAGAGCAGATCAAGAAAGATCTTCCTGCTGATATACAAACTGCCGTTGGTTTTGATACTACCGAGTATGTCCGTGCTTCCATTGATGAAGTGCAGCAAACCATTTTCCTGGCACTTGGACTGGTGATCCTTATTATATTTCCTGTTTTTGCGGGATGTAGAACCACAATTATTCCAGTTATTGTGATCCCTATCGCCCTGATTGGCGCCTTCTTTGTGATGTACATGGCGGGCTTTTCCATCAATGTACTCACGTTACTGGCTATCGTTCTGGCTATCGGTTTGGTAGTGGATGATGCCATTGTGGTGCTCGAGAATATCTACGCCAAAATTGAGAGCTGGAATGGGGATCATTGAAGCGGGAATATTGGGATCGCGGGAGATCTTTTTTGCCGTAGTGGCAACTTCGCTTGCACTGGTAGCGGTATTCACCCCGATATTATTTCTGGGTGGAATTACCGGGCGTCTATTTCTGGAATTTGGTGTTGTAATGGCCGGTGCGATTATCATTTCTTCCTTTGTGGCGCTGACACTTACCCCGATGCTTTCCACTAAGATTCTCAAGTCAGATGCCAAACACAGCTGCTTTTATCATAAAACCGAACCCTTCTTTAAATGGCTGAATGCGAAATATAAATCCAGCCTGGAATCATTTATGGAAAAACGCTGGGTGGCATTTGTTGTCATCGTTATCTGTGGATTTGGTATATGGCTTTTTTATGCGAAACCTGCAGCAGGAACTTGCGCCGCTTGGAAGATCGCGGACGGTTTGATCGTAAGTGCAACAGCTCCCGAAGGCGCTACTTTTGAATACATGGATCACTACTTGGATCAGCTCACCGATTTCCTGATGGAGGAAGTTCCTGAGATTGATGGATTGATCACGGTGACTTCTCCCGGATTTGGTGCTTCAAGCTCAGTGAATTCCGGTTTTGGCCGTATCATACTTTCACCGGCAGATGAGAGGGAACGATCTCAACAGGAGATCTACAATGATCTTTCAACCAAAGTGCAGGACCTGAGTGGTGCCCGAACATTTATTGCCCAGGAACAAAGTATTGGAGGCGGCCGGGGTGGTCAGCCCGTACAGTATGTGCTTCAGTCCGGAACAAATGAGGATCTTAAGGAAATCATCCCTGAGTTTTTGGAACAGGCACGCCAGGATCCAACTTTTGCTTTTGTGGATGTAAACCTGAAATTCAACAAACCGGAAGTGGAAATCAAAATTGACCGCGACCGGGCTCAGGCGTTGGGTGTTTCAACCCGTGATATTGCCGAAACATTGCAACTGGCATACAGTGGGCAGCGTTTTGGGTATTTCCTGAAAGGCGGAAAACAATATCAGGTGATCGGGCAAATGTCTCGTGAAGACAGAAATGCGCCGCATGGATCTGCGAAGTCTGTATGTAAGAAATAATCGAGGTGAGATCATTCAGTTAGACAACCTGGTGACGTTTGACCGAGCAAAGCAGTCCGCCACAACTATATCGTTTCAATCGCTATGCATCGGCCACCGTCTCTGCGAGTTTAGCGCCCGGTTATACAATAGGGGATGGTATAGAGGCCATGGATGCCATTGCCGGTCAGGTTTTGGATGATACTTACACCACGTCGCTTTCCGGGCCATCCCGCGATTTTGTGGAAAGTTCATCCAGCCTGATCTATGTATTCATGCTGGCGCTATTGCTGGTCTACCTGGTGCTTCGGCTCCAGTTTGAAAGCTTCCGAGATCCGCTGGTTATCATGTTTACCGTTCCATTGGCGCTGACCGGAGCCTTGCTAACGCTTGTGGTATTTCAACCAAACGCTGAACATTTTCAGTCAGATAGGTATGGTGATGCTGATCGGACTGGTAACCAAGAACGGAATCCTGATCGTGGAATTTGCCAACCAGCGACAGGTTCAGGGATTATCAAACCTGGAAGCCATTAAGGATGCCGCCGTTGCCCGATTTCGACCTATTTTGATGACCAGCCTCTCAACCGTACTGGGAATTCTGCCGATCGCACTTGCATTAGGAGCCGGGGCTGAGAGCCGGAAGTCGATGGGTATTGCCATTATCGGGGGACTTATTTTTGCCAGTATCCTGACCCTCTACGTGATTCCGGCACTGTATACTTACATCTCCACAGAGCGCACCTCCAAAGGGGCCATTGATGATGAAACCTTCAGGAAATTAGAAAATCTCGAAACTTCAGAAGTCCCGGCTTAACCATGAATAGAATGCCAAATAAGATCAAATTAGCAGCTATAATAATAGCCACTTTATTTTTTGGGTTGATGGGAGTGAAGGATGGATTTGCTCAACAAACGCTAAACCTTGAAGACGCTATTCAATTGGGTTTGGAGCGAAATTTTGCGATTCGTATTGCCGAGAATGATGCCCGTATTTCAGAGAATAATAACAGTATTGGCAATGCCGGATTTCTGCCGGTCATCTCAGCTGATGGAGCTATCAACAAGCGCATCGAAGATAATGAAACGCGTTATGGCAGTGGCGCTCCCATTCCTGACCGCAACGACGAAGGATGCCAGAAACCACGTCTATACAGTTATGGTGTAAATGCATCCTGGACGCATTTTTGACGGGCTTACCATGTTTGCCACGCTCGACCGGCTTTCTACCTTATCTGAAATCAGTGAAGCCGAAGCCCGTGATCAGAGTAGAGCTGGTGCTGGCTGATATCATCAGCGGCTATTATGAGATCGCAGGACAGCAAAAGGCAGCACAGGTGTTGGAAAATACCGTTGAAATTTCTGAAGAACGCATTCGCATTGCAGAAACGGCCCGTGATCTGGGGTCGGGTTCAGAGTATGAATTACTGCTGGCGCGTGCCGATATGAATACGGATCAGGCTGCACTCATTCGATCCAAGACAAATTTAAATCAGCTTAAAGTATTCCTAACCACAATTTTGGGTGATACAACCGGTTCCGAATTTATGGTTCAACCCGAAATAGAGCTGGCTGAGAAACTTTCGCTTGAGGAATTGATTGCCGAAGCGATTGCACAAAATCGTGACCTTACCATAGCCCGACTTACAGAGCAGGCAGCTGAAGCTGAGATCCGGGAATTACGCGGAGACTGGTTTCCTCAGGTTGATGTTTCAGGAGGATATGCGTATTCACGAACGGAAGCTTCTACAGGATTTTCAGAGTTTTCAAAGTCCCAGGGATTTCGGTATGGTATTTCAGCAAGCGTGAATTTGTTCGATGGTTTTAATAAACAGCGGCGTCAGGAAAATGCGCGTATTACACTCAAGAACGAACAACTTCGCCGGCAGGATCTGGAGCTGCAGGTGCGAGCGAATATCAGTCAGGTGTACGCCCAATATGATGATGCGCTTTTGCTGATTGAACTGGAAGAGGAAAACCTGGAGATCAATAAGCAGACTGTTGATATCGCTCTGGAGCGTTTTGAGTTGGGAACCATCAGCTCCATAGAATTACGCGAAGCCCAGCAAAGTTTGCTCAATGCTGAAAACCGACTCATCGAAGCCCAAATCGCGGCTAAATCAGCGGAAATTGAGTTACTGCGTTTGAGCGGAAGATTACTTTCACGGGTTGAGTAAAAACGTAAGTCGGACAGCTTGTCCGACAAATTATGCCATGGCTACAACTTTTTGTAACGCGTCTCTCCAGAGTCGCGTGTTGGTAACCTTAAGGCAATTAATACTATCGACTCTGGAGAGACGATTTACAGCCCCCTATTGAAATTTTCCTGTCTCACTCCATTAAGGCTTCACGGGATTAGCTGCATTGATCATTAATTACAGTTACCTTCGCAGCAAAGCGGAGATCTGAAAAAGTGGTAGCCATTCGAAGATCTTCCAAGACTCTGAGTACATGTATGCCTTATGCCACAACTCTTGAGTTCACCGCTTCGGAAAGCACTGGTTTTGGAGAGTTGAGATTTGGGCTCAGCTAACAGACTGTGATATGAGATCTGCGGCATGTAATTGTTATCCTACGTATATACAAGTTTCTAACAATTCATGGGAATCAAGTTTTGAAAATATAGTAGCGCGTCTCGTCCAGAGTTTACGCATGGTTGGCAGAGCGTTTACAGGCAAATTATTATATTGATTCGAGGCTCTGGAGAGTACGATTTGCGGTCACTATTAAAATTTTCCTGCGTTCAACAACTCCATTAGTAGGTTTCACTGAATTAGCCGCATTATCACCAACTTCAGAGACCTTATTTCGAACTCAGGTTAATCAGGCAAGTTAAACGTAAGGGTGAGCCGGGTTCCTTCTTCAGAATAAGTAACTTTATCGGCGTATTCCTTCATTAAAAAAATACCTCGTCCACTGGTTTTAAGCAGATTTTCTTCAGCGAGGGGATCAGGGGCGTCCTCAGGTTCAAAGCCTTCGCCCTGATCGGTAGTTTCAAAGATGAGCTTATCGTTATCCCTGAAGGCTTTGATCTCGACCGTTTTTGATGCATCAAGTTTATTGCCATGTAAGATGCCATTGGTTGCAGCCTCAGAAACAGCCAGCATAAGCCGGGCATAGAACTCATCGCCAAAACCCAACTCATCTTGTAGACTATTTAGCAGTTGTTCAACGCGTTCAACTTCTTCGTAAGTAGAGTGTAAGGTAAGAGTCTGTAATAATTTCATTCACTAAGCATAAATACCGCGCAATTTCAGCGTAGTAGCTACCCGATCGATAGCATACACATAAGCCGCCTGTCTGAGCGTAATACTATACTTTTCACTCACCATAAACAAGTTGTCGAACGACTCTCGCATCATTCGGTTCAGCCTGCGATTTACCCGCTCTTCCGTCCAAAAGTACCCGTGTCTGTCCTGAACCCACTCAAAATAGGAAACAGTGACACCGCCGGCATTTGCAAGGATATCGGGTATCACCATAATTCCCTTTTCTTCCAGGATCTTATCAGCGTTATGGGTAACCGGCCCGTTTGCTCCCTCAGCAATAATCTTGGCTCTGATATTTGGAGCATTCTCTTTGTTGATCTGATCTTCTTTTGCGGCGGGAATGAGAACATCGCATTCCAGTTCCAGCAGCTCCTTATTGCTGATCTTCTCCGCGCCATCAAAGCCTTCCAGGGAATTATTATGCGTTTGGGCATATCGAATGGCTTCGGGAATATCGATACCGTCTTTGTTTATATAACCACCACTTATATCACTTATAGCAATTACATTCGCGCCTTGCTCGTACATTAACTGAGCTGAAACGGAGCCTACATTTCCAAAGCCCTGTACTACCACAGAAGTATTGCTGGGTGAAATTTTTAGTTTACCTAAAGCGGCTAATGTACAAGTTACCACTCCGCGACCCGTGGCTTCTTTTCGTCCTTTTGATCCACCCAGAATAATAGGTTTTCCGGTTACAACAGCCGTTTCTGTTTTTTTCTGCTTCATGCTGTAGGTATCCATGATCCACGCCATGGTCTGTTCGTTGGTATTCATATCCGGGGCAGGGATATCCCGATCGGGCCCGAATACATCCAGCATGTTGGCAGTGTATCTGCGAGTCAGGCGTTCCAACTCCGATTGCGATAAATTTTTGGGATTCACCCGTACGCCACCTTTAGCTCCACCAAAGGGCACGTTGACGACCGCACATTTCCAGGTCATCCATGGCGGCCAGGGCTTTAACTTCATCAATGGTCACATCATCGGAGTAGCGAATACCGCCTTTAGAGGGGCCAAGAATGCTGTTATGAATTACACGGTAGCCCTCAAATACTTCAATGTTGCCGTTATCCATGGTCACTGGAATTGAAACCACAACTACTTTTTCGGGACTGGAGAGATATTTGAAAACCCCTTCATCAAGGTTGAGAAGTTCGGCTGCGAATCGAAATCGTTCCATCATGGAAGCGAAAGGAGAGTCGTGCGCAATGTGTGGGACAGGTTCTTTGTAGTAGCCGCCGGTAGCAGATTCTTTATTTGACATCGTCAGGTTTTAATAAAAAGATTTTTATTGCTAAATCGCTTAGAAAAGCGGTTCCAAATATAAAAGTATTACTTAAAATTATTGTCATTTTTCTAGAAAAAGACAGGATTTTTTAATCGATCAATTTTGAAGCGATTCTATCTCTTAATTCAGCAGAAATTTTTTAGCCTGCTACTGTTAACATATTGTTAAGCATCGGGTAAATTTGGGATTCGTAACACTGCCTTAACATTTAATTTTTACCCTTGGGCTGTAAATCAGCACACAAAATAAATACATGTCAGATAAACAGTCGTCATCAACAGATCAAAGTCCTATTGAACGATTTATACCAACCGGTTTTTATGATGTAATAAAGCAGGAAAGAACATTTATTGGATTGATCGGAGTGTTCTTTTTTATAGCCGGAGTTGTGTTCCCATACGCTGAAATCGCCATGTGGGTTGGTTTTGCATTCGCAGGTTACTCAGCCATTGCCAACGACAGTATTCAGACCATAGGAACATTTCTCGCTTCTAATGCTGATAAAAAATGGTGGGTGCTTATGGTTATGGATCGGAGGAATATTTTTGGCTACCGTAGCAGCCAGTTGGTTTATTTATGATGGGGATGTCACTTATCAGCGGTTAAGCTCTAAAGGTTTTGAGACTGCCCCAACTGAATTTTCTTTTTTACAGGTAGCAGCTCCTATCTTCTTGCTGATACTAACTCGTATGCGGATGCCGGTTTCAACTACCTTTTTATTGTTGAGCTGTTTTTCTGCTTCGGCTGAAGGGATAACCTCTGTGCTTGGTAAAAGTTTATCGGGTTATGGGTTAGCCCTTATAACAGGTTTAGTGGTGTGGTTGGTCGTTACCCGATTAGTAGAAAGAAAACTTACTGATGAACCCAAAGCATATTGGGTTCCCATTCAATGGATCATTTCCGGAACCCTATGGGCAGTTTGGATCATGCAGGATGCTTCCAATATAGCTGTTTTTCTACCTCGTACGTTAAGTTTTGGTGGCTTCATGGCCTTTGCACTTTATATTTTCTTTGGATTGGGAATCCTATTCTACCTGAGAGGGGATAAAATCCAACAAATTGTGACTGAAAAATCTAGGGTAACGGATGTCCGTTCAGCAACTATGGTTGATTTCATTTATTCCCTGTTGTTGGTTTATAAGCTAACGGTGAGTACCGTCCCAATGAGTACTACCTGGGTATTTCTTGGATTACTTGCCGGACGTGAGATCGGGATGAGTATCATGGATAGTAAAGAGGATGGACGTCCAATGGGTAAAGTGCTGATCATGGTAATTAAAGATGTGACCTATGCATTTATTGGATTGATAGTTTCCATTGTTCTGGCCATCTCGATCAATGCTGAGGTTCGCAGAGAACAATTGATTGAAATGATTGGCTATTGATATTTAAAGCCAAATACCCCATACTAAGGCGTGCTCGTAATAGCGAGTGCGCCTTTTTTGTTTCATATACTGCATTCTTTATGAAAGAACTTATCAAAAACATATCATCAACAGTAACTAAACTGGATGCACTATGAACGCGAATGTATTAGTCTTGAATCAGGACTATCAACCCCTGAGCGTTTGCTCGGTACAACGCTCTATGAAGCTTATTTTTCTAGAAAAGGCTGAATTACTTCACGATGATCCCCAAAAAGAACTGCGTACCGTAAGAAAGTCTTTTCAATTTCCATCGGTAATCCGGCTACGGAATTATATTAATGTGCCGTATTCAAAAATTGTACTTTCCCGCCGAAATGTGATGCGCCGCGATGATTACACCTGTCAATATTGTGGGAAGAAATCAGACTTGACCATCGATCACATTCTCCCCAAAAGCAGGGGCGGGCAGAGATTCCTGGGAAAACCTGACGACTGCTTGTGATAAATGCAACGTGCAGGAAAGGAAACAGAACTCCCAAAGAAGCACAAATGCCGCTTCACAGCAAACCCTATCGTCCGGTACCAATTACCTTTTTCCGTGATTCCAATGGCGGAGTTCAGGAACCCTGGAAACCTTACCTCTACATGACCTAAAGGATTTTATTGATTATTGAATGATTTAATGATTGATGATTTTGGATCACTATATCATTAAATCACTAGATTACCAATCACCCCACAGCTAAGGCTTTATTTGCTACGGCCAATCCCTTTAAAAACGCTTGAATGACTGCTTCCAGGGTATCAGGTGAGGCTCCTTTAGAGGTGAATTTGTGCCCTTCTTTTTCCAGGGTAAGCGTCACAACCACCAAAGAATCCGTGTCAGGACTTAAGATTTCCACTTCGTGATTAATGACATCCAGAGGAGAGGAATGCGTCCCGTTTCAGCTTTGATCGCTGTGAGTATCGCATCGATCGGACCAACGCCCTGATCGAGTGAGATCACTTCATCGCCGCCTTCAATTCTGAGTTTTACGGCAGCACTCACCAATCCATGCTTTCGCATAGTGAGTTTGTCAGTCAACCACTTCAACCGGGTGATGAAGGTCAGTATCCTCATTATACACCAAAGATCGCAACACTTTGATCTCTTCTTCCTTCAGCGTTTTTCCTTTGCGGTTGATGTTATGAACATATTCCTCATACAGCTTGGAATGCCCTTCATCCATATTCACATTTTCGAAGCCGGTGTTGCGGGTTTGTCCCCAGCTTTCTTTTTGCATATCAATAAATCCGGATTCTATGTACTGCTGAATGCGCTCCAGATTTGGCGGCAGCACCGGCGATGACAACGAATATTTAGCCACAATATGAGCACTCTTCAATCCTGTTCCGGTCAATACAAACAGGCATTTTTTACCCTTAAACTGATCGAGGTTATTCTTGAACGTTGCCAGGGGAATAGCACAAGCCGGCTCAGTGAAAAAACCTTCCTCTACGGTCATTTCCTTCATAGATTCCAGTAGTTCATTTTCGGTAGCAGTGAAAGCCAGCCCATCCGTTTCTTCTATGCCGCGCAATACTTTATAGAAATCCAGCGGATCGCCCACGGCCACAGCATCGGCCATCGTATTTACCTGATCTTTAACGATCTTATCCTTCTTGAAGATCCCCTCAACTACCGGCGAACTCTGTTCGGGTTGAACCGCCACAAAAGAAGGAATCTTGTCGATAAGTCCGGCCGCCTTCAATTCCTTATAGCCTTTATAAATAGCGGCAAAATTGGTTCCGGCACCAATAGGCACAAAGATGTAATCGAAATCCGTTCTCCCTTGTTCATACAGCTCATACGCAAAAGATTTCTGCCCTTCCTGCCGAAACACATAATCCCCGCCGAGATGATAATTACCCGATTTGGCAAACTCCGCGGCACAACTTCTCACACACCATAAAATCGCCTTTGATCTTGATGATGGTGGCGTCATAGATCGTGGCCTGAGCCAGTTTTACTTCCGGGGTTTTTTCCGGTACAAAGACAAAGCACGGAATCTTAAAATAACAGGCATAAGCCGCCACAGATGCCGCCATATTTCCGGTTGAGGCAAGACAGATGGCATCGGCTTCTAACTCCAGCGCTTTTTGAACTTCAATGTAGCTTCCCCGGTCTTTAAAGCAACCCGTAGGATGTTCAAACTCCAGCTTGCCATACAATTCGGCATCGTATCTTTCCGAAAGCCGGTTTAGTTTTTTCAGCGGGGTGAAATGATGCTTCAGTGGATCAGGCTTAATTTCCTTAAGCGGATATTGGATCTCTTCGCGAGCTTCTTTGTACTCAATATCCAGAACGCCACCGCACTTTGTGCAGTAGGTACTTGTCTCTCTTTCATCGTTAACTTTGCCGCACATAATGCAGCTCATGGTGTATCCGGAATTACTGGCTTTCATAAATGAAATTAGTTGATAATTATGCTTTTTATCTATGCGGAAAGGTATCAAAATTTAGTTAAAAAAGCGCTTTTTTAGCGATTTTACTCACAATGGGAGAATGATAATTTCCTCAAAGTCAAGATCCAGTTCATCCAGAACGGGACTTGCTATTTCTTCGATCTCGGCTTCCGTGTAGTCATTCAATCCTTCCAGCTTCACGTACAGGATCTCGTTACGTTCATCTATAAAAAACTGGGTCTCGCTGCTTTCAAAGATTTCCTTAAGGGTGTTCACTAAAAATTCCACATCCTCAATAAAAGCTTTGATTTCGTCTTCGGTTGGTTCACTCATTTTATGTAGTTTCGGGGAAGGCTTTGCAAAATCGTTGTTTTGCCCAATCTCTGCATTTTCGTGAATTTGAAATCCTCACTTATAGCTAATAAGCTACGGTTTCAAATTCACTCAGGTTTTGATCTTGAACAAAACACCAGCTTTTGCAAAGCCTTCCTATTGTGAAAATTTACAGATGGAAACTATGAATAAATATCTGTCAAAACTTTGTGAAATTTCAAAAAAACCGGAACGCCTGGTTGTTGGATTAATGTCTGGGACGGCCCTGGACGGACTAGATGTAGCCTTGTGTAAGATCAAAGGCTCCGGGCAGGATTCTGATATTGAAGTGCTGCAATTTGATACCTGCTTGTACGACGAAGAACAGCGAACACGGCTCCGGCTTATTCAGTCCAAAGAGCTGACCAACACCCAAGAGCTTACAATGTTGAATTCTGAGTTAGGGTTTTGGTATGCGGAAAAAGTCCTGAAGCTTTTAAAAAGGTGGGATATAGATCCGGAAGAAGTAGATCTGATAGCGAGCCACGGACAAACGGTCTATCACGCTCCTGCACAATCCGATGAAGACATTCATACCACGTTGCAGATGGTAGATGGCGATCACATCGCCCAGGAATCCGGAATTATAACGACATCCGATTTCCGGCAAAAGCATACGGCTGTAGGGGGAGAGGGAGCGCCCATGGCCGGTATCTTTGATGAGCTCTTTTTTCGGGATGATACCCAAAATCGAATGTTACTGAATCTCGGTGGAATAGCAAACTTTAGCTGGCTTCCGGCTCGGAATTCCGGCAAAAAAATTCTGGCTACGGATACTGGGCCGGCCAATACGCTCATCAATGAGGCCATGCAAACCTACTTTCATATGCCATATGATGAAGGTGGTAAAATGGCGGCTACCGGAACCATTCATTCCGAATTGGTGAAATATGTGCTGTTGGAGCCCTACTTTCGAAAACCTTTTCCCAAAACAACCGGACAGGAAGATTTTCAGCTTTCCTACATCGAGCAGCTGATGGAAGGGCACCGCATTGAATTGAAACCGGCTGACCTGGTAGCAACGCTAACGGCCATAACATCCCAAAGTATAGCGCGCGCGGTGGATGAGTTGGTGGGCGATCAATCTTTTGATTGCTATGTAAGCGGAGGGGGATCTTATAACCAAACCCTGATGAACGATTTGAACGATCGCATATCCCAAGCCAACTTCAAGCCTTTCAAAGAACTCGGCATTCACCCCGATGCAAAGGAAGCAGCAATGATGGCCTTTTTCGGGAATGAATCAGTGGCAGGAGAGGGATTGACCATTCCCGGAGTCACCGAAGAGAAAGTCCATTTAGGGAAGATCAGCTTGCCGGGGTAGTGAATTAAAAATTCAAGATTTAAAATGAAAAATTGGGATTTTGAGGCTTTAAAATTTTTTGGGAATCAAATTACAGATTATTCTTCTAATTGCGTTTTGAACCATGATTTATAGGATTGAAGGGATTAGAAGAAACGCTTTTACCGGTTATGTATTAAACTACAACGTCTTATTACTATTTACTTTGCAATACATGTAATTAGATCTCCGTCTTCACGGAGATGACGGAGCATTGGATAATTTGTTGACGTATTGTTTGCTACAACCTCTCAAACTACCTGAGGTCATTCCCGCGCAGGCGGGAATCTAATTGGTTAAAGGTGCTAATGGGTTGCTAACCGGTAAACGAGTTAGAAGGATTAATATTAAATCAGTGAATATCCGAACCATCCGTGTCATCCGTGTTCCATTACGTTGTTTGATCAAGAGCCAAAACCAGTATCTCAACCACTCGCTTAATTTGTTCTTTTGAGATTACTAGAGAGAGAGGAACCATGATTTGAAGAATTTAAGGATTAGCAGGATTAATTTTTATCCGCTATCCGCTACATCCGATGTCATCCGCGTTCCATTACGCTGTTTGATTAAGAGCCAAAACCAGCACTTCAAACACTTTGAACACACGTTGAATTAATATTTTGAGATGATATGTGGTCCTGATTTTAACTCCTTTTTTAGTCTTCTCTTTTAATACAGGGAGTAGCTCAGGAATATTCTGATAGGTTAAGCGAGGTACATTAAGTACTAAAACAGGAATAGGATAAGTTCTGAAATTTTGTTGGCTCTGCAGATTCTTATCTGCTGTGATGAGCGCTTGGAAGTCATTTTCGAGCATAAGCCCAAGAAGTTCTCCATTTTCCTTTCCCTGCCACCCTACATCCTGAACGGTGAAAATTTCAAATTCAGAAAGGTCTTTTTTTAAGGAATGAGGAATATTTTCATCAAGGAGTAGCTTCATATTTTGTTTTAAAATCTTGCGATGAAACTACATTTCCGGCAACTTCTAAAACAGCTATTGCTTGTTCCCTTTTTACGGTGGGATAGTCCTTAAGAAAGGTATTAATAGAAGCTCCTTCTTCCAGGTAATCGAAAAGGGTTTCCACAGGAACGCGAGTTTCTTTAAAAACCGGCGTTCCTCCTAAAATATTGGGATTGGTTTGAATTTCATCCATGATAATCTCCTGAATTACTTTAAATGATAGTACAAAAATGTGGAATTAAAATCATTGTACACCATAAACTTCAAAACAATGGCATTTTGAACCAAGATTTATAGGATGAAAGGATTGGCAGGATTAATTTTAATCAGTGACTATCCGCTACATCCGTGTCATCCGCGTTCCATTACGCTGTTTGATCAAGAGCTAAAACCAGTACCTCAACCACCCGCTCAATTTGTTCTTTTGAGATTACTAGAGAGAGAGGAACCATGATTTATAGGATGAAAGGATTAGCAGGATTAATTTTTTTATCCGTGACTATCCGCTCACATCCGTGTCATCCGTGTTCCATTACGATGTTTGATCCAAGAGCTAAAACGAGTACCTCAACCACTCGTTCAATTTGCTCTTTTGAAATCATAAGCGGCGGCAAAAATCTAACCACGGTTCCATGAGCGGCATTTCCAAGTACTTTGTGCTCAAACATTTATCGACCACAGGCCGGGCAGGGCGATTAAGTTCAACGCCAATCATCAATCCCAAGTCCGCGAATGTCTTTTACAGATGGATTTCCTGCTAATTTTTCTTTCAGCAATTCCATCATAAAAGTCCCTTTTTCGGCAGCTTGCTCTACAATTTTTTCCTCTTCAATTGCATCCAGGGCGGCATTGGCAACATGACAGGCAAAAGGATTTCCGCCAAAGGTGGTGCCGTGGTCCCCAAATCCAAGAGCAGAGGCAACGTCTTCCTTAGCCATGACGGCACCGATGGGAATGCCACCGGCAAGGGCTTTTGCTGAGGCCACTACATCCGGCATCACATCAAAATGCTGATAAGCGTAGAACTTTCCGGAACGACCGACTCCGCATTGCACTTCATCAATAATCAGCAGAATGTTCAGTTCATCACAAAAGCTGCCGGGTCTTTCGCATGAATTCCGCATCGATCAACATTCACCCCGCCGGAGCCTTGAATGGTCTCAAAAGCAATGGCGATGGTGTCTTCATTGGCAGCGGCTTTCAGGGCTTCAAAATCGTTGAAGGGAACTTGCTCAAATCCCTGTGGCAGGGGATCAAATCCTTCGGCATAGCTGGGCATTCCCATGGTGATGGTGGTCACCGATCGACCATGAAATCCTTCACTCAGGGTGATCATATTCCCGGTTTTACCATGCTTCTTTCCCCATTTGCGAGCCAGTTTAACACAGGCTTCCATCGCTTCCACACCGCTGTTGCAAAAGAACACCCGATCCAATCCTGAAACTTTAGCCAGCTTTTCCGCCAGTAAACTCTGCGGCTCATTATAAAAGAAATTAGAGGCATGTAGCAGTTTCTCCGATTGCTCCTTGATGGCTGCTACAATCTTGGGATGACAATGTCCCAAATTATTAACGGCCAACCCGCCAAAAGCATCCAGATATTCGTTGCCTTCGGTATCCCAGACCAGCGCACCTTTTCCATGCGAGAGCGTTACCGGAATGCGATTATAAACCTGGAAGTGATACTGCTTTTCAAGCTGCTGTGCTTTGTTCATGTGGTTGTTGAGGTAAAATTGTAATGATTGATTATTAGCAAATTGGAACTCTGCGGTTCCGTCATGCGTTCCGAGCGAGCCGTTCGGAACGAGGATCAAAACGAATCACCCTTCATAATTTATCGGAATCAATCCCAAATTGCTTCACATATTTCGAATGATGTATATCAGGGTCATTGGTAAGGACTGGGAGATTTAATTCTTTGCCAACAGCCGCAATTAAACGATCGTGCAATTGGGGATATCCTTAATTTTGAATGCTTGCTGAATGGTAGAGAAGGAAAGAGTATGTTCTTTTATCGAAGCGTTATCTTGGATCAGATTTTTAACTTTTCTTAAGTTTGTATCAATTCTTCCCTTTTCTGATAAGTATCCCAATTCTGCAAAAACCATGGAAGGAATAATGATTTCAGCTTCTTTCTTAAGGGCTTTCTGAAATTGTTTTTTAACTTGAGGTGGCATCTTTCGTTTCCCCAAGCCATAAAATTAAAGCCATGGTATCTGTAACGTATCTATTCACTTGGATAGAGCTTTTATAATCTGTAAACTCTTCTTCGAGGTGTGTGGTCTGAGATTCGCTCAACTTTGATAATTCTATGGAAACGGAATCGCGAGTTTTTTTACCGTTTTTTGTCTAATGAACTTGGCAAAATCCAAGATTTCCATTTGGGCATCTTCAGGAAGACCTTTGGTGTTTTTGATGAGTTCTTTTTCTAAATGAGTGGTTGACATGACTCTTACATTTTGTTCATGAAGTGATCCAATATAATAAATATTTCGATGGATATTTAATTCTGTCTTGAGGATTACTTGGAAGAGGTGCAATTCACGATTACTATATGTACCATGGGTAAGCTGTATTACACAATGGAACCAGCTCCGGTTCAGAAAAAGTGCTAACCACCCACCAACTTCAACCCAATACGCCCACGCTCCAAATCCAGCGTCAGAATCTCCACGCTAATAATATCCCCCACACCAACCACATCAGTGCGGAATCTTCGATCTTACGTTTTTCGGCCATGTTGGAGATGTGAAGCAAGAAATCAATGAACTTTTCAAAAATTCTGTAAATGTCAATTTTGGAGAATTCATTGCATCTCATTTAATTATTAATGGTATATTAATACTCAATTAAGCCTTTAATTAAAGTATAAACGCTTGTCAAAAGATTAACATTTAAGCGCTTATGGATCTGCGTTTTATTAAAAAAGATCAAGATGGATACTTCAAAAAATGATATTTGGAACAGTGATTTCAATTTTCACAATCTCAAGGTAGAGAGAGACTAATCGACAGTTAGAGCCCTATTAAAATTGGCAACTGAGATTTGTGGTGTTCCATTTTCAGTAGTTATTCTCAAAGATAAGAATGAACAGAAAACGCTGGCTAAGTATGGAGAATGGGGTAGTGAGGAGATTTCTAAAATTCAAAGCATATGCGGAAAGTTGGGATCGGAACATGATGTTCAGGTCATAAATAACATCCGGGAACATCCGGATTTGAAAACGACTTTTCCGGATAACGATTTAGATTCAGTCATCTTTTATGCCGGTGCTCCACTGATAAGTGAATCGGGTATCAGGCTGGGCACGTTGTGCATGTTCGATTCCGAACAACGAGATTTAACCGAATCAGAAAAAGAATGTTTACAGATCCTGGCTGATGAAATAATTCTTAAGCTGCTCTATTTTAATCAAGAAGAGGCAGAAAGTGTTTCAAAACTCAAGAATAAATTTGAAAAAGTATTGGATGTAGCTACGGATTTGGTATACGAACTGGAGTGGGATTCAGGAAACCTAGCCTGGGGCGATGAGCTGACGGATATTCTTGGTTATCCGAATGAAGAGCGGTTTGTGGACTACGACTGGTGGCTTGACAAGATCCACCCGGATGACCTTGAAAGAGTGTTACATGATGTATCAATGACGGTGGAGGGTGAGAAAGAAAAGTTTAAGCTGGTGTACCGGATAAGGACGTTCGACGGATCTTATAAGTATGTAATAAACCATAAATACATAGACCGCAAAGAAGATGGCACTCCGGAAAAAATTATTGGGGCCATTGTGGATATGAGCGATTTAAAAGAGGCGGAAGACCTGGCTTATGGGCATCAGAAACTGCTGGAAGAGCTCGCCAATCACACATCCACAGCGATTTGGATAAGAGATCGTGACGGAAAACATCTGTTCATGAATCAGAATTACAGAGATCTTTTTGATTTGGATAAACAGAAGGTTGCCGGGAAAACAAATTATGATCTGTTTGATAAAGATACAGCCCGAAAATTTAAAAAAAATGATCAGAAAGTACTGAATTCAGGTAAGTCTTACGTGTTTGAAGAAAGCGTTGAGACGAAAATGGGAAAACGGTTTTACAAGACCAACATGTTTCCGATCAGTGGTGGTAAAGTAGCAGGGATTTCAATAGATATTACGGATGATATAGAGAGCCGGGAGAAGCTGGAAAACTTGGTGAAAGAAAAAGAAACGCTGTTGATGGAGATTCACCACAGGGTGAAAAACAATTTGGCAATTGTATCGGGGATGCTGCAGCTGCAGTCGTTTAAGGAGAGAAATAAACGGACTCAGAATAAACTGCTCGACAGTGTGAGCCGGATTAAAACGATAGCAAACATTCATGAACTTCTCTACCAGTCGTCAAGTTTTACCAATTTGAATCTGAAAGAAAACATCAGGAAGCTCATTGCCGGCATAACCTCGTACAATAAGACATCTGCCAATTTAGATGTAAATTTTAATCTCGAATCAATTGTGGTCAATATAAATCAGGCCATCCCATTTTCTTTAATCATAAACGAAGTTGTAACGAATATACTAAAACACGCATTTGATGAGGGGGAATCCGGAACACTTTCCTTGTCTTTATTCGAAGAAGCAGGCAACATAACGTTAATTATTGAGGATGACGGAAAAGGATTGCCTGATGACTTTGATCCTAATGGAACAGAAGAAACACTTGGTCTGGAACTAATTAAGACACTGGCCAGCCAGTTGAATGCAGATTATACCTATAAATCTCTTGAGCAGAGAACTCAGTTTACCATTACATTTAAGAGAGAAGAGAAAAGGGTGCAGGGAATGCATTTTTATGAGAGTGTAAGCTAAACTCTGTTCTTGGCCGCCGGTTTGGCTCGTTCCGCTGCTCTGCTGCGGAATGCTTTATTGAGGCTCCGCCTCATGCTATCAAAACCAGTGGATTTGAACAACAAAAGTTGAGCGGTGCTTTGGCCTTGTTTCCTACCTCCGGTTCCAAAAAGTGCTAACCACCCACCAACTTCAACCCAATACGCCCCCGCTCCAAATCCAGCGTAAGAATCTCCACGCTAATAATATCGCCCACGCCCACCACATCGTGCGGATCTTCGATCTTACGTTTTTCTGCCATGTTGGAGATGTGGAGCAATCCATCCTGCTTCACGCCAATATCCACAAAGGCTCCGAAATCTACCACGTTGCGGACGGTGCCTTCCAGCTTTTGGCCTTCTTTGAGATCTCCCATCTTCATGACGTCTGTGCGAAGTAATGGTTTGGGGAGCGACTCCCGTGGATCACGCCCCGGCTTCTGCAGGTTTTCGATGATGAGCTCCAGCGTTGGAACACCCACGCCAATTTGCTCGGCTGTTTCTTTCAGATTCACATTCTTGAATTTGCCCGCGATCTTGTCTTTTTCCTTCGAGAGATTTTCCAGGTTAATGCCAAACAGGTTACACAGCTTTTCGGCGGCTTCGTAGCTTTCAGGGTGAATGGCGGTGTTATCCAGTGGGTTTTTGGATTCGGGGATGCGCATAAATCCGGCGGCCTGCTGGAAGCGGAAATCGCCCACGCCATCAATATCTCTGATCTGATCACGATCCACGAAAATGCCTTTTTCTTCGCGGTGCTTCACAATGTTGGAGGCTACACGCTTAGTCAGTCCGGATATATGAGACAGCAGCGGAGCCGAGGCCGTATTCAAATTCACCCCAACCTCGTTTACGCAGCTTTCCACCACGTCATCCAGTTTGCCGGAAAGCTGATTTTGGTTTACATCATGCTGATACAATCCTACGCCAATGGATTTCGGATCGATCTTAACTAACTCAGCCAGTGGATCCTGTACTCGTCGGGCTATGGAAATATTTCCACGCTGTGCGGCTTCAAGATCAGGGAATTCCTCGCGGGCAACTTTGGAGGCAGAATACACCGAGGCTCCGGCTTCATTCACAATTAGATAATGGAGCTCTTCATCGGGATGTTTCTCTTTTCGCTTTTGCAGGAATTCGGCTACGATCTGCTCGGTCTCACGACTCGCGGTCCCATTTCCAATTGCAATTAATTCCACTCCGTACTTATCGATGTACTGCTCAAAAACTACCTCGGCTTCTGCTACTTTCTTTTGCGGAGGAGTGGGGTAGGTGGTCGTTCCTTCCAGATATTTTCCATGCTGATCTACCACGGCCACTTTACAGCCGGTTCGGTAGGCGGGATCCAGTCCCATTACTACTTTTTTATCTAAAGGAGGCTGCATGAGCAGGTTTCCGAGATTGGTGGCGAAAGTCTCTATGGCGTGCTGATCGGCTTTGTCGGTGAGTTCGCTGCGGAGCTCGCGTTCCAGGGAAGGGAAGAGGAGTCGTTTGTAGGCATCTTCCACGGAATCCTGCAGGTACTCGGTGAAGATGCTGCGATCGTTTGTGATCACTTTATCATCAATATTTTCCAGCGTCCGTTCTTCCCACAGATCCACATTCACGAACAGGATATTCTCCCGTTCGCCGCGATTGATGGCCAAAATTTGATAGGGTTTCAACTTGTCGACTTTAGCCGAAAACTCGTAATAATCCTCAAAATTGGTCCGGTCTTTTACGGTTGGATTTTTCTTGGTGACGATATTCGAATGCTTAGCAAACACGTCCCGCAGCATTTCCCGAACCTCCAGGCTCTCGTTGATCCATTCCGCTACAATATCGGTGGCCCCGGCAAAAGCATCTTCCACGGTTTCCACTTCGTTTTCCGGGTTGATGTATTCCTTGGCATATTCCACCGGATCGCCGGACGTGGTCTCCTGTTCCCATATGAGTTTTGCCAGTGGCTCGAGACCTTTTTCCTTGGCCATATCTCCGCGGGTTTTGCGCTTCTGTTTGTAGGGGAGATAGATATCCTCCAGCGTTTTCAGATCGGTGCAGGTCTTGATCTGCTTTTCCAGCTCGGGCGTAAGCTTATCCTGTTCTTTGATAGCTTTCAGGATGGTTTCTTTGCGGGATTCCAGCGTTCGCTGTGTTTCAAGTCCGTCCCGGATAGCGCGGATCTGTTCTTCATCGAGACCGTCGGTGGCTTCTTTTCGATATCGTGCCAAAAAGGGCACGGTAGCTCCTTCATCCAGAAACTTGGCTACGGTGCTGATCTGTTTGCCGGTGTAATTAAGTTGAGATGCTAAAAAGAGAAAATCTTGGTATCGCTCATTGATAATATTTGGTTAAACCCGCTTATCGCTTGGAACAGTTTATGAGCAAAGTCACCTTGCAGCTTCCATGGGTCCTGCAAGCGTTACTGAGTAAATGGCAGGAAAGCCGAACGCTGCGAGGACCTACGGACGCTCGCAGGTTCTATATACGATGTTGCCAGCCGGTAAACGCGTTAGTTCAATAAATTTCGGACGGTGAAAATAAGAAGGGCGAGGGGAAATGTTGAATGTTAAATGAGGAAATTTTGAATGCCTGTAGCACGGCTCGCTGAGCCGTGATGTTTAAATTGGTTAGTAAGTGGTGAGTGTCGAAAATTTCTGATAATAAGCGAGATATCTAAAGTCTTGAGCGAGTTCGGATGCTGGATTCGAATAACCTGAGGTTTCGAGCGGAGACTTGAGATTTGTGTGCATTTAGGCAGACTATTAATCAAGTCTGAAGACGTGAGCTACTACTACTTTTCAGTCACCGCTTTGCTAAAGACTAAAAAGATCCCAGTCGTGCTGTCAGGCCTATACTTACTCTATATTTGATATAAGTTTCTGTATAAAAACATAGTTTGAAAATTTTCATAATAGTGTCACTTTAATTTTGTTCTAAGTCACTAATTAAAAATATTTTTGGGTGTGAAAACTTGTCCCTTTTCTTCATTGTTTCTTCATGAAGTATGGTGATCTTGGAAATGAATCAAGCAGCCGTTTATTCACAAAATTAGGTGCTGAACTGCTTTACAGATTTGGAATGGATGAAGACTTCTACGTAGGTGGTCGTTACGTCGTTACAACTCAGTATCAGGTGAAAGCCTTAATGATGGCGACATCGATATCTCAAGAATCAACATCGGTGGTGGCTGGTTCATGACTGAGAACGTGCTAACCAAACTTGAATATGTAACTCAATCATACGACGGATTCTCTGGCGACTATGCCGGCGCAAAATTTAGCGGAATCATGTTAGAGGCTGTAATCAGCTTCTAATATACCGACCTCATAGGAAGGGGGCGCGCTGTGAAAGGCTCGTCCCTTTTTTTTCGAGTTGGTATCAAAAAACCATCTGTTTAAAAGCAGATGGTTTTTTTGTTTGTGAAAGAATTATAGAAATGAAAGATGTTTAGCTGTCGAAATTAGTGCCACGAAAGCACTAAAACACTACGTTTATAAATTACTACGGCTGATATCTTAAGTCTTGAGTGAGGGAAATAGTTGTAAATGGTTGGACTGTTTGTCGAACGGAGACTTAAGATTAGGTTGATTGCTTTTTACTCAAGTCTGAAGACTTAACCCGCTACTACTTTTCAGTCACCGCATTCGCTCAAGACTGAAAAGATCTTTGGAATATTTTTAATCAGTGACTATCCGCACAATCAGCGTCATCCGTGTTCCATTCCTTGGTAGAAACGAGCTATGTTGGTATCAAGAAACCATCTGTGCAAATTAGCAG
Source organism: Rhodohalobacter sp. (assembly GCF_034521535.1). GTDB lineage: Bacteria > Bacteroidota > Rhodothermia > Balneolales > Balneolaceae > Rhodohalobacter. The sequence continues at coordinate 126,984 of NZ_JAXHMF010000005.1, read as the reverse complement.
ATGGTTTTTTTGATATTGATGAATAGAAAATCAGCGCAACTCAGCGATTCATCAGCGGACCTCTGCGAGAAAGAATTGTTGGAATAGGAGGGGAGAGTTGTAATCAGACATTTAGGTTCACGCAGATTTTCGCAGAGTAAGGCGCAGAGTTTCGCGGAGTGGTTAGAGGTTGTTTACGATTCTGATGATTGATTCCTTGAGGGAAGGAACGTTGAAATTGATGAGAAGGCCGAGTTTTTTATTTGATAGTTTAAGGTAAGTCAAGAGTTGTTTGTGATGAACTTCTGCCAGAGCTTCAACGGATTTGATCTCAACGATTACTTTATGATTTACGAGTAAATCCATCCTAAAACCTTGCTCCATTTCTACTTCTTCATAGACAACAGGAACTCCAAGTTGAGTTAATACCGTAAAACCCTCCTTCCGAAGTTCGTAAGTGAGTGCGGTCTCATAAACAGATTCCAATAGTCCGGGTCCAAGTTTTGTATGAACCTTAAAAGCAGCTCCGCGAATAGCATATGAGATATCATTTTCATGCATATTAATTCCCCCAATAATTTATTTCAACATAATATATCTGCACAATCAGCGCAACTCAGCGATTCATCAGCGAGCCTCTGCGAGAAAAGAATGGTTGAAATAGGAGGAGAGAGTTGGAATCAGGCTTTTGGAGTTCTCGCAGATTTTCGCAGAGTAAGGCGCTGAGTTTCGCGGAGGGGTTTGTATAGAGATAGGTAAAGTAGAAATCTGCTGATTGCTTTTTTATTCAAGTCTGGAGACTTGACCTGCTACTACTTTTCAGTCACCGCATTCGCTCAAGACTCAAAAGATCTTTGGAATATTTTTAATCAGTGACTATCCGCACAATCAGCGTCCTCCGTGTTCCATGCCTTGGAAGAAACGAGGCTATGCTGGAATCAGGATTTTTGTTTCACGCAGATTTTCGCAGAGTAAGGCGCAGAGTTCCGCGGAGGATGTAGTCTATAACCGAATTACTAAATCAAATTCTACTTCCAGCTCATCGCTTACCTGGATGAGACCAAACATGGGGGAGGGGGGAGTCAGACCAAAGTCGGTCATACGAAGCATTTTTTTGCCACCCACCAATATGGCATTTTCCCGGCTTTCAAAAGTGGTTAGGGGTACTTGCGTATGCTCTGTTTCTCCGGCAATTCTGATCGTAACTTTTGCTGAAGTGGGGATAATATCCTCTTCATCTTCCAAGACCAACTCATTTAAAATGATCTCAATAAAAGGATGTTCCTTATATTTAAGCGTACTTCTGAAATCCCGGTTGATGGCCTTTTTGCCACAATCAAATTTAGATATCTCCAGCGAAAGTGAAACGCCATCCACATTGATGGTATCACCCCGAAAGTGGTAGGAGAAATTCATGGGGTCTTGCTGCAGCCCATGCTCCGACTGACAACGGAAATCATTCACATTTGATTTTCCATTAATGCTTAACTTACTCTCGTTGGTTAATTGTACTTTCCCAACCTGAGCGTAACCAAGTATGGGAACGGCGCTTAAAGCCGGAATCAATAGTATGGGAAGTATTTTTTTCATGCTCATAGCTTTACCGAAAAGTACATTATCTATTCTGAATATTTATATGAATTAATTGATTACATGATACAAGAATTATTAGAAGCCGCCACCGAAATTGCCAAGATTGGAGGCCATCACACCTTAAAATACTTTCAACAAGATTTCGAGATTATTTCCAAGGCCGACGATTCACCCGTTACCATTGCTGATAAGGAAACCGAACAGATCCTTCGGGCTGAAATTCAAAAACGCTATCCCGATCACGGAATCATCGGAGAGGAATTTGGTAAAACCAATCCTGACAGTAACATACAGTGGATTCTAGACCCTATCGATGGAACAAAGTCTTTCATCCACGGAGTTCCATTTTACACCACGCTGATTGGGATTTTAATTGATAACGAACCACAGGTAGGAATCATATATGCCCCGGCACTGGACGAACTTTGCGCGGCAGCTATTGGTCATGGTGCCACCTTTAACGGCCAGCCCTGTCACGTCAGAAATATCAGAAAATTGAAAGACGCGACTTTCCTTGTAACTGAAATTGACCGTTTCCGGGAAATGGATCAGCAGGAATTGTTTTTGGAACTTCTCACCGAAACTAAAATACACAGAACATGGGGTGATGCCTACGGACACATGATGGTAGCCACTGGCCGTGCCGACCTGATGTATGACCCTGAACTTAATATTTGGGATGCTGCTGCGTTACTCCCGGTAGTTAAAGAAGCCGGCGGAGTGTTTAGCGATGTGGAAGGGAACCAAACCATTCACTCCGGCAATGGATATTCCACCAATAAAACGCTATTTCCACAAGTACAAAAAATCATTAGAGAAGCACATTAAATAATGAAATTAGGACGTCTTTTACCTCTGATTCTGTTTTTTACCATTAGCCTGGCCACCCTTAAGGCTCAACCCTATTTCAATGGGCCCTGGGAATATGAGCGGTATCCCGATCTTCCCTTTTTGCTGGAAGAAATTGATATGGAGCTTACTGTAGATCCTTCTGTTCCACTTATCAAAGGAACGGCAGATTATTTGATACGTTCGCGTCGGCCGGACCTCACACAAGTGATTTTCAATACCTCAGATCTTGATGTACGCGGCATTTCCTTCGGGGGTGATGAAGCCGATTATCGCATTTCAGGGGATTCTCTTCTCATAAACTTACCCGATACTCTGGACCTTACTGAGGAGATCTCATTTCAAATAGAATGGGAAAGTTCTTCGCCCTATGGCATCCATTCTGATGGGTATGGCAATGTGTGGACATCGCTGAATCCTCAAATGCAAAATCACTGGTTGCCCATTCCGGATCATCCCGAAGTGGAGAGTGTGGTTAAAGCAGCATTTATTATTCCCGCTGACAAAGAGGTCGTCTTTAACGGAGAGAAAACGGAAGATGAAGTGATATCGACGGAGCAGCGTAAAGTGAGCTGGTTGGTTGAAGAGCCCATTGCTGTAACCGGACTTACGATAGCGGTTGGGAATTTTGTGCATGAGTCGGCACGAGCCGGAGCGAAGTCGGTCTCTCTTTGGACGCCTGAAAATAGCTTGCTGGGAGAAGTGCGAAGTAGATTATTAGAGTCGGCTGTGGAAAGTCTCAAAAAGTATGAAAGCGATCTTGAATTTGAATTTCCGTATGAGCCTCTGCAGATCGTAGTATTACCGGATCACAGGTGGGAGGAAGTGCAGGCCGGAGCCGGAGTGATTTATTTGTATCAGAATTTGGGATCTTTGGCCACACAGCTTCGCAGGGGGATTGCAGCTCAGTGGATTGGGAACTACCACCGCTATATACAGCCGGTGGATGGCAGGTATGAATTTTTGAAAGCACTGGTGGCCGGTTCACCCCAAACTGAACAGCTGAATAAAGGAGCAAATCTTGAATCGATAGCGTATTGGAATCGCTCGGAAAAAGCTGTGGAGTCTGTGAAAAATGAGTTCCAAAAGAATATCATCCAATCGTCATTACCGGAACTGATGCACCGCTTTGAAGGAGTAACAGGTTGGGATGAATACGCTGATATCTGGTACAACGAAACAGGAGTTTTTTGGCATGATGTGGCTTTGGCAGAGCAAGAGGAGGAAGTTTCTGAGGAAGGCTCATCGGTTTATAATGTGGAGTATCTGTATGATGAAATGGCCGGAAGTTTAACCCTGGTTTTTGAGGCAGATACTGAGCCGGTTCGATCGCTGGTTAGTTTGCAAGCGGTAGAATATGGATTCACCGATACGACCCGATCGGAGATTTCTTTTACCGGAGAACGGGATTCCGTGCAGGTCGAGATCTCCTCCGGAATAGAATACCTGACACTGGATGTAACGTCTGAGCAAAACATCACTTTGCAAGAAGAAAAACCCTTCATCTTCCTGATCAGGCAGCTGCGTAATTCTGATTCTGAAGTTCAAATTCAGGCTGCTAATCAACTTAGCTCTTATTCTGAAAATCCCGATGTACAATTGGCCATTCAGGATGTGATGAGTAACGAAGTTAATGCTGAAGTACGGGCCGCTTTGCTTGAAACACTGGCCGCTTTGACGAATGGGGCTACAGGTACGGAAGAAACTTTCCTGCAGTCAATAAATGCTGAAAACCGGGCGATTCAACTTTCATCCATACGGTCGCTTGCCAATTATCCGGGAAATGACCGGGTTAAAAATGCTATCCGAAATACCCTATTGAGAAGTGAGGAGGACACCGTTTTTACAACCGCTTTGGATACCTATCAGCAATTGTCTGATGCGGGGGAAATGCGTGCTATCGCTGAGCGATTCAGCAGCAACGACCAACACCAACGATCGCTTGATGCACTGACTTATGCCGTTGCAGAAGACAGTACCCGGGAATCGCTAACAATTGCTGATCGTTATGCGCTGGGTTCCTATCCCTACGAGGTGAGGTTGCAGGCACTTGAGCTATTGATCAAGCATGAAGAAAACGAAGCGTATTGGGAGCAAACGCTTGAAATGTTGCTGGAAGATCGAGATCCGAGAATTCGATTTCAGGCTTTGAATGCTGTTAAACATCTATCGTCCAAAACTACCGTCGAGTTAATTCGGGCTCGACTAAATGAAGAGATGGATCCGAGGGTGAGAGCCAAGATCCGGCGCATGTTATAGAATTTCGAAACCTATTTAAATGAACGTGAGTTCGAGATAAGCTCTTTAAATTGTCATCCTTGTAGATGTTAGATAATTCATTGACAACGTTATTCTCATGAATTCCTGAACGGCCCTGAAAGGGCCAAACATGAATAACCCCGGACAATGACATGCGTTAGCATGGAAGCAGTCCGTGGGTTATGATCCAATAAATGAAAAAGCTTCGCCCGGCAGGTGATCAAGGCTATGTCTCGTTTCCGAAGCTTTGGCTTCCAGGCCTTTTAAGCCATTCTGCCCAACCCTGCGGCTCACCGTTTGGACTTTTCCGGATTGGGTGCCTTGGGTTTTCCGTGTAAAGTTCCTATTCCCGGGGTTCCATCCACTCCCGTGGATTCACCCCGGGTTATGATGTGTTTGACCCCTACAGGGTCTCCTTGCAATCAAAATAGTCAAGGAAATTACCTTACATCTACAAGGGTGACAACCAGGGGTAATTTTATATCAAATTCACGTTAAATAAGAAAAGGCAGAAGTGGTGGGTTTCTGCCTTTTTACGATCGACTCTGGAGAGACGATGTACATTGTTGCGCGTCTCTCCAGAGTCGCGCTTATTTTTTGAGCAGTTCAGAAAGGTTTAGAAATCCCTACACCTCCCCGCCTTTAGAAACTATAGCTTGACGTGTTATCCGATAGCAACCTTGTAAAGAGGTCCTGCAAGCCCCGTAAAGCTCGCAGGACCTTAGAGGCTGCGAGCTTATTTTAAGCTAATTTTCCAACCGCTATATGCGTTTTCGTTTACCCTTGTTTAACCCATTTTGCCAATTCCTTGAAGGTCGGTTTTTTTCCATACATCAAAATGCCGACGCGGTAGATCTTAGCGGCCAGCCACATGGTTCCGAGGAAAGTCAGGATCATCAAAATAATGGACAGCAGGATCTGCCAAACGGGAACAGAAGTAGAGGCTATTCTCGATATCATATTGATGGGGGCCGTCAACGGAAATCAGGGAAACGATGGTAGAAAGGGTTGAATCGGGCGCTTGCATTACTTTGGTGTTCAGCATATAGGCGGCAAAAATGGGAAGCCCGACCGGGAGCATGAATTGCTGTGAATCCTGCTCATTTTCGACAGCGGCACCGATGGCGGCAAAGATGGCACTATAGATCAGAAATCCTAAGAAAGAAGAGGATGAAGAAAAAGAATATGGACGGCTCTACAATGAAATTTTCGAGTACGGAGGGATCAAAAGAAGAGGCGGCTTCGGTAGCTTCTGAGGGCAAAGCACTCATTTGTGCCTCCATGATCATGCCTGCGATGGGAGCTGCCGCAATGGATATCCCGGAGTACAATACGATCCATATCACAAACTGAGTGAGGGCAATGCTGAGTACTCCGAACAACTTCCCAAACATGAGTTCGATAGGTTTCACCGAGCTGGCTATCACTTCCAGTACGCGGTTGGTCTTTTCCTCGATAACGCTGCGCATCAGCCAGGCTCCGTAAAAGAAAATCCCAAAGAAGATCATCAACCCTAAAATAAAACCAAGCGAGGAAGCCACAAGCGTATTGTCTTCCGTTTCTCCCTCTTCGGTCAGTTTAACGGCTTCGAGACCGGTTCGGCTTTCAAAAATATTCCGGACTTCTTCTGAGACATTAGCGCGCTGAAGCTGTGCCTCCCGGACGGCGTCCCGGATATCACCCCGAATGGCAGAAATAAAGGAAATTCCACCGGACCCGCCATGCACTAAAGTGGGGCTTTTTCCGGCTGAAAGAACCGAGTCTGTGAGCACAATGAACCCATCCAGGTCTCCGGAGATGATGTCCTTGCGAAGAGAATCGATCGGTTCTTGGGTGACGTCAAAATATCGTGCTTCATTAAGCTCGATAAGTTTTTCAACCAGCACATCCGGTTTGGTCTTGAATGCCAATTTGCTTTTCAACTTCTGATTCAGAAATACTGATAGAACACAACCATCCCAATAAATGCCACAAAGGCCGAGGGGGTAAGGGCGGTCACCAGGATGAATGATTTACTTTTTACGCGGGTCAGATATTCGCGTTTTAATACAAGCCAGATCTTTTGAAAATTCATTATTGAATCTCCGCTTTTTTGATGTTGTCGTCTCCCACAGTGGAGATGAAAATTTCGGTTAAGGAAGGTTCAATGCGCTCGAATTTATGGATCTCGGCATGCTCCATGGCCAGCTTCAGGATATCCTGCATGTTTTGTTGATCCAGTATTCGAATTTCCGCAAAGTTGGTAGAGCGGTTGTTGATGCGAACGTTATCCAGGGTATCAAGGAAAGCGCCGTTGCCCTGAAATTCCAGGTTGATGGTGTTTTTCCCGAAAGAAGCTTTTATTTGCCGCAGATTACCGGTAAGCACAGCTTCACCCTGATTGAACAGGCAGATATCATCACACATTTGCTCCACTTGCTCCATGCGGTGAGTAGAAAATAAGATGGTTTTTCCGCTGTCCCGAAGCTCAATGATGATCTCTTTCAAGGTCTCACTGTTTATGGGATCGAGTCCACTGAACGGTTCATCAAAGATGTAAATATCAGGGTCGTGAGCAATGGTAGCAATGAATTGAATCTTTTGTGACATCCCCTTCGATAGCTCGCTGATCTCCTTGTTTTTCCAGTCGGAGGCGTCAAATCGTTCCAGCCAGTAGTTGATGGCTTCCTTGGCATTTTTGGAATCCATGCCTTTAAGCTGAGTGAGATACATAAGCTGATCGAATACTTTCATTTTTTTATACAGCCCGCGTTCTTCGGGCATATAACCGATCATTTTTTGTGTCTCAGGACTTGCCACCGTTCCGTTGATGGTGATCTCTCCCGCGTCCGGCGAAAGGATGTAGTTGATCATTCGGATGGTGGTCGTTTTGCCCGCACCATTTGGACCGAGTAGCCCGAAAATTCGCCCTTTGTTGACTTCGAAACTAACGTCGTTCACCGCTTTCGTTTTACCGAAATGCTTGCGAACATTCTTTACTTCAATTATTGCCATAGGTTTTTATTTGTTGAAATGATTGTCTGATATACTGAAATTAATTTGACTTAGCATAAATGATGATCCACTATTAGGAAGGAACATCAGAATCATTGATTAAGTGAATGTTGTAAAAAAATTACTAAACACTATATCACTAAATCACCTTTTACTAATTATAATTTGTTTGGAAGATGTCTAAAGATTTCTTATTTCCCATATTAAGAAATGATAACGATTTAGAATTAATAAGGTTTCAAGTTCAATGCATATTATTCATTTGAGTGCAGAATGTTATCCTGCAGCTAAAGCAGGAGGCCTTGCAGATGTAGTGGGTTCTCTTCCTAAATATTTGAATCAACTGGGACATAATTGCGAAGTTGTGATTCCAAAATATGACAATCCCTGGATCGGCTCCCAGGAGTATGAAGACGTGTTCAAAGGCTCCTTCTCCATGGCTTCGGAACAAGTGCATTTCACTATACAGAAGATGAAGAAGGATACGCTGGGATTTCCTTTTTATGTGATTGATATTCCCGGCAGATTTGACAGCCCCGGAATTTATATTGACCCATGGTCTGGGCAGGGATATTGGGATGAGCTGGAACGTTTTGTGAGTTTTCAGATCGCTGCTTTGGAATGGATGAAGGCGGAAAAGTTAGCACCTGATGTTGTGCATTGCCACGACCATCACACCGGATTGGTGCCTTTTATGATGGGGCAGTGTAACCGGTACCGGGAGATGGCTGAGATCCCAACGGTGCTCACGGTTCATAATGCGGAATATCACGGTGAGCATGAATTGGATAACTTTAAATTATTACCCGCTTTCAATATTGAGAACATTGGTTTGTTAGATTGGGACGGACGCCTGAATTCGTTAGCAGCAGGGCTGAAATCTGCCTGGAAGATCACGACGGTCTCTGACTCCTATATGGATGAGCTTGCAGAAAATAGCAGCGGACTGGAACTGTTGTTCCAACAAGAGCGAGATAAATCGACCGGAATTGTAAATGGAATTGATACTGAGATTTGGGATCCTGCCACGGATGAGCTGCTGGAATTTAATTACAGCTTCAAAAACAGGAAGCAAGGGAAAGAGAAGAACAAAGAATATTTGTGTAAACAGTTTGAACTTGAATCCCGAATTGCCCACTATTTCATTTATCGGAAGACTGGTGAGGGAAAAAGGGGCTGATCTGCTTCCGGATCTATTTAAGCAGTTGATGTATTCTGATAGCGAAGTTAATTTTGTGTTACTGGGGACAGGAGATCCTCAGCTCCACGAGATCTTCTCCCGGATGGAAAGCGATCACGTTGGATATTTTGATGCCACATTGGAGTATAATGAAAAGCTGGCTCATCAAATTTATGCAGGCTCCGACTTTATTCTAATGCCTTCACGGGTTGAGCCATGTGGACTAAATCAAATGTTTGCTATGCGTTATGGAACGGTGCCTATCGTTAGATCCGTTGGAGGTTTGAAGGATACTGTGATCGATATTTCTGAAAAAGACGGCTACGGCATCACCTTTTCCGAGTTTAGTTTGGAAGAGGCATCGGAGGCAATCAATCGAGCAGTAAAACTTTACAAAGATTCAAAGAAGCATTCTCAGGTTTTAAGTAGAATAATGAAGCTGGATTTTTCCTGGAAACGTTCGGCTAAAGAATATCTGAATATGTACGAAGGCTTAACCCAAAACTAAATCCATCATGAAAAAATCATCTGTAATCGCTGTAATTTTAGGAGGAGGAAGGGGAACCCGACTTTTCCCATTAACGGATCATAGGTCAAAACCGGCGGTTCCGATTGCCGGTAAATATCGCCTGGTCGATATCCCTATTTCAAACTGTCTGAATTCAGATATCCGAAGAATTTATGTGCTCACTCAGTTCAACTCAGCTTCCCTGAATCGCCATATTAAGAATACATACAACTTTGATGTATTCAGCAGCGGCTTTGTGGATATTCTTGCTGCAGAGCAAACACCGGATAACACCGGTTGGTTTCAGGGTACGGCTGATGCGGTTCGTCAATCCCTTCACCATATGGAAAATCATGAGTATGAGCATGTTCTTATTCTTTCGGGTGACCAATTGTACCAGATGGACTATCAGAAAATGCTGGATCGCCATATTGAGAATGATGCCGATCTTACGGTAGGTACCATCCCGGTAAATGCCGAAGATGCTACTGGTTTTGGAATCATGAAAACCAAGAAAGAAGGAACCATTGAAGATTTTATAGAGAAACCTTCAACAGATGAATTGGAGAAATGGAAATCCAAAGTTCCCGAAAAATATAGCGCTGAAGGCAAAGATTATCTTAGCCTCAATGGGAATTTATATTTTTAACAGAGAGGTTCTGAATAAGTTATTTGCTGAGAATCCTGATGCCACCGACTTTGGAAAAGAACTGATCCCGAAATGTGTATCCGGGGAGCAGAAAGTGGGCAGCTATGAATTCGGAGATTACTGGACCGATATCGGGACGATCGAATCTTTCTTTAAAGCTAACCTGGCTTTAGCGGGTACTATTCCTGAATTTAATTTGTACGACAATCAAAACTTCATTTATACCCGTGCCCGATTGCTTCCGCCATCAAAACTCATGGGCACTACATTGGAACACGCCTTAATTGCAGAGGGCTGTATTGTTGAAGCCAGTCGTTTGGTTCGGTCTGTGATCGGAATTCGATCCCGCCTTGGAAAAGGAACAACCATTGAAGATTCTATCGTGATGGGTAATGATATTTTCCAGGATCGTGATGTTGTTGAGAGTGCCAAGCCCGACAATCCTGCAATGGGCATTGGGCAGCGTTGCTACATTAGCCACTGCATTATCGACAAGAATGCATGCATCGGAAATGATGTACGTATTGTCGGAGGGAAACACCTAGAAGACGGTGACTTTAAATATCACTATGTTCGCGATGGTATTATCATCGTGAAAAAAGGAACCGTAATTCCTGATGGTACTATTATCTGATTAACTCCGAAAATTCCGAGTATTAAAAAAGCCTCAACCCTAAGGGAAGAGGCTTTTTTTGTGTAATAAGTTGGGAGCTTTGCTTAAGCTTTCTCCAATAAATTTTTAAGTGTTACACCAATATCGGCAGGACTATCAACAACGGTAATGCCGGAATTAGCCAGAGATTTCTTTTTCTCCTGAGCCGTTCCTTTTCCACCTGATATAATAGCACCGGCATGTCCCATACGTCGTCCCGGAGGGGCTGTTGATCCTGCTATAAATGCTACAACAGGCTTATCACAATTGTCTTTGATCCATTCGGCAGCTTCTTCTTCAGCGGTTCCACCGATCTCACCGATCAATACAATGGCTTCAGTATCAGGATCGTCATTCAATAGCTTAACAGCATCGAGGTGTGTGGTTCCGATAACCGGATCGCCGCCAATACCGATCGCTGTACTTTGTCCCAATTCTGCTTTGGTAAGCTGATCAACAGCTTCGTATGTGAGCGTACCTGAACGGGAAATCAATCCAACTTTTCCAGGTGTGAAAATGCTTCCGGGCATGATGCCAACTTTAGCTTCACCGGGCGTAATAACTCCGGGGCAGTTGGGACCAATAAGAGTTGCGCCGTGACTTTTCACGATCTGCTTGGCCACGATCATGTCTTTAACGGGAATACCTTCCGTGATACAAATGATCACTTCAATTCCGGCAAAAGCTGCTTCGGTGATTGCATCACTCGCAAAAGCAGGAGGTACAAAAATAATGGATGTGTTAGCCTGTACTTCTTTAACAGCTTCGGCTACGGTGTTAAAAACGGGTCGGTCTAAATGGGTTTGGCCACCTTTTCCGGGAGTTACTCCTCCAACCACATTGGTTCCATATTCAATCATTTGTCCGGCATGGAAGCTGCCTTCGCTTCCGGTAAATCCCTGTACAATCAGGCGGGTGTCATTTCCAACTAATACGCTCATTTCGTCAATTTTTTGAGGTTCAAATTTGGGGTTGGGAATATAGCATCTCTGGCAGCGAATTGAAATGCTTATTTGTAAAGGAAAGTTAGGTTTTATGGTATAGTTATTCTTTTTGAGGAGAGTATAACTGAAATGGAAGAATGTAGCATTGAAACAATCTTTCACTCAATTCTGTTAAGAAAGTAAACAAGGAACAATTAAACGGATAGACATTATGGATTTGAAGAATAAATCACAAAAAGAATTAGAACAGAAAATCAATGATCTTGAAAATCTGATTTCCAAAAAGGAGTGGGTTCCTCCTATTTATCCAAAGCAGAACGTATTCAACGCGATATTAATCTGGCATTGATATTAGGTGGAGCCGCTGCATTGGTAGGTACAGCAGCGTGGACTTTAATGAAGTCGCGAGGCGACTAAACGGTCAGCTTTCGAAATATGCACAAATGTATCATACCCGAATGCGAACACAGCATTCGGGTATTTTTATAAACTTTTAAATATTACTGCTTCCATCGTCGGTTTGTCTTTGTTGTTTTTTAAGCTCCTCACGTTATATTCCAAGCATTGATTTAACGATCATCCATTTTTAACAAAAAACCAACTTATGAGACGTATATCGTATTTAATACCGCTACTATTTTTATCGCTACTGTGGCAACCCGCTGCAGCACAAACAACAGCAGATGGGGAAGCAGAAGCCATGCAGGGATTTGCCCGCGCTGTTGATATTTCTGAAGGCACCGTTTTTATCGGTGAACCGGCGAATTACCATCAACCCGGAATTGTGTATGTATTTACCAAAAATGGAAACGACTGGGCCGAACAATTTCAGCTTCAGGCATCTGATGGAGAAATTGGAAATAATTTTGGATCCGTGATATCTGCCGGTGGAGGTCAGCTTTTGGTTAGGAGCTCCGGATGCTAATAATGAAAACGGAGCTGTGTACTTTTCATGAAGGATCCGGCAGCGAATGGTCAGAATCAGCTATTTTGTCATATTGAGGCAGAGGAGAGCGGAATTTGGCTGCAAGCGTACTTTTACATGGAGATCATGCCTTTGTAGGCGCTCCCGATCATGCTGACGGTCTTGGTGCTGTAGTTGTCTTCCAAAATGAGAACGGCAGCTGGAGTGAGACTTCAAACGATTGTAAATCCGGATACTTCGCGGTTCAGGCTTTGGTTCAAGCCTTGCAATGGATGGAATGCACATTTGGTTGTAGGTGCACCTGCACGACAAGGTGGAAGTGCCTATGTATTCGAAAACTCAGATTCTGACTGGGAGCATAACCGCGACACTTGACGAGTCGACAAGTAGATGAAAGAAGTTATTATGGTTCTGCTATAAAAGTTAAAGAAGACCGGATTTTTGTAAGTGCACCACGACAATGCTTCAGCCTCAGGCGCAGTTATCGTTTACTGCCAGAGATGCTGACTCCGGCGAATGGGGTCGAAAGCAGCCGTTTCGTAGCTTTTGACAGCCAAATGCGTTACTTGTTTGGAAGTGCTATTTCCTTTTCAGGCGACCAGGTTTGGATTGGCGCACCTAATGCAGAAGGCGGAAACGGTGCCATCTATCAGTTTAGCAGTGATAATGGCAACTGGACCGGTTCTACCAAAATGGTTTCAGAGAACAGCAACGGGGATAATTTTGCCGGAACTATGGCTGTCGAAAGTAATGTAGCTGTAGTTGGTTTAACCGGAGCTGATTTCGGAGCTGGTTCAGCAGCTATCATGGAAATGGATGATTCCGGAATGTGGACCACACAGGAAATTCTGATGGGCGAAGGCGACAATGTGTTAGAGCCCATCACCGGCGGTAAAGTAAATTGCTCGGATGGAAAAGCAGATGTTTTTCTATGTGATAATGTTGACTTGGTTTCATTTCTCCCGATCCGTGAAATTGGTGGAGCACGCGGCGTTCGACTCAACGATATGTGGGGCTGGACTGATGAAGAGACCGGTAAAAATTATGCGATCGTAGGGCGTAACAATGGTACTTCTTTTGTGGATGTAACCGACCCTTACAATCCTGTTTACGTTGGTAACCTGCCTTTGACCGAAGGAGCTCAACCCAATGCATGGCGAGATATGAAAGTCTATAAAAACCACGTGTATGTGGTAGCCGACGGTGCCCGCGAACACGGCATGCAGGTGCTTGACCTGACACAGCTTCGCGATTTTGACGGAGAGCCCATTCAGTTCGAAGAAACTACCATCTACCGAAATGTGAACAGTGTGCATAACATTGTGATCAATGAAGATACCGGCTTTGCTTTTGCAGTTGGAAGTAGTGGCGGCGGAGAAACCTGTGGCGGTGGATTGCACATGATCAATATTCAGGATCCTGCCAATCCAACTTTTGCCGGCTGTTTTGCGGATCCTTCTACGGGCCGCAGCGGTACCGGATATTCTCATGACGCCCAGTGTGTGATCTACGAAGGTCCCGATGAGGAACATCAGGGAAGCGAGATCTGCTTTGGTGCCAACGAAACAGCCATCAGTATTGCAGATGTGACTGACAAGGAAAATCCTATGGCTCTTTCAACGGCCTCGTATCCTGATCACGCTTATGTACACCAGGGCTGGCTGACAGAAGATCAACGATACTTCTACCAGAATGATGAGCTGGATGAGCTGACCGGAAATGTAGATCAAACCCGAACTATTATCTGGGATGTAAGTGATCTGGATGATCCTCAGTTTGTGGACGAGTATCTTCCTGGATAACCCGGCTTCCGACCACAACCTTTATATTGAAGGAAATACCATGTATCAATCCAATTATGTGAGCGGTTTGCAGATAATTGATATTTCAAATCCTGAAGAACCCAAACATGTTGGGTATCTTTGATACGCATCCTTTTGTTGAAGATGCTGCCGGTTTCTCCGGAACCTGGAGCAACTATCCCATATTTCGACGATGTGGTACTGATGACAAGTTCCAATGAAGGACTGTTCATCCTTGATGCCAACCGGGAAGAGTAGTCATCCTATACTAAATTTGGCAACTTTGGGTTATTCCATACGGAACTAATCTGAAGTTGCCTTTTTTTATACAACTAACGCATTTACCAGCTTGAAAAGTAAGCTTTAATACAATTTATGAAAGAGTGACCTCGCAGCGTCCGCAGGTCCTGCGAGCGTTACGGTAATTATAGCCTATAAGCCACGCTACGAGGACCTGCGCAGACGCTCGTAGGTATGGCTGGACTCCTAACCGGTTAAAAGCGCTTTAACGAATTGCTTGAGAGTAATCTTATTAATCCATCAATTAACGGATGAGATCATGAAAAATCGATGTTCAACTATATTCAAAATCACTTTTCTAACACTTTTTTCAATCTTCTTTACGGGACATGCTTTTGCTCAATCTGAAGAAGCTCCTCAATATATGTACGTCTGTAATCAGGGCTCCGCAAGCGTGACGGTTATAGATGCCTCAAACAATGAAATTTCTGAAACTATTGACTTACAGGAGCTGGGCTTTTCAGCAAATGCCAAGCCTCATCACACCATTGCCGATCCGGACGGATCCCATTGGTATGTCACTTTGATCGGGGAAAATCGCGTGCTCAAATTCAACCGAAATAATGAGCTGGTTGATGAAGCTACTCTCGAAGTTCCGGGTTTGATGACCATGAATTCGGAGGAAGACCTCTTGTACGTGGGGCGATCAATGAGTGCGGTAAATCCACCGCAAAGTTTTGGGGTTGTGAAACGCACTGAAATGGATGTGCTGGATGAAGTAGGGCTGTTTTTTACCCGGCCACATGCTATCGCTACCTCGCCGGATGGGAAGTGGATCTATGTTGGAAGTCTGTCTGAAAATCAGATTCTGGCCATGAATACGGAAACCGAGGAATCGAATATCACCAACATTCCCGGGGGATACGCACACGTTCGTCAATTTCGCGATCTCACCTGATGGAGAAACCATGGTGGCTACCGGACAAGTTTCAGGAAAGCTGCTGTTGTTTGATATTACGGAACCACTTTCCCCCCAAATGACTGGCAGTATTTCGGTGGGGGCTCAGCCCTGGCATCCTGTGTTCTCGCCCGATGGAAAGAAGGTTTATTTTGCAAACAAACAGGATCACACCGTTTCAGTGATAGATATGGAATCACGCAGTGTGGAAGCCGTGATCGAAGGGGAGGGACTGGCTCAGCCCCATGGCGCAGCGCTTTCGCTGGATGGGAAATTCCTCTATATCACCAGCAATAATTTGGACGGCACTTACAATCCGAACCAGGCTACGGAAACTCAAGATTTGCCCGGAACGGTAACTGTCATAAACACGGAAACCCATACCATTGTGAAAGTCATCGAAGTGGGGAAATATGCTTCCGGAATTGGAACAAACGCGCGTTAAGAACAACATTGAATACCTGATATAATGCGAATTATCATACTTATACTTTCTTCTGCCCTGCTTTTTACCGGCTGTAGTCTTTTTAAAACTACGGGTGATTCAACGGATTCATCATTCCCAAAACTATACCCAAGAGGTGAACCCGTTTCCGGTGTATAATGAAGCCGGATCGCTGATCTCATTTCCATTCCTTGGGGGATTCAATGCCCCTCGTCCACAGTTTGTGGATATTGACGGAGACGATGATCCCGACCTGTTTGTTCAGGAAAATACGGATGACCTGAAGTTCTTTGAGTACACGAATGATGCAGATGAAGTCCCCTTAAAATGGCAGACAAATAAATTTCAGGATCTTGATATAGGAGAGTGGTTTCGTTTTGTTGATATGGATCAGGATGGAGATTTGGATCTGATCTCTGAGCAGCCGTACAGCTACATTCGCTATTACAAAAACGAAGGAAATGCGAAGGAACCGAAGTTTGTGTTGGCCGCCGATTCACTCCGGGATGTGAACGGAGAGCCCCTTTTTTCGGACCGGCAAAATATTCCCAACGTCACGGATATTGACAATGACGGAAACCTGGATCTGTTCATAGGTCGATTAGAGGGAACACTGACCCGTTATGAATCAGTGGGCCTGGATGAACATGATATCCCACAGTTTGAGCTGGTGACCGAGCGATTTGAGAACATTGAGATCGTGAAGCAATTTGGGACGCTGCACGGAGCCAACACGATGGCTTTTATGGATATCGATCAGGATGGGGATCAGGATATTTTTTGGGGTGATTTTTTTGAGCCCAGTGTGTTGTTGCTCGAAAATGAAGGTGATCCCACCGATCCCGATTTCCAGAATGAACCACGTCCGTTTCCCGAAAATGATCCGGTTCAAACCAGCGGCTATAATGCCTCAACACTTACCGACTGGGGCAATGACGGCGATGTCGATCTCTTTCTTGGGGTGCTGGGTGGGGCTTACAATGCCAATCAAACCCTGGCCGAAAATTTCTATTTCTACGAACAGCAGGCCAATGGTGACTTCGAATTACAAACCAAAGAGTTTTTAAGCACCCTTGATGTCGGGAATGAAAGCATACTTACGACCGGAGATATGGACGGTGATGGAGATCAAGACCTGATGCTGGCCAATAAAATAGATCCCAATAACCGAAATACGTCCATCATTTATATCTATGAAAATAAGGGGTCAGAAAAAGCTCCTGAGTTTCATCAAACCGGCACGCTTGAGCTGCCTGAAGCCTACCACTACGCACCTGCGTTAGCCGATTTAAATAACGATGGGCTGGACGATCTGCTGATTGGAAGATGGCGAGGCGGCGTAGCGTATTACCAAAACACCGGCGGAACTTTTGAGCCGGTGGAAGAGACACTTGTCGAATTGCCCAGGGGAAGTAATGCCGTGCCCGAACTCGTTGATCTTGATGCAGATGGTGACCTTGATATGCTGCTGGGTTCTTCGGGGGGAGGAGTGGTTTACTTCGAAAATACAGGTACTACAAGGGTCCCAAATTTTGAGTTGGCCGAACAACTTGTGTTTGAAGGAGTGGAAGTGGGGCACAGAAGCTCACCCGCCTTTTACGATATTGATGGCGATGGTGATGTTGACCTGTTTTTAGGTTCTAAAAGTAGATGGGATTGTTTTCTTCAGAAATGTGGGAACGCCCGAAATGCCGAAATTTGAAAAAGAGGAAATGCCCATTACTGTTCAGGTCACCCAATTCAGTGCTCCTCATTTCTCTGATTTGGATGGAGACAGAATTCCAGAATTTCTCTCCGGAAACAAGGAAGGTGGAATTTTCCTCTTTAGTCGATAAGCTTCTCCTCTTTGAGATGGAATATGATCGTTACCTGTAGCATAAATTGTAAATCAGTGATCCGGTTCAAATGTAAAGTTTCGAAACTCAGCCCTTAATGTTATACAATTGTTTATTCAAAGATTTGAACAAGCACTAGACATACGCTGTTGTTATTATGAGTATATTGATTATTTGAATTTAGATGCCTTGATGCTGTACAATTTAAAAGCCTCCAATTGAAAATTATTCACTGTTAAAATTATTTACTCATGTATTTTAGTACAACGGACGATGGGATTGGACTCAAAAAAATTAAAGATGATATCACGTTTTTGCATAACTGCTATGTGAACATGTTGCGGGAGATTGGGGAAGAAGATGTGGCTGTTGCTATAGAAGAAGGCCATCATTCAAAAGCAGATTCTGAAAAAATCAGTAAGGCTTTTTCGTTGTATTTTCAGTTTATCACAATTGTAGAAGAAAATGCGGCCATTCAACTTCGAAGAAAGCTGGAAGATGAACATGGCCTTGCCCGTATTTCCGGTCTTTGGGGTAAAACTCTGCAGGAATTGAAAGATGAAAATATTTCTGAAGAAGAAATAGCTAGAGAAGCTTCCAGACATTAAAGTAGAACCGGTGCTAACGGCTCACCCCACCGAATCTAAACGCTCCACCGTTATAGATCAGCTTGCGTTCTATTTACCTGCTGATGGTAAAACGCGAAAATCAGATGTGGACAGAGAATGAGAAGAATCAGCTTCAGGATGAAATTATGACGGCTATGCAGCGACTCTGGAATACCGGTCAGGTTTTCCTGCAAAAGCCCTCTATACAGGATGAGCTGCGGAAATATCATGCACTATCTTGCGAAAGATGTTTCCAAAAGTACTTCCAATGCTTGATCAGCGGCTGCGTGAAGCTTGGGATGAAGCGCGGGTTCAACCCTGATTTACTGGATGACTATCGCAAGTTTCCAAAAATCAGTTTCGGAAACTGGGTAGGCGGAGATCGTGACGGTCATCCTTTTGTAACAGATCAGGTAACCCGTGAAACCCTTTTTGATCTCAGAAAACGTGCACTGGAGTTGATTAAAGCGGATCTTTCCAATCTGGCGCAGAAATTAAGTATATCTACTTATGAAGTTTCCACTCCAATATTACTTTCAGATCGAATTGCTGAAATGAAGGACAAGGCCGGAGCAGCTGCTATACCCGCCCTTGAAAGAAATACAGAGGAGCCCTGGAGACAATATCTGAATTTGATGCAGGTACTGCTTCCGCTTGGAGAAGATGGCGAAGCCATTCAAAAACCTGACGCAGAGCGATATTATACGTCCGAGGAAGAAGTACTCGCCGACCTGGATATTCTCATTGCATCTCTTCACGAAATTAACGCCGGGCGTATGGTCAAAAGTGATGTGGAACCCGTTGCCCGTAAAGTGGCTACATTTGGATTTCATCTTGCTAAAATTGACATCCGGCAAAACAGTAATTTTCATGATCAGGCTATGAGTCAGTTACTTGCGGCCTCAGGAATTGAGGATGGCGAAAATTTTGATAATTGGTCTGAAGAAAAGCGTGTCGAATTTTTAAATGAGGAACTAAAAAGTACGCGGCCTTTTGTTCGGAATCGTCATGGACTTGGCAAGGAAGCCGATGCGGTACTTGCCTGCTATCATGTTGTGAATAAACAGATCAATCGGTATGGAACGAATGGAATCGGCTCATTTATCGTCAGTATGACGAGAAGTCTGTCTGATCTTTTGGTGGTATATGCATTATGCAGAGAGGCGGGACTAATGCAGCTCACCGAAAAGGGTATGGCTTGTAAGGTCCCGGTTGTTCCATTGCTGGAAACCATAGAAGATCTTGAGGAAGGGCCCGAAATACTGGATGAATTTTTGAAGCACCCGGTTACCCAACGCAGTTTCACCTATCGGCAACAACGCGATGATACTGACCGATACCAAGAGGTGATGGTTGGTTACAGCGACAGCAACAAGGATGGAGGTATTTTTGCCAGCTTGTGGAGTTTAAACCAAGCCCAGCAAAAATTGTCCAGCATCGGAGAAGGTCACGGTGTGCGAATTCGGTATTTCCATGGCCGTGGCGGAACTATAAGCCGCGGAGCGGGACCAACACATCGTTTTATTGCCGGACTTCCTTCCGGAACAGTTGAGGGAGATATGCGCCTTACCGAGCAGGGGGAGATGATATCACAGAAATACGCCAATCCGGTGACTGCTATATACAATCTGGAATTACTTCAGGCCGGAACGGCTTCACACACATTAAGTAAAGATACCGGAGAAGATCTCCAGCAAAAGTTGCAGCCTATTGTAAATAAACTCTACGATTACAGCTTGCAAAGCTATCAAGACCTTGTGCATACCGACGATTTTGTCCGATTCTTTTCACAGGCAACGCCAGTCGATATCATTGAATCGAGTAGTATCGGTTCAAGACCTGCAAGGCGAACGGGTAAGCGCTCTTTTGGAGATCTCAGAGCTATTCCCTGGGTTTTTAGCTGGAGTCAGTCCCGGTTTTTCCTGACCGGCTGGTATGGCGTAGGCTCCGCACTTGAAAAACTGAAGGAAGAAGACCCCAAGGCATTTTCAACACTCAGTGAAGATGCGGTAAACTTCATGCCCTTTCGGTATATCATCACAAATGCATCTTCAGCTATTGCTCTAACCGATATAGAGATCATGAAAAGCTATGCATCGCTGGTGGAAGATGAGGCATTGGCCGAGCATTATCTCGAGAAAATAGAAGCAGAGTTTAACCGAACGCGGGAGATGCTGGAGCTTTTATATGGACATGAGCTTGCTGAAAGACGTCCCCGAATGTATCAACTCATTAAATTCAGATCAGAACGATTAAAGCCGCTACACAAGTTACAGATCGAGCAGCTGAAAACATGGAGGGCATTCAAAAAAGACGGCAAGGAAAAGGAAGCAGCCGAACAGTTACCGGAAATGCTATTGGTGTTGAATGCCATCGCAAGTGGATTAGGCACTACCGGCTGATCGGGCACGGTGTAAGAAAACACGCAATATATTTCATTCCTTCTTATCTAAAAGCTTGATGAGCAGTGTCATGGAGCTCTTGATGCTGTAATATTCTTTGGAAGCATAACCTACAATTCCGATGGTCGAAAACCAGAGGATCAACCCAAAAGGATAGATTAAACCAGGTAGGGTCTGAGCCATACTTTACAAGACTGGTGATACCATACCAACTGGCTATAAGTAAAGATCCTGCTACCGACCAAAATATTTGACTCGCCTTTTTTAGCTGCTCTTCTGCAAACTCGCGATACTTGTCCTGTTTCAGCAGCTTCTTGTCTTTGTATAAAAAGAACTGTGAGGTATTTTGAAATTGCTCATCAAAAAAATCTTCAATCAGTTGTTTGGATACCATTTAATCAGGGATTGAGTTTAATGTTGACTCAATTTAAAAAATGGAAAAGAGTTTTCAACTCGAAAAATGTTTTAAACCTGAGTTTAATTAATAAAATATGACAAGAGCAAAAGAAGCCAATAAAGGTCATTCCTGTGAAGGCAGGAATCTTATTGTTACCAAAAAGTTAAACATTGATACCTGGAAACCATTTAGATTTCGAGCATTCGCTGCGAAATGACTTCCAGGCTTGTTATACAGCCAATATTTAAATAGCACCCATGCTTTAAAGAGAAACTCCGCGTTTCCATGGAATGAAATCATCTTGATTCAGCTGCTGTGCCTTGGTTCCCTTCGCGTCAATTAGCTCCATATATTCTGCAATCTGATCCGCCAAACCGGAAAGAGCAGTGAGATCCTGACCCCGGAAATATCAGTGTAATGCGTATGGATAGCTCTTAGTGATGGGTATATTTAAAAAGGCCGTTCCAGTTTTATTCCACCATGATGTCGCCGTAGATGATCATTTGACCACGTGCATCGAAGATGTAAATTCTACTATAATCCACGTGCGCCCGTCAGGGTTATTATTACCATAATTGACAAACTCAAGTGGATTAATCTGGAAATGTGAGTAATGTTCTCCAGGAGCTTCGAGTGTTTCAAATTCCTGATATAAACTTCGGAATGAATCATCCGGAAGGCGGGTTCACGAACTTCTAAGTCCACTGACGGACTGAACTCCGGTTAATTTCAACTTCAAATTCTATTCGTTGACTTGACTGGTGTAAACTGGATTTGGGAAAGGCTGGGACGACGTCGGACAAGTCCTTGGTAAAGTGGGAGAGGTCCGCCAGTCGTCCTGCATCAACAGCCAAATTACCTTTCCCTGGATTATCGGTTTCTGTAATGTTTCCATCGGAAGCCCTTGGAATAGGCTTCCTGCTCAAATTCTCGCTGGGCATCGTTGCGGGTGCATCCAACTAAAGCGAGCAATATCAATAAAACGGAAAAACAGGATAAAAACTTTGACATAAAAGGCACGAAGTGGTGGTTCTAATCGTTCGAATTTGCGTAAACAAACCGTATCTTTCATATTGAAAATACAAAACATTCATCAGAATAATACGATGCTGCATATAGTAGGAATTAAAAATTGTAACAAAATCAGGGATACCAAAAAGTGGATGGACGAGCATGATGTTGAGTATGAATTCATCGATGTGAAAAAAGATCCCCTCACCCGTGAATGAACTCAAAGAGCTGGAATTTAAAGTGGGGCTGGATGTACTGGTCAACAAACGAGGGCGTAAATGGAGAGACCTTGGCCTGGCTGAAAAAGATCTGACCGATGAGGAATTGTTTGAGCAGCTGCTGGAACATCAGGTGATGATAAAACGGCCGGTATTACTTGAAGAAGAATCGGTTTTGGTGGGCTATGATGAAGAATCTTTTGAAGCTTTTATTGCTGAGCCGGAAGAGGAGGACTAAATAATGACATGTTCATCAGCAATTACTCATGAAAAATGATCTACCTTTCATTATTAGTTATCATACTTACTCTCCCGTATGGCATCAGTCAGCATGATCTATCCCGCTGATGAAACGATCCTCCAACCATGGAAGATCTTTTTTCAGTGAAAGAAACCTTCCGCTATGAAGTGAAATACGGGCTTTTTAAACTGGGATGGGTAAATGTTGCAGCTGCTCGAGTGATTCGCTTGTATCAGGATCAGGAGCGCAAGCATATTTTGACGGAAATCGAGTCCAATCCTTCTATTCCTTTTGTGGGAAATGAACTGGATCAATTTCACAGTCTCTTTTATGTGAATGAGGAAGGACTGCCGGTGGAAGTGAAATACTGGAAGGATAACGTTGATGAAAATGAATATCAATGAAATCGAATATTGGTTCGATCGTGATATCGGGAAGGTGTATTACAAAGAGGAAGATGACACCCGCGATACCCTTGATCTGGAAGACCCGGCTACATCAGGACATCTGATCTTTTATTTTTCGAGACTTTTTGCCGGAAGTGAAGAGGATTACAAACTGCCGGTTTATGTGACCAAGAAGAAGGGCTACATCTTCGGCCGAAAATTCCACTGGAAACAGAAAAGCGAAACTATGACGCTTTTGACGAGCCCGATTCATGGCGTATAAATTGATGGGACACTACAGAAAATATTGAAGGCCCTTTTGGTTTTTCAGGAGATTTCAGGGCCTGGTTTCTGGATGATGATCTGCGGGTGCCGCTGGAAGCCCGGGTCAAAGTACTTTGGGGAAATGTAATTGTTAGAATGATAGAATACACACGAGAAGAACTATGAAAAAGATACTGATCAAAAAACTGGAACATGCCAAAAAATTACCGCTACCCAACTACGAATCGGTTGCTGCGGCAGGCATGGATCTTCGCGCAGCCAATGGAAGCACCCGATCGTGATAGAACCGGGAGAACGAACGATGATCCCAACCGGATTGCAAATGGCGCTGCCGGAAGGGTATGAGGCTCAAATTCGTCCCCGCAGCGGATTGGCCATCAAAAACGGCATCACCATGCTGAACACTCCCGGCACCATTGATGCCGATTACAGGGGAGAGGTGAAGGTGATAGCTATCAATCACGGAGAAGATGATTTTGAGATCAGCCATGGCGACCGGATTGCACAAATGGTGATCGCTCCCGTAACGCAATTTCCGGTGGTTGAAGTTGATGAGCTTGATGAAACGGATCGCGGAGAAGGCGGGTTTGGAAGCACCGGTGTCAAGTGAATATGAATACTCAACATCGAACAGGTGAATATCCAACATTCTGAACTTTATTCATGTTTAGGCTGAAAGCTGAGCGCTGACAGCTGACAGCTTAAGCTATGCTAAAAAACCTCCGCCCGTATTTAACCCTCATCAAAGAAAACCACGATTTTCGCCGTCTTTGGCTGGCGCAGTCGGTATCTAATTTCGGGGATTGGTTTGGGCTTGCTGGCATTGTATGCCATCATCGGCCGATATTCGGATTCTGAATTTCTGCTGGGGCTGATCATTGTAGTAAAGATGCTGAGTCTGGCTTTTTTCTCACCTTTTGCAGGCTACCTGGCCGACCGTTTCAACCGTCGTATGCTGATGATCTGGTGTGATCTTTTTCGGGGAGTGGCTGTACTTGGAATCATTCTCGTTCAATCCGAATCTATGTTGTGGCTGGCCTATGTGCTAACGGCCATTCAGATGATGCTATCGGCTGTCTTTGAACCGGCTAAGACGTCCTCCATTCCTAATGTTACTTCGGAAGAAAACCTGACCAACGCCAACATTATCTCCACGGCAACCTGGAGCATCATCTTTACGACCGGAATGGCGATCGGAGGGTTTGCCACCGAATGGCTGGGAACCGATATGGTGCTGATCCTGGATTCGCTGACTTATGTGCTTTCGGCCTGGTTTGTGTATCGGGCGGTCATCCCGCAGCAAAGACTTATCCGAAGAAGAAATGTACCGAACCCGGAATCCATTTAAGGGTATTCAGAGAGGGCTTGAGTTATTTGTTTGAAAACCGGCATATCTTGACGTCCTTCGCTGGCAAAAGGAACTTCCACCGTCTTTTCTGGGCGGACTGGTTTACCTGCTCATCATTGTAAGTGAAGAAGTGCTGATGATGGGGAGTGTCGGTCTTGGTTTGCTGTATGCCGCCCGGGGATTTGGTACCGGAATCGGGCCAATTATCGGCCGGCGAATGTTCAGTGATGAAAAAGACTGGGTGAAGGTCATGGGACTGGCGATCACATTTTGCGGTTTGATGTATATGATCGTGGGCTTTGTGAACAGCCTGCCGCTGATGCTGATTTTTGTGCTGCTGGCCCATTCAGCATCCGGGGCGAACTGGGTCACAAGTACGGTACTCCTTCAAAAGCGAACTGTTGATACCTTCCGTGGACGAATCTTCAGTACAGAATGGCTGCTCTTTACCATCGGAAGTTCTATTTCAACGGTTATAGCTTCACTTATACTGGAAGCCGGACTGATGAATGTGAAATCGCTGATCATGGTATATGGAGGAATGATGGCGCTGGCCGGGATATTCTGGAGCTTCACCATCACCCAGAATGAAAAAATTTATCAGTCTCAGTTCAGAACTTCTGATCAAAGAAAACTTTAAATAAAGTGAAGAAGCGCAACGGATTCCAAGGGTGTTGTTTATTCTGAAAGAAAGCAATCCCTTGTATCTCTCGCAGAGGCTCGCTGATTCAATCGCAGAGTTTCGCTGATGATTATTTATCCAAATCTAGAGCCCATTTGAGTAACTCAGTGATATATTTTGCGAAAGTAAAATATTACCAACACCAACGTAGGTGGTCACTTTTTTAAATCCTGACACTTCAGGATATTATTGGTATTTATTGATCCTGCTCCGAATCTGATGAGGAAAATTGAAGGTTATCATTTTCGGGAAACAACTTGTACATTATCACGTTTAAAATCCATCATTCAACACAACTTTTATCTTAAATCTATGAATATGAAACGTTACTTAGCTACCGCATGTGTTTTGGTCGCAATGATCTGGAGCACCAATATTTACGCTCAGTTTGAAGGGCAAATTTCCATGAATTTATACAGTGAAGACAATGGAAATACCAAAGTCAATAAACTGAATATGTTCGCAACTTCAACCCGCATCATGATTCAGGGGGATGAAAACGTGAATTTTATGCAGGGGATGAGTACGGACGGGCTTCTGATTCGCAACGATATGAAAGATTTTGTGATCCTGACGGGAAGTAATCAGGCTCTTCAGGTAACCAAATCAGAAATTGAAGGATTGGTGGAAATGATGGCAAGCTGGAGTGGAGAATCCGAAAATGAAACTCCGACAGCCCCTGAAGTAAAACACGAGTTTTCTGACCGGACCGAAATCATGCTTGGCCTGGAAACAGCAGAGATGATAATTCGGGACAAAGATAACCCGGAAAAACATGTATCTGTTTGGCTGACGCCCGATGTAGATATAAATTGGGGCATGCTGGGCGAGGGTTGGAAAAATATGCCCGAAGTATCTGATCGCGAGCTAAATGGCGTGGTGCAGGATATCGTTTTTCAAGGCAAGAACTTTCCGCTGAAGATAGAAGCTGTTGATGGCGAAGAGCGAACTACGATCATGGAAGTAACCGACGTAAATCGTTCGAGCGTGGCCAAGGCCATGGTGGAGATCCCGTCAGGCACTACCCTGATGAGTTTCAAAGATTTTATGTTTCAGAAAATGATGGAATACTAAGATCAGTTTAAATCATAAAAAAGCCGGTTTCTTAACAGAGACCGGCTTTTTTTATGGGGTAAATGCGCGGATAAAAAAAAGGCTGATCCCCAATCATGGGAATCAGCCTCTTAGGGGTACATATGTATATCAGTCTACTTAATAAGCGTCATACGCTTGGTCGTTGTTTGGTTATTGGCCTCTAATCGGTAGATATAAATACCGGATGAGAGCGCACTGGCATCAAAATTGATGGTATGTTGACCGGCACTAAATCTGCCATTTGCAATGGTTGAGACTTCCTGTCCAAGCAGGTTATATACTTTTAGGGAAGCTTCACTGCCTTCAGCCAAACTAAAGGTGATGTTGGTAGTAGGATTAAATGGATTCGGATAGTTCTGATCTAATCCAAACTGAGTGGGATTATTGTCTAATTCTTCATTAGAAGTAACCATTCCACGTTCCAGATTTGCAGTCCTTGGTTCGCTCATTGCTTCATCACTGCCATCGGTTGCAATGACTCTATGATAAACGGTAGCAGAACCGCCAACATCTACTCCAGAGGTCTCCGAGGAGCTCATCGAGTGATACCAAAGTTGGTTTGGAAAGTAGTTTCGGAACCCACGTTGGCGTTAACCACGATGTTCTCAAAATCTGCATCGGTAGCAAGCTGCCAGATATACGCAATGTTATTACCATTGGTGTCGGTAGCTGCTTCCCAGGTGGCTTCAAATGTAGTTGATGCTTCCCCTTCAAGTGAAAGCGTGGCATCATTGGCCGGTGAGGTTAACTCAGGCGCTCCCGGAGCAAAGTTAGCAGCCAGAAGAACTTGTCCGCGCAATTCTCCACTCTGGAAGTCAGCACTGTGAATATTCAGGTACATTTGTTCCTCAAAAAGTGCTGTAGTTTGATCATCGGTGAGGGAAAACATGTTCTGACTAGTATGCAAAAAAGCCGGTAGTATCACTATCTCCAAGGCTGATGTTGACCGGAATAGCT
Organism: Rhodohalobacter sp.; assembly: GCF_034521535.1. GTDB lineage: Bacteria > Bacteroidota > Rhodothermia > Balneolales > Balneolaceae > Rhodohalobacter. Next base: position 99,542 of record NZ_JAXHMF010000005.1, on the reverse strand, counting down.
ACACCGCCATTGGCATCAACTCCGCCAATATGTAAATGTCCACCGCCGGCAATATCAGTTGCCACAGCAGAACTCAATCCTGCAAAACCACCGCTTAGCATGATGTTTCCGTTGCTCATGAACTCAACAGACGCAGCTCCAAAAGCCGAACTCATAATAGGTTGTACTTCATGCCATCCGGATAGATTGGTATGAAAATAGGCGGTTGCATCACCCAGAACTTGTCCGCGGATCTCGCCACTTCCCACATCAACACTATGCACATTTACGTACATATTACGTGCAAAAAGAGCTGACTTTTGCTCGGCGGTCAGCGTGTACATGTTATCGGATACGTTATAAGTTCCGGCCATCATTTTCTGAATCAAGTGCAACATCCAGTGTGACTTCAACGCCACCGTTTTGTCCGGCATTGGCCATGTGAAGATGAGAACCAACTTCTGTATTGAAAGCAGATTCAAGTCCCATAAAAGAACCGGATACAACGAGCGTATCATTATGAACTTCAAGTACGGCTGCTCCCATAGCATCAGTCGCTACAGAAGGTACTTCATGACTTCCTGAAAGCTGTGCAAAAAAGGTGGTAGATGCGGCAGGCACTACTTGTCCTCTGAGCTCTCCACCGGCATAAGCCAGGGTATGAATGTTGGCGTACACCATACGATCCATCAAGGCTGATTTCTGATCGGCTGTAAGCTCAAAAGCGTTATCTGAGGCATAATATACGCCCGATAGATTGTCTTCTGAGACCGTGGCATTCAATGAAATGGCAACACCGCCATTTGAGCCTGCTGAACCAATATGCAGATGTGAACCACCGGCTATGCTAGCGTCAAATTCGTCCATCAATCCAGAAAAAGTACCGGATACGAAAAGAGAATCTCCCCGAAGTTCATACACCAAGAACCGCTGGCCATTGTTTTGGCTGAAGGGATCTCAAATGCTCCTGATAAATTTGAACGATAATAGGCATCTGATTCAGGCAACAGTTGTCCGCGTAATTCTCCGCCTGTGTAGTTTTCGGAGTGAATGTTCACGTACACTCCACGCATCATCAAGGTATCTACTTGTCCGTCAGATAAAGTGAAGGTATTGTTAGATGCTTCAAACATTCCGGCCGTTTCTCCATCAGCGGTAATAGAAAGTGGAAAAATGACGCCGCCATTTTCACCGGCCATTCCGGCATGAAGGTGGGCTCCACCGGCAATATTGGTTGCAATGGGGCTGCTAGCAGTCCTTCGAAAGAACCTTCGCACTGTGAGTTCATTTCCATCGAGTGTGGCGGTGACCATGCCGCTGGCCATGGAAGTGATTGCAGGAACTTCGTTGCTCCCGCTGAGTTGTGCTTCTAAGGTGGTTTGGGCATGCGCTTGGAAACTAAATCCAAAAAGCATCATGCAAAAACCAAATACCAAATATGGTAGCTTAGTTATTAACTTCATAATTATAGGTGTTTATTAACATTTATTACGTCCCAGATAGGACTATTTACTAAACACTACGAAGTATGAAGTGAACCGGATTGGTTTTAAATAAACTTGAATTCTAGAGATTATGATTGATGTAAATTGATCCTAAATGGCAATATGGTTTTAATGAATTATGGGTTTTGGGGATGGCTTGAAAATGGGCCGTAGGTCGGGCAGCTTGCCCGACTAGAATGAACCGGGATGAATATAAATATCCGGACAAGCTGTCCGGGCTACGTTTTTTGTCGAACTCAGGTTAAATGAAAAAAGCCTCCCGGATGAGAAGCTTTTATCTGTGCACGATTATGGAAAGAGTAGAGAAATGAACCTAAAAATCTGAGTTCAACAAACAGGTGCAAAAAGAAAAATAGATTACATATTTCCTAACAGGTACATGTCTCCGGTGGGTTGAGGCATTCCGCCTTTGGGCTCCATGGTGATGGCAAAAGCACCTTCGTCAGCGGAGGTCTGAAGCTGTTCGATCTTGAAAAAATTATCTTTTTGGGGATCATTCACGGCAAAGACGCCGGCGCTTATCGGCTGACCATTTACGATGATCCAAAGCTGGTAATCTTTATCGGATGGTACGGAAGGAAGGTTAGCGATCTGTAGCAAAGCCCGGCCGCCTTCTTTATCCCATACCACTTTTCCATATCCATTCGGACTCATGTCTTCCATGCCGGCCATCATTACAAGGTCTACCTCACGGGCCTCCAGGATGGTGAGTAGTTCTTCTTTGCGTTCCACCTCAGATTCCAAACGCTGAATAGTGGTTTGTTGCTCGGCTATAACTTCAGATTGTTGTTCAACTTCCTGCGATAAATTCTGTGTGTATAAAAACAGACCGGCAGAGATAAGGATAAAGATCAACAGAAGCCGCTAGCTGCAAAACGATACCAGGAAAGCTGATGCATATACGTGCCGATTGTTTCGGCTGACCTAATGGATTCTAAAAGGCGATCTTTCATGTTCGGCAGAGGGAGTAGTCATCCAGAGACAAGAGTGGCTATTTCAGCTGCTGTAGCTTGCAGATCATCACAGAGCTCGAGTTGTTCCTCGGTGGCATTTTCGAGCATGATCTTGAATTCACGCTCCTCATCCGGGCTCAACGCATTTAAAACGTAAGCGGAAGCAAGCTCTTCAAATTTGTTATTTTGGTTGTTCATCCTTTTAATTCTTTGCCTAAAATCTCTCTAAGTTTCATCATGCCATCCCGCATTCTGGTTTTAACAGTGCCAAGCGGAATATCAAATTCTTCGGCGATCTCGCTTTGACTCATTCCATTGAAATATGCTACTTGCAATACCTTTCGCTGTTTTGCCGAAATCTCAGCCAGCGCATTGTGAAGCCTTTTTGCCCTGTCGGTTAAAATAGTGTTTTCCAAAGGGTTTGTTTCCTCAGAATACAATGGATGAAATACATCTTCATCATTCAGGCTTACAGATTGCTTTTTTTGCTCTTTATATACTTTAGAACGGAGCCGATCTATGGATTTATTTCTTGTGAGGGAAACGATCCATGTATAAACGGTGCCTCGCTCTGTATCAAATTGCTCTGCTTTTTCCCAGATCGTTGTGAAAACTTCCTGTAAAATATCCTCCGATTCTTCTCTTTTTTTAAGGATGGATAAGATCAATCCAAAAAGCAGCCGGTAGTAGTTGTCATACAATTCTGAGAGAGCTGCGGTGTCCCTGGCTTTTATCCGAGCCATGAGTTCACGATCACGGTCCTCATCTTTTGTAAGAAATTTTCCAATTGTTGATATGAAAAAAAACAGCATAATGTTCTTATGATTGAGTACGCAATCAGCTACGTAACGGATTGGCTTGCTGCGTAAATTAGGTGGTCAATAAAAGAAAAAGGGCGGATTATGCCAACACTTTCTTTATTTCTGTATGTCCCGTAACGGGTTATGCACACCTAAAGTTCTTCGCAGACATATAAAGTGATGCGTCTTTCTTTTTTCTGTTGGGTTGATGTGTACCCGGCCATTTCAGAAATAGATTGCGGTTTTGTTTTCCGATCTACATGCATTACAGCAAACGGGGAAAACACGTTGCATACGGCTGAAAGCACCTCTTCAGCTTCATCTTGTTTCACCGATCAGGGAGATCTCTTTGGCATCAGCATTGAGAAATTGAATGGCCTGCATGCTTTGGGTAATACTGCTTCCCGAACGAATCAGGTCTACAGAAAAGGCTTTTCCAATCTGATCGGTGTATGACTCAAGTTCGGTGTTGCCCGTTAGTCGGCTCAGCCGGATGCAGTTCATCATGGACACTGAGTTGGCAGAAGGGATGGCGCCGTCATAGATCTGTTTTTGGCGGCCGTACACTTGGTCTTCATCTGCAATACTGAGGTAAAATCCGCCGCTTTCTTCGTCCCAGAATTTTTCGATGAACTGCTGATTCCATTCCAGGCTCTTTTCCAGGTAGTGCGGCTTAAAAGTAGCTTGATACAGCTCAATTCCCGCCCAGATCAGGAAGGCGTGATCATCGGCCATGGCCGTAATTCCGGCCTCTTCATCCATATAGCGATGCAATAATTCCTCATCTTTGATAAGATGTTCTTCCAAAAACCGGAACGCATTTTCAGCCAGCCCGGTAAATTCTTTTTCCTGAAATACAAAGCCCGCCTTGGCAAGTGCCGCGATCATCAGGGCATTCCAGTCGGTCAGGATCTTTTCATCCCGAAGTGGACGAATGCGATCTTCCCGATCCTGAAATAACTGTTTGCGAATATTTTTAAACCACTGAGCTTCATCTTTATCTAAGGATTTTTTCAGGTGAGGAATATTTTTACCGGATCGCTGCTTTGTGGCTTCGTCCTCAAAATTTCCTTCTTCCGTGATCCCAAATAGCTCAATGAATTTTGAAGCCTCATTTCCGAGTAACTTCTTCTATTTCTGATTTTTCCCAAACGTAAAATTTCCCTTCTTCGCCTTCGCTGTCGGCATCTTCTGCGGAGTAAAATCCACCTTTTGGATGAAGCATTTCCCGCTTTACATATTCGGCAATCTCATAGACCGTTTGTTTAAAAATCGGTTTTTGTGTGATCTGCCAGGCTTCGGTGTAAGCCATCATAAGCAGGGCCTGATCGTACAGCATTTTCTCAAAATGGGGGAGCAGCCATTCCCGGTCGGTGGAATAGCGGTGAAACCCATAGCCCACATGATCCCAGATGCCGCCCAACCGCATGTGCTCCAGGGTATGTACCACCGCATGCAAAAACCGTTCATCTTCTTTCAAATACCACTGACGAAGCAGAAACATCAGGTTATGGGGACTGGGAATTTTGGGGCATTCACCAAATCCACCATGCTTTTGCATCGTAACGCGTTCAAAAGCTGTTCGGCTGCAAAATCGACGGCTTCTGTACCGGGAAATTGTCCGCTTTCAAATTCTTGTGATCTTGTAAATCCTTCCCGGATCTTAGCAGTTGCTTTTTTGACTCGCTGCGGTTCATTTTCCCACATGCCCTTCACCCCGGGAATGAGCTGCCTGAGTCCAATTCGGTTAAATCGCGCTTCTTTGGGCATATAGGTTCCGGCAAAAAAGGGTTCTTTGTCCGGCGTCATAATGATAGTAAGCGGCCATCCGCCCTGTCCGGTCAGCATTTGGCAGACCGTCATGTAGGTGCTGTCGATATCCGGACGTTCTTCCACGGTCCACTTTTACATTGATGAAAGCCTCGTTCATCAGTTCAGCAATTTCAGGATCTTCAAAACTTTCGTGCGCCATCACATGGCACCAGTGGCAGGTGGCATACCCAATGGAAAGAAAACACCGGTTTATTTTCTGCTTTGGCCTTTGCGAAAGCTTCATCACCCCAGGGATACCAATCCACGGGATTGTCGGCGTGTTGTTGTAGGTAGGGACTTTTTTCTTCGGCATAGTTTATTTGGCATCAAAATCTTTGTTAAACCGTTGACTGTAATCTACAATAAAGCGGTCGTATTTGGTTTTCATGAGGGGAGAAGTGATCAGAAAATCGGCTGAAGAGCGATTGCAGGCCATCGGAATGTTGTACACAATACTAATACGCTGAAGGGCCTTTACATCCACATCATGCGGCTGGGCTTGCAGTGGATCCCAGAAAAAGATCATCACGTCAATTTCATTCTGAACAATAGCAGTTCCAATTTGAAGATCGCCGCCAAGCGGACCACTTTTGAAAGTGAAAACCGGGAGATCCAATTTTTCAGCAACTAACGATCCGGTGGTACCTGTACCGAAAAGGTTATGATCAGATAGATGTTCGCGATTGTATTTGGCCCAATCCAGTAAATCCGGTTTACGATGATCATGGGCGATAAGAGCGATGTTTTTTGTCGGCTTCATGGGCTGAACGGTATCAGCAATAGAAGGATCAATTTTTTTGGCAGACATAATGTTAATATTCGTTTGAATGTGAGTGAGTAGCGTCTAAAGATGCGAAGCCCAAAGCAATTATAAAAGCATTATAAAGCAAGAATTTGGGATGGTAGCGTTTCTAATTTAGCTTTTATTTCAATTCGCTAACCTTACCATCTTTAAAAGCGTGTATTGGCGCTGGAACCAATGTTCCTTTGGAGGGCGAGAGCAGCTTGCTGCTACTTCAATGAAGGATTCATGCCAATTGCTTGGCTATTCACTCCATCAAAGAAGACTAACTGTAACACGTGTCACGCAAACCTGCAACCCTAAATAACCAAACGCATTGGCGGACGTTCGAGACGTATCTGCTTCACCTTAAATTCCTCTTCGTCAAAGCCTTTCAGCTCTTTCATGGCTTTCTTTAACAAAGAAGGTTTTCTGAGTTTTTCTCCAGATACAAGTTGCACATCGGGATGATTGAATACCGCTTCTGAAACCATGATTTCCTTTTCAGAAGCAATATCAACCAGCCGGGAGGCGATGTTCACGGTAGTCCCAAAATAGTCAATGCGTCCGTTTAGGTTTACGGCTGTACAATCTCCATAATGGATGCCGGCTTTGATCTTGAATGCCTCGCCAACCGATGAGGAAGTGGTAAATATTTGCTGAATTCGCTGAACGGCCTTTAAGGCAGAAACCGGTTCCCAGAAAACCGCCATCACCGAATCGCCGATGGTTTTTACAATACCGCCACGCTCCTCAGCAACAATCTGCTCGATAATCTTAAAGTGCCCCATAACGCGTCCAATGGCCGATTCATCTCCTTCCTGCACATATAATTCGGTAGAATTCATCAGATCGGTGAACAACATAGTTACTTCAGAGGCCTGTACTTTGCTGGTATCCTTCAAAGTCTCTTTGGCAAACAGCGTCTTGAAGTCGGGTGAGGAGCTCACTTCACTGGCATAAATAGCCTCTGATTTCCAGTTCATTTTATCTACAAAACAGACCGCTTTTTTTGAGGAGTGATTCCTGATAATCAAGATTGGGGTATTGGAAATAGTGATTTCCTGTCTGCTCGAATTTCCTCATCGCTGATATAGCAATACTGATGTTATCGTGCCCATCTTCCCGAACATGTAAAATGAGATGCCCCTCGTGATTATGCGTTCTAAAAAGATAGGTGCCTTCCTCCAGTTCAAGCTGTGGATAGCGATCTCTCGCCAATCACCAATATATTGCTGAAGTACGCGGTGAGCTTTTGGAGTCAGGTGCCGCCCAGGCAATATTTTTTATCGGAGATCTTGCGAATCAGCGGATGGGGTTTGAAGACCAGATGCATGTTTCGGTTGAAATCCATGGTATAGTCCGCTTCACAATCTTCACAAAAAAGATGAACGCGAGCTTCCATCATTTTACGGAAATGATGTTTGGGAGATTTACATTTCGGGCAGCACACATCCCAGCCCAAAATCTAAGAGATCCAGTTTTGCTGCATGTAGAAAAACGTTGAGTACGGAGAACTTTTTCTCCCCCCAATATTCAGCAAGGGCATAGGGGTGAATACGTTCGAGGTCTTCATCTTCTGCATAGGTAATGAGCTCAATCAACCGATTTACAATCCGTTTTCGTTTGCAATGCATCAATCAGTTCCTGCTTTAAACTTTTGAGATCTTTCGATTTGCTCCCCGCACCAGTCTTGTTTGATTTTAGTGACTTCATAAGGCTTCAACTCCTTTGCTCACAGCTTTCATCAACTTGTTTGAAGATACTTGGTAAGTCGGCGTTTAATGAAATACTCCGTATAAAGTTTAATCAGGTAAGAAAAGCAACTATACTGGAGGGATGAATATTTACTCGAATGTAAAGTGATAGTACCGTTTTCGGTATGGAATCGATTCACTGAAATAGAAATATGTTTGAGTGGACCTACTTTATAATGCCGTTTTACACTTCCAGCGAAATGGTTCTTCCCATAAATAGGGTTCTTCAGTCCAGCGTTACATACGATTTTAGCTTATGGTGACTGAGCTCTAAAAATCCTTTTGGAATATTCCGCGATACCGAAGCCTGGGTGACAGGCGTAGCTCCGAGCTTTCGAAACAGGCGATTTGTGTCAGAAATATACGGCCATAACGTCTCCGGTGAGATCGCCAGATCAAACTTCCAATTATAAAACTGCTTTTGTCCTTCCTTCATGTTATCTAACCGAATAACTCTGTACTTACAAAAGTTCGAATCTTGATAAACGAACCCGTATCTTATCTGAATCACTATAATAGAGTTACTGAACACACTAAATGTTACAAAATTTTAATAAAGAATAATAATGGCTAAAGAAAGAACACTGACTATTTTAAAACCCGATTGTGTACGAAAAGGACTGATCGGAGAAGTTACCAAACGCATTCAAGAAGCTGGATTTAAGATTCTGGCAATGAAAATGACCCGCCTCACCAAAGATACCGCCGGCGGATTTTATGCCGTACACAAAGAGCGACCTTTTTATGATGAGCTGTGTGAATTTATGAGCAGCGGAGCTTGTGTGCCTATGATCCTGGAAAAAGAAAATGCAATCGAAGATTTCCGAGAATTTATTGGTGCTACCAATCCTGATGAAGCTGAAGAAGGAACCATCCGTGCCGACTTTGCCGACAGCGTTGGCGAAAACATTATTCACGGTTCTGATTCCGTGGAGAATGGAAAGATCGAAGCCAATTACTTTTTTGCAGAATCTGAAGTTGTAGCAAATCAGGCTTAATAAATTGGGGTAAACCCACTACTTTCAAGTCCCGTTTAGTTTTCTAAGCGGGACTTTTTTATATCTGTTAATTCAAATAAGGACCATGAAAGTATTCCTGTCTCGCAGTATTCACTGTTATTTCTTTCTTTGGGGATGTGAGGCGTCAGCCACAAAATCAGAGCGGAAGTAAAAACCGGGGCAGAAGTCTTACTGGATAATCATCTTGCTGAACTGGAAGGGAAAAGAGTGGGGCTTCTCATGAATCCAACTTCCCGCGTTGATGGGATTCATATGCTGGATACTTTGATGAATCTTGGGGTGAATATTACTGCACTTTTTGCGGCCGAACACGGATTTCGGGGACAAGCAGGGGCCGGAGAAAAAATTGAAGACGGCATTGATCAGGAAACAGGGATTCCGGTGTATTCGCTGTACGGTTCAACCCGAAAACCAACTGCAGAAATGTTGGAAAATGTAGATATAATCCTGCTTGATCTTCCGGATATGGGGCGTCCGTTTTTACACCTACAATGCTACCATGGGATTGGTGATGGAGGCTGTGGCTGAAAATGGAAAGGAGCTATGGATTTTAGATCGTCCCAATCCACTTGGGGGAGAGTATGTGGCCGGCTGGATCCTGGAGGAAGAGTATAAATCGTTTGTGGGTTTATATCCCATCCCCATTGCATACGGACTGACGATGGGAGAGATCGCAAAACTTGCTGTGGGAGAAGGATATCTTGGAGTTGACATGCAGAGCCAAATTTCAGAGTAATTAGAAGTACAAGGGCTGGGAACGAAATATGCATGTGGCCTGAAACCGGCTTGGAATGGATCCCGCCATCGCCAAATCTACCATCATTTGAGCATGTTTTCGCCTATGTGGGCACGGTTATTATTGAAGGGACGAATTTATCTGAAGGAAGGGGAACTCGAGAATCCCTTTTTACAGATTGGGTCCCCAACTTTGAACGTTCATCAACATCGGCGTTACAGAAATCTTGCAGCAAAAGCATAATGTTCAACTTGATCCCGTTTCATTCACTCCAAAATCAATTCCAGGAATGGCTATCGAATCCTAAATGGGAAGGACAAACATGTCACGGAGTCCGGAAATTTCTTTTGATGGAGATTATGCTCAAACCGATCCACTAGAACTTGGTATTGATCTGTTGAAATATGCCCAAAAACACGACCCCAATTTTGAGATCAAGCTCGTTTGCCAATAATCTATTTGGTATCGATTTGAGAGATATTATTGAAGAACAGCAAAATAATCCCGGATTGGAATACGGATGTGAATCTCTTTAAAGGAAGCTAAGAACTGATATTTGTTGTACGAGTAGATCAGCCTTCTTTCTCGTCATCCATTCATAACTGACCAATGCTGCACTTACCGAGGCATTCAGCGATTCCACTTTATTCGCCATGGGAATATTGAATGAGCGAAATCGCAGCGCTTTAACGTTAGCGGGATGAATACCTTCGCCTTCACTGCCAATTAAAAACGCCAATAGGTTGATTCAAGATCGGCTTCCCACAGGGTTTGTTTAGCGTTCCCATCTAATCCAACCATTGAAAATCCGGTGGCTTTTAGATCTTTGAATAGCCTTGGTTCAAATTATGTACCCTGAATAATGGGAATACGTCCGGCAGTTCCTGCAGAAGTTTTGAAAACGGTAGCATTAACCGGAGCCTGATTTTGCATAGGAATGATGACGGCTTCAATGCCGGCAGCCGCTGCGGAGCGTAAAATAGCTCCAAAATTATGAGGGTCTTCAATTCCATGTAAAAGTAAAATACGGCAGGATTTTTGGAGAGTACCAGCGTTTCAACCCAATCAAAAAATCGGGTGTATTGGGCAGCACTGATCTGAGCAACAAATCCCTGGTCGTTTACTTTGCCAACCAGGCTGTAAATTTTGGCCCCGGTAACCTTAACGAGGGGAACCTCGTTTTTAGTTGAAAGCTCATTGATATTTTGGTAAGAAGATGGTTTTAAATTGCTCTTGACGTAAATTTTGTCAATTTCGCCCGGTCGGTTTTCGAAGGGCTTCTTCAACAGGATTCCTTCCGTAGATAAAAAAGTTTTCAGATTTTGTCATAAATAATTTTAAAGTCGTTTTACTTTCATTATAATAAATGAGTGTTGAAGGTTAGGTTAGCTAAAAAATAAAGGACATGTTCGAAGAAGAGAAACATAAAAATCCAATTGTTAGCGATGGGTCGAAGCAGTTCAACTTAACCAATCGCAATGCCACCGGGATATCTGACTTTATGCGATCGAAGTGCATTCCATTAATGGGTTGCATTTTTTATCTGCTTTAAGTCAGATTTTTTTAGGAACATCCGTGGTAGCGCTTTCATTAATTAATAGTATCAAGCCTATATGGTTGGCAACTGTAATGACGGTATTTGGTAGTATCACAACTATGATCGGTCTTATACTTTATGTATAATACAATTACAAAATCAGGAGCCTTTGATTCGTTATTACAAAAAGCTATTAAACGTGTGATAAGTTCACAAAATTAATACTGATTGTTAATTTCGTTAAAATTGACGAAACAGCTTGCTGCAGGGGAAGTGTCTATGCCTTATAATTATGTATATTAATTATGAGCATCTAGATGCATTGAAGCGTTATTAATATTCTTATTGCGATTATTGTCGAGACTTCTAACTTAACAATCGATCAACTAAATGACGAATTTACCTGTTCAGCTATATTCCGATAATAGATGACGGTTTTGTTGTTATTGCTCATCGTGGAGCCAGCGCTTACTTCCCTGAAAATACTATGGCTGCATTTCAGGCTGCTTACGAAATGGGAGCTGAAATGATTGAGCTGGATGTTACACTAACCAAAGATGGAATTCCAATAGCTATACATGATGAAGATACTTGCATCGAACCACAAATGGAACCGGTAAGGTATCTCAGAATTTACCTCAGAAGAACTTAAAGCAATTAGATGCCGGCAGTTGGGTTTGAGCAATGACTATCAAGGTGAACCACATTCCAACTCTTAGAAGAAGTGCTAGAATTTGCCAAAGACAAAATTGCTCTGAACATCGAAATTAAGCCGAAGCAGTTACTGATCTGTAAGCCAGGGGTGGGATTGAAGAAAAGGCGCTTGAGCTGGTTAATAAAGTATGATATGGAAGAATCATGTTTTATTCTCAAGTTTTCGATTATAGAGCCATTTCACACCTTAGAAGCATTGGATGTGAACATCTCAACCGCATTGTTGTATGAAAAAAATCAATCTGAACAACAGCTCTACCATCAGAGCTTGTCGCGCATTATAATGCTAATGCATTTAATTGCAGCTACCGACAGTTTTCAAAAACAATGGGCTAAGAAGAGCTAAAGGACAATAAATCTCCGTGTTTTTGTATATACAGTAAATAAGAAACGACCAGATGCGAAAAATGATAAACAGGGGGGCAAGCGGAATTTTTTCTGATAAACCGGATGTGTTAATACGAAGTTGTTGATAACATGTGGAAAACAAAATGAAATTTCACCTTATCTGAATTGAACAGGGTTGAGGAACCTCCTATATTTTACATCCATCAACTACACTCACATCCCGCATGTCCACCAAATATATTTTTGTAACGGGAGGAGTTACATCATCACTCGGTAAAGGTATAATCTGTGCATCTCTTGGCCGTCTATTGGTAGCTCAAGGTCTTAAAGTCACCATCCAAAAACTGGATCCATATATAAATGTGGATCCGGGAACTATGAATCCCTACGAACACGGGGAGGTTTATGTAACCGATGATGGGGCTGAAACAGATCTTGATCTTGGTCACTACGAGCGCTTTTTGGATATCACTACTTCTCAAAGCAACAACGTGACTACAGGCCGCATTTATTATGATGTGATCATGAAAGAACGGCAAGGTGCTTACCTGGGTAAAACCGTTCAGGTCATTCCGCATATCACAGATGAAATTCAGTCGCATGTTTTAAAACTGGGGCAATCCGGAGATTATGATGTGGTGATTATAGAAATTGGGGGTACGGTGGGTGACATTGAAAGTTTGCCTTATATAGAGGCTGTTCGTCAGTTACGTTATAATGTTGGGCGACAAAATACGCTTTCTATTCATTTAACGCTGGTGCCATATTTGGCAGCGGCAGGTGAGTTGAAAACAAAACCAACCCAGCACTCGGTAAAAACACTTTCTGAAAGTGGACTTCAACCCGATATTTTGGTTTGCCGATCTGAGCATCCTTTGGATGAGACCATTCGACGGAAAGTAGCTCAGTTCTGTAATGTGGATCTAGAAGATGTGATCGAGTCACTTGATGCCGAAAGCATATATGAAGTCCCGCTTTTGATGCAAAAAGAAGGACTTGATCAGCGTGTGATCAAAAAACTGAAGCTGAAAACCACGAAACCAAATCTGGATAATTGGATTGGTTTTGTCGAAGCTGTATGTAATCCATCCGGAGAGATAAACATTGCACTGGTCGGTAAATATGTTGAGCATCACGATTCCTATAAATCTATTGTAGAAGCTTTTATTCATGCCGGAGCTGTTAACGATTGTAAGGTCAACATAAAATGGGTGCAGTCTGATAACCTGACTCCTGAAAATGTGAAGGAAGAATTAAAGGATGTGGCTGGCGTGCTGGTTGCACCCGGATTTGGCGGCCGGGGCATAATCGGAAAATTAGCTGCAGTTGAATATGCAAGGACACAATAATATTCCATTTTTTGGAATTTGTCTGGGAATGCAGTGCGCGGTCATAGAATATGCGCGTAATGTTTGTGGCTGGGATAAAGCCAACAGCACCGAGTTCGATGAGAACACCGAACACCCCATTATCGATATTATGCATGACCAAAAGAATATTGAGAATATGGGCGGAACCATGCGGCTTGGAAAATATGCGTGTAAGCTTAAAAAAGGCTCCAAAGCTCACGAAGCTTACGGCGAAGAAGTAGTGGATGAGCGTCACCGTCACCGCTACGAAGTCAACAATAATCTTCGGTATAAACTAACTGAAAACGGTATGATATTGTCGGGTATGAACCCAGACCGTGATCTCGTTGAGAATTATTGAAATTCCGGATCATCCATGGTTTGTAGGAGTCCAGTTTCACCCCGAATTAAGAAGTACCGTAAATAATCCACAGCCTCTGTTTGTGGATTTTGTGAAAGCCAGTCTAAATATGCTAAATCGAACAAAACTCTACAAGTCTGTAAAATAAAGAAAAGGCACCAGCAGGTAAGTCATGAGCCCTGGCTACTGTAGAAAATCGCCTGCGCATTCGTTCGTGTGGGGTATTGATTGATGAAAATAAACTACTGTTGATCGAATTGCTTTCGCCTGTAACCAATAGTTGTGTTTGGCTTCCGCCGGGCGGAGAAGTGAATTTTGGCGAAACCCTTGAAGAGGCCCTTATCCGTGAATTTCAGGAAGAAACAGGATTGAGGGTATCGTGTAGAGCGAATGTTGGACGTCAATCAGGTTGTTAAAGCCTCCCATTCATGCAGTAGAAATATATCTTTTGGTGAACAGGGATAGGAGGGAAGCTTAGCCTTGGGAATTGATCCTGAGTTAGATTCGGATTCTCAAATACTCCGCAATATCGGTTTCTTCTCAAAAAATGAAGTTTCTGAAATGAATGTAGGTCCAGGCGGATTATTAGATACGCTGAACGCACTGCTGGATTAAGAAGTCGCGGTTACATTCATAATCCTTAACAACTTTAAATATCTAATCAAACGCTGATAGTTATCAAATGATATGCAATGCCTATATTGGCTAAAATTCTAAATCAAACTATGAATATGAATAAGCTACTGACTTTTTTATTAGTTATCGGAATTTCATTTTCGGCGTGTACCTCGTCAGAAAATGGAAAAGTTTTTGTTAATGCCAATGGATATACTTTCCAGGGAGACTCCCTCATTTCATTTAGTACGCTCGTTGTTAAAGACGGCAAAGTGGCTCAGATTGGTGATGCCGACGTAGCACAATCGGCCACAGGAGAAGTTATTGACCTGGAGGGGAAAACAGTTCTTCCCGGGTTGATAGATGCTCACGCACATGTAATGGGATTGGGTTTTCAAGAACTCAATATCAACATAGCTGGAATTGAGACGCTTGAAGCTACTCTAGATTCCATCAAAGCATATGCGGAGGCGAATCCGGAGTTGGAATGGATTCAGGGGCGGGGCTGGAATCAAACCCTGTGGCCTGAAAATGAATTTCCTACCGCTGCTGATCTGGATGAAGTGGTCCCTGATCGCCCGGTTTTTTTAACGCGGGTTGATGGCCACGCTGCCTGGACCAACACCAAAGCCATGGAAATGGCAAATATCAGCATGGATACGCCCGATCCACAGGGAGGAAAGATTATTCGAGACAACCGTGGTGAGGCAACCGGAGTATTTATTGATGCAGCAGATAATTACATCGCTGAAATCATCCCGGATCCCACCGACGAAGAGCGACGCTTGGCCTTTGAGCAAGCGCTGGCAAAAATGGCAAGCGAAGGACTCACATCCGTACATGATGCTGGAATTCCGGCCCAAACCTGGGAGCTATACAAGAATGTTGCGGATCAGGGAGAAATGATCACTCGTATTTATGCAATGATAGGCGGAACCGGGAATGACTTTGATGAACTTTCTAAAAATGGGCCTATCAATTCATACGCCAATGACCGACTTGCACTCCGAAGTGTGAAAATTTCTGCCGATGGAGCCTTAGGCAGTCGGGGAGCAGCTATGAAGGAACCTTATTCAGATGATCCCGGCAATCGTGGACTTCTTTTTTATGATCAGGAAGAACTCAATGATATGGTCGATAAATCGATCTCTAATGGGTATCAAACCAATATTCATGCTATTGGAGACCGAGCCAATGACGTGGTGCTGAATGCTTTTGAACAAGCCATCGAATGAGTATGGAGATCAGGGATTACGCCATCGTATTGAACATGCACAGATCGTTTCCCTGGAAGATATTCCAAGATTTAAAGAGCTTGATCTGATCGCTTCTATGCAGGCAACGCACGCCACCAGCGATATGAATATGGCGGAAGATCGTGTGGGTTCAGAGCGTATAAAAGGCGGATATGCCTGGCAGAAATTTTTGGATCAGGGTACGGTCATTGCCAATGGCTCAGATTTCCCGGTTGAACACGTAAATCCCTTTTTCGGATTGTATTCGTCTGTAACCCGTCAGGACCATGAGGGAAATCCACCGGAAGGATGGTATCCCGAAGAAGCGCTCAGCAGAGTGAAGAAACGCTGAGATCATTTACCATCGATGCCGCTTATGCCGCTCATCAGGAAGATGTGCTGGGAAGTTTAGAGGAAGGCAAATGGGCCGATTTCATCGTTATTGATCGGGATTTCTTTGAAGTGCCGGCCATTGAGATCTGGCAGACTGAAGTACTCCAAACCTGGGTAGCAGGCGAGAAAGTGTATGAGCAATAGAAAATTTCTTTGTTCATATTATTAACATCAGTTCGATTTAAATAATGGTACTTGAAGGGCCTGGTGGTCATTTCGCAGCGTATGCCGAAATCTAATCAGTATCCAAGTATCAACAGTTGACTTACTGGCAAGAATAGGATTCCTGCCTTCGCAGGAATGACCTATACAGTTTTTTATTCTTTCTATATTTTTATAAATCGAATCAAACTAAGAGCAAGGCCGGGCAAAATTGTCCGGCCTTTTTTGTTTCTATCCTTATTGCAAATACATATATTATATGTGTGATTTATGTAATAAGAAAAAGAGGATCTATGGCAAACAAACAAAATCCGTTGCGGGGAAGAGGCGCATCCGATAACCCGGTGAACCGTTTTGAGGGAAATTATATTGATTACGACCTGGACGAAGAAACCGGAGAAAAACCTTCACCCAAAACACAATACATTCCGGATCACACCAAGTCTGTGATCACCTATAATAAAAGTGAAGACATTGGTTTAACGCGAGCATCAATCCATATCGGGGATGTGAACACGGATGCATTTACTGCTATGCGCGGCCCTATCATGAATATCGGGATATTCATCGGGATTGGATTTTGAGTCGAAGATCGTAGTGAAATACGATGCCCCGGAGTTGCTGAGAAAGGAACTCAGTTCCCAAAAATGGAAACCTCAGGTAATTGCCATGAGTGGAGTTACCGACATCTATCAGCCTGTGGAGCGCAAGCTGGAGCTCACCCGTCAATGTTTAGAAGTAATGGCAGAATTTCGAAATCCGGTGGGACTCATCACCAAAAACAACCTGATAACCCGTGACATTGACGTGCTATGTGAATTGAATGAGTATAACTGCGTGAGTGTAACGATTTCAGTTACCTCGCTCGATAAAGATCTCACCGGTGTTATGGAACCCCGAACCTCCCGTCCTCAAAAGAGATTGGAAGCTATCCGTCGGTTGGCTGATGCCGGTATTCCTGTTGGGGTGAATGTAGCGCCCATCATTCCGGGCCTTACCGACCATGAGTGTGCAGAAATTTTGGAGCAAGCAGCCGCAGCCGGCGCAAAGTATGCGGGCTACACTATGTTGCGGCTTCCCTATAAAGTGAAGGATCTTTTCGTTGAATGGCTGGAGCAACATTTCCCGGACCGGAAGAAAAAAGTGCTCCATAAAATTTTGGATATACGGGACGGCAAACTCAACAATTCGGAATGGGGCAAACGAATGAGGGGAGAGGGAAATTTCTCGAAACAGATTTCGGATCTGTTTCACGTTCAAACCCAAAAACTTGGGTTAAATGAACGCCACAATAAGTTGACCACAGATCATTTTGTAAGAAGTTCCGGCTCACAAATGAGTCTGTTTAGATGACGTTACAAAGATTTAACATTTCAATAGAAACAATTTCAATTCTCTACTCGTCTGACTATATATAATAGCTTTTATGCCCAATATCTATTTGAGGAAATCACTTTAAGAATAAGTAGCTTTTTAAACATAGTAGCCCTCAGATCAGGTATTGGGTTTTTTTATGTATGATTACCCGCAATTCATGTAATCTTCAAACTCAACTCGTATTTCTAATTTGACATTTGAACACCCGGAAAGTACAATTCAGGTGCCAATCTAAATTCCCAAACGAGGAGGATACGTTATGAACGAAGACACATTTCTCGAAGCCGCAGAATCAGGCGACATCGAATCCATCAAAGAGCTCATCAACGGTGGAATAGATATAAATGCAAAAGACAATCATGAACGAACTGCATTGCTAAAAGCAGCTAAACATGGCGCATAAGGAGATCGTAGCACTATTATTGAGGCACGGAGCAGAAGCTGACCTTAGAGATAATCGGGGAACTTCTCCATTGTATTGGGCTTCTGCGAATGGGTATTATGGTATTGTACAGCTATTGATCGAGCATCACAGCGATGTTGATGTGCATGATGACCGTGGCTGGTCGGCTAAAGATCAGGCTATAACGCATCGTCACCAAAGCGTAGTTGAGTTATTGGATGCCGCCGGCGCTCATTGAAGCCACCTGTAATCATTGATATTTCTAAAGCCTCATCATCTTGATGGGGCTTTTTTTGTGGGGTGAAATTCTGTGAGATCTGGGTGTAAACTGAGTTCGATGTATTAAATGTGTTAAACGAGCCCAAAAATAGCTAAGGTCATACCTGCTGAAGGCGGGTATCTTATTATTGCCATTAAATCAATGGCTAATACCTAAAAAACCATTAGATTTCGGGCCTTCCGCCGCGAAATGACCATCAAGTCTATCATACTTACTGTTTTTAAAATCGAACTCGGGTATGTAGTATTTCTGAACCTGGAAGAAAAAAACAGTCTATTCTTTTGCGTAGATCAGGAAAATAGTAGGCCGTTTGTTCAGATCAGGCAAAGGTTTCGCCTTCCAGCTACCCACATGTTTTGAGATGATCTCCTCGGTGGGCAAGGTGATGTCGGTAGCAGTACAAACCCGGGTGTTGGAGGCACAAGTATCCAACACATCTTTCAGGAGTTCGTTATTTCTGTATGGAGCTTCCATAAAGATCTGTGTCCGGTCGTGCCGGCGCGATTCCCCCTCAAGCTGCTTGATCATAGATTTCCGTTTTTTCTGATCGATAGGCAGGTAGCCGTGGAAGGTAAATTGTTGCCCGTTAAAACCGGCCGCCATAAGAGCCAGCAAGATGGATGAAGGTCCCACCAGCGGCACTACTTTTACCTGATATTGATGAGCCAGTTTAATCAGCTTTGCACCGGGATCGGCCACGGCAGGAGCCCCGGCCTCAGAAAGAATACCCGCATCTTTGCCATCCAGCAGCGGACGAAGAAACGAATGAATTTCCTGTTCCGGCGTATTTTTGTTGAGCGGATAAAAGTCGATTTCGTACTCAGGTACAGTGTCTCCCACCCATTGTAAAAAAGAGGTAGCCGTGCGCAGATTTTCAACCATCAGCACATCCAGCTTGCGGAGTACATTCAGGGTATATTCAGGCAGAGCGTTGTTTTCTCCGGTTTTTCCGAGTGTTGTGGGAATAAGATAAAGCGTTCCGGTTTTCATGAATCGACTCGTTCTATAGTGAATTTTTCATCATCGGCATTGAGGGTTTTGCGGCGGATATATCGGTTCACAAAAAAGCCAAAAACAGCGGTGACCACCAAACCCAGGAAGGCCACGCCCATATTGTATAATGAAGTACTCCGCTGGATATCGTAAGTGGGGAAGAGCACAATTTCCTGAAATGCTCCCTTTTCATAGCGAACCGGAATGGTGTTGCTTTTCATTAGCTGCTGTGCCATTTGGACGGAAAGGGTCATTCGGCGTGCAATGGTATCGCCTTCAGCTTCAAACCGAATATTTACATATCCATTACTTTGGGCGGCTATCTGCTTGATCTCAAAATCGGTGATCTCAGCCAGGTATGTTTCGCCATTATCGTAGGTGCTTTTGGCTCCTTGATGAACCAACCCTTGCTGGGCTACAAGAAACAACAGGTAGGCAGGAATAAGCCAATAAAAGTGAAGCAGACGATATTTATTCATCGGTCTCGGAGATTTTTTGGAGTGTGGTTTCATACAAAGCCGGATCCCATATAAGTCGCTGCTGATAGTCTTCCTGCATGTGGTTGGCGCTCATGTGCACCCAGAATCCCACCGGAAGCTGATCAAAGAAAATGGCCTGAACAGAAGTGTGTCCGTCATAAATGGACGTCCCAAAATCGATGCCACCTAACAATCCCATGCGGTTATCATAAATAGCCCCATAATCTTCAAAACTACGGGCTATGGGTTCTGATCCCATGGGCCATCGCAGCCTTTCTTTTATTTGCTCTGAAATTTTGGGGAGATGATCTCATTATTCAACAAGCGAGCCATCAGGTCTGCAAGCTCACGGGTGGTTGCTTGTGGAAAATATGCGAGTGCATCTCTTTCCTGCATAAAAGTGAGCGAAATCCGGTCGTCTTCAAACTGCTCCTTCACCTGCTGGTTGAAATCAGAATCATCTTTTAGTTTTCGGGCTGATCGAATGGCTTCTTCTGCAAATTTTGAGAACGGAATGTCCTTCAGATCTGAAGTGTCATGCAGAGACGGGTTGATGCGCATATACATCCCGCTAAAAGGGAGTGGAAGAGCAGATTCCGGCATTGCCAGGGTGTCCATCAAAGCACGGATGTTGTCTTCTCCCAAACGAAACCACAGATAATCGGCGGAAACCAAGTCGCTGTTTTGGAGCATGGCTTTTACCACATCATCCAGAGGCGCAGTTCCTTCTTCGAAAGTATCGATCAGTTTTTTGTGATTGTTTTCGCTGATCTCAGGCAGCGCAAATTTCTCGATCTGCTGCAGACTTATTTCTTCTTTCGGATTGAGCCGTCCTTCATCAACCTGCCTCACATATTCCATCAGCAAAAAGAGGTTGGAAGTTGCGCCCAGGGCCCGTGGTACATTCTCCTGATAAAAGATGCCGGAGTCAGGATCATTCACATTATAGGAAGTAATGGAAACCCATTCGGGATGTTCGGCTACGAAGTTGGTTAAACCGGCCAGCGAGTAAGTGTTTTCGATGTATTGACTGCCTTCAGCCATGCCGGCTTCGTTTTCAAAAAGGGTTTCAAAGCCGGAATAATTGAGTCCTATAACCATGGCAAAAACAAATGCGGTAGCGCCTAAAAAAACGGCCAGGAACTTGAGTGCTCTCTTCAAGAATCAGTGAAATTTAAGATTGGAAATTAGTTCTTCAAGATACGAAGAAGTATACAGCATATCCTGAATTTTGAAGGGAATTATGGAGATCTGAGAATCGGGGAATTAGCCTGCCAAATCTCCAATAAAGATTGCCACCAAGGCTCGAAGACACAAAGCATCACAAAGGACTAAGTAACCCAAACTTAGTAAACCTTTTCGGCCAAAATCAGGAGTAAGTGCAGAGTCTCATCTTCAATTTACATGGTAGAAATAGCCTGCATCATAATGGCACAAAGATAAGCTCCGTAGGTTCCGAGCGCGTATCCCAGAACAGCCAATAAAACTCCGACAGGGGCCAACGCGGGGTGAAATGCTGAAGCTACAATTGGAGCTGAAGCCGCACCTCCAACATTGGCCTGACTCCCAACCGCCACAAAGAAAAACGGTGCTTTAATAAATTTCCCAACCAGAAGCAGCACGGCCACGTGAATTAATATCCACACCGCACCAATAATGAAAAAACCGGGGCATCAAGCATAGAGGCTATATTCATTTTCATGCCAATGGTCATTACCAGAATGTATAAAAACAAACTTCCCATTTTAGAAGCACCGGCTCCTTCAAGATTACGGGCTTTGGTGAAGGAGAGAATCAATCCACCGGTAGTTGCAACCACTACGATCCAGAAGAAAGAAGAATTGAGACTTAGGTCGGCGAGGGCAGGAGCGTTGGCATCAATCCAGGGGCCAATAGAATCGCCGGCCAGGTGACCCAAGGCAACTATAGAAAATGCAATAGCTCCAATTTTAGTGAAATCGACGAGGGTTGGAACGCGGGCAATACTAGCCTGATAATCAGCAATTTTTGTTTTCAGCTCATCGATGGCTGAAGAATCTGCTTTGAACCAGCTGTCAACCCGATCCGAAATTCCGGCTCCATATAAAAGGAAGGCCATCCAGATGTTGGCCACAATGATATCGACCGTTACCATCGCTCCAAACAGATCCGTGCTGGGTTGAAAAACTTCCAGCATAGCGGTTTGATTGGCTCCGCCGCCGATCCAGCTTCCGGCAACCGTGGCAAGACCTCTCCAAACTTCATCAGCACCGGTACCACCTACAATTTCAGGACTGATGGTTCCCACAATCAGCAGTGCAATAGGTCCACCGAGCATGATACTTCCGGTTCCCGCCAAAAACATAATGACGGCTTTGGGCCCCAAATTCAGAATGCCTTTCAGGTCAATACTCAGCGTCAGCAACACTAAACTTGCGGGAAGCAAATACCGCGATGCCATATAATAGAGATTGGAATCTGCTTCAGATACTACACCAAAAGTGGTTAGCAGGGAGGGGATGAAATAGCACAATAGCAGCGAAGGGACAAACTTATAGAATTTTTGCCATTTGGGATTATCGCTGTGCGAGGTGGCGAAAATTCCGGCTAATATAGCCATCAGTAATCCAAAGGTGACGGCATCGCTGGTGATAAGTGCTGAATCCATAAAGTTTGTTTTGTACTGATTTAATTTCGTGAGAGAATACAAAAATTTTACATGAATCAGTAAAGAAGTGAAATTCAAGATCAAAGATTCAAAATTTAAGATTGGTATTAAGCCTATTGAATAATCTTTTAATCTTTAATTTTAAATTTTTAATCCTCTATTTAAACAAGTCTTTGGCCCAAATAGTCTTTATTTTTGAAACTCACTCAACTCATCACACCAACTCTTTTTTAAAGAATGATCGTATCTAAATTTGGAGGCACCAGCGTGGGCACTTTTGAAGCCATGCAGCGCAGTGCCCGTATTGTAGCGGCCGACCGTAACCGACAGTTCATCGTAATTAGCGCAACTTCGGGAACCACCAATGATCTTGTGGCTCTTTCATCCGGAAAATGATTCCACCAAGCGCGAAGAAATCTTAGGGCAGATCGAAAAACGACATCTCTCCATTATAGAACAGTGTCAGGATCAGGATAAACTGAAGGATGATTTCTATGCCGAATTCTCTAACCTCAGAGAACACCTGGATTTTTCCGGACGCGACAAGCGCTGGAAGGACACCTTATATTCTTTTGGGGAGCTGATGTCGACCCGAATTCTTTGTAGCAGGTATTGAACGAGAATGGCGTTGAAGCCGAATGGCTGGATGCACGGCAGGTCATGAAAACAGACTCCACATTTGGGAATGCCGATCCGATTTGTAAACTCCATCAAAAAGAATGCGGGTAACGTTTATTGAGCCCGGAAAAACCTATCTTACACAAGGGTTTATAGGTTCCGATGTATTTGGGAGTACAACCACATTGGGACGTGGCGGAAGTGATTTTTCCGCTTCTCTTTTTGCTGAAGCCGTTGGCGCCGATACCCTCGAGATCTGGACGGATGTTGCCGGTGTGTATACCACCGACCCAAGAATTGTATCCGAGGCTTTTCCTATCCATGAAATAAGCTTTGATGAGGCGGCTGAGCTTTCTGTTTTTGGCGGAAAAGTCCTTCACCCCGCAACCCTGAAACCTGCTATTCGTGGCGGGGTGAATGTGCGCGTGGCCTCCAGTTCAGATCCGGATCAACCCGGAACCTATATCGTAAAAGAGGCGAAAGAAAAGCCAACGCTGCGGGCCATTTCTATCCGAAAAGATCAAACCCTGCTGACGGTAAACAGCCTCGAGATGCTTCATCAACATGGATTTTTGGCTCACTTGTTTAAGACACTTGCCGAGCATAAAATTTCAGTGGATCTGGTGAGTACCAGTGAAGTTAGCGTAGCTTTAACATTGGATACGGCCGTAAATGCAGCCAATAAAGTGGAACTGACGGACGAAGTGCTGGAGGAATTGGGCCGTTTTGCAGAAGTGATTGTGGAAAAGAACTGGCTTTAATTGCATTGATCGGAAACGATCTTCAGAAAACTTCAGGGATTGGTGGACCGCTTTTCACGGCCCTCGAAAAATACAACGTGCGGTTGATCTGTCACGGAGCAAGCTCCAATAACTTGTGCTTTTTGGTAGATCATCAGGAAGCAGAGGATATTGTGAAGATGGTGCACAAGAAGTTTATTGAGAGATAAGTACTGCCTATCAATTTCATAAGTAAAAGAGTCTTAATCCGGTAAATAAAGTCCCGTTAAACCCTTATTTTAAGACTCAATTTTGAATGAAATCGATTTATGAAGATAGCTGTTATTGGAACCGGCAAAACCGGTGGTAAAGTAGTAGAATTACTTGGAGATGAATGCTCTGAGGCTTTTGATGAGCATAATCCGCCAACCGTAGAAAAACTTAAACAATCAGATGCAGTCATCATTTTTGTACCGGGTGATGCCGTGCCTGACGTGATTGATGATGTGTTGGAAGCTGGAATCCCCGCGGCCTGGGGTAGCACCGGTTTCGACTGGCCTGAAGATCTCGCCGACCAAGTGAAGAAAAAAAATACCAGTTGGGTGCTGGCGTCTAATTTCAGTTTAGGGATGAATGTAATCCGAAAAAGCATTCAGGTGATTTCAAAAGCTTCTTCAATTCTAAAAGACCCGGAATTTCATATTCACGAAGTGCATCACGTACATAAAAAAGATGCGCCCAGCGGAACCGCTCTTTCCTGGAAAGAATGGCTGGATAAAGAAGCTGAAGTGACTTCAGCGCGAGAAGGAGATGTAAAGGGAATTCATGAGTTGACGGTAAAAACGGGTACGGAAAAAATCACCCTGAAACACAAAGCATTGGATAGAGCATTATTTGCAGAAGGGGCCATCTGGGCTGCAAAGCAAATGGTGGAAAACCCGGATATTGAAAACGGAGTACACGCTTTCGGGCAGCTATTTGATCAAATTATAATGGAGGAAGGATAATGGAAAAATTTCCACTGTGGACCGCAATAATCACCCCGATGAATCCTGACGGGAGTGTGGATTATGAGAGTTTTGAAACCTTACTCAGAAAACAAGAAGAAGCCGGAAATGGAGTTTTGGTTTTAGGGAGTACCGGCGAGGGACTGAACCTGAATGAAGAAGAAAAAAGAGGAATTGTCCAATTTACGAAAGGACTCGAGCTGGATGTTCCTTTTATGGTGGGGATCGGCGGATTTAATCTTTCCGCACAGGTCGATTTCATTCACTGGGTGAACGAGATAAAACCGGATGCGCTTCTTTTGGTAACTCCACTTTATGCAAAACCCGGAGCCGAGGGACAGTTTGAGTGGTTTTCAGAATTGATGGCCGAAACCGAGCTTCCCTGCATGTTATATAATGTGCCGTCTCGAACCGGCGTAAAAATGCATCCAAGCGTGCCAGCGCGACTTTCCAAAGAATTCGACAATCTGATGGGCGTTAAAGAAGCGAGTGGAAGTGTGGAAGAATTCAAGGCTTTTCGACAGGAAGCACCGGATGTAAAATTCTACAGCGGAGATGACGGAATGACCCCGGATTTCACCAAAGAAGGAGGCGTGGGTTTGGTTTCTGTGGCCGCCAATGTCTGGCCCAAAGCGACCCATAAATATGTAGAATTATGCTCTGGCCGGTGAAACCGAAGATCTGTTTCCATTATGGAAAAATGCAACCGATGCACTCTTCAAGGCTCCCAACCCCGTTCCGGCAAAAACGTTGCTTCACAAAAAAGGATGGATCGCGAACGATACGGTTCGGCTGCCACTGTCACTGGGCGATATTTCGGAGGAAGTGGAACAGAATCTCGTGAATGCAGATAAAGAGATTGCAGCCTGGCTGAAAAAGCAGTAAAACGATTTTAACAAGTTAACAACACAAACAGAAAATGAATTACGAAGATATTTTAGATCAGTTAGAAGAAGGAAAGGTCAGAGCGGCCAATAAAACGGAGAATGGCTGGGAGGCAAATGTTGAAGTCAAAGAAGCTATTCTGGCCTCATTCAAAGATGGCGAAAACACCAGTTACGATGGTATCTACGAAGGATTTGTAGACAAGCACAATTTGCCCCCTCGGTATTTTTCTCCTGAAGACGGCGTTCGTTTGGTGCCCGGTGGATCTTCCGTCCGTCGTGGTGCGTATGTGTCATCCGGGGTGATCATCATGCCGCCGGCATATATTAATGTAGGCGCTTTTGTGGATGAAGGCTCTATGGTTGACAGTCACGCTTTGGTTGGATCCTGCGCGCAAATTGGCAAGAATGTGCATCTTTCGGCAGGCGTTCAGATCGGCGGGGTTTTGGAGCCGGTGGGAATGAATCCGGTGATCATTGAAGATGATTGTTTTATAGGAGCCGGGTCTGTGATCGTGGAAGGAATTTTGGTGAAAAAGGGTGCTGTAATTGCTCCCGGTGTGACCCTTTCAAAAGCCGTTCCGGTGTATGATACCGTGAATGAGAAAGTGTTGGAACGCGGTTCTGCCATTCCTGAAAATGCCGTCGTGATTCCGGGAACCCGACCTGTTGGAAATGACTGGGCCAAAGAAAATGGCTTAAGTATGTCATGCCCAATTATTGTGAAGTACCGTGATGAAGGCAGCAACGCATCTCTGGAATTAGAGGAAGCCCTGCGGTAATTTTTGTCACTAAATCTCGAAAACACCAAAAATTTTAAAGCCCGTGCATCACAAAGATGTACGGGCTTTTTTTATGGTTTGAATTTGATTGCATTGACAATAAAGTACCGTAGGTCGGGCAGCTTGCCCGACACGCATGGATTATGGGAAAAGCGAGTAAATCGACTCTCCAGAGTCGATAGTAAAAGATGTGTTGACTGGTTTCGTCTCGAAGTGGAAAGCATTTTAAAAAGGTGTTTTAGTGAGCCCGAGATAAAATCACCCTTAGCTGTCACAAGGATGACAACTTCAGTACCACAAACTCACGCCATTTTATTCAGCTTCCATACACGCGACTCTGGAAGACGCGCTACTGCTGCATTTGCTTCAAACAAATAGTGCCTAAATAAAAAAGGTCCAAGCGGACGCTTGAACCAGTTTAGGGTTTTGGTCCTAAGTAGTGTCGGACAGCTTGTCCGACACTTGTAAATTAGAGATGATGTTGAATGGGCAGATCGTGTAGTCAATCTGCGGAACTCAGCGCCTAACTCCGCGAACATGAGCGAGAAAGAAAGTGGGTATGTAGTAAAAGATAATTTCACGCAGAGTTTCGCGGATGAAGCGCTGATTTTCGCGGAGTTTTAAAACCCTTCGCAGAATCTATTCTGATTTAATTATAAGTTGAAAGTGCTCAGGAGCTACAACGACTTGGGAGATCTCTATTTCAAACTTAGATTATTGCAATACTTTATTTCTGAGCCTTTAATCCAGAGTCTTTCAGGGCAGATTGAAATCTACGTTGGTACGGTAATCACCCAAAAGATGCTGGGAAAAGTAATACCATTTTTGTCGCTCGAAATAGGGTTGGTAAGGACCAAATCCATGTCGGCGGCCGGGGAGCATCATCATATCAAAACGCTTGCCGGCTTTGATGAGGGCATCAGCCAGGCGAATGGTGTTGGCGGGATGCACATTGTTATCTACATCTCCGTGAACCAGCAATAAATGTCCTTTCAGGTTTTCAGCCAGCTCCGCATTGGTCTTTATTTTGGATTCAAAAGTGATTTCCTCGCGCTCCACTTCCACGCTGTCTTCATTCATTTCTTTTACGGTCTTGCGATTTTCCGTCACGCCATGATGTGTCTCACTCCACCAGGTATTGTACACGTTGTTGTCATGATTTCCGGCGCTTGCGACGGCTACATCATAAAAATCAGGATAGGAGAGAAGGGCAGCCGTACTCATAAATCCACCGCCGGAATGTCCAAATATTCCCACTTTATTTTGATCTATAAATGAATGTCGGGAAGCCAACTGCTCGATGCCATATTTGTTATCCATCAGCGGATAATCGCGCAAATTGTCGTAGCCATAGGTGTGATAATATCGGGAGCGAACCGGACTTCCGCCTCGCTGACCAAAAGCTACTACCACAAATCCAAGCTGTGAAAGAGCCTGATTTCGACCGGTGTAGCCTGTTAACGAAAAGCTGGTGGGAAAAGGCTCGGTTTGAGGGCCGGGATATACATAGGAAATAATGGGATACGATTTGGTGGAATCGAAATCAAAGGGTTTCCACATCACCCCGTAGAGATCGGTTGCACCATCAGCAGCTTTGATCTTGAATTCTTCAGGTGCTTTCCACCCAATTTCTTCGGCGGGACTCATATCCACCTGCTGAAGGTCGAGGATGATCTTGCCGTTCCCATCACGAAGCACGGAACGGGTAGGCATATTCACGCGGGAGAAATTATCCACGAAATAGTTACCCTCGTCAGATTCGGAAATACTGTGATCGGCATTTTCGGGGGTGAGGTGACGGAAATTGGATCCGTCAAATTTGACGCTGTATAAATGCTCGTAGTAGGGGTGATCACCATCACGACCGTAGCCCTCAAAGAAAATAGTCTGCCGGGCGGTATCGATCTTCACCACATCACCAACTACAAAATTGCCTTGTGTGATCCGGTTCTTAGATTTCCTTCGGAGTCATAGCGATAAAGCTGTCCCCAGCCGGTGCGCTCGCTCCA
The DNA here is from genome assembly GCF_034521535.1 of Rhodohalobacter sp. GTDB lineage: Bacteria > Bacteroidota > Rhodothermia > Balneolales > Balneolaceae > Rhodohalobacter. The sequence goes on along the minus strand of NZ_JAXHMF010000005.1, from coordinate 71,288 downwards.
CCACAAATATTCTTCACCGTTATTAATAATACCCAGGTACTGAAAACTCCAGTTGAAATAGAGGTTCACTTGTCTCGCTCAATAAAACGTCCGTCTCACCGGTTTCCGTATTCCCGATCAGGATATCCACTTTATCAGAAGTTCGGTTTTCGCGATAGATGTACAAATTATCTGAACTATTCGCACGGTAATCTCCGGTTTGATGATCTCCAAAATTGGCTCTCAAGTCCTGATCTTCCCACTTTTCGGTATCCATGATAATGCGCTCGCGGCTTTCAATATCAAAAACTTCTACGTGGTCGATCCCGATTTCATCTTCCCCCGGCATGGAATATTTATAGGTCTCAAGGGTAGGGCGTTCGCCGAGAGAATTGATCACCCAAAGTTCTTCAACTTCGCGGTTATCGGTTCGCTGCACATAAAGCTTAGTCTCATCATCAAAAAAGTTGGCACGGGACCGAAGTCGCTCGTTGGAAGTGGTATCACCCTGATCGGCCTGGTAGCTGAACCATCGCTCGCCATCTTCGGTCAGCTGAATCTCGGTGCTGTCGGGATCATCAGAACGCATCAAATACAAGTTGTGCTCTTTGGCAAAAGCGATCCATGTACTGTCGGGGGAGTAGGTTGCCCATCCTTCTCCTTCTTCCTCCTTCAGGGAATCTCCTTTTACAAGATCATTTCCATTCAGGTTGTAGGTGAACTCGATGCTGTCAACATGAAAGGTGAACCGTTCTTTGTCGGTATCGTATTCAAAGTCGTTGAGGTCAAGATCGAGGTGATTGAATGGGCGCTCGAACGTTTCAGAAAGCTGTGCCGCTACATTTTCACGGTCAAAAAGTTCGCGTTGGGTGGGTCGCTCAGCATCCACGAAATACCAGTTTGTGCCTTCGCGGTTTTCAAATTCGTACCAAAACGTATTGGTGTCTTCGATCCAGCGGGGATACACGCCGGTATCGCCGATCAGGTTTTGCATGCGCTCGCCGGTAAATCGCTCAGCGGCTTCAAAGTTCGCCTGCGCGTTGACTGACTGTGATATCATCACAAGAAACAGGGAGGTCAGGAGTAAACGGGAAATAATAGAGAATAGCTTCATAAATAATAATTGCAGTTATAGAATGGCTGATAAGAAAAGGGATTTAGTTGTAAAACACTGCTAAATAATGTGAGTTCGAGATAAGATCTCTGAAGTTGCCTTCTCTTGAGCATGATTTTAAAAAAACAAGCCCTCGTCCGACCACTGAAAAGACTCCGTGTTACTGAACCAGCAACCCCATCCCCAAAACAAAGTTAAGCTGCAATACAAAGAAGTGGTCCGACGAATGGAAAGGGCTATCAGGTTGAAATTTCGGGCTTATAGAACTTTCGTACCCGTGTCCAATCGTCGGACGAGCTGTAGTCGTCGGACGATGAGCAGTATTTTCTAATGACAACATTATGGAATGCAAAAAACATATCTGCCAATGGTAGTGGAGCTAATTGTATCTCAAACTCAGGTAATATGCATGATGAAATTCCGACCTTGATCTGACGCATTGCGCGTTTGATCGATGGATGAGGCTTGGTTACTGGAATCAAGCAAACGGGCAGACGGTTATCGGTCGGACCGAGAAGTAGTGCAGGCTTTATACATCACCTCGTTTCTCTTCGGTAACACATCAAATCAAAGTTTTTGGGAAACGGAATGATGAATTTTGCGACTACTCCATCATTCGGCTCAGTTCGGGAGGAATGAAAAGTGGACTTCCATGAGAGCCGGGTGATGGAATTAATATTTTTGTCCAATAGCTTTGAACCAAGATTTTTAGGATTTGTAACATCATCCTGCTTATCCTAAAAAAGAAAATCATGGTTCAGAATAGAAAAGGTTTATGCGAATTGGTAGAAAAATTGTACAAATAGTTATCAGCGAAACTCTGCGATTGAATCAGCGAGCCTCTGCGAGAAAAAGTAGTGGATACTATCTGTCAGATAAAACAAGATCTAATTGATCACTAAAAGCAGGATGATTAGCAAATTGATAGGACACCATTATTTTGACTCTAATCCTTTTTGAATTTCTGTTGCTCCTTATCAAAATCTTCATTGCTGATGAGTCCTTGCTGCCAGAGTCCGGTAAGGTAATCGAGTCGGTCCATTTCTCCCGGCCCATATTTTGTTTCGCGGGGTTTTGTCTGTTTCTGAGCTTCCAGTCTTTTTAGCTCTGCTTCCACTGCCTTCTCGATGGAACGGGCAATTTGTGCGGGATTTTCGAGTCCAACCAGCTCAATTTCGCGCCCCGAGGTTCTGATGGTAACCGGCCCCACACCAAATTGTGTTTCGCCGGAAATGGCCTTACGGATATCAACCAGATCAATATTCTGGGAAATGTGTCCATCCACAACAGTGATCTTTTGGTCCGATATTTTGTAGCGGATGCTCGCATGTGTCTTGCGTGTTCGCCATAAAATGTAGATTCCGATGAGGACAGGAGTAAGCAAAATACCGAGTGCATACTGCCAGAAAAATGCTTTCCAGGAAGGAGTTAGCGTGATGGAACGTTTGGTGCTTGTCATAACAGATTTTACAGATTATATCCCTAAAAAATCGAGGGCTTTTTTGTATCTTTTACTTTTTAAACGTAGCTATAGTTAACAAAATTCATGAACTCTTGAAACCCTGGAAATACGTTGTTGCTGTTGGAATGACGATCGTGATTGCCGCCGGCTTTTTGATTCACATTCCATTCATCCCCATTCTTGAACAAACGGCCCGGAATATCTTTTTCCACGTTCCTATGTGGATGACGATGTTTGCGCTGTTCATCATCAGCTTTTGGTATAGCATCAGGTATTTGAATGATCCCAATTCTGCGTTTGATATAAAAGCCTCTTCCGGCAGCAAGTGTGGGAGTGGCTTTTGGAATATGCGGACTTTTAACCGGCTCGCTGTGGGCGCGATTCACCTGGGGTTCATGGTGGACCTTTGCCGAACCCAAAATGAATCTCGCCGCGCTGGCCATGATGATCTATGTGGCTTATTTCGTGCTCCGTTCCGCTTTTGATGATCAGGAGAAACGCGCAAAACTCGCGGCAGTTTACAATATTTTTGCAGCCACAACTATTCCGTTTTTGCTGTATGTGGTTCCGAGACAATTAACAAGCCTGCATCCAGGAGCCGATGGAAATCCTGCTTTTAGTGAGATTACAGCCGCTGAATTGCGTTATATTCTATATCCGGCCTTTGTAGGTTTTATAGCACTTGGCATCTGGATCTATGATGTAGTGCATCGCTACAAAAAGGTTCAATTCGACATTGAGAATTCGTAAATTTTTCATCCACAAAAAAATTCAGAATTTAATGCAAGAAGATTCACTCGCCGCCGTTGATACGCTGACTCAGGCTTATTCCGATGAATGGGCCGGTGCCAACGGAGCAGAAGAGGCGGGAGCATTTATACAATTTATGTCATCAAACGAACTTATTTACGTAGTGCTGGGAGTGAGTCTCATTATATGGCTTGTACTCCTGTTCTTCCTTTTCCGCGTGGACCGAAAGTGAGTAAACTCGAAGACCAAATTCAATCCAAACAAGAAGAAGCATGAAGCCAAAGTTAATCATTGGAATTGTAGCCATCGTGGGATTTACCTCGCTGCTGATGTACAATTTCGGCGAAAGTATCAGTACGTACACCACATTTGAACAAGCCGGCGAGCGAACCAACGCACACATTCCGGGAATCTGGGATGAAGAAAAAGGAGCCGAATTCTCCCTCGAAACCAAACGCTTCACCTTTCACATGATAGACGAAGCGGGCGAATCCCGAAAAGTGGTGTATCCCAAACCTAAGCCCAATAATTTTGAAGATGCCGATCAGTTGGTGGTCATCGGAGAAATGCGTGGCGACACTTTTTACGCCAGCGAAATGCTCATGAAATGTCCATCCAAATACAACGATACCGATCCAGGTCAATTCACCGAAGCTGCTGCATCATCGAGTTATTGATGATCAGCTTTGACGTATTTTCTGCTTCGGTAGATATCTGAAAGCATTTGATTGTGGAAAGTAAAACTTTGGAAACCAATATTGACAACACTCACTTTCTGTTTCCCTCACTAAACCCTTTTTGATCCGATAATTTATGTTAGGTATTCTTGGTAAAATTCTGATCTCCGCCTCTTTTGCCACGGCATTGCTTGCTTTAATCTTTTACTTCTATTCCGCCAATCGCGATCAGGAGAAAACACTTCGCATTGGAAACTGGTTGTTTGCAGCTAAAACAATGTTCCTTGTGGCTGCCTCCGGAATTCTGATCTACCTGATTTTTCAGCATCAGTTCCAGTATTATTATGTGTTCAATTATACCAGCCTGGATCTGACCCCGAGATACCTCTTTTCAGCATTTTATGGCGGACAGGAGGGAAGCTTCATGCTGTGGATCCTATTTTCGGCATTTCTCGGTTTTGGGTTGATGAAATGGACACGATCGCCGTACAAAGCCCCAGTACTTTTCTTTTTAACGATGACGCAGGTGTTCCTCCTTTCCATGCTGCTGGGCTGGGATATTTTTGGGTTGAAATTAGGCGCTTCACCATTCCGTACCATTGCCCAGGAAATGCCCAATGCGCCGTTTCTGCAAACCAATCCCGATTTTGTGCCATCGGACGGAAGTGGGTTGAACGATCTCCTCAAAAGCCCCTGGATGATGATTCACCCACCGGTGCTCTTCATCGGTTTTGCCATGATGACCATTCCATATTGCTTTGCCATGGCCGCACTCTGGAAGCAAAAATATAACGAATGGATCAGTCCTGCTTTACCGTGGACTTTAAGTGCAAATGTGGCGCTGCTCACCGCCATTTTTCTGGGAGGATATTGGGCATATGTCACCCTTTCATTTGGGGGATATTGGGCCTGGGATCCTGTTGAAAATGCTTCATTGGTTCCATGGCTGATCGGCACAGCCGGCATTCACACCATGATCATTCAGCGCAAAAGTTCGGTGGCACAGAAATCCTCAATCCTGTTTGCCATTCTTGCGTACGTTTTTGTGGTGTACGAAACCTTTTTAACTCGCTCGGGAATTCTGGGGAGTTCATCTGTACACAGTTTTGTGGATCTCGGGCTGTACAATCAGCTGGTTGCCTTTATGCTGGTGGTCACCCTGGTGGGACTGGGACTCTTTTTCTGGAGATATAAAGAACTGCCATCCCCGATAAAGAATCTAAAATCCTGAGTCGTGAATTTATGACGGTTTCCGGGGCTGTGCTCTTATTGATTCTTGGTCTTGTGATCATTCTTGGAACAAGTTCACCCATCCTGGGACGCTTATTTGTTGAAAATCCAACCCCTCCGGAAATTAGCTTTTACAACAACTGGAGCATGCCCATTGCTATGATCATGGCCATATTTACAGTCCTTGGGCAGTATCTGTTCTGGAAAAAATACGACGCAGAATCACTGGCCTCAGATCTCATCAACCCACTTCTGGTTACAAGTACCGTCACTATTCTTGCTATTATTTTGGGTGATGTCCGAAACTTTACTACATGGTATATTTGTTCTGCGGATTTTTCGCCATCGTTCGGAAATGGATGGGTGCTTTTCCGCCTTGTTAGACAAAAGCCCAAATTGATCGGTGGGGCTTTGAATCACGTAGGTTTTGGAATGTTACTGGTTGGAATTTTGGCTTCCTCGGCTTACAACAGTCCGTTAGTGGATCAAAAAACAGCGCAGTATAATGAGGCCGTAAAGCAAGGTGAAGTGACTGATGAACAGGGATTTAAAGTAACACAGCTTGAAGAAATGCTGATGCTGAACCTGAATGAACCCGTGCTCGTTGATGATCGGTATATGGTCACTTATGAAGGCTATGAGCTGGATAATACGGTCCGGCGGGGACAGCAAACATATCAGATCAAATTTGAGCCGGTAGATGGCGGGAAGCCATTTTATATGAAGCCGGAAGTGTATCCCATGCTGACTTCTTCAACAGCAGAGAATATTCAATGGTCGGTGGACCCGGATGTTCGAACCGGAATTCTGAGTGATATCTATCTGTATGTGGGAGGAAGTTCTTACGTGCAGGAACAAAATGACCGTGCTTCAAACATGAATTCCCCAATGCAGAATGTGGCTGATCAGGACACGACTTCTGAGGAAGATAAAGATCCAGTCTTTCAATTTCACCCCGGGAGAAAGCATTGATGTTGGAAATTATACCATCCGATTTGTGAACTACATGCGAACGGACAGTACGGAGTTACCGCCGAATACATCCATCGGCGTTCGGGCTGAAGTGGAACTCATTCATCCCGCAAGTGATCGTATTGTTACGTTAAATCCATTGTTTGCAGTGTATTCCGAAAACGGACAGAGCTATATATTTTTCTCCGCCGTCTTTTGCCCGGGAATTTGATCTTGAATTCCAGTTCACACAGATCAACCCGCAGGAAAACAGTATTGAAATTACCGTAACGGGACTTGAAGAAGAATACGAGCCGGAATGGGTTCTGATTGTAGCTGATGAAAAACCATTTATATCGGTGGTGTGGGCCGGTACGTTTATGTTAATGATTGGATTTAGCATCTCCATTTTCCGACATTGGGGAAGAGAGCGGAAGAAGAACACCGAATAAGGAACATCGAACATCCAACTTACAAATATTCAATATGATAACTGATGTGAGCAAATTTGGAAAGAGAATAAATTCAAAATTAGATGTTGGAAGTAGGATATTGAATGTTCAAAAACTAATGGTGATTACACTTATAAGTTTGTTCCCTAGCTCATTACTGTAGCCCAGACACAAGATAATATACCTTCGCCGCGGGGCGCTTTTTTACGCTCTTTGGTGATGCCGGGCTGGGGTCATTATTATGCGGATAAAACGGACTGGAATCGTGGAAAATATCACCTGGCGGGAGAGGCCGTGCTGGTGCTTTCTTACTTCGGATTGGATGCCCGGGCGAATACCTTAGAAAATGATTTTTATACCCTGGCTCAAAGTAAAGCCGGAACCGATCTCTCCAACAAATCCCGGGATTATCTGATCGCCATTGGCAATTATGACAATCTTGAGGAATACAATCAGGCGCAGCTCAGAACCCGAAACTGGAATCGATTGTACGAAGATACTCCCGAGCTTAGATGGAGTTGGGAAAGTTCAGATCTCCGAAATCAATATCGGGATGCAAGGGAACAGGTAGATGGAAACCGAAGTCAGCTCCCAACCCTGGTTTCTCTGATGGTGGTAAACCGATTGGTGAGTGGTATAAGTGCTTTTGTGAAGGCTCGTGATATGGGCAAAAACCTACCCGAGGCCAGCTTTTCGTATGTAAATCAATTTGGCCAAAGAGGCGTTACAGCTAATCTACGCTTTGAGTTTTAAGCTATTTGAGCATCTGGCGATTTGCCTGTACAACAATAAATTTGTGTTTAGTGGCTAAGAAAATAAGCAGCCAAAATAACTGTAAAAACCACCTCAATCGGCTTGAAAAACGCTTCCAAAACCCCTAATCTGATAACAATTCATAATCTCAAAATAACCATCATAAAAATGGACGTAAAAAAAGTGGCTGTAATTGGCGGCGGAACGATGGGAAATGGCATTGCTCATGTATTTGCCATGAGTGGAATACCTGTGAACCTGATCGAGACCAAACAAGAATTTGCGGATCGCGCGCTGTCAACCATCGAGAAGAATTTGGACCGGATGGTGAAGAAAGAAAAGATCGATGAGGCAAAGAGGATTCAGACACGCTGGACAGCCATAAACATATTTCTGAATCTATCGGAAGGAGTGAAAGATGTGGATCTGGTAGTTGAAGCCGTTCCTGAAAATCTGGACATCAAGAAAACGTGTGGCAGCAGGTTGATGAAGCCGCTCCGGATCATGCAATCTTCGGTTCAAACACTTCTTCTATTTCCATAACCAAGCTTGCGGCACTTACCTCCCGACCGGAAAAATTTATTGGGATGCATTTCTTCAACCCGGTACCGGTTATGAAGTTGGTTGAAATTGTACGCGGACTGGAAACCGATGACGAGACCTATTCTGTAATCGAAGAAACGGCTAAAAACCTCAACAAAGCTCCTGTTCCGGTAAATGATGCTCCCGGCTTTGTCAGCAACCGCGTGCTCATGCCGATGATCAACGAAGCTATTTTCTGCGTGGGGGAAGGCGTGGCCACTCCCGAAAATGTGGATGAAGTGATGAAGCTGGGATGGCGCATCCCATGGGACCGCTGAGACTGGCTGATTTCATTGGCCTGGATGTGTGCCTCGATATTCTGAACGTACTCTATGAAGGCTTTAAAGATCCAAAATACCGTCCCGCTCCTTTGTTGGTTAAAATGGTTGATGCCGGCAAACTCGGCAACAAAACCGGGGAAGGGTTTTACAAGTACGACTAAAAAATCAGATTTGCAATTTAAATGAATAAAAGCCTGACTTTTAACAAATTGGGCTTTTTAGCATCTCGGTCTGACGGCTCTAAGTCCGTCTGACCGTTGAGTTGAATTTAAACACCGAAGCTTTAGCCATCCATCAGACCGGCGATCGGTCAGATGGAGTTCGAGGTGGTTTTTTTAGAGGCGTACAATTGGTATTTAAGCCGCCACCGACTCTTCCAGGATCTCATCAGAAAGAAAGATCACTTTATTGGCCTTAAATAAGAGGTCATGGAGTTTCCGGCTTACAATGTGCTTTACGTCATTCAGGCTTTTGGGTGAGGTGAGTTCGTACTGAAAATAAGAGATCAGGTTGATGGCCGAGAGGTACCGTCCGTTTTCATCCCCGTCAATTTCGATATGCCAGCGGGTGATGATGTCATCGTCTTTCAGTAGATCATTTACTTTATTACTGATCGATTCCATCCAACGGCTTGCTTGTTCAACACGATAATTACCGTTTTCGCCAGATACTTTGGGCTGACAAAGGTCAACATCAAAAAGCCAGCTTATTTCAACATCAATAGTAGGTTTTACGGCCGATTTGGTGAGGGTTTCAATTTTTAGGAAAGGATGGCTCTCCATGCCATCCAGTTCTTTGGCCATAGAGGTTTCGCGGAAACTGTCCCAGTCAAAATTAATGGAAAGTGAATGCATAAAGTCCGAAACCTCATCCAGGTTGATTATTAATTCCAAACCTGTTGCGTGAATCTTGTTATCTTCCCACGTCCTGAATTTATTCGTATCTATACCTCTCTTTCCTAATTGTGATTCTACAGTATTAACAATAGACGTGAAGATTGGATAATGCATGAAATCTTTAAATTCCCCTCTGTTTTTCAATGAATTATTACGAATTAATATATCTAAATAAGACCCTTAAAAACAAGTTTATTGACGGTCATATAGAACAAGCGGTAAGTCCGTATAAGAACTATATCGAGTTTTTTATTAAAACAAAATCAGATAGTTACAGATTATGTTATAGTTCGGCTCCCGGCAATATCGCCCTCTATGTTGACAATTACAGGGGGGCCAAGAAAAGCAACACCATTGACTTTTTTGAAGAATTATATGGAAAGCAAATTACCGGAGTGAGTATTCCTGAAACCGATCGCTGGTTGTATCTGCATTTTGAAGATGATTCTACCTTGTATTTTAGAATGTTCAGCAATCGTGCCAATGTGTTTTGGGTGAAGGACGATAAGATCAAAGCTGTTTTTAAGGAGTATGATGAAAAGGGGGCAGAACCACCATCACCCCAAGAACTGAATGTGTACAAGGTTGAAGAAGATATCAGCCGAAAAAGTACCAAGAACAAGATGGTTGCCATCAATGCGATGTTTCCCCGGCAGAATATTCCGGAGCTGATAGAGCATTACGGACTTGATGATTACTCAGTGGATGAACTTCAGGATTGGGTGAAAAAAGTATGCGAGGAGCTCGAAGATTCGCCGTACCCAAGGCTGCTGGAAAATGGAGAGGTGACGTTGTTTTCCGAAGATATACTCCCAATAGCAACTGAGAAGGAGTTTGAGAACGTAAATCATCTCATTCTATATCGATATAAAACCTATTCGAGAAATCAGCGACTGAAGCAGCGGAAATCATCCCTGCTGAAAAGTCTGAAGCGGAAGATCAAAAGACTGGAATCGGGGCTTAAAAACCTGGATCAGGCGGATAAGGGACTGGAACGGGCTGAAAAGTACGAACAATGGGGACATATCCTGATGGCAAATGCTCACCTGGGAGATGTCAATGTCGAGGAAATTGAAGTGGATGACCTCTATAGCGAGCAAGAAAAAGTGACCATTCCGCTGGAACGAGATCTGGATATAGCCGGAAATGCGCAGCGGTATTACAAAAAAAGTTCAGGCGCTGAGCGTTCGTATGAGGAAGCCATAAAACGCATCCCTGAAATGGAAGCCGAGAAAGAGAAGGCCGAAAAACTGCTGGAGGAGGCGGAATCGATCACCAACTTATGGGAATTCAAGGACTGGGAAGAAGAGTTTGAGGATGAACTTGCGCCCTATCGCGATCAGGGTGGTTCCTCTGATAGTGAAGATTCGCTGCCGTTTCACACATTGAAAGTGCAGGGCTACTCGGTGTGGATAGGGAAGAATGCGAAGAGCAATGATGTGCTTGTTCAAAAAGCCCACAAAGAAGATGTGTGGATGCATGCACCGGGCGTTCCGGGATCGCATTTGGTTATAAGAATGGGCAATGAAAGATATGCCGCCCAAATCTGTTCTGCTGGAGGCGGCTTCGTATGCAGCTTTCAACTCGAAAGCAAAAGGAATGAAAACTGGCTCCGGTTATCATCACCAAAAGAAATACGTGCGTAAGCCCAAAGGATCTTCGCCCGGAGCGGTGGTGGTTGATAAGGAAGATGTGGAAATGGTAACCCCCAAAAAGCCATCGGTATGAATGAGGAGCGCGTAAAAAAGTTTAAGGGAAGTATTTTCATCAGTGGCTTTATGGCCTCAGGAAAAAGCACGATCGGGCGGATGATTGCTGAGCAACTGGAGCTGCCTTTTGTGGATCTGGATGATGTTATCGTAGAAAAGGAGGGGAAATCGATCAACCAAATTTTTGAGGATAAGGGCGAAGCATATTTCCGTGAAAAAGAATGGCAGTATTTACTGGAATTGACCGAAACCACAAAGGGGTGATCTCTCTGGGAGGGGGAGCCCTTCAAAATCAACGCATTGTGGATCACCTGAAGATTTACGGCATATTGGTGTTTATTGATACTCCGTTTGATGAGATCGTAGAACGCGTAGCCTGCAACGACCAAAGGCCGATTTTATGGGATTCGGACGGAAAAATTAAATCAAAACAGACTCTGTATGACGAGCTGAAAGCCTTATATTTAAGTCGTGAAAAATATTATAAACAAGCGCAGGTTAGTGTAAATACATCGTCCTTATCTGCTGCAAAGGCAGCACAAAAAGCGATACAGAAAATTTCCCGTCATGTCTGATACTATTTCCGTAGTAACATCTGACTCAAAATGAATATGAGCTTCACTTTGGAAACGATCTTTCCAAAGAGCTGGAAGATGTATATCTACAAGTACACATCCAAAAAGGCTTTTGTTTTGGTGGACGCCTTTGTGTTAGAGCATCACAGGCAACATTTTGAAACGGTATTGAGCAAGAAATTTCAGGAACTTCACATCTTTGAAATTCCGCGTGGCGAGCAGGCTAAGAGATATTGCGGTCTACCAGGAAGCGCTCGATTTTGTGTTGAGAAATGGTGCCGAGCGGCAAACTCCGCTTTTTGCAATAGGCGGAGGTGTTACCGGTGATCTGTCCGGATTTGTGGCGGCTACGGCCTTGCGGCGGAATTCCATTGGTGCATATTCCAACCACACTGCTTGCCATGGTGGACAGCTCCATTGGGGGAAAACGGGCATCAACCATTCTACCGGGAAAAACCTGATCGGGAGTTTCTATCAGCCTGAGGCGGTTTTTGCCGATGTCCATTATCTGCAAACGCTCCCCAAAAAGAGTGGGTAAACGGACTCAGCGAAGTGCTTAAATACGGAATGATAGAGGCGCCTGAAATGCTTGGAGAGATCCAAACGTTATTAGATGAAGATCGATTTATGGACGGCGATTCCTGGTTGCCGCTTCATACAAAAAAGTGCACAGATCAAAGTAGATGTTGTGGCTGAAGATGTGTTGGAATCAGGCAAAAGAGCTATTCTGAATTTTGGGCATACTTTTGGTCACGTTCTGGAAAAGGAAGGCCGATACAAACGGTTTTCCCATGGCGAGGCCGTGTATGCCGGAATGATCGCAGCTGTTCATGCTTCAAATCATTTGGGAGCAAAGGTGGACCTTGCCAATTTATTGCAGTTTAAATCGTTGTATGATTTTGATTTGGCTACGATCAGAAAATCCCCAGCCGAGTTGGTGGAAATGATGAAGTATGACAAGAAAGTAAAAGACGGCCGCATTCGGCTGGTGCTTCTTAAAAAGCCCGGCCTTGCTTATGTTTATGAAGTTGCAGAAAACAGCTTTGTACAAACAGCCTGGCAGCACACCCTAAATATTTTTAAATAGTGGCATACGTTCGCTGGTTATATAAATCCTGGAATATATTCTGGACCTTTATTGGGGTTCTGGTACTTTCTCTTGGCTATTATTTCCGGCACGGTGTTTGGGGTGATGCAACTTCAACCCGTAAAAAATTATGTGGCAGAACAGCTTGAAGATCAGTTCTCTGCACAATATCAGGGAGTTATCAGTATCGGTAATCTTGGTGGATTACTCCCATTGAATGTAGAAATGAAAGATGTCAGGATCTACCCTGACAAAAAGATCTACAAACCGGTATTTCAAACAGAAGCCATTGTTGCAAGGGTGGATGTATGGTCACTTCTGCAAAACAGGCTGTTTATTCATTCTGTTAAAATTGCCTCTCCGGATGTCCACGTTAATCCCGACTCCTCATTTTCAATTGAGAAAGCCTTCCTTCGAATCTCCGGCTGAGGAGAAATCAGCCGGCGCTGACTCTTCCGCTATACATAAAAACGAAGGTTTGGGATTTCAGATCATTGCGCCCTCTTTTCAGGTCAACAACGGGACTATACGCATTTTAAATACATCTGATAATTCACCCGATAGCATAGCGATCCGGAATCTGAACATGACCATGTTCGTGGAACTCACCGATGAGCAGCGCTTTCTGGATATTGATGAGTTGCAGTTTGATGTCCCTGAATTGGATATCAGGCAACTTGAGGCCTATGGCCAGATCTACAACGATGAACGCTTCTTTGAGGTAAATGCCCTCACCGTAAGTCATGAGAACTCAACGATACGTTTTAACGGCGAAGTGGACGGCACTGGACTTTTTGAAAGGCAACATTCAGCGTCAATTAGAAACCGCCAGTTATAGTTATTTGATAGATCAAATTTCCCTGACTCCACAACTGGTTTCATCGGTTATTCCGCAAACTTTGGGATATCTGAATACGAACCTAATCGGCACCATCGAAGGAGCGGGAAACCTTGATTCGCTTTCCTTTGCTACTTCCGAAATTATTTTGGGTGATAGTTCTATACGCTTCAATGGGGAGGTTAAAAATTACTACTCTCCACAAACCCTTTCCTATACCATTTGAACCTCCCCAGCTTTCCTGTTTCCGGGAACTGAGATGAGCCCGTTTTCACCTTTCTTGAATGATACGCTGCTGCAGACGCTGGCTGAAACTAATGCAGAGGGAAGCATAAGTGGAACATTAGATGAAACCAAGATCATGTTTTCGGCATCCCATTTTGAACGGGGTGAGATAGAGTTGGATGGTGAGCTTACATGGCAAATGAGGTAGGGATTAAAGCCGATTTCAAAACAGATTCACTGAATTTAGGAGATCTGACTGATTCCAGAATTTCTTCTACCCGCATTACACTGAGTGGTGAAATATACTCCAATTCCCTGAAAGTAAAGGAGAGTAAGGGAGGATTGACTTTACGTTCTGGAGGAGGTCTATTTGATGGCCGGGCATTCGATCAGTTGGCACTATTGGCAAGCTGGGAAAATGGCTTAATACAGCCAGACCTTACGCTGAATGTTGACGAAGCTCAGCTCATCGCGCGGGGTGAAATAGACCTTAGATCAGACAATCCGAAATACCTGCTTCGTGGCTCTGCCTCAAATCTTGAGTTGGACCAGCTGATTCTTCGCCCTCAAATTCAACCCGTTACCGTAGACCTGGAGTACAATTTCAATGTAAGGGGCAACAAGCTTGAAGATTTATTTGGACAGGTTAGCGTGGATGTATTGCAAGCTGAATTTGAAAGTGATACGCTGGGCCGTCATCAGTTTTATGCTGATTTCACCCCCATCAATGAGAATGAAAAAGAACTCCGATTCACTTCCACTGCCTTTGATGCAAATGTGAGTGGAACTTTTGCCCCTCTACATTGATGGATTTGGGATGCAGTGGAGAAAAATATTTTTACGAGCGATATCGCGATGAACTTGCGATGGATACCACTATTGCGGTCAGGAGTTATCGATTGGATTTGGGCATGAACCAAGATTTTGATATTTCACTAAACCTCAAAAACTTAGCACTGTTCAATACCTATCTGACTGAATTTCCGGTACTTGCATCGACGGGAGAGACTAAGCTCAACGGTAAATGTGAACAATCAGCGGCTTTTGTTTAACGCTTCTTTCACAGATTCAGAAACAAGGATACAGGAGTTTGAAGCTGACTCAATAAACATTCAAGCCACAGGCCGATTTAGAATAGGGGAGCAACTTAAAGATTTTTCCGGCATGCAGATACAAATGGGTGCTTCTCATCTTGATTATCGGGGATTTGATACCCGAGATTTTCAACTCATGGCAGACCTGGATCAACAATCAGTTAATATGAAGATACAAGCCGATCAGCTGGCTGAAGAAGCCAGTTTTCTGTTGGATCTGAATGGTGCAATTGAAGAAGATCAGCTCGCATTCAATATCAAAGATTTTGATCTCAGCTCTGATGCTTACCAATGGAAAAATCTGGGAGAACCTACCGTTCGATATCACAAGAATGAATGGCTTACATTCAAAGATTTTCAGTTTGAAAGCGACAGCCAGTTTGTCCAAATAGATGGAACTTTCAGCAGCTCGCCCGAAGATTCAGTGAATTACGAGATCAGAAGTCTGGATCTGGAAGGTCTCTGAAATTCTGGATATACGGCTTGATTTTGCAGGTCAGCTAAACGGAAAGTTTACTACTACCACGTTAACGACCATCCCAACTATAGATGGAAATGTTGAGATCGAAAGGGTAGAACTTAATAACAATCTATACGGTGATCTGAACATCAGCAGCACCTATAATCCCGAACTCCGGCGGTTTGATACTAAGGTTATATCGACAACCGATTCTGCAAAATATCCTCAGTATTATGCAAATAGCGATCGCAGGGGACAGTTTTTTCAGATTGAAGGCTATGTGCTGGCACCAGAAGAGGGTAACTTCCCCCGTGCAGACTCCATATATGCTTTCGATGCAAATTTCGACAATATCGACTTATGGATACTTCCGCTGATAGGGTCCAAGGTGTTTTCTCAAGGAGCAGGAATGGCCGAAGGAACAGGTACTATCTGGGGCAACCATGACGTTTTCGATTATGAGGTGAATTTTTCTATCGGGAACGAAGATGCTGCTTTCATACGGCCCAAGTTCTTGGAAACCTGATCACGATGCCCAGGGCGTATCTCACCTGGAACCGCAGTCGCGGCTTTATTTTTCATGATATTTACCTGATCGATCCATCGGGCGGTAATGCTATTCGGAAGCGGTCTTCTACCTGATGTAAATGATTTCGCCCCCGAAGATACCACTGAACATCAACCTTGATATGGATCAGTTTCAGTTTTTGCAGAGCGGCTTTGACCCCACCGTAGCTTTCTTTGGCTCTGCACATGGGACCGGGAGCAGTGAGCATTACCGGAACTAACTTAGAGCCCGTGTCATCAACTCCTGGAACCGGTGCTGTGACTGGATTTCTTTGAAATATCAATCCCACTGCTGGAAGAAACCGAATTTGTTGATGAGGATAACCGTTTTTTCGAGACGATTTGTCAGCTCTTTTGATGATGCGGGGATATCAAACAGCACCGGGGAGATTTGCCTCGCAAAACGGAGATGGAGTGCTCGGCCTGAATACGGGAGGAGGAAGAAAAGCTTTCATTTGCTGAACGGTTTACGCTCGATCTTCAGTTTGACAGCACAAAATCCCGATGAATGTCCGTATGATTTTTGATCCTGTTACCGGAGATATAGTATACAGCACAGGGAACAGGACCACTTCGAGATTTTGCTGGAGGATGAACAAGTTTCCATGTTTGGGCGATTCTGACATTGAAGGCGGGGACGCTACCAATTTGTAAGTGGTGATATTTTTACCCGCCGTTTTGAAATTGGAATCCGGAGGAACCATTATTTGGGAAGGAGATCCGGCCAACGCCCGCCTGGATGTAAATGCTGTATATAGCGCCCGTCCCGATATCAACACGCTAAGTGGTACCGGAGCCAGGGATCCGGAAAATGCCCAGCGAGTACCTGTTGAGCTTGTTTTGAATATTGGCGGAACGCTGACAAGCATCGAAAATAATTTCTTTTTCAGGCTTCCCAACACGTTTGAGTCTCAACAAAATTCAACCCTTTCAACGCAGCTCGCATCTATTAACAGAGATGAAAATCTTAAACTCATTCAAGCTACAAACTTTATGTTAATGGGAGATTTTATTCCGGTCTTCGATCGGGGGAGCACAAACTAGATTTGCTTACGTGAGAACATATCAGGAAGTGCAGCTGTTGTTGAATCCGCTGCTATCGAGCCAGGTTATTAACCCATTGTTATCAAATCAGGTAAATTCGTTATTGAACAGCGATTTGAGTAGTTTAGACGTGGACTTTAATTTAAATACCTATAATCAGGTTGATCTCGGGGTTGCCCTGAGATTATACAACGATAAGCTGATCTTACGAAGGGAAGGACAAATAACCGGCAGACAATCAAATATTGGTGATCTTGGTGCGACCTATCGCATAAACCGGACTTTTGCAGTCACAGCCTTTCACCGGCAAGACCTTACCTTTGGTACCTTAAGCAGCACCGAGCAACTGTCAGACAATCTCAGGAATATAAATGGGGTGGGGCTGGAAGCTAAAGTAAGTTTTAATACCTGGGATGAATTTTTCAACCGATTGTTTGCTCCATTCCGAAAGCTATTCGGTGCCAAAGAAGAACAGAATCAAGAAGAAATAACAGAAAACAGGTAGGATCGAATCCTGCTTAAAGTAATTTATATGAGTAAAAAAGACAGACTACAGAAATTTGAAGATCTGGTGACTCATTTCGATCAAAAACAGCCCGGATCATACGTTAACACGAGAGCAAATGATAAGCGTACTGCGGCTTGAAAATGATAAAGAGGTTGCGAAATTAGATAAAACCTTAGGCCGACTTTCCAACCAAAACAGAATCAGTCCTGAAAAGATAATTACGTGTTTTTGAGAAGGGCGAAAAAATCAAAAAGAAGCGATTCATCAAATAACTCCAATATTGTGGAAGGCAAACTGGATGTCTCAGCTCGCGGAACCGGTAACGCCACGCGATCACTGAAGATCGCGATCAGGATGTGAATGATCTCATCGCGGAGCATCTGGCCTTGCCCTGAACGCTGACAAAGTTCGCGTTAAGATCACCGGATCCCAAAAAGGTGGTCAGCCAAAAGGCGAGATCATCGACATCATAGAACGAGGTAAAGATTTTTATGTGGGAACGCTGAATAAAGTCAGCAAAGAAAACTTTGTAATTGACATCGGACACAAAATCGGTATATACCAACTTTTTTGTGCTTCCTGCGAACACCGAATACCGCCAGTGATGATAAAGCGATCTTTGAGCTGATACAACGGGTTCACCCCAAAGCCTTGCCCGGAAGCTCGTATTCACCTCTGTTTTAGGTAAAATCGGCTCAAACGATGCCAACATCCTTTCCATTTCTGGCTGAAAACGATATGGTAGCTGAATTTCCGCCTGAAGTTGAAGAGTATGCCGATCAGATTCCGCTGGAAGTTCCCAAAGAAGAAATTTCACGCCGCCGTGATATGCGCGACGAGAATATTTTTACCATTGATCCTGATGATGCCAAGGATTTTGATGATGCTTTAAGTATAGAAGTGCTGGATAACGGCAACTTTTATCTGGGCGTTCATATTGCAGATGTGACGCATTATCTGACTCCAAAATCTGTGTTGGATGAAGAAGCCCATGCACGGGGAACCAGCGTGTATTTAGTAGATCGGGTAATTCCGATGCTGCCGGAAGTGTTGAGTAACGGAGTGTGTAGTTTGCGTCCCATGAAGATAAGCTGACGTACAGCTGTTTTATGGAAATTGCCCCAAATGGTAAATTGGTAGATTACTCAGTAGAGGAAACAGTAATTCACTCCAAACAGCGGTTTACTTATGAACAAGCGCAGGCCGTGATTGACGGCAAGGATCATAAGTTCAGCAAAGAGATCAATACAGTTACAAAACTAGCACGCGTGCTGTTGGATAGAAGATTCCGCGAAGGAGCTATCGACTTTGATACTCCGGATCCAAAGTTTGTGCTTGATAAGGATGGAACACCTCTTAAAGTGATCCTGAAAAAACGAATTTTTGCACACCGCCTTGTTGAAGAGTGCATGCTGATGGCCAATAAAACCGTTGCCACCCATGTGGAAGAAATGCGAAAAGCTTCTGATAAAAAACGCTCTAAAGATTTATATCCTTTCTTTTATCGCGTGCATGACAAGCCCGATACCGAAAAACTTTCCGCCATTGCTGAGCAGGTTAAACCCATAGGAATTAAGTTTGATGTGGGCAATAGACATCTCTCCGAAAAAAATTAACAACCTGTTGAAGAAAGTGGAAAATACTAACCTCGAGTATATCGTTAACGGGTTGATGTTGCGGGCAATGGCCAAGGCAGAATATTCGCCCGATAACATTGGTCACTTTGGACTTGGATTTGGACATTATGCCCACTTTACGAGTCCCGATTCGCCGTATACCCTGATGTGATCGTTCACCGGTTGCTGAAAGGATATAATTCCGGAGCTAAAGTGTATACTCATGATCAGCTTAAAGCAGGATGGAGAACACTGCAGTGAGCGCGAACGTGTAGCTGTTGATGCCGAACGTGATTCCGTGAAATTGAAACAAGTCGAGTTTTTGAGTAAAAAACACGGCGAAACTTTTACGGGAACTATAAGCGGAGTTATGGAACGGGGAATTTTTGTTACCCTCAAATGACATTTATTGTGAAGGAATGATCAGAATGAGTGATCTAAAAGCTGATTATTTTGTTTATAATGAAAAACGCCATGCCTTGGTAGGCCGCAAAAGCGGTAAGCAATTTCAACTTGGTGATGAGATTAAAGTGCGGGTTAAAAGCACCGATCTTCAGAAACGACAAATTGATCTTGCTTTGGCCTAATATTATTAATTTCAAAGCTATGAAGAGCAAATTATTTTGGATACCGGCAATCTTAGTTTTCTTGTTCACCTCGGTACTTAGTACCGCAACAGCCCAATATTATTCATTTGGGAAGAACAGGGTGCAGTACGAAGATTTTGAGATGGCGATATCTACAGACCACGCACTTTGATGTGTATTACTATGGTAAGAAAAATTACGATCTGGCTGATTTGCTGCCAAAAGTATAGAATCGGCTTATGCACAGCTTCCAAAATGATTTCAACCATGAAGATCTCAGATCGTATTCCCCTTATTATATACGATTCTCATAACGATTTCTCCCAAACCAATGTAGTGGCTCTACCTACAAATGCGGAGGGAATTGGCGGCGTTACCGATAAACTGAAAAACCGGATGACGGTCCCTTTTACCGGAGATTATGCCGATTTCAGAAGAACACTTCACCACGAATTAGTTCATGCCGTATTTAATGATATGTTTTACGGTGGAACCATTAATTCCATTATTCGAAATAATATACAGCTGGTGTTTCCACTTTGGTTTGAGGAAGGGTTGGCTGAATACACCGCTCTCGGCTGGGATACCAATACCGACATGTACATTCGGGATGCGGTCATCAATAATTATCTAGCTCCCATTCAAAATTTAAGAGGGTACTACGCATACCGTGGTGGGCAGGCTTTATGGAATTTTATAGTCGAAGAATACGGACGGCAAAAGATTGCAGAGATTTTACAGCGTATCAAAACCACACGGAGTGTAGAGGCCGGGTTGAGGCAGTCGCTGGGGCTTAGCCTGGAAGAACTGGACAAGGTGTGGAAAGATGCACTGCAGGAACGCTATTATCCCGAAGTGGCTGAACGTGAACGGGCCGACATGATCTCAACATTGCTGACGGAACGAGGTAAGTTTGGAACCTATAACACCAGTCCCGCAATTTCCCCACAAAGTGATAAAATTGCTTTTATTACCAACAAGCGTGGATTTTTTGATGTGGTGGTGATCAGCGCTATTGATGGTTCTAAATTAAAAACGTTGATCAGGGGAGAAGATAATCCTGAATTTGAAGAACTCAACATCCTGAATCCCAATTTAACATGGTCTCCGGATGGAAGTAAGATCGCGCTTTCAACAAAATCTAAGGGACGGGATAATACAGCGATCATTAATTATGAAAGTGGGAAAGTAAATAAAGTTAAATTTCCCAGCCTCGATGCCATCAACTCTGTGTCATGGTCGCCGGATGGAAAGAAAATAGCTTTTGACGGAAATATTGGTCCTTACCAGGATATTTTTGTGTACAACCTTGAGACTCAGAAACTGACCAATATCACCGGTGATTTCTTCTCAGATATTTTACCTACCTGGGGTGATAATTCTCAGCATATTTATTTTGCTTCAGACAGAGGGGAGCGGGTGAACCTCCACAGAAATGTTACTAGCTATGAAATGCTCAGTAGTGAGTCGATGTATCAAACCGATATCTATCGGGTGAATATTGATTCCGGACCTCAACACGGTTAACGAATACGCCCTGGAGTGAAACTTCACCCAAAACAACGCGTGATGGTCGCCTCATTTATATTTCTGATGAAAATGGAATCCAGAATGTGTACCAGTTCGACCTAAATACGCGTACTGCTGCTCCGTTAACGAATTTACAGACAGGTATTTCGCAAATGTCGGTAAGTGCCGATGGCTCCCGCTTAGCTTTCAACTCAATTAATGAAGGATATCTTAGATATTTTCGTACTTCGATCTCCTTTCAACAGGAAGAAGACATGAGTCATTGAGTAAAAATTATTGGGCCCAACGGCGGGCTTCAGAACCTATTACCAAGCGAGTTCCTGCAACTAAAATAGTACAGGAAATGTATGCCGGCGGGTTTGAAACCGGTTGAGGCAGATTCTTCTTTACTGGATGACATGGAAGAACCAGAAGTGGCAGACGCAGAAGAGACGACTGTTGAACAAGACACGACAGAGCAGGCCTCACAGGAAACAGAAGAAATTGACTTTCGGAATTACGTATTTAGCACTGAAGTGATCGAGGATACGACCCTGAATCTGGAAGATCTTGAGAGCTTTAATCCTGAAAATAATGTAACCGAAGACGGGCGGTATCAACCCAAGGATTACCGGCTTAAGTTTTCTACTGACATTGCCTACAATCCCACTTTTGTGGCTTCAACATATGGCTCATCGGCTCAAACGCAATTTATTATAAGCGACTTGCTGGGTGACCATCGTATTTCACTGGGAACCAATTTTGTCACCGATCTGAAGAAACAGTGATTACTCCATCCAATATGGATATCTGAAGAATCGTATGAACTTTTTTGTTTCCTACTTTCATACATCCCGTAAATACCAGACTATCTTTGGGGATCTGCTTCGTTTCAGGACCTTTGGTGGTTCTGTAAATGCACAGTATCCATTGAATAAATTCAAAAGAATTGATATTAGTTTTACCACACTTGGAATCACGCGGGATTATAGCAGCGTAAATACTATTTTTTCAAATCCCAATGCTGGCAATCAATCCGAAAATCAGAGAAGTATATTTCTGTACCCCTGAACTCATTTTCACGAATGACAAAACTATCCCAGGATTTATAACCCCTCAATCGGGACGCAGATATTCGATCGGATTTTCGGGTAGTCCGGGAATAGGAGATAATGCACCGGCATTTGCTTCTGTTTTGGGTGATTTCCGACAGTATTATCGTCTCGGTTCAAATCAATATGCCCTTGCTTTCAGAGGTTCAGGTGCCGTTTCAATTGGGCCTGACAAGCAAACTTATTTTATGGGAGGAAGGCTAGGCTGGATCAACCAACAATATAGCGACAACGGTCTTTCGTTTGATCGACTGACGGATAGCTTTTTCACCGTTCCGGCACTTCCTGTTCGTGGGTATGCTTACAACAGTCTCTACGGAAGTAATTTTTCTTTGATCAATGCAGAATTCCGATTTCCAATGTTTGCAGCGGTGGTACCCGGCGCTCTTCCCATTTTGCCATTTTACAACATCACAGGTGCTGCCTTTGTTGATTTTGGAACGGCATGGGGACAGGAGATCAACTATAATTTTGAGAGCAACAATCAGGAATATGAAGTTATTGATGAAAACGGGAATAGCATTAACAACGAACCTTCCCTTGATTTTAGGTTAGCTCAACAAAGCGAAACTGATCGTGTGAGAGCGGTTGGCTCAAATACCCCGCAACAACTTGGAAGCCCCGTTTCCTATTTAGATGGGGACCTGTCTGCTGAGTGCCGGCTTTGGGTTCAGAACTATTCTGCTGGGACTTCCTTTCCGTTACGATGTGGGCTGGCCTTACGGGCGCGATGGTTTCGGAAGCACGCCGATCCATTATTTTTCTATAGGAATTGATTTCTAAAATAGCATGAGTCCGACATAGCGTAGACGTACACGTCCGGATATATATGCCTTCGGATATCCTTGTTCATTCGCGTCGGGCAAGCTGCCCGACCTACGGCCCATTTATAAATTAAGGTCAGTTCGATATAAAATTAGCCCTGGACATCTACAGGATGACAATTTCAAAGACCTTATCTTGAACCCAGGTCAATTGGTTGATGAACGAAATGACTGTGCCTGCAATAATCGATGGTGTTCGTAATCCGGATCCTGATAGTATACAAAGCTGGTATATTCCTGCTGCCGGCGTGTAATGGTATCGCTGAGTATGAGGTCATCTATACCGATAGCTCCACTTTTGATCGCGTATTTGTAGGTGTAGGAGCCTTCCTTGATCAATGATGTTGTTTCCCAGTATCCGGAAGATTCATTGTACTCCAGTCTATTTTGCTCAGATAGCAGCCATTGATTAAAATCACCTACCAGATAGACTCCCTGATTGGATGAGAACTGCCCGCCATCTTCGAACCTGAAACGAACGTTTGCGTACCGTGCGTCCGATGATGAATTCGGATTTCCATAACTGGAACCCCATACGGTGTTTGGGTCGGCGGTGAAGTTGAGTACATCTTCTCTGAGAACAGCAAGAGGAGGTTGAAGATCAGGTCTCCATTCTATGATCTGAGAATTATTTTGGGTGAAGGAGTTCAGGTTCAACCCGATGAAATCGAAGTTGGCGTAAAATGCATTTTCCTGCGAAAGGTGAAACTGGGCACGGTCTTCTTCTGAAAAATCATAGTTTTCGGATTCTTTGGCATCACCCCAAAAACGATTTTGAGCAAATTTAAAACTTAGATCAAACTCCGGAAATTCAATAAAATCGGGATACACAAACTCACTGAATGGACGGTCAAGGGCTTCATACCTAGCACCGGCATTGTAGTTGGTTTCAACCCAGGAGCTCATTTCTCCGGCACTCTCAGTCACAAAAAAGGGCAGTGAAAAAAGACGGGTGCCGGAATTAAAATCAGTGACGTGAAGCATATAGTTTCCGCTGATCAGAAAATCCAGCTGGTTATTTGGGAAGGAAGTGGAATAGCGAAAGTAATCCGGGTCAGAAAGTTCATTTTTACTTTCCCCGCCTACAATAAGTTCCTGCATATTTTCCAAATACCAATCCTGAGGAATATTGCTCGGGTTCCAATCTTTGTCGTGATGAGTAAAAGTGATCCGAAATTGGCCGGAGAGGTCAGTGAGCTCATCAAAAGCAAGCACCAGTTTCTCGGAAGACCCAAGCCGGATGATAGGGGATTATTAACGCTCCCCCTGCGATACAGTTGCACACTTTTGATAGATTGCGGAGCAGGCAACTGATTGGGTACAAGATACCGGCTTATATAATTCTGGGAAGTCTGATAATTATTAGAAGAGTTGGATACGGAAGCTGAACACCCTCCAAAAAGAATCAACAGGAATAGGTATGAAAATAATTTAGATGCTGTAAATGCCTTCAAAAACAAAATGGGCCGGTCCGGTTAAAATTAATTGATGATAGGTGTTGTTATCTGCATTAAAATCAAAGGAAGCCTTCAGCGTTCCTCCTTTTACGCGAACCGTAAAGGTAGCATGTTTGTGGCCGCTTTGTTGGTTAAAATGTGTTGCAATTGCTGCGGCCAGGGCACCGGTTCCACAGGCCAGGGTAAGATCTTCAACCCCGCGCTCATAAGTCTGCAGCGAAATAGTTTGGTCTCCCTCGGGGTGAACGAAATTCACGTTACTTCCCGGTGGATCCACCTCTGTGTGATACCGAATTGATTTTCCGGTTTTAACGAGTTCTTTTTCATCCTCAAGCTGATCACTTCCCGCAAAAGGTGATCAGATGTTCGGTTGCCGCATCGGCCTGGATAAACTCAATTTCGTTCAGCGTTCTTTTTTTGGGATGAACGTGAACGGGAAAATGAATACTTACAGAGCCATCAGAGAGGACCTCGGCCTCGTAAATATTATCGTGTACATTAAAGGTTTGAGTGGCATTGAAACCCAATTTCGTGCGCGTATTGAACCAGGCAACGGGCTCCATTTCCACACATACCGGCATCGCTGCCATCGGCATTGCGGTAGATCATGGTATAATCAATATCGGTGCGCTGTGCGGGTTGAAGCACAAGAACGCCATCGCCGCCAATGCCAAATTTACGATCACAGAGCTTTTGGAGTGATCTCAGATGATATTTTTCAGCGAGAAGCCATAATTGCGGTTATCGATCACTACAAAATCGTTACCGGCTCCTTCCATTTTATGAAATTTCAGTTCGCTCATAATTCAGTATATGCGGGTATGTGGTTCCAGGTATTATCTTCAGAAATGTAGGGATCAAGGCCGCGCATCAGGTTTGAAAAGCGAAGCGCAAGGACAATAAAAATGAGCTTCGGGTTAACATTCTGTTGTAAAGCAGGGCGGTAGCTGTCCAGGTGATCAATCATTTCCTCGAGGCGGGCGTCATCTAAAGCACCCACAAATTTTTGTATCGATTCCAGCTGATCGATATTGGTCATAAATGTTTTATTCTGTGTTTCCCGATACACCATTAGATCCCGGATGTACATTTCAATCAAATTGGTGATGGCGATAAGTCCTTCAATATTATTCGAACTTTGCCAATCCTGTACTATGCTTCGAAAGTTTAGCGGCATCCTGACTAAAAGCCATCCGCATGTATTCTACAACCGATTCCCGATTCTCTTTGAGCTTGCTGACATCAAAGAAGCGGGTCATGGCATAATTCCCGTTGGCAACCCGGGCAAGGTAGGCCGCGTCATCGGGCTGTAAATCCATCCACTTCTATCAGGCCTTGTTCTACTTCTTTGTCTCGTAAGGCGCCCAGTGGAATATGCTGACATCGGGAAGTGATGGTAGGGAGCAGGCTCTCATAGCTTTCTGTGGTGAGGATAAACATCAGCCGGTCGGATGGTTCCTCCAGTAATTTCAGAAAGGTGTTGGCCGCTTCTTTCCGCATGGTTTCAACCTGGGTTAGAATTACGACTACCCGGTTTCCTTCATTGGGCTTTAACTTGGTTACCGGACGGATATCATTCCGAAAATAGTCGATTGGGTAAAAGGCTTGCAGGTTTTTGGAAGAATCATCATCCAGAGAAGGCCGCTGTGAAAACCCGATGATCTCATAAGGATCTTTTGAAAGCAACTCCAGCCGATTCCGAAGCTCCTCAATTTTGGCGGATGTTGGCATTGGAATAAAAACATGTATATCGGGATGAGTGAACCAGGATGATTTTTTTGAGGATTTATATTCCCCCATATCCGAAAGGTGATCAATGCCGTTGATGGCTTCTGCCAATGCCAAGGCAAAAGCCGTTTTACCAACTCCGGCAGGACCTGGAAAGTAAATAGGCATGACTTGATTCGTTCAGAGGCCAAAATGCGTTCCACCTGCTCCTTAGCACGTGCTTGCCCTATAATTCTACGATTTCCAAATTTGATGTCCACGTTTTCTTATTCCTCCCAGATATAATCAAAAAGTAAAATTCCGGCGGTTATTGTCACTCCGGCAAAACCGATCAGAGCGGTTATATTATTTAATGAAGCATCGCCGCCACTTATAAAAGCAGTTTTGCTTACATCTGCTAAAAGTAATATTAATGGCATAAAGAGCGGAATGCTTAATACCGAAAAAATGGCACCTTTTCGGTCGGCCTGCGAAACTACCGCTGCAGTCATGGTGGCAACACCCGAAAGTCCTGCCGTGCCAATAAAAAGCATACTTAAAAATGCCGTCCAGGAATGGATTTGTAAGCCCATTAAAAAGATGTATGCACCAAAAGTGGCCACGTTTATCAAAAGGGTAAACAGGAAGTTATAGAGTAATTTTCCGGAGTATACTGAAGTTCCGTTGGCATAGATGCGTAGAAGGTCGAAGGTGTGTTTGTCGGTTTCAGATATAAAACTTCGGCTTAAGGCAGAAAGAGCAGCAAAAAGAATGATGATCCATACCAATCCGGACTTTGGGCCGGGTTCAAGCTGGTCGGCACGCAGGGTAAAAAGCACCAAAAGCATAGCAGCAGCTACAAATGCCAATACCATATTGAAGGCAAAGCGCGTACGCAGTTCAATCTGCAGATCTTTTTTTAAAATGGTGAGTGTGCTCCGAATCCAATGCATGATCAAGTTTAAGGATTTTACACCCTTATTGACAGTGATATCGTAAGCAGTTGACAGATTTAATTTGAAGGATTATCAGCCGGCATCTCTAGGTCAGGAACCCGAGAAATCATAGATTTTCACTGGAATTTCTTGATGAGTTCCCATCTTTTCACTTTGCCGGTAGGTGTTTTGGGTAGATCCTGGACGATCTTCAATTCCTTTGGGATCTTAAAATCGGTGAGTGAGTCTTTAAGCTGCTCTCTGATCTCTTCAAGAACCGGGGTTTTTCCATTCTTGAGAGTTACCACTGCGGTCACTTTTTGTCCCCATTCCTCATCCGGTACTCCAATAACCACGGCCTCCCTGATGGTAGAAAGTTTCTGCATAGCCTCTTCCACTTCATTGGGATTTACATTCTCTCCCTGTTATAATAAGATCGGTGCGGCGAGATTCTATAAATAAATGCCCAAATCCATTGATGTGGCCATAATCGCCGGTGTTAAACCAGCCGTCATCGTCAAAACAATTTTCATTTTCTTCAGAATCAAAATACCCATCAAATACCTGTGGTCCTTGTAACCACAAAGCTCCGGATTGATTTTTTCCGAGCACTTTTCCGTTATCATCCCGGATCTGCATTTCATTGGGTGGAAATGGTTTGCCCACGCTTTTCAAAGGAGTGTACATTCCGGATGGGGCGAGCAGGGGATTGGCTATTATTTGTGCACAGGTTTCCGTCATCCCGTAGCTCGAAACAATGGGAATGCCGCGTTCAGCTGATGTCCGCAGCAGTTCTTCTGAAATTGGACCGCCTCCCAATAAAATAGATTTAAATTCCCGGTGTGTTTTAAAAAGAGGATCATCCAGAAGTCTTTTTAACATGGTAGGTACAAGTGAGGCGGCCTGAAACCGCTGATTTTCACCCAAAAACTCTTTGATCATTTCCTCATCAAATTCTCTCATTCGATAAATAGAGGAGTGATAGATCAGGGACCGTAGAATAATGGAGATTCCGCCAATGTGGTTTAAAGGAAGACAAAGCAGCCAAAAATGGTTTGGGTCCGGCTTGAAGTTTGAGGCAGATGATTTTGCTGCAGCTTTGATCTGTCGGCGTTTAAGTGGCACTATCTTAGGCTTACTGGTGGTGCCGGAAGTAAAGAAATACCCAAATATCCGATCATCCTCAATGGCTTCTTCATCGGGAAGATCGATGTTTCGAATATCATGCGTAAAAGAATTGAGGAAGAAATTTTCATCCATTTTGATGACGTTTTCATCCTCCAGCCGACTGCGGTTTTGGGTATCACAAAAAATAAGAGCAGGCTTCAAAGCCATCCAGATGTTCTCTGAGTTCATGATCTTTTACTTTTGGGTTTATGGGAATGAAGGGGATACCAAGTTTCCAGCTGGCCGCAATGGAAAATATCAGCAGATCACTGGACTCCGCTATAAAAGCAACGGGCCATTTCAGGGAGTCCGCTTTTTCTTTCAACCAGATCTTTGAAGAAGCCCGTAAAACGCTCTAAATCACTGTACGTGTACATGCCATCCCTTGATGTAAGGAAGACATCCGGCTGGTTATTACGCTTGAATTCAAAACTATGTAAGCGTGATTTGAACATATTTGTTTTAGGTCAACTCCCTAAGTTTCTGTGATTTCACCAAAATACCAATTCCGGGTTTATTCAGGGAATGATATATCCGGACTTTCAAGCAGTTATCTTCATTGATATCTTCTTCAAAAAGGGAACCGGTAGAAAGTCCCTGTGCTCTATTCGGGATGCTAAACCCGCCGCTAAAGCTGATATTGCACTTCGCCCAACAGCCGATTCCATAGCAGTTGTAAACACTACTTCAATATTATGAGTGTCTGCAAGCTGTTTTGTTACAAAAATATTTTTAAAAGTCCCCATCAACGAGGGTTTTATAATAAGAAGATCTGCTGCTTTGTCTACTAATAGTTGTTCTGCAGCATTTTTGTTCCTGACCGCCTCATCTGCTGCAACATTTATTTTAACACTGTCGGTCACTTTTTTCAATCCTGAAGTATCGGAGGCCTTAACAGGCTGTTCGCAGTATTCAATATCCAGCGCTTCCAGGGAACTAAGGTGCTGGATGGCTTCATCGGTGGTCCAGGCCTGATTGGCATCGATGCGTATTTTTAAATCCGGAAATTGGGATCGCAGAGATGTCAGTATCTCATGTTCCTGTTCAAAATTCTGCCCGACTTTAACTTTGAGCGTGTGATATCCTTCTTTAGAAACCACTGGCCCTTTCTAACGTTTCTTCTTTTCGTTGAATGGATAGTACAGCATTGGTATGAAGGGTTTCGGAATGTCTGATTGAAGAGGAGTTTGGGCAGCGATATTCCTTTTCTCTTGGCCTGTAAGTCATGATGCAGGGTATCTAGCCCAAAACTAAGGGAGGGAAATTGGTGGATTTTTTGTAGCAGTGCAATGAATTCACCGGCTCCTCCATCCTGAAAAGCCTGTTCTAAAGTTCTCTGTTCATGATCAAAACCTCCCGAACTTGATCCAGAGTTTCCGAGGAAAACCGGGCAGAGGAGCTACTTCTCCATAGGCTTCAATTCCCTTTCCTAATAATTCAAAATAAACCCTTCGCGACTGTCAATGACATTTCCCGCTGTTTTGAAAGGTTGTTTAAAAGGAAGTTGATATGCGAAAATACGAAGCATTAATTCAGAATTATGCCCATGGAAAAGAGGACACCAAACAGTACCATGTATTGAGCGGTACGTTCCAGCATAGGATTGAGATTCTTTTTATCGGTTTCTGTCCAGATTTTATACACCAAAAATATCGCGACGGGAAAAGATAACGTTGGAAGCAAGATCCAATAATTGAAATTCAATTGTACATAAAAGTGAGGAGGAACGGCAAAGGCCAAAAGCACCATCAGCAGGTATTCGACCTTAAGAGCCATCTCGCCAAAGAGAACGCCAATGGTTCTCTTGCCCGATTTTCTATCCTGCTCCACATCTCTAAGATTATTTACTACAAGAATGTTCACACATAAACCCCCGATGGCAAGCGAAGCCCAAAATGATGATTCAGACCACTCCAGGGTATTTACATAAAAGGTGGTCATGACTGCAACGATTCCAAAAAAGATAAACACAAAAACATCGCCAAGGCCGTTGTAGCCCAGTGGAAAAGGTCCCGCCGGTATAAAGTATACCAAACAACAGAGAAAGTAATCCAATAGCGAGAACAACCCATCCACCCACCCGAAACAAGATAGAGCCCGGTTAAAAAAGCCAGCTCATAGTCAGAATGGTGGCATTCTTCATGGGTCTGGGGCAGCATCAATCCGGCAGCGGTTGCTCTTCGGAAACCGATACGTTCGTCAGTATCAGAGCCTTTCACAAAATCGAAATAATCGTTGGCGAAATTGGTGCCAATTTGAATGAGCGTGGCACAGATCAGAGCTACTAATGTGCTGATCCAATTCAATCCCATTTGCCTGGTAGGCAAGAGAAGCTCCGATTAGAACAGGCACGAGAGCTGCAGCTAAGGTTTGGGGACGTGCAGCTTCGATCCAGAGCTTTGTTTTTGATGTGCTCAAAGAAAAAGATTAATTTTTTGTGTGGATAACTTATTACCTAAAGATAAGCGATTTCATAATGGCTTAAAAAATGAAGTGAAGTCAGGGTTAAATAAAAATTTATTAAGTAAGCTTGTGTTTGGAAGCGGTTGCAGGTTAAATAATTAAATAGAAAACTTATTTAAGCTTTATAATTTAATTATGGATAAATAAATAACTAAATAATTTGTGTATTTCTTAAAAAGTGCATTATATTTTGCCTGTTAATTTCCTAATCACCAAACAATATTTTTATCCTATGGCGCATTCAAAACTCGAATACATTTGGCTAGATGGATCAGAGCCAACGCAAACATTAAGAAGCAAAACTAAAGTGGTTCATGACTTTAGTGGCAAATTGAAAGATTGTCCAATATGGAATTTTGATGGGAGTTCAACCAATCAGGCTAAAGGCGGATCTTCAGATTGTTTACTGAAGCCTGTTGCTATTTTTAAAGATCCCGACAGAATTAACGGTTACCTGGTTATGACCGAAGTACTGAATGCTGACGGCACCCCACATGAAACGAATGGCCGAGCAACTATTGATGCCGAGAACGAAGATTTTTGGTTCGGTTTTGAGCAAGAGTATTTTATTATTGATCCCGAAACTGGTCGCCCGCTGGGTTTTCCGGAAAATGGTTATCCGCCTCCCAGGGACCTTATTACTGTGGAGTAGGAGGCAATCGTGCCTACGGCCGTGACATTATTGAAGAGCATTTAGATCTTTGCCTAGATGCAGGATTGAACCTGGAAGGGATCAATGCTGAGGTTGCGGCAGGTCAGTGGGAATTTCAGATCTTTGCCAAGGGAGCGCACCATGCCGGTGATGAGATTTGGGTAGGTCGATATCTTATTGAACGAACAGCGGAAAAATATGGCTTGGTTATTGACTGGCACCCAAAACCTCTTGGTGATACCGATTGGAATGGTTCCGGAATGCATGCCAACTTTTCAAATGGAAAAATGCGAGATAAAGGCGGCGAGAAATACATGAAGGAAGTTTGCGAAGCTTTTGGCAAGCACATCAAAGAGCATATTGATGTATACGGTGCAGACAATGATAAGCGCCTGACCGGTAAGCATGAAACTCAGTCTATCGACAAATTTAGCTATGGTGTATCTGACCGCGGTGCTTCTATCCGGATTCCGGTGAATACTATTGATGATGGCTGGAAAGGACGACTCGAAGATCGCCGGCCAGCTTCTAACGCAGACCCATATAAAGTAGCTGCACGTATCATAAAAACCGTGAATACTGTTTCATAAAAAGTGTTTCACCTCACTTATCGACGGTTAAAAAACCCTACTGCAAAAGTGGGGTTTTTTATTGGATTAAGATTTAATTTTATGAAGACTTTCTTTGTATATAGATTTATTGTCATAGTTAGAAAGAAGGGGTAAAATAGATCACAATAAAAAAGTTCAGGAGACAAACTCCCTTTCTAAATTCGAATACACATTCACGTTAAAAGAGAAAATTATGGAAACAGGTACTTAAACAACACTTATAGTAATTTTGATGTGCTTCTTTGCTTTTTCGTCTGCTGAAGCTCAACAAAGGGGATTACTGATGAATAAAAAACGCTTCAGAAACAAACATCGAGGTGTATATTAAAAACTTCTTGAATGAATTCTTTTTTGTTGAGGTGTACAACGTGTTGGGCAACAAAGTAGAGACTCTGGAACAGGGGAGAAGAGCGGCAGGTGAATATACCGCAACCTTTGATGCCGCCAATTTCCCAAGTGGAATCTACGTACTATAAATTACAATACGGTGGAGTAGAAGAAGTCAGAGCAATGACGCTGGTTAAATAACACAAAAAAATAAAAGTCTTTACAAAACCCTGCTTTTGATGAAGGCGGGGTTTTTTAGATTCAGTCCCAAAAAGTGAAAGAAATTAGCTGGAACTATTTTCAGCAGGTAGAACTGCGAACCGGAACCGTCATAAAAGCAGAACCTTTCCCTGAGGCACGGAAACCGGCATACAAACTTACCATCGATTTTGGAAAGGAGATAGGAACCAAGAGATCTTCAGCCCCAATAACAGATCATCATTCTACACAACAACTTGTAGGGAAACAGGTTATTGCGGTGATCAACTTTCCACCCAAACAAGATTGGGGCCGTCTTGACATCGGAATGCTGTAGCAACGGGCTTTCCGGACTGCCGACGGAAAGTAGTGCTTGCCGTTCCCTGATAGAAAAGTGGACAACGGAATGAGACTTTTTTGACCACTATCAGCTTTAATACAATACGGAAAATTTGTAAATCAATACCCCTCATAACTCTATCACATTTATGAAAGTTATATTTACCTGTTGCTTTTTCTTTATGATGGCAACAAATATACAGTCTCAAGAGATTTCCTATCCGGAGAAAGAGAAACCAACATCAAAATTTAAGCTGGTTATAGAAGCCATTCCTGAAATTAAGGGAGAGGTTCGGATCGCAATTTTTGACAGCCCCGAAAATACGATAGCAAAGAAGAACCATTTGCACGCTGTGGTGTTACCGGTAGACGAAAAGACCCTAACCTGGAGCGATGATTCCCTTCCTTTTGGAGTATTATGCTATCTGCCATTTATCACGATAAAAATACCAATGGAGAGTTAGATACCAATTTGTCGGGCATCCCCGAAGAAGCCTACGGATTTTCGAATAATGCGCGCGGTAACGCTTTGGGCCGGCCTCGTGCGAAGATGCTTTCTTTTCAGTGAGTGGGGAACAGACCGAGGTCAATATTTCACTGGAGTAGTCATAACTGAAAAACGATTTCTTGCATGTCGTTCGCTTGATTTTGGTTGATGTAGAACAACCTTTTGTACATATTCTGGCTTTAACAATTAATAAAAGCAGAGGTACAAATGAATACATTAGAAGGGGAAACAGCACCGGTAATGAGTTTAAAAGAGTGGGTAATATCACTTATTATTTCAGTGATTCCACTAGTTGGTATTGTGATGCTTTTAGTATGGGCATTCAGTGATACTATCAACCCAAATAAGAAAAACTGGTCACGCGCAATGCTAATTGATGCACTATTGGCATAGCACTTTATGTTGTGTTCATCGTGCTATTTATGGGTGCGATGATGTCGGGTGCCGTGGATTACGACTCGATGTAGAGAGGGATTACAAACCTAATTTAAACCTAAAGCCTCATTATTATTTGATGGGGCTTTTTTTTAATCATAGCTCTTGTTTTAAAACCTGTACTTTTTGTGCAGACGTCTAGTTAAAGTCAGTTCGAATAACGTAGCTGCAGCTTGTCCGGATAAATATGGCTTTCACTCCGGTTCACTCCAGTTGGGCAAGCTGCCCGACCTACGGCCCATTTCAACTAATCTCAAATCTGTTATTCATCAGTACAGTATTTGAGTTTAGAATCAATTAGCATTAATCCTTATCTCGAACTGAAGTTAAAGCACATCCTGAAGCTCTTCATTTCTTTCAATAACCGACTTTGCATATGGACAAAAAAGTGGAACACTTTCGCTTATTTTTACGAGCAAATTCAAATTCTTCTTCATGAAATGATGAGCTTTTTAGCAAATCCTTCTCCACGCACCTTTTCAGAAGTCTCGGTATGATCAATAATGATTTTATCGGAAATTGGCTTTGGAATACGTCATTTCAGCCACTCGCTTACCATTTTTCTCAATGAAGAAAGTGCCTTTTGTTTCGGAAGATTCGTGTTGGATTTGCATAGTTGATTTTTTGTTATAAAGTTGAACTGAAAACATGTCTCTCAAGATAATTTTCCTAAGGCTCTGCCTTCAGGAAATAAGTTAGGAGGAGGCTTAAGCCTCGAAGTAGCTTTATACTTTGAAGGTATTACCTTCAAAGATCTTTAAAAATCCTTTCGTGTTTTGGAGATTTCGTGGCAATCATGAAGGCGACCGGTCAAATTTGTCCCAGTTGGGCTTTCGTTTTTCGAGGAAGGCATTGCGGCCTTCTTCGGCTTCGTCGGTCATGTAAGCCAGCCTCGTTGCTTCTCCGGCAAATATCTGTTGTCCTACCATGCCGTCGTCGATCGCATTAAAGGCAAATTTGATCATCTTGATGGCGGTAGGGCTTTTTGCCAGAATCTCTTGCGCCCATTCATAAGCCGTTTCTTCAAGATTCATCATGCGGAACCACTTTATTCACCATGCCCATCTCAAAAGCTTCCTGAGCAGAATAATTCATACCGAGGAAGAAGATCTCACGGGCTCGTTTTTGTCCCACCTGACGGGCAAGCAGGGCAGAGCCAAATCCGCCGTCAAAACTGGCTACATCGGCATCGGTTTGTTTGAAGATGGCGTGTTCTTTACTGGCTAAGGTGAGGTCGCAAACCACATGCAGGCTATGTCCGCCGCCTACTGCCCAGCCGGGTACCACGGCAATCACCACTTTGGGCATGAACCGGATAAGGCGCTGTACTTCCAAAATATTGAGCCGGGCAATCCCGTCATCGGCTTTATAACCGGTTTTGGAACGTACATTTTGGTCGCCGCCGGAGCAGAATGCCCATTTGCCGTCTTTTGGGGAAGGGCCCTCACCGCTCAAAAGTACCACCCCGATGTCATTGTCTTCTTTGGCATCACTGCAGGGCTTCATACAACTCAAACACCGTTTTGGGGCGAAAGGCATTCCGGATTTCCGGCCGGTTAAAAGCAATCCGTGCCACGCCATTCAATTTTTTATAGGTGATGTCTTCGTATTCTTTAACGGTTTGCCAGTTCATAAACTCAGAATGAATTTTTTGTTTGTAATATTGAAGGTAAAAACCTGTCAGGTATAAAACTTAATAATGAGAAGTTTTATTCCTTTGGTCAAATTCCATCATTTCGATTCCTGTCGAACCGTCAATTCGTAGATGGACAGCGTGTCCGATTCTTGGCTAAGGATGGCCAAATGTTCGAACCTAGACAGGTGGACAAATCCGTCCGCCTACGGCAAGTTGGTGTTTTACATTATCAATACCTCTTCAATGATAGAAACAACCGCTTTCGGCTCATCCAAATGCACGCGGTGGCCGGCATTTTGTACTACTTCAAGTTTAGCATCGGGGATTTCCTTCTCCATCTGCCGGTTGATGTGCACAAATTTCGAATCCTTTTCTCCGGCAATAAGTTGCACTGGAATCTACGAGTTCTTTAAGGTGATTTCTGACACACGGCATGGTTCCGGTGCCAAATCCCTGTAAACTATTGGCCAGCCAAAATGGATTTTGGTGTTCTGCTGGATCTCATCAACTCGTTCAAGAAAGTTGTTCAGCAGCTGAGGAAGTATTAAATAGAGGCATCTCTTTCCAGTTTTTCAAGGAAGCCCTCAAAATTACCAAGTAAATCATCCGATCTTTTTGCATCCAGTGCCTGCCGTGCTCTGCCTGCGTTCGGTTTCACTTTCGATTCCAAAAGTGCTGCTTTCTAAGATTAGTCCTTTGTACAAATCTGGGCGGTGTAGTGCTAATTGCAGAGCTAACCTTCCACCCATGCTATATCCATATAAGAAAAAGAGGAATTTGAAGTTGCTCACTGATCAGTTTGGTGAGATCGGCAACTTGCTCTTTGGTTGAAAACCGGTAGTGGAGTTCAGCGCCTTCTGATTCTCCATGTCCCAATAAGATCAATGGTAACAGGATTGCAAAATTGTTTAAGCTCGGGAATCAGGTGTTGAAAATTTTCTCCGCTTCCCATAAATCCATGGAGCAATACAAGAGAGGGAAGGGTTTGTGTTTTGCTGATGAATTTCAAAATGATAAGAAATGCCACGAACGCGAATGTTCATGAGCCTGTTATTTATTTTGAAGTCCCATAGCGCATGGCGTTGTTCCATGGATTCTTCAGCACCGGTTATACATTCCATAACATGAACTCCTTTTTTCTCGATCAGTTTATCAAAGGTAGGAATAATTTGTTCCGGTCTCGAAACTAAGGTATGGTCAATATTGTGCGCCCGGCAAAGTGCAGCAATTTTAGCCTGTCTGAGGAGTTTCAAAATAGTGGGTGTATTTATCCTTGATTTGGTGAACAGGAAGCATCCGAAAGATGGTTCCTCCGCCATTATTCAATACTACGATCACCAAGTGGCTGTTGTAACTTCTTTAGCCATCAAAAGTGCATTGGTATCGTGTAAAAAAGCAATATCACCGATCATCAATATCCCGGCTTTTTCGGTTGATAAACTCAATCCGATAGCAGTGGAAATGATGCCATCGATACCAGCAGCACCGCGATTTACATACATTTCCTTACCGTCAAATTCACCAAATAGAGACATATCCCGAACCGGAAATGAATTGGATAGCATCACAAAAGCTTTCTTGGGCATGTGTTTCCGTAATCTTTGAAAACACGTATCCATCCGTTATTGGGGTTGGTGGGGTGTAGCTGTTCTTCCCTGAATACCTTGAAATCCTTTTCGGATTTTTTCCACTTTTTAAGCCAGTCTTTATCGGCAGAACCGGTTACTTCCGGAATATTCAGCGAGTCGATTCAAGTGTAATTTGTTTATCGGCAGAGCAAGACTGCCGTCCGTCCATTGATTTGGATTCATAAAGCTGATTTGCATTGCACCTCAGAACTTTGATCCAGATATTGATTCAATGCTTTACTCACCGGCTGTTGACCAAATCTCAAAATGAGATCAGCATTTCAACTGATTCCGATTATTTTCATTGTTTCAGAAAACCTTCAAAGCCCTGAATGGTATGGCGTGAAGTTGGTACTAGGGAACCGGGTTCAGCTAAATATGGGAGCATCCAGCGCCCGGGCAAGAGGGGTTATAAAATCAAGTTTATCGGATTTCGAGGTTGGCCCAACAATAATCAATGGTTTTTCAGCTGAAATTAAATCGGACCAAAAAGTTTCTCCCAGTTCCATATTTCCATGTTTGCCATGGAATACTTTGGGAGAAGGACGCGCGCGATTGTTTTTCATTTTCAAATTCAACCTGCTTTAAGAAATTTAAGATCCGGTTCAAAAGGTTTGGAAAAGGCAAAATTCAATATGAGCAACACCGCTTTTATTAACTGATTCCTGTACGGCTTGTACAGCAGCTAATTGTAAGTCTTTTATGACTCCGGTCATTCGGTATGCGGTTCTCCGGCTTCATGAAAAAAAACCGGATAGTTGCCAAATAATCTTCAATCTGATCAATGGTTTGGGAAGCGCCCAATCCCCGGTAATGGGGTGGACGATCCGCACTTAGCAATAATAAGCGGAATCTCGGATTGAGTAGCTTCAATAACGGCCGGAAAATAATTCGCAAGGGCAGTTCCTGAAGTACAAACCAAAGCGGCAGGTTTTCCGGTAGCTTTTGCCATGCCAAGAGCCATAAAGGCAGCCGAGCGTTCATCAATACACACATGTTTGGTAAAACCTGCATGGGCAGAAAAAGCCAGGGTAAGGGAAGTAGAACGGGAGCCGGGAGAAATCACAACATGTTGTACCCCTTCATCAAAAAGAGAGCGAACAAAAATGGTACTCCAGTAAAAAGCTACATTTTGAGGTTCATTTTCTTGCATGTTCCAACGCCGTTAACATCGGGATGAATTTTAAATTCGTTTCATCCCATTCTTTTTGAGGGTTTGAGTCCTCAACAATACCACATCCTGCGAAAAATCGCACTTCATTAGTTTTAATTAATCCGCTGCGGATGGCTACCACAAATTCCCCTTCACCGTGGGCATTTATCCAGCCGAGGGGAGCAGCGTACCATCCACGGTCAAAATGTTCGAGTTTGTTGATATAAGGCATGGCTGCCTCGCGCGGATATCCACCTACAGCAGGAGTGGGGTGAAGTTTGGAAAGTACTTCAGTTCGGGAAACGCCTTCTTTTATTTTGGCATGAACCGGAGTGTAAAGATGCTGCACATTGGAAAGTTTTTTGATGCCGGGTGAAATCGGGATGTTCAAAATATCCGAATAGCGCTGCAGGTTTTCTTCAATAGCATCCAGCACAAAAGCATGTTCACTTAGGTCTTTTTGGCTGTGAAGGAGTTCATGTTCCAATGACGGCATCTTCTGAGGCTGTTTTCCCGCGCGGAAATGCTTCCTGCCAGTCCTTCTGTAAGTACTTCTCTCGCTCGTGGAATGAGGCAAGCCGCTCGGGAGTACTTCCGATAAAACTGGCTTCTCCATCCTGACTGAATCAAGAAATGAATAACAATCGGGATATTGGTTTCGAAGGTGATTCAATATTCGTGTATCTGAAACTGGTGTCCTGAAGTTTTACATTGAGCTCACGGGCCAGTACAATTTTCTTAAATTCGTCCGCTTTTATAAGATCAGTAGCATTTTCAACAGAATTGAACCCATTGTTTATAGGCTTCCGAAATCGAGTACCGGGCGTTTCAATTTTGGATTGGATATGACTCCTTTTGATGAACCGTGTAGGTAGCCGCATCACAGATCTTGTCGAGTTGCTCTAAAGTGGATACATAGGAATCATATATTTCCTTATGGGATGCAGTTTTATTTACTTTTTTTGTGATGGTTAGAACAGTAAATTTTCCATTTTTAACCAAAACCCATTCAGGAAGATTAAAAGAGCCTGCACCGAAATTCACGCCATTCCTTGCCTACATTATGATCAAAAAAGAAAAACCACCTAATAAGTGAACGGAGGCTAAATGGATGTTTCAGGTTTGATATGTGATAAACTTTTGAAAGTAATTCTTTCCTGACATCTGAAGCATCCCGAAAACGTTCTTTTCCTGTAGTTTGAATGCGTTATACCGTTCCTGCTGCTGCTATGGAAAATTCAGAGGATGGTTTTTCCCAATAATATTGAAAGGTGTCTTTATTAGGGTATTGTTCTAAAACTGCTAGCGCATCAACAGCTGGGAATCTGAATGGAAAATGAGAGGTACTGGTATTGATTATTGGACTTATCGCTGGCAATAAAATCAATAGCCTTGGTAAGTGACAGCCTTGAGACCTGCTTGCCGAAAACAATCCTTCACATTATCTAAAACGGAATTCTTAGAATCCATATAACATTGCGCCTGTTTGAATTTTCAATATAAATTGAAAGTACGAAATATTACAGCAATGTTAAACTATTTTTGGCAGGAGATTATAAACCAGGGAAAAATTGAAGTCCTAAAACTATAATAGAATTTTAGGAACGAGCGGTAAAATATGAGATTGAGATCAGCGGGCTATCTTTATTGTGCGTCGTCGTCGCCGCCTGAAGAGTATGGATTGTGGATTCCATATTCATCCAGGTCGTATTCAGCCAGTACCTGAAAATGCTCCCAGGCTGCTTCGCTTTTTCCGTCTTTATCTACCCAGGTTGGGTGACTTTGTTTGATAAGTCCCACCACTCGCTTGGCGTACATAACGCGCTCGTCGGTGTCTTCAATTCGTGGAAGGGCGGCAATCATAAGATCGAGATTATAGCCGCAGTCAAAGTCTTTGGGTTTTTCCTGATGTATAAACATTATCTGAGATAGGGTGAATTAATTTGCTCAGTAAAATAAGTGTTAATACGCTGAGATTAAAATCGAATCTTTACATGTTTTGCTTAATCCAATTAATTGAGGTGGCAGGCGACTAGAATAAAAGTGATATTGATTATAGATATTCCTAAGCCTCTCGCCGAATTATTTTCTTAGTTTTACGGCTTAGGTTTATAAAACAATCATACACAAAGAAATTCATGTATCACAATTCCATTCTGGAGACGGTTGGAAATACACCGCTCATTAAACTGAATAACGTTAATGGCAACTCAGAGGGAACGCTGCTTGCCAAGGTCGAGTATTTCAATCCGGGTCACAGTATCAAAGACCGTATCGCCATCAAAATGATTGATGATGCTGAGGAAAAAGGATTCCTGAAGCCCGGAGGAACTATTATTGAAGGAACTTCAGGTAACACCGGAATGGGATTGGCGCTGGTGGCGGTCAACCGTGGTTACAAATGCATTTTCACTACCACAGACAAGCAGAGTAAAACAAAAGTGGACCTGCTCAGGGCTTTGGGCGCTGAAGTTATTGTTTGCCCGACCAACGTGGAAGCAGATCATCCTGATAGTTATTATTCAGTTGCTACAACGATTGAGTGAAGAAATCGAAAATTCTTATTATCCAAATCAATATCGATAATCAAGAGTAATCTTATGGCTCATTATGAAACGTACCGGGCCGGAGTTATGGGAGCAGACAGAAGGTAAAATCACACATTATGTTAGCCGGAATGGGAACAGGCGGAACTATTACCGGAGTTGGGTAAATACCTGAAAGAGCAAAATCCGGATGTTAAAGTAATTGGCATTGACAGTTATGGCTCGGTTTATAAAAAGTATTTTGAAACCGGCGAGTTTGATAAAAATGAAATTAAGCCGTACATGACTGAAGGTATAGGAGAAGATATCATCCCCGGAACCATCGATTTTGATTACATTGATGAAGTGGTTCAGGTAAACGACAAAGATTCGGCATTGGTAACCCGGAGATTGGCACGGGAAGAAGGTTTGTTGTTGGGTTGGTCATGCGGTGCAGCTACGCAGGGAGCTTTGGAGTACATCAGGGAAAACCCTTTAGGAAAAGACGATATAATGGTTATCATAATGCCTGACAGCGGAACCCGGTATATCCATAAAGTGTATAATGATGAATGGATGAAAGAGCAAGGTTTCCTGGAAGAGTAAATCGGATCAACAATAAATATTAAAGAGGCAATCAAGTTATGGCGAAGAAAGATCAGACGATGAATCCCGGTAAAATGGAAATTGAATTGAAGGAAGATGAAGCGGCCGGAACGTATTCTAATCTGGTGATGATTACGCATTCACCCTCCGAATTTATTCTCGATTTTATTGCGGTGATGCCGGGGGTCCCCAAGGCCAAAGTGGTAAAGCGAATGATCCTCACCCCAGACCATGCCAAGCGCCTGGCTAATGCATTGAACGATAATGTTGCTAAATTTGAAAGTGAGCATGGAACCATTAATTCCAGTATGATAAAGTGGACATGCACATGTACCGCGGACCTAAACCGGAAGCGTAAGGAATTTCGAATATCGATTACAAACATTCAATTTTGAAATGTTGCAGAACAGGCTAGTTGGGCCGTTATTTTTGTGCTTATTTTTTGGCCTGGAACAAGAGCCAAAGTCCAACCAAAAAGAAGAAAATATGGGGAAGGGTAGCGGCTACATTCGGGAGATAAGTGTGCCATAGTAGCCAAAGGGTTCAATGATCTTCATAAATGCGAGGTAGAGGAAACTGATGGTGAGTCCGGCCGCCAGATAAGCACCTTTTCCGCCTCGTCTGACGTACGCTGGCAAAGGCAAATCCAACAATAGTTACCACAATTATGGAAAACGGGTACGCCAATCTTCCATAAAATTGCACCTGGGGAATTTCAATCCCACCCGCACCGCTTCGTTCAATGGATGCTATATAATCCACAGCTTCAGGATAAGTAAGCTGGTAGATATCGGAAGTGGTTCGGGCCAGGTCTCTGGGGAACACATTGAGTACGGTATCCTTTTCCCGATATTCAGTTTCCTGGAACCCTGTTTTGGTAAAAACCTGCTCCGTTACATTTTCAAGCCGCCAGCTTTGGGTTGAATCGATCCATTCGCATGCGATTGGCTAGTAGTGCGTTTAGTGACTTGCCGGTCTTCCGATTCAATGAGCCGAATACGATACGCGATCTGCTGTATTCTTGTCGAAATAATTGACCTGAAGCTTGGTGTTGGGAGAAGGCTGCCGGTAAATATCACTTCGGTCAATACTCTCTGATTTATCGTGTAGGTATTCTTCTTCAAAAGCGATGCGCTCGGCATTGGATGTTGGAATCACAAAAGCATCCAGCAGGCTGATGCAAATGGCACAGACCAGGGCAAAGACGATATAGGGAACGATCAAACGGTATAGGCTTACTCCGGCTGCTTTGAGAGCGGTAATCTCGAGTCGGTCGGCAAGTTGTCCCGGTTAAAAACAGGCAGGCTACAAATACAGCAACCGGAAGCACTAGCCGGGTCATCTCGGGAATGTAGTTCAGGTAATAGCGATTGAAGATCTCAGCCATGGTGGCTCCCTGATCGGCAAAATCATCGCTGTTTTCTGAAAAGTCCACCATAATGAAAATGAAGATCAGCATCAGCAACACAAACAGCGTGATGCCCAGCATCCGAAAAAATATGTATCGGTCGAATTTTTTAATCACGTTTACGGAATGGGTTTGGTATGCGCAGATCGAAAGTCAGGCGAAGAATAAGGAAAATCCCCACAAGTGTGAGAACGATGTTAAAGGTCCACATTCCCCAAAAGGGGGAAATGAAAAGGCGGTCGGCCAGTTTCTCCCCCTGAATTAAGGAGACCCAATAAAAAGTAAGAACTACGGTAGAGATAAGGGCGGCAAAGCCGAAATTTCCCTTTTTGGTCATAATGCCAACCGGAGCGCCAAACAATATGAACACAATGCAGGCAAATGGAATAGACAGTTTTTTGTGAATTTCTACCAGGTACCGAGCAATGCGTTTTTGCCGCCATTCAATATTTGCATGCACCGATTGAACCTGGCTTTGGTATTCCTTCATCTGCCGGATCGATTCTTGCACAAAATAGCGCTGTATCTCTGCTTTTTCGAAATGGTTTGTGACCAAGTATGGGCTTTCAATATGGCTTCGATATGGTCAAGTGAGTCGGGCAATACTTGCGATCGGTGATTGAAGAAAGATTCGCGTCCGTTGTATTCTTCAGAAGGGACTACAGAGACATTTTTACCCGAAAAATCCCGCTGATTTTCAATTTCGGTGACCAAAGAATCGACGACGGCCATCATAGCCCTGAGAGCTCATAGTTCGGTCGCTTCTGTTTCGGTTTTCGGGGATCGAGCGCATAAAAGCCAGGTTCGAAAGATCCAGCGTCATAATATGCTTACTGAAATGAATTTCGTTCCATCAAAGTTATCGGTCCGGCTGGCGGTTCTGTGTAAACTTCCAGGCTATTTCCGTTAATAAGATGAAGAGACAGAGCTTGTGCTCCTTTACTTACCAAAATCCCTTTTTCAGCCATTATGTAGGCCCTGTTCTTATTGTTCACCGGTTTTTGGAATAAGGTGATGTTATATAAGCTGTCGGTTTCACCATCTATATTTTCCACCAAAAAAGTGTAGCCTTCAATGCCATCGTAAAAAGTGTTGGGCTTTAACTCAAATCCCGGTTTCTTGAGGCGGATATCAATAAAAAAGAGAACGTGCTTTCTGGTTAGCTTCCGGTAGCACATTGTTCGAAAACCAGGCCAATCCCACAAAAAGCAAATACAGAGGTAATCAGATACCGGACGTCATGATCTTCAATGGGGTTTATGCCCGAAGCACGAAGCGCGGTAAGTTCATTGAGTTCTGAGAATTTACCAAAAGCCATAAGGGTAGCCACAAGAACGGCCATTGGGGCGGCAAGCACCACCATATATGCGAGATTGGTAAGTATGAGCTCAACAATAACCTGCACGGGAATGTCTTTGCCAATCAGATTGTCGATATGCAGAATTAGAAACTGCATTAGCAACAAAAACATCAGTGTAAAAAAGCAAAAGAAAAAGGGGCTACATGCCTTTTTAACAGGTCTATTTGCAGTTTGTTAATGATTTTAGTCCAAGCCTTGTAGTTGCTTGAGTACTTTTTAATTTTTGTGAGCGTAAATAATAGACATTTTTATGCTATGAATTAATAAACTTTTGACATGTGGATTAAACTTTCAAGATATTCAAATATATAGTATTATCGATCGCACTCATTCATCTGCAACAATGTTAATATAAAGGAAGAAAGATCAGCCTATCGCACAACGCTACAGACAATACTTAAGTAAACCAAAGCCTAGTACATATTCAGGTGCATTCTTTTTTTAAATTAGCTTATTTCTTACCGTTCGTATGTTTGATGAATGGGTTGCTATTGGTGGGTGTTTCCGCTCAGGATTCTACGGCCACTGATACCACCTTCATTTCCATGCAATCAGACTCTGTTGCCTCAGATTCTATACCTGAAGGGATGAAGTTTATCTATAGGGCACCTTCAAAGCCCTGTCAGTATTGCACATGCGTGTCAGACCGGGCAAATTGTATTACATGCA
Organism: Rhodohalobacter sp.; assembly: GCF_034521535.1. Taxonomy (GTDB): domain Bacteria; phylum Bacteroidota; class Rhodothermia; order Balneolales; family Balneolaceae; genus Rhodohalobacter. The sequence goes on along the minus strand of NZ_JAXHMF010000005.1, from coordinate 26,622 downwards.
GTCTTGCAAAAGAGCAATACGTAGATAAGCTGGGATTCAGCAGATACGTACACGGTGCAGCGGAAAATTGATGGTATTGATGTAGGCGTTCCTTCAAAATATTCGTTTGAACAATATGCTGAGCATAAAAAGCGACAGCAGATAAAAGCCATTCAATATAGTCTTGTAGAGGAAGGGAAACAGCAGCAGGCAGATCAAGAGGGCTTATTGGATTTCAGTTTGCAGATTCCTGGAGGAGAATCGTCTGTGTTCACCACTATTTTTGGGAAGCCGGAGGTGAATCTGCGGGTAAACGGTTCTGCCAATATGAATGTAGGGGTGTCGATACAAAATATTGATGACCCGACCATTGCTCCGGATCTGCAGCGTCGGATTGATCCTACCTTCAACCAAAACCTGCAGTTGAATATTCAGGGTACTATTGGGGATAAACTTACCATTGCCACCGACTGGGATACCGAGCGTGCTTTTGACTTTCAAAACCGGCTGAGTATTGTATATGAAGGCTATGAAGATGAGATCATCAAGCAGATTGAGATTGGTAACGTATCTATGGAAACGGGGAATTCGCTGATTCGAGGTGGGGCCTCGCTTTTTGGAATTAAATCGATTGCTGAATTGGGGCCATTGAAACTGACTTCGGTTGTATCTCAGCAAAAAGGGGAAAGTGAATACCCAAACCATAACTGGTGGTTCTCAGGAAACACAAATTCTCAATCCGGCCGATCGAGTATCAGAATAACCGGCACTATTTTATTGATTTTTTCAACAGACAGCAGTTTGAAGAGAACGTATCCAATCCCCAGCAGATAACACAGGCATATCAGATCTCGGACATCAAAGTCTGGATATCAGAGCCACAGATCAATACCACCGATCCGGAAGCAATCCGGGCAGCGGCTTTTGCAGATCTTGGAGTGGTGGAAAATAACGGCACCTTCAGCTTTCCAAACCCGGCTTTGGATATTATTGATGATGACTTGCTGGCCCAAAATCGGAGTGAGACAAGTGCCTCGGCCGGAGACTTTAATGTATCCGGTAATGATTTCTACAACGGGTATTTTCGGCCATTGCAGGAGGGCGCAGATTACACCATCAACAAAGCATTGGGATATATCAGCTTGAATCGGACCTTGAGCTCGGGTGCGTATCTTGCTGTTTCTTTTGTGAGAAGAGGAGTGCCGGGAGAGTCGGAAGATAATATTGAGGTTGGCGACATTTCTCCACAATCATCCGGGTTAACCTATTTGAAACTTCTGCGAACCGATAATCCCACTCCGGATCAAAGAACCTGGCCTCTGACGATGCGGAATATCTATTCGCTTGGCGTATCGGATTTAACCCAGGATGGGCTGGAACTTGATGTCAAATTCACCCGCGGTAATGTGGATGATACCAACCTTCCAAACCGTAATGCCACTTTGCTTCAGGATCTGGGGCTTGACCGAACGGATTCCCAGGGAGCACTGAACCCCGATAACCGCCTCGATTTTTCCGGGATTGTATTAGATCCAAGGTCCGGCGTTGTTCTATTTCCCTACCTGGAACCTTTTGGGAGAAGGATTGCTGACTTGCTGGAGCAGACCGCTGCTTCTGATTCGGTGATTTCATCACTGGCTCTACACCGAGCTTTATAACGAAAAACAGAACACGGCAGATCAAAACAATAAAAATAACTATTACCGAACTTGAAGGGACTTCAAAAGGCGGGGTATCCGGGAACTTTACGCTGGGTTTCAGTTTGGTGGAAGGTTCTGTAAAAGTATTTGCCAACGGAACGGAGCTCACCGAAGGAGTTGATTATGAAGTGGACTATTCGTTCGGAAGCATCACGATTTGATGAGTAGTAATCTTGGCTCTCGGGCAGAGATATCGAAATTGAATATGAAAATAATCAGCTCAACTAGATAGGGCAGAAAAATTTTACGGGAGTACGCGCCGAATATAAGGTAACGGATGACATCAGCTTGGAGGAACCTATTTTAAATTAAAAGAACAACCGCTTTCTGATAAAATTCGGGTTGAGAATGAATCCATTAATAATACCATCCTCGGGATGGATGCTTCGGCGAGTCCCATACGCCACGGGTCACCCGCGTTATTGATAAAATCCCGCTGCTTCAAACCAAGACCTTCGAATATCAGTTTCAGTGGTGAATTTGCCCAACTGGCGCCGGACGTGTCACAAACAAATGCGGTTCGTGAGGCTATCGACAACGGAGAACTGTTTCAGGATGTCAGGAAAACGGCTTGTCATTTATAGATGATTTTGAAGGCTCAGAACTTAGCATTTCATTTACCAGTGCGACACGCTGGAATCTGGCAGCAGCTCCGGCAGCCATCCCCGGCTATAATGCTGATGAAGCCTTTTTTGAAAATGAAGATTCACCGCTCACCAATTCTCTTCAATCAAAAATTGAACGGTCTGATCTTCGCAGTCAGTTTTCCATGGAACACTATTCCGCGAAATGTGACAAATCTTTTGGGTGGTAGTCAGCAGACACGCAGAATCGGAACGTGTACTTACTGAAGGCCGTATTTCCCTGGGGAGGAAACCAATAATGCACAGGAAGAAGAGATCAATACGCTGGATATTTTCTACAATCCGCAGGAGCGCGGCCCTTACAACTACAATTTTGATCTGAAGAATAAGCTCGAAAATGAGCCGGAAAATCGATGGGGAGGAATGACTGCCGTACTTGCCATCCGGTCAGGAAGATCTCACCCAGAATAACATTGAGTTTATTAAATTTTGGGTACAGCCTATTTTGCCGGGCGGACGCGAACCGATCCGCCAGGATCTGGAAGAATTATGACGGGAAGATCTACATCGACATTGGAACCATTTCTAGAAGATGTTGTTCCCGAACTTTGACCTTGAATACCGAGGACGGCCTTGGCAGTAATCCCGATAACCTGGAACCCGATAATTTATCCTCTCAACCTCGTTCATTTGTGCCGGCAAATCCAACGGCGCCACAGGGGCAATTTTCGAATGAAAACAGGGAGCTGGAGGATGTTGGTTTTGATGGCATTCCAAGCTCAGACGGTTTTGATGACGAGAAAGTCGAGACGTCCTTGTTTAGCTGAATTTATTGATTCTATGCGGACGGCATATGGTGCCAAGATTCACCGAATTCAGTCCATCCTGGCCGATCCCTCCAACGACGATTATGTGTATTACGGAGAAGGCAGAGTGCAGGAATTACCGCTTAATGAGCGTTTTCACCGGTTACTGGGTTATCATGAAGGCAACACGCCGGTTGCCGGTGGCGACAAAAGGGCTATCACTCCACGTCCGGATACTGAAGGACTGGAAAGTCGTTCCAATATAGAAACCAACAATAATTACTATCAATATGAGATTGCTTTAAACCCTGCTAAGGATCTACAAATTGAGGTAGATGCTGGGCAGCAACGAGTCGAACATATATAGTAGATCGAGTACCCGGCGAGCGTCAGCAGGATCGATGGCATCTGGTACGGATTCCCTTATGGCGGAGTTTAAACGTAAAGTGGGTGAAATTGACGGATTTCAAAACATCAGTCATATCCGAATGTGGATGTCGGGCTATGAAAAGCCATTTACACTATGCGCTTTCGCTAGCTTTCGAGTTTATTGGGAGTCAAGTGGCGGCAAAGTTGAAAATATTGATGAAACCGAAAATGCGACCGGTGATTTTCAGGTCTCAACCATTAATATTGAGGAAAATGCAGAATCGTGAACCGGTTCCGTATCGCCAGCCGGAAGGTTCTATTCGGGCCTTGAATCGCGGAGTTCAGGTGCAATACGCTTGCAGAACGAGCAGTCTATTGTATTGCGGGCGGAAGAGCTTGGCCCTCAACAAATTCAGATGGTTAAGCGGGTGTATCCCGGTGGGTTGAATTTGCTGAATTACTCCAACATGAGAATGTTTGTGCATGGGGAAGGATATCGAGATGATTCCAAAAGTGACAGAGGCCGGAAAGATGCCGAACTGGTGATCCGCAATGGGAACCGACCTCAATGCAAATTATTACGAATACCGCCAGCCGGTTATCTCCTTCGGATCCTGAATTACCCTACTCCACCTATAGTCACGGATGGCGGAAGGGGAGTTAGCTTTCGGATGCCGAAGCAGGTTTGGCTTTACGATGAAAACAGTATGAATGTGGTATTGGCTGCTTTTAATGAGATCAAGCAACTCAGCAGAGCAGCGCGGGATTACGGACATCAACCCAGCGGTTTGAGACTACCGCTCATGCAGGAAGGAGATGCATGCTGGCTAGAAGGTGCAACGGTCGCCATTAAGGGAAATCCGTTCTTTAGGTCGTGTAGGAGAGATATGGAATGGGATCCGAAATCCATACGATCCGGCCGATCCAAGCTCACCCGGGAGCCCAAGCCTGACTGCAGAATTTTGGCTGAATGAACTCCGTCTCTCCGGTTTTGATAACGAAAAAGGCTGGAAAGCCAATGCCAAGGCAAGTTTCAAATTGGCGGATTTTGCCACTGTAAACACCAATTTCGCTCAGAACACACCGGTTTTGGCGGCTTGGATTCCCGGTCGGGAAATCGAAGTGTGGCTGATGAATTAGGTGATGACCTGAGTTCAACGGTAAATCTCCATAAAACTAATTCCCGAATCGTTTTGGATGGAGTTTTCCGGTGACGCGTTTCAACCCGAAGAAATATTTCTACTCCAAAATTCCTTCCAAATCAGGGAGATACCCGAACCAGCAGGAATTCATCAGCGCTACCAACAATAATGATGAACTTACGGAGGCTGAGCAGGAATACAATTATTGATGAACGCCTGAACGAGTATTGAGACAGTGAGGGATAATTTCTCGATCGAATGTCTCCAACATTCAAACAAAATTCAAAAAGTAAGCTAGCACAGTACACGCATGGATAATACCACGCTTGAGCTACGTGTATAATCAGGGAAATTTGAAAAACCCGGAGACCCAGTTCCAGGATGACTGGAATTTTACTTCTTCCATTTCGTACAACCTGTCGTTCAATAATGTGAAGCTATGGCAGCCTTTTGGGTTTACTGAAGATGTTCCGGTGCTTGGGGTGATGTATCCAGTATTGGGCTCGGTTATATGCCTACTTCTATTAATGCGTCGGCCAACTTAAACCGTTCTTACAACGAAAAAAGACGCCGCCCAAGAATTGGTGATGAGGGAGAGGAGCAACTTCAACCCTTACAACAAAGCCAGACTTTCAATCATAAATCCAGCTTTGGTTTTAACTACAATTTCACTCCAAGTATCCCTATTTCATTTCGGACCAATACTAATTACGACCTTTCCGGAGCCGGGCGGTATCCAAACTCCAAAAACGGGCTCTGCGAAATAGACAGTACTTCGTACCAGCTGCGGCCTACATTTTCCAGCCTTGAAGGTATTATAACAGATACCCTTTCGGCCCGCCGATCCAACTATCAGGAAACCTATACGGCCAGCTGGAGGCCAAAGTTCAACAACATGAAGGCACTTGACTGGATGACGTATTCAACTTCATACAGTGGCGGGTATGGCTGGACCAACGGCCCAAGTGGTTCAAATCTTGGGGCAGAGGTATCAAACACCTTCGCGCTTGATCATACCCTGAAACTTTGGAGTGGGCGATCTGTTGGGTCGAATTGGCTTTTTGAGGAAATGAAAGAAGCAGACCAGGAGGAAAGTCGGGAAGTCAGCGTGCTATAGAATTCAAATAATGTGAATGCACAGGAGGGGGACGAAGCCGGTCCTGATCTGTTTAAAGATGCACAATACATTGGACGAAAATTAGTTCTTGCGCTCTTTAGCATGCAGAATATTGATATCACCTACAATCAGAATAAAACTTCCAATCAGGCCGGTTATCTTGGTGTAACTCAGAGATCTTCTATGCTTTTTTGGACCCAGGCGGACGGAATATTCACCACCAATGGGCTATAGGCTTGGTATAGCAGAGGAGATCCCGATATCGCAATTGATACAGCAAAGTCCGTCCGGCTCTTCGGTCGAGATTCCCGAAGAAAACAATACCTATAGCGATAAAATTAGTGTAGGAACCAAGCTCAGCCTGTTCTCAAATTTATCGGTTGACCTGAACTGGAGAACCGAATGGGATGAACGCGTTACCAATAACATCTCCTTAACGCCGGATGGGGAATTTACGTTCAACCGCACTGTTCAGCGGGAATATTGGATCTTCGGACTTCTGGGCTTTTGGCTCCGGTTATGGGGATCTTTTTGAACGCCAGCTGGAAACGGCTTTTGGGGATATTCATCCTGACTATAGAAATTGTACAGGTCAGGATGATGATCCGCTGATGTAGTATTAGCGATGAAACAGAAGCCGGAGGAAGTGGAGACGGCGCGATTGCACCAACAGTAAATACGCTGGCTGATGATTTTCGCTATGCTTACCTGGGAAGGCGGAAACCGTGCTGTGGGTGAAAAAGGATATACGCCCATTCCGCTGCCGAACTGGCGGGTCACATGGTCGGGCGTAGAGAAGCTGATCCCGTTCATTGGAAATGCGATGAGTGCGGCTTCACTGACGCATTCTTATCAGGGGAATTACCGCTTGGGGTGGAACCTGAACACCATCACCGGGTTGCAAGACCTCACAAGGTCTGGGTTCAATACCGGGAGAGGGTTCATTCAATCTATATACAGAATAAGGATCCTGTATGAGCCGTCGGCTTCCATAAATGTAGAGCAGCGTTTCTCCCCGCTTGCGCAGTTGAACATTACCTGGGAATCAAGTTCGAGAACACAGGCGAGCATGGATCGCAGTCGCACCACAAGCCTGGCGCTGTCAAGTTCAACCGTTACCGAGCGAACGTCACAGGGACTGAATACCACGATCAATTATACCTTCCGAAACCTGACCATCCCATTTTTCCCGAAAATTAAAAACAACGTAGATCTTTCTATAAGCGGCGGAGTGGCAGATGATACGCAAGAGAAGTTTTACCTGAATCAGGATATTGATGAAGCGTTAAGCAGCGATAATCTGACCTTTCAAGCTGATCAGTACTGACCAACAATGAACCTTTTGTAACAGGACAAACACGCATCAACGGTTCGCTGAATATTGGGTATCGGTTCTCGCAAACGGTGACTTCCAATTTTGAGTATACCTTCACCAATGTTTCTCCGAAGTCATCGGCTTTCCCACCGCGGACCAATCACGAGATCAGATTTAATTTCCGGATAGCCATTCAATCCCGATAACAGACCGGGCTCGTAAACCATTTTTTCTTGAGGCAAAAAAAGCCCCAAAACCGACAACCAAGCTCAGGCAGAGAATAGGAAGCCAGTCTCCAAAACGGGTGTAAGAAGTTTGGGTTGAGTCGGTTATAAACCTGACCGGCAAATCCTGTTCGAACCCAGATACTCCGTTTTGCTGAATGATCTCACCATTGGGGGCAATGATCCCTGAAATGCCGTTGTTGGCACTCCGGGCAACCCAGCGGTCGAACTCAATGGCACGGAGGCGGGCATAGGCAAAATGTTGATGATGTCCGGAGGTATTTCCCCACCAGCCATCGTTGGTTATAATGGTGATAAAGGAGGCCTCATTTCGAACAAATTCCCGAATCCATGATGGATATACGGAGTCGTAGCAAATCAGTCCCGGCGTTTTAAATTGAGGTGTTTCCAGCATATCGGGGCTGTTGCCTTTTCCAAACTGTTGAATGCGACCCCAGTCAACCCATCCAAATACATCCACGGCGTTAAAAAATTCAACAAAAGGCAGACGCTCTACCACAGGCACCAAATTGGCTTTTTCATAATCCGAGATGGAACCGTCAGCATTGAAAAAGAGGGCAGCATTAAAATAATTGTAGGGCAGATTCAGATTCCCGGATAAATTCCCCGGTAAAGCACATCCGTATCCGGCGCATAGGTTTTGAAAAGTCCGGTTCCGGTTATAAGTGGAATATTCCAGGATCGGGTCGAATCAGCAATGCGAAAAGCAGTGCGGGAATCAGCAAAAATAGCTCCGTCAATGGCATTTTCCGGCCAGATTATGAGCTCAGTTTCCGGTGTGATGGTGCGTTCCGTCAACACAATCAGGCTGTCTACCACTTCAGAAAGTCCACTCATTCCGGCATAATCCTGGTATGAATCGTGATTGGGCTGAACGATGGCAACGTGTACAGAATCTTGTTGAAGTCGAGATCCGCATCGTCTGTGCTATACAGAATAAGAGACCAGGCCGGAAATAGCAGAAATACTGGCTAACGTGGTGTATGCCAGGGATCTTTTTTTTAAGAATGAAAAGCTGATACGTGAGTGAAGAAGTGAACACCACCCAGAATGAGATCCCCAAAAATCCGGTTACCGAAATATATTGAATGATGCCGATCCAGTTGGACCATGCATTGCCAATAGCCAGCCAGGTCCATGAAAGATCCCAGTGATGATGAAGAAATTCGTAGCCCACCCAGGCCGATGCTTGTAACACTGAAATTAATATGGGAGAACTGCTTTTCTCGGAGAAATATTTAGCCAGGCATACACGGGAATCTGTCATCAACACGCTGTTGGCTAAGATAGCAGCAACGCCGGCCGGTACGGTTGCCATCATCAGCCAATAGGTGCCTATCAAATTCCAGACGACAAAACCGGCATAACTGTAATACGCCAACTGCTTGTAAGAATCGGTTTTTTCCGCAAGATGAAAGAACAGGATAAAAGCCGGAAAGCTTAAAAAAGTTAGATTGATGCGGCGGAAAGCTTGAATCCGAATGATACACCGGCGGTAATGGAAACCGCCCATTTATGTTCTAACCACTTACTCATAATTATTCAGAATATCCTTTTCCGGAAATCACGACTACAATTTCACCTTTTATAGAATCTCGTTGTTCAAACTCAGTTTTCAGCTCGCTTATGGTACCGCGTGTCACTTCCTCAAATTTTTTGGTGAGTTCCCGAGCAACGGCAGCCAGGCGCTCCGGTTCAAAATGTTCTTCCAGTTCGCCAAGAAGTTTTAGCAGCCGGTTGGGACTTTCATAGATCACAATGGTGAGTTCTTCTTCAGCGAGTTGTCCCAAGTCGTTTTTGACGCCCTTTTTTGTGGGGAAGAAATCCTTCGAATACGTAACGGTCGCAGGGGAGTCCGCTTGCCACTAAAGCCGTTGTTGCTGCATCGGGAACCGGGAATTACGCTTACGGTATGATCGCCTTGTTGAGCTGCGCGAACAGCTAAAAATCCCGGATCTGAGATTACCTGGCATTCCCGCATCGCTGATCAAAGCCACGTTCTGGTTGGCATCCAGAATATTCATCAAATGGCTCACTTTGCGGTGTTCATTGTGTTGATGAAACGAAAAGGTTGGTTTACTGATGCCAAAGTGCTGGAGCATATGCCCCGATTTTCGGGTGTCTTCGCAGGCAATGTAATCTACCGAATTGAGGACCTCTGCAGCGCGCGGTGAGAGATCATTCAGATTTCCAATAGGGGTAGCAACGATATATAAGAGTAGACACTGATTTTTTATTGAATTTGAAAGTCCACAAATATCAAACTACCTCACCCCAAAAACAAACATGAGTCGATTCATTATTTACTAAATAAGCAGTTTACCCCAAAAAGATAGTAGGGGAACAAGTCTGAGGCTTTTGATTAATACAAAAACCTGGCATGTATAATTTTATTAAAAGATTATCTCAAAAACAGAAAGCCAATTTTTAAAACAGTAACTTTATATGTCAGTTTGAAATCAGCGCTAAAATAATCTGTTAGTAATTTAAATATGAAGTTTCAACTTCCCTCATTAGTGATTATCGGGATAATGATAACAGCGACCATTTTCACACCATATAGAGCGAATGCTCAACAGCAAATGGAGAAGACAGTTGCCAGATAGTATAAGCACAAAACCACAGGTTGAATCGTGCGCCATATGTGTTCATAGATTGTTCATTTTGTGATTATGATCATATCCGAAATGAAATTCCTTTTGTGAATTATGTCCGTGATCCCAAACAGGCTGATATACACGTATTCATCACGCGGACCAGATTGGGCAGAGGCGGCGCAGAATATGAGCTATCATTTATTGGACTGAAGAAATTTAATAATATCAGTTTTGATCTGGGGTATTCGGCAAATAGAAATGATACCTGGAGTGAGACTAGAGATGAGTTAAACCAGATACTTGAATCCGCGTTTATGCCCTATATCTCGCAAACAGCATTGGCAGCAGCGACTACGGTTGCAATGGATTTAGAAGATTTTGAATTCGAAGAATCAGCATCGGTTGATGATCCCTGGAATTACTGGGTCTTTGAGGCCTACCTAGGTTCCGTAAACCTGAGATTAGAATCTAACAAAAGTAACTTCAATTCAAGATGGGGTTTATTCGCCGACAGGGTGACCGAGGAATGGAAACTACGCTTCAGACCATATTTAAATTACAGCTTTGTGGAGATACAGCGAGAGGGAAAAGAATCTGTGCAAAGCACCGTTGAAAAGCATGGAATTGAATCTTATGCCATTAAAAGCATCAATGACCATTGGTCGGCCGGTTTATTTGCCAATTACGAAACGCGTAATGACCGAAATATCAAAAACAGGGTACAGGTGAATCCGGGTATTGAATATAGCCTGCTTCCTTATGATGAGGCCACACGAAAGTCGATCAATTTTCGATATCAGGTTGGGTACACTTTCGCTGACTATTTTGAAGAAACTATATTTGGTGTAACCCAGCAAAATTTATTCAGCCACGAGTTAAGGGCATCAGTAGATATTGAGCAGCCTTGGGGATCAGTTTCAGCTGGGGCAGAAGGGGCGCATTATTTCCATGACGCCACACTTAGAAGAACAGAGGTTTTGGAAGTATTTCGGTGAGGATTATTGAGGGATTGTCGTTAAGCCTGTATGCCAATTATCAAAATATTCAGGATCAACTGACCCTGCCTGCCGGTGATGCTTCTCTGGAAGATATATTATTACAGAGAAGAGAACTGGCTACAGATTTCTCATTTTATGGTTCTGTAGCTATTACATATACCTTTGGATCAGATTTCGCAAATATCGTAAATACAAGATTTTAAAAGGTGATTATGGCGCTGCATTTTCCATTTCCAGATATCGATCAAACAGAAAAAGCCTTAAAATAATACCCTATAAAACTGTTAATTTGAATTTGGAAATTCCCTTGTCGGTTGTATGTTAGTGCCCGTAATAAATGAACGTTAACCATTGTAATTTTAGGTATGAATTTTAAACCATCCGGATTAAACCACATTACAATTCGTGTAAACCGAATTGATGCTTCCAAAGAATTTTATGGGGACATCTTAGACCTCGAGCTGGTAAAAACTATGGGGCAAAGTATGGCTGTGTACAAGATCGGGGAAAAAGACACCCTTGTTATTGTTGAAGCTGAAACCAGTTACGACCCTACTTCCCGTGATTTCCGCGTTGATCATTTTGGGTTTTATGTAGACTCACCCGAGCAAGTAGATGAACTGGCAAAGTACTTCCGCGAAAAAGAGGTGACTATTATGAGCGGACCTGCAAATCGTAAAAAAGGGCGATTCCTCTTTGTTTCTGATCCGGATGGCAATATGATCGAATATTTTTATGAGGAAGAAGAATGACATAGAGTCCGAGCTGGATCAGAAAGAGTTCGAGAATGAAATTGATCGAGACTTAAGCGATCAATTCAACAAACTTGATGTACAAGAGAAACTCACCAAAGACAAAAACCCATATGTTTTGGGGTTTATGAATTTCTTTGTACCGCTGGTCTTTTTAGAGGCTTTCTATTGGGTGATAAAGGCTAACGTCAATTTTTTTTCATTTGGACTTTCGCTCGAATTCTTTGGGAAAATGGATCCCTTTATACATAGCGATTTTGATATTATGTGTGAATTCGGTGCTCAAAAAAGATCGGCATTAGATTCAATCATCGACAGATGGCCTTTTTGAAATTGAGTGCAGCCAGCCCATTATTTTAAAATGACCAAATTTTTATGCGAGAAGTTTTGAGATCATCTACTGCTACGTATCCGATTGAAGTGCCCTTCAGACTCATTGAAACGGGAGAGAGATCGGAGGAAAAACCACTGATACTGTATCTCCATGGCTTCAATCAAAACATGGATTATTTTGAAAAGAAAATGGAACCGTTGCTTCAACTGAATGCATACCATCTATTTATTCAGGGCCCATATCCCATTTACGACACCACCCGGAAAAAAGACCTTTCAAAATGGGGAAGAGCATGGTATTTGTATGATGGAGGACAAGAGCAGTTTATACACTCACTGGAAAAAGCCTCCGGGTTTATACAAGGCATACTCGATGACCTGAAAGCAGATATCAGCTACAGCCGGCTTTGTGTATTTGGATATTCGATGGGAGGCTACCTGGGAGGATATTTTGCACTTTCACGTCCTTCGTATGTTCAAGATTTGATAGTGGCAGGTGGGCGCATAAAAACCGAAGTGTTTGATGGAAAAAGGGAAAAAGCTGATCATATCAATATTTTGGCATTGCATGGTAGATGCGGATACAAGCGTGTATCCCGAACCACAAAAAGAGATGTATAGAATTGTTGAAGGCAGAAGGTTTCAATGCAACTTTTAAGCTGCTAAATGCAAAACATAAACTTACCGAACCTTATTTAGCAGAAGCTAAAAAATGGTTGTTTGACATGGGTTATGTTGAATCCTGAAAAATTAAGTTATACTTTTGACTCTAATGTTTGTTAGGTTATTTTAATACCTGATTTGCAATGCAGTTCGAAATCATTTCGATCCCGTAAAAAAAGAGCTACTATTAAACTGGCATAGAAGATGAATATACTTGTTATTGAAGATGATCCTTCCGTTCGCACCCTTGTGAAGGCTGTTTTGGAGCATAATGGCAATAGTGTTTCAACCGCTGACAATGCTACCGATGGAGAATCCACCGCAATAAAAGATGATTACGATATGATCATCCTGGATCTCGGTTTACCAGACGGCGATGGCTACGAAGTTTGTAAGAATATACGTGGCAAAAATGTGACCACTCCCGTTCTTATTTTGTCCGGTGAGCAGGAAACAGATGTAAAGGTGAAATGCCTTAAAGTAGGAGCCGATGATTATCTCACCAAGCCCTTTAATACCGAAGAACTTATTGCACGGATGGACGCTATTAAGCGACGTTCAGAATCTTCGGGCGATCAGCAGTTGGTTTGCGGAGAGTTGAAAGTAGATATGCTGAAACGAGAAGTTACGGTAAATGGTGAGAAGACCTCGCTAACCAATAATGAGTTTAACCTGTTGGTTTATTTTATGAAGAATAGAAACAGAGTGATCTCTCAGGAAGAATTAGCAGAGAAAGTATGGGACATTCATTTTGATACGCAAACAAATTACATCAACGTGTATATCAGTTATCTGCGTAAAAAGATCCGGGAGCATACGGATGTAGATTATGTTGAGACCATCCGCAAAAAAGGATTTTTATTTCGTTGTGAATAAATTAGAAATGTAATACAACTTTTAAGCCTCGTACATCACTAAGTTGTGCGAGGCTTTTTTTTATTCTATGGACTCACAAAAAAAACAAGATCTGATAACGTATCTGCGGGAATTTTCCACGGAATCGCGATGGGAGAGAATTCAGGAAATCGTACATAAGCGAACCCGTCATCTCACCGTAGTAGTGGAAGATATTTACCAGCCTCATAACGCCAGCGCTGTTCTTCGAAGTTGTGATGGATTTGGGATTCAGGATGTGCATATCATCGAAAATAAAAATGAATTTGAAGCCTCTAGTCAGGTGACAATAGGGGCCGATCAGTGGCTGACTATTCATCGTTACAATCAACCCAACGTGGACAATACGGAGCTCTGCTTCAACAGGTTGAAAGATCAGGGATATAAAATTATTGCTACAACTCCACATAAAAATGATACCAGCCTTAATGATCTCGATATTTCAGGGAAAACAGCATTGGTTTTCGGTTCAGAGATTGATGGTATCAGCGACCGGGCTATGGAGTTGGCCGATGGATTCATGAAGATTCCCATGTATGGATTTAGTGAGAGTTTCAATATCTCGGTAAGTGCGGCTGTGTGTTTGTATAACCTCACACGCCGGCTGCGATCTTCGGAAATTCCCTGGACGCTCAATAACGAAGAAATGCAAGATTTGAAGCTGAAGTGGTTGCGTCAGTCCATCCGTGCCGGAGAGGAACTCGAGAAAGCTTTTCTTGAAACATGAGTTTGATTATAAAACGCAGTCTGAAGATAACTCAAAAAGCTTATATAGGTCATTCCCGTCGCAGACGTGAATCTAATAGCTTGCCATGCAACGCGATGACGCCCAGAAAACAATAGACTTCAGGCCTGCCTGCCGCAACGCATTCGCCGTGAAATGACCACAGGCTCTACCATATGACCAATTCAATAAATGAACTTAGGTTTTAAGGAATCTAGCTGCCATCCTATTTCATCTGGCAGGCGTTCTTCCAGATCCGCAACAGCGTAGGCGAAAACAGCCATAGTTGCCACGCATTCGTTGAAATCTTCTTTATCCAGTTTGTCCATAGTATCAGCGGCGGTGTGATGGTACCAGAAATATCGGGAGCCGTCTACAACCAATCCCATGCCGGGCACTCATCTCACGCATCAGGGGACCAATATCAGCTCCTCCGCCACCTTTTGTGACTTCTCCGGATTCAATGGGGTGAAGCAGCGTTCCTATCTCTGAAAGTATTTCGTAGGCTTCTTCACTCCCCGAGAATCCAAATCCAACCGGATCAAATACTCCGGCATCCGACTCCATGGCCAGCACGTGATTCTCCAGAGATCGCTCTTCTTCTTTCACCCAGCGGTGATATTCGTTACCGCCCTGTATGCCAACTTCTTCGCTCGTCCACAGCACCACCCGAATTGTTCGTTTGGGTTTGATGCCCAACTCATTCATAAGTCGCACCGCTTCCCAGGCTGCATCTGCCTCCGCCATCATCCATCACGCCTTCGCCTACATCCCAGGAGTCAATATGTCCACCCAGCACAATGATCTCATCAGGGAAATCAGTTCCTTCAATCTCAGCTATAATATTTCGGGATTCAGCATCCGGTAACGTTTCAGCGTCCATTTTAAGGCGAATTTCAATAGGTTCTCCACGGTCGTAAAGTCGCTGTATCAACATCGCATCTTCGATGGTAATGGCAGCGTGCGGAATCTTTTTTACTTCCTCATCATAATACATCACGCCGGTGTGTGGGGTTTGCATGGAGTAGGGCGTAACCGAGCGTATCAAACTTGCCACTGCTCCGTGCCTGGCCGCTTCAATAGCGCCATTGGTCCTGTACTGAACGGTACGTCCATATGAGGTGAATTCTGCGTTAAACAGCACGATCTTTCCCTCCACCTGATCGCTCACCTTTTCAAGTTCCTCGAAGTTTTGCACCACGATCACTTCTGCCGTTATTCCACCCTCAGCGGTTCCAATACTGCCGCCCAAACCAAGCATGGGCAAGTCTTTTGTTCGGGGTGAAAGGAGGGTTGCCGATTCCCCGTTACGTTTCCAGTTTGGCACCATAACAGGTTGCGTCCAAACGCGGTCAAAACCATCATTCTCCATTGTTTCCACGATCCAGTCGATAGACTGCTCCAGGTTTTCTGTTCCCGGAAATCGTGGTCCATACGTGTCGGCCATGTAGGTAAGCCGTTCCCAGGCCAGGTTACTTTCCATGGCCGTATCGATGAGTTTTTGGGCATTTTCTCGATGTTCCTGGGAAAGAACAGATTGGGATTGGATAGGAGCATTCCATAAAAACAAGAATGCAATAATGGAGGATAGCAGGTATTTCATGGAACAGGGGTTTGGTTGATCTTAGGTGCTCCTAAAGTAAGGGAAAAGCCCGAATTGATTCCATAAAAAAAGCCACCAAAGCAGGTGGCTTGCAATTCTTAGTCGAGGGCGTTTTGGTTCGTTTCCGATATCTCTTTGAAGAGCGCATATTCTTCTGGTGAAGTATTTGCGAAGAGATAATAAAGTGGATCCACCGGCTGACCTTTATAGTGAACTTCATAATGAAGGTGAGGTCCTTCCGAAAGGCCTGAATCTCCAGCCATAGCAATTTGCTGGCCCCGGGTAACTCGAGTTCCTCTTTTAATGCCTTTTGCAAATCCTGAGAGGTGAGCATACATGGTTTCATAGCCATGGCCATGATCCAAGATAACAACCAGACCGAGCGTGCTCTTACGTCCGGCAAATTTTACAACGGCCATTTCCGGTCGAAAGAACTTCATCTCCAACATCAGCACGAAAATCCAATCCGTTATGAGGACGTGGATAGCCGAGAATAGGATGGTTCCGCATACCAAAACCACTCAACAAAATACCTGCTGTTGGTTTAATTGCGGGTATATGGCTCATCCGCTCTTTGTTGTTATTATACTGCTGCTTGATCTCCTCAAAACTCAGTTTTTGAATTCCGATCTTCCGTTCCAGGTTATCGATCTTAGAAGCCGTCCATTTCAACAGCTCAGAAGTGGATTCACTGTACACATCAAATTCTCTGTAAGGATCAGTACCGCCAATACCGGCCTGACGTTCTTCATACGATAGCTTCTCCATCCCAAGCACAGAGCGGTAGAGTTCATTGTCTTTCTGGGCAATTTCGTTGATCTGAGTATCTAAGCTGAACAAGAGCAGCTTTGAGTTTCTTCAAGCTGAGCTGAGAGCACTTCATTTTCAGCTTTAAGAGCAAGTTCAGCAGGAGTTCCTATATAAGTGGAAAGCAGAATGATGCCGATACCGGTTAAGTACAACTCCGGATAAAATCCAGATAGATAAGTTATATACAACTTGCTCAATGCGATTATACTTCAATAGGTACAAAATCGCAATTTGATTCGTCGTAGTAGTAATGATTCTTTATAGACATATACTAACCTTGATTCGAAAACTTGTTAAAGATAGGAAGCTGAGCTTCACATTCAAAGAGTGAGTGCCAAACTCTAATGTTACAAATTATTCCATATCACCTTCAAAATATTCAATGGCTCGCCTGGGTGTCATTTCTCGTCCTTTTGTCTTCTCCCCAATGCTCGATTTTATCCGCTCCTGAAAGGCTTTAGCGGGATCGTACCCATAATGTTTAAGCAGGTAATTCATGGCAATTACTTCGGCAATTACGGTAATGTTTTTTCCAGGGGTGATGGGTAAGTGAATGAGAGGAATATCTAGCTCTAGAATATTTACCGAATCGTTATTCAGCCCTGTACGTTCTACATCTCGTGTTTCATCCCATAAATGTAAGTTCAAGGACTACTTCCAATTCGTTTTTGATAGCGGATAGCCCGAATTCCAAACATGGACATCACATCCACAATACCGAGATCCCCGAATTTCCATAAAATGCTTACTCATTTCAGTAGCTGATGACATCAACACATTGTTCTTTTTGGTGAGCATGACCACATCATCAGCTACCAGGCGGTGGCCGCGTTCTACTAAGATCTAGGGCCACTTCACTTTTGCCAATTCCTGATTTACCGGCTACCAAAATTCCAATTCCATATACATCCACCATAGAGCCATGAACCATGGTTTGTATGGCAAATTGGTCTTCCATAAAATCCCGCAGTATGTACATAAACCGCGGTGGTCTCCAGCGGGATGGAGTAAACGGGGATACCCGCTTTTTTCGCATATTTCAAGCAAATAATCTGGCAGTTCATTGCTATCGGTCAAAAAGATGACCGGTAGATCAAACTGTGTGATGTTTCGGAAGGCTTCTTTCTGTTTATCTTCTCCCATATGTTCCAGAAACTGGGTTTCCGTATTCCCAATAATCTGTATACGCTGATGGGTGAAAAGTTCGATATAGCCTGCAAGGGCCAATCCCGGACGGTGTAAGTCGGCTTCAACTACATAGCGGTCGCCACTGCAGTTTTGGGCCACACACGATTCAATTTTGATATTCACACGTTCCCTTAGTTTTTCAACCAAATAGGCAACGGTGATCTTTTCTTTTCTTGGGATTGGCTCCTGAGGCGAAAATGGCATTCGTTTATATTATAGATTAATTAGTTGGTTGCGTGCATTTTTTCTTTATAACGCTTGAGCTGCCGGCTAATAATATCAATAGCATTATGTATGGCCTGCTCGTATGAAGTACCCTTTTCTTTTACGGTAAGTACTTTGCGGGGCACTTTAACAATCAGTTCTGCCTGTTGTGGAGCATCGTCATCGGGGGTGGGTTCTAAAATGATATCACACATTACTATGCGGTCATAAAATTGTTCCAGTTTCTCCACACTGTCTCTGCAATATTGTTGGAGGTCTGCGCTTGCTTCAAAATGGCGTGCTGTGAATGTAGTTTTCATTATGATACTCCTTATTAGTTAGGGTTTATTTAATGATTGATTTATTATGTTTTTGCTCTTGGATGGGCTTGCTCATACACATTTTTCAGTCTCTCGATGCTGGTATGTGTATAAACCTGCGTTGCCGCAAGGTTGGCATGCCCCAAGAATTCTTTGATCACTCGGATGTCGGCTCCATTATCTAACATATGTGTCGCAAAACTATGCCGTAAGCACATGCGGACTTTTTTGGGTGACTTCACTTGTTTTCTTTAAATATTTTTCCACCATATAGCTGAACAGCCTTGTCATAAATCCGCTGTCCGCTTGCAGCCAGGAAAAGAGACTGCTTGGCATCGCGGTCGGTTCGGTCTCCATATAAGTTCTGTTCTTTTTGCCATGAAGTCTTTCAAAATACGATACAACTGTTTTTCCCAATGGAATAATTCGTTGTTTATTGCCTTTTCCTTGCACGCTTACCTGATTCTGTTCAAGATCAATATCTGTTATGTTTAAATCCTGTTAATTCACTCAGTCGCATTCCCGTTCCATAAAATAACTCAAGGATGGCCCTGTTTTGTAAACCACGAGCTGTATCGATGTCCACCGCATCCATCATGCGTTCAATATCTTCTTTTGTTGCCGTTTTTGGGAGTGATTGATCTGTCTTTGGGAACCACTAATAAATGTGCCGGGTTTTTGTCGATGTATCCTCTTTTAAAGCAGTACTTAAAAAAAGAACGAAGCGCAGCAACTTTTCGTGCGATAGAACTTTTAGCCAAGCCCTGTTCCGAAAGCTCTCCCAGCCACAGGCGGATAGTCAATCGTGTGATGCAGGTGACATCTATATCTTCCGCAGATTCCTGTTCCGTTTCGGCCGTAAATGTTAGAAATGACTCAAGGTCGTTTTGATAAGACGTGATGGTATGTTTAGAAGCATTGCGTTCTACAGACAGATATTTCAGGTATTTTTCGATCAATGCTTTCATTACGTAAATATGTCTATCAATCCGCAGAAAAGAAAACAAATAATAGTAAATGGGAAATGAATTTTACTCACACGTCACGACCTTTCCAGGTGGCTTTTTTGCCGGTATAATGATCCCATAAACAGCGAATGCCAAGCACTTCATACCAAAAGAATGGTAATAGGCTGAAGCAGGCTGATCAAAGGATTCCATTTAAACCTGAGATCCAACAGCCAGCGCTGCATCAAAAAAATGGCGATCAAAATTCCGGCTATCATTTTTTGTTGGGGTGAGCCGAAGCCAAGTGCCACAAATGGGATCACAAAAACAATAATCTGCATGGCGGCCATAAATAGAAAGAGGGGGAGATTACGCCCAAAGCCGACAAAGAAATTCTTCCGAAGCCCTTCAAAAAGTTCATGGTGACTTTGATACATCCGGCAGTTTACGTCGTATCCACTCCGTCGTACATAGTGATGCTTAGCCCGTTTCGTTTTATCTTGCCGGGCCAGTTCTACATCCTCCACAATTTCTTGCCGGACCGAAGTGTGTCCCCCGATCTTGTCATAGGCATCACGATTGAACGCTATGAACTGACCACAAGCAGCAGCAAAAGCCGGGGCAAATTTCTGGCGCATAGATCTAGGTAGCCAAAGGGGATTTTTCTCTACATATTTGGCCGGCAGTAAAGTGTATAAGACCAAGGTATATCATTGGAATGATCATTTTTTCCCAGAACGTAACAACACGTTGTTTAGGCCAAACAGTTATAGTATCTGAATCCCTTAAACTACTGACAGCCTTCGAAATAGCATCCTCTTCAAGCCAGACATCAGCATCTATAAAAACTAGGAATTCACCTTTGGCATGTTCACTTAACTGATGACAGGCCCAAGGTTTTCCCAACCAGTCAGCAGGTTTTTCTTTACCTGAAATGGTATGTACATTGTGAATGATTTCTGACAGATCTTTAAGTATTTTCGGTAGTTCTGTCGGTGGAATTATCATCCAAAACCAACACTTCAAAATTGGGGTACGATTGTTTGAGGGCAGAGGTAACACAGCGTTCAATAACGGATTCCTCATTACGGGCGGGGATGCAGATACTTACCAATGGCGCTTTCTCGGGGATATCTTCCATTGGTTTCTGATGCCTTAATGATCGAAATTCAAACCAATTACGGATGAACACAAAAAGGGTAAATGCAATGTATGAGCCGGCTATATAAAGTAATAGATCCATTGAACGAATACAGAATGCGTTAGGCGTTGCCTACCAAAAGGCTTAAATCATTTTTCATGAATATAACAACAGATTTTCAACACAGTTCCCCTTCAAAACATTTATCGGATGGAGGGTATGAATGGTGGTATTTTGACGGTCAAAGCAAAGACAGGGATTTCCATTTTGTGATCATTTTCTATCAGATCTAATCCATTTTCTACCAATTATATAAAAGAATTGTCTGATGGTATTGTTGACAAGATTCATCCTGCCATTAGTGTTTCCATTTACCACAATTCAGAACCGGTATATTATAGTTTTCTGGAGTTTGAAGAATCCGATTTTCGGTGGGATGAGCAGGAAATGGAGCTTAAGGTCGGGGAAGATTTGTTCAACTACCGACCAAAAGAAAAACAAGTTGCTGGTTAATATTCAGCTGGATCAGGAACTGGCATCCGGGCATAGTATTAAAGGGGACATTGAAGGGGAAGGGTAGCTGGACGAATCCCAGGTTGATCAACTCCGAGAGCACTGATCGTCATTCCTGGAATCTTCTTTTGCCACAGATGGACTGGGAGGTTGATCTTGCAGTGAGAGGGAAGAAGGTGGAACAGGATATTACGTTTTCAGGAATTGGATATCATGACCATAATATTGGGCAAGAGCCCATGAAGGAGAGCTTCAGAGATTGGTACTGGGGGCGCTATCATTTTGAGGAGTTTACGCTGGTTTATTATCTGATGCAAAAGCATGAATCAGGAGCAGATGGAGGCATGGCTCATAGATCGGGAAAATAAGTTGGTGTTAGAGTATTTCACAGAAGCGGAATTGTCTGATATTTGGAAGAAATATGTTTGGGTTGAAATCAGCCCGGAAAATTGAGTTAAAATCAAATCAACATGCTGTAAATATTCAATATAGAAATAAGATTGACGACGGCCCTTTTTATCAGCGATTTGTAGGTGATTCAATTTTAAGGTATAACGATCAAGTATATGGTGCTCAAGGGATTTCAGAATATATATATCCCAAAAATATCTATAACGAGTTGTTCTGGCCATTGGTCCATATGCGGTTGAGGTACATGGAGCAAGAGCCACATTGGGTTCAGAAATCGCCCTTAATGTATCCCTGGACGTGGTAAGCTAGGATCTTAGTTTAAAATCGGGGAGTAAATTCATCATCACTGAATCCGGATTTCTCTCTCAAGTCTGATAAAATTCGCTCTATATCCTTCTCAAATAATTCAGTTAATTCATTCTTGCTTAATGATTTATTATGATTAACTGATTTTCCTATAGCCAAATGAAGCTCGGGTTTACTGCTTCTGATGAAATGAGCGTAAATATCCAACCGGAACAAAATCTACATCACTCCCAAGCTGCTGATATAGCCATGCCAATCCTTGTTTGAATTCCGGCTTTTTTTCTGAAGGCCGGGGTGATGGTTCCCTCCGGATAAATGAACAGGCAGGAGTGATCTCGCTTCATAGATTCAACCGCATATCGAAGAGACCGCAATGCCGATCTTGGGTCTTCCAGGTTAATGGAAAAAGCACCGATCTTACTGAAGAATGAATACTGCCACATTTGTTTGTCCTCCATCAGGGCGCGGGCATTTTGGTGGAAGAAATGTCGGTTCAGGTACAAGGGGATGAGTCCGTCCCACCACATGTTGTGATTCATGAAATACACGGTTTTAGAATCTGATTTCGGGGTGTATTCTTGTTTCACCCAGATCTGTTTAAATCGTCGTTTTAGTGACCATTCGGTATATCGTTCAAAAAACCAGGTAAAAAAGCGGGATTCGTTGGCAGGAATAAAATGCAATGGTTCGATTTTTGGTGGAGAAAATAGGAGGTTGACCCTTATCTTTGAATCTATGAAAAAGCACAGAGGAAAACCTATCGTTCAAATTACGGATCCTGATATTGAAGAGTATGCTCTGCGAATGACAACGAGTGAGTCTGAGGATGTTAAAAAGCTCGTGGAATCATCTGATGAGCAGTTAGAGTACATCGACATGTTAAGCGGAAATATGGTGGGCCAGTTGCTAAAAATGCTCATCAAGATAAGCGGGGCACGGCGGGTTCTGGAGATCGGGACTTTTACCGGCTACTCAGCCTTGATGATGGCCGAGGCACTGCCAGAGGGCGGAGAGCTGACCACCATTGAGATGAATATTCTGTATCAGGAATTGGCTGAGAATCATTTTCGCAGCTTTGATAAAGATCAGAAGATAATCCTGATAAAAGGGGATGCAAGAGAGGAAGTGCCGAAGTTGGCCGGAGTATTTGATCTGATTTTCCTGGATGCCGATAAATTGAGCTACGCTGAGTACTATAAAAATTCGCTTGGTAAATTAGCCTCCGGAGGATTGCTGGTGGTGGATAATGTTTTGTGGGATGGCACCATTTTAGAACCCCAGGAAGAAAAAGCGATGGCCTTGGATGCATTCAACAAGGCCATAGCAGATGACGATAGAGTAGAACAAGTTCTATTACCTGTAAGAGACGGAATTACGATTATCCGAAAGAAATAATAAACGTAATGCGTTTACCGGTTATATATATGTTAAACTACAACGTCTTATTACTATTTAGTTAGCAATACATTTTATTAGATCTCCGTCTTCACGGAGAATGACGAGCGCATTGGATAATTTGTTTACGTATTGGTTGTTTCAACCTCCCAAACTACTTAGGGTCATTCCCGCGCAGGCGGGAATCTAATTGGTTTATGGGGCTAATGCGTTGCTAATCGGTATACGCGTAAACGTGATTAATTTAGAATTTTCTAAACCATTGAAGCATCGGCAATGGAACTGGAACGTAGTTCTCCCCCCGCAGCTACACCAGCAAACCCAAGTTGGAATGCTTTATCCGGATCTGTTTCGAAGCGAATGCCTGGAATTAATAAAGCTCCACCGTCATCATTACCGGTTCCTGAAATAATGAAGAATCGAATACCAAGCTAAAACGATCATTTAATTTGCTCATTCCTGCTACTGAAAACAAGGCTCTGCCACCTGAATAATCGGCTCCCCATGTTGCTCCGTATCCCGCTAAAAAACTAATGTTCTTTTGAGCATCGCCAAATCGTAAATGAAGCACATGGGAGGCAATACCGACCATAGTCGGGGGAATGCTACCAGGAGCCGGTCCCTAATGAAGTGTTCCAAAGCCGAGATGGGTGTTTTCACCAAGAGCTGATACTGTATTTAGCGGAGCCGATAATGCGGGGTGCCGAGCCAGGAAGTCAAAACACCTAACGCCAGTATTTTCACCAACACCAAATTGTAGCATCAGGCCCCATTAAAGGCTCCAGATAATGTAGCTGTCGCCTTTATTTAGTGGAGCTCCTGTAGTTGTGATAAAGTATCGGGTTGAAAATATTTCTGAGGGCCGTATACCATCCATCGGTCGGTAATCTCATCATCCCTTAAGTTCCCGGATCTCGCGTACTCTCGTGCTTTGGGAATAACAATTTCACCAAGTGACTTCCGGGTTACAATCATCACCTCTCGTGGCATCCTGATGAGAGGATTTTGCCAATGTACTCGGTTCCGTACATTTATTGACAACCAGGTAGGTTTTGGTAGAATCGATCGATGTTTGGGCATCTGTAGAGATGAGGCGTGCACAAGTGCCATACCCAAAAGCAAGAGCATAACTAGTTCTTAGAGCGTGTCATACATGAGCCCCCTTTAAAAGTTTATACATAGGATCCCCTGAGAATTATTTTCGACACTATAAGTTGGTAAATAACGAAATAAAATAGAACAGTCAGCAAAAATTATTCATTGTGGCCCAAGTACTTGTGTTTATAAGTAATACAAAGAATCGCCGAAACCTTTAGGCCTATCTTAATACGCTTAAGTGCAAAAAGTCGATGCATTACCAGCTTTAGATTGAATTTGTGTAGTTTGTAAAAAAACCATTGGAAAATGCCAACAAATAGTAAACGTACTGATTAGTGCTTGGGAAAGTGTGGCCCGAAAGCCAAATTCCTCTGCCGCCGGCTCCCGAATGATGCAGCTCATCGAATGTTTTCGGGCAGAGGGTTGGGATATCACTTTTGCCTCGGCAGCTTCAAAGACCAGGCTAATGAAACCGACCTTGGAAGAACTCGAGAAAGTCCGGAGAGAACCCATAGGACTTGACGACGTTTCTTTCGACCACTTCGTCCGCTCAGCTTGAACCCGATGTTGTGCTTTGTATCGATCGCTACATGACCGAGGAACAGTTTGGCTGTAGAGTAGCCGAGCAATGCCCCCATGCACTTCGAGTATTCTGGATACAGAAGATCTTCATTGTCTTCGCGATGCTACGATATCGATGCCTTGAAAGGAGATCGTGAAGTTACTGATATACGGATATATACAATGAGATTGCCAAAACGAGAGATTGCAAGTATTCTGCGGTGCGATCTTTCCCTGATTATTTCTTCTTATGAAATGAAGCTGCTTCGCGATGTTTTCCGGGTGGATGATTCGCTGCTTATACACCTTCCATTCATGTTATATTCTATGGATGAGAATATCGTAAGTAATTGGCTGCCTTTTGATAAAAGAAATCACTTTATATCTATTGGTAACTTCCTGGCATGAGCCGAACTGGAATGCCGTCTTGTATTTGAAGGAGGAAATCTGGCCACTTGATTCAGTAGCAGAAATTACCGAAGGCAGAGCTGCATATTTACGGAGCTTATCCATCTCAAAAAGTAGAGCAGCTTCACAATCCCGAAGTGAAGGGTTTTTGGTGAAAGGCCGGGCTGAAAGATGCGAAGGAAGTAGTTGGGAAAGCTCGTGTATTATTGGCGCCGTTGCAGGTTCGGGGCGGGACTCAAAGGCAAGCTCATTGAAGCCATGCAGTGCGGCACGCCATCGGTGACAACAAGCATTGGGGCCGAAGCCATGAATGGAGATTTGCCCTGGCCGGGGAGGATAGAAGATGATCCGGAGGCTGTTTGCTGAAGCGAGCAGTTGAATTATATCAGGAGTGAGGCGAAATGGAAGGAAGCTCGGAAATCGGGAATTCCAATCATCAATTCATCTGTACAATAGAGAAGAATTAGGACAGAAGTTGATCAATAAGAATAGAACAAGTTAGCGGAATAACCTGGATATCCCACCGCCAGAATAATTTTATGGGAGCGATGCTGCAACATCATACCGCAGCAAGTACGAAATTTATGAGTAAGTGGATAGAGGAGAAGAACAGAATCACAGATGTATCACGGATCCGGCGGATTTCACAGATAAATGCCTATGCATTATCAATCAATCAGGTTGTGATCAGATCCAAATCAGTCGACAAATCTGTGATCAATAAAGCTCATATTCCAGCAACCGTGCATCAATGGTAGAATTATAGAATTCGATGCGCTGATTGGTTCTGAGTCCGATTTTTTTAGCCAGATCAAAATTCCCGGTAAACACATAGCCCCACCAGCCGGTAGCTTCCTGCTTAAAGAAATCGCCAATGCCTTCGTAGGTAGACTCCAGATCCTTTTCATTCCCAATACGATCACCATAAGGCGGATTCAAGCATGATCACGCCGGTGTTATCATTGGGAATTTCGGTCTCACTGAAATCACATTTTTTCGTCTCTATAAGATGTTCAACCCCGGCCGTCCGTGCATTTTTGCGGGTAGCTTGAATGGCTCTGATGTCATAATCGGTGGCTATAATGCGACCTTCAAAATCTTTGTTCTGTCTTATTTCTTCAGATCAGCACGTAAGATCATCCCAGCGCTCTTCATCAAAACCAAGAATATGCTTGATGCCATAATTGGGACGTAATAATCCGGGCGCTTTATTCAAGGCCTGAAGGGCGGCTTCAATAGCGATGGTGCCGGTTGCCGCACATCGGATTCACGAAGTGCTGTCCGGGTTTCCATTTGCTGGCTAAGATGATGGGCGGCTGCCAGCGTTTCCTGCATGGGAGCGGCGCTGGTTTCGGTTCGGTATCCACGGCGAGAAATAGATTCACCGGAAGTATCCAGATAGATCTGTGCCCGGTCATTTTTCCAGAACACAAATACCACCGATTTATTCAAATTGGGCCCTGAATCAGGTCGGGTACCCGTTTTATCCCGAATGCGAT
>NZ_JAXHMF010000004.1:0-121302 GCF_034521535.1 Rhodohalobacter sp. | reverse complement strand
CACATTCCACTTCACACAAAACCCGATAGTTGTTTACATTATCACCATGTCAAAATTCAATGCCCAAATATCAGCTTCTTCATTTCTTGCTGGATCTGTCCTTTTTATGTTGATATGGATCGGTTTACCTGTGAAAACTGTATCACAGGATCTCAATCTTGATCCCATTCAGGACCGATTTCGATCTATCTCCCAAAACTCTATAACATCCCTAGAAGGAGCCGGCGATCTGATCTGGATGGGCCCCGGACTGAATGCGTTCTCCGAACTGACGGGTGATATCTACGTACCGGAATCAGCCGATAGTGTTTTTGCCGGACGCGGTCGTGTTTTTTCTCTCCAAACAAGCGGTAATCAAATTTTAGCCGGACTTGGATATACCTCAACCATTGGAGATGAATCCGCTCAAACAGCTATGGGATATTATCTATTCGAACAACTCCGGTAAAACCTGGGAGTTCATCCCCTTTCCTTTGGATGAACGTCCGCCGGCCGACTGCACAGGAGATGACATAGGTCCGCCCTGCGATTTGGAGTTTCAATACGGAAATCAAACCTATATCCGGACGCGAATTACCGTCCCGCAGCTCTCTCCTCCATTTGAAGTCGATTTTTATGATCAAACTCTTCTCTCTGTAAACTGGGCGTCGGGACTGCTGAGAAGCCCGGATAACGGCGCAACATGGGAGCGCCTGTTTCTCCCCCCCTCAACCATGAGTGAGATTCGTCCCGATATGGAAAATATCGAGTGGGTTTCTCAAACTTCAGATGGAACCGTCGTAAACCGATACGATCCCCGCTTTGATAACAATTTGCTTGGGTTTGGGCTGATGAT
Organism: Rhodohalobacter sp.; assembly: GCF_034521535.1. Lineage (GTDB taxonomy): Bacteria > Bacteroidota > Rhodothermia > Balneolales > Balneolaceae > Rhodohalobacter. The sequence goes on along the minus strand of NZ_JAXHMF010000004.1, from coordinate 120,467 downwards.
CGACCGTGATCAAAATGTTTGGGTCGGGACCGCCGGAGGTGTCAACATCTCACCGAATGCACTAACTGCACCGCAGAGTGAAGTTGAGTGGAGACGGTTTACTTTTGATCCGGATAATCCCAATGATGGACTCCTTGCAAATTGGGTTGTATCCATTCGTCAACAGCCAAGTAACGACCGTGTGTGGATGACCAATTGGATGACAGATCCGCAAAACCGGGATTCCAACGGTGTGGTCTATACCGATGATCTGGGTGAGACTTTTCAGCAGACACTCATTGGAGTTCGGGTAAACGATATCGGATTTTGGGATGACAAGATATTCGCAGCGGCAGATGACGGACTATACATCTCTGATGACAATGGCGCGTCATGGACAAAGCAGAATCAAATCTCTAGCCCAAATACTTTCATAAAAGAAGATGCGTCGTTATTATGCAGTATCATCCACCGACCATAGCCTGTGGGTTGGCACTAGTGACGGGGCGGCCTATACCTCCGATGGCGGTGAGAGCTGGAGTATCCTGCGGGTGGACCTGCCTCTTCAGGGAGGAAATATCTATCAACCGGATGCGCCCAATACCGATACCTACGCCTACCCGAATCCCTTCTCTCCGACTCAACACGGTGTTGTACGTATCAAGTTTGAGTCAACTGCACCCGGACCGGCCACAATTCAAATCTATGATTTTGGAATGAATCACGTCAAGACGATTGAGGTTTCAACCTCCGGTCAGGGAAGCTACGAAGCCACCTGGGACGGTCAGACAGACAACGGCCGGTTTGTTGCAAACGGCACCTATTTTTACCGGGTAAACACACCCACAGGCAGTGCAGATGGAAAGATTTTGTTGTTGGATTGAGGTTCAGGTCGTTGGTTGCAGGCCTCATGCTTCCAGGCTTCCCCTCTTGAGAGGGGATTGAGGGGTGTGTTTCTAGATAAAACAAAGGAAAATTATTCGAATCTTAGAGGTTCAATCCAAGGTCAGCAAAAACACACCTCTGAATATTTCGTTGAGCACTTCGGGTTCTGTCTACTCTCACAGAAGAGATGTTTCTAAACCTCCACTCTTGAGAGGGGAAATGTAAAGGTGAGATCGCGTAAGCATTACTCACCGTACGAGGGGTGTGTTTCTAGGTAAAACAAAGGAGAAATTATTCGAATCTTAGAGGTTCAATCCAAGCTCAGCGTTAACACACCTCTGAATATTGATCCCACCGGCGGTCGGGATCAATATTCTGTCTCCTCTCAAGAGGAGACTGGAAAACACCCCTACTTCATCTTCTTCTCTCTTTCCCAGTGTCTTAGAATCGAAATGGAAAATCCGGCCATGAGCAAAAACGTGCCCAGCCAAACAATGGATACATACGGTTTTTTCTCTGCCACAACCAGTACCCAATCCTCTTCAAACTCTTCATCCAGTCCTTCTACTGTAAGCTCTATCGTATCGGTTTCCGGGTAAATACTGCTGAAAAAGACGTCCATCTCCCACCGGTCTATTTTCAGTGGAGGTGAATAGGTATAGCTTCGGCCATCTTCAGTGTAGACGGCAAATAGCGGCTCCACGTCATAGGCGTTACCCGACGGCGTGTGTTCAACCCGAACCTGCGCCCTCACACCAATCTGCGTATTCTCGGGCAGACTCTCCTCACTTGCGGGTGTAAACTGCATAAAGGTAAATGAAAACGGTCCGGCATCAATCGTCTCTCCTTCCTGAATTTCAATCTTCTGTGTATCCTCGATCGGCTCTTCTGATTCACCACCGGTTTGTGCCATTTGCTGCAATCGACGTTCCTGATCAAGCTCTTCATTCCGGCTTGCAACATATTTACTGCCGGCTACATAGAGGTAGATATCACTGAACCATCCCGTTCGCACGTGTGGATCAACCGACCAATCGATATTATCCATAGAAGATGAGGTCATCATCGGATAAACAACCGGGTTCATGTAATAGGGATCGCCACCATCTATCGGTTCAAACTTGATTCTGTATGTTTGTTGACCCGGACGTGGTGAGTCGGACACATCAAACCCCTCGTAAGTCACCATATATTTTTCATTGACCAGCTTCGGCCTGTTGATCTCAAGTTCAAACATTTCGACAGGCTGCGTGATCGGAAAGCCCTCTTCATCAAAAACATCGCCTGCCACAATCCGTGAGTTGTAATCTGCTGTCCGTTGGTCGAGCAGCGGTTCTGTATAAACGGATGAAGCAATAATTCCTAGCAGCAGCGCACCAAATCCGATATGGGTTATAGTACCGCCAATCACTTTCGGACTTTTCAGGATTAGTTCAAACAGTACCGCACCGTTTCCAATAACCGCAAACCATCCGGCAAAAATGTAAATCATATAGTAGAGATTGCGAACCTCACCAAATACTATCGAAACTACCGTAAAAATGGATGTCAGAATAAGCGGCATAATCATCTTACCTGCCAGACTCTCCCACGTGTGTTTCTGCCAGAAGAGATACTGTCCGATCACCGTTGCAAATGCCATGATAATCACGATTGGCATGCTCCAGTTATTGTAAAACTGAATTTCTGGAGGTGTGGGATTATCAACAAAGAGTCGGCCAAGAATCGGGGAACTGGTCCCGATAATGATCACAAATCCCAGAATAAAGAGCAGAATCGCACCGGTAAAGGTCATGAACTCCTTACTCAGAAATTCTGACTCTTTATCAACGGATGGAATCTCCCGGTAGCGGTAGAGATAGAACCCGATTCCCATGATGGCGATCACGAGAATAAAGAGCAGCAGCTGACCATAAAGGCCCAAATCCACAAAACTGTGAACCGACTGCTCGGCAAGCACACCGGATCTCGTCAAAAAGGTTTGATAAATGACGGCGACATATGCCAGAATCGCAAAAAATAGGGAGGCTTTATGAGCACGTAAGCTTTTTCGCTGAATGATCATTGCGTGGATCCCCGCAGTACCAATCAGCCAGGGAACAAGCGATGCATTTTCAACCGGATCCCATGCCCAGTAACCGCCAAACGATAGCGTTTCATACGCCCAGTATCCGCCGAGAAATATGGCGGTCAAGAGAGAAACGTTTGCTGCCAGTGTCCACGGCAGTGCCGGACGAATCCACTCGTGATAGGTTTTTGTCCAAAGTGAAGCGATGGCAAACGCAAACGGAACCGTCATCATGGCAAAACCCACAAAAATGATCGGCGGGTGAATCATCATCCAGGGACTTTTCAGCAGGTCGTTCAAACCGGAACCGTCAGCCGGTACAAAATCGGGGTTGGCCTGAATAAACGGAGCATTCGGCATCTCCTGAGCAATGGTTCGGAAAGGTGATGCACCGATTTTTGTAAATCCAAAATCCCAGCCTACAACCATCGAAAGAAGAAATAGCTGCGTCAGCATCATCACAAACATGACGGGTGCGCGATACGGCTTTCGGGTCCAGCGGATCAGGCCCGCTCCAACCAGAAATCCGCACAATATCCAAAGCATAAAACTTCCCTCCTGTCCGCCGTAAAAGGCTGAAAAGAGATACTGGGTCTCCAGATCGAGGCTTGTGTAGTTCCAGACGTAGTAGTACTGAAACTGATGAGTCATAATCAGGTAGATCAATGCACCCGAGGATATGAGAACAAAAAGTCCTTTTGCCATCCACAGCCAGTTGGCGTAGGTCTCAAATTTTTTCTCCTCCTTGATGGAAGAAAGAGCGTAAAGAATAAGTCCGGCAAATGAAACGGCAAACGCACCGCTTAAGAAGAGATTACCGATTTGTGCAATCATAGATGAATCGTGTCAGATAGTTGAATCAGGTGGTTTAAAGTGCCCAATGTTAATAGAATGGATTTACATTCCGGCTGTTTCTGCAGGTTCAAAATCCGGGTTTTCGTTGTATTTGGACGGACACTTCATGAGCATTTCGTTGGCGTAAAACACATTGTTTCGCATCTCCCCGATAACCACAAGCTGAGTGGCCTGTTCAAAGTTATTCGGTTTTGGCCGCGGATAAATTACACGGCGAACATTTCCGTCTTCATCTTCCATATGAAATGAAAACTGCATGGTTTCGCGGGAAAATCCGTAGTCGCCGGTCTTGTCCCATTTACCAACCACGTGTGAGTTTGTACGGCTTTCAGCCTGTTCAAAATTTACATACGTGCTGATACTGTTGCCGAAATTGTACATCAGCAGAGATGTAAAGACAACAATTGAAATAACTCCGATTAGTAATTTAGGCTTCATTGAACTTTGAAATTAATGCGTTTAATAAAATATTTAATCACTGTCTGTTGCGGTTGATTCTTCTGAACGGTTTGCCGCTTCAAGTTTTTCCTCGAGTCCTGATACTTTGCGATCCACGCGAATCATCACAAACATCAGAACAAACCAAATAATAAGGCTGACACCGAGTACCACATAGATCAGATCATTGGATGACATAAACTGAATAAATGCAGATGATTCCTCAGCACCCGCCCCGTCCCAGCGATCGGCATAGCTTTGTGTTAGTGTATCAACGGCGGTTGAAGCCGTATCTTGTACAAATTTCATTTTCATGATATCTGAGCTTCTTCAGTCAATTCTTTGATTCGCTTGTATCGATTGATGATATCCATCATCCAGATCGAAAGTCCGATAAACCCGATCACGGCCGGGTAAAAAATGATTCTGAGTTCGGGTGCCGTCATATCGCTGAACGCCGGATTGCCGTCCGCCCCGGGATGCAGGCTTGGCAGCTGACGCGGAATGATGTAGAGCAGAAACGGAATGGTTGTTACTCCAAAAATATTGTAAACCGCTGAAATTTTGGCTCTTTTTTCGGGATCATTGAAAGCTGTTCTTAAAACAAAATAGGCTACAAAAATCATCATGGCCAGCGCGGAGAGATTCATCCGCGGTTCGGCGAAAGTCCACCAGGCTCCCCAGGTAAATCGTGCCCAGAGTGATCCGGTCAGAAGTCCGCAGATTCCAAAAATCAGCCCGACTGCGGTTGCCGTTTCAGCCTTGCGATCCCATTTTATCTCCTCGCTGTTCAAGTAGCGAATACTGAAATAGAACGCCATGGTAAATGCGATCATCATGGTAAACCACATCGGCACATGCAGAAAGAGATTACGGGCGGTCTGTTCCAGAATATCGATCTGTGGAATTTTGATCGAAAACCCTACAACAATAACCAGCGTCATCCAAATTGCTACGATATACTTCCAGGTCTTCAAGAGAGCGTCTGTATGATTTATTATTGATTTTTGAGCAGCATTCCATTTAAGACGTACTGCTCTTTTTCAGCTCTAAAGATACAGAATATGAATGAGAATTTTATGAACGTGATGTGAATTTTTGAGGATATTGGCTGCGATGTGAAGCAGGTAATTTTTGAGAAATAGTAGAAGGTTTACGGTAGACGGCATAAGGTATACGGCGTACGATGTACGGTTTATGCAGGCAGATCCATCAGTTGATGATAAACGAAGGAGATCTCTTCAGTAGATATAGATAATAAACTAGACAACGTCAGTTCGAGCGACGCGGAATGAAATGGAGCAAAGTCGAGAACTTGGTGTTGTTAGGTCAAGGCATCTCGACTCCGCTAAGGCTTCGCTCGAAGTGACGTGTTATTAGTGTCATATAATTAATAAATCACAACTAACCGTCAGTGTCCCGATGCATTTAATTGGGGAGCGCAGGCCCGCCTCAAACCTTTCTTGCGTGTCTTATCAATCCCTCTGTTCGGCGGTTGATCTGCGACACATTCCAATTCCTCGGGATTCGCTGCGCTTCACCCGGGGCTAGGTTCTGTCGCTCCTTCAGAGCTGTAGCACAAAGAAATTATATCAACACACAAGATTTATATACAGATTCCAGTTTTATCAACTGCCTCAGAGAGGCAGTATATTTGTAAAAAAACCGGATCTCAAACCTAACCCTGCTCCGGATGGAGCAGTACCAATCGAACGGATAATTAACTCCCCTTACATAAAAACACGGGAGGCTACGATGGAGTCCTAATTCGTTTGTTTGTGCAATAGCTATAAACAGGCAACTCATAACGGAGTTAATGGGAATACATAGACATGGTATTTCTATTACTCTCGCAAAAATCTCATAATGCTCTACCTAAAATTTGAGTTTCACCACGCACCTGCTCCTCATAGAAATACCATGTCTTTTGTACTATATAAATTCATATTTGGTACCGCCTCAATCCTTTTTCGTGTGCCTTGTCGATCCCTCTATTCGGCGGTTGAGGTTTTTCACCTTTTCAATCCCCGGGTTTCGCTACGCTTCACCCGGGGCTAGATTCTGTCGCTCCTTCAGAGCTAAGGCATAAAGAAATGATACCATCACAAGATCGATAAGCAGATTCCGTAGGGACTTCATAACTCATCAGTAGATATAGATAATAAACTAGACAACGTCAGTTCGAATACTATGACTAAATCAAGTGAATTAGGCTGATTTTTTCCATTTTTGTTTCATGTTCTGAATATAGTTCGGATCATATTCTGATTGATTATTCCACATAGCGCAGTACAATCGAATCAGCTTGTTAATGATGTTATTGATGACGAGCAGCTCGTGTTTCCCTTCCTCGATTTTCCGCTCGTAATACTCCCGGTAGTGAGGCTTGTGATTGGCCACACTGCGGGCAGCCTGGTGCATTAATTTACGCATTTCTGAATTTCCGTAACCGGTGGATCGATCCGGGCTTTTTACCGAACTCCCGGAACTGCGCCCGTGAGGTGCAAATCCAAAACGAGAGGAGATTTTCCGGGCATTTAATTGGTCTTCTCCGGTAAACAAACTCAGCCAAAACCGTCCGATTACCGGACCGATTCCGGGAGCCGTTCTCATGATCTGATGACGAGCCGTTAAAGCTTCATCCTGACTAATCAACTCGTCCATCGTTTCCTCAAGGCGTTTAATGTGTTGGCTGAGCAGGTTAATTTGCTGCGTCCACATGCCAGTTAATTGGTCCATGTCTGCATCGTGGATATCGGCTTCGGTGAGTTTACTTTTCAGGGCCGCTCGTCGGTCAACCATCTTTCGCCGTTCGCCCTGAAGCCGCTTGAGTTGTCCTATGGCCGGGCTAGGGGCTTTGCTCAGAGATAACCGGTCACTGAAGCGAACTCCGTAGTCCGCTAATGCTCGTGCATCGTAGCGATCATCCTTGCGGTGATGCTCGGGTGTGATTTTATTCAAAGCCGTAGTTTTTACCACGGCATGGGCCCATTCTTCGCACGTGGTCCATCGAAGCAGATGCTCCCCATAACGACCGGTGTGTTCACTGATCAGAATCGTCTGGGAGCATTCCACCTGCCGGTCATCCAGCCAACGGCCAAGCCGGGCAAATCCTTCGGGGTTGTTGTCTACCTGTAGATCCCACCCCTGAGTAGTCTTTCGATCCAATAAATAACAGTCCAGGCATTGTTTTGAAATATCAATTCCTACTACAAATCGCCATGTAATTGTAAGTTCCATCGTGAATCCTTTATTTTTCGAATATTATAATGAGAAACCTGCCAATGGTAGGCCGCATCCCGACTCTTTTACAATCGTAAAGGTTGCATACTATTTGGGTTATCCGGTCTACCTGCCCCGACAGGTTTGATTCGAACTTTGGGTTTTACCCTGAGCACATCATAAACTGTCTGTCGGGGATTGGTAGGTTTTATTGTTTAAAACCAACAAAACTTTCTTGAGGAAGTCGCCCGCCTGCTCCCGAAAGCTTTCGGGATTCGGAGGACAGGCCCGTCGAGAACTTGGTGTTGTTACGCAAAGGCTTCTCGGCTTCGCTCGAAGTGACGTGTTATTAGTGTCATGTAATTAATAAATCACAACCAACCGTCAGTGTCCCGATGCATTTAATTGAGGAGCGCAGGACCGCCTCAAACCTTTCTTGCGTGTCTTATCAATCCCTCTGTTCGGCGGTTGATTTGTGACACATTCCAATTCCCCGGGATTCGCTGCGCTTCACCCGGGGCTAGGTTCTGTCGCTCCTTCAGAGCTAAGGCATAAAGAAATGATACCGTCACAAGATCGATAAGCAGATTCCGTAGGGACTTAGTAACTCATCAGTAGATATAGATAAAAACTAGACAACGTCAGTTCGAGCCCGCCTGCTCCCGAAAGCTTTCGGGATTCGGAGGACAGGCCCGTCGAGTACTCTGGTGTTGCTTAAGGAAAGGCTTCTCGTACTCCGCACAAGGCTTCGCTCAAAGTATACCAACCAGTGAGCCTGAAGCCACGTTTCAAGAGGGAATACCGCATGGAACCCCACTGCCTCAGAGAGGCAGTATTTTTGTAAAAAAACCGGATCTCAAACCTAACCCTGCTCCGGATGGAGCAGTACCAATGACCTAGATGGTGCTTCCCTTTATAAATAATCTTCTTAGAATTGAGATTATATCAAAGAAGTCGTTTACCATTCTACTCATCCGGAAACAATTCGTCGAGCTTCTCTTCCAGCTCCTCACCGTGAATATCTTTCGCTATTATGATTCCATCCTCATCCACCAGGAAATTTTTAGGGAGTGCTGTAATGGAGTACTCCGCAGCAATCTGATTTGTATAACCATCAACCGTGGAAACGTTGATCCAGCTTCTGTTGTCCTTCTCTATAGCACGCAGCCAGCTTTCTTTTTCAAATTCAACTCCAAAGCCAAAAATCTCAAATCCGGCGTCTTTGTACTGACTGTACATTCGTCCCAGATGATCACTTTCTGATCTGCACGGTCCGCACCAGCTGCCAAAAAAATCTATCAAGGTGTACGTGCCAAGATTGTTATAAAGCGACCTCTCCACACCGGATGTGTCCGGAGCAACAATTTCTGATACTTTCCCGCCTATGGATACCTGTTCCAGTATTCTAACTTTCTCTGATACGAGTTCCGCCACCTCAAGCCCCGCATGCTCTTCAGAAAAATCAGCGGCGAGCCCTTCATAGTAGTCCATGTGTTTATCACCGTCCCACCGAACCATGGTCGGATAAATTGCGATCGATGTCCCCATCTCCTGCACTGCATATAGCAGCGTATCCCGGTAGCTCTCTTCTGCCTTCAGGACCTCTTTGCCGAGCTGCTCAATTCGTTCGGCATTTTCCGGATCATCCTCTGCCAGTAAAGAATCAAGCGGATCCCTTACCGGGTAAACCAGTTCTCTTAGAGCATTCATCCGGTACTCTTCATACTCTTCAAAAAGATTCGTGTCAGGTGAACCGGATAGATCATAATCTTCATCTGATGCATATTGAATGGCTATATTCTGACCGCTATCTGCGATAAAAGATACATTCGGGTAGTCGCTAATTCTCAGTTGATAAAAATGTGGCTCCAAACTGTAGGATGCTGAAAAGGTACTGTCTGCCTGCACCGTTAGAGTATCCACCACATCGAATTCATTAGCATTCAGTCCTTTAGCCTGATATAACAGGGCATGATCAGGATTACTGCTGTTCAGCTTCCCTTCCAATGAGAAAACAACGTCTTTCTTTTCGTTAGAACATGAGATACCTACAGCGGCTGAAAGTATGAGGATGTAAAGAGTGGATTTGGAGAACACGGTTTTTTACTTGGTTAATATATTACGAGAGCGGTTTTATAATCTAAGAGCAGATGAAATTTTCATTGGTTAGACTCACAAACGATAACTCATCTTACCTTTACAGCAAAAAAATTGCAACTTTAGTTTACAGTCTTGTGATGGGAGGAAATCCTTTTAGATTGAAAGATGATCAACCAAATAAAAAAAATGGGAAAGACAGGTTCTGCTTTTTGGTCTTGAATCGATGTTTTTTTGGATAAAAAAATCCACATCAGAGCTTGCAGAGTATAATTTAGTCGTATTTTTCTGACAGTTTTATCAGATAGAAATAATGTAAGTGAGCGGTTCTCTCAACAACATTAATCAGTAGACTACTTATTACTGAATTCCCAGCTCCTGTAGTTCTGCAATCTGAGCCGAATACTGATCTTGCGCGGGCTTTAAAGAAAGCGAGAGCGTCATTCAGGTGACTTTCAGCTTCATCCTGTCTGTTTAGATTCCAAAGACATATACCCAATGTGAACCGAGCTCCGATCAGGCTGACATTGTCACCCGGAAGCTCACTTCTCAACGCGTAGGCCCTTTCTGCATACGACAATGCCTCTTCAAACCTCCCCTGCTTTCTGAGCGCATCGGCCAATCCTTTCAGCGGATACGACTGGCGGATATGGTCGGCCGGTAGAAGGCGTTCACTGTGTTCAAGACTTTCACGAATAATTGTTTCTGCCCGGCTATAGTCTCCCATTCGCAGAAAAACATTTCCGTAGCTCTGCAAAATACCTGCTATGTAGAAGTTTTCATTTCCATACTCTTCCCTGAAGATCGCCAGAACATCCCGATAAGTTTCGGCAGCTTCCTCCAGTCTGTCTGCCCCGGAGTAGGCGCGTGCAGTATTGGAATGGGCTGCAATGGTGTTCAGGTGTCCCGGACCAAAAATTTCGAGACGCATTTCGTGGGCTTCTATCGCATAAGGTATCGCTTCCTCATGCCTTCCCATGTTTTGATACAGACTGGAGATGTGATTCAGAGTTGATGCAACCTTCTCGTGAGATACCGGGATTACGGGCACGGCTCAACTCCAGTGATTTATAAAGATACTCTTTGGCTTGCTCATAATCGCCGGTCCGCCTGATAATTGGTACCCATGTAGAAAATAAAATCATCATACGTTTCACCCGCTTCTTCACGATTGTTTTCATAGATCGGTTCCAACATTCTAAGTATGGAATCTGCCTGAGCGTACTCCTGATTGACGTCCAGGTGGTAGGTATAGTCAAGATGTACGCTGGCAAACTCAAGGGAACCGGGTTCGAGATAGCGGTTGGCAAGATCAACGGCACGGTGCATCATAGCCAGGCCTTCGTCGTACTTTCCGGCTTTGTCAAGAATGATGGAGCGATCTGCCAGCATATCGATATAGGTAAAACTTGTCGTGTCCTCTAACTGCTCATAAAGCTTTAGAGCTACCGAAGAAATAGAGTCGGCTTTATCATGTTTGATCAGGTTGGCATAGATATTTGCCATCGTGATCAGCAGTTCAGAGCGAGTCCTAGGATCATCTTTTAGCTCATTATTGATGTAAGCCGTACTCATATCTACCATGCCCAGCGCCGTCAATTCCTCTCCCCGGTTCTGCATCGGGTCAATCGATCTCAACGAACTTCCCAGCACTGAAGCAATCCGTGTAGCCCTGAGTGCTTCATTCTGTGCCCTCTCTGTCTCGTTTTTCAATTCATTGGTATACACCAGGATCAGAATGGTTATCGATACGATTGAAAATATTCCAATAAAAGATGCCACCCGGTTTCGATTCATCCATTTTTCACACGATAATGCGGCTTTCTCGAAAATGAATACACCGGACGCTGCGCCATCCAGTCTCTGATTTCTTCGCCAAGTTCCGAGACATTTTCATACCTCTCCGCAGGATCATCCTGCATGGCTTTCTCAATTATGGCACTCAACTCTTTAGAAATCGGAAAAGAATTACAGTTCTCTTTTCTGAACTCTTTCTTCGGATGGCATTCGGTAAGTAATTCAGCCAAAATGACACCAAGACTAAAAATATCAGAAGCTGTTGATGTTGAATCTCCTTTCAACTGTTCAGGTGAAGCATAGGCCCGGGTCATGGCTCTTAAATTCAATCTGTTTAGGTTCTGAATCCTCAAGAATTTGGGCAATTCCAAAGTCCAGGAGCTTGATCATAGGAAAATCTTCTTCTCCTGTAACCATGATGTTATCCGGTTTCAGATCCCTGTGAACAATCAGGTTTTTATGGGCATACTGAACGGCATCGATTACATCAAGAATCAATTTCAATCTCCCTTTTAGAGGGACAGTTCTATTCTTGCAGTAATCAAGAATATTCTCTCCTTTTACATACTCCATGGCAAACCACGGCCGTTCCTCGCCGGTTATACCACCGTCTATCAACCTTGCAATATTTGGATGCTGCAGCCGGGCCAGAATACTTCGCTCTCCCAAAAAACGATTGATTGCCTGTTCTGAACCCATTCCATACTTGATCAGCTTCAATGCTACGGACTGTTCAAAACCTCCCTCTGTGCGATTGGCAAGATATACGTTCCCCATTCCCCCTGAACCAATCTTCTTTTCAATTAAAAAAGAGCCAACCTGAACGCCTTCAAGCGGAAACAGGTCCGAAAGATCCACATGATCTATAGCAAACCCATCGAGTAGCGAGGTTTCCTGTGAATCGGCTGCCAGTAGAGAGCGGAGTTCTTCATAGAGAATCGGATCTTCGGTTTTCACCGATTCCATGCGTTCATGACGTGTATCGGGCTCGAGATCAACAATTTCTTTAAAAAGGGTCTGTACTCTCTTCCACTGTTCGGCATTCATAAGTGTTCCATTTGTATTCAACCAGGAAGCGTTCACTGCTTCGTAAATCCTTATATCTGTACGCGCAATAACTTGTATAAACTGGTGAAGTATTTTTAAAAATATCGCTACATCGCTAAATCAAGCCTCCGATTTTTCTCATGTAAACAGTAATTGATGTAACGATTTCTGATTTATCGATGTAATGATTTTCGATCTGTTACACGATTACTTGCAGTTTGAACACTTTTATGAAAAATTGCCACCAATTCATTGCATTCTGTAATTGCTCTATTTATTGGTGAATCAGAATGATAATAATTGGTTCGTTTGATAATTTTTAAACAATTAAGAGATTCTCTGAGCTCTTTAAGAACAATACTCATCTTATGGACAAAATCTTTTGTTGATTCAGCACTCTGTGTTTCTCCATAATTTAAGGCTGGTGAAGTACAGGATCTGACTAACTGATTAGCAAGATGATTTGCAAACTTATTATTTGGCATTTTATTAATAATTTCAGCTGTTATTACTGAAAATTCTATTAACCTTTCTTCAAGTTCTTTTCGGTTCATAATCTTTCTTCTTTTGTTTTGAGTATATAAGTATGAACCAAAAAAACCGGTTTGCTTACAGTTTTCTCAAAAAATCTCTACATCGTTAAATCGGAAATCTCATGAATCACTAAATCAAGCCTCCGATTTTTCTCATGTAAACAGAAATTGATGTAACGATTTCTGATTTATCGATGTAATGATTTTCGATCTGTTTTACCCCAACTCACATTTCAGCCAGGCTCTGGCTACTCGCCAGTCGTAGCGTACCGAGTGCTCGGTGCCGCCCATTACTTCAGCAATTTCCTTATAGTTCATTCCTCCAAAAAACCGGTACTGAACAATCTGAGCCTGACGTTCGTCCAAGGCTTCTAATTTTTTGAGGGCATCATCCAGGTCCAGAAATTCATGGAGTTCTGCCTCGTAAGGTGCCATTCCATCCATGAAGGTTAAAGCGGGCTGTTTACCACCGCGTTTTTCAGCGTTCTTTTTTCTGGCGTAGCTTATCAGAATTCTGCGCATGGTAAGGGCTGCGACGGCTAAAAAATGAGAACGGTTATTGTAGCTGGCCTTATCCTGATTCACCAATTTTAGGTAAGCCTCATTGACCAGTGCCGTAGTTTGTAAGGTATGCCCGGCTCTTTCCTGTCTAAGTTGAAGGTGAGCTTCATTCCGCAAGTGATCGTATATCAATGGATATATTCGATTAATGGCCTTGGCGTCGCTTTCATTCAACCCATTCAGCAGCACAGTTATACTATGATCAGGAGTTTCCATTTTAAATTAATTTGTTAACTCTTGTACCCTTCCTTTTTTATACATTATTCTATAAAACACTTAAGAATCTAACTTCTGAGGATCTCTTCTCCAAGTAACCACCTGATTTTTAATGATCTGATAACCTGGATACTCCTGATAATTTATTTCGCCAGTGTTGCACTTCTTTTGCGCGTACAGTGATAGGAATCTTTTGTTTAATCTTCAAAAACCTATCACAATTATGGAATAATCAAAGAAACAAACCTGCCTTACCAACAGATATAAAATCATATATTATTCTACCAGCTTGCCTGATGCTGATTCTTCTAAGCTCCTGCTCAGAGAACGGCACATCGATAGAACAGCCGACGGATACCGAAGACGTTGATGAATTCCTGCAGGGGCTTCCCTCATGGAATCAGTTTTCGCCACCGGGTCAAACCCAACCGCCTACAGCGGTCGGTGAAGCTCAGCCTGAGGAAGACGCGGAGATCGATGTAGTTGTCATCAACGAAGATGGTACGACGAGTACGCTTAAGAACGTGACCTACTCCTGCCAGTCTCAGCCTTTTACACTTACCGACAACCCGCAGCAGATCGCCATGTATTCCCCCGACCGCGAGATTCTCTACGCCGGCGGACTGATTCAGGGCAAGAGCCACCGTGACGGACTCGGCAGCCTTTTGGGACTTCCTATCGCAGAACGAGCACCGATCAACGTATCGATTCCGGGACTGGCCAACGACGACAACTTCCGTACCGTTAATAGCCCCAACCAGGCTTCGGTAGACCAGGCTATCGGTTCGATGATTGGTGGGGCTACGGCGTCTGGTCTCTCAACACCAAGTTCTATCTCCTTTAAAATGGAGACCTATCACAGCGAAAAGCAGTCGGCGCTTCAGATGGGCTTGTCGGGCAACTACCTCGGGTTTGAGGGATCGGCCAGCGGCAGCATTGACAAGCAGCGGTCAGAAACCACGGTAACGGCGCAGTTCTACCAGAAGATGTACGAAGTGGTAGTGGAAGCTCCGCAAAGTCCCGGTGATTTCTTCAGTGAGGACTTTACCGAAGCCAGACTTCAACAGCAGATCAGTCAGGGACGTATTGGCCCGGATAACCTGCCGGTGTATGTATCTAACATCGTATACGGGCGCATGATGATGTTTTCTTTGACATCCACGGCAAGTGAATCTGACATTCGTGCGACGATGCAGGCTGGGTACAATTCCATTGGCGGAAGCGTGGAGGCCAACCTGGATGCCAAGAAGAAAAAGATACTTCAGGAGTCCAAGATCAAGATCACCTCCATTGGCGGCGATGCCGAGGCCACCCTGGCCATGATCCAATCTGGCGATTGGTCGCAGTACTTCACCAATAACGCACCGCTCTCGAGCGCCTCACCGATGAGCTACACCTTCCGCAATTTAGGTGATGGCAGTATTGCCAGCGTTACCGAGACTACCGAGTACAACATCCGCACATGTACGGCCAAACAGTCAACACCGGGCACGTTCAACTTTCTGGATGCCCAAAACCTGTCTCTTCCCATATCAGCCCCTGCCAAGGTGATGACGGGTGATGTGAATGGCGATGGTAACCAGGACCTGATCTATAACCATGTGAGCGCCAGTTCAAACCAGACTGTGGTTGCCTTCTCCAACGGCGATGGTACCTTCACCATGGACACGCCAACTTCGCATAGTGTTTCACCGGCCGACGGCTGGAGCCAGTATATGGTGAAGGTGGGCGACTTCAATAATGACGGTTCAGATGATCTGGCCTGGGGCAGGGTCGAAAGCACAAATACCACCTATATCGGCCTCTCAAACGGCGATGGTACCTTTGAAGAGATGCCAATGTTCACGAAAGGCGGAGGCGGTTGGAGTACAAGTTACAGATTTGATATAGGCAATATTGATGGCAAGGATGGCGATGACCTGGTCTGGAATGAGTTGTCTAACAGAAACAGAACCTATGTTACTTTTTCAAATGGTGACGGCACGTTTGGAACAGAGAATTTTGAACCAACAACCGGAACATTCCAGGATCATCCTGAAGCCGGATGGACCGGGAATGAAGGTTTTGCTGTGGCCGATTTTGACGGAAATGGACGGGATGACCTGATCTGGTACACCCGGGGCGAGAACAGTCATCATGTCTATTTTGCTGAATCGATGAGTGATGAACCGGGATCCATATTTAATTTTAGAGATCGTTTTGATCGTGGGTCTGGCGGCTGGACGAACTACGAAACAGTGATTGGGAATATTGATGGGAATGCAGGAGTAGATCTTGTATGGCTGAATCCACTTGGAGTTGATAGCAGTCCAATTCACAGAGATCTGACTACCGGAGAAGTTCCCGCCCTTGTTGAAGGATCCTTGCAGTGGCTAACTCGTGAAGGAGGTCCATACCCCTGGCAGATTAAGCTTCTGGACGTGAACGGAGACGGGCGGAAAGACTTCCTGGCCAATTCCCTGGAAACCGTTAATCACATGGTGATCGGTCTTGGAAAAGACGATGGTGATTTTGATTTCAACCGGGTGTCTCAAGACCACCCGGTTACTGATCAATGGGCTCAATTCGAGATCCTGACCGGTGATATCAACGGCGACTCACGTGAGGATGTGATTTATGTGAATGCCGATGCCACAAATACGGTCTATGTAGGTATTGCAAGGAGCAGTACACAATAAAACTGCAAAACCCGGAATCTGATCAGCATTTTATTTTTGTTTGGTCAAGACAGGGAAGGTGCTTTTGGGGATGGAAACATCGCCGGAAGCACCTTTTTTTTTACCGCAGAGGGGCTAAGGCCGCGGAGAAGATTTGCCACGGAAGCAGTGAAAATTGATATGGGTAACTCGGTGAGAAATAGACGAGTTAAAACAAATTCCTTGCCCTCCTTGGCAATTCATTAAACTCAGCGGTAAAAAAGTTTCGCCAGTTAGCCTACCCTACTGCGCGTACAGTGATAGGGACGATTTACTTCACTCTCATTAACCTGTCAAGAAACCTGTAATTATTATGAATCGATCAAAACAGATACATACTGCATCAATCAAACTAAAATGGGTGGTACTGCTGCCGGTCGGCATGATGCTGTTTCTTCTCAGCTCTTGCTCAGATAACAGCATATCAGTAGAAGAACCCCGGGAAGTAGATGAGGTCGGTGACTTTCTCGCCAACCTGACCTACGACGCTGATGAGCTCCTAAACGTCCAGCCCAACGACGCCGCCCGCGAACCCGTCGACACGACGACCACCACCGAACAAGATGGTATCACCCAGCGCACCTGCACCAGCACCACATACACGCTGCAGAACAACTTCGAAGAGGTAGCCATCCTTCGCCCAACGCAAGATGTGATCTGGCCCGGCGCACTCGTTGAGGCCAACCAGTCGTTGCTTGACGGCCTACCCGAGCCGGCCCGCTTCGAACGCTCGCCCGTCAAGATCCGCGTCGACCTACCCGGCATTGGCGCGAACGGGACGAAGACGATCGAGAGCCCCGACCAGGCTAATGTGCAGAACGCCATTGACGAGGCATATCTACATTAATTGGTACAGTCTTATTTAAGCCCAAAATATTTAACTTTACCAATTATGACTACATATTCAGAAGAATTTAAATTAACGATTGTAAAGCTGGCCGAATCTGGTCGTCCAACAATAGAACTTTCCCAGGAATATGGGGTTGGCAAAAGCACGATCAATAACTGGCGAAGAGCCTACAAGAACAACCCGAACAACAAAGTAACCGTAGAGATGTCCTCCGAGCAGAAACGCATAAGTGAGCTTGAGAAAAAGCTTGCAGATGCAACCCTTGAGCGTGATATTTTAAAAAAGGCGGTTCGCATCTTCTCCAAGAACGACTAGAAATCTATGACTTCATAGAAAGTCACAGGCATCTATTTCCAGTCGAGAAGATGTGTAAGGTGCTCAAGGTGAGTAGGAATGCCTATTATTACTGGCGCAGACGGTCCTCTGCTACCACCCCAGAAAGTAGAAAACAGATCCTCAAAAGGAAGATTAAGACCGTATTTGACGAAAACAGACAAATCTATGGAAGCTATAAGATAACCAAAGAGCTTCATAAGATGGGGGTTCCCATTTCCAGATCCTACGTTGGAAGACTAATGAAGGAGATGGGTATCCGCAGCAGGACGCGCAAAAAGTTCATTGCTACCACCGATTCCAGCCATGAGAATCCCATAGCAGATAACGTGCTGGATAGAGATTTTAACCCTTCTCAACTGGGTAAGGCATGGGTCTCTGACATCACATATGTGAGACTAAAAGATCACTGGGCATACCTAACGATCATACTGGATCTGGCCGACAGGGCGGTAGTAGGCTGGAGTTTAAGCACTGATCTGACCGCAGAGCATACGGTAGTAGCTGCCTGGGCAGATGCAAGGAGAAATAGAAGTATTCGGCCCGGATTTTTACTGCATTCCGATCGGGGAGTTCAATATACATGCACCAGATTTGCAGATATTATATTTCACAATAAGCATGCAAGTCAATCTATGAGTCGGAAAGGCAACTGCTGGGACAACGCCGTAGCTGAAAGTTTCTTTAAGAGTATCAAATATGAAGAACTCAACCATCATACTTTCAATACATATGGGCAACTTCAAGACTGTGTTAAACAGTACATACAGTGGTACAATACCAAACGAATTCATTCAAGCTTAGACTATAAAACACCTTTAGAAACAGAAATCGAAATCAGAAACCAAAACAGAAAATGGGCTGCCTAAAATCTGTACCAATTTTTGTTGCTCTGGAGTGGTGGAACGCCAACGCCTACGAAGAAGGCTACGTAAACGCCGCCAGTTCCTCGAACCGCATAACCACTTCGTACTCATCAACACAGGCCTCGCTCGATCTCGGGCTAAATGTGGAATGGGCTACGGGCGATGTGCAGTCGCAGTTCAACTTCGAGACGTCCGAGGAGAATCGTGTAGTTATGGCGACGTTTAAGCAGGCCTTCTACTCAGTGACATACGTACAGGAAAATGGTGCACAGCCCGAGGATGTGTTCGGCCCGAGCGTGTCTTTGCAACAGGTCCAGTCCGCCTTCAGCAGCACAGCACCACCGGCGTACGTGTCTTCCGTCACCTACGGACGGATCATTATGTTTCGGATGGAGACGTCCTCGTCGTACACCTCAGCTGAGGTTGAGGCCGCCTTTAGGTACGCCACCGGCGCACAGGTCGAAGGCGATTTAGAAGTGACCTACGATGAAATATTGCAAAATTCAGCGGTGGAGGTGATCACGCTGGGCGGCAACGCGGCTGTGGCCTCAGAGGCCGTCACGGCGCGCTCGGCGGGTGACTTAGTGCCCATTATCACAGGAGATAACGCGGTGTACTCGCGCAACAACCCCGGCGTGCCCATCGCCTACGCAGTCAAGTTCCTGAAGGATGACCAAGTAGCCAAGCTTGGTTACACAACCGAGTACACGGCCACAGAATGCTCCGCTATCAGAACGGCCGATGTCGTCACCGTCGACCTGATCGAGTTCGAGGTGGTCAAGGACTGCGACGTGGGCCCCGGTGATTTCGACTTCAATGCTACGGTCTATTACAACGGCGAGCAAATGTTCAACACAGGTGGTGTGGGGCCATGGATTGCTGCCGAGCTGGATGACGGCGAGACAAAATCGATCGACGAAGAAGTCGTTTTCAACGCCAAGCGGCAAGACGGCAACACATTTGCCGTCGACTTTTGGGCGCGGGAACAAGACAACCCGCCCTTAGGGTCCCCGAATTACAACGACCTGAACGGCAAGAAGAAGCGCACGCACACGTACAACGCAAACACAGGATGGAGCAACCTGAATCCGGGCAGTCAGCCCGTTGACCGGGACACCGATGGCATCAGTGACCTGGAGATCGAACTCGTCGGTGACAAGAGCAACACGTGCCGGGTCAAGCTCTACTACGACGTGACGCTGCAGTGATCGATCCACTGTGACGACACGCCAGAGAACATGCAGCTGTTAATGAAAACCAACAGAAAAGGCTATGAGCTTCTGCGTCCGTGGTCTTTTCTTTTTGGCAACAGAGCCGGTGGTCTTAACCGACATGCGGCCCGGAAGCACCGAGTAAATAAACATGATTGAGCCAGCGTGAATAGTAGTCAAGACAGGAAAGGTGCTTTGGGTGATGGAAACATCACCGGAAGCACCTTTTTTTTCACCGCAGAGGCGCGGAGGCCGCGGAGAAGATTTGCCACGGAAGCACGGAGAATTGTTGTCTATACCTCGGTGATAAATAGAATAGTAAAACAAATTCCGTGCCCTCCGTGGCAATTCATCAAACTCTGCGGTAAAAAAGTTTCGCCGGTTACCCTACCCTTCTGCGCGTATAGTGACAGGAATCATTTATTCAACCTTCAACAACCTATTTCAATCATGAATAAATTTAGAAAAAAATATACCTGTTTAACTAGATTTCGAGGACTAATCCTGCTTCCGGAAGAGAGTCGTGTAGGTGTGAGCCACGCTAAAACCTACTCAGAAATTTTTTCTCCTCTTCGTAATAAAAAATTCCAACTATATGCTTGGTCCCATCTGTGACCGGGGTAGTTTCGTATTGTGGATTTTCTTTTTCCCACCTGGTTTGCTGTTTCAAGAAAGAGATGAAATTTTTATCGAATTCTGAATGAAAGCCCTTCAATACTTCTACAGTTTTGATACTCAGATTTTCGTCAAATGTGATAATATAGTGCGCTGATTCTCTATCAAAAGATTGCCCATCAAATTGATCAAGATATTTTGATATTTTCCCTGAACTTTCCCTCAACATATAATCCCGATGAAGGTTGGGAACCTTTTGATTTAAAAATTGAAAATGCTTGATAGCCTGCCAATGTCCTCCTCGACTCGTATTTTTACCATCTGATGATTTTAATCTGCCGGCAAATGAGCAATAATTTAGTGGAAAATAATTAAGATTATTTTTAGAAATAGCTACAAGCCACTCTTCCCCCGCATTTACAGATAACTCACAACTTGCTCCCCAATTCATGCCACTTTTAGTACCTGATACTCTAAGACTCAAAGGAGCCTCTCCTTTAAATACAGCCAGCGGTTTGATGTTGGCGATATACACTCTCTCTGCAGTGGAATTTGGTATTTCCTCAGTTGATGTAATTTTTATGGTTCCAACAAAATCGGACAAAATATATTTATCATTTATCGTATAAATAATATCGGCACAGCTGCAACCCAATGCCAAGGATGAAAAGCAAAAGAAAAACAAAATTGTGAGTAAACTCTTTTCCATATCAAGATAATTATCCGATTTTCGCAGTATTAGATGGTTATTGCCTCCCCCATCATAAAACTACCCCCTCCTCCTTCAAATCTTCTTCTTCTTCATCATCAGGCAAAAATTTACCGATAATCATTGGGACCAAAAGGCATACAATGCCGACAATTGAAATCCAGTCATAGTCGGATAAAAAATTCATAGCTATTAAATAGATACCACACAGTGCGAAAATTATTTTCAGTACGGTTTTGTCAAATGCCCAGGAAAAAGTTAGATATGCAATCCCGATAAGACTGAACATAGCAGTATTTAAAATGTGGTTGATTTCACTGCTATAATTGAAAAACCAATCAGATATATTTGCAGCTATAACCACCACAAGCAGGATTTTGAATATTCGTATTGCGTTATTTTTTAAAAATTTCAACATTCGTTTCATTTTGTTTTTAATACTGAAGTATTATCAGCACTGTTCAGATTATTCTTTCTGTTACAGATAGAACTCACTTTAGACCAATAAGAATTAATGAAAGTCGGATCATTAGAACTGGTTTGAATAAGAGATTTATATACCCTAATAAATCTATTTAACATTGATATTTTTTCTACTGCCGCTCTTCGATAATAGTTCAATTTGGTAGTTAACGCAAAAATTATCAACGCTTTAATTCTATTTATATTTATTGATCAGTTGTTTTAAACCCACCCCTTTTAGTTTCAACTATAAAACCGAACGCTGCCTGCTTGTCCTATCCTTTTTTAAAATCTCTTTCGCTAATTTTCAAAACGATAAGTCAAGAAACCCGTTCTGTGGCAATTCACATAATAGAATCCTCGCTGCCTTAGAGAGGCAGTACATTTATAAAACAAATATGCCCCATCAAATCCTACTCCGGAGTGAGCGGTACAAATTATGATCAAATCTATTAAGAAAATAACCGAAATTAAGAACGGTCTTGAGACTAAGGAAGTTTTATGTACCTAACACCTGTCAACAAAATCATCTGCTATGAAAGACTTCTTTGATGCCACCGATCGCCGCATTGCCGAATCTATGAACAAGATTGGTCTACCAGCCCTCAGATTATCTTTGGGAATAATTTTTTTCTGGTTTGGGATTCTAAAAACCATCGGACTTTCACCCGCCGAGGGTCTTGTATTGTCTACCGTTAACTGGATGCCGATCTTCAGTGCGGAAACCTGGCTGGTTATCATAGGATGGTGGGAAGTCATTATTGGAATCTGTTTTCTGTTCAAACCCACACTCCGAGTTGCCATCGGACTGCTTGCCATGCAGATGGCCGGCACTCTCCTTCCATTGTTTATCCTCACCGAGGTAACATGGCAAACCGGGAGTTTTCCCTACGCTCCCACCATGGAGGGACAGTATATCATCAAAAACCTGCTCATCATATCTGCGGCTATCGCTATTGGTGGCACCGTCCGTAAAGATTAACAGACACCATACCATCCATTCGTCGCTCGGAAAGTGCAACTTGTTCAGACTGCCTCTTTATAAATAAAAGCCAAGGCAAGAGGCTCCGCCGGGCCCTGAATTATTTGCTGTTCACAGTAGCTATAAACAGGTAACTCCTATCGGAGTGAGCAACACAGACATGGTATTTCTATAGTTCTCATCATACCTGTTCAAAACGATTGACGATAGCAAAAGAAGTTTAAAACCCCGAGTGACATCTGTTCTCTTTCTCGTCCCAATTCTCGGGACTGAGTTAAGCGCGGATTTACGCAAAATATCTGCGAAACTCAGCGAATCAATCTGCGCAAATTTGCGAGAAAATAGAAAGGGTTTATTTTTTGATCTGTGATAAAAATTATCCGATATGAACAGAAACGAAGATTTTTAATTTATTCTAAGAGGTTTTGGACAGTTGTGAATTCCCATTTACAATTCATGAATTTATATCAGGAGTTTGAATAATGTTTCAAATACTGTTCCCCATCGAAATACCGTGTCTTCTTAGCACTTAGCACAAATCCAATCCTGCTAATCAATCATCTCTCCGAAGTTATACTCTCTGATAATAATTCACACCTTATTTCAACATGAGAAGATTTATGAATCTGGATATAATTATTTGTTTATTCATTATTTATAATTATTCTCAATTTTTACAAATCAAATAAATAAATGAGGGGAATTATGGATATTTCAAAATTAACTGCAGTGATTTTAGTACTTGGGTTCACACTGTTAGGCTGTCAACAACAACAGGCAAACCAACAGGAACTACAAAGCGGCGGATTGATACTATCTGGAGAGCTGAGTGGCAGTGAATTTACAATAGCCACCGGTGACGAACTCGATCATTTTATGCAAATGGTTGAAGCCTTTAACCAAATGGATGCAGCAGCAATCTGGGAGTTTTCAGCTGATTCAGTATCGATACTCGGTGCAGAAGGTAATTTAAATTACGTAACTCAAGCCGATTTTGAAGGTATGTTTTCCACTATTGACTCTTTGAGCTGGGAAATTGATGCCGCCATACCTGTTCAGGTTACCGGAACAGATATTGTAAAAATCTTGGCTGATACCCGTGAAGTGATGAACTATAAAGACGGCACGGTAATGAGAGTAAGGCTGATGGAAGAGTTTACTTTTGAAGACGGTCTACTCACAGGTGTTCGTCAGTGGACTGCGGAACTGCCTGAGGATATGTAGAGCTATCTTCCGTTCGACAATTTTAAAAATCACTCGTGGCACGTGTTGAAGACGTGCCACGAGAATTTAATCCTTCTACTAATCCGTACTGACCGGCACGCGGATCCTGATTTCTTCCCAGGCCAGTTCAATAAAGCCGCTGTCTTCATCTTCTGAAACCACGGAGTAAACAAGCTGCTCGGTATGATCATTTGACATCGGCTCAACTTCAAAACGGGCCACATCCAGCTCGGTATCATATTCACCCGCCTGATGCTGATCCCAGTGTTCATTCAGGATCACCGTCCAGCTCTCTTCACCCGGAATGGTAAAAAAGGCGTACTTACCGGCCGGCACCGGTTCTCCGTTTACGAGCATATCATCCTCAAACTCAACAGATGTGGCCATGTGTGCACCGCTGACCCAGATTTCATCATAGGCAACAAGGTCATCCCAGATCACGCGTTCGCGAACCGATGGTGCACTGTAATCGATCACAATTTGTGAACCGCCAATTTCTCCTGAAGCTTCCCGTTTTGGGCTCAATACTTCTTCTTCCTCCTCAACCATTTCACTTTCTGTTTGGGTTGATTGTTCAGACATCTCCATCTCCGTTGAGGATTCTGTTTCCGAATCCATCGCGGTTTCCGTTTGTTCTGATCCGGAATTACAGCCCACCCAAAGAAGTGCAAATAATATCATCCATACTGTTTTCATAGGTTTACTCAATTTTTTAATTGCCGTTAAACATCAATGACCCAATGTTTGAATATTTTTGATGAATACAAAGTGATTCAATCGGCTAACGCGTACTTGTTCACAAACAAACAGTTTGAAATATAGAATTAGAGAAACACAAGGATTTTGAGAGAATGCCCAGTAAGAGTCATGACATTAGAAGGCCGGTGAAGATGTGTTTGTAACATTTTTGCAATACCAAAATCCAAAACCTTTACTGTACCCTCTTCTGTCACATAAATGTTTTGTGGCTTTAGATCCCTGTGTACGATTAGATTGTTGTGTGCGTACTGAACGGCTGCACAGATCTCCTTAAACAGCCGTAACCGCTGCTTAAGCGAAAGCCTGTGTTCATCACAATATTGATCAACAGGCATACCGTCCACATACTCCATAATCAGGTATGAAATGCCGTCGTCAGTTATACCTCCATCCAGCAAGTGGGCAATATTCGGATGCTTAAGACCGGCCAGTATCTCTTTTTCAATTCCAAACCGAAGCATAGCATCAGCCGAGTCACTTCCGCTTCTTATCAATTTTATAGCTGCCTCAAGGTGAAACTCCCCGTCAGTTCGTACTGCCTTGAATACAGCTCCCATACCTCCGTGCCCAAGGAGATCCGTTATTCGATAGGGTCCGATCTCCCGATTGATGAATTCCTCTTCCAGATTCATTTCCCTAATTTCACCCGAAATATCTAGCAATAAATTCTTTTGATCACTCCAAATCTCCTTCATGAAATGATCCCGATCAGATTCTTCTACATATTGAAGCAACTCCCACACGTCCGTAGATATTGAAGGATACTGACGACAAGCCGAATCAATATATTTCTTTCTCTCTCCGGCATTCAGGGTCAATGCCTTGTCAACAACGGATTTGATCAACTCCCAGCTTGATTGATCCATAATGACTTGATTTGATATTTACGTTTACCAAATACCATAAAGAAGGCTGATAACTAAATAGGTCTGCTTAGACTAACCTTCTAAATTTGCATCGGCTATCAGCTAAAATTCTTTCTTTAACTCTCTGTACAGCCAAGCTCGTGCTTTGGCCCAGTCGCGATAAACCGTTCGATCGGAGAGTTCCAGATAATTGGCAATGTCGTCAAAGCTCATCTCTCCGAAGTAGTTAAGCTCAACGATGTCGGCCATACGCTGATCTAGCTTTGCCAGCTTCTTTAAGGCCTCATCGATTGCTAAAAGTTCTTCGGCCTCTTGGTTTACATTGAACATTTCATCGATGTATGTGACTTCGTTTTGATTGCCACCTCTCTTTTCTCTCTTCTTACTCCTGGCGTGATCGATCAAAATTTGCCGCATACAACGCGCTGCTATTGCAAAGAAGTGATATCTGTCTTCAATTTCCACACTTTTTTGCTGAAACATTTTCAGATACAGCTCATGTACAAGTGCAGTTTTTGTAAGGCTCAAATTTGGTTCATAGATGACTTGTCGGTGGGCAAGGTTGCGTAATTTGTCGTACACAATTGAAAAAAGCCTGGAATAAGCTCTTTCCGATCCATTTACGACTTCATCAAGAAGTCGGGTTATTTCTTGATCATGGCCACTCATAAGCAGTTCAAATTGTGCATTTATTACATGGCTGAGAAAATATTATAAAAAATTTGTCAGTATTTCCCCTATCGCATCGCAATAGTAATAGGAATCACATCGGAAACCGGTCGTTCCGTTGATGAGAAACAGAATAACCTATCCGAAAAAAACAAGTTAGACAGACTTTTTGTAGTCGGAATCAATCAATCAAGAATTAAAATGACACACATACCATGAAAACTATAATGACTCTCCGAATTATAATCATTTCAATATTAATCCTATTCGTAAGCACCTTTGAAGCAAGAACGCAAGAGGTACGTGAATTGCGGTCATTGGACCTTCAGGATTTTGAATGTCTGAAATCCCTTGATTGCGCACAAAATAGCCCAATCCTTAAAAATAAAGGATGGGCCTTTGTCTTTGAAGAGCCCGTCGCCCCGTTTGCCCGAGAATTCACCGCATCCATGAAAGGCGAGGATGTCCATTTCCATGCGCGATATAATCAGCAGGGCGACTTACTCAGTGCCAGATATAAACGGAATAATGTAAAGCTACCTAAATGCCTGCTGATACATCTTACCGAGGATGCTGATGAGCATTGGCAAATTGCGGAATCGGAATTGGATATGAAAAACTTTGACCCGGCATTAATCCGTTACAGAGTAAAACTACAGAACCATACAACGGAAACATATGAAGAGTATGACTATGAAATGATTCGTGAGCTTCACGACAGGTACGAAGGAAGTTCCGAACTTTGCTTATTGAATTAACTGAAATTACAGATCAGACAAATCCGTTGCATAGCAGATAAGAGAGTGGTTTCAGGATGCCTCAGAGAGGCAGCTTTACAAAAAAAGATAACTGTTTCAATTCACTCTGCTGCAGACGGTGCAGTACCCGGCAGTATATCGATAACTCACCCCTTCAATAAAACAGCTGTCGCAGGAGGCTCCGCCGGAGCCATGTTCATTTACGGGTTGCAATGGCTCTAAACAGGGAACTACTATCGGAGATAAGAGCAGAAATAGTCATGGTATTTCTATAACACTCAAAAACGCTTCATGAAGTTAAATCAGAAATTTGATTAATAATTACGACGCTGCGCTTCATAGAAATACCATGTCTTTTGGGGTATGAAACAAAAAACACGCTTGGCACATCATGAATGCATGCCACAACGCCTCTTCAATCTTTATCGATCCAGAATCTTTCCATCCAGCAACTGTATCTGCCTATCAATTTCCGATAAGTAGGAATCATCGTGAGTGACCATCAATATGGTTTGATCAAACTCACGTGTCAGATTCTTTCAGCATATCATATACAATCAAGGCATTTTTGGAATCGAGATTGCCCGTAGGCTCATCACAAAAAATAATTTGTGGTTCATTGATAAGCGCCCGTGCAATGGAAACCCGCTGCTGCTGTCCGCCCGACAACCGGTTCACCCTTTTCGTCGCCTGATCAGCAATGCCTAACAGTTCCAGCTTTTGCATCGCTTTCTCCTCAAGTTCTTCATGTGGGAGCTCGCCAAGCTTGAGACCCGGCAACATAACATTGTCCAATGCCGTAAAATCAGCAAGCAGATAGTGAAACTGAAAGATGAAGCCGATGGATCTGTTTCGTAAACGGGCAAGCTTCCGATTGCTCAATGTTTTCAGTTCCACATCACCAAAAAAAACCTCCCCCTCATATTCACGGTCCAGGGATGAGAGAACATAAAGCAGCGTGGACTTCCCACTGCCCGACGGCCCTACAATCGCAGCAAACTCACCGGATCGAACCGAAAGGTTGATCTCCTTCAGCACGTGGAATTCCACAGGTTTGTGGAAATATTTGTTCAGATTTTTTGCTTCTAAAACTTTCTTCACGTCTACTGGGATCTGATAATGTTAATCGGGTCAATCTTGGAAGCTTTTTTAGCCGGCAGATATCCGGCAATTCCGGTTGCTATCAGACCAAACAGAAAAGCAAGCAGATAAAACAGAGGATCAAAATTGATGCTCAGATACTCAGAGGAAACAAAACCTTCAATATTTGTGGGAATGATGGATGTGATCCAGGAGATCACAAAACCGATCACTAACCCAAGCAATCCGCCCAGAAAACCGATGATCAGAGCTTCCAGCAGAAACACGTTTCTCACATCCACATCTGTATACCCGATCGATTTCAAAATCGCAATGTCGTTCATCTTCTCGTAGATCATCATCGACAGGATGTTGAAGATTCCGAATCCG
This sequence comes from Rhodohalobacter sp., assembly GCF_034521535.1. Lineage (GTDB taxonomy): Bacteria > Bacteroidota > Rhodothermia > Balneolales > Balneolaceae > Rhodohalobacter. Next base: position 92,299 of record NZ_JAXHMF010000004.1, on the reverse strand, counting down.
GATACAAGCAGTATGGAAATGATTACCAGGTAGGTCACGATGTTCTGAATTCTGAATACGCTGAAAATTCCCTCGTTGGCAACTTTCCAGTCCTCGGCAGTGTAACCGAATCGGGACTGAAATTCGCGGGCCAGCACTCCTGACTGATCCACATCTTCCAGCTTGATGTTAATGTTGGTAATATAATTCCCGGTCACATTCATCAGCTTCTGGGTATTCCGGATGCTGCTGTATGCCCGGGAGTTATCAAGTTCCCGCAGACCGGTATCAAGGATACCCACCACTTTCATCTGCAGAGCAACTCCACCGGGCGAAACCACTGTAATGTTATCATTCAGGATTGCACCCATCGACTCTGCCAGGCCGGAACCCAGAATGATGCCGTTGTTCACGGTCTCAAGCCGGATGATGGAGCCGCTGACCATATCCTTCTCCAGGTCAAAAAGCCGGTTTTCCTTGCGGATGTTCACCCCATTAATGATTCCCGACACATCCGCCACACCGATCTTAAAAATCGCCTGGGTACTCAGGCTTGGTGACACTCCGGTCACTTCGGGATACGACTCCAGGATCTCCACGATCTGCAGCCCGCGCTTTAGTTTGGGAAGCTCATTTTTGCTCTTGATGTTTTGAACGGATATCCATGTCTGCTCCTCATCATAGACACTCAATAAAACAGGTGGGGACTTCTGATTTTTATCTTGATAAATCTGTATGTGGGCGGTGGAGTTGATCGTCTTCTCAATAAAAAAATCCTGCAGGCCTGTGATCACCCCTGCCTGGAAAATAAAAACCGTTATACCAAAGGTCACACCCAGCATCGAAACGATCGTCTGCCGTTTTCGGCTGACCAGATGAGTGATAACGATTTTTAAAATTGGATAACGGTTCATGGCTCAGGTTTTAAGACAACTTGCCCTTCTTCGAGTCCGGACACAATTTCTACATTGTTCAGGTCCCGTATTCCGGTTTCAACACGCTTCAGGCTACCATCTTTCAGAATTACCTCATTTTCTTCGCTGATGTAAGTGACCGGTATCACCAGCACATTCTCTTTTTCGTTGACCACAATATTAGCTTCCAGCGCCATCCCGGGATACAAGGGGAATTCACGGGATTCGATCGAAGCAATCACTTTAGCTGTACGCTCAATAGTATTTATTCTCGGATAGATCAGGGTGACCACTCCGCTCAGTACGGTATCTTCAATAGCATCCAATTCGTAATAGACCTGCTGACCTTCTTGCACCATTACAATATCCGTTTCATCCACCTGAAGCTCGGTCTCAAACCGGTCGGTAGCACCGATCGCCATAATCGGGCGATTTCCGGCAATTAGCTCACCCTCTTTTGGAATGATGTCGTACACCTTGCCGTCCATAGCCGATAAAATGGTGTAGTCGCCGGTCATGCTCTCCTGAGCTTGGTAATTATTGCGAGCATTATCCAGTTCAATCTGAAGACGGTCGTTCGCTTCCCTCAACTTACTCTCCGCAATGCGGTAGTTGTTCAGTGAAGTTTGAAACTGTAGCTGAGTACGTTCAAAGTCTTGCCTTGTAACAATACTATCCTGTTGCAGCTGCCGGTAACGTTCCACTTCAATAGAGTCCTGCAAAAAAACAGCCCTTGAATTCTCCAGCTGCTGCCTCAGCTGTTTTAGAATATCCGAATCAGAAGCTGCATTTTTACGCGCCAGCTCCAGCTGGTTACGTGCAATCCGGAGGTTTGATTCATTCGGCTGATTCTGAAGTTTTACCAGCGCAGTACCGGTTGTCACCTCCTGCCCCACATCAACCAAAATCTCATCCACAATTCCGGACACTTTACTTGTGACCTCGTAATGACCGACCGGAACAACATTTCCGGATGCATAAACCCCTTGAACCAGATTCATTTTTTTGACCTGAACCTGCTCCCGTTCTGAGCAGCCAATAGTGATGAGGATCAACAGAATGAGTAGCGGGATATGACGGATCGATCTCATATAGCCGGATTTATTTCTCTTTATTAAAGGTAGGAAAATAAAGGCCTTATTGAATAATAATTTATTTGATGGAAAAAGTATCGCAATAGATTAAATGACGAGAAGATGAGGAGCAAAAAAAAGGTTAAAGAGAGTCATTTTGCCTTTTCAGGAGGCTCCGCCGGAGCCTGACTTGTTTTCTGTTCACATTAGCAATAAACATGAAACTCCCATCGGAGTTGGATTGCAAGCTTAGACATGGTATTTCTGTAGTTCCCGGCCCGGAGACGTTCCATGAAGTTATATCAGGAATTTGAATAATAGCTTTATTATTGCTCCTCTTAGAAATACCCTGTTTTTTGTATTAAATGAATTCAGATGAGTTACCGCCTCAACCTTTTTAGAGTTTCATGCCAATCTCTCTGTTCGGCGGTGATCTTTTATATATCCCCATTCCCCGGGTTACGACTGCGCTTCACCCGGGGCTATGTTCTAACGCTCTTTCAGAGCTTTGGTATGCTGAATAAACATGGTATTTCTAGAGCATACAAAAACTGAATTTCCGGTAGAATCATAAATTCAAATACAAATTTCGATCTTGCTCCTCATAGAAATACAATGATTAGCATAAATTCAGTTCGGATCATTACCGACTCAATCCACTGCCCTGGCGGGGCAGAATATGATTAGCCCTGTACAAGCGACAGCGCAGTGCAGGGGTATAGATTGATAGCGATCAATCCCCGCCGAACAGAGCGTTTTATTTGAAGATTTGAATAGAATTGAGGTGGTTCATTAGAGAGTGGGATTTTAAAACAGTACAGTTTAGCGCATTTCCCATATCATTGAATACAGAGCATAAATCAAAATGGTATTTCAATATCTTTCTTCAATATTGCAGGCTTTGAGCCTAAGCCTAGAGACTTCTTTCAATTCTGGTGCTCGCAAGTTTATCGTAGAAACTGCTTTCACCCTTGGAAAGAACGATACTTACTAAATATCCAAGGACAATAACCTGTGGCAGGATCAGGGCAATCCAAACCCAGGCCGGCGGGGATTGATCGAGTGCGGAGTAGTATATAACCCAGTGGACTCCAACATGCGCCACTTCCCACGGAAGGAATTTCAAAATATTTCTGATGAAAACTTTCTGACTACTTTTTTCAGAATCAGTGTGAACTGAAATGTTCATGACCCTCTTCCCTACTGTGGCTGCCCTACTGCTGTTCTCCATCAAATAAAAGTATAGAAATACCGGCAGTGTCAAAGTCAGAAATCCTACGAGTTGCCCGGCTGCCGGTGATAGTTTTCCAACGTCCAGGAATGTTGTCGCGCCAAATAACGCCACTGCGTAGACCGCGATGATTAAATAATCCACGCCAAAAGCCAGAATTCTATAACCGGTTAGTTTACTCATGATGTTCAAGTTGCGGGCTATATCGGTATTTCAAAAATGTTGTTCTAAGTATCGTGAGTTCGAGATAAAATCTGAGCTAAAAGTCCTTAAAGATCATTTATTCATAGAAATTGGTTATACATTAGCCAATGAAACAAAAAAACAGAGATTATTCAGTGCCTTCCGTGGTTCCGTGGCTATCTTATACTTAAATACTGATAGAAGTCTTTTTCATGTAGAAGACATATTGAACTCACATTAAACCTAAGTTCGATTAATAATATCTTGATTTAGATGGTTGAAAGTTCCCCTCCTTTTCAAGGAGGGGATTTAGGGGTGGTTTAATTGATGAATTCAGGACACTAAAGACTCAAAACCCTAAGGCTACCTCCCCTGACCCCTCCTTACACAGGAGGGGAACTCAATAATCAGCATTTTAGAATCGAACTCAGGTATTAAGTAATAATCAGCGTTTAAACCGAGTTTGAGCATTAACCGTTGTTATACGCCGTTATTTTTCAATTTCAACGACAATCTTTCCCAAATGCTTGCCCTCACCGAAATATTGAATCAACTCCGGGATTTTATTAAATCCGTAGGGCCCATCAATAACAGGTTTGATTTGTCCCTTTTCCACAAGTTCAGAAATCCGGTCTAACCCTCTGTTTGGCTCATGAATGAGTACGCTCAGCTTTTTACCTGTAAAAAGAGATACGAGCCAACCTAACGCTGCTATTTCGAGCAATCTATACATCGATCCACCCATCGTGATATACGTTCCATTTCTCTTGAGGGATCGCGCAACTTTAAATACAGACCTGTATGATTTCGTATCAAGAATCAGGTCATATTTTTCTCCCGTATCGGTAAAGTCCGTTTTTTTATAATCCATCACGCTATCATATCCCAGCGATTTCATCAAATCAAGCTTTTCATCACTGTCAACGCCGGTTACCGTTACTCCATACGATTTCAGGATTTGAATGCCCAGGGTTCCGACACCGCCTCCGGCACCATTGATCAGGACATGCTGTCCGGATTTTACCTTCCCCTTATCCACAAGTCCCTGAAGAGCGAGTATTCCGGCATGAGGCAGGGTTGCGGCGTTATTAAAACTGATATTGGAAGGTTTTTTGGACAATTGATTTTCCGGGACGCAAACGTATTCTGCAAATCCGCCACATCCACAGTCTGAGAGATCGCAGTAGACCTCATCACCGATGTTAAAGGAACTCACGTTATCGCCCACCGCTTCTATTTTTCCGGAAACGTCTATCCCCGGAATATTTATTTTTGGCTTTTTCAGACCGAAAAACAGACGAATCACAAATGGTTTGCCCCTGACCAACCCCCAATCTGTATCATTGATGGATGCTGAGTGAATTCTCACCAATACTTCATTGTCACCCGGAACCGGCTTTACAGCTTCCCCAATCTCAAGATCACTCGGCAATCCGTATTCCTTTAATAGTATTGCTTTCATTAGATTTTTTTATTCGGATATAATGACGGGCAACGGTTTAGTTAAAATGAGTATGCCCCCCTGTTGTTAAGAAGCAATAAAGCTTGGTATCTATATGTTTCTTGCAGAAAGTTGGAAATGAGTTCGGCAGAATTTTCAAACAGTTGTTCGAGTTTTTCAGGATAGATATCCGATTGGTTTCGTTCGAGCCAATACTTGTAGATTGAAGTTCGGTCGGTAATAGAGCAGGTTGTCCACCTTATTTTTTTAGCCATTCCATGACCTGTTGACTTGCTTCAGAATTCGAAAGCAGATTCCCAGCTTCAGCATCTAAAATTCCCTCGTCAATGGCGTTCTTTTCAGGATCAGATAGTTCGTGCACATGTTCAATTTCATGCTCAAGTTCGACAATCTTGAGGAGTTCATCCAAAAGACGTCGATCATTGATGTTGTCGACACGTTCCTTAATTTTTTCTTTGATGTCCATGTCTATTCTATAATTGATTTTTTCGCTTCTTCTTCAGCTTCTTTGCGTATAGAACGAGGTTTATAAAGGGTTTCAATACCCTAACTTACTTCTTCTATAAGTTTTTCGATAGGTTTTCCATCCAGTTTTATTAAAATAACAGTCAATGGGTTCGAATGACGCCTTCCCATGGCACGGTTTTGTTATTCTCGTTTTTTCAGTTAACGAAATTTTTAACTGAAATGCAGGTTTTTTAATCGTTTAATCACCCCTGCAGCATGAGCCTTAACCGTTGTTGTGCTTTTTTATTCTCCAATTTAAACGACAATCTTTCCCAAATGCCTGCCTCCACCGAAATGTTGAATCAACTCAGGGATGTTATTAAATCCGTAATGGCCCTCAACAACAGGTGAAATTACCATTCTTCTGTCTGTACCGTGCTGAATATTGCGAATGTTAAAGATCTTTCCCGGTTGATTTAAAAAAATTGATCTGGATAAAGTTCTGCTGCTAAGTTCAATAATCTCTACTTTCTTTATTATTTTAGTTTGATTTACGTATCATCTTGATTGAAATCAAATAACTAAGAGACCGGGCTATGAAACTTACACTTTCCAATCTATCAAAAACCTACAAAAACGGGGTGAAAGCTCTTGATGATGTCACCATCGACATTGAATCGGGCATGTTTGGGCTCTTGGGTCCAAATGGTGCCGGTAAATCAACCCTGATGCGTACGATCGCCACGTTACAGGCGCCCGACACAGGCTCAGCTCACCTCGATGACATCAATATTCTGGAAGACAAGCTAAGTCTGCGAAAAGTGCTGGGATATTTACCGCAGGAATTTGGAGTGTATCCTAAAATGTCGGCCGAGGATCTGCTGCACTATTTTGCCAGGCTAAAGGGAATCACCGACAAGCAGGAACGTGTCGAAATGGTGAATACGGCACTGGAAGTTACCAATCTCTTTGAGGTGAGAAACAAAAGTGTAGCTGGTTACTCCGGTGGAATGAAACAGCGGTTTGGAATTGCACAGCTGCTTCTGAACGATCCAAAACTTATCATCGTGGATGAGCCCACTGCCGGACTGGATCCCTCCGAACGACATCGGTTTCTGAACGTGCTGCGGGAGATCGGAACCAATCACATCGTGATCTTTTCAACCCACATTGTAGATGATGTGAAAGAGTTATGTACCGATATGGCCATCATGAATGGCGGACGCATACTGAGTCATCATACGCCGGAAGTAGCTGTTCAGGCTTTAAAAGGCCAAATCTGGACGAAGGTTATAGAACGTGACGACCTGGAAGCATATCAGGATAAATTCAATATCATCTCTTCGAACTTCAACCAGGACAATACACTCAATATCCGTGTACACGGCATGGAGCAACCTGATGATACCTTCCAGGCAAAAGAGCCTGACCTGGCGGATGTCTACTTCGTAACACTGCGTGAAGAGAAAGAAGTTGTAGCCGCATAACTCAAAAAATTATTCATCATGTTCTATTCCATCTATTCTTTTGAGATTCGGTACTGGCTGCGCAAACCTTCGTTTTATGTGTATGCCGCTATTATGTTTGCCCTCTCTTACTTTGTGATGATCAGTGCTGCCGGAGTTTTTGAAAGCCTGACAGTATCCATCGATACCTCCACAATTGTGAATTCGCCTTTAGCCATCAATGGAATTCTGAATTCCATGGCACTCATTATCTATTTCTTTTTACCGGCACTTATCGGCGGTACCATCTACCGGGATTATGAGCACAACATGCATTCGGTTCTCTATTCCTACCCGTTCAAAAAATGGGAATATTTGTTTGGAAAATTCCTGGCCGGACTCACGGTTTCCACTTTTGTGATGATGGCCGCCGCGCTAGGTGTTATTCTTGGAACACTCACACCCGGAACGGTTCCTGAAATTCTGGGCCCATTCCATTTGATGAGCTACATTCAGCCGTTCCTGTACTATCTTATCCCGAACATGATCTTTTTTGGAGCGATAGTGTTTGCGGTGGTCGCTTTCACGCGAAATATCAACGTGGCCTTCATTGTAATCCTGGGATTTTTCCTGATTCAGATCTTTGCACAGAATCTCACGGCTGACCTCGATAATAAAATGCTGGCTGCACTGCTCGATCCATACGGGGCTCAGGCCAATGCTTATTATGCCGAATACTGGACCGTATTTGAGCAAAATGAGAACCCGCTTCCATGGGGAGAAGTGATTCTATACAACAGATTAATCTGGGGCGGACTTGGAGTCCTTATATTTGGCCTGGTTTACCGCATGTTTAGTTTTAGTCAGCAGGCGTTTAGCTTTAGCTTCTTCCGTAAAAAACAGGGCGAGGCGGTTACTAAGAAAAACTTCGGCAGTATTCTTACAGTGAGCATGCCAAAGGTGAACATGGACTTCTCCTTTAAGGAGAATCTGAAACTTGCCTGGGAGCTTGCAAAAGTTGATTTCAGGTATATTGTAAGCGGGTGGGCATTTATCATTATCGGTCTGATCGGTTTGCTGATCTCGCTAAGCGTAATACTTTTAGGTAGCGAAATTTTTGGTACTGATACGCTTCCCGTAACCTGGCAGATGCTGCAGCTTCCCGGAACCTTTTTCAGTCTGTTCATCAATATTTTGACATTTCTGTACGCGGGAATGCTCATCCATCGAAGTCGTGGTGATAACATGGATCAGCTTATCCACGTAACCGCAACCCCAAACTGGACAATTCTCTTTTCTAAGTTTTTAGCGCTGGTGCTTATGCAAATGGTGCTGCTGTCCATCATCATGCTTGCTGGACTTTCTGTACAGCTTTACAACGGCTACTATAATTTTGAGATCGGCCAGTATCTTTTCGATTTGTATGCAATATCACTTATACATGTCGTGATCTGGGGATTGCTATCCATTTTCGTTCACAGCCTGTTTAAGAATTACTATATAGGGTTTATCCTGTTGCTTATCATTTCCATTGGCATCACGTTTCTGGGTGAGCTTGGGATTGAACAAACCGTCTTTAAATTTAATCAGGCACCCGGTACAGCCTATTCGGATATGAATGGATATGGCAGGTCACTGGCACCCTACTTTATCTATAAAGGATACTGGTTGCTGCTTGGAATCGCATTCTATACGCTTGCAATTGCGCTTTTCAGGAGAGGATTGCCGGGTGGATTCAAAGAACGCCTTCAGAATGCGCGTGATGCGTTTACGCCAAAGCTTAAAGGTATCTTTGCACTTTCACTGATTGGTTTTTTGGGGATGGGATCGTGGATTTATTACGTCAATAACATCAAATACGAGTATGTCTCGTCTCAGGAATGGGAGCAGCGAGCGGCTCAGTTCGAAAAAACGTACGGTAAATTTCAAAATGCCCCACAACCCCGCATCGTTTCAACAAGCATAAATCTTGATTTGTATCCTGAAACCAGGGATCTGGAGGTGAGAGGAAACTACATACTGGTTAATAAGACCGATGCACCAATCGATTCCATTCATATAGATCATAATTACCTGATCAGTACATTTGAATTTGATCGCGATTTTAATTTGGTGTTGGAAGACGACACCATGGATTACGATATCTTTCAGCTCACCGAATCCCTGATGCCCGGCGATTCGGTCTCTTTTAACTTCACTCTGGCTAATGAGCCAAATGAGGTGCTGGAAAATCAGTCGCCGGTTCGATATAACGGCACGTTCATCAATAATTCGCTTTTCCCGAGAATCGGTTACCAGGAATCAGGTGAATTGAGTGGCGAAGAAGCCCGCGAGCGCTACAGTCTTCCACCCAAAGATCGTATGGCACCGCCAACGGATAGCATCGCACGGATGAACAATTACATTTCCAGCGATGCTGACTGGATCGACTTTGAAACCACGATTTCAACATCACCCGAGCAGATTGCAATTGCACCCGGTTACCTTCAGGATGAGTGGGAAGAGAATGGCCGGCGATATTTCCATTACGAAATGGACAGTACCATGGTGAATTTTTACTCGTTCATTTCCGCGGAGTTTGATGTTGTTCGGGACAGCTGGAATGATGTCAATATCGAGATCTATCATCATCCCGATCACACCTACAATCTGGATTATATGATCGATGGGGTTAAGAAATCTCTCGATTATTACACGGAAAATTTCAGCCCGTACCAGTTTCGTCAGCTTCGCATCATTGAGTTTCCGAGAACAGGCGGAAGCTTTGCACAATCATTTGCCAATACAGTTCCCTATTCTGAAGCCGTCGGTTTTATTGCGGATGTGGATACTACGGATAAAGACGCCGTAAACTATCCTTTCAGCATTACCGCACATGAGGTGGCGCATCAGTGGTGGGCCCATCAGGTGATAGGAGGCAATGTACAGGGAGCAACGATGCTATCGGAAAGCCTTTCGGAGTACAGCGCCCTGAAAGTGCTGGAAAAAGAGTATGGAGTCCATCAAATGCGCCGGTTCCTGAAGGAAGCTCTCGACAGATATTTGCTCGGGCGAACAACAGAATCAAGAGAAGAGATGCCGCTGATATACAATGAGAATCAGCAGTACATCCACTATAACAAAGGATCACTTGTGTTCTATGCACTCAGTGATTACATCGGCGAAGACAGGTTAAATGCCGCTCTCAGCGATTATATCGATGACGTTGGTTTCCAGGAACCGCCATACACCATTTCATTGGAACTGGTGGAGTACCTGAAAGAGGCGACGCCCGATTCTATGCAGTATCTTATTACGGATATGTTTGAAACCATCACACTGTACGATAACCGTGTGGAGGAAGCTACCTATACCGAAGTTGACAGTACAACTTACAAAGTTGATTTGACGCTGCAGACTGCCAAATACCGGGCCGGTGAAACGGGAGAGCGAATCTATAAAAATGCTGCCGGAGACAGTCTTTCTGTAGAAGTGGAAGGTCGCCGCAGACCGATTGAATCACTGCCGCTCAGCGACTGGATAGAAGTGGGTGTGTTTGGAGTGGATGAGGATGGAGATGAAACCGTTCTCTATCTCGAAAAACGTAAATTCACTGACATCATGAATGAGTTTAGTATTACAGTGAATGAAAAACCGGTTTCAGTTGGTATCGATCCTTACAACAAACTTATTGATACCATCTCAAATGACAACCGCCGCGCGCCTGCTAAGGAAGAATAGTGTACTCTTTTTTTTCTACTTTGCGTACTCCCTTGGCTATGTGTCTTAGTAGTAAAAACAAATGGTTGTTATATTTGACTAAATATTCTTTCACAACCATTTGCAAAAAACGGATTTATTAGATTGACTCTTTTAATGTTTTTATATGCCGTGTTCAAGTCATTAGTGCAACAGCGCGGTGCTTTAGGGTTTTTTGAATGGGTGAAAGGTAATCAAATTTTCGAATAGGTCGATTATTGAGGTGACGCTCAACGGTTTTAATACGCTGATCGGTCACCTCACGAAGATCCGTCCCCTTTGGGAATCTCTGGCAACCGGCGTCCAAAGAACATTTTTCATTTTCTACCAAGAATTGATCTTGAGTTTGAGTGTTCTATACACTCTTTTTTTGAACTTTCATCCGACATCTGCAGCAGTTCAACAATTTCCTTGGGAAGCTCACTGAGAGAGGCACTTCTAAATTTATCTACTCCGTTAATAACGTATTCATCTTCCATAATTCGCTATCCAATTGATAAGTGGTTTTTTTTATCATCATAAAAATAAATCTACTGATTCTATGGTATGAAGACAATTCTAACAACGTTTTGTGTATGGTGAGTATCCTGAAAGGTATGCACTATACACTTTATTGTGGTGTTGCTTTTATTTTGATTATCGTTTTAAAAAATAGAATCAGTAACAAATGGCTTGCCTCTGTCCAACCCCCAATCCCAGTCATTGATGGATGCTGAGTGAATTCTTACCAATACATCATTGTCTCTCAGACTTTTTTTAAAAGTGCCCAATATTCTTAAAATAACATGAGTTCGTGAAAGAATTTGGTAGAAAGTGTCCATCCGACTGCTGTCGGAGAACAATGGGGATGAATAGTAATAGATTCGAAGCTAAATGATGAATTATCAATGTGAATATTTATCCATCAGGTCATCCCCCTCGCCCCCTTCTCCCTTCGCTAAAGCTTTGGAAGACTGGTCGAAGGGGGACTTTTTGGAGTTCTTTATCTTGAACTGACATTAAAATAAACAACAAACCATCACCATAGCCCCGGATCCTGTAGGGCGGGTACAAAGGTAATCGTTACCGGTTGATCCGGTCCCTCCTCACCCTTTGGATTTAAAACCAACGCCTGCCACCCAAATGGGAACTCCATCTCAAACTTCGGTTGATAGTTTACTGCTGTCCCGGCATCAAAGCCATATCTGCCATAGTAGGCCGGATCGCCATACACAAACACCAGATGAACGCCTTTACTGGCAAGCCATTCCAGCCCTTGCTTGATCAATGCAGACCCAACTCCCTGATTCTGATGCTCCGGACTCACCCCAAGCGGGGCCAAAATGTAGCCTGCTATTTCGTCGTGATTATTGATCCGGACCGGACTAAAAACCACGTGCCCTGCAAGATCTCCGCCATCCGTTTCCGCCACAAGAGATAGCGTTTCAGGTTCAGTCGGTTCAGAAATCAGGTCCGCTGCCAGTTTTGCCACCACCTCTCTCTCCTCTTTTGGAAACGCACTCAGATGCAGATTTCGAATGGCAGGGTTATCTTTCGGGGTTGATTGGCGGATATTCAAGAAGGACTCCCCTGGCATTTTTCAATTTTCTGCAACAGCGCCGTCACCGAATCGGGATAGGCCTCCTCAAACGTGAGGGCAAAATCAGCCGCGGCAGCAGGCTGATACTCTGAACTCTGTGCCTGCATCACCATAGCGGTCTGCATCTCATCCTCCAGGTAGGGAAAGACCAGGTCCTGAACGGACTGCCACTCATATTCAGAACACTGAAAGGTTTGGGGATTTGTCTGAGCACAGGAAAGAGTGAGGGTCAGGAATCCGATACTCGCGAGAGTGAATGTTCTGAGAGGCATGTTGTGAGTGTAGTGATATGAGATAACGGTTCTAGCGTTTAAGCGGCGCGGCAATCAGTTTTGAATTGAGTAAATAACGATAAATCGTCCGCTATAACTCTTGTTAATGTACAGTTACTGTAATTTACTATAAATTCATTACATCAATAGTACCCTAATGTACTGCAAGTATCATTCATCCAGAATCATCCGTTAGCATCTGATCATTTCTGTTTGACAATTCACCTCAAAATCTGACTCTTGCTTAATCATGAGCTTATTCTGCATTTGCATTATCATCGAATAGAGCTGGAAGTACTTACCGAAATCTCATCTTCAGGTGACTTGTTTTCAATGAACGTCTTCTAAGTTAAGCTTCATCTAATCTTTTCATACTTGATCTACTAGAATTTCTATTTGCTGATATACCAAGTCAACTTCCTTATCTGAGCTTACTAAGAATTGCCTATTGATTTTCGAACATTTATCAATTCATGAATCTGCTAATGTAGCCTTCTTCATCAATATTTGAGAAGCTACTAGCTAACATGATCTAGAGAACTGAAATGATTCATCAGTTCTCCTAATTCAGAAATAGTCTCTATATTACATTCTCAAGATCTGCAAATTTTACCATGTTAATAACTATTTCAAATACATATTCAGCTTTGACGTATATAATTTCTAAGTCATTCGACTTACTATGATGTCTCAATCTTGGTTTAAATAACTGACAATTGGTGAATTTATCTATATAATCTCCAAGTAATCTTGATGATTTGACGCATAACTATTTCGGCAGTTCTACCATTTCGATGTCAGCTATATAATGTTTTGGAATCATCTGTACCATAATGTTGAATGATTCCTAATCGATATCAAATTCAAAATATCATTCTAATATTTTCAAGATCTTTATTATGATTTCATCAAGTTGTCTCCATTGCTGACTGAGCATTAAATGTTGTAAATCTTAATTCTTTTCTAGATCATTGGTTATAGTCTAAATGTTTGTCAAGTCACTTGTACATAGTTTCTCTAATTATATTGATGTTAATCATAATTATTTTCTAATGATTCATCTAAGCAATTACATGAATCTGTTTCTGATAGATTCATCATTGTAAATCTTGCATTACTTGCTCATTAAATAATAATTCAATACTGATGTTCTAGGTTGTCGTATTGTTTACATATAATCATAGATTAATTAATACCATCATGCTTTATAGATTCTTCAATTTGCATCTGTCATTCATCATATCTGACTTTTCAGAACTTATAATCTCAACTGCATGATTATAATTCATCAATTTCAGAATAACTACTTATTAATACTAATTCGTTTAACTAGATAACATTTTGATCTTGAATCATCAATATTGTTACACGTATTTAAAAGATTTCTGATTAGTCCTACCGATACTTGAATTTCAAATGTATACTTAAGTAACTTAATCTATCAGCATCGATGTTGCTATCAATGCATTTATTATCAAATAGGTAAATTACATCGAATTGTAATCTCAGTTATATCCATTCTATGTTCCATGTACAATTATCTGAGTTCCAACTATTTCTGAAATAAGAGTCTAAAGCTTACTAGATATTATAGATTATCCTGAGTCATTCTATCTCAAGAATTAGTCTCGATTTTAAGATTGCTAGATCCTTTATTGCTAAAATGTCAAATTGACAATATCAATATTCTCATTGTATTCTCATGATGTAAATGTTTAATTAAGTACGCATAACATATAATTATCCGACACTCCATCTATCTCATTGAATGTCTTATCATATTCCGAATCATCCTTAACCGCTCAATAAAGCATCATCATTGCCGGATAAAAGGATTCTCAGGTTCGGTCGGATGTCCGTATGTTATTTTTCCGGTCATCTTCCGTTTCTCTCTTTCTTCCGGATTTCAACGTACTTCTGATCTGAAAGAAAATCTGCCCTCTCGCTACACGGGCAGTAGCTGTGTGCTATGTTATCATTCTCGGTGTCGAAATATCTGTTGCGTGACTAAATCTATTGAACTCGGATGATCGTACTCTGTAAATATTTTTCCAATCGTCAGTTCGAGCGAAGACGAGAACTCGTTGTTTCATGGCACTTACTTCTCGTCTCCGTTAACACTGCGCTCGAAGTGACGTAAGGATAAAATTTTCACAGCAACTCGCATCTGGCTTCTAGACTGCAGCCTGTCTTGAGCTTGCCGAAAGGCTCGAAGTGACGTAGTAATGATAAAATTGTCAACTCGTTGCACGGCAGAACAACTCGCCTCTGGCCTCTCGCGTCTCGCCAGCCCATAAAAAAACAACCCGACGGATTTTCCGTCCGCCGGGCTGAAAAAAGACTAGCCTATTCGATTGCTAAATCAGGAGCACCCTGTCGTAGATCCGCACGTTATGCACTTCTGGCATGTCCCATTCCGGATCATCGTCATGCTCCCGCACTCGGGGCACGAGTCGCCTGTATAACCGAGCTGCTTCGCCCGGTCATAGTCTGTTTCTGCTTCGTCTTCAAGTTCTATCTTTGCAGCACCTTCCGTTTCAGTAACCGGATGTTTTTTCTGATGCACTTTCTTCGCTACCTGCTCTTCGAGCTCATCCTCTTCGGACGGACGCAGTTTCCGGGTCATAATCTCTTCTGGAGAGACATGAGCCAGATCATCCCGCTCAAGGTAGGTTACCGCCAGCTCGCGGAAGATGTAGTCGATCACCGACGTGGTCATCTTCACGTGAGGGCTTCCGGCTACCATGCCGCTTGGCTCAAACTTGGTGAATACAAACGCATCCACAAACTCTTCGAGCGGTACGCCGTGCTGCAGGCCGAGTGAAATGGAGATCGCAAAGCAGTTCATCAGACTTCTGAAGGCCGCTCCCTCCCGGTGCATGTCGATGAAGATCTCACCGAGCTGTCCGTTTTCATACTCACCGGTTCTCACATAGACGCTCTGTCCGCCAATCTTCACTTTCTGAGTATATCCGCTTCGTCTGAACGGCAATCGCTGCCGGCGAGCCACATACTTGTGAATGATCTTCTCAGCGGTTTTCACCACGTTATCCTGTGCCGCCATGCTGTCTGGATCATCCTCATCTTCCAGCTCTTCGAGCACATCACTCATGGAGTTGAGCGGCTGACTCAGTTTCGATCCGTCTCTGTAGAGCGCGTTCGCTTTCAGCATCAGCTGCCATGAGAGCATGTACGCCTCCTTGATATCCTCAACGGTTGCCTCATTCGGCAGGTTGATCGTCTTGGAGATCGCACCGGAGATAAACGGCTGTGCCGCCGCCATCATGTTGATATGCCCTTTTGCAGAGATGTATCGCGTACCGGTTCGGCCGCACTTGTTCGCGCAGTCAAAAACCGCCAGGTGTTCATCCTTCAGGTGAGGAGCTCCCTCAACCGTCATGGTTCCGCAAACATAGTCGTTCGCTTCCTGAATCTGCTCTCTGCTGAATCCGAGGTATCGCAGCATATCAAAGTTGAAATCGGAAAGCTGCTCTTCGCTGATATCGAGAACATCCTTGCAGAAATCCTCGCCCAGTGTCCACTGGTTAAACGCAAATTTGATATCAAAACTGCCGGGCAGTGCCTCATTTACGGCATCCAGCTGCTTGTCGGTAAATCCTTTCTCTTTCAGCGTTTCCGGATTGATATGAGGACAACCTTCCAGGGTACCGTACCCTTTCGCATAGTTGATAATCTCATCAATCTGCTTCGGCTTGTACCCGAGATTCTTCAGCGCAAGCGGCACACTCTGGTTGATAATCTTGAAGTAACCGCCGCCGGCCAGCTTCTTGAACTTCACAAGCGCAAAGTCCGGCTCAATTCCTGTGGTATCGCAGTCCATCACCAGACCGATGGTTCCGGTCGGTGCAATCACGGTTACCTGCGCATTTCTGAATCCGTTCTCTTCACCCAGCTTCACTGCCTGATCGGCATCTTCGCGGGCCGCTTTCAGCAGATAGCCCGGACACTGATTCGCATCAATTCCTTTCGGCCTGATGGTCAGATCCTCATACTCTTCGGGAGCCACGTTGTAGGCCGCCCGGCGGTGGTTGCGAAGCACGCGCTGCATGTGCTCTTTGTTTCGCTCATATCCTTCAAACGTGCCCAGCTCTTTGGCCAGTTCCGCACTGGTTGCGTACGATTTCATATGCATGATCGACGTAATTGAACCCGCAATAGCACATCCGCGCTCACTGTCGTACGGTGCACCCTGAACCATCAGGGCTGCTCCCAGGTTGGCATAACCGAGTCCGAGTGTTCGGAATTTGTAGGAAAGATCCGCAATCTCTTTTGAAGGGAACTGCGCCATCAGAACCGCGATCTCCAGAACAGTAGTCCAGAGTCGGGTTGCGTGACGAATCGACTCCACATCAAACTGCTTGCAGTCCTCATCCTTGAAGAACTTCATCAGGTTGAGCGATGCGAGGTTACACGCAGTGTTGTCGAGGAACATATATTCTGAACACGGATTACTCGCCTTGATCGGGCCGTCTTCCGGGCAGGTGTGCCATTCGTTGATCGTATCGTGATACTGCGTTCCCGGATCGGCACATGACCACGCCGCGTAGGAGATCTGATCCCAGAGATCACGCGCCTGAAGCGTCTTCATCGGCTCCGGCTCACGATTCTCTTTCTTGGCGTTTTTCATCTCAACACGTCCGTAGAGATTCCACTCTTCGTTGTCCACAACGGCCTTCATAAAGCTGTTCGGTATGCGAACGGAGTTGTTGGAGTTCTGACCGCTTACCGTCATGTACGCTTCGGAATTCCAGTCGGTGTCGTAGGTATCAAATTCGATATCGGTGAAGCCCTGTGCAGCAAGCTGAATCACGCGCTCGATATAGTTGAGCGGCACCTGATGCTGTTTCGCCTCACGAATTGTGCGTCCCAGCTCTTTGTTTTTCAGCGGATCGCGACTGATCGCACCGTTATAGGATTGTCCGTCAACTTCCACCGGTTCGTGGCACAGGTTGATGATTCGTTTCAGATACTTCTCGGTAATTTTTGATCCGGCTACGATAGAAGCCACTTTCTGCTCCTCTCTCACCTTCCAGTTGATATACTCTTCGATGTCCGGGTGATCCAGATCGAGCGTTACCATCTTGGCAGCCCGTCTTGTTGTACCGCCTGATTTGATCGCACCGGCAGCGCGGTCACCGATCTTCAGGAAGCTCATCAGTCCGGATGATTTTCCGCCGCCGCTCAACGGTTCGCCCGATCCGCGAAGTGCTGAAAAGTTGGATCCGGTTCCGGAGCCATATTTAAAGAGTCTCGCCTCACGAACCCACAGGTCCATGATTCCGCCTTCATTCACAAGGTCGTCATCCACGCTTTGGATAAAGCATGCGTGCGGTTGCGGATGCGTATAGGCATCTTTTGATTTGGTAAGTTTGCCGGTCTTGCCGTCTACATAGTAGTGGCCCTGAGCCGGTCCGTTAATTCCGTATGCCCAGTGCAGTCCGGTGTTGAACCACTGCGGACTGTTGGGAGCCGCCATCTGGTTAGCCAGCATGTGGCAGAGTTCTTCGTAAAATACTTTGGCATGATCTTCAGAATCGAAGTAGTCGTGCTTCCATCCCCAGTAGGTCCAGCAGCCTGCCAAACGATGAAATACCTGCCGGCTGTCAATTTCATGGGAGTAACGCTCCTCTTCATCCATCTTTTTGAGGGCTTTCTCATCCGGCTCGGAACGCTGCAACCATTCCGGCACACCCTTCTCTTCAATTTTTTTCAGCTTAGCAGGAACACCGGCCTTACGAAAATATTTCTGGGCAATAATGTCGGTTGCTACCTGTGACCAGGATTTTGGTACAACAACATTCTCCATTTTAAAGATGACAGACCCGTCGGGGTTTTTAATCTCTGATTTTCTCTTTTCAAATTTGATGGAATCAAACGGGGTCTTCCAGTCTGCTTTCGTATATAGTCGGCTAAATTGCATAGGTATTACTCCTTAACTTATTCTTAACGTATCTGATTACTAATTACTTGCTTCTCGTGAGATGACATTTTGGTTGATCACACCAACCGGGTATTGCTAAATATTGTGCTTGGTAATATATCCGAGCGGAGGTATGACAGCAAGAAAAAATTCAATTACTTTTCCACAAATTCACCGAGTTATCCACATTAGAAAAAGTTGGATAATAAATTGAATTTTAACTTGACAACCAATCCACCCGAATGAAGGCCGATCGAATCCATCTCAGATCGATTTATACAACCTTCACACGATATCAACACCGCCCTGTGGATAATTAACACGGTTTTAAGCCCTTAAAGCTTGATTTGTGAGTTATCCACAATTTGTCCTAGTTATCCACATTAGAGCTAGATTACCACAAATCCTGTGCTTTCATCGTATCGCAGGATATTTATTTTCAACATCTTCTATTCAGCAACCTGTTTCAGGTTTGGCTTCTTTTCAATTATTATTTCTATTTTTGAATACACAGATATATAGTAATTTTTAATACATGATTAGTGGTAAAGGATTCGCACCACTACACCTCCCGCCGATGGCAGGAAGTGTAATTATAATCAGTGCGAATTCTGCCGATCCTTTTAATAATGACCAATTCCTATAGGTATTAATACTTATACTGTGCAGGGCTGAATGGATCAGGGATTGAAGCCAAATCGGGCAGTGACCAGGTAGGATCGACCGGGCAGCGGGTACCCATTGATAAACTGGTTCTGGCTGTCTCCGAGATTGCGGACACGAGCGGTTACGCTGATCCGGTAGTTGTCAACCGGAAGATTGATTCGGCCAAACAGATCGGTCTCGGTAAATGAACCCAGCGGTTCTGCCTGACTGTTATCCTGCGTAGTGTAGCGCTCCCCGGTATAACGGATATCTGTTCCGGCCGTGAAGTTCTTCCAGTTCAAATTCAGGTGAGCTCTGTGTGACCATTCAGGCACATAGACAAGCTGACCTCCCTCCGCACCGGGATTGGATTCATCATCTGTGATCGTAGCGTCCGTATAAACGGTACCTCCTTCCACAGTGAGCGTCAGATCTGAGGTAAACTGAAAATCATTTTTAAGGTTCAGCTCAAATCCATTTGTCTCAATTTCGTTGACGTTTCGGACCGAAAGACCGTCCTGCCCAAATACCCAGAGAATTCCGTCTGTTTGAGTTCCTGTAAATCCGTTGACCTCTGCCTCAAACCGTCCGCCGGCATATTCGTGGATGGATAAAATTCCCAACTCACCCTTCTGATTCGTTTCCGGCTCCAGGTCGGGATTCCCCGCGTTTGGCCAGTAGAGATCATTCAGGGTCGGCGCAACAAAATTACGGCTCCACTGTCCTCTCAGGATCAATGCATCGCCAAGCAGGTTGTAGTTGGCTCCCAGGGAACCGCTGACGGCATCACCTGCTGTTTCATAGTAGTCGTACCGGATTCCTCCAAACAATCTGAGGGATTCGTCCGGTTGCCACTCACTGTTCAGTCGATAGGCAAAATTGAACTGCGATTCGTTTTGGTCAAAATTTGAGCTCTCCACTCTGTTTACCAAAAAACGGGCTGATTGATCTGTCTTCAGGTTATTCAGCCACTGCTGACTCCACCCGATCTCATTTGAAAAGGATTTAATATTTGTTTCACTTTCAATTGCAAAAGCCTCATCGGTATAGTCGGTATCGGCATCACTGTATACGATGTTGCTGTAGAGCCGGCTATTGTCAAAGCGGTACTCGATGTTTGTAGCCGATCGAAGCGCGCGGTCATCCTGAACGGCTGTTTCACTTGGAAACGTCAGTGATCCGGGAGACTGATTCTCCACATCGTAGAACCAGAGCGTTGTCTTCAGTGAGAGTGGCTCGGTTTCATAGCCTGCATTCACAAGTCCGTTAAAAGCCTCTACCCTGTTGTTATCGCGGGTCTGAGTCTCGCCATTGTTTTCAAATTTAAAATCGTTGTCTGATGCTTCACGCTGCAGGGAGAGTCCGGCATGCCAGCTCCCGGATCTGTGGTTCAGGTTTACCCCCTGGATATTCTGTCCGTAGCTGCCAAGTGTCTGCCAGGCTGAGTAGTTACTGGCTGCTACACCTGAATCGAGGTAGAGAGTTCCTCCGGCGGCCGAACTGCCGTAAGCCGTGCTGCTGTTACCTGCACTCAGCTCCATCGAGCGGATAAAGTTGGATGGCATCAGAGTCAGATCGAACACTCCATTGACCGGATCATTCAAATTAAAATTGTTCCAGACAACCTGGGTGCGTCCCGGGCTGTAGCCTCTCATCGACAGTGTGGAGAGTCCGCCGGGTCCATATTCACGAATCATGGCTGAGCTTCTCTTACCGATCAGTTCGGCGATGCTTCCGGTGCCGTAGAGTTCCAGCTCCTCGGCGGAAAAACGGGTAACGGAAATGGGCTGATTCTTTCTTTCGGTATCAAACCGGGTGGACTGAACCGTGATCTCTTCAAGAGTCAGAGTATCGGCAACGGCTTGTGCCTGAGTAAATTGAGGGAATATTAAACATAGATATAGGAATAGGGTTGCAAACAGTGTTTGCACAGATAGAATTTTCATGGAAATAGGATTTTGTATTCGATTACGGTGAATCGTTCCGAAAACTTTAACTCCCGAAAGTTTTCTGGGAAATAGAAACAGTGGCAGGTCTCCTGACTTGTTCAGCTGCTGATTCAACCTTCCCGTCTGATCTGTACAGACAGTGGCAAGATGAGGATCAACAGATACCAAAAGTTTGGCTCTGAACTCACAGTTGCGGGTACAGTTTCCGATTTAAACGGAATTCCCTTTTCATCCCGGCGGCTATTGCATCAACCGGGACACCACGCTTTTACTATTCCAAAGAACTGTTTTAAAGCTACGGTCATCCGGCAAACAATCAAAAATTTCTTTTCCACAGACGTGTTGATAAGTTCAGAAATCAGGGTTCAAGAGATAATTATTATGGTTCTGTGTTGAAATGTGTGGGTGTGGATTTTAAAAATTCAACTTGTTTTTAAGTTATAAAAATGGGCAATTTCCATGGATTTTTGATCTATACCAAATA
The DNA here is from genome assembly GCF_034521535.1 of Rhodohalobacter sp. Taxonomy (GTDB): domain Bacteria; phylum Bacteroidota; class Rhodothermia; order Balneolales; family Balneolaceae; genus Rhodohalobacter. Next base: position 70,957 of record NZ_JAXHMF010000004.1, on the reverse strand, counting down.
CATAGAACCATCAAATTCTACTCTACGTTTTAACATGATTTAGCTCCAAAGGAGCGTCGGTCAGTAACATCGTGCAACGCGCGATGAAAGCCAATCAACCCATCCAACAGCCCCAACGCGGGCGCCGGTCCCATCAGGTCGGGTTCACAGGGGGCGGCCTGTCCAATTAATCCCATACATATCGTTCATCAAAATCAACACCGTAATTCTTTAAAAACTTCCTGTACTCATCTTTAAAGCTCATTATTTGATGATGTTCATGCTGATTTTTAATGTATTCAATAACTGAGTTTACTACTTTCGGAGATACCGAGAAACTTCCGTATCTCCCGAATGCTTTCGGGACCAGTAAAAATTGGTATATCGATCATCCATCGTTTTAATCCATTTGGATGAGCCCTGTTTAATTTCCTGTAGCAGTTTCATTTGGGTAATTTTTCTTGACAGGAGGCATAAAATATGAACATGGTTTTTATGTCCGCCTACTTGTATAGGATTGCATTCCATATCTTTACAGATCCCTCCGATATAATTGTAAAGATCATTTTCGATCGAATCATCGATTAGGTTTTTTCTATGTTTTGTGCTGAATATCAGATGTGTGTATACTTTGGAAAGAGACTGTGGCATAGAATAGATTTGTCTGGATTGCGCCCTTTCAGGGCATTTATTTAGTGGTAACACCTGGCATAGTGCGCTGCACTATGTTATTGACTTTGCCCCTTTTGGGGCAAGCAAGTTCATCGATGTAAAAATAAATACGTTCCTATTGTCATGTACTGCGAACACAATCAACCAGGATGCAACAATATATGTGCTATTTTAATTATCCACACTAATCATCATAGAGCCTTATTTATACTCTTCCTCTAAAAATACCCGTACTCCTGTTCTTCCTAAAAAATGAAACATTGCCCAACCCTAACAGGGTTTGAATGTAAATAGGAGGTTGTCCAAAAAGTGAATCAACACAAAACCAAGCTTAAATAATTTAGACTTTATATCCCTCTCTATTAGTTAGAGAGGGATATAGGGTGAGTCTGAAGGAAAAACTAAATTATTTAAGCGCTATTTAAACTAATGTACCTTTTGGACAGCCTCTTAAGAATTACATTAAATATCAAAACCCCGAACGGGGTTTAATCCCTCAATAATTCCGATAACAAGTCCATTTACGTTCCAAATCCGTACACAAATTTCTTATGTTACATAATTGACAGTCTAACCTGTTACAACATCATTCATCATGGACAAAATCTACACCATCCCCTTCAAAGTCCGCTCGTACGAAGTAGACCGGAATGAAAAAGCCACCTTCTCCTCCATCTGCAACTATTTCCAGGAAGCTGCCGGCATTCATGCCAACCATCTGAATTTTGACATCTCGCAGCTTCATGAAAAAGATCTGACCTGGGTGCTCTACAAAATGCATGTGAAGGTGTTGAATCTTCCAAAAAGATGGGAAGAGGTAAACGTAACCACATGGCCGTCTGCCGGAGACGGTCTCCGTGCATTTCGTGATTATGAGATGAGATCAGAATCGGGAGATCTTTTAGCCCACGCAATCAGCCAATGGATGGTGCTGGACATGAAATCGAAGCGCCCGGTACGCACACCGTCGGAGATCGCTGAATTGGGTGTTAAGGATAAAGAGCACACCGTTGAGCCAAAAAAGAATCCGATCAAACCATTGGTACCTGATGATTCAAAATTTATTACCATCGTGGGCTTGAACGATCTGGATATGAATTATCACGTCAACAATGTTCGCTATATCGATTGGATGACGGGTTATCAGCGTGAAGAGAATAAATTATGCCGGGAAATGGAGATTCAGTACCAGTCGGAAAGTGTTCGGGGAGATCGGATCTTTCTAAAAACCAGTCAGGAAGATGATCGACTGATTCAAACGCTGTTTAAAAATGATGAGAAAATACCGATAGCATCGTCTGTTTCATATTGGGAGTGAAGTTCACAAATCAACATTACAAACAACATGGTATTTTTAATTCGGATCAGAAATACGAAAATAATTACAAATAGAGTAAGTGCAATATTTGGATCATGTAAATGAACAGAAATACCATGTTTTAGTAAGATCTATTCAGGTAAGGTACCGCCTCTATTTTGGGCGTCTTTACCTTCCAGTCCCTCTGTTCGGCGGTTCCTATATTGCGCTTATCTAGTTCCCCGGGTTTCGCTTTGCTTCACCCGAGGCTAAGTTCTGTCGCTCCTTCAGAGCTTAAACTCGAATTGCTGAAGTGTTGTTTTCTCCACTATTAATCTTCGCAGTTTGTCACCAAGTACAATGTGTTGATTTACAAGCAGGTGTATCATTTCGAAAAAAAATGGTATTTCTTTTTAGATCAAAATTAGGTGGTAGGCCGAAATGGAATAGGAGCAATATTCGGTTCATAGAAATAGACAGAAACACCATGTTTTGTGCTAAGTCTGATCACATTGCGGAACAAAATATTGTTATGACTAACTATCCAAAAAGTAGAATAACCGTCGAATAAAGAGTTTATTTTGAAGATCTGGAGAGTATTAAGGAGATAGCGCTCTTAGCTTCTTTTCTTATCAACTATTCTGGGTTCATCAGATCGTTCTCTCCTGAAATCATCGGGATGATCTTCCATCTCTTTAAACTCCTTGAAGGTATAGATCAATCCTATTAGAAAAAGTATAACCACGATGATACCAGATGAAAATATAAAAGGAATATTCATGGTCGGGCTCTGTACTTTAGAATTTTAAAATAAGCTCCAAAACCAAGAATGGACGGTACCCATATTCCTACGAACAGTCCGGCGTCCTGATTTCCCCAAAACCATAAAAATATGGATAAAATCATTGACACCAATGCGGCGGTCAATATGAAATAGTCAGATCGTTTTAGCATGTAAACTCTTAATTTTATGTTGATTTATTACAACATTAACAAGTAATTTACCTCTGCTATCGTTCCTTACATTTGATAAGCTACTTGCTCCAATCGGGTGCAAATGATGGATTTACAATCCTGTGATTTTTCTCAAGGTCATCAATGGCCTGAAAATGCTCATCCTCCAATTCAAAATCGAAGATATCGATATTGTTTTCCAGATGTTCCCTGGATGATGCTTTTGGAATGGCAATTACATTCTCCTGTTCAATCAGCCATCTAAGGGCTACTTGTGCCGGTGTTTTACCATACGCCTCTCCAATTTCCTGGAGCGTTTCGTTCTCCATTACTTTGCCCTGCGCAAGCGGACTGTAGGCCGTAATAAGAAAATCGTTGTCATATGAGTAATCCAACAGATCAAACTGCTCCAAAAACGGATGAAACTCTACCTGGTTCGTAAAAATTGGCACCCTGAGTTCTTCAAGTATTTCCTTAGTCATTCCCAGCGGAAAATTACAGACACCGATATTCATCGCTTTTCCCTGGTCGCGAAGAACCAAGCATCGCTTCCAGAGTTTTTTCCAGTGAGTACTGATTATTGGGCCAGTGAATCAGAAGCAGATCTACATAGTGAGATTCTAAATTCGTCAGACTGTCCTCTACAGTCTGTAGAACATCATCATGGGCTAGATTTGTGTGCCAAATTTTAGTCGTAAGAAAAATGTCTTCTCTCGGGACATTTGAATATTGAATTGCATCACCGATCTCTTTCTCGTTTTTATACATCTGAGCGGTATCAATGTGGCGATATCCAATACTTAACGCATCGGTGACGACTTTTTTACACTCTTTACCAAATAGTTTGTAGGTACCTAAGCCAATTTCAGGCACTTCAACGCCCTGAGCTGATTTAAACTGCATGAATAGTTTTGCTGTTATTTATTTTATTGTAATTAATCAATTGAGTCTTTGTAAGATATTCTTGTTGGGACGAAAATGCCAATGAAGAGTTGCTACGTGCTACGATTGGCAAACAAAAAGAAATTTGAACGGTCGTCTTCACAAGATCTCTACTTAATCAATGTTATTTTTCTTGTAAAAATTCGACTTCCCACTTCAAGCTGGACGATATAAACACCACTTGGCATTTCTGAGGCATTCCACGAGATAACATGCTCCCCGGCCCCATAGCTCTCATCAGCAAGCAAGGCTACTTGCTGACCTACGATATTATACACACCTATTCTTACAGGCTGCTGTTCAGGCAAATAAAACTCGATATTGGTTGATGGATTGAACGGATTTGGATAGTTCTGACGCAATTCAATACTGCCGGGCCTCTCGTCTTTCTCACTCATGCCTATCGCAGATTCAAAAGGCTTCATGGATACCGTAAATCGTTCTTCATCTTCCGGATTGAAAGGTACTATGGTTCCGGGTTCAACTTCTTTCCCATTGAGGCCGTTGTCAGCAACATTTAACCTGAACTCATAATCGGATTGCTCCTTCATGTCAATTTCACGGCCGGTCAGGTTGTCTTTCAGAGTCAAAATCCACTCATCAGGTATATCTTCCATCTCCGACCAGTCTAAAACTGCCTGATATGTTCGGTCTGTTGATGTAACTCCTAAACCAAATTCATATTCCTGATCCAGTTCATACTGAAAATGTATAAAGCTGTTCGCTCTGTTTGCAGCGGCAGCAGATGTTATGTGTAGCATGTTCAGATCGTCTGGAACACGCTTTTCCACAGAGACCGGTAATAGTTTTGGCAGATCAAAGCTCTTGTCAGTCTGACCCCTCTCCTCCCTTAAAAAGCCAACGATACTTTGATCCAGTTCCTGTTTTGATCCATCCTGTATAATCTCAAAAAGCCTGAATGAGAGCATTCGATCCAAACGAACACCCTGCTGCACTGCCCCTGTTTCTGATGATCTCTCAGATGGAAGTTCTGCAGATTCATGGGCAATCAAAGGAGTCCATCTGCTAACCTCAGCTTCATCATTATACAGCAGTTGGAAACGCTGATTCGAACTGTTCCAATAAAGGTAAGCCGGAGAAGTTGTCCGTCCCTGTTCATCCTTCAGATTGTTCAGGATAAATGGCCGGTCTCCCGGGGCTGTAAACACTTTTGCTGCACTGCCCGATATAGGAAATCCCTGCTTCAGGCCGGTTTGAGCTGTCTGATTGGAATAAATTTTCCGCTCTCTCTCACTTTCAAAAAAGACGAAAAAAGGCTCATTCACTTCAAGTTCAGTTGATAGATTTTGATCTACTTTGAGTGATTGAATCTGCTGAGGATTTAAACGGCTCATCCGCATATCCAGCAACCCGGGAGGTGCAATGAAATGCCAGCCGGGCACATCAATTTCTTTGGAATATAGTTTCTGGGTATTTCCTTCACTTCCGGGTGTGGCAGATACAGAACCCTCAAATGATGTATTGGAAGGCCGAAAATGCTGAAGACTGGAATACCCGTCAAAGGCATTTGCAATTTGATCCAGTTCTAAAGAACGATCTTCATCCCCGCGTTCAAAAGTAGCTTTTGCCAGCTCCTTTTCACCAAGATGCAGTTCAATATATCCGGCGTTCTCGGACAAAATTGATCCGCTGTATTTATAGACCTGATCCGTAGTCAATTCCTGCGGTGAATCACCTGACATCATAACGGCTAGACTGTGCGGACCTATTTGAAAATCTGAGCGAATCGTGTGTGATCCGGTCTGTGTACGAATCTCCAGACCTTTCAAATTTTTCAAGTTTTCAGTTGGGTTATATACTTCGATAAACTCAACCGATTCACCGCGAACATTTGTGGATGGCAGAATTTCAGATACGATCAAATCTCCACGGTCGATTGACTCGGGTGAAAAGACATCGGGGAAAAATCCTATCTGTTGAAATGCGACAGGAATGTCCTCAGCATCAACATCAGCAGAGGTTGCTGTTACCACCCATTCAAACTCAATACTGTCATCCCGATTCAATAAGATTCCGTCTAAAGAGGTCTGAATTGAAAAAGTGCTCCATTCATCTCCATCTTCATCACCGCGCAACATTGAACTGCTTACCAAAGCCCCGGGAACTTTCGTCCATGATTGGTTCTCGATTTTATACCGAAGCTGCAGTGAGTAGTCCCGAATTTCAGGTGATGACAGGTATAACAAATCAAATGCAATCTGCAGGCCGTCAAACTGAGAAGAAGTTCTGTTTTGAAGATTTAGATAAAAAAGACGATTGGATGGATGAATTTTCCGGTTTTAAACCGCCGATTGCAAATCCATCATTTCCCCTTTGAATATAGAAGAGCCCGGACTGATCAGAACGATCATCCCAATCGGTAATCGATACAGCTGCATCATCACTGCTATAAAAGCCGGCGAGATCTTCCGGTGTAAGCTGTATGAGTTGGGTTTGGGTAAGGGAACCGGAAGCACTGAAAACAATTTCAAGCCCTCTTTCATCCTCCATTGCAACCTGCGCATGAGTTGCCGGTGCAAAGAGTATAGAAAAGACCAGAAATAAAGACAGAACTGTAAAAATTCCCTTCTGTAGCGGTTTCCCCATAGGCTGTTTAGTGATTAACGATTTCTCTACTATAGTATTTAACAAAAATAGGAATTAAAACAGAAAATATTGCACCCTATTCTAATAATTTTGTGTTAAATCTGTGAGTCGCTCTACCTTTTCTTTGCTTTTTTCGATTAAAGTAGAAAATCGCGGGTGATTACTCTCTGCGATCTCTGCAAATAACTCTCTCGCTTGATCTTTATTGCCGGAGTTCTCTAAAATTTCAGCTTTTTTAAATTTAAAAATCACATTTTTAGGTAAACGCTCTGTCAGCTTTTCTGCATAGCTCAGTGCTTCTTCATATCGCTCTTCTTTATTGTACAGGTACATCAGGAGCATAGTAGCATCATTGCTCACATAGCTATCACTCTCTGCAGCTTTTTTAAGCTCCTCAAATCCCTGCTCCATATCCCCTTTCAGTCCGGCCAAGTTCGTGGCCCATTTCAATTCGGAAGGAACACTTCCCAGCATGTAGTAGAACATTCCTCTTCCAATTCTTGCGTCCGGCCGGTCTGTATCCAATGAAAGAAGTTTGCGGGTATAGCTGAATCCGGTCATGCCGCTTCTGATTGCAACCCGGTAGTTACTCTCCCCCGCAGCGACCAGGCTTCTGTAGCCGTGCAGGCCGCTCAGAAGAAGCACCATGGTTGTATCATTTGGCGAGCTGTCCAATTTTTGCTCACTTAGATTTACAGCCTTTTCCGATCGGCTTAGAAATTCTTCTGCCAGCTCCTCGTTCTGTTCAATAAAGAAATACTCCCAAAATGGCATCATGGACGAGAAGAAATGAGGCTGAGGGTCTGTCGCATCCTCTTCCATTAGCTCCCGGAACAGACTCTCTGCTTTTTCCCACTCCGTATTGTAGAAAGCCTCGATACCCTCCTGAAGCTTCTCATCGTAGGACGCAGAAGTGTCCGGCTGAGAAGTAATCAGAGAAAGTGATGCAAAAATCGTTACAAATAATACCATGGGGATCATTCAGTTAATAACCATATATATTGATTCCAATTCCTAACATATTGTTCCGGGATAAAAGCGAACCATCTGTTTTTGGCTCCTATCTGAAGAACTAAACCGATCAAAGTAAGATTCAGTCCCTAAAATGCTTTCCAAGGAATAATTATTGCCTGTCAATTGTAAAAACTTCCATCGGTCTGAGCACTTCAATTATCAGGGGTTAATCTCTTCATCATCAAAATGCAGGGCTCCCAATTTCCCCTCTGTGTGTGCTACGGCAACCGCGACCGCCGCATCACCCGTCACATTAACAGCCGTTCGAACCATATCCAGAATACGATCAACCCCAAGAATAAGAGCAATACCCTCTATAGGAACCTGAATGGTTTGAAGTACAATGACCAGCATTATAATTCCGGCTCCGGGAACTCCCGCTGCACCGATCGATGCCAGTGTTGCCGTCAGTACAATGGTGAGCTGCTGTGCTATGGACAAATCCATACCTAAAGCCTGTGCAATAAATACGGCTGCCACTGCCTGGTAAAGACTGGTTCCGTCCATGTTGATTGTTGCACCTACCGGCAGTACAAAACTGGAGACCTCTTCATCAACACCGAGATTTTTTTCAACCCGCTCCATGGTAACCGGAAGCGTAGCAGCACTCGAACTGGTACTGAAGCCCAGAAGAACGGCCGGCTGTATCGCCTTGAAAAAATCTCTCAGCCTCATTTTACTGAATATTTTAAAGAGACTTGAGTAAACAATCATCACGTGCAGAAACAGTCCGATGACCACTGCCAGTGTATACCATCCAAGTGCGCTCAGCAACGTTAGAGCCTGACTTAAATCGTCACCGGCCAGATCAACAATCACAACGGCCATGAGTGCGAAAACCCCATAAGGTGCCGTCTTCATTATCAGATCCACGATCTTGATGATCACATCATTCAGCGACTCGAAAACGTTAATAAGCACCTGCCCTTTTTGAACTGGAATATTCACAATACCGATACCTATCAAAATGGCAATGAAAACCACCTGCAGCATATTTGAGTTATCGGAGGCGGCTTCAAAAAAGTTTTCCGGAACAATATCAACAAAGAAATCCAAAGGGCTACGATCCAAAAGCTCCCGGGCAGCTTCATCACGCCCTTCCACGGATCCCCCATAACTCTCCATCAAAGTTGTTCGTGTTTCTTCGGGGAGCGCTTTTCCCGGCTGCATAATGTTTACAACACCAAGGCCGATTGTAATGGCAAGCGTGGTTGTCACCAAATAAATACCGATTGTTTTTCCACCCATTCTGGAAAGCTGCGACATGTCATTGAGATTGGAAACACCCACCACAAGTGAAGCGAGTACAAGCGGAACTGCAATCAATTTGAGAAGTGTGATAAATATATCACCGAAGGGTCGGATGTAGTTACTGGTAAACTCGTTTAACCCGACTACACTTGAGAACAGACCCCAGATAAGTCCCAGAATCATCCCAATGATAATTTGCCAATGCAGTTTTTTGTACCACTTCATAGAGTCATTATTTTAAACGTTATTAGTGTAATTAAACCACCAATTCCGGTGGCAAGCCAATTTACCAAACAGTTTTTCAGCATGGCATCCCGCCCAACGATTCTTTCCGATTTAAAGAGTTGAACATTTTTGGTTTGAAAAATTGCGCCCATATAAGAATCGGCGACAGATCCCACAAAACCGGCAACTGCAACTACAACAGCAACATTAAGATCGTAGGGATCGGGCATGATCAACAGCAATGATGCAACCGCCATACTTCCTACGGCAGAAGCCAGTGTTCCTGCAAAGCTGATACCTCCGTCTGTTCCCGGCTCAACTTTTTTGAATGTTGTTATAAGGCGTGTTCCCCCTTTTTTTCTGGTGCCCATTTCCGTTGCCCAGGTGTCTGCAGTAGCGGCCGCTATTGTTCCATACACGGCAAGCAAGAGAAAATCCATTTCGAACTGAAACCAGGCCAGACAAAAAACTGCCACCCAAAATCCATTGCCCCAAACCTGATAACCGTCCCTCCTGCTATTGTGATACGGGTCATCCGATCGGAGAGGAACGGATCTATTAACATTTCCATCCAGTCGCTTATTCCGTGTAATCAGGCTGCTGCTTAGAAAAAAGAATATTAAAGCCAGCGCGGGCCAAATCCCGCCAAAACCGAATGTTATGGTGCCTAAAATAATGACTGCCTTTGTAGCATCGAGTGTGATCCAATTCAGGAAAAAAGCCAGGTAAGCAATAATTAACGACAAGCCCAATCCGATGAGGATCAACAAATGTTCGTTCAATTTTCCTTCCAACACGAAAAGAAAAATGGCGATGATCCAGAAAAGATAGTTTATGAGCCTGTCCAAAACAGTTACGAGGTTGATTTAGTTGATGACTCTTCGAGCTTGTGGTCACGCTTGAGAATCGCATAAATCACAACAATGTAACCGGACAGTATTACAACGGGAGAAAAGTAAAGAGAAATGATACCATACACCTCGTTTTCAAGTCTCATTGCTGTAAAACCGACAACGATCAGCAGTACTCCCAACCCGATCAACTTATAGTTTAAGGGTGTGAATAGCATCGGTTTGGTATCTTTCTTATTTCGCTGCCTTGCAGACATACTGACAATTTATTTAGTGATCGTTTTTTCGAATGATCCGGAACTTAATGTAAGTAAACACTTTTTCTATATTCTATGCGAATTTGAAAATATCGGATATCAAAAAAGGAATACTTTCAATAAGCTCAATCGATGTTTAAGTTATTCAAATATCGGAAACCTGAAAAATGTTCTTTCACAGAGATTTATAAAAAATGAAAATCATATTGGCATCTGCCAGTCCCAGACGCGCTCAGCTACTTAAACAGATCAATCTATCATTTACCGTATCTCCTTCCCACATTGAAGAGATAATGGATGAGAACCTCTCTCCTGTCCGGTTGGTTGAATCCCTGGCTCAGCAAAAAGGTGAGTCTGTACTTTCCGATCATCCCGACTCCTTTATTATAGCGGCAGACACTATTGTAACAATAAACGGCAAGTATCTGGGCAAACCAACTGACGAAAATGATGCCGAAGCGATGCTTCAAAATCTCAGCACACGAACCCATGAAGTTTACAGCGGTGTGTATCTTGCATTGACAAACGAAAAGGGGAAAACGTTAAACAGCCGTACATTCTCTGAAGAGACGAAAGTTACGTTCGGAGCGTTAGAAGAATCAGAAATACGGAAATATGTAGCAACGGGGAGTCCGATGGATAAAGCCGGCTCCTATGGAATCCAGGATGATTTTGGCGCCGTGTTTGTTAAGCAAATTCACGGTGACTATAATAACGTTGTCGGTTTTCCACTGCACGCTTTCTACCAACAGGTGAAACACCATTTTCCAAAAATTTTCAGCCAACTGTTTAATCACTCCTGATGTTTAAAAAAGGAATCCCACTCATACTGTTCATTTTTCTGGTACTGGCTGATCTGTCCTTTTCTCAAAGCAGGGATTTTCAAACTGCAAACCGGTTGATGCAGCAACAGAACTATGAACAGGCCATTCCAATACTGAGTGATCTTCACGATCAAAATCCATCATCTTTCGTCTTTTTTGACCGGTTAGTTGAAGCGTTGATCCAAACCAGTGAGCTGGATCGGGCCGAGGATATTGTCCGAAAACAAATTGATCGCGGTTACGTGACCCTGCAGGCCAGGGGAATACTTGGAGAGATATTGCATTTAAAGGGTCAAAAGGATGAAGCACTGGAGGTTTGGCAGAATGCACTTGATAGCTCAAATGGAAATATACAGGCCCACTATATCATCGCATCATCTATGAACAATCGCCGGGAATACGATGAGGCGATTCGTACTTACAGGGAAGCGCGTGATCTGCTCAACAATCAGAATCTTTTCCTGAATGAGCTTGCCAATACCTACATGCAGGCCGGACGATTTGATGAATCAGTGAATGAGTATTTTCAGTTAATTCTGGAATCTCCTCGACAAATGGCCATAGTTCAGCAACGATTTTTTCAGATGAGGGATCAGCAACTCTACGATATCGCTTCCTTTGAACTTGAAGATTTAATGCTTGATCTGTCAACAACGCATGAGGCGTACTCTTCACTTTATCAGCTACTTTCCTGGCTGTTGCTGGAAACCGAACAGTATGAACGAGCCTACAATTTTGCGCGCTATTATGAAGAGCAGACATCGCATACAGTCTACTCTCTCTTCTCTATGGGTAACCGTTTTCTTTCAGCAAAACAATTTCAGTATGCTGAAAACGCCTATAAATTCTATAAAGAGAGCACAAATTTAAGCACCCGTTATCGCTCATATGACGAACTCAGCAATACATACCTGCAGTGGGCCAATTATGCAGAACAGAACAATTTAGCTCCACCCGATTCCATCCGAACGCTTTATCAAAAATCCTACAGTAACGCTGAAGAACTGATTGAACAAAACGCTGAGTATGAGCAGGCCGACCGGGTTCTTTCCAGGCTGGTTGAACTCTCTTTAGATGTTTTTAAAAATCGCGACAATGCAGGCCGGTGGTTTCAGACGTTGCAGGATATATCCGGTTCCGATGATCCATACGCTCTTTACACGGAAGGCCGGATTGCCATTTTTGATGAAAATTTTAGTTCAGCGCGGCAACATCTGGCAAGAGCAGATCGTGCAACCGATGAATCCAATCTTTCCGAGAAAGTACGCTACTTCTCTGCCCTGTCCGATTTTTTTGCCGGTGACTCTGAATTTGCTGAAATACAGCTTCGATCTTTAGAGAGGCGAAACGATTCCTTTTACGCCAATGATGCCGTACAGCTGCGCATGTGGATTCAAAACGGAATGAGGGCCGATTCAACCGGTTCTGTTCTAAATACTCTTGGCGATGGAGTTTACGCTCTGCATACGGGAAATTATGAACAGGCTCTGGATCAGCTCTCTCCTCTTTTACAGAATTCAAGAGCCGTTCTTACTGATGATTTAACGGTAGAACTTTCCACTGCTCTGCCTGTAGAATACAGTACACTTAAGCTTCATCTGATTAACAAACAGATCGATTCCAACTCCGGATCTCCCCTTCTCGAGCGCCTGATGTGGGACCGCGCTCTTCTTGTTGAACAGATTGTTCAGGGCAGAATTGTTATAGGCGCTGACCGTGCAGCGGAAGAGACGTATTTCGATTCTGATGTTAAAACAGAATTCACCCGGGCGGATGCCGAAGAGTTTTTTGAAGAGATCATTCTATCATTCCCCAACGGATTTTATGCATCATTCGCACGCGAAAAATTGCAACAGTTTCAAACCGAGTATTTGTAATGAAGTATTTAAGTATTCCACTGCTGGCATGTCTGTTAATTGGTTTCAGTTTCATGGAAACCACCGCACAAAATCGTGTTCTTATCCCTATGGATGGAACACAAACAAACCATCTGAAAGCATATGGAGTTATTTTCAATCATTTGGGTGAAGGGGAAACCGGTCAATGGCTGCTCAACTACAAAGGCGGAAGTTTTCTAACTACAGAAAGTCATGATATTGTAAGAAAGAGCCGGATCAGAAATGTAAAAATTGAAATTATATCTGAATCTCAGGCATCGCAAATCATCAGCGAGGTGGAAAACCCCGGAGTGAATATGGCCGCTGTAAATCTTGAAGCTGCTCCGAATATTGCCGTTTATACTCCCCCCGGTTCCCTTCCTTGGGACGATGCTGTTACACTTGTGCTCGACTATGCTGAAATTCCATATGATACGGTCTATGACCGAGAAGTACTCTCCGGCGAACTGAGTGAATACGACTGGCTGCACCTGCATCATGAAGATTTCACAGGTCAGTTTGGAAAATTCTGGAGCATGTATCGAAATGCACCGTGGTATATCAACCAGGTTCAGGAGAAGCGGACTCTAGCCGAAGAGCTAGGCTATGAAAAGGTGAGCCATCTCAAACTCGATATTGTTCACGGCATACGAGAATTTGTAGGCAATGGCGGGTTTATGTTTGCCATGTGTTCGGCCACCGACACCTTCGACATCGCCCTCGCTTCAGAAGGATTGGACATTATCCCGACAGAAATAGACGGTGATCCTATCACACCGGATGTAAACAACCGGCTTGACTTCGATCGAACCTTCACTTTCGAGAATTTCAGCGCCATTACCGATCCTTACGAATACGAGCACTCCTCGATAGATATTGAGGTGGATTTGAACAGAATCAGTGAAAGCCTCGACTATTTTACGCTCTTTGATTTCTCCGCGAAGTGGGATCCTGTCCCCACAATGCTGACTCAAAATCACGTAAACAGTATTCGCGGTTTTTACGGACAGGCAACCGCGTTTCAGAAAGATAAAATTAAGAGCAGTTCCGTCATTCTTGCTGAGTCGCCCGGACGCGATCAGGTGAAGTACATACATGGAAACTATGGTACCGGTACTTTTACGTTTTATGGCGGACACGACCCGGAAGACTACACACACCGTGTTGGCGATCCTCCGACAGACCTAAACCTGCACACCAACAGCCCCGGTTACCGGTTGATTCTGAACAATATCCTTTTCCCCGCTGCCGAGAAGAAGAAAAAACAGACGTAGTTCAAGTCTCAGGCAGCATGTCTCAGGATTCAACCCTCGTCTGCCGAATTCCGGCGTGCATTTCGACGGTTCGTCCTGACGAGTTAACAGGCTTCAGGCATCTACAACCTGAAGCTTGTGGCCAGAAACCTGCATCTTATTGTCTGTAAAATGCAGCGGAGCTGCAGGGCTGTCGTCGCCGGAGCGGAGCACCGGGACGAGGAGAGTTATTTCACACAAAATCACCCACCGTCAATTCGAGTACCTAATTTTGCCAAATCCGGTGCAACACTATTTCGAAGGTAACAGAATGAATCTCCCCTTGAGGGGAGTACGGCTTTAGCCGGGAGGGGTGTTTGATGCACAATTTGAAGCTTTTCCTATTCTGTCACTGGTAGCCTTTCGAAAACACCGGGCTCGGGGCCTTTCTAAGGTTCGTGCAATGAATTGATATGCTTTTTGGAACTCTGGAGACTATGGTTGAAGTCCTCACAAAGACGTACTTTTTTTCTCAGTGAGTACTTAGTGCCCATTGTGAAAACCTTCGTGTTCGTAGTGGTTAGAAATACCTGGCTTCAGGCACAATCAGCCGTTTCACCTTTCACTTTTGCCTTTTCACATACCATGTAAAACCCAAACCGCATTACATTTATCAAGCCAATCTTTCTATCTTCCATCACACTGAAAAACTGAAAACTGACACACTGTAATCTGACTCATGAAGCCCTCCCGAAAATTTGAAGATCTTGTCGAGCTTATTTCCATACTACGTAAAGAGTGTCCCTGGGATCGCAAACAGACTCACCACTCCATCAAAGACAATTTGATTGAAGAAGCTTACGAAGCGGTTGAAGCTATCGACAACAATGATATGGAAGAGCTCAGAAAAGAGCTGGGAGATCTGCTTCTTCATGTCGTTTTTCAAACCAAAATGGCTTCAGAAACAGACCATTTTGAGATCGGAGATGTTATCTACAGTATATCGGAAAAACTGATTCGCCGGCATCCCCATGTATTCGGAGACACTGTTGCAGAAGAGGAAAATCAGGTTGCGGCAAACTGGGAAGCCATCAAACTAAAAGAAGGCAGGGAGTCCATCCTGGACGGTGTTCCCAAGCACCTGCCCGGTTTGATTCGCGCTCAGCGTATGCAGGAAAAAGCGGCGAACGTTGGTTTTGACTGGGCGGAATGGAAGCTCGCCTGGAATAAGCTAAATGAGGAGATTGATGAATGGCGTGATGCTGTAGAGAATCAAACGGCGAAAGAGCAACAGGAAGAGTTCGGCGACTTGCTTTTTAGCCTGGTTAATGTGGGTCGGCTGATAGGGTTAAATGCGGAGGATGCCATCCGTGGGGCAAACAGAAAATTTATCCACAGATTTCAACACATCGAAAAAAGCTTGAAAGAGAATAACCGCTCAATTGTTGATGCATCATTGGAAGAGATGGATCAGCTTTGGGATGAAGCAAAGAATAATTCAAGAGATAAGAGCAACTCTTAACAGACTTTTACCTCTTAAGTTTCTTCTAAAAGCGCTTCTTTTTTTGTATTTTATTAGCATAAAAAAGAAAATTTCTGCGTGCCAAAGAAGATGACGCTCGCTGAACGATTTATATTCATTAAGTTTATCCATTCTAGGAGACACGTTCAGCTTTTCACGATGTGACATAACACGACCGCAGGGATAATAATGTTAATTAAAAATGACTACATATAATGGCGCAACATAATTTGGATAATATTGATACAAGCGAATATCCGCATATCAACAGGGGTTTAGACGGTATTGTTGCTTTTTCTACCACCAAAAGTTCTATTGACGGGCAAAAGGGTGAACTCATCTACTCAGGGTATAACATTGATGTACTTGCAGACAAAGCAACTTTCGAAGAGGTCTGCTTTCTGCTTTGGAACGACAGACTACCCAATAAAGCTGAACTGGAAGATCTAAAGAAAAAACTGATTGCTCAGCGCGAGCTGCCCAAACCGGTTCTCGACTATATTACTTCTACCAATAAGGATGCAGAACCCATGGCTGTTTTAAGAACAGCTGTTTCCATGCTTGCAGATTTCGAAACCGAAAAAACAGGTGACAAGTCTAAAGACAATCGGAATCATGCCATCGCCATGACTGCACAGATCCCAACCATCATTGCGGCTTTCGACAGAGCCCGGAGAGGTGAAGAGATTGTTTCTCCCCTTAAGGAAGGAAGTACAGCATTCAACTTTCTATACATGCTCAACGGTAAAGAGCCGGGCGAGGCAGCTGAACAGACTATGGATCTCTGTCTTGTTCTTCATGCAGAGCACGGAATGAACGCCTCAACGTTTACGGCCAGAACCATCTGTGCTACCGAATCAGATATGTTCTCAGCTGTTACCGGTGCGATCGGCGCACTGAAAGGTCCGCTGCACGGTGGTGCGAATACCGCTGTGATGAATACACTCCTTGAACTTGAAAAAGATGGCGAAAAAGCGGATGCCGTTGCTTTCACCAAGAAGAAACTTGCGAACAAGGAGAAGATGATGGGCTTTGGTCACAGAGTTTACAAGACCTTTGATCCACGTGCCGTTCACCTCAGAAAAATGTCGAAAAAACTTTCTGAAGAGACCGGACACGAGAAACTCTACGAATGGTCTGAAGACATGTTGAAAACCATGAAAGAAGAGAAAAACATTGATCCAAATGTGGATTTCTTCTCAGCTTCGGTTTATTACTCTATCGGTATTCAACCCGATCTTTTTACATGTATTTTCACTATGAGTCGTGTTTCAGGCTGGTCTGCTCACTATATCGAACAGTCAGAAAATAACCGACTGGTTCGACCAAGAGCACTCTACATCGGTGAAAAGAATCTTGAATGGACTCCTGTTGAAGAAAGATAGGCTTTCGTTCATATACTAATCTATTGAAGCCCTGTTGGATATTATCTGACAGGGCTTTTTTATGTTAATGTCAATTCGATATAAAGTCATTGAATTTGTCCATATGAGAAGTCCCCTCCTTTCCTGTTTTGTTTTGATACATAGGTAACAGTTGTTCAAGAACATGGGTAACACTATAAAACAAAGAAGGAAGGGAGACACTTTTTCCAAATTCTTATCTCGAACTCACATTATATTAGGCAAACAAAAAAACCCGGGTCAAATTATATGAACCGGGTTTTTAATTAAAAGCTTAAGAATGTGCGATTTATTACATCACTTCTTCAACTGGAGTGTATTCCATATCAAAAGCGTCTGCAACATATTCGTAGACAATTTTACCGTCTGCAATATTGAGCCCCATCTTCAGTTCGGAATCATCATTCAGGGCTTTTTTCCACCCCTTATTTGCAATCTGAACAGCATACGGAAGCGTAACATTGGTCAGTCCCATAGTGGATGTGTACGGTACCGCTCCGGGCATATTGGCTACACAGTAATGTACCACATCATCAACTTCATAGATCGGATCATCATGAGTAGTTGCCTTCGATGTTTCAAAGCATCCGCCCTGGTCAATAGCAACATCTACCATCACGGTGCCGGGCCGCATAAGCTTGAGCATATCTCTGCTGATCAGGCTAGGAGCTTTTGCACCGGGTATGAGCACTGCACCAATAATAAGATCGGTTGTTGGAAGCAGATTTCGAATAGCCCCCTCTGAGGAGAACTGAGTATCAATATTTTTGGGAAGAACTTCGTCCAGATATCGTAATCTGTTGATGTTGATATCCAGGATGGTTGTATTGGCTCCCATTCCTGCAGCTATTCTTGCTGCATTTACACCAACAATACCGCCACCGAGAACAATTACATTGGCAGGCTTCACACCGGGAATTCCACCCATCAGTACACCGCGTCCACCAAATGTTTTTTCCAGGTACTTGGCTCCTTCCTGAGCCGCCATACGTCCGGCAACCTCACTCATAGGAACCAGTAGTGGAAGTGATCCGTCAGATTTTTCAACGGTTTCGTAGGCAATGGCAATGCACTTCGATTTTTGAACCGCCTCGGTCAGTTCACGGCTCGCCGCGAAATGAAAATAGGTGAAGATGATCTGTCCCTCACGCATGCGGGGATACTCCTCCTTAATCGGCTCTTTCACTTTCATAATCATTTCGGCTCGTTTCCAAACCTCTTCAACATCATCGACGATGGTAGCGCCGTTTTTTTCATACATGTCATCGGTAAAACCACTTCCAAGTCCTGCTCCTTTTTCAATAAGGACTTCGTGCCCTTTATTTTTCAATTGAAGAACTCCGCCAGGTTGTAGAGAAACACGATTTTCGAGAGTTTTTATCTCTTTAGGTACTCCAATAATCATTTTATCGTTTTTTTTATTTAGTGTTTGTAAGAAAACTCATAGTGTCCTAAGAAAACGTCAAGATCAAGGCGCGCGAAGGTCAAAAAAGCGGAGTGTACTATGTGTACATGAGCATTTTTTGAACAAGCGCCCTCTTTTTTCCCGCGAAGCGATACGCAGAGATTGTCGTTTACTTAGAGACACTATTTAGTCTTTAAAACAGTCGCTTCAAAGGTAGGAAACTTTCTGCAAAAGACGAGGGGAAATCGTGTAAAAGCAAGCAAAAGAAAACAATTGGGATTGGAAACCGAAACATATTGTCCGGCATAGAGATCTTCAGATCGAGCTGAGTATCTTACCCTGCTGAATTCCTCTTTTTTTGAATTAGTTTAGCCCTTTTTATTCCGTCTGATGTTAATTCTACATGACCGTATAAAAAAGGCCCGCCAATTGTGGAAAGAATGATGAGATTTTTATCGCTGAGATATTCCAGATAGTTCTTTATCTCCCTGCGATCCAGGCGAAGTGATTTGTTTAGCTCTTCTACTTCAATCCGACCTATTTCTTTCTCTTCAGAGATTTGAAATGCCTCTAACAGAATACTGTCCAAAGTAGAATTAAAGCTGGAGCCAATTAACATACATTGATTTTGGTTAATCGTAACGCACCTAAAATGGACTTCTGATCTTATTGAATCGTTAAATCAATGTTATCAATTTGTTAACAAGAGGATTTCAGGTATAGTGAACTCGTGTAAGGATAAGCCCGGCGGCTGGTGCAGAAAAAGCTTTTTGACGTACTTCCTCACCGGTCAGGAATCGATCGAACTCGTTTATATTGATTTTTCCGGCAGAGACCTTAATCATACCACCAACCAGTCGGCGCACCATATGTCGTAAAAAACGATTGCCTTCAATCTCGTAAAACCATAACCCGTCCTTTTCTCTCCATCTGCTTTCCGTAATTGAACAGATCGTTGTGCCGTACTCCTCATCATTGGGTATACAAAAATTGATAAAATCATGCTCTCCCTGAATTTTATCCGCACACTCATGTAACAAATCGATATTCGGTTCAAAGAAATAACTCCAGACCAAATTTCGATTAAGTGCAACCGGTTTTGTAGAAACCTGATATTGATATGCTCTTTGTACTGCATGAAATCGCGCATGAAAATCCTGGTCAACCTCTTCCATCCCCTTCAAAACAACATCCCCAGGCAGCAATCCCTTCATTGCCTGTTCGATTTTTTTGATCGTGAAGCGATCAGGCAGATCCACGTGTGCTGTTTGAGCTAAAGCATGAACACCTGCATCTGTACGACCCTGGCCAATGATATTGATCTCTTCTTGATAGAACTTACTAAACGCATCTTCAATTACACCTTCCACCGTGCGGACATCCGGCTGCCTCTGCCACCCTTTAAAGTCTGTGCCCTCGAACTCAAATGTGAGTTTGTATCGCTTCATATTGAGACGCCGGGTTTTAAAAACGTATTGTGATTTGTGCGGCAGCCCCTGAAATATCTGAATAACGATTATCTATCATAATAGGGAGAATGGCCAATTCAGTTCTGCTTTGAGGTGTTGATTCAATTTCATTTCGAACCCGGTTATAAGCACTAATCGCACTTATGATTCGATTTACCACCATAATCCCCGCCAATGCAGGAATTTGACTCCGGATTCGATCTGAATCAGACCTCATTTCGCTATATCTGTTTCTGGCATCAGAGTCCGGCCAGTTCCATCTGTTGTTTGGAGTGTCTTCTATTAAGCGATTCCAGTTACGCGTACGAAGCTGATAGTCATTGTAATCTTCAAGCGAGTTAAAATCGGCCACAGCCAGTCGAAAAGAGCGATCTCTGGAAGATAGATCAACTCCGGCATTGAGATTGGCAAACGTTATGTAATCATTTTCGATTCGGTTCGCACGGATATTAAATCCAAATATCGATCCAATTAATGCCGCGTCTGCTCCCACATGCACGGCTCCACGGGTATTGTGTTGGTTCCCCGCATAGAAATGTCCCCACCCGGGAAGAACCAGTGATCGAACAAACGCAGCTGAGGGTGATTTTTGACTATTGTTTTGAAACTCATTGGTTGAAATTTCTTGCAGGGTTTGAGAACCTGCACTCTGTGCCGAAACCGTAGCCATTCCCGCTACTGAATAAAACAGTAAGAATATCAGAGTAATGGATATCAGACGAGGCAGATCAAACATAAAGTCCTTTAAGTGATCAATCCGGATAGATCGATTTTTTAGCAGCCAGAAGCGTATTCTTCATCAGCATGGCAACGGTCATAGGGCCTACACCCCCTGGAACCGGTGTAATCCAGCTTGCTTTATCTTTCAAACTTTCAAAATCACAGTCGCCGGTTAATTTATAACCTCTGTCGTTGGTCTCGTCGGCCACTCGATTTATTCCTACATCGATAACTACAGCTCCCTCCTTCACCATCTCGGCTTTTATCAGATTCGGCTGACCTGCGGCTACAACTAAAATATCAGCCGCAATAGTATGCTGAGTGATATCTTTGGTAAACTTATGGCAGATAGTAGTGGTTGCTTTACCGGCTGAATTCTCGCGGGAAAGCATGATAGACATCGGAGTTCCCACAATATTACTGGCTCCCACAACTACGGCGTGTTTTCCTTTTGTAGGAATGCTGTAGTACTTAAACAGCTCAAAAATTCCGGCCGGCGTACAGGACTTGAATGTCGGTTGATCAAGCGTCAACCGTCCAACGTTCATCGGGTGAAATCCATCCACATCCTTCCGGTGATCGATACTTTCAATAACAGCATGGGATGAAAGGTGCGACGGCAGAGGAAGCTGAACCAAAATTCCGTCAATAGAATCATCATCGTTAAAACCTTGAATCACAGACTTCAGCTCTTTTGCGGAAACCGTATCGGGTAAGTGAGTAGTATCCGTATCAATCCCCACTTCTTTGCAGGAACGGGTTTTCGCGCGGATATAAGTTGAGGAAGCCGGATCATTTCCAACCTGAAGAACTTTCAAAAAAGGCCGGCGATTGCCCGCGCTCACCCAGTTATCAACATCTTCCCTGATCTGTTCTTTCAGTTCTGATGCTACCTTTTTCCCGTCAATTAATTTTGCTGACATAATCTGCTAACTCTTTTTTTGTTGATGAACCAATTAACGCTCAATGTCGTACTTTTTCAGTTTGTTATAGATGTGGCTTCTGCGAATCTCAATAGCTTCTGCCGTTGCCGTTATATTCCAGTTGTACTTTTCAAGTTTTTTGACCAGAAACAGCTTTTCCGCTTCTTCCTTGAATTCCTGAAAACTCTCCAGGTCATCTATCAGTTCTGAAACCACTTTTTCTGAGCTCTGATTTCCAACCACAAGCCTCCTGACATCATCTGCAGCAATTTCATCCTCAGCCGAAAGAATGGCAAGGCGCTCCACCACATTCTGAAGCTCTCGGATATTTCCGGACCACGAATGCTCTTTTAGGGCAGAAATAGCTTCATCAGAAAATGTTTTATTGGCAAATACAATATCCTCTTCTCCCAATTCAGACAAAAACTGTCTGGCAAGAAGCGGGATGTCCTCTTTTCTATCTCGCAGTGGCGGAATATGAATAGGTATTACACTCAAACGATGAAAGAGATCTTCCCTAAACTCTCCATCACTGATCGCCTTTTGAAGATCCTTGTTTGTAGCTGACATAACCCTTACATCCACTTCAATATTTTCAGAGCCTCCAACCCGGGTGATTTTATTTTCCTGCAACGCACGCAGTACTTTAGCCTGTGCATCGGGACTCATATCGCCTATCTCGTCCAAAAATAGTGTTCCGCCGTCCGCCTGCTCAAATTTTCCAATTCTCTGTTTTACAGCTCCCGTAAAGGCCCCTTTTTCATGGCCAAACAGCTCACTCTCCAACAGCTCAGCCGGAATGGCTGCGCAGTTTACATCAACAAACGGTTTTGATGCTCTTCTGCTCTGGCTGTGGATCGACCGGGCCACCAGCTCCTTTCCGGTACCGTTCTCACCGGTAATCAGAACCCGGCTGTTGGTTGCAGCAATCTTCGTAATGGTATCTTTTATTTTCTTAATCGGCGCGCTTTCTCCAATAATATCCGAAGCCCCATACAGCTCAGATCGGATCTGCTTGTTTTCCCGTTCCAGCTCGCTGCTCTTCAAAGCGTTTCGAACCGTTACAAGCAGACGATTCAGGTCAGGTGGTTTTTCCAGAAAATCGAACGCTCCCTTTTTCGTGGCATCTACAGCAATTTTGATGGTTCCATGACCTGAGATCATGATAACCGGCAGATCGGGCTTCTCCTCTTTTATTTTTTCGAGGGTTTCAAGGCCGTCCATCCCCTTCATTTTAATATCCAGGATAACGAGATCAATCTCTTTGTCTGAAATGATTTTTATCGCATCGGCACCGTTTTCAGCCTCTTCAACTTTATACGATTCATATTCGAGTATATCCCGCAGAATATTTCTGATGCTCTTTTCATCATCTGTTATTAAAATTTGCGGCTGTTTAGTCATCGTTTAATAGTTGTTGTGCAGAAATTCTAAAATTCTTTCGTGAACCCAGTCAACATGAGCTGTTGATGTCGTGTAGTTGTTGGTTGCTATGGTTACGGTAAGCTGTTGATTTGAGCTTGTTGTTAAATAACCGCTCAGCGTACGAACACCCGACATAAATCCTGATTTTCCGTAAAACTTTTCACTTACGTCACTGTTCCTAAATCGATGACCAAGCGTGCCGTTTAATCCGCCAACAGACAGTGATTCGTACATTGTGTCGAACCACGGTTTATCTTTAATAAAATTAAGATACAGATTTAAATCGGAAGCCCGAATCAGGTTAGCCGGAGCCATGCCCGATGCGTCTCTTAATCTTACCACAGACGTATCTATTCCGGCGGAGTGCATAAAATCTTTCACCACCTGAAGACCAATCTCCGTACTGCCCTGAGTATCGTAGACCTGACTCCCCATTTTTTTGGTCAGCATTTCCGCAAACAAGTTATCGCTTTCACGATTCATCCAGGTTATCATCTTGTGCAGGGGCTCAGAGGTATGTGATGCCAGTTTTTCCATCCCGGCCGTGTTCCATGAATAGTAGTCACTTTCTACAATTAGCTGACCCCGTACCCGAATTCCGCTATCCTCCAGATAACGGGAAAATGTATCAATAAAATAGGTTGATGGTGAAAGGACAGATAGTGGTTCCGTTTCATAATATCCCTGAGGCAGAGTGCTTCGAAGAATGATTGTATTTGTACCCAGCACTCTGCGGTACGACTCATTATACTTTGTTCCGGGTGGTGTGATGGTCTGCTGATTCAAAAACTCAACATATGGGGTATTGAATGGAAACCAGCGAATGGTTGGCTTTGAACCGACAGAACCCTCCGCTACAACTTCCAGATCCACTACGTTGAAGTTAAAAGAGAGCGCGCTGATTTCCGGAGCGTAATAATATGAGAGATCGTCCCACTCCCATCCGCGCGGATAGGGAACATCATCAAAAAGTCCGTCGTAAGCGATGATGCTGCCGTCAATCTGCTCAATTCCTAGCGAGTCGAGTACCTGATACCACTCTTCAAACAAAAAAAGCGGATCTTCATAAAATTCACCGTTAATCGAGGGATCTCCGCTACCTTCGATGATCAGATCACCCTCCCATCGATTTCCGACAATTTCTCCCCTACCGTACAGTGTTGTGGTAAAACGGTAGTCTTCACCCAACTCATCCAGAATAGCACCCGATGTAATCAGTTTCAGGTTTGATGCAGGCCTTATTAAGTTATCTCCATTCAGTTCCTCGAGTACTTTTCCGGAACTGTCTGAGACCTGAATAGCCCAAAAAGCATCATTTGCACGGCTTCGGTCAATCATGAAGTCGATTTCAGAGGCGATCTGGGCAACTACTGTTTCATGATTCTGAATAAAAAAGAAGCAGAGAAAAAGTAGCAGTAATTTTGATTTGTGTGACAGCTGAGCGCTCATCATAGGCGTGGGAATCAGGTGGCAAAATAGCGTTGTTCTTCTTGATGAAAAGCTTCATAAATCTCTTCCGGCGTATCGCAATCACTTAAAAGCTCACGGAAAGAGACGCTGTTCATCAATCTGGATATTCTGCTTAACAGTTTAATATGAATGGTGTGTTTTGATTCGGGCCCTACGAGTAAAAAAACCATTTGAACGGGCTCGCCATCAATAGATTCATAATCGATCGGGTTCTTGAGCTTCGCAAAGCTGGCGTAGTTTTCATCAATCGATTTTACTTTACCGTGCGGAATGGCAAGACTTTTACCCACACCGGTCGACATAATTTCCTCCCGTTCAAAAACTGACTCACGGATCTCCTTAAGCTGTTCCGGCTCAACCTGATCTGATAATGACTGAATCATCTCTTCGAGTAGTTCTTTTTTAGATTTCACGTCAAGATTAGCGAGAATTGTCGACTTGTCGAGTAGTGAATGAATGTTCATATAAATGATTCAAGATCCGGTTTTTTGTACATCTGAATATAGGGAGCATACCGCATACTCTTCAAAATTATTCCTGCAGTGTCCAAGATTATTTTAAATGACAATTTCTACAGTATTGCTGCCGGGCCATAGCCGTAATTTACTCTCTACTCTCTGCTAAATTTTTGTACCTTTAAAGGCACGCAACGTCCCCGGTATTTTATGCTTAAATCATCCATAACAATTCTTAAAAAAGAGATCACGCAGGAGCTTCGCACAAAGTATGCGATTAATACTCTCCTTGCATTTACGGGAGCCGCCCTGCTTCTGATTCTTTTCACGCTGAGTGCCCAGCAGCTTGATCCCACTCCAAAAAGCGGACTGGTTTGGATCGTTATTCTTTTTGCAGCAATGACCGGGATGATGAGATCATTTGTTCAGGAAACGGAAAAGAAAACATGGGAACTGCTGCGGCTCAATTCCGGAGCAACAGAAGTGTATACCGGAAAACTGATCTACAATTTTCTGTTTCTGCTGATACTGCACGTTTTTACATTCTTCTTTTACATTGTGATGATGAACATGACCATTGTTCATTTTCCATACTTTCTGCTGTCCATCATATTCGGTGCCGCGGGGCTATCATCGGTAACCACACTGGTTTCTGCGATGATCTCAAAAGCGGATCGCAAAGGAGCCGTGTTTTCTGTATTGTGTATTCCACTTTTAGTACCGCTGCTGCTTATTTTAACCCGTACAACCACAATGGCGCTGGTCAATGGACCTGACGGCTCAGAACTCAATGATTTGGCCGCACTGATCGGATATTGCGGTACAACCATTGCAGCCGGAGTGCTTCTGTTTGATTATATCTGGGATGAATAGACTTTATAAAAATTAAACCTGATGAGTTTTTTAAAAAATAACATATCGTTTGGAGATCGAAGATTAGTGGGCCAGTATGATGCCCGTGAAAAGCTGGAAAAGATTCTGAAAAGCGACCGACTGAGCCACTCCTATCTGCTTACAGGACCCTCGGGTGTCGGGAAAACCGCGTTTGCGTTAACCATGGCGGAGGCCATCAACGGTATTGATAACCTTACCGATTTAAAAGGAACGGCAGAATCTAAAAAATCGAGCTGGTTTGCTCATCCAGACATTCATCTTTTTATTCCTTTTCCTTCCAAAGGAGAAAATGAGATTCAGCCGAGAATTGAGATGGTGGCGCAGGATCCGTATGAAATTGTAGACTTTGCCATTCGCCCGGCTCTAAACAGCGAAAAGCTCTCCAAAAACCGACGTGCATTCTATCCCATCGACTACTATCGCTCTGATATTCAGCCTTTAATGAAGTATAACCCAAACGAAGGGCGGCGAACGGTTGTAGTTATTACGGAGATAGATACAATGCGGAAAGAGGCGGCTAACGCATTTTTAAAATTCCTGGAAGAACCCTCTTCGAGATTGGTTTTTATACTTACGGCTACCAATACAGACCAGCTGCTTCCAACAGTTATTTCCAGGTGTCAGCAAATTCGCCTGAATCCTTTGCGTGAAGAGGAAATCCGAAACGGTTTGGTGCAGTACGACAACAAATCGGAGGAGGACGCCTCCTTTCTGGCGAGAATGGCCGATGGAAACTACGCACTGGCCCGCTATTTCGATGTAAATACCCTGAAACAGACCCGCACTGAAATCATCGAATTTTTAAGGTTCTCCTACACTCAGGATGTCCCGGCCCTGTTACAAATCATCAATGACTGGAACAGCAAGCTCAATACTGAAAACCAGATTGCCGTTTGTAACTCTATCGAGCAATTTCTACGGGATATTTTAGTTTATCGTGAACAGAACGACAGCCGGCTGATCACCAATGTCGATCAACTGGAAGTGATCAAAAAGTTTACGGCCTCGATGAATGATGCACGAATTATTGAGATGATAGAACACCTTCAGGATCTGAAACAGCTGCTCTATCAAAATGTCCAGCTTAAATATATTTTTACTGTACTGTCGATGCGTTTCAGCAGCCTGATGCGCGGTCTTGATCCCCTGATTGATGAAAAAGACGCATGGAAACATCTTCCTGCACTCACTGAAATGTAAATGACGCATGGATAACTCTACTTTACCGTTCATAAAAATGCAGGGAGCAGGCAACGATTTTGTACTCTTCGACAATCGCTCGCTTAAAATCGGTGATGATGAACTTTCCGAAATTGCTCCGGTACTTTGTGATCGGAAATTTGGTGTGGGCGGTGACGGATTGATAGCACTCTGCTACGATACGTCCAAAAAAGCAGACCTGGTGATGGTCTATAAAAATCCCGACGGCAGTGATGCGGGAATGTGCGGCAACGGGGCACGCTGTTTTGCAGCTTATGCCGTTACGCTGGGCTCACCCAAGGCATTCAGCTTTCGAGTTCACGACAAGATTTACAAAGCAGCTGTTGATGATCAGAATGTAACCATCTCTTTTCCGCTTCAAACCGAAGTTATAGAGGAAAAAGTGGGATCGGAAGCCGTTTTAAACGTCTACACCAACACCGAACATGTTGTCTGTCCCGTTCAGAAGGATCAGCTTGAGGATGAGAAGCAGCTGATCACTGACGGCCGCTATTTGAGATACCACAATCACTATCAGCCCGTAGGAACCAACGTGAATTTTATAGCCGGCGTAAATTCTGATGAACTCTGCCTGCAGACCTACGAGCGAGGAGTGGAGAATCTAACCCTTGCCTGCGGAACCGGAGCCATTGCCTCTGCACTGGCATGGCATTACCTGCAGCAAAGCGGAGAGGGAACGTTCAGTTACAACGTAAAAGTTAGAGGCGGCACGTTAAACATCCATTTCGATTTTGACGAAACATCCGGAAACTATCACAACATCAAACTTGAAGGACCGGCAACATTTGTTTTTGAAGGAAACTACTATATATAAAAACCAGTCATACCGGCAACAGCTTCTGTGGATTTTCATCCTGCCATTCATCCTTTTCATAATGAATGGATGTATGGGAACCGAACGGACGAAATCCAATACCGGCAACAGTTCCGGACAAACCTCTTCAGTCGATCACGAGTTTACGCTGCCTCAGACTGTTGCCCCGGAACATCCGATTTATTCTGTAGAGCTATTTCCGGCAGATCAACCCAATTCAGCACCGTTTCTGGAGTTAAAGAGCAATGATCAGCTCACGCTTCGGTTTGAATCCCTGGGGTTTGATTCTCACTCTTACGAAATCTCATTTACGCATCACAATCCCGACTGGTCTGAGTCCGGCCTCTCTCCCGACCAATATTTTACCGGCTTTGGCCGCCACGACATTCCGGGTGGCATTCTGAGCCGAACCACTCAACCGTACTATCGATCGTATCCCTACCAATTTCCCAATCAGAATGTGGGATTCAGAGTCAGCGGAAACTATATGCTGCACGTTCACAACAGAGACACCGATGAGCTTCAGTTCTCTCTTCCCTTTTTCGTCTATGAAAACGAGGGAACCGTTGCTTCATCCGTTGAAACATTACGCTCGGCAAGATATTCGCTGAGGGTCATGCACAGGCCCGTAAGTCGGTATTTATTGCCCGATTGGCTTAATCAGCCTCAGTTTGACCTCTCCTTCTACTACAGTCAGAATCAATTCTGGGGAAAGAGAGCAGAAGCGCAAGAGCTTGATTTTTCCGACCCAGATGAAGTACAGTTTGAACTCTCCCAAAACCGGCCTTTCGTAGGCGACTATGAATTTCGGGTCTTAAACCTGAATAATGTGGATCAGTTGAGCCGAACTGTTCTGGATATCGATAAAAGCAGCGAACCCTGGAAAGTTGTTCTAAGAGATGATGCTGAAGGGTTTAACCAGCCTGTTTCCGTCGGAGTACCACCTCAGTTTGGCCCTGATCAATCCATGAACGGCAACTATTTAGACGTTGAGTTCAGATTTGACGGCGGGGACAATTTAAATGCAGGACCGGAAATTTACCTGGTCGGTGATTTCAACTCATGGAAATTGAGTCAGGAGTATCGAATGAGTTATGATGAACAAATAGACCGATGGATTCAGTCTGTAACTATGAAAGAGGGCACGTACCGGTATAAATATGTGTTGGTCGACAACAACAGAGTCAATGATCTGGCGTTCGATACCCTGTTTCCTGATACACGGCAAGAATATCATGCATTCGTTTATTTTCGCGATTTCAACCAATTTTATCACAGGCTGCTTCAGGTAAACACATTTTATAAAGAGAGCAGATAGAACCTGCTTCATATTTGAGTCACAAAATTTTCTTTTATTCACATCCATGAGACTTTTAAAATTCATATCCGCATTTTTAGCTACAGCACTTGTGCTGGTCGTTGTTGTCATTGGCTTAAACTGGGGAGCTTTTCAGACCTTTCTGGATAACAGAGAGGCATTTATGGAAGGCTCAGAGTGGGTTCCAAAAACACAGTCGCTTCGCGGGTTAACGGAATATATTGAAGCGAACCCACAACATGCTTCCATCGCAAGTATCGTATTGGAGCACCCCGACTCTACCCTCAATTTTCAGGCTGATGTACCCAGGCCAATGGGTTCACTGTCTGACCTATTCCTGATGACAGCCTATGCTATCGAAATGGAAAGCGGCACCATTGACCCCGATCAATCCATTGCTCTTGATGAGATCAATACGTTTCTGCTTCCGGATATAAATAATTCAGTTCACGATGACGCCTTCACATTCGCGGATCAAAAAGGATGGATCGACAATGGCACAATCACTATAAATAATGCACTTTTGCTGCTCTCTTATTTTAATGATCCTGCGCTTTCTGACTACTTATGGTGGAATATTCAGCCCTACGATTGGGAATCATTCAAACAAAAATTTGACCTTGATGTAACTGAAATGCCGCTTCCATATTCAGGTCTCTATCTGTCCATATCAGAAGCGGCCACTGACGAAAGCATTGAAGCACTGATCGATCAATGGAAAAACCGACGTGATGAGTATCGGTCTCATGTGATTGAACTGTCAGACCAATTTGTAAATAACCAGAGCTCACGAACGGCCTGGAGCGAAGAGCTCGAAAACAACAGGCTGGGACGTTCATTCATGGAAGAGCGTGATGCATTGGATCTTTTTCCGAAAACCACAGCTTCAGAGGCCGTTTCATTTTTACGGAAAATCCGCACCGGCGACGAGATTTCAGAAGGCTCTGCTGAAATGGTTCTAAACTGGATGAGAGCTCCATATCAGGACCGGTCAGAAATAACACGTGACTTTACCGATTACGGTGCCCTTTTTGATAGCCGGATGGGACTTTTGAATGGAATTGACTTTGGAACGCTGGTCTACACCGGTGACACCAAAATTCAGGCCATCTTTTTTGATCGGCTGCCAATTGGATTTTGGTTTCACATGTCTGGCAATCATATGCATCAGGATTTTCAGCAGCGGTTGATTTACGATCCGGCTCTGATCGACTTGATGGAACAGGTTTCAATCCGGGCATCCCGGGACGATATTAACAATGATGTACAACCCGATTAAAAAATGAAGAAATACTATTTTATTTACCTCATATGGCTTTTGCCGGTCTATTTTATCTATCAATTTGGATATCAGGCTACGACCTATTTTGGCATTCAAAATACATACGAGAATGGAGAAAGCTACATTGCAACCGTAACGGATTTTGATATTAAGCAGATCGCTGCTCAAACAAATGGTTATGTCGTTATCCGTTTCACAACCTCTGAAGATGAAGTCATTGAGCGGCAGCTGGGCCTGCCGGTGCAGATGGCTCAGGTAATTATGGACTCGGAATTGATTCCGATTCGGTATAACACCAACTCATTCAAGCCCATTGTATTGATGCCTACATATGAACTCCAACAGAGTGTGATTAAGGTAAATCTGGGCGTGACGGCCATTGGGTTGATTGCAACCATAATCATTGCCCTGTTCGGTTCAAGATACGCCTACAGGAAGATTAGATACGGTGAAGAAAAACTTCAAATCGAACGAGTTGACGGGGATCATGAGTACGAAAAAGCATAAACTTTATCTGATACCAACTCCCATCAGTAAGCGCAAAAAGAATGTGGCTCTGCCGGAGCACACACTGGAGATCGTGAAATCTCTAAACTGCTTTATTGTTGAAAAGCCTCAGACAACACAGAGTTTTCTGCAGTGGATTAAACACCCCACACCTCCCTACGAAATGACGATGCGGGTTCTGAATAAGAAAACACCCGACCAGGAAGTCTACAGTTTCCTTAAATTTTTGAAAGAGCAGGATGTGGGACTGATGTCGGAAGCCGGAGCGCCCGGAGTTGCTGATCCCGGTGCAAAACTCGTAAAGTTGGCCCACGATAATGACATAGAAGTCGTCCCGCTGGTTGGACCATCATCCATACTCATGGCGCTTATGGCGTCGGGTATGAACGGTCAGTCGTTCACGTTCCATGGGTATCTTTCACTGAATGAAAATAAGCGCGTGCAGGAAATTTCTGAGCTGGAACAGGAGTCGGCACAGAAAAACCGGACCCAGATCTTTATGGAAACTCCCCATAGAAATGAGCAGCTCTACGAGTTACTTTTGAATAAACTGCGTCCTTCAACCCGGCTCTGTATTGCTTCCAACATCACCCAGAAAGATGAATTTATTCAGACCAAAACCGTTCATCACTGGAAGCAAACCGGAGAACTTGACCTGCAGAAAAAACCATGTCTTTTCCTGATCTACTCCGGAAATGGCTAATGCAGTAAATGTGCACTTCATATACAGCTCAAAATCCCATCATGAGGTCAAATAACAGTAAAACCTAAATTATTTAGGCGTATAATTTTTATTGGCAGATAAGTGTAATTGATTGTATTTCAACAGATAGAATGTATCTATATAAAATATTTATATAGATATTGCTTTTCTTAATCTGAGTTCAATTCATAAATCAAGTTCTAATAAGTTCCCCATAAAAAGCTACCGTGTGTACACAAATATATATTTTAGATCATTACCTAAGTAAGTCTTAAATGTTTTCCGGAGATTCCTCCACTTCAATCTGAAAAACACGGATTTCCGGTCGGAATGACAGGCTCCACATGGGAATTTGCAGCGGGCGGCTCCCAACCTATTCTCAAACACAGCCAGTTATGCCTGTCTGCGCTGATGCTACGGAGGACAAGCCCGCTGCTGCCTTACCCAATGGCCTTGTCGTCCCGACTAAGAGAGCCTGTCTGCCGAAGCTTTAGCACAGGCAGGCGAAGCGAACGCATGGAGGGATCTCATTGAAAAAGGCTATAATCACTTTAATACTTAATTTAGATATTGAGGCCTTCATCAACATTATTAAAGATGTGTACACAGGGTAGCTTAAAAAGGCTAACATCACCCATATAATCTTAGAATCATTAAAAATGATATAAAGTACATCCTCAGGTTAAACTGTTTCCCTTATTCCTTTTGGACCGCCAAAAGGAATCAAAAACTCCCGGACGGTGATTGCTTCCGGGCCTGGTTTGCCCGCGCGGTTACACAACATCGATTGCTCCCAAAAGGGAGCCGATATTGTGATGTCTCCCGCGCTGTGGTGCAAACCATGCAAATCCTCCACCAATCAAGGCCGGAGGGTTCTTTCGCTCTTTTAAAAAAAAGTATAAGTGAATAGGTTGACCATCATTTTTCCATCACAAAAATAAACGCTATAATATATTGGCTTCGATGCATTTATTACACTATTACTATAAATATATGGGTAATGTCAGGCTTAAACAGGGGGGGTGAGGGGAATGATGATCAGAAATGGTTAATAACGATGGACACCCCTCTAAATTTCGTTTCACGTGTCGCTATCGGTCGGAGCCCCTTGATAGGGGGAGGGAATTTTGATTTCACTAATATGAACCGTACTCATGTTCATGAATTAATTAAAAAACCGATGTAAATCTATCTCGATTCACTTCTCAAAAGCATATCATCCTGCTTGATTAACCCCTTTCTTCTGAGATATTCCGAAGCAAAATAAGCCAGAATTGCCGGGCCGATAAAATGCAGCACTATTATGTAAGCCATCACCTCCCAGCTGAAGCCCATCGACGTAAACGTAAAGATCTGCCCAACAAAACCGCTCGTTCCCATACCCGCACCCTCCGGTGTGTTCTCCATCATAAAAACCATTGTAGATAGTGGAGCAAGCAGTGCTCCGGCAATAACCGGAGGCAGAAGGATGAACGGATTTTTGATGACGTTTGCAATTTGCAACATCGATGTCCCTATCCCCTGCGCGATCAGTCCACCCACACCGTTCTCCCTATAGCTGCTAACCGCAAAGCCGATCATCTGCGCCGAACACCCGACAGTTGCAGCTCCGGCAGCCAGGCCATCCAGTCCCAGCATAATCGCTATCGCGGCACTTGAGATTGGAGCGGTAAGCGCCATGCCCATCAAGGATGCAACAAGTACACCCATAATTAAGGGATGCTGGTTGACAGACCAATTGATAAGCTCACCAAATGCCAGCATCCCGTCGTTAATAAATACACCAATATATTCAGCAGCAAAATATCCAACAAAAATGGTGACCAGCGGAGTTGCTATGATATCTATTTTAGTTGAACCGGATATTAACTTTCCAAACTCTGTTGCCAACACTGCCGCAATGTACGCTCCTGCAGGTCCACCGGCTGTTGCACCAAAGGCACCCGCAACGGCTGAGGCAAACAGTACCAATGAGGGAGCCTTGAGTCCGTATGCAATTGCCACACCAATGGCCGGACCCATTAAATCCATTGCGGTTTGCCCAATTATCATCAACATCTCTATATCCAGCTGTTCACCTGCTGTTCTGATTATCAAACCAATAATCAGTGATGCAAATAGACCCAGCGCCATGTAGGAAAGTGCCGTAACTGTATAGGTCTTTATAGAAAGTTCAACCCCTTTTCTTTTCAGAAATGAAATCATAAACCAGTGTTAATTATTAAATGTGAGTTCGAGATAAAGATACCTCGAATGAAGCAATACGTCACATTGAGCGCAATTTCGAGAGTGCTTTTTCCTTGAAATGAAGTCGAAATGTGTTTTCGACTCCGTTCCGACCAAAAAAACGGTCGAAACTGCGCTCAAACTGACGATTATAGATAATAATTATATCGAACTCACTTTATTTACCAAATGATGATTCGATCAAATGAGAGACGTTTTGGCTACACTCAGACTTTCATTTTATCCGCTCAAAACGCTGCAATAATAAGGATAAAATTGTACAGATTTGAGCGTCAATATCTTAGATGACAACTACCTTCTTGCTTTTCGCTCTCAATCTACCAAAACTAAATTGCAGGATAAGAGAGTATTTTAGCTTCTATTTGAGCTCTACCTCACGAATTCATCTACTATGCTCATTTTTAACTCATGTTTAGGAAGATTTCGTAACTCTCTTTAAGGAATCTTCACAAAAAATTATTAGATTTAAGAACAAGATGTAAGCGTTTTCATAAAAACGTCTCTCTTATTGAAAATATCGGATAGCTTTAGTGACTAATTGGAGACATTATTGGTATCTGGACGTGATGTGAAGTAATTAAAGCGCTTTCAAACCATAACAATTTTAATCAATTCCATTAATCAAAAAAACAGGTAGATTTTATGAAGGTAAAACAGCTACTCAGCCTGCTGTTGATTATGTTTTTCTGCTCGTATGCGTTACCCGCGCATGCGCAGTCTGAAATTACAGTCAACGGTACGGTTACAGAACTAGAGACGGGTGAGACCCTGCCCGGTGTTAACATCACCGTGAAAGGTACTACCGATCGGGGTACAACAACTAACCTCGAAGGACAATACTCACTCAGAGTTAACGAAGACGATGTTTTAGTTTTTTCTTACGTCGGATTCGTAACCAGAGAAATTCCGGTTGACGGACGCGAGACAATTGATGTGCAAATGAGCACGGATGTTCAGGCTCTCTCCGAACTGGTTGTAATCGGTTACGGTGTTCAGGAACGGGGTGATAATACCGGTTCCGTTAACGTTGTAAGTTCAAGAGACTTTAACTCAGGTGCTATAACCTCACCTGAAGAACTTTTCCAGGGACGAGCTGCCGGTGTTCAGGTTACATCCAACAGTGGTGCACCCGGAGCCGGAGCAACGATCCGTATTCGTGGAGGTTCTTCCCTCTCGGCCAGTAATGCCCCTCTATATGTAGTAGACGGTATTCCTCTGGAAGAGGGCGGTATTTCCGGTATGAGAAACCCTCTTAACTCGATCAATCCAAACGATATTGAATCGATTACCGTGTTGAAAGACGCATCTGCAACAGCTATTTACGGTTCTCGTGCTTCTAACGGGGTTATTATCATTACCACGAAACGAGGAGAATTGGGTCAGGATATTGAAGTTAACTATACCGGCCGATACTCTTACCAGACCAACAGTGATCGAATTGATGTGATTGGAGCGGATCAATTTGCTCAGTTTGTTCAAATCGGTGTTGATAACGGAAATTTGCCATCAGGCGCATTAAATAGTCTTGGCAACAGCCAAACCGATTGGCAGGATGAAATATTCCGCAATACTTTCAGTCAGGATCACAACTTAAGTGTTAGTGGTGCTGCCGGATTACTTCCATATCGTGCATCTTTCGGTTTTTCAGGAAATGAGGGTGTATTAAGAACATCCTACAATGAACGGTTATCGGGATCTATAGCGTTAAACCCATCCTTTCTGGAAGATCAATTCAAAGTTGAATTGAATGCGAGAGGTACCCGGATAGACAACAGATTTGCTGATCAGGGAGCCATAGCAACCGCTATCAATTTTGATCCTACTCAACCGGTAATGTCAGACAATGAGCAGTTTGGCGGGTATACAGCCTGGCTCGACGGTGATGGAAATCCAATTCCAATCGCACCGGCCAACCCTGTTGCGCTGATTGAACAGCGTCGTGATGAGTCCACTGTTTACCGAATACTCGGTAACTTTAAGCTGGATTATAATCCATCATTTTTTAATGACCTGACTGCGACCTTAAACCTTGGCCTCGATTATTCCGACGTTGGTGACGGTAAAGTACTAGTCAGTGACGAAGCTGCTTACGCTTTTGATGGTCAAGGACTTTCCGGAAATCAGACAGACTACGATCAAAGTAAAGAAAATGAACTGCTTGATTTCTATCTGAACTATAACACGGATATCGAGTCAATAGAAAGTAAACTGGATTTTACGGCCGGTTACTCATGGGAACATCACTTCGAAGAGGGTTCAAACTACTCTACAAACTTCGATCGTTCTCAGGCAATCCGGGTTGATTCCGATACGGATTACGCAACAGAGTACTACATCACCTCTTTCTTTGGCCGTGCGAACTACACGCTCAAAGACAAATATTTACTTACAAGTACTTTGAGATATGACGGTACATCCAGGTTTTCTGAGGATAACCGCTGGGGCCTTTTCCCATCTTTTGCGGTTGCATGGCAAATGCATGAAGAAGGTTTTATGGAGCAGTTCGACAACGTTAATGAACTGAAGTTGAGACTGGGTTACGGTGTAACCGGTCAGCAGAGAATTGGACAGGGTAACTACCCATACCTGCCTCAGTATACTTTCGGACAGAACTCGGCACGTTATGCGTTCGGCAACGAATGGATCACTACCCTTCGTCCTGAAGGATACAACTCAGAGCTGAAATGGGAAGAAACAACCACGTATAATGTGGCAGTGGACTACAGCTTGTTAAATGAGCGGTTCTTTGGTTCTGTTGAATACTTCCTGCGTGAAACCGACGATCTCTTAAATGTGATTCCGGTGCCTGCAGGATCCAACTTTACAAACCGAATCCTTTCCAACGTTGGTTCTCTTGAAGTGCGTGGTGTCGAATTTGATATTACTTCCAGGATTCTCTCTACAGAGGATACATACTGGCAGGTATCTTTTAACGCCACCTACACAACTGATGAGATTACCAAACTGACGACAGCCGATGATCCTACCTATGTAGGTGTTGAAGTTGGCGGAATTGCCGGCGGTACCGGTAACACTGTTCAGGTTCACAGTGTAGGTTCACCCCGAAACTCATTCTTTGTATATGAGCAGGTTTACAACGAATTGGGTGCTCCGATTGAAGGATTGTACGTTGACAGAAATGAAGACGGTGTAGTTGATGAGGCAGATAAGTATCGACTTGAAAGTCCAAATCCGGACTATACATTCGGTCTCTCCTCACGTTTCGAATATAAGCAGTGGGATGCGGCATTCTCTGCCCGGGCAAGCCTCGGCAATTATGTCTACAACAACGTTGCTTCAGACAGAGGGTTCTACAATTCTGTTTATAATACTGCCGGGTTTGTTATGAATCCTACAGAATTTATTTACGAAACAGGGTTTGAAACCGCTCAATATCGATCTGATCACTACGTTGAAGATGCATCTTTTGTAAGATTGGATAACGTTTCTGTTGGTTATACAATCGACGGACTGTTTGATCTGGTATCATCTGCGAGAGTATCTGCTACCGTACAAAACGTATTTACTATTACGGAGTACAGCGGGCAGGATCCGGAGGTATT
The DNA here is from genome assembly GCF_034521535.1 of Rhodohalobacter sp. Lineage (GTDB taxonomy): Bacteria > Bacteroidota > Rhodothermia > Balneolales > Balneolaceae > Rhodohalobacter. Next base: position 33,634 of record NZ_JAXHMF010000004.1, on the reverse strand, counting down.
TGGAGGTGTTGACTTCAACCTCTATCCACGGCCGCGCACCTTTCTGTTGGGACTCAATCTCAACTTTTAATTGAAACACCTTAATCTTGACGATTATGTTGAATAACAAATTTAAAATATTAGCACTGGCACTCATCGCGCTGACGGTTGCGTTCACAACGTCTTGTATGGACGACCTGAACACCTCACCGATCGACGATGATGTAGTCACATCTGAAAATGTGTACGATACTCCTGATGATTTCCGTCAGGTTTTAGCGAAATTATATGCGGGTTTTGCCGCAACCGGCCAGCAAGGTCCTGCCGGTAATGCCGACATCCAGGGAATTGACGAAGGCTTCTCAAGCTACATTCGTCAGCTCTGGGTACATCAAACCATACCTACCGATGAAGCTGTTGTAGGATGGAATGATGAAGGTCTTCCACAATTTAACTTTCACTCCTGGGGTCCTTCTAATGACTTTGTTATGGGTATGTACAGCCGTATCTATTACGAGGTAGCTCTTACAAACGAGTTTATTCGTGAAACCCAAAAGCGTGATGAAGGTATCATCAAAGAGATGGAAGCAGAGGCACGCTTCCTGCGCGCCCTCAGTTACTGGCACGCACTGGATATGTTTGGCGGTAATGTACCGTTTGTAACAGAAGATGACCCGGTCGGTGCATTTATGCCCGAGCCTACCAATGCACAGGATCTGTTTACATATATTGAGAGCGAACTGCTCGACGTTATGGACGATCTTCCTGCTCCGGGAGCAAATGAATATGGAAGAGCTGACCGCGGTGCTGCCTGGACCCTTCTGTCCAAACTCTATTTGAATGCTGAAGTTTATATCGGGCAAGACCGGTATGGCGATGCAATCACCTACGCAGAACGGGTAATCAATGAAGGCGGTTACGAACTGGCCGACAATTACGATAACCTCTTCCTGGCAGACAACGATGCCAATGAGGCTGCATCAGAAATCATCTTCCCTATCCGGTTTGACGGTGAGAACCTTCAAACGTTTGGCGGAACCAACTTCATTATCCATGCTGCTATTGGCGGGAACATGAGTGCCGCAGACTTTGGAATGGATGGCGGATGGGCCGGACACAGGGTAACTCCTGAATTCGTATCGTTTTTTGACGATGTGAATGACAACTTTAGTGGCGCTCAAACAGCTAACACAGGCGGATACCCTGAGATTTATGTTCCGGGCGGTTATCAGGCTGCCAGCGGATATACGAACGACTGGTCGCCCGCAGATGCTCCGGCATTGATTTCTGAAAACAGTAATGATGTCTACACTGGAGTAGTATACTTCGCGTCTCCGGGAGCTGAGTACAAATTTACCGCAGAACGAAACTGGAACGACGGCGACTGGGGAGTTGGAAGTTCGGCAGGTGAACTTGAAGCAGGTTCTTCAACTAACCTCTCAATTCCGGCAGCCGGTGTTTACCAGATCACGGTCGATATCAACAATATGACTTATAGTGTCGAAAACTCCGAAGGACGTTCAAAGTTCTACACAGACGGTCAATCGCTTGAAATCGAGGAGCTAGGTGAATTCACCAACGGTTACGCCGTAACCAAGTGGAAGAACATCACCTCTACAGGTCAGCCCGGAAAACGTCTTGAATTTGCTGATACAGATTTTCCAATGTTCAGGCTTGCAGATGTTTATCTGATGTATGCCGAAGCAACCGTTAGAGGTGGTCAGGGCGGTGATGTAAATCGCGCTACAGACCTGATCAACGAGCTCAGAGAAAGAGCTTACGGAAGTGATGCTGCTAATATTTCTCCGGCCAACCTGAATCTGGACCTTGTATTCCAGGACAGAACCCGAGAGTTGTACTGGGAAGGTCATAGACGTACAGACTTGCGTAGATTTGATCGCTATACAGGCGATAACTATGTATGGTCATGGAAAGGAGAAACTCAGGAAGGCACAGGAACAAGCAGCCACTACGAGATTTTCCCAATTCCATCATCAGATATCAACTCAAACTTGAATCTGACTCAGAATCCGGGTTACTAAACGATTTTAAACTTAAAGTATAAACACTATGAAAAACTTAATTATATCGTTAATCGCGATTATTGGACTGTTGGTCTTCACCTCGTGTGAAGACACAACGGGACCGCAAGTGAATTCAGATCCGGGCTCCCCTGCTCTGTCTTCACACTCAGGCGGTGAAAGCTTTGTTCTTAACGAAGAAGATGCCGATGAAGAGCTTTTCACACTTTCGTGGGAAGCACCGGATTTCGGCTTTAATGCAGCTGTAACCTATTATATCGAAATGGATGTAGAAGGATCAGACTTTGAAAATCCTGTTACATTTGCACAAACAAATAAAACTTCTATCTCAATGACGGTAGGTGAAGTTAACAACCGACTCAACGTAGCCGGTGTGCCCTTCGGAATTGAGTCGGAGGTGCCGATGCGAATACGTGCACACGTAAGTGAAGACGTAGAAGATCGAATTTCTGAAGTCTTTGTCTTCGCATTTACTCCTTACGAAATCATTATCGAGTTTCCGGAAATATATGTACCGGGCGGATATCAGGGAGCCAGCGGGTACACAGCTGACTGGTCACCTGAAAATGCACCAGCACTTGCATCTGTGAACTCAAATGATAAATATGAGGGCTACGTTTATTTCGCTGCAGATAATCAGGAATTTAAATTCACTGCAGAAAGAAATTGGGATAACGGTGACTGGGGCGGCTCAGAAGGCTCTCTGGAACCCGGCGGCGGTAATTTGATGATTGAAAATGCAGGTTACTACAAAATTAATGTAGACCTCACTAACCTGACTTATCAGTTACTTGCAACTGATTGGGGCTTGATCGGTAATGCTACACCCGGAGGCTGGGATGCAGATACCGACATGACCTACGATCCGAATGATAAAGTTTGGAGATTAACGGTTGATCTGACTGTAGGAGAAATTAAGTTCCGTGCTAACGATGCCTGGGATCTTAATTACGGATCTGACAACTCAGATGGAACACTACAACCAGGTTCCCCCAATAATATCCCAGTTGAAGAAGCAGGAAATTATACTGTAGAATTGGATCTAAGCGGCCCTATCTACCGATATTCTTTAGAGCTTAACTGAGTAGTTCGTTAAGTGAATCATACCTGAAAGCCCCGGCAAAAAATTGTCGGGGCTTTTTTTATGTGATATGTTTTTCCCGGCTATATCTATGGAATGTGGTACATATGTTTCCCGGATATGATTTAGCGTACGATGTTACCAATATTACATAATCCTTTTCTATTCACCATGGTCATGGCACCTTGAACTCCGGAGGAGTTACCTGTTTATAGAATACCCTACCACATTAATTCAAAAGCTCCGCTAGGAGCTTCCTTGTTAATAGCTGAGAATGTTTTGACAAAAGTTATTCATCAATCCTATAGGTTATTTCAAATTATTTTATTGACGAAATACATCTTTTGCGTAAAGCGAAATAAAGATTTTTCCGTGTTTCAGTGTTTCGCTTCGCGTCAAAAGATGAGCCGTGGCAATTTTCGTTTCTTATGAATACTTAAAAGCTTTTACACCAAATGACTCAGGCAATGAAAGTCCCGCTACGGGACGCCATATCCGTAGCCCAAAGTCACTGCGCAGCGGTGGCCTTGGGTTAAGCGTTAAGCGAGCATGAACTATGGGAGCGCCGCAGGTGCGGTATATCCGTACCCTTGCAAGACGATCACACCATCAGGAGTTGAGATATGCACCTGACAAAAACCAAGCACCAGAGGTGCGTCATGTCCGTAGCCCATGGTCAGCGCAAAGCGTTGGCCATGGGGCAAAGGGCGAACCCGAACATAGGAGCACCGTAGGTGCGGAATATATGGGTCGATGTTACAATTGAGATTGAATTCAGAATTCGAAACATGCCGCACCTATGGTGCTTCTTTAATATTCGGTCTTCTTGCACCCCACAGATTCACGTTGTGAACCTGTGGGGCTACGGATATGCCGCCCCGAAACGGGGCTGGTTTCATCCCTTAAAAGGTGAACGCCATTTATTTTGTGTACGAATTACTGCTTCAAAAGTACTAAAGCAGGAATGACCGGCAAAAAGAAGGTTTGCATCTAAAAAGGTATGAGATGAACTATTTTAATCACTTTTAAATGAAACTTATTTTGTAGCCACTGCACCTCCATTTTGCGGAATTTGAGTTAAGTACTCATTTGCTATAGACAAAATATCCCTACGAAATGGGTCAAACTCATTCATTACATTCATGGTTAAAATTTAAGAAAACTGTGCTCCCAAAAACACTCGTGGCACGCCTCAAAGACGTGCCACGAAAATCCGTTCAATCCAAAAATCCGCTAAATCCGCGTTCCTACTTGATTAGCGTCATTTTCTCGGTGACAACCTGTCCACCCTGTTTCAGTCTTGCAATATAAACACCGCTGCTCAACTCAGAAGCGTCAAAATCGACGGTAAATGAACCTCTCGGGTGTTCACTGTTATTTACAATCGTAGCCACTCTCCTGCCTAAAACATCGTAAACATCCAGCACTACAGCGCCCGCTTCCGGTACCTCATACTCAATCTGCGTGGATGGATTAAACGGATTCGGATAGTTTGATTCAATACTCAATTCCCGAATGAGCTGGCCAAAATTGCTCTCTCCCACCTGGAAAAATACATTCTCCTCTGCAGGCTCTACAAATTCACTTGTATAGATCCTAACTTCGCCCGGTGCCAGGTTAAAGGTCTGCCGCACGTTACCTACATCCAGCGTATTTCCGGTTACAAATTCATTCCACTCGCCTTGCTGTGTAAAATCAACGGTTGCATCCCGGAACAGCACACTGAAATTCCCGACAATCACAGCATCCATATCCTCATGCTGCAAACGGATCCACTTAATGCCGCTGCCGAGTGAAGCTTCAAATTCTGTTTCTGCACTACTGAATACAGGACTTGAGTGGCGAAGCCTCAGCAGTTCCGACCAGGTTTTATACAGGCGGAGTCTGTTCTCCTCACTATAGTAGTCCCATCGTATCGGTTTTGGGTCCGTCCTACCCACGTCTGCTGACAAACAAGACCCGTCTGAACCGTCGCCCGGCTTCAGGCACTCACCCGGACCACCACCATAACCCAGCTCTCCAAACTGCCAGATCATCTTCGGTCCCGGAATCGTTAAGAAAAAGGCTCCGGTCAGTTTCTGACGATTCAATGCTACATCGAGCTCCGTTATATCGTGATTTTCATTCAGATCATTGCCAAAATTCAGATTTCTGAACATGATCCACTGCTCATCATGGCTTTCCATGTATCCAATCAGATTTGGATTACTCCATCCGCGGTTTCCATAGTAAACTCCTGAAAAATCAGAATTATCAGAATAACCCATGGAAGCCTCACTGTATTCTCCATTGTGTTTCCCCCACAGCATCATTCCATAATCAGAGAGTTCGGCCTCCTCTGAACTTGCACCGAGATGCTCCAGAATTACATACGAATCCGGATCAACACTCCACATCTCATCCGCCATTCTTTTAAGATTCGCTATTCGATCAGAATTATAGCCATCCAGATTACTTCGGTTATCTACATTCGAAGCAAAGCCTTTAGATAAATCAAACCGGTAACCGTCAATATTGTACTCTTCAAGCCAATATCGATTCATCCGGTCAAGCCAGTACTGGATGTAGGGATGATCGTGATTGAGGTGATTAAATACATTGTAAGCGTGTCCCGGCCCAATCAATGGATTTGTATTTCGATCGGAACCATAGATTCGAATCAATGGAGAGTTACCTTCTGCATGGTTGTAAACAACATCAAGCAGGACAGCTATCCCCCTGGAGTGAGCTTCATCCACAAACCGCTTGAAGGAATCTTTTGAACCATACGCTTTGTCTAACGCCCCGTGAAAAACAGGGTTATAGCCCCAGCTTATGTTTCCGCTAAATTCTTGTATTGGCATCAGTTCAATGGCATTCACACCCAGATTATCCAGGTAGTCAAGCGTATCGGTTAAAACTTCGTATGAACTCTCCTCCAGAAAATCCCTAAGCAAAAGTTCATAAACAACCAGTTCTTCCTTCTCAGGCCGTTCAAAATCGGGGATTTGCCACTCATACTCTTCGGCACCCGGTTCAATTACCGTAACGGCGTGCTCGGTAAACCCATATGGATACTGTGGCATATTGGGATAGATCGAATCCTCAATATATTGGTCGTTATTACTATCCAGAATCAATTCCGAATAGAGATCAGCCACACGAATCTCTCCATCAATAAAGTATTGAAAGCGATACTGATCGCCCGGTGTTAAATCATTTACTGTAATCCAGAATCGGTTACCGGTTGGGTCTGTATTGTCCAGGTTCATAAAATGCTCTTCGCTTACTTCCCAATCGGTCATATCTCCAATCAGGTAGGCAAAATCCTTATCAGGGGCGTAGAAAGAAAAAGTTACGGTTGTTGGATCTTCGTGGTAGTGAATGCCGTCCTCAATCCCGTTTGGTCGCGCCTGCACATTCACGGGCGGATTTACCACGATATAAAGCGAATCTGAGACAACATTTCCCTGATCATCCTCAACCTCCGTATAAAAATCCGTGCGCCCTGTATTGGTTACAGTGTAGTCATACTGAAGGGATGATTCTGTAGTACTGGTCAGTTCAGTCTCTCCTTCAAACAGAGTGAGTGAGGCTATTGGCTGGGCCGAAGCGGCTTCAATTTGCAGATTGACTGTCTGTCCAACCTCTGTGAAGTAAGGATTCAAAGCTGATACATCCGGACTGGTAAAACGAACCTGCAGTTCCTCATCACTCAGATCAATAAAAAGATCCGGACGGGATTGTCTGCTGCCATCTGAGCTGCGAAATACAATGGCAATTTGATAAATTTTATCCTCTGATTCCGGTACATCATAGAAATCTCTGATGTCATTTATCTCCAGCTCCCAGCGATCGTTACCCAGACTAGTCAATTGAGGTTGTACACTGTTATTTCCCCAGGTTCCAATCACATACTCCCATTCTGAAGAACCTTGATTTGCCTCCGAAACTATCAACCCTGTATGAGCATAAAGTGAGCCTGTATAACCTTCAAGTTCACCTCCTTGATCTTCTTTGGCATCAAAAATAATGGTAAGTGGCTCGTCCTCTGTCGGAAATGCGGGCTCCGTTGTAATTACCTGACCCGCAACCGTCTGAGCCGATAGAACCAGTATGAGGAGTAGAAAAATTGTTTTAAATAAACGTGATGTCATGATGTTACTTCTTTTAAATTCTCTGATGAAGAGCGAATCACAAGCTCCGGATGATGAACCTCATTGCTGATCCTCAAGTCCGGATTGTGTAGCCTCTGTATAAGTTTATGGGTAGCGCGGAATCCCATATCGTACATCGGCTGATTAACCGTGGTAAGGCCGATATACTCCGCAATTGTAAGATTATCAAAACTGATAATCGGAATATGAATATTGTGCTCTTTTAATGCTTTTTTAGCGCCCACAGCTTTTGTATCCGATGTGCAAAAAACAGCGTCGGGCAGCGGATTCAGCTTCAAAATTTTATTCATTGCCTGGTAGCCGCTCAACTCGGTAAAACCATCCCTCTCCATATTGTCGCCGGTTACAATCAGATCTTCATCAAATGGAAGTTCGTACTCATTGAGAGCTCTCTTGTAACCTGTTATACGATCACGAATTGGAATGGATGATGCGTCAGCAGAGAGAACTGCAATTCTTTCAAAACCCTTGGAAATGAGGTATTTGGTTGCAAGGTATGCTCCCTCCTCATTGTTGAAACTGACCGAATCAAACAGATTGCTGAAATCATCGACAAGGCACAGAGGAATATTATATCGCTTTAGTGCTTTGAGTTCTTTTTCAGAAAAGTGAAGCGATACCAGTAAATACCCTTCAGCCCAATGCTTCTTCAATGTTTCGGAGACCTGCTTAAAGGCATTATTCTTCTGACCGATATTCACAATATTGAGTTCAAAATTCTCTTCAGCCAGGCTATCCTGTATACCCCGTAAAACCTCCGTAAAAAAGTAGTTCGACATGACCGGAGCCAACATTAAAATCCGGTTTTTCTTCTTACTTGCAAGTCCTTGAGCATAGACATGCGGATGATATCCCATCTCCTCCGCTACTTTCAAGACTTTTTTTCGGGTTTCCAGTTTTACATTTTCTGCTTGATTGAACACCCTCGAGACCGTAGCAATACTCACTCCGGCAGCTTTCGCAATATCATATATGGTTTTAGCCAAAAGTACCTCAGCAGTTAATATTTACTTGGTATAAAAAAATACCTTAAATCAGACAGATAAAAGTGTAAGCGCTTACATTAATTTCTGCAATTTACCTGTAAAATTCAACAAATTTCGATCAGAAATGAAGTTTTAAATCAGCTTTAGAGCACCTTGAATCAAAGATATGACCGTCTGATTTTAAATGTGAACCACAGAGGCTACTTACTGTAATTCTTTACCACATAATCATCCAGTATTTTTCTAAACTCTGCACCAATTCCCTCTCCTTTAAGCGTAGTGAAATGCTCTCCATCAACATAAACGGGTGCTTTGGGTTCCTCAAATGTTCCGGGAAGTGAGATACCGATATTGGCATGCCTGGACTCACCGGGCCCGTTTACCACACAGCCCATCACGGCCACATCCATCTCCTCCACTCCGGGATAGACTTCGCGCCACACCGGCATTGTCTCAACAATATAATTTTGTATTTCATCAGCCAGCTCCTGGAAATAGGTGCTCTTCGTTCTGCCGCAACCGGGACATGAGGTAACCTGAGGAATAAAACTTCTGATTCCGAGTGACTGAAGTATCTGCTGACAAATTCTCACCTCTTCGGCACGATCAGCTCCCGGCATCGGGGTGAGCGATACTCTTATCGTATCTCCAATTCCTTCCTGCAAAAGCACGCCCAATGCTACAGAACTCGCTACGGTACCTTTCATTCCCATTCCGGCCTCAGTGAGTCCCAGATGTAGCGGATACTTTCAGGTCATTCGCGATTCTTCTGTAGACATTAATCAGATCCTGTACGCCGCTCATTTTACAGCTAACGACAATTTTATCTGAAGCCAGTCCAACATCCTCAGCCAGCGCCGTGGATCGCCGGGCACTTTCCACCATCGTGTCCAGCATCACCTCTTTGGAGGTTTTTGGTTCTTTTCTGTTGTTATTTTCGTCCATGTACTGAGCCAGTAACTGCTGATCCAAAGATCCCCAGTTTACTCCAATTCGAACCGGCTTGTCATATTTGATCGCCTGCTCTACAATAGTGCAAAAATTCTCATCACGGGTTTTAGTGCCGGTGTTTCCCGGATTAATCCGAAACTTGGCCAGTGCCTTCGCCATATCCGGATATTTCGTTAACAGCTTGTGTCCGTTATAGTGAAAATCCCCCACGATTGGGACTGTGACACCGCGATTCAGCAGCTTCTCTTTGATAGACGGCACCGCTTTGGCTGAGGCGTCGTTGTTCACCGTAATCCGTACAATCTCCGAACCGGCCTGATGCAGATGATCAATCTGATCCACTGTCTCATCAATATCCGCCGTATCCGTATTGGTCATCGACTGCACCACAATCGGATGCCCGCCACCAACAGGAACATCACCTACCATTACCGTGATTGATTTTCTTCGCTTAATTGGACTGCTCATTTTTATGTAAAACTATGAATTTAAAAAGGTGAAACGTGAAAAGGCAAAAGTGAAAAAGTATTTTTAAAAGTAAAAAAAGATACTGATCTATTGTTACCAAGATTAATCTGAGGTAAATCAAGACAAAAATACCATGTTTCACGTTTCACTTTTGCCTTTTGCCTTTTGCCTTTTGCCTTTTGCCTTTTGCCTTAAAAATCAGTTTCTCTTGCTCAAATCAAACAGTTTTTTCTTCTCCTCTTTGGTGAGGCCATCGTAGCCTTTTTTGGAGATTTTTTCCAGGATATCGTCAAGATCGGAGACCTCCTCTTCGTCAAGAATTTCCACGTCACTTACAGAGTACATATCCCTGTTCTTTTTTCGCTTCTTCTCTTTATTCTTTTTGCTGAACCCGGAAAGTTCAGGATTCCATATTTTTTCGATCGGCCGAACAAATTTAGACAAGTCTACCCCGTTATAGTGGGCTTTAACCAAAAGGTATCCGATACCGGCACCGCCAAGGTGAACCAGCCGGGCCACATTATCTCCGGCACCAATAAAGAGCACATCAAACAGAATAAGGCCTGCAACCACATAGCGCGCCTGAATGGGCGGTAGCAGAAAAAGCATGATCGGCATGGTTGGGTACATGTAGGCAAAGGCGACCATCACACCAAAAACAGCACCTGATGCTCCGATCACCATACTTGACCCGTAAAGAAACGAGAGGGCCACATGAAAAAATGCACCGCCGATACCTGCACCGAAAAAGATCACTGCAAACGTTCGGGGTCCCAATCCCTCCTCTACTGCACGACCCATCCACCAAAGCCAGAGCATGTTAAAGAGTAGGTGAAATCCACCGCCGTGCAAAAACATATAGGTTACAAATCGCCACGGTTGAGTTACAGCCGTTACCAGGTCTGGATTAAACCCAAGCCATTCGACGATATATCGGTTCAGAGTTTGACCACCGATCTGAATACCGCCAAAAAATGCCTGAAAAATGAACACGATCACATTGATGGCGATTAGCGTACGAATCACCGTCGGCATTTGCATGAAGCCGCGTTTAAAAGAGTTCCAAAATGAGTCTTGCTGATACATATTCATTATTCAATCTGATTATGCGCGTCGTTCGCCTTTCAAGCCCCAGTATTTGATTAAGATATAGCCTACAACCATACCGCCGAGGTGAGCAAAGTGAGCAATTCCGCTGTCGGGGCGCATCAGGCCGGACATCAACTCAATAGCTCCAAAAATAGCAACAAAGTATTTTGCCTTAATCGGTACCGGAGGTATTAAAAGCATAATGTAACGATCAGGAAACATCATTCCGAAAGCCAAAAGGATTCCATAAACTGCACCCGATGCTCCTACTGTCGGCGCACCGCTTCCGCCAATCCACATGTGAATGAGCGCTGCTCCTACTCCTGTTAAAAAGTAGTAGATCGCAAAGCGTTTTGTTCCCCAGAAGTTTTCAATACCCTGCCCAAAAATCCATAGGGCAAACAGGTTAAAAATGATGTGACCGAATCCGGCGTGTATAAACATATAGGTGATAAGCTGCCATGGAGCAAAATTGCCGGAACCGATAGGCCAGAGAGCCCCAAACATCATCAGATACTGCTGAAGCATCGGATTCATCAACGCCACAAAAACCAACAGATTGACAATAATCAGGTGTTTTACGGCAGGAGGAAAAATAGAAAATTGCGTTGTGGGCGAATAGTTATTGTTGTCGTAATTCAATGAAACTGTTGTTTTTTAAAAATTATTCTGAGCTCTATAATATACGTGAAATCCGCTTAAAGTTACGCCCGGAATTCCCTGACCCGGAAATACCGTATCTCCGCAAAGATAGAGACCTTTAAACGGGGTTTGATTTGGCGTCCAATCGAGCAGTGAACGCTCCATACTCTGCGGAATGCCCCCTACGCGTCCTTTTTTGCGATTTACCCAGTTCTCCCAGCTGACCGGGGTTGCCGAAAATGCTAGCTTGATTTCTGCATTATCAAATTGCGGAAGCTGTTCTTTGAGAACGGCTATAACCTGCTCTTCTACTCGCTCTTTTTCTGCATCATAACTGCCATTTAAAGAGAACCAATAGTCGGTTTCGGTATGCGATGAGATATTCAGAACACGCGTCCCCTCTTTGGATCGTTCCTCGTCATCCGGATGAGAAAATGAGACAAATATCGAATCGGAGTGAATGCCTGAAATTGGGTTTTTGATGTGAATCTGATGATGAAGCGGCATATCATCGGGATAGACATCATCGGTGACAATACCCATGGTAAATGCTCCCCACGCCTCACTGTACTTGGCGGATTCCTGCTTGAAGTATTCAGCCATTTTACCGGAGGTAATATCCTCCATATTCCAAACCGGGATGCCCGATACAACCTGTCTCGCCTGATATGTCCGGTTTTTAGAAGTCGTTATTTTAAAATTTCCCGCATCTTTCGCAAGAGACAACACCTTCTCTTTGGTTTGAACCTTACCGCCTTTCTCTGTGATGAAATCACTTAAAGTTTCCGCCATCTTTTTCAGTCCGCCGGGTACAGAATAGTTTGAGCAGTTTGTGTAGGTTACGGCCGGAGCACCGAAAAGAAACGGTGTATCGTTCGATTTAGACTGTGCAGATATCAACAGCTGCTCATCCAGAAAACGGAAAAACTCCGGATTGGTGATGCTGCAGTCCCTTGCAAACTCCTTTACCGATTTGAATGCATAAGGCAGAACCCACACATCACGCGGATCATTTTTAAGGAGTTTCATCCAATCCGTGGCTGATTGCGGAGGAAACGCTGCATTCTTTTCGGATACTCTCCAGACCACATCGGCTACCTTAAACGCTTTTTCCCAAAACAGCTCCTGTGCTTTCTCCTCTCCGAAATGACGGATTGATTCTCTAATCCATTCATCCCGGTCTTCGTAGCGTGTGATCTCCTTTCCGTTCAGATGCACTCTCATTGACGGATTGAGCTTCACTTTTGGAATGGTTATGCCCAGGGTCTCTTCCAGTTTTTTTAGAGGTTGATGCTCGTCAAAGCCGATCAGCGTGGTTGCACCGGATTCAAAAATGTATCCTTTCCGAAAGTATGAGGAGCTGCATCCGCCGATGGCAAGTGCAGCTTCCAGTACCAAAACGGAGTGCCCATCTTTTGCCAAAAGGGAAGCCGCAGTTAAGCCGCCCATCCCTGAGCCGATCACAATAAAATCGTAAACTTTGTCTGTTTGTTTCATATCCGCAGAACAACAAAGAGTGCTTCAGAGGTTCCTGTTTGATCTGTTAATTGATTGATTTATGATAGATATAATAAAAGTAGCCACGGAAGCACGGAACTGCACGGAAGCTTCTGCTTTTTTCCGTGTTTCCGTGGCAATCATTCCTGTAAACTATCTACTATTAAACAGAATGAATTGTTAGTGTTCCAATTTGTGCTATTCTGCCACGAAGGGTTCGATCTGCGAAACTCTGCGCAAACATCTGCGAGAACCCCTCTCAAACCAAATCTAATCACTTAACCCATTTATGGGTTACACAAACGAGCGCGGGATTTATCCCCACTTCCACTATTGAGAATGATCTTCCCCCAATTACCGTTTAAATCAGCTAAACACATAAAAATATAAAAACCCGGAAATGCCTGAAGGACCCGAAGTTCATCGTGAAGCCGACAAGATCCGAAACGCAATCGGAGATCAGTCGCCCATCTATCTCTATTTTTATCATGATCACCTCAAACCCTTCGAAAGCGATCTGGCCGGTAAACAGGTTGAAAACGTTGAGGCATACGGCAAAGGCCTCGTTATCTCATTTGAAGACGATTATCACATCTACTCACACAACCAGCTATACGGAAAATGGTACATCAAGCCGGCAGGAGATTATCCTAAAACAAACCGTGAGCTGCGCCTTGAAATTCGAACGGATAGAAAGTCGGCACTGCTCTATAGCGCCAGCGATATTGACGTGATGGATGAAGTATCTCTCCACGAGCATCCTTATCTAAGCAAACTGGGACCCGACCTGCTAAAGGGCGTACAGCCCGAAACCATTGCAGAAAGAACTGTGGACGATCAATTCCGAAGAAAGTCATTCGCCTCCCTCCTGCTTAATCAGGGATTCCTGAGCGGTGTGGGAAACTATCTGCGAACAGAAATTTTGTACGATGCCCGTATTCATCCAAAAAAACGCCCGATGGATCTTTCGGACGAGGCTATTGAAACATTCTCTAAATCCGCACTAACCATCACCGGCCGCTCCTACGAAACCGGCGGACTTACTACGCCTGATGATCTGGCCATGAAACTGAAATCGGAGGGGAAAAAGCGTCGCGACTACCGGCACTTTCTGTTTGGCAGAGAAAATAAACCGTGTCACATTTGCGGAAACATCATTCAAAAAACAAAGATGTCGGGTAGAAGGATTTATATTTGTGAATCTTGCCAGGAAAAATAGATCTGTTTGCTAAAGTAATTATAGTGAAATCAGGTGTTTCATTTCACGCCATTATAGCCACGGCTCATCTTTTGACGCGAAGCGAAACACGGAATTGCACGGAAATTTCAATCCATTCCGTGTTTCCGTGGCAAGCATTCTGCAAATCTGCGAGAAATAGCTCTCAATTTTTATTTAAACAAAAACCCATTCATGGGTTAAACACTCGAGCGAGGTATTTATCCCGGCTATCCCCTACCTAACAAAATTCAAAACCTGATCCTCACTCCTGCCCCGCCATTGATATCAAAATTGGATTGAGTTTCCGGCATGATGGGCAGTGTCGGTGCCAGTTCAAAGAAAAGGCTCAGCCTACGGGCTACATTGAACTGCAAACCAATTGGGATTCGTGCCGCAAATTGGGTTTCATCTTCAAAAAGAAAACGCCCGCCCAAACCGGTATAGAACGCAACTCCTGAATTTGTCCAAAAGTGCCAAAGGTAGTTGATGTGCAGGTGCATGTTTCCCGAAGGATTATGCATATTCCCCGACGAACCGAGAGACCATGCCACTCCAAGATCAACAGCTGATCTATCTGATGTCCAGAATTTTGCACTGACACCGGTCGGTTCACCGATAATCACACCCAATTCGGTACTTTGTGCGTTGGATTCATGATTCAGTGAAAAGAGCAAAGCAACAGTTAATGTCACTGCAAAAAAGTGTCTCATGTGTATAGTGTCAGATTAGGATTTCATTTGATTCAATACTAAACCGGGATGAGACATATTGTTTCTTTAGTCAGTTGAAGAGTAAATAAACCGTTAATCTGAAAAATGATTTATGACGCATATTGTGATCTCAATGTTCTGATAAACTCATCATGGTCTATACCCTCACCGCTCTTCAGCTCTTTCCGGGCAGCGACAATCTCTTCCAATAACTGAGCTTTATCTACTAACTTCCGATACTCGTCAGAATCTAGTAAAACTGCACTATTTCGCCCCTGCTTTGTAATCACAAGAGGACGCCGATCTTCCTTTAACTTTTTTATGTAAGATGCTACATCTCCTTGGAAGTCGGAAAGTGAGCAAAAATTTTCTTCAAGTTGGATTTTTGACATAACAATAATTTTAAATTCAATCGGATTATAGCTTAACCCTCTATTGTCATATTAACTGAATTTACCATTCGATTCAATAAAGTTTGTGGGATTGAGCCTAATCGGCAGATAAAATTGAATCAGAGATTTAGATCGGAACAGAACTTGAATCTACTCTCAAAGCTGAATGAGGATATCCGGGTGACCGACTGCTTTTTGAGGAACATTTACTTAAAAACCTGAGTCAGATAGTAAAAGTAAATGACTCAGATGATAAACGATTTAAGATTAGCCATTCTCGTAACAATTTTCCTGGCAGCAGGATTTGAAACAGCATTTCCACAACAGTCTGAAATTGGGTTTAATGGTGGATTAAACATCTACTCGCTCAATTTCAGTGACAATCACGTTACCGGTAACCGGTCCGTACTTCATTACGGTTTTATTGGTCGGTTTTATCCTGAAAAGATCGCTCCACTCTCCCTTCAAACCGAGCTGATCTACTCACCACAAGGTGTAAAATTGAGAAGTGAAAATTCTTTAATTAGGCTGGATCATGTCAATGTACCTATCCTTTTTCAGTATAAGTTTGACAATGATATTCTAGTTCAGGCAGGCCCACAACTCGGTTTTCTTATGAATGCCTGGGCGGATCAAGATGCGGCAACGTATGATTTAAAAAACAGGTTCAGAAAAGTAGATTTAAGTTTAAGTGCAGGTCTAAGTTATCCGCTGATGTCTAACGGTCTGGGAATTGATATCAGGTATAATCTTGGACTGAGTAAAATTTCTACAGACAGTTTTTACAGATCCAGAAATCGTGGTCTTAAAATAAGCTTGTTTTACCTCTTTGATTTTAGTAATCATTCATCAAGATGACTTCAGAAGTTCGAAGACCGATTTAACACAAATCTCAATACATTTGATATTGATGTAAAACAAAGGCATCTATGTTTAGCGACCTGTCATTAGGAGATGTCTCGACTCTATTCCGGTTCACTCCGATCACCTGCATACCGCTCGACATGACAGAACCGTATATAGAATAAAAGTCAGGGGTGTGCAGCTATTGGCTGCACACCCCTGACTTTTTGTAGAAGCATGAGCGATTGTCATGTCGAGCGAAGTACCGACGCTTTTCGTAGGTACGCAGTCGAGACATCTCCATATTGTGAAAAATTCAAGTCAGATTGACCTGAAAAGATGTTGCTCAAATTAATAGCTCTCCCGGATATCTGGGAAAGATTTTGGACAGATATAACCCGAGGTCAAGTTTACCCTTGAGTCAATAAAATCATACTATCTTCCAGTGCCCCAACCGAGTGTGGAGCTTCTGCAGGAATTTCGACCTCGTCATGCTGTTTCAGCCGGATGTCCTTTTTTCCCTGGTGATAAATCACATCACCTTCTAAAACCAATAGTTTGGTGGGATGATGAGCTTTATGATCTTCCAGTTTCATTCCTTTTCGAAAACCAAAGAGCAAAACTTTAAAATGTTCACCTATGTGAAACGCCTTGGCTACCGGTTTTTTCGATGTCTCGAGCTGTTTTTTAATCTCCTTAATTGTCATAATTCTGGTATCTATTTAGAAATGTAAGTTGTAAGAAAAGATAGATTTGAATTTCGACATCATATGTCCCCAAATCTTCTATGCTCCTGTGTTTATTTATTGATCATGTTTGGCAATAACCCATACAGCGTGAATAATACCGGGTACATATCCTAAAATAGTCAATAATATGTTGAGCCAAAATGCTCCGCCAATGCCTACCGTTAAAAAAACACCGACCGGTGGCAAAAGTATGGCTAAAATCAATCGAATTATACTCATAAGTATAGATTTATTAGATGAATGTATATTGGCATAAAATATACAGTTTCAACCCGATAAAACTAGTCTGCTAATGAATTGAATCTTTTTGTATAGAATATTTTTGGGATCAAAAAAAGCCGGCGGTTTTCAACCGGCCGGCTTTCGAGTATTATATACCCATTCTATGGATAAAAGAATCAGATAATAACTTACTATTGTTTGAGACTTATTAGTGTTTAAGCAAGCTAAAAGTATTGGTAACTTTCGGACTTGCGAATAATTAACCGGATTTTATATGCCTACACAGACATTGGTGCCTGGCACACAAACACTGATCGATCGGTTCTGCCAGTCAGTTTGTACGGTGAGATTTCCGCTGTGTACTGTAATCGTATTACCCAATGCACCTTTATAGGTGAGTGATCCATTTGCTGTTAACGATATTCCGTTTTGGGTTAGCCTGGTCGCAATAGATCCACTAACTGTTGCTGAGACTCCCAAATAGGAAGTTCCTCTGGAAAAGTTATTTGAACCGGTAAAAACATAACCGTTTTGATTGATATTACCTGTCACCCGAGCATTCAAACTGTTGTTAAGTTTTATGTTAAATGCTGCAGATACGCCGGAGTTAGTACTTGCAGTAAGGGTTGAGTTTGTGACCGGGAAATTTACACCATAAAAAGTAAGTTCACTGGCCATGCTGCCGGTCAATTTCATTTCGCTCGAAGTAATTGAACCGTACACATTCGAGGTTCTGAGATTATGGGGTAATGCGAGTGTTCCATTAATAAAAACACCGTCATTATTCAAAGTTATATCTCCATTTGACATCGGCAACTCCACAGCGCTAAATGTGAGATCCTCATTGACTGCATTGGCCAGATAGACATGCTCATTGGTGATTTCACCTTCAACCGCTCGCGATGCCAGAAATGGTATTTCATAGGAGGCATCCATAAACACACCTGATTGACTGTCTATGAGCAAGCTGCCGTTCGAAACCGGAATCTCGAGTGAACCAAATGAAAGCGTTCTGTCAACTTCGCCTTCGAACAGGAATTGATCCTGATTGATAATACCTGTCATCTGGTTGTAGCCAACAAATGGAATCTGAGTCTCACCCTGCAGTTCCAGAATACGGTCGGGATCTGTGGATACAGTAAGTTCAAGGTCTCTGGTGGGCAGGTTTAAACCGGTCGTCAACGCAAGTTCAGAGCCCTGGCTAACCATCCCGCTCATCGTCAGGCCTACGTCTGTAAGTTCACCTGAAGTGGAGGCTTCTCCGATATCAAAAGGCAAAATAACCTGACCTCGAAACGTAGCCCCGGAATCACTTGAAACTGACAATTCAAACTCCTTGTTTCCTAAAATCACATTATTTGGCAGGGTAATATCGTTGATTACTTCTGTTCGGAAATTATAATTTCCGGCATAAATAGATCCTTCCAGTTCAGTTGTGTTAGTAAATGGCCCGATTGGAAGACCTTGTTTGTTTAGAAAGTATATTCCTTCGGAGTTAAAATTAAATACTGATTTACCAAGTTCTACTTCTCCATAACTTGGAATAATCATATTCATGTTTGATTCTACATAAAAGGAAGTTTCATCCATTCCCGGTCCAATATTAAAATAACCAAACTGTTTTTCTGTAGGTGGTGAAAACAAATATTGCTTTATATTTTCGCCGAATATGTCAGCAAGAACTGGAGTATTGAATGATCCTCCGAAACGCATAAAAGCTAAATTATCTCCTCCTTGCGGTAACGTATATCGATATTGATAAAATCCTTCAATCGGACTTAAATCAATATCTGTCCCGAAAATATCTCTGCCGGTATACTCATTAATTGACGGTAAAATACCTTCAAGAATTAAACCCAAACCGGGGGCACTAAATGAGATTTCTCCTGTATAGGAATCAGTTCTGTCTATACCGGCTCGGTTGACAAGCAGGTCTACGATAAAAATTTTATTATCATTCTCAGAATAGGTCGACATGTCACCCGTGATATTTAGCAGCTGATATGTACCCGGAATCGGAAAACGTGCAAATTTAAGATAGATATGAGACTGTAATCCTGAAAGATTTTCAAATCCGTTAAATGCACTGAATAATTCAGTGTCAACCAGACCGAATTCAGATAGACTATACTCGGGAGTTGTGAATGTACCTTCATTAGAAAGACCGATAATCATATATGTATCCGTACTCACTTCAAAGATATTCTCGCCAATGTCTATTCCTTTTTCCAATGCTTTTTCTGAAAGCTTCTTCCAAAAAGATTTAACTGCATCATCTGCATTTCCACCGTCGCCATCCGGAATGGGTACCTGAACTTTAATGAACACGGCTGGGTCATCAATATCAATGTACATATCATAGAAATCGTAAATGAAATCATTGGCACGGCGGCGTAATTCAAATTTACCATCTCTGTTTTCATCAAAAACCCGGAAATGTACGTAATACCGATCCGGATTAAGAGGAATATCTGTTTCGGTATCTGCGATATATTCGCTGCCTATTTTATATTCAATGTGTGACTCAATTTTATCCCAGGCAAACTCTTCCAGTAAATCTTTATAGATACCCATATCCGGAAATTCGGGCAGTCCGATACCTGAAATCGACACAATTGCACCATTGGTGTCGAGTTCCACTTCGAATTCACCTTCTCCAATTGAAAATTCAACACCATTCCCATTGATACCAATTAACGAGCCATTAAACCGATACCCATCCTCCGTTTCGGTTACATCATCAGAATCGATTTTAAAATTATCGGATGGTGGCGGATCAATTGGATCTCCCGGGCTATCATCATCGGTTGGATCTTCAACCTCCGTTGTATCATCGATGTCCGGACCTGTGGAGCTGTTGCCACAAGAGCTTACTGTAAGCAGTACGGCTAAAAAGCCTGCAAGAAAAAATAGATAGGATTTTTTGAATGTTTTCATAATACCCGAATTGAGTTACTGTTGGATTGAATACTGCACCTCAATTCGAATCTATATCCGGACGCTTACAACTGCTGTAACTGTCGTTGCAAAGTGTTGTAAAGATGTTGTAAAAATGGGCTTTCAGTTGTTGAATTGGGTTTTGTAGGGGAAAAGGAGGATTGATAAATCCCCTCTCGAGAGGGGAAAAGGATGTGAAAAAGGTGGAACACCGATTTTCACACCGAGGGGTGTGTTCTGATCGTTGGTTGGATTTTGAGATAGTTTTGCGTTTCCGGTCCACATGAACACACCCCTGCTTATCGAAAATCATGCTGCGCATGTTTTCTCAAATCTATCCCCTCTCCAGAGGGGACTTTCTATTCCATTCCTTCTACCCGGACTATTTCCCTTCCCCGCCTCAAATTCGCTCGGACTTACTCCAAACTTCTCCCGGAATGACTTACTGAAATAGGATGGACTATTGAAGCCAACCTCATAAGCAATTTCGGAAATGCTTCCAGTGTGGTTTTCAATTTTATCTTTAGCCAGGTTGAGTCGATATGAACGAATAAATTCACTTGCGGAGAGGTCGGTAAGTGCAACCAGTTTTCGGTGAAGTTGAGAACGGCTCATGCCCACTTCACGAGCGAGCTGATCCACCGAAAAATCTTCATCCACTAAATGTTTTTTAATGGCCTCCACCACCCGTAGCAGAAATGCCTCTTCCATCGATTGTGCGGAGAGTTCATCGGGTTTGATCTCTATCTTCCGGTTATACTTCTCTCTCATTTTATTCCTGGAGAGTATCAGATTTTCAACGCGAAGCAGAAGTTCATCAGGGCGGAAAGGTTTCGTGAGGTAATCGTCGGCATGGGTCTGAAGACCCTGAATCCGGTCTTCATGAGAAGCCTTTGCTGTGAGCAGAATAAGAGGAATGTGGCTGGTTTTATCATCCTGTTTCAGGATTTCTGCCACCTTGTAACCGGTCATCTTTGGCATCATCACGTCACTGATAATTAGATCCGGAATCACATTAAGTGCACTTTCAACACCGGCCTCACCATCGGGAGCGGTGATAATACGATAGGAGTCTTTCAGAATACCGACCAAATAATTGATCACGTCTTCGTTATCTTCAATAATTAGTAGAAGAGGAGTTGAATCATCCGCTGAAGTAAATGAATCCAATTCCGTATTGGCAGTGATTTTTCTTGTAGTCATTGCAGGTTTTGCGGGTTGATCAAAGGATGCGGATACAACCCGTTCCTGCTCAGTATACTGTTTTTCAGAAACCGGAAGTTCTACTGTAAACCTGGTTCCTTCACCGGTTTTACTACTAACAAAAATCTCACCCTTGTGGAGAATTACCAACTCTCGTGTAAGTGCCAGACCGATTCCGGAACCGATACTTTCCGAATTTTCTTTTTCCGAGCCGCGGTAAAAACGGTCAAAAATATGCTTCAAATCTTCTTCAGGAATACCCGCACCGCAGTCTTCAACTTCCAACCTGAATCGATTCAGTCCATCTGCGCTTTTAAATTCAACTAATCTGACGCTCAATTCACAATTCTCAGGAGAGAATTTCAGTGCATTGCCGATAAGGTTGATCAATATCGTTTCCAGTTTGTTTCGATCCACCCAGGCTTCAAAGTCTGTTATTTGGCATTCAACGGTAATCTGAATCTGCTTCATGTCGGCTAATGATTGAAACGACATAGCCACACCTTTTACAAGCGACTCAAGGTTTGTTTTTTCTACGGAGAGCGACAGGTTGCCAGATTCCAGACGTGACAGATCAAGAAGTTGATTGATGAGTGATAACAAGCGGTCACTGTTTTTCTGCATGATGTTGAGCTCTTTATGAACGGTCGGATCATCTATTTTTGACTTCAGTTGTTCAATCGGTCCGGATATCAGGGTGAGCGGTGTTCTGAACTCATGTGATATATTGGAAAAAAAATTGGACTTCATTTGAGCAACCTCTTCACTTGTTTCAAGAAGCTCGCGGTTTTTTCTGGCTTTGTATCGTTGACCGGAATAGAGCAGTAACAGAAACAGGGAAACAAGGATACCGGAGGCCAGATAGGTATTCCGGCGAAATGAGGCATTTTCAGCTTCTAAAGTAAGCTGATCAATGGTCTGATCCCGTTTCTCCGTTTCATAAAGAATCTGCAGTTGGTTAATCTGTTTTTCACTTTCAATAGCAAAAAGGCTGTCTATTGTAGAGATATAGAGCTTCAGAGCTCGATTTGCTGCTTCAAATTGTCCCAATCCTTCATAAGCATCAGCCATATTTCGATAGGTATATTGCATCCTGTCAAGATCACTGCGTTCTTTTCCGGTCTTTTCAGCCTGCAGCGAATATGAGAGCGCCTGTTCAAAATCATTTAAATCAAGATACGCTTCTGCAATTCCGTTTAGTGTAGCAGTTGTGTTGTAACCGGTCTCCTGCATAATTTCAAGCGCCTGCAGCAAATTTGACAAACCATCTTCAGGATAGCCCATCTTTCTGTACGTAGAGCCGATATTACCCAGAATAATCGCTACGTCTTGGCGGTATCCCAGTTCCCTGGCAAGCTCAAGAGCTTCTGTGTGAAACGTCATCGCGCTTTCGTAATCTTCAAAACGCTGGTTAGCAGCCCCAAGATTCAGTTTACTTATCATGATGCCGGTCGGATCTTCCATCTCAAGGTCCAGTGCCAGGGCTTCATTGAAATACCGGATAGACTCTTCATATCGCCCACTACGCATGTATGTATTACCAATAATGGTATAAGAAACTGCCATACTGGTTTTACGCTGAAGTTTCTCATTAATGCGTAATGCCTCGAACAGATGGTTCAATGCTGTTGAAAAATCACCGAGTTCCTGATATATCCTGCCCAATGAATTTTGTGTGTTAGCTACATTAGATTCAAGATTCAATTCTTTAAAAAGTTCAAGCGCCTGACGAATATGTTCCAGTGCATCCGAATATTCACTGGTGGATTCATAATATCGGCTTAGGTTATAATGCCCTTCAGCCGTTAACTTTTTAAACTCCCCTTCTCGAGATTTTTCGATTCCCTCCTTAAAATTGGATAGTATCTCCTGCGAATTTTTTGCAGTGCGTATGTAGATTTCGCCAATTTCGTATAGAGCTTTGATTTCCATTTCGGTGTTTGCGGATTCCCGGCTTTCTACAAGAGCTTGCTGTGCATATTCCAAGGCAAGATCCGGATCACTGAAAATAAATTCATCAACCAGTTCAAGCAGTTCTTCAGCTGACTTTGACTGAGTTTTTTGATTTGTTTGCGGCATAGCATGGACAGCCTGACAAGAGGTCAGAAAACAAACTAGTAAAACACTTTTGAACCAAACATTTATGATATGCTGCCCCTTAACTGCCATAATTGCCCCGGATTTGTTAATTGTGAAAGGCTTCCGGATGCTCTCTAATTAATTCCGGAAAATAAAACAGATCTGCCTAATACAGTCTATAAAGTGGTAAATACACGGAACATCTACAAATCATTGAAAGGCATATAATTCATAAACCTGAATAAGTAATCTTCAGAATCTCAAGGGTATTCGATTTTAAAAACGTATAAACTTCGCTACCCCCAACGTGGTTTGACACGTGAAATATTATTTAGATTTGATCTAATTAAATTTTGCAAGAGCTAATGATCTTCTTAACTTAGACTCATTCTAAATAACTAAACAGAACCACAACTATTAACCGCAAAGGTCTTACCAAAGAATGAAAACGATAAGATTATTACTCTTACCTCTTTTAACACTCAGCTTTTTTGTTTCTTGCGATATCAATAGCAGCGACGACACTGATATTGAAGTCCCTCCCACATACGAATTTGAAAGAAACGGTGAATCTACAGTAGCCTTTTCAGGACAAACTACACGAATCAAAATGGCTGATGAGCTGTTCTCAGCTATGCTGGATTTTGAGAATACCACAGAAGAACTTCTGCTTCAAATGTACCGAAATCAGAACGAAAACGGCAATGAAGTAGATCCCTACTCTGAGGAAGAACTCAACGCATCCACCAAAAGCATTAAAAGTAAAGTGGCCGATTCCCGCGATTATTTTACCGGTAACGCAACTCTGAGTGCAGAAATCAAAAATGATTTTGAAACATGGTTGATCGCTCAGGTCGAGGAAGTATTTCCAAACCGAAATCTGCTTGCAACACCCGGCGTACCCGGACAAATTGCTGACGGTTCCAAAGAGCGCTACATCAACGGACAAGGTCTGGAGTACAACCAAATGGTAGCCAAAAGTCTGAACGGTGCACTGATGGCCGATCAAATGCTGAATAACTACCTGAGTCCTGCCGTTTTGGATGAAGCTTCAAACCGTGAGGAAAACGATAACGGAGAAACCGAAGAAGGCTCTAACTATACAACCATGGAGCATAAATGGGACGAAGCTTACGGCTATATTTTTGGAACTTCAGCGAATCCCGCGAATCCAATTGCCACTATCGGCAGTGACGATATCTTCCTGAACAAATATTCAGGTCAGGTGAGTGAAGACGATGACTTCTCATCTTTGGCCGAAGATATGTTTGAGGCTTTCAAACTGGGTCGTGCTGCTATCGTTGCCGGAGATTATGAAGTTCGCGACGAGCAAGCCGCTATTATTCAGGAATCTATTTCAAAAGTAATCGGCGTGCGTGCAGTTTACTATCTGCAGGCCGGTAAGCGTCAAATTGAAGATGAGCAACTGGGCTCAGCTTTCCATTCCCTTTCCGAAGGATATGGATTTATCTACAGCCTTCAGTTCACCCGAATACCGGGCACCGAGCAGCCTTACCTGAGCAGCAGCGAAGTAGAAGCTATGCTCACCGATCTGCTTGATGATGGCCAAAATGGTCTTTGGGATGTTGAAACATCAACCCTTGATGATTTATCTGAACAAATTGCCGACAAATTTGATTTTACATTAGAAGAAGCTGCTTCTAACTAATTCAAATTCCTTACACAAAAGCTGGCAGCTTTAAATGGCTGCCGGCTTTCTGCTCTTAAAAAACTGTGACTATGAAGAAATTTGCTTTATTTATTTTTACCATTCTACTGATTTGGGGCTGTACTGATGAAGGCCCGTCAGGACCAAGTGCGGATGATTTTGACCGTGAGGCGATTTTAGAAAACTGGGCCGATAATATCATCATCCCGGCATTTACCAATTTTTCTGAAACCACCGATCAGCTTCACGCTTCCGCGGAAACCTTTGCTGCCGATCCTACACAACAAAATCTTGAATCGCTCCGAAACAGCTGGGAATCAGCCTATCTTGCATTCCAGCACGTGTCCATGTTTGAAATGGGCCTGGCCATGGAGATCCGCTTCCGGGACTACCTAAACATCTACCCCACCGATGCTGAAGAGATCGAAAGCAGTATTCAATCCGGTAATTATAACCTGGAACTGCCGTCACTGACCGACAGCCAGGGTTTTCCGGCTCTTGATTATTTACTGCATGGCCTCGGTGAAAACGACGATGAAATTCTCTCATTCTATACCACCGATGAAAATGCCGGAAACTACCGTACTTACCTTACAGATCTAACACAACGAATTGACGATTTAACCAATCAGGTGCTGGGCAACTGGACCTCCGGTTACCGCGACGAATTTGTGAGCAACTCAGGTAACGGCGCTAATTCGTCCCTGGACATGATGGTGAACGACTATATCTTCTACTACGAGAAACACCTCAGAGCCGGAAAAATTGGTATTCCCGCCGGAGTATTTTCAGGAACTCCCCTGAGCAGTCATGTTGAAGCATACTATAGTAATGGATTTTCCAAGGCGTTGTTTAATGAAGCTCTGACGGCCAGTGTCAACTTTTTCAATGGCGTTCATTTCGATAGTGAAATCGATGGCCAAAGCCTGGATGATTATCTGGACTACCTGAACACCATGAAAGACGGAGCGGATTTAACCGGTTTGATTAACAGTCAGTTTCAACTGGCCGGTCAGGAAGCTGACGCACTGAATCCCGATTTTGCCGCGCAGGTAGAATCTGATAACTCCCTGATGCTTTCTACCTATGATGAACTGCAGCAAAACGTCGTATACATGAAAGTGGATATGCTTCAGGCACTCAACATTAACGTGGATTATGTGGACGCAGACGGCGACTAATCAGTGAATTCATCAACCATTCGCTCCTATTTTACCGATACTCAGAATGCTGCTCCATTAGCCGTTTTCCGAATCCTGTTTGGAATTCTGATGCTGTGGAGCATCGTTCGTTTTGCGGCCAACGGCTGGATTTACAAGCTCTACATTGAGCCGCAATTCTTCTTCTCATATTACGGCTTCGAATGGGTGCAGCCGCTTGGCGAATGGACCTATCTTATTTTTACGATTTGCGGTTTGTCGGCCCTCTTCGTGGCAATCGGATTCAAATACCGCATTGCCATCATCGTCTTTTTCCTCAGCTTCACCTACATCGAGCTGATGGACAAAACTACCTATCTAAACCATTACTATTTCATCAGCATCCTCAGTTTTCTGATGATTTTTCTGCCGGCTCACGCTTACTATTCAGTCGATGCTTTTCGTGATAAAAACCTCAGATCTCAACAAGTACCCCGATGGTCTGTCGATTCCATCAAGCTGCTGCTGGGGATCGTCTATTTTTACGCCGGGCTTGCCAAGCTTAACTCCGACTGGCTGTTTGAAGCCATGCCGCTGCAGATCTGGCTTCCGGCCAAATACTCCATTCCGCTGCTCGGGGATCTGCTGCAGCAAACCTGGGTTCACTACGCTTTTGCGTGGAGCGGTGCCATATATGATCTCACAATCCCGTTTCTGCTCCTTTACCGGAGAACTCGGGTTTTTGCTTTCGCCCTGGTTGTGATCTTCCATGTACTCACACGGGTACTCTTCCCTATCGGGATGTTTCCATACATCATGATTGCGAGTGCCCTCATCTTTTTTGATGCGGGATTACACAATAAGATCCTGGCAAAAGTTTCTGAATGGCTCAGGATCTCCAAATCTCTATTCGATAACGGAAAAAACTATCAATTTCCCAGGGTATGGATCCGGAAAACCTCCATTGGAATTCTGACACTATTTTTCATCCTTCAGCTGCTGATACCCTTCCGGTATATGCTATATCCCGGTGAACTGTTCTGGACCGAAGAGGGCTATCGTTTTTCATGGCGGGTGATGCTGATGGAAAAAGCCGGATACGCCAATTTCAAAGTGGTTAATCCGGAAAACGGCCAGCGATTTTACGTGGATAACACACAATTTTTGACCCGTTTTCAGGAAAAACAGATGTCCTCACAGCCCGATTTTATTCTGGAGTACGCTCACTTTCTGGAAAATCATTATCAACAACAGGGCATTGATGATCCCGAAATTTACGTGGAAAGTTATGTAGCGCTAAACGGGCGTCGAAGTCAGCCTTATGTAAATCCCGATGTGGATTTAACCGAAATTGAACCCTCATTTAAACACCGAACCTGGTTACTCTCTTTTAATGATGAAATTAAAGGCCTTTAGTTTATTTCTTCTTTTTGGATGTTTTGGGTTGTCTGCCCAGGCTCAGCATCAGATCTATGGCTATGTTGTAGACAAAGAGACCAAGGAACCCATCGAGAATGTAGATATCTACGATAACGATGCCGGAAAATCTTTCAGCACCGACAAGGATGGTTACTTTGAAATCAATGATCTGTCCGACGGCACGTATGTCCTCTTTTTCTACAAGCTGGGATATGAAGTGGTGCAAAAATCCGTCACCCTGGATTCAGAAAACCTGGACACCTCAATACAGATGGAAAAACTTTCCAGGGAGCTGACCGAGCTGTCGGTCACAGACCGGCAAGATCAGGTATTCACTATGCGACGGTTGCGGGAAGTTGAGGGAACCTCGATTTTTGCCGGCAAGAAAACAGAAGTCATCAACCTCGAGCAAATGGTTGTCAACACCTCGGGTAACAATGCACGGCAGATTTACAGTCAGATATCCGGACTGAACATTTTTGAATCGAACGACGCCGGACTTCAGCTCAATATCGGCGGCCGCGGGCTCGACCCCAGCCGTTCATCCAACTTTAATGTCCGACAAAACGGGTACGACATCAGCGCGGATGTTCTCGGCTATCCCGAAAGCTACTACACCCCTACCGCCGAAGCGCTGGATGAAATTCAGGTCATACGCGGAGCGGCTTCCCTGCAATATGGAACTCAGTTTGGTGGCTTGGTCAATTTCAAACTGAAGAAACCGATCCGGACTAAAAATCTCGAATTTACTACCCGACAATCTGTGGGTTCAAACGCGCTCTTTACCTCCTTCAACAGTCTGAGCGGAACAACCGGAAAGCTGGGCTACTACGGATTTTTCAACTATAAGAATGGAGACGGCTTTCGGCCAAATTCCGGTTTTGAGTCACAGAATGCGTACATCTACACCGATTATCAATTAGGAAAAAACACAAAACTAAGCGCCGATTTTACATATCTGTACTATCTCGCCCAACAGCCCGGTGGACTGACCGACGCTCAGTTTTATCGCAACCCGGAAGTCAGCAATCGAACCCGGAACTGGTTTGAGGTAGACTGGAAATTAGCCTCAGCAGCGCTGGAGCATACCTTTTCATCACGTACCAAATTAAGTCTGATGGCTTTCGGGTTAGACGCCTCCCGTAAATCCCTCGGTTTCCGAACCAACCGTGTTTCGCAAGAGGATGATCTTGACGCCCCGCGTGATCTCATTCTGGGGGATTTCAACAACTGGGGAGCCGAAGCCCGGTTTCTGCATCGCTACAAAATTGGAGTTAAAAACTCCGTGTTTCTAATCGGCTCAAAATATTACAACTCCAAAAACACGTCCATTCAGGGACCCGGATCAGCCAGCGCTGAGGCTGACTTCACTCTGGCTGATGATCAATTTCCCAACTTTCCCAATCAATCGGATTTTACCTTCCCAAACAAAAACGTGGCCATTTTCGGAGAGAACATCTTTTACCTGAAAGATAATTTATCCATCACCCCCGGTTTTCGTTTTGAATATATCAACACCCGGAGCCGCGGGTCATTTAAACGCGTAAATTTTGATCTGGCCGGAAATCCCATTCAGAATGAAACTTTCGAGGACAACCGGGATTTTGAACGCAGCTTTGTTCTGCTGGGTGTCGGACTCAGCTATCTGCCTGTTCCCAAAACCGAATTCTACGGTAATTTCTCCCAGAATTATCGCTCTGTAACGTTCAACGATATTCGCATTGTCAATCCAACATTTCAGGTGGATCCGGAGATTACCGACGAGAGCGGTTTTACGGCAGATTTTGGTATTCGCGGGCGGTTTGGAGAGAATATCTCCTACGACGTTGGCGGATTCGGCTTGATGTACGACAATCGCATCGGTGAGGTTTTACGGGCAGAAACCCGGATCAATGCAGAGGGTGAGCCGGAAGAGACCGGGCGGGTTGTTCGTTTTCGCGGGAATATCGGGCAGGCATTTATGTACGGTATCGAAAGTCTTGTGGAGGTAAACCTGCTGCCGTTTATTATCAAAGAGAACCGTGATCTGAAGTTCAGCGTCTTTGCCAATACAGCGGTTACAAAGTCTGAATATCTTGATTCCGATATTGCCGGAGTGGAAGGTAATCAGGTTGAATTTGTGCCTTTTTTGAATCTCAAGACCGGATTTAGAGCCGGATACAAGAATCTGCAGACAAGCCTTCAGTACACCTACGTTTCCGGTCAGTATACCGATGCGTCCAATGCCGAACAGAATCCATTTGATAACCAGAGCGGCATCCGCGGTGAAATTCCGGCTTATGATGTTATGGATATCTCCGCTTCCTATTCATGGAGAAATTTCAAACTGGAATCGGGTATTAACAACGTGCTGAACAACTGGTATTTTACACGACGAGCCACCGGATATCCCGGACCGGGTATCATCCCTTCCCCACCTCGTACGTTTTACCTGACGCTTCAATTAAAGATTTAAAAGATTGTACCGTTTTGCTTTCCAGGCTGGTTAATTAACCTGAGTTCGATATAATTTTATCGATAATCGTCAGTTTGAGCGCAGTTTCGACCTTTTTTTGGTCGGAACGGAGTTGAAAACACATTTCGACTACATTTCGAGGAAAAAGCACCCTCGAAATTGCGCTCAATGTGACGGATTGACATTTTCATTACTGACGTTAATTATCTTATATTTCCGTAAACTTCTTTGGGAGTAGGCGCGTTATCCAGAGATTAAGTACGTTGGCAGTGAACCAGTCATTAAAGCTTGAGCTTGAAACTTTTTCCGAGCTTAAACACTCGTTCTTTGCTGAGACGTTTGAAAAGAAGGCTGTCGAATAATTAGTTTGACCAAATATTTAGTTCTTAACTATAGAGCCAATGAAATATGAGGTCAGATTAGCCCGATTTGGTATTCCTTTTGGGCAGTAAGACCAAATTCTGTTCCCTGATAAACAGTGTATGGGAATTCAATGAAAAGTGTGATCAAGCAGAGCCCGCCAAACATCCAAACAAAATAGTTAATGAATATTTTCATTTTGATTATTTGGTCTTAGCAGTTGAGATGAAAGAAAAGGTTAAAAATTAAACCTCTCATTACAGATGTGTCTTTCAGTCGTAATAATTTCGCCATTAATGCCCACAGAATTTTCAACAATCGTTTCGCACTCCACATGATCATTGCTGAAATGAATAAAAGTTAAAATTCCGGCAGTTAAAATAACGATCCCCAATATAGTCCCGATCAAAATATTTTTACTCAACTGTGTATGTTTTATAGATTAAACAACTTGGCAGCGAAGCGACCACGTATAATTTGATACAAATGTACTACTAAATAAAGTAATTAAAAATCTAAAACCGGTAACACAAGATCTATACGCCGTAAACTCAACTTTGCCGTAAAAAAATCCGGGACGATCTGCATCCTCATCTTTTGAACAGGCATTGAAACGCCTCAAAATTAATGGCTCGCCTGAGTTTAATAATCCAATACCTTTCGACCGTGTATATACCTCAATCGGTTGACCATTTTACACGTATGGAGGTAAATAATTTTTCTTACTTTCTCATACAGACTCAAGCCAAACAAATCATCTTCTTATGAATCTATTCATTGCTTTTCTACTTCTGCTTACATTTCAGGCTGAAACCGGTGACGCCTCAAGAGATTCACTACAAATAGAAAGCACTATCGATCAGGTTACGGTTTATCGTGACGGAGCACTTGTCCAAAGATCATCTCGAAGTACAGCTGCCGGCCGGAATCAGTCAAGTAGTGTTTACCGGTCTTACCCGTCAAATTTACGAAGAGACCATCACTTTACGTACAGAACAGGGATCTTTAACACTTTTAAGCCTCAATACACAACTTAATCAGAATGGATCTGCTAATAAACGCGAAGAACTGGATTCCCTCTCTGTCATAAAACAGAATTTGGAGGATGAGATCACACTTCTCAATGCCGATCAAACCAATCTTACCCGGGAACTCAATCTGCTTGCGGCCAATCAAAACCTTACCGATGGCCAGGGAGTGGAGCTCTCCGGGCTGAAGGAAGCCATGGAATATTATCGTGAACGCTATCGCACGATCGAGTCACAAAAAATTGAAACGGACAAAGAGTTAGCTAGGGTCAGTGAAAATCTGAATGAGATAAACCGGAAGATTAATGAGCTGGAAAATGAAATACGTCGGCAAAGCAATGAAGTAGTGGCAGTAATCGATTCTCCAAGAGATCAAGCCACCTCTCTGAATCTTTCATACGTCGCTTATCGTGCCGGGTGGACACCTTCTTACGATGTCCGCTATTCCGGTCCAAACTCTCCACTCTCTCTCGATTATAAGGCCGAGATTTATCAGGATACCGGAGAGGATTGGAACCGGGTAAGTCTGGCCATATCGTCAGGACGACATCAGAGAGGCAATACAGTGCCGGACATATCAACCGAATACGTCGATTTTCAACCGGATGAATCAGCCATGCAAATGGATGCCCAGCGAAGTTTGAACGAAGTAATTGTTACTGCAGCACAGACTGAAGCTGCACCGGGTGTTTCTATTCGTACGGACGAACAGATTCGCTTCAGTTATGAGATTCAGGAGCCCCATTCGATTGCATCGGGTGATCGTGCGATACTACCGTTTCATCGAGAAGAGACGGCTGTTGATATTCATCATATAACCGTTCCCAAACTGAATTCCGGTGTCTTTCTGGTCGCAGAAATTGAAGATTGGGAGTCATTGCATCTGATTGACGGCGAAGCCAATCTCTTTATGAATGGTTCCTTTACAGGTAAAAGCCGGATTACAACTGAAGTGTTTGAAGAGTCGCTCCGGTTATCCCTGGGCCAGAATGACTTCATACTTACTGAACGAAACCGAGTCCGGGA
Organism: Rhodohalobacter sp.; assembly: GCF_034521535.1. Classification (GTDB taxonomy): domain Bacteria; phylum Bacteroidota; class Rhodothermia; order Balneolales; family Balneolaceae; genus Rhodohalobacter. The sequence continues at coordinate 1,292 of NZ_JAXHMF010000004.1, read as the reverse complement.
TGTAACGTCCAAGAATTTCTTCGGGAGCCGAACCCGCGAAAATCACGGTTGGGAAATCGTTCTGAGAAATACCGGCAATGAACCCTTATCTGTAACGGTTAAAGACCAGATACCTGTTTCCCGACAATCGGAGATTAATGTAGAACTCACAGAACGAAGTGGCGCGGCATTCAATGAAAGTACAGGGATTTTAGAATGGGACGTTAATCTCAGTCCAGGTCAGACCCAAACCATCCCATTTTCCTATCGTGTAGAGTACCCACGTGACAGACAGCTAGACAGTTATTGAGAAGCTTTATAAAATCAGCTAATTTTTTATCAAAACTCGGAAAGCGGTTTAATCTTTTCTGAAACTAAAATATCCACAGCAATGCTCAATTCGACTTTACCTTACATTACAATGGTGAGGAAGGTTGGTTAACGGTTCGGTGCATAACGGGCGCGTGGGACCCGTTTAAACATACTAAATATCATTTGCTTTAATACTGTAGAGAACGAAAGTTATATTAAAGCTTTTTGACCGATCATCAGGAAAATAGGAAAAAGCTTAGTTTCACCGTTTTCATTTACCTCTTTTTCCATTTTATAGGCTGTGGAAAAATTTATTTTTGTAAAGCCAAGTTCCTCCGCCAAATTTGCTAATTGTTCGCGATCAAATCCTTTATGGACATCATCAACGTCATGACCATGAAAGGAGCCGTCTTCTTTATCAAGATCAGCTACGCAAAGGTATCCGCCGGGATTAAGCAACTTATAAAATTGATTGAGAATTAACCGCGTATCCGGAATGTGGTGAAGAGTCATCATAGTATACACTAAATCAAAGTGCTTGTCGGGTAGTGGATCGCTGGTTAGATCAAGGTTGACCGATTCCATATCATCAGCTGACCTCGTTTTTATTTTGTTCCGCAATACTTCTAGCATTCCTGTCGAACTATCAGCTAAAGTGATGTGACCTATTTTTTCACGGAGTTCGAAACTAAGTTGTCCCGTTCCACAGCCATACTCGAAAGCAGACATGGTGTTAGAAAGTGGGACCTGTAAACTAATGGCCTCCGCAATACTTCTTGCGCGTTCTTGACTTTCAGGAGTATCCCAATCTTTGGCCTCTTCATCAAATCGTGACATAACGTAAAGGTTGAACTAAATTTTGAGTCGGATATCTATTTTATGAAACTAAGATACTTTATTTAATCTACTACCGGTTTCCAAAACGGCTAAACAATTATAATAAGCAACAATGAAAACGAAGCTCCTTCTGCGTCCACGGTAAATGTGTTATGCAATACAAC
>NZ_JAXHMF010000003.1:0-8272 GCF_034521535.1 Rhodohalobacter sp. | reverse complement strand
CAAGACGCAATTCTTAAACAAAGCGTAACTTATGACCCTTCCCTATGCAAAAAACATGGGCGCAAGTGACATCCTTTTTTAAAACTCTTAATAACTCCCATAAACTTTCTTCTCTCTGAGATTGTTTGACAGTACAGTTCATGGTAAATAAAAATCTATATCCAAATTGTCTTCTTCAAAGTTCATATAGATTCTATGATTAAGTTCTCCATCAGAAAAGGACATTACACTTAAAACCGACAAACAGAAATTTTAAGCAGAATTTTACCGATGCCCCGAAATCACTCAATAAAAAAACTTTTCTTGCTTCTGGGCATCGCTGTACTTGTATTAAATGGCTGCAGAACTCAGGAAGAAGTATCGAATCCTGTAGAAATTCCGGATTCTTTTTCAGAGTCGGGAATGGAAGTGCTGCCAGCTAAATGGTGGACATCCTTTGAGGACAACCGATTGAATACGGTAATTGACAGTGCCTTGACTTCAAACTTTACATTACTCACTGCCTGGGAAAGATTGCGAGCCGCTGAAGCTGTGGTTGATCGCGAATCTTCTCTCCTCTTCCCCACCCTGGACGCATCCGGTTCTGCACAAGCCGACCGATTTTCTGATAGTTCACAGGATTCTGAGCAGATTCAACTCGGGCTTTCTTCCTCATACGAAATTGACCTCTGGGGGCGCATCGGCTCAACCATAGATGCTGAACAATTTCGAGCCCGGGCCACTCTTTTTGATTATCAAACCGCAGCGTTAAGTCTGACGGCAGAAATTGTACGCACATGGTATCAACTTGCGGATGCGCAGAATCAGCTCGAACTGGTAAATGAACAGATTGATACAAACCTGACCGTTCTTCAGCTCTTAAAAAATCGTTTTGAAATCGGGCAGATACAAAGTGTGGATGTCTTGCGGCAGCAGCAATTGGTTGAGGCCACACGAGAGCAGCGAACCTATGCCGAGTCACGAGTTCAAACATTGGAAAATCAGCTGGCTGTTTTATTAGGCAAGCCCCCTCAATCAGGAATTGATTTCAGCCCGGAAGACCTCCCGCAACTCTCTCCGATTCCGAGCACCGGTGTCCCCACGGATCTTGTTCAAAAACGGCCGGATGTTCGCAGTGCATATGCTTCTTTGCAGGCTGCCGACAATGATCTGGCCGCAGCGATCAGTAATCAATATCCACGTTTGACAATCTCTGCGTCAGCATCAAGCGCTTCAGAAAGTGCCGGTGCACTCTTTGAGGACTGGGCGATCTCTTTTGCCGGAAATTTGCTGGCACCCATTTTTTACGGAGGAGAGTTGCGAGCCGAAGTTGATCGAAATGAAGCTGTTAAAAATCAACGATTGTATGAGTACGGACAGACGATATTAACCGCTTTCCGGGAAGTTGAAGATGCCTTGATCCGTGAAAAGAAACAGGTTGAGAGTATCGACAGTATTGAACGACAACTTGAACTGGCCAGCCAGGCGTACCGGCAGCTTCGGCTTCAATATTTGAATGGAAGCGGCAATTACCTGGATGTACTAACAGCACTGGATGGCATTCAACAATTACGCCGGGATCTTTTATCGGCCCGATTGACGTTAGTAGAGTACAGAATCTCGCTTTACAGGGCTCTTGCCGGCTCATTTGAGACAGAAAGGATGGCTGAGGTTAATGAATCCCAAATGTAGCCAGCTGTTTGGTCACTTAAGCTGTACACGATTACCAAGTATAGATACACTGATTCTGACTGTACATAACCAAATGTGCAAATGGTACAATTGCCTATCAAGGAATGCTTATAGAAGCTTTTTCGCAAACGAATCGAAATCGATTTATCGAAGTAGAGTAAAAAAACATTGTTAATTAGTCTTGGTGTTTTGTTAGCAGGGGCAGCGATCATCCTGTTAATATTTAACACTGAACCGGAGGCCCAGCGAACCGGTGCTACCAAAGAGACGGCTATGCTTGTAAATACTGTTCAGGTAGAGAAGGGAAACTTTACCCCAACGATTAGCGCCATGGGAACCGTCGTACCCTCGCAGGATATTACGTTAAGTCCGCGTGTGAGCGGGGAGATTATTCAGTTGTCAGAAAATTTCACACCGGGTGGTTACATAGAAGAGGGAGAAATGCTGATGCAGATCGATCCGGCCGACTACCAGAATGCACTTCAACAACGGCGAAGTGAGCTGGAACAGGCTAAAACAGACCTGACTATTGAGATGGGACGGCAAAATGTTGCCCGCCAAGATTATGAACTTCTTGACGACTCCCTGGAAAATGAAAATAAGGCATTGGTACTTCGGGAACCTCAGCTGAATGCGGCAAGATCAGATGTTCAGTCCGCCGAGGCTGCAGTTGAACAAGCAAAACTAAATTTAGAACGAACAACCATTCGGGCACCGTTTGATGCCTATATCTTATCGCGCAATGTGAATGTAGGATCGCAGGTCACTCCTTCAGACAATCTTGCCCGCCTGGTAGGACTGGAAACCTACTGGATTGAAACAACCGTTCCGTTGCGGGATCTCCGGTGGATTGATATTCCTGAAAATGGAAATGGCGGTTCACCGGTAACCATCAGGAATCGAACAGCATGGAATGATGGAGAACATCGAAAAGGAAATCTTTTCCGATTGGTAGGTGCACTTGAAAATGAAACCAGGATGGCAAGAGTTTTAGTAGAAGTTCCCGACCCTCACGGATATCTGAGCGAAAATGGCGACCAGCCCCGATTAATGATCGGTTCTTTTGTAGAAGCGAATATACAGGCCCGGGAACTCCGGGATGTGGTTCGGTTAAACCGCGATTATATACGCCAGGATGATACCATCTGGGTGAATGAGAATGATACACTCCGTATTCGAAATGCCGAGATTCTCTTTCGGGATGCCAATTATGCCTACATCACTGAAGGCCTTCAAGATGGTGAACAGGTTGTAACCACAAATCTGACAACCGTTGTGGATGGTTCTCCCCTCAGACTTGAAAGTTCCACAAATACCACTGCAATGGCTGATTCTACATCGGCAGGAAACATTTGATAAATATGACGGAAGACGAATCAAAAAATACAAAGCAAAGTAATACCTCCGGGGCCATTGCCTTTATGGCCAACAACCCGATCGCTGCCAATCTTCTTATGATTATTCTCATCGGCGGCGGTATCTGGACGATGTTCAACATCCAAAAAGAGGTGTTTCCTCAATACCAGCTGGATTTTGTTGAAGTGAGTGTGGTATACCCCGGGGCCTCTCCCGCCGAAGTAGAACAGGGAATACTACGGCCCGTTGAAGAGGCCATTCGCGGAGTTCAGGGAATCAAAGAAGTAACTTCAGAAGCACAAGAGGGATCAGGTCAGATATCTATTGAGTTAGTTGTTGGTACCAACCGGATGAAAACGTACCAGGATATAGACCAGGCTGTAAACAGGATTCGAACGTTCCCTGATAATATCGAGGAGCCCGAAGTTCAACTTCAGACGAATCAGCAGGAAGTGATGACAATTGGACTTTATGGAGATGCCAATATCTGGACACTCCGTAAACTGGCAGAGAATGTTCGGGATCAGCTTCTCAGTGACGAAGAAATCACCCAGGTAGATATTGGAAATGTACCTGATTACGTAACACATATAGAGATTCCGAGAGATCGGCTACGTGAATATGGATTAACTCTCGGTGATATTTCCAACCTGATTGCCCAGTCGAGCGAAGATATCCCGGCCGGTGCTGTTGAAACCAGCGCAGGTGAAATTTTACTACGCATGCAGGAACGCAAGCAGTGGGCTGATGAATATGAAAATATTGAACTGATTGCATCCGAAACCGGCGGAACAGTTACACTTGCCGACATAGCTGACATTACAGATGGTTTTGAGGAGACCGGATTTCACGGGGAGTTTAACCGGCAGCCAACGGTTGACCTGGAAATCTATCGAATCGGGAGTCAATCCCCTCTTGAAATTTCTGAGGCTGTGGTCAATATACTTGAACAAGCACAGCTAAATTTTCCGCCGGGTGTACAGTACAGAATTGACAGCAGCGCTGCGGAAGATTTCCAGGAACGGCTCTATTTACTCATGGAAAATGGAGTGCTTGCTATCCTGATTGTGATGGTCATCCTGGCACTCTTCCTTGAATACAGGCTTGCTTTCTGGGTGATGATGGGAATGACTATCTCTTTTATAGGAGCTGTTCTCTTCCTGCCTCTTGCAAATCTGAGTATCAATATGATCTCCATGTTTGGGTTCCTTGTGGTACTGGGAATTGTGGTGGATGATGCGATTGTAGTTGGAGAGAATGTGTATGAGTTCCGGGAGCGCGGAATGAGCTTCCTGGATGCGGCCATTGCAGGTGCCAAAGATATGGGGCGTCCGGTTACATTCGCTATTTTGACCAACATCATTGCGTTTGTCCCCCTCCTGTTCATGCCCGGAGTTACAGGAAAATACTGGTGGCCGCTGCCTGCAGTTGTCATTATTGTACTGACTGTATCGCTGTTTGAAGCTCTCTTTATCCTCCCCGCCCACCTGGCTCACAGCAAGAAAAAAGATCGGTTTAAAATTGGAAAGATCGTTCACAAGTATCAGCAGAAATTTGCTGATCGTTTTAACCACTTTGTAAACACCAAATACCGGGGTTTTCTTGAACTCTGCCTCCGAAACCGATACATCACCTTAAGTGTGGCTGTTGCACTGCTTTTAGTTGTGGGCGGATATGGATACAGCGACCATATGGGAATGGTAATGATGCCAGAAGATGCCGCCGATGAGATTGAAACCGGGGTGAGGCTTCCCGTGGGAACAACACCAACCCAGGCCGCAGCCGTAGCCGAGGATATTACAGAATCTACACACAGGATGTTTGAGGAACACAACCTGTTTGAAGTAGCTCACGGGATAAAAACCAATGTTCGGGGCCAAAGTTTTATTGACGTTGAAATTGTACTGAAAAACCCGGATGAACGAGATATGACCGCCCAGGAAGTTATTGAGCTCTGGCGGGATCAGATTGGAGATATTCCAGGGGTTGATCAGATGACATTTGAGGCCGAACGGGGCCCCGCCGGCTATCTTCCGGATATCAGCGTAGATTTAAGCCATTCAAATATTGAAGTTCTTGAAGCAGCCAGTGAAGCTTTTGTTGAACGTGCAGAGCAATTTACTGAAACCCGCGATGTAAACGACAATTACAATCGCGGCAAAACCCAGTTCGACTTCCGGCTGCTTCCGGAAGGGCGTAAACTTGGTCTGACTCCTGAATACGTGGGGCAACAGTTGCGGGATGCCTTCTATGGTGCACTGGCAATGCGTCAGCTTCGGGGAACCAACGAGATTGAAGTGCGGGTTAAATTACCCCGTTCGGAGCGGCAGGATATCTATCACCTGGAAGATTTTGTGGTACAGACACCCAATGGTACGGAGGTTCCTCTTCTGGATGTGGTAAGCATTGAAGAGGGCGAAGCATTTACGAACATCAACCGGCGAGACGGACGTCGTGTTGTAAGCGTAAGCATGGATGCTGAACCTGCCAATGCCGTTTCAAGAATTCTTGAATCCATTCAAACGGAAACACTGCCACAGTTACAGGCCGATTTTCCCGGAATTACCTGGAGTTTTGAAGGCAGCCAGGCAGAGATGCGGGAATCCACCTCAGCTCTTTGGGGAAGTTTTATGTTGGCTATGTTTGTGATCTACGGATTACTGGCCATTGCATTTGGCAGCTATATTCAACCTTTAATTATAATGGGGGCTATTCCATTTGGAATTGTAGGTGCGGTGATTGGCCACATCCTATTAGGATACGATCTTTCTCTTGTAAGTCTGATGGGGGTCATTGCTCTCTCCGGGGTGGTTCTGAACGACTCGCTGATTATGATCGACTATGCCAATAAACAACGAAAAAATGATCACAGCCCGTTTGAAGCCATTCACGAAGCCGGCCTGCGGCGTTTCCGCCCGATTATGCTCACCACCTTCACCACCTTTGGCGGGTTAACCCCGATCATCCTGGAACAATCACGACAAGCCATCCAGTTGATCCCGATGGCAATCTCACTCGGGTTCGGTATCGTCTTTGCGACTTCCATCATTTTGGTGATAGTGCCTTGCCTCTACATGATACAAGATGATGTGATTTCTCGTTTTCAAACAGCTTGATTTTTTGATTGTTGTCGTTGAAAATCATCAAATGAGTGTTCAAAATCACAATCCTTTTATTAGCAGATCAAAGATCGTATATCGCATATCTCCAGAATCGTATATCATTTTTTAATCCCCCGTCTGGCGCAAGTGTTCAGCGAAGCGTTACTTGTGCCCCTTTCCCTTTGCACAAAAGCTTGGGGCATGGTTTCGAAGAGCTTGATTTCTGATTGGAGATTTTTGATTTATGATATTCGATCTGATTTTTAAAATCACATATCATCTTTGATCCAAAGGCCTCTTTACTCCTTCTCAACTTTAACCTGGTCTTTTATAGAAGTTGCTCAATATATTTATCCATGGCTTTTTATAGTATGAATCGTTCGTTGCTAATCAACAGTAAATCGTGCACCGGTTATACTCAAGACCGCCAGGCATCTCTCATAATCAGGAAAGAATTTTTTTTAGTTGCCGGATTGTACGGCGGGCACTTTCTACAACACCATCCATATAGCCTGGGAATTCAGTTGCCGTTTCAGATCCTGCAATCAGTAGTCGATTATCAAAAAGTGGTTCTTGGAATCTTATGTGACCATTGTTTTGATGGGGTATAATATGCTGTTCGTATTTGCTGTAGGAAAAGGACTCTTTTTGCCAAACTAATTCCCGGTAGGATTGGTAGCTGTCAACCTTATCTCCATAAAATCGGCGGAGCTGCTCCATGACTAACTGTTTTCGTTGATCACGAGCTACCGCATGGTAGGCATTGTTCATAAATCCTTTAAGAGCAAAATGGGTGTTATCAGAATGATCGTACATTTCATTAACAGGTCCCACATTGCTGAAGATTGTGCCACTGGACTCCGGATTTCGCCAAAAGGGTTTATCAAACGTCATCGCAATTTTTATCGAATCGGCCATCCAAGTGTGTGTCTGTGAAGCGATATCTGTAAACTTTTCAGGTAGAGAGGGAGAAAAATCAATACTATCGACCAAAAGCTTAGGGGGCAGTGTACTGATTATATAATCAGCCTTAAAAAAATCGCTTTCAGTTTTAATTTCTAACTTCGTACCGGTTTTCCGAATAGTTTTTACTGTTTGACCTGAATGAATTTGGCCTTGATGAAGACTGTTGGCCAATTTTTGAATGATCCTGTCTGTGCCACCCTCAATCCGATAACTCGGTTCATCATTAGGAGGCAACTCCACAAGCTGCGGTGGTGAAACCGACATGGGCTCATAGTATGCTTTATCTCCCATATACTGCTGGTAAATGTCAATATCTAATTCATCCAGTAATTGCAACAAATTCCGATGTTTTTTACCCAACCAGGTGGCTCCCATCTCAATAGGAGGCTCATGATCTGATCTTAATGTATAAATGCGTCCGCCCAACCGGTTCCTGGCTTCCAGAATTTGAATATTTCTTAATCCTTCTTTTTGGAGCCAATAAGCTATAAGCAGACCAGAAAAGCCTCCACCAATGATGACAATTTCAGGGGTTTTCATAAGAGTATTTTGGATTTAAATCTTGAAAAGATGCCAAAAGTAAAGAATCGATTTTGTTGATACAACCGTTCATAACTGAGGACTTACCCCATATTTATAATTTAAAGTTATTATAAGTTTTATGTCCTTTTGTCTTGATACAAAGAACGAAAAATCAAGGCTGTGAATTGGCGGCGGACACAGTTCACCGTGGAATCCTTCAATGGTCCATCACGCTTTCAGTCCTTAAATTTCGCCTCACCGTATGAAGGATTCGTTCACGGTTCACTCGTTGTCCTTCTCCCAACATTCAAGGCCTATTAGACTCCGATAATTACTATTCAACTAAAGAAATTATAAATATCTGATTACATTCATCTTAGCTATCTGTTTGTGATGGTTAAACCGCGTATTAATGAGGACAGTTCTCGCGTCATCTGTGCGATTCTTTTCTTTATTTTTGGCTTTCCTCCTTCCCATTCATCAACCTGTAATAATACTATCTTGAATGCGCTTCTTATTTACAATGACCTGTTTTGCCGGTTGACTTAAAAAAGTGACTTTTCCCATGAGAGATCCCTGGTGAAGCGCCTGGAGCATGCAATTACTGAGGCTCAGGAAGACAGGCAAATTGAAAGCCCTTCAAATGTTACCATGAT
>NZ_JAXHMF010000002.1:0-784505 GCF_034521535.1 Rhodohalobacter sp. | reverse complement strand
ACAGCTCCATAGTGGTCAAAATTTATACATCTATATTAAATGTTAAACTATAACAAAGAAGTGAATTGTCTCAGATAATGCAATGGTAGCGTTTATCTTGAAACGGATTTATAAACAGGCGAACAGGCTGAACCGCCGCTGTGATAGAAAATCATGTCTGTATGAGGTATTGAAAATTGTCAGATTCATTTTGTAGAAAAAATATTCTGAGCTAAATATATTGTGTCATAACCTTGAATTTACTATGCTTATGTAAACTGAACAAAACCCGGATCATTATGAACTTTGATAAAGATAAATACAAAGTCTATACCTGGAAAAACTGGATGATACTGCACTATCTCTTAAATCCGGGTCTGGTCATTAATGAGCTTATTCTGGGTCAGCGGGTACCGAAAGTATCACTTGAGGATAAAACATCTGAAAAACCGTTTCTTGAACGAAGCTATGTGCCGTGTCCGCACTGCGAAACGCTTCACGACGGGAGAACCTGGTCGACACAAAATGGCACGGCATTTAAAAACTGGTTTGGCCTCTACTGTCCGAATTGCGGAGAGATTATCCCATGTCTCATGAATCTGACAACACTCCTTGTTTTGACAGTCACGTTTCCAATCTGGGGATGGTTCAAAAATAGTTTAAAACAGAGGTGGATTGAAAATCAACCGGCCAGATATAAAGATATCGATACGGATCAGATTGAAAATCCATTTGAAGGCCTTGGCTGGATCAAAGAAGGTTTGAGTTGGGGGGTTTTGACGAGTATTTTATTGCTCATCTTATTTCCGCTTATCGGAATCGATATACTCTCAAGGCAGGTTATTGTTACTTTCTTGGGTCTTATAGTTGTAGGCGGGCCGCTGTTTGGTTTTATCATGAAACTGTTTTTTGAAAAAACTGGAGCCAAGGCTGCTTAATTATGCCATTAGTCAGAAAAGAGGAAGAGAAAAAAGTTACAAGTTTTCAATACATCTTCAGCATCGGCCTGTTTTTGGTAACTTTAATGATGTGGTTGGTTTGGGATACAAGCACCATTACTGTGCTACTAACGGGAGTGGCGGCGCTTACTGTGATTATCAACAGTTACCAACAAAAAGAAGGGAAAGATCCGAAGAGTGGATTTAGGTTCAGACGAAACTAATTATTACAATTTCTTCGCGATAAATCGTGTACATTCCCAACTGACAATTCACCCAAATATACACGATACATGAAGTTATCCTATCCGATTTTTGCTACTCTTATTGGCGCCTTGCTCTTTTTGGTCGGCGCATGCAGCTCTTCTTCCGATACCGACTTTTCCGTTGAATATGAGAAATTTACACTTGATAACGGGCTGGAAGTTATTTTTCACAAGGACGATTCTGATCCGGTTACGGCCGTAGCTCTGACGTTTCATGTCGGGTCTGCTCGCGAACTTCCCGGGCGAACAGGTTTTGCACATCTCTTTGAGCACCTGCTTTTTCTTGAATCAGAAAACCTTGGGCGGGGCGGACTGGATCAGATGAGTGCCAGAATTGGAGGATCAGGTGCAAACGGTTCCACCAGCCGCGATCGGACGAACTACTTTCAAACCGTACCGAATGACGCCCTCGAGAAGATGATCTGGGCAGAAGCCGATAAGATGGGCTATTTCATCAATACAGTAAATGAAATGGTGCTTGAGAAAGAGAAACAGGTGGTGAAAAATGAAAAGCGACAGGGTGTGGACAATGCGCCATACGGTCATACCGGTTATGTGATCGATAAAAATCTCTACCCAGAAGGACATCCCTACAGCTGGCAGGTGATCGGTTCGCTCGAAGATCTTCAGGCCGCTACGCTGGATGATGTGGTCAATTTCTACAACACCTGGTATGTGCCGAATAACGCCACACTGGTTATAGCCGGTGATTTTGATTCTGATCAAGCCCGCGAGTGGGTTCAGAAATATTTTGATGAGATTCCAGCCGGTGAGGAGATCGAGCCGCTTGAAAAGCAGCCGGCAGAACTGGATGAAACCAAAAAGTTATATCATGTGGATAATTTTGCTCGACTGCCGGAACTTCGTCTGACCTGGCCGGGGGTGGAGAACTATCACGATGACGCGTACGCACTGCAAATTTTGACGCAGCTGCTGGCTGACGGAAGAACCGCACCGCTATACGAAGTGCTCGTTGAAGAGAAAGAACTTACATCAGGCGTGGGAATGTACAGCAGCAACTCAGAGCTGGCAGGTGAAATTTCCCTCCGGGTTCGCGCCTATCCCGGTGTTGATTTAAATGATGCACTGGCAGGTGTTGAAGAAGCATTTGCGCGATATGAGGAGAATGGTTTTACTGAACAGGATCTGGAACGGGTAAAATCCGGTATTGAAACGAGATTCTACACGGGTCTCTCCAGCGTTTTAGGCAAAGCGTTTCAGCTGGCGCAGTACAATATTTTTGCCGGCGATCCGGGTTATATTAATCAGGACATTCAGAAAACACTGGATGTAACACTTGATGATGTGAACCGAGTGTATGAACAATACATCAAGGGTAAGGATTATGTGGCAACGAGCTTTGTGCCTCGCGGTGAGGCTGATCTGGCTTTGGCAGGATCTGTTGAGGCGGAAATTGAAACAGAGCAAATCGTACAGGGAGCGGAAGGTGAGGATTTTATCCTGCCGGAAGATACCGAATATGAACGAACACCTTCTTCTTTCGACCGGTCGGAAGAGCCACCTTACGGACCTGAGCCTGAGATATCCGTACCGCAAGTATGGACTTCTGAATTGAGTAACGGACTGGATGTATATGGAATTGAAAATCGTGAACTGCCGCTGGTTCAGTTCAACATCAGAATTGATGGCGGACTTTTGGTTGAAAATTCTGATAAAGTGGGTGTTTCAAATCTGTTGGCTGATGTTATGACCCGGGGAACGGCAAACAAAACTCCGGCTGAGCTTGAGCAGGCCATTGACCTTCTCGGTGCGAGCATAAATGTTAGCTCAGGACGTCAGTATTTCACTATTTCAGGAAATACACTGGCCAGAAATTATGATGCAACGCTCGATCTGGTTGAGGAGATTCTGCTCGAGCCGCGATGGGATGAACGTGAGTTTGACCTGGCGAAACAGAGTGTGTTGAGCCGGATAGCTCAGCAGCAGTCTAATCCAAACAGCATTGCCACAAATGAGTTCAACAAGTTGCTCTATGGTGATGGGCATATTCTATCATTCAGCAGCTTGGGCACTGAAGAGAGTGTGGAATCCATTACGCTGGATGATTTGAAAGCTTATTACGAAGATTACATCAATCCATCCGTTGCTACGTATCACATCGCCGGTGCCATCAATCAGAGTAATGCGGTAGCGTCTCTGTCTGATTTGGAGTCGCGGTGGGAATCCAGTCCTGTAAGTATTCCTGAATTTGAGTTTCCTGAGCCTCCGGCGCAATCCCGGGTCTATTTCTACGATGTACCGAATGCGTCACAATCGGTGTTGAGAATCGGGTACCTGGCTATGCCGGAAACGGATGATGACTACTATCCTGCAACGGTGATGAACTACATTCTTGGAGGCGGCGGATTTGCATCACGTCTCACGCAGGAGCTTCGCGAAGGAAAAGGGTATACCTACGGCATTCGGTCAGGATTTTCGGGCAGCAGTCTGCCGGGACCGTTTAGCGTAAGCAGCGGGGTGAGAAGTAATATTACCTTCGAAGCTGTAGAGTTGATTCGGGATATCATGGCAGACTACCCCGATACATTCACAGAACAGGACCTCGATAACACGCAGAGCTTTCTGTTGAAGAGCAATGCCCGCGCATTTGAAACGCTTGGAGCCAAACTGGGAATTCTTCAAACCATGAGTGCCAACGGATGGTCGGCGGATTACATTAATGCGCAGCAGGATGTTGTTCGTGAGATGAGCCGTGAAGAGATCAGCGAACTGGCCGGCGAGTACGCCAACCCCGACAGAATGTACTATGTGATTGTGGGTGATGCCCGGACACAGCTGAAGCGTTTGAGCGGCCTCGGTTACGGTGAACCCGTATTATTAAATGATTGATTTGAAAGAAATTTCGAACCGCAGAATACTGAATGTAAAATATTGAAGTGACTTTACTTCGAAATTCGATATTCAGAGTTCAACATTCTGCGGTTTAATAGCTCCAACTCAATGAATATTCTTCAGTGAATTCCGTGTTTCGCTTCGCGTCAAAAGATGTGCCGTGGCGATATTATTCAGTTGCAGATTTGCTTTAAAACTTTATTTTGGATGATGGATTGGGATGTAAGCCTATCCTGCTCTTAAATAGGCAGTAGAATCAAAACAAACTGAACCGTGCCGGCAAGCTTAGTCGCTGCTTTATCGCTCGTTCTCTTCTTTATCGGATACCGATACTACTCAAAGTATCTGGCTGAGAAAATCTATCAGCTCGACCCGGATTTTATGACTCCCGCTCATGAGTTCAAAGATGGGAGGGATTATGTACCGGCCAATAAATTTGTGCTGCTGGGGCATCATTTTACATCCATCGCCGGTGCTGCTCCAATCGTAGGGCCGGCAATTGCCGTCTACTGGGGCTGGGTTCCCGCCATGCTTGTGGGTGGTTCTCGGAACCATCTTTGCAGCCGGTGTTCATGATTTTGGAACCATGGTCCTCTCGGTTCGCAACAAAGGTCAATCTGTAGGCACGCTTGCCGATAAACTGGTTGGACGCCGGGGACGCCTTCTTTTTCTATTCATTATCCTGATTCTCGTGCTGATGGTAAATGCCGTATTTGCCTGGGTGATTTCAAACCTGTTCATCAGTTTTCCGGCCACGGTGCTCTCCATATTTATTCAGATTCCGCTGGCTATCTGGATCGGTTTTCGTGTATATAAAGCCAGCGGAAGTATGCTCATTCCCTCCATTGTTGTTCTCTTTGTGATGTATTTTACCGCCATCATCGCCAGCTATGTGCCGGTCTTGCAGATCGACCTGGTTCAATATTTCGGCGGTGAGGAGGCAACGCTTCTGTTTGGACTGAGCGGAGTTGAGATGGCGTTTCTGACCTGGATCATCGTGCTAATGGTTTACGTCTATTTTGCATCCACGCTTCCGGTCTGGATGCTGCTTCAGCCGCGTGATCTGATCAATGCCTATCAGCTCATACTTGGGTTGGCCATCCTTTACCTCGGGCTTTTCGTGATCAGTCCGGAAATTACGGCTCCGCCAACCAATACCGATACAAGCGATGTGAGCTGGTTTCCGCTTCTTTTCATTACCATTGCCTGCGGGGCGATCTCAGGATTTCACGGACTGGTTTCCTCGGGTACCACGGCCAAGCAGCTCGATAAAGAGACTGATGCCAGGTTTGTCGGGTACCTCGGTGCAATTGGCGAAGGTTCACTTGCCCTGATAACCATTGTAGCTATTGTCACTTATTTCAACACAACCGGAGAGTTTCTGGAAAACTACCACTCCTTTGAAGCGGCCGGCTCAAGCGGTTTGAATATCTTTGTTGAAGGCGCTGCCCGCCTGGCTACCGGACTGATGATTCCGTTGGAGGTAGCTCAAACGATTATTGCAGTAATCGTGATCAGTTTTGCTGCAACGACCCTGGATACTTCCGTACGCCTGATGCGATATATTTTGAATGAACTGGGTGAGGAGTACAAGGTGAAGCCACTGACCAAACTTCACACCTCCACGATGATAGCTGTTGGCGCAAGTGCGGCGTTGGTGATACTGCCGGAGGGACCACGCGGACTGGGCTCGGGCGGATATATTCTCTGGCCGCTCTTTGGGACATCCAATCAGCTTTTGGCGGGAATTAGTTTGTTGCTGATTACAATCTGGCTGAAGCGACAGGGTCGGCCCATAATTTACACTCTCGTGCCCATGATATTTGTTCTGTTTATGACGCTGTGGGCTATGATTGAGCAGGTTGTTTTTGATTGGTCCGGAGCCGGGGAGTCTGAATTCAATCTGCTTCTATTTTCGTTTGGAGCAGTAATACTAGGTTTTTCAATCTGGATTATGCTTGAAGCGTATGCTCTGTTTCGAAATAAGAGTAGTGAGTAGCAGGTATCAGGCAGAAAGTATAAAGTATTTCGCTTCATACTCGATTAATGAAATTAAAAGAGGTTGACAACCCTGAATAACAGCTGTTTCATTTCTCGCAGATTGACGCGGATAATTCCGCTGAGTCTCGCAGATACTCTGCGCAAATCTGCGTATAAATTTGCGATACTCAGCGAGAAAGAAAATATCAAACTGGTTATAATCTTCTTTTATTTCCATTAATCATTTTGGGCAGTATTGATTCAATGCTTATTACTCCAAAACCTATAGCAATAAATCCATTTCTTATCCGTACCTTATGCCCCTTCAACTGACGTTCGACGTTGACCTGCCCAACTCGGTACCTTTTTGCCTCTCTTCAGTAGTTCTCTCCTGAATGTTTGTAAATCGCGCTTTTGGCCAGGGAGTATCTCCGAAATGTTTAAAAAAACACAAGAGCGGAGCGATGCGCGAGGAGAGCGACAGATATTTCAAAATCAGGATACATAGGATAGGTATATCGTAATCCGGGTGAACGTATGTTCACTTTTTATCGAGAGCCTCAGTCCGGCTATCCAATACAAACATCAGACAAAAATGAAAAATTCTTCTTTTTCAGAGCTGGGAATTCAGCCTGAAATCCTCAAAGCCGTAAACGATATGGGCTTTGAAGCTCCAACATCCATTCAAGAAAAGTGTATACCTCAAATATTATCGGGTAAAGACCTGGTAGGGCAGGCTCAAACCGGTACGGGTAAAACCGCAGCGTTTGGTATTCCGGCACTGCAAATGGCCAACAAAGGCTCAAAATCTCCAAGTGTTTTAATTTTAACTCCAACTAGGGAATTGGCTATTCAGGTAACCGGCGAACTGATCAAACTTGCCAAAGCACGTAAACGGCGTATTTACCGTACCTGTTTATGGCGGACAGCCAATCAGCAGGCAGCTTAAGGCCCTGAAAAAAGGAGCACAGATAGTAGTGGGAACTCCGGGACGGGTAATTGATCACCTGAAGCGCGGTACATTAAAACTGGGTGCGCTCGAAATGGTTGTACTTGATGAAGCCGATGAGATGCTGAACATGGGTTTCCGAGAAGATCTCGAGCAGATTTTAAGCTACAGTAAAGGCAAATCGCAAACGGTTATGTTCTCCGCAACCGTGCCAAATGCGATCAAAAATATTATGAATCGCTGGATGGATAAGCCGGAGATGATCAAAGTTGAGGGACGGGCTCAAACAGCTGAAGGTGTTGAACAGTATGTGATGGAAGTCCGGGACTCGATGCGAGTAGAGGCGATCTCACGCGTGATTGATATGACCGGTGCCAATCTCACACTGGTTTTTTCTAATACAAAGCGCAGATGCGATTCTCTTGTACAGGAATTTCAGGCCCGCGGTTTTTCTGCCGATGCGCTCCATGGCGATATGCGCCAGAACGTGCGCGATAAGGTGATGAACAAGTTCAGAAACGGAAAAATCGAGCTTTTGGTAGCTACGGATGTTGCTGCACGCGGATTGGATGTGGATGATATTGATATCGTCTTCAACTACGATGTACCCCAGGATCCGGAGTTCTATGTCCACCGAATTGGGCGAACAGCACGCGCAGGTAAATCCGGAATGGCTATTACATTCTCTACCGGAAGGAAGAGAAAAAGTATCCGTTTTATTGAAAAAATTATCGGTGCCAAGCTGATGCCGTTGCCGATGCCTTCATCCAAAGAGGTGCAAATGTCGAAGATGGAATCGCACCTGGATGAAATCGTTGAGGTCCTTCAAAAAGGCGGGCTGAGAGAATATATCGATCAGCTGGAGCCACTTGCAGAAAGTAACTATTCACCCATTGAAATTGCGGCTGCATTGATGAAGATGAAGTTTGAAAAGTAGGTCAATGAAATGAGTTAAGAGTCCAGAGTCAAGAGGTAAATCTCTAGACTCAGGACTCAGATCTCAAATCTGAATTAGTTTCCTACAAAGAACAGGCTGTTGGCAACCAGCAGTTTTCCATTCTCCCAGAATCCCCTGAAGAGCGGATTTTCGATCATATAAACCACCTGTCCGCTGCCGTAGCTCTGAACGCCGAAAGAGAGTGAGTTCTCAATCATTGGTTCTGCTTCAGTTCCTACAAATCCACTCCTGTATGAATTGTCACGGACGGTTCCCACATTCCAGCCGGAATCCAAATAGCTGTAGGAGTCTGCACTCAATTTGAGCGTGTAGTACTCTGTATCGTAGCCGTAAGCTAACGGATGCGTTGTGTCGAGAGTTACTTCAAATGCAGAACCTGATGTGGTGTTGCTAATATAGCGTCTCGACCGGTTGTCGTAAGGTGCCAGCATCTCTTCGTTTGTCGGTTCCTCGGCCTCGGCTTGTTTTCGTGCCAGCTGGAAACCGTTTCTATCTGTGAAGTTTCGGTTTGCATTCGCAATCAACACTAGATTCCCACCTTCACGAACCCAACTCGAAATTTTCTCGATGGCGCTGTCAGTTAGTACGCTGTTGTAAGAACCTGACGGAAGAATAAGCGTGGTGAATTTAGACAGATCAGCACGCATTAGATCATCCGTATTGAGTTGTGTATTCGGGTAGTGAAGCTGCTGATCGAAAAAGTGCCACACTTCTCCTGCGCTTAGAGATGAAGTGCCATCACCCATCAGAACAGCAATTTCAGGTTTTTCGATATAGCGTACGTTATTTGAACCGAAGTCAGAACCGGATGTTACAAATCCTGTGGATGCTCCAAACAGATCCCGGCTGTGATTTTCTGCTGCAGAACGAACAATCTCATCAAATTCATCATCCAAATGAGAGTTGTTACCGCGCATAATAATCAGTGATCCGCGCTTAAAGGATTCCCCTTCTATTTCAAAATCGACGGTGGAGAATCGGCTTTTCACTCCGTTTTTGGTAATCTCAGCTAAAAACCGCGCATCATCCATGCTGTCCCAATCGGTTACATAGGCGTAAGGTTTGTCTGCACCGGAAATGGTGCTGCTTCTGTAATCTTCCGCTGAAATATTTTGATTGGGATTGATATTGGATTCCAGTGCGAAGCCTTCCAGTCCAAAACGGTAGTGCGCTTCCCAGGTGGTAATATCGTATGTGAGAGAGTCGGAAAGTTCAGGATTTGGCTCAAAGAACACGCGAGCCAATTGTCCTTGCGGCTGATAAACACTTACAACAACATCATTTTCTGAAATCGAAACACGCTCATTTTGCCCGCTCTTATAGTTATAACCGTTTGTATTTTGGTTTGAGCCGGCTGTGCCATATTCAATCTGTTGCGAATCGAGGAAGGTCAGCAGGTGGTGAATTTTGTCCGGATCGTTGTCTGCTTTAACCACAAACGATTTGTAGGTGCCTGCAGGTTCGTTTGCCGCTTTATCAAAATAGTTGGCAAACTCCCGAACTACGCGGTCAGCATTGTTGGCCGTCGCTTCAATCGTGGATATCCCCGCAACGTGGTGATGGGTCAGTCGATCTTTCAGGGTTAATACTTCACCCTCTTCTGTGGTTACCGCCGCACCGGCACTCCCGCCACCGGCTTTCTCGTACGTCATACCGATCGCGCCGTTGTATGTTGGCCAGGTATCGCCATAGCTTGGATAGAAGAGATCAAAAACCTCGCGTGTGTAGTACAGCCAGCTGTTTTCATCGAAATATTTAGTGTGATTTTTACCGATAATGGTTTGAAATTCCTCTTGCCAGTCGGTAATCACGTTGTGATACGGTTTGGCAGCCGGCGCAAAATAGTATGGAGAGTTGTACCCCATTTCATGGAAATCAACGTGAACGTGCGGCATCCACTGCTGATAAACTTCAATTCTCTGCTGCGACTCAACCTGAGTTTGCCACGCCCAGTCGCGGTTCAAATCAAACAGGTAGTGATTGGCTCGTCCGCCCGGCCATGGTTCGCGGTGTTCCCGTGCAATAGGATCGGGATTGTACTCAGTGCCAATTACAGTGTTAAACCAATTAACGTACCGGTCCCGACCGTCCGGGTTTATCATCGGGTCAATGATTACTACAGAATCATTCAGCCATGCTTTGCTTTCCCGATTTGCCGGATCAACCAGCTCATAGAGCGTTTTCATGGCAGCTTCACTGCTATTCGTCTCATTTCCATGAACGTTGTAGCTAAGCCAGGTAATTGCTTTTTGATTTTCTGTAGGCTCACCCTCTTCGAGTCCGGTCAGTTTGAGATTGTTTAAACGAATCTCTTCGAGGTTGGCGTGATTTTCTTCAGATGTAACGACAAGGTACACGAGCTCACGGTGTTCGTAAGTTTTACCATAATGGTGAATTGTCACCAATTCGGAGTTGTCGGCCACGTGGGTAACATAGCTCAAAACTCTGTGGTGAGGTGTATATCGGTCTCCAAGTTCATAACCGAGGTAATCTTCAGGTGACTGAAGCTGAGCAAATGCCCCGGTTGAAAAAAGAAAGAGTATCAGAAATGCACTTATGCTTTTTAACGGTTTTTTCATAATCTAAGATGCCTGTTGATTTGGTTGCAGCAAATTGAGACGTAACATAATCAAAACCGATAACTGCTAAAAGTCCCTAATTAGTTTGAGATTTAAATTTACAATCTTTGTCATTCTCCTTTTATGGTCGGCACAGCTGCAAGGCCGCCAATCTACTGAAACAGATCTACGATTTACAATTCTGCACACTAATGACGAGCATTCTCACCTGATTCCGATTCCGGCAGTGAACGATCATCCTGAATACAGAAACCTGGCCGACGGGGGCATTGCCAGATTGGCCGGGGCAATTAACATGATACGGACAGAAAAAAAGCAGACAGGCGAGCCTGTACTTCTATTTTCGGCAGGAGATATCTTAGGAGGCCCCGCTTTTGGCTGGCTTCCGCTGCAAGAGGGGCTGGCTCCCGAGCTGAACCTGTTTCAGGAAATGGGGTATGATGCCATCACCATTGGTAATCACGAATTCGACTACGGTTCAGATGTCTATGCCCGCTACCTGTCGGATGCAGGATATCCCGCTGCAGCCGAACAGACGGTGATTTTAGGAACCAATGTACGTCCGCCTCAGGATCATCCATTGAGTGAACGCGGAATTAAAAACCATTTTATTAAAGAACTGGATAATGGACTGCGTATCGGAATCTTTGGTTTGATTGGAAATGATGCGATCTCTAAAACGGCGGAACCAGGGCCGGTTCAGTTTGATGATCCATTTGAATCAGCTAAAAAAGCTGTTGAAGAACTCCAGAAGCAAAATGTAGACCTCATCATTTCAATAAACCACTCCGGTGTATCAGAGGATCGGCAACTGGCTGAGCTTCTGCCTGAGATCGATATTATCGTCGGCGGACATACTCACACCGCACTTCATAGCCCGATTTATGTAGAAGACACGATCATCGTTCAAGCCGGCAACTACATGCAATATCTTGGCAGGCTGGAGCTGAGCTATAACCGGGAGCTTGATAAGCTTTCGGTTCTGAATGAGGAAAACGGCAACGATTTCTTGATCCCGATTGATTCAACGATTAATGAAGATGAGGATGTATCTGCGGAAGTGGAGCGGTATACGGAGATTTTAAATGACTGGCTGAGGGATTTTACCGACGGAGCAGTAAGCAGTATTCGAGAGACAATCGCTTATTCAGATTTCCCGGTTTACCGGAATGAAATTCAGCGTGAATCAGCAATTGGAAATTTTGTGACGGATGCCATGAAATTTTCTGCTGAAAGAGTATTGGATCAGCCTATCGATATTGCCGTTCAGGCAAATGGCGCTATTCGAAGTGATATCAAGCCGGGGACGGAGGTTTGGAATCAGGGCGAAATAACATTTTATGATATGATGATGGCTTTTGGGCTGGGATCGGGAGATGATGGATCACCGGGCTATCCCCTGGTTTCCTTTTACTTAACAGAAGAAGAAGTTCGAAATGCCCTCGAAGTTTCCATCCTGCTTTCAGAGCTAATGGGGGACAACTATTTTCTGCAGTTTTCAGGGTTGAATATGATCTATAATCCGGAACGAGCCGTATTGTTTACCATTCCTTTTGCGGGCACACCTATACCGTCTTCAAGAGCTGTACTGGGTGCCGAACTTGTTGATGGAGAAGAAACCAGAACGTTACGAAAAGATTCGGATCAACTGATTCACGTAGTGACCGACTACTATATCGCAGGCTTTTTGCCAATGGTTGGAGAGAGGCTGCCCGGTCTTGCAATCACTTTGCGGGATGAAAATGGGCGGGCTATTTCACTTGATGAAGCCATCATCACGGATGGAGATCATCAGCTGAAGGTTTGGACCGGTGTATTGGACTATGTTCAGTCTCTGGAAAAAAATGAAGATGGAATCCCGGTCATTCCGGCTCGTTATGAAACCCCGGAAGGAAGGTTGACCATAACCTATACTCTTCCATTGTGGGTATGGCCGGTTGCCGCACTGCTTCTGATAGGTTCGGTTATCTTCCTGATTCTGAGGAGAAGGAAGTAGACGGGCAAAATTTCAACGAACATTAACCGTATGGAAACGATCATCACATTTTTTGAAGATGTTCCAACTACCTTCAGGGCATTTATTCTGATTGGAGGCATTTTCATATTTTGGGTGATGGAGGGTGTAATTCCTCTCTTTCAGTTCACCTACAACAAGGTTCGTCACGCCGGGATCAATCTCACTTTCACTCTTTTTACAGCTATTATCGGATTTGGACTGGCAGGTGTTCTCTACTTCACATCTTACTGGGTAACCGAAAATGAGTTTGGACTCCTGCACCTGGCAGATTTTCCTCTCTGGGCGAAAATCATAATCGGCGTGATGCTGCTTGATTTTATGGGCGCCTGGCTGATTCACTGGATTGAGCACAAAATAAAATGGATGTGGAAATTTCATCTGGTTCACCACAGCGATACAACCGTGGATGTGACCACCGGCCTGCGGCACCATCCCGGCGAAACTGTATTTAGAATCTTCTTTACCATTCTGGGAGTCTTTCTGGTGGGAATACCGATCGGAATTGTGATGCTTTACCAAAGCATGTCTGTACTTTTTGCGCATATCACTCACGCCAATATCAACATGCCGCGAAAAATAGACCGGGCTCTATCCTACTTTTTCATTACGCCAAACATGCACAAAGTTCACCATCACTACACCCAGCCTCATTACGGATACCAATTACGGAAATATATTTGCCGTCTGGGACCGATTGTTTGGCACATTTGCTGAGGTGAATGATGTTCAGCACCTAAAATATGGAATTGATACCGCATTTGGATCCGACTGAAATTGAGCATTTGGGTAATTTGCTAAAGATTCCCTTTCAGGAATACCGCCCGCCTACAGACGCAAAATTGAGCGATACAGCCGACTTGAAAGTGGAAAAGCTCGGTAAAAACAGAAGATAAATGTAAAACTTAACGCTTAGCGAGATGGCCGAAGTAAAAAACAATAAAGAGAAGAACCGGTATGAGCTGTCGGTAGATGGAAAAACGGCAGTTGCAGAATATATACTGAACAAACAGGGCGTACTCTTCTTTACTCATACTGAAGTGCCGGATGAATTCGAGGGGCAAGGTGTGGCATCAAAATTAATGGAAGGCGCGTTCAAGGATGCTGAGGAGAGAGATTTGAAAATTGCTCCAATCTGTCCGTTTGTGAAAGTCTACCTGCAACGGCATCCGGAGTGGAAACGATTACTGGCAGAAGAGCACAAATTTTAAGCCGTCATTTTTTCAACCTTTTGCAGTGAATGAATATTACTATTCGTTTATTTAGTACTAACAGGAAAACTCAATCGAAAACGAACAGAATCCATCATCTGATGAATCAAATGATACGAAATCTTTCTTTTATTCTATTTGCAGGGATTTTTGCAATCTCTTGCGCGACAACAGAGCCAGCAAGCGAATCATCAAATGGGCAGTCTTCCCGGGGTGACCGCAGCTCAGGACCGGATGATTACAGCAGCATTATTACATCCGAAGCAGAAACCCAGCAAGGTGTTGTGGACGTACACACCGTGGGTGATAAAATCTACTACGAAATTCCCGATTCACTTCTCGGCCGGGATTTTCTGATGGTAAGCCGTGTGGCAAGTGTTCCGAATAATTTCTTTGGGTTCACCAGCAGCGGTTCCAAAACTGCAGAGCAGGTCATTGCTTTTGAAAAAGTGAACGACAAAATTAATATCCGTCAGCGGCTTTACAACAGCGTTGCACCAGACTCCCTTCCCATTTCCAGATCTGTTCGTGCAAACAACTACGAGCCGATCATCGCATCTTTTGATGTGGAAGCAATCGGCCCGGACAGTACGACTACGGTTATTGAAGTAAACAGCCTTTTTGAAACAGACGTGCCGGCTATTTCCGGCCTTCAGGGATGGTTAAGAAGCTCCTATCAGGTCCGCCGATTGGATGGAGACCGAAGCTACATAGAACGCGTTCGAACCTATCCGGAAAATGTGGAAGTTCGTCATGTGATGACCTATGAGGCTATGAATCCACCGTCTTCTTCCAATACCAATAGTATTTCATTGTTGATGAACCAGTCAATGGTTCTGCTTCCAAGTGAGCCTATGCGTCCGCGCTTTTATGATTATCGTGTTGGATGGTTTACCGTCAATCAGCTCGACTTTGGCTCAGATGAGCAGAAAGCAGCCACCCGCTCGTTGCTTCGCCGATGGAGACTCGAGCCATCCGATCCCGAAGCCTACGCGCGCGGTGAGCTTGTTGAGCCGGTTGAGCCTATTGTTTACTACGTAGATCCCGGAACACCGGAGGAGTATCGTCAGGCTGTGATTCAAGGGGTGGAAGACTGGAATGTTACGTTCGAAGAAGCCGGTTTCAAAAATGCGATTCAGGCTAAACTTCCGCCTACAGAAGAAGAGGATCCTGATTTTGAACCGGAAGATATTCGGTACAATATGGTTCGCTGGATTGCCAACACAACACGAAATGCAACCGGTCCGAGTATGACGGATCCGCGAACAGGTGAGATTATCGGGAGTGATATCATATGGTATCACAATCACATTCGTTCATATCGGAACCGCCTGATGCTGGAGACCGGGGCCGCCAACCCCAAAGCCCGAAATCTGCGAATTGATGACGACTACCTGAAAGAAGCGATCCGGCAGGTGATTGCACACGAAATTGGTCACGCACTTGGTCTGCCTCACAACATGAAGGCAAACTCTTCCTACCCGGTCGAGTCTCTCCGGGATCCTGAATTTACTTCAGAGTATGGAGTATCGGCTTCCATCATGGATTATGCCCGACAGAACTACATTGCCCAGCCGGGTGACGGTGTGGAGCGATTTATCCGAAAAATCGGACCGTATGACAAGTACGCCATCAATTGGGGGTACAGGGTTATTCCTGATGCGGAAACGCCTGAGGACGAAGTTTCGACACTGAATCAATGGATTCTTGATAAAGCAGACGATCCGATGTACCGCTTCGGGCAGTCAACCGGATATGATCCGTCTGCACAGACCGAAGCACTTTCTGACGATCCTGTTCAGGCGTCAACGTATGGAATGATGAACCTGCAGCGAGTTACACCAAATCTGGTTGAGTGGACATCGCGTCGGGGAGAGGGCTACGACGATCTGGAAGAGATTTACGGAGAGCTGATCGGTCAGTGGAATCGCTATGTCGGACATGTTATTACCAACATTGGCGGAGTTTACATGGAGCGCATTGCTTCAAACCAGGATGGAAATGTTTATCGGCCGGTAAGTAAAGAGTATCAGGAAAAAGCGATGCAGTTTATGGTGGAGAACGCGTTTACAACACCTGAATGGCTGCTCGATGAAAACATCCTGAGAAATATTGAGCATTCCGGCGCTGTTGAGCGGATTCAGGCGCTTCAGGGACGTCATCTTCGCAGTGTGATGAATTCGTCACGAATGTTGCGTCTGATTGAAGATGAGACTTTCCGGGGTAATGATGCCTACACGATTAGCGAGATGCTGGAAGATGTTCGGTTAGGAGTTTGGAGCGAACTCTCCTCCAGCTCGTCCATAAATGTTTATCGCAGAAATCTTCAGCGAACATATCTGAATCACATTAAATCTCTGATGGAGAGTGAGGACGATGATGTGGATGGAAGCGACATCAAGCCTCTGCTTCGAGAGGAGCTCAGAACACTGAAAACAGAAGTGGATCGCGCCGTGAACAGAACGGTAGATCGCAGAACGGTTGTCCATCTTCAGGATGTTCAAAACCGGATTGAGAATATTCTGGATCCAAAATAGTAATCACCCGTCAGACCGCTCCCCGCGGTCAGACGGATAATATTTAACGTGAGTTCGTCAAAAAAACTGCTGACGTATTTGACAAATTCTCCCCTAATAAGGGGCTCCGAGCGATAGCGACACGTGAAACGAAATTAAGAGGGGTGTTCGTTATTTCATCACTGGGGTGGAGTTTCTATATTTGATAAACATCCCACTTAATTAAGGTTAGATAGCTATATTTTAAACGTTCGTGTTTCTTTCTCCAATGCTTTCTCAAGCCGATCTTGATACTCGTCCGATGGAATTTCAATACAACCAAACTGAGCCAAGTGATCGGTATAGAATTGCGTATCCCAAAGCTCAAATCCATTCTTCTGTAATATTTGATGGCAGTGCCAGAGAGCCACTTTATCTGCTTCCTTATCATTTTTGAACATCGATTCACCAAAAAAGGCTGCTCCCAGGGAAACACCATAAAGGCCACCGGCGAGTTTACCGTCCGAATTGTACATCTCAACGGAGTGGGCATGACCGGCCAGATGCAGCACTTCAAATGAATCGATAATCAAGTCAGAGATCCAGGTAGTATTTCGATCGGCACACTCTTTCATCACCGTCCTAAAGCGGGTATTTACCTTGCATTTGAATCTGCCCTGACGAATAATCCGCTCCACGTTAGAGGAGACTTTGAAATTCTCCATCGGGATAATGCCGCGCTTTCGGGCAGAGTACCAACCAACTGTGCTATCATCCCGCGACTCACTCATCGGAAAAATACCCTGACTGTAAGCTTCCAGAAGAGATTCAGGCGGTATGATTTTCTTTCCGTTTGTGTCCATTTAATTGAATCTCAATTAAAGCCTGTTCTAAAAGGTAGTTTTCTACGATTAACGCTTAAATAATTTAGGTTTTTTATTCAGACTCACCCTCTCTCCCTCTCTATCAAATAGAGAGGGATTAAATGTCTAAATTATTTAAGCTCATTTACGAGAAACATCACTTTTGGGAGTGTCCCGACTGCATTTATCGGGACGAGGGGTGTTCGTCTCCCGGATGATTTAAGTTTAATGGTTTTATCAAACTCAAATGCCCGGTGAAGAAACTCAACTTATCCGCCTGACCGCGTGTAGCGGCCTGACGGGGTTAGATCAATGCCCGTTTTTGTGGATTTTGTAAATAAAGTACGGTGGGATATTGAGTGGCTCGAAATCTGTTTCAAAATTTCCAAATACCTCCATCACAGGCTTTTTCAGGTGGCCGCTGGTTTGATAGGCGAGAAATTTCCCATCATCCTTTAAAATTTTCTTAGTAGCCTGAAGTACCTCAATTTTCCGATCCCACTCGAAGAAAGAAAACGGAATTCCGGATAGCACGTAATCCACATTGCCAATAACATCATCACTAAGCACTGACTCAACATCTCCGGCTAGTATATTGTGAATTTCAACCCGGGGATCATCAATTGAATCTTTTAAGGATGATACAAAATTCTGGTTTGCCTCAATTAAAATCAGCCTGGAGCCGGGCGACATTTTTTCAATCAAATAGTGAGTGAAAGCGCCGTTTCCGGGCCCGTACTCAACTAAAGTAAAATCTTTCGTGAAATCGATGTTTGAGCATACTTTTTTTACACATCGCGGCGAGGTGGGGATGACTGAAGCGACATCGCGATCTTTAACAAATGTTTTAAAGAATTCAATTTTCTTACCCATGAAGTGATCAATAATTGTTTTAGATTTCTTTTTCTAGTGTAGCGATCTGGTCGCGAATACGGGCGGCTTCCTCAAACTCCATGTTTTTGGCAGCCTGCAGCATCGATCCGCGTAAATAATCGAGAAACTTCTCTTTACTTTCAAATGTAACTTCTTTCATGGCCGGGTTTGCCCTGTACTGAATGCCATCTTCGGCCACTCTTACAGTCTCCAGATAATCCTGCTGTTCCTGTTCAGATGAATCAAGAGTAAAGTCTTGGGTGGAAATCAGTGCCGGATCTACCAGCGGTTTTAACTCTTTCTGTATAGTCTGAGGAGTGATTCCATGTTCCTCGTTGTATTTTCTTTGAATCTCCCGGCGCCTGTTTGTTTCATCAATTACCTTCTGCATACTTTTTGTGATCTTGTTGGCATAGAGAATCGCCCTGCCTTCAACATTACGGGCAGCACGCCCAACAATTTGAAAAAGTGCTGTTTCGGAGCGTAAAAATCCTTCTTTATCAGCGTCTAAAATAGCAACAAGACTCAGTTCAGGAATATCGATTCCTTCCCGAAGCAGATTAATACCGACAAGCACTTTAAAGTCGCCGCGCCGGAATTTGTAGAGTACTTCCACACGCTGCATCGCGTCCAGCTCGCTATGCATGTAGGCTGCCGGAATGCCGAGATTTTTCAGGTATTCACTTAACTCCTCACTGAGTCTCTTCGTAAGAGTAATACAGAGCACCCGTTCATTCTTCTCAGCCCGTTTTCGAATCTCTTCGAGAAGATCATCCACCTGCGTATCGAGTGGGCGAACTTCAATTTCGGGCTCCATCAGTCCGGTTGGGCGAATAATCTGCTCAACATAAATTCCGTCTGATTTTTCCAATTCGTAATCACTCGGTGTAGCGCTCACAAAAATCGCCTGATTGACCATCGATTCCCACTCTTCGAATGTAAGCGGCCGGTTGTCCATCGCGGACGGAAGTCTGAACCCGTGTTCAACCAGTTCTATTTTTCGCGATCTGTCGCCGCCATACATGGCCCCGACCTGAGGTACGGTTTGATGGCTCTCATCTACAACCAGCAGGTAATCATCCGGGAAGTAGTCCATCAGCGTGTAGGGACGTTCACCGGGTTTACGGGCACTGAGGTAGCGGGAATAGTTCTCAATTCCGGAACAGTAGCCGATCTCCTGCATCATCTCAATGTCAAAAAGAGTGCGCTGCTCCAGGCGTTTGGCTTCCAGAAATCTTTGTTCGTCCTGAAGCACATCAACCCTCCAGTGCATCTCATCTCGAATCTGTTTGATCGACTCTTCCAGTCGGCCCTGGGTTGTCACATAGTGTGACGCGGGAAAGATTCGAAATTCATCCACATCGTCGATGATGTTGCCTGATTCCACATCAAAAACCTGCATCTTTTCAATTTCATCACCCCACATGGTAATTCGCAATCCTTCCTCAGAGTACGCGGGATAGATGTCAATCACATCACCTCTTACCCTGAAGGTTCCCCGCGTAAACTCATGATCGCTTCTTCGATAGTGAAGATCTACCAGATCATAAAGTAGTGTATTCCGTGGAATATCCTGTCCTACCTTCAGATTGATAATCAACTTTTCATATTCCGAAGGCGACCCGATTCCGTAAATGCAACTTACGGAGGATACAATAATCACATCCCGTCGGCCGGATAGCAGTGAACTTGTTGCCCGCAACCTTAATTTTTGAATCTCCTCATTAATAGAGAGGTCTTTTTCAATGTATTTATCCTGTGAGGAGAGATACGCTTCCGGTTGGTAGTAATCGTAATAAGAGATAAAAAACTCCACCCTGTTTTCCGGGAAAAAGTCACTTAACTCGCGATAAAGCTGAGCCGCAAGCGTTTTGTTGTGACTCATCACCAACGTGGGTTTTTGCACATTTTCAATCACGCCGGCTACGGTTCGTGTCTTACCTGAACCGGTAATACCTAAAAGTGTCTGAAATTTGTCGTTATTCTGGATGCCTTCAGTGAGTTCTTCGATGGCGTTTGGCTGATCGCCGGCGGGCTCCCAGGGTGAATGAAGCTTAAAATTTGACATAAACCAAAGATAACTATGTATTCACCCGATTAAAACATTTATAGCACAAAATCATTCTCTATTACACATTTTTGCAGGAATTAGGGTACTTTTGTTCATCATACTATTTGACACCGGTTTTTTACTCAATATTTTAAAAAATGTCCGACCAGAAGTACTTAAAAGAACAACGCGAACAGATCGACAATATTGACAATCAGATTCTTGAGCTGTTAAAGAAAAGGAATCGGGTTGTTCAGGATGTCATTCAGACCAAAGTTGAAAAGCAGTTGCCGGTTTTTGTTGCCGGTCGTGAACAGGAAAAAACCGAAGCGTTTCGGCAAAAAGCTGAGGAGAGGGGAATTGATCCCGATTGGGCTGAAGACTTTCTGAGAATGGTTATGGCATCGAGCCGTGCGGCTCAGTCGGCTAAAACTTTTCCGCGTTCCACAGAAGAACCTAAGCATATCCTCTATGTAGGCGGTGAGGGCGGAATGGGATCACTTTACAGGAAGTTTACGGAAAACAGCGAGCATATTGCGTACAGTCTGGATAAATCGAACTGGTATCAACTGGATGAGATGGCGCCAAAGCTGGACATGGTGATTGTGACCGTGCCAATAAATGTAACCGAAGATGTCATCCGGCGGCTGAGCCCAAAGCTGAAACCGGATACAATTCTGGCTGATTTCACCTCAAACAAATCAACGCCGCTGCAAGTGATGCTGGATGCACATCCGGGACCGGTAGTGGGGCTCCACCCGATGCACGGGCCGTCCGTTCCTAACCTGTCCAAACAGCTGATGGTATTCTGTTCAGGACGGGACTCTGAAAAAGCCGACTGGTTCAAAGAACAGTGCAAGCTTTGGGGGATGCGGGTCATTGATGCCGAACCTGAAAAACATGATCACGTCATGAACCTGGTTCAGGGTTTAAGGCACTTCGTGGCGTTGCTGCATGGATCATTCATGAAGCAGTACGATCTGAATCCGGAGGAGATGCTCGAGTACTCCAGTCCCATCTACCGGGCTGAGCTGATGATGACCGGACGAATTTTTGCTCAGGATGCTGAACTTTATGCTGATATTGTATTTGCCAATAAAGAGCGCCGTGATCTGCTGCTTGCTTTCTTCAATCATCAGAAAAAGTTGATGAAGATGGTGGAGGCTGACGACAAAAAAGGCTTCATCAAAGAGTTTGAATCTGTAACGGACTTTTTTGGAAGTTTTGCTTCCCAGGCCCTAAAGGAGAGCGGGTACTTAATTAATCGACTGGCAGATCGATTTTCGTAGTGGATTGTATTCGCGGGGATAAATCCCGCGCTCGTGTGTAAAACCCATGAATGGGTTTAGGGTGTAAGGATCTGTTAGCGTCTCTTGCTCAAACAGAAGTTCTTGCAGAGTAAACTTAGTGCATCTTCGTAGCTATATAATGCGAGTAGGCCACAAAGCACGAGTAGAGATATAAAAAAGCCTCAAAGATGTGGGCTTTACATATGAGTCTGCCTGCTCCCGATCCAGAAAACTATCGGGACGGGGCTTGGTGAATAATCCGGGTAAAGAATTTAAAATATCAGAAAGCTCAATAAAATCAGGTATGAAAAAGTTGGAAATCGTTGAAGCGGATTTAAATAACCCAAAGCATGCGGAGGCTTTATTGTTCAGCACAGATCAGTATGCCAGGGATGCAATGGGAATGAAACGCCCCCTTAAGGAAGAGGTAAAAAAGGTGTTGGTTGAAAAGTTGAAAAATTTCCCCTGCTATGTGGGATTTTTGGCATTCATGGATGATCAGCCTGCCGGAGTGGCTAATTGCGTGTATAGTTTTTCCACCTTTAAAGCACAAAAGGTTATCAATATTCATGACCTGGCGGTAAATCCGCAGTATCGGGGAAACGGTATCGGAGAGGCGCTTTTGGCCGAAGTGGAAAGAAAAGCAAAAAAGGAGAACTGCTGTAAAGTAACCCTTGAAGTCAGGGAGGATAATCGCGCCCGAAATCTTTACGAACGTTCCGGTTTTTCATACGGGGAGCCCAGAATGTTCTTTATGGAGAAAGAAGTGTGATAACCTATGTTTTTACCCGGTTTGATTTTGACGTAGCCACGGAAGCACGGAATGACACTGAAATTTCTGTGCCTTTTGTAATACTGGATATTTATATAAGCATTAAAATTAAGACAGCCTCTCCCCTCTCGAGAGGGGAATGAGGGTGTGTTAAAGTAATGATATTTTTTAGTGCCTTCCGTGTTTCACTTCGCGTCAATAGATGTACCGTGGCAATATAGTAGGTTTATTACCTTCTACTCTTCAACGTGCATAAACCGCACGGCCTGACCTCCGCCGGGAGCCAGGTTTACTGTAAATTCAGTCTCTGAGTCCACTTCCATCTCTTCAACAACAAACCCATATGGATTTGAATCCCAGTCGGCATCCTCACTGTCACGATAGATTTGGGCGATATATGAATCTCCTTCATTCAGGAAATCGAGTGTGAATGAAAACTCACGGGATTCCTCATCCGTGATGCTTCCCAGATACCAATCCTCGCTGTTTCTGTCTTTCCGAACAGTTGTGATATATTTGCCAATCTCTCCATTCAGAACCCGGGTATCGTGCCAGTCGGCGGGCACATCCTTGATAAACTGCAGTGCATCCGGACGCTCTTCATAATGTTCCGGCAGGTCAGCAGCCATTTGCAGCGGACTGTAGATCACCACATAAAGCGCGAGCTCCTTTGCCAGCGTGTGATTGATTCGATTGTCCGGTTTATACTCATCGAAATACAAGTTTACAATTCCGGGAGTATAATCAAACGGGCCGGCAAGATTTCGGTGGAAAGGAAGAATCGTTACATAATTGGGTGGGTTTCCGGGCCCGTCCCACACATTCTCTCCGCTGCCCCATGCATTATATTCTTGTCCGCGGGCAACCTCTCTGGTCATCAGGTTCGGCCAGGTTCTGCGAAGTCCGGTAGCTTTTACGCCCTCATGTACGTTCAGGGATATATTATACTTTGCTGCCAGCTCCACTACTCTTTGATGATGGCGAACCATATGCTGTCCGTGATGCCATTCATAATTCCGGTTGCCATCCTCATCAGTCCAGAAAATTTCCTGTCCGTGGCCAACATACCCCATTTTTACAGCCCGAACCCCCAGTTCTTTATAAAGCTGAAAGGCCTCTTCCATCTGGCCTTCGTAGTGCTCTACAGAAGCGGATGTTTCGTGATGTCCCATCAGCCTTACCCCATTATCGAGCGCATATTCGGCAACTTTTTCGAGGTCAAAGTCATCCATTGGCCGGGTGAAATCGAACACTACACCATCAGCAAACCAGTCGCCGTCCCAGCCGGGATTCCAGCCTTCAACCAGTACATGGTCAAACCCGTGCTCTGCGGCAAAGTCGATATATTTCATGGCATTTTCTGTGGTTGCTCCATGAATGGGTCCGGAGCCCCATGTTGATTTATCCAGATGCATTTCCCACCAGATCCCGACATATTTGGCAGGCTCAATCCAGGAGGTATCCTCAATTTTACTGGGCTCATTCAGATTCAGAATCAGGTACGATTCAACCAGGTCGCCGGCAGTTTCCCCAATTTGAAGCGTTCTCCACGGTGTTACGAAGGGAGTTGATGCGCGAACCAAAACACCATCATGCCATGGTATCAGATTGGCTTTCAGTTTGTTATCACCGGTGTGTTCAATGTTCATCGATGAGTAATCAACCAGTGCGGCTTCATGTAAAGCAAGATGAAGTCCGTCATCGGTCTTCATGGTGAAAGGCGTTATAACCGTGTCTACCTCCGCCAGCTGTGTATGTTCAGGCAGATACTCATATCGGTTCCACTGGAGAGCACCGATCCACCAGCTCTCGTGATCATCTGTCATATTGAATTCAGTGAGTTCATCCATAATGTTGAACTCCTGCAAATTTGGCTGTTCCGGAAATTCATAGCGGAAACCGATGCCGTCATCATACGCGCGAAAAACAATGGTGAGTTCACGATTTGGCTCAAGCGTTTCCTGTAAGTTCACCTTCAGTTCGCTATAGTGATTTCGGATTTCCTCTTTTTCACCCCAAACCTGAGTCCATGTCTGGTCAAAATCTGATTTTTCAATAGAAGTTATTTCAAAACCGTCATTGAGCGCGGGCAGATCCTGAAGTTCAAATCCGAGCCGTGAAGCTTCGATAACCGGTTTACCCTGATGGTGAACGGAGTAGAAAGGCGTACCTTCATCCAGGAAGAAATCGATGGTATTATTGCCGTTTGGCGACTCAATGCTGGTTTGCTGGCTTGAGCAGGCTGTGAGAAGTGAAATCAAAACAAATGAAAAAATAATCGTTGTTAAGCGCATAATTCCTGCCTTTAGATGAATAGTTTTAACTCTTAAAATAGCTGAAATTGTGCTTCTAAATAAAATGTATTTCAGAATGATTTACGGATAAGAATTGGCAGATGATCAATTTAATTATCTGAATTAGATTCCGTAACTTTATGTGCTATTAAATAGGTATTTAAGCAGCAGGGCTAATTTTTGGAAAAAAGATGGTTCTGCAATAATTATTGAAATCATAAGATCTTAATTCGACATGGCAAAAGAATTCGACGTTTGTGTAATTGGAAGTGGACCGGGTGGATATGTAGCTGCTATCCGTGCCTCTCAACTTGGCTTTAAAACTGCAATTGTAGAAAAGAGATTTTTGGGCGGGGTTTGCCTGAATATCGGTTGTATTCCAACCAAGGCGCTGCTTCGTTCAGCGGAAGTGATGGAAACCATTTCGCACTCTTCCGACTACGGAGTGGATGTAAAGGAGTATTCTCCGAATTTTGAGAAGATAATAAAGCGAAGCCGCGGCGTTGCCGATAAGATGAGCAAGGGCGTTAAGTTTCTGATGAAGGCGAATAACATTGAAGTTCTGAACGGCACCGGAGTATTCAAATCGAATAAAGAGCTGGCTATTCAGGATGAAAAAGGAAAAGAGCAAGAAACTGTAAAAGCGAAGCATTTTATTATTGCAACAGGAGCTCGTCCGCGACAGCTTCCAAACCTGGAGATCGACGGTGAGATGATTATCGACTCCGAAAAAGCAATGCAGCTCGAAAAACAGCCGAAGAAAATGGTGATTATCGGTGCCGGTGCTATCGGTGTTGAGTTTGCCTATTTCTACAACTCCATTGGAACAGAAGTGACGCTTGTGGAGCTTCAAAAATCAGTAGTACCAGTTGAGGATAAAGATGTTGGAAAAGAGCTTGGGAAAATCTACAAGAAAAAAGGCATTAACATTCTTACCGAAAGCACGGTTGAAAAGGTAGAGAAGAAAGGTAAAGGCGTAAAAGTAACTATTAAGACTAAGAAAGGTTCCGAAGAAGTGGAAGCCGACGTAGTTCTTTCTGCAGTAGGAGTTGTAGGTAATGTAGAAAATATTGGCCTCGAAAAGGCAGGTGTGAAGACCGAAAAAGGCGATATTGTTGTGGATAAAAGCACGTATAAAACCGATGCAGATGGAATTTACGCAATCGGTGACGTAATTGGCGCTCCGTGGCTGGCACACAAGGCTTCTCACGAAGGAATAGTTTGCGTTGAACAGCTAGCCGGTGAAAATCCGATTCCAATAAAATATGACAATATTCCGGGCTGTACCTATTGTGAGCCTCAGGTTGCTTCTGTTGGTATGACTGAAGAGCAGGCGAAAGAGGAAGGATACGATGTAATGGTTGGTAAATTTCCATTCTCTGCAAGCGGCAAGGCTGCCGGATTGGGTCATGAAGAGGGCTTTGTGAAAGTTATATTTGATTCGAAATACGGTGAGTGGCTCGGATGCCATATGATCGGTTCGCATGTAACCGAACTGATCGCTGAAGTTGTTGTAGCTCGCGATCTCGAAACAACTGGCCACGAAATAATCAGTGCGGTTCATCCTCACCCAACCATGAGTGAAGCGGTGATGGAAGCAGTTGCCGAAGCGTATGGTGAAGGGGTTCACCTCGGTTCCAAGCCGAAAAAGAAATAAATGCTGTTTTAGCAGATTTCTAATTTTTCATAACTTATTAATTTAAGTGCTTCTAAGGCAGGTTTAACGACCTGCCTTTTTTGTATTGGGTCTATTTAGGATAAAAAGGTATGTTATTACGTAAACTACATAAACTCTTAATAATTGGATGGTATTTTTAATACAGAGAGAAATAAAAAATAACCACGAAAAGATTTAAAGATCACTAAAATGAGAGGTTGGACATGAAAACAATGAATAGAAAACCCGGGCCAGAGGGGAATAAGAATAGTAATATAGATCTGAGAAATTACTACACCATACTTTGGGAAACAGGCCTTATTCTTGCCTTGGTGATTTTTATTATACTGTTCCGCATTGATTTCATGCCGGCTGAAGAGGAAGAAAACATTGTGCTTGATACACAGGAAGAGGTGATGGTGGAGGAGATTGTTCAGACCCGTCAACAGCCTGATATACCACCGCCACCACGTCCGCCGGTTCCGGTAGAAGTACCCAATGATGAAATTATTGAAGATGTTAACATTGATATCAATTCAGAACTGGATCTGTTTTCAGAAAGCAGACTGCCACCACCCCCACCCCCGTCAGCTGCGGAAGAAGAAGAGGCTGAAGAGGAAGACTTTTTTGTATTTGTTGAGGAGATGCCTCAGCTGAAAGGAGACCTGATGGATTTGCAGAAACAGATCCGCTATCCCGAAAGAGCTCGAAAAGCCGGAATTGAAGGTCGCGTGCACATTCAGTTTATCGTGGATGAAACCGGCAAGGTTGTCGACCCGAAAGTGGTTCGAGGTATTGGTGGAGGTTGCGATGAAGAGGCACTGCGAGTTATTAAAACGGCTGAATTCACACCCGGCTTACAGCGCGGGAAACCTGTGAGAGTGCAGTACTCGCTGCCGATTTTTTTCAAAATTCAAGAATAGGTTAGTTTAAAATGGTAACCGCTTCGTTTTACATACGAAGTATTGAAGATGCGATACCCGAATTTTAAAGGGTACTACGACATCTTATAGATTTTCAAAACTCACTTTTTATTTGATAGAGACGGTCATCATCCGGAAAGATTAATTATGCAGAATTTTAATTATCTTTTCGGTTATGATGAAGTACATCGATGTATATGACTTGGGCAAAGCTTCCTATCGCCCTGTGTGGAATCTTCAAAAAGAGCTGCAAAACGGATTAATTACACAAAAAAGATTAATTCGTGACGGCCTCCTGGATGAGCATACACAAAATGATATGCTCCTTTTTGTTGAGCATCCTCACGTTTACACGCTTGGCAAAAGCGGCAGCTCATCCCACATGCTGAAAGCTACCGAGGAGCTTGCACAAATCGATGCGGAATATATTGAAATTGACCGCGGTGGCGACATCACATATCACGGGCCGGGGCAAATTGTAGGATATCCAATTCTCGATTTAGACAGGCACTTCACGGATATTCACAAATACCTCAGATTTTTAGAGGAAGTTATTATTCGAACCTGTGCAGATTTTGGAATAGAAGCAGGAAGAATTGAGGGGCTGACGGGAGTGTGGGTTGGTCAGCAAAAAATTTGCGCAATGGGCATTCGATGCTCAAGATGGGTGACCATGCACGGTTTTGCATTCAATGTAAATACGGATCTAACCTACTTTGATCACATTGTACCCTGCGGCATAAGTGATAAATCAGTCACCAGTCTATCTGATCTGACCGGAGACCGGATAGAGCCCGAAAATGTAAAGAACTCTCTGAAAAAGCACTTTAGTGATGTTTTCAATGTTGTCTTAAATCCTAAGGTGCAAAAACCTGAACCAGAGCAACAATTTTCTTACCTTAACTCACTCAAATTGAAGGCCGAGTAACGGCGAAGACAGAACGTGTTATGATTAAAGAACTTGAAATTATTGATAAAGAAGGACCCTCAAAGCGCAGACCGGACTGGTTGCGCGTTAAGCTGCCATCAGGCGAGAAATTTAAAGAGGTTTCTGAGACTATTCGTGATAATAACCTGAATACGGTATGTTCTGAGGCCCGATGCCCAAATATGGGTGAATGCTGGGGTGCCGGTACAGCTACATTCATGATATTGGGTGATGTTTGTACACGTTCCTGTTCTTTTTGCGCTGTTAAGACCGGACGTCCGGTTCAGGGGCTCGACTGGGATGAACCGCGCCGTGTAGCAGATGCTGCGGCAAAAATGAAATTAAAGCATGTAGTACTTACATCTGTGAACAGGGATGAGCGAAAAGACGGCGGAGCGCCAATTTTTGCTGAATGTCATAAAGTACTTCGCGAGACGATTGACGGAGTAACCATCGAGTCGTTAATTCCGGATTTCAGAGGAGCCTGGGATGCACTGCAAACCGTGATTGACACCCCTCCTGATGTTCTGAGTCATAATCTTGAAACTGTTCCAAGGCTTTACAGAACTGTTCGCCCACAAGCTAAATATGAGCGATCACTGGAGCTTTTAAAAAGAGTAAAAGCACAGGGTGTCCGATCCAAAACCGGTATCATGGTTGGTTTGGGAGAAACACGTGAAGAGGTGATCGAACTGATGCAGGATTGTGTAGATCACAATGTAGATGTTCTTACCATCGGCCAGTATATGCAGCCAACAAAAATGCACCATCCGGTTGTGGAGTGGGTTCATCCCGATCTGTTTGCGGAATACAAAGAGATTGGCGAAAAGCTGGGCATTGAACATGTAGAAAGCGGACCACTCGTACGCTCTTCATATCATGCCGAGCGCCACGTTTAGCTTTTATCAAAAGTGATTTCTTTTAAAATAGGCTGAAAATTAACCCTGATCTTTAGGAACCGCTTCCATGCTATCCATACTTGTTGTATTCATTCTCTGCTACCTTATCGGGTCTATCCCTAGCTCCCTCTGGATGGGTAAAATATTTTATAAGGTAGATATACGCGAACATGGCAGCGGCAATGCCGGGGCAACCAACACATTTCGAATACTGGGATGGAAAGCAGGTACCATTGTGCTTCTTTTCGATTTTGGAAAAGGTCTGCTCTCTACTCTTGTTATCAGTCAGTTGGCGTACAGCATCGGTGACGGGCCCGTAAGTTTTTATCAAGGTTGGGATGTAGATGCTATGCTTCTCATCTTATCCGGTATGGGTGCGGTAATTGGCCATATGTTTCCGCTATATGCGAATTTCAAAGGCGGAAAAGGTGCCGCTACAGCATGCGGTATGCTTTATGGAATTGAACCTGTATCCATTAGTATCTCTTTGGGTCTTTTCCTGATTCTCATGTTTAGTACCCGGTATGTTTCTGTAGGATCAATTTTTGCATCCTTGATATATCCATTTTCTCAACTGGTTCTGCGCTATGGTTTTGACTTTGATATTGATGGCAGCATTATTTTGTTTAGCAGCGCTATCGCATTTGGCATCATTATCAAGCACAAAGGGAATATAAAGCGTCTTCTAAATGGTACGGAAAATCGCATAGGGTCCTTCAAACCATCAAGTGGGAGGTTGAATAAAA
Source organism: Rhodohalobacter sp. (assembly GCF_034521535.1). Taxonomy (GTDB): domain Bacteria; phylum Bacteroidota; class Rhodothermia; order Balneolales; family Balneolaceae; genus Rhodohalobacter. Next base: position 754,989 of record NZ_JAXHMF010000002.1, on the reverse strand, counting down.
ATGAGTCGTAAAGTGAAGAAAATAAGCATTATAGGAGCGGGAAGTTTCGGTACGGCAATGGCTATGGTATTGGGTGGAAAGAAATATTCCGTGACAATCTGGGCGCGTGAAAAAGATGTGGTTGAAGGAATTAATGCCAATAAATTCAATCCTTCTTATCTGACAGATGTAAAATTACCCGATTCAATAAAGGCAACTAACTCATTGGAAGTTGCCCTTAAAGATTCAGATATGGTTGTGTTTGCCACACCCTCTCACGCTTTAAGAGAAGTAGCCGAAAATGTGAAACCCTTCCTGAAAGGAAATGAAATTGTAGTAAGCGTTGCAAAAGGAATTGAAAAAGATAGCCTGATGGCTCCATCGCAAATTTTGGTGGATGTTTTGAGTGAAACCGTGCTGGAAGATCAAATAGGTGTACTTACCGGGCCGAGTCATGCAGAGGAAGTTGCTCTGCTCAAACCAACTACTGTTGTTTCCGCGGCATATTCGACCAGGGTGGCGCGGATTATACAAGAAACGTTTATGACATCGCGTTTTCGCGTTTATCTGAACAACGATATCATTGGCGTGGAAATTGGTGGAGCAGTAAAAAACATTATGGCTATAGCTGCCGGAATTGTTGACGGTGCGGGATTGGGAGATAATGCAAAAGCTGCCCTGATGACTCGCGGGCTTCACGAAATGAAACGCATGGGTGCAGTACTTGGAGCATCCATGGATACTTTTTCCGGTTTAACGGGTATGGGTGATATGATTGTAACCTGTACAAGTCAGCACAGCCGGAATAGATTTGTCGGATATAATATTGGTCAGGGGAAGAGCCTGAAGGAGATTACATCCGGCATGAACATGGTAGCTGAAGGTGTAAAAACAGCAGAATCAGTTTGTCAGTGGGCAAAAAAGAATAATGTGGAAATGCCGATCACTAATGCTGTATACAAAGTACTATTCGAAAATATTCCTCCCTCGGATGTCGTTGAAGACCTGATGACCAGGAATCCTAAAGAGGAAAAAATGATTTAGGTACATTCCTAACAGTTCATTGAAAACGGTATCAGTAACATCAGATTAGCAATATGAAACTGCCGAATGGAGAAATTGTCATTTCAGACATGAACCCCTCCGATCTCCGACATTTAATTCAAACCGGCGAAGGTACATTTTTAGAGTTTAAAAAAACTGTTCCAAAACCATCTAAAATTGCAAGAGAAATTGCTGCATTCGCCAACACTTCAGGTGGCACAATTCTCATTGGAGTTTACGATAATAAGCAGATTGCAGGCATAAGAGCCTATTTTGAAGAAGAATTTTTACTTCAGGAAGCCGCTCAAAAATTATGTGTTCCGCCCGTTCAAATTTATATTGAACTGGTGCATCTGCCCGATGCCGACGTGATGGTTGTGCGGGTGCCCGAATCAACGGCAAAACCGGTATACCTAAAGGGAAAAAAGAAGCGACAGGTTTTTGTTCGATTTCAGGATGAGAGTGTTTTGGCCAGTGACGAGCAAACAGAAATTCTAAAACAACAGTATTCAAGCACAGGCGTAACGTTTGAATATGGAAAAAATGAACAGATGCTATTCCGCTATTTGAATGAATACGGAGAAATCAACGTTCAAAAATTCTCTGAGCTTATAAACGTAACAAGCTATCGTGCGTCCAAAATTCTTGTTAATTTAGTGAGTGCCGGGATTCTGAAACTGTTCAGAAAATCGGAGAAGGATTATTTTACCTTTGCAAATTCTGTGAAGTAACTGCAAAAATTTGTTTTTATATATGGCTAAGGAAAATGAAAATTTAGACGATGTAATCGCCTCTCTGATAGATGAAGAGCCGGATAAAGAGGTCGGCACAGAAGAGAAGTTCCGTAAACAGTTTGAAGAGCTTTCGAAAGGAGAAGGCGTTAAACTTACCGGACGTGCTGCAAAACAGGTCCGCAAAATCAAACAGGACGAAAATCTTGATGACGAGCTCTATCTGCGCGTAGCTGTTGAAGGCGGCGGTTGTTCCGGGTTAAGCTATAAGCTTGGATTTGATATCCGCACCGATGAAGATGAACTGGTGGAAACACAGGGAATGGAAGTAATCGTGAAGCCGGATCATATGCTGTATCTGGACGGTGTTGTGATTGACTACCCCGACGGTCTGGATGCCCGTGGCTTTACCTTTGAAAACCCAAATGCCAGTGAAGCGTGCGGATGTGGATCTTCATTTGCCGTTTAATCCGATCCTTTTTCACTGATAATTAAGATTCATTCTTGTCGATCTGAGACGTATCAGGCTCGTTCGTTATCAATCTGACTCCCCTCTTGAATGTTAAATAATGGAAAATCCATTCAGCGAAAACCCTGAACCGGTTTCTGAATCCAATCAGAAAAAAGATGTGAATTACGGACCAAAGCATCCAAGCCAAAAATCCTGAGAATTTCAGTCCTCGTATATCGGCTACGGCTTTAGCTCTTCCAATCGTCGCCATTGTGCCTTTGTCTACATATTTGAAGGGAGAAGTACTTTTACCGCTTTCCCGTTTCTTGATGAGTTTAGCAAGATATTTGCCCTGCTGAAGGGCTACGGGAGCAAGTGCCGGGAGTGGTTGACCATCCTCATCTTTAACGTGAGCGGCATCACCAATCACGAAAATTGAATCGTGATCCGGAATGTTTAAATGCTCTTCCACAAATGCGCGTCCCATTTTGTCCAATTCACACTCTAAAGATTTGAGCAGCGGCGATGCTTTTACACCTGCCGCCCAAATAATATTTGGGGTTTCAATAAATGAGTTCTCAAGTTCCACGCCATCTTCCCGAATGGATTTAACAGGATTATTCAAAAGAACCTTCACACCCATTCCTTCAAGATCTGACTTGGCTTTATTTGATAGATCCTCAGGATAGCCGTTCAAAACATTTCCGGCGGCTTCTATTAGGATAACTTCCGTCTCCTCCGTTTTAAAATTTCGGAAGTCCCTCATCATATTTCGTTTTGCTATTTCAGCAATTGCGCCCGCCATTTCTACTCCGGTTGGTCCGGCGCCGATGACAGCATATGTGAGATATTTTTTCCGAACTTGGGGTCATCAAGCTTATCGGCTTCTTCTAAAGAGGTCAGAATGCGCTCACGGACGGAGAGCGCGTTTTTTAACGTCTTCAACCCGGGAGCGTGACTTTTCCAGCGTTCGTTTCCAAAATAGTTGTAGATGGCACCCGGGGCGAGTATGAGATAGTCGAATTTTATAGAACTGTCATCGGCAAGATGAATACGGTTGTTGGTTTTATCTATGGAGACGACCTCACCTAAAACGGTTCTTACATTTTTATCATTGCCAAAGATAGCGCGAATGGGTACCGCTATGTCTCCGGGTGAGAGAGCGGCAGTGGCTACCTGGTAGAGAAGAGGCTGGAAAAGATGATGATTCCGTTTGTCTACAAGAGTAATATTGCAGTTGGATTTGCGGAGTGCTTTTGCAACAGAGATGCCGCCGAAGCCTCCGCCTACAATTACAATCTCGGATCGATTTTTCACTTATTTAATTCATTTTCGCCTTCGCGTTTTTAGCCATCTCTGAAATCTCTTCTTCGGAAATTTCCACTTTCGAGCCGCAGTAGTTGCAAACAACTTCCTGGCTCTCTCCCTGCATCTCTTTCAGCTCTTCGTAACCGAGCATCGAAAGTGCATTTTTAAATTTTTTGGGCGAACAGCGGCAGAAAAAATGAACCGGTTGGCGATCCAGCTCTTTTACAGAAAATGGCTTCGTTGCCACTTCCATAATGTCGTCGATGTAATAATCGTTCTCGAAAAGCTCTCCAAGCGGAGGTAATTTTGTAAGTGTCTCCTGAAGTTTTTCAACGGTCTCTTCATCAGCTTCAGGAAGTCGCTGCAGAAGAACTCCGCCAGCATGATTTACGGAACCGTCATCATTCAGGCTCACATCCAGTAAAAAAGCAGAGAGCACCTGTTCGGACTGTGCCATATAATGAGCGATATCAGAATTGATGTCCCCGTTTACCAGTGCAATTGAGCTACGACGCGGATCTGCCTCATTGTAAAGTGTTTTGGTAACTGTTAGCACTCCATTCCCCAAACCGTCGGAGATTGTAGTATCCGGATTGCTATAGTCCAACTCTATAGATGGATTTGAAGAGTAACCGCGAACTTCTCCCACACGATTGGCTTCGGCGGTTAACATTCCGACCGGACCGTCACCGTCAATTCGTATCTGAATTCGCTCCTCACCCTTCAGTTCGGAAGCGAGAAGCATGGCCGAGGTAAGAGTTTTACCCAGCAGAATTGTGTTAAGCAGTGAAAGGTTGTGATTTTTCTGAGCAGTTCGGACAACATCGGTTGTTTTAACTACACTGATTTTAAACTGTCCGTTTGGGTCGATTCCCTTGATTAAACGATCTTTGAATTTGAACTTCTTTTTGAGTGACATACAAATATTGGTTGAATAAAAAATTGGAGTAATTCAATGGCAGTGCAATAAACGATCTGTCAGGATCGGTTATTATCCTATCTGACGGCCTGGTCAATTTGTGTTTTTGAGAATGAGCCGGGTAGCCTGTCTTCACGCACATAAAGATACAGAGTTGCCATGAAAATTGATTGAAGAATCCATTGAAAAACACCGAGAATCAGCCCAAAGAGGATAAGCACCGCAAATCCGATAAATATGAAGATCTCACCAAGCATAAACAGGGGGATGGTGATAGCTGCTGCACCGATTAATAAAATCGCAAAAATCAATCCGAAGCTGAAGTGACCAATCAGCTGCTCGCCCCACGACTTTTTTAACATACCGGCCGACTCTTTGAGCGATTCAATGGGCCCCTTTCTTTCAATAACCAGAACCGGAAGTACGAGAAAACTGGTAACCGTCCAGCTTAGCCCAATCAAACCTGCAACAATTTTACCGATAAAATCAGATTGATTTTCGATCGTGTTGATGATAATTCCCACAGTAGCTGCGATGGCAGTCCAACCCAGAAGATGTGCCAGCCGGTTTCTTAATTCATTAAAAACTTCTCCGAATGTAGGCTCCTCACCCCGGATATGTTTAATAGCATACAGAATTGCACCCGAATTAAAGAAAATAATGATGAAGTAGTTCAGGTAGTAGAACATAAAAAGAGTGAAAAACATCATCGTATCGGAGAGTGATTCAAATATACCGATAGAACTGAGCCCGCCCGTAAACAGAAGGGGTATTACAAATGTAAATCCAACTAATAGGGTGCAAACTCCGGAAAAAACAGGGAAGAGCAACATTCTTTTATCTTCAAGAAGAATGGTTAGTGAACTCTTCATGAGTGACCAGGTAGCAGAAAATCGATTCATGATAAAGTCAGATAGGTTTGAGTTGAAGGAGTTGTTTAATCTTACTTATTGCCATAAAAAAAGCAACCCGATTTTCACCGGGCTGCTCAGTTGAATAGTCAGGGTCGTGTGCTGATAATTATGCTCTGTCTCTCAGATACTGCTCGCCTTTTCGTTTTGAAAAATGACTTTTTGAAGAGTAGATCGTACCGACTTTTCCAACAGATTCAATTCTCTTTTTAGCTAGAGCATTGGATGCTGCTATAGTCGGGATGTTCTTTTCATCGGCGTAATCAAAAATTTCCAGGACGGTATCGTATATTCTGGATGTTTTACTCATTGCCAGATGCTCGTTATACCCTTCCAGTTCGCTGGCAACATTGATTAATCCGCCCGCATTAATTACATAATCAGGAGCATAAAGAATTCCTTTTTTGATCAGTTCATTCCCATGTTTCTCTTCATTGTCCAGGATATTGTTGGCTCCACCGGCTATTATATCACACTTCAGGTAGTCGATGGTGTCATCGTTCACTATACCGCCTAAAGCGCAGGGGCTAAAAATGTCCACATCAAGTGTATAGATGTCGTCCGGTTTTACAACTTCAGCGCCGGTTGCCTCAGCAAGCTGTTTCGCTTTCTCTTCAAAAATGTCTGTGATGAAGAGTTCTGCATTCTCTTTACTGATGTAGTGCGCAAGATGAGATGCAACCGATCCGGCTCCCTGAATAGCAACTCGTTTCCCCTCAAGTGAATCACTGCCGTAGGCTCGTTTAGCCGAAGCCTTCATACCCATGTAGACCCCGTACCCTGTTACAGGCGATGGATTTCCGCTTCCACCCATCTCTTTCGGGATGCCGGTTACAAATTTTGTTTCTGAGAATATCCACTCCATATCTTTCTCGGTCATGCCCACATCTTCGGCTGTGATATAGCGCCCGCCGAGTCCGTCAACAAAACGCCCAAATGCACGAAACAGGGCTTCTGTTTTTTGAGTTTGTGCATCACCGATAATGACGGCTTTACCGCCACCGAGGTTTAATCCCGAAATAGCTGATTTATAACTCATGCCGCGAGATAGCCGGAGCACATCGCGAATGGCCTCTGCTTCAGACTTGTAATCCCACATTCGGGTTCCGCCAAGAGCCGGCCCCAGTGTTGTGTCGTGAATTGCGATAATTGCTTTTAACCCAACTTCAGGGCGTGAGCAAAAAACGATTTGCTCGTGCTCAAGGTCGTTTAAGTCACTAAATAGCTGAAAATCTTCGTTGATTTCGCTCTCTTTGTCAATCATATTTTCTAATTCATTCATAACTGAAAAGTTTAATTTTTTATCGTGTACCATCCGATTGGAACCGCTTCCAAATTAGGGATTTTATCTGAGAATTGACAGGAAACAACATCTGATATTATAAATTTGCCATTTCACAGAGGGCACAAAATTTGGATAATTTACGAACAGGTTATGAAGAAAGATTCAGGATTTAATTCGAAAACCTGTGATTGATTTAATCTCATATTCTCCTCTCCTTTTGTTATAATGGAATATTACGTTTTTGTTAAGGTTATTACAGTGTAAGACGCTGTTTGGCATTGCCGGGGTGACACTCCTCTGCCTATTAAATGAGAATAAAACAGGAAACAAATCATGGCATATCGATGGGTTTATACGCAACCTGAAAGGGAAGAGTCTGTCCAGAATTTACAAGAAGAACTTAATGTGCCCGAAGAGATCGCTCAGTTACTGGCGATTCGCGGCATTGAGAGTTTTGAGAAAGCAAAGTTGTTTTTCCGGCCGGAAGAACAGAAGCTGCACGATCCTTTTCTGATGAAAGACATGGAAGCAGGTGCTTCCCGCCTGGCTGAGGCGATCTGCAATCATCAAAAAGTGCTTATCTATGGAGATTATGATGTTGACGGCACAACCGCTGTAAGCATACTCTATACGTTTCTCAAAAGCTTTGGGATTGATGTAAGCTACTATATTCCACACCGTTTTAAGGAGGGATACGGAATCAATCCGGATGGAATCCGTCACGCCATTGAAATTGAGGCCGATCTCATTGTTTCTGTTGACTGCGGCATAACCGCATTTGAAGAGGCAAAAGTTGCGAAGGAGAACGGCATCGACCTGATTATTTGTGATCACCATACAGTAGCCGACGGGATTCCGGACGCGGTAGCTGTTTTGGACCCGAAACGACCGGATTGCAACTACCCTTTCGATGGTCTTTCAGGGGCCGGAGTTGGTTTTAAACTGGTACAGGGCACGGTGGAAAAACTTGGATTATCTAAAGAGATCACCAATCAGTTCCTGGATTTAGTTGCTATCTCAATTGCATCCGACATCGTGCCAATTGTTGATGAAAATCGCTATTTGATGCGGAGAGGTCTTCAGTTAATCAATACCGAACCACGGGTAGGGATTAAGGCGTTGCTGAATAAGATTAAAATAACTCCCGGAACAGTTACCACTTCCACGATCGTATTTTCGATCGGACCTAGAATAAATGCTGCCGGGCGAATGGGTGATGCAACTGCAGCTGTAGAGTTGATGATTTCTGAAGATGCCACCCGCGCTTCAAAATATGCCAAAGAGCTGGAGTCTATCAATATCAGGCGACGATCCACGGACAGCGAAACGATGGAGCAAGCCGTAAACATGCTGGAAAATAACTACAATGTTGAGAATCTGTCCACCATGGTGCTGCATGATCCCGAGTGGCATTTGGGTGTTATTGGAATTGTAGCTTCTCGTCTGGTTGATGCCTACTACCGGCCAACCATTATGCTCAGTACGGTGGAGGGAAAGATCAAAGGTTCGGCTCGATCCATCAAAGGGTTTAATATTTACAATGCATTGAAGAAGTGCGAAGATCTTCTGGAGCAGTTCGGCGGACACGAGTTTGCTGCCGGCCTGACCATGGATGCCGGGAACCTGGACGAGTTCAGGGAACGAATGAACTCCATTGGGTTTCAGAAACTCTCGGATAACGATTTTTTACCGGAACTGGAGATCGACTCTGACCTGGATCTGGAAAGAGTCGGCCCAAAATTCTGGAAGCTTCTATCTCAGTTTGAGCCGTTTGGCCCCGGGAATATGCGTCCGGTTTTTGTTTCGAAGGATGTATGTATTGAAGGCGTACCCAGTATAGTGGGGAACGGGCATTTGAAATTTAAGGTGAAGCAGAACGGTTCGGCGGTAATAGACGCGATTGGCTTTAACATGCACGAATACCTGCCGATGCTGCGAAAATGCGATGCCGGAAAAATGGATGTTGCCTACGTGCTTGAGGAGAATTTTTGGAACGGAAAGCGAACCATTCAGATGCGGTTGAAGGATATTAAAGTGCGCAACTAGGCCCGGTTAAAAATAATTCCGGAAAATAGACAATCGGTTTTGAGTAAAGGTTTAAAAGCCCTTATATTTGGAGTCTTCGAAGAGGGACTGTAGCTCAGTCGGTAGAGCAACGGACTGAAAATCCGTGTGTCGGCGGTTCGATTCCGCCCGGTCCCACACTCGAGTAAAGCCAGGTTATTGCCAGTCAATAGCTTGGCTTTTTTTGTTGTAAACAAGGGTGCAATTAAATACCATTCTCGAACCGGACTACACTCTTCTTCTTTTTCTCAATTTTGTGCTCGAAACGGACTCAATATCGCATTTCAATTGATATCTATTGAAACTTTTCCTTTTTTCGGTTTCGGGCTTTACAGTTAGGATTTAACGAAAGCCAAGTTAGCTTATGAATCCAATTTTTTCGATCGTAAAAATCCGGAAATTTATTCGAATAGATAATCGATCCACTCATCAAGTATCCTGTCAAACTTAATATGAAACTCAGAATTATACTTTATTTTAGTTGACCCAATACGGTTTGAAGACTTGTTGAATTGTAATTTACTTGATTCGGTAGATATCAGCCAAGAAGACAGTAGGAATGCTACGTTTAAATATGATATGGGCATGCTTTCCTTTTCGTTTTGCTCCAGGATGTACTCCATCTTTAAGCACAGACAGACAATGAGATGGATTTTTGAAAAGAATATAAGTGGCGCTAAAAAACAGAATTTAAGAGAGATTGTTGGTCTTTATAATCATGCCTGAATAAAGGTCTGGACTCTTTCCTTGAGCAGGTCGATATTTTGCCTGTCAACTCCACTTAAATGGCTTAGAATTATTTCACCTGCATACTTTTGGTTTAGCAGATCACTAAACTGATTCTTCAGATAAACATTAACATCGCTTTGTTTTGAACTAATCTGATTCAAGGCGTTGTGGTTGATCAGTGTTACGATGTCTTCCATATCCTTGCTGGTACGCCAATCTTGTTTGCCGCGCCCCCTAACAGCCTCCCATTTTGTGGCCAGATAATAGTCGATCGTAAATCGAGGGATGTCTATTTCACCGGTTAGAGAAATCCATTCTTTATTATTTAAACCTTCTTCATACCATCTGTTTGAAAACCCTAAGATCTCACTATCGGTTGGCATTACGTCGAGCAAGATATGTTTGTCCGTATACCTGCAAATAACTGTACTCTCTCTGTCGGGATAAAATCCCAAGTCTTTTAATCTCTTATTAAGCTTCTCAAGCTTACCGTAATGAGCAAGCTTTATAACAACGTCAAGGTCGTAAGTAACTCGTATAACAGAGTCAAAGCCTTTTGGTAAGTAGGTTGGAAGAATTCCTCCACCAACAAAAGCGATCTCCTCAAGTAATGGTTTTAATGTCTTTGCTGCTTCAATGAGAATGTTTTCTGAGACTGGCTTCATATATCGAGCTCTTGCTTCAATAGGTCTAAGGCTACTTCTATTTCACGAGCATTTTGGTTCATTCGCAAAGTGTCAACTAATGAAACGATGCGATAAAGAGCCTTCCACTCAATACATACTTTAGGCAGCTTTGAATACAACGGAAGAAGTGAAACACCGTTCATTTCCCCTCCGGGCAAAGGCCAAACATATTCAATAGACGAGTTTAACTCATTTGCTAAAGGTTCGGCAGATATAGCTGTAGGGATGCCTCTTTCCAGTGTTCCCGGAATTGCCGGAAACGTATACTTTAGTCCGTGCTGAATAAACTCTATAAGATTGAGCTTTTGCACACGTCTCTTCTCTGGCCCTATGAGGCCAACCTGCATTGATCTATGCAATGACTCACTGATTTCAGATTGGCTCAGTTTTAATTGATGAGCAAGGTCCTTCATATACCAGTCCTCCTCTTCCTGAAGAAGAATTGCACAGAGTATGACCAAGTCGTGCGGCCTCATGCCGGTGTGTTGTTTCATTTTTTGATTTAAAATACTAATGAATTTTCAATTTGCAAATCGCGAATCGCGATACGCGAATTAAGTGTGATTCTTAACTCGTCATGGGGTGTGTCGGCGTTTCGATTCCGCCCGATCCCACACTCGAGTAAAGCCAGGTTATTGCCAGTCAATAGCTTGGCTTTTTTTGTTGTAAACAAGGGTGCAATTAAATTTACTGTTTGCCCCATGCACTTCTTCATTTTTCAAGAAGTCCTCTGTTTCTACAGATCAGTTCTATCAAGCCTTAAAATATCCTGAGGGCAAAAAAGGAAAGATTTATCATTCTGAAGAATTGATAGAAAAGGGAGCTGAAGGCCTAAGCTTTTTTAAACATTTTGTTAAAGACATCAACAAAATTTGTCGTGAAGCTGTTAAACTTGGATATACTATTTTAGAAGCATAATAGAATGACAAGTAGCATTCAACACGCAATTTTCGTTATTTAAAGGTATCCGAACACAAAATAAATCAGTATGAGTAATAGAGATTTATTAATTAAAGAGATCAAAGAACTTTCTGATGATAAGCTGCAGGAAGTAATAGATTTTGTGCAATTTCTAAAATCTAAACAGCGTGGTGAAGAATTGGGAATAACCCTTGTTAGTGAATCTTCACTTGCCACAGACTGGAATAAACCCGAAGAGGATGAGGCGTGGAGCGATTTGTAAAAGGAGATGTGGTGGTTGTTCCCTTTCCGTTTTCTGATCTTTCTCGCTCTAAACGCCGCCCGGCACTCGTAGTTCAAAATTTTGAAGGCGATGATTTATTATTAGCCCAAATTACAAGCAAATTGATTCGGGATGAATTTGCAGTAAAGCTTTTCGAAACTGATTTTAAAAGCGGCAAATTGAACAAACAAAGTAATATTCGGCCGAACAAACTATTTACTTGCTCCAAAAATCTAATTCTCTACAAAATTGGTAACATTAAAGAAGAAAAAATGAAATCTATTACCGAATCTATAAAACTTCTTCTTGATAATTAGCCCCATCCAGTGTCGAACTATCACTTCCGGCAATTCGTTTGTATAAGTGATTGAGGTTTAATTACTTATATATCGCCAAGAAGGGATGGTGTGTTCAAGGTGCTTAATTCAATGTTTTATTCTTCTTCCCTCGCCTTTTGCCGGGCTTATTAATCGATAGATATATAAGCGTAACCAATTGAAAATTCGCGGTTAGACAAAATTGTAAAATGCTTTATCAGACGAAAAAGCTGTTTGTATGTTTTGTCAGAACAGAATTCGATCTGTTAGAATCTATACCCGTCCTGATCTCAATCCCGTGCACAACAATCACCGGAATAGTGAATTATTCTGAAATTTAACTTTGAATAACGAATCAGAAATGGCAGAGATTACAGTAAAAAATCTTTTTAAAATCTTTGGTAAAAATCCCAAAAAGGCTCTTCCTCTCATAGAAGAGGGAAAGTCTAAAGATGAAATTCTTGACGAAACAGGTAATACGATTGGCGTAAATAATGCCAGTTTTGAGGTTAAGGAAAAAGAGATGTTCGTAATCATGGGGCTTTCCGGAAGTGGGAAATCTACCGTGCTTCGCTGCTTGAACCGACTTATCGAACCTACCAAGGGGACCATCATCATTGGAGATGAAGATGTTACGAAAGTTAGCAAGGAGCGCTTGTTGGAAATGCGCCGAAAAAAAATGTCGATGGTGTTTCAGAATTTTGGGCTTTTCCCGCATCGAACTGTGGCAAATAATGTGGAATACGGACTGGAGATTAGTGGAATGCCCAAAGAGGAACGTAGCAAAAAGGCTTACGAAGCGTTGGAAAAAGTAGGCTTACAAGGTTACGAAGAACAAAAACCGAGTGAGCTCAGCGGCGGAATGCAGCAGCGTGTTGGACTGGCAAGGGCATTGGCAAACGATCCGGAAATACTGCTCATGGACGAGGCATTCAGCGCTTTGGATCCACTTATTCGCGCCGATATGCAGGACGAACTGCTCGAGCTTCAGGCTGAAGTAAATAAAACCGTTGTATTTATTACACACGATCTGGATGAGGCCCTGAAAATTGGCGATCGGATAGCCATCATGAAGGATGGTTACGTGGTGCAGGTGGGAACTCCGGAAGAAATTCTGACAAATCCTGCCAATGATTATGTGAAAGCATTTGTGCAAAATGTAGATCGAACGAAGATTATTACGGCAAACGCCATTATGCGGAAGGCACCGACTATACAGGCTTCGAAAGACGGTCCTTCAGTTGCAATACGCAAAATGGAAAAGACCGGTGTTTCAACAACCTATGTGGTTGATGAGAAAAGAAATTTGAAAGGAATTGTGACCATTGATGATGCCGTTGAACTGAAGGAAAATGACGGGAAAGACCTGTCGGATATTATCAATGCCGATATTGAGGTGGCAGGGCCTGATACACCGATAAACGCCCTATTAACCAAATCTATTCAATCCAAATACCCGATTGCCGTCATAAATGAAGACGGAAAATTGCTGGGTATTGTAGATAGAGCCACAATTCTTGCTGAACTGAATGAGAATGGCTCTGTCCAATCAGAAGAAAATGAGAATAAATATCAATTGAGTAACTAAGAACTATGTTTGATATACCTGTTGGAAGTTTTTTTGAATTTTTAATTAACTGGCTGACGGACAACCTGGGTGGTTTTTTTGACCTGGTTACCATTACCGTCAAGGCTTTTTTAGTGGGAATTGAGAATGTATTGTTGTTTCCACATCCAATTATAATGACGGTTATTCTGGCCGGTATTGCCTGGTATGTATCCGGCAAGGGAGTTGGAATATTCACCGTTTTGGGACTGATCGTTATTGAAGGAATGAATATGTGGGACGGCACCATGGAAACCCTGGCTTTGATCATAACGGCTGTTTTCATTGCATTGCTAATTGGAATACCCACCGGGATATGGGCCTCGAAAAGTACGACCGTGGAAAATGTGGTCAGGCCGGTCCTGGATTTCATGCAGACCATGCCGGCTTTTGTCTATTTGATTCCCGCGGTACTGTTTTTCGGACTGGGTGAGGTTCCGGGGATTATTGCAACATTGATTTTTGCTATGCCACCTGCGGTACGGCTGACCAATCTTGGAATTCGTCAGGTTCCGGAAGAGATCAAAGAGGCAGCTCTCGCTTTTGGTTCCGATTCGAAACAGATGTTATTCAAAGTGGAACTGCCGGTAGCACTGCCTACAATTCTTGCGGGAGTGAATCAAACCATTATGCTTGCGCTCTCCATGGTGGTGATTGCCGCGTTGATTGGCGCGGGCGGTTTAGGCCAGCCGGTGGTAACGGGTCTTCAGCAGCTTGATATTGGGCTCGGATTTGAAGGCGGTTTGGCCATTGTTATTCTGGCAGTATACCTGGATAGGGTAACTCAATCTCTGGGTGCTGCAACACAGTAATTATTTAAGCGAAAAGTATAAAGCAATACGAACAGAACAAGAACACTAAGCAAACAGATAAAATCATGGTATCAAACAGTAGAATATTGAATATGTTATCGAAGCTGGGCGTTTTTGTCCTGGCGATAGGGCTTATCACAGGATGTGCCCAAGAGCAAAATGAAAAATCAGCGGATCTTGTCTATGTAAACTGGGCGGAAGGGATTGCTTATACCAATCTTGCCAAAGTGGTATTGGAAGATAAAATGGGTTACGAAGTTGAGATTACTTCAGCGGATGTTGGCCCGGCTTACACTGCCATTGCACAGGGCGACTCGGATGCATTCATGGAAACATGGCTGCCTGTTCTTCATGCCGATTATTACGATCAGTTTAAGGACGACATTGTAGATCTTGGCGTAGTGTACGAAGGTACGCAAAGTGGATTAGTCGTTCCCGAATACGTTGAAATTGACAGTATATCACAACTGAATAGCGTACGGGATCAATTTGACGGAGAAATCACCGGAATTGATGCAGGTGCCGGAGTGATGAAGACCACCAAAAATGTGATCGAAGAGTATAACCTGGACTATGAACTCGTTCAGTCGAGCGGACCGGCCATGACGTCTGCTCTGCAACGCGCTTATGAAGATGAAGAGTGGATTGTAGTTACAGGATGGAAGCCGCATTGGAAATTTGGTCGTTTCGACCTGAAATTCCTTGAACAGGATGAAGACAAGGAACTATGGGGAACCGGACAAATTCATATCATGGGTCGAAAAGATCTCTCAATGGATAAGCCGGAACTGGCCAACTTTCTCGCAAATATGGAGCTCACAGATGCTGAGCTGGCTGACCTGATGGTTACGATTAATGAATCTGATGAGGATAATGAAGTAGTTGCCAGACAATGGATGCAGGATAATGAGGACGTAATTATGGACTGGATACCTGCCGACGCGCAGCAAGGAGAAATGTAACTTTTAGTTTCAAATCTTTAGATAAGGGAAATGCGTTAACTCGTGTTTCCCTTTTTTTATTTAAAATTTGAGTTCGACATAAGAATCTTTAATGAAATGCTCCAAAAGTCCCCTCCTTTTTCAAGGAGGGGTATTTAAAGGGTGGTTGCAAATATTAAACCGCTACTTCAGTAATTTTTTGCTTATCGAATATAAAAGTTCTGTAACCAGGCCCGAGGATTCGACTTCGATACGAAGTGTATTTACTCATGAATTTAAACAATACGAAATACTTCAGGTCGCTTCGTCGGAGCCAATCCAATGGAAATATGAGCTGAACTTCATGATTAACTGACTTTCTATGAATAAGATTATGAGTTATTTATCTCCAAAAAACTCAATCAGTGCATCTCTGTAAACTTCTGAATCAGGAAGGTCGTTGTGGTTGCCGTTTGGAATTTTTACCAAACGTTTTATATCGGAAGACGATTTTTCGTGAAGCTCCTCCGCCATTCCAAAAGGAGTGATTTCATCCTGTTCACCCCCGATAATTAAAAGAGGTTCGATAATTCGTTTTACAGGTTCAATATTGTTCTGGGCTTTAATTGAATCATCAATATCAAAACTTACGAAGGGGCGCAGCAATCCGGGAACAAGACGTTTTGTCCAGCTGTCAACATCTGTGATGGGGCTCTCCAGGATGTAGCCGGCAACATCTTCATTGTCTGCAATGTAAGCGGCCAGAAAAGAGCCCATCGAATGACCATGAACGTAGATGGGGCCCGATTCAACAGGGAGATCGTTTTTGGCCAGGTTGTAGGCTGCTCTTACATCTGTTTTTACACCATCTACAGTTGGTTCTCCACTGCTGCGTCCATATCCACGATAGTCGATCATCAGCAGGTGGACAGGTACATCAGCGTATGCATCAATGAGTGGACGCGATTTCATCATTAAGAATCCATTTCCGCCGTAGTAGATTACGGTTTTGTCGGCGCCCTCGCGCTCCAAAAACCAGGCGTCAAGTGTTTCGCCATCCACCGTTTCAATATTCAGGTCATGGAGTGTGTAACTGTGTATGGGAAACTGATCAGCTGAAATGGTGACATGAGGGTCAAAGGCGTCTGACTCAGATATCTCAATGGTTGTGCAGCCACCGAGAAGTACGAATAAAAGCGAAATTAAAATTTTGTTTTTCATATGCAGTTAAACAGAAGTTTATGGGATGGCATTCGATTGTGGATCAATTAACTGTGCCATGATTTATAAAAAATCTTTCGTTGACTGTCCTTAGGGCAGGTTTTAGTGTGATTAAGCCCCTAGGGGTAAGCAAGTTCGATGATGTGATCATCAATACGTTTCTATTGTAACCTCAGGTGCACCAGATCAACCGGGGTAAAATATTGCGGTACTATTTTCATTACCTGCATGAATCAACATAGAGTCCGGCCATCTGAATATTAAGATTTTTTAATATTATATAAATTTAATATATTGATTCAGTAGTAAATCAATTCAGCTCGGTCATGAAAAAAAATATGTCAAAAGGTTCAGTTATAGTAGTGGAAGACGATATGCTGCTTTCACTGGTTGAATCCAGGATTATAGAAAAACTGGGTTATACGGTGATAGGCAAGGCTCAGTCAGGCAAACAGGCCATCGATATGGCAAGGCAGTTAAAGCCTGATGTAATAGTGATGGATATCTCACTGAAAGGAGGAATGAGCGGTTTGGACGCAAGTGAAGAGATTCGGCGTTTTTCTGATATACCGATTATTTTTCTATCCGGAAGTGCCGAAAGTGATCTGATTAAAAGCGCCAAGAAGTTAGGTAATGCCGACTATCTCGTTAAACCAATCAAAGCGGATGATATGTTAAACCCGTTGAAAAAAGCTGTGAAAAAAGGTGGAGCAAAGTCTGCCAAGGTGTTTAGTCAGGCAAGCTGATTTAGGTTGGTTTTGGGATAAAATAACTGATGAAAAATTCTCCCCTAATAAGGGGCTCCGAGCGACAGAGACACGTGAAACGAAAGTAAGAGGAGTGTCAAAGGGATTTTCATGAACATCCCCCTCAATCCCCCTTTGTTAAGCTACCGAGTGTACACAAATTTATTTTAGATCATGACCTAAGTAAATTTTAGATAGTTTTCCGGAGATTCCTCCACTTCAATCCGAAAAACACGGATTTACGGTCGGAATGACAGGCTTCACATGGGAAAAGGCAGCGGGCAGCTCTCAACCTTTTATCCATATACAGCTTTCTGCGCCGAGGCTACAAAGGACAGGCCCGCTGCTGCTTTACCCAGTGCCATGTCGTCCCGACTAAGAAGCCTGTCTGCCGAAGCTTTAGCAAAGGCAGGCGTAGCGAACGCATGGAGGGATCTCAATGAAAAAGGCTATAATCGCTTCGCTCGGAGCCACTCCTTGGAAATGAGGGGACTTCTTATGTTGCCAAATTCAATGACTTTATCTCGAATTCACGTTAACTAAAACTTTCCCGACCTGATTTCCCTGCAGGATTTGCTGTATCTCGTTGGGAAGATTTTTGAGATCTGTCTCTCTGTGTATTTTGTGTAAAAATTTGGGCTTCCACTCTTCAGCGAGTAGTTTCCAAATTCTCATCCTGTCGGTCATTAAGGCAATTCCGGAATCAATCCCCATCAACGAGACTCCGCGAAGAATAAAAGGTAAAACGTTTGTGTGCAGCTCGTGACCAAGTACATTCCCGCAGCAGGCAACGACTCCATTGTGCTCCGTTTGACGAATGACGGCATCGAGCATCTCTCCACCTACGGTATCAAGTGCTGCAATCCATCTCCCCGATAACAGCGGTTTATCCGGAATGTCTGTGACTTTATCCCGGTGTATAATCTCAGCTGCTCCGAGTGATTTTAAAAAATCGGTTTGATTCATTTTACCCGTTGCCGCTATTACCTTGTAACCGAGCTGACTCAACAAACCGACTGCGAAAGATCCAACACCTCCGGTTGCTCCCGTAACCAATACGCTGCCATCCATAGGCCCAATTTGCTGCTTGATGATTTTTTCTACTCCGATGGCGGCCGTCAGTCCGGAAGTACCGATCATCATACTTTCTTTAATGCTTAAACCGGAAGGAAGAGGTACAATCCAATCGCCCGGAACAGAAATATACTGACCAAACCCGCCGGGGGTATTCATACCAAGATCGTAACTGGTTACGATTACCTTGTCGCCACTTTTAAAGCGATCGTCACTGCTTTTTTCTACCACGCCTGCAGCGTCGATTCCCGGTGTAAAGGGATACTCTTTAGTAACTCCCTTATTACCGGTTGCGGATAGCGCATCTTTGTAGTTGAGTGATGAGTAGTGAACCTTAACCAATACATCATGATCAGGGAGATCAGAAATGGTTTTCTCTTTTACAGATTGGATGTAGGTGTTTCCCGATTTTTCTGCAACCAACGCCTTAAACGTCTTTTTAGGTTCTGAATTCATTATTTCAGAAGCTTTTTGAGCCATTTTAACTTGTCGGTGTCAATGGGCGGATAACGAAAATCCGGATCAGGCCAGACAGGCTTTTTCAGAACAGACTGGAGCCGGGTAAAGCAGTCAAAACTATACTTTCCGTGATAGGCGCCCATACCGCTGTGGCCCACTCCGCCAAACGGTAAGTTTGGGTTGGTCAAATGACTGATGGTTTCATTGATGCAACCTCCGCCAAAAGGTACATCTTCAATAATTTCCGATTCTACATCAGAGCTGTCTGTAAAAAGGTAGAGGGCCAAGGGTGAATTCCTTTCAATTAGCTTGGCTTTAGCTTCGTCCAGACTTTCGTAAGTGAGTATCGGCAGAAGCGGTCCAAAAATTTCCTCTTCCATAATAACAGAGTCCCAATCGGCCTGAATCATGGTTGGTTCGATAAATCTGGTCTCTCGGTTGGTCATCCCACCATGGATAACATCACTCTGCTCAAGCAGATTTTCGAGCCGGTCAAAATGATCGTGGTTTATAATCTGCGTATAATTTTCGCCGGTGATGTAATCATTACTGTAAAACTGTGAGAGAACTTGCTGGCCCATCTCCACAAACTCGTCTTTGACTGACTGATGAATCAATACATAGTCGGGTGCCACACAAATTTGGCCGGCATTCATGGTTTTTCCCCACCAAATGCGTTTAGCGGCTATTTCGATATTGGCATCGGAATGAACAATAGCCGGACTTTTTCCGCCGAGTTCTAAGGTAACCGGAATCAGCTGTTCTGCAGCGGCCTTCATTACTATTTTCCCTACACGGGTACTTCCGGTAAAAAAAATCTTGTCAAACGGTTGAGATAAAAGTTCCTGAGTCTCTTCAACGGCACCTTCAACAACGGCCAGAACGGATGGAGAAAAATATTGCTCAACCAGATCTTTAATCAGTGCTGATGTCTGTACAGCCAGTTCAGAAGGTTTTAGAATAGCGTTGTTACCGGCCGAAAGTGCTCCGACCAAAGGCTGGAACGTCAGATGAATCGGGTAGTTCCACGCTCCTATAATCAAAACCGTACCGAAGGGCTTTTTATAGACTGTATTTCTGGATGGAAAGGTGAATATCGAGTTGCCGACCTGATCGGGCTTTACCCATTTATCGATATGTTTTAGATGGTGATCAATTTCGTGAAGTATGGTAGCGATTTCGGATGTGTAAGCTTCGGAATAGGGCTTGCCAAAATCTTCATGAATAGCCGCGCATATTTCCTGTTCGTTCTCCTGAAGCAATTTTTTTAGAGTTAGCAGAGACTCTTTTCTCTTGCTCAGAGAACTGATCTCACCCTGCTGAAAAGTCTTTTTTTGATGTTCTACCAGTTTTTGAATAGTCATGACTTTTTTGATTTAGGCGTTCTCCCTTCAAATGATTCCATAGACTTATAAACACCCAGCAGATTGCCGGCTACCCAATCAAATAGTTTATAAGGTAAAAGTGCTTTTATCAATGGCACCAATTTTACCATAAACGGTGCCTGAATGGATCGTTTGCCTGCAGCAATTCCTTTTAGCATCAAGTCAACAATCTCATCTGTCTCTAAAAGAGGAACTAGTATTGGGGCTTTCACGCCATCAAACATGCCTGTTTTGATGTAGCTGGGAATGACTGCCGTAACGCCCACACCGGTATTCAGCTTTTCCATCTCAAGACGAAGTGATTCACTCCAGCCGATCACGGCCCACTTACTGGCGGCATACACACTCATCCTGGGATTTCCGATATAGCCTGAGGCGGACGCAAGATTTACGATTTGACCCGACCCGCGCTCAATCATCTCATTTAAAAAAGCCCGTGTTACCCACATGCTGCCGGTTGTGTTGATCTGAATCGATTTTTCAATTTCAGAAAAGGAGTGTTCATGAAACATCTTGCCAACTACAATCCCGGCGCAGTTGATAATGATATCCGGAACCAGATTTTCTTTGATAAAATGATCTGCCTCGAGTTGAATAAGATTTCTGTCTGTTACATCAATCCCGGTAACGTGGACCTCAGCCCGGTCTTTAATTTCATTTTTAAGTTTATGAAGATCGTCCGGATTACGATCCCAGAGAATGAGCTTTACATCGGCAATATCAGCAACTTTTTCGGCAAATCGTTTACCGATGCCGCTGGCCGCTCCGGTAATAAGAATAGTTTTATGGTCGTAGTAATTTATCATATCAATCAAATCATACGAAAAAAGGGAGCAGTAGAAAAATCAATTCAGTGAATTGTTAAGTCACTGTTTAAAATCCTACATTTAATGATGGAGAAAAACTCCGAATAGGTCGTTAATTCATGATAGATCGTTTTATCAGGATTTAGTTAACGATCAAAAGATTCTCCCCTTGAGGGGAGTGTCCCGACTGCATTTTTGTCGGGATGAGGGGTGTTCATACCTCTAATTCTCCTTTCAAAGGGAGACTTGTTACTTAATCATTTACAGTAAGATATTCACGCACCATACTAAACAAACTATATAACATCATGAACAGGATTCTACTTTTTTTATCACCGCTATTTTTATTTCTGGCCGCTTCTTGTGGTCAGCCACCCGTGGAGCAGGCTGCGAATTCTATCACAGCTGAATCTTTGATGAGCCATATTGAAGTGATCTCATCCGATGAATTTGAAGGCCGTGCACCCGCAACAGAGGGTGAAGATTTAACGGTGGATTATCTGGTTGAAACGATGGAGCAGATGGGTGTTGAGCCGGGGATGGACGACGGCTCATATGTTCAGCAAATTCCACTGCTGGGTCAACAGATAGACGGTTCTTCAGCCGCAATGAATATCCGTTCAAACGGACAGGTTGCAGAACAATTGGGATACAGAACGGATTTTATGGCCTGGCCGAGCAACGAAGCGGAACGTGTTCAATTGAGAAATGCGGAGTTACTTTATGTAGGTTACGGCATTCAGGCTCCGGAATTTGACTGGGATGATTATAAGGGCGCTGATGTAGAAGGGAAGGTGCTGGTATTTAAAAACAGTGACCCTTCAAACGATCCTGAAATTTTTGAGGGCGATTCCCGTCTCTACTACGGTCGCTGGAGCTATAAGTTTGAAAAAGCGGAAGAGATGGGCGCACTGGGTGCGATTATCATCCACACTACCCCAACAGCCGGTTATGGATGGTCTGTTATTGAGAACAGCTGGGGCCGTGAGCGTTTTTCACTGAAGGGTGATGACGACGCCGGTACAAAACCGGAGTTTAACGGATGGCTGACAGAAGAGCATAGCGAGAATCTTTTTGATCTTGCCGGGCTGAATCTGGAGGAGATGCTGGAAGCGGCAGAAAACCGGAATTTTGAGCCAATGCCGCTGGAAGGTGTTACGCTTGATCTGACACTGAACGCAACCTACAGTGATATGTCCACCCGAAATGTACTGGGGCAAATCAGGGGAAGTGATCCGGATTTAATGGATGAGTATGTGGTCTTTACCGCGCATTACGATCATCTTGGAGTTACAACTCCGGTGGATGGCGACTCTATCAACAATGGCGCTCTGGATAACGCGGCCGGAATAAGTGCGGTGCTTGAGATGGCAAATGCATACAAGCAACTGGAGCCGGAAATGCGCCGAAGTGCATTGTTCCTTTTTGTTGGTGCTGAAGAGATGGGACTTTTGGGTTCGCTCTATTGGTCACAAAATCCGACTATTCACCCCGGCAAAATAACCGCCAACATTAACATGGACGGCATGCAGGTGTATGGCGAAACCGAGGATGTGGTTTTGGTAGGTTATGGAAGAAACACAATTACGGATGTTATCCGGCAATATGCGGATCAAGAAGGACGTGTGGTGAAACCGGATCCAAATCCGGGTCAGGGTTTCTTCTATCGGTCTGATCACTTCTCACTGGCACGAGTTGGTATTCCGGCTATATTCCCGAATCCGGGCCGTGACTATGTGAACAAACCTGAAGATTTCATCGAAACGGTGGATAGCCTCAGCGCCGTGAACTATCACTCGGTCGGCGATGAAATCAACGAGTATTGGGACCTTTCAGGTATGGAGAAGGACGTGCGATTATTCTTTCGATCAAGCTTCCACATTCTGAACGCCGATGAGATGATGAGCTGGGAAGAGGGGGACGAGTTTCAGGCTATACGCGAAGAGATGCTGATGCAGGCTCCCTGATTCTTTACAACCACTTCATGATTTCTGACTATTTTTAAAGCCCGCTGTACTGATATGGCGGGTTATATCTAATGACAAAAAATCGAGATGGCGAACATTTTAAAGATGGTATTGGCTCTTTTTTTACTGATTTTGTGGAGCGGCTTTACTCCCGATGCAGATAAACCGGCCTATTTGATCTATAATAAAAACGGGAATGTCGTCTCTTATCAGAGCCTGAAAGTACAGTCGACCAACAGTGACCTGGTATTTTTTGGTGAGCTGCACAACAATACCATTGCTCACTGGCTGCAAATTGAACTGCTGCAGGATTTGGCTTCAGATACATCGCGATCAACGTTGGTAGGAATGGAGATGTTTGAGGCAGATCAGCAGCTGCTCATTGATGAATATTTTGAAGGTTTAATCAGTCAGTCCAGCTTTGAAAATGAGGCCCGGCTTTGGAATAACTACAGTACCGATTACAAACCGGTTCTTGAATTTGCTAAAGAGAACGATCTGGAAATTGATCGCCACAAATATCCCGAGGCGTTATGCGTCTGCGGTCTACGGTGGTGGGCTTGAAGTGCTGGATGAACTATCAGCGGAAGCCAAGCAGTGGATGATGCCGCTGCCCGTTGAGGTGGACACGGATCTTCCGGGTTATCAAAACATGCTGGAGATGGCGCAGGGACACGGCGGAATGAATATCGTTTATGCGCAGGCTGTTAAAGATGCTACGATGGCTCATTTTATTTTGACAAACCTTGAAGAAAATAGCCGAATCTTTCATTTGAACGGCTCGTATCACTCCAACGATTATGAAGGAATTGTCTGGTATGTGAAACGAGACCGTCCTGAACTAAGAGTTTTAACAATCAATACGATCGTGGTGGATGATGTGAGAAGCGTGGATCAAGCTACAGCTGCAGGCTGCAGATTTAACCATTGCCGTTCCATCTACGATGACAACAACCTATTAACAGTTTATCTATGAGTTATTCAGAGTTTCCCTATTCCAGACCCCGGCGACTTCGCAGTTCGGGTAATGTGCGTCGAATGGTAGCGGAAAACCATCTGTCGGTAAATGATTTTATCGCGCCTCTATTTGTGATGGAGGGAAAAAACGAGAAGGTGGAGATTCCATCCATGCCGGATTATTACAGGTATACTCTCGATCTGCTTTTAAAAGAAATCGAGGAAATACAACAATTAGGAATTCCCGCGGTTCTTCTGTTTGCCAAGGTACCGGAAGAAAAGAAAGATAACGAGGGCTCGGAAGCTCTTGATCCAAACGGACTGATGCAGAAATCGGTACGAACCATTAAGGAGCAGTTTCCGGAGATGGTGGTCATGACCGATGTGGCAATGGATCCATATTCCAGTTACGGACACGATGGCGTTGTGAAAGAGGGTAAAATTCTGAACGATGAGAGCGTGGACATCCTGGCGAAAATGGCGGTGAGTCATGCCGAAGCCGGCGCCGATTTTGTGGCTCCATCGGATATGATGGACGGACGAATTTTGCTGATGCGCGAAGCGCTGGAAGAGGCCGGTTTCCCCAATACGGGAATTATGGCATACAGTGCCAAGTACGCCTCAAGCTACTACGGACCATTCCGTGATGCACTCGATTCGGCGCCCGGGTTTGGGGATAAAAAGACGTACCAAATGGATCCCTCAAACGTTACTGAAGCTGTGAAAGAAGCAATTACAGACGAGCAGGAAGGTGCAGATATCATCATGGTAAAACCGGGCATTCCATACCTGGATGTGGTTCGGGCCGTAAAAGAGGTCGTGAATCTGCCGGTATCGGTCTATAACGTTTCCGGTGAATATGCCATGATCAAGGCTGCGGCAGAAAAAGGCTGGATCAATGAGGAAGAGGCAATGATGGAGGCACTGATCGGCTTCAAACGAGCCGGCGCCGACCTGATCGCAACCTACTTCGCCAAAGATGCTGCAAAACTGATTTTGAAGAAGTAAATGGCTTCCCCTCTTGAGAGGGGAAATGTCAAAACGAAAGCACAAAGTGCGATTCGGTTTGACGAGGGGTGTGTTAACGTATTGGGGGTAAAACTACACATTACGATTTTTTGCTAAAATTCTAAACACACCCCTAAATCCCCTCTCCAGAGGGGACTTTTTAAAAGAATATTGTAAACAAACCAAGTAATTAAACTTTAAAAATGAAACGAGTACTTTTATTTCTTGCAACCAACCTGGCGATTATTATTGTGGCCAGTATTACCCTTTCAATTTTGGGTGTGGGATCCTATCTGGATGAAACCGGCACAAACCTGAATCTTCAGGCACTACTGATTTTCTGTTTTGTTTTTGGAATGGCGGGATCCTTTATCTCACTGCTTCTCTCCAAGAAGATTGCCAAGTGGACGATGAAGATTAAGCTCATCGACAAGCCGCAAAACTCTCGTGAGGAGTGGTTGGTTCGAACCATTGAGAAGCAGGCGAAAGATGCCGGAATCGGGATGCCTGAAGTAGGTATTTTTGAAGCACAGCAGGCAAATGCTTTTGCTACCGGTGCCAATCGAAATAAGGCACTGGTTGCGGTAAGCAGCGGAATGATGCAGCGTTTTGATCAGGCTGAAATTGAGGCGGTATTGGGTCATGAAGTGGGTCACGTTGCCAACGGCGATATGATTACCCTTGCCCTGATTCAGGGTGTGGTGAACACTTTTGTGATGTTCCTTGCCCGTGTGATCGGGTTTGTTGTAGACCGCGTGGTTCTGAAGAATGAGCGTGGACTGGGAATCGGATATTTTGTAACAACCATTGCCGCAGAAATTGTATTGGCAATTCTGGCTTCCACCATCGTATTCTGGTTCTCACGCCGACGCGAGTTTCATGCCGATGAGGCCGGCGCGAGATTTGGCAGCCGTCAGGGTATGATTGGCGCACTGCAGCGACTGAAGGCGGAGTCTCAGGTACCAAACCAGCTTCCAGAATCGATGCAGGCGTTCGGAATTACAGGCGGTAAGAAGAGCGGGTTTAAGGCACTGTTTATGACTCACCCGCCGCTGGAAGACCGGATTGCGGCACTGCAGAATATGAGTGACTAAATAAGAATTTAGTCCCCTCTTGAGAGGGGATTTAGGGGTGTGTTAATGATAAGTGTATTTTTTTGAATAGAATCTGAATTTTCTACAATATCCCGAACACACCCCTCGATCAGTAAAGCAGGCTTTGCCTCTTTACTTTCACTTTTCCCCTCTCAAGAGGGGAGCTTTTGACAATCAATTTAAATAATACAAAGACTGCATATTTATGCTACTGAACAAAAGCGAATTTCTCTTTAAACAGGCACAGGAATTTATACCGGGCGGGGTAAATTCTCCGGCGCGGGCATTTAAATCGGTGGGTGGTATTCCGGTTTTCTTCAAGAAGGCGAAGGGATCGATCATTACCGATGAGGATGAAAATGAATATATCGATTATGTAGGCTCGTGGGGCCCGATGATTTTGGGACACGCCTATCCGCCCGTTATCAAGGCCGTTCAGGATGCATCTTTTAACTCTACATCATTTGGTGCTCCGACAGAGATTGAGATCAAAATGGCTGAACTGGTCCGCCGAATGGTTCCGAATGTGGATCGTGTGCGTATGGTGAACTCCGGAACCGAAGCATGTATGAGCGCGGTACGGGTGGCTCGCGGATATACCGGGAAGGATAAGATTATCAAGTTTGAAGGAAACTATCACGGTCATGGCGACTCATTTCTGATCAAAGCCGGAAGCGGTGCACTTACCCTCGGAAAACCAAGCAGCCCCGGCGTAACGGAGGGAACGGCAAAGGATACACTCAATGCCAATTACAACGATCTGGACAGTGTTGAGAAACTCCTGAAAAAGAATAAAGGGAAGGTTGCCGCAATTATTGTGGAACCCGTTGCCGGGAATATGGGATGTATTCCGCCTCAGCCCGGATTTTTGGAAGGACTTAGAGAACTGTGTGATAAGCACGATACAGTACTCATTTTTGACGAAGTGATGACAGGTTTTCGCTTAGCCCGCGGTGGTGCGCAGGAGCGCTATGATGTGTGGGCTGACCTGGTCACCTTTGGAAAAATTATTGGTGGCGGACTTCCGGTAGGAGCATTTGGCGGTAAAAAAGAGATTATGGATGTAGTTGCTCCGGTCGGGGATGTCTATCAGGCCGGTACACTTTCCGGCAACCCCTTAGCTATGAGTGCCGGTTTTGCTCAGTTAAGCGCACTGGAAAAGCATCCGGAGATATACGTTGAGTTGGAGGAAAAGACCGGATACTTGAAGAAGCGTCTGCAGAGAATTTTAAATAAGCATGAGCTGGACTATTACATGAATCAGGTGGGTTCAATGATTAGCATTTTCTTCACTCCTGAAGTTGTTACCGATTTCACAACAGCAAATACAACAAACCAGGAATTCTTTAAGGTGTTCTTCCATGAGATGCTGAAGCGTGGTATTTATCTGCCACCATCTCCTTTCGAAAGCTGGTTCCTGGCCAATACGCTTACATATGATATGCTGGATGAAACCGTGCGGGCAGCCGATGAAGCTGTTGGCATTGCGAAGCTTATGGTAGAGAAGTAAAAAGAATTGGGTAAATACTCGTTAGTATCAAACTCACAGAGTTACGCCTCAATTTTTTTGAATCCTGAGCGAAGCCCTCTATTCGGCGGTTGGTGTGTATGTTTGCCAACAACCCCGCACTGCCGCGCGTGGCTATTCTCGGTCATCCCTTCGGGACTCGATTTGCCAGGGATCACATCTGAAAATCGCATAAAGTCGGAACCTCGATATTCATTTTCACCAAAAGCCCTGAAAGGGCGATACAACGAAAGCTCTGGGCGCACCCCTGACGTTACCCATATAATCCTGGAATCATTAAAAATGATATAAAGTACATCCACAGATTAAACTGTTTCCCCTATTCCTTTTGGGCCGCCAAAAGGAATCAAAAACTCCCGGGCGGTGATTGCTTCCGGGCCTGGTTTGCCCGCGCGGTTACACAACATCGATCGCTCCCAGGGGAGCCGATATTGTGATGTCTCCCGCGCTTTGATGCAAACCATGCTACTCCTTCACCAATCAAGGCCGGAGGGTTCTTTCGCTTTTTTAAAAAAAGTATGAGTGAATAGGTTGACCCTGATTTTTCCATTACAAATATGAACGCTAAAATATATTGCCTTCAATGCATTTAAAGCACTAAAGTTATAAATATATGGGTAATGTCAGGGGTGCAGGCCGGGGTATGGAAATTCATTATCACCATCATCCGCTGAATAGAGAGAGCTGTTTGGTAAAGAAAACGTGCAGAGGCGGAAACACTCTGAGCTCAACTCAACCTCAACATTTAATCGAATTCAGTTGATCTAATACAAATTCAGATTGATTGCGGTGGTTCATGAAAAGGAACTTAATATCATTTTTTGAACAATTTCTTGTTCAGACGAGACGGAAATACTACTGATTTGTGAACTGTTTATACCGCTCAACGGCCTTCAGCAACCTTCCCTCTTCAAGAGTCAGCTCATATCCGTAATCCGCCAATACTTCTTTACCGTTGCTTTGATACCCTACCATGACTGACGGCAAAACTTCGGTGTATATTCCAAATATGTGCCTGATTCTTTCAATATTTGCAAACCGTGGATCAGAGATAAAAATGGAAATCACATTGTCATCCATTCGCTCTATGACAGACTGGGTATTATAAATTTGAGCCAATTTATTGGCAGTCTCAAGAGGGAAATCCTTGATGATGCCGGTCATAATTGTCATTTCATAAGCTGATGACCGAAGCATTGGCGGCTGGGCACCCTGCCAGCCTGCAAGCTGATAACCGTACATTTCTTCAATTCTGTCAGGGTTACTGGAACTCAGGCTGTCTATTTGATCAACAATGTAGCTGAAATATCCAAAATTGCTTGTGATTTGATTGTGATTGTAAGCCATTTCACTGGCAATGGTGTATAATGCATTCTCGACAATCTTTTTATTTGCCCTGTTCTCCCTCCACTCATTAGCCAAAAAACCGAGCATTACACCGGTAACTATGGCAAAAATTTCCAAAGTAATAAGCAAGCCGGTTGAAATATGTCGATGGCGAGATCTTCTTTTGTATTTAAGCATAGGCTTGAGAATTATGGGTAAGTATTCCGATAATTAAACTCAAATAGCGAAATGATGCAAATGAACGGTGAATCGAAAAGAAGGATAAACAGTGACTAAATATATCACTCTGACAAATGTGCGTTAGAAACCAGCTCAGAGAGTCACCGCGTCTATATTATTATGAACTCTGATCGATTCCCTCTCTTCGTGGGTGGAATGATACGTGAGCCAATATCTGCGCGCTGACATACAGCCTGTCCCGATGCTTTTAGTTGGGAGGGTTATTTAGGCAATTTCACAGAGTTTTGTGAACTAATATTGTATTCCATTAAAACTCCTGAAGGATTGGTATAAAATCAATAGCGTCCTAAACAATAAATAAGATCTAGTCTATTGCCCCGGTCTTCAGGCAGGGGACTAAATTGATGACATTGGAAAAGGGCTTTAGCCCTAATAAGCAGCCCTGTGAAGGGCTAAAGGCCTGATTTTAAGATACTCTTCGTTCGGGGCAATAGAGGATTAATTATTAAAACATAGATAAACTTTTCCTGAACAGTCAGAATCAGCATTTGTTGCTGATTTCAGAATTGTTTTAGACACTATTGGTATAAAAACAGACCTCACTGAAACATACCCATCAAGCACCCTGAAAGGGTGCCACAACAATAGCCCCGGGTGAAACCCGGGGAACAAAAGGCATATCTTACCTCATCATCCGCCGAATAGAGAGAATTGTTTGGTATAGAGAACGTGAAGAGGCGGAAACACTCTGAGCTGAGCTGGTCAAACACGATCACAAAAACTCTATCCCTGAAAATATTTTGACAGTCTCAATAACTCCCAGATCATTTAATGCTTGATGATATTTTCTGTATTTTTGACTTCAAATAAATATTAATGCAATTCTATCCATGCGAAACGACGAAGTCATAAAAAGTATCCGCTACATTTTAGATCTGGATGATGCCCGGATCGCCGAGTTTCTAAAACTGGCAGGCTATCAGCCTTCCAGGGAGGAGGTTTCTGAAATTTTTAATGACAATAAAGAGACCATCACAAAAATAGACGGTACTGAAGTTGAAAAGGATACTGACCACAAACTAACGGCTCACTTTCTGGATGGAGTGATTTTCCATCTTCGCGGTAAAAGCGATAAACACCCGCCTCAGCCGATACAGACTCCGGTTACCAATAATATTGTCCTGAAAAAGTTGCGGGTTGCATTCAAACTCAAAGACACTGATATCATAGATATTCTGGAGAGTGAAGGCTTGAGTATAAGTAAAACAGAGCTCAGCGCATTTTTTCGGGATGATACTCACCGGAACTACAAGAACTGCGGTGATCAGGTGTTGCGGAATTTTCTAAGAGGACTGGCAAAGAGAAAACGCGGAGAGTAAACTGTACAACAATTCGATTGACCCATTTACTATGCGTTTATTATTCATCATTAGCTTTTGTCTTTCTTGGGTAACAACTCAGGCACAAACCGTTGATTCCGTTCATTCTATTGATTCAAAAGTGGGTTTGCAGACGATTTACATGCCACAATTCAATGTCCAGGAAGCTTCAGGTAGGAATATCCAAGCTTATGGAGTAAGGTGGATGCTTTCAGATTACGATAGTTTTCCTTTGGAGTTTGGTTTTCAGGCCTATTCAGGATTTGGCGATGTATCACGAATTTCACTCGGATTTAACCTGGCCTATCTGTTTGCTGAATTGCAAAATCATGATTTCAAAATCGGCCTTGGATTAAGCAGAATTGACCTGGAAGATGTTGACGCCAACGAGGAGGAATTCGGTCCTCATGTTGGTGACGTAAGCTTTATAGGGTGGGGAACCGAATTTAAGCCCTACATAGAATGGGAGTGGACATTTTCCCGTTTCACCTCTCTATTTTTAAAAGCCAGCTATCATGTAATTAATGGGGAAAAGTCAGTGGTTACCTCAGTTGAAGCTACGGGAGATCCGATTTTTAGGAATCGTGTCGCCGATCGTGATTGGTCTTTCTTTTATTCCGCTTCCGGGTTTGATATAGGTATCGGAATAAGCATCATTTTTATGTAAAAAGTGGTATAACAATAATTTTTTTGGGACGAGTGATCGCAATTTTCTATCAGACTCAAAAAAAACATTTCTACGTTCCCCACTTCCTCGGTCTAAGGGAGTGAAGATATAACTGTAAATTGGATTGTCTTAAATCATGAATTCGCAGTTCATTGTCTCATCTCAACTTCTTCATGAAATGTACATTCAAAGCACCTATCTTAAGCAGTCTTTAGAACACCGGATCATTTCATGAATAAATCTGCTTTAGCAACTGTTTTTCTTGTTGTTGTTATCGACCTTCTTGGGTTTGGTATCATTCTACCGCTGCTGCCTTTCTATGCACAGGAGTTTGCTGCATCCGCGGTGATGATCGGACTTCTGTACAGCGTTTATTCATTTATGCAGCTTATCT
Organism: Rhodohalobacter sp.; assembly: GCF_034521535.1. GTDB lineage: Bacteria > Bacteroidota > Rhodothermia > Balneolales > Balneolaceae > Rhodohalobacter. The sequence goes on along the minus strand of NZ_JAXHMF010000002.1, from coordinate 723,832 downwards.
TTTCACCGATTTGGGGAAGCTGGTCCGATCGTATCGGCCGCCGGCCGATTATGCTGATGAGTACACTGGGTGCGGTTATCGCCTATGTTGTATTCGGTTTTGCTGAGTCGCTGGGAGTGCTTTTCTTTTCCCGGGTTATAGCGGGTATGATGGGTGGAAATATTTCAACGGCTCAGGCATATATTGCTGATGTGACAGACAGCGAAAACCGTGCACGCGGAATGGGTTTGATTGGAGCCGCCTTTGGAATCGGTTTTGTGATCGGTCCGGCCACGGCAACAGCACTGATTCATCCTGCATTTCAAGAGATGGTAGCCAACGCCGGATTTACTGAGTTTGCTGCATGGATGGGAGAAAATCGCTATGCCCTTCCTGGATTTTTTGCGGCCTTTCTCTCTTTTTGCAGTTTTCTGATGGTGCTTTTCAAACTTCCCGAAACCGTGGATACGTCCAAGCCGAGAGAGAAAGTATTTCGTAGGCCCAGTGTGTTCACTCCACAATTCTGGCGTTTACTGGCCGATCAGAAAGGAAAATCTGCCCGCGGATATTTGATTCCGCTGGTTATTGGCTTTTTTCTCTTGTCGTTTGGCGAATCGAGTCTGTACAGTGCCTTTCCGCTCTTTGCAGAGAGTCAGCTCAACATGACCGCCGAACAGGTGGGAATTCAGTTTTTCTACATTGGGATTATAGCCGTGATTGTTCAGGGTTTTCTGATTAAACCGCTGACCAATGTCTTTTCCGAGGAGAAGCTTTTTATGGTGGGTAATATTTTGATGGTGATCGGGCTCGGACTGATACCGTTTTCAACCAGCATGTTTACCCTGGCGCTTTTTCTCGGTTTGATGGCGCTCGGTAAAAGTTTAAACACGCCGACTATCACCAGTTTAATTTCGAAAGAGGCGAGTGAAGACAATGTAGGAGCCGTGATGGGTGCCTCACAGGGCCTGTCGGGTTTGGGCCGGATGATTGGCCCGACCTGGGGCGGGGCGCTCTTTGCCGTCTATTTTGGGCTTCCCTTTGTAGCCACCGCGATCATCGTAGCAACTACCGTTTGGATTGCTTTTGGGTTGATTACGAAGTCTGCTTGAGAGCATCTGATGGATTATTGCCACTGAAGAACGGAAAGGCACGGAATAGTTAGAAATACCACGGTCAGTTTTGCTTAAAAAGAGTTCGGAGATTTAGCGCAGTGACGTAACGAAGTTGATGCTGAATCATCGATAGTTAAATCACCAAATTTTGAAAGTATAAGCACTCCGGAGGAGTGGCCTGTTTGTAGAACCAAAGGCGAAAAAAAGTCGGGCGCCGAACAGAGAGTTGGATTTGGAGTTTGTTCTGAGTTGAGGCGGTGTCAGTTTGAATGAGGTTAATCAATACAGCATTCAAAGTAGGTTCAGGATATCCATGTGCAGCTGAGCTGCGGGTTTGTCGCCCCGGAGCAGAGCACCGCGACGAGGTGAGTCCTGACAGCATTTAATAGATTATCGCCACTGCTCATCTTTTGACGCGAAGCGAAACACGGAAAGGCACGGAATAGTTAGAAATACCATGTCGTATTGTTTAAAAGAGTTCGGAGATTTAGCGCAGGTGTAACGGTGTTGAAGCTGAATCATCGACAGATGAAGACTGTTTTTGACTTCGAAGCACTCCGAAGGAGTGGCCTGTTTGTAGAACCAAAGGCGATTAAAAAAAATATCCGCCGAATAGAGGGGGTGGATTCGGAGTTTTGTCCTGAGTTGAGGCGGTGTCAGTTTGAATGAGGTTAATCAATACAGCATTCAAAGTAGATTAAGGATATCCATGTGCAGCTGAGCTGCGGGTTTGTCGCCACCGGAGCAGAGCACCGTGACGAGGTGAGTCCTGACAGCATTTGATAGACTATCGCTACTGCTCATCTTTTGACGCGAAGCGAAACACGGAAAGGCACGAAATAGTTAGAAACACCATGTCTGTATTGTTTAAAAAGAGTTCGGAGATTTAGCGCCAAGGTGTAGTGGTGTTGAAACTAAATCTTCGACAGATGAAGAACTTGTTTTTGACTTCAGAAGCACTCCGGAGGAGTGGCCTGTTTGTAGAACGAAAGGCGATTAAAAAAGTCGGGCGCCGAACAGAGTGTTAGGTTCGAAGCTTTGGGACAAGTTGAGGCGGTGTGAGTTTGAATGAGGGTAACCAATACAGCATTCAAAGTAGATTCAGGATATTCATGTGCAGCTGAGCTGCGTTTTTGTTGTCACCGAAGCAGAGCACCGCGACGAGGTAAAACACGGTGGTTTCACTATCAGACAATATTTGATTAACTATTGCCACTGAAGCACGGAATAGTGAGAAATACCATCTCTGTATTGTTTCAATCTCTAGAGCTTTTCCCTGTCTTGTTTTGGCAGCTTTGCCACTACAAGATCATACGAATCCTTGATCCACTCTTTAATTTTATCGTCCGGTAAATTCCCCTGCATGCTTACCGTATTCCAGTGCTTTTTGTTCATATGATAGCCCGGCAGTATCAGCCCCGGATATTCTTCCCTTAGCTCAATCGCTTTTACTGGATCGCATTTCAGGTTGATGCTTTCAAAATCATCCACATCACAAAGGGCAAACATCTTTCCCATCACTTTGAACACAAGCGTATTTTCATCGAACGGAAATTCTTCGGTCACTCCTGAAAAGGAAAGGCAATATTCACGAAAAGATTCAATGTTCATCCGTTGAAATCAGTTATCAAGAAAATAAAATTTTAAAATGGGCAAACAGTTCGTTAGGAGTGGTGAGTATCGCTATCACAGGGTTTCAGCTCAAACTCTATAGTGGAGTGAGTGACATCAAAACGGTCGGAAAGGCAAGCTTTTATATCGGATTTAATTTCTTCCAGCCGGCTGCTATGTGATTTGTCAATATGAACGTGGCACTCCAGCATTTTTTGATGTTCATCAATTTTCCATACGTGAATGTGATGCACATCAAGCACGTGTGAGATGGATTCCAGCTCATCTTTAATGGAATCAATCCGGATGTCTTGCGGTGTGGCTTCCATCAGTATTGAAACGGTTTCCTGTAGCATTTGGTAGCTGGAATACATGATGTAAATCGCGATTCCAATAGTTAAGATCGGGTCGATGATAAAGAGATCGTAATACAGGATCAAAACACCACCCACAATCACGGCAAAGGAGGCCGCGGCATCCCCAATAAGATGGACATAGGTGCTTTTTACATTCAGGCTTCTTTTTGAATCTGAATGGAGAATGAAAACCGATAGAACATTGCCGGTTAATCCAACCAGTGCCACCCAAAACATGATGCTTCCGTCGATTTCTTCAGGTTGCAAAAATCTTTCAACTCCTTCTTTAATCAGAAACAGGGAGACAGCCACGAGTATGATCAAATTGATAAAGGCCCCGATGATGTCCGCTCGTCTATAGCCGAAGGTCATTTGCTTAGTGGCATCTTTTCTCGCAAATGTTCTCGCAACGAGCGATACACCTACAGAACCGGTATCGCTGAGATTGTGAACCGCATCAGAGATAAGCGCCATGCTGTTGGAAATGAATCCCCCGATGAGCTGGGCGACGCTGATCCCAAGGTTCAGGAAAAATGTAAACCAGAGGCGCGAAATTGTTTTTCCGGAGTGATCGTGAGAATGTGAATGTGCCATTTTTTTAACCTTCGATGACGAATTGAAATAAAATCATTGCCGCTGCTGTAATTGACATGATGACATAAATCTGCTTCAGGTTAAGCTCTTTCTCTGCCTCGGGGATTAATTCCCTGAAAACCATCCAGAACATGGCACCCGCGGCTAACCCCAGTCCAAAAGGCAGAAACTCTTTGAATATCAAAACGAACAGGAAAGCCGGAATGGCCATGATGGGTTGGGGTAAACTGCTGAAAATACTCCAAAATGCAGCTTTTCGAACACTTGTTCCTCTTGGAATCAAAATTAAACTTATGGCCAGGCCTTCAGGAATATTGTGAATGGCAATGGCGATGGATATGAATGCGCCGAATGTGTTGCTTTCACCAAACGAAACTCCTACACCAATTCCTTCGGCAAAAGAGTGGACGGTCATGATTCCAACAATCATCAGCATTTTTATGGCGTCTGCACCCTGAACATTACCAATGGAGTACTCTTCATCCGTGTTGTTGAGAAATTTCTGGGAATAGTAAACCAGGACGCCACCAACTACGGCTCCCGCAATAACCCTGAGGTAGGCGTATGTTACTCCATCTGTGGTAAACCCTTCATAAACCAGCCCGATGCTGGCTCCCAACATCAGACCGGCTGCCATCGCGTTTCCAATTCCGAGCCATTTGTTATCAAACTTTTCAACAAACAGAAAGGGAAGAGCTCCGAAACCGGTAGCCACGGCTGTGATTGATGCGGCAACAAATACATGAAAAACAGTGACATTTCCATCAGACATATCACCTATAACCCAGAAAGCACTAGCGATAACGGCAACAAACAGTACTAAAGCTGTGATGCTGTCTAAAAGTAGATGGTTGTTCTTCCGGCTATTTTGACTGTTTTGTGATGACAATTAGATAAAAAGTGATTTTGTTAATTGATAATAACTCTTAAAATAAAAGTATTTGATGAATTAAGTATGAGTAATTGTATAATTCAGGCATTCGCAGCGTCTTCGCCATCAAGCTGCCAATAAGAGAATCAGAAGTATCGGTTTTACTATATGCGTATCAGAATCGATAAGTATAATTGATTTTTACAGCGGCCTGAGATTCGATAGCCTCTAAACGACGACCTGTATCTATCCAATTTCGAGAAAAAACCAGAAAGAGATCTGAACCCGGAGTAATAGTCCATCGAAATCGATTGTAGAGGCCCAGAAGATCGCTCAAATCATCATATTGAACAATTTGTGTAAAGGCAATATCGGGAGTTAGATCGATATTGCTGCGTACCACAAACAGGTTGGTAATAAATGATGTTTCAGAAAGCTCTACCCGGCTACTCGACCAGTTGGCCGAAAGATTAATGCCTATATACGGACGAATAGTTCCTTCAAGTTGCAAACTCCGCCGTGTACCGGTCCAGAAACCTTCGTAGCTATACTCGATTTCTCCTGATACTTTTCTGAAGCCGGCTGTTTCAAACTCGGCATTTAAACCCCAGTTTTTGTAATTCCCTGGCAGGATAATTACGGTTCCATCTCGTAAGATGTCGAAGCCTTCATAGATCTTTTCAAAATTTCTGTTGACGCTTATTTCAATTTGTTCTCCGCTTTCAAACTGAATATCTACGGGTGTAAAAGTGGTATTAATGGTTTCAGGTTCAAAATTGAGATTAGTGAGGTGTTCATATCGTAATTGAATCTCCCAGGATCGGAGAACTGGATTTTCAGAAAAGACCCAATTATATCCGGCGGTTGGTTGAAGCCTTCGAAAACCGTTCCGAGGCACAAACCCGACAGCGGGATTAAATGAAGAGCCATATTCCCTGTATGAAACCCAGCTGTAAAAAGGAAAGTTCGGGTAGTTAAGTCGAATACCTCTGCTCGTACGATCCCAAAAATCACTTGAAAACCCGGTGTTTACTTCGTTATGCCACACGAAAAATGCCTGAAATTGTAAGTTTTTGCTTCCCAGAAATGAGGACGTTCCCAATTCCAGATCTGTGCCCAAAGTATGGCCTGTATCAAATGAGCTGTCACCGGCCTGGCCTCTGCGGGTATAGATAAGCCCGACCGAACTCTCCGAAAAAATATTTTGAGAAAGGCGTGCAGCCGTAAAGTCTTCAGATGCACTAATATCACTTTCACCTGTTCTGATCTGATAAAGTCCCATGTTGGTATTGCCTTCCCTTCCCAAAATTCGCAGACCACCGGTGATGGGGACAGGTTGACCTCCAACGAGCCCTATTTGCCTGGTGAAAAAAGGTTCTACTCCACTGGCCGGCACAAAACTGAAAATTCCGGAACCTTCAAGAAAAAAGTCACGCTGTTCCGGAAACCGTAAGGGAAAACGGGTAAGGTTTACCCGTCGTTGATCTACCTCTGTTTCAGCAAAATCGGTATTTATTGTCAATGAAGCTCGAACGCTTGGGGTGAAGCTGTAGGATACATCAAACCCTGCATCCATGGATTTGTCAATGGATCGTTCTTCGCCGGAAGGATGTGTCATATTTCGAGTGCCGGTGGCATATGGTTTAACTTCCAGGCCAAGTCCCTGAGACAAGCTGGTGAGACCGGTTAGGGTTCCTGCATTCTGAGGCCGAAAAAGTCCTTGATTTCGCTTCCACCCCGCCCAAAGAATTTCTTCATTCACTCTTCGTACGGTGCGCTGAAAGTTGATGCCCCAGGTCGTGTTTTCCGGATCAAAATCGAGTGACCTAAAAGGGATGCGAATTTCAACAGACCAGCCCCGGTCTGTTATTTGAGTTTTGGCGTCCCATATACCGTTCCATGCTTTATTTAGATTGGTTCCCTGGCCAACTGTCAGCAGTCCGTCTCCACGTAATGCTGCCGGATTTGTCTCAAAAAAATAAGCTTTCCGGCCGGAATTGAAGGTATCCAGAATCCACATAAATCGATCATCAGCTCCAAGCCCCTCATCTCTTCGCTTCTGATAGGCTAAGATTTGATCAGGAGTACTGTCATAAAGCATTGCAGCGATGTACAAATTGGTTTCATCATATGCGACATAGATTTCAGTTTTTTCAGAAGGTTTACCGCCTTCCTGTGGTTCCTGCTGTGTAAAGTTTGTTGTGGGTTGAATGAGATTCCAAAAAGATTCATTCAAGATTCCATCAATCTGAACGGATTCACTTTCGGTGAGTCTGTAGGCCTGTATTGAATATTGTGAGTCGTTTACGTAGGCATCCTCTTGATGAGCCTGCTTAGCCATTAAATCTGTACAAATGCACAGAACCAGAGTAATACAAGATAAAATTGATACTGTTTTAGGCATTTGGATAAAGTAGTCAGAAAAAAGATTTTGAACAGTTTTTAAATGTAGGCTTCCTTATTAGATAACCGATAGCTGGTAATGTTTTCATCAATCTATGCACAAGAGTTTAGTATCTGGCAAAATTCAAAATTGAAAAAAATGTGCCCCTTATTATCCGGTATCCTTTGCAGTTCCAATTGCCAGAAATATCCATCCCAAAATAAAAGCGACACCGCCCAATGGAGTAACGGCACCCAGCCAGCCGGTATCCGTGAGTGTCAGGATATAGAGGCTTCCCGAGAAGATGATGATACCGGCTATAAAAGCGATACCGCTCCGGCCAATCCATTTTGAGTCTTGAATATGATAGGAGACAGCACCGAGCAAGAGAAGTCCCATGGCGTGGTAGAAGTGGTATTCAACCCCGGTTTGATAGACCTGAAAGCGTTCCGGTGTGAGCATATCCTGAACTATGTGTGCCCCAAATGCACCAAAAGCAACGGCAAGAGCCATGAAGATAGAGCCGGAAATGAGAAGGGATTTTGATGTCATGGAGTATGTTTTAAAAGATCCCGATTACAGTTGATAAGGTAATATTGAAAACAAAATTGAAGATAAGAAGAATTATAAACGGTTTTAGATACAACCGGGCAGCGTCATGTTTCATATCTACGGCACGGGAGCTAAGGAGTAGGATAAATTTTCTTTATATGTGTCGTCCCTCCGGGACTTTTGAGCGAATTTCTCTCGTGTTTCCACCCATGTTACGTACCTAACGGCACGTGGCTTTGCTTACAACTAAATATGTCTACAAAAACTGCTATTACAATCTTGTCCCGCTAGGGACAAAATATGGGTAGAACTCGGAATAAAAACCACATTATGATAAGCGTGCCGTTAGGTACGCAATATAGCCAAGGCGACGATTTTAATGTGTACAGTTCATCAAATCCGACCTCAAATTTCTCAAGAAGATATAGGTACTACTATCAAAAATTTCTCTTGTATTTCTACCCATATGCCGTACCTAACGGCACGGGAGGATTGAGTGCAAAAAATAGATCAACTAATTTGTCGGGATTTAATATTGTCCCGCTAGGGACAAAATATGGGTAGAACTCGGAATGAAAACCACACCATGATCAGCGTGCCGTTAGGTACGAAACACAATCATGTTACGGGCTTAAAAATGAATCGCTCATCATAATCAACTTCGAATTTTTCAAGAAGATCGAGATACTCTTCTCGGAAACTTCTCTTTTTATGATGTTCTTCCTGGTTCTGAATGTATTTGACCACTTGCGGAACCTGAGCTCGTGAATGTGAGAAAGCCCCATATCCTTCTTGCCACGAAAACCTCCCATTGACAAATGCGTTTTGATTAATCCATTTGGTCGAATCTTGTTTTACATATTTCATCAATTCGGATAGGCTTTGGGTAGGACGAAATCCAAGCAGTAAGTGAACATGATCCGGCATGCCGTTGATTTGAAGCACCTTGTGATTATGATTTTGCACAATTCCTGTAATGTATTTGTAAAGATCATCACACCAATCGTTGCGAATTAAGCTCTGTCGGTTTTGAACAGCAAATATAGTGTGGATGTGGATTTGTGTATAGGTGTTGGCCATTTTGTTCTCCCTCTATTTTGATTGTTAAATCCTCTTTTGTGTCGTCCCTCCGGGACTTTTGAGTCGAATTTCCCTCGTGTTTCTACCCATGTTACGTACCTAACGGCACGTGGACTTATGTCTTAAACAATATGATAATGATGTCTACCATTATTACAATGCCTAGTTACGAATCTTGTTTACCAGACGCTAGGGTACATTTAAATATGTTGGTATTTTTCCTAGAACTGCGGAATTAGTATTCCTGAAATCTCATTTGTCTATCAATTTTTCGGGATTATCTGTTGTCCCGCTAGGGACAAAATATGGGTAGAACTCGGAATGAAAACCACACCATGATCAGCGTGCCGTTAGGTACGCAATATGATAAATACCCTTAGCGCTCACCGCGTCTCTGCGGTGAACCAACTCATCCCTCAAACCCAATCTCTTTATGGGTTCCGTCACAGAAAGGCTTGGTGGATGACCCGCCGCAACGGCAAAGAGCAACTCCTTTATCGGATGTGCGTTCTCCTAATTCTTCTGATTCCATGGTATAACTTCCTTCCAGGATGGCAGGACCGTTTTTCATCAGTTTGATCAGCAGCTTGTCATGCTTCTCCTTTTCGATTGGAGGCATTTTCTCTTTGTTGGCATTTGTATCTGCTTTCCAGTCGATCTTTTCATGAGAATTGTCGCAGGCGGGTTTGTTTCCGGAAGCTCCGCACCGGCAGAGGGCAAAGCGGGTATCGGCTAGCACGGTATTTCCTTCGTGATCCTGAACTTCCAAATCTCCATAAAAGTAAACCGGTCCGTTCGCAGTGAGTTTGATACGATTTTTAGAGGAAGGTTTTTCTGTGCGATCAGACTTCTTCAAGCTGTAATGAAGAGCTCCGGTAGGACATTTTTCAATCGTTTCGGCAATGTTTTCTGCAGAGTCATTCTCGGGTTGAATCCACGGGTTTTTGTCGGGGTCAAATACATTGGGAAGCCCCTTCACACATTCGGCCGCGTGGATGCAGCGCTTTAGATCGTAGGTTACCTTGATCTCTTCATTTTCGTAGCTAAGAATTTTCTTTTCCATGACTCTGTCTCGTTAAAAGATTGATAGGTATTTTTATCAATTAACGTAATTAACCACAGAAAAGAAATGCAGTAAGTAGCGATTAGCTCAGGGAAAAATGAATCATCAAATTCTTTCAATAATTTCACCGCACCGCATCATTCGGTCGCCGTGATAGGGATTGGCAATCTGCTCTTCGCGGCTAAGCCAGTCGGCAGAACCGCCACGGACCATCGGACAGCTTTGATGGTATATGGTGTACCCAACCGGCCGAAACGTTTTTATCATTTCGATCATCGCTTCCGAAATAAACTCAAAGTGATATCGCTGGTCATCCACGTCATCTTCCTTGAGGAGTTCATTCGAACCGTTTTCAATAATCTCTTTATAGGAAATCCATAGGGCAAGACTCTCCTGATTAAGCCCTTCCGGGTCAACTCTTTCTGCTTCACTCATTAGTGAGTTGGAGTGTACTTTGGCAGTTTCAGCATCAGATTCAACCAGTGCGTCCTTTAGGTCAAAATAGTGATCCAGAACGATGCTTATCTGATCATCAAACTTCTGATTTGATTGTACAAACTGTGCTTGCATTTGCCGGCGGCGTTCTTCCTGTTGAGCCTGTTCTTTTTCAGAAGGGCTACAGCCAACAGAGATGACCAGAATTAACGCAAACAGTGCGTAAAAGGATTTCATATGATACAGTCGGATAAGGTTTCTGTATTGGTTGTAAGGTAAGCATTCTCATAAAAAAACCGGTGCAGTAAATCTAGCCTGTGCTCTCTAGATCCACTGCCCGGTCTGATTGAACGAAGAAATTCGTTTTAATCAAAAATTAAACATTAGGTCCGGCCTTAATGATCTCTACGCTGCTGTCAGCTTTATACTTTTCAAAGTTTTTGTTGAAAAGAGAGCCAAGCTTTTTAGCCTGCGCGTCATAAGCGCTCGGATCGTCCCAAGTGTTTTTGGGAATAAGGATCTCAGATGAAACGTTCGGGCATGCTTTCGGAATTTGAACTCCAAATACATCATCCTGTACCGTTTCAACGCCGTCCAGTTTGCCGGAGTGGATTGCGTCAATGATAGCACGTGTGCTCTTCAGGTCAATCCGTTTACCGGTGCCGTAGGCTCCGCCTGTTAATCCGGTATTTACCAGCCACGCTTTTGCTCCGTGCTTTTTCATTTTTTCGGCGAGCATCTCAGCGTATCGAGCCGGTGGCCAGACGAGAAATGCGGCTCCAAAGCATGCAGAAAATGTAGCTTGAGGTTCTGTAACACCCACTTCGGTACCGGCTACTTTTGCCGTATATCCGCTGATGAAGTGATACATCGCCTGTTCGGGTGTAAGCTTACTTACCGGAGGCAAAACGCCAAAGGCATCATAAGTCAGGAAGATGATGTTTTCCGGATGACCCGCTTCACACGGAATTTTAGCATTTGAGATATACTCAATCGGATAACTTGCGCGAGTATTCTGTGTTATACTTGTATCTGTGTAGTCTACTTTACGGGTGTCGGGATCGTATACGACATTTTCCAGAACCGTACCGTATTTGATGGCACTGAAAATTTCAGGCTCCTGCTCTTCAGTCAGGTTAATGGTTTTCGCATAACAACCGCCTTCAATATTAAACACGCCATCTTCACTCCAGCAGTGTTCGTCATCCCCAATCAACTTTCGTCGGTGGTCTGCAGAAAGTGTGGTTTTTCCGGTTCCTGAAAGTCCGAAGAAAAGAGCCACATCTTCATCGTCTCCTTCGTTAGCGGAGCAGTGCATAGACAGAACATCTCTTTTCGGCATCAGATAGTGCATTACGGTAAAGATGCCTTTTTTCATTTCACCGGCATACTCGGTACCCAAAATTACCATGGAGTTTGTCTCGAAGTTTACATCCACACTGGCATCTGAGGTCATCCCTTCGGTGAAGGTGTTGGCCGGGAATTTACCGGCGTTGTAAACCACAAAATCCGGTTCGCCAAATTCAGCGAGTTCTTCCTTTGTCGGACGGATCAGCATATTCTGCATAAACAATCCGTGATAAGGTCGCTCTGCGATAATTCTCACTTTCAGGCGATACTTTGGATCCCATCCTGCAAACCCATCAATTACATATAGACGTTCGCGGGTATTCAAGTAATCAACCGCTCTGCGGTGGTTGATTTTGTAGGTGTGTTCATCCAATGGGATGTTGATATCTCCCCACCAGATATCTTCGTTCATATCTTTTGTTTTTACGACTCTCTTGTCGGCAGGACTTCGGCCTGTACGTTTACCCGATCGAACAACCAGGGCACCGTTGTCGGTTATTACTGAACCCGGATCGTATTTGATTGCGTCTTCATAAAATTTGCCGGGAGCAGGATTTCTGAAAATAGTCTCTACGTCAATTTCGTGTTTTTTCAAGTCGAATGTTTTTTTACTCATGTCTTATCAGCTTTAGTTTATCTGTTATTTAAGCATACTATTAAATACAAAATTTAGATGAAGAAGGAGTTAAGATTTTACCCTAACTTATTGATAAAAAGTAGATTATGGGTTTTCGGATTGGAAAACCGCTTACAGAACATAAATATATTTTTACCTTTTTAACCAAAATTGGATAGAATTAGAAAATTCAACATTAAGTAGTAGATTTATTGAAAGCAAGCAGGCTAACTTTACATCAATAAAACAAGGAGATAATATGAAAGTATTTGGAATCGTACTTTTGCTTTCGGGCTTAATATTCACAATCTATACAGGATTTGCAGATGTTGCAGACGCTACACTTACGGTAAGCTGGGGACCTTGGATTGGAGTACTTGTATTCTTGACGGGAGGATTTTTCTATTTCAGAGCCAGAAACGAAGAGTGAAAGATTTTTTTTAAAACTCAGTAAAAGCCGGAGAAATAGAGATTGGCTTTCTCCGGCCGGTCAGATTAAAAAGAGCGATCAATTATGAGTATTGTAGATATACATGCTCTCCTCATCAAAAATCACGGATTGATAGGTGTTCTCAACAGGCTGATCCATGCCGGGTGAGTTTGGCGGCATGCCGGGAACAGATACACCGATCACAGCCGGACGTTCTGCCAGCAATCTTCGAATATCCTCAATCGGAACATGTCCTTCAATAATATATCCATCGGCAACGGCAGTATGACATGAGCTGAGCTGACCGGGTACGCCTTTTTCGCGTTTCACTTCATGCAGATCTGCAACCATCTCGGATTTTACCTGCACCCCATTATTTTCGAGATATTTTGCCCACTCAACACAGCACCCACAACCTTCGGCGTGATACATCGTCAGTTCAAAAGATCCGTCAAAATAATCGGGTGTGTCCGGTTCTGATAATTCACTACCGGATGATTGGAACATATAGATCCAAAATGTAACAGACGCTAATAGTATCAGAGCGGTAATTATATAAAACAGTTTATTTTTCATATCGACTGAATAACTTTTGTGAGCATACTTGTTACTTGTTTGGCTATCGACTTTAGATCGCTATTCTCCACAACCTGCATGGATGCGAGCGGATCAACGGCAGATACTTCAACGGTTCCATCTTCGTGTTCTTCCACGATGACATTGCACGGAAGCATAGTACCGATTTTATCTTCGGTCGTCAATGCTTTATGAGCCATATTAGGGTTACATGCTCCAAGGATACGGTATTTTTTAAAATCAATGTCCAGTTTCTTTTTCAGTGTATCTTTAACATCAATTTCAGTCAGTACACCAAAGCCTTCTTTCTTTAGCTCTTCTGTTGTTTTTTGAATGGCCTCATCAAATGTGCCTTTAAAGGTGGTTGATATGTAGTAGCTCATGGCTGAAAGTTGTTTTAGTTAAAATTAGTTACTGCCTCTTTATGTAATCAACAAGATTAAATTGGAAAACGTTATTCGTCCAGCGGAATTTCTTTAATATTATATAGCTCCGGAATTGTAGCCAGCCAGCCAAGGGAATCTTTCAATTTTACTCGCAGCGCATCCAGCGCCTGAGGTTCACCGTGAACCAGAAATAGTTGTTCCGGTGATTTTTGAATATCAGATAACCATTCAATCAGCTCGTTTTTGTCGGCATGAGCCGAAAGGCCGTCAAGGATATCAATGCCGGCTTTTACCGGGACGTATTTACCATAAAACTTGATTTCGTCGGCACCGTCAAGAAGTTGTCGTCCGCGGGTTCCCTCCGCCTGGTAACCGGCAAGTAAAACCGTTGTACTCTCTCTTCCAAGATATTTCTGCAGGTAGGTGAGCACCCGCCCGCCTGTCACCATGCCGCTGCCCGCAATTATGATTTTGGGAGCCGGGTTGTCGATAATCTCCCAAGTTTCAGCATAGGACTGAACCACGTGAAATCTTTCCGACATCCGGATGGTGTCTTGGTCGGTGAGCTTGTGCCATTCGTGGTGTTTTCTGAATACAGCCAGTGCGTTGGTTCCCATCGGGCTGTCGAGTATAACGGGAAGAGATTTGGGAATTTTACCTTGAGATGTCAGCTGCCAGATCATATACATCAAAAGCTGTGCACGCTCCACGGCAAAACTCGGGATAATCAGCGTGCCGTTCTTTTCCAGGGTTGCATGAATCACAGACTCCAGCTTGTCCGTCATATCTTCTTTGGAATGGAGGCGGTCGCCATAGGTGCTTTCCAGAAACAGAACGTCTGCCCGGTCCGGCTTTTCCGGATCCCTGAGAAGCAGATCGCCTTTACGTCCCACGTCGCCCGAGAATAGAAATCGTTTGCCGTATGCATCTATTTCGATGAATGTAGCCCCGAGAATATGACCGGCATACCGGAACCGAATCCGGATAGAGCCTGTGATTTCAATCCAGTCTTCCGGCTTTTGTGGTTTAAACCTTTGAATGGCCTTATCAGCGTCCAGAAGATTATAAAGAGGCTTGGCCGGTTTGTGTTTGGTGAATCCGTCTTTGTTGGCTCGTTCGGCATCCTCTTCCTGAATTTTGGCACTGTCGCGAAGAATAATTTCGGCAATGTCCAGCGTGGGCGCCGTACCCCAGATCTCACCTTTGAATCCGATATTGACAAGCCTTGGCAGAAATCCGCTGTGATCCAGATGCCCGTGAGTAAGCAGTACCAGGTCGATCTCTTCAGCATTTATGGGAAGCTGCTGCCAATTGAGCTCTCTCAGCTTTTTAATGCCCTGAAACATTCCGCAGTCAATAAGAATTTTTTTGTCGGGAAACTCGAGAAGGAATTTTGATCCGGTAACGGTACCTGCAGCACCCAGAAAATGAACATTTACATGTTTACTCATCTTTACCTCCCGTGATTACAAATTTCTTCCGCCTCTTTGGCAATCTTGTTCACATTCCGCGGATTGATACCGGCAGATTTCATCCGGTTTTTGTCTTCACATATCTGTCTGCAGAAAATGATGTTATGTTTTAGCAGTTGGCTTTTTTCCTCTTTGGTAAGCGAGGAGAGACAGGTGACAGGGTGCAGGTTCAGCCGAGACACCAAATCCTTGATCCCGTTATTTCGGGGAAAATCCCAGCTCAGCAGTTCCAGCCCGATGCAGGTTCCATACTTTTCCGCATCGGATGTAAACCGTGTGTTGGTCACAACCCAGCCTTTGTGAGTTTTGTTTTTATGGCCGGGCAGGCTGCTCCAGTTTCGCTTAACATCCTGGAAGCGCGATTGGATATACAGCGGAACTTTCACATTGCAACGGTGCTCATTCCGATTGTGGAATTTACACTCCACAAGGAGATACGAATCATCTTTCTGGGCAATGACATCAATTTCATGCGACACGCAATCACCCTGAACCACAACTCCCACTTCGGTTTGATATCCCAGCCGGTTCAGAAGCTCGGCAATAAATCTTTCAAACGGGAAGCCGGATGGACCCAGTTCAAACAGCGCTTCTTTCAGTTTGTAGCGTCCGGCCGATCGTTGAGATTCCGATTTCAGAATACGAAATGCTTCTTTGTAAATTTTTTGAGTGGAGATGCCGTCGTAGAGCATATCCTGAATTTGCTCCGCGATGTAGTCGATCAGAGCTGAATCGGCTCCGGCGCTTTTTAATGAATGCCTCAGCTTTGATTCATCATACGCTTCAGTTTCGCCGGAATATTTGGTGACATGAACCGGGGCCATAGCAAGTTGGTTTATAGCAGGTTAACTCTCTTATTCAATATACAATGAAATTGGTTTCAAGGCCTGACTGGTTTTTGAAATCTGTAAGGTCTGATTGCAAAAATCAATTAAGATTCATCAAAGAGTTCGAATTTCAAATGATTTTGCATCAGTTTAAAATGTTTGTCAAAGCTGAAGAGCGTAAGCTTCTGGTCTATCACCTGCTGAAGAATAATCAAATCGGGAATCCCTACGTGATTGAGGCCGTTTTTCAGATTTAAATATTGATATCCTCGAATGATTGGCCAGTCTATGTTTAAGGGAATCCTTTCAAAGGCGCCCAAACTCTCAATTACATTCAGTTGATTCTGTTTTTTGAGAATAGGAGCCAGCTCGGTGAAAATAATTTCGTTGATATAGACCAGGTCTTCTTCAATAAGGCGATCAAGTATAGCGGGTTCACCTTTTTTGAAATAGTTGATCCAAACCGAACTGTCTGTTAATACTTTGTACTTTGACATTATTTATTTGCGATCTCTCAGCTCATCCAGGTCGATATCAAGATCAATGGTGCCTTTGGCAGCAATCAAGCGTTTTCGTTTCGCCAGGTCAATCTGCGCCTGAAGAGCATCTTTAATGAGCTGACTTTTGGTTTTTGCACCGGTCTCCTTCATCGCCTCGTCAATCAACTTTTTAGGGATATCAAGTGTCGTTCTCATAATAAAATATGTATGAATGCATAGTTTTATATGAGTATAACATTTATTGGATACAAATATTTTATAAAACTGTCTCTCTTAGCATGCTGTTAAACAAAAGAGACCTGACAGATTTCCGAAAACCTGTCAGGTCTGGAGTACAAAAATCAATTAAGATTCATCAAAGAGTTCGAATTTTAAATGATCATGCTTCAGCTTGAAATGTTTGTGAATACTCAAGAGTGTCCATAGCCTTCGTATTCTTTTACCAACTCGTCGAACTATTGAATGAATTAGATGATTATTTGGCAGATATCATTCTACTACAGCTTTTGAAGCAGAATTTAAGAACCTTTATTCAGATTTTGTGTCTGTCATATTTTGTTTGTGTGCAGACAGTACGGTAGCGTATATCTGTTTTATATTATCCGCGAATTTCCTAATTGAATAGGAGCTTGAAAACTCCCGGGCATTATCTGACAGCTTCTTTCTGTGATTCTTATCATCAATAAGTAATTGTACTTTATTCGCCCATAAGGCAATCTTCTCCGGTGTTTTATATCCATTAACTCCGTCTTCAACCACATCATCTATTCCGGTAGCTTTAACAGCTACTACCGGCAAACCGGCTGCCATGGCTTCAAGGATTACCATGCCTTGTGTTTCCGATTTTGAAGCAAACAGAAAAATATCACCTAAATTATACCAGGTTTTCATCTCGTCGGGATCAACTGATCCAACCAGCTGTACGTTTTCAGATAAGCCTAAACGAGCCACCTTTTTTTGTAATTCATCTTTTTTATGGCCGTCTCCAATCATCAAAAAAGTAAACGGTTGCTGAATACTCTTTTTTAATTTACTGAGAGCCTCAATCATAAAATCAATATTCTTTTCATCCGATAATCTCGATACGCTTAACAGAACTATTTCATCTTCTATGCCCAGTGATTCTTTTAGATTTTGAATTTTTTCCGGTTCCACTTGCTGGAACTCTTCAAATTCTATACCGGTAGATTGTACAAAACAGGGAGTTTCCACTCCTATCATGTGCAGATATTTCTCAACAGAGTTGGTTGGAACAATAATGCCATCACATTTATTGGCAAATCTTCGGATCAGTAAATGTGAAATAAGGTTTCGAAATAATCTCGTAGGGAGTGGTACAAAATGGGCGTAGTGCTCGAGCCGGGTATGATACGTAAATACCGCTGGGATTTTTTTCCATCGAGCTATAAACAAGCCTAAAGACCCCATCCAGAACGGGTGGTGAACATGAATAATATCCGGTTTAAAAGCATAAACAGTATTTCGAATCTTTTTGAGGAAGATATTCGCCATTCTAAACTCACTTTCTTTGCCAAAGGATATCAAAGACGGGACTCGGAAAACATCTTCCTCTTTTTCTGATTGATTGTGATAGGACGGAGCAATGATCAGAACCTTGTTTTTAAGCTGTTTTAAGCCTTTGTATAGCCTGGAAATAGAAATGGGTACTCCACCAATAAAAGGCAGGTAGTTGTCGGTAAACATGGCCACCCTTATGGTTTTGTCTAACCATGGAGAGGGATCAACTTCATAAATGGGGTAGAACTCTTTGGATTCATAAATGGTCGTGTACAGTTTAATGGAAATTAAAACGAGCACACCTACCAACAAGAAAAAATTCAAATACCCAACATAGAAAAAGGAGTAAATGAAAAACCAAAGATTTTCAAGTTGCCGGGCAATGAGTCCCTGGCCTTCGTCAATAGCTTTTTGTTGAATTTGAATACTATCTTTAGAAACGGATACATCCACGTAATGATAAAAACTACGATCTGTATTGAGGTCCAAACCTCCGGCTCCACCGGTGGTGACAAAATATGTGTCTTGTCTTTTCTGAACATTAAATGTTGGAATTTCCGAAGAGAATACGGCGTCAACACTGTATCGCTCGATGATTTCAATGAGTTCTGTACGAGTGGAATCAGGTATTGCATCTTCATCATCGTCCCCAAACAGATACTCATTGGGTACTTTAAGAACGGGTTTTGAAACAAATATAAATTGGTGATTGGACTGATCACTTTTCATAAGCTCAGTGAGCCACTGCAATTGCCAGCTCCAGGGAGTTTTGCCGGTACTGTCTAAAAAAATGAATCGTGAATCAGCAACTACAAAGCTAAAATAATAGGGGCCGTAATGTTCATAAAAGCGAAAGCCGCCAAACGATTCATATTCGTTTTCTCCAAATGTGAGCAGATAAGGAATGTTGAGATGATTTAATGTTCCTTCAAGTGCCTGGTATTTATCTACCCCGCCATCCAAAACGGCGTTACCGGCGGAAATTAAGAACTGACTATCTGAGGCGTTAATTTTTGGAATCAACTGTTTTTCAAAGATTCCTATAGAATTGTTGATGTTACCGACAACAGCAAATTTGAATTGGGTTTGCCCCACCAGCTTGTTTCTAATAGCATCGATCTGCTCAGTATGTTTGGCTTCAAAATCAGTGACATTGACATTTAGATAAAGCTTATACCCCAATATCATTATTACCAGCAATACTATCGCATAAAAGATAAGTTTGAGTGGTTTACGCATCATCATTGCTTACATTTGCAGCTTCAGATAAAGTTTTTTGAAAGATGAATATTCCGATAATCATCCCAAGATATATGGTTAAAAATCGCCAGGCTACAATCACGAGAATAAGATGATTGCTGCCAAGTATATCTTTAAAAAATGAGCCAAAAACACCTTCCGAAATACCGGAGGCACCGGGTGTAGGTGAAAAATACATGACAAATGTTGTAACAACCAATAATCCAATGATGGTAAGATAGTTTACATCATATCCTAAAGCATAAATCAGTACGGCCGGAAATGAAAACAGGCTTAGCAAGAAAATCACTGTAAATACGACTGATAACACAACCCAAAGCGTCCCTCCTGAAAAATATTCCCGGAAGGCAAAACTGAACCTCAGTATTTCTCGCCGAATTTTATAATGCCAGCTCCGGTAGGTTTCTTCTTTTATAGTTTTGAATCGGAAAAGAAGTCTTAAAAAGCTAAGCGATGGATAAATTAACCACCGGGTTCTGAAAATCACGGTTACAAAAAAAGATAAATATACGATCACCAGAAGAATCAAGGTGCTGCCTATATCTCTGAAAATGGATGACGAATTGAGAGGCTCTAATGTAAACAGACCGATGGGGGTAAGCGTAAAAATGAATAGTACGGCCAATACAGTTCGAATGGTTGTTGCTGCAGTTGCATGGCCTGCCGACACTCCATTTTTGTGCAAATACCATATTTGAGCAAATCCACCTCCTGTTGCCATTGGGGTGATGTTGGAAAAAAAGAGATTAATAAATACCAGTCGGGCTATTACAGAAAGGCTAATATCATGTCCCAATGCACGTAATGTATAGTATAATCTAAGGCCATCGCTGGCGAAATAGATGAGAAGTAGAATAACTGTTGCCGCAATTGCCGAAGGAGAAAGCAGCCGCCGATCAAAAGTGAAGCTTTGATCGGCAAATGCACTATATACTACGTAAATACCCGCAACAGTTAAGCCGATAAAAAGTATCCCAAATAATAAAATACGCCACTTGGGATTATCCAGTTGCCAACGGGTAGCCATCAGGTATTTAGCAGTAAGGTTAGACTTTAAAATGTAGAGGAAAGTACGTTCAATAATAAGTTCTCACAAATGCAATTAACTGCATTGTGGTGCACTTTTGAATAAAAATTCGGCGTCTAAAATATCCCCAACGCCTGTTTGTAGTTGATTAATAATTTACTAAAAACCGATTTTATGCAATACCTCTTCTAAGAAATTGAGATCCATTACGCTGTAGGCCTATTCGAACTCGATGCAGTTTTCCGTTGGCTGGTAAACAGCTGCTCCCTGCTGGTAGACAAGACTGGCCCCGAGGTGTGCCGTGTAGCCAAGATACACACTGCCTGCCAACAGCAAGCTGATGACAATCCACTCTTTCAATGGTTTTTTGAGAAATGATAGTTTATCCCAGGAAAAGAGATCCGGAATCATCGCATTTGGTTATGTTGGTCGACAGAACAATATCCTGATTGTTCTTCTTGGTCAATCAAGCGAACACGTCGCAGGGATTCCGGTAACGATGCTTGGTCTTATTGCCTGTCAACCGGATGATCTGATCACATTGCAACCCGTTCGAGAAGTCGACCGACGAGGAGGATTTTCGATAATACTGCAGATTCTTTCTGGCCCGGATGACAAATCGACCGCCCTGGCTGTGAAGGTGATGCAGCCGCTCAAAGTCCAGGTATCCCCGATCCATAATGTAGATGCTTCCTGCGAGAATCGGGATCATATCCAGGATATTTACATCGTGCATTTTGCCGTCGGAAATATGGATAAAAGTGGGGATAGCGCCCTGCAGGTCCATCATCGTGTGAAGTTTGATGGCGGCCTTTGTGTTCGCTGAAACTCTGCCCACTGGAACAGCGACAGGCACAGGTCGATGGTCGAGGAATCCAGGATTCGAATCGATTCGGTCATTTCATCTTTGCCATACAGGTTATCGAATGCAAGCAGTGCAGCGATGGTGAATATGATTCCCAGTGTGTACGCCGCATTTTCGTGGTCCTCTAATACGGTTGGGTCGCAAAGTTCACGGACTACAATGGCATCTGCCAGTGAACCGGTGTAGATCGCAATCCATGCGGTAACGACACCGACATATAAACTCAGCCGGCTTGCATTTTTAAGGAAGGTTCTTTTTTCTTCAGCGAAGAATTTTGATACAATTCTCAAAACCGCTGCACCCAGCAGAAGTACAATTGGGAAATGCACTACCATTGGGTGCCATAGTTCTGTTCGCCAAAGCTCCGGAAGCTCGTTCATTCGTTGAGTAGTACAACGCTCACAGGATCGAGTCGCTGACCGGTTTTCTCAACCGTAACTTCTACTCGGTCATCAACCTGAATTGAGGAGAAAGGAACATCTTCGCCATCTCTTGTGAGTGTAGTTTCGTCAGTAAAGTACAGCTCAATAACTCCGCCTTCCTCAAGATTCACGTAGATCTCAGTTTCTTCGGCATTCACTTCCTGAATAGTACCTGTATAGGTTCCGGATTCCACAACGGAGGTATCCTCACCGCAAGCAGAGATCATTAAAAAAAGCAGTGTAAGTATTGATACAAATTTGAACTGTTTCATGATAAAGATTGAATTTTGATTGATAGCTTATTCAACAAGTATAATGTACACTCAATTCAACTGCACGTTTGGTTTTGAATTTTGTGGAATACGTTCAAAATTTTGTATCAAACCGTTTCATCGACTTGTTGAACCGGCCTGAATTCATGAGCTCTTTTGAAACTCATCAGGGCTGAAGCGGCCGCACTTGAATGTCCGTGTAGTGAAAATTTTTCGGGCATCTGAGCATATGGACAACTGAGGCAGCGAGATCCTCCGGCTGCAGTTTATTTTTCTTCGATTCAGAAAACCCGGTATCCACCGATCCCGGAGAAAGGCAGCTGACCTTCACGCCAAAATCGCGGAGCTCCTTGTGCAGTGATTCCGTGATTCCCACCACCGCGTATTTGGTTCCGCAGTAGCAGCTCATCCCGGCAATACCGTTTGTGCCCGCACCTGATCCGATATTTATAATGTGTCCCTCGTTTTCCTTTTTCATTTGAGGAATGATTCGCTTCGTTGTATAAAAGATACCGTGGACATTAAGGTCAAACAGCTGTCGCCATTTGTCGCTCGGCATCTCTTCCATTGGCCCATGGTATCCCATCCCGGCATTGTTGATAAGAATGGGTATGGAGTTGCCGAGTTTGTTCATTGTCTTATTAAACGCCTCCTCCACAGAGTTTTCAATTGTAAGATCGGTTTTGATATGGTGAAAACGATCGTGACTGAATTCATCAGGCGGTGTTCGGCTCCATCCCGCGACGGTTACTCCTTCTTTGATGAGAGCTTTAGAAATAGCCAGTCCAATTCCCCGGCTGGCTCCTGTAACAATGGCTGTTTTATCTTGAATATTCATGGTTTGCTAATTTCTTGAGTTAAAAAATTGTCGAAAATTCAGTAATTCAATCTTCCCTTAAGAGACTCTGAGAAATAGTTTGCCCCTGATTTTTCGATTACAAATATGAAAGCTATAGTGTATCGCTTTCAATGCATTCACAACACTAAAATTATAAATATATGGGTAATGTCAGGTTCTGAGAAACACGACCGACGTTATACCACAACCTTTCCCAACGCCAAAAAGAAACACCGGACGTATAAAAAAAAGGAAGGGATAAGTGAGAAGAAATGAAAGATAAGGAGTGAAATAGTACAACCAGACAGCTAAGTGAGGGAGAATATTCTTCTTTGCTCAGGCCGAAAAATTATATGGTAAGTGTCCGGTTAAGCAATTTATAAATCCTTTTAACCATTTACTGATCAATGAGTTAAGTACTGTTAAAATTTTTATCGATTTGAACTTGTAGTTTGCCAGTGTTCACTCAGTTCAATTGTCTTAATCATATACATTTTCATGAACACTGGCCGGATTATTTTTTCTCAACTTATGGATATTGTTCCCAAATACGAATTTCAAAAAATCGTTAACTACCACAAAGGAGATTACCGTGTACGGCAATTCAAATGCTGGGATCAATTCCTGTGTATGTGCTTTGGGCAACTCACTTTTCGTAACAGCCTTCGGGATCTGACCTCTACCCTTAACGCACTCGGAACTCGTCGTTATCACATGGGCATCAAACAAAGCGTGCCACTGAGTACACTCTCGGATGCCAATGCTTCTCGACCATGGGAAATATATCAGGAATTGGCTATGGTATTGATCGCTCATGCACAAAAACTGTATGGCAAAGATGAAGTGACCGAATCGATTCGAATCCTGGACTCCTCGACCATCGACCTGTGCCTGTCGCTGTTCCAGTGGGCAGAGTTCAGGGAACACAAAGCCGCCATTAAACTTCACACAATGATGGACCTGCAGGGCGCTATCCCCACTTTTATCCATATTTCCGATGGCAAAATGCACGATGTAAATATCCTGGATATGATCCCGATTCTCGCAGGAAGCATCTACATTATGGATCGGGGATACCTGGACTTCGAGCGGCTGCATCACCTTCACAGCCAGGGCGGTCGCTTTGTCATCCGGGCCAGAAAGAATCTGCAGTATTATCGAAAATCCTCCTCGTCGGTCGACTTCTCGGACGGGTTGCAATGTGATCAAATCATCCGGTTGACAGGCAATAAGACCAAGCATCGTTACCCGGAATCCCTGCGACGTGTTCGCTTGATTGACAAGGAGAACAATCAGGATATAGTTCTGTTGACCAACATAACCAAATGCGATGCCCAACAGATTGCCGACTATTACAAAAGCCGCTGGCAGATAGAGTTGTTCTTCAAATGGATCAAACAGAACCTGCGAATCAAAGCGTTCTACGGGCAAAGCATCAATGCTGTCAAAACACAGATATGGACCGCTATCTGTACCTATTTGATCATGATAATTTGCCATAAAACCAACCATTTTAACGTTACTTTACACACGATGATGCAAGTTCTGAGTGTAGCTATATTGGAGCGTATGACGCTTAAACAGCTATTTTCCGAACAATCACTCACACAGTTAGAGACCCTTGATCGGATTTATAATCTTCCGCGCCTTTGTGAGTCTGTCCCTCTTCGAATAACTTCACCATCTGAATCAGAATCGTCATCTCCAGCTTCAGAAAACTCAAATGTCCATTGACCGTTTGCTTCTTTTTTTGCAGTAACTTCTAAGTTTGGTGGTCCGCTGCTCGGTTCACCTGTAATTACTAATTCTGAACTACCTTTGATACTTACAAAGTATCGACCATTTTCATTGGAAGCATCTTCGTCTCCAGGCTGATATTCTGAAGAGGGCACATTTAAATATTGTAGAATTTCAGCTTCAGTCATGTGTTCATCAAAATCTCCGTTTGCACCTCCCATAATTAATGGACGCTCCCAAATCGATTGTACATAGGAAGCTGCTGTAGCAAGATCTTGATGAACGGCGTCCCTGTTGGCTTGGGTGACTCGATCATTTAAAACATTGGCGGCCATGATTGTAGCAATACCTACGACTATTGTTACCAGGATGACCAATAAAAGTTGTTGTTGCCCCATTTTGTATACCTCAAAAAGGAATTTTAATTACTAATATAATAGCAATAAAAAATATATTAAAAAAAATTAATCTTATAACTAGATCGTTTTTAAGCATAGTTTATTCTTATCGCTGATTCGCGACCTTGTTTCGATGGGCAAAAGGCGAACCCGAACATGAAAGCACCGTAGGTGCGGAATATATGGGTCGATTTTACAATTGAGATTGAATTCAGAATTCGAAATATGCCGCACCTACGGTGCTTCTGTGAATATCGGCCTCTTTCTATTCCCCACAGATTCACGTTGTGAACCTGTGGGGCTACGAATATGCCGCCCCGAAACGGGGCTGGTTTCAAGCTTTGCTGAAATCTGATTCGTCCGTTTTATCTCACAATCCGAAGTAAACATCTTGTCGAAAGATTGATATCTATAATTATTTAATATCTGAGTTCAAGTAATAAGTGCAACACGACGAAATAATCCTGAGGGGCGCAAAGCTGTAATCACGAAAAAATAATCCAGCGCAAAAAAAGCACCAGAGGTGCGTCATGTCCGTAGCCCATGGTCAGCGCAAAGCGTTGGCCATGGGGCATAGGGCGAACGCGAACATGGAAGCACCGTAGGTGCGGAATATATGGGTCGATGTTACAATTGAGATTGAATTCAGAATTCGAAACATGCCGCATCTACGGTGCTCCTTCACTCCGAGGGGTGTGTTCCGGAATTTTGATCGTAAACCACAGCCGTTTGAGGTTCCTTGCCCACACAAACACACCCTCCGATGGGTCGGAGTGCCGCAAAAGCCGTCACCTGTGTACAACCCCAAAACGGACGCTTCGCGTTGTTTTGTGGTTCTATCCCCTCTCGAGAGGGGATTTCGAAGGTCTTAACATGTTCCATTTCTATAATCTGTCATCGAAGCGAAGGATGACCTTACTTAGATTCTTAGCCCTTTTAATTATCATTATCCATCTCAAACCTATCCGGCCGTTTCCAGCGAACGGGATCTTCCGGCGTTGGCACAATCGGATCTTCGTAGTTCTGGAGCAGACGCATTGCTTCCTCCACCGCGCGCTCCAGCTGGGGATCGTGGCCCTCAATAACCTCCTTCGGAGTTTGTATCACTTCAATATCGGGCTCGATGCCTTCACCTTCCACATCCCATTCGCCGTCAAGATTATAGAATCCGCCGCGGGGTGCCACAAAATATCCGCCGTCAATGAACGGAGGCGTATCCCAGGTACCCACGAGCCCGCCCCAGGTTGTGGTTCCCACCAAAGGACCGATCTCCATCTTACGAAACAGAAACGGCAGCAGGTCACCGCCTGATCCGGCGCGTTCATTCATAACCATCACTTTAGGTCCCCAGATACCGGCACCCGGCGTGGTGAACGGTTTACGATCGCCGGCTTTACTGTTGAAGAATCCGTGCAGTTCGCGGGCCATAATATCAACCATATAGTCGGCAGCCGATCCGCCACCGTTATTTCGCTCGTCGATCACCGCGCCCAATTTGTCCTGCTGGGCAAAGTAGTAGCGATTGAAATACTGATAGCCGCCCTGACCCGTGTTTGGTACCCACACGTAGGCGAGTTGACCATCAGACATCTCGTCAACCATACGGCGGTTCGTCTCCACCCAGTCGCGGGTACGCAGACCGCCTTCATTGCTGATTGGTACAACCGTAACCAGTCGTGCGCCATCCTCATTGGGAGAATCGTTAATCAAGAGCTGAACCTGGCGGTTAACTGTGCCCTCAAAATTGCTGTAAAAGTTTTCATCCGGGTTGATGGTGTTCCCGTTCACGGCCAGGATGTAATCCCCTTCATTCACATCAATGCCGGGCCCGGAGAGCGGTGCTCTTAGATCAGGATTCCAGCTTTCAGCCGTGTAAATTTTATCGATCCGGTATGCGCCGTTTTGTAAGTGAAATATCGGCTCCAAGCAGTCCGGCCTGAACGTCCTCAAGATCGGGAAAGTCACCGCCGCCCACATAGGAGTGTCCCACGGCTGCTTCACCGCTCATAACATCGAGGACGTAGTTCAGGTCTGACCGGTGCTTGGCGTGTTCAACCCAGGGTGCGTACCACTCATAAACTTTTTCCCATGGTGCCCCGTGCATATTATCCACGTAGAGGAAGTCTCGCATAAAGCGCCATCCGTCCCGAAAAATCTGGGTAAACTCTTCCGTGGGATTGACCTTCACGTTGATGCCTGAAATGTTGATCGCACCGTCTCCGGCCGATTTCTCCCCCGTGTCTGTACTTACAATGCCCCAGGTATCACCGTTTCTGTAGAGCAGATTTTTCCTGTCATGGGAAACCACACCTTCATTTATTCCGGCCATAAACAGACTGCTCTCCTGCGTGTCGAGATCGTATTTATGCAGCTTAGTCCCTTCGTTGGGCACCGCTTCGGTATAGAAAACGCTGCCGCCGGGGCCGGGCAGAAGTCCCGTGTAGTTTCGCTCGGGTATTCCCACTGCAAGCGTTCGCTGGGCGATGCCTTCTGTATCAATTACTACTGAAATTTCATCTTCTGTTTCTGAGCTCTCATCATCACTCTCTTCATTTTCCGATGCAGCCACTTCATCATCGCTTTTTGGAAGTAGCGGTGAAGGCTCCCCATCAGCCAGAACAATCATATAGAGTGCGCGGGTTACCGGCATATTGTACGAACTCATATCAAGCCAGCCGGTGTTCAGCCCATAATCGGTGCTGGCCAGGAACCAGATATATTTCCCGTCCTCGCTCCAGGCAGGCGTGATGGTATCCGACATCCCATCCGTAAGTTGATGCGTCTCGCCGGTTTCCACATTATGCACGTGAAGCGCCTTGAATTGATTATCAAGCAGTTTTACGTAGGCGATCCACTGGCTGTCGGGCGACCATACCGGGTTCATCGTTCTGTTTGGATGAGCATATCCGTCAGTATCCACAAGTTCGGCATCACCCGATTCCACATTTACATACCAAAGATTGTAGTCGGTATCTGTGTAGGCGATGTACTTTCCATCAGGCGACCAGTCGGGCCGAAAGTAAAAAGTAGGGTTGGGGAGCTCAATCATCCGTGGCTCTTCAAGACCGTACTGATCAGAAATCATGAGTGTGTATTCACCGCTTTGATCAGAAAACCATGCAATTTTATCACCCTGTGGCGACCAAACGGGATATCGCTCTGCCGACCCTGAGGAGTTCGTCAGGTTGCGCCATGTGCCGTCCTCTTTTGGAACCGTGATGATTTCGCCCCGGTATTGAAAGACTGCGCGCTTTCCTGTTGGGGAAATATCCGCATTATCCAGATTGCCTGCCGAAGGATCCTCCCATCGGGTTCGCCCATAACTCATGTCTCCGGAAACATGTATTTCAAGCTGTTCAGTTTCTTCAGTTTCCGGATCAAGCAGGTGCAGGTAGCCGCCCTGTTCGTAGACAATCATTCCAAAACCGGCGTCAATATTCTTTGCGTCAAACTGCGCGTGAAATGTCCACTGTTTCTCCTCGCCCGTCTCGGGATTGTACGACCAAATGTTGTTGGCATAGTCTCTTTCTGAAAGATAGAATACATCATCTCCAAGCCAGGCGGGATCGGTATGGCGCTCATTGTCTGTTCGGGGCGTTTGAATGAGCTCGTACGACTCAAGATCCACAATCCAGATGGGCTGAGCCTGTCCGCCGCGATAGTTTCTCCATTCAGGATCCCAGAACGTGATAGGGTTGTAGGCAATGTATTGTCCGTCAGGTGAGATGTCGCCGCTGGCAGCTCTCGGTATCGGAAGAACGGTTGGCGTGCCTCCGTCCGGATTTACCTTCCATATTCTGTTGGTTTGAGTGGGATGACCATCACGGCCTGACCGGAACAGAATTTCTCCCTCAGGCGTCCAGCCTGTGACCATATCGGTACCCGGATGCCAGGTAAGGCGTTCGGGTGAGCCGCCATCGGCAGACACAACGTAAACATCTGAGTTGCCATCATACTGTCCAGTAAAAGCGACCATGCTTCCGTCAGGTGAAAAATGAGGCGCCATTTCCCCGCCGATATTGCTGGTCAGGCGGGTTGCGTCACCGCCAGTCAGTGGAACTTTCCAGAGATCATAGGCGTGAACAAATACTATGCTGTTTTCAGAAATTGTGGGTTCGCGCAGAAGCTGAGTGCCTTGTGAAAAGAGAGACGGTGAGGCTATTAAAAAGATCAGAACAGTAGCTAAAAATTTGAAGCGGTAAGACATAATGGAAGGTTTTAAGTAGTGTTCATATTCAATATATAGAAATGAATACAAAGAACCATTGAGAGTCAAACAGGCGAATGAATATTCCAATATCAAGCAGCAGAAAGGCCTTATATAATGTTTTCTCAAAAGCAAAAAGACAGGCAAATGAACAGATAGCCTGAGTTCGATTAATAATTCGTTAACTAAGCTGTTTAAAAGTCCCCTCATTTCCAAGGAGGGGCTCCGAGCGAAGCGATTCCCGCGCAAGCGATTTAGGGGTGGTTGAAAAGGGCTATGAATCAACATTTTAATCTGTAGCCATGAGAATAGTGAAGTGAACCACATCTGGGAGGCTGTCCAAAAGTATTTCGCTCTTGGAAACCGCTTAAATAATTTAGTTTTTTTTCTTCAGACTCACCCTATTTCCCTCTCTATCAAATAAAGAGGGATTTAATGTCTAAATTATTTAAGCTAAGAAACTCATTATATACCTTTTTGGGCAGCCTCAGACTCATTTTTCAAATTTTTAGAATCGAACTGAGGTAGATAGCAAACAGGCTGCAATTGATGTGTGCCAAATGTTGTAGTTGAAGACCCATGCGCTATCTATTCAGACGTTCTTACTTTGGAGCTGACTATCGGAGCAGGTCCTGCTTTAGGAGCGGTGGTTTGACATCTTTTTAATGAAGTTATTTTAAATGCTCTTCTTCAGTCCATTTATTAACGTGGAATCTTTATCCAAGTGCCTTTTTCTATTCGCTCATCCAGTTCCACCTGGTTCATAATGGCCAGATCTTCCTCTGTAACGTTTATGGCAAGACTCTCGAGATTTGAGGGTAGAAAAGATTGGAACGTGCCTGAACGGGTGGCCTTTACGACTCGAAGCCGGACCGGCTGAATATTCAAGATGTTTGAATTCGTCAGCTCTCTAAAGGAGTTGGTAATTTCTTGAAAATGACGTCCATAAGCTTCATAATTGTCAAGACCGGTGTAGTTCACAAACCGATAAATCATTCCATCATACTCTAAAGAGTAGAGGTAGAATTTAAGTTGAGTTCCATCCTGGGTTTGTCCGGTAGCTTCTGCCTGGAATGCGCGTAGCCCGCCACTCGAAGCACTTGATTTTCCTGTAGTGGTAATACCTTCTTGATTTAAAAATACGTTAACCGAGGCCTCTGCTCCCGCCGACTCGTTATCCAGCGTCATAATTGAAACCGCATTTTGATCGCTATTAACTACGGCAACAAGCGACCGCTGGTTTATTACCTGCCAGCCTTCGGGAATAGAAAATTGAAATGCCAATTCCGGGTGATAGAACATGCCGTTTCGTGTTAAACCTTCACGTGGATTTTCACCATAGATCAAGTTATTAACCATGCCCATATACTCATCAGTATTCACAACTGTTTGCTCATACCCCTTTCCTCTCCACTCTTCCGCAAGCTGAGGAATAGATGTGGCCCTTTCAGCCGGATCGGGGTGTGTTGATTGCCAGGCCGGTAAACTTTGCCCGGATTGATCCGACATGCGTTTCAAAGAAATGAAAAATTGTGCACCTTCAGCCGATTTATAATTTTGCATTGAAGCATATTCCACTCCGAGCTGATCTGACTCCCTTTCATCATCTCTGCCATAGCTCATAAATAACATTTGTGCAGCCATGCTACCCAAACCCAGAATGTCACCACCGGGAATTCCCAGGAAATGTTGACCGGCTATAGCCCCGCCCATCAGGGCAATCTGGCCCATTTGTTGTTCAAAAGCTCGCTGGGAGGCGTGGCGGGCAGCCACATGACCAATTTCATGCCCAAGCACTACGGCGAGCTGTGCTTCATTATCAAGGTGAGATAGCAATCCCCTGGTTACATAAATATATCCGCCGGGCAGTGCAAATGCATTAACGACCGGGCTGTCTAAAACGCGAAAGAAAAACTCGGTATCCTTGTATCCCTCCGGAGTGTCATCGCGCTGCATGTGGCTGACGGCCAGCATCTCCTGGCCGATTTTATCCACATATTTTTGCAGTTCATCACTATCATATAAACCGTATTGCTGCTGAATCTGCTGATCGGCTTCCTGACCAATCTGTTTTTCCTGTTGCCAACTATAGCCGTATGCCCGCTTGTCTCCTGAAATGGCACTCCTCTGAATACTGCAGGCAGAGACCAAAAGGCCAATAATAACGGCCATAATAAATTTCGAATAATAGGACCTGATCATCTTTCACTCCTCATTCAACAAGTTAATGTTTATAACATCCTTAATTTCCCAAATGGATTGATTAAGGATTATAGATTATTGGGCAGGCCTGAAAACTCAAATTGTCATTAATGTATATTTTTATTGGCGCTTGCCCGGTTTTGTTCTCACTTTGATCGAGAGATAAAAAGACCTACCACAAGTACGACTACAGAAATAAGTATTGGGACATAGTCTCCCGAACTCACGGCTACATCAGCTCCAAGTATTGAAAAAGATTCAGAATCGGCCAGGTATTGATATCCGAAAAATAAAATACCTATCACCCCGGCAACGCTTAATATTCCACCTAATGTTTTATTCATTTATGCTCCTGATTATTCATTGTTATAGCATCGATGATGCCCTCCATAATTAAAGTGAGCATATTCAAGTCAATATGAGATATATATTACTTGTGAAATTTTACACATATCACAGGTTTTAATCGGTTTTAGCTCCAACCCACTAACGAATATGGCAGAATGGATCAAAAAGGCTTGATTGCCAACCGGTAACTAATGGGTGTAAGAAGGGAAGCTATAAAATTGGTGGCAATATCCGGTCAAACTTTTTAGTGAAATATACGATCCACAAGTAACAGTAAAATATGTAATGTATGAAGGTCATACATGTAACTCATTTCGGTTCATGTGTTAATATCTTTTTATGTGAGGAAAAACTCACAACTATTCTGTGAGAATACAGAAACTAATATTGATGACTATGAACAAATTATTAATAATTACGTTGGGTGCCATGTTATTTGTGTCATCTTGTGCAGAATCTCCCACAAGTGACAATCTTACCGATTCGTTAGAGCCGGTTGAAGATGTGGTACTTATTAAAGGAGCCGAAAACAGTGAAATTTCACTTCGGAAAAGTGCGAAAGCTTTCTTTGAGATTAATTTTTCGAACATAAATTCGAATGACATTATCCAAAACGGAAAACAAGAGGGATGGTGTATTGACTGGACAATGCCGATCAGTTCAAATGGAGAGGCCTATTCCAATATCAGCCTCTATTCGACCTATAATGTAAAAGGCTGGAGATCTCTCAATTATCTGTTCAATATCATTGATGATATTAAACGAGATGACCCGGATATCACCTTCAAAGAAGTTCAAATTGTGATCTGGTCACTTCGGGGTAATCCGGTATTTGATCTTAATACGATTAGTAATGAAGATTTACCATCGTCAATGCACGAGAATGGTGAACCGTTATTCAGCCGGGAAAAAGTTGATAAAATTCTCGGAATAGTTGAGTCAGGTTATCGAGACTTTGTTCCAACCGCTACATCACGGTTTGCCGTGGTCGCAGAAACGCCCGCAGATACTCAAACAGTGATTACTGTAGTGAACTGACTTATCGAATTGGCCCGGTAAATATTAATAGTATAATTATGGCAGGACGTAAATCACGTCCTGCCGTTTTTTTGACCTGTGATATATGTAATGATTAGTGACTTAAGTGTAGCACATGTCACATAAATTGATAATATCTTCGGCTATGGGTATAAATAAAAGGGATCTATCATGAAACTGTATATTAAATATATGGTTAGCTTGAGATGTAAAATGTTTGTAAAGGATGAGTTGAAAAAACTGGGTATTGATTTTATATCGGTTGATCTCGGAGTGGTTGAAATTAAAGGGGATATTACTGCAAAGCAGAGGGAAGCGCTCAGCGCTAATCTGAAAAATTCCGGTCTGGAACTTCTTGACGATAAAAAGAATGTCCTGGTGGAAAAGATCAAGAGTGTAATTATAGAAATGGTGCAGAATAAAAATGAAAGCCCCATAGTAAATGATTCAAATTACATCAGTGAAAAATTGGGCTACGACTATAACTACCTTTCTAACACGTTCTCGGAAGTGAAAGGAACTACCATACAGAATTACATCATTCAGCATAAAATTGAAAGGGTAAAGGAGCTGCTGCTATATGATGAACTTACTCTCACAGAAATAGCCTGGCAGTTGCAATACAGCAGTGTAGCACACCTTTCTAATCAGTTCAAAAAAGTGACCGGTTTGACCCCTACTTATTTTAAAGAGCTGAAAGAGAAAAGAGAGCAAAATTTTGAGAGTGTGCAGTAGGTGATTTTCTTCTACGCTATTTTGGTATTGAAAACTTATCTCAAAACTGAGGATTGAATTTTTTGTTCATCCGGCTTCCAGTCTTGTCTTCTACCATGGGGTGATCTTACACGAATCACACCTGTCCAAAAGCTTTTAGAATAAATTAAAAATCTTCGTTTCTGTTCATATTGGAAGATTTATATCGTAGATCAAAAACAAACCCCATCTATTTTCTCGCCCCGATCATCGGGGCAGTTTGATTCGCTGAGTCTCGTAGATATTCTGCGTAAATCCGCGCTGAACTCAGTACCGAGAGTCGGGACGAGAAAGAAAACAGATATCACTCGGGGTTGTAAACTTCTTTCACTTTAGTCAATCGTTTTTGGACAGGCGTGTTCAAGAATATGTCAATTATGTAACATTGTTTAATAGATTTGTAACACCGGTTTGGTCAGGTATGTACATATTTATTTTTAGACAGTGTTTATTCCACTCTACATTTTTTTGTCAAATAAACAGCTTCCAACTAACAATCATAAATTATAATCCACAGCAAGATGAGAATATTTAAACTTCTAATAACTTCTATAATTATGCTATTTGCGCTTCAATCGATGGCTGTTGCGCAATCGGCAGACATTACGGAAACGTTTAAAAAACATTTCAACGAAACGGTTCAGCAGGTACACGAAACAGATAATGCAGAGGAGAAAAGAGTGATTTTGAATGAGTCATTTTCCAAAATGATCCATGCCATAGATCGCATCGAATCTCGTGCAAATCTCTCTGATGAGGAGAGTGAACTGCTTAGCGCCTTTAAAAAGGACATTTCAGAAAAGCAGAATGAACTTAATGGGTTAGATGGGTTTGATGAAGTTCAGGATGAAGATTTGGATGATTTTTCCAACTTTTCGCAAGACTTTATGGAGCAGGCAAACAGCACAATTACCATTGGTGTCACAACCGCACTTTTGATTCTTATCATACTGCTGCTGTTGTAAAAATGTAAATTCAATATACCCCCTGGATAAAAGTTTCCTTTCTCAGTTGTACACTGAAAAGGAAACTTTTTAATTTTAATCAATCCGTTCGGACTCACATTAAACTCCTGTAAGATTCATGTTCAACTCACGTTCGGTTTCTAAAATCCTGATCTGGCCGGTGTTCATCCTGAGTGTTGTTTTGGCAGGGTGCAGCTCCACCTCAGAACTGTTCAGTGAGGACCCAACTAACGAGACGGTAAATTTGGATTATTCGGTGATTTACTACATTCATGCGGATTCCGATTATCTCTATCATGACGCCGACGGAGATCCGGTGAGGGCAAACAGCAAGGTGCTGGAGACGGCTCGAAGCGTTGCCGAAGAGTTGAAATCGGGTGAACTGTTTATTTTTTACCAGCGGCCGGAGAAAAAATTTCTGGGTCTGTTTCCGCGCAACAAAAGCCGGTTATATCACTACAGAAACGGGAAATTAACGAGCCGGATAAAATACCGCCACTCCGATAAGAGTGAAGATTTTCTTACCACAGAAGCCCGGCTCTATGATCAGTACCGGACTCGTTCCGGTTCAGAAAACCATCGGAACTACTTTCTCTATTTCGGACACGAAATACCCGACGATGATGGGATAAATTACCACCGCACAAATCCGGACATTGCGGTAAATACCGGGTCATTCTCTGCGGGTATTCGAAAGTTTTTGGTACAAGGTGAGGCACAATTTGATCTTGTGGTTCTATCAACCTGCAATAACGGGACACCTGAAATGGCAGAAAATCTGATGCCGTTTTCAAATACACTGCTGGCTTCTCCCCAAAATCTGCATCTGTCTCATATCGATACGGAGCGTTTGGATTTACTGGAGAGCGAACCGGGTATCACATCTAATCAAATAGCACAGGCTATGGCAGATCAGACCTATGGCAGGCTTGAATCGGAAATTGAAACTACCATTACGCTGGCCGTGTATGATTTTGGTGTTATAGAAGAGTTCAAAGATGAACTCCATACCTTTTCCATGAAATATGACGCCTTGGATACACGGAGATTCTTTTCGGATAATGTTGATTGTAACCGGGTTGCCTTCTTTGAAGATGACAAATTCGGAAAGGGAGTAGAAACATGGTATAAACCGGCAAGGTTTGGAAGAATATCATCCACATCCACACATTCCGGCTGGGGCTGCAAGCCACTCATCGAAAACTGAGGACGCAGAGGTTTAACGAAGCTTTTAACCTGAGTTCGATTAATAAAAAAACAAGTAATAGTCTCCCCTATCTGAGCGGCAGCGACACGTGAAACGAAATTTAGACGGGTGTTCATTAAATTTCACGATTTTATAGCGAACATCCCTCTGTTTCCCCCTTTTTTAAGCTACCGTGTGTACACAAATTTATTTTAGATGATGACCTAAGTAAATTTTAGATGGATTTCTGGGGATTCCTCCACTGCAACCCCGACAAAAAAAGCAGTCGGGGTTTCCAGTCGGAATGACAGGCTACAAATGGGAATAGGCAGCGGGCAGCTCTCACCCTTTTTCCCATATACAGCTTTCTGCCCGCCTGCGCCGAGGCTACGAAGGACAGGCCCGCTGCTGCCTTACCCAGTGCCATGTCGTCCCGACTAAGAGAGCCTGTCTGCCGAAGCTTTAGCACAGGCAGGCGTAGCGAACGCATGGAGCTCATTTTTTGAACGCGAAGCGAAATCTCATATGAAAAAGGCTATAATCGCTTTAATACTTTATTTAGATATTGAAGCCTTCATCAATATTATTAAAGATGTGTACACACGGTAGCTTTTTTAAGGGGGACACTCTTCAAAACGTCCTCAACAGGTAAACACGTTAACGTGAGTTCGATATAATTATATCGATAATCGTCAGTTTGAGCGCAGTTTCGACCGTTTTTTCTGGTCGGAACGGAGTCGAAAACACATTTCGAGTAAAAAGCACCCTCGAAATTGCGCTCAATGTGACGTATTGCATCATTTGAGGCATCTTTATCTCGAACTGACGTTAATATTAGGGTCCCTGTTTTTTTTGAGATTGTGAGTTTGAGACTCTGTTTACGGTATATCCGTCCATTAATAAGGTTCAATCAGTAATTTATGTAAGACTTTATTAGTTGATTGTAACGCAATCATTTTATGATTTAGTAACCTTAAGCATGAGAGTTAAAAAAGCGAGTAAACGAATGAATGCACGAATTGATAATTTATACCAGGTACTGACTACCTTGGAAGCTATTGAGCCGGATAAGTGTCGTGAAAATATGCTTGACTACGACCTGTTCATAAATGAGATCCAGCATGAATTATTTATTCAAACATTTATTGTTCAATATCGGAAGGCGGAAGATTTTTATATAAGAAGAAATATTGAAGGTGAAGCTAAGTTACTTAAGAATGTTCTCAATCTTATAGAATCCGATATTATAACAGATCAGGACCTGGAAGAGAATGAGCTGCTTGAATATGTGACGAGAACAGAGTTAACAGCAAAAAAAATCACAGCACGACTCAACAATCTTAAATATAAATATAGAAAAGTTGAACTGATGGTTGTTTAAACAATGTTTTTATTTTCAGAGTAAAGGGTGATAGAATGAGAGAGACTGTCACCCTATTTATTCATAAATTGAATGATAATGTACTGTTGAATGGTCATCCTTTCTGTAAAAGGATGGTTTTAATAAAATAAAATACTATGGAAAAGGAGATCGGCATTAGTAATTTGTATATAAAATATATGGTTTGTCTGCGTGATAGGTTAATTGTCAAATCGGAATTGGATAAACTTGGAGTTAATTACAGATTTTCGATCCACGATGCCATAGAGTTTTCCGGAGATACAACAGATGAAGTATACAATAGATTAAAAAGTAATCTGTTAAAACATGGTTTGATCTTGCTTGATAGAGGAGATAGCATATTGATTGACCGGATCATAAATACAATTACTGATGTGATTCATAATTCGAAACAGTTGCCCAGGGTAAAATTCGAAGATATACTGACTGACAGGTCTACATTGAGTGATGAATCTCTTTTAAAGGTCTTTTCGGATGTTAAAGGGATGTCGGTACTTCAGTTTATTATCAATCAAAAGATTGAGCGGATGAAAGATCTTCTCTTATACGAAGAGCACTCCCTGTCTGAAATAGCCAACATCCTTAACTACAAAAATACAGATCAAATGATTGCTCAGTTTAAAAAATACACTGATCTGCCTCCGAACTATTTCAAGAAATTGAAAAATGAGCGCAAAAAAATCATTATTGGGAGCTCACAAAAGTCCAATAATGGAGAATCGATATCTCTTAGCCAATAGAGTTCATTTTGCCTCGGAATGAAGTCGCTCATCTGTTGCACGCGAAACGAAATATGAGTTTTCGACTTCGTCCCCCTCCAGAAATACGGTGGGACTGCGCTCAAACTGACGATTCATTTTAGAGTTATATCAAACTCACGTTAGTTTAGGGGTACTCATTGACACACGGCCGGAAATGGACGGAAGTTTTATTAAAAGTCTAAAGCTATTGTTACTTGGTGTAAGAAATGCCTATTTATAGTAACCGGCATTTCGTCTAAGTCATTTAACTCGAATCTTTTCCGAAATGCCAATCATTAAATGGGAGAATTTATTGATACGTTACTTATCATTTTGAATGGCTGAAACACTTCTCAAATCGGTATAAGACATTAATTGTTTTTGAAAACTTGGGATAAAGCGAGGTTATGTGAAGTTATATATAAAATATATGGTAAGTCTGCGATGCAAAATGTTTGTTAAGGAAGAGTTGCAAAATCTCGGTATCGATATCATATCTATAGACCTGGGAGTAGTTGAAGTTCGTGGTGAAGTCAGTGATAAACAGTTAGACGCGCTGAGGGAACGGTTAAATGAAGGGGGGCTGGAACTGCTCGATGACAAAAAGAATATTTTGGTCGAAAAAATTAAGAGCCTGATTCTTGAGATGATTCACTATTCGGATGAACTGCCCAAGGTGAATGATTCAGACTATATCAGTGAAAAATTGGGCTACAGCTATAACTATCTCTCAAATGTCTTTTCGGAAGTAAAGGGAATGACCATTCAACAGTACATTATTCTTCATAAAATTGAAAAAGCAAAAGAGCTGCTTTTATATGATGAACTGACGCTGACAGAGATCGCATATAAATTGCATTACAGCAGCGTGGGGCATTTATCCAACCAGTTTAAAAAGATTACGGGCCTTACTCCAAGCTATTTCAAAAGGATCAAAGAGAACCGGGAAAAAAACCTCGAAGAACTGTAAATCTCCTGTATTGAACTACGCCATACTCATCAGGCAATGGATGTATAACGTAATTCAGTTAGCTCCCAAACTCACGATTAATAATAATTATTACTATACCGTCAGAATTACACTCTTTTCCCATTAACAGCCGGTTTTGGGAAACCATTTGTAAAAGAAGCAGCAGGTTCCCTATCTCTTGTTTCTTCATGAGATGGTATGGGTAAGGTTATTGTAAATGTCGTGCCTGTTTTTTTTGTAGACTCAATTTCTATGTTGCCTCCCTCTTCGGAAACCATCTCGTAGATATGCTGAAGCCCTGTTCCAAAGCTTTTTTGTCTGCCGAATTTGTAAGGCCTCAAAACGGGATTGCCGTTAGTAAATGCTGTTATTTGCTCTGATGAGAGAACTTTTCCGGTGTTTCTAACGGCTATGTTAAGTAAGGCCTGCTCTCCTTCACTTTTACCACTAAAAATAATATCAACGGTAACGTTCTTCGGTGAGAACTTAATAGCGTTAGAAGCTAAATTTCCGATAATTCGGAGTAGTTTTACATGAAAATAGTATGGTATCCATACCTCTCTGTCTAATTGATATTTAAGAGAAAGGGTAATGTTTTTATTGAGAGCAAGAGGATTGTAGAGTGATTCAATCTTATCAAGTACTTTTGAAAGGAGTTTATTTTTTTTCATTTCCTCTCTGTTTTTTTCCACATCCAGGGTTGTAAGAACACCTGACATGATGTCGATGATTGATTGTGCGGATTTCTTGATAATTTGAATATCCTGGGTTTGAACTTTAATCTCTTTTTGATTTTTAATCAGGAGGTCAGTCATACTGATGATCCCCCTGATAGGGCTGCTTAAATCATGATTCAGTTTTTCCAGGTTGTCTTTGAATGTATCTAATTCACCGGTAATATTGCGATGATTAAATTCGCTTTCTATCGTCATCGCAACAGAAAGAGCAAGTATCTTAAACTGTAATTTTTGTTCCGTTGTAATACGTTTTGGATCGCTGTCTAAAACAGCAATAGTGCCAATATCTATTCCGGTGGATGTAGTAAGTTTCACGCCGCAGTAGTATCGTATGTGGGGGATTCCTTGTACATGGGGAAGGTTTCTGTAGATACTGTTATCGAAAAGGTTTTCAATTTCGTGTACACCTTTCTTCCGTATGGTTTCATAGCAGATACTATCCCCTTGTGGAGCCGCTTTTATATCTGCATCACTGTGTATTAAAATCTGCTGATAGTCTTCATCAGTAATGTTGATTTCACAAAAGGGCGAGTCTGTAATTTGCTTAGCTAATTCTACAAACGGATGCAGGTTCATATCTCTTGCTCCGGCTGAATTTGAATATTTAAGCAGTTTAGATGTATTCATAACAATTTTATAAAAATTGGGTTACTGAGCGGAAAGCCGATTGAACGGCTGTGTAGGCACTCTTGGGAGTCTGTAATTGATTCGTGTATTAGATTTATTAGAATAATTAAATATAGTTTACAGACGAGTAATTCTACTTACAGATATAAGGGGGAAACATTACACATATCCCATATGATGGGCTCAATTACACAGAGGTGGGCACTTTTATTAATTATAAGCTGATTTTCAAAAGCGTTACTTCATAAAGGTCAGTGATATATATAAGTATTTAAATATATGATATAACAAACATGAAGTTTTATAGATACATATTTCAGTTGTGAATTCAGTTTCAGAATCGTCTCGGAATTTGTGGAGATGAAAGATGAAATATGAACAGTAATAAAAAGAGTGTGCTCGAAAGGAAAAGCACAAAAATCAATCAAATAGATCAAGAATTATGAAGATACCACTAATTATAATTGCCGCCGTGCTTTCAGTATTTGTTACTCAAGGTTGTGACAAGGGATCGAACGACCTGGAATTAGCAGAAGTAGCCGTCATTGAAGCGGAGAGAGATTTAGAGATAGCCCAAAGTGAAATTGAAGCCAACATTGGAATTTTTAGACAAGAGATTGAAAATAAAATTATGGAAAACAATCTTACAATCGCTGATATAAAAGAGAGAATTCAAGATGAAGATGCAGAGATAAAAGCTGCTTACGAAGTTAGAATTGAAAAACTTGAACGTACCAACAGCGAAATGAAGCGTAAGATGGATAATTTCAGATATACCAGTAGAGATAACTGGGATGACTTTAAAGATAAATTCAGCAGTTCCATGGATGACCTTGGTAACTCATTGAATGACTTCTTCTCAAAAACCACCACATCATTAAACTAATCATAACTTAAAACATCAAATATCATGGGAAATCTTTTATATATCGTTGCCGTAGTATTAGTGATAGCCTGGCTGATCGGATTTGTAGGGTACAGTACCGGGGGAATCATTCACATTCTGTTAGTTATAGCTGTAATAGCAATTTTACTGCAGGTAATACAGGGCAAGAGAATCGCTTAGTACAAATAGATTTATTCAGAATCGTTAACCCCAAAATTACATTTATATGAAAACAACAAACATTATTATTGGCACTTTATTGGCTTCGGCAGCCGGAGTTGCAATTGGCATTTTGTTTGCGCCCGAGAAAGGATCAAGAACAAGGCGTAAAATTTCAGAAAAGAATCATAAATATTCGGACTATCTGGCAGATAAATTCGAGGATTTTGTTGACTCAGTGTCTCATCCAATGGAAAACATGGAGCATGAGACTAAACGATTAGCAAGAAAGGCCAATAAAAAAGCAAAAGAAGTGGCAGCTGAAGTAAATTCAAGTTTGACATAAGGTTCAGCTTCTTTTTAGCGTTAAGTGCTCACTCTTTTTCTTAAAGTGTGGGCATTTTTTTTCGGACAATTTTGATTTTCAAAACCTCTCGCCTCACTTCGTCTGCCTTCCCATTCACCGGTGTGATTTTGGGATAATTTACTAACCTAATCCCACAAACAAACATTGGGAAATGTGTGTATTCGCTTTATAACAAAACTGTAAAAATGAGAGGCTATGAATAAAGAAAAAACAATTGAGCTGTTAAACACACTTGTCATGATCAACAATGACAGAATTGAGGGCTACAAAACAGCAGGAAAAAATACGAAAGATAGAGACTTGAAAACGCTGTTTTCAAAGTTCAAGCTAACCAGTAAAAAATGCAGGCGTGACCTGGTAAGTAAAATTAAAAAATTAGGTGGCAAAGTAGCAGTCGGTACAAAAGTGCCGGGTCTATTCTTCAGGGTCTGGAGCGATGTCAAATCTACACTGACAGTGAATGATAGTAAAAGTATTCTGGACTTGTGCGAGCAGGGTGAGGAGAAAGTTCTGGAAACATACAGATATGCATTTGATGATGCATCAGATCACTTGACTGCCGGCCAGCAAAAGATGGTTAAAAACCAGTACAGTTTAATAAAAGCCGAATTGGGTAAAATTAGATTGATGAGAGATAATTTGGTAAAAGCATCCAAAAATCATTGAAATACAATGGTAGTCAGCACTTGT
Organism: Rhodohalobacter sp.; assembly: GCF_034521535.1. Lineage (GTDB taxonomy): Bacteria > Bacteroidota > Rhodothermia > Balneolales > Balneolaceae > Rhodohalobacter. Next base: position 682,025 of record NZ_JAXHMF010000002.1, on the reverse strand, counting down.
TTTGTAGTAAACTGCAAAACAAATTCAGTGAAATATTTAAAAACTATCCGGTTTGTTGTAACACATGCAGAACTAAAAAAGCGCAGATTGAATGAGTGAATATATGTCACTTTAATATTTAGAAAAGTAAAATCATGAGAAATCAAATATTCAATCTTAGTGCATCATTTGCGGTTCTTTTCATGGTTGTATTTATGATCGGCAGTGTAAGCCAATCGATAACAATTCCGGAGAAAGCTGTGCATTTAGACCCGACCGTGGTAAGAACCAACCCGGCTGACGGGGAGATGAATGTGCCCAGAAACACTATAATTGTAGTTCTTTTTAGTGAAGAACTGGATTCAACGGCCAGGCAAAACTCCACATTTACGTTAACGAACGGATCAGAGTCTGCAGCGGGTACATTGGAGTTTCTTGGAGACAGAGGGATTTTTAGGCCAATGAAAAATTTAGTGGCCGAAACCGTTTATACAGCAAATATAATGGTTGTGATAAAACAATCAGGTTCTGATCATTCGGATGATGAATTTAATGATGAGCAGCCTATAGAAGAGTACTCCGCCGGAATTGGAATGGAGTGGAGCTTTACCACAGGCGGGAACAATGGCCCGGTTGAAAAAGTAGATCTTGGTAGTGCAGCTGAGTTTGTTATTCTTGCACACTCGTCCATTCATGATAAATCCACACCTGATGTTTCCGGTATAAAAGGCTTCGCCACGGCGTCCAAAAATTCCAATGCTAATAATAAGGTGGAGGGGTTAAATAACGAGGCCGTTGAGAAAAATACAGCCTGCAATGACACGACCCGGGAAAAGAGTGAAAACGGGGAATTCTCATCATCTGATGTTGATATAAATTCAGGCAGCCTTGATGAAGCGCTTCAAGATATGATGACAGCATATACCAATGCAGCTGAACGAACATCGATTGATTTCATCAATTATAAGATTGCCCGATCGGGTGAACATATTGGAACTGTGTGGAAATATTCTTCTGAAGATGGAATGAATATAGAAATTAAAAGACCTCCTGTTGTTCTTGCTCCGGGAATTTATAAATGGGAAAGTGTAGTTGAAATATTAACAGATATTACACTTTCAGGCGATGCTGAAGATGTATGGATATTTCAAATTCCTGAAGGCCTCACAGTTAACAGTAATGTAAAGGTTTTGCTTAGCGACGGAGCCGTTGCAGAGCATATTTTTTGGCAGGTAGCCGGTGAAGTGACTATAGGAAATACAGCTCACTTCGAAGGTATTATTTTGTCTCAAAAAGGTATTGCCATGGGAAATGGTGCGACTTTAAATGGCCACATATTTGCACAAACAGACATTACGCTGGATGATAACAGAATCATTGAACCCCGTTTACAGGCTACCGCCCAAGGATTAGGCAGTAACAAATAAATTGTTCAGAATCTATCCCGATCCCCCCCAGAGCGGCCCTGATAATTATTGGGGCCGCTTTTTTTATAGCTGTATTAAGGTGATAGAATATCTACTAACCTGAGTTTGATTCTTAATCTTTAATGAAATGCTCCAAAAGTCCCCTCCTTTTTCAAGGAGGGGATTTAGGGGTGGTTGAAAAAAAGCAACCACTCAGCTTATTTTGTTTTTTGCATAAACAAAAGTTCCTAACCACCCCTGTCCTCCGTATCCCGTCCCGATAGTTTTCGGGAACGGGAGAAGGCGGGCCCAACCACTGACATTACTCATATAATCTTGGAATCGTTAAAAATGAATTAAAGTACATCCACAGATTAAACTGTTTCCCTTATTCCTTTTGGGCCGCCAAAAGGAATCATCCCGAGGTGTCGGGACCCGGGCGGTGATTGCTTCCGGGCCTGGTTTGCCCGCGCGGTTACACAACATCGATTGCTCCCAGGGGAGCCGATATTGTGATGTCTCCCGCGCTTTGATGCAAACCATGCTAATCCTCCACCAATCAAGGCCGGAGAGATCTTTCGCTCTTTTAAAAAAAGTATGAGTGAATGGGTTGACCCTGATTTTCCCATCACAAAAAAACGCTATAGTGTATTGTCTTCGATGAATTTACAATACTAAACTTATAAATATATGGGTGATGTCAGCTCCCAACCCCTCCTTACGAAGGAGGGGAGCATCTTTTATCAGAATTTTAAAATCGAACTAAGGTTACTTCCAATCAGTAAATGATGCAATACTTATACGGTGAACTGTAACAATAACAGTGCGAAAGTTTTGCAATTTATCGATGTGGTAATATCACCACAAAAACCATACGATTGTTCAAGAATATCATTATGAAACTAAAAAATATATTTCTAACCATGACAGCCTTATCCGTTTTGCTAACCGGATTTATGATAGGTTGTGATAACAGTACCAGTCCGGATATAGATCCTGAAGCACCCACCATTTTTTCCACCAGCCCGGTTGATGGAGAAAGTGATGTGGAGCGTAACAAGACGGTAACAGTAACGTTTAATCAGGCTATGAACGCTGGTACAATTAATAATTCAACCTTTACCCTGGAAGAGGATTCAGAACTTGTATCCGGTACGGTAGAATATTCAGGAACTACAGCCCGGTTTACTCCGGATAACGTACTGAATGCCCAGACGAACTACACTGCAAAATTATCAACTGAAGTCAAGGGCACAAACGGTGTATCGATTGCAGAAAACACGGAGTGGGATTTTACTACAGGTGGCAATAGCGAAGCCCTGGAAACTGTTGACCTTGGATTTGCCGGTAATTATGTAATACTCGCAAAATCAGCCATCAATAATAATCCAATCTCTGATATAACCGGAGACCTGGGTATAAGCCCGGCAGCCGGAAGTTTTATTACCGGGTTTGCATTGACGGATGAAACAGGTTATGCAACGTCATCGCAGGTAACCGGAAGAGTTTATGCCGCAGACATGGCAGACCCTACCCCATCAAACCTTACCACCGCTGTTGAGAATATGGGCACCGCCTATACTGATGCTGCAGGCAGAACGGCACCGGATTTTGTTGAACTGTATACGGGTAATATTGGCGGAAGAACACTTTCACCCGGACTCTATACCTGGAGCAATACCGTTACCGTACCCACAAGTGTTACTCTTAGTGGCGGAGCAGAGGACGTCTGGATTTTCCAGATTGCTGAAAATCTTACAGTGAGTTCAGATGTTGAAATCACTGCTGAGCGGCGGAGCACAAGCTCAAAACGTCTTCTGGCAGGTAGCCGGCGAAGTTACGGTTGGAACAAATGCTCATGTGGAGGGCGTTATATTATCTATGACGGGAATTACCCTCACAACCGGAGCGTCTATAAATGGGCGAATGTTGGCTCAGACAGCTGTGATTTTAGATGAAAATATCGTTGTTCAGCCGGAAAACTAAGTGAGAACCTGCTTATAGAATTCGCTGTAATTTAGTAAGATTCATTATAAAGGCAGGTTCGCATTGAGCGGGTTCTGCCTTTTTTTTGAAGGTGAATTGGAGAGTCCCCTCCCTGAAAAATCGGGACCAGGTGCGGCTTGAGAGGGGAAAGGTAATTGCACGTTAGCCGCAGGCAGAGTGCAATTTCGAGGGGTGTGTCTATTACGGCATTTAGCACTCATAACATGATTAAATTAATAGACTGATTTCAAAACTCCCCTCTCTGTCAAGTCCCGCCAGGGCGCGATAGAGAGGGGTCGGGGGTGAGTCAGAAGGATAAGTAGAGTTGAGTATGACAAAAATATCAATTTATTTAGGTGGGTTTTCTTTGGAAGATAATTTTTCTCAGAGCCTTTTGAGACGGGAAAAGTAGTGATATAAATAGGTCGGATACATTTTTCACGGTATTGAACAGAAGAAATTTAACCCAACCACCCCTGCCCCTCCTTCATAAGGAGGGGATTCTACCAAATCCGACTATTTTATGTAAAAGTAATGTTTATGGAGGCCAAAACTACAACCACTCAAACCACTCACAGAAATAACAATCAGATTGTAAACACTCACAAATTTAAGTAGGTTCAAATCATGAAAAGGAATAAAGAGTACCCCCCAATCCAAAGCAAACTAAGTATCATTCTTGCTGAGGATGATCCTGACGATCGCCTTCTGTTTAAAGAAGCCATTGAGGAATTGCCGGTATCTGTTCAGCTCAAAATGTTTAAAAATGGTGAAGAACTGATGACGTGGCTCACCGGTAAAACCAACAAGATGCCCGACGCTCTTTTTCTTGATCTGAATATGCCTCGTAAGAATGGTTTTGCTACATTAAGTGATATAAAAAAGAACGCCAATTTAGAAGATTTGCCGGTGTTTATTTTTTCTACAGCTACTAAAAACGAAATGATAAAACAGGTTTATAAAGATGCAGCGCACTACTACATTCGAAAACCGGTTCAATTTAATGATTTAAAAAAGCTGATTTATAAATCGCTTAAATTAATAGCAGATCAAAATACTGCCCTTCCCGGGAAAGAGAGCTTTATGCTAACCACAGATTAAATATAATGGCCGCATCGTCAGAAGAACAGTCAGCCGGTAAGAATAAGAAAGATAAAACCGAAACACTTTTCCCGGTAGTGGGTATTGGCGCTTCAGCCGGCGGATTAACTGCTTTTAAAGAATTGATCAAGGCTATACCAAAAGATTCCGGTATGGCGTATGTGTTTGTGCAGCACTTAGATCCCGACCACGAGAGCCTGCTGCCCGAAATCCTTCAAAAAGGAACAGACATTCCCGTTTTGGAAGTATCGGACCCGTGCACAATTAAGCCCAATCACATCTACGTGATGCCCAGCAACAAATTGATGGAGACATCAGATGGTAAGTTGCGGCTCGCTCCCCGGCCGGCAAAGAAAAAATTTGAGCGAATCCTTCCCATCGACCTTTTATTTTCAGCACTGGCTGAAGTTTACGAATCTCATGCCATTGGTGTGGTGCTATCGGGTACGGCATCGGATGGAACCAAAGGGTTAAAAGCCATTAAAGATAACGGGGGCATCACCATTGCGCAGGATTTAGAGACGGCTGACCACACGGGCATGCCCGGAAGCGCCATTCAGGCCGGCGTGGTTGATTTTATACTTTCACCGGATACAATCCCGGAAAAATTACTTGAGGTCACCCATTTTCTCAATGATCCGGACGCCCTGGAAGACCCCCCAACACTGGACGATGAGGAAGCATACAGGCAAATTATTACCTTATTGCGGGTTCGGAAAGGTGCTGACTTTATGTACTACAAACAGACCACAATACACAGGAGAATCCTGCGGAGAATGGCGATCAACAAAATTAAAAAGGTAGCCCGCTATCTTGACTATTTAAGAGAGAACAGAGAGGAACAGGAGACACTTTACAGCGATTTTTTGATTCCGGTTACGTCTTTCTTTCGCGATCCCAAAATATTCGAAAAGCTTTCTAAAGATGTTATCCCACAGATTATAAAAAATAGTCCGGCCGGTAAAACCATTCGGGTGTGGGTGGCGGGGTGCAGTACGGGTGAGGAGGCTTATACTCTGGCTATTCTGTTTAATGAGCTTTTAGAGACTCATTCCGCGGCAAATCAAGATAAGAAAGTACAAATTTTTGCATCTGATTTAAGCGAATCCGGAATTGAAAAAGCGCGTTTGGGCGCGTATTCAGCGTCTGAAGTAGCCGGTCTGTCTGAGAAGCGTCTAAAGAGATTTTTCACAAAAACTAATGGAAGATTTCAGATTAACAGGCAGATCCGGGATACGTGCATATTTGCCGTTCATAATTTTTTAAAAGACCCGCCATTTGGCAAAATGGACCTGATAAGCTGCCGGAATGTGCTGATCTATTTTGAACCCTATCTGCAGAAAAAAGCACTCACTACGTTTCATTACGTTTTAAACCCCACCGGATTTATACTGCTGGGCAAATCGGAAACAACAAGCGGGGTCCCCGATCTATTTAATGAAGTTGCCAAAAGTGAAAAAATATATTCACCGAAAGATGTTCCCAGTAAGTTTGTACAGGTAATCAACCGAAGATCTGAACTTGATTTTAACCAGGGAAATGAGAATGTAATGCCGGAAAAGAGGGATTCCGATTTTCAAAACAAGGCAGATGAGATTATGCTCAAAAAGTACACCCCTGCCGGTGTAGTGGTGAATGAGGCGATGGATATTGTGCAGTACCGGGGAAAAACCGGACCGTATTTAGAGCAATCCTCAGGGAAACCGAGCCATAACCTGATCGCGTTGGCAGCGCACGGTTTGGCTTTTGAACTTCGGAATGTGCTGTTTAAAGCAAAGAAAGAAAATGAACAAGTAAAAAAAGAGAATATTCCGGTTAAGATAAATGATGAGCTGCATACGATAACCATCGAAGCCATCCCGCTGCCAAATACCATAGAGCCCTACTTTTTAGTGCTGTTTCATGACACTTCTGTAAAGGGCAGTAAAACGAAATCGGAAACTGATAATACTGAATCCGACAAGTTACCGGATAACAAAAAAGATCGTCGCATTGAGCAATTAGAGCAGGAACTTGTTGACGCAAGAGAGGATATGCGGAACATCACTGAAGATCAGGAAGTTGCCATTGAAGAGCTTCAGAGCGCCAACGAAGAGCTGATGAGCGGCAGTGAAGAGCTACAGAGTCTGAATGAAGAGTTGGAGACCAGCAAGGAGGAACTTCAGAGCACCAACGAGGAACTGGTTGTCCTGAACCAGGAGATGAGCAGTTTAAATGAACAGTTAGAAGCTGAAAGAAATTATTCTGAATCTATTGTAGCAAATATTCGCGGGCCGCTGCTGGTTCTGGATAAACACCTGCGGATCAGAACGGCAAACAAAGCCTTTTACAAACAGTTTGAAGTAACTGAAAAGGAAACGATTGGGAGCCTGATTTATAATCTGAACGACAAGAAGTGGGATTTCCCTGAATTGAGAAAGCTGCTAGAAGAAGTTCTGACCGAAAAACCGGTTGTTGTGGATTATGAGGTCATTCATAGCTTTCCCGATATGGGCGAGCTGCACCTGCTGCTGAATGCACGTGAAGTTGTGAAAGATGATGAATCAGAAAATTTAATTCTGTTGTCGCTTGAAGATATAACCGAACAGGTAAAAGAGAGAGAAAAAAGGCGTGAAATCCAGGAGCAGCATACCAAAGAACTGGAAGAGAAAATAGATGAACGGACGGCCGAGTTAAAGAAGGCAAATGAGGAGTTGCGGGAAACGAACACCGAATTGATAAATATGAATAAAGAACTGGAGGCTTTTACCTATATATCCAGTCACGATTTACAGGAACCGTTACGAAAAATACAGACCTTTGCAGGCCGGGTACTTGAAAAAGAGAATGAAAACCTGTCTGACAAGGGGAAAACCTATTTTTCACTGATGCAGGATGCTGCAGAACGAATGCAGAAGCTTATTGATGATCTGCTCTCATTTTCACGCCTTAATACTACTGAGAGAAAATTTAAAAGAGTGAACCTTAAAACTGTTGTAGAGGATGTTATAGAAAACCTCAGCGAAAACATTAAAGCAACACAAGCCACTGTTGATGTGGGTGAAATGTGTGAGGCAGATATTATTGTTTTTCAGTTCCGGCAGCTGATGCACAATCTAATCAGCAATGCAATGAAATTTACGAAATCAGATGTGAAACCTCATATCAAGATCAAAAGCCGAATTATAAAAGGAAGTAAACTGAAAACGAAAAGTTTGAATCCGGATAAAAAATATAGCCATATTTCAGTTTCTGACAACGGAATCGGCTTTGAAGAAAAATTCAGCGATAAAATATTTGAGGTATTTCAAAAACTACACGGGAAAGATGAATATCCGGGAACGGGTATTGGGCTTGCAACGGTGAAAAAAATTGTGAATCATCACAATGGTACTATTCATGTAAAAAGCATATTAAAAAAAGGGACCACATTTGATATTTATATTCCTATGAATGATTAATAAAATTCTATGTTGACCAGTGTGGTTACCTAAAGATCGATACCTGCCAATAAAACAAGCATTGCTCCAATAATTGAATAATATTCCCGGTACTTTTGAACGGCCAAAAAATTTAGCGAACTAATTCAGTTAAATATGTTAATTTTAAATTACTGGTACTAAATAACACAGAGCATTTAAGAATAGATGAAAAGCCAAAAATCTCCACTTCGCATTCTTTTAGCCGATGATGATGAGGGCGACCGGCTCGTTTTTCAAGAGATTTTCAAAGAGATGGATAGAGATACCACTGTCCATATGGTGAACGATGGTCAGCAATTGATAGATTTCCTCAATAAAAAAAACCATCCATTCCCCCACATTATCTTCCTGGATCTGAACATGCCAAATATGAACGGGATAGAATGTTTGAAGGAGATCAGAAGTGATGACAAGTGCAGCAATATTTCCATTGCAATCTATTCTACATCATCGTCTGAAAAGGATATCGAAGAGACGTTTCTGCATGGAGCCAATATCTACATCACAAAACCGGCCGATTATAGCGACCTGAAAAAAGTATTGGCCAAATCCCTGGCTGCCGTCCGCATGAACAGTGGTTCCGATTTTGACAAGTCGAATTTTGTGCTAAAGATTTAGTTTCGGACCCACCCTAAATCCACCCTATCCCGACACAAAATACGTGTCGTGACAAGGAGGGACTTTTTTTATTTAAAAACTCTTCAAAACTGGCGCAAGCGTCCCGCTTGTGACCCCTGTCCTAAACACGAAACCGAATTACCGCAAGTTTCTCACCTGTCCCTTCGGGGCTTGTGCCTCCACGCCTGCACCCTTGTTTATGATGATGACAACTCCCAGACTATAATCTTTGAACTCGCATGAATCGTGGGTTTGAGAAAATTCGTAATCAAATATATCATCCTTTTACTTTTTTGCCACGAAGGCACAAAGCCACTAAGGTTCACGAAGTAAATAGCTGTAGAAGGGTTTAGACTCTTTGCTGATTTTGCCCCAAAGTGGGCAAAGTCAATAACATAGTGCAGCGCGCTATGCCAAGTGCACCGGCCACAAAAGAAAGCCCTGTAAGGGTGTAATCCAGACAAACCGTTTCTATGCCCCAGTCACTCTCCAAAGTATACCCACATATAATATTTAGTACAAAACACAGAAAAACCTGATCGATGATAAGATTGAAAACGATCTTTTCAATTATATCGGCGGGATATATAAAGACCTTGAATGTAATCCTGTGCAAGTTGGAGGACATAAAAACCATGTTCATATATTATGTCTTCTGTCAAGAAAAATTACCCAAATGAAACTGCTGCAGGAAATTAAACAGGGTTCTTCCAAATGGATAAAAACAATGGGTGATCGATATGCCAACTTTTACTGGCAGGACGGTTATGGAATTTTCTCAGTAACTCCGAAAGGAATAAACTCAGTTATTGAATACATTAAAAATCAGCATGAACATCATCAAAACATGAGTTTTAAAGATGAATACAGAAAGTTTTTAAAGAATTACGGAGTGGACTTTGATGAACGGTATGTATGGGATTAATCTGACATGCCGTCACTGTGCATATGACGTGGTGGGACCGGCGCCCGCGTTGGGGCTGCCGGATGATGGGTTGGTTGGCTATCATCGCGCGCTGCACGATGTTACTGACCGGCGCTCCTTTGGAGCTGAATCATGCTGAAATTCAGAACCATGTTGGCAATTTGGTACACAAAGCAAGATTATTAATTCAGTTCGATTCTTAATATGCGAATTACCGCAAGCGTCTCACCTGTCCCTTCGGGGCTTGTGCCTCCACGCCTGCACCCTTGTTTATGATGATGAATACTCGATAGAAGCAGTTGTTAATAGGGATAAATTAATTCGGGCGGATCTCCGGTTGATTTGCGATAGATCAGAAAATCTTTATCCAGGGTAAAGATTGACGATTTCCTTGCCTCTTCTGCCATAACTACCAAACAAGAATCGGCAAACGACATGGGGATATTCTCATACTTGCTAATCAATTGGTAGATGTTTGATCGATGTTCCCAAAAAGTAAATTCAATGATAATATTTCCGGACTGTAGTAACTCTTTTCAATCGCTGAACACCACCTGATATGCGGCTCATCAAAAAGAAGCTTTCTGTGATCACCGCTTCACAGGTATAAAATGGAGGAGCAACTTTTTCCATCTGTTCTTCTACGTATGAATGAAAGTGATCATTCCGGTTCATAAATGCTACAATTGGGCCAGTATCTATTAATATTTTCACCGCCCAAAATCTTTCATGTGAGCCGGATTTGTAGAAAGGTCACCCGGTCCGTTAACAGACCCTGACAAGTGTTCAATACCATGTAAAAATGAGTTTTTCGGTGCGGGTCCGGTGGTTTCTCTTGTTTTTTCTTCAATCAAATCCATAACGGCCTGTTTTTGGGTAACCCCTTGCCGCCGTGCTAACATTTTGATTTTTTCTTTCTGTTCAGGTGTCAGCTTCATGCCGAACCAAACGGTTTTGTTTTTTATTTTACTCATAAGAATAAGTTCTCATTAGGTTGCAATAATAATATAAACGTTGCAACTAAAATGAAAGTATTTAAAACAAGCCATTTAGGCATAGTAGTTTTGCTTTTCTTCCCACTTTCTCTGTGAACGTTTTAGATTGAATCATTTCTACCAAAATCAACATAGTGACTCTTTTAATCATCTGAAAAATCCCCTCCCCGAAAAAATCGGGACCAAGTGTGGCTCGAGAGGGAAAATGGATGTGAAAACGGAGGCACGACGATTTTCACTCCGAGGGTTGTGTTCCTGAACTTTGATCGTGAATCGTAGCCGTTTTAGGTTCCTTGACAACACAAACACACCCTCCGACGGGTCGGAGGGCCACAAAAGCCGTCACCAGTGCAAATAAAGATATATTTGCCGGACCACATCCAAGTCTCAAAGAGACGACCGAATGTAGCCCCACAGTTTACTGTGGGGGTTTTTGGTCAGCGTAAAGCCAGGCAAGTCCCGGCAGGGACGGTCCACCGATCTTAGAAATCAATCAAATAATATCTTCATTCTTTTGGGATTTATGATAGTTAAGTATTTTCCCTAACAAATCCGCATAGGCACTATTTATAACCGAACACCTTCGAATAACTCTTTATCAATCTCATGGTCCGTATCCTGGTGATGAAGTACTGAAATATCTCCGGTTGTTTCCATGATTACAGCTTTTATTTGACTAAACTGAGTTACGTTTGCTTCACGAAGTTTTGCAAGTAAATCTTCACGGGTTACTCTTGCTGTTTTCATATTTCCCTCTAAAATATTTGATGCCATTCATAAGCAATATTGGGCTGTTATCCACAAGTTTTCGCATGAACGGGTAGTTGCGCAACGTTGCCACAATCATTTGCAAAATGAACAAACTACCCAATGCGGCAATTGCTTGTAGCAGCGGTGGATTATCGGTTAAAATGGTTGTAGCGATTACAGAACCGATCGCAACCGTCATTGCAAAATCGAAACTGGACATCTTTGAAAATGATCTCACTCCGAATGTTCGGGTAAATAGTAATAGTGCGATATAGATTCCGGTAGATGAGATTGCTACCATTAGAAGGGCACTATTGGAAGTTAGCAGCCAGGATAAATCCATAATTGTATCTCTCTTTTGAGTTCTGAGTTAAATCTAAAGTGGTTTAATTCCCTGATCCTCCGGTTCGGAATAAAGATAAAACTCCCCCTTCGAAGGGGGAAGCCGATCCCGATCCCGAAAGCTTTCGGGAGGAGAGCTGGGGGATGACTATCTGAGTTTTGAATTGACCCATTCTTGGTTCTGAAGCATTACACCCCTCCCGGCTAAAGCCGTACTCCCCTCAATGGGAGATTGATCATCCCCCATTACCCTTCGAAGGGGGACACTCTGCAAAAAACTCATACTTTTGAAAAAAGTATGGATTTGAAGCTAAACCAACTATGATTAAACGAAATACTATTTACACTTACTAAATATTCATTACTGCAGAGATGTTATTCTCAATTCGTATTCTTTGCACGGAGTGTTTTAAACATCTTGACTTCATGTGCTGCTGTTCGCTTTTCTTTTTTTGCATCATAGAGATCACTTCATCAATATTCTCAACACAAAGCATGATTAAGGTACCAGGCAAAGCGTTTTCCATAGCATACTGCAGCGCTTCTTTCTCGTTGGCAATAGCGACTACTGATGGGCTAAATGGAGAATTGCCGATGCCTTTCTTTATGGTTTCGGTTGTTTCTCCTGCTGCTTTCCCTCTAAGATCAGAATCTTCTCTGATAATAATCTTATCGAATGTTTCTGCGGCAATACGGCCTAATTCAATACTATCTTCATCTCTTCGGTCACCCAAGCCACACACAATACCTATTTTATCCTCATAAGATGAACTTTTCAGATACTGTTGAACGGCCATCAAACCGGCCGGATTATGAGCATAATCTACAAGTATGTCATAATTTGGAAAACTAAAAAGATTCATTCTGCCCGGAGTTTTCTCAGGTGAAGGCACAAAACTGCACAGCATTTCTCCTATTTGTGCAGGAGAGATATTCTGAGTGTAAGCTGCCGCTACAGAAGCCATGATGTTTTCAATCATAAAACCGGCCTGACCCTTAAAGCTGAGCGGAATATTTTCGACATGCTCAACTACGTGAACGGATTCCCCATCCAATATGGTGATATACTGATCTTTGAGCACCACACTGATACCACCCGCTTCGCGATGGGACATTATCTTTGGATTATCCGGCTCAAGTGAAAACAGAACCACACTGCAGCGAACTCTGTTTCGCATGGAGTAAACACGATCATCATCCGCATTCAGCACGGCAAAACCTGACGGGTGCACACTTTCAGGCACCACAGATTTCAGGCTCGACATTTGTTTCAGATCATTTATTCCCTTCATTCCGAGGTGATCGGAGGCTACATTTGTTACTACAGCTACGTCACAATAATCAAAACCGAGTCCCAGTCGTAATATTCCGCCGCGCGCGCATTCCAGAACGGCTGTATCCACACCGGGATCCTTGAGCACAATTTGTGCGCTTTTAGGGCCGCCACAATCCCCCTTCATGATGAGCTCATCATTCACATAAACCCCATCTGTGGTAGTGTATCCAACCTTTCGTCCGGCACCTTTCATGATGTGTGATATAAGCCGTGTAGTAGTAGTTTTTCCGTTCGTACCCGTTACCGCGATAATGGGTATTCGACTTTTTTGCCCTTTGGGAAAAAGCATATCCAGCACGGGAGCTGCAACATTCCTGGGTTTCCCTTTTGAGGGAGACAGATGCATGCGAAATCCCGGAGCTGCATTCACTTCAAGTACAACCCCACCTGTTTCATGTAATGGTTTATTCAGAGTTGAAGCCATTACATCTATTCCACAAATATCAAGGCCAATCATCCGGCCAATTCTGGCGGCCATCATTGCAATTTCAGGGTGCACGTTATCCGTTACATCTTCGGCAGTTCCTCCTTTACTCAGATTTGCTGCATAATCTAAATAGAGAATTTTATCCCGGGGTAAAACGGTATCAAGCGTATATCCTTTCTGAGATAGAATGGAAATAGCACTGGGGCCAATTTTTATTTTGGTGAGGATATTATCATGGTTTTCACCACGGCCTGAATCCTTATTTACGATGTTGATCAACTGTTGTATAGTAGAAAATCCATCACCCACAACGTGTGCGGGCGTTCTTTTAGCGGCGGCAACAAATTTACCGTCAATGGTGAGCAAACGATAATCCAACCCGGAAATATGGCGTTCAACAATCACTCTTTCAGATATTTCACCGGCTAATTCGAACGCTGCTACGGCTTCTTTCTCAGATTTAATATTAGTTGTTACGCCACGACCCTGATTACCTGAAACCGGTTTTACAACTAAGGGAAAGCCTAACGATTTTACAGATACTTTCAGCTCCTCAATGCTCTCTACAACATCACCTTCGGCAACGGGTACCGACATCTCTTTCAGGAAGTCGTGGCAGGCCTCTTTATCGCAAGCCAATTCTACTGCCATGTTGCTTGTAGATGATGTTATGGTAGCCGCAATTTTCTTTTGAAAACGGCCATAGCCTAATTGATAGGTTGATCTGTCTTCAAGCCTGATATACGGAATGCCTCGTGATGCGGCTTCCTTCAGCAAAGAAGTTGTGCTGGGGCCGGGCATATTTGCGGAATTCATTTCCCGGATCTCATTTACATGCTTATTGATATCAATATCTATTCCGTCAACTAATTGTTGAGCAATCAATACCGCTTTTTCTGCGGCAAGATGTCCCGATTCGGCATCAACGCATTCAAAGACAACATTATAATGTCCCTTTACTCCGGTGCCTCGCGCCCGGCCAAAACCAACCTGAAGGCCCGCCAGCACCTGTATTTCTATGCCGATGTGTTCTACAACATGCCCCATCCAGGTACCACGTTTAACTCTGCTGAAGAAACCCCCGGGCACTCCCTCAGAACAGTTGTGTTCCCAAAGGCTGGGAATCGCTTTTTTTATTCGTTGGTAAAAGCCTTTTATCTCATCGGTTGGCTGTGTTTCAAGGTCTTCTATATCGAGCTCCATAACCACAAGCCGTTTTTTATTGATTGACCAATAGTTAGGGCCGTTGGTAACTTTAATGTTTAAGATCTTCATATTCACCCTATATTTTTTGGCTCTCTTTTTTGTAAGAACTCTTGCTTTTATGATGTCTATCAATAAGAAAAGTACATGTGGCAGTAATCATCAATTGATTTGTTGCGGGTATTGTGAAAAAAACATCGCAGTTTAAAATATGTAAATAGGCGGTATTAAAACTGTTATAGAATAGTTTTAATGATTTATATATATCACCGATCACTGTGTAGAAACAAATTTCAAGCCGGCTACTACAAGAGTTTTGAGAAGTGATGGGGCTTTGTCAATTTGTGTGGGTAAATTTTCGTATATATACAACCTCAAATGAATTACACAAAATAACTGAGGAAATTGAAAGCCCTTGCGAATTTATTAAATAGCTCAGCTCCTTTTTTTAATACATATATAAGAGAAGTCCCCCCGAAATATCACTTATATTTATACAAATTACAGTGTTTTGATAGTACCTTAGAGCGGATAAAGCCTTTTGAACTTCTTTGAAACTTCCGGTCTTTGTGGGAACATTCCTGGATCAACACGAAAGCATGATGTCACAAAGGTTCACTGAGACCCTCCTTTAATCAGAAAAAGCCCTGAAAAATGGGATAACTTCTCATATAAAACTTTTGACTGAGATTTAATATTTAACTGAGTGTGAATCATTCAAAATGACTAAACCCAAAGGTACTTTAATAGCAATTGGTGGTAATGAGAAAAAAAACTTCAAAAATCTGGATGAAGAATTTCAATCTGACTTTGGGGAAGGAGTTATTCTTTATGATCTAAGTATGCTCGCCGGTGGCCCGGAAAGCCGTATTGAAGTGATTACAAGCGCATCTTCCATTCCGGAAGAAGTAGGGAATAAATACCTGGATACGTTTAAAAAGCTGGGAGTGGAAAATGTAGGCATTTTAGATATTCGCGATCGAAAGATGGCAAACAGCGCGGAAACCCTAAGAGTAATTGAAGATTCAGATGCTGTGCTGTTTTCAGGGGGAGATCAAAGTAAAATTAGTGAATTAATTAGAGGTACAAGAACATATGAACTGCTGAACGATCGCTATATAAATGACGAGTTTATTATAGCGGGTACCAGTGCAGGAGCTATGGTAATGTCTGATGAAATGATCACTGGCGGCAGAAATGGAAATGTTCTTAAAAGGAATGATCTTAAAATGGGAAAAGGCCTCGGCTTGTTGAGTGGGGCAATTATTGACAGTCATTTTATTCGGCGAGCCCGTTTTGGGCGGCTCGCTGAAGCCGTTGCAGTATTCCCGGATAAAATAGGTATTGGCCTTGGTGAAGATACCGGAATCATTATCACTGAAGGAGATTGTTGTGAAATTATCGGTAACGGGATGGTTATTCTCTTTGATGGGAGTGAATTAGAGTATAACGAGTCTCAAAATCTGAAAAAATATGTCCCTATCTCCCTCTCCAATTTGAGGGTTCATGTACTCGCTCCCAAAGACAAATATTTCATCAGTGAAAAGAGAGCAGAAATTCATTTTAATCCTCGAAATTATCAGAATGAGCTGACAGCTTGAGTTCGGTGTATTAAAGTAGGAAGAAAGTAACTCGCTGAACTTCTGTTACCCATATTACCCTTCAAATCACAGAGAAAAGAGGGGCGGGACTGCAAATCAAATTTAAATAATGTAGTGGTAACGGCACTGGTCATTCTTCCCTTAGTATGTTTAAAGCAGTAGATCGCACATAAAATGAATGGCGTTCACCTTTTAAGGGTTGAAACCAGCCCCGCTTCGGGGCGGCATGTCCGTAGCCCCATGGGAATGCGCAGCATTTCCTTGGGGTGTAAGGATGCCTCATTAAAAAGAAGCACCATAGGTGCGGCATTATCTGAAACCTGAACTCAATCTCAATTGTAACATCGACCCATATATTCCGCACCTACGGTGCTTCCATGTTCTGGTTCGCCTTTTGCCCCATGGCCAACGCTTTGCGCTGACCATGGGCTACGGACATGGCTCACCTCCGGTGCTCATTATCTGAGTCATTTGGTGTAATTGCTTTTTGGTATGCATAGGGACCGAAAATACAATCCGCAAAGGCGGTAATGGAAGGTAGAAGAGGAAGTTAATCCAGCTATAAAAATAATAAATGTAGCACTACAGAGCGTTGTTTAAAGAGTTTTTAATGTTAATTTTTAAGATTTTGCGGGGGTTGAGTTAATAATCAAACTCAAGCTTACAGAATTTGAGTCATAGTCTGCCGGTTATTTTTTAATCCCCGGTACATTCCTTCTGTGTTGAACGGCATGTATATATTGCCATGGGCGTCAATGGCAATGAGACCTCCCTCTCCACCCATCTTTTTTAATCGTTTAAATATTGCTTCATTGGTGGCGTCTTTAAGGCTCATCCCTCCGTATTCCATCAGGCATGAAACATCATAGGCCACTACCCCGCGTATAAAATATTCCCCGTGTCCTGTGCACGATACGGCACATGTTTGATTTTTCGCATAGGTACCGGCGCCAATCATCGGGCTGTCTCCAACCCGGCCCCAGGCTTTATTTGTCATGCCTCCGGTTGATGTTGCCGCGGCCAGATTACCTTCACTGTCGACTGCTACAGCTCCTACTGTGCCAAATTTGTGACCATTATCAGAAGAGTGATCAAGACTTACATCTCCGGAGCCCCGAAGGTTGGTCCACTGGTCGTATCGAAGCTGCGTGAAAAAATAGGAGTCAGGCAAAAATTCATACTTTTGACGACGCGCATACTCCATCGCTTCGTTGCCTGCTAAGAAAACAAAGGGGGTATTTTTCATGATATCATCAGCGAACAGCACCGGGTTTTTTATTCCTTTGATTCCTGCAACGGCTCCCGCATCCAGGGTTTTGCCATCCATAATCGCCGCATCCATTTCATGATCTCCCTTTGAAGTGAATACAGATCCTTTTCCCGCATTAAAAAGCTCGCAGTCCTCAAGAACAGTCACCGCTTTCTTTACGGACTCCAGGGCTGTCCCGTCATTCGTTAACAAACTGAATCCGGCCTCCAGCGCTTCCCGCAAAGCATCCAGATAGCTTTTTCTGATTTTCGGATCATCAATAGATGAGGCTATTGTTCCTGATCCACCGTGTACTGCTATTGCCGGAATGTTCATAATAAATGAGTTTTAAATTTGAGTTCTGCAACTGTAATACCATTGTAACGACCCGGATTTTAAATCCAATCGGAAATATAATTGAGTGGGGAAAAAATAAACGCTTCACTTTTGCCAATGGCATTTACATCTATCCTGAAATTGTTACATCATTTACAGATATCAGCCAGTATCTTTTTTGTTGGCTAATTCTACGATATATTTATTTTAAAGTGATAATATTATGGTTCATATTTTATATTTCTGAGCTTTTTTGTTAATACCATTCAACATTAATATATAAATCAAGAGATATTCAAATGGATATTTTAAAAATCATAATTGCAATTCTTCTTCCGCCACTCGGTGTCTTTTTAGAAGTGGGTATAACCGGGGCTTTTTGGTTGAATATTTTGCTGACTATCCTTGGATTTATCCCCGGTATTATTCATGCTATTTGGGTTATTGCCAAAAACTGATTTTCCAGTAGAATTTTGTCGGAATGGAGGCGACAGCCCATAAGCTAAAGTGTTTAATTTGAAGTGGTTAAATTCCCCGACCCTCTGGGTCGGAAAAAGATAGAAGTCCCCCTTCGAAGGGGGACACTTTACAATAAGCGAATAGATTGTTAAAGAAATTTGGATTTTTAGTTTATTCCTCGATGGCTCTGCCCCGAGGTAGTACATTAATCTAACTCAGGTTATCTATTTAATTGACAGTATGATTCACAAAAAACTTCAGGTTTATGCTGTTTTATTCTTGCTGGTGTCCATCGCCTTACCGGCATTGGTACAGGCACAAGATAACAGACAAACCGGGCCGCCGGAAAACACCTCAGAAACCCTGGCGCCGGAGCAGGTGGATGTTCGCCCTGAGGCGGCAGATTCGGAAATTCGGGATCGGCTGAGCGGCATATTGACCGCAACAGGCTGGTTTGTGGATACCGAAGTGGAGGTAAACGACGGTGTTGTGTTTCTGCGGGGCTCAACAGAGACGGACGATTTTAAACGATGGGCAGGAGAGCTCGCCAGAAATACACAGGATGTTGCGGCGGTTGTCAATCAAATACAGATAACAGAACCTGACATTTGGAATTACGAGCCTGCGTTTACCGGGATGCAGGAGCTGTGGCGCAGCATTATGCGCGCAATTCCCTTTTGGGTCTTTGGACTGTTTGTAGTCGTTGTATTCTGGGGCCTCTCTATACTTGTAGCCAAAGCCACCCGGGCTTCGTTAATAAAACGGGAGATGAACACTCTGCTACAAAATATTGTGGCAAAGGGAGTTGCCGTTCTGGTATTTCTATTGGGACTGTATATTGTTTTTTATATCGCTGATTTGACCGGTGTAGCCCTCACGGTACTGGGCGGTACAGGACTCCTGGGTATTGTATTGGGGATCGCTTTTCGGGATATCACCGAAAATTTTCTGGCCAGCATATTTTTGAGTGTTCAAAACCCTTTTCACGCCGGCGATCTTGTGGAGATTAACGGCACTATCGGTTTTGTTCAGCGCCTTACGGTTCGCGCCACATTGCTTATGACACTGGACGGCAATCACCTGCAGATTCCAAATGCAACGGTTTATAAGAGCAGTATTCTCAATTTTACAAGCAATCCTAACCAGCGAACAACATTTACCATTGGTATCGGGTATGACGATAGTATCACCGTAGCCCAGGAAATAGGCGCAAAAATATTAGAGGAGCATCCCGCGGTTCTAAAAGAACCGGAGCCCTGGATTCTATTAGATAAACTGGCCACTTCGACCGTTAACATACAGTTTTATTTTTGGGTGAATGCTCAAAAACATAACCTGCTGAAAGTGAAGTCATCATTGTTACGGTTGGTAAAAACAGCGTATCAGGAAAAAGGAATCTCTATGCCTGATGAAGCAAGAGAGATGGTCTTTCCAAACGGTGTGCCTGTACAGATAAGCCGGGAATCTGAAATACCTGCAGAAAGAGAAGTTAAAAAAGAGCCTGAAGCGCAACCATCCAAAGACTCCAAAGTGTCGACAGTTGGAGAGGGTAAATTGGAAAGCAATGATGAAGAAATTCGGGAGCAGGCTCGCCAATCCCGATCACCGGAAGAAGGTAAGGACCTTCTAAAAACCTAGCGGCCACTGTCATGAAAATTACTCTCTTTATGGGGCGATTAATCAACTTACAGGAGTAACATAATATGACGTTATCATTTCAAAAAACATTTTATGCCATTGCTACTTTTTTTGCACTTTTTGCGATTTTGATTTTGGCTAAAACAGTACTGATCCCCCTGTTTTAAGGGGGACTTTCGATACCCGATTTATTAATCGAACTTAGGTTAATAATAATTGAAAGCGCTGCACCACAAGAAAAAATTATAAACCAATCTGAAAACATACAATTATGAATAAAAAAGGATCTATTGTCATTATTGAAGATGACACGGGAGACCAAGTTGTTATAAGTGAAATCTTCGAAGAACTGGATTACGATAATCCGCTAATCTTTTTTGATGACAGTGAAGAAGCGTTACAATACTTGGAAATCACAGAGGATGAACCCTTTCTTGTGTTATCTGATATAAATATGCCAAAACTAAACGGCATGGAATTGCGTGCTAAAATACACAATAATGAAGATCTGAGGCGAAAATCTATTCCCTACCTTTTCTTTACAACAAGTGCAGAGCAACAGCATGTTATCGAGGCTTATTCAAGATCAATACAGGGGTTCTTTGTTAAATCGAACAGTTATGAAAAGACCAAAAATACTATAGTAAAAATTGTAGAATACTGGCAAGAGTGCGAATCGCCACATTATATCAAAAATGCTCAACAATAACGGTTTTTAGCTCCTGCCAACAACCCGCACGGAAATGTGCTCCATGACGCTCAGGGTCGGGAAAAGATAAAAGTCCCCCCTCGAAGGGGGAAGGCGATCCCGATCCCGAAAGCTTTCGGGAGGAGAGCAGGGGGATGACCGTCGAAATCATGCATGGGTCAGAACCTTATCCATAATTCAATTGATCATCCCTCATTGCGATCCGTCGGCTGACGCAGGGACACTCCACAAAAAACTCATAAATGATCAAAAAGTATTGGATAATCTAATTATCGATTTGATCCTGCAGTTCATCAGCCCACTCTTTCAGTTTCGATGAAACATTATCGTAGAGTTCTTCAGTTTCTGTTTGAACTGTTTGCCAGGTCTCTTTAGTAGCACTTTCAAGATCATCAATTGCCTGTTCTACGTTTGATCGGTCATCAAGTAACTCATTTCTCTGAGCTTCCAGATTACTTTTTAAGTCACTGTCAACGGCATCATCTATCCTTGATTCCAGGTCTTCGATCTTATCATCAATATTATCTCTTAAATCTTCGAGGTTTGATGCCATTTCCTCGCGTTCCTCATTAAAAGCAGAATTACTGTTATCTGTACGATTATCGCACTGGATAAAGATAAATGAAGCTGCTATTAAAAAGAGTACGGTAGTTGTTCGGTTTATTATATTATGAGTCATATTGGGTTATTTTTTTGAGGTTTAAAATTCAGTGTTCATACCATTAACGTTAAATTCCCTGCCCAACTGGTCGGAAAAAAGAGAAGAGTCCGGCTTTGTACGAAGTAACTTATTTACTTAAATGAAGCTGCGCTACTCTTCCTTACTGTTCATCTTCTCAATTTCGCTGGAAAGTTCATCTTTGGTTTTTCCGGTCTTCTTTTGAAGTTTGCCAAGAAGTTCTTCTTCTTTACCTTCTGCATATGTGAGATCGTCATCCGTTAAATCCCCATATTTTTGCTTGAGCTTGCCTTTAATTTCATTCCAGTTTCCTTTAATTATTAGTTTATCCATGAGTAGTGCTTTTCGTTTACTTTTAGTTTAAATGAACCGTGTCCCTGAATTCATTAGCAGCTTTAAAAACGGTCTAACGAAATATGGACAGCATATAAAATGTGATAAACTTAGATGTCGCAAGCGTTATATACTTTCTAAAAAGTGTTACAATAATCACAGTCGGAGTTAGCTCAACTTCCGCAAAATATTAAAATTCAGCCTCAAAACTCTTTAAACTGAGCTCTGTAGTGCTACACCCATTAATTTTACAGCTGTATAAGCTTGATTTGCCTTCTATTACTGCCCTTTTGAATTGTATTTTCGATCCTTATAAATACTTTAAAGGTTTTACACCAAATGACTCAGGCAATGAAAGTCCAGCTACGGGACGCCATATCCGTACCCTTGCAAGACGATCACACCATCAGGAGTTGAGATATGCACCTGACAAAAACCAAGCACCAGAGGTGCGTCATGTCCGTAGCCCATGGTCAGCGCAAAGCGTTGGCCATGGGGCAAAAGGCGAACCCGAACATGGAAGCACCGTAGGTGCGGAATATATGGGTCGATGTTACAATTGAGATTGAATTCAGAATTCGAAACATGCCGCACCTATGGTGCTTCTGTGAATATCGGCCTCTTTCTCTACCCCACAGATTCACGTTGTGAACCTGTGGGGCTACGGATATGCCGCCCCGAAACGGGGCTGGTTTCAAGCTTTGCTGAAATCTGATTCGTCCGTTTTATCTCACAATCCGAAGTAAACATCTTGTCGAAAGATTGATATCTAAAATCATTTAACATAGAATCTGTCATCAGATTGTAATAATACAGGAAGCATCGTAGCTGTAACAAACTCTCCCTGGATCAGCGCAAAGCTGTAATCACGAAAAATAATCCAGCGCAAAAAAAGCACCAGAGGTGCGTCATGTCCGTAGCCCATGGTCAGCGCAAAGCGTTGGCCATGGGGCAAAGGGCGAACCCGAACATGGAAGCACCGTAGGTGCGGAATATATGGGTCGATTTTACAATTGAGATTGAATTCAGAATTCGAAACATGCCGCACCTATGGTGCTTCTGTGAATATCGGCCTCTTTCTCTACCCCACAGATTCACGTTGTGAACCTGTGGGGCTACGGATATGCCGCCCCGAAACGGGGCTGGTTTCATCCCTTAAAAGGTGAACGCCATTCATTTTGTGTACGAATTACTGCTTCAAACATACTAAAGCAGGAATGACCGGCAAAAAGAAGGTTTGCATCTAAAAAGGTATGACATGAACTATTTTAATCACTTTTAAATGAAACTTATTTTGTAGCCACTACACCTCCATTTTATGGAGGATTTGGAGTATAGCGATAAAATTTCAGAGGGCCGATGGAAACGCAGGAGCCTGTTTAAGCGCACCACTGAAAAGGTGACTCATATGTTTACGCAGCAAATTTAAAAGCTATTCAAATTCGCTGGATCAGATCTTTCATTCCGGAACGCAGTGATTTCCACCAGTAATTGACCGTAGATTGCCCCTCTTCTCTTTCGTAAGATATCTCTCCTGTCCTGGGATTCTCTCCGCCATTTGATGATTTTACCTGAATATTATTTGCAAGAAATGAGACAATTCTGTTTCCGGTATTTTGTTGGTGATCATCCTCATTCAATAGGTTCAATGATAAATCATCATAAATGGCAATAAACTCACCTTTGGCCTCAATTTCATTCAAATCGAAATTAAATTCCAGTGAATGAATTATTCCGTCATCAAGCCGAACTAACGCCATGGGTAAGAGAACCGGATTTAACACTTCCAGATTAATCTCATCAAGCGTGCCGGTTATGGTCTGATATCCATTCTCATTAAGAGAAAATTCAAAATTTACAGAAAGCTCCGTTTCATTCAGAAACATTGTCGAAGCCTCAGCATGAATCGTTTGCTCTTTATCCAAATTTTGTAAGTTTGCCATTTTAATCTCAACAGCATCAAAGAAAACCGTTCCTGACGTATCTTGTCCCTCCTTCCATTCGCGATAGCTGATATATCCATCACTCAGGGAAAGGCTGTCAAGAGACACACCAAAGGGCAGGTTTGAGAATTGGGTGTTGATAAGCGGACGTTCGTTCTTGGGTTTATCAGGATGGTTTTTATCACGGGAAATCTCTAATTCAAGCTTTTGAACGGTAAAATTCCGGGCTTTAAAATGTCTGTTTGCAATCAACTCATCAACATCTAATGCATGTAATTGAATTGAGCCGGATCGGATGTTAAAATGATCAATTTCATGGCCAACCCGCGCCGATAACTCACTGGGAGATAATTGTGGTTTTACAAAAAATTCAGAAATCATAAAATCTCCGGTTTCTGTACTGAAAGAGATCTGATTCCCCTCAAAAGCATAAAATTCACTTCCAGTTTTATGAAATACGGAATCCACTTTGAATTCAATACGTCCAAATTGATCACCAATAGATGCTGAATCGGAGGTCACATCCAAATCAGTAACCCGTATATCTATTCCCTTTAACTGAGTACTAACAGAAGCCAAGGCATCACGATAAATATGAATCGAGGAACCGGATATGGTGAAGGATTGTATAGTAGCAGATCGTGGTTGATCAGAAGATTGACCGGAATCAGTGAAACGATCCATGAGTCCGGATGTCACATGAAGATCTGCGCCGTTTATTTCTGCATGTTTGATCGTCAGATTTCCGCCGGTTAGTAACGACCATATCCCGACTCCCGAGATTGTTATTTCTTGAATTTTTGAATCAAGTACCGGATGGTTCTTCAATCGTTCGGATGCATCTGTACCTTGTGCAAGTGTTACTCCTTCTATGGTAGCACTTGGAGGAAAAAACCCGATATTAATTTCTGATATTACAAGTTCCGCATCATTATCACTTACCGTTGTAAATTCCTCGGTAAGCCGGTTTTGCAGGTAGGGTTCAGCTATCAGATTGGCAACCAGAAATCCAATTAACCAAAGCATAATCAGAACAATTATTGATCCGAATAACCATCGGATCCTCTGCGATTTATCGGTTTTTTCTTTAATCAAAGATTAGTGATTAGGTGGTTGATTTAGGAATTCACGAATTAAAATCTAAAGTGACACTTTTTCTACGGCATTTTCAAGATTTACAATTACCCTGAAGAAATTAGACGTCATTTTGTGGAACAGCCATTTCCTCCCTCTCAGCTTTTTCATGTTCATGTTTATCACTCTCTTCATATTCGCTATAGTCAACAATACTGCCCAAGAGATACCCATAAGGTTTTAATTCGTCAACCTGTGAAAACCCAACTCTCATGATTCCAATAAGTGGTATAGAGAGGATCATGCCTGCTATTCCCCAGACCTTTGCGCCCATAAGCAATACAATAATGGCCATAAATGGATTGAGGGAGACTTTTGATCCAATGATTCTTGGAGTAAGGAAGCTGCTTTCAAGAAGTTGTACTACGGTAAATACGGCAGTGACCAGGAGTGGTAACAAAAGCGTATCGTAGAAAAGAAAAGCATAAATAATGGCAGGAAATGCTCCTAAAATTGCGCCCACAACCGGGATAATAGCCAGCATTGATGCAAATATGGCGAAAGGAATAGCGTAATCGAGACCCACAATCAGTAGACCGATTGAGTTTAATACGGCCATAATTCCAATCACAGTGAACAGTCCCACCAGGTAGTTCTGTGTTACATGTTGAACTCTTAGTAAGACTTTGTCAATTTCAGAGTTGTGGCTCCTCTCAAATACTTTTTGAAGAAAGGTTTTGTACATTCCTTTGTAGTAGAGCATGAAAAAGATAAAAATGGGCATAAACGCCAAAAAAGTAAATGTTCCGGTCGTAGCCTGTGCCAGAGAGTTTAAGAACTCACCACCTGCTTCAAATGAACTTTCAATACCATTTTTTATATACTCGGTTTGTTTTTCCTGAGAAATCCCTGAAAACTTTTCAACCACAACAGCTCCTTCAGCCAGTGAATTTTTAAGTTTTTCAGTCGTTTCGGGGAGATTGTCAGAAAACTCGACTGCCCGGACGGCTATCAGAGTTAAAATACCCGAAAAAACCACTGTGATTAAAAGTAATACAAGTATGATGCTAAACACGCGGCCCATTTTCCAGGACTCAAATTTTTCTACAACCGGGTTCAGCAACATCGAAATGATGGCGGCAAAAGCAAGGGGCATCAGAATAAATTTTCCAAAGCTTAAGACGACTATCAAGATGCAGAGTCCAAACAGAATGAGTGTTGCTTTTAACCAGAATGGGTATGGTTGAGATGGTGTGAATGTCCGTTTATTCATCTCTCGTTCGTATCTTTAGATTTTACTCTTGTGGCATTTTGGAACAGTCATAGAGCTCCACCAAATACAGATTTTATTTTGATCGATAAACGAACAAACCAATTACAAAAACGACTACAGAAATCAGTACCGGAACAACGTCGCCAGTACTGACGGCAACATCCGCTCCTAAAACTGAAAATGATTCTGAGTCGGCCAAATATTGATACCCAAAGAATAAAATTCCTATAATTCCGGCTACGCTTAAAATACCGCCTATTGTTTGATTCATTTTTTCTCCAAAAATTTCATGTTGTGATATATGCATACAGTTGCATATTGAATTTAAATTTGATCATTCCCTTCAACTAAAGCGGTACATGTTGCTTGTTTTGTTTTACATATATCACGGATTTTCTCCCTCCTCTAATAGGATACAAACAATTATTTAAGCTGATACAGACAGAGAGAACTTTTTTTTGACAGCCTCTGGTCTCCGTTCAAGCGGGGGTAACTAATCCAAAAATCAACCCGCTGTGTTAGCTGCCTCGAGGTAGGTAAAGTTCGGATCACCGAATTTGTTGAGGGTACGATAGTGAGATGCCACTGCCTGGGCGAACGTCTCGTGATGGTTGTGGGGGTTAATGAACTCCTTGGCCGTTTGTTCAACGATCGGACTTATTGCCGGATGTGAAACGAACGGAAAAAATCAGTAGAAAATGCAAAACTATACGGCCTTGGTGTAATACTTAACACTCTGATATTTAACAGATTCATAACAGTAAGCAAAGAAAACAAACACTTTTAATTGATAGAGACTAAGCGTTATGAAAAATTCTGGTAAAGAAAAATGTTACTGAATGCGAGGGAAAGATAAACAGAAAAAGAAGAGGCGACCTATCGGTTAAAGGATCTAAAGATTCTGATGATCTGTTTAAAAAACCGGTTTTTCCAAAAAAAGAGATGCTACAATCAGACCACCCACATCAGGAAGAGATTGCTGAATAGAAAGTGACGGTGAATCATTTTTTTGGTCTTAATAGGGGAGAAATTCCTGAGACACTATTATTGATTGTCTAATTCAGGGATAAAAAAACAAGAGCAGTTAGATCAAGGTAAAAACGAAAATCTATATTTATGAAATACTTAATAGTTGTTTTGGTGACTGTTGTATTGATGGCGGCATTGGTTCTTTTAGGTAGAGACAGATCATTTAATGAGTTGGAGAGAGCCGACGTTTCAGCAGTTGAATCAAGCCAGCATGAAGAAATTGCGGATAGTGAGGTGTACGCTGAATTCAAAGCTTTTAGAATTGAAACTGCTAATAAAATAATGGCAAATAATCGATCCTTTGGCGAGATAAGAGAGAAGATCAAAGTTGAAACTGATATGGAGACCAAGTTCAGGCATGTAGAATTGCTTTCAGAGCTTAAAATGGCTAATAGTAATCTTAAACGGGAATTGGATGATTACATCGTTTCAGATAGAGAGAATTTGGATCTCTTCAAAGATAATTTCTGCAATAAAATGGATGATCTTGAACATTCACTAAATGATTTCTTTTCAGATAGAAACACCTCCGTTTTCTCGGAGATTAACATTAATTTTTAAAAACTAAGTTTCATTTGAAATCTATTATATATCGTGGCCGTAATTTTAGTAATAGCCTGGTTAATCGGGTTTGTAGGCTACAGTACAGGCGGACTTCTTCACATTCTGTTGGTAATTGCTGTTATTGCTATCTTGTTCCAGATTATACAGGGAAGAAGAATAGCTTAATACCGGAAGTTATTTCTGACATGAGAATGCTGTAGATATTGCATATACGAATATCAGATTTGGTTTTT
Source organism: Rhodohalobacter sp. (assembly GCF_034521535.1). Classification (GTDB taxonomy): domain Bacteria; phylum Bacteroidota; class Rhodothermia; order Balneolales; family Balneolaceae; genus Rhodohalobacter. Next base: position 654,376 of record NZ_JAXHMF010000002.1, on the reverse strand, counting down.
TGCGTATGTAAATTCAGGATCGCCAAATTTCTTGAGTGTTCGGTAATGAGAGGCTACCGCTTCAATGAATGTGTTATGGTGGTTGTAGGGAATGTTAAATTCTCTGGCGGTTTGTTCAACAATTGGACTGATGGCCGGGTAATGGACGCTGCATATTTTAGGGAACAGGTGGTGCTCTATCTGGAAATTGAGTCCGCCCACAAACCAGCAAAGTGCTTTATTATCGCGGGCAAAGTTGTTGGTTGTAATCATTTCGTGAATCATCCAGTGCTCATCGATCATGTTCTCGTCGTTTGGCTGCGGATGATCGGTCTCCTCAACCACGTGTGCAAGCTGGAAAATAATCCCAACAATTAATCCGGCGGTCAGGTGAAGAGTTAAGAATCCAATCAGCAGATGAATCCAGGTAATATCAAGCAGTAGCATTGGCAGTACCAGCATGTAAGTATAGAAGAGAGCTTTAGTAACAAACAAAATTACCCACTCGCTTACCGGATGTTTCTTGTTGTCGTAGGGACCAATATTGGGTTTCAGAAAATTCTTGTAGTCTTTAACAAACACCCAGAATACCATCGCCAGGCTATAGGCGAAAAAAGCGATTATGTGCTGAACACGGTGTATCATTTTATGTTCTGAGTGTGGAGAAAGCCGAATAAAACCCGCCACTTCAAGATCCTCATCGTGCCCGTGAATATTTGTATAGGTGTGATGGATGATGTTGTGAGTGATTTTCCAGATGTAGCCGTTGGCTCCCAGCATATCAAACGTAAATCCCAGTGCGCGATTTACACGCTTACTGGAGGAGTAGGCCCCGTGAAGTGCGTCGTGCGAAATGGAGAAACCGATACCTGCAGCCGCAACTCCCATCACAAACGTCAAAAACCACATCGTCCCAAGAGAAAGTTGTCCTGAAATAATCAATCCATAGGAACCCAAAAAGAGGGTCAGCATCAGTATGGTTTTTACGACCATCTGCCAGTTAGCATGCTTTGAGAGTTCATTTTCCTCAAAGTATTGTTCTACCCGTTTTTTGACCGTTTTGCTGAATTCGCGACTTGTACGATTGTTAAATGTAACTTTTTCAAGGGTATCCATAGTAGTGTAGCACTATTTATTCTGCACGGTTATTTTGAAAATTATTAACCAGTAACGAGATAATATTATACAAGTAATGATTTAGCATACATATATCACAGATTTCATACAATTGCAATTGTAGAAATCCGGTTTTACCAACTTTTTATACCTCCTCATCCATATACATCTCAATAAATAACAAGGGTATATTGTTGTATGGCGGTATTGGTCTTCAGTAAACTATGTAAGATTTGATTGACTCGTTGTAATAGAACAGGAACGTACAATGATGATATTTGAGATATACAATAACATCACAACGAACCCGCAGATTGTGGGAAATTACGGACACGACTATGGAACAATTAATTAAATCGGGTAAAGGATTAGCAGCTCTAATGCTGTTATTAACATTTACAGTAGCAGCCTGCTCAACAACAGGAATGATGCGATCAGAAGATGTACAATCATCTCTGGAAAAAGTAGATAACGATATAAAATCAAGTGTTGTACAAGTGAATGCCATCGGAACCTCTCTTGATGAATTGACCAGGCCGGGTCAGGCAGATGTAAAGAGAGCGTTTGAACTTTTTTCAGACAATGTGTCGGAAATTAAGAAGATGCAGAACGATTTCTCAAAACACGCCGATGAAATGAGTTCAAACATCAAAACGTATTTAGATGCATGGGACAAAAATAATAACCAGTATGAAAACCCTGAGTTACAGCAAAGCAGTGATGAACGCCGAGAGGCACTCGGACGTACATATGATGAAATTGCACGAAATAATATAGGCGTAAAAGAAGCTTTTAGGTCTTTTGTTTCTGATGTAACCCAGATAGAGGCGTACTTGTCGAACGATTTAACAACCAAGGGGATCACCTCGATCACCTCATTGGTCGACAAAACGTTGCGAAATGGTGATCGTCTGAAAAATGAATTGGAAAATCTTCAATCAGCAGTTGAAAACGCCAGGGCAGAAATGACACAGTCCGGCGTTACAATGAACTGACAGGGGTGAGCAGCCTGATCAGATCACATCAAGAGTGAATAAGGCACTTTTCGGCAGTAGATGAAATGGAATCAAAAACTATTTCATGATCTGTTGGAAAGTGCTTTTTTTGTGGTTTTGTTTATCACTCTATTTTACACGTAGATGATTTTTTTAAAACTTGATCTATACATCAAAATGCCAAGTCTTGATTTGTCATGTTCCCCTCTCCAAAAAACCGTGCATTCACAGCCACGATCACCGTACTCAGCAAGATCAATATCGCACTTATTGCCGGACTCAGAATAACAATCGAAGCATACAACACACTAGCCGCCAGCGGAACGGTGCCAATGTTATAACCTGATGTCCACCAATGGTTCTGGACCATTATGCGGTCAATTCCTTACCTATTGATTGAATCCATAAATTCTTTAGGTGTCATCACCTGAAGAAACTCAACGTTGAGCTTATAATCTTTAATATTTCGTGTAATAAAATAATCAGCTTCATGATGTTGAGCCGTGTAATATTGAAGGGCGTCTTCTTTGTTTTTAAAAGAGGATCTGAGAGCGTGAAGCATCACCGGTTTACCTCCACTTACAACATTTGAAGCCCTGATAAAATGGACCAGCTTTTCAGCATCATCATCAATTTTATAAATGTCAAAAGACAAATAGATCAGGTTAGCCAGGCTGCTTTCCGAGATGATTAAAGAAACCCGGTCATGTGCAGCCAATTCAAGTAATTTTATGGAATGTTCGAAATGAGGCTCTCTCTTTGAAATAATATCATAACAAACATCCGTATCGAGAAAAATTTCAGGTAAACTTCCTTTTAACATGCTCCTTGATTAACTCCTTGTCCCGTTTTGGTGATGTACTTTTCGAAGACTTCAGTTTTTCCAGAAGCTGTTCAGCAGCTTTTTGTGATTCTGTTTGAATGGTGTTTGCCTTTCCTTCCCTATATTTCTCCTCAAACATCTGAGACACAGACTTCCCATGTCGTTTGGCTAGTCTCTTGGCATATTTAGCAACCTCTTCTTCAACCGTAAGTGTGAGCTTTTTTTCATAAAGTCGGATGTTTTACACGTGTAAATATAAAAAAACGTGTTTAAGCTTGGTTTTGAAAACTCTTGATTGTTGCAAATAGTAAGACCTCCGGGGTTTTGGAAACCTTGGAGGACTGGAAGTTAAAAATAGTATATCTGCTGGGATTGAAGCTTTTACGTAGAGTATTTAATTACAAACTACTGTTACTATTCCCTCAATTAATACAAATTAAGTGATTACTATTCACTCAATTAATATAAATAAGGTGAGTATATATCACTCAATTTATACAAATTAAGTGGGTTTGATTCCCTCTCGATTAAGACTCCATCTCCAAAAACCACGCATTCACAGCCACGATCACCGTACTCAGCGACATCAGTATCGCCCCCACGGCCGGACTCAAAATAATTCCCCAAGCATACAGCATATCGGCTTCTAGCGGAAATCTCCTGATGTTGCAGCCGGCAACGTGTAAAGAATCTGGTAAATATGAGTGAATTGATTCTTACGTTACGTGCATATACATTACTTACATACATCATAGAAGCAATGAAACGCACTCAAATCTATATATCGGAGAAAATGAAGGAAGAGCTGGATGCTCTTTCCCAAAAAAGGGGTATAAGCAAGAGTGAAATTATACGAGAGGCAGTTACGGAGTATATTTCTCAGCATTCAGAAAGAGAGAAAGAAATGAGGTTAAAAACCGGTGCGGGTTTATGGAAACATAAAAAGGACATACCTGACCTATCGAAACTTCGCAAGGAGTTTGAGAGATTCAGTTAATCATTAAGATATGGATCGTTATTTGTTCGATACGGACGTAATTATTGACTACTTGAGGGGAAATGAAACGGCAATACACTTTTTTGATTCATTTGAAGGAGATTTTCACATCTCGGTAATATCCATTGCTGAACTCTATTCCGGAGTGAAAGGAGAACAGGAGCTGAAGGATATGGATTACTTTATATCGATCTTTAGCGTAAATTCCGTTACTAAAGAAATTGCTGTAGAAGCAGGTAAGCTTCGTCAAAACTGGCATAAGAGTCATGGAATGGGACTTGCCGATGCTTTAATTGCTGCTACTGCAGGCGTCGAACAAATGAAGCTTTTTAGTTTGAACGAGAAACATTTCAGGATGCTGAAATATTTGGAAGTGCCTTACCAAAAATAAGATCGGAAATATTCAAATTTGGCCTAAGACTCCAGTTTCAAAAACCTTGCATTCACAGCCACGATCACCGTACTCAGCGACATCAATATCGCTCCCACGGCCGGACTCAGAATAACACCCCATGCATACAGCACACCGGCTGCCAGTGGAATCGCTCCAATGTTATAACCGGAGGCCCACCACAAGTTCTGTATCATTTTACTGTAGGTGGCCTTGGATAGTTTGATAAGTGCCGTCACGTCTTCGGGATTATCTTTCACCAGCACAATATCCCCCGTTTCCACAGCCACATCAGAACCGGCGCCTATGGCAATTCCTATATCTGCCGTGGCCAGTGCCGGGGCATCGTTTACTCCATCGCCGGTCATAGCAACCAACTTTCCCTGATCCTGAACTTCTTTCACTTTATCGGCTTTTTCATCCGGCAGCACTTCGGCAAAAACCTGGTCGATGCCCAATTCCTTAGCCACGTAATCGGCGGTTTGTTGATTATCACCGGTGAGCATGATGCACTCAATGCCCATCTCGTGAAGTGCGTTGATGGCATTTTTGGAAGATTCGCGGATCTGATCACCCAGTGCGATCGCTCCGGCTAATTCATCTTCAATGATCACAAATACCACGGTTTTACCTTGCGATGAAATTTCTTCCACTTCTTCTTGCGGATAATCCATTTCTTGCTCTTTCACAAAACCGGGACTCACCACTTTCACCGATTTTCCATTCACTTTCCCTTGAATGCCTTTGCCGGTAATGGAATCAAATTCGTCCGGTTCCCAGGTATCCTCAGCTTTCTCTAAAATCCCCTTCGCCAGCGGATGCTCGGAATTGGTCTCCAGAGAAGCGGCATATTTCAGGATCTCTTCATCGGAAAATTCATCATTAAAATTCAAAATATCGGTCACGGTGAAAGTACCTTCGGTGAGCGTTCCGGTTTTGTCAAATATAACGGCATCCAGATTTCGGGCCTGCTCAAAAGCAGCGCGGTCGCGGATCAGAAATCCATTGGTCGCGGCAATGCTGGTGGATCTTGAAACAACCAGAGGAATCGCCAGACCAAGTGCATGCGGACAGGTGATGACCATCACGGCCACGGTGCGGTTCATGGCAAAATCAAAACTTTGTCCGGTAAAAAAGATCCATGCTCCAAAGGTGATGAGTCCGGCAGTGATGGCTATAATGGTCAGCCAGAAAGCCGCCCGGTTGGCAAGGTCTTGCGTGCGGGATTTACTTTGCTGGGCTTCTTCCACCAGATTCATGACCTGTGATAAAAAGGAATCATCACCTGTCTTGGAGATCTCTATAGTCAGTGATCCTTTTTCATTTACCGAGCCGCCGATTACCTCATCGCCCTCCGATTTATCCACGGGTTTGGATTCACCGGTAAGCATGGCCTCATTCACGCTGGATTCTCCTTTCGCCACTTTTCCGTCGGCGGGAATTTTCTCTCCCGGTTTGATGAGGACTTTGTCGCCCTGCTGCAATTCATCCACGGGTACATCCTCTGTAGAGCCGTCATCTTTCACGCGATGGGCTTCGCCGGGCAGCAGTTCAGCCAGTTCTTCCAGCGCTGAAGAGGCACTCAGCACCGAACGCATTTCGATCCAGTGTCCCAGCAGCATAATGCCTACCAGGGTTGAGAGCTCCCAGTAGAGCAGATCTCCCTCAAACCCAAACACCACGGCGGTACTGTAGAGATAAGCAATGGATATAGCCAGGCCAATGAGCGTCATCATGCCGGGTTGTTTTTTCTTCAGTTCATCATACAATCCTGACAAAAATGGCCATCCGCCAAAGAAGTAAACCACCGTAGAGAGAGCCGCCAGAATCCATGAGTCGCCCGTAAATCGCCAATCCACACCCATAAAGGTTTGAATCATAGGCGAGAGCGCCATGATTGGAATCGTCAGTGCAAGCACCCACCAGAACCGGAATTTAAAATCCTGCACCATCATTTTGTGGTGCTCGCGGTGGGAGTGTTCGGGATGATTTTCGTGGCTATGGCCTTCTTTTTGTTTGTGCTTGTTCATGAAAAAAAGTTTTAACTACATGTTATCCAAAGTAATAGAACAAATTGTAAAGATATTTCGATTCAAAGGTATTGCATAAAGAGTCCTGCTTTTAAAACAGATGGCACCAAAATGGGTTTTTTAAAGGATGGATGGCATGATACTGGAGATCAAAATCGTCAAATTGTTTAAATGAGGTACTTTTCTGGATCGTGCGTAGGTCGGGATAAACGGTTTTTCTTGTCTATTTAAATACTCTAAACAGTGATTTATATGCATTTCGTCACGTTTTATAAACCGTTCATCACATAAAATTGTCAGAACTGTTTTTAGTGATTTTATTGATGCGACTGATCATCTAAAACAGCACTATCTTGACAAAATCATCGGACTCGTTAGGTAAGACCAACCGGGTGTTATTGGCTTTTGCCATTGCCTTTTTTATTCAGGCGATTATTGTTCTTGTATATATCAATACCGGAATCGACAGCTTTTCGTCGTTACACCGTATCTCCATTCTGCTTGGGGGTAGTTTATCGGCGGGGGGATATATCCAGTTTATTACCATGTTCTGTTTTGTATGGGGTCTGCTGGAGATACGTTTCCAGAGCAGAAAAAATCGATTGGAACGCGCCTATTTCTCTACCAATCTGCTGCCGGAAGAGGAGCACAGAGTCATCGGAGAAACAGAAATTAATAAGATTCGTCTTCGCATCAGCCAGTATTTGCAACAGAAATATAGCCAGGGAGAAGGTGAGGACTATTTTCTATTGGAAATCGTAAAAAAAGCATGTACAAAGTTCAGGGCCAATCAATCTGCAGAGTCTGCTTTTATGATTGTGGAGTCGCAAAGCCGGATCAACAGAGAGAAATCGGAAAGCCGTCAATCCGGTATAAGATATCTGCTGTGGGCTATTCCATCTATAGGCTTTGTAGGAACCATTCTGGGTATATCCCAATCACTGGCTATTGCCAATACCGGGGATATCGACCTGATCACAACTACACTTGCCGTTGCTTTCGACACAACCCTCGTTGCACTGGTCTTGAGTTTAATCATGATGTTCAGCTATCACAGCTTACAGGAGGCCACAGAGATCTTGCACCATGATATAGAGGAGTATGTGATAGAGAACTTTATTAACAAAATTGATGTGACCTGATGGCGAAAAAGCAGATCAACGTATTTGGCGCTTCATTTCTGGACCTGCTGTCGGGAGCACTGGGCGCGGTAATAATATTATATGTTATTGTTCCCAAACTGGAGATTCCGGTTGATGAGTTTGAAGAGCAACAGCAGCTGGCCGGTGAAATAGCAGAATTGGGTCTATCTATTGAGGAGATATCGAACATGATTCCCCAGTCTGATTATGCACAAATGCTGGAGCAGTTGAGTTCTATTGAAAGGACTAACAACAGGCTGCAGGGTGAAATAGAAAGACTGGAGGCTCGTCTTGAGCAGTTCGAATTATCTCCTGAGCAAGAAGAATTGATTGCAGAGCTGGAGGGTCAAATAAGTGAGCTGCAAGAACAGGTAGAAAATGTACGGACTGAGCTTTCTGAATGTGAAGAGGGCAGGTCGGATTGCGAAGCGGATCTGGAAAAGATCGAAGGTGACTCTCAGTTTTTAGTGGTTGTAATGTCGTGGAGTACAGCAAATCATGATGTGGATCTCCATGTGATAGATCCCGATGGAAATGAATTTATGTATACAAATCAGTCTTTTCCGGGAGTTCGGGGTGAGCTGACCATTGATAATACCTGTGGTCCCGGTTATGAAGTTTGGAACATCACAGCACCGCAAGAAGGGGACTATGAAATCTATGCAAATCTTTATTCGAGAAGTGGATGTGAGGGAGAAAATCCTGAAAACGGCATTGCAGATGTAACAATCTACCACCGGAACGGGGTGGAGTCTTATGAATCTATTGAACTGGTTAATGAGCAGGAAAAAGTTCTTATATCCACGGCAGATATACCCGGTTCAGGGCTAATTACTTTTAATTGAAATAGAAATCGACTGATATGGCAAACAGAGCTACACAATCACTTGGCACGGGAATGAAAATTCTGAGCGGTGCCAATATTCCGACTTACACTTTGGAGTATCTGACATCCACGAATAACAAAAATCAGGGCTCATTTGAAACGATCGTTGTACCCTACGTGGAGCTCGGACGCGACAAGAAGTGTGGAGTATCGTTTGGGGATGATACGCCCACGGTAAGCCGAAAACACGCAGCTATTGAACGAAAGGGTGATGAGACATTTATCATCAATCTATCCAAATCGAACCCCACCCTGGTGAACGGCCGCCCGGTGGAGAATAAATATTTTCTGAATAACGGGGATGAAATTCAGCTCTCCGTTGAAGGACCAAGGCTGCGGTACAACACGACCAAAGCGGGGACAGCAAAGATCGGATTTACCAATAAGATGAATTTGGTGATGCAGCAGGCGGTCAAACCATACAAAACGGCAGCTGTGGCATTTCTGATGATGTTATTAGCAGTCACTTCTGTTGGAGGGTATTTTATTTATGATGTAGTCAGTTTGACCGAAGAACAGCAAATCCAATTATCTGAGCAGAGAAGACAAATAGCAGCTCAGGAACAGATGATTGTTGAGCAAACCGAGGTTATGCAAGAGCAGTCGGCTGCCTATTTACGAGAGCTATCAGAACTGCAATCGGATAATGTTGATTTGAACACCTTGATCAGCGAACTACAGGGAGAGCTGGAAGATGTTCGTATCAGTGCTGCTTCAGGCTCCACGGCTGCTTCAGAAATCTACCAGGCCATGAAGGATGATGTTTACTTCCTTCACTCCTACGTGATTACCCGGACAACCCCATCAGGTGATCGCTATAGAAATGAGTTAGGAGTAACTTGTTCAGGGTTTTTAATGGACGACGGCACATTTGTTACAGCTCGCCACTGTGTTCAGTTCTGGAGATTTCCGTATCCACCTGACAGAACCGGTACAATTCTAAATACTGAAGAGCTTGAAGGTACATCTATTGAGGTTGAGTTTACGGCAACCAGCCCAAGAGACGAATTTCAGTTAAAACTATCCGACTTTCGGTATGATGAAAGTCAGGATCGGGTAAGAGAAATAGAGTCACAAGAGTTGAGAATTGCTCAGCTTGATTACACTGACTGGGCTTATGCTCAAACAAACAGAAATAACGGTGCGATGGAATATGATCAGGATTTGTCGAGTAATTTATCTGCCGGTAGCCGAATATTCATATTGGGTTACTCCTATGGACTGGGAGGTGCAAATGAAAGCGCAAATGTTGCACCGCTACTCAGTGAATCTAGTATTGCACAGGATGGATTGGATAATCGGGGATACATCACCTTAACCGGCCGTGGTTTTGGGCAAGGTAATTCGGGCGGCCCTGCATTTGTAATAACAGACAGCGGTATAAAAGCTGTCGGAATTGTTTCAGCCGGGATCGGTGCAGAAATTGGTCGTATTGTTCCTCTATCGGCAATGGAGATGTGATTTAATATTTGATTAATCAATCAATGTATGATGAAATTTAGTTTATTTGGGATTACCGACGTAGGTCGTTCCCGCACTCACAACGAGGATGACTTTGCCATCTGTAAAGACCTGTCGGAAAAAAAGTGGGGTTTTAACAGGGGCGAGATTCTCACGCTATCCGAATTGGGAGCATTACTGATTGTTGCCGATGGGATGGGAGGAGAAAATGCCGGTGAGGTGGCGTCCAATCTGGCTCAGGCAACAGTGAAAGAGGATTTTGATCAGCTTGATAAAGCGCCGGAATCAGCGGCTGAAAGAGAAGAGATCCTTGCCAAATCCATTTTGAGGGCTCACCAGGCCGTTGTGAATCATCAGCACAAAAATCTGGAAACCGCCGGAATGGGAACCACACTGGTGATTGCGTGGGTGATCGGAGATTCGGTTCACGTGGCATGGTCGGGCGACAGCCGCTGCTACATCTATAATGGCCAGCAACCACTCTATCCGTTTACTGAAGATCATTCGCTGGTGTGGCAGATGGTGGAAGATGATCAGATGAGCCCGGAAGAGGCGCGGGTCCACCCGGAGAGCAATATTGTGACACAGAGCCTGGGAGATGAAAAAAACCCTCCGCAGCCTTCTGTAAAATCTGCCAAGCTATTTGAAGGGAACCGGTTGATCTTATGCAGTGACGGGTTGAATGGAATGCTGAGCGATGAACAGATTCAGTCCATTCTTGATGAAGAAGGATCAATTGACGAGACCTGTGGGAAACTGATAAAGTCTGCGAACGAAGCCGGTGGTGAGGATAATATTACCTGCTTGATGGTAGAAATTCACGAGGGACCTAAACCATCATCTGAAGACCTCTTAGCACAGACTCAGGTCAAATCGAAGACAACGGCCACACAGATTCTTCGAAAGAAAAATTCAAATAAGAACCTGGCTATTTTAGCACTGTTTCTTGTGATAACGGCTCTGGCAGCCTGGATCTATTTTGATGGGAAATCTCCGGAAGTGAATGCTGATCCGGTTCAACAAGATCCCGGTACCGGTCAGACTGAGATACCCGAAGAACAGTCAGAACCTGAAGAACCGAATACGGATCAATCACTTGAAGATGAGCCGGAAGATATTGATCCGCCTTCAGAAGAACAGCCACCGCTGGCTGATCCTGAACCTACTGAAATCCCTCTTGAAGAACCTTCAGAAACTCCGGAAGAACAAAACACTCCTCCTCCAGGTAACGCCGAGAAGCCTTCAGAAGCAGAAAAAGATTCAGTCAGACAGCAGGTCGCTCCGACTCAAAAAGATTCAACAATGACGAAACCCGGAAAAAAGATTGAAGAACTAAAAGATACGCTGAGTAATCAGCCTGCTTTGCCTGACAGCACCAAAGCTGATAGCACTTCAGATACGACCTCAGCAGGTTCCAACGAAAAACAATTTAATAACTAAACCCCAGTATCATGCGATGTTACGAATGTGGATATCAGAATCAATCAGATGTGAAAGTCTGTGTAAAATGTGGCACGAAACTGACGTCTTCGGGTCAGGGAAATTCAGTTCCGGATAAGCCTGCTGCAAATTCAGGTGCCGAAGGTGCGGCAACCGTAAGGGGTAAGGTGTCTTCTGCTCCGGCATGGGATACCGATAATTCAGCATCTGAGAAGAAGTCTAATCCAGATGATGCCAACATTTTAAAATGCGGAGCTTGCGGATACTATCCTCTCCGTAACAAGCCGACCAATGACAGTCCGTGCCCGAATTGCGGGTTTAAAGGAAGTGAAGAATCTCAGCGAAAAGAGAAGCCTGCCCCCAAGCCTGAAAAGTCATCAGCTTCTGCAGCACCGTCCGGCGCCAAAACGATGAGGATTGGACAGGTTAATATTTCCAAAGAGGCTCCAAAGCCTAAGCTGATTTTGGTTGACGAAAACAAAAATGCTAAGCAGACTTATGAAGGTGAAAAGATCTCGCTGAACCGAACAAATCTGGCTCCGGAGAACAGCTCCATTTCATCGAAAGAGCATGCTACGTTTTCCCATAAAAATGGTAAGTGGGTGCTCGAAGACAAAAGCAGTAACGGAGCTACCTTTATTCAGGCAAAAGGGAAAGTGACTATTGAAAGCGGTTCATTGATCATTTTAGGTGATAAGGTATTTAGAGTGGAAATCCCTGAAAGCGAAGAATGAGTTCACCCGGGGCTATACATATCGACAAAGGAAGTAAAGTAACTTCGAAAAAAACGACCTACCGGGTTGAAAATGAGCTGGGTGAGGGAGGTTTTGGCAGCGTGTACCAGATCAGCGATATGGATAACATGTATGCGATGAAGCTCACTAAAATGTGGACGTTTATGCCACATGAGCGAATAGAATTTGCCAAGAGGTTTCGCCAGGAGTACGACTATGGGTCCCGGATTACCAGCCCCTACATTGTTCGCAGCCACGATTTTGACATGCTGGAGGGAAATCCGTTTATGGTGATGGATCTATGCAGCGGCGGGAATTTACGCGACCTGGTGGGGGAAACGCTCAATTCTCAAAAAGTGGATGAGATCGCACATGGGATATTGATGGGCTTGAAAGATCTGCATGATGAAGGAATCATCCACAGAGATATCAAGCCGGAAAACATTCTGTTTGATAATCAAAGAGTTCCAAAACTGGCTGATTTTGGAATTTCAGCTTCCATCAAAAAACGTCATACTGTGGCCAATTTTATGGGACATGCAAAGGAGGTGTTTGCCACGGGTACCTATTCACCCCCGGAACAGATTGACCCAAAGCAGGCCATGAAGGTGATGGGGCCGTCAAATGATGTTTATGCGTTTGGAGCCATGATGTATGAGTTGATTACAAGAGGGAAGTTACCTTTTGGCCCCTTTGAGGAGTTTATGAAGGATATGGCGGCTTATGAGCAGAAAAAGAAGGAAGAGATGTGGGATCGCGCTGCACTTGAAAAGAGCTCGCCGAATCAAAAATGGGTGGAAATTATTTCCCGGTGCATACGGTATCAGCCGGAGGATCGGTTTGGAACCATTGATGAAGTCCTGTCTGTGTTAGGCTATAGTCCGGTCCGTGAAGAACCAAAAGAGAAAGTTTATCCAGATTCAGATTGGATTTTACGAGTTCAAAACGGAGAGGAGATCGGGCGTGAATATCACCTGACAAATTTAAAGAATTCTAAATCGTCCGGGGTACTTACCATCGGGTGGTTCAATAGTGAAACCCCCTTTACAAACGACATCGGAATAACCGAATATTTTACGGAGTATATCTCCAATTATCACGCAACGCTGGAGTACAGCAGTGCGGATCATCACTGGTATATCCGGGATGGTCAGTGGAGAGAAAAAGATGGAGTGCCGGGGTGGTATCGATCAACAAATGGGGTATTGGTACAGGGAAGCCGGGTTGACGAAACCGGGAAAAAGCTTAATCCGGGTGATATTATCGCCATCGGAGATACAACGTTAAAAGTAGTAATTAATCAGTAATAACAGTTACAGTTATGGAATCAAATACACAATTTGCGAATCGCTATCAGCTCATCGAAAGAATTGGAATCGGAGGATTCTCAGAAGTCTGGAAAGCATATGATCAAATGGCCGAAAACGCAACCGTTGCGATCAAAATTTATGCTCCAGACAAGGGGATGGATCAGCATGGGCTGAAGCAATTCCGTAGAGAATATGCAGTTGTTTTGAATTTGAACCATCCGGTTTTACTCACGGCCCGACACTTTGATGTTTGGGAAGGCAGGCCCTATTTGGTCATGCCATTTATTGAGGGAGGATCCTTGCAGGGGCGATTGATCGAAAAAGGAGCAATGAACGAAGACGAGCTGGCGAAATTATTGGCGCAGATCTCATCGGGTCTGCAATATCTGCATAGCAAGGATATTCTCCACCAGGATATTAAACCGGATAATATTTTAATTGATGGTAAAGGGTCTTATCTGCTTACGGACTTTGGGATCAGCGGAAGGCTACGGAGCACGCTCCGGAAGCATACCGGTAGTTCAAAGTCGATGACGGTTGCCTACGCTCCGCCGGAACGTTTTACAGCTAATCCTGAAAATATAGAAGCAAGTGACATTTTTTCACTTGGCGTACTGGCGTACGAATTGGCAACCGGAGATGTGCCCTGGATGGGGAACGGCGGAATCAGTCTGAACAGTGGTGCGGATGTGCCTGAGCTGCCCGATCACTTCTCAAAAAGGTTCAGAAATCTCATTAAACAGATGATGAGTACCGATCCTGCTTCAAGGCCAAAAGCCGGAAATCTGAAAAAGATCACAGAAAAGTACTTGGAATCGGGGCATTGGCCTGAAATAAAAGTAAAAAAGGTTCTGCCGAAAGGACAAAGCGGCGGCCGGAAAACCCAAAAAATTGAGACGCCTCAGCCTCAGCAAAAAAATGCATCAGGCAGTGCTGCAACGAAAAAAGGAATTCAAACACCCAAAAACGTCAAGCGATCGAAATCTGATGACGGTAAGAAGAAAGTTTGGCTTATTGCGGCTGTAGTACTTATCGCATTTCTTTCAGCAGGTGCATTCTACGCAATGTCAAATAGTGATGCTGAAGCACAGAGACTGGCAGAACTGGAAGCCAATCAACAGGCAGTAGCAGATTTGGTTCAGCAGGCAGACAGTGTTAAAGCAGATGATGATTTGCAGGGGGCTATCGGATACTATGAGCAGGCTCTCGAAATTATGCCGGAAGATGAGAATGTGAACCGGTTGTTGACAGAAACTCAAGCAGAGATCGACCGAAGAGAAGAAGAGGCTGCACAAATAGCTGCTGCTGAGGCAGAACGTCAAGAAGAGTTGGATGAACAGCGGGAGAGAGAAGAAGCCGAACGGCTGCGACGTGAAGAGGAGGAGAGGCAGCGAGAATTGGAAGAGAGAAGGTCGCGGCCGGATATCACCGTGGCTCCGCTTCAAGGTACGATTACGCTGGAAAGTGGGTTTAGTCCCGATCCCTGGCCACATTCTGTCCAATTGAGTTCAAATATCGACCTTGAAAACTTCAATTATTTTGGATTTACGACATCACCGGCAACCGTTCATTTAGAGTATAGCGCTGGGACTTATCCACTATATATCAGTGCAGGGGCTGAAAACGATCTTGTAATGCTTGTCTACGGTCCGGATGAACAGTGGTATTTCAATGATGATTTTGCTGGGTTTAATCCCGGGGTAGAATTTGAAGCCCCTGAAAGCGGAACCTATATGATTTGGGTTGGCAGTTATGAACAAGCTGCCGGAAGCGCCTTGGTTAACATATCTGAAGTACCTTATGAAGAAGAAGAGGATGATGATATTTATGTTGATAGTGACGATGGACCCGACATAGGTGCAGAGCCAATCGGTGGAGATATCTCTTTGGAAGCCGGCTTTTCACCCGACCCATACACTCAATCAATCACTCTTTCAGGTTCCTATGATTTGTCTGAAATGGGATATACCGGTATGGTAACCACAGAACCAACGTTTGATCTGTATTATACTCCCGGAAGCTATCCATTGACCATAAAAGCTGAAAGTGATATGGATACGGTGATTTTAATCAATACTCCGGGCGGAGAGTGGATTTATAATGATGATTTTGATGGTGCAAATCCGGGCGTTGTTTTCGAAAACCCGGAGGATGGGTTGTACAATATCTGGATTGGTACTTACGGGATTGAAATCGGCAGTGCAACATTGACTATAACCGAAATTTGATAACGTGAACGAAATATCAAAAAACCACGCCTAATATTGAATGTAGTTTTATGTGAAAAACTCTTTTTTAATCCGTCGGGCCATTTTTAAAGTTGTGCCATCCTTAAGCATTAATTGATCTCCTTCAACCTGAACTACGTGCAGAAGATTTACTATGGTAGATCTATGAATCTTTCTGAAGTAGTCGTCCGGTAAAATGGACTCGCAGTGTTTGAGGGTGCATCGTTCAAGAATTGGAGGTTTATTTTCGTCCGCCAGATAAATACGAACATAATTCCCATCAGACTGAATATAACGGATATCTTCAACGGCAAGCATTAAGTTGCTGCTAATGTGTACAAAAATCTGGGTATCTTTTTTTTGAAATATCTCTTTTTGCTTTTTAATGGCTTGTTCAAGCTCTTTCCTTCTGGCTTCACTTTCTGAGAGTTTCTTTATAGCATGGGCTCGCTCAGTTTTGGAATTGGAGTAGCGGTAGTAGAGAAATCCGGATCCAAGACTTAAAAGGAATAACAGACTTCCAACAATTCCCAACCGGTTAGATAAGTCGTTTAAAACTAATTGTGAACTGGCTAACTCTGTTTCGTACTGAATAAGTTGGTGGCGAACTTTTGCATTAGCAAGTTCTTGATCTTCTTTCTTGCGGCTAATCTCCGATGTGAGTTCAATCTGTCTGTTAGAAGCTTTCAGCGCGTCATCTAAATTATCCAATCCGAAGTACGCCCCGGATTGCAGAGAGTAAACATCTTTTAAAAGATGTGTCATGTTCATTTGCCGGGCAAGTGCGATTGCCCGGTTTGTATGTAACAGTACATCATCATAATCACTTCTCAAATTGTTCAGTCTTGCCAGGAACATATGCTTATCGATTAAAATATTTGGCGGACCTGATCTAAAGCGATCTCCCAATATTCTAATTTCAACTTCTTCGGCTTCATCCATCAGACCTTGTTCCAGATAGAGACTGCCCAGTCTTATTTGATGAGCCAATTCCATATTTGGAACACGATTTTCATAGCTGATATCTGCTGCCTGTTCCAGATATTCCAAACCGGAATTGATGTCACCGGAATCGATTAAAATCTGGCTCATGTTGGATCTAACAATTGAAGCTATAGGAGGAATAAGATTCTCCTCGTTTATACATGGAGTAAGCCTTTCAATAGCACCGTCAAAGTCTTCAACCTTAGCGAGATTTGAGGCCAGAGTTGCCTGAATATTACACCGGTCGGATGGGCGCTGGGTGTTTTCAAGAACGCGACTGTACATTTCTATAGCGAGATCATATGCTCCCACCCGGGAATAGATATTTCCCAGATTTCCATAAAAAAAATGTTCAGGATAGTCGGTTACACTATGTTCCGACTGATAATCCAAAGCCTGAATGAATGTCGCTTCAGCATTTAATGTATTGCCGTAACGAGCATATTCAGTTCCCAATAGATTGAGTGATCTCAAATAGTTTAGGTGGCTATTCAAATCTTTCAGCTGAGCTGAAGCTTTCTGTGCATAATAGCGTGAAGAGTCACTGTTGCTCTGTCGCCAAGCAAAGGCAAGTATAAAATTTCGATAAGCATCTTTTTTTGATACAGATAGAGGTTCCAGAACTTCAACCTCTTGTGCAATTTTGAAAAGAGAGTCCGGAATATTTCGAAATTCTGTAAATGAAAAAGAAATATAAGATTCGAGTTTTTCATCATCAGATTGGGCTTCATCCAAAGCCGTCCGAAAACCTTCAAAGTCAACCGGTTGCCGGGGTTGAGCTAAAACAGTCTCTGAGATGATACCGAATAGAAATACCAATAAAACAAAGTCGAGAGAACGAATTGAGAACATCATACCTCAATAGAGCAATAGTAATTGTAGAGATCGTTTTTATTTTTTACACGCCTCTAAAATAGATAAACTTTTTTATAGAGCAACTTTATGTGAATCAATTGGGGAACGGATTACCAAAACTTTTCGAAATCGGTTCGTTTTTTTATAAGTGATGCACATTACATAAGGAAAGTGTAACACTATGACTCAAATACGGTTAAAAAGAAGGAAGAGTAAGTGGCAATGGAGATTTAAATTTAAAAATCACGAAATATTAAAAAATTACTAAGTTTTAGTGCACTACTGATTTGTGTGAGATCAGGCGATTTTTTGACCGCCTTAATGACATATCTTACTTCATAAAACGACGTATCTCCGGTGCGGTATGCTATGGATATAATCTGGGAGCCCGTAGCCAATCAATATAACGTCCCTGACGGGACGTGGATTCGGAACGGACGTTCCTTTCTACAAACATACTGTCCCCATCGGGACAGAATACTAAAACACCCTGCTCCATCGGAGCACTTGCTTGTAAAAACTTCATGCCCCTGAATCGCCTCGCGCCGTTGGTGCGATATGTTATAGATGCAATCTGTGAGCCCTAAACGAACCCAGCATAGGATCCCCGTTAATACTGGTTCGGACGTAAGGAAAACAGAACTTAATCCACTGTCTTAAAAACATACCTTTCATCAAAATCCACGTTAAACTTTTTAAGGAGTTCGAGGTACTCTTCCCTGAACGTTTTCTTCCGATGATGCTCTTTTTGATTTCTGATGTAGTGATATACCCGGTCAATTTGACTTCTGCTGTGTGAAAAAGCCCCATATCCTTCCTGCCACTGAAATCTACTCTGTACGAATCCCCGCTCTTTGATCCACTTTGAAGATTCTCCTTTCACAACTTTGATCAGTTCTGACACTGCTCCTTTTGGTTGATATCCAATAAACATGTGAAGATGATCGGGCATACCATTGATAGCGATCATTTTATGGGTTTTATTTTGGATGATGCCTGTCATGTATTTGTAAAGCTCTTCTTCCCAATCAGGTTGAATGAGGCTGATTCTGTTTTGTACTGCAAAAACAAAATGAATATAAAGTTGAGTGTACGTGTTAGCCATAGCTCTTTTCTTAGTAAGAGCGATTAAAAAGTAAATCCTTACAAACTTTTTTTTAAAAAAACTCAGAAGCACTCACCCTGCTTCATAGAAGCAATATGTTTGTAAAAACTCCGTGCCTCCCCCTTTAAACAGCACCGCGCCGGAGGTGCGGTATGTCTCCGGTATAGTTTGGAAGTCTGAATCGAACAAAACATAACGTCTCTGACGGGACGAAGACCTCTGATATGAATCCCTCTTTTTACAAACATACTGTCCCTATCGGGACAAAAGTCCATAGAATCCAAATGCTCTCATCAAGACGTCCTACCGGATGGGCTACTTCACTACACCCTATTCACAACTCGGTCTATCGCTAATCGATCAACACTAAACTGCGATTAACGGAAAGACGGATAAGCGATAGACGATTTGGCCTCATCACTCTGCTCCATCGGAGCAGTATGTTTGTAAAAACACCGTGGTCCACGGAACGTCACCGCGCCGTAGGTGCGATATGTATCCGGTATAGATTGGAAGCCCGAAACTGACAAAACATAACGTCCCTGACGGGACGAAGTCCTTTGATATGAATCCATCTTTTTACAAACATACTGTCCCTATCGGGACAGGTTTTAGGAATCTGTGGGGTGGATGTAATCTCGACCTAATCGATTATCGGTTTGCTCGATGATATAAGCCAAAGTACCTGAAATCCCCAATCGGTCAGACGGCTTTAAGCCGGTATATAGAGCAAACGATAAGCGATAGACGATTTGGACTTATACTCTGCTCCATCGGAGCAGTATGTTTGTAAAAACACCGTGGTCCACGGAACGTCACCGCGCCGTAGGTGCGATATGTATCCGGTATAGATTGGAAGCCCGAAACTGACAAAACATAACGTCCCTGACGGGACGAAGTCCTTTGAGATGGATCCATCTTTTTACAAACATGCTGTCCCTATCGGGACAGGTTTTAGGAACAAGTGCTTTTTTCCCAAACCCCATTAATCTCTCCCTCCACCACATACCCTGGATCATTCTTAGTTAATCTTTTCCACTGTCTCCCCACACTTGTGCATTTGAGATCCATAAAAGGGATTCTCAATCTCTTCCTTATCGCTGATCCATGCGCTTCCACCTTCATACATCGGGCAGTATTGTTTAAACAGATCCCCTTCATATCCCTGGTTCTCCAGCGCAGTCAGCAGTTGTTCGGAAATCTCTTTGAACGCGAGGCGAAAAGATTGGATATCATCAGCATTTTCCGCCTGTTGTACCGCTGTTGCCATTGCACCGTGATGCATATCATGCTGCCCGGAATGCTCTTCATGGTCATTCATCTCATCGCTGTTCTTTACCTCATCGGAGAACGCCTGGAGGTGGGTTTGAGCTGATTCCAGATCATCGGATGTCAGGGAGTTTTTCATATTCAGATACTCTTCCACCAGGGTTTCCAGATGTTCCGGATGGCCGTGAGTTTGGCTGTGCTGAGCCTGAACAGAGAATGTAATGAGTATAGTGAGTAAAGCTGTTAAAAGGGTTTTCATAATTTTATGATGGGTTTTATAGTTGAGTTTTGTTTTGAAATTGATTGTTACAGGGTTTTGACAGTCTCCCCGCATTTAAGCATTTCATCGCCGTAATACGGGTTTTCGATCTCTTTGCTGTCGCTAATCCAGTTGCTGCCGCCATCGTACATCGGGCAGTATTGCTTATATAATTCTCCGTCGTAGCCTTCTTCTTCCACGCGTGTAACCAACATTTCGGAGATCACTTTGAATTCTTCACGCAGCTCATCTATACTGCTGAAATCTTCCTCAGAAAACAGGTCCATATACTGCCGGGCCATCTCGAAATCATCATTTGCCAACGCTTCGCGGAGTTCTAAATAATTGGGAACGAGAGCTTCGAGATCTTCTTCCATGAGTACTTCACTATGAGATTCATGGCCTTCCTCTTCCTGCTCATGGCCGGAATGATCGTCCGTATCCTGCTCCATCTCCTGATCATCCATTTCCATACCTCCGTGATCATGGCCGGTTCTTGCCCCGCTTCCCGGCTCGCGGTTCATCATGCTGAATTTGTCGGCCAGCTGAAATTCGCTGTCGATCCGGAAGTTGCCGTGGAAAACCACCTGCTCACCCTCTTCCAGTCCGCTTTCAATCACATAATAATCTCCGGTTTTAGGACCAAGTTCGACTTCACGAACCTCAAACCGCGGCACATCTGCTGAAGTATCCTGCACATATACCAGCGAACGGGGACCGGTCCAAAGTACGGATGAAGCGGGAACCAGAAGTTTTTCATCCTGCATCCGGCTGTTTAACTGTGCCCGCACCAGCATATCCGGTTTGAGTTGGTCATCGCTGTTGTTCAAATCAGCACGCACCCGAACAGTTCGGCTGCGGCTGTCAACAACCGGATCAATGAAAGAGACGGTTGCTTCAAGATTCTGCCCCGGGTTGGCTCGTGTATGAAAATCGAATGTGTCTCCAACAGAAATCCATTCCAGGTCTTCTTCGTACGCTTCGAGGACGATCCATACCCGGTCAAGATTTGCGACTTCAAAAATGACCGTTCCCTCCGCCACATGCTGTTCTTCAGCTACATTCCGGCTCATCACAAATCCGTTTGCAGGTGAAAGAATTTCGAGTTCATTTTGGACGCTGCCTCTCTCTTCTATTTCATTGATCTGCTCTTCAGTAAACTCCCAAAGGCGGAATTTCTGCCGGGCCGATTCATAGAGACGCGGGTTGCGCTCTTTTTGCCGGGCCGCCTCCAGTAACTCTCGTTGCGCAGCGATCAGTTCGGGAGAGTAGATCGTTGCCATTACTTCATCTTTTCGGATAGGAGCACCTGTAAAATCAATTTTCAGGTCACGGATACGCCCCGAAAAGTGGGTGGTGACGTTGGTCAGCCGTCGTTCATCCACCTGAATACGCCCGGGCAGATCCAGGACTTTTTCAGGAGCTCTTCGCTCCACCGGTGCAGTCTGAATATCAGCCAAACTTGCGGCAGAAGCGGTCATAACCATGGAATAGTCGTCCTCGCTTGCTTCAGCATTCTGAGATCCGGCAGGGATGAGTTCCATTCCGCAGATCGGGCAGTTGCCCGGCTCGTTTTGACGAACGGACGGGTGCATGGAGCAGGTGTAGATGATCTCGCCATCTTCATCGGTATGCTCATCCGTGACATGCTGATCCATTTCGGCCTCAGTGAGCTGCTCGTGATCGACATGATCGTTTGATCCGCCAAAAATCAGCCAGCCCAGGATCAGCCCGGTAAAGAGGATGGCGGTGTATGTGAGTATTTGAGTTTTTGTGATGTTCATGAGTTTGTATGTTTGGACTCACCCCCTGCCCCCCTCTCTATTTTGATAGAGAGGGGGAACCTCGGAAAAAGTTCAGGAGGTATGTTTTTGAATTATCATTCTGTTAAAGTTTCGTACTTAAAAGTCCCCTCTCGAGAGGGGAAAAGCGAAACCGAAAGCGCAAAGCGCGATTCGGTAAGCGAGGGGTGTGTTTGATCAAGGCACAATTCCGGCTATCGAAACACACCCCTGATGAAATCGCTGAACGCTCTTCCATCTGTCCCCTCTCGAGAGGGGATGTCATATGCTTCTTGCTGATTTCAATTATTTCATTTTTCATCTCCACCTTGATAGGCTCCAACATCTCCCACAAGAGCTTCAATATTAATTATGGCTTTATACTGCTCAATAATGGCTTCAATCTGCTCCAGCTCCAGGTCGAGCAGTTGTCGCTGAACCTGCAGTACTTCATCAAACCGGGTGTTTCCGGCCGCATATTCCTCGCTGAGAATTGATAGTGCCTGTTCGGCCCTTGGAATCAATTCATCAGTCAGAAGTACAATATTTCGCTCTGATTCCCGGTACTGTTCAAGAGCCTGTTCCAGTTCTGTATTCAGCCGGTTGCCGGTTTGAATTCTGCTGTAATCAACAGACCGCAACTGCTCGGAAGCCTGACGGTATTGAGCACTGTATTTTGATCTCCATAAAGGCACACGGATTGTAGCCATTGCAGCGTACATCTCCTTTGAGTCGGGGAACATCGACATGGGACCGAAATTGCGGCCCATCACTTCAATACCCAGACCGAACGTTGGCCGGCCATTCAATCGGGCAAGATCCCGCTGTTCATTCAGCATCTGCTCCCGTGCGTCCAGTTCACTGAATTCGGGATTTTGTTCTCGAATGTTAGCCCTGAGCTGCTCTTCGTCAATGTAGAAATCCCGCTGTTCGATTTGACCGGATGTTTCCACGTCTGATTCAGGGTCTCTGTTCAGATAGGCGTTAAACCGGATTCGGATCGGATTAACCTTATCCTGCAGGTTTTCAATCAGAGTATGCAGCCGCTGTTCTTCCATCTGAATGCGCAACAGATCTGCCTGACCGGCACGTCCGGTTTCATATCGGACTTCAACCAGTGCTTCCAGATCTCTCAACAGTTCTACTGTTTCTTGCGCTATGGAAATCTTTTGGTTCAATTCTGACAGGTCAAACCACGTAGTTTGAATGTTGCGAAAAAGTTCAAGCTGTCGCGAATTCAAACGTTCATATCCGGCTTCGGCCGTTGCCCGCTGCATATCTCGCTTGGTTTGCAGTGTTCCGAACCATGGAAACATCTGCATGGCCGATGCTGAAAATTGTCCCAAAACCGATTCTGACATCATCGGGTTGAGCGTGTAGCCAATATTTATTTCCGGATCGGGAAGCGTCCCAACCTGCGGAACGACCTCGAGATCTGACCGGTATCTATGCCAGAGCGCTCTAAGTTCGGGATTCTCCTCTGCCGCAATTCGGAGGTACTCTTCGAGCTGCGGATGCTGAGCAGAGACAGGCTCGGTATTTTGAGCTTGTATAGACTGAGAGAAGATGGTCAGCATTCCTATCGTGAAAATAAAGGCTGAAATGAATCCCCTCCCCGAAAAAATCGGGACCAAGTGTGGCTTGAGAGGGGAAAAGCGCAGAGGCAACAGCGTAGCTGGTTGCCACAAGCGAGGGGTGTGTTCCGCGGTGGTAAGGGGCATTGAACGAGTTGGGATCCATTTCAACGCTCCGTCAACACACCCCTCGATTGCGATCCCGACCGCTGTCGGGATCCGCAATCTGTCCCCTCTCGAGAGGGGATTGATTCAGTTTCCAGCCCTCAACTGGGATTCACTTCTCCTACGGGTCATCGCTGCTTAATCCTGCTTGATAGGAGGGACTGTTCCGTGCGTGCTTTTCGCAGTCCCGAACCTTCGGGAACTTTTCACTTTCTTGTCCTCCGAAGCTTTAGAGAAGGCGGAGGCCTTCTCAAGACTCAAGACTAACTTCTCACGACTATTCATTTCAATCCTCCAAAACTTTATTCTTTGATAAACCAAATTCCTTCCACATTGCATACAGCAGCGGCACCAGTAGCAAACTCAATACCTGAACCAGCATCCCACCAAATATGGGTATGGACATCGGGATCATGATTTCTGATCCTTTGCCCGGCGCGGTCAGAATGGGCAGCAGGGCGAGCAGAGTGGTGGCCGTGGTCATCAGACAGGGACGAACACGCCGCATTCCGGCCTCGATGGCTGTTTTGTAGATCGACTCTTTGCCTTGCGGTTTGTTTTTCTCGAAGAGCTGCTCCAGGTAGGTGGCCATCACCACGCCGTTGTCCACGGCAATTCCGAACAGGGCCAGGAATCCGACCCAGACGGCCACACTCAGATTTACGGCTCCCATCTGAAAGAACTCCCTCAGATCGGTACCAAACAGGCTGAAGTTCATGAACCAATCCTGTCCGTACAGCCAGAGCAGCGTAAATCCGCCGCCCCAAACCAGCACCACGCCGGAAAACACGATCAGCGAAACCTGAGTGGAACGGAACTGGAAATAGATAATCAGGAAGATGATCAGCAGGGTAATGGGCAGAACCACGGATAACCGTTCGGCCGCCCGCTGCTGATTTTCAAATTCGCCTTCAAAGGTGTAGCTGACGCCATTTGGAACCTCAAGCATCCCGTTATTAATCTGTTCATCCAGGTATTCACGCACCCGGTTGATGACATCCACGGAAGCTTCACCGGGCGTGCGGTCGAATGTGACGTAAGAACTCAGGAAGCTGTTTTCACTTTTGATGCTCATCGGGCCCCGCTCAAAGCGAAGTTCGGCCAACTGTCCCAAGGGAATTTGGGCACCGGATTTGGCGGGAACCAGAATCCGTTCCATCATCTCGGGGGTATTGCGGTATTCCCGTGCGTATCGAACTCGAATGGGGTATCGCTCGCGTCCTTCCACGGTCATCCCCAGCATTTGCCCGCCAATGGCAGTGGTGATGACCGACTGCACATCTGCAATGGTTAGTCCGTGCCGGGCAATTTCCTGCCGGTTGATGTCGATCTCGAGATAGGGCTTGCCCACCACCCGATCGGCATATACCGAAGCGGGACGAACACCTTCCACCTGACGAATCAGCGGTTCCAGTTCGGCGCCAAATTCATTGATGCTTTCCAGGTCCGGTCCGCTGATGCGGATCCCAAGATTCGCCCGCATGCCCGTTTGCAGCATGATCAACCGCGTTTCGATGGGCTGAAGCCGGGGCGCAGAGGTAATGCCCGGAATATCGGCCGCATTCAGAATTTCACTCCATATGTCATCTTCACTTTGAATGTGATCGCGCCACTGACGGTAATAGCGGCCGCTTCGGTCGGGGATCAGGTCGCCGTTTTCATCCCGAACAAAATCACCATCCTCGTATTGATACCGGACCCTGCGTCCGCGCTCATCGGTTTTATATTCCGTTTTATAGCTGATGATATTTTCGAACATCGAAAGCGGGGCAGGATCGAGAGCTGTTTGGGCTCGACCCGCTTTTCCGACCACAGATTCCACTTCTGGAATGGATGCCACACGCATGTCAATTTCGCGCATCATTTGGATAGTCTCTTCGGAGCCGGCGTGAGGCATTGCGGTTGGCATCAGCAGGAAAGAGCCTTCATCGAGCGTAGGCATAAATTCCTGACCCAGGCCCGGGAAGCGTTCGTCGATAGATGTCCAGAGCGCGGTTTCCTCGATTTCGATTCCCACGGCATTAAATCCATCGGCCACATAGCGGAAGGTGGTATCGAATCCGCGCCAGCTTATGATGCCGATCAGGAAGATCAAAATCGGCAGGGAGATGAAGAGTCCTTTGTGGCGCAGTGCCCAGTCCAGAATCTGCCGGTAATAATGCATGAAGAGCCAGAACGAGCCGAAGATCAACCCCACCAATAAGATGATGAAGATAAGGCTGAGGAGTATGGAACTGTCCGGGCCGAGCGGAAGCCAGATTCCCGCCAGCAGCCACGCCACAGCAAACAAAATGATGACGTTATTGACCCAACCCGACCACCGGGCATAATCTTCCCGGTACAGCGCAGTGATGTTGCTGATACCCAAAGCCATCAACGTTAAACCGGCCCAGCCGAGATAGCCAATGGCAATGACAAGTCCGGTTGCGATCATCACTCCATTCCAGAATAGCTTCCACTTTTTGGATGCTATTTTTCGGGAAAAGAGCCAGTGGGAGAATACGGGGATCAGGGTGATCACAATGACCAGTGCGGCGATGAGAATAAAGGTTTTAGTCCAGGCAAGGGGTCCGAACAACCGGCCTTCCTGAGCTTCAAGCATAAACACGGGCAGAAAGCTGACGATGGTGGTCAGCAGCGCGGTAATAACGGCCGGCGCCACTTCCGCGGTGGCACGGTAAATAGTTTCCAACAGCGGCTCGTCCGGATTTTTTTCCTCGATATGCCTCAGCATGTTTTCGGTGAGAATAATCCCCATATCCACCACCACCCCGATGGAAATAGCGATTCCTGCCAAAGCTACGACGTTGGCATCCACGCCCGCGTATTTCATCATAATAAAACTCATCAGCACGGCCAGCGGCAGCAATGCTGAAATGACGATCGATGTACGCAAGTGCATCACCATGATGATAATGACGATGATGGTGATCAGGATCTGCAGGGTGAGAGCTTCCTCGAGCGTCCCGAGGGTTTCATAGATCAGTCCGGTTCGGTCGTAAAATGGCACGATCTTAACCTGTGATTCGGTCCCGTTCTCCAGAATTTTGGTGGGCAGGCCGGGTGAGATCCTTTCAATTTCATCTTTTACGTTTTGAATCACTTCCAGCGGATTTTCACCGTGCCTTGCAACGATCACCCCGCCTACCGCTTCAGCGCCGGCTTTATCGAGTGCGCCACGCCGTTGTGCCGGACCCATTTGAACATGGGCCACATCCTTGATCCGGATGGGAGTGTTATTCCGCACATCCACCACGCTTTCCTCCAGATCTTCCAGAGATTCAATGTAACCCAATCCGCGAACCACATATTCCGCCCGGTTCAGTTCAATGGTTCGGGCGCCGGTTTCCTGGTTGCTGTTGCGTACGGCGTTGGCGATATCCGTCACCGAAACATCTGCCTCGCGCATGGCAACCGGATCGATGTCCACCTGATACTCCTTCACATACCCGCCGATGCTGGCTACTTCCGAAACACCCTCAGCAGCCGAAAGAGCATATTTTACCTGGAAATCCTGAATGGACCGAAGCTCCTGCGGATCCCATCCACCGGCCGGATTTCCTTCTTTATCATATCCTTCCAAAGTGTACCAGAAAATTTGTCCCAAAGCGGTGGCGTCGGGACCCAGTGCGGGCTGAACACCTTCGGGAAGCGTTCCGGACGGCAGGGCATTTAGTTTTTCAAGGATGCGCGATCGGCTCCAGTAAAATTCAATGTCATCTTCAAAAATGATGTTGATGGAGGAAAATCCGAACATGGAATTACTGCGCACGGTTTTCACGCCCGGCAATGCCAGGAGCTGCGTGGTCAGCGGATAGGTGATCTGATCTTCGATGGTTTGGGGTGATCGGCCCGGCCACTCGGTGAATACGATCTGCTGGTTATCGCCGATATCAGGGATGGCGTCCACGGGAACGGGATCGCGGGGAATCAGGTCGATATCCCAGTCGAAAGGAGCTGTGGCAATTCCCCAGCCTGCCAGCGTCAGAAATAGCAGCAGGGCTATGAGTTTGTTTTCGAGAAAAAAGCGTATGAGTTTGTTAGTCATGCTGAGCGTTTTTCGAAGTCCCGATACTTCGGGAAGTTGTTAGTCTTGAGTCGTGAGGGACTCACCCTCTGTCTCCCTTCCGCCGGCTGGCGGATAGAGAGGGAGGACTTTGTAAAGGGTTTATTAGTTTGTTTTTTGGTATTGAGGAGTTGGGAAGAGAATTTTCCCCTCTTGAGAGGGGAAAAGTGAAATGAAAACAGCGCAGCTGATTTTCATGAGCGAGGGGTGTGTTCGCGGGAGCTGTGAGCTTGAAAAGAACTCTAAGTTATATCAGCGCACCGTCAACACACCCCTGATTTTCAAAAGCATCGCATTGCGATCTTTCTCAAATCGGTCCCCTCTCAAGAGGGGAAATTTCATCCTTCCCAATAAAAGAGATGTGTTTACAGCAATAGAGTATCGTACACAAGCCAGATGGGCGGGCTGTGTTCGTGCTGGTTTCTTTTTTGATCCTGATGAATGGATTCATCAGAGGATGTGAAAGGTGTTAAATCAATTTGTTTGGGCAGATAGGCGGTAAACTCGTTCGATACCAGAATCCAATCCGTGACTTCGAAATAGCTGTGGTCGAGTTCGCAGGCGCAGATCTGTATGTCATCACAGTTATCGTGGCCTTTGTTTTGGTGGCTGTCGTGTTGAGACGGTACCTCTTCGGTACAGCAACTGTGATCATCAACCATCTCCATACCGTCATGATGGTGCATTTCCATCTTACAGAAATCGACAAGCTGTTTGGCCTGAAGAGTTGACGGAATGAGAAAAGCGATCAGCAGAAGGAGTGCTGTTGCATTTGTGAAGCGCTGATATGTGGTTGTAGAAATTTTCACAAATTAAGAATAGCGTTTGTGGAGCAAAACTCCATATGAAACAAAAATATTACACATTTGTTCGGATATATTACAAAACAGCAGTAGTTAACCGGCAGACGTGATTTTACTGCGGTCGGAGAATCAGCTCATTTAAATAAAAACAGACCGAATTCCACGGTTCCAAGTGTCCCTTTAAGGACAGAATATGGGTAGAAAACAATGTATCGGACATATAATCATTGTGCCGTTAGGTACGGAAAATAACTCTTTTGATTCATCTACACCGAATGCTCACCCGATTATATGGCATACCTACGGCACGCTATGTGAGTGATTGCTCTTTTATTTCTACCAATATATTGTCCCTCACGGGACAAGGGTTAAATGTTATAGGATGATGATCTAAGTATTTACAATTATCTGCCTTCAACATTGCATCTACTCTATGGATCGAACTCAGGTTAAGAAAGTTGACGGGAGTCTTAAAGCCGATGTTAATATGAATTGGGAGACAATAGGATTCTAAGAAATCACCCCGCTATTCAGTTGAAAAACGGGATGATTAAAGCATCATTGAGTTTATTTCACATACTGCCCAAACCAGTCAATCATTCGTCCCATAAAATCGAGCTGATGGGCACGTTCCGTTAAACCATGCGGCTCGCGTGGATAGAGAACCAGTCCGGTTGGAATCTCCTTCATCTTCAGAAATTGGTGCAGTTGAATGGACTGCTCGGGATGAACTCGGTCATCGGCCAGTCCGTGAGCTACCATCATCGGAGTGTCGGCATGGTTGAGCCAGGCTACCGGCGAGCGCTCCCAGTTCTGACCGGGATTGTTGAACCAGTAGAGATCCCAGTGAACTACGCTCATCTCATGAGGAATATCGGTGGTTCCCATAAATGAGATCCAGTTAGACAGGCCGGCAAAGGTAATGGTTGCGGCAAATCGGTCGCTGTAACGGGTAGCAGCCCAAGCAGAGAAGTATCCGCCATAGGAGGTTCCGGACATCCCCACTTTTTCAGGATCGATCAGGCCCATTTCATCCAGGTGATCAATTCCAAGCAGTACATCGTCAAACTCTTTACCGCCCAGATCACGATGGTTGGCTGAAGCAAACGCAGTTCCGCGTCCGCCGCTACCCCGATAGTTGGGTTCAAAAACAACATAGCCTTCATTTGCCAACACTTGTGCAGGATAGAGCGCCCGTGTGTTCCATCCGTTCAGGCTGACTCCCTCGGGTCCGCCGTGCGGAAGAATGATCATAGGGTATCTAGTTCCTTCTTCATAATTGACCGGTTTCACTAAAATACCTTCAATTTCCATATCATCAGCTCCTGCCCATGTGATGGAAGTTTGTTCACCGAACTGCATTTCGTTCAGCCACTCATTGTGCCGGGTAATTCGCTCCAGGTTTGGTCGTCTCAAATTACTCACCACGTAAACTTCGTTGGGATGCAGTTTTGTATTAACTGAAGCCGCGAATGCGTTTTTGCGCTCATTCAGACTGATTCCCCTGAATATTTCATCTCCTCCGCCAAGAATACGGGTGATACCTTCCCGGTCAATTCGCATCGAGTTCAGTGTAGTAACGGAACGTTCAACAGCGGTAAAGAAGATTGTGCGATTGTCCTGCCATCCGGCCCAGTCAATGCTTCCTTCCCAATTGTCAGGAGTCAGATCGCGATTTCCGCTGCCGTCTGCATTCAGAACCCATAGCCGTTGAGGAAGCGGATCACTGTAGACTTTTCCTGCAAGTACGGCCAGTTTCGATCCGTCGGGCGACCAGCTCATGGCGCCTTTCTTCATCGGCTGATCCATCAGATCTCTCATGCCTGATCCGTCGCGGTTGATCACAGAATAGCGGGTATACATCTGATCAGCATCGGCCCCGGTTTTTTCACTGACCCGAACGGCCAGCTGCTCTCCATTTGGAGCCCATGAGAAATCGTAAACATATAATCCATCAGGAGTAATTCGGGTTGCATCACCATCTCTTGGCTGAACCCAAAGTCTCATGTACCGTGTGTTTTCACCGGACACAATCATGTCGAAACCTTTCTCTTCCATCTCCTTTCTTTCATCAGAAACGGGATCGAGAGATGTGTAGGCAATCGTTGAACCGTCCTGTGTCCATTGATAGGAGGAGACACCATTCTCTGCATCCGTATGTTTTTGCAGGTCATCACCTGATTGATTTACGGAATAAACCTGGGTTTGATCGTGGTGATCAGTAATCCGCGACGTAAAGTAGAGACGGCCATCAGGTCCCCAGTTCGGAGAACCTGCACCGTTTGGTTTTTCGATCACGTTGATTGCCTCTCCGCCATCAGCCGGAATGATGTAGAGTTCGGAAAAATTTCGGCCTATATCGTCATCCTCTGTTCGTGGAACGCTGAGTGTGTAAGCCACATGTTCACCGTTCGGGCTCATCGCTACCGAGCCGACGTTTTCCAGTTTTACAACATCCTCAGCCGTCAGACCCTGTGCATAAATTTGTACTGAGCTGAGCGCTGTAAAAAGAGCGGCAACCAGCAATAGATACGTTACTTTTCTCATTTTCATAAGCTTGATGATTTAGTTGTCAGATTCACTCAATATAAATGAAAATGCGAACTATTTAACGTGAGTCCGAGATAAGAATTCGTAAAAATGTTACAATGAATATCGAGGTACAAATGTTTTCCTTATTACTTTTGGGCCGCCAAAAGTAATCATCCCGAGGTGTCGGGACCCGGGCGGTGATTGCTTCCGGGCCTGGTTTGCCCGCGCGGTTACACAACATCAATTGCTCCCGGGCGAGCAGATGTTGTGATGTCTCCCGCGCTTTGATGCAAACCATGCTAATCCTCCACCAATCAAGGCCGGTGAGTTCATTCGTTTGTTAAACTAATGTATGTTTTAATATTGAGTTTCGGTTCTTATACATTACAAAAAACGAATACCTTAATTGATTGAATTCAATACAATTACATCACTAAAGCTGTGTTTACATGATTAATGTCAACCTAAATCTTCTCCTTGAAAGTGAGATGGCTTCTCACTTTGCCAAATTCAATAAATTTATACCGAATTCACGTTATTTAGCTAATTTCACTCCAATAGTAAGCGCAAGAATTCCAAGAAAAAGCTGACTGAAAATGTAGGCTGAAAAAATGATGGGAGATTGTCCGAACAGCGCCATCGCTTCCAGTCCAAATCCTGAATAGGTGGTAAAACTTCCCAATAGTCCGGTCAGCAAAAACAGCCGTTTTTCTTTGGATTGATTTTTAGTAGCAATGCGGGTGATGAAGTATCCCATCAAAAAGCTGCCCAGTATATTCACGAAGGATGTGGCGGTGAAAAGCTCAGTGTTGGGCAGCAGAGCATTAAAGCCGAGATCGGCAATATGTCGGAGTACGGCACCCGTGGCTCCTCCAAGCGCAACCCACACCAGTGATTTTAATTCCGGCCGGATCAAGCTGCACCTCCCATCCAGTGCAGGGTAAATGAGTAACCGGCAAAAACAAGCCCGATGGCTACAACCAGCTGCATAAACAGATAGGAAAGGATTTCCGGAAGAGGTTGATCCAGTCGCTGAAATACCTCAAGTGAAAAGGTCGAAAACGTGGTGTATGAGCTAAGAACTCCGATTGAGAGCATCGTTGTAATCTCATCACTGAACGGATTGGATACAGAAATCGCTGCTGTAAATGCACCGGCAATCAGGCAGCCAAATGAGTTGGCAAAAACGGTTCCGGTAAGAAATGGAATGCGTTTGTTAATGGGTATCGTAGCGATTGATGTCAGGTATCGAAGGGTTGCCCCAATGGCGCCGCCCACAGCTATTAAAAAAAAGTCTAACAAAGTGCTGAAGATTCTATTTGTACGTTTGGGATCAAACTACCGTTTTCTATTTTAAGATTGAATTAAAACCCGGTTACCGATATAGATGATGTTGTATAGAGTATTCGCAGTGATTTTCTGCTTTTTGTTTATTGGGACTTACGAGACGGATGCTCGTCAGTCTGATGACACATTTAAAATAGCCCGGGTTCAATATCAGGGCGGGGGTGACTGGTACAATTCTCCAACGGCCCTGACCAATCTGATCGATTTTGCCAATCAGAATCTACCAATCCGTATATCCAAGAAATACGATGATGTGCAGATCGGCAGCCGGGATATTTTTGACTACCCATTCCTGTTTGCAACCGGTCACGGAAATATTTCGCTGAATAACTCCGAAATGGAAAACCTCCGGCGCTACCTGGAAAATGGAGGCTTTTTGATGGTGGATGATGACTATGGAATGGACGAATATGTAAGGCCGCTGCTGAATAGAATTTTTCCCGATGAAGAGCTGGTAGAGCTGCCTGCAAACCATCCGGTCTACTCCATTGTCTATCCTTTTTCTGATGGGCGTCCGCCTAAGGTTCACGAGCACGACGGGAAACCGCCACAGGCTTTTGCTCTGTTTAAAAATGGACGAATGATTGTTCTCTACACGTACGAGTCGAATCCAAGCGATGGCTGGGCCTATGATGAACACGACAATCCCGAGGAAGTTAACCGAAAAGCACTTCAGTTCGGTGCGAACGTGCTGACGTATGTGTTTATGAATCCTTGATTTTCAGATGTGAGTCTTGAGATCTGAGTATTGAGTCGTGAGTAGTAGCTATCGAGTTTAGTAATAAAACGAGGCTCTATTGCTTTAAATGGGTGTGGATAATTCTCAATCAAGCTCCGAAGGAGCGACCGATAATAACCCCGGGCGGGAGCCCGGGGTAATAATGCGGAAAAGAAAATTCGCCGAATAGAGGGCTTGAATTGAAGCTCAAAACGTGCAGAGGCGATAATTCTCCGTGTTTGATTTCAAATAACTCTGCGTATCTCACCTAAATAATCTGCGAAAAACCCATTTATGGGTTTAAAATACGAGCGCGGGATTTATCCCCGCGCAAACACGAAATACCCGTCTGACCGCGGAGGGCGGTCTGACGGGGAATCTGTTTAAACCTTCGAAAAATAGGCCGGAACGGGAACGTCGAGCATGGTTTTGAGTCCCGGGGTGGATCCCATAACCGACCGAACGGCATTCACGGTTATGGCGCATGTAGCTACATCACCGTTCAGTCCGCCATCAATTTCGGTAGTGATGTTTGGCAAACCATTAATCGTGATTCGGTCGAATGACTTCTCTTCACCGACAGCCGCACGGAAAACCAGTTTGATCTTCTCTTCACCGTTTACAATCCCTGATCCAACCTGCTCAACTCCGGCCGGATTCCCTTTCTCAATCGGCTTGTAACCGTTTGTGATCTTCTCTTTTGCTATCACCGGTTCGAGAGTTTCCCGGTTATCATCCAGCTCCCAGCCCATCGCGTGAGCAATCAGGTCAACGGATTCAGGCAGTCCGACATGACGCAGGCTTCCATTCTCTTTTTTGGCTTGAAATTCATCGTGAGTCAGAGCCGCGCCAATCTTCTGCTGGAATGGAATTCTGCGAACGGATGCATCCTGAACCCGCTCAACAGTGACGGAATCCACACGCTGGCAGACAGAGGTGAAAGCCGACGGCAGGTAGTCCATCAAAAAGCCGGGGTTTACTCCGGTTCCAAGGCAGGTTACACCATTCTCTTTACACAAAGAGTCAATTTTTTCTGCAGCTTCGGGATGCTGCTTCCATGGGAAGATTAGTTCTTCGCATGTGGATACGATATGAAGACCGGCTTTGGCAGCATCTTCAACCTGAGAAACCAATTTATCGATAGAAGATACAGTGGTCAGAACCGCTACTTCCGGTTTTTCGGATGCATTCTTAATTGCATCGTCAAGAGATTTTTGTACGGTTACTCCGGAAGCATCAGTGTCTGCAATATCTCCAATACTTTTTCCAACCACATCAGGGTTGAGGTCAACCAGACCAACTACGTTGATTCCTTCTCTGTCGGCCAGATATTGAAGGACTTGTTTACCGAGCGCTCCGATTCCTATTTGAATTACATTAATCATGTTTTATGGTAGATTTTAAATTTCATAAATGTTTATGCAGAAACAAGATAGGGATGTGAAAAGGAAAAAGAACCCTGAAAAAGGAGTGGATTGAGTTTTTACGCATATTAACAAATCACCTTTATGGGAACGTAAATCGTTATTAATATTTGTCAATTTTTTATGAAGTATAATTGCAGATGTGTACGGATTGATTATTTTAGTTCAATTTTAATCATCTAACATTACTTTATGAGCGACTTAAAGCGTGAATTGGGTTTTTGGGATGCGTTAACGATCGGGGCCGGAACTATGATCGGTGCCGGTATTTTTTTGCTTGCCGGTGTGGCGCTTGAAATGTCGGGTCCGGCTGCCATTTTTGCCTACCTGGCTGCCGGTGTGGTTTGTATGATTACTGCATCCAGCGCTGCGGAGCTTGCCACGGGAATGCCAACATCAGGCGGGGACTATTTTTTCGTTTCACGATCTCTGGGGCCGGCAATGGGCGCTATTTCGGGTGTTGGGATTTGGCTCAGTCTGACGTTTGCCATCGCTTTTTACCTGTATGGTCTGGGTGAATATCTCTCACAATTTCTTCCACTAACGGCATTCTGGGGAGCAGCTATAGGTGGTGTTCTTTTAACCATATTGAATGTTATCGGGGCAAAGGAGTCAGGTCGTACACAAGTGGTTGTTGTTCTTACGCTTTTTGTGATATTGGGTTTATTTAGTGCATTTGGTGTTTTTTACATCGACACGGCGAATTACACTCCGTTTATGCCGTTTGGTTTCGAGTCCATTTCAGCTACAACCGCGCTGGTATTTGTCTCATTTCTCGGGTTTGTGAAGATTGCCGCGGTTGCCGAAGAGATTAAGAACCCATCAAAAAATTTACCCCGGGCCCTTATCGGCTCCGTTGCACTCGTTACTGTTTTATATGTAGTGATTGTGCTTGTTGTAGGCGGAATGTTTACGCAGGAAACCATCGGGGAAGTTCGCGATCCGCTGGCAACGGCCGCCCGTAAATTCCTGGGCAGTCCGGGTGGTATTGCCATTGTTATTGCGGGCCTGCTTGCTACGCTTTCATCAGCAAATGCGAGTATTTTAGCTTCATCCCGGATTAATCTTGCCATGGCGCGCGACCGAATGGTGCCAAACTGGCTGAGTGCCATCCACGAAACAAAGCTTACTCCCTATCGTGCTATTATTCTAACCGGGATACTTGCGCTTTCATTTTTACTGCTCGACAGCCTGGAAGATCTCGCCAAAATTGCCAGTGTGCTGCAGCTCTACAGCTATGCGGCTTTAAATATCGGCTGTGTGGTGCTGAAAGCTGCCGGGCCTGAATGGTACAAGCCTACATACAGAACCCCGGGCACTCCCTGGCTGCAGATTTTTGCTGCTCTGGGCTGTCTTTCTATCATTATTTATTCAGGGCCGTTTGCGCAAGTTGCCGTGGTTATTTTAATCATTGCTAGTTTAGGCTGGTATATGGTATGGGGACGCAGCAGGGTTGAAATTGAGCATGCACTACCCGAATTCAAAACGAAGTGGGAAGAGCATGGACTCGGTGTGTTCAGTATCCCGACTGAGCGATTTGAGGATGAAGGCATGAAGGAGTGGATTCCTGCGATCAGGGCATTAAACGCTTCGGAGCCACGGCATGTGCTTACCGCCTTAGCGAATCCGAAGCACGAAGGAGCTCTTTTAAAAATGGCGCACCTGATTGCATCCGGAAAAAAAGATGGCGGAAAAGTTACCGGGCTGAATATGGTTAAGGTGCCGTATCAAACACCGCTTTCAACTATTCGGCGTAAGCTTGAAGAGAAAGAGTCGAGACGGCAGAGTATTGATGACATCAGTAAAAAATTCAGGGCCGATGGCGACGGCACGGGCGATAACTTGAAAGCACTTCGGGAGACAACGTTTGAGTCGGCCTCTGAAGCAGCTTATGACGTATTTAAAGGATTAATGATGGAAGCCGAAGACCGAAAAGCCGATATGCTGGTGATGGGATGGCAGGGCGGTTTTAGCGTTGGGCGAATCTACAACACGCCGGTTCAGCGTATTATTAAAGGATTAAAGTCTGATTTAGCTGTTTTAAAAGACCGCGGTGTTGAAAAGCTCGACTCAATTGTACTGCCGTGGGGCGGAGGACTTCACGCGCGTTTGGGCCTTGAACTTGGAATCCGCATGGCCCGTGCTTCGGGAGCAAGGTTGAGAATTTTACGGCTTGTGAAAGAAGGGACTGTTCCGGATCAGGAAAAAGCGGAACTGATGGAAATAATCAAGCCGCTGGTGGGTGATTTTGACAGACTGGATATTGTGGTGAAAGAGTCGGAGGATGTTACCGGTGGAATTTTTAATGAGCTTGACAGAGAAAGTCACGACCTCGTAATTATCGGGGCATCCCGTGAGTGGGGTATTCGAAATGTGCTGTTTGGCACCATCCCCGATATTGTGGCCGACAAGGCAAACTGCTCCGTGCTTATGGTTCGGAGGTATGTTACAGAAGACTGGAAGCTGAAGGCGAGTGAAGGATTCAAGCAGATCAAAGAACAGCTTGGAATGACCTCTTCACCGGAATCCGGCAACCAAAACGATCAGTAGATATATTGCATCAGAGAAGGTTGTATAGCACCGATGGAACGATAAATCTGTTCGGATAGCTTATTCTTAAAATTCTCATTTAAATCCTGCTAAAATGATGAACTACAAAAAGAAATGGTGGCGACACTCAATCATCGGTGTAATGCTGGTCGGGCTGGCCGTGAACCTGATAGGCGAAGCTATAATCATTAAGGGGAACAGTCCTGCAGAGTTTGACCTGGCACATATGGCGCTCTGGTTTTGGATTGGCCTTTTTGGCATCGTTTCTCTGAACGCCGGGATTTCATTTGTTGCGGATGCCGTAAAGCAGCGAATTTATATGGAAATGGGTAAAGAAAATGTTCAGGATCGTTAGGGAAGATTTGCGCACTTTACGCATCGGGTTGTGTAGGGCATAAACTTCAATCGGCCGAACGGAATCTCCTCACCACATTTCAAGCATTTCCCAAGTTTTCCCTCCTCGTAACGTTCAACGGCGCGTTCCAGTTTTTGCAAGTTTCTTTTCTTATCCCGCAGTGCTTTTTCATTGATGGTTTTATTGTTGATGGCGTCCATTCTGGAAAGCCTGCCAATGGAATTGTCCAGCGAAATAGGTTTCGTCAGTTCAATCAGCTCTTCGATCTCCTCTTTTGTAGATTCAATCTGTTCGTGAATAATTTTGATGAGCTCTTCTTGTTCCTGGTCAGTCATTAATTTATTTAAACTGATTAAATTCTTTACGAGTGATAGAACAAATTCTCTATTTGTTCGTAATATTATAGAATGCAAAAGGTACCTAAAATATTACTCTTTTTCTGCCTTGCAGGATTCATGGCCGTACTTAGCAGTTCGGTTTTTGCATCTGAGATCCAGAAAGAATTTTCAGCTATCGACACAGAGCTAACCTCTGCTTCTGATAGCGATGCCTTACTATACTCAACTCAATTTCCGGTTCTTCACCTATCAGAAATTGAAATTGAAAGCGGTGCAGAAATTGAACCGAAAGAATCTGAAACTGCAACTTCTTTATCTGCGGCTGATCTTCGTTTTGATACCAGAGAGTATCTTAATAAATCAAAACGGCTCTTAATCAGTCTTGCGATTAGAGACCTGATCTTTCCATTTCATACCCACTTCTGAGTCCATCTTTTTCACGGGTATATTTCCCGTTCACACATCTAAAAAAACAGTCAATTGCCTCTCATTACATGCAGCATGAGCTTCTGAATGCGGGGATTGACTTTTTAATCAAGAAATTTCAAAAAAATATCAAAAAGATGGAAACAGATTTAACTTCAGTAATTATTGGATTGGCATCACTTGCAATATTCTTATTGCCAATCGGCTACTATCAGCTTCACGAAAAGAAGAGCTTAAAAGAGGCTAAAAAGAAATTCTTAAAGAAAGCGGACGATTTAGCTTTTCAAGCCGGAGACCTTGAGGTTCTCAGGAATCGTGCTTCAATAGGAATTGGCAAAAACCACGAAGAGCTTCTCTACGTGAATGGAAATCAATTTCAACTGATTGAGTTGTCGGATGTTGTTAAATGTTCAAACTATAAGAGTCACAAGAAGGATTTGGACAGCGATGATGGTGTTATTCAACAGATTGGAATTCGCATTAAGCTCCTGAAAGGATTGGATGTCAAACTACCCATTTATGAGGGTAAGGAAGGCACCATGGTTGGCGACGAGAATGTCATTACCCAGCGATGGATTAGCAGGATAAATTTGGCGCATAAAGAGCTCGAAGCTTCTGTGAACGCGTAAAAGGAATGCCGAATTTGACACCCGCTATCAAGAAATTGAGAGTGGGTGTCAATATTTCGAATTGAGTAATATTACTTAGCGTGGGTTCGATATAAATTTCAGAATTCAAAGTCCCCCTTAACAAAGCTACTATGTGTACACATCTTTAAAAATATTGATGAAGGTTTCAATATCTAAATGTAGTATTACAGCGCTTTAAGCCTATATCAATGAGATCTCTCCATGCGTTCGCTTCTCCTGCCTTTGCTAAAGCTTCGGCAGTCAGGCTCTCTTAGTCGGGACGACAAGACCATTGGGTAAGGCAGCAGCGGGCATAACTGGCTGTGTTAGGGAAAAGGTTGGAAGCCGCCCGCTGCTAATTCCCATGTGAACCCTGTCATTCCGACCGGAAATCCGTGTTTTTCGGATTGAAGTGGAGGAATCTCTGGAAAATAATCTAAGATTTACTTAGGTAATGATCTTAAATAAATTTCGTTTTACGTCTTGTTGGCGCTCGGAACCCCTTTTTAGGGGGGAATTAGTTAAATTCGTCATCAGTATTTTTGTCGAACTCACATTGCCTACACAAACAGAACAACCATTACAGCGTAGCTGATCGTCGCTAATACACCGGCCAGTATGGCAAGCGGCAACTGAGTGGTTACATGATCCATCAGATCGCATCCGGTTGAGAGCGAGCTCAGAATGGTGGTATCCGAAATCGGCGAACATTGATCGCCCATAACACTTCCACCCACAACGGCTGCAAAGCAGAGCTGCAGGAAGAAAACATCGGGCACGATGGCCCAGGCCAGCGGTACCGCAATTGGGAATACAACCGCATACGTTCCCCAGGATGTGCCGGTTGAAAATGCAATGAGCATGCAGAGAACCATCAAAACTCCGGGGAGGAATGCGGGAAGAATCAGGTCTCCAATCATCATTACAACATAGTCGGCGGTTCCAACAGCGTCTGCAACCTCTTTTAGGGTAACAGCCAGGGCCAGGATGATTGCGCCGATGGTAACCCCTTTACATCCGTCAATAAATCCGTTGATGGCCACCTGCAGACTCATACCTTTAGCTACGGCAATTCCAATACCGGCAAGAACGGCAAGCACAAATGCTTCTGCAATCAGAAGGGTCGGATCTTCAGAACCAAGTATAAAAAATGTGTAGACATACGGAATAATAGCTACTCCGAGCAGTGCTCCAATCGGTCCGAAAAAGTCAATCAGGCCGGGGTTATAACCTTTAGGAATTTTGCTCTGCGTAAGTTCATCGGCAGCCATGGGTGTTGCACCCATTCGGTCAAGCATCCCTTTGGTGCGTGAACGCTCCATTGCTTTTCGCATCTTTTTGCCGGGAACCCATGGCAGTATTTCCCAGGCAAACAGAAGCGTAATCAGAATGGCGAAAATAGCATAGAAATTGTAGGGCAGTGAGGAGAAAAAGAAGCTGATTCCATCCTGCGGTGTCTCAAATAGTGAAATAGTTCCGATAACGAGACCGCTAATATAAATGGGCCAGACATTGAACGGGATTAGTGTAGCGGCCGGCGATGCGGTACTGTCTACCATGAAAGAGAGCTCCTCGTGCGAAACATTATGTTTATCGGCAATGGGCCGCACGGTTGCACCGGTCAAAACCGTACTGATGGTTCCTCCCTGGTGAAAGACCAATCCCATAATCCAGGTGAAAAATTTAGCTGATCGAGGTCCTCGAACCATTTTGCTGGATGCCCAAACCGCAAACTTTTCAGCACCGCCTGTTCGGGTCCAGATACCAATAAGTCCGCCTAAAGCCCATAGATAAACTAGCAGAATCAGTGCAAAGCTTTCGGTTCCGATAGAGGGGATCAGAAAATCCTGAACAATATTGAGCTGTCCGGAGATAACACCGCCCAAAAATATTCCAATAAAAAGAGAGCTGACCACTTCACGGGTCCAAAATGCAAGTACGATGGCTACAAGCGGTGGCATTACAGACCAAAAGCCAAAATGGCCGTCCTGCTCGGGAAAACTTCCCATTTTGGTAACATAGTATACACCCGCAATAACGAGCGTTAGAAAGAGCCCGAATAAAATTTTACGCCGGGTTACCGGATCTTTCCACTTGGTTAATGTGTCTTCAAAAAAGTTGCTCATAGTTATGGTAGTTTATTGTGCGGCTATAAAATAAGAGATCAGAGCACAAATGCTCGACTCTTTTTGATAAGAGTTGTTAATGGAGCAAAAAAGATTTCATCAATTGATCAGATTGAATTATTGTTAAGGGTGCTGATTTCCAGGAGTTCTACTTAATTCAATACCAATCTTAAATTGCTCAATATGAAACTTTTATTTCCCTCCTTACTGATCGTATTCTCACTTTCTTTGGTGATGCCGGTTCAGGCCCAAACCAACGCCAATGCAGGTTTTACATCTCCTCCGCAATACCAGCCGTTTTTAAAACAGCTGGCTGATGATGTTTCTGCAGATCAGATTGAAGAGTACACGCGTACCCTTGCAGGTTTTGAAAACAGGCATACACTTTCCGATACGACTTCAGACACAAAAGGAATCGGGGCCGCGCGCAGATGGATCAAAGAGGAATTTGAGAAGATTTCCGAAGAGTGTGGAGGCTGTCTGGAAGTTTTTTACGTGAGCGATGTGATTGAGGGAGTGAATCGCATTCCGGAACCGGTCAATATTGTAAATGTTGTTGCCGTTCAGCGCGGAACAGCCGATCCAAATCGAGTTGTGATGATGACCGGTGATATTGATTCACGCGCATCTGATGTAATGGATGCCGAAACAGACTCACCCGGCGCAAACGACAACGCATCGGGCATGGCCGGTACGATTGAAGCAGCGCGGGTTTTATCAAAGCATGAGTTTCCGGGCACCATTGTTTATGCAGGGCTTTCCGGGGAGGAGCAAGGGTTGTTTGGTGGGCAGATCCTGGCCGATTACGCCATCGAAAATGAGTGGAGAATCCATGCTGTCTTGAACAACGATATGATTGGAAATATTGAGGGAATAAACGGAATCATAAATAATACAACTGCCCGTGTTTTTTCGGAGGCAACCCGTCCTACAGAAACCGAACGGGAAGCGCGAATCCGCCGATTTACAGGCGGAGAAGTGGACTCTCCCTCACGTAATCTGGCGCGTTATATCCATGTGATGGGCGAGCAGTATATCGACAATCTGGATGTGATGATGATCTATCGTCTGGATCGATTCGGACGCGGCGGCCACCATCGTCCGTTCAATGATGTGGGTTTCCCGGCAGTTCGTATCATGGAAACCAATGAAAATTATAACTGGCAGCACCAGGATATCCGAACCGAGGATGGAATTGAATATGGAGATGTTATTGAACACGTAAATTTCGAGTATGCCGCGAAATTGACCGCACTGAATATCGTCACCCTGGCGGGAATGGCAAAGGCTCCGGCACCACCTTCAAATGTAGAAATCAGTGGTGCTGTTCGGCCAAGTACAACCTTAAGCTGGGACGCACTGAACTCCGAACAAAATCCACAATTGGCGGGATATAAAGTGTACTGGAGGTTAACCACATCGCCGGTTTGGACGCACGGACGACCTACAGGAAATGTGGAAGAATTTACCCTCGAAAACATTGTAATTGACAACTACTTTTTCGGAGTGGCCAGTGTATCTGAAGATGGCTATGAAAGTCCGGTTGTATTTCCGGGTCCCATCGGTTCATTTGATCGGCAGTAATCGGGGATATTTTCACACTTATTGTGATAGGTGAATTTTGAAATATTATTTTAAGACTGTCCAAAAAGTGAATCAATACAGAAACAAGCTTAAATAATTTAGACATTAAATCCCTCTCTATTGGTTAGAGAGGGATATAGGGTGAGTCTGAAGGAGAAAGCTGAATTATTTAAGCGCTATTGAACTAATGTATCTTTTTGGAAAGCCTTCAAGGGGTGGTTGAAAAATCTTGCTGATAATTGAACTTTACTGTTTTAGCTGAAATAATTCTTTTCTCAGCGTATATCTGCGAAAGACTCTGCGGAAATCTGCGAGAAACATTTCGACTCCATTTCGAGAAAAAATCTCGAAATTGCGCTCAATGTGACACTCTATTAATGATTTGGTTTTGAAATCCTAGAAATTAGATATACTCATTTCTTTTTACCCCATAAGCAACACATTCATTTTATGAATTTAGACTTTTCACCGGATCAACTTTCAACTTTCATAAAAAAAGCGGGAGAGATTGTCCGGGATATTTACACAGATAAACTGGATCGGCACGTATTCCCCGGAAAAACCCCTGAGGAGATTCAATCGATTTTTAATGAATCCCTTCCTGAAAACGGAATGGATGTGGGAGATCTGCTCAAGAAGGTACAGAATGATGTAATCGGTTCAGCCACGATGAATGTGGGACCTCACTACTACGGGTACATCACAGGCGGTGGGAACCAGGTGGCGATTTTAGCGGAGATGATCAGCGCATCGCTCAATCAAAATAATTTGAAATGGCACTCTTCTCCGGTCAGTACAGAACTTGAAAAGCTTGTGATCAAATGGGTCTCGCAGTTTATCGGGTATACCGATCAGGCGGCGGGAGCCATTCTTGATGGAGGGTCTACAGCGAATTTAAACTGCCTTGCAGTGGCTCGAAAAAATATGGCTCCTGATACTCTTTCATCAGAGGGGATGTACGGCCTGAAACCGATGACCATTTATGTATCGGAAGAGGGTCACTCCAGCTTTGATAAGGCAGTAGATGCTCTGGGCATCGGGCTGAATAATCTTCGAAAAATTCCCGTGGATGATCATTTTAAAATCAGGACTGATTTGCTGAAAGAGCAGATTCAGAAAGATCGAAAAGCCGGACTCAATCCGATCTGTGTGATCGGGATTGCAGGAACCACAAACTCCGGGGCTGTGGATGATCTGCAAAAGTTAGCTGATATCGCAAAAGAGGAGAAGATGTGGT
Source organism: Rhodohalobacter sp. (assembly GCF_034521535.1). Classification (GTDB taxonomy): domain Bacteria; phylum Bacteroidota; class Rhodothermia; order Balneolales; family Balneolaceae; genus Rhodohalobacter. Next base: position 610,717 of record NZ_JAXHMF010000002.1, on the reverse strand, counting down.
ACCACGTGGATGCGGCTTATGGCGGTCCGGCAGCGAAACTAGAATCGGTAAAACATCTTTTTACCGGACTTGAGGAGGCCGATTCGGTAGTCGTAAATCCACACAAATGGCTCTATGTGCCGTTTGAAGCAGCCTGTATTCTGGTGAAGGATCCGGAAAAACTTCGCAGAACCTTTAGTCTGATTCCCGATTACCTTCAATCCAATGAGGATGAGGGCGGACGGACAGACCTGATGGAGTATCAGCTTCCGCTTACAAAAAGCTTTAAATCGCTGAAGGTTTGGATGACGCTCAAAGCGTTTGGCGCAAAACGGCTCAGGGAAACTATTCAGGCGGATATCGATCATGCACAGTACCTGCAATCTTTGATTGAAAAATTGGATGATTTTGAAATGCTCGCTCCTGTGCCACTTTCAATTGCCTGTTTTCGATACACTCATCCCGGGCTTGATGAAAAGCAGCTGGATGAACTCAATCAGAAACTGGCTCACGCCATTGAACAGGATGGAAGAATTTTTCTAACGGCGACAAAGGTCAAAGGCAAAACAGCTCTTCGAACCTGCTTTATCAACCCGAGAACCACGAAAAAAGATGTGGAGTGGATTCCGGAAGTGATTCGTGATGTGGCATCTGGCTTAATCTAAAATCTCGTGGTAGGACTTGAAGTCGTGCCACGAGTTGCCAAACGAACTTAACACATTCTGCGCTCCTCAGCGATTGATCTGTTCCGAAATTTCGGGACGAGAAACAGAACGTTGAGCGAATTTCCCAATAATTTACCGCATAAATCCGATAAGTTGAATGAAATCAGTTCTGTTTTTCGTCTTCATCCTTACTCTCATCAGTCCGTTTTTTCTCTTCTTTTGAACTGTTCTTAATTGGCAGATCTACAGAAGAACGCATATGCAAATCTCTCTGAGGGAATGGAATTTCAATACCATATTCTCTGAATTTGTGCACAATCGCTTGATTGATATCATTACGGACAAACGGGTAGCGTTTAACATCGGGAATCCAAACCCAAAGCTCCATATCCCAGGAAGAATCGCCAAATGAAATAAGATGAACTTGTGGCTCCGGGTTTTTTAAGGCTGTTTTGTTCTCTTCAGCCACTTCCTTGAGTGCTTTAACGACGGTCTCTAAATCCGATCCATAGGATACCCCAACACTTATATCTAGCCTGAATTCAGGGTCGCCATGAGAGTAGTTGATCACGTTACTGGATACAAATTCAGAATTGGGAACAATAATTGAAATTTTATTAAGTGTACGAATTTTTGTCGCCCTGATGTTAATCTCAAGAACATCCCCTTCAATACCTGCAACTTTAACACGATCCCCAACGCTGATCGGCCGTTCAAAAAGCACAATCAGGCCTGATATGAAGTTAGATGTAATGTTCTGCAGGCCAAAACCGATACCAACAGACAGAAAACCGAAAATAACGGCAAGGCTGCTCAAATTGATTCCAATAAATTGAAAGGAGATCAATACACCAATGGTTACGATGATATACTGAGACATCCTTGCAAGGGTGTATCGCAGTCCGGACTCGATTTCAAACCGGGTCAAAACCCGGCTGAGAAGTATTCCTTTGGCAACCCTGCTCGCGATGATAAATGCGATCAGAAAAAGAAAGAAGATAATTAATGTAAGCAGGCTAACCTGGGTATTCTGAAGATGGAAAAGTGTTGTTGTGAGAAGATCATGCGCGGAGCTGATGATCTCAGTGAAGGACTGCTCAAAGAAATTACCGTCTTCCATAAATATTAGTCTATAAAATAATTAGGGTGTCAGAATGATTGAAAATATAAAAATAGTCGGCTAATACGGAAGCTATATTTCGTTTAAATCACAAAATTGAGAATCGTATGAATTCTTTATATTGAAGAATGTTCATCAGGATTCATATGCCGTAAATGTGACAACTGTAACGGTTCAAAAGATTAAGTCTAAAATATCATTCCATTGCACTCCTTTTTTGATCGTGAAAAAACTGTAGCAAAACCCGGATTTAGCCGATGGCTCATTCCTCCCGCAGCTTTGGCGATTCACCTTTCCATAGGTCAAGTCTATGCGTTCAGCGTATTCAACTTGCCGTTATCTCAAATTGTCGGTGTTACGGAGTCTGCACCGGGCGACTGGAAGCTCACAACAATAGGATGGATTTTTTCCATTGCGATTGTATTTCTTGGCCTATCCGCTGCGGTATTTGGCAAGTGGCTTGAACGTGTAGGTCCTCGAAAAGCGATGTTTGTTGCGGCCCTCTGCTTCAGCGGCGGATTTTTTGTATCGTCTCTGGGTGTGCACCTTCACCAGGTATGGATTGTCTATCTCGGGTACGGTGTGCTGGGCGGAATCGGACTGGGTATCGGCTATATTTCTCCGGTCTCAACACTCATAAAATGGTTTCCGGATCGGCCCGGTATGGCCACGGGAATGGCGATTATGGGTTTTGGAGGCGGAGCCATGATTGGCTCACCTCTTGCCGTGGCTCTGCTCGACTATTATTCCACCCCGGTTTCGATGGGGGTTTCGGAGACATTTCTGGTGATGGGAGCGGTCTATTTTGCCCTTATGATGTTCGGAGTGATTACGGTTCGTATACCCCCGGAAGATTGGAAACCTGAGGGATATGTCCCTTCGGATAAACCCAGAAAGCTGATCACCGATAATCATGTAAATGCCGACACTGCTCTGAAAACTCCTCAGTTCTGGCTGCTTTGGGTGATTCTCTGCGTAAACGTAACGGCCGGTATCGGCGTGTTGGGACAGGCTTCCCCGATGATACAGGAGATGTTTGAGGGTGCGATAACCGCAGAAGCTGCCGCCGGATTTGTGGGTCTGTTGAGCCTGTTTAACCTGGTTGGACGATTTTTCTGGTCATCTCTATCCGATAAAATTGGTCGAAAAACAGTTTATGCAATCTATTTTGGCTTGGGACTGCTGATGTATGCTCTCATACCGTCGCTTGGAAGATTGGATACGGCAATCTGGTTTGTAATCGGATTTGGAATCATTATGAGTATGTATGGAGGTGGTTTCGCCACGATTCCGGCGTATTTAAGGGATCTGTTCGGAACCTATCAGGTAGGAGCTATTCACGGACGATTATTAACGGCATGGTCTACAGCCGGGATTTTGGGACCCGTTCTGGTGAACTACATTCGTGAAATTCAGATCAACGCAGGAGTGGATAAGGCGGAAGCGTACACTGTTACCATGTACATAATGGCAGGACTGCTTCTTATCGGTTTAGTCTGCAACTATCTGGTGAAAGAGGTGGATCCGAAATATCACTTGTTTAAAGAGAAAAAAGAGGAGTGAGCATGAAAGAGATATCAGAACAGGAGATCGAAAAAACACCCGTTATCAGGATCGTCTTGGCCTGGCTGTTTGTGAGTATTCCCCTGATGTGGGGAATATATGAAGTGGTATTGCGATCTCTTCCGCTTTTTACAGGTTCGTAGAAATTAAAATTCGACTAATCTCTCTATAAATAATCGTGAAACAGACGCCAAAAAGTCCCACTTTGAATGGGGACACTCTATAGCGAATGCTTATCTCGTGCTTATGTTATTTTTAACAAAAACCATTTTTTTGAAACCTTTGATCCGCATTATGCGGATCAAATATAATTAGCCCCGACTGCAAGTCGGGTGAAATAATATCAAGGTATACAAGAGAACCCCGAATCGGGGTTCAATTACTCGATTTGATTTTTAAAAACCGGATGAATAACAGAAGGTAAATTTTAAATGCTATTGGGGAGAGAAAAATCTTGAAAAATGAAATTGCATTATTAAACCCTTTCAGGGTTATGAATTGATCTATTCGTCGTTACCCCGACTTGGAGTCGGGTCTAATTACATTCGATCGCCATCGGCGATCATATATAAACTTTATTGTTATAAATTAACACGAGTTCGATTTTTAACAGTTAAAGATGGATTTGACCAATTTCCCTCTGCGAAATTCAGCGAAAATATCCGTCCCGAAATTTCGGGACGAGAGACTTTCATCAAATCATCTTTTGTAGCGCCAAAAAAAGCCCCTCTGAAATCAGAAGGGCTTTATAATCTGTTGGATTTCGAATGTTACAGAGTGATTACTTCTTCACTTCCACGTCCCAGATTTCATCCGCATAATCCTTGATCGTGCGGTCTGAGGAAAACTTTCCAACCCGTGCAGTGTTGAGCAGAGCTTTGCGGTTCCATTCATCCTGATCCTTATAGAGCTTATCAACTTCTGCCTGCTTGTTAACGAAAGCTTCGTAATCGGCCAGAACCAGAAAGTAATCTCCTTTGTGGAGCAGTGAATCGATGATTGGCTGATACAGCTCCTCATCGTCATTGAAGAATCCGTCTTTGATCTGATCCAGGGCTTTCTTCAGTTCATCGTTGGAGTTGTAGTAGTCCCACGGATTGTACCCTTCATGACGCAATTTCTCTACGTCATCCACGGTGTTTCCGAAGATAAAGATGTTTTCATCGCCAACTTCTTCTTTGATTTCCACATTGGCACCGTCAAGTGTTCCAATTGTGAGCGCACCGTTCAGGGCGAATTTCATATTACCCGTTCCGGATGCCTCAAAACCTGCTGTTGAGATCTGTTCTGAAAGATTAGCCGATGGTATCATCTTCTCGGCAAGTGTTACGCTGTAATTTTCAAGGAAGATAAACTTCAGCTTGTCGCCAACGTCCGAGTCATTGTTGATCTTCTTGCCGACATCATTCATCAGCTTGATAAAGAGCTTAGCCATGGTGTAACCCGGCGCGGCCTTACCGGCAACCAGAATAGTTCGTGGAACAAAGTCGCCGTCCGGATTCTCTTTTATGCGATTATACTGTGTAATCGCATAGAGAGTGAGCATAAACTGACGCTTGTACTCGTGAATTCGCTTAATCTGGATGTCAAACATCGATTGGGTATTCACTTCAATACCACGCTTCTCTTCGATGTAATCCGCCATGCGCTGCTTATTGTTCTGCTTCACTTCGGCAAACTTTTTCAGGAACTTCTTGTCGTCCACAAATTTCTCCAGCTTTTTCAGCTGATCGAGATCGGTTACCCAATCTTCTCCTATTTCGCCGGTTATCAGATTGGCCAGTTCGCGGTTAGCCTGCCTGAGCCAGCGGCGCGGTGTAATACCGTTTGTCTTGTTGGTGAACTTATCCGGGTAGATCTCATAGAAATCTTTAAACAGATATTTTTTAATCAGGTTACTGTGTAGTTCAGCTACGCCATTTACTTTATGTGAGCCAACAATTCCGAGCGAAGCCATGTGTACTACCGGATCTTCACCTTCTCCAATAATCGACAGCCGGCTGATTTTGCTCTTATCATCACCGATTTGATCACTGATCTCACTCAAAAATCTTCGGTTGATCTCGTAAATGATTTGCAAGTGACGAGGCAGCAGGCTTCTCAACAGAGATACAGGCCATTTTTCAAGTGCTTCCGGCAGAAGCGTGTGATTGGTGTAGGCCATGGTTTTCTTGGTGATATCCCAGGCCAGATCCCAGTTCAGCCCCTCTTCATCAACCAGGATTCTCATCAATTCCGGAATAGCCAGATTTGGATGAGTATCGTTACACTGAATGGCAACCTTATCGGGCAGTTTTCTCCAGTCGTCATTGGTTTTCTTGAATCGGCGAAGGATATCGCCAACAGAAGCCGATACCAGGAAGAACTCCTGTTTTAGTCTCAATTCCTGCCCTACAAATATTTTGTCATTCGGGTAGAGTACGCGCGAGATATTTTCATTCAGCTGTGTGTCGCGCACTGCATCAATGTACTGCCCCTGATTAAAGCTTTTCAGGTCTATAGATGAAGATGATGAAGCTTTCCAGAGTCTTAGATTGTTAACCACATCATTTTTGTAGCCCGGTATCGGCGTATCATATGCTACGGCCAGTACATCGTGAGTATTATCCCATCGAAATCTCAAATCGCCACTGTCATCATGGTAGGCGTGAGAATTTCCGTAAAATGGAACATTATACTGAATTTTTGGCCTCACAATGTCCCACGGATTTCCATATCGAAGCCAGAGATCCGGCTTTTCGACTTGATACCCATTCTCGATTTGCTGATAAAAAATCCCATAATCATAGCGGATCCCATAGCCAATCGCTGGAATTCCGAGTGTTGCCATGGAATCAAGAAAGCAGGCTGCAAGTCTTCCCAGGCCGCCATTACCCAGGCCGGCGTCCCATTCTGCACTTCGTACCTTATCGTAATCCAGTCCCACCTCTTTCATGGCTTCTGCAGCCACATCCTGCATTCCAAGGTTGACGAGCATATTATCGAGCAGCCGCCCGATCAGATACTCCATAGAGATGTAGTAAACTCTTTTTTTATCGTCGTCGTAATAGCGTTGCTGCGTATTCAGCCAGCGATCATGCAGACGGTCCATAACAGAAAGGACTACACTTCGGTAGTTATCCCACTCGGTTGAAGAGTACTTATCTTTAGAGAGAGTGTATCGCAGGTGTTGTTTAATATCTTCTTTAAATGAATCCACATCCATGCCGGCGCGTGGGTCTATATTCTTTGATTTGCCCATAGTGTCAAATTGTTAATTGTCAATCAGTTATTAGTGGAGCGCTTAAACGTACAGCGTTCTCTCCAAATGGTTTAGTCTTTTCTGTAAATTCCGTTGTCAGGTTCAAATTCAGGCCTGGTCAGATTTGCCGGAAATCCAAGCTTATGAAACGATTCGTAGGCATTAATTGCAACAAAATCCTGATCAAATATTCCGTAAACCGTGGAACCGCTTCCGCTCATCATGGCAACCTCAGCGCCAAATTCAAGCATCTGATCCTTAATATTGCCAACCAATTCATGCTTTGCAAAAACCGGAGCTTCCAAATCATTTTCCAGTAAAAACTGCCACTGGTCAATCTCTTCTTCCAATAATACACCTTTTATTGAAAAGTCATGGTCCGGGTTTGGAGTACAATTCTGATATACCTCAGGAGTGGAACTTTCAAAATTCGGATACATCACAACAATCCATGCATCGGGTTGTATGTCGGCCGGTTCAATATCGTGTCCAAGGCCGGTAGCAATTCCCGGTTTTCCCTTGATGAAGAAAGGGACGTCGGCTCCCAGCGTTCGCCCAAAATCGATCAGTTCATTGTCTGATAGTCCGGCATCTTCGAGTTTGTTCAGGATTCTCAAGGTTAATGCAGCGTTGCTGCTGCCCCCGCCCAGTCCTGCCCCGGCCGGGATATTTTTGATCACGTTAAAGCTGTAATGATTATTCAGTCCAACGTATTTTTCAAAAGTATCGTAGGCTTTTGTGATTAGGTTTGAAGAATCTGTTGGGATGGTTTCATCAGACATCGTGAGCTGATACGACTCAGACTCTTTTACTTCAAATCGATCTTTCCACTCAATAAAACAGAGCCCGGTTTCAATCCGGTGATAACCGGTCGGGAGTCTTTCCAGAACATGGAGCCCGAGGTTAATTTTACCGTAAGAGTTGGCGATCCACATAGACATAAAGTGTAAGTTGAAAGTTTGAAGCTTCGGTTAGTTTTTAAACGTGAGTTTGAAAAACAAGATACTGACGGCTAAAATTAAAGTAATGGCATTTGCCAGAATAATAGGCAGGTCAGAGATCATAATTCCATAGATCAGCCAAAGCAGAACGCCCGTGCAAAAAATGGAATACATCCCGAGCGACAGATCTTTTGCCGATTTAGATTTCCAGGTTTTAATAACCTGAGGAAGGAATGCAGCAGTAGTACAAAATCCGGCTGCCAATCCAATAAGAGTCATGAGTTCCATTGCTGTTTAGGTTGGTTTATTTTTCAACTGAATTGATGTATTCAGTTTTTATCTGCTGCAGGTAATCATAAGCAGCCTCGTAATTATTGGGGATCTCGCCGTCAAGAATGGCATCTTTAATACGATCTTTGACTTTACCGACAACCGGGCCGGGTTTTACGCCCAGCTCATTCATAATCTCCTCACCGTCGATCGGATTTTTCCAGTTTCTCATCCGATCCTTCTCTTCTACCTCAACAATTTTTTTCTCAACACGATCAAAATTATTCCGGTATTTTTTTCGTCGCCACTCATTTTTACTGGTGATATCTGCCCGGCAGAGAGCCATTAGGTCTTCGATGTCATCCCCTGCTTCGTAAATGAGTCTTCGAACGGCACTGTCGCTCACTTCCTCCGAAACGAGGGCGATTGGCCTAAGGTGAAGGCGCACTAATTTTTGAACATAACGCATGCGGTCATCCAGGGGCAGGCCCAGCCGCTTAAAAATTCGTGGAACCCACTTGGCGCCTAAAGCATCGTGGCCGTGGAAAGTCCACCCAACTTCTTTTGAGAATTTTTTGGTTGGCGGCTTTGCAATGTCGTGCATAATTGCGGCCCATCGCAGCCAGAGATCATCACTCTTTTCTGCGGTGTTGTCGAGCACTTTCAGTGTATGCCAGAAATTATCTTTATGGCGCTGACCATTGATTACGTCCACTCCCAGTAAGTTGACCATTTCCGGAAAAAATTCCTTCAAGAGGTTGGTTTTTAACAGGAGTTCAAACCCGATGGATGGCTTTGGACTGAGCACAATTTTATTAAGCTCATCCAGGATTCTCTCTTTCGAGATGATGGAGAGCCTGTGGGACATTTTGCTTATAGCGGAGAAAGTTTCTGGATCAATATCGAACTGCAGCTGAGTGGCAAAACGCACGGCTCGCATCATACGCAACGGATCGTCATCAAAAGTCTGTTCCGGATCAATTGGTGTGCGGATAATTTTGTTCTTCAAATCCTGAATGCCGTTGAACGGATCGTGTAAAACACCAAACTGATCCGGGTTAAGACACCACGATAGCGCGTTGATGGTAAGGTCGCGTCGCAATTGATCATCTTTTAAAGTACCGTCTTCCACAATTGGTTTGCGCGAATCCCGCCGGTAACTCTCTTTTCTGGCTCCGACAAATTCCAGATCTAAATCGTTATATTTGATTTGTGCTGTGCCAAATTTCTTAAATACAGTGAGTTTACTGGTATTCAGTTCTTTCGCAATTTTTCTGGCGAGCTGAATACCCGAACCTACGGTAACAAAATCGATGTCGGTGATTTCGTCAGGATCCAGCCGTTTGAGGTAGTAGTCGCGAACATATCCGCCTACAACAAAAACCTGTTGTCCGGCGGATTCTGCAATGTTCCCGATGGTTTCAAATATCTCTTTGTGTTGTTTTGGAATTTCCAGCAAAATGAATCTTATTTTTTAATTAGCTTTCTAAAATAAAAACTATCCGCATAGCATTCAGCAATAGTCCGGATTTCTTTTTAGTTAAATTTTTCAAGAATGACTGCATCTTCCAAAGTTAAAAATGCGCTTCGAATCAGCCTTATCGTTTCTTTTTTGTCACTTGTCGTTAAAGTGGCTGCATTTTTGATTACGGATTCCACAACGGCAATGTCTGATGCTGCCGAATCGATTGTTCATGTTTTGGCGGTTGGATTTGTTCTGTACGGGTATCATTTGAGCTTGAAGCCGGCAGATGACAACCACCTTTATGGACATGAACGAATAGAGTTTCTCTCTGTTGGGGTTGAAGGTGTTGTGATTATTCTGGCCGGTATTTCCATTCTGTTTCTGGCTATTCAGAACCTGATAACTGGACTGGAGCTTCAAAATCTTGGCACCGGAATATACCTGGTAGGTTTTGCGGCGGTTGTAAACCTGGCTCTTGGATTATACGTTCGAAAAGTTGGCCGGGAAGAGAACAGTATGATTGCCATCAGTAACGGCAAACATGTACTTACCGATGTCTGGACCAGTGGCGGTGTTATTGTAACACTGTTTCTGATTAACCTTACCGGATGGGTTTACCTCGATACCATAGTCAGTATTTCTATTGCATTTTATATCTCCTACGAAGGTTTTAAGCTGATCCGTTACTCGGTGGACGGCATTATGGACGCGCGTAATCCCGCGGTGCATGACGCGCTTGAAACGGTGCTGAATAGCGAACTTCCGAAAGATGCCACGGGCTGGCACCATTTACGCCACAGAACATCGGGGCATACCACCTGGGTTGAACTGCATGTAACGTTTAAGAAAGAGATCAGCCTTCAAAAAGCCCATGATGATGCAACCCTGCTTGAGCGAAAATTAATTGACGCCTTGAAAAGTGATGCAATCGTTACCATCCACCTGGAACCGGAAGCTCCGCACGATGAGCTGCACAAAGTGCTGAAGGGAGCCAATAAAAAACAACGCTTTGATGATTTTGTTTAACTTTGAGTGCGACTTTAGTAAGAAAAGAGGTTTCTCTTCTCCAAAACCTATTTTTTTAAAAGAGAAAAGAGCCCACCGGCCTTGATTGATGGAGGATTAGCATGGTTTGCATCAAAGCGCGGGAGACATCACAATATCGGCTCCCTTGGGAGCAATCGATGTTGTGTAACCGCGCGGGCAAACCAGGCCCGGAAGCGATCACAGCCGGGAGTTTTTGGTTACTTTTGGCGGTCCAAAAGTAATACAGAAAACAAGAACAGTTGGATGTTCAATGTAAGATTTGTAATGATTTCAAAATTATAAGGTAGTGTCATGAGTTGGGAGTGGTTATACTACTTTGATCAGAGCTTATTTTTAAAAATCAACTGATTAATCCATTCTCAAACACATTTAAACCACTGTGCGGATATCACTTCGTTTGGATTACTATTATTAAGTAGAGTGACTTTTGATTCACAAAAATGCCAAATTAGAATAAAAAAGGCGATACCTATTTGGCATCGCCTTTATGAATTTTAAACAAATCCGACAATTTTACTGCTGAGCTCTTTCCAATCTTGCGATGTACTCTTCACTTGCAAAGATTGCCACTTCAACACGCCGGTTTTCCTGCCGTCCTGCTTCAGTCTCATTATCAGCAATTGGCTCATACTCTCCGCGGCCTTCAACCTGAACTCTGTCAGCAGCTATTCCCTGTTCAATTAAGTAATTTGCTGCAGATTGTGAACGGCGCTCGCTCAGGCGAAGATTATAATTTTCATCACCTGTAGAGTCGGTATGCCCAACAATCATGAGATTCGTATCCTCATCATCGCCCATTATTCGGGCTAATTTTTGAAGATTCTCTTTTGATGCATCTCTGAGAGCAGAAGAATCGAATCCAAAAAGAAGTCCGCTGTCGAAACTCAGGGCAATTCCCTCTTCAACACGCTGAACAGTTACGCCTTCCAGTTCGCGTTCAAGCTCCTCCGCTTTTCGATCCATATTTCGGCCAATGATTGAGCCTACAGTGCCTCCGACTGCTGCTCCGGCAATGGCTCCGGCCGCTGTGTTACCTAATGTTTTACCGATAACGGCTCCAACGGCGGCACCTCCACCTCCACCGATTACGGCTCCTTTCGCTGTGTTGCTCCAGTTAGAACATCCGGAAATAATGAGAGTTGATGCAATAATCAGAAGAATAATCGTAGTATGTTTTGATGTACGTAGCATATTTTTTGAAATTAGTTGATGTGTGATCTCTTGTTAAAACTTAGGTTTAGATAATTTGTTTCAGTTCGAATTGATTGTTCAGGCTGAGTGAATATTATATTGCGTAAAGTACTCAATAAATGATCGGTTCGCTACATGAACGGATGACATTATCATGCGGTACAACAAATCGGTGTATATATTTACTATTACTGTACAACAGATAATAAAAACTAAATAGAGTGATGAGATATTTGATACTGTCTGTATTTGTGCCAATTCTGTTTATAACAGGGTGTGCACCGGAGCCCGTATTTAGATTGGAGTCACAACAAGATGATGTCCTCAACTATCGCGGGATGGAGTACCTTCATAGCGAGGGTGAAAACTCCTCGGTTACCATGGCTTACTACCGTCACATGGGGCAACAAATCGTGATGGATGTTGAAATCGTGAATTACTCAGATTCAATTGTTCAGATTGATACACCGAATTTCAAATACAGTGCAAAACATGAATATTCTGACGGCAGCTATGATCCGCTGGGTGGAGGAACCGCATACGATCCGGAGCAAATCATACTGAATCTGGATCTGGCTTCATCCCGTGCAGAAGCCAGTGAGCGCACCAGCCGCGTACTGGATGGATTGAGTACCACCGCATCCATTGCTTCAGATATTGCGAATGCCGGAAACCAAACCACTGAGGAGATTATCCAAAGAGAGAATGAGAGAACCCGGTCGGCTTTAGAGAGAATGGAGCGAAGGGATCAATTTTATGCAAGAGTCTCAAGTTTGAATGAACAAAGGGCGTATTGGGAAACGGAAGTGTTGAGAAAAACAGATCTCTATCCGGAAGAGGCAATTGCAGGTGAAGTGCGGTTCCCGGTAGTTGAGGATGCAAATGTGGTTGAGTTTTCAGTGATAGTGGGTGGCGAAGAGCATCACTTTGTATACCGGCAGAAAAAATTCAAGCCATAAAAAAAGAGCGCGATCTACAGATGTAAACCACGCTCTTTTAATAAATTTGAAGCCGGATCTATATTAACGTCAGTACGAGATAAAAACTTTGAATTTGGGTGTGAGAAATCCCCTCCTTTTGCAAGGAGGGGATTTAGGGGAGGTTCAAAAAAAGTCTGATCCCAAGTTTCTAAACATAAATCCTTCGCAATGAACGTAAACCACCCCTGTCCTCCGTACGAGACTTCGGAAGGCGGGCCCAACCCCTTCTTTTTCGAAGGAGGGGAGACTTTTTCCGAAATTATTATGTCGAACTGAGGTTATATTACTGCTTCAGAATCGAGTGGTCCCCGATATGAATCTCACCGGTGGCTTTATGCGCCTCAGCAAAATTACCGACGGTTGAACGGTTCAGCTTACAGCCGGTAAGTTGTGCATTTTTCTGAATAATGCTGTTTTCAATTTTGCTGTCTTTTATAACAGAATCGGCTTCAATACTGACGTTCGGGCCAATTTCACTGCCGGAAATTTCAACTCCATCCCCAATGTATACCGGCGGATGAATCGTTGTGTTTTCATATTCACCGAATGAATGTTTCTCCTTCTCCAGTATTTCTCCGGTAGTGTCGAGCCAGGCCGGCAGCGTTCCGCAATCCAGCCATTCGTCAACGGTCGCTTTTTTGAACGATTTGCCATCCTTAAGCAAGCGATCCAATGCATCCGTCAGCTGATACTCATCACCATGCCCGGTAACGTTATTATCCAGCAGGTACTGAATCTCTTTCTTCAGATCCTCACCCTGTTTGAAGTAGTACACGCCAATGATGGCCAGATTAGAGATAGGTTCACTTGGCTTTTCAACAAAGTCTGTAATGGTGTCTCCATCATGAACGGCTACGCCGAATCTGGATGGGTCTTCCACCTCTTTCAGCCAGATCACGCTATCGGCATCATCCACGGTTACTTTTTCGTAGGAATCAAAAATGGTATCGGCAAAAACAATAATAACTTCGCCCTTCAAGATCTTCGCCGGCACATAGTACAGCATGTGCGGTTCCGAGAGCAACATCCTGCACGCGGAATGTTGCTTTTGCGTTATGGCGCTTGCTCATATCGGTAAGCGTCTCTTTGATTTCGCGCCCAAAATCGGGACCTAGAATGTACACAATTTCGTCGATGGTGCGGTCGAGAGTTCTTGCAAATGTCTCTACAATTCTCTCAACAATCATGGTTCCGGCTACGGGAAGAAGTGGCTTTGGCGTTGTGTGGGAGTGTGGACGCACACGTGTACCGCGGCCGGCCATAGGTATAATCAGTTTCATAAAATCTGGTTGTTCTTTTTTAAATTTTGGGAAACATCCGGTTATTTAATCACTCTATGATTGTGAACTTTTAAGTTTAGGATGTTTACTATCTTGTTATCTGTTTTTCGATCAATTAGCGAACTGAATATAACGGTTCATCGGTTGATTTTCGAACTGTGAACGGATACTAATTTTTTTATACTCAGACGGATAATCTCAGGTTTATCGTTGAATTACTCACTTAATATATAGTTCAGATTTGGATATCTACACGCTTTTTATGAATGCGATCATTATTCTTCTGATCGCAATTTTTATAAGACACTCACTGCACCGGCTCCGATATTTTCTTCACATGTTTCAGCAGCTGGGGTATAAAACCAATGAGTTCCGCTATTGGGTGATGGATCATTTTTTCAGCCGGTTTTTTACGGCCGAGCATATATTGTTCAATCTGATCATTTTGGCGATGATCACTCTTCTTGTTGATCGAATCACGCTCACTGCCGGAGCCATTACGATGTTTGTGTTTACACTTTTTTGGTTTCTGGGCACCTCAAAATACAAGGCTGAAAAAGAGAAAAAGCCGCTTGTCTATACGGCCCGCCTAAAACGATTGATGGTGACGGCACTAATAATCATCGGGTTTCTTTGGTTTTATATGATCGATATTGCCTACAGGGGCGTTCAGCTTCGGGATTTTGTAGCGCCATTTATCAATGTTGATCCCTATTTCCTGAGTTTTGGGATGGTGGTTGTAGATATTTTCATTCCACTTTTTCTATTCTTATCAGCCTACTTAATGAAGCCTGTTGAGAAAAAGATCCAAAATGGATTTAAGAAGCAGGCACGAAAAAAGCTGGCTTCACTGCCTCATTTGAAAGTGATTGCCATTACCGGCAGCTACGGTAAAACGAGTACCAAGTTTTTGATGGATGCTTTTCTGAAAGAGCGTGTTCGTGTTTGTGTTACGCCCGGCAGCTACAATACCCCGATGGGAATTTGCAAGGTGATCAACAACGACCTCGACGCTCATCACCAAGTGTTGATTCTGGAAATGGGTGCGCGGTACAAGGGGAATATTAAAGAGCTTTGTGAGATTGCCCGGCCCGATATTTCAGTGGTAACGAATGTGGGGCTTGCGCATTTGGAAACTTTCGGATCTCAAAAAGCTATCGCCAGGGAGAAATCAACATTGGCGAGGGAGTTGAAACCCGGCGGTACTTTGGTATTAAACAGTGATGACCCGCTTGTAAAAGAGATGGCTGAACTGCGTGATGACGTAAAAACAGTATTTGCAGGCAGCGAAGGGAAAGTCCGCATTTCAGACAGCGAGACCGACGCCGACGGAACCCGTTTCGTAATGAGTGTTTTTGATGAGAAGGGAAACAGAATCGACAAAGAGGATTTTAAAACCAAACTGCTCGGAAATCACATCATTCAAAACATGTCTATTGCGGCAGCTGTAGCCCTGGAGTTTGACATAAGACTGAAAACCATGGCGGTTGCTGCTTCGAAAATGGAGCCGGTAGAGCATCGTTTAGAGCTAAAAAAACGAGACGGTTTGATTGTAATTGATGATGCATTCAACTCAAACCCCGTGGGAGCCAAAAACGCGGTGGATATACTGGCATCGTTTAAATCCGGTAAAAAGATCATCATCACTCCGGGGATGATAGAGCTGGGTGAACTGGAAGATGAGGAGAATCAAAAACTGGGCGAGCACATCGCCAAAGCCGGCCTCGACCTCATTATTCTGGTTGGCGATGAGCAGACGAAATCAATTCAGAAGGGCATTAAAGAAGCCAGGAACGGTGAAGCATCCGATGTGCGAATTGCCAAAGTCGCTGTTTGAGGCTAACGACATTTTAAAAGAATTTGCCTCCCCCGGCGATGTTGTTTTGTATGAGAATGACCTGCCTGACACCTACAATTCATAGTAGCCCTGCCGCATCGCATAAACATGTGAATTTGCCCAAATACTGAAACAACTCTTTTCTGATGCTGTTTAGGTGGATAATCACACGTTCACCTAATCGCGTTATTATGAAAAGATGGATACTTAAAGCAGGGTTGCTTCTTGCATTGATGGTTGCTGTATCCGGCTGTATGGTTTCTGGCGGATTGGTAATAGAAACAGAACCAATTATTATTGGCGACCCACCCCGAAAAGTTGAACACAGGGCAAGATCTGTTCAAGAAAGGGCAAACCATCGGTTTAAGGTGCCTCCGGGACACATGCCTCCGAGAGGAATGTGCAGGGTTTGGTATTACGATCGCCCGCCGGGACATCAGCCGCCTGCAGTATCCTGTCATCGAATTGGGCATCGCGTACCGTATGGAGCGGTAATTATTCGCGGGTAGCCCGGATTATTCACCAAGAAATTTAAATGTAAAGAATTCGGGATAATTCTTACTCCCCGCGAACGGCATCGGCCGGTTCAACAGCGGCGGCTCGGGTTGCCGGATACCAGCTTGCGGCGAGACAGAGGATCAAACTTCCACCAACGACTAAAACAATATCCAAAGGCTGAATCGAAACCGGATAGGCGTCGATAATAAATGAAGACGTCAGTTTTACCAGGCCATACTCCTGCTGCAGCCACGCTGTAAATACGCCCAGTACTCCACCGATTCCACAACCGATGATTCCGATTTGAATCCCCTGGCTAATGAAAATTTGCTTGATTTTTTTGGAAGTCATACCCATTGAAATTAAAACGCCAATATCTTTTTTCTTCTGAATGACAATCATGGTCAGGGAGCCGACGATATTTAATGCGGCTACCAGAACAATTATCATAAGAATTAAATAGGATCCCCACTTTTCAAGATACATTACATCGTATAGCGGTTTCTGGAGGTCGTACCAGGATTGCAATCGATAATCAGGCCCGAGCAACTGCTGTAGCTCTTCCTTTACCTGCCCGGCGCGATCTGTGTCGGTAAGCTGCAGGTCAAGTCCTGTAATTTCGTTTTGCATATTGAAGAGTCGCTGTGCGGCTTCGAGATTGATGTATGCGATATCATCATCAATGATTTGCTGAATGTTGTAGCTGCCTCGCACCTGAAACCGGCTAACCCTGGGGGCCGAAAATTGGGTAATCGCCCGCCTCATTCCTGCAGCACTGAGCAAAACTATTTCATCACCGGCTCCCAGCCCATACTGATTGGAAAAGGTGTTGCTGATTACTAGTCCGGGTCGGCCATTTTGCACGGACAGATCAAACACCCCGCTTTGAACGCTCTGCTCCAGATCTGAAATTCTAATGTGAGAACTCCTCTCAATTCCGCGCACAATAACTACATCATTTTGGTTGCCTTTAGAGATCAACATGGCTTTTCCTTCCACATAAGGAGCCACCTGAACAACCTCGGGATGGTCTTGAATCCGGTTGATTAAAGCGGGATCAAAAGTCATGGAATTGGCTTCATTCATTTCTATCCGTATATCCGGATCAAAAGAAAGAAGGAAACCGCGAATCACATCAAAGAAGCCGTTAAAAACAGAGAGAATAATAATTAGCAGAGCTGTACCTAATGTAATACCGGCAATACTGATGGATGTGAGAACAGAAATCAGCGATACGTGTTTTCGCGAAAAAAGGTAGCGTCTGGATATAAAACGAGTGATATTCATTGAGTCTGATTACAATCCTTTAACGCATTTGTGAAAAAGGGTTCATTAATTTGGCTATAAAATTTTTATTTTAATGTATTAGCTAATCAAAATTAGGGGATGTGAATAACTTGACGCTTAAAATCGAAGAAATTCAGGCAATATCCAACGGTAAGCACGGAGATCTGTTTTCAGTTTTAGGATTACAAACTGTGAACGTGGACGGTAAAGAGAAATTGGCTGTACGTGTTTTCCGGCCCGATGCAAAAAAAGTTGAGT
This sequence comes from Rhodohalobacter sp., assembly GCF_034521535.1. GTDB lineage: Bacteria > Bacteroidota > Rhodothermia > Balneolales > Balneolaceae > Rhodohalobacter. The sequence goes on along the minus strand of NZ_JAXHMF010000002.1, from coordinate 593,095 downwards.
TTATTCCTGAAAATGGAAAGTCTGTCGCGCTCAAAAGAGTTTCAGAAGACGGCCTGTTTGAGTATATCTTTCCACGCAGGAAAAATCGTGTCGCATACAAGCTGAAGGTTACTCCCTATGATGGCGATGTGTATACGATTGAGGATGCCTACCGATTTGGTCCTCAACTATCTGATTATGATCTGCAGCTTTGGGGTGAGGGCAACCACCACTATGCCTACAAATGGATGGGAGCCCATTTAAAAACGATTGATGGCGTAGAAGGAACTCATTTTGTGGTATGTGCTCCGTCAGCGGCCCGTGTCAGTGTGATCGGTTCGTTTAATAACTGGGACGGCAGAATTCATGGCATGCGCTTTTATCCGGATCAGGGTGTTTGGGAAACATTTATCCCGCATGTGGCAAAAGGGGATTTTTATAAGTTTGAGGTTAAAGCGCATCCTGACCAGGCTCCGATGAAAAAAGCTGATCCCTATGGCCGTTTTTCTGAATTGAGGCCGGGAACAGCATCAAAAATCTGGACCGATTCCTACAATTGGGGCGATGAATCCTGGATTGAAAATCGCCCGGATGTTCAGCATCATGATCGGCCAGTTTCTATTTATGAAATTCATGCGGGCTCGTGGAAACGGAAAGTGGGTGAGGATCCCGGGTTTCTGTCGTACCGTGAATTGGCTGATGAACTGGTTCCCTATCTGGACGAAATGGGTTTTACACACGTAGAGCTGATGCCAATTGCCGAGCATCCTTATGATCCATCCTGGGGTTATCAAATTACGGGGTATTTTGCACCAACCAGCCGTTTTGGGAATCCCGAAGATCTCAAGTATTTCATCGACAAATGCCATCAGGCCAATATCGGTGTGATTATTGATTGGGTTCCGGCGCACTTTACAAAAGATGATCATGGTCTTCGAAGATTTGACGGAACTGCACTTTATGAGCACGAAGATCCCCGTTTGGGTGAACATAAAGATTGGGGAACCAATATTTTTAATTTTGGCCGAACGGAAGTGAAAAATTTTCTAATCTCCAATGCGATTTTTTGGATAGAGGAGTTTCACATCGACGGCCTGAGAGTGGACGCAGTAGCTTCTATGCTCTATCTGGATTATTCCAGAGAAGATGGTGATTGGCTGCCAAATGAATATGGTGGCCGCGAAAATTTAGAAGCAATTTACTTTCTGCGTCGGTTTAATGATGTGGTTCATGAATATTTTCCCGGAGTGCTCACCTTTGCTGAAGAATCTACTTCGTGGCAGGGTGTTTCCCGTCCAACATCATCCGGTGGCCTGGGCTTCGATTTTAAGTGGAATATGGGCTGGATGAATGACACGCTGGACTATATGGAGAAAGATCCGATCTACAGAAAATATCATCAGGATCAGCTCTCCTTTTCATTGATCTACGCCTTTTCCGAACAGTTTATTCTGCCTTTATCTCATGATGAAGTGGTTCACATGAAAAAGTCACTGCTCTCAAAAATGCCCGGAGATGACTGGCAAAAGTTTGCAAATTTGAGGCTTCTGTACACGTACATGTTTGGTCATCCCGGTAAGAAATTGCTCTTTATGGGGAATGAATTTGCACAGTGGAGTGAGTGGACCGAACAGCACTCCATTGATTGGCATCTGCTCCAGTGGGAAAATCACAAAGGTGTGCAGAATTTGGTGAAGGATTTGAACCGGATCTACAAAGATGAGCATTCAATGCATGAGGTTGATTTTAAATGGGAAGGGTTTGAGTGGATCGACATCAGTGATGCAGACAACAGCATGCTATCCTTTATAAGAAAAGGGAAGAATCCGGACGATTACCTGGTTTTTTTGCTCAACTTCACACCCACTCTACACAAGGAATATAAATTTGGTGTACCGGAAGCCTGTGAGTATGAAGTGGTGCTGAACAGTGATTCTGAATTTTATGGAGGCAGCAATGCAGGACCGGGTGTAATTGAGGGCAGGGACGGCGCATGGCACAGTCAGCCGGCAAATATTACGGTAACCGTGCCACCCCTTGCAGGATTAATTTTAAGGCCTAAGAAATAACAGACTATTCAAGTAATTTTAATGATCTAAGTTTAGAGATTTATGAGATTTCCACGTTCTTGTGGCACATTAGTGCATCCAACTTCATTTCCTTCAAAATATGGGATGGGCGACCTGGGTTATGAAGCCGAAAAGTTTATTGATTTTTTGGTCAGAACCGATCAAACCATTTGGCAGGTTCTTCCATTGGGTCCAACCGGTTACGGGAACTCACCTTATGCAAGCTACTCTGCGTTTGCGGGTAATCACTACTTGATAAGCCCGGATCGATTAATTGACAAAGGGTTGCTAAGTAAGGAAGAGGCCGGAAAAGCTCAGCTGCCAGTAAAAAACAAGGCGGAGTATGAAAAATCATACGAGTTGAAAGAAGAGCTTTATAAAAAAGCTGCCGAACGGTTTTATGCTGATATGTCTGACCAGGACAAAAAAGAGTTGAGTTCGTTTAAAAAAAGTAATCAGGTATGGCTTCACGATTACTGCCTCTTTATGACCTGTTTAAAAGCGAATGATAAACAGCCATGGAATGAATGGGACCAGGATTTGGCTCAAAGAAAATCCAAGGCCATCGCTAAAGTGGAAAAGGAGAAGAAAGAGGAGATTGATTACCAGCTTTGGCTTCAGTTCGAATTTTTTAATCAATGGTATGAGCTGAAGAAATATGCCAATGATAAAGGAGTTCGGGTGGTTGGAGATATCCCGATTTTTGTTGATCACAACAGTTCTGATGTGTGGTCGAATCCTGAATATTTTGCAGTTGACAAGCAGGGTAACCGGCAATTGGTAGCCGGTGTTCCGCCTGACTATTTCAGCGAAACCGGACAGTTATGGGGTAATCCGCTTTACAAATGGGATGCTCTGGAAAAAGATAATTTCTCATGGTGGGTCAATCGTTTTCGTCAGATGTTTGAACTGTATGACTCCATTCGGGTCGATCACTTCAGGGGTTTTGATGCCTATTGGGAAGTAAAAGCAAGTGCGGAAACCGCTATTAAAGGGAGATGGGTTAAGGCGCCCGGGAAAAAACTGTTCAAAACCATTAAAAAGGAACTGGGTGAACTCCCGATCATAGCCGAAGATTTAGGAGTGATGACACCCGAGGTAGAAAATCTCAGGGATTCTTTCGATTTCCCCGGTATGAAAATCCTTCAATTTGCTTTCGATTCAGACTCTACGAATAGTTTTTTGCCGCATAATTATCCACAAAACTGTGTGGTCTACACCGGCACTCACGATAATGATACAACCAAAGGATGGTATACTCAGGCACCGGAAGTTGAAAAACACAGAATGCGTGAATACACGAAATCGGACGGAAGGGAACCGGAATGGGAGCTGATTCGCCTGGGAATGCTTTCGGTTGCCGATCAGGCGATCTTTCCACTGCAGGATTTTATGAGGCTTGATACAGACCACCGTATGAATCTGCCCGGAACAGTTGGAGATAACTGGCTCTGGCGATTCAGTAACGATATGCTCAGTTCTGTAGACGAAGGGCGAATAAAACTTTTGGCGGAAATGAGTAACAGAAAACCGAAGAAAGAAAATGAGGAATAATGATCAATATCTCCCTTTTCAATAAAAGGAGTGTTTTTGTATCTTACGCCGTCTCAATAATGAATAAATAGCATTTAATGCAATTTCAGCTTAATCATCTACCTAAAAGGACTGATAAACCCCGAAACAAAGGAATTACTCTCGCACTTGATAAAGGGTATAGCGTTCGTCAAGTTGAAGATTTCTGTGAAGCAGCCTCGAATTACACAGATATTGTAAAACTCGGTTGGGGAACATCGTATGTGACTCAAAATCTCTCAGATAAACTGGACGTTTATAAAAAATACGATATCCCGGTTTATTTTGGCGGTACTTTGTTTGAGGCTTACGTTCTTCGTGATCAACTGGATGCATACATAGAGCTGCTCAAGCGGTATGAGATTCAGTATCTGGAAGTTTCAAATGGTACTATTTGGCTGTCAGAGAAAAGGAAACTTGATATAATCAACGAATTAAGCCAAGACTTCACGGTACTTTCAGAAGTTGGCAGTAAAAATCCTGATTCTATTATTCCGCCCTACAAGTGGGTTAAAATGATAAAGAATGAGATGGAAGCCGGCAGCTGGAAAGTGATTTGTGAAGCCCGTGAAAGCGGAACGGTTGGTGTATTTCGTCCAAACGGAGAAATCAGGTCGGGATTGATTGATGAAATAACTGATCAAATTCCAATGGAAGATTTGATATTTGAAGCACCGCAAAAGGATCAGCAAGTTTGGTTTATTAAAAAATTTGGCAGCAATGTTAACCTTGGCAACATACAGCCGTCAGAGGTAATTTCTGTTGAGACAATCCGTTTAGGGTTGCGAGGTGACACTCTTTTTGATTTTTACTCCATCGACGATGAGGAAGGCCCTCAGAAAACCTATTCTGATAATTCTAACACAAATGGTACTCGAGAGAATACTTAAGTAAGATTTACAATTATGAAAATACTATACGCTGCAGCCGAAATAGCTCCTTTTGCAAGAATGACATACACGGCAGATTTACTTCGGTTTTTGCCGGCTTCATTGCAAGATCAGGGATTTGAAATAAGAATCTTACTTCCAAAATTTGGAACCATTAACGACCGTCGAAATAGATTACATGAGGTAATCCGTCTTTCAGGTATCGAAGTTGAGGTTGGTGATCAAATAGACACCATGAAGATCAAAGTAGCGAGCATTCCAAATGCGAAGCTTCAGGTTTACTTCCTCGATAATGATAAACATTTTAAGCGCAAAGGGATGTTTGATAATCCCAAGACTGAAAAGTTTTATGACGATAACGACGAGCGTCTTGCTTTTTACAATAAAGGCGTGTTGGAAACAGTTATAAATCTTGGATGGGAACCGGATATTATTCACTGCCATGACTGGCCGGCGGGTTTAATACCACTTCTTGTTCGTACCAAATACAAAAACGAAGATATTTTTAAGAATACACAGATTGTTTACAATCTGCACCATCCGGAAAATAAAGGACAGTTTAAAGGAACGAAGATCCTTGATTTGCTTGGCCTTCCTGAGGAAGTTGATGTAGAATCCTACCTGGAAGATGGCGAAATTGATTTACTTAAAACCGGCCTGAAACACAGTGACCATGTCGTAACCGGCAATCACCTGAAAGATCAGTTTGATGATCTTTTCGATGAATTGAATATTAACCCAACAAAAATTCAGGGTTCGCCCGAAGATGTATCTAAAAAATTTGCAGACTACTACCGGAAGATCACCGGAAAAGATGAGTAATTCATCTGATAACAAGTTTCTCAACTCAAAAGGCAGCAGATTATCTATCGCTGCCTTTCTTCTTCTCATTATACCTTTAATTGTAGGTTGCGAATCACCCGGTTCAGTAGGCGAAGGTCTGGGGCCGGATGGCAGCTCCGTAACAACAGATGAATATTCCGTGACGGATATCACGCCTGTTGAAGAGAATTTCTTCTCAGGAAGGCTATCAAATTCTGCCATGGGATATATTGAAGATCCGGTATACGGCACACTCAATGCCGTTGCAGTATTAAAACCTGTCATTTCAACCTCGGCGGTTGACACCCTGGTTGAAGGAGATACTATGACACTGCGAATGGTGTTTAACTCTTCCATCTACGGAGATGAGCAGTCTGTTTCTGATTACGAAATATTTGAACTTTCGGAGCAGTGGCGGGGAAATGAGCTGAAGTACAATGAAGCGGCACCTATCGACTTTTCAAGTAAAGTGGCTGAATTTCAAGTTGCTGATGAAGACACGGTAGAAGTGGAGCTATCTGCCGAATGGATGGAGAAATACAGTACGTATTTCAACTCAAATGATGCTAACAGAGATTCACTTTACACCCGGGAATTTACCGGATTGGCAGTTGTACCGGCTGAAACGAACTCTAGGGTCAGATTTCTTCGGCATACACCCGCAGATCCGGAAGAAGATCCTGCCATAACGGAATTCAGGGTATATACTACAGAATTTGATGAAGAAGAGGAGCAGGATGTTGAAGTCGTCAACTCACTTGGACTTCGTGACTGGGGAGCTTACGTTGTACGCAGCGATGAGCCCGCTTACGACTCCGGCTATGTTTTGCACAATGTAGATCGACTGATGGAAGTGAATCTAAATCTTCCTAACGAAGATCTTCAATCAAAAAATATTGTAAACGCGAGTCTTGTTTTTAGCATAGATCGATCGGATGAACAGGCATTCAGTTCAATATTGAGACCGGAAGTTGAAACCATTCGGGCACACACATTTTCGACACCACCGGCCGACTTGATCTCAGAGATCTTTGTAACGCCTCCCAGATTTGGAGCTGACATCAATGAAGATGAAGAACTTTTCAAAGTTGATGTTACCCAATATGTACTTGATACTGTATACGGCGACGTAAATGCAGCTCCTCTCTATTTTTCAGCTCAGGCAATAAATGGAATTCTCTACTCGATAAAACTGCATGACAATGCAGCGCCTCAAGACAGGCAACCAAGGCTCATAATTACTTCAGTTGAATAAGGTCTTAAACATGCACATGAAATATTTTCTTTCTGCAATTATCATTGTTTTTTCTGTATCGATAGGAGAAATTGCGAATGCTCAAGATCAGAACTTAGCAAATTCAGGATCTTTTTATTCCGGATTTGGCTATGGTTCACCCTTTGAGACATACTCTCCCAACACAATTGGAATGGGATTGAGCGGTGTGAGTACTTTTTCTAATCAATCTGCAAATGTCTCAAACCCGGCATTGTGGGGCCTTTCCGGCTTTACTCATGGCTCGGTAGCTGTAAGCATGATGAATTACAATGCCAGCGATCAGTTCGATTCATCGAGAAAAGCACTGTTTGCCTTTGATCAATTTCAGCTCATATTGCCTGTACTTAGAAACCGATTGGGTGTATCGTTATCTTTTAATCCTGTTACGCGTTCTGATTTTCAACGAATTACCGAAGACACGTTTGTACCGGTGGATGGGATTCAACTCGATGACGTTGATTATATAACAAATACGCAAGGATCGGGCGGTGTGAATAAATTTGAGTTTGGCGCAGGTTATCGATTGATGGATAACATCACGGTTGGTTACTCGATGGGCGCTTATTTGCTATCTCAGAAACAGGAGGTGACGGCTGCTTTTTCTGATTTATCCTACAGGGGATTAAATTACAACCGAGATATTGAAGGATACGCGTTTGGGCATAAATTCGGCCTTTTTGCAAATAAGAATTCAATTTTTGGGTCAGAGGATCAGTTTGCCATTGGTGCAACCGTTACTTTACCGGTTACCATCGATGCCGAACGTTCCGTTTCAGCTTTCAGAACAATAAACGGACGTCGTACATTGGTTGAATTAGATCAGAATGGCAGTGCCGTTGATGGAACTGTTAAATTGCCTATGGAAATTAATACAGGCCTTACGTATAATTTAAATAGGTTCGTGGTATTTTCGGCAGAAACCATGATTCAGCAATGGAGTGATGCCGAATATAGTTTTAATTCTGCTCAGGAAGCCTATTTTAAAGATAGGCTCAAGGCCGGATTCGGGGTGCAATATCACCCATACAGAACTGAACAACGCGGAGGCTTTTTCTCTGACTTTAAATATAGTTTGGGATCATCATACGATACCGGACACTTAAATATTAATGGAGAGGATATTGACACCCTCTATCTGAACGCCGGAATTGGATTTATTTCAAGACAGACGGCGTCATCGATCGATTTAAGTTTTGAGTATGGCATTCGGGGAACAGAATCTGCCAGCTTAGTTAAAGAAAATATATGGGGCTTTAAGCTCTCATTAAATTTGGCTGAATTTATGTTTGTTCGTCCTAAATTTCAGTAATCAGGTTAGGACTGAAAGAATTTAAAAAAGTAACCAACCGAAGAATTATGAAAAAGTACATAGCTGTATTTGCAATCATGTTTGCAGTCACATCCAACGCCTATTCACAAGCTGAACCTCCATATGGAATGAGTGAGCTGCAGGCGTATTCCATTTTTTATGAAAACTATCGTACGGGCAGTTATGATATGGCTCTTCAGTTTGGTAAATGGATGCTTGAGGCTCAACCCCGCTCGATTGAAGGTGCAAACAGATTTAGCTTGCCGCGACAATACGAACGTATGATTAATGTTTATACTGAATTGTCAAAACAAGAAACGGATCCATCCATAAGTTCTGCATACCTCGACACGGTTCAGACCATATATACTGAGGCTTTTGAAATATTCAGTGAAGATGAAATTGACTATTACGACTGGCATTTCAATAAAGGCAGATTTTATCAGGAAAATCAGAGCAACATTTCCAACGGAATGGATAAAGCTTATGAAGAGTACGAAAAAGCCTATGAGCTGGATCCGGAACGTTTGGCACAGGCCGGGGACGGTTATTATATCAATATTTTGTTATCGAATTACGTATCTAAGGATGAGCGTGATAAAGCCCTGGCTATGATTGATGAGGTTGAACAGTTTGCCGGAGATTCCTTGATGAATCAAATTAACGAAATTAGGGACGGACTTTTTTCAGATCCTGAAGAGAGAATTAAATTCCTGGAAGGCCGCTTGGCAGATAATCCCGGTGACATAGCACTTTTAAAAGAGATAGCTAATCTGTATGAAGATCAGGATAATCAAGAAAAAGCCATTGATTATGCCAGACAAATCTTTGAAGCGGAGCAAAATTTTGAAAATGCGAAAAGGCTTGCGGAATATGCTCAGTCGGCCGGTGAGAGAAGTCAAGCACTTAACTTTTGGCAGCAAGCGCTGGATCTCGCAGAAACAAACTCTCAGCAAAAAACAGCTATAATACAGCTGGCGGAAATAAATCAGAACTTGGGTAATTTACAGGAAGCCAGAAGGCTTGTCCGACGAGGATTACAACTGGACAGAAACTGGGGTGAAGCCTACATTAAAATTGCAGATATTTACGCAGCGGCTATCCGGCAGTGTACATCCGGCAGGCCAATGGAGCGCGATGACAGGGCCGTTTACTGGTTGGTGCTGGACTATCTGGATAGAGCGCGAAACGCTGACCCTTCGGTTGCAAATGCGGTTCAAAGACAATACAGAACTTATGAGCCGGTAACACCGACGGCGGAAGATAAATTTTTTAGAGGTTGGGAAACGGGAGATGAAATTCAGATTGACAGTAGTATTTCTGACTGCTATGCCTGGATTAATGAGACAACAACAGTCCGATAATTTTTGATAACCCGATTCCTTCCTTATCTTATTGAGTAGCGCGATAAAAGTAAGTTACCGCGCTATTCATCTCTTTAGTTCTGCTACTCTGTAGAATTTTCAGCTCGTCTAACGACCATACAATTTTAGAGACATAACTTTCAAACGACTATTACTTAATTAAAACTATTGTGCATGGCACGTTCGCGTAAAAATAAAGGCCGCAATAAGCCTAAGGGAAAAGGCAAGGGAAATAAACAAGATAAAAACGTATTTGTCCCTCGATTTCATCATAACCAGCAGACCCGGATTGGAGGGCGCTACAACGGAGTGCTTGAAATCAATCAAAAGAATTATGGATTTATCCGTAAGCTCGATTTTGAATTCAGTCTTGATCCAAAAGATCCGTTTCTCAAACCCGATGAAGTGAAGCACTATGATCTTCGATCCGGTTTAATTTTAGAAGGCGAGTTCGAGCAGGATCAAAGTGGAAATCGTCATGTGCACTCTATTGAGCGTATTAACGGCAAGCCGGCTGAAGAGTGGCAGAAAATAAATCGGTTTGAGCTTCAAACCCCGATTATGCCAAATGAATATATCAAGCTAGGGTACAATGCGGAGGATCTTGAGCTGCGAGTAATAGATTTGGTTGCTCCAATTGGCCGGGGACAGCGGGCTTTAATTGTTGCCCCACCGAGAACAGGTAAAACCGTTCTTCTCAAGAAAATTGCACGCGCGCTCACCGAGCACCATCCTGATATTTATACAGGGATACTGTTGGTCGATGAACGTCCCGAAGAAGTAACCGACTTCCTTCGCTCAACCAACGCGGATGTTTTTGCATCATCGAATGACAAGCCCACTGAAAGCCACGTTCGGATTTCTGAAATGGCACTTGGTCATGTAAAACGGAAAGCAGAAGCGGGCCAGCATGCAGTGCTGCTGATTGATTCGCTAACAAGATTGGGACGTGCCTACAACGCTGTGCAAAGCAATAGCGGACGTACACTATCCGGTGGACTTGATATACGGGCACTGGAAATTCCTAAAAAGATTTTTGGGTCTGCGCGCAAAATTGAAGGCGGAGGTTCGCTCACCATTATTGCCACCTGTCTTGTAGAAACAAACTCCAGAATGGACGATTTGATTTTTGAGGAGTTTAAGGGAACAGGAAATATGGAGCTGGTACTGGATCGGGAAATTGCAAATGATCGAATTTACCCGGCAATCAACATTGCAGCTTCCGGAACCCGAAATGAGGATAAATTTATTTCCGATTCACTGGAAGAGAGAAACATGGTTCGAAGATTTTTGCTGAAAAAATCTCCAAAAGAATCGATGAGCATGTTGCTTCAGGTGATGAGGAGAACAGAAAGCAACGAAGAGCTATTTCAGCAAATCGCTGCAACTACGTAAAAAGGATTAATATTGGGGCAAGGAGGTGTCAATCTTTTTGGCCCACTCATTTATTCCTCCCTTCAGTACAGATACATTTTCAAATCCTTTCGACTCGAGAAATTCGGCAGCATCAGAAGCGGAGTTTCCTGTCCGGCAGATTGTAACTATCTCATCATCGGGATTTAACTCTTCATATCGGCTCTTCAAGTCATCATAGGGTATTCGGGTTGTACCGTCGATGTCTGAAATGTAATACTCATGCGCATCCCTCACATCCAGCAGTACAAAGGATTCACTGTTTTCGCGTTTTGTCTTTAACTCTTCTACCGTTGTCTCTTTCATGGGTATTCAGGATTGATATCTGTCTAATTTAAACTGTGAGCCCAGGTATAACTTTTTGGCTTCTTCATCTTCTGCGAGCTGTTCAGCCGTGCCCTCGCGTAATATTTTACCTTCAAACATCAGGTAGGCTCTGTCTGTAATAGCCAGCGTTTCATGCACGTTATGGTCAGTGATAAATATCCCGATGTTTCTTCCTTTCAGGCCGGCTACAATCTCCTGGATGTCTTCAACAGCAATAGGGTCAACACCTGCAAAAGGCTCATCCAAGAGGATAAATTTCGGATCTGTAACCAATGCTCGCGCAATCTCAGTACGCCGCCTCTCACCGCCCGATAAGCTGTAGCCTTTATTGTTCACTACTTTTTGAAGTCCAAACTCTTCAATTAACTCATCAACCCGTTCTTTGATCTCTTTTTTGGGCATGGAGTGAAATTCGAGTATGGATTTTAAATTATCCCGTACGGTGAGATTTCGAAATACACTGGCTTCCTGCGCAAGATATCCCACACCCATCCGGGCACGCTGATACATCGGTTTTCGGGTGATGTTTTTTTCGTTCAGAAACACTTTTCCCGAATTGGGTTTTACGATTCCGGTAAACATGTTGAATGTGGTCGTTTTCCCGGCTCCGTTTGGACCTAAGAGTCCGACAATTTCTCCCTGATTTACATCAATGGAGACCTGATCAACCACAACTCGTTTTTTATAGCTTTTAACGAGATCCTTGCTATAGAGTCTCATGGGTTGATATGTATTGTCAGAATGGGTCATTTAAAAGAGTATGATCCTATATTTTCTATACAAAGTGAAGTTAATTCAATTCCGGCTTTTACATCCAAAACGGAACAGGTTTCTGCAGTGCTGTGTATGTATCGAACCGGACACGAGATGGAGGTGACATGGCTGCCTATTCCAACTAAATACTGCATGGCAGATGTATCCGTACCGCCGGCTGTTAAAACCTCGCGCTGGGTTTTAACGGAATTATTGTCAGCAAGTTGTTCTAAGATACCGAACGAGTGTTGGAGTGCAGATCACACTTTTGTCCATCACTTTAATCCCTATTCCTTCACCCAGTTGCGTGCATACTTCATGATCGCCAACACCGGGCAGATCGTTGGCAAGTGTAACATCAAGGTTTAAACCTATTTCGGGCTGAATGGCCTGCGCAGCAACGCGCGCTCCGCGTATTCCCACCTCTTCCTGAACCGTAAAGGCAGCGTAAAAATCACAATTTGCCTTTTTGGCTCTTTGAAGTGCTTCAATCAGCATGTAAACTGAAATTCTGTTATCGAGCGATTTTGATGATATGGAGTTCCCCAATTGAAGTAGATCCTTATCACGGGTAATGTGCGTACCGTTTGGAACAATTTTCTTAACCTCATCGGCCGGGAGTCCCGTATCGATGAAAAGATTTTTCAGCTTTGATTTTGTCTTTTTTTCAGAATCCGTTTGAATATGGATTGGTTTTGCGCCAATCACACCGGGTATTGTCTTTTTACCGTGAATAATTACCCGCTGAGTAATAAGTGTTTCCGGATCAAAACCGCCCAGGGTAGAAAATCTGATAAATCCTTTACTGTCAACATGCGTAGTGATAAGTGAGATCTCATCCATGTGCGCCGCTGCCATCACTTTCGGCCCGTCACCCTTGATGCGCGCAATAAGGTTGCCCATTCGATCTACGGAATATTCATCAACGTGATCTTTGATATGGCTGATGATCACCTCGCGAATAGGATCTTCAAAGCCGGGAGCGCCGGGCGTGGATACAATCTCTTTGAGAAGTTCGAAGTTTAACTTCATAGATTATGCGATTTGAAGTCTGCCCAGAACGGATTCAAAAAATAGTTTACCGTCATCAGAACCAAGAACTTTTTCCATGGCGCGTTCGGGGTGAGGCATCATGCCGAGTACATTCCCGCCTTTGTTGGTAATTCCCGCAATAGCTGAGACGGACCCGTTAAAATTGGATTCTTTGGTCAAATTTCCGTTCTCATCGCAATAGCGAAAGGCAATTTGATCATTCTTTTCCAGATCTTGCAATCCTTTATCATCAATAAAGTAGTTTCCTTCTCCATGCGATACCGGAATATTGATCACTTGTCCTTTTTCCATAGCAGATGTGAAAAGCGACCGGGTGCTTTCTACCCGGATATTGACGTTTTTGCAGACAAATCGAAGTTTTTCGTTATGAAGCATAGCTCCTGGAAGTAATCCCGATTCGAGCAAAATCTGAAACCCGTTACAAATTCCTAAAACCGGATTTCCTTTTTCTGCGTAGTCGATCACAGAGTTCATGATGGGCGAAAACCGGGCAATGGCTCCGGAGCGGAGGTAATCGCCATAAGAGAATCCGCCGGGTACTATTAGCAGGTCTATATCGGAGAGGTCCGAGTCTTTATGCCACAGAAATTTAGTTTCTGCGTTCATTACATGTTTCATTGCGTGATAGGCATCGTGATCACAATTGGATCCCGGAAATACGATAACTCCTATTTTTTTCGACACGGTTGTTTACCCTTTAATTTCTGTGATTAATTGAATTTCCTGCAGAACGGAATTGATTTTGAGACACTCTTCAAAACTGCCTTCAAAAACGTTGGCTTTGCCTTCTTCGTGAACTTTAATGGTATACTCTTCAGCCTGTTGTACGGTACAACCCAATGCTTTAATCAATTGATTGATCACCTCATCAAACGTGTGGATATCGTCATCATATAAAATGACTCGCCAGGGTGTATCAACAGACTCCTCTTCTAAAGTTTGTTCGAGTACATCCGCACCGGGGCTCTCTTCAGTTTTTTCACCTGAATTGAGATACGGCTGTTGGTGCGCAAGTCGATTCATGAAGAGATTAATTCTTTTGAATGTTGATGGTGTAATCTTCCATTACTTCGTTGGCCAGTAACTGAGTACAGGCTGTGTCAGCGATTTTTTTTGCTTCATCCTCTGAACCGGCGTCAATATCGAGTTCTATCAATTTACCGATTCGAACTTCTTTTACTTCATTAAGTCCGAGGTTTTGCAGAGCGTGATGGGAAGCTTTGCCTTTTGGATCGAGGATGGACTTTCGAAGAGTAACGTTAACTATTGCTTTGTACATAAGTGCATTTTGGCGGTTTTTGGAAAAAGTACAAGTTAACCTTTCTGAGACTCAGCTGCTACCCGATGTTCTATATACTCAACGCACTCAGCTTCGCTTTTTGTATGCCTGTCTATGACGTCTGCGAAGCTCCATTTTCGCAGCCAGGTGATCTGTCTTTTAGCATATCTGCGGGTGGCTGTTTTGATGTCGGCAACCATCTGATCGTGTGATACTTCATCGTTTAAAAATTGAATGGCCTGCTTGTATCCCACAGTTTGCAGTGCCTGAAGATCAGGGCTGTAGCCCGCCTCTAAAATTGATTTTGTCTCTTCAACAATTCCTTGCTCAATCATCTGATCCGTTCGCTCCTCAATTCGCTGATGAAGTACTTTCCTGGGATGATGAAGGGCAAAAAAGAGATAGTTCTCGGGCAGAGTCAATTTATCATTTGTGTGAAAACTGCTGAACGGTTTGCCTGTCTGCATCCACACATCCAGTGCCCGTATGATTCTCTGGCGATTCATTCCGTCCATCTTTTTGATGTACTCCGGATCAACTTCTTTAAGTTTTTGATAGAGCGCTTCAAGGCCATCATTTTCAGCTTGGTGATTGAGCTGTTGAATGTTTTCTTCATCGGATGACGGGACATCATCCAGGGGCTGAATCAGAGATTTAAGATGCAGTGAACTTCCTCCGCAAAAGATCACGGTTTTTCCACGGGCTTCGATCTCATCGGCAGTTTTAAGTGCGCGTTTCCTGAAGTCAGCAACTGAGTCCGGTTCATCTAATTCAAGGATAGATACATTATGATGCGGAACAAGTTTGAGCTGTGCCGGTGTTGGCTTTGCGGTGCCGACATCAATCTTCTTATAGCACTGACGTGAATCGACAGAGATGATTTCTCCATCCATCTTTAAAGCAAGTGCAACCGCCAGGGAGCTTTTCCCGGAAGCAGTGGGTCCGGCAATAGTAATTCGTTTTTGCATGATGCCATAAGATACCGGATATCAAGCAACTCTACAGATAGAAATCATCTAGCGGAGGCCGCCTAAATAAATGAAATTGTCTGCTAAAGGCGTTACTTTACAGTTGCAGGACGAGGCAGGATTTATTAGTATAGATGCTTTGAACTGACCTGCAATTTTTGCGAAAAAAGAGACTTATCAGTCATTTAAAATAGATTGACATCTGATTATGAAATTTAATGTATCCAGCAGTGATTTAAATCAGGGACTTGCAGCTGTATTTGGTGCGGTTCCCAGCAAAGCGACTCTCCCAATTTTAGAAACCGTCCTGTTTGAATCGGAAGAGGGACGGTTGAAGCTAACGGCAACCGATCTTGAAATTTCCATCATCGAATATATTGATGCGGAAATTGAGGTTGAAGGAGCCGTTGCCATTCCCGCAAAACGTTTGCTCGAAACTCTGCGCCAGCTGCCAGATGTATCTGTCTTTTTTGATGTGGATGACTCCCACAATGTGAAGTTTAAAACGGACAAAGGGAACTACAAGCTGATGGGTGAAGAGGCGGATGAATTTCCCGAGATTCCGAACATGAATGAGGGGATGACGCTCACCACAGAAACGGAATTGATTCAGGACGCCATAGGAAAAACCATGTTTGCTGTATCGACTGACGATCTGCGTCCGGCAATGATGGGTGTCTATTTTGATATCGGTGAGGCAGAAAGCAAATTCGTTGCTACTGACGGTCATCGTCTGGTTCGTTTTGTAAACAGAAATCTGAAGTCAGAACAGCCGGTTTCCTTTATTGTTCCTGATAAGGCGCTGAATTTAATTTCAAAAGCGCTCGATGGTGCGGATTGTGATTTGACCGTATCTGATGATCACGCTCAGTTCAAGAGTGGAAATACTATCATCATTACGCGATTGATTAACGAACAGTATCCAAATTATGAGTCTGTTATTCCGCGTGATAACGACAAAGAACTTATCGTTGATAAAAATCAGATGCTCTCTACTGTTAAACGAGTGTCTGTATTTTCCAGCTCAACCACCCGGCAGATCAGGCTGCAGCTCAGTCCTGATAAACTGACCATCCGTGCCGAGGATATTGATATGAGCAGTGAAGCTAAAGAGATCATAGCCTGTGATTACAGCTTTGATGAAATGGAGATTGGTTTTAATGCAAAGTATCTGGCCGATGTACTCTCCAATGTAGATGGAGATGAAGCCAAGTTTGAATTTTCTACACCTAACAGGGCCGGAATTGTAAAACCGGTTGAGGAAAGCGAGGGTGAGGAGATGCTGATGCTCGTTATGCCTGTGATGCTTAACAACTATGCATAGGCAAATATGTCGAACATTGTTACACTTACCACAGACTTTGGCCTGCAGGATCACTACGTAAGTGTAATGAAAGCGGTGATGCTGGGAGTCAATCCGGATCTTCGCTTTATTGATATATCCCATCAAATCCCTCCGCAGGATATCATGGCGGGAGCATGGGTGGTTCGCAATGCTTCTCTGGAGTTTCCTCCGAATACGGTTCACCTCGTTGTAGTTGATCCCGGCGTGGGAACTGAGCGCGATGCCGTTGCGGTCAAAATCAAGGATCAGTTGTACGTTGGTCCGGATAACGGGATTTTCTCTCTGATTGGGGATGAATTTGAATACGAAGCCTACCGCCTTTCAAACCAATCGTTCTGGAAAAAGAAACCCTCCAACACTTTTCACGGCAGAGATATTTTTGCGCCGGTTGCGGCTCATCTTGCCAGTGGCGTAAAACTCAGTGACCTTGGCGAACCGGTTGAAGAACTGGTAACCTATCGCTGGGCCGTTCCGATTTCAGATAAGGATGGAATCCAGGGATGGGTTATGCATATCGACAGGTATGGAAATCTGATTACCAATATCACCTCAGATTTGATTGCTGAATCAGTTGGCGCATCTAAATTCCGGATCTACGCCGGAAATACCATTCTGGACGAAATTGTACCGACGTTTAACTCTGTAGCCGATGGCGAACCGGCCGCGTATATCGGAAGCTCTGAAACTCTTGAGATTGCAATCAATAAAGGCAATGCCCGGGAGATGCTCGGTGTTCAGAAAGGAGCTCAGGTATCTATAATCATACAGAAGTAGCAATTCCGGCTATTGCAGTTGGGCTGTAACTCTGCTGAAAACCGTTCGTAGAATGAATATCAGGAAGTTACAGTTCATCAATGAAAAAGCTCTATTCAATATGAAATTACAGGTTCGCTCCCCCAAACACGATCGCGAAGTTATTGAGATTCCGCTTAAGGCTGCTGAATTGTCTTCACAGTTTAACGGCTCGATAGCCTCTCCAAAAGGTGATGAATACCCTATTGAAAATAATATTATCGATCTTCTGCCGGAAGAAAAAAGTTACTCGATGGCACAGAGCACAAATCATTGGAAACTGACGGCATCTGTTTATGAAGATTTGTGGAGAAAAAGATCGCTTTCACTGCTCACCGGCGAAGAATTTCCTATAGAGAAAGAACAGGAACTATTGGGCGACTGGATTAATCCCCAACCGGAGCAATGGTATCTGGATCTTGGATGCTCAACAGCACTCTATGCCCGAACCCTTAAAAAACGGGAGCCAAAGAGCCATCATGTTGCTGTAGACTTTTCAAAAGCGATGCTTGAAGAGGCAAGAATTAAAGCAGAAGCTGAACAGTTGGATCTTTTTCTGATCAGGGCAGACGGGAGATCGTTACCATTTTTTGCCGGTACGTTTGACGGATTGAGCATGGGAGGAACTTTAAATGAATTGACGGACGAACTGAAAGTACTGTATGAGTGCCGTCGAGTTTTAAAAAGTGACGGTGTATTTTTCATGATGCATCTTGTTAAGGCCGCATCGTGGTACGGAAGACTTTTTCAGGAATCGGCAGAATGGGGAGGATTGCAGTTTTGGTCGGTAGAAGAGAGTAACGAGCTATTCAGAAGAGCCGGGTTCAAAGTGGAAGATCAGTTCACAAAAGGAATCGTCTGTTTTACCAAGCTAAGGCCGAGTTAATTATAGCTTCCTGAAGGGAAGCAATATGATTAGCCTCGGGTGCAACCCGGGGAATAGAGGGATAAGTGGATCTGCAACCCTGTAAGGGTTGAATTAAAAAATTGGCATCTGTCAGATTGAACCCCTTTAGGGTTCTGGAACCTTGCTTTTCTTCATCCACCGGTTGCGCAGACTTTGTCTGCTTTACCCATGGCTAATCACATTCAACCCCATTCGGGGTTTGAAGACATTCGTTACTTAGTGTGAGTTCGAGATAAGAATTTGCTAAAGAGTGTCCCCCTTTTGAAGGGGGCAATGGGGGATGAAAAGTGGTAGATTCAAAGTTAATGATGAATTTTCAAGCCAAACCTTAGTCTATCAGGATCTATCTCCTTCGTCCGTCGGCTGCATGGACTCTCCGCCAGCTTAGCGAAGGAGGACTTTTGGTATCAGTTTCTTATCTCGAACTGACGTTACTTAGTTTGGATCAAGTAAAAAGACTAAATCACATCCGGTCCGGAGCGGTAATCCCAAGAATAGAGAGGCCGTTTGCCAGAACTTGTGCTGTAGCTTTTGCCAGCTCAGTGCGGGCATACATCAAATCTTCATCTTCACCTAAAATCCGGCAGTCGTGGTAGAACGTTGTGAATCCGGACGCCAGTTCGTTCAGGTATGTAATCATCCGATGGGGTTCACGATGTTTTGTTGCCAGCTCAATTGCCTCAGGAAAGCCAAGAAGTTTTTTGATCAATGCAATCTCAGCTTCATGTTTGAGAAGCGATAAATCAGCATCTTCGGATAAATTAGCGGTTTCATCTACTTTTCGTAGGATCGACTGAATTCGCGCGTGGGCATACTGTAAATAGAAAACCGGATTTTTCTCACCGGCTTCCTTAGCCTGGGCAACATCAAACTCGAGATGTGTATTCGGTGAGCGCATCAAAAAGAAAAACCGGGTAACGTCTTCACCCACCTCATCCATGAGTTCATCAAGCGTGACAAAATTGGCTTTCCGGGTACTCATTTTGAAGGGTTTGCCATCTTTCACCAATGTCACAAACTGGTAAACCAATACATCAACCTTCGATTTATCATATCCCAATACGCCGATGCCGTTCATAACGTCGGGATAGGTGTCGATGTGATCTGCACCAAAAACATCCAGGCAGAGATCAAAACCCCGATCCAGTTTATTGGCGTGATAGGCAATATCCGGCAGACGATAGGTGGGCTCACCTGTACTTTTGATCAGCACGGTATCTTTATCTTTACCGAACTCGGTGGTTTTAAACCAAACGGCCCCTTCTTTGTCGTAGGCCATCTCTTTTTTGCGGAAGGTCTCCACGGTTTTATCGATAGAGCCATCTTCATACAGCGTGTTTTCGTTGAAGAAGGAGTCCATCACAATATTCATTCGCACCAGTGTTTTTCGGATTTCATCGAAAATCGCGGATTCTGCCTCCTGCTTAAACTTCGACTCGTCTGCCTCATCAAGCAATGAATCTCCATGCTCATCAATAAGATTTTGGGCAATTTCCTTTATATACTCGCCCTCATAACCGCCTTCAGGGAGTTCAGCGTCTTTGCCTAAAATCTGCAGATACCGGGCCTGAACGCTTTGACCCAGCACGCGCATTTGCCGGCCGGCATTGTTGAAGTAGTACTCGCGTTGAACATCCGCTCCCGACCACTCAAAAAGTCGGGCAACGGTATCACCCAAAACGGCATTTCGTCCGTGACCAACCGTAAGCGGTCCGGTGGGGTTGGCGCTCACAAACTCTACCAATACTTTTTTGCCAATGTGTTGATCTGACTTTCCATACTCGACTGATTCTTTCAGAATTACTTTCAGTTCATCATAGAGATAATTTTCTGCAAATCTGAAATTGATAAAGCCGGGTCCGGCAATTTCCACCGCGCTGATTTTTCCGGGATCAGTATCCATTGTTTCGACCAGCTGTTCAGCAATTTTTCGCGGATTATTCCGCAGCGGTTTGGCAAGCTGCATCGCTACGTTTGTTGCGGCATCACCGTGGGAAGGATCACGTGGGGTTTCAATTACAATTTCCGGAATCTGATCTTCGCTCAGTTCCATCTTTAACAGTGCTTTTCGAATGACGTTTTGCAGATATTGATCCATCAGTACTAGTGTCCTACAGCAGCCGGTTGGCTTTTAGAGTTGATAAGAAACGAATGTAAGCTAAAATTCAGCTTCAGTTTTATGAGCTCTTAAGATATGATTTTTTAAAGCCCATTTCTCCCCATAATAGGGATTTAAAAAAGAGTGGCCTGATCGCTTCCGGATTTCTCCCCTTTGGAAAGTGAAGGGTCATGATGAAAGGCGTGGAGCATTTCAGGCATAAACCGTTTGCCGTAAATTCTTCGGGAAATTCCCTGCAGTGCCTGTTCTCCCCTTGAGGTAATCGTTAAAAAGCCGTGTTCATCTTCCTGTATAAATCCGAACTGCTTGATGTCGTTCACTATCAGGTAAGCCAGTTTAGGGAGTATGCCGATGTTTTTTTCTACGTACTCTCTGTGCGGAGGCTCTTCCGACACTACAATGAGTCCCAGCAAATTCAGTTCCGATTCTGTAAGGGGATATCCCTCAGATCCTTTGGTTAGCAGTTCGTCCCACGCTGTTTGGCTATAGTATAGGCCAAACCACCATTTTGCTTCTTTGAGAAGTTTTCTGGTAACCGCACACGCCAGATACTTCCCCGGCGCGGCCCGGCGAGGTTCACCCCTGTCTCGATACATACTTACCATGGTGGCAAGATCGAGCTCTTGAAGGTTGGGCGGATAAGAAAAAACAAAGTCAGATATCTTCTGCATAGCGAGTTTATTTTGGAACGCTAACTCATTGAAATTGTACCCTTTTTTAGGAAGAAATGGAAGCCATACACTAAGATTGGCAAAATTATGTAAATCTCAATTGTCTGTTAGTTTGAATGTTTGTAGTGTAATTGAATATGTATAACTGTAATAAACTGTATAACATGAGGAAAACGATAATATTTAACGTAAAGTTTTGTGTACTTACGCTTCTGTTTACCGGAGGAATGAGTGCCTGGGCTCAGCAATCACCTGATTTTAACGACAGCTATCTGACCCCGCCGGAGGCAATTTCTGAAGAGATATTGGCTCCAAGTCATCTGAATGTGACACTGGATGAACTGAGTCCTGCTGGTGACTTTTTTATAAACCGCAAACGATCCGGGATCACCCCTCTTTCAAAATTTGCCAAGCCACACTATAACATTGCGGGCCTGCAAATTGATAAAAGAGCAAACCGAACCCGTTCTCTTACAACTCAGCGAGCTACCACGGGTTTAGAGTTGGTAAATTCACGGACCGGTGAGCGAAGAGAATTGAACGTGCCGGACAATTTGACCATCAGCAATCCCCAATGGTCACCCGACGGTTCAAAGATTGCCTGGATGGGACATTCCGAGGATGAAACTCATATCTATGTAACTGACAGGGAATCCGGGAATTCAAGACAAATTACCCGTCGTCCGCTCCTGGCAACACTAAACAGTTCGTTTGAGTGGACATCAGACAGCCGGTCTATTTTTACAGTACTCATTCCGGAGAATCGCGGAGCAGAACCTGTGCGTCCGGAAACTCCAACGCAATTGATTGTTCGATCCACAACAGAAGGTGATAACAGGTTGCGAACCTATCAGTCACTGCTGGAGGATAGATTTGAAGGAGAACTGCTGGAATACTACATCACGGGTCAGCTGGTGAAAATTGATACGCAAAATCGCAGAGCCAGAAATATTGGTTCTCCGGCGATGATACGAAATATCGATGCTGCTCCTTCAGGCGATCATGTCATCGTTCAAACCATTCAAAAACCGTTTTCCTATATCGTACCGGTAAGCCGGTTTGGCTGGACGGAAGAGATTTGGGATCTGGATGGTGAGATTTTGGCTACGTTACGTTCTTCAGATCCTAACAAAGGTGACCCGGATGAAGAGTATATGGAAGATAGTGGCCGGAGAAATATTCAGTGGCGTCCGGACGGAGAAGGCCTCAGCCTTTTGGTAAAACCTGAAGAGGAGGAGGAAGAAGAGGGAGAGGAGAAACCCGAAGAGGAAGAAGAGTCTGAAGAGTCAAAAATTGCAGATCGTGTAGTTCAGTGGATGCCTCCATTTGGAGAGGACGATCAGAAGGTGCTTTATGAGTCGGAGCGGGAAATGCAGTCTGTTGCTTATTCTTCCGATGGCGACATTTTGTTTATCACTGAGCAAAACAATGACAGCGAGGAACTGTTTGCCGTTTATGCTGCCGATACAGCATCTACATATCCTATTTATAAATATGATACAGACGATTTCTACGACAATCCGGGAAATCTCTCCTACCATCGATCTTCCACCGGAGAGTGGGCTGTTCGACTTAGCGAAGACGAATCGAGTGTTTTTCTAAGTGGCACGGAATATTATGAGGATGTAGAGGAAAATGCGCCTCGTCCGTTTATTGACCGTGTGGAAATACAATCGGGTGAAAGTGAGCGGCTATTCCAAAGCTCAGAGGAGTATTATGAATCGGTTGAATCTATTCTGACAGCCAATTCAGATCAGATTATTATTGAGCGTGAATCATCGGATGAGTATCCAAACTATTGGTACGTTGATTTGAACTCGAATGAACGAACTCAGCTGACGGAGAATCAGGATTATAACGAAGCTCTTGCTCAAGCCCCGCGCGATCGTTTTAAAGTGATCAGATCAGACGGTATTGAGTTCTGGATGGAGGTGGTCATGCCGCCGGAATGGGACGGTGAACCGGTTCCCGGATTTATCTGGCACTATCCTCGTGAGTACGATGATCAGGAAGATTATAACGAAAGTATTCGGCGCCACAACAAAAACAGCTATCCGAGAATTGGAACCCGAACGGCTGATATCATGGCTAAAGCCGGTTATGCGGTTCTGAAGCCGGACTGGCCTATTGTTGGTGATAGCGGAACAGCTAATGATAACTTCGTGTGGAGTATTGTTCAAAACAGTACGGCTGTGATTGACAGCTCCGAAGCCAAGGGATATATCGATCGTCATCGCATGGCGATTGGCGGGCACAGCTATGGTGCTTTCGGAACATCCAACGCGATGATACACACCTCATTTTTTAAAGCCGGTATTGCAGGGTCGGGGAATTATAACCGCACGCTTACCCCGCTAGGTTTCCAACGTGAAAGCAGCGATCTGTGGCGTGGAATGGACCGTTATATGCAGATGTCGCCTATTTTCTGGGCAGACCGAATGGACGGTGCGCTTCTGATGTACCACGGTGAGGAGGATCAAAATGTGGGTACCTGGCCGACAAACTCCCGCAGAATGTTTCATGCGCTGAATGGCATTGGGAAAACCGCTGCGCTATACAGATATCCTCATGAAGCACACGGTCCTGCAGCTGAAGAGACACTGCTCGATATGTGGACCCGCTGGGTAGACTGGCTGGATGTGCATGTGAAGTAACTATTGATAATTCACAAAAGCCTGGCAATACGGTCAGGCTTTTTTAATTTGCTCAAAAAGACGTTCGAGCTTCTTTCGCAATAACTAATACTTAGATCAAGGTTTGATATGAAACAGTGTGCCCTTTTTTTAGTTCTGATGATTTGGTTCATAGAACCGTTTGATATCCATGCTCAATCCGGCTTACAGAACTTCGACATACTCATCAAAAATGGAAAAATACTGGATGGAACCGGGAATCCATGGTTCTATGCGGATATTGGGATTAATGGCGACAGAATCGCCTGGATTGGGGAATCGGATGATGTAACCGGTAGGGAAATTATTGACGCTACCGGGCTGTACATTTCTCCGGGCTTTATTGATGTACATACTCATGCAGGACCCGGTCTTGCTTCAGAATCATTGAGTCACGGTCGGCCACTGCTGGCTCAGGGTTTAACCACGGTAATGATCAATCCGGATGGCGGCGGAAGTTTGGACATTGCCGGGCAGCGGGCCGCGCTGAAAGAACATGGAATTGGAGTGAATGTAGCCCAGTTTGTACCCCATGGCAGTGTGCGAAGAGAAGTTTTAGGGCAAGCCAACCGCGCACCCAATACAGATGAACTGGAACAGATGAAAGCTCTTGTGGAAGAAGGCATGAAAGAGGGCGCCTTTGGTTTGTCAACGGGGCTCTTTTATACACCTGCCGCCTATGCCGAAACAGAAGAGGTGATAGAGCTGGCGAAAGTGGCTTCAAGATATAACGGAGTTTACAGCAGCCATATCCGGGATGAATCTGACTATAATGTGGGATTGATCTACTCCGTAGACGAAGTGATTCGTATAGCTGAAGAAGCTGGAATACCCGGGATTGTGACACATATTAAAGCGCTCGGAACCGGTGTCTGGGGGTATTCTGCCGCCGTGATAAGCCGTGTTGAGCGAGCCAGAGATCGTGGGGTTGAGGTTTATGCTGATCAATATCCCTATCCGGCTTCATCCACAAACCTTACAGCTGTGCTGATCCCCTCCTGGGCCCGCGAAGGCGGACGCACAGAAATGCTGCAAAGACTGGATGATCCTGAACTGATCGAAGATATCAAAGTTGAAATGGTGGCCAATCTAAAACGACGCGGAGGCGCTGAGAGCATTCAGATTGCTTCTTATTCTCCCGACAGATCCTATGAAGGTCTACGGTTGAGTGCTATTGCGAATCAAATGGGAATGGATCCTATTGAAACGGCACTCACTCTGATTAAAGAGAGAAATCCTCAGATTGTCTCATTCAATATGCACGAAGATGATGTGGAACGTTTTATGAAGCAGCCGTGGATGATGACAAGCTCTGACGGTGGTTTGGTTGAGATGGGCGAAGGGGTTGTTCACCCGCGTAACTACGGCTCTTTTCCACGCAAAATTTCAAAATACGTGAAGGAGGACAGAACTGTTGATTTGGCTTTTGCAATCAGAAGTATGACCAGTTTGCCTGCATCGGTGTTTAATCTTCACGATCGGGGAGTGATTAAAACCGGACAAATTGCAGATATCACCATTTTTGATCTGGATCGTATTCAGGACAAAGCCACGTTTGATGATCCTCACCAGCTTTCCGAAGGAGTAGAATATGTACTTATCGGCGGTAAATTCGCTATGAAAGCCGGAGAGTTTCAGCCTGAGTTGGTCGGTAAAGTTCTCAAAAATAAAATCGATTAAAATTTAGCACCCAAACCTCCAAGGTTTTAGAAATCCCCCTTCGACTTGTCTTCCATTGCTTTAGCGAAGGGAGAAGGGGGTATGGGGGATGATAAGAATCGCCTTTGTTCTTTATGATCCTCAAATAATCTTAGTTCTCAAATAAAATCAATCCTTGCTCATGCGATATTTCATACCACTTATCATTGTCTCCATTAGTCTATTTTCATGTGGGGCCTCATCGTCAGTTACAAACGATGATAACCGGCAAATAGAAACTCAAACCGATCCGGATGATCTTTCCCAACAGGTCATCATCCGGCGGACAGAATATGGTGTTCCCCACGTCAATGCCGATAACCTGGAAGCGGCAGGTTTTGCCCTGGGATACCTTCAAATGGAGGATTATGGTGAAAGAGTGGCGGAACTGCTTTTGAAGGCCAGAGGTGAGTGGGCGAAATATAATGATTTGAGCGGTGCTGAAAGATCAGCAGCAATTGACAGTGATGCGTCCAGCAGGCTGGAGCATAAACGGGCTGTAGAAACCTGGCAGGATCTGGAAAAAGATACGCGCGATTTTATTCAGGGCTTTGCAAAAGGTGTCAATCGATATATCGAACTGCATCCGGATGAGTTTGATGACTGGGTGAAACCTCATTATTCGGCTTATGATGTTCATGCCAGAAATATTGTCTCGCCAAGCAGCAGTTCAATCCGCAGATTTCTCTCTGCTTTTGAACGGCAGAAAAACAGGGAAAATGATGATGAGATGGCGATGATCCACAGTTCAAACGAAATCTTTCAGCTTGAGGATCAAACCGTATGGGCCAGGCTTGCGGCACGGTCACAGGAACCCCATCCCGATGTGGGTTCCAATGTGTGGGCGTTTGCACCTGAGCGGACTACGTCAGGAAATGCCATTTTGGTTAGAAATCCACACCTGTCGTGGGATGCAGGATATTATGAAGCGCAAGTAAAAGTGCCGGGTAAATTTAATTTTTACGGCGATTTCAGAATTGGTCAGGCAGTTGGAATCATCGGGGGATTTAATGAAAAACTTGGATGGTCTACCACAAATAACGGCCCCGACCTGGATGAGGTCTACTCGTTTGATGCCGACCCCAACAAGCCGGATCATTTTATTCTGGACGGGGCGTCTGTTCCGCTTGAAAAAGAGTTGGTTACCGTTGAGTACAAATTCGGAAATGCCATCGGTACCGAAACCAGGGAGTTTTGGTCTACGCCGTATGGGCCGGTTATACTCAGGGAAGATGGAAAGATTTACGTGATGAAGTCGGCCGGTAACGGTGAATTCAGAACCGGTGAGCAGTTCTTCAAGATGATGAAGGCACAGAACCTGGATGAGTGGAAAGAGGCGATGCAGATGCGTGCCCGGATTTCATCCAACCTGACCTATGCGGATGCCGATGGGAATATTTATTACGTGTGGAATGCAAGTATGCCCGATCGCCCACACGCGGCCGGCGGAGATACGACCGCGTTTCATGTGACATCTTCTGATGAGATGTGGCAGGATTTTACGGACTGGGAACTGCTGCCACAGCTTGAGAACCCTGAAGGCGGATATCTGAGAAATGAGAATGATACCTATCACTTTACCAATCTGAATGAAGTGTTACGACCGGAAGACTATCCTTCATTCTACCCTGAGCCCATTTTGAGACTTCGCAGCCAGCATTCACTCGAACTGGTTCACAATGATGAAAAATTCTCACTCGAGGATATTGTTGAACTGAAGCACAGCGATAAAATGCTTATGGCTGATCGTGTAAAAGAGGATTTGATTGAAGCCGTTGAGCAGACCGATCCGGAAGGTGAAGTTGCTGAAGCTCTACAACTCATCAAGGATTGGGACAATACGGTAACGAGAGATAGCCGTGGTGGAGTGCTCTTTAAAACGTGGTGGAATCGATACTCTTCATCGGCCGACAGCCAGCGCGTGCAGGGTTCGCCGGCATCAGTAGGCTATTCAGCCACTCCCGAAAAACTGTTTAAAGAGCCCTGGTCGTACGATGATCCGACAACCACACCCCTCATGGCCTTGCTGACTATGAACGCGCTGTAGAATCATTTAAATGGGCTATTGATGAATCCAAAGATCGGTATGGTCACTGGAATTTACCTTGGGGCGAAGTTCACAGAGCTGTAATCGGCGACCTGGACCTTGCAGTCGGCGGATGTACAGGCATGCTTGGCTGCTACAGAGTGATCTGGTATACTGATCATGAAGAGGATGAGCAGAAGCTTCAGGTCCGTGGTGGCGACGGTTGGGTATTTGCAGTCGAGTTTGGCGAGACACCCAGGGCCTATACCATTTTGGCTTATGGACAAAGCAATAAAGAGGATTCACCGCACTACAATGACCAGCTTCAAAACTTTGTCAACAATACGATGACACCCGTGGCATTTACAGATGAAGATGTTGAAAATAGTGTGATAAGGGAATACCGTCCCGGTGTAAAATAGATGATTTCCGTCAGGCCGCTTAGTACGGAATATCAGGTGGAATAAATTTACTAACCTAAGTTCGATTAATAATATCTTGATTTAGATGGTTGAAAGTTCCCCTCCTTTTCAAGGAGGGGATTTAGGGGTGGTTTAATTGATGAATTCAGGACACTAAAGACTCAAAACCCTAAGGCTACCTCCCCTGACCCCTCCTTACACAGGAGGGGAACTCAATAATCAGCATTTTAGAATCGAACTCAGGTTACTACTTAACCTTGGAGGTTTCAAAGACCTCCTAAGGTTTTTTGTTTTCTAAAAACCGCAAGAATCGGGTTTTTGGTTTGACTGAACCTTTCTACATTTCCACTATGAATCCCGACTACGACCGAATAGAAAAAGCGATTAACTATCTTCGCGAGAATTTTAAAAGCCAGCCCCGGCTTGATGAAGTAGCTGCCCACGTTGGATTGAGTTCATACCATTTCCAGAAAATGTTTACCAAGTGGGCCGGAGTCAGTCCTAAAAAGTTTCTGCAGTTTATTAGTGTAGAGTATTCAAAACACCTTCTAAAAAAGAACAGAACCCTGTTTGATGTAAGCCATAAAACCGGATTGTCCGGAACCGGCAGGCTTCACGATCTCTTTGTGAATATCGAAGCGATGACGCCCGGTGAGTATAAAAATGGTGGGGCCGGGTTAACGATTCATTACAGCTTCGGTGAAACACCTTATGGAAAAGTTCTTATTGCATCAACGGAAAAAGGAGTTTGTCATACATCCTTTATTGAGGATGATGAACTGCCGGAAACCATATTAACTCAACATTTTCCTAAAGCAGAACTATTGCGGGATAGAAATGAAGTGCATGATAAGGTGCTGCAGCTTTTTCAGGCGAATCTACAGGAGAAAAAATCGATTCAACTGCATTTAAAAGGGACACCCTTTCAACTCAAAGTTTGGAAGGCACTTCTTGAAATACCTGCAGGTGAAGTAAAAACGTACGGTAATCTGGCTGAAAATATTGGGCATCCGAAAGCATATCGAGCCGTGGGCACAGCCGTAGGACAGAATTCTATAGCATTCATTATTCCCTGCCACAGGGTGATCGCATCAACCGGAGTGATTGGTAATTATCGCTGGGGGAGTGACCGAAAAACGGCCATGTTTGGAAGAGAGGCGGCACAAAATAAAAATGCCCGACTTCAGTGAAGAAGCCGGGCATTAAATAATTTAAGGTTTACTCAGTAAATCACTGGGCATCCCAGAATACTCGATCTGTCATAGACCGGTTAGGTACGTTGGCCTCGTTTCTCTGGAGTTCAGAGTCGGGGTAACGAACCAGTCGAATCATCTCGCCACCCAGTGCTGAGTTTACAGGTGCATCGAAGTCAGCATATTGGTAGTCGTATCGACGAGCATCATTCCATGTTTCCGGATTGAGGAAAGTAGCAATGTACTTCTCCTTCATGATTTCGTCGATGGTTAGGTTGCCGGAACCGACTGAAACAACCGGATCATTCCAGTAGTCATCAATGTCAGCAGGATCGACTCCCAATTTCTCCATATGGGCGCGGATTCCGGCTTCGTAAGCTTCGTAAGCCCTGATATCCTGATTGTCGGCCAGTGCAGCTTCAGCTTCAATAAACTTCAGCTCAGCATAGGTCATGTTTTCCAATGGAGTTGTTGGTTCGGCTGCATAGTAAGAATCTACGGCTAATACAGCTCTGACTCCCTGTTCCGGATCGTTTCCTCGACCGGCACCGTTTGTGGTACCTACATACTCACCAAGTCGCGGATCGGACTCATCGGAAACAGGTTCAGTTATGAACTCAATACGGGGATCGAAAACTCCGTACGTTTCACCGTTCAGATGATCTACTGTTTGCTCAGATAACCATCCGCCCAGTAACAGTCCGGCGTTGTTTACCGCAACCCGGTGCCATGGATTGTTGCTCGCATTGCTATCGTCAAAGAACGCCATTTCGAAGTCTTCATCACTGCTTGAGAAGCCGTTATCTACGGCTGTCAATACAGCACCCGGATCATAAGAACCAAGCTTGCTGTAGTGATTCAGAAAACGAGCCTGAAGTGAATACGCTGTACGTGTCCATGCTGCACGGTCCCCGCCAAAAATCATATCGTCTCCGGAAGGCGATGCAGCAGATTCAGCAGCGTTAAGTTCACTGATCGCATCTTCGATATCCTGAAGGATAACAGTGTAGATGCTTTCAGAACCGTCGTAAGTAGGTTGAAGAATTTCAGAGCTGAATGCTTCTGAGTAAGGTACATCACCAAACATATTTACAAGAAGGCTTAGGTTATATGCTCTGAGAACTTTAGCTACTCCGGAATAGTGAGGAGCACCTAATTCATTTGCTTGTTCAATGAGGATGACCAGGTCGCCAATATTGTTGTAAAGGCTCGACCAGGTTCCACCATATGATACAGGTTCATGAATATCAGTACTGGTAGCTGTATTCGGAGATGCAAAATGCTGAACGAAGAAGGATGTTGTAGATCCAACCCGCTGAGTATTCCGCGTAGTTTCGAACGTAGTCTGATACAACAACCCTTCGATAGGGGCTGAAGTCGGATTGTTCGGGTCATCATTAATGTCTAAGTAGTCACTACACCCTAATGCCATGAGTGTAGTCAATACAAATACAAAGAGTAATTTTATTGATTGTTTCATTGTGTGATACCTCATGGATTAAAAGGAGAAGTTTAGAGAGAATACAAGACTTCTTGTACCCGGATAAGCCAGGTCAACAAGTCCGATCAGGTTACTGCCTGAACTTACAAAAGCTTCAGGATCGTACTGTGAAAATGGAGTCCACAACAAGATGTTGTTTGCAGTTACACCTGCGCGAACTCTTGTAAGTGGTAAGTTTTCAAGTACGGACTGCGGAACTGAATACCCAAGCGCAACACTTCTAAGTTTCATGTAAGAAGCATCTTCAGTTGATTCTTCTACAACTCCGCGGTAAGTATTTCTGTGGTAACCTGCGCCGTAGTTTCTGCCGGATTGTGGATCAGCGCCTTGCCCTAACCACACTTCCTGGGTATTTGGAGTTCCGTCTTCCAACACACCATCAAATACAACATAGTCTTCTCGGTTCAGTGTTTTGGTTGTGTGACCAAAAGCAGCATCCCAGTTATCAAGTTTGTTGTATTTATCAACCCCGTAAACAACGTCCAGGTTAAATGAGAAGTCCCAGCTTCTATAGTTAAATTGATTAAACATATTCCATGTCCAATCCGGTGTAGCATCACCTACAATTTTCGGATCACCGTTAACGACAGGGAATCCATCATCGCCAATAATAATTGGCAGACTTGTATCGATTGTGTTTGACTCGGGATCGGCTCCATAACGGGCATAACTGGTTCCCCAGATTGCACCGTAAGATTCGCCCGGAATCAGCTGCATGAATGGATTATTTACATACGCTGAAATACTTCCGAGGAAAATTGCATCAACTCCATCCCGGATACCTACCACTTCGTTTCGGTTTCTGGTAAAGTTAGAAGTGATGTTCCATTGGAAATCCTGAGAGGTAACCGGTGTAGCGTTTACGGTTAGCTCAATACCTGTATTTTCAATTTCACCGGCATTTGTCACAAATCGTGAAGAACCTGTTGCGTTAGAAACAGGAACAGGGATAATCATATCCTTAGAATTTGCTTTATACCAGGTTAAATCAAAACCTAAACGGTTATTGAAAAAACGTAAATCAAGACCAAACTCAGTAGAGGTTGTGCGCTCAGGTTTCAGATCGGAAGAAGCAATGGTAGCTCCCTTTGTAAAACCGGTCTGTCCTGCAAGTGGAAATATTGAAGGCGCAACAAAAACACTCTGAGTTGAGTAAGGTGGTGCATCTTTACCTACTTCTGCATAAGAAGCGCGAAGTTTACCGTATGTCATCCACTCTGGTGTATCAATCATATCGCTAAATACATAGCCTAAGCTAACAGATGGATAGAAGAATGAACGGTTGTCTTCAGGCAGTGTGGATGTCCAGTCATTACGGCCGGTCACATTTAAGTAAACGATCTCGTTCCAATCTAGATTCAAATCACCGTAAGCACCGATCAATCGTCTTTCAGACAATCTTTGATATATGCTCACATTTGTAGCATTACTGAAATGATTGAACTCCGGAACAACAAAGCCTGATCCATAGGCTCTCACAACGTTGGAAGATCTGTCAAAAACATCATTACCCAGTCTTAAACTCATTCCAATCTCTTCGGTGAGATCAGTATTAATGCTTAATGCGAGGTTAGATGTCAGGTCAGTACTTACAATTCTTTCTTCCTGTCTGTATCCTCCAACACTACTCCAAACGAACTCATTTTCAAGTCCTAATGGACCGGGTTCAATGTCTGTTCGTTCGTCGGTGTATGTATCAATTCCCAAGAGGTACTCAAGAGATAACCAATCTGCAAACTCGTATGAAGTTCGAAGATTACCAATCAAACGGTTCACATCATCAACGTAGGTATTGGTCTCTGCGTCGTAAATTGGGTTACGTCCTGAACCACGTCCATCCCTGCTGTCAGATTTCATTGTTCCATCTTCATGTCTCCAGTCAGTAACATCAGCACTTGTATTCCAATATGATAATCGCGCCATAAAGTTAATAAATGGTACGCGGTTACCGCCTGAGTTAATGTAGTTCGCGCTCGCTGCAACAGTAAGAGGTCCTTGGAAAAGCTCACCTGAAAGACGAATATTAGTCCGATCCCAATCGTTGTTCGGTATAATACCTCTGTTGTTAGAGTGCGAAACAGATGTAAAGAATGTGACATTATCTGTACCACCGGAAACACTAATGGAATTGTCAATGCCGATACCGGTTCTCATGGAATTTTCCCAATTGTTATAATAGGTCAGGTCGGGAGTTTCACTGTAAGGAGCTCCCCAGGCCGGCCAGAATCCGTCGGGAGAAGAAGTAAAACCAAATCCGGGTCCATAAACATCCTGATAGTCCGGTCTGTTAATTACATCTTCACGGCTTACGCTGTGAGAAAAGTCGATTTGAAGGTCTCCGGGCTGTCCTTTTTTAGTGGTTATGATGATTGCACCGTTTGCGGCACGCACTCCGTAGAGAGCAGTGGCAGGTGCACTTTTGAGGACAGAGACGGATTCAATATCATTTGGATTCAAATCCATCGCACGGTTTGATAAACCGCGAACATTAATGGCAGCTTCATTTGTAGAGTTATCTATGGGTACACCATCTACAACAAAAAGCGGCTGGTTGTTTGCACCGGGGTCAAGAGATGTAAATCCACGAATAAAGATTTGAGATCCCTGGCCGGCTCCACCACCACCCTGGTTAATTTGCACACCGGAAACTTGTCCCTGAAGTGCGTTTAATAGGTTAGCCGATCCGGTTCGTCCGATATCCTCGGCACTTACGTCCTGGATTGAGTAACCGATTGAGCGGCTTTCTCTTTCAACACCAAAAGCAGTTACGATAACTTCTCCGAGCTCATCAACTGCTGCAGACATTTCAAAGTTTGCGATAACCTCTTCGCCGTCATTAACCGTAATGGTTTGCCGCACTGTAGAAAAACCCACATAGCGAGCCTCAATACGATAGTCTCCGGCGGGGACGTTCGATAGTAAATAGGTTCCGTCCGGGCCAGTTGCATCGCCAATATTAAGCGATGGAATGACCACATTCACACCAATAAGCTCTTCGCCTGTGTCTGCATCTGTAACCGTACCTGAAACTGAGCCTTGAGCAAAGGCCTGAGTGGCAGAGAACAGAAGGAAACACACGAGCAAAGAGAGCAATTTGAATTGTAGCATCTTTTGCATAATTCTCCTTTTTTCTTTGATTGATTGGTTTGGTAGATGAAAGGCTGCCGGATACATTTTTTGCACCCGGTAATCTTTTCCCATCTTATTTTTTTTGAGCAAATTTCGGTTTTGTAGAGTATTACCGAAATAACACACCTTATATTCAATAATATCTTGTAAATATTCAAACGGAATCTTCCTTTTCCGTTTGTCCGGAAGAAGCCGCTAAAATGAGATAATAATGCAGGATATATTGATGCTTATAATTTGTATAAATGGCTGTTAATTAATTTTATACGCGATATTCTATTTTTTATGGAAGCGCTTGTTTAGGCAAATAGTAACGAAAGTTTTTACAAATTTTCTTATTCAAAACTTTCATTTTAGAGCACGAGCCTTTACTCTGATCAAACGAACTTTTCATTTAATGTACATTCCTCTATGCGGCAACTGCTTACCATTTCTGTCCTATTTGTTTTTCTGGCTTCATGTAAATCCACGGAAATACCGGCTTCGGTTGAACCAAGCAGTGATCTGCCGATCCATACCCTCTTTGAGGAATCTGAAGCATTTTCCCAAAGTATGACCGGTTTTGCACTTTATGATCCGGAATCTGATTCATTGTTGTACGAACGGGATTCAGATCAATTCTATGTACCGGCGTCGAACACAAAAATGTTAACGCTATACGCCTCGCTAAAAGCCCTGCCCGATACACTTCCTTCTCTCCGCTACACTGTACGGGATGATACGCTCTATTTTCAGGGAACGGGCGATCCGGGATTTTTAAATCCCAATTTTGATTTCACAGAGTCGTACGAGTTTCTATCCGGAAGGGATGAGGTGCTGGTTTTTACGGATCAAAATTATACGGATGAACATTTTGGGGCAGGCTGGGCCTGGGACTGGTATCCGGCCGCCTATGCTCCCGAGAAATCGCCGTTTCCGATATACGGTAATATGATGCGGCTGCAAACTGAACAGGTCGCCTTGGTTCAATTGAATGAGGAGACTCCGGTTAAGCCTGATTTTTTTGAACGATACATCAATCGGGATGAATGGAACGGTGAGGAAATTCAGCTGGTAAGACGGTCGCACCGATCGAACGATATTCTCTACACACCCAAGGCAGACACAGCAAGACAGGAACGTAACGTGCCGTTTGTGTATGACAATGAGCTTCTCGTGGAGATGCTGTCTGATACATTAGGCAGAGATGTGCACTATGCTGAATCAGTTGATCTGGCATTTAATGAGACGATCTACAGCACACCGGCCGACTCACTTTATAAACGGTTTATGGTGGTGAGTGATAACTTTATAGCTGAACAGCTGTTGTTGATGATTTCCGAACAGGAGTTTGGAGAGATGAATACGTCTCGTGCAATCCGGCATGTACTTGATGAATATTTTGAGGATCTGCCT
The DNA here is from genome assembly GCF_034521535.1 of Rhodohalobacter sp. Taxonomy (GTDB): domain Bacteria; phylum Bacteroidota; class Rhodothermia; order Balneolales; family Balneolaceae; genus Rhodohalobacter. The sequence goes on along the minus strand of NZ_JAXHMF010000002.1, from coordinate 558,151 downwards.
CAGAGGCCAAACTGGCGAGACGGATCAGGCTTGACAAAATACAATCTGATTACTCCTCATTCCCTGGTCGTTCTGCTCGAAAAAATGATGGATGAGTTTGGTGAAGAGAAAACGCTTGGGTACTTCCCGATTGGCGGCGTGCGCGGGACCATCAGCGGACTTTATAAGGCCCCGGAAGGTGAGGATCCGTACGTCTATGCCAAAACAGGAACCCTGAGTAACACCACGGCTCTCAGTGGATATATCTTCACCGATTCCGGACGACGGCTAAACTTCAGTTTTCTGAATAATAACTACGTGATCAGCAGCAACCAGATGAGGCTCGAAATGCAAAAAGTTCTCGAATTTATCAAAGAAAACTACTGATGAATTTGGCTGAGGGTACTCGTGGCACGACTTAAAGGTTTGCCACGAGGCTTAAAAAGATTAACTCCGTAGGAGTGGCTCGTCAATTGCCCGGGGTTTCAACCCCGGGAATAAATTGAGCACACCTTTTCCCGCCGAAGAGAGGGCGTTGCTGGTAAGGAATAAAGATAGAGGCGGGTATGACAACAGCCGTGATTCAAAAAAACCTTTAAGGTATGGTTTAAATCTCTTGATCAAACCCGTCGGTCCGTTAGAAGAGTTCTGACGGTGACCGGAGCATTAAACCACACTTGGCACAGCTCAAAGCCATACCAAGATCGTTTTTATGCAGCAGAGCTGCATGCTTGTCGTCTCGGAGCGGAGCTCTGGGACGAGGGATGGGCAAGGATTCCACGTCGAGGTTTTGATTTATTCTGCAGTTCGTACTTCCACTTACACACCCCTCGCTCAATTCAACAAGCTTCGCTTTTGACTTGAGCCTTTCCCCTCTCAAGCCACACCTGGTCCCGATTTTTCGGGGAGGGGATTTCTTATAGTCTCTCCTAATGAGAGAAGATATAATCCGGAATACCCAACGCTGGGTGAATTTTGGATCACCCCGGCGGGGTGGCCTGTTTATAGAATGAGGAAGGTGTAAATAAATCACCGCCGAATAGAGAGCGTAGTTTGGAGCTTTGTATATAAAAGAGGCGGTGCTTGCAAAGATAGTTTTTATGCAGCAGAGCTGCGTTCTTGTCGTCACGGAGCGGAGCTCCATGACGAGGGGGGAGAACGGCGAAATCCAAAAATCCGCTTAATCCGCGTCTCTACTTGATTAGCAGCATTTTCTTGTCCATTACAGTCTGATCGGTTGTGATTCTGTAAATGTACATTCCGGATGCAAGTCCGCTGCCGTCAAAATCAACGGAATAAAAACCGGCAGAGTGATCCCCATCCACTAAAGTTTGAATTTTGCGTCCGACTACATCAAATACCTCAATTTTAACCGGCTGGGTTTCCGTGATGGCATATTCAATCTTTGTGCTCGGATTGAACGGGTTTGGAAAATTTTGAGCAACCAGATCCTCTTCAGGCAGGACTGATGAAACATTGAGCAGGTAATTGGCCGTCCCTGTCCGGTTTGTGTTTACAACGGCAATGGTAATATCGGTAAGGTCTTCCCACGCCCAGGTTGTTTGTAAAGACTGAATTTCACTATCGGATTGGAGGGCTAACTGAACATCCGTACTCCCATCTCTGAAATATCCAATGACTCCAAGACCAATGCCTGTAGCGTCAGATTCAAGGGTGAACTGAGGCTGACCGAGAGCAACATTTGATGGTGATGCCTCAATAAAATGAGCGGCCATTGAGCGGAGGGTAAATCCGTTGGTTTGTCCCGGAGCAATACCGAGATTATTGGAAAAATTTGGTGTAGGGTAGTTTTCACGATCCTCAAAACCGAAATCAAAGGCCGAGTAGATCGGGCCGGATGCAATATGCCAAAGCATGTTGTTCAGGTGGTCTCGCTCCAAAGTTCGCCCTTGATCGATCAGTGACTCATCCACTGCATCAAAAAACGATTTGGTTCTGTCTTCGATAAACTGTTCCCAAACATCTACCCAGAATTCCATCCCATACTGTTCGGCAAAGTAGAGCATCCAGGTCATATGCCAGTAGGCTCCCGGTGTTGCGGAGCCGGGGGCTCCGAAAATAGACAGGCTGTTGGGTTCATCCGATTCAAAATCCTCTTTGATGTAGTTATAGTAATCGTCCACGTCAGGATAGACGATCTCTTCCATCAAGGTAGCGTCCATCTCAATCCAGTCGAAGCTTCCTGCACTTCCATCCCATCCGTTGGTTGCATATTGAACAGCGTGTTTGATTTCGTGGGCGATGGTGGCGTATAGAGCACCGATTACATCCCCGTCCGGATGAGCGTTTTCAGGGAAGTTCTCAAAGTTGTTGTTGATGGTGATAAAAGAGGAGGAGCCGGATGACGTGGTGGTGCCATAAAAAATAATATCTTCAAAGTATATCTCATAGGGTTCACTTCGCAGAAAATCGACAAAACCGAGTTCTTCAATCTGATAGCGGTACGATGAATCTGCCGATTCTGCAGCCAGATAGATATAATCCGGAATACCTGGCTCGATGGTACTCTCTGCTGGAACTGCATTCTCCCCTTCGGTTTCGTAGTAGAGTACAAAGTTACCTGAAGCGGATAGATACTCCTCAAGGTGCGAAGTTTCAGGTCGCTCAAAATAGGGTTCAATTTCAGCAATTGTTGTTGCCGGCAGTTGATCTTTTAGGTGAAGAAACTCGGCGTGAAGGGGAACCGTGCATTTGATAGGCGCATGCTCTGCTTCAGCGTGCAGTTGTTGATGAGATTCACCGGATCGATATGTAAATCTGAGTTTTTCGATCAGCGCGGTTTCTCTTGAAATCTCTCCCCGATTCAGCGCCTCATCAAGTTCTCTGAAAACCGGATGCTGAACAGTCTGGGCCAAACTGTCGACGGATACGACGTTTAGTCCAATCAAGAGGAATAGTAAAATCAGATATTTAGAGTAGCGCATGTTTTAAAACAAAGAGAGACAATAATGTATGGAATAATTCGTAATTTTAAGGCTGAGTAAAATCAGGGAAAATCTTGAGTTTGACTAATAAATTTGATTACTGAGTTCCCCTCCTGTGTAAGGAGGGGCAAGGGGTGGTAGCCTTAGGACTTAAAGTCTTTAATGTTATGAAATCACCGATTAAATCTCCCCAAAATCCCCTCCTTGAAAATGAGGAGACTTTCGACTACTTAATTGACATTTATAGATCAAGCTCAAAATATTTCCAGGCTCAGTAAAGTTAACACAGAAACAGAAGTATAACGACTCCAGCTAATAAAACGTCTATTTCCATGCAGTACGAAGTTATTCTCTACTACAACTTCAAACATATCGAAAATCCTGAACAGTTTTGTGAGGATCACAAAACCTTTTTGAAAGACCTGGGTGCAAAGGGCCGCGTGTATATCAGCGATGAAGGCTTAAACGGTACTTTGGGCGGCACGCCGGAACAGATGCAGGCTTATAAGGAGTACGTCTGGAGTCTGCCGGGATTTGAAGACACAGAGTTTAAAACGGACATGCACGACACCGTGCCGTTTGCCAAACTGAAGTGTAAAGTGCGGGAAGAGATTGTGGCACTTCACATGGACGAGGTAAATCCTGAAGATGGAGGATATCATATGCCTCCAAATGAATGGAGAGAGACGATGGAATCCGGAGAGGATTATGTGATGATCGATGTCCGTAACGACTACGAATCAAAAGTGGGCCACTTTGAGGGCGCAGTTAAACCTCAGGTTGAAAACTTTTTCGATTTTCCGAAGTGGCTTGAGGAGAAAGAGCAGGAGATTCCAAAAGACAAGAAAGTTTTGATGTACTGCACGGGCGGCATTCGCTGCGAAAAGTTCTCCGTTCTGATGAAGAAGAAGGGATGGGAAGATGTGAATCAGCTCCACGGCGGTATTCTAAATTACGCGAAGGAAGAGGGTGGCGAGCACTTTAAGGGAAAATGTTTTGTGTTTGATGATCGCCTCGTCGTGCCGGTGAATAAAGACAATCTGGAGCCGGTCGCCCACTGCGAAATTACCGGGAAGCCGGCCGATAACTACATCAACTGCGCAAATATGGAGTGCAACAAGCTTTTTGTCTGCTCCGAAGAGGGTGCCCGGCTGATGGAAGGCTGCTGCAGCGAAGAGTGTAAACAGAGTGAATTCAAACGACCTTTTGATGCGGAAAACGCGTTCCGCCCGTTCAGAAAATGGTATAACTACTTTGATGACGAATTTAAAGATAGAGAGATCAGCGTGCCCGGTTCGGGTGGTTGCTCCGTATGAGCTGACCCGCAAGATCAAAATTAAACCGGCTGATGCGGGAAAGACCGTGCTCGATTTCTTTGATGAGCGATTTCCCTACCTGGGACGCGATTGCTGGCTGGACCGCATTGATCGTGGCTGGATCTTGGAGAACGGCATTCCTGTATCATACGCCGATATTCTGAAAGAAAATCGGGAACTGCATCACTACTCCCCGAAAGTAAAAGAGCCGGCCGTAGCATCGGATATCCGTGTATTGGACGAGACCGATAACTGGCTGGCCGTTTACAAACCGGCGCCTCTGCCTATGCACCCCGGCGGCAGATATAATAAAAACACACTCCTCTACATGCTCAGTGAGATGGGCTATGAGCATCTGAAAATGGTGCACCGGCTGGATTCGGTGACGTCCGGTGTGGTTCTGCTGGCAAAGCATAAAGAATCAGCGAAAGAGTTAAGAGCTGCTTTTGAAGCGGGAGAGGTTCGAAAAGTGTACCATGCGGTTGTAGCCGGTGAGATGCGAGAGCCCATTGTTGTAACAGCACCGATTCGACGAAAGAGAGGATTTGTATTTGAGTGCGGTGAGGATTTACCCGGAGCGAAGCCCGCTACGACAAAGTTCTTTCCGGAAGAAGTGGTTGACGGAAAGACGATTGTGCGATGTGAACCTGTTACCGGACGAACCCACCAGATTCGCCTCCACTTGAAACACTCCGGATTTCCTATTTTTGATGATCCGATCTACGGACCAAACGGAGATGACAGCGGCCTAAAACTACAAAACTCCGCAATTAGCTTGCGGAGTTCCGGGTTGGAGATTCGTGGGTTGGGGGTTTTAGTGAGTATTTAGTTTTCGTAAACACTCATTTGTTGAAAATAATATTGCTATTGAGATATGCCTTGAGCTGCCTGATCAGCATACTCTTGTGCTTGACAATCATATTTAATATCAGGCGTTCCTCTTAAATTGTAAATCAAATGTTTGATACCTTTGATAGTATTTCCAATTAATACTGAACCATTAATTACTGCATTACCTCCCATATCTAATTCAAAGGCATTTTCAAAAATGACTAAACCGTCAAATTGGAAACTTCCTTTAGCATCAATCCCTCCATCAGTTATTTCACCGTCAACTTCAATTTTTCCACTATTTCTTACAATTAATAATTCCATGATCCTTGTGATTACCAGCTGACCTTCAGATTTAATATTATTTACAACGTATATACCTGGGTTGTCAGCAGTTCCTAAATCATCCTTTATAGCTTCCATCGTACAGATAGTCTTGCGCATAGGTAGCTAGAGTTTCAATTAGATTTCGAAAACTTCATCAAATTTAAATCCCTCTTAAATTCTAAGGTCGGGATCTCCTGCTACACTAGAAGATCACCGGAAGCATTATTCACGTATCTTCATACTCATCATTAGATGTGATTAATCATTACACCTGGAACTATGCAGGTTCACAGCTCTGTACTATCGCATCATTACCATCAATTCCAGCGATTTCCACTTACCGTAAAATTAAACAGTCATCAGGATCTTCGTCATCACATAAACCCAAAGCAGCAATGAAATGTTGGAACCACTGCTGCTTGCTCTGCTTTGAAAGTAACAGTGTAATTTCTTGTGTTTGGTTATTAAATGTTCCTGTAGATATCAATCTAATATTGATCATCTGATCAGATATCTCTTAACAGATACGAGAACTATCTCCACCACCAATATGTAAAGTTGTCATTTCTCCAGTCTTCATCAGCAATCATTTCCTGAATGGCAAGTTCAGTTCCCATATAGGCAATATTTTTTGCCTGCGCGGTTTCAGCGTAGTTCGTGGAATGGCCGGCCAAATTATTCAGGCCTCCAAAAACGGATGTTTGTGTGATGCCGAGCGAAATCAATACGCCGGCTACAATAATAAGCATGGCTCGTCCCATAGGATTACCTCATAAGTTTAAATTTGGCGGAGTAAATACTCTGTGCCAGGATGATGTTGTGAATTGGTTATTGCGGCCGGTACCTTCTCTCGGCTGCACTTCCAGTATGACTTCAATTCTGTTTATGTTATCTGTATTGTGCATGTACGGGATGTCATAGACATGTCGGATGCCGAAGCTATCAAAGTTGTAGTACTTAATTTCAAATCGGGTCACACCTACGTTAATTTCTTGTATATCTGTACCTTCAATTCGAACCAGTGTCCGATGGTTTGCATTGTTTGAACCTGCAAGAGAACCGGATTCAAGTCTCCAGGTTACAGTTTCTTCACTACCTGAATTATCCAGATTGGCCTTAAATCTGAATTTCATCCTCTTTAGCAATTTCAATTGGATTATCAATCGGTTCATCAGTATCATAGCCAATCTTTGGAAAATCATATTGGATCAAATCACTGATGGCACTCACATGGTTTTGGCTCATGGTATGCAGTGAGATATCCTGGGTGCTCTGACTCATTCTCAAATTCATGGATACGATTGAGAGCATCAGAAGCGCGGCGATAATAAAACTTGTAACTAAGCCTAAGTTCATAATTTCTCTCAGTTGGTATTATTGTAAACCCGAATGTAGCTCAGATTCACGTCATTCATCATGGATTCGTTCGTGACTGTAACTGTAATTCTTTTAAATCTCGTTTTCGAACCCGTTGTAGAGGAAGTACCGTCTGAGGCTACGTCCATATATTCAACCACTGATGAAAGTTCAAAATTACCTAAATCAGAAGGGATCGTCTCAGTGAAATCGTTAAACTCTTCAAAAGCGACAATAGCCTGCCGATCTTTGTTAAATTCAGGTATTGGATTTGATACAAAATCGTCGGGGACATCGTCAGGTATGGTGTTGCCTTTAGTAGCGGCATCGAAAGGAACTGTTTTGGAAAACTCGATCAGATCCTGTGCGATGGAAACAGCACGTACTTCAACTTCTGAGCTCACTCTTACGGTATCGTTGTTGAGCATGAAGCGATTTGCCGTAGTAAGCACTAAAGCAAAAATAATCATGGCTCCCATGACCTGTATGACTTCAGTATATCCCATCATAGCGTTATCGGTTAAATTAAATGTTTTGGTTTCAGCTTCTATGAGCTGAGCTACCATCTACAGTATAAAGAGAATAAACCTTGGTTTTTGTTACAGTTTTCTTAATTGAGGGGCTCTGCGATTAAAAAACCCCAATACGGCGGGGCCATATTGGGGCTTAAATGCAAGTAGTGAAGACTAAGCCTTCTTTTATTTGCGGTTTATTTGTCCATCAGCTTTTTGAAGTCTTCCAACGTGGAGCGGACTGCTTTTTCTGATGCTCTTAAAAGTTCGGTTTCTGATTCGTCTAAATCAACCTCAATAATTTCCTTAATTCCACCGTGACCCAGTTTAACCGGCACGCCGAGGAAAATATCTTTAATGTCGTATTCTCCTTCCAGCAACACGGCACATGGGAATATACGATTCTGATCGAGCATTATTGCCTCAACCATCTGTGCAGCTGCTGCACCGGGTGCATACCATGCGGATGTTCCCATCAGGCCAACGATCTCGCCGCCGCCTTTTTTGGTTCGCTCAACAATAGCGTCCAGCTTGTCCTTGTCAATTAACTGAGTGACCGGAATTCCGGAAACGGTTGTATAACGAGGCAATGGAACCATGGTGTCTCCGTGTCCGCCCATCAAGAGAGATTGGATATCTTTAGGTGATACATCCAGCTCTTGCGCTAAAAAGGCTCTGAAACGGGCAGTATCCAGGATACCGGCCATTCCCATCACTTTATTTTTATCCAGTCCGCTTGCTGTGTGAGCAACATAGGTCATCACATCCAATGGATTGGAAACAACGATAATAATGGTATCGGGTGAGTGTTTTATCAATTGCTCAGTTACACCCTTTACAATTTTACTGTTAATTTCGAGCAGATCATCACGGCTCATTCCTGGTTTTCTTGGCACACCGGCAGTAATTACACAAACATCGGATCCCTTGGTGTCTTCATAATCAACGGTTCCGGTCAGGCGTGTATCAAATCCAGAGATAGGTGATGCTTCCCACTGGTCAAGCGCGCGACCTTTTGACGGGTAAAACGTTTTATCTCCATCTTTCTTTTCAATATCAACCATTATAACTTCTTTGGCGAAATCCCGTTCAGCAATACTTAATGCTACGGTTGAGCCAACATTTCCACCGGCTCCTACAACTGTTACTTTCATGATTTTTCTGTTTTTTAGTTAGAAATAAATTATTTCGATAGAATCTTTAGCATTTCAAGTAGTTTCCCCTGAAAAATGCCCTTCTTTAAAATAACGGAAAAATGAGTGGAATTGAAGTAATTTTGGAGATCTTTATCCTTTTCTTCGATCCATTCCCCACATCAGCTTGTTTCGCAATGTTTCAAAGTAGTTTTGCTCGGGAAGCTGAATTAACTGAATGGTATAGTCACTTCGTTTGATCTCTACCTCGAATTCCGTTTCACTGGGCTGAATGATGCCATCGTAGGCAAATAGCGTATGTTTGCCGCTCTCAGCACTTCTGATGGTTAGAGTGTTGTGATCGGGAAGTACAAGCGGCCGGGTTGTTAAGGTGTGCGGATTGATGGGAGTTAGCAGCATTACGGGAGTGGATGGCATTACAATCGGTCCGCCGGCAGATAGGTTATAGGCGGTAGAACCGGTTGGAGTAGATACCAGAAGTCCGTCTGCCCAGTAGTCGTTGATAAACTCTCCATTGTAATCCGCGCTTAGCGTAATCATCGAAGAGGTATCTTTTTTTGTAAACAGAAATTCATTCAGGGCAAAGTAGGTATTTCCTTCGTTTGAAGTCGCCTGGAGCAGTCTTCGACGGTCAATCTTGTAGTTTTCAGCCGAAATTTGATCAAGTGCGTGATGAATGAAATCCGGCTGGATATTTGCCATAAATCCAAGTTTACCAGAATTGATGCCCAATACCGGCTTGTCGATCTCTTTGATAAGGTGCGCCGTGTGGAGCAGGGTTCCGTCACCGCCAATGGCAATGATGATATCCGAATTCCGGACAGCTTCAATTTCTGTTTTTACCGTATTTACGTGGCTTGGCCAGCTCACTTTTGGAAATTGAGACTGAAGCGATTCCGTTAAAGAGATGGTGTGTTTGTTCGTTGAACACCACTCAAAAACTTGCTCAACAGGCTTCTGTATAGAGTATTTTTCCGGATTTGCAAGAATGCAAAATTTCATGAAGCATCCTGTTCTGGGCGGTCTACAGTCAGTCCTTCCAGTGGGAGTAGCCACGGAACGGATGATGGCACAATCCCATCAATAAAACTATGGTGAATGCCAATTATTACTGACTCTGCCGACAGCCAGTAGCCTGCGTAATTTCTGCCGTTAAAGAATGGATAGTGGAAAGAGTCTGTCCACCGGCTGTAAAGTGAAGTCTCCGGTGTAACGGCCCGGATATCCAGAAATGCCAGCTTTGTCTCAGGCTGGAATACACTGTTGTTGATATCGGTTAAGAGGGTTTTTGCAAAAGGATTATCCGTAAACGGGATGTACAATTCAGATGGAGTCTCTGCCAGAGAATCAGCATCGGATGCTTCAAAAGGTTCAAATGAAACTGTACCCGTTGAAGTGAATTGATCTGCATTCAGTTCAGATAATTGATTTTTAACGTAATCCATGTTCTGCTCACTGTTCTGATTCACATAGATCATAGTAAGTCGCTTGGCACTATTTTGAACCAGAGTGAATTGATTTTCATAAGCTGCGTTGAGATTATAACCATCAACGGTTACCTGCTTTTTTATCTGAGGTCCTAATTCAGGCATCCAGTCGATGTTTTCCCGGGCAAAACTCTGAAACATTTCTGATTCTGAAGATTGATACACAAAGTCGATTCGATTTACAGGATACTTTTCAATTTGATCAGTAAATCGTGGTGAGGGTTTACGTGACAGAACAATTTCTCCTTCAGTTGCAGAATTCAGAACGTAAGCACCGGTACCAACGGGTGCGTTTTTCAGGCTATTATCGCTGTTTTGTGCCGCCTCTCTCGGGTAGATGGATAAATATGGAGATGCCAGCTTATGAAGAAAAGTATCGTCCGGTTGTTTGAGCGTGATGCGAATGGTTTCAGCATCTACAACTTCTATTCCTGTAATTCGGTCTAAAACACGTTTTGATTCATCATAAATGGTGCGCTGTTCAATAAAATAATTTTCGTACCCGGAGATATTCATCAACAGCTGCGATGCTGTTGGTGGCACATGAGATTTTGCAGTTCTTTCAAAAGCCCAGCGAATATCGTCTGCCTGGATCCGGCGTCCTACACCGGCACCAAATACGTTACTGTCGTGAAAGTAGAGATCCCTGTTGATTGTCAATTCATATTGGCGGCCGTCTTCCGAAACTGAATAATCACTCACCAAAGCCGGCTCCGGTTCACCTTCCGGATTCAGTTTAAACAATCCGTCATAAATCAAAGCGATTACGCGCAATGTGCTCAGATTATCGGCAAACAGCGGATCGAAGTTTGTAATGGGTTCCAGGGTTCCCACTCTTAGCTGCTGGAATTCATCTCTCGGTTGTGTTGATTCGTCTCCATCCTGAGCAGTTGCGGATTCAGGAGACTGTTCCACAACGGTTACGGTGTCTGTTGTTCCGCAACCATACAAAAGAATCATCAGTGGAAGCAGAATCAGTAGTTTTTTTGATAGTGTATTATTCATAGCTATTTATTGCCTTTTAGACCTTTAATCCCTTTAACAGCTTTCTGACTGAGTAAGTTTGTTTCGTAAGTGAGAACACGGCCGTTTTTCTTTTGATGGGTTGAGACGGCGAGTTTGATCAACTCCTGAAGCAGCTGATCAAAATCTATCCCCGACTCTTTCCATAAATAGAACGAGAAAGATCCCGGAATGGTGTTGATCTCATTGAAATAGAAGTTTTCCGTGTTTGATTCAACCAAAAAATCTAGCCGGGCAAGGCCGCTGCAGTTAAACAGCCCGAATACCTTTTTTGATGTATCCTGAATAGATGAAGAGAGAGAGTCCGGTATATCAGCGGGAATAACCCGATCTGCTGACGCCATTCCCTTGGCGGCATCATCGCGCATATATTTGTCTTTGAACGAAAGGAGCTCTTCGGTTCCCATTGGTCTTTCGCAGACGCTAGCCCTGCAATCCCGGGAAGAACCCATCACCGAACAGTTGATTTCGGTCAGGGGTGAGATCGCCTTTTCTACCAAAAGATGTTCATCAAAGCGGAATGCAATTTCAACGGCTTCTATCAGTGTCTCTTGATCGGGGCAAACTTTCACTCCGATGCTGCTGCCAAGATGAACCGGTTTTACGATAACCGGGTAGTTCAACTTGTCAATTTCGTTTAAAATGTTGTCTTGCTCATCCACCCACTGATTTTCAAAAAAGTCGGTTCCGTCTACAACAGGTATTCCCGCTGATTTGCAGAGCGCTTTTGCGGTTACCTTGTCCATTCCCACGGCAGAGCCCATCACACCGCTGCCGGTATAGGGAATGTTGTACATTTCACAAACGCCCTGAAACGATCCGTTTTCGCCGGCTGCACCATGAAATGCGGTCAGTACGGCGTGTATGATGTACTCCTCATTTTTTGAAAAAAGTCCGCTTTTAACTTCAGTTAGAATAGCTTGTCCCAATTCGTTGTGCGTGAAATGGCAGGAGGAGGCTTGCTTGGTCAGCTTATCAAGATCCTCGTAGTGCTTCAGGTCAAGCAGGTATTCTCCGGAGTACCATTTTCCATTTTTTGCAATGTAGAGCGGACGAATTTTGTAGGGTGAGTTTTCAAGTGCTGAAATTGCCTGCATGGCCGTAAGAACGGATACTTCATGTTCCGGTGAGGCACCGCCAAATGCAACGATTAGATTTTTTTCCATGATCTGTTAATGAATTTGTTGGATGATACAAAGTTCACCCTTTAATTAACAGACTTGAGGCGGTCAAGTTTCAATGGGGGTATTTTTGAGGGAGCCGCAGATTTTATCACTGATTACGTTGATTGCGCTTATTACTTGAACTCAGATAATTTATGAGGAGAAAGTTTGTAAGGTTGTTGCTCTTTTCGGGTCTTACAGATAAAACCGGAAAAGTGAGTTACATCAAACCAGAATACAAGCACAGTAAATTGACTGGCGCTATTTTAGGCTGTGCTTTTGAGGTTTACAATGAACTGGGCATGGGTTTTCCTGAAAAAATCTATCAGAGAAGTCTTGAATTAGAATTCAAGAATGCTGGCTTAAGTATAGATCGTGAATATACCATTCCTGTTTATTTTAAAGGCGTGCTCGTCGGTAAAAGACGACTGGATTTTGTTGTTAACAAAAAAGTTGTCGTAGAAATTAAAGCTCGCCCTTACCTACACGATGCTGACTTTATTCAACTCCGTAACTATCTCAAAATGGCGAAATTGGAAATAGGACTGCTTATGAACTTTGGGTCCACATCAGTCCAATACAGGCGTTGTATTCAATCAATTAATTAAAACTGAGCCATCAGTGTGATCAGCGCAACCAATCAGCGAGTTTTTACTTGCTCAAATACAAACTCTTAAACTCATACGGTTTTTTGAAGTGATCATCGTTGAAGTCCTTGGCGAAGTAGATGCTCTCACCGGTTGATTTCATCTCAGGACCCAACTCTTTCTTCACCTCAGGGAATTTATCAAATGGGAACACCGGCTCTTTGATGGCCCAGTTCTTCAGTTTCGATTTCAGATCGAACTCTTTGAGTTTTGCGCCCAGCATTACTTTTACTCCAATGGCCGCTTCGGGAATCTGGTTCGCTTTGGCCAGGAACGGGATGGTTCGCGTGGTTCGTGGATTGGCCTCCAGCACATACACCTTCTCATCCTTCACCGCATACTGCACGTTCAGGAATCCGAGGATCTCCATGTTTTTAGCGATTTTCAACTGATACTCTTTGATGGTTTTGATGACCTCATCACTCAGAGAATAGGGAGGCAGCACCGCTGTGGAATCTCCGGAGTGAACACCGGCCGGTTCGATATGCTGCATGATTCCGGCAATGTGAAGCTGATCTCCATCGTACACCGAATCCACATCCACCTCTACGGCATGCTCCAGATACTTATCGATCAGGAAGGCATTTTCGGGATGGGTTTTGAGGATGTTGGCTACATATCCTCGAAGCTCTTCTTCTTTCACCGCGATCCGCATTCCCTGTCCGCCGAGCACATAACTTGGTCGGATGAGTACCGGATAACCAATCCTTCTGGCAATGCTCAAAGCTTCTTCCACCTCTCTTGCTGTACCGTATTCCGGGAAAGGGATATCCAACTTCTTGAGGAATTTGGAGAATTCTCCGCGATCTTCAGCAAAGTCGATCATTTCAAAGGCTGTTCCGAAAATCCTGATGCCTTCCTCCACAAATCGTTTACCGAGTTTGAGAGCAGTCTGGCCACCGACCTGCAGAATCACTCCTACCGGTTTTTCGTGATCGATGATATCCAGCACACGCTCCCAGTACACCGGCTCAAAGTAGAGCTTGTCGGCAAAGTCGAAGTCTGTTGAGACAGTTTCCGGATTACAGTTCACCATGATGGCTTCATAGCCCATCTCTTTGGTGGCAAGTACCGCATGCGTACAGGAGTAGTCAAACTCGATGCCCTGTCCGATCCGGTTCGGGCCACTTCCGAGGATCAATACTTTTTCCTTATCGGTGACTTCGCTTTCGTTCTCGCCTTCGTAGGTTGAATAGTAGTAGGGAGTTTGCGCCGGGAACTCGGCCGCACAGGTATCTACCATTTTGAAAGACGGGGTTAGTCCAAGTTCTTTTCGGCGATCACGAACTCTCTTATCGTCTACTTTTTCTCCACTCTTGCTGAGCAGGTAAGCGATCTGCGAATCCGAGAAGCCCGCTTGTTTCAGTTCGAAGAAGTCATCTTTGGTAATTTCTTTGAGGTCCTGTCCTTCGGTTCTGTTTTCGAGCGATACCATGTACCGGATCTGCTGCAGGTACCACGGATCTACTTTTGTGATGTCGGCAATTTCCTCAACCGAAGCTCCCAGCTTAAAGGCGTTCCGGATCTGCATGGAGCGATCCCAGTATGGTTTCAGCAGTCGCTCACGCACGGTTTTTCGATCAAATTCCTCATAACCGTCGGCTCCCAATCCATCGCGGCCTACTTCCAGTGATTGCCACGCTTTGTTCAGTGCTTCCGGGAAGTTTCGTCCGATGGACATCACTTCACCAACGGCTTTCATCTGGGTGGTCAGCTCTTCGTCCACATTTGGGAATTTCTCGAAGTTGAAGCGCGGTATCTTGCAGACCACATAGTCGATGCTTGGCTCAAAACAGGCCGATGTGGTTCCGGTGATCTGATTTTTAAGCTCATCCAGCGTATAGCCAACCGCCAGCTTGGTTGCCACTTTCGCGATCGGATACCCGGTGGCTTTGGAGGCAAGAGCCGAAGATCGGCTTACCCTTGGGTTGATCTCGATGGCCACCAATCGGTCGGTTCCCGGCTCCATGGCAAACTGTACATTACACCCGCCGGCAAAAGTACCGATACTGCGCATCATCTTGATGGCGGCATCCCGCATGTGCTGAAGCTGTTTATCGGAAAGCGTTTGGGTTGGTGCCACCGTTACGGAATCTCCGGTGTGTACTCCCATCGGGTCCATATTCTCAATAGAGCAGATGATGATCACGTTGTCGTTGGCATCACGCAGAAGTTCCAGTTCATATTCCTTCCACCCAAAAATGGACTCTTCAATCAACACCTCGTGTACCGGACTCATCTCCAGCCCGCGCAATACTTTTCGCTCAAATTCATCCTCATTCCATACGATACCGCCTCCGGCTCCGCCCATGGTAAATGATGGGCGAATGACGATCGGCACTCCTCCCAGTTCTTCCTTGATCTCTTTTGCATCCAGCAGCGATTTTGCTGAGCGGCTTTTACACTGCTCAATCCCAATTTCTTCCATTTTATCCCGAAAAAGCTGCCGGTCTTCAGTCAGCTCCACCGCATCAATATCCACCCCGATAATGTGGATGTTATTCTCTTTCCAGAAGTTCACCTTTTCCAAATCGCGGCAGAGGTTCAGCCCGGTTTGTCCCCCCATCGTTGGGAGTACGGCATCGGGTTTTTCCTTGGCTACAATTTCCCGGATGGAGTCTGTGGTCATCGGCAGCATATATACAGCATCGGCCATAATCGGATCCGTCATGATCGTTGCCGGATTCGAGTTGATGAGTACGATCTCATATCCCTCTTCCTGAAGGGAGCGGCAAGCCTGTGAGCCGGAGTAGTCAAATTCGCAAGCCTGGCCAATTACAATAGGTCCTGAACCAATGATCAAAATTTTGTGGATATCGTCGCGTCTGGGCATGTTTGAGTTTCGTTATTTGTTAATTCTTCAATGGTATAGTGGTTATTTGAATCTCGAATAATGAATATTGAACATTGAATACTGAATGGATTTTTTGACTTTCACTTCGTTATTGAATATTCCTCTGTTCAATATTCGATATTCTATTTCTGCTCTTTCATCATGTCAATAAACTGATCGAACAGGTATGCTGAATCATGCGGGCCGGGTGAGGCTTCGGGGTGATACTGCACCGAGAACCCCGGGAAGTTCTTGAACTTCAGCCCTTCAATGGTTCCGTCATTCAGGTTGATGTGAGTGACTTCTGCTATCTTCTCATCAAGTGAGTCTTCAGCTACCGCAAAGCCGTGGTTTTGGGTTGAAATCTCCACCAGTCCGGTCGAAAGATTTTTTACGGGCTGATTGGCTCCGCGGTGACCTACAAACATCTTGGTGGTTTTAAGTCCTTCGCTGAGTGCCATCAAGCTGATGCCCGAGACAAATTCCAAATACCGGCTTTCCGGTCTCCTTGGCGTAATTCACAGTTTCCAGTGCATATTCGGCTGTTGCGGTTGGGTCGCCCGGGCCGTTGCTGAAAAAGTATCCGTCGGCTTTCCACTCTTTAATTTCCTCTACAGATGTTTTTGCGGGGAAGATCCGCAGTGTGCATCCGCGCTTGTTCAAATTGTTAATGATGTTCTGTTTGATGCCGTAGTCGAACGCAGCGACGCGGAAATCATCCTTCCCGTTTACGGTTTGAGCTTCCGAGCGGGTTACTTTGGTAGCCAATTCCAGGCCAACCATGTCATCCCACTCTTTGGCCATTTGGACAAGTTTCTTTTCATCCATCTCTGTACTGGAAATCACGGCGTTCATCACTCCCTTTTCTCTTACATGCCGGACGAGTTTCCGGGTATCCACTCCGGAAATTCCTGTAATTTCATTGTACTCCAGATATTCCTGAAGGCTTCGGTCGGCCATCGGGTTGCTGTATTCGTGAGAAAATGCACGGCAGATCACACCTGCAACCATCACCTTACGGGCTTCATCGTCGCGGGGTTGAGTACCGTAGTTACCGATGTGCGGGTAGGTCATCATCATTAACTGACCGTAGTAACTGGGATCTGTGAAGATTTCCTGATAGCCGGTCATGCTGGTGTTAAAACAGAGCTCACCGCCCGTGATGCCTTTATGACCGATGGCTTCTCCGTAGACAACGGTTCCGTCGCTAAGTGCAAGTATGGCTTTATTTCGTGGATTTAGAGACATTTATCAGATTGGTTTCTGGTTTTTTGAAAGGTGAAATGAGCCTTACTCCACACGCTTTGCGTATGAGTATTGTGATTTGTAAGGCTGTTTAAGACAAGTTTTGAGAGAGGAACTTCAAAATTTAGCCCAAAAAAAATCCGACTACGGAAACCGTGTCGGATTAGGGAATTGGTATTGACAGTTAAAAATGCCATTAATTGCACAACCTCCATCTTTGAGTTTGTGCTGGCAGAAATTCAATTCTATAGATTACTGTCGGGATGATTTTATTAAATGCTTTTTTGAAGTTTGATCAAGATAAGGAGTGGGAAGATTTGATTCAACGTTCTTTAGGATTTTAATAAATCAACAAGAATTAATTTCCTCCGGCCGCTCCCTCAATCATATAGTAGATCTCTTCACCCGGACCTACCGGAATTCCAAGACCGAATACCATTATATAGAAGAGTATAATCCAGCCTATTAAAAAGAAGATACTGTACGGCAGCATCATGGCGATAATGGTTCCAATTCCCAGATCTTTATCATACTTGTTGGCAAAGGCCAGAATCAATCCAAAATAACTCATCATCGGGGTGATGATGTTGGTTACGGAATCACCTATTCGATAGGCTGCCTGGATCACCTCCGGTGTGTAACCGATCAGCATCAGCATGGGCACGAAAATAGGTGCGGTTACCGCCCACTGTGCGGACGCGGAGCCGAGCATCAGGTTTACAGATCCGGATACCAGGATGAACCCAATGAAAATAATCGGTCCGGTGGCTCCCATGCTTTGCAGGAATTCGGCACCTTTCACGGCGAAAATCTGGCCAAGATTACTCCAGCCGAAGTAAGCCACAAACTGAGCGGCAAAGAAAACAATTACGATATAGAGTCCGAGAGTAGACATGGCGTTCGACATCCCTTTAATGATGTCGCGGTCTGACTCCATGGTTCCTACAAGTTTTCCGTACACAAATCCGGGGACAAGGAAGCAGATGAAAATAAATGCCACAACACCGCGGAGGAATGGAGAGTCTTTCCAGTCGCCTGTTTCGGGATTTCTTAAAATTCCGTTTTCCGGTACAATTGTGAGTGCTAGAATAGCAAACATAATAACGATGGAGACCCCGGTCCATTTGAGTGCGCGAATCTCTTTTTCAGTCAATGGATCCATGGAAGCTTCGTCGGAGAGATCTTCCATTGCCATGCTTTCGTCATATTCGCCTAGTTTTGGCTCAACAATCCGGAGCGTTACAAATGCACCGAGAGCTGTAATCATAAAGGTACTTACAAACATAAAGTAATAGTTGGCGGTAGCGACAACCACGTAGTCGGGGTCAATCAGGTTGGCTGCTTCCTGAGTAAGTCCGGCCAGCAGCGGATCGATGGTTCCCAACAGAATATTGGCACTGTATCCTCCGGACACACAGGCAAAAGCACATGCGAGTCCGGCCATTGGGTGACGGCCCATGGAGTGAAATATGACTGCGGAGAGAGGCACAAGTACCACGTAGCCCATTTCTGAGGCTGTGTTTGAAATCACGGCTGAGAAACAGATCGCAATTGTCACCAGGTTTTTCGGCGTAACAATAAATCGATAGATTCTTTTTGGGACTGCAGTAATACCGGATCCAACTTTGCCTTCCGGCTTGAATGATGCTGCTTTGAGTACAATACCCCGAATTACAGCGCTTATCAAGCCTGAATGCTCTGCAACGCCCACTCCCAACAGAGCTACCAATACAACGCCGAGCGGGGCAAAACCTGTAAAGTTGGAGACCATATTTGTAACGATCATTCGAAGGCCTTCGGCGTTCAGCAGGCTAACCGGTCGGATGATTCCATCCGGTGCTCTTCCTCCGGAACCTTCAGGCCGAGGATCGGCAGCGCTCCAGTCCATCCATTCGGCAAATCCACTCAGTAAGACTACGCCAAAAGCAAAGAGCGCAAAGAGTGTAACGGGGTGTGGCAGCAGATTCCCGAGCCATTCAACAAAGTCTAGAAAACGGGTAAATAGTGTTCTCTTCTCTTTATCCTGTTCGGGTACGTTTGGATCATCTGTTTTTGGATATTCACTCATAAAATCTAAAGAGGTCTAACGGGTTAAGTCGGTTATCACTGATTAGGGGTACCGGTTTTAAAGGCGGAATTGAAGAGGAACCCTGTGGATGCTGCTACGGCTCCTAACACGCCTCCAACAATAAAAGTAACTAAGAGAACATTTTCTGCACTGTTTACCTGAAGCATGGTTGCTATGCGATTGGTAAGGATACCTTCATTCATAATGTGGATGTAAAATGCCTGAACAAACCAGGCAAACCCAACACCTGAAAATCCGATCAGAAAAGCGTGCAGCCAGCGGTCGAGCATCAGTGCACCAACAGCAATTGCCGGTAAAATGCTAATCCACCAGGGGAAGAAAAGATTTAAAAACCAGGTTAGGGCAAAGATGATAAAGAAAGCGAGCATAGGTATGACTCAAGTTTGAAATTACATCTATGGAGTATATCAGTTTAATCTGAAATCTGAAATTAAACTGTGGATGATATTCTTTTGGCGCAACGGAATTTAAAATAATGCATAAAACTTTTAAAAAAGCGATTTTCTTTACCGTGAGCGGGGCAGAACTTATCGTCTCAATTTTGATCTGATATCGATTATTCTGATCTTTCAGCTCGTTATTTTATAGCGCTTAAAATACATTCACAAATAGAAATTAAGTATACATCAGCATGGCAAAGGTTGAAGTCGTGATGCCCCAAATGGGTGAATCCGTAATGGAAGGAACCGTTATTGAGTGGGCTAAACAGGTAGGTGACAAGGTAGAAGTAGACGAGACGCTTCTTGAAATTGCAACAGATAAGGTAGATACCGAAGTCCCTTCCCCCGAATCAGGAGTACTTGTAGAAATTTTAGTAGAAGCTGATGAAACTGTAGAAGTGGGTCAGGCGATAGCCATTATAGATACTGACGGTGATGCATCCGCCACAGCTTCTGATGATTCCGGAGATGATGAGGAAGAGGAGTCTTCTGATGAACAAGAAGAATCATCTGATGAGGATGCAACGGAAGAAGTGGAAGAGGAAACTGTTCCTGAAGCATCTGAAGCTGAATCCGATTCTGATTCTCAGTCTGACTCCGACTCAGGCGGATCTGATGAAGGCGAGCGCATTGAGGTTGTAATGCCACAGATGGGCGAGTCTGTGATGGAAGGTGAGGTCATCGAATGGCTGAAGAGTGTGGGTGATACCGTAGAGGTAGACGAACCGCTGCTCGAAATTGCCACTGATAAAGTGGATACCGAAGTTCCATCACCCGAAGGCGGAACACTCGTGGAAATTTTAGTAGAAGCCGGCGACACTGTTGAAGTGGGTCAGCCAATTGCAATTATCGGAACCGGAAAAGCTGCCTCAGGCGGATCATCAGCACCTAAGAAAGAGTCTAAGCCTAAAGCTGAAGAGAAAAAACAGGAAGCATCGGATCAGGAAAAATCAGAACCGGCACCTGCAGCCGCTGAAGGTTCGGAGCCACAGCGAGTTGGAAGTGATGGACGTTTCTTCTCTCCTTTGGTTCGATCGATTGCCAAGGAAGAGGGAATCAGCCAGGAAGAGCTTGAATCTATCGAGGGCAGCGGTAAAGATAACCGTGTGACCAAAGATGATGTTCTTCAATATCTTGAAGATCGCAAGGCTGGCAAGGCAAAAGCCCCTTCTGCTTCTAAAAGCAGTGGATTGTCCAAGCCGGGAGCATCTGCTTCAGGTAAAAGTACCGGTAAGATTTCGGCAGGCGAGTTGAATATCTCCAGCCCGGACGGGAATGTTGAAGTCATTAAGATGGACCGCATGCGCAAGATGATTGCAGAGCATATGGTTCGATCCAAGCAGACTTCCGCTCATGTAAGTACGTTTAGCGAGGTTGACGTAACCAACATCGTGAATTGGAGAAATGCGAATAAGAAGAAATTCCAGGAGCAAACGGGTTTGAAACTGACCTACACTCCGATCTTTATTGAAGCCTTTATTAAGGCTATCGGTGAATTCCCACTGATAAACAGTTCTGTGAATGGTGATGAGATCATCCTGAAGAAAGATATCAACTTTGGCCTTGCCGTTGCGCTTGGCGAAGGCGGTAAAGGTGGACTGATTGTTCCTGTGATCAAAAAAGCACAGGATCTGAACTTGAAAGGAATTGCCAAAGCCGTTTACGATCTGGCGAGTAAAGCTCGAAATAAAGAATTGAGTCCGGATGACCTGGTAGGCGGTACCATAACATTGACCAACTACGGAAGTGTGGGTAACCTGATGGGAACGCCGATTATCAATCAGCCGCAGGTAGCTATTCTGGGTACCGGTGTGATTGAAAAACGTCCGGTTGTGATGGAAACATCGCAGGGCGACATGATCGGAATCCGCCACATGATGTTCCTTACTATGACTTACGACCACAGAATTATTGACGGTGCTCACGGAGGTGCGTTTACAACCCGGGTTAAAGAGTTACTCGAAGACTTTGATCCCGATCGCGCAATTTGATATCGGATGAAATAGAGTGCATTTAAAAGAAGCGGCATAAGTGATTGTGCCGCTTCTTTTGTTTAGTTTACATATAAAAAATGAATCACACAGAATGGACGTTTGCAAATCAATAGATGAAATTCGGGAAGTTGTTAAATCATTAAAATCTCAGGGGAAGCGAATAGGTTTTGTTCCAACGATGGGCGCTTTGCACGAGGGGCATTTGTCGCTAATTCGACAGGCAAAAGAGAAAGCGGATGAAGTGGTCGTTTCTATATTTGTGAATCCTGAGCAGTTTGGTCCGAATGAAGATTTTGAGAGCTATCCGAGGGAGATGGAAGAAGATCTGAAGAAGTGTGAAGATGAAGGTGTATCTGTTGTTTTTGCTCCAAACCGGGACGATGTATATGATGAAAAGAAATACATCCGGATTGAAGTAGATGAACTGAATCGCCATATGTGCGGCGGAAGCCGGCCAGGTTTTTTTGAGGGAATTCTGCTGATTGTCAACAAACTGTTTAATATTGTGAGCCCTGACGTGGCGGTGTTTGGTCAGAAAGATATTCAGCAGTTTCAGATTGTGAGCCGAATGGTTTATGAGTTCAATCACAATATTGAACTGATCATGGCTCCTATTGAGCGGGCAAACGATGGGCTGGCACTGAGCAGCAGAAATAAATACTTGAGTTTAGAGGAGAGAGAAATTGCCCCGGGACTCTACAGGGCGCTGAATTACATTGAGAAGCAGATCCAAGGTGGCGTGGATACACCTTCACTTTTATTGAAACATCAAAAGAGTGAGCTTGAAGCAAAAGGGTTTAAAATTGATTATCTTGATATGTTTGATAAAAAAACATTACAGCCTGTAGAAACGTTATCAAAAGGCAGTGAATATATTCTTGCCGGCGCCGTATGGCTGGGCAAAACACGTTTAATAGATAATTTTTTGATTGAATTGTAAGAAGTACGTCTTGATATGAAACTTTCGATGTTTAAATCCAAACTGCACCAAATGCGGGTAACTGAAGCGAACCTGATGTACGAGGGGAGCATCACGATTGATGAGGATTTGCTGGACATGGCAAATATTCTACCGTATGAAAAAGTGCAGGTGGTAAATATTACGAATGGATCACGCCTGGAAACCTATACAATCCCGGGTGAAAGAGGCAGCCGGATATGTTGTCTGAACGGAGCTGCAGCACGACTCACACAGGTGGACGATCGCGTAATCATTATGGCATACGCTCAGATGGATCCGGAAGAGGCCAGAAACTACAAGCCTACGGTTGTTGTGGTAGATGAGAACAACGAACCGAAAGATGTGCTTGAAAATGTGAGCCACGGTAAAAAATACGGACTTGAAAACGGAATGATTGAGAATCCGAATTAGAGAAAAATTCAGAGACATTAAAAAAAGCCCCGATTTGATAGATTCAGATCGGGGCTTTTTTTGTGAGATCATTTCCCCCTTTGAAGTGGGCTAGGACGTTTAAGCGCTAGTTATTTTTTATCAAAAAGTTGTTGGAATATGTAGAATCCCCTCCTTATGAAGGAGGGGCAGGGGTGGTTGGATCATAAATAATTTATAAAAAAGTGTGAAAAATGAGCTCAACCTGTTTGAACCTCCCCTTAATGAGGTTGTCCAAAAAGGTACATCAGTTCGAATAGCGCTTAAATAATTTAGCTTTCTCATTCAGACTCACCCTATATCCCTCTCTAACTAATAGAGAGGGATATAAAGTTTAAATTATTTAAGCTTGGTTCTATGTTGACTCACTTTTTGGACAGCCTCAAATTGATCCAAAATAGAGTGCATCATTCCTCTTAATTACCCCGAATACTCCGGTAACAGTTCAAAAAACTTAGCTGAAGTCTGGATTCCACGGTGAAAATCTTTCAGAGAAAAACTCTCATTGGGTGAGTGCAGGGCATCTTTGGTTTGTCCAAAACCCATCAAGATTGAGTTCACACCCAATACTTTTTTGAAATCGGCAACAATCGGAATGGAACCGCCTTCACGGGCAAACAGCACATCTTTGTTGTATACCTTTTCAAAAGCTTTTGCGGCAGCCTTTAATCCATAAAAATCGAGATCTATCACAACAGGGTGGCCACCGTGATGCTCTTCCACTTCAACGGTCAAGGTTTCCGGTGCAATGGATTTTACGTAATCGGTAAACAGTTTTGCGATTTTCTTGGGATCCTGATCCGGAACCAGTCGCATGCTAATTTTGGCTCCCGCTTTGGCAGGAAGTACCGTTTTGGCACCTTCACCCTGGTATCCGCTCCATAAACCGTTTACATCCAGTGATGGCCGGGCAGACTCTCGCTCTAAAGTGCTGTACCCTTTCTCACCGTGAAGGGCTTTTAAATTTAAATCTTTTTTGTAGCCCTCTTCATCAAAAGGCAGCTTTTTATATGCATCACGCATCTCGTCCGTCATCGGTTCCACATCATCATAAAAACCGGGTATCTGAATAACTCCGTTTTCATCTTTCAGCTTTGCGATGATTTCAGCCAGCGAGTTGGCCGGATTTTCTACCGCCCCTCCAAACACACCGGAGTGGAGATCACGGTTTGGACCTGTAACGTGAACTTCCATGTAAGCCAAACCCCGTAATCCATATGTAATGGACGGCTGATCTTCACCGAACATGGCTGTGTCGGAAATCAGAACCATGTCGCATTCCAAAAGATCTTTATTCGCTTTAATGAATGGAATCAGATTTGGTGATCCGATCTCTTCTTCACCCTCAAGAATAAACTTCACATTAACGGGAAGATCGGTTCCGGTTTTCATGTAGGCTTCAATCGCTTTCACATGGGTGAAGGATTGTCCTTTGTCATCACTCGAGCCACGAGCATAAACACGGCCCTCTTTTACGGTTGGTTCAAACGGAGGTGTTTTCCATAATTCATCGGGATCGGAAGGCTGCACATCGTAGTGCCCATAGATTAGAACCGTGGGCCGATCATCATGCGGACATTTTTCGGCAGTGATAATCGGATGTCCTTCCGTTTCGTGCAGAGTAACTTTGTCCAGCCCGATCTCGTTAAGCTGATCAATTAAAAACTGTGCTGCTTTTTTGACGTCCCCTTTGTGTTTAGAGTCCGTACTCACACTTGGAATACGGAGAAAATGAAATAGTTGTTCTTCAAAGTTTTTAGCGTTTTCCTGAATATATTTTTCTACAGAACTCATAATAAATTTTTGTCAGTTAGATTCTTAAAAAGATACGTTTTTAACGGCTGAATGTCATTTGAGATTGGGATGTTTCAAACTGTGAAATGATATTATTACAGTGCTTTTACGGCTTGATTCTCGATCCAGCCTTTCATCCCGTTTTCCAGGCGGATATAAATCCATTCTTGCTGGTTTTCACTTTCGTGATAGTCTACTCTTACGGTATATCCTTCGTACGCGGTGCTTACTTCACCCGAAGATGTGTCGGGTGATTGATAGACGATTGACTGCTCCTCAACCACAACTCCTGTTCCATATCTGCTGTCGAAGTATTGTATGTAAAACGCAGTAATAAAAAGCAGGAGCGACATTACTACAGAGCTAATGCCGGCGTAATAGGAGTAAGTGCGAAATTTACCGTAAAACCAGAAAATCAAAATCCCGGCTATACCCAAATAGAGAAATGTTAGTGCCATTGAGTAGAGGGAAGATGCTCCAACCTGATTATTGAGATAGTTGGAGAACCGTTCCCAGGGTAAAGTTGGGAGTGTTGCCGAACGGCGGTTAAAGCGTTCGTTTACGTACTCAATTGCGTTTTTGGCATCAGCTTTCGTTTCCGGATAATCAGAAGATTTTAGAAAGTAGTATTTAGCCAATCCAAGTGAGTCAAGTTGAGTATAGGCGATGCCGATATTGAACCACAGTGCGCCGGAATGATGTCCATTGTCGGCTATTTGTTGATATTGGGAAATCGCCTCCCGATAGTTTTGCTGCTGAAGCTCTTCAGTTGCCCGATCAAAGTTTGATTGTTGAGCAAACGCAAGCGAAGGAGCAAACAGGGAAGCCGCTAAAAAAAGGAGTGCAGTAGAGAGTGTTTTCAAAACAGCTTTTTTAACTCTTTAATTAAACGTTCCGTTTTGTCGATATCAGCCTGCTGGTCAGCCATGGAGCCGGCCGGAGCGTAGCTGATGGTTGCGCATTTGTCCAAAAGTTGTTTCAAAAGCTTTACAGTTTCTGAATCAGCGTTTTCCTCTTTTACTTTTTCAATCAGATCAGAATCTGAAATACCTGCTTCCGGGAGTCCGGCTTTGTCGCTGATGAAGCCGGTCAGTGCTTTATGAAGCTGATTATAGAGCTCTTTCGGTTTCTGGTTTTCATGAGCTTGTTTTGCCTGTTCAATTCTGGCTTCAGCTTTTTCCAAGGCATTGTAACTGCGGGAATAGTTTCGATCCGTTTTCAGGCGATCGAGCTGATTCTTTTTCAAATAACCGGCTATTAGCGCTATAAACGGAACTCCCAATAAAATCCAGAATAGTGAGGTTTGGTGCAGCGGTGTACTTTCCGGATTGTTCCACACGGCAAGTCCTGTAATAGGGCCGGGCAAGTCTTGGTTGGAACCGGATGTTGCGGCTAAATTTCTGCTTGAAGACGGATTTGCAGTAAAGGATACTGTCGGCAGTGTAATATATTCGTAGCGACTATTCCGGGCGTCAAAAACGGCGATTTTCTGTTCGGGAATAGTGTAGCGACCCGGTGCGCGAGGAACAAGAAGTTCAGTAAAAGTTTTATCTCCACGGATACTCAGCCCCCGGCGCTCAACATTGCTGCTCTCCTCCGGAGTATAGAGATCTAAACCGTCCGGAAGGTCATAAATCGGCCGGCGCAGAAGGGGTACATTTCCGGTGCCCCGGATCGTGGTGGTCAGTTCCACGGTTTCGCCGGTCACAACTTCAGTTCGATTTAGGCTTCGATCAATATTCAGATCTCCAACGGCATTAATGGTGACGGCATTCTCATCTGCTTCCGGCAGCGGCTTTACGTTTATGTCAATGGGTTCAGACTCAAGACTTACGCGACGTTGATTAACGCCACCTCCAAAAAAGCTGCCAAATGGATCGTTTCGCGTGGGTCGGGTTCGAACACCTACACTCATCGGGTATTCAGCCAGGGTAAGTTCACCATTTTGGCTTGGGAAAAGTGCGTAACGAAGCAGGGTGGCCGTTCGATAGCGGACTCCATTCAAAATAACAGATTCAGGTTCCGGCTGACGCGTATTCTCAAGTTCTTCCTTCCAGAATCCGTCGGTTCTCCATCCCGCCGTTGGCTGAAAGGATGTGATCTCAATACCTTGCTTAAAATATAGTACAACACTTGCTACAATCTGCTGACCTGTAACGGGATTTTCATCGTCCAATTCAATTTCAAGGAAAATATCCGGGAGTTGCTCGCTTCCGTCAGTTGAGAGATTTCCTTTTTCGATAATCTCAATCTGAATAGGATCGGTGGTTCGTGTTTCCCCGTCAATTTGGATGGAAACCGAAGGGATTGTGTGAACTCCTGTATCTCTTGCAATCAAGGAATAACTATAGGTAGTACTGGTGGTGGTTCTGCCATTTATTATGGAGATACTTGTGCTTCGCGAAGGAGTAGAAGATAGCACACGCACCCCCGATAGCTGAGGCAGAGTTGGCAAGGAGACATCCCGCATGGATGATCCGGAAACTTCAATACTGAGGTTGAATTGCTCACCTACAAAAATTCTGTTTTCAGAAACGGTGGCTTCCAGGGTAAAGTCCTGAGCAAAGAGATCAAGAGGAAGTAACAGAGCAGGAAGCAGCCCCAAAAGGAATAAGATTGAGAATTTACCAGTCTTTATCATTTTGCTGTCTTCTGACATTGGCCTCTTTTTCACGATTTTCCAGAAGTTCTCGTTCGATCTGTTCCAGCGCGTCCAGGATGTTTTCCGCTTCTTGCTCACTCATATTTGTGGGCTTCGGAAGCTGCTCTTGATCTTGTTGTGACTGATCCTGATTCTGAGGCTTCTGGTTGGGATCCTGCTGCTGATTTTCATCCTGATTTTCATCATTCTCCTGATCGTCTTCACCTTCAGAATCGTCCTGATCTGATTTCGAGTCTTGTTGCTGGTCTTGCTGTTGTTGCTCTTGCTGCTGTTTTAATCGCTGAGCCAGTTCATAGTTAAAACGTGCATCTTCATCATCCGGATTTTTACGCAGGGCTTCCCTGAAATGGGAAATAGCTTCATCAAAATTTTCCTGTTCAGAAAGCAGCTTGCCCTTGTTGTAATCAGCCAGAGCTTGCTGATTAATCTCTTCAGTCATATTTCTGAACTGTTCATAAACTTTCATTGCTTCCTCGGTGTACCCGGCCTTGGCCAAGGCATTTCCGAGATTGAAATAGAGACGTGAGTTATCCGGATTTTGATCTATAGCCTGTCTGTAGAGCTCTACAGCAAGTTCATAGTCTCCATTCTTAAATGCCTCATTTGCTTTGCGGGCATCATTCAGAGATGACGCAATAAATAAGAAGCCGATAATAAGTAGAATCAACTTATTCATGTGAGTATATCAATTTTGTCAACAGCTGCTGAATAAACGGCTCAAACAGAGATGAAGTATGGAAGAGATCAATCAGGATTCTTCATCGAGAAGAGCCAGTGTTTCCTCATCCAGTTTCAGATTGGTGAAAATGTTGGACACATCGTCATTATCATCAAACTTGTCCATCATTCTTAAATTTTTGCGGGCTGTATCCGGGTCGGCAGATACTTCAGTCATTGGAATACGAATTAGCTCGGCACTTTCCACTTTGATATCATTCTCTTCCAGATTTTCACGCACATCAAAAAGCTGCTCTCTGGAAGTGATGACTTCGAAGAAATCGTCCTCAATGTTTACATCTTCCGCGCCTGCGTCAATGGCCGTGAGCATAAACTCGTCCTCATCAAGCCCCTCGGCATTCACCTTTATAGAGCCCTTTTGCTCAAACAGGTAGGCCACAGAGCCGTCTGTTCCCAGATTTCCGCCGGATTTGGTAAAGATGTGGCGAATCTCTCCAACCGTTCGGTTCAGGTTGTTGCTTGTGGCTTCCACAAAGTAGGCAATACCGCCCGGGCCGTATCCTTCGTAGGTAACCTCCTCGTAGTTACCGGATCCGTCATCCAGTTCACCGGTCCCCTTTTTGATGGCACGTTCAATATTATCCTTGGGCAGGTTTACGGCTTTTGCATTTTCGATAGCCAGCGATAACCTGGGGTTTGAGTCAGGGTCGCTACCGCCTTCACGAGCTGCAACCGTCAATTCACGGATATGCTTGGTGAAAACTTTTGCTCGTTTGGCGTCTTCCTTAGCTTTTTTATGCTTGATGTTAGCCCATTTCGAATGTCCTGCCATGAGTATATAATCAGTGTTTAAAGGGGAAATTGAAGTGATAAATATAACGGAAATGTCAAATTTCACCTAATGTCTTCTTCGCAATCCGGAAATATTGAGTATGAATAAAACGAATATTAGGAACGGTTTGTTTTTAAAGATCAATTTAGAGCAGTGTAAGTATATTGGTACATTCTCAGCAAAGATAGAATCACTTTATTTAAAATCATCTAAACAGTAGAATATGAACATAGGTATTGTCTGTTATCCTACGTACGGAGGCAGCGGAGTTGTTGCCACAGAACTTGCCAAGGGTCTCGCGAACCGGGGTCACAATCTGCATATTTTAAGTTATGCACGTCCGGCGAGGCTTGATTCGCTGCGTACAGATATTACATTTCACGAGGTTGACCTAAGCAGCTACCCGCTCTTTGAGTATCCGCCTTATGAACTTGCTCTTGCGAATAAAATGGTGGATCTAATTAAGTACGCCAAGCTGGATATTCTGCACGTTCATTACGCAATTCCACATGCTACAAGTGCATATCTCGCCCGGCAGATTGTAAACAGTGATTCCTGTAAGGTTCCGGTTATCACTACACTTCACGGAACAGATATCACACTTGTAGGAAGCAATCCTACCTATAAACAGATTGTAGAATTTTCAATTAACCAAAGTGATGGTGTAACAGCAGTATCGGACTATCTGAAAGAGGAGACCTACAAGCTTTTCGATATCGATAAAGAGATTAAAGTGATTCCGAACTTCATCGATTTAGAACGATTTAAACGATCAAAAAAAGAGCATTTCAAAAAAGCGATTTGCCCGAATGATGAAAAAGTAGTGGTTCATGTTTCTAACTTCAGGGAAGTAAAAAGAGTAACCGATGTAATCGAAGCTTTTGATCAAATTCTTAAAAATGATGTGCCCGCTAAACTTTTAATGGTAGGCGACGGGCCGGATCGCGCAAAAGCAGAACAGAAGTGCCGCGATTTAAAAATGTGCGAACACGTTCGGTTTTTAGGTAAACAAGAGCAGGTTGAAGAGGTTCTTTCCATTGCAGACCTGTTTATGATTCCATCCGGAAGTGAAACATTTGGGCTTGCCGCACTTGAGGCGATGAGCTGCAGCGTGCCTGTTATTAGCTCTGATGTTGGCGGGCTGCCCGAGGTAAATATTCATAACGAAACAGGTTGTGTGTGCAAACTGGCTGATGTAAAATGCATGGGAAGATGTGCTACAAAAATTCTAAAGGATGAGAAACTGCATAAGAAAATGGCAAAAGCAGCCCGTAAACGTGCTGAAGTGTTCGAAGTAGACAAAATTGTATCAATTTACGAAGAGTACTATTTGGAAATAAAAGCAGGGATGTAATAGATCATAATGATGGACAGACCGAATCTCCCTGTTCTCTGGGGCCTTTGTTTATTAATTCTGTTTTTCATGTCCTGCGAGAATGAACAGGAAACGAATTCTGAATATGAGTTCTCGCCTCAAATTGATGAAGCGATCGAAAGAGGGCTAAGTGAGTCGAGCTTTACAGGAGCTGTGGTATTGGTAGGCTCTGCCGAAGAAATACGCTATCAAAAAGCATATGGCTACGCTACTCTTTATGATCGGGATCTTAAAGTTGTAGAGAATCCGGACAATACTACCGTTGAGCATCTTTTTGACATTGCATCTCTCACAAAAATTTTTGCCACCACATATGGCATGATGGCTCTTCATAGTGACGGGCTTATTCAACTGGATGATCCGGTTTCTGATTACATTGAGGAGTTTGCAAAACCATCACATTCGGAGATTACGATTCGGCATCTTCTTTCACACACTTCAGGATTGCGCCAATGGTATCCTACATACTACGCTATCGACAATTCATCGGAATTTGTTAACTGGGTTGTTGATTTAGATTTATCAGGATCACCGGG
This sequence comes from Rhodohalobacter sp., assembly GCF_034521535.1. Taxonomy (GTDB): domain Bacteria; phylum Bacteroidota; class Rhodothermia; order Balneolales; family Balneolaceae; genus Rhodohalobacter. The sequence continues at coordinate 527,543 of NZ_JAXHMF010000002.1, read as the reverse complement.
AGAAAATCGTCGATATAGCGACCTGGGATTTATGGTGTTGGCTGAAATTATCAAAAGAGTGACGGAGCAAAATGTTGAGGAATATTTGTATGAACGCATTTATGAACCTCTTGGGCTTAAGAACATCGGTTTTAATCCGAATAGTGAAAGTGAGCAGAAAATAGTTTCTACTTCTCACGGAAATCCGTTTGAAAGAAAAATGATTTCAGACGACAGCTTTGGATACCGAATAGATGTTGATCCGAATGCCTGGGATGAATGGAGAGATTACACTTTGAATGGGGAAGTAAATGATGGAAATGCTTTTTATACATTCAGCGGTGTGACCGGTCATGCCGGACTTTTTGCCCCGGCTGATGAACTTTCAACTCTATTGCAGCTTATTTTGAAAGATGGATACTGGAATGATAGAGAGATCATATCAAGCACTACAGTTGAAGAGTTTACGACAGAGGATCAATTTGAAAATGGCCTGGGTTGGGCTATGGATCCCGGATTCCTGCACGCCGAAAATTTACCTGAAGGCAGTGTTGGTCATACGGGATTTACGGGGGTTAATTTTGTGATGAGTCCAAAAGACGATTTATACTACATATTTTTGACAAACCGCCAACATGTTGGCGTAGATAAGAGCGGCAATTATCCGGATTTAAGAAGCATCAGAGAAGAGTTGAGCAGCATTATTTTTAAAGATTTATAGGGAAATAAATTGAATTGTGTAAAGGGTTCAATAGTTTAAAATGATGTAAGTAGATGTGCGGGATAAACATTTAAGTTTGGAAAAGCTGCAAGTTCTGAATAGACTATTACATTAATTATTGTATTTTTCCGTGCTACAGTTAAATAGCATGTTGTGCGAAAAGTTAAAGTCTCAAAAATATGAGTAGAGTATTTTTGACTTGAACCATTTTAAAAGCACAAATTTTATAAAGTATCATGCAGGCAGGCGTTTGGTTTAATTCGAAAAATAAAATAACAGCAGGGCTGGTAATTGCTTTTCTTCTGCTGGCCGGCAGTCTATACACGGTAAATTATTATAGCAGCGGATTGCAGATTGGGATGAGGTCTTTCAATTTTGGAAGCAGCCAATTTATGAAGTCTCAGCAGCACGCCGTAAATGAATTGGTTCAGTTTATCCATACTGAAGAAACTGAGCACATAGAGGCTTTTTACAATCATATCAAAGTTGTAGAGCGACTAAAACAGGGTAGAGATTTACTGGTCTCAGAAAGTGGTAGTAGTGAGGAAATTATCAAATATCTTCATCTCGGTGATACCGAACCACACGGCGTAAAGGAACTGGTAAGACTGTATGACTTCTTTTCCCATACTGAAATTGTTCAGCAACTGATTTCTATTTGGCAACAGACCGATCAAAAAGTAGCTGATTTACAGCTTCTGGCAAATGAGTTAACCGAACGATCCAATAATGGTGAATTAAACCAGGAAACCAAGCAGGAGTATCTCACCCGGATTTATGCGTTGACAAATGAAATAACGGAGCTCGATCAAAAGTTTTTTTCCAATTTGAATCGGGCAGGTGTCTGGATTGATCAAATTGTAAATCAAATCAACCTGGCTGCAATTGTCATTCTTGTACTGTTGCTCGGTTCGTTTACCTGGTTGCAGCTGAGAACCGTTAGGAAATGGAATGAGAAAATTTCCGAATCGGAGAAGAAATTTAAAGTGGTACTGAACAATTCTCAGGATGTAATCTACCAAATGGATCTGGAAACCGGTAAGTATGTGTACATGAGCCCCTCAGCAGAAAACATGCTTGGCTATGATATAGAAAAGTTGAAAGAGGGTGGAGCTGAATTTATGCTGAAAATCACACATCCCGAAGATCTGAAACGGATGGAAGAACAGGTTGAAAGCTATAAGTCGGAAGATCTTGAACAACGACTGGCTGACGACACCCAGTTTCGGGTCAAAAAGAAAAACGGGGAGTATATCTGGGCAAACAACAAGCGAACTTTGTTGAGAGACTTAAATGGAAATCCGAAGTATATAATTGGTAACGTCAGGGATATATCGGAACGTAAAAAATATGTTGATGCGCTCGATCAGTCGCTAAAAGAGAAAGAGATGCTGTTGTCGGAGATTCATCATCGGGTAAAAAATAACCTATCGATTGTTTCGAGCCTGATTGAGCTTCAAAAAGGAACCCGGGAAGAGATTACGGAAGCAGATTTGAAAGATATTCAGGATCGTATCAGATCGATTGCGCTGGTTCACGAAAAACTGTATCAGGCCGAAACGTTGGCAGAGGTGGATCTTTCGATTTACATAGAAGATTTACTCAAGATGATTGAGTTATCTTTGGGGTCAAAACAGAAAAATGTGGAGATCGTAAGTGATCTGGATTCAATTATAATCGATAATAAGAAAGCAGTGCCTGTGGGCCTGCTCATAAATGAGCTTGTGAATAACTGCTACAAATATGCATTTTTGGATAAAGAGAGTGGTGAAATACATATTTCGCTGAAGAAAAAGGATCAGGACGTTTTACTGAAAGTTGAAGATAACGGAGCAGGTTTGCCCGCGAATTTTGAAGAGAAATCGAAGGAATCGTTGGGAATGACTCTGGTTCGGGCATTTACTCGTCAACTTAAAGGAGATCTTGATTTTAAATCTGACCAGGGCACGAAGTTCAAGATTCAATTTGAGCTCCCGGCAAAAAATGGAGAGAAATAAAAAACCCCAATCTCAAAAGAGAAAGGGGCTTTGTGACGGAGAATCTTGCTGTACTGACGTTAATACCTTATTTGATTCTTACATGATGATTATTGCGTTCCCCTCCTGTGTAAGGAGGGGTCAGGGGAGGTAGCCTTAGGATTTCGAAACTATGATGTGTTGAATCAAAAGATTTAACCACCCCTAAATCGCTTGCGCGGGAATCACTATCGCTCGGAGCCCCTCCTTGAAAAAGGAGGGGACTTTCAAACTTCTAATCGACATATTATTAATCGAACTCACGATAATTAGGCAGCCAATACCTTGGAAACCTCTTCAGCTGCTTCTTTCAGAAGAACAGCAGAAATCACGTTCAGGTCGCTATTGTCGATGATCTCTTTCGCTTCCTCAGCATTGGTACCCTGAAGACGTACAATAATCGGAACGTTTTTCACCTTGTCGGCAATTTCGGGATCCTTAACCGCTTCAATCACACCGTTGGCAACACGGTCGCAGCGTACAATCCCGCCAAAGATGTTAATAAGGATCGCTTTTACATTTTTGTCATCCAGGATGATGCGGAATCCATTTTTAACGGTTTCTACATTGGCACCGCCGCCCACATCGAGGAAGTTCGCAGGCTCACCGCCCGAAAGTTTAATGATATCCATGGTTGCCATTGCAAGTCCGGCGCCGTTCACCATACACCCAACGTTTCCGTCCAGCTTGATGTAGTTCAGGTCGTACTTGGAAGCTTCCAGTTCAATCGGATTTTCTTCAGCTGTATCGCGCAGTTCAACGATTTCTTTGTGGCGATAGAGCGCATTTCCATCGAATGTTACTTTGGCATCGAGGGCCATAACATCGTCGTCGGTTGTAAGTACCAGCGGGTTAATTTCCACCATGTTGGCATCTTTCTCAACGTAGAAGTTGTAAAGTGCCATAATAAACTTAACTGCTTTCTTGAAGGCAGCTCCTTCAAAACCCAGTGCAAAAGCAAGTCTGCGAGCTTGTGCAGGGAACAACTCCATTCCGGGTTCAACCCACTCTTTTACAATTTTTTCGGGGGTTTCTTCGGCAACTTTTTCAATTTCAACACCACCTTCAGTTGAAACCATAATAACGTTTTGGCTCTTGGCACGGTCGAGCAATATTCCGAGATAGAACTCTTGCTCGATATCCACACCGTCGGTAACATAAATGGTCTTAACTTCCTGCCCTTCTTCTCCGGTTTGAATGGTTACCAGCGTGTCCCCCAAAAGTGACTCAGCGGCTTCACGAACTTCGTCGATGGATCGACAGAGAATTACACCTTTTGCATTATTCTTTTTGGTGCGCCCTTTACCGCGTCCTCCGGCATGAATTTGCGCCTTAACTACAAACAGATCAGTTCCGTTGGCCTTCATCTCTTCTGCAGCTTTTACAGCTTCATCAACAGAAGATGTGGCAACACCTTTCGGAACAGCAATGCCTGCTTCTTCAAATAACTCCTTTGCTTGATACTCGTGAATTTTCATGATTCAATTGGTTAATCAGTCAGCTTTTTGATTTTAAAATTTCGGTTTAATAATACCCAAATACGTGAGCAAATAAAAGTGAGTGAGACGTTTTGCTGTAAGGCTTTGCAAATTTTTGCCTCTTACAGAAAAGGAGATCTAAAATTAAATTTGAATTATGAGTAGAAGATCAAGAAACAGAATAAAGGAGCTTTTCTATGTAGAGCTGAAAGTGGCGGGTGAAATTCCTGTTTTTGTAAGAAAATCGGTTTCTAATAAGGTAACCGAAGGTTTGAAATGGTGTTGCGAAAAGAGAGGGCTTCGGATTTATGACTACACAATTTTGCCGGACAGAATATTATTTGTGGCGGATACAGCGTGGGGTTCACTGCCGGAAGTAATCGATTCTTTCCGGGGCTTTTCTTCTAAAGCAGTGATGAAGGTATTACAGGCAGAAAGACAATCGAGGCAAGCGGACTGGATGCTTAAGTTAATCGATAAAATCGGAAGTGTGGAACAGACAGGAGATCGTAATATTTGGGAGTTATCACCGGTGATAGAGAAGCTGATCAAACAAGAGCAGCACGATAAACATGCAGAATTGATATCCAATCGTATGGTTCGGCAGGGATGGGTTCATAAACCGGAGCACTACATATTATGCAGCTCTTCACCGCGGCATCCCTTAAACGGCTGGATTGTGGAAGGCATTGATCCCTGGAGTTAATGGGGGATCAAGAGTGTCTGTCCGATGGTATGGGTGATTAACTTTCTGATCTCTTTAGGAAATTGGTTTTTCCGGTTCAGAAATCGTTGATTCACTTCCAGCTCAATCCCAAGATAGTGGGTCTCGTTTATTTGATTTCGTAAATAGGTGGTCAGTCCGTCATCTGCTCCCTTGTAGGGTTGATTACTGAGAATTTTAAAATGGGGCAGGTTCTGTTTTAAACTCTTTTTTAAAAGATTGCAGTATCGCTTTTCATAACCTCGGGCAGGATCATATAAAAGGCCAATATCGCAACTTCTGGTAGAATTTTTAAATACCGGAGTAAACGTATGAACTCCGATATGAATGATCATTTTCCCGGATCGGTTCAGTTCTTTGATTTTCTCTTCAACAGAATTTCTGTAGGGTAAGTAAAAGAAGTTAAGCAGCCGGTTTTTATCTGCTTCAGGCAGATTTGAACTGTATTCTGAAAACAAACTTCGATGGCCTACAGAACGATTGATTTCAATAAGAAGGCGTGAAATCTCAAACGTAAAGAATGGGGTGTTTAAGTGGTTCGCAATATCTCTCGCCAGCCTTAAAGCTCCGGGATCCCAGCCGCGATGAGAGCTTAAAACATCATCCGCTTCCGGGAACAGATGTGAGTACTCTGCAGGGATTTTATTTCCGGCATGCTCACAGCTGATAATGATCTCAGGGGATAAACGGTTTTCCATATTTCAGACAGTCACATAATTGGCGGTAGACGTTCTCTAAATCTCTCTTTTGAAATGTTTGAGGCAGTGAATTCAGAATTCTTCTTGCCAGAGGGCCCTCATCAAAGATCAGGTTCAGGATTTCTGAGGTGCCGGATGAGTAGTCGCTCGGAGAATCGAACTCTTGAAATATATGTTCGCAAAGTTCTCCTGCAGACACAGATGAGGCTGAGATGCCAAATATTTCGAGATATTTCTGATTGGTAATCACAGCTTTTTCCCCATGCTGAATGGTTGACAAGAGTATGGGGTAGAGTTCGTTCTCATGCCAGCTCTTTTGGAGTTCAAGAGAATATAAATCTTCTGAAATGAACAGTTTTGTTACGGCAACGACCCACTCGAGTATTGCAAGATCAATTTTAGGACACTCCTGAACGTCCATTACCCTGACTTCGATGGAATTTCGATCCCAGCGAGGCATTAGGCCGCGGGAATTGAGCCACTCCTCCTGCAGTATCGCATCCGGGTCAAAAGGGGCAATTTCCCGATACATTTTATCCAGAACCTCGGTTTGATATGCTTCCCGGCTAAAAATGGCCTCAGGTACAATAAGTCCCGTAATGGATGGAATTTTGATGGAGTTGGTTCGATACATCTCCATTCTAAAATCAAGGAATGGTTTCTGCTCCATGTCTGCAATAGGCGAACTTGCGGCCATTGCAGGAATCAGAGGAAGAACAAGACGCAAAGCAGCATGTAATTTCTCAAACTCCTCATTACCGCAAAAAGGAAGATTTAGATGAGTGCTTTGCACGTTAGACCAGCCGTGGCCCGAGCAGTTAAAGATCCGGTTGTAGGCTTCATAGATCGGATTGTACTCGTGCGGCCATAATTCAACGCCGTTGTAGGGATCCATCCACGGATGAGCAGCACCGGGCATAAGGCGTGCGCCAAATGGTTCGAGAAGTGTGTCAATCTTTTCTACGTGCTTTTGAAATTCAAGGTCAACTGAGGATAAGCTTCGTTGCCGGACCGGCCGTTTTTATTTCTATAACGTGCAGCGCCAATTCATTACTCCAGGCTACACCGTCCAGTACTAATTCATTTACAACTTCAGCTGAATTATTTACCAGCACCCGGTCAGAAATCGGCATGATGTCGAGACTGTCCCGGTTTACGATCATGTATTCCAGTTCCACTCCAAATCCTTCAAAAAGATGAAGAGGCCGCTTTTTACTGATTAAAAGGCTCATTTTGATCGAACTCCTTTACGTTCTTCAATCCGGCGAAGTATATCACTCATGATAAGATCATACAGCTGATCTTTTAGTAAAGTATCCTCAAAACCCGAATCGATACTTGGATTGTCGTTAATTTCAATTACGTAAACCTGTCCGTTGTGCTCTTTCAGATCCACGCCATATAATCCATTTCCAATCAGATTGGCGGCTTGCAGTGCAATATCCAATATATTTTTCGGTACTTCATTAAACGGGATGGTATCAGAATTTCCAGCATGGGTCTTCCCGTCACCGGTTCGTTTATAAATTTGCCAATGTTTTCGTGCCATATGATACTGGCACGCATATATGGGTTTGTTATTTAATATTCCTATTCGCCAATCGAATTCAGTAGGTATGAAGGATTGGGCAATCAAGAGGTCGGATCGCTGTAAGAGTTGTTTAGTCAGCTGAACGTAACTTTCTTGATTATCAGCTTTTACCACACCTTGCGAAAATGAGCTGTCCGGTTGTTTGAGAATACATGGAAACCCAAGTTTTTCTGCTGCAGCTTGTGCATTTTCGCTGCTAATAATAAGTGTTTCCGGTGCCGGAATTTTATGACGGCTTAATAGCTCAGCCAGGTAGACCTTGTTGGTGCATTTCAATATAGATTCAGGGTCATCAATCACAACCAGGCCCTCTGCCATCGCCCGCCTTGCGAACCGATAGGTGTGATGGTTTACACCGGTTGTTTCTCTGATGAAGAGCGCGTCAAATTCATTGAGCCGGGAGTAGTCTTCCCGCGTGATAAGTTCTGTGTAAAAACCCATCGACTCAGCGCTTTTTATAAATCGTTGAATTGCCCTGTCATCGGATGGTGGAAACTCCTCTTTAGGATTGACCAGAATGGCCAGATCATAGATGTATTGTTTTTTTGAAATGGATCGATTTCTTTTTTTGAAATATTCCTGGGCAACGGTAGTTACAAAATCCCGGTGTCCCTCAGGTATATCGCTCGAAGAGATCGGATGGATGGTCCGCAGGGTCCACTCGCCATCTTTTTTTAAAAACTCTGCCCGTAGAAATGGTGCCTGAAACTGATTAAAAAGTTGTGAAGCTAATTTATCATACCGCTTGGCCAGATTTTTACCAAAGTAGATGCTCAGTATAAATGATTCGGATTGTATACCTGAAAAGCTTTTTTGAACTAATTTTTGCAGCTCTTCAGATACAAAACGAATGATAGTTTGAGATTTTAAATCCTGAATGGTTAAAATATTGGGTATAGGTGTGTGCCCCCTTGCCGCCGCCAGTAGTGAAACGTAGTAGCCGGTGGACTGATACCTGTAGCTTTTGCAGAGGTTGTAAACTTTGGCTCGTTTTAGCTTGCTGTACGCTTCATCCATCAAGTAGATTTTTGCTGGAATGACATCTACACCGGGGATCTCAAAATCCCAGCTTTTTGGGTTGTCAACGATGATGAGTTGTCGCATGATCTCAGGTGTTTTTTTTCGGTGTTATAATGATAAGATTGGCATCGTATGTAATAATTCCCAGCAAAATCGCATTGATGACCCGGTCTATTTTCATTTTGTAAACCATGCCTTCCCCTAGCGGGTTGAGACTAATGGGATCGGCGATCTGCACTTCCCTGGTTTCAGGATCGTATCCGCTCAGCAATACAAAGTGACCGGCAGGTTCGCCTCGTATATCATCGTAATCGGAATTCGGGCCAAACTCTCTTTTGGATTTATATAAATAAGTAGCGCTTAATCCTGCAATAATCGGGTGATTATTCTTTAGATATTTTCTAAGCAGTCCCGATCTCAGATCTTCAAATTGTATCTTTCCGCCCAAATTCAGAAAACTAACATAGGCTTCGGTTACCATAGTGAGTTTTTCGTTGTTTTTTATGGATTGCTGTTCAAGAAGTTTTTCAATAAGGAATTCTTTTTCCAGGGCAAACCAAGTCGGATCAAATACCTGAAGGTTGTAAGTGTAAATTTTGGCATTATATCCCCGCAAGAGTGCGTGAACTCCCAGTAATGCACCAACTGTACCACCTTCTTCAAATTGTAAAACCTCACCGATAACTCTATCAAGTGTGACAGGGTCTTTATAGTATTCGTAGAGAGAGTGCAGGGAGGTTGGTCCGCAAGTGGTTTCGTCGGGTTGTTTCTTGATGGGTATCTTGATCATGTATCATCCTGTAGGAAAGCTGTCGTTGATTGATGACCGAAATTTTCAGACATCAATCTTAATGATACGCAGAAAACTGCTGATTATGATCAGATTTGGAAAATAATATTTCGTTTAAGTTTTTGGATTAGATCGTTTGAATGGCTTTATAAAGAGTATCAAACATTTCAATATTCTGCTTCTTCAGCCATTTCTTATCTTGATTTGGTTCGTGTCTGGATCGGATAAAAAACGGTTTGATTCCCAACTCTACCGCCGGTTTTAGGTCTGTGATTTTATCTCCGGCCATGTAAGACTGTGCTGGATCAATCCCATGCTTTTCAATGGCTTTCAGAAACATGCCGGTACCGGGCTTCCGGTCGTTCGGATCGAAATCATGTGGCTTTTCATCAAACTTTGGGTGGTGTGGCGCTATGTACCAATCATCAATATGAAGCCCCTCTTTTTCAAGCTGTTTATCCACCCATTTGTGCAGTTGAATAACATCTTCTGTAGTGTAGCGCCCGCGGGCAATTCCGGATTGATTGGTAACTACGATAATTTTGAAGTCATTCTCGTTCATCCATCGAATAGCTTTCAGGGCGTCTTTACACCAAGTCCACTCTTCCGGCTTATGAACATAGTTGTAATCCACATTTAATGTACCGTCGCGATCCAGGAAAAATGCTTTCATAAGAGTAAAAATTAACTTTAAATATTTTCAGAGCGGCCGCTAATCCATCCGGTCCAGAATTTCAAGATGGAAACTATTAGAAGGAAAAAAAGCGGTGTGGTCCAATTACCTACATAATCATGAAAAGCACCGAAAAGAGCAGGCCCAATAGCGGCAAGGGTATACCCTACAGATTGCGCCATGCCGGATAGTTCGTTTGCAGTTTCGGTATCTTTTGTTCGGAGAACGATGAAAAGCAGAGCCATCCCAAAGCTGCCTCCGAGGCTTATTCCCAGTAGCGATGCCCAAAATTCTGTATATGTGGTATCGGTGATGAAAATAAGTCCCAATAGGCTGAAAACCTCCAGCCCAACTAATATTCCCACAGGCAGTCGTTGACGCTGTCGTCTGGAAGCCCATGCCGGCATTAAAAATGTACCTGCCACACCCGAACCCTGCACAATAGCGAGCATCAATCCGGCTCTTGCAGTATCCATGCCACGTTCAATTAAAACTTCGGGAAGCCAGGCAACAATGATGAAAAAGGTAAATGATTGCAAACCCATAAACAGTGCAACATTAAGAGCTATTCCGGAATTTGTAAGATGCTTTAGGGCATTCTTGAAACTGCGACTTGCCACCACCGGCATGTTCTTTTTCATTTGAGGCAGCCAAACCATCAGTGCTATAAAAGAGAAGACAGCCCAGATGCCTAAAGCCCATCTCCAACCTAAATCAAGGCCTTCCGAAATGGGTACGCTTATTCCCGAGGAAACGGCAGCTCCTGTTCCAAGCATGGCTGAATAGATTCCGGTTACCAGGCCGTACCTGTTAGGAAAGCTCTTTTTTACAATGCCGGGCAGCAAAACATTGCCCAGCGCTATACCGATGCCGAGAATGGCGGTTCCTGCAAAAAGTGCTGCTTGAGCTGGAAAAACTCTGATTAGCAGTCCGGCCGTAAGCAGAAAAAGAGCCATCGTCATGGTACCTTCGGTGCCCAGCTTTTTAGTAAAGAATGGAGTCAGAATAGAAAAGAGGCCGAATGCCAGAACCGGCAGTGTTGTAAGCATTCCCAAAAGCGTATTGGAAAGTCCGGTGTCGAGTCTGATTTCATAGATCAAAGGGCCGACAGCTGAAATTGCGGGTCTGAGGTTAAACGCAATTACTGCAATCGCTACAATCAGTAAAACTTTCTTATTCTGTTCGGGAGACATTGTGTAATTTTATAAAACGCTAAAGGTAAGGATTGTAACACCAAACTGTGAGCTATGATTTGCCCGAATTCAAAATTGTTTACCACATCGACATTGACTAATTTTGAAGCAAAAATCCCACAGAGGTAACTTTTTGGAACAAGCGAAAATCATGACGGAAGAGGACGTGAAGCGCACTTATTTGCGTTTTGCCTATCAGTTTCTCGAACCGTACGAAGATCCGGCCCACCCCGCAATAATTGGTATGCAAACCCGGGGAGTGTATATGGGAAGGCGAATCATGCAGATCATTAAAAATGAGACTGGTGCGAAGCCCGATTTTGGCGTGCTTGATGTGACGTTTTATCGGGACGATTTCCGGTCGAAGCTCAAAATGCCTGAGGTTAAAGTCACTGAAATTCCTTTCGATCTTTACAATCGGGATGTGATTTTGGTTGATGATGTGCTCTACACGGGGAGAACGGTTCGATCCGCCATGGATGCGCTGATGGCGTACGGCCGGCCGAGAAGTATTCGGTTTTGCTGCATGATAGATCGCGGACACCGGGAATTACCTGTGTCAGCCGACTATGTGGGATTGACGGTTCCAACGCACGAGGATGAAGAGGTAAGGGTAAAAGTAAATGAACTTGACGGCGAAGATGCGGTCTTTGTAGTGAAGGGAGGGGCGGATGAGTAAAGAGAAATTGACAGATTATGAATTCAACCAAAAGCATCTGCTTGGGCTTGCAGACTACAGCGCAGATGATTTGAGATACGTACTGGAGCAGGCTAAAACTTTCCGGGAAGTGCTGGATCGTCCGGTTCCGAAAGTGCCAACCCTTCGCGATAAAACAATCGTAAATCTTTTTTACGAAAACAGTACCCGGACCCGGCTCTCTTTCGAACTGGCTCAGAAAAGAATGGGGGCCGACGTAGTTAATTTCTCTGCGGGAACCTCAAGTGCAAAAAAAGGTGAGTCCCTGAAGGATACCATCCAGAATATCAGCTCTATGAAAATTGATATGGTGGTAAGCCGGCATGAAAGTCCCGGAGTTCCGCACTTTTTAACACGCTGCGTGGATGCTGCAATCATTAATGCCGGAGATGGAGCTCACGAACATCCAACTCAGGCACTTCTGGATATCTTTACAATGCAGCAGATTTATCCCGAAATGAAGGGTAAAAAAGTGGCTATAATCGGGGATATCTCCCACAGCCGTGTGGTAAGATCAAATATCATCGGTCTGAAAAAACTGGGTGCTGACGTTGTCGTATGCGGGCCAAAATCATTGATGCCGGTTTTTGTGGAGACTATGGACGTAGACGTTTCGTATGACATTGATGAGACACTCGCCTGGTGTGATATTGCAATGGCGCTCAGAATACAAATGGAGCGCATCACCGGAGGAACAGATCTTTTCCCATCCCTTCGGGAATATCATGAGACATTTGGCATCAAGATGAGCCATCTCGAAAAATACCCAAATTTTACGGTGATGCATCCCGGGCCGATCAATCGCGGTGTGGAGATGGAGAGCCTCGTGGCAGACAGTGACCGGGCTGTAATACTAAATCAGGTTACGAATGGCGTGGCGGTTCGGATGGCAATTCTTTACCTGCTGAGCGGCGGAAGCCGGATGCTATGATGAAATGCGCCCGCCGTGACGGGTAATTAATATTCCTGCAATTACAATTGCAGCTCCTATGTACTGCAGTAATTCCAGATTCTCACCTAAAAGCACAACACCGGAAATAAGCCCGATAACCGGTACCAGATTTTGATAGGTTGACGACCGAACAGCTCCCACAACTTTTATTCCGTTGTTCCATATCAGGTAGGCAAGGCCGATGGCCAGCAAGCCGCTGAAAAAAGCACCTCCAAATGCAGCAATAGAAACAGACTCCCAATCTGTTTCACCAAAATGAGGTATAGCCAGGATTGTGAGCGAAATGGCTCCAATTGATGTCATCATGGCTGAGTATTGGACAGGTGTATATCGTGTAAGGTGCTTTTTTGAAAAGATGGTGTAGTGTGCCCAAACCACCGCGGCGAGTATAATGGTAAGATCTCCTGTGAAGTTATCAGAACCAAAAGAGACCGGATTTTCCCCAAAGAATATGATGATGGCAACTCCCGCAAAGGCCAAAAATACTCCGATAGTTTTCAGGCGGTTCAACATTTCAAAAGAAAACAGGTGTGAGCTGATAGCCACCCATATTGGAATTGTGCCCAGCATCACGGCCGCATTGGCGGCAAATGTCAGATTGATGCCGATGATGAAAAGCCATTGATAAAAGAGATTGCCGATCAGTCCTAAAATGACAAGCGGTATGATGTCTTTCTTATCAATTGTAAACCATGACTTACGCTTTATTATAATGGTCCACATGAAAAGGGCGGCCAGTACAAAACGGATAGAGTTGAAACTGTAAGGGTCAATTTCAGCCAGACTGGCTTTGATAACGGTAAAATTTAATCCCCAGATCACCGCCAGAAAAAGCAGGGAGAGATCAGTAAGAAGGGATTTTTTGAGTTTCGCCATGGTTGTATCTGATGAGGGGCAAAGATAGAGATTATCTTACAGAAATAATTTATGAAATCGATTGGAACGGAGTACTAAAAATGATAGTTTTATGACTTCGGTTCAAAATATGACTGACAGTCAAATACATGAAAGAATTATCCAGAAAAGAACGTGAAAAACTTAGAAGACGCGAAGCTATTATCGATGCTGCTGAGCAGATAATAGGTGAGCAGGGTTTCAACAGTGCAACTATGGAAGAGATTGCTGAAAAAGCTGAGCTGGGCAAAGGAACTCTCTACCTGCATTTTAAAAGTAAAGTATCCATCTATCTTGCCATTTGTGAACGTGGTTCCAATCTGTTAAACCAAGAGATGGGCAAAGTTCTGACCAAAGACCTGAATGGTTTACAAATGGTTGAGAATATTGGCCAGGTATATTTGAATTTCATTCAGAAGAACCCCCTGTATTTCAGTGCCTTTAACTACTACGAAAGCATTTTGGATATGGAAGAGTATTCGAACAGCCCGATTGTGGAGAAGTGTGAAGAGAATGCGTCTGAAGCTATGACGTTTATTGTGAGATCACTTCAGGTTGGAATGCAGGACGGATCAATTAAAGATACAATTGATCCTAAAGAATTAGGCCTGATTATATGGGCTGCATCGAAAGGGGTAATGCATATGGCCTTTATGAAGCACAAGGTTAAATACCACAAATTCATGGATGAAATTGAATTCAGTTTTGAATCACTGATACAGAATTTCATTCATCTGATTGGAAGTGGAATCGAAAAATGACTAACAGTCAGAAAACTTGTAACAAGTTTCTGAAACCATCGTAGGAATGACATTAAACAATTTGCGAAAATAGAATCGCCCAAATCAAATATGAAAGTGACAAAAAAGATACTACTGGGGACATTCATTCTTTGGATTTTCTCGGGGCAGATAAATCAATTGAAAGCGCAGGATATAGCTGATCTTACATCCGGGGAAACGGTGACAATAACACTGGATGAAGCAATTCAGATTGCGCTGGTTAATAATCACCTGCTTCGAAAGGGATTGCTCGATTTAGACCGGGCCGAAGCACAAATCCGCGAAGCATGGGGATCTGTTTATCCTCAGGTAAATGCTTCGGGGAGCTACACAAGAAATTTGCGTACCCCCAACCCTTTCGCGGGTTCAGATGCCGGGGGACTTTTTGAATCGTTTGGAGCTATCGATTGGCTCGCATTTAACGAACAAGCCAGAACAGATGAAGATTCCGGTACCAATCCAATTTCGTTTGATGAGTACCTGGATCGCCAAAGGCAGGGATATGAGGATGCGGGGATTACTCCTCCGGGAATGGACGGAGGAAATCCGTTTGCGGTAGAAAACCAGTTTCAGTTTGGGCTGTCAGTTTCTCAGGCTGTCTATAACGGGGCGGCATTTTCTGCGATAAAAGCCGCACAGCAATTCAGGGAGTTTAGCCAGGATCAGGTTCAGGCCGATCGTCAGCAGGTTGTTCAGGAGGTGAAAAATTCATTCCATTCAGCACTGTTAGCCAAAGAGCAGGTTGATGTACTCAGGTCCAGTGTAGAAAGGCTTAGGGTCACCGTTGAAGAAACCCGCCGATCGGTAGAAGCCGGAGTTCTCTCGAAGTACGATCGGGTTAGTGCTGAAGTTGAACTGGTAAACCTGGAAACCAACTTAATCGAAGCTGAAAATCAGGCAGAGCTGGCAGCCAAAAATCTGGCTCTTCAGCTTGGAATACCGACACAAAAGGATATCAATCTCAGAGGTTCGCTCGAGTTCGACGAGTCTATGCAGCCGGATCTTGCCGATAAAGAGATTGCTTATGAAATTGCTTTACAGCAGCGACCAGACGTCAGACAAACGGCGAACTTGCTTGAGCTAAGGTCAATTGAAGGAGAAGTAACACGATCTCGATATTTCCCAACCGTAAATGCATTTGCGAATCTTGCCTACATCGGTTCCGTACCGTCAAACCGCACGGCGATATCACCGGTTGAGGGACAGGAATTTGCCTTTACAGCATCCGACAGGAGCTTTTTTGATGACTCCTATTGGAATGAGGCTGTTTCCGTTGGATTGAGGATGAACTGGAATATATTTAACGGGTTCCAGACTCGAATGCAGGTTCAGCAAAATAAAATTGATATCAAGCAGGCCGAAATCGACAGGGAATTTCAGAAAAATGCAGTCTATCTGGAAATTGATCAGACCTTTAAAAATCTGGAAACATCGCTAAAGAGAATCAGAAGTCAGGAAAGAAACCTGGAGCAGGCGGAACTCAATTATGAGTTTGCCCTGAAAAGGCTGCAGGAAGGAGCCGGAACGGCACTGCAGGAGCGGCAAGCCTCATCCCTGTTGGATCAAAGTAAACTTAACTATCTCTCGGCTGTGTACGATTATTTGATTGCACTCAGTCAGTATGAAAAATCAATTGGCAAACCGGTATTAGACGCACAATAAAATGTTGAAAAAAGAAATGATGAAAAAAGTACTTAAACAAACAGGAATACTGCTTTTGGCAATCGCCTTTGTATCGTGTGATCAAGGGGAAGAAAATGTGGATGAAAACGGGGTCAATGGTGCCCGGTTAATGCCGGTCGAAACCGTGATCATTAAAACGGACAGTTTTGAGGATTTTGTCCGGACTACAGGTACTGTAGAAGCCATTGATGATGCCATGATCTCTTCTGAAACCTCAGGACGAATTCTCTCCATTAAAGAGAGAGGGGAAAGAGTAGAAAAAGGCGAAGTTATTGCACAAATCGATGATCGGTTGATTCAAGCTCAGTATCAGGCAGCTAAAACAGGCTATGAACTCGCTTTAGATACTTTCAATCGTTTTGAAACTCTGCATGCCGATTCAATTATCAGTACGCAGGATTACAACAGTGCCAAAGCACAGCGTGATCAGGCTCGTGCACAGCTCAATCAAGTGGAAAAGCAGCTGCAGGATTCTAAAATAGAAGCTCCTTTCCCCGGTAGAATTGAAGAACGGTTTATCCGCGAAGGCGAGCTTATAAATCCCGGAATGCCTGTTGTCAGATTGGTGAACACCGATCAGATTAAGGTACTGGCCGGTGTTCCCGAGCGATACTCCGGAGAAATTACAGAGGGTTCCGCGGTTCAGATAAACTTCAGAACCGTAAATGATGATAGCATGGAGAGCCGGATTACCTATGCAAGTAACGTGCTGGACCCGGAAACCCGGACATATGCCATAGAAATTGAAATGCAAAATTCCGGTCAGCTCATTAAACCTGAAATGGTGGTGGATTTGATGTTGAAACAGCGAACGCTTCAGGATGTAATTATTGTGCCCAGAACATCGGTTTTGAGGGATGAAGATGGTCAGTCAGTTTATATAGCTGAAGAAGAAAATGGCCAAAAATTCGCACGATTGGTAAGTGTGGAGACGGGATCAGCATCGGGGCCACTGATACAGATAACAAACGGTTTGTCAGCCGGAGATGAGATGGTTGTAACCGGAGTTCGGAACCTAAGCGAGGGGGATGCTCTGAACATACTGACAACAGAAACCAGTGTTGAGAGAGCCGAACGGCTGAAAACTGCCGACAGGCCTGTTGTAACGTTTTAAAACCGATTTTGTTAAAAATTTTTGATCTGACACGCTGTAAATATGAAACTAACAGAGCTTACACTTAAAAACAGAACAGTCATTGTTGTTCTTACGGGGATACTGATATTGGCAGGAGCATTTAGCTACAGTTCTATTCCCAAGGAATCAAATCCGTCCATTGAGATTCCGATATTTATTGTCAACACCATCTATCCGGGTATTTCGCCATCAGATATGGAATCCCTTATTACTCAGCCGATTGAAAGAGAGCTGCAGGGGATAAACGGAGTGAAGGAAATTCGCTCAAATACCCTTGAGAGTTTTAGCAGTATTGTTGTTGAATTTGAATTGGATGTGCCATTAAACGAAGCCAGCCAGCGAGTGAGAGAACGGGTTGATTTAGCTCGAACAGATCTCCCGCCCGACGCTGAGGAGCCTTTTATTGTAGAAATTGATCTGGATGATTTCCCGATCATGACGGTAAACCTTGCAGCAGACTACCCGCTTTCCAGGTTAACGGAAGTTGCAGACAGGCTGGCAGATGAAGTAGAAACAGGTTCGGGTGTTCGCGAAGTAGAAACGGTCGGAGAAATTGAGCGTGAAGTTCAGGTTAACGTCGATCTTGGGGCACTCAATGGATACGGGCTAAGTTTTGGTCAGCTGGTCAGCGCAATCCAGAGTCAAAATTTAACGATTCCGGGTGGCACCATGGATGTAGACATGATGAGCTATCTGCTAAGGGTAAGCGGTGAATTTGAAGATCCTGCCGAGATAGAAAACCTGGTCATCGCTCGTCCGATGGGAGAGGAATCTCAAAGTGCCGGTCTGGTTTACATGAGGGATGTTGCGGAAGTTATTTTTGGTTTTAAAGACAGGGAGAGTTTTGCACGCCTGAGAGCCTATAAAGTTGATGAAAACGGCAGGCAAGTTGAGCTGGATGATTCAGAAATTCAGGATAAACAGGTTATCAGTCTAAACATTAAGAAAAGGCCCGGTGCCAATATATTGGATACGGTAGAAGAGGTGACTCAGATTGTAGAGAGCTACCCTGTTCCATCCGGTACGAATGTTGTTATTACAGGAGATCAGAGTGAAGATGTGCGCGAACTTATCTCCGATCTTGAGAATAGCATCATCAGCGGTATGCTGTTTGTTGTATTGATTTTGGTTTTCTTTCTCGGAGTAAGAAACGCGCTTTTGGTTGGAACGGCTGTACCATTATCAATTCTGGTTGGATTTATCGTTCTCTATTCTCTGGGCTATTCGGCTAACTTTATCATTCTGTTCAGTTTAATTATTGCGCTTGGTCTGCTGGTTGATAATTCCATTGTGGTGGTGGAGAATATCTACCGCTATCGTGAGCTGGGATATGAACGTTTTGAGGCTGCGAAGCGAGCGACTGACGAAGTTGGATACGCACTAATTGCCGCTACTTCTACCCTGCTTGCAGCATTTATTCCCATGACATTCTGGCCGGGAATTATTGGTCAGTTTATGGGATATCTGCCGCTTACACTCATTATTGTTCTGCTCTGTTCGTTGTTTGTGGCACTGGTTCTTTATCCGGTACTCACCGCATATCTCGTGCGGCTTGATGATGAAGAGAAAAAACCGGTGTCAGTTTATGTGAAGGGTGCAGTGATTGGACTGCTCGTATTTTTTGGGGTAGCAATTGGAATGGCAAACTTTACAACGCTGGTCGTTACCCTGCTAACTGTAGCTTTCTTTTTCCTATCCTTCAGATATGTGATCAAACCCCTGTCTGCGACATTTACGGAAAAAACGTTGCCAAGGGTATTGAAATACTACAAAGTGATGCTCCGTACTTTTTTAAAGAGAGATTATTCCGGTAAGTACGCACTGCTTCGGAACACGCTCGCTTTAGGGAGTTTAACCGTGGGACTTATTTTTGGAACACTGGGTGCTTTAGTAGGACTCTTTTCTCCTGCATCAACCATTTTATACGTTATTGCTGGAGTATTTGGGGTGATTGGTGTGATTTTGGTTGTGATACACTCATTGGAAGCAATTTTCATTGGCGGTAAAATTTCAATTATTTCCGGCGTACTGCTTGGGCTTCTCAATGCAACCATTTTATTGCTCGTTTCTATAAGCGGTTCGGTTAGTTTTATGGTCTGGCTGGTTTTAATGGCGGTACCTCTGTTGCTGGTAATTGTCGGAGCCTTAGGAATGTTAAGAAAATCAACGAAACCTATTATTCTTTCAGATAACCGGTCCCTTCTTTTGAATTCAGTGATGGGCGCATTGCTTGCGATCTTCGGACTGTTTGGATTGGCTCCCACGGGAGTTGAATTCTTCCCTGAAACAGATCCGGCCCGAATCATTGTGGAGCTGGAGGGCCCGATTGGAATGAATGTTCAGGCAAGTAATGAAATTGCCAAAGAAGTTCAGGATAGAATTTACAATCTGATTGACGAAGATCCGCTTGTAGAAGCGAATATCGAAAACATTCAGACAAACGTAGGTGTATCCGGAGATCCGTTTTTCGGTGGCGGAGGACAGAGCCCGGAACTTTCCCGGCTAACGCTAAACCTTGTAGATTTTGGTGATCGCCCGGAACCATCTGCGAAAACGTTGACAAAACTGCGTGATGTGGTTAAAGATATTCCCGATATCAACGTGAAAATTGAGGGAGAAGAGCAGGGACCTCCAACCGGTGCTCCTGTAAATATTGAAGTATCGGGTGAAAACTTTGATGAGATTGTGCGAATTACCGAAGACATTACGGAAATACTTGTCGATGCGTCAGCTTCACAAACCATTCCTGGACTTGTGGATGTTAGAAACAACGTAAGCGGTGGCACACCTGAATACCGGATTTTGGTAGATTACGAAAAAGCCAGCCGGTTTGGCCTAAGCATGTCGGATATTGCTCAAACCATTCGAATAGCGAATAACGGTTTGGAAACCAGTAAGTGGAGAGACGGTGAAGATGAATACGACATAATGGTGAGATTAAGGGAGGAAGATCGGCAGTCTCTGGAAGATCTTCGCAACCTAAATGTTGTAACACAAACCGGGGCATCAATTCCGCTTGTTTCGGTAGCAACCTTTGAGGAGGGAACAGGACTGGGATCTATAACACGGCTAAATCTGCAAAGAACGGCTACTGTTGAAGGCCAGGCAGCTCCCGGTTTTAGCGGTCCGGAAGTTTTGGCCAAAGCACAGGAACAATTGAGTGAGTACAGGGAGAACTTACCGGCAGGCTATTCTATGGAGTACACCGGTGAAAGTGAAGATCAGGAGGAGGCTTTTGGATTTTTAACAACCGCACTCCTTGTGGGTTTTGCCCTGATATTTCTGGTGATGCTGGCGAAATTCAATAGTGTTGTCTCACCCTTCATTATCATGGTCGCCGTTGGGTTGAGCTTAATTGGCGTTTTGCTCGGCTTAATTCTGACTCGGACTCCGTTCGGTTTGATGACGTTTATCGGAATCATTTCACTGGCAGGAATTGTGTGCGTCAACAACATTGTACTGTTGGACTATGTGAAACAGCTTACTGAACAAGGTTTACAGAAGAAGAATGCCATTATTGAAGCCGGTTTGATTCGTTTCCGACCTGTAATACTAACAGCGCTGACAACAATTCTTGGTCTTGTGCCGCTCACTTTTGGCATTAACATAGATTTCGTTAACCTGTTCGTAAACTTCGATCCTAATTTTCAGTTTGGCTCAGAAAGCACAGCCTTTTGGGGTCCAATGGGTATTGCCATTATAAGCGGATTAACTTTTGCAACTTTCCTTACTCTTATAGTTGTACCGGTTCTCTACTCCGCTTTTGATTCGCTTTCTCAGCGTATTTCGGCATTAAAAGCTTGATAAATTCAGGCAGGTTTTATTTTAAAAAATGAGATCTGTCTGATTATTCTTATTTTTGATTGAAAACCCAAAAAATATAAAGCTAATCGTGATTCAAAGACCGCAAACCCTCTTTTTAGTTCTGACTGTTATTTTAAACCTCGCTGTTTTTTTTACCCCGATTTATAGTCATGCCGTAAATGATCCTGTTGCTTGGTTTGGTATGGGAATGGCCCTTTCGCTTACCTTACCCATGCTAATCGCAGCGGTATCAATTCTCCTCTATAAAAACAGGTCTAATCAGCTTAAGTGGGTAAAAATTGCTACATACATGCAGATAGTTGCATTGGGTTTTGCTTTAGGAGTACTCTTTTCTTTAGGCGGTTTTGGTAAATTTTTATGGAAAGAAGTTGTCAGTTCTGGCATAATTATACTTTCACTTGCTTCATTATGGCAAGCCGGGCGTTTAATTAAAAAAGATGAAGAGCTTGTTAAGTCGATGGATCGCATAAGGTAATTCATTTGAGTAACTCACCGCAGAACGAGGTACCTCTAACAAAAGTAGTCACACTGCTTGTTGTTGGGTTGCTTACATTTGGATTTGCTCCCATCATGGTAAGATTTGCCACAGATGTTGAACCTCTTGCTCTTGCCGCAATGAGAACCGGGTTTTCAGCTTTGATGCTTTTGCCTTTCTGGTTTCCGAAGCGTATGACGCTGTCAGAAATTAAATCGGCAGGGATAAGCAATCTGCTTTTGATCGCGGCAGGAGTTAGCCTGGGCCTGCACTTTACTCTTTGGATTGCATCACTTCACTATACTTCCGTTGCTTCTGCTTCTGTGCTGGTAACCATTCATCCGGTTATGCTTATTGTTGCCGAAAGCTTACTGTTTAAAACAAAATTCAGACCTGTGGTTTGGATTGGTGTTACAATAGCCTTTGCCGGGTCGGTGCTATTGGGCTTAGCAGATGATACTCAGATGGACCAGTTTCCGGATGCGATATTTGGAAACACTCTTGCTTTCTTATCGGCCGTGGTATTTGTGGCTTACTTTATGTTGGGTCGAAAAATCAGACAGCATACAGAATGGATTGACTATGTTTTTTATGTCTACTCATACGCCACTGTTACATGCCTGGTGCTTACATTTTTATGGGTGGGTGGAATACCTTCTATTACAGCAACCTCTGTTTTAGTTGGGATAGGTCTTGCGGCCGGGCCTACCGTATTGGGCCACGGATCTATGAATTATGCTGTTAAATATATATCACCAACTCTTCTGTCAACTCTTGTTTTATCTGAAGCTGTTGTTGCTGCGATTGCCGCCTTTTTTATTTTTGGTGAGATACCTTCAGGCTTTTCATTGGTGGCGATGCTAGTAATTGTTTTTGGGGTAACATTAACCTGGATTAAAAGGATGAATCGATCACAGAAGAAAAAAACGATAAAGTGATATTAATTAATAATATACACGCTGTTTCTGCCTTAGATAATCTTAACGTAAGGCCGTTTCTTTGTTCCTCTGAAATAAATGAGGTAATTTTCTGCTGAAAAATGATATAGCAATCAATAAACGATTCCTAAACATCGTAGAATATTAGCGGTCAGGGGTTTATGAAGTAAGAAATTTGCTTGCCAAAACGTATTTAAATGTAATTTCGTTATGTAAGCATGCTTCCGTGGCAGTTTTCTTAAATAAGTAGAGATAAAAGAATTGCCACTCTCAAACAGGAACGAACCTGTAATTAATGAAACTATTTTTATACAAAATCTTTAAAAGACAAAAACAGTGGTCATATCTGACACTGTTTATATTTACTTTCATGCTATTCTCAGCATGCAGCACTGACGACGCGGATAAATCAGCAGCTGATTCAAAATCAGAGCAATCACTGCCTGTTTCTGTCCTGGAGCCCGTTCAGAGAGATCTGGCTGAAATTAAAAGATCCGGCGTGCTTAGAATGATTACGTACTACAGCTCCAACACCTATTTTCTCAATCAGGGAATAGAAGTTGGTTTTGAGTATGAACTGGTAAAAGAGTTTGCCCGGGAAAATGATTTAGCTCTGGAGGTTGTAATAGTCGGAGCAGATGAAAACCCATTTGATCTGTTAAACAGCGGTGAAGGTGATTTGATAGCCGCAAATTACACGATTACACCGGAACGCCGTGAAATCGTTAATTTTACCCGTCCATATAATCTAGTTGATCAGTTATTGGTTTTTTCTTCTGAGGCGCCAGCCCAGCCCCAAACATTGGAAGAATTGGCTGAAACAGATATTCCTATTTCTGTCAGAAGAAACAGTTCATACTATTCAAGATTACAGGAATTAATTGACAGCGGATATGATATCAATATAAACACGATGCCGGATGCTGTTGATACAGAAGCAGCACTCATGCAGGTAGCCGAAGGTGAATTAATGGCTACTGTAGCAGATGATAATATGTTTGACGCAGCCAACCGGTATATGGATGGACTTTTTCCGGGGCCGACTATTTCTGAAAAAGATACGATTGCGTGGGCAATCCGGGAGAATGCTCCCGATTTAGAATCTTCAATGAATCGGTTTTTATACAAACATTTTCGATTTACCGAAGATCGGGAAAAACCAAGGCGTTCAACATTTCTGAACGTGCTGAGGCAACGCTATTTTGAGGAAAGCCGACAAATTGCGGAGTTTTATAACCCGGAATGGCAATATCAGACGATTGGCATAATCTCTCCATATGATGATATTGTCAAATCAGTAGCAGATTCAATGGAGCTTGACTGGTTAATGCTTACCGCTATGATTGCTCAGGAATCCAGTTTTAACCCTAATAGTAAAAGCTGGGCGGGAGCTGTCGGGTTAATGCAGGTTATCCCACGGTTTGTGGAAACGGAATATGAACAACTTTACGATCCTGTTACAAATGTTCAGGAAGGTGCCAAAATCATTAAAGAACATCTCTCCCATTACTCCTACATGGATAGTACGAACCAATGGCAAATGGCTTTGGCTACATACAACGTGGGACAGGGTCATATGGCTGATGCAAGACGACTTGTGATTGATCAGAATAAAAATCCAAATGAGTGGGAAAATGTGTCGAATGCTCTCTTGATGCTGATGCAGAGGCGCTATTATCAAAATGCTCGATATGGGTTTGCCCGGGGAATTGAGCCGGTGCAGTATGTAAAAGAGATTATGAACCGGTACAGAACGTACGAGGCTATAATTGCTTTGGCCGAAAACCAGCGTCAGGGAAGCATATCCAATGCGATGATAGGAAGAAGCCGTTCTAATTGACTTTAAATATCAATAAAGTCAGATCATCACCGAGCTTATCATTTGCAAAAGCTTGGACATCAGATAAGATTTTTTCCATCAGCTCATTTGAATTGAGGTCCCTGTTTTGAAGGATAAGCTGATATAAACGCTCTTCACCAAATTCTTCCTGCTTTTTGTTCATGGCTTCATTGACCCCGTCTGTATAGCATACCACCAGGTCACCACTTTTTAATAGAATCTCCTCTTGCTCATATGGGCTGAAGGTTTCCATGGCGCCTAAAAGCAAGCCACCCGTAGATAATTCTTCAAGCTTTGAAGAACCATTGCGAAGCAGAAGCGGCGGATTATGCCCGGCATTGACATATCGGAAAATGTTTTTTTCGCGGAAATACTTCCCCCAGAAAAAGGTAATGAACTTATCAATGGGTGTATTTTTGTGAATCAAATCGTTGATTCGTTCAGTAGCTTCACTTAGTTCTATGTCTACAGGCAACAGTACGTGCAACATCGACTGCAGATTCGCCATAAGCAACGCGGCAGGCACTCCCTTTCCGGTTACATCTCCAATGGCAAAGATTGAATTTCCATCGGGAGTGGGAGCAATGTCAAAATAGTCGCCGCCAACCTCTCTGGACGACAGCGTGCTGGCTGCCAAATCAAGCCCTTTAACCTCAGGGACTGGATCGGGCAATAATCCGCGCTGAATGGATTTTGCAATCGCCAGTTCCTCTTCCATTCTCTCCTTATCAATTCTTTCTTCAAGGAAATAGGTTTTTTGGATGGATACTACGGCAAGGTTCGAAAGAGATTTCAGAAAGTTAAAGTCTGTCTCTGAGTAGGCTTCTTTATTAAGACGATCACCCACACCGACTACGGCAACTTTTTCACCCTGAATTGAGATCCCGATTATATTGGTAATCTGATTGGTTTCCAGGGTAGCCACTTTTTCACAGCAGTGGTCGTCCACGGATCGCACTTCTGTAGGGCATAAATTGAAAAGGGTGTCAATCTCTTTTTGAGTGAAGGGTTTATTCAGCCCGCTGGATGCTAAAATGGACACCTTGCCCGGGGTTTTATAAATCAGGAAAAAAGTCCGGATAAAAAGCTGGCCAAGCAGAGCGAATTTAAAAATATTGGAAATTTTCTCCCGGTCAGTAAGCAGGTTGAATTCTTTGGAGAGATCAAACAGCGTATTAAGTTCGTGAATTCGGCGATCAAGCTTTTTGTTGGTGTTTTTTAGCTGATCGAAGAGCAGTGAATTTGATAGTGCTACGGATGAAATAATGCATAAACTTTCGGCAAACTCTAACTCCCTGGATGAAAATGATTTCCCGGTGGCTTTCCTTCCCAGAAACAGAAATCCGATATGTTGGTTACTGGTTCGAAGAGGGAAAAAGACCGAATTTTCCATGTTCTCTGCTAAGGCAGGCAGTTTATCGGGAAATGAGTCATAGTCTATATGAGAGCAAGATTTTTCGGATGTAGAGAGGTTAATTTCGATTAAATCACCTTCGGAGATGCTTTTTAACCCTTTAGCTTTTTCTACTCTGTAAATTTGCTTTGCCTGATCAAAGAAAAGTATGGCAGCTTTACCTGAAAGCAGTTTACCCATTATGATTAGCAACAGATTGTTGAGCACAAAATCACTGCTTCGAGATTCGATAAGCATTCTGCTCGTCTCGAGTACAGTTTTCATCTCAAAACGATTTTGGAGCTCTTTTTCTGATACAGCCATAATCTCTCTCAATTTCTATTTTTACAGAGCCGGATTTCATTTTTATCAGCATTGGCGTGGTATGATACACTATCCATAAGCTGATGAATAAGATAAACGCCCATTCCTCCCCTCTTTCGCTCCTCTATTTTTTTCTGAATATTTGGGAGATTGTAATTTTTAGGACTGAAGCTATTTCCGCTATCAAACAGACTGATGCAGAGCTTGTCGGAGTCAAAAGAGAGGTTTATCTCAACGTACTTGTCTTTATTGTTTTGGTAAGCATGCTTGATAATATTTGTATACGCTTCGTCTACAGCTAACTGGAGATCCGATATTTGCTCTGTTGTAAAACCTTGACGTTTTGCATGCAATGCAACAAATTCCCGCACCTCTGCAAGGTTTTCAGTAGAGGCATTTACTGTAATTTGGTATGTGGCCGTTTTATTCAACAGCTTCTAATTTTCTTTAGAAAATTGTTCAATGGCATCCCGTTCGTCTTCGAGAATATCATATAGTGTTGGAAAGCCTAGCAGATCAAAGACGTTATACACACGTTCGTTCATATTGGTAAGTTTGATGTCTCCTCCGGTTGAACGCACATCTTCTATATAGGCCATAAATACACCAAGGCCGGCGCTGGCTATGTAATCAAGTTCACTGCAGTTAACAATAATGCTCGACTTATTGCTGTCTATAAGCAGCTTCAGAGATTCTTCAAGCTGAGAAGCGGTATGTGCATCCAATTCTCCATGAAGATCCAGTACATCTAATCCCGAAGATTCCCGATGGTTAATTTTAAAATTCTTCATCACAATGGTGCTTTCATTTATTGGGTTCCTCAAAGATAGAAGTTAGAAGGGGTTGTACAAATATTGATTACGAAAAAATGACAGGCAGGTTGCAAAAAATAAGGCATCACACGTATCCGGTGTGATGCCCTGACTATTCATCAAGAGAGACGCTACTTGAGCGCTTAAGAATATTAGTAAAAATGATCGAAAAAGCACAACTATTATTGAAAAGCGCTATAAATAATCATGAAAAAGGCTTAAAAATCAATTATAACAGTTTGTTAGAGTGGGAATATGTACCTAAGTTTTGAGCAGGCTTTTCGGAAATGAAACATTTATATTGCGATTGCCTATACGATTGAGAGAATCATAGTTATCACTGAACTAATTCAAATATTTTAAATTGAACCATTATGAAAAAGCTACTATTTGCAGTACTAACAGTCGGGTTTCTATTTGCTTTCACAAACCAAGCGAGCGCACAGTGGTCGCTGGGTGCCAGCTACGAAACCCGAAATGAAGATCCGACAAACGGATTTGGATTGCGTGTTGAACGAAGTGTTTTATCTGCTGTTCCCGTAGTTGATTTTAACATGCGGGCACATTTCAGCTTTTTTAATGACGATGCCCTAATTACTCCGGATGAGCAGTCATATAGCGGCGATATTGAAGCCTATGATTACGGATTGGCTTTGACAGCGGGTGTTGGAATAGCATTTGTGAAGCCCTATGTAGGACTGGGAATTGGTGCGGAAAATTATAATTTCCAGGGAGACCAAGGTTTCAGTTTTGATGAGAGTAATCTTTTCTGGAATGGTTTCGGAGGTTTGGAACTCTCCATTCTGCCTATGATTAAACCATTTGTTGAGTACAGAATAAGCCAGATTTCAGGATCAGAGCAGATCAATTTCGATAATGTGAGCCGTGTAGCATTTGGCGTTTCTCTGAGGTTCTGATCTGACTATTATTATCTGAATATAGAAAAGGCTCCTAATGTAGGAGCCTTTTTTATTTCAAGGAAATATTTAGTTCAAAAGAGAAATCCAGGATTGAGCATCGTATTCGTTTGAAAGCTTATCCTGTAAATTTTCTGCCATTTCCTTTGTTTCGACACGTCCTATTCGAACGCGGTACCAAACATCACCTGTCTCTTCGTTTCCATATTTAACAACAAAAGCACTTTCGAAGCCCCGGTTTTTCCACATTTCCAATTCTTGATTGGCTTTCTCTTCGGATCTCCAGGACTGAACCTGAACGGCATAATCTCCGTCGCTGCTGTACTGAATCTGACTTTGACGTTCTGCTTCAGCAATGCTGTCTTGCTCTGCCCTGGCAATACTGTCTTGAATCATCTGCTGCATTTGCTCTTCATAGACCTGCTCTAAAGAGTCTTGTTCTGCTTGCTGCCGTTCAAGTTCCTGTTGGCGAAGCTCTTCTTCACTGGGACCGCAACCGGCAATTAGGGTAATTGCTAAAATTGAAACTCCCATAAAGGATAATAGTGTTTTCATAATGTTTTAAATGGATTTAAAAAAGCCTTGAAGATTTATCTGTAGCTTAAAGTTATCAAAAAACTAATTCATTCGTTGATCTTAAACAACATTATGGGAAATTTCTGACGGATAACTCTTTAAAGCTTCAGCAAAAATGCTTAATTTAAATAGACTGAATTTAAATAAGGCCAAAAATGGTTGTTTAGAGTCACTGATTGAGGTTTATGGATGTTATTAGAAGTCAAAAATATTAAAAAATCATTCGAAAAAGGGAATCCGGTTGTTAATAACATCTCTTTTTCAGTTAATGAGAATGAAATTTTTGCTCTGCTTGGGCCAAGTGGTTGCGGTAAAACTACAACTTTGCGCATAATTTCCGGATTTGAAAGTTCTGACAATGGAACTGTAAAATTGGAAGATAAAGTGATCTCATCAGATAGTATCCATACACCTCCGCAAAAAAGAGGGATAGGGTTTGTTTTTCAGGACTATGCATTGTTTCCGCACATGTCTGCACTGGATAATGTAGCCTTTGGACTCACAGACCTGCCCAAGTTCAAGCGTAAGGTTTTTGCAGAAGAAGTTCTGTGCAGAACCGGAATGGGAGATTACAAGCATCGAAGCCCTGCAGAGCTGTCCGGCGGTCAGCAACAAAGAGTTGCACTGGCTCGAGCTATTGCTCCTGAGCCCAAACTGGTTTTACTGGACGAGCCATTTTCAAATCTTGATGCAATGCTACGGGATACTACAAGAAAAGAGGTTCGCTCTATTATCAAAAAAGCCGGAATGAGCGCTATTTTAGTTACCCACGACCAGGAAGAGGCACTCTCTTTTGCCGATAGAATAGCAGTAATGAACGATGGTAAAATTGAGCAAATTGGCACTCCTGAAGAAGTTTATTATAAGCCAAAAACAAAATTTGTGGCTCAGTTTTTAGGGAGAACAAATCTATTTGAGGGAGACGTTAACAACATCGACCGTATCGAAACCAATCTTGGTTCACTACAGCTCAATTGTAAAGCAAAGGGAAGAGTTACCTGTTCCATACGTCCTGAACATTTGACGATAGAGCGTCCAAACGGTGAAACAAACACCTGCAACCGCGGCGTAGTTGTAGGTCGTGAGTTTAAAGGTCATGATATAACATACCATGTGGAATGCGGCGGAGAGCGATATATCGTTCATACCGATAACAGAGTTTTATTTGAAACGAACGATGAAGTACTGGTGAAACCTTTGGAGCCGGCAGTTGTTTTAACCAATCCGTAAAGAAACTTTCTGATCGGTTAGTGGCACTTTATCTATTTACTTAGCCGGTTTCCAATTCCTAAATCGGATTTGTTTTAAAAAGTTGAGTCTTACTGAAACGAAGCATCCAACTTCCACGTAATGCATTTTAAAGATTAATAAACCGGAAGTTGATGCTGAACTATTTATTTCGATTTGCATTACTATTCTTATTGATTCCAATCCAGACTAATGCGCAGTTTGAAATTACCGGCACTGTTTTGGACGACGAAACCGGTGAACCTCTTCCGGCTGCAACCATTGTTATTGAGAATTCTCTTAAGGGTACCATTACCAATCCGGAAGGGCATTTTTCAATATCGGTTGCCGAACTGCCTATCACTTTACTTATAAGTTATATTGGATACGAGCGATCTTCGATAACAATTGAAGATATTCAGCCGGCCGGCATCACG
The DNA here is from genome assembly GCF_034521535.1 of Rhodohalobacter sp. Taxonomy (GTDB): domain Bacteria; phylum Bacteroidota; class Rhodothermia; order Balneolales; family Balneolaceae; genus Rhodohalobacter. Next base: position 497,754 of record NZ_JAXHMF010000002.1, on the reverse strand, counting down.
GTCCGATTAAAACCATCCGTTACAGAACTGGAAGAGTTAGTGGTTACCGATAGGGATCCGGGACTAACTATCATGGAGAAAGTGATTGAAAGAAAGAAATTGTGGCGGGCCGATTTGCAATCCTATCAAGCTGATGCTTACACCCGTCAGGTTCTACAGAACGATACGTCTATCGTATCAATTTCTGAAAGCAGCTCTGTACTTTATTGGAATCAAAACAAGGGTCACAGGGAAGTTCAGAAATCTGTACGTCAGACCTCAAACCTATCGGCAGATCAAAACTTTGCCGGTGTTCGATACTTACCAAATTTTTACGACGACAACATTGAAATAGCCGGGTACAACATTGTGGGGATCACGCACCCGGATGCATTATCTTTTTACCACTTTTCACTTCTTGAAATTCTTCAAATGGATGGTGTTCCGGTTTATAAAATTGAGGTAAAACCGCGCCGTGAACTACAACCTACTTTTGAAGGTGTAGCCTATGTACTTGGCAGGGACTACGCTCTTATTGATGTAGATTTGAAACCGAATGATGTTGTCAGTTTTCCGCCTCCGGTTCAGGATTTTAATCTGTCGTACAAACAGCAATTCAGCAATTACGGGAGTGATTTCTGGTTCCCAGTGGATATGAGAATAGAGGGTCGTATTCGAATAGGTATGGTTGGCCTGCAATTTCCATCTATTCAGTTTAGCCAGGTTTCAAGGATATCGGATTATCAAGTAAATATCTCACTGCCCGACTCTATTTTCCAGGATCAGACTTCTCTCACGCAAGCTGACACCGTCTCTGCTGCCGAAGCTCCGACGAATGAAATCCCACTAACTGAAGAAGAAAAACTGGCTTATGAGACCATCGACAGTACTAAAACAATTGAAGATGCATTCAGGCCGGAAGGCTTTTTGGCCAGAATGGTTGATGATAGTGATGAAAGTGAAGGCTCCGGGTTTTTATCAAGATTCGGTGAATGGATGCCGGCAGGAATAGGTATTCGTGGACGCTATAACCGAGTGGAAGGAGTTCATCTTGGATTGAACTATCAAAAAAGAGCTGCAGATATAGGTCTGAATACAAAGTTTTTCAGCGGATATAGTTTTAATACCAAAGATTGGGATTATGGAGCAGAGGTTGAAAAAAGAGTAGTTCAGTTTGAGGACAGGGAAATAACCGCGCTGCTATCATACCAAAACAGCACGGATACTCAGTATAGCTCCGTTGTCTATTCTACCGGGATGAACAGCTTTGTAACATTGCTTGGTGGGGATGATTATTTTAACTACTTCAGAAATGAAGAGGTCTCTGCGGGTTTAAAATTTACGAATATCATAAAGAGAGTAGATCTGGAGATTTCAGGAAATCACGAAGTTCATCGTTCATTCAGTGCGGGTGATGAAATAGATTTCAAACTATTTAGCTGGCAGAATATCCGAAGAGTAAATCCTGAGATTGAAGAGGGAACGAACCGATCTCTTTCTGTAAACATTGGCTACAACTTGCAAGATCGAAACTTTGGATTTGCCGGCTCAAGACAAATTAAAATGACTGCAGAAATGAGTCGGCCTGAATTTGGGAGTGATTTTGATTACTCGTCTATCCGGATGAGTGTAGACTGGAATTTTGAAACGTTCTACAGGAGAAGGTTTTTTGCGAACACTCTTGATATTCATCTCTCAGGCGGAATTGTAGAAAGTTCAGCTCCGATTCAAAAATTGGGTGTAGTAGATGGATCATTGTCCAGATTTACTCCATTTTCAGTTTTAAAAACGAGAGCATTTCTTCCATATGTTGGAAATAAGTACGGAGTGATCTCAGTTGAGCACAATTTCAGAACGATTCCATTTGAGTTGCTTGATCTGAATTATTTTGTGGATAATGGATGGGGTATTATTCTTTTTGGCGGTGCTGGCTCTGCGGAATTAAACGATAACTCTTCCTTTCTAATGATGGATACGGATGGAATTCATACCGAAGCCGGAATCAGTTTGAATGGTATATTTGGAATATTGCGACTTGATTTTGCCAAGCGACTGGACTCACCGGGTCATTTTATAGGTTTTAGTGTGCCGCGTTACTTTTAAATATTCCGGCAAATAGGGGGAGATATTTTGAATTTTGAGGGAAATAAAAAAAGCGGACTGATTTAATCAGCCCGCTTTTAGTTTGTAGAAACTTATGATTAGTTAGTTTCTTGGAGAAAATGGATATGGATTCAAAGGATAAGACTCTGCTCGTCGGTTCTTCTCACAACCGGGAGTATTTGTATCCATTTCAGCTTCAGCACATCGAACCGGAGCTTTTCCTAAGCCTCTGGATTCGATACGATCTTCTGCAATACCATTGTTTTTGTAGAAATCTACAACAGAATTCGCTCTTCTCAAGCTGAGTCTTAAGTTATACTGATCTCCACCAACATGGTCAGTGTAAGCATCAACACGAACTCTGAATGCCTCAACGTCCATCAACATCTCAACGTTTTCAGCCAATAGTCTGGCGTCGCCGTCACGGATGTCGGATCGGTCAAAGTTAAAGTTGATTGTATTCAGTTCTTCGATGAAAGGAGGATCATTTGAATCGACTGGGTCTGTTCCCATTTCGATCTCTTGCCCATCAGTAAATCCATCACCGTCTGAATCAGGTGCGAGTGGGTCTGTTCCATATTCGTTGACTTCGTCACCGTCAGAGAGTCCGTCACCGTCACTGTCCGGATCAAGCGGATCAGTTCCATACTCGTCAACTTCATCTCCGTCGGAGAGACCATCGCCGTCAGTATCCTGGCTTAGAGGATCAGTTCCGTAAGCGTTAACTTCATCTCCGTCAGAGAGTCCGTCTTCATCGCTATCCATGTTCAGTGGATCTGTTCCGTAAGTATTTACTTCATCGTTGTCGGTAAGACCGTCATCGTCAGTATCGGCGTTGAGCGGACTTGTTCCGTAAACGTAAATTTCATCGTAATCGGATAGGCCATCTCCATCACTGTCGCGTTCCATAAGCTCTTCGTCAGAAAGGCTCATTAGATATTCGAGTGTTAGTGGATCAGGATCTCCTTCAGGTTCTCCTGTACCGCAGGCTTGAAATACGAGCACTGAGGCAAGTAACCCAATAATTAAGTAAGTAGGTGATTTAAACATTGTTATTCTCCTGTACAGTTAGTGTGAGGTTGTAAGTTAGATATTATTCATTTAACAAAAAATACATAACCATCAATCGCAAACAAAAATGTTTTTTGACAAATGCTTGAGAAAGATGATATATTCTGCCTCGACGGGGCTATAGCTCAGCTGGCTAGAGCGTCGCGCTGGCAGCGCGAAGGTCCGGGGTTCGAATCCCCGTAGCTCCACATTTTTTGACAATTATTTATGTGTATTTGATTGCAGAGAAAACAAACGTTTAGTTTGTTAAACCTTGGATCATCGTATGTTATCCCCATAAATGTTTCTCTGTTTTGCATGCGTAGCGATTATTAGAAAGTACACTTCTTTTTCTGAAAAAAAGCATACTTAATCGTCTATTGTAAAGCTGTATTGTATACTTCTTTCTTCCATTCTTGTTCCTGCAGACCCATCGTTTTCTCAAAATTAAGAATCCGGAAAAGAAATTCTCAAAAAAACAGTTAGTCTAAAAAGTTCAAACTGTTATCAGTGAATCATCAAAGAATTGAAGTGTCGCTCTAATCTTTTAGGATTGATAAAACATCACCAATGTTATATAGTTTTATTTTCTTATTCATAAAGTAACATTTGCCGGAAAAGTCGAAATGGCGGGGAAGAAGTCAGTATATTACAATGGATCGCTGCATTCTATGGGATACTGTTCAGGTGATTATAGGTATGGATCTGATTTTGCAGCATTGCCAAATGGTCGTATAATGCAGCTAAATTACATCCACAGACTTTAAAACTACCAATGAGCAAAACTCTTTCATCAGTTCTGACCCTTATTTTGGCTGCTCTGCTGGTGCTTTTGATCTTCTTTTTGCCCCCTATCAAAACAGCAGACCTAAATTCGAGAGACCTATTGTTCGAATTGAGAGGACCGATTGATCTGTCAGAAAGTGATATTGTAATTGTTGAGATAAGCTCAAGGGCTGACGATGAAATTCCGTATAAATACCCCTGGCCAACCTATGTTTATGCGAATCTGATTGAAAATTTAAATCGGGCAGGTGCCAAAGTGATCGCTTTTGATATCCTTTTTGACCAGCCTGATCTTTACGACCTGAACAACGATACACTATTTGCCAAAGCAGTTGAAGAGGCCGGGAATGTTATTTTTTCAGGCCGGGTGAGACAAGAACCTGAACGGCGTTTTTTAGGCGGCGTGGTTGCAGACCAGCGAACGCCTTCATTTCCAAGACAAATGTTTCTGGATGCAACCCCGTGGGGAATTGGGTTTGTAGATATGAGGCCCGATCTGGATGGGTTTATTAGAAGCTATCCGTTCCAATACAACTATTTGAATGAAACCTACTATTCATTTTCGATTCAGATTCTTCCATTGATTTTTGGGAAGGACGTTAACCTGGAAAACAGGGAGGAAGTGTATGTGGCCGGAAATCAATTGATACCCAAAACGGAAAAGAACCGAATGCTTATTAACTATCACGGAGGGTATCGCTCTTTTGAATATGTGGGATTTGAGTCGGTTATCGATGATGCGGATTTTGTAACCAGAACCGAAATGGAGGCTTTTGATATTAATGAGTTCGACGATCCGGATTACGGTATCTTGTATAAAGATATTCTAAAGGATAAAATTGTTCTGGTCGGAACCACAATGCCCGAGCTGCAAGATTTCCACTCAGTGCCATATCCCGACCGAAGCGGTGAATATTCAATGGCAGGGGTTGAGATTCATGCGCATGCCCTTCAAACTATATTGAGCGGAGACTTCCTGGAGGAAGTTGGAAGGCTGAATAGCTTACTTCTTACGATGATTTTACTGGTAGTGAGCTATTTTTTAACATCAAGGTTTGTAGGATGGTCGGGATTAATTATGGCGCTGACTATTGGCTTTATTTGGATTACTACAGCCGCACTGTTTTTTATTTACGGTAGTCTTTTTATACCGATTGTGCCAGTCCTGCTGGCAGTCGTAGTTGGATATACAGGATCGGTGACTCATAACGTGATTTACGAGGAAAGAGAGAAGAAAAAAATTAAGTCGATGTTCTCCTCCTATGTATCTCCTGAGCTGGTTGATAAAATGATTTCCGATGAAATTGAGTATACGTTGGGCGGAAGGGAAGATGAATTGACGGTTATGTTCTCAGATATCGAAAATTTCACAACCCTTTCAGAGTCACTCGCGCCGACTGAGTTGGTATCCATGATCAATAATTATCTGAATACTTTTACGGAAGTAATTAACGAAGAAAAAGGTACACTGGATAAATTTATCGGTGACGCGGTAATGGCTTTTTACGGAGCTCCGGTTCCTATCGAAAATCAGGCAGCGTGTGCATGCAGAACTGTTTTGAAAGTTGAAAAACGATGGGAAAAAACATCATACGGGGTTGACGGGATACAATTTAAAACAAGGTATGGGATTAATACGGGACTTATGCTGGTCGGTAATATGGGATCAGAAAGGCGATTTAATTATACCGTGATGGGAGACCATGTGAACCTGGCCGCAAGGTGTGAATCGGCTTGTAAGATTTTTGGGGTGTATGCTATTGTGTCTGAGAGTACAAAACAGCAGGCAGAATCGACCGGGGAGTTTGTATTCAGGCAGCTTGGAAAAGTACGTGTAAAAGGCCGGTACAAATCTGCATTATTGTATGAGCTTGTTGGGTTTTCCGGCCAACTTGACCAATCGTCTTTAAGCCTGATTAAGCAGTTTGAAACGGCCCTGCACTTTTACTTCAACAGAAAATTTAAAGAAGCGCTCGCCATTTTTGAAAAGTTGAGCTCAAAAGAATCTGAGAATTTTCGAGTAAGTGAATATCTCAACCCTTCTCTTTTCTATGCTGAACTATGTCGTGACTTAATCGATAATCCTCCTGAAAACGACTGGAATGGTGTTATTGAGCGGTAAATTTCTTACAATTTGTCATTTATATTTAGTGTTAAAGACCTTATCTTTATGACTCGGGGCAAGTCTCATACAGCCAGCTCCCTATGAACTCCGTCAGGGTCGGAAGGCAGCAGCGGTAGTAGGTCGTAGCGGCGTGATATGAGTAGCTTGCCCTCTTTTTTTATATGCTCTTCTTGATATGATCGGCAATATGTTCAGCATGAATTCTGCTGTTCTCTATAAACAGACTGCTGGTATCCATTCCCCCGCAAACCACACCGGCAACGTACATTCCTTTCCGATTGGTTTCTAAAGTTTTTTCGTCATAAACCGGCATCTTTTTTTCATCTGTAGTCAGTTCAATGCCCATACTTTTCATGAGGTCAAAGTGTGGCCGGTAGCCGGTCATCGCGAGAACGAAATCATTTGGGATGGTCTTTTTCCCGTCAGGTGTACGAATATCGACCTCATTTTCCCGTATTTCTAAAACTTCAGAGTTAAAGTAACCGGTGATAGATCCCTCCTCTATTCGATTATCAATATCCGGTTTCACCCAGTATTTGATGGAAGGTTTCAGCGTGTCGTGTTTCACCAAAATGGAAACATTGGCGTTACAGCGATAGGTTTCCAAAGCGGCGTCAGCAGCCGAGTTCCCGCCTCCAATCACTAAAACATTCTGCCAGGCATATCTGTGAGGATCATCGTAGTAATGAAGTACTTTCGGCAATTCCTCACCGGGAACATTCATCATATTTGGTTTGCCGTAAAATCCTGTTGCCAGCACAACTTTTTGGGCTGAATAGGTATCTTTTGTAGTGACCACTTCAAAATTCCCGTCTTCGCCACTCACATTTTTCACCTCTTCAAAAAGATTTACATTTAGATCGTAATGTTCGGCTGTGCGTCTGTAGTACTCAAGAGCTTCTTTTCGTGTGGGCTTTGATCCATGAGAAATAAAGGGAATATTTCCGATTTCCAGCTTATCCGAAGTTGAAAAGAAGGTCATATTGGTGGGATAGTTGTAGATAGAGTTCACCAAACAACCCCGTTCAATAATTAATGATTTAATTCCATTTTGTTTTAACGCAATTGCTGTGGCCAGTCCGATTGGGCCTGAACCGATTATAATAACCATAGGTAAGTGATAGTTTGAAAAATGTATTTGTTTGCAGCTTATAAATTAAGCTTGTTTATCATGAGGCGACAGAGCAAAATAATCACCAATGACATTATTGATCCATCCGGACGGAATACTCCAAAATCCAACATGTCCACCTTCTTTCGGGTAGCTTGATGATAAAACTGAATTTTTTTGAATATCGTTGACCGGTGTCCATTCAAACGGACAAAGAGGATCGTCCTGGCTATGTATGAGTAAAGTTTTTGTTTTGATTTTATCCATAAAGAATGCGCTTGAACAGCTTCCGTAGTAGTGATCGGCACTCTCAAAGCCATGAATAGGGGCGGTTACCTGATCGTCAAATTCATACAATGTATTTCCTGTAAAATCGGGAAGGTCGGAAAACATCTCTTTCTTTATTTTCAGCTTCTTTTCAAGGGTAACAAGAAAGCTTTTTGAGTAGAGTTTGTTGAAACCTTTTTCGAGATTCAATGATCCTTTTTTGAGCTCAAAAGGTGTGGAGATTGCGGCAACTTTATCAAGCATATGGTGCTTGCCGTGTTTGTTCAGATAGTTTAACAGAGTGCTGGCCCCCAGTGAAAAACCGGCCGCCGTATAGTATTCCGCATTTGGAAGGTTTTGTTCAACCCATTCAAAAACAGTGTGGAGGTCTTCAGTTTCTCCGGAGTGATAGAATCGTTTCTTCCGGTTCATAATGCCACCGCAGCTTCTGAAGTTAACGGCAACTACGCTGAAGTTTCTTTCAAGCAGGTGTTCAGCCAGTTGCTTGATGTAATATCTTCTTGCGTGGCCTTCCAGGCCGTGAAACAGTATCGCAACAGGAGATGTCTCACTTAATTCGGTTACATCCAGGTCCAGGAAATCTCCATCCGGTGTGTCAATTCGAACTTCTTCTGCCCGAATATGAGGAGCCTGAAAAAAAAGTGAGCAGAGAATAGTGTGAACATGTCCGTTCACACACCACGGCGCAGATTGAAACCCGTTTGCATGAATTTGCTGATCAGATTGTAAGAAGTCTGTCATTGTGTTGAATTCCAATTTTTAAAGAAATTGCCGTACACATTCTGTATTATTTCTCAACGATAAGTAAGATAAGGAAAGAAAAACAGACGATGAATCAATCATTACCGCGACAGCCTGTAAAGAGAATTGCTGCAATAGACCTGGGGACAAATTCATTTCATGCCCTGATTGTTGAGATCTTTTCGGACGGTAGTTTTTATACGGTAGACAAGCTAAAGGAGATGGTTTTGCTGGCTGAAAAAGGATTGGGAGACAGGCTTTCCGATGAGGCGATGGATCGCGGAATTGATGCTTTAAAAAAGATAAAGCTACTTGCAGAAAATCAGCAGGCTGAAACCATTTTAGCTTATGCAACAAGCGCTATTCGGGAGGCCGAAAATGGTGGGGATTTTATTCAGCGTGCCATCGATGAGGTAGGTGTGAAAATTAACGCCATACCCGGCCGGATTGAAGCGGAACTGATAGGTCTTGCGGTTCAGCACGGAATCAGGATGCCGGATAAACCTGCGGTTATTATGGATGTTGGCGGAGGCAGCGTTGAATTTATATTGGCCGATCAGGAGAAATTTCATCACCTGAGCAGTAAGAAACTCGGAGTAGCCCGTATGACGGCCCGGTTTATTGATCATGATCCCATTACGCAGGAAGAAATTGATGCGCTCAGAAAACACTTCGACAACCAGCTCGCTGATGTAGCAGAAGCATTTGCCATGCATCGCTCTTCTATGTTGATCGGATCATCCGGTACGATGGAGAATATCGGCTTGATGATTGCGCATAGAAATAACAAAACACCAAATTTAACAGTCAACGAGCTTGAGTTTACGGCAAAGGAGTTTTTTGAGTTTTATGATGATGTAATCGATCTGGATGAAAAGGAGCGCGCAAATTTGAAGGGGCTGGATGAAAAGCGTATCAATCTTCTGCCGGCCGGATTGGTACTTGTCCACTATATCCTGAAAAAGTATGGGATCAAACGCGTAAAGATTTCTTCACAAGCTCTCAGGGAGGGAATTGTACTTCGTTACATCAAAAAAGAGATGAGCGAAGGTGTTCGGATACATCTGGATGAGAGTCCGCGCAAAAGAAGTGTATTGGAGCTGGTTCACAAATGCGACTGGCACGAAGATCACTCCACACATGTAGCAAAGATCGCGTTAAAGTTATTTGATGAGCTGAAGGATGAATTGGATCTTGAATTTGAAGACCGCGAGCTACTCCAGTATGCCTCATTCATGCATGATATCGGTTATTACATCTCGCACCGTAAACATCACAAACATGCGCTATATATTATCAAGAATGCAGATCTGAAGGGCTTCAAAGAAGAGGAGATTGATATTATGGCAAATGTTGCCCGATACCATCGGAGGTCGACTCCAAAATCGAGACATTCCCACTTTAAAAAGCTAAATAAGAAGGTAAAAGCCAGAGTAGAGAAATTAAGTGCAATACTGCGGGTCGCAGACGGATTGGACCGCAGTCACTTTCAAAATGTGAGAGACTTTGAGGTAATCAGAAGTAACGATCGGATTCAGCTGAAAATTGATACAGAAATCGATCCAAATCTTGAGATTTGGGGTGCTATGAGAAAGCGATTTCTGTTCGAGGAAGTGACCGGTAAAAAATTGGAGATTATTGATTCGCAATTGACTGAAGAGAAATAAGTTTTCCACCCAAAAAAATTAAAATATTTTGTCAATTAGAGAGTTTGGAGGATAATTTCTTTAATCTTTTTTCCTATAAAGGCGATTTCACTTAATTGTTTAGTCGCAGGATGTTTACTTTTTTACCCCCTTCTGTAAGGTAGATTTACTTTCTCTGTATCGGTAAAATTTATCTCTAAATGTGAAACCTTCCGTATCTTTAAATCGTTATATGCTACTCAATTGCAGGCCGGTCAAATAAAATAAAATCAACTGGTGAAAAACCCGGCATAAGAGATAATAAATCAGGACTAACTTAAAGTAATATTTAGAAGAAAAATGAAGTTCATAAGTAAATTAATATTGAGCTCAGTACTGCTTTTCACACTGGTTGCAGGAACTGCTCATGCCGACACTACAGATGTTGTTAAAGGACAACATACTTGAAGCGATTCAAAATATCGACATTGTAAGTCTGAACGTTCTGCTTGCAGAGGGTGCAGATATAAACACTGTTGATGAAAAGGGGAACACAGCATTAATGCTGGCTTCAAAAATTGGAAACCCAAGAATGGTGAAGATTATTCTTGCGCACAGTCCAAATTTAAATCAGCAGAATAATATGGGCTATACTGCACTGATGGTAGCATCGGAGCAGGGTCAGGTGCATATTATTGAGCAGCTTCTGAAGCAAGGTGCAGATACCTCTCTGAAAAATATGGACGGTCGCACCGCCGCTGAATTGGCAATCCGGAACGGACAGCCAAACGCAGCAGACTTGCTGAATGGTAAGAGCCAAAACGTTATTACCAGATAGTTTTTTTGATCTGACCGATTAAGTGAAAAGCCCTGGATTGCATTGCAGTTCGGGGCTTTTCTGTTTTAATGTCAATCGATTTTTATTCCGCACTCATTTAGTGCCGTCATCTTCTTTTGATCTCATTAATTATTTTGGACAGTTGTGATTAGTGAGAAAACATCCTTTTCTATACAGCGAACATTTCGTTTATTCAATGGAACCGATAATCAACCGTTGCTGAATGAAAAGAATACTGTTACTGTCTCTGCTAGCTCTTCTACTACCCGTAATTACCGTTGCCCAGGAATCGATCTCTGAAAAAACCTCAGGAATGGAAAAATATGAGGGATTTTTCAATTATTGGTGGGATGATGATACCGGGAAAATCTGGCTCGAAATAGATAAGCTTGATCAGGAGTTTATCTACGTCAACTCTATGGCGGCGGGCGTCGGGTCTAACGATATTGGCCTCGACCGAAGCCAGCTCGGAAATACACGGATTGTAAAATTTGTCCGGGTGGGACCGAAAATATTGATGGTTCAACCAAACTACGACTATCGGGCATCCTCAGAAAACCGGCTTGAGAAGAAATCCATTGAGGAGGCTTTTGCGCAGTCCACGCTATTCGGTTTTGAAATTGCAGTAAGAGAAGGAGAGCGTGTTTTAATTGATATTACCGACTTTTTAATGCAGGATGCGCATGGAGTTGCCGATCGTCTTCGCAGAAGTGATCAGGGAAATTATTCAGTAGATCAATCTAGGTCTGCGATTCACTTGCCGGGAACATTCAACTTTCCGAAAAACTCTGAGTTCGAAACAATGCTGACCTTTACCGGTTCAGGAGCCGGAGGGAATCTTCGATCAGTTACGCCCAGCGCGGATGCCATTACGGTGAGGCTTCATCACTCGTTTGTAGAACTGCCGGATGACGGATACCAACCGCGTGAACTGGATCCCCGATCCGGTTTTTTTGGAATCAGCTACCAAGATTACAGCACACCGATCGGTGAGGATATGACAAAACGATATGCTGTTCGCCATCGGCTTGAGAAGAAAAATCCTGAAGCGGACGTAAGTGAGGCTGTTGAGCCGATTGTGTTTTACCTGGATAATGGAACTCCGGAACCTGTCCGAACAGCACTGCTGGAAGGTGGACGTTGGTGGAATGAAGCATTTGAGGCAGCCGGATATAAAGATGCCTTTCAGTTGAAGGTTTTACCGGATGATGCCCATCCGCTTGATGTACGCTACAATGTTATTAATTGGGTTCATCGATCAACACGGGGCTGGTCGTACGGTTCATCTGTGGTTGACCCGCGTACCGGTGAGATTATCAAAGGAAACGTACTGCTGGGTTCGCTGCGTGTCCGTCAGGATTATATGATTGCTGAAGGACTTCTCGCTCCGTACGAAGAAGGTGCGGAGCCCGATCCTGAAATGCTTGAAATGGCACTCAACAGAATCCGTCAGCTTTCGGCTCACGAGATTGGACACACTTTAGGAATTGCGCATAACTTTGCGGCGAGTGTAAACGATCTGGCTTCGGTGATGGATTATCCTCACCCGATGGTCTCAATTGAGGATGATGAATCTCTTAGCCTTGCCAACGCATACGATATCGGAATCGGTGAGTGGGACAAACGTGCTGTGATCTGGGGCTATCAGGATTTTCCGGAAGATGTGGATGAAGAAGAAGCTCTTGAAGAAATTATTTTAGAAACGATTGATCAGGGGCATCTCTATCTGTCGGATGAAGTAGCCCGGCCTCAGAGCGGATCACATCCGGACGCTCACCTTTGGGAATACGGTTCAGATGTTGTTTCACAGCTGGATCATATTTTGGAAGTTCGCAAGATCGCGCTGGACAACTTCGGAGAAAAAAATATTCGAATGGGTCGCGCAATGGGTAATCTCCGGGATGTATTGGTGCCAATCTACCTTTTCCATCGCTATCAGACCGAAGCTACGGTGAAGCTGATTGGCGGGATGGATTTTGCCTATCAGATGCGTGGAGACGGTCAACCAGGACCGGCTGTTGTGGATGCTGATGTTCAGCGCACCGCACTTGATGAGATGTTGAAAACACTACAGGCGGAAACATTAGCACTGCCGGAACACTTATTGGATCTGATACCACCGAAACCGGCCGGAATGTCGGCTACCCGAGAGAATTTCAGGGGATACACAAGTCCGGCTATTGATCCCATTGCAATGGCAGAAGTTGCTGCAGGCCACTCAGCATCTTTGATCTTTAATCCGGAACGAGCAGCGAGATTAACGCTTCAGTCGGCCCGGAACAGTGAATATCCTGATCTGCATGAAGTCATCATGGAAGTGATTCACAACACTATTCTGGATGATGAGAAAGAGGGTTATCTCGGATCTGTTCAAAGAGCGATTAACGTTTCTGTTCTGCGCAATTTTATTCAGCTGGCCGGTAATCAAAATGCATCACCGGATGTACAGGCGCTGACGCGAATGATGCTTAGTCATATTCAGGGGCAACTTGCCGATAAAGCGGAAGGCGACAGCGACATGATCTGGAAGGCTCATTACAGCGAATCTTCGAGAATGATTGAGAATTTTCTGAGTGACGCTGAGTCCTTCTCTGTTCCTCCGGCACCGTATACTCCACCGGGATCTCCAATCGGAAGCGGTGTGATGAATATGGACCTGCTGATGTGTGAGTTTTAGTTTCAAAAACGGATGACTTTGTTCAAAAGCTCCCTCCATGCGGCGTTCTTTTGCGTCGGTGGGAGGGGACGGGGTTGTTTAAACTATAAAACTTGATTCTTGGAAAATTGAAGAATTTTGGAGCCTTGTATGAAATTTGCTCTTTTTCTCGCAGAGTTACGCAGATGAATTCGCTGAGTCTCGCAGAGTATTTGCATACTTTTGCGGGTAGAATAGAAACAAAGATTATTTAGGATGACAGAAATGTAGATATGAAAGTCCCCTCCTTGGAAATGAGGGGACTTTCATGTATCTAAATCATCGTAGCATTAATTGAACTCAGGTTTTTAGATATAAATTTTAGTTAGGCAAATTCTTTATTACAGAAAATTTGGATTGGTTGGTGTGGATATGTTAGACGATTTTACGTTCAAGAAAAATGATCGCGGTTTTTCGGAAAAGTCGTTCGCCTTTATGCGAAAAACGATCATTCCGACTACGAAATATCTATTCAGTCCGCGTATTACCAACCCGGAAAATCTGCCTCAAACCGGTCCCTGTTTTATCTATGGCAATCACGCCAATTACTTTGATCCTTTTTTAATCAATGTGGGTATGCAAAAGGAGCCGACGGCCGGCGTAATGACGCGGGATCAGTTTCATAAAACCATCCCCAGGGTTTTTATGGACAGCATCGGTATTGTACCGACCAGTAAATATGTGCCGGAGCCAAGTATTATTCGCAGCGTAATGAAGATGATCGATCAAAACCGGATGATTGTCATATTTCCCGAGGGCGGCCGGCGCTGGGACGGGAGACCGAAACCGCTCATAGAAACAACGCTGAAGCTTTTCTGGAAAATGAATATTCCGGTTCACCCGGTGCAGATTCACGGCTCCTATCTGGGATGGCCGCGCTGGGCTGATCGATTTCGAAAGTGCAGTATGGAACTCCGATTCATGAATCCACTTCACGCATCGGATTTTGACAGCTATGAAGATTTTGCTCAAATATGTCGCAAGCAGATAGAATTTGACGAATATAATTCTCCTGAAGAAGCACGTCCGCCATTTGCAAAAAAACCTGCAGCAGGAGTTGAAAGATTCCTTTACAGATGTCCGGAAACAGGTGAAAACGGGGCGATTTTCTCTCCCGACGGTGAACATGTTTATAGCAGGACATCATCTATGAACTATAGAATGAATGCTTCATCCAGGCTGGTTGATATTCACGGTGAAGAGCACTCGCTGATTGACCTGTTTGAGAAAATAAACGGCATGCCCATGACTTTTTTGCAAGAAAATCTGGTATTGGAGAAACAGGGAGCGGAACTGTTTAAAATTGATGAGAATCATAAACTGCTTACTTTGGGGCGATCATCGACTCAATTGTATGATAATCGTCTGGAAATAAATTGTGGCTCAGATTCTTTTAGCCTTCCGATCGATGATATTCGCTATACATCAATTGAGCAAAATCATAAACTAACGATCACAACCACAGATGTAACTCTTCAAATTGATCTTGAAGGGCAGAGTGCTCTTCAGTGGCAGCGATACTTAAGGAGACTGCAAACGGGAGAGAAACCAGTAAAGAAATTGTAGTATGGAGTCATGGAATTTAGAATTTACGGCTGGTCAGTTTTTTATGGATTTTGCCTGGCTTGGTGCACTTCTTATCGCAGGTACTCTCTTAAGAAAGAAAATTCCAATTTTTCAGAAGTATCTTATCCCTGCAAACCTGCTAGGCGGTACAGTCGGGTTGCTGATAGGAATGAACGGACTTGACTGGATTGAGTTAACGTCCGATCGCTTGGGGGTTTATGTCTATCACCTGCTTGCGCTATTGTTTATAGCACTGGGTTTGCGAGCTCCTAAAAAAAGATTGGGTCTGTCGTCGGTTAAGTTTGGCCTGATTTTTATTGCAACCTACCTGGTCCAGGCAATTATCGGTTTAATCATTGCTTTTATACTGATTTATTCGATAATGCCGGAGCTGTTCGCCGGCATAGGACTTCTTGCTCCGCTATCATTTGGAATGAATCCCGGTATTGCATTTTCCATCGGGCAAAACTGGGAGCAGTTTGGATTTCAGTCCGGAGGGATCGTTGGATTAACGTTTGCGGCCTTCGGATTTTTGGCAGCCTATACCATCGGAATTTGGCTTGTAAGGGCAGGGATTAAAAATGGGGAGGCCAAGTATGTTAAAGCCGAGGACGGGCTCTCAGAGGATGTAATGACAGGCCTGGTGGACAATCCTGTTGCGAACTCAGATGAAAAAATTACGACCTCGCCGGAATCGATAGAATCCTTTAACGTTTCACATTGGGCTGATTGGATTCACATACATACTTACATTTGGTTTCCTGAAAGTTCTGGAAATGGGGCTTATCTGGATCGGCTCCGAGCAGGAGGTCACAACGCTTTGGTCTTTCCACTTTATAGCAGCCGCCATCCTGGCTATTGGAATCCGGAAAATTTTTGACTCAACACGGGTGAGTGCCTACATCGATGATACGACGATGACCCGGTGCTCAAACCTGTTTATGGATTTTATGATTGTTGCTTCTGTTGCAGCCATAAGTTTTGCAGTTGTAGCTACATATTGGCTGCCGCTGCTAAGTATCTCTGTTTTTGCGATTCTTGCAACATGGTTTTTAGTAGAAGTAATGACAAAAAGTGCTTTTAACCAGTTTAGGCTTGAGAGATTTGCAGCAATATTCGGCAATATGACCGGCACACTTCAGTCGGGACTGGTTCTGCTCCGAATACTAGATCCTACCATGAAATCTCCGGTGAGCTTTAATTTGGTTTATGGCAGTGGACTGGCACTGGTTTTCGGATTTCCTCTGCTCGTACTGATTAATGCTCCGGTACACTATTTTTCGGATGTAAATCAGGGCTTTCTGGCAGTACTTTTTACGCTGATTATCTACCTGGTGTTGATTACTTTTTTCTGGCAGTATCTCAGTAAACCTCAAAAGTCGAAAAATTAACTTCTTTAACCGGGCAAGTTATGAAAGTGAGAGTCGGATTTATTTTTATAGTGTGTTTAATCTTTATTTCGTGTAACAGTAACGATTACCAAAGGAGCGACTTACCGACTCAGGAGATCCAGGATCTGATTCAGGATTTCAGAGGGGATATCGGAATTTATGTGAAGGATTTGGAAACCGGCGCTGAATTTGAAGTTAATGCTGATACGATCTTCCCGACATCGAGTATGGTGAAAATTCCAATTCTGATAAAGCTCTTTGATAAAATTGAACAGGGAGAACTGGACTATCAGATGGAAGTGAAATATGGGCCTGAACCCGCCTATGAATATTCGGGAGACATTATCAGTAATTTAATACCCGGTACAGAGGTGGCACTTTCAGAATTGATTCACCTGATGATGTCCATGTCAAACAACACGGCCAGTCTTTGGAATCAGTATTTGGCAGGCACGGGCACGGAAATTAACCGGTGGCTGGAGGAGAACGGATATGCTTCAACGAGAGTAAATTCTCGCACAGAAGGGAGAGACGGAGATTTTCAAATGTACGGATGGGGGCAGACAACACCGCGCGAAATAGCAGAATTGGTGGAGGGAATTTACAATGGGGAGGTGGTTAGTAAAACGGCATCTGAACAAATGTACAGAATTATGAGCCGTAACTACTGGGATGGAGAAGCGCTATCTCAAATACCGCCAACGGTTAATGTTGCATCGAAGAATGGCGCTGTAAGAGCTTCAAGATCTGAGGTGTTGTTGGTAAATGCACCCTCGGGTGATTATCTGTTTTCTGTTATTACAAAAAATCAGGAAGATATTAGCTACGAATATGATAACGAGGGCTGGGTTATCATTCGGGAATTATCATCACTTCTCTATAATCATTTTGAACCGGAATCAGACTGGAAACCTGATGAAGGGTTAAAACAGTATCACCAATAAAAAAAGCTGTGACTCTTTCGAATCACAGCTTTTACTAAATGTGAAATTGTAAACTTTACTGAACAATCAGTTTACCGACCATTCCACCGGCATAGTGTCCCGGGAAGGTGCAAATAAAAGTGTATTCACCGGGTTCGTCCGGTACAGTAAACGTCACGGAGTCGGATTCTCCATTGCCCAACATCGCAGTTGAAGCGATGATGTTATCTTCAAAGTTTGGTGAGATATAGTCGGTATCGCGAGCAGAAAGTGATTCTCTTGCAAATGCATCCACATCTGTTCCCATTTCAACTAAAACGAAATTGTGAGACATTGCTGTTGGAGGCATTGCACTTACAGTTCGCAAATTGACTCTGATCTCTTCGCCGGGTGCAGCTTCAATAGCTTCTACGATCGAAAATTCACCTGTTGTTCCGTTGGTTACTACACCTTCTTGTTCTCCTTCTGCGGCATATCTAAGGTCATCAGTTCCAATTAGGTTAATTGTACGTACACCGTCATCTACAGCTGCTTGTTCTTCAGCAGGTGCTTGTTCGGTGGATTCTCCTCCGCCGCATGCTGCGAAAGCAACAACGAATAGGAGTAAAAATGAATGAATAAGTACTTTTTTCATCTGAATATTTAGTCTTTATTGATTAATTGTTGGTTAGATCTTAATTGAAAACAATAATAAAATATATAGCATTCGCAGATTAACTACGAATCCTGTAACAATCTTAAAATGTCGTTTTTTACTTCATCGACATTAAACTCACTTCCTAAATAATGTTTCCTTACGTTCCCGTCTCTGTCGATTAACGAAACACGGTCGGTATGATCTATAAAGTAAACCGGTTTATCCTCGTCGGTGAAACGGGTTGGAGTTTTGACCGTGATAATACTTAATGTTTCAAGTAGAGATTCAACCTCGGATTTATCCCCGGTGAGAAGTTTCCAGTTATTCTGATCCAGGCGATAGTTGTTGGCATAATCTTTTAGGATTGCAGGTGTATCCCTTTCCGGATCAAATGAAACGCTGACCAGCATAAAATCATCCTGATCGGGGAGTGCTCGTTGAACGTCCCGCATGTTGTATGTTATCATGGGGCAGATATCAGGGCAATGCGTGTAGACATAGCCAACCAGCATTACGTTTCCGCTGTATGCTTCAGGGAAAGCGACGGAGTTGCTATCCTGATCAACCAGAAGGAATTCGTCCTCGCTTAGGGATTGTTTAACGGCTAAGCTATCGCAACCGGAGAAAGTGCCAAGCACGATCCCCGATGCAATAGTAAGTAAGATGTAGAAGAGAGTTCTTCTTGTGAACATTATTCAGTTACCTCAGTGGTACCGGACTATTTGGTGAAAATGGCAATGATGTATCGTATGTAGTTGTAATAACATCATAAATCACCGGTGTATATGAAAGAACAATCAGGATGATAACCATAATTATAAATGGCTTGAAGTTTCTAAGCCATGTAGCAGGTTCATCATGCAGTGGTTCTGAAATCGGGAACGTAATCAGCGCGCCTTCTTCTGTTGAGTCGCTCTTTGAGAATACAGTTGTAAAAAAGGATACAAGGTATATGACGATACCAATAAACATTATTGATCCACCAATTACACTCATGTCTATGTAGGGTACCCAATCCGGTTGAAATAAGACGCTGTCCGGGTTAGCATAAGTTGCTCCGGTATTTGTCCGGCGCGGCATACCCTTCAGTCCGCCAATTTTTAGTCCGTACGACATAATCAGCAAACCTATAGTGTAGACATAGGGTGAGATCATCGCCCAGCCTTTCAGCTTAATCTGTTTTCCAAGAAACTGTCCGACCAGGTATAAACTACCGCCCAGAAATGCCAGAAGTACAGGACCTGCAACAGTTAGGTGAAAGTGACCCGGTATCCAGGCAGTGTTATGCACAACCGTATTCATTGAATAGGAAGCATTTATGACGCCCCCGATGCCTCCAAAAATAAAGATGATCAATCCTGTTATGAGGAATGAAAAGAACCATCTTTCTTTTTCGAAATAGGGTAGCTTCCACATCCAGCCGAATAATCCTTTGCTGCCGCGTTGTTTTCCTGCATGTTCAAGTGAAGCAGCAAGTGTAAATGCTGTGATTAAACTTGGGAGCGCAACCGCAAAAGTGAAGATTCCGTGCAGCAGCTTCCACTGCGAACTGATGGCAGGGTCCATGTATTGGTGGTGCGTACCAACCGGTATGGAGAATACGATGAACAGCATAAAGACCAGTCGTCCGGCCATATCAGAGTATAGCTTACCGCCGGCCAGTTTTGGCATAAATACATAGTACATCGTATACGCAGGAAGCAGCCAAAAATAGACAAGAGGGTGGCCAAAGAACCAAAAAAGTGTTCTGGCCAGCATGATATTGATTTCGTCAACCAAACCGAGAGACCACGGCAGAAGCATGAACAGTATTTCTATGGCTACAGCGAGAGTTGCAATGAACCAAACAATAAATGTGGTAAACATTCCAACTACGGCAAGAGGAGTTTTTTTGCCTTTATTTTCGTGACGCCATTCGAGATACATGGGTACCCAGTTGAAAAATGCTATCCACGAGCCAACTACCAAAAGGGTAAGCCCAATGTAAAACAGTGGATGTGCTTTAAGAGGGGGGTAGAACGTATAGAGTACAGTAGCTTCGCCAATTAATATAATAATGGCTGCTACTACCGATCCCACAAGCATCATGATGCCCGATGTCCAGGCAATTTTTGTATTCAGTTGTTTTTTAAGGGAGTAAGAAACAAGTGCATTACCAAGTGCAACAGCAAAAAATGTGGTAAATACGATTGCGTTTAAAACACCGTGAAAAGTAAGCCCCTTGTAATAATCACCGCCAACAAATGGGTCGCTTTGAATGATTCCTGCCCTAAACAGAGTTTGCATCAATCCACCATAAACCCCGATAAAAAGAAGGACCATAGGAATGATAATAAGGGCAGCGTTCAGGTACTTGGATGATTTTGTAAATCTGAATGAGTAATCGCTCATTATAATTTACCTCCTATGGGTTCATTATCATCATTTTCTTCAATTATAAATCGGCCCGCCATGGTGTGGTGAGCGGCGCCGCAAAATTCGTGGCAGGCAAAAAAGTATTCACCCGGTTCATCAAATTTTACACGTATATAATTGATAGCTCCCGGCACGGCCATGAGGTTTACGTTCTTTCTCTCAACCTTGAAACCATGAATGATATCCTGAGAGGTAACATAAAGATCTACTGTAGATCCAGCGGGAAGCCGGATTGTAGAAGGTTGAAACGCCCACATTCTGGCAACCATATGAAGTTCATATACGTCTTCGCTCGTTTGAAATAACGTATCTGTAGTAAATGGATCCATGTCTGTAATACAGGTTGGAACATCTACGTCCTCGGCTACAGCAGCGTACATAATTGCCCCAAAGAATACAATCAGCAGGAGTCCGCTAAGCGAGAGTGCTAATTTTTCTGATTTATCCATTGTTTATATCCTCCCCATAAGTTCAAAGTAAAGTGAAAACCATACTACTGAGAAGAATACCAATAAAACAATGAAAAATGCTAAAGCTCCTTTCGGAGTAAACTCCTCATCATGTTCTGTCTCTTCATTCCCCATATTGTCTCCGTGTAAGTGTGTTGAAATTTACAAAACCAAAAGTAATAGAATTCATGTGTCAAAGTAAAAAGATATGTGTGTCCACAAACAAATAAATAATTTTAGCCCGTAAATAAAAAAAGTCTCTCAGTTTTTAATTGAGAGACTTTAAGAGAATTGCTTTTTCCAATATGGTTGTATCCTATTCATACTCAAGGGATACGCTTCCCCCAGATGTGCGGGCAACCAGCAGCGGTCCGCCGTTACCAACACGCCCTGTTATTGAGTTACGTTCTGATTGGCCTGTAAAGTTACGGAGCTCTGTATTAACCCGAAACCCGCGTAATTCCATATTAAAGTGATCGGTCCGGGGTAAGGTGATGCTAATATTGCCGCCACTTGTGCGCAATTCAACGTCATCTGAAAACTCTTCCAAATCGGCTCTGATTGAGCCTCCGCTCGTTCTTGCCGATAGTTTACCGCCACTGTCGCTAATACGAATGGAACCGCCGGAGGTCGATAGATCAGCTGTTCCAAAAACCTCATCAATGTTTAAAGTACCGCCACTGGTTCTGGCTGATATAATACCGTTCAGATTTTTGAGAGAAATACTGCCACCTGATGTCCGGAGTGCAATATTACCGGTTAGATCTTTTGCGTTCACGCTACCGCCGCTTGTACTCATGTTCACATTGTTGTGAATATTTTCGACGGTGATACTTCCTCCGCTGGTATTTCCTTCTACTGTAGAGTTCGCCGGAGCGTATACCTCAAATGAAACGGAGATATTGTTATTTCTGAAAAACCCGGTAAGACCATTTTTCCGTTTAGCGGATGCGATTATACGACTACCGGATTGGGAGATATCTATTTCATAATCGGATAGATCATGATCTGAGGGGAACAGGTAGTTTCCACCCCGTCTTACGTACATAACGACTTTTACCTCATTTTCATCATGCCCTAAAACAGATATAAAACCTCCTGAGGTAGATATATCAATTTCAGGCATATCAGTTGAATTAAAAACTTCAACCCTGTATGCATCCTGTTCACTCTGTGAAAAAGCTAAAGAGAGTGAACATAAAAGTAGCAATACAAGAGTTAGAAGAAGCTGGGTGATTTTCCGAGTCATAGGATTGTCCGTTTAAAATATTCCAAGAATAAGCAGGAGTAGTATAATGGAACTGATTATAAGTTTAGTTAAATAGAACTGTTTTTGATCGAGGGATATAATGTTCTTCATCTTTTCTTGATTTTTGTTCAATGTTAATTTCTGTTACGAAAAGGAAATTGATGATGTTTCAAAATCAAAGGAAAAAATGAACTGATCAGGGAATGCCTGATGTTTATGTTTATTCATTTCATTATTATATGAACCGATTATCTACCATAATTAAAAGACATGAAATTACCTTTTGTATTTGCAAAGCGATTTGTTGCCGGGGAGACATTTGAGTCGACAATTCCTAAAATTAAGACACTTAATAAGAAAGGAATTAAGGTAACGCTTGATCTTCTCGGGGAAAACGTAAAGAAGAAAACAACTGCGGATGATACCGTTAAGGAGTACATCAGGCTGCTAAATGACATTCATGAAGCGGGATTGAAAAGTACTATATCAATCAAGCTGACCATGCTTGGTTTGGATATTGACAGTGAGTACTGTAAAGACAATCTTTACACATTACTTGACGAGGCTAAACGATTGGATTCTTTTGTTCGGATCGATATGGAAGGATCGGATTATACACAGCAGACGATTGATATCTTTAAAGAGGCGTTCAAAAAGTATGGCAAACACGTAGGCATTGTCATTCAGGCTTATCTTCACAGAACAAAAGAGGATATCACAGATCTTGCCGGACTGGGTGCTGATGTTAGACTTTGCAAAGGGGCTTACGGTGAACCTGAAAGAGTGGCTCTTCAAAACATGCCGGCTATCCGAGAGGCGTTTAAAGAGTATTTTAAAGTTCTTTTAGAGAAAACTACTTACCCGCGAATCGCTACTCATGATGATGAGCTGATTGATTGGGTAAAGCGGTATACCGAAAAGAAAAAGATCGGCAAAGCACGATTTGAAATTCAGATGCTCTATGGCCTTCGTGAAGAGACTATGGAGCAGCTCACAAAAGATGGATATAATACCCGGGTCTATGTGCCATACGGCACGATGTGGTTTCCGTACTTTAAACGTCGCTTGTTAGAGAGAAAAGAGAATATCTTTTTTGTATTCAGCACGATGTTTAAGAAGTAGTAGGGACTTAATGTTATTTGCTATTACTCGTGGCACGACTTGAAGTCGTGCCACGAGTTTTTTTTGAGTGTTTTTCAAAAATTGTGATGATACAAAAAAGGCAGAGAATAAAACTCTGCCTTTTTTTATTCTAAAATTTAGCTGAATCGGATCAATCACTCGCGGCTGTTTTACGAACGGCCTCTGCAACAGCTTCTGCGATTCCTTCATCAAACGGACCCGGAATGATTTTATCTTCATTCGGCTCCTTAACAACTTCGGCAATTGCATATGCCGCGGCGATATACATCTTGTTGGTCAGCTTTGATGCCCGTGCATCCAGTAAGCCTCTGAAGATTCCCGGGAAGGCCAGTACATTGTTGATCTGGTTAGGGAAATCTGAACGTCCCGTGGCAACTATTCTGGCTCCGGCCTGAACAGCTTCTGCCGGCATGATCTCCGGAACAGGATTTGCCATGGCAAAAATAATCGGATCGTTATTCATCGTTCTGACCATGTCGGCTGTGAGCACGCCGGGCACAGACACTCCAATAAATACATCCGTTTCTTTTACGGCATCACTTAAGTCACCTCTAATTTGATTTTCGTTCGTGATTTTTGCCGCTTCTTCTTTCACACTGGTCAAGCCTCCCCGGTCCTTATAAATGATCCCGCGGCTGTCGCACATGATAATCTGCTTCACTCCAACTTCTTTCAGTAGATATATAATAGCCATGCCCGCTGCTCCGGCACCGTTGATCACCACTTTCAGATCTTCAAACTTTTTACCCGTTACTTTAAGAGCGTTGATGATTCCGGCGAGTGTAACTACTGCTGTTCCGTGCTGATCGTCATGCATAACAGGAATACTCAGTTCTTCTTTGAGTCGCTTCTCTATTTCGAAGCATCGCGGAGCAGAGATATCTTCAAGGTTGATTCCTCCAAAAGTTGGTGCAATCATCTTAACAGCCGTGATGATCTCCTCTGTGTTCTGAGATGACAGAACAATCGGCACAGCATCAACGTCAGCAAATTTTTTGAACAGAACGGCCTTTCCTTCCATCACAGGCATAGAAGCCTCCGGGCCAATATTCCCAAGGCCTAAAACGGCTGATCCGTCACTTACTACGGCAACAGTGTTTTGTTTAGAAGTGTAATCGTAAGCCAATTCAGCATTTTCTGAAATATCAAGGCAAGGCTGAGCTACCCCGGG
The DNA here is from genome assembly GCF_034521535.1 of Rhodohalobacter sp. Lineage (GTDB taxonomy): Bacteria > Bacteroidota > Rhodothermia > Balneolales > Balneolaceae > Rhodohalobacter. The sequence continues at coordinate 473,469 of NZ_JAXHMF010000002.1, read as the reverse complement.
CGTGTAGGCAATACTTAAATCTTCCTGTGTGTCGAGCGGCATTTTTGAGTGAATGGCAACTTTTCCACCATATTTTTTATGAGCTTCTACTGATTTTTTCCCGTAGTCTTTTGTTTTGTATGTCATAATATTTCTGTCCGCAAAGGACAGCTAAAGTCTGTTGCTTAAGAGTTAGGTTGAATTTTTTTATTGAGTGAGTTCGGTATTAATATTTGGAATGAATCCTTATGCCGGGAGTGTACATCTCTGAGGCTACACTATCCCGGGTTCCCTTCAAAAGGAAAATCTATTCCTGGTTATTGCTGTTCATTTCCCAAACATTATTTGCTCGTTCTACGTCCGCCATTCTTCCGGAAGGATCGATTTCGACTCTGGCTATATCGTCTGCCGGTCTATCAATAGACAGCTCATACTCAGGAAACACCCATGGCCAATCTTCAGCCACTTCACGTTCAACTTCTGAGTATGGATTCTCCTTTTGCCCCCACATGATTCTCAAGGGGATATAGTAATGTTTAATGGAGCCGTCGGTGAATTCAACTTCCACATCCAGCGGCATCGGCATAACACCGTTCTTTGCCAATGTGATATTTGTACTGCCATTGTTTTCATCGACAGCATTAACTGAGTAATCGATTGTGTGGGTTGTTTCTACCCAATATTCGTAATACCAATCCAGAACCATATCACTTTCGCGCTCAGCAATTCGAATAAAGTCGTATCCGGTGGGATGCTTGAATTTCCACTCCTCGTAAAATCGATTAAGTGATCGGTTTAGTGCGTCATCGCCAATCACATATCCAAGCTGATGCAGGAAAATGGCCCCCTTGGTGTAGCTGGCCATTCCATAAGCAGAGTTGGTTACATAGTGGTCCGCGTGAATATGCATAGGTTCTTCCATCCCGGATTGGGCCATTCGCACGTAGCCATTATATCTTGAAAGCATCGGGTCTCCTTCACCGTCATTAAAAAGGTGATTTGTGATAAATGATGAGGCGTAGCTGGTAAAGCCTTCGTCAATCCACTGATCTTTAGTTTCATTAATCCCCAGCGCGCCTTCGTACCAGGCGTGAACAAACTCATGGACGGTTACACCAACCAGGCTTCTCAGGTTTCTGTTGCCGGTAATTAGTGTGGCCATTGAGTATTCCATACCACCGTCTCCTCCCTGAATGACGATGTACTCATCATGAGCGTAATCCCCATAGTTTTCGCTCATATACTGAAACGCTTTAACGGTGAGTTCGGGCAGAGCCTCCCAATTGGCAAGAAGATCACTTTGACGCTCTTCGGGTGCGTTTTCAGCCACCGTTTCTTTCTGATAGAAAAATCGAAGGAGCGGCCCATCGGGTACCTGGGCTGTAGTGTGAGTGTAATCAGGATCGGCAGCCCACATCACATCGTGAACATCTTCGGCCTGGAAATGCCAGGTTAATTTTTCACCTTCGGGGCGGTTCACCTGCATATCGGCGGTTTCATATCCATGCCCGACTTCTTCGGGGTTTTGCAAAATGGAACCGGAAGCCACAACGTAATCACGGTCTATATGAATCTTAATATCAAACGTGCCAAATGGGGCATAAAACTCTCTTCCAACATATGGGTTTGGATGCCATCCATTTTCATCATAAGCGGCAATTTTTGGATACCACTGTGCCATAGAGTAGCGAACTCCCTCGGTGTTGTCACGACCGGAGCGGCGGGTCTGCAGCGGAACCTGGGCTTCGTGCTTCATCTCAAATACAACGGTTTCACCCGGAGCAATCGGCTCATTCAAGTGAACTTCCATGATGGTGCCTTTCACGGTAAAATCTACTTCCTCTCCGTTCTGTTTGATCCAGTCAATCTTTTGATAACCGATTTCGGTTTCATCGTAGTGATAAATTCTGTCTCGTACCCGGCGGTCCGGATCTGCGATCGTTCTGGATCGTTTATCCATCATGCTGTTTGGCTGGAACGCATTGAAGAAAAGGTGGTAAAATACGCGGTCTAGCGTATCGGGAGAATTGTTGTGATAGGTCAGTTTTTGTTGTCCCTGATAGCGGTTGGTTTCTACATCAAAGTCGATGTCCATTTCATATTCTACGGCTTGCTGCCAATAGCCCGGATCTTGAGCTCTGCTATCTGTTGTCAGAAATGTGAAAATCAGCAACGAAGCTGTAATGATAAGTGAGAGTTTGATTTTTAACATGATCGTATCAGTTTTTGTGATAGAGTAGACGTTGGATTGAAATTAAAATGATGTACGGCTGGCAAAAGCGCGGCTAAGTGTGGCTTCATCGATAAACTCGAGCTCAGTTCCCATCGGAATTCCGTAGGCAATGCGGGTGACGTTTACATCGTAATTGAGAAGCAATTTATTAATGTAGTACGATGTGGCTTCTCCCTCAGCATCCGGGTTAAGAGCAAGTATTACTTCATCAATCGGTTCTTCATCGTCGGCAAGACGATCCAGCAGCTCTTTGATACGGATATCATCCGGTCCGATGTTGTCCAGAGGTGAGATGGTTCCGCCGAGTACGTGGTATCGGCCCCGGAATTCGTTCGTTTTTTCGATGATGTAAACATCCTGAAATTCCTCAACAACACAGATGACTCCCGTTTTTCGCTTTTGGTTGCTGCAAATCGAGCATGGATCTTCATCGGTGATGGTACCGCAAACCGAACATCGCTTTACAGATTTTTTAAGCTGTACCAAAGATTCGGCAAGAGTTAGAACGCGTTCGTCAGATTGTTTGAGGAGGTGGATTGCGATTCGCTGAGCAGATTTCCGGCCCGTGCCCGGTAATTTGGCAAGTTCTTCAATTGCACGTTCTAATACTTCAGAGGTTATTTGCATCTGGTTATGTGTGATAATCTTTTGAAAAAATGGGTAGCAAAAGTCCCCTCTTGAGAGGGGAAAGAAACACGCAGTGTTTCAGGGGTGTGTTCATCAGGGTTTTGATATAGTCATGAATGTGAAATCAAATCAGTTGTCTTAATTTCACACCCCCCTAAATTCGCTTACGCGTTCAAAAAATGAGCCCTCTCAAGAGGGCACTTTTAATTTACAGCCCTAATTTACTCATGTCCATACCGGGAATACCGCCACCGGGCATCATGTCTTTATAGACATCCTGCATTTTTTGTTTACCGGCTTCTTCAGCTTTTTCCAGGGCTTTATTTACACCTGCCACCACTAAATCTTCGAGCATCTCCTTATCTTCGGGATCAATGACATCCTTATCGATATCGATGCTGATCAATTCTCGTTTTCCGTTGGCTTTTACTTTCACCATTCCGCCACCGGCATCGGCATCTACGACAACTTCGCCGAGTTTTTCCTGTGCTTCTTTTACTTTTGCCTGCATGTCATTCAGTTTTCCGAACATATCGGCCATATTAAAATCACTCATATCAAAATTGGTTTATAATAGTTTGGGTTTGTCTGATTGATAACAAAAAAAGATGTACAAATGTTTTAACCTGAATTATTCACAAATTTCTTGGTGAAAAATCCAGGTTAAAATCATTGCCTGCAGCTCAATGATATCAGTATTCTAATTCAGCTCCGAACAAGTTTACAATCTTTTTAAGATTTGGATCTTCTTTTTGTATCTCTTTAAAACGCTCGTAAGGACTTATAGACTCCTTTTTTTTGCCCTCTGCCTGCTCTACCCTACATGAGAAGCGGATAAAAGTTCCGCTCATTTTCTTGAATATTGAGGATAGCATCTGTTGGTTCTCTTCCACCAGATTTGTTGCAAACTCATTGTCAACAGATACGATCAGCGTTGTACCTTTCAATTCTTTTAATTTAAGACGCAGAATCTGAAAGTAGAGCATTTGAGGCGCGTTTTCTTTCACGTTATTCAAAAACTCTTTCCAGCAAGCCTCAATGTCATCAAGCGACTTAATGCGTTGATTTGGTTTAGGGGCTTCAGCTTTTTTATCATTATGCTTGGCTCCTTTACTCTTCTCCTGTCCGTTTGAGGAGCTGATGCCTTTTACAAATCCGAGTGAAGGTTTTATTGTCAAAAAATCTTCATCCGGGTCTTCAGCCTTAACTTCCTCAGGTTTTTCTTCTACCATTGTTGAAGTTTCTGTGCCGGCCGGATGTGGAGCTTGCTCAAAATCGGGCATGCTGCCGGAGTTCTCTGAAGTTTTTGAGGATCGATTATTCTCCGGTTCAGGACTTGGCCGGCTCTGCTTATTTTCTTTTTCTGAGCTATCGTCTAAAGCTGCAGCGGGAGTGGGTTCTGATTTAGCTGGCGAATTTTTTTTAGAATCAGAGTCTGTGCTTTTTTGAACAGAAGGCTCACTCTCTATTTGATTACTGCCGTTTTTTTTTAACTGTTCCAGTCCGCTTATGAGCTGATTGATCTCTTTGGTACGACCCATGTGAATTAGTTTCAGCATCAGAATTTCGAAGTGAATCCGCGGCTGCTGAACATCTTTGATTTTGACCTGTGCTTCACTCACAAGGTGCAGCATTCTGATTAACTCTTCGTCGGAAAACTGCTTTGCCGACTCCCTGTATTTTTCTTTCGTCTCTTCAGTAGCCTCTACCAAATACATCTTATCTGACTGATGCGCCACATAAAGATTTCGAAGGTGCTCAGTCAGAGATACTAAAAATTCCTGGATGTCCACACCGTTTTTGATGAGTCGGTCGATCAGATCAAGCCCGGTATTCGAGTCCTGTTTTTGAATGGCGTCCGTGTATTCAAAAAGCTGATCGTGACCCACCACGTTTAACGCCTGCAACAGTTCTTCGTGCTTTATGGTAGTGCCGCAAAACGCGATCGCCTGATCCATCAACCCAAGAGCATCGCGCAGTGCGCCGTCAGCTTTTTTGGCAATTACGTGAAGCGACTCGTCATCAATGGTAATATCCTCATCGACGCAGATACTTTTCAATCGCTGGACAATTTCATCAACACTGATCCTTTTGAAATCAAATCGCTGAACCCTTGATAAAATTGTGGGCAGTACCTTATGCGGCTCTGTTGTGGCAAAAATAAAGATGGCGTAAGAGGGAGGTTCTTCCAGCGTTTTGAGCAGGGCGTTGAAAGCCTGCTTACTCAGCATATGAACCTCATCAATAATGAATACCTTGTAGCGGCCGTTTTGCGGAGGAATACGAACCGTCTCCCTCAGTTGATGTACATCTTCAACTTTGTTGTTGGAAGCCGCATCAATTTCCACAATATTCAGGGTTTGATTGAGTGACTCTCCGTCAACGGAATTGTCAATCTGATTGATGGTGCGGGCAAGTACCCTGGCCATTGTGGTTTTACCGACTCCCCGCGGACCGCTAAACATATAGGCGTGAGAAATACGATTCTGCTTGATCGCATTTTTCAGCGTGCTGCTTACATGGTCTTGCGATACAATATCATCGAAAGATTGCGGTCTGTATTTTCGTGTAAGGGCGCGGTAATTTTCAGCCATAAACAGTCGTTTTTGATTTGAAATAAAGGTACAAAATTTGAGCCTTTTGTCGGAATAATATCCTTTAAAACTCAGTAATAGATTAATCGCTGATACAGATATAGAAATAAACGTGGCTGTATGGATAATCGAAGTCCTGAAAAATCAAAATAATTGCCGGTACCGGTTGAAAATCTAAACCATTAAGAGTGGTATTTTGAGTAAAATCCATTAATTTGTGCAGCCTTATGCGACAAACTTCTATATACAAACTTATATCAGCTGCAGCAATCTGTTTGCTGATCCTCACGGATCTTTCGAATGCTCAACAACAAGGAGCCTATGAGCGGGGTTTAGAAGAGTTGTACGGCGATAATGTAACCCGTGCGCTGGATATCTGGTATCAGGCCTACGAAGAAACGGGAGATGTGGATGCCCGAATTGGCATAGAGTATATCAAAACGGTTACCGAAGTAGGATTGCAGGAGTATTTCGATCAAGCTACGGAAGTTTATTACCGCGCTTTAACAGATGGAACAGGAATGGATAGCCGGGTGGTAATACGTCGTGAAATAGATCGCATGAGACCAATTATTGGAGAGGGGATTTATCGTCAGTGGACAAATTGGTGGAGCGACGAAAGTGACAGGCTGGGAGTGGATATGCGAGGTTTTTGGGTTCAGGCGGACCCAACACCTGCCCGTCTTTCGAATGAGCGTTTAATTGAACACTGGCAGAGAATTGCCGAGGCACAGCAACGTTTTACTAAGAACAACAATACGGTTTACAATACTGATGACAGAGCCCTGGTTTACATTCGATATGGAGAACCTGACAGAACCAAGAGTGGAATTTTAACCCTTCAAAGCCTGAATATTAGGAATTGGCTTCAAAATCAGGTGAATCCTTACAGCAGAAGTGAACGGGCTGAAATGTCGGGTGAAGATGAGCATGAAAGAGAGTTTGCATCGGATATACAGATCAATCGATTGCAGGATGCTATCTATCAGTTTCACCGATATCCGGAATATGAGATCTGGTTTTACGAGGGTGTTACAGCCGGTCAAGCCGAACCTTTGATATACGTTTTTGGGACAGATGTGAACAGTGACGAATTTGTTATGCAGCAAGGAATAAATAGTTTTATTCCTGAACGTGCATTTAATCCTGAGCGGGAGAGGCAGGGTGATGAGCTGGAGTTTACCCGTGCAGGACTTACACCTGCGCTAATGCTGCAGCTGCTCTATTATGAACAGCTTGCACAGGTTGACACCTATTTTCAGGAACGATTGAACAGCCTTCAGGAAGCGGTTTTGGAGCAGGGCGGTCAGGCATTCAGAAGTCTGGATATGGAGTTCAGGGCTGAAAGTGTTGACATGCTAAACCAGAGAGCTGCTAAAGCTCCGGTCGAAAAATCCACGTATTCAGACCAAATTCCGGAAATTCCTTTAAATATCTATCAATATCGATTTTTGGACGAGGAGTCGAATCCTAAAATCATGACGTTTATAGAAAGCACGGCCCGCGAAGCATTTCTAATAGATTATCACAGAAACCGGGGGAGATATGATATTGAGGAGTCTGAGTTAACAAACGGGAAAGATATCAGCGAGATCTTTAACTACTATGAGCTGAAACACGTTATTCAAACTTACGATGACTCCTGGAATATAATCGGTACAGAAACTCATAACCCGCCATTAATTTTAGACCGTGGTGATAACAGAAGCCGGTCGCGCACTATTGTTGAGAAAGATCACCAAGGAAGGTCTTATCAAGCGGCATCGGCGGAACTTTTAAATTTTAATCCGGAAACCAAAGCGGTTTACGAAACACCATTCAACCCGGCTCTGCGAGGACTAGGGAAGGTTCAATTTCGCCAGCCTGCTCGTTTAGTTTCACATCCCGACTCACTGGAAATGGCCGACTTGATTCTTGGATATCAGAAAACCGAGCAGTTTACCGAACCATTTTCATTTATCGTAGCCAACGATGGAGTTATTCCGTTTGAAGAAACACTCGTACTTCACTTTGAGGTATATAACCTCGAACCTCGGGATGATAATTTTACACAATTTGAACTGACATATCGAATACATCCGGTAGATGAAGACGGAAATGTACTAACGGATCAGAGTGAATTTGTGCTTACCCTCAATTTTGTGAATGAATACTCAAGAGTTGTGGAAGATCTGGAAATTGAAACCGCAGAGCTTTCGCCCGGATTGTACGATCTTCGCGTAAATGTTGAGGATGTAGTCACCGGTCAGCAAAAAAACCGGACCGTACGCTTTGAAGTGGTAGAAGTAGAATAAACGAATTGTCTACTTAAGTCCTTCCCAATCTTGAGGTCGTTTTTCGCCGGCTGTAATTTCCAAATCTAACCTGTTTTGTATCGGAGGTAGTTGACAGGTTGAAAACAAATTATAGGCACAAGGCGGGTTATAGAGTTTATTTAAATCAATAACCGTATAACTGCTTCCCTCTTCCGGATAATCGATATATAAATACCTTCCGGCCTGATAGGTTTCGGTTTGATTGGTCAGGTCACCCACAATCAAAAACATTTGATCTGTTCCCTCCTGGGCGTCCAGCGTATAAACTTTCCCATTTTTCATAAATTCAATGGTCCCCGGCGTTGGAGCATCCATTAACTGACCCAAAACATTGACGATCGAAATGGTTTCACCGTCATCGGCAGGAATAAATTTAGCTCTTAAATGCCACTCAGGGTCAATAGGATACCGGTCGAATCCTGTGAATTCATCAACTTTTTGATTCTCTTTATTGTAAAGACGAATTCCAATCAGATCTCCTCGCTCGATTACTAACCATTCAAGAGAATCATATTGAATGGACAGGGCTTCCTCGCCATCATAAATTTCTTTTTGTTGAAAGGATGTTTCATCGTGAACAAACTCAACTCCATCGACTGCTTGCAGAAGCACGTTACCTTCAGCTAAAATGAACTCACCTGCATACTCAGGAAGGGCGCTTTCAGGAAATTTGATGTCTGCTTGTTCGCCGGTTCCAAAGCTGTTTTCACCTTCCTTAAGCCAATACATTCCGGCAAGCCGCATCCATCCGGTTGGATTGGTCAGGCTCTCCATTCTGCTGTTCTGCCATTCGTCAAATTGTTCTTGGTAGTTGTCGGGCAGTGGAGCTTCACCCAGATCGCTGCGCGAGCAGGCGCACATTAGAAGTAAAAGCAGAGTGATTTGTAGTAATCTCAACATCATACACTTAAGAAAACCTTTTCCTTGCGAAGAACCAATGTGGATGTGGCCTGAATAATTCTTTTAAGACAGGGGCAATTTTATGGTAAACGTTGTTCCCTCACCCTCAGCGCTTGATACGGTTATTGAACCTCCATGCAGTTCGATGATCTGCTTGGTTATGGAAAGTCCAAGTCCGGTGGTTGTTTCTCCGTGCAGTCCCTCGCGTTTGGCTTCTGTAAATTTTTCGAAGAGGGTGGGAAGATGTTCCGCTGGGATACCAATTCCTGTATCGGAGATCTCTATCTGCATAAAGTCCTCATGCAAAATAGCACTCAGTGTTACGCGTCCATCCTTTGGGGTAAATTTAAGCGCATTGCTAATCAGGTTACTTAATGCACGCTGTATTTTCTCTTGGTTCAGAAGAATTTGTTCGGTATTCAACTTTTCATCAAAAATCAGCTCTACTCCATTTTCTTCGGCTGTGGTCTGAAAGGATTCAATGATACCGGATAGGTATTGACTTGGATGAGTTGGCTCTTTCTCTAAAACAAAATTCTCGTCCTCCATCGAAGAGAGTTCCAGGAGTTCTGCAGCAAGTGAAAGCGCACTTTCAAGCCGTTCGTTGGCAGCCCTGATCAGTTTTATTTGTTCCTCGTCTTCAATCTCCTCCAGAAGAACACTGTTCAGCGAAACTCCGGCCGATATCGGATTTCGTATATCGTGCACAATCGTTGAAACCAGCCAGTTTTTGTCTTCAATCAACTTCCGAAGTTTTTTCTCAGTCTGCTTTCGCTTTGTTACATCACGGCAAACGGCATATGTTTTCTCCAGGTGACCCTTACTGTCGTACTGATAGTTTACATGATCTTCTCTCCAAATGTAGGTTCCATCACCGGTCAAGGCTCGAAACTGATACGTTCCTGTATCTGCTTGTTCACTGATCTTTTGTTTAAACTTAGTTTTTATTCCGGGTTTATCATCCGGGTGAATTACCGGCCTGAGTGAACCTTGAGTTGCTTTCAGATAGTCTTCAAACGTATCGTATCGCATTAAACGTAGGAAACCTGGCGAAGCAAAGGTTGTCACCTCTCTGTCGATGATGATAATGCCATCGGAAGAATTCTTGGCCATCAGCTCATATTTTTGCTGAGTTTCTGCAAGTTTCCGTTCTGTTTCTATGTGATCTGTTATGTCCTGAACGGTTCCAAATACGGATTTTGTGATGCTGTAGTTCTGCTCCGGCTGTCCGATACACCGTACCCACTTTGTATTGTTGTTTTTGCAGACAATTTGAAATATTCCGGACTGAGGCTCACCGGTTTCAATAATTTTCTCAAGACAAGATTTATATTTTTTTCTGTCGTGATCTGAGGCAAACCTGTGCAACAGTTCTGATATATCAGTAAGCCTGTTGGTTTCAACTTCAAAAATTTCCCGGGCGTTTTCACTCAGCTGAAAAATGGAGAGATTTTGGTCGTAAGTCCATACTCCAAGCTTGGCTGTAGCCAGCGCGCGATCCAGTAAATCGTGTTGTTCGATCATGTTATGTAACTCTTGAAAATAGTGGGAAGTAGTGTTGAATAGTATTGAGCATCAATAAATTAATACAATTTTCCATCTTAACAGGAGAATTGGAAAAGCGTAATATTCAGATGAACCCAATTATCTGCGTGACGATAATTATCTGTTTTCATTGAGTGATCAATGGCTTTCCGGATATTTCTAAAAACTACTTTGCTACAATCAGAATTATCTAATATTCTGCTTTACAAATATTGAGCATCAATTTCATCCAAATACCTATGTCTATACGATATCTGATACTTTATCTGCTGCTTTTGTTCTTGAATTTCACAACAACGGCTTGTAACCCGATAGATCAATCAGGTGATATAACCATCATTACAAATGCAATAATTATTGACGGAACTGCCGGGGATCGGTTTGATGGAGATCTTTTGATCCGGAACGGTATCATAGAACAGATTGGAACTGTAGAAGCTGAACGATATGAAAACGCTACTGTAATTGACGCAGACGGCAGGGTGGTCGCTCCCGGTTTTATTGATCTTCATTCACACGGCAATCCGCTTGACACACCCGAATTTAATAATTTCCTGTCGATGGGCGTGACAACGATCAGCCTTGGACAGGACGGAGGAAGTGTTGCGGTTGAAGATGTATCTGATTGGATGAGAAGAGTAGATGAAGCCGGCACCGGAACAAACATTCTCCATTTTAAAGGACACGGTACACTTCGTCAACTTACAAACGCACCTCAAGATCCGGACCTCCCGGAGAGTAATCTGAAAGAAATGATTGATCTGCTGCGGTCTTCAATGGAGGCCGGCTCGTTTGGAATGACGACGGGTCTGGAGTATGAATTCGGCCGCTATACCACGATGGATGAACTGGTAGCACTGGCCGAAGTAGTTGCTGAATATGACGGAGTAGTGATGAGTCATGTGCGAAATGAGGATGATGATCAGATTGAAGATTCAATTCGGGAACTGATTGAGCAAGGTGAAAAGTCCGGATCAAAAGTTCATGTCTCACATATCAAAATTGTTTACGGAAATGAACCCTCACGAGCGGAGGATGTGCTGCAGCTGCTAAATGATGCGCGGGAGCGGGGTGTAAATATTACGGCTGATGTCTATCCCTACGCGGCCAGTTTTACGGGGATTGGGATTGTGTTTCCCGACTGGGCTACCGAAGGGGATTATGATCAAATTGTTGCCGATAGAAGAGATGAATTGGCTGAATATTTGAAGAATCGAGTAAATATGAGAAACGGTCCCGAGGCGACACTTTTTGGAACGGCACCATGGGCCGGTATGACGCTGGCCGAAGTCGCAGATTCTCTCAATAAACCATTTGAAGATGTGCTGATCGACGACATTGGTCCGAGAGGTGCAAGTGCTGCATATTTTGTGATGAACGAGAATGTGATGCGGCGATTTTTGCAGGATCCGTATGTAATGGTCAGTTCGGACGGCAGCCCGACAATGCGCCATCCGCGGGGATATGGAAGTTTTGCCAAAATCATTCGAAAATATGTGGTTGAAGAAGAGCTGCTTACTCTCGAAGAAGCGGTTCACAAAATGAGCGGTCAGTCGGCTGAGCTGCTTGGCTTGAGCGATCCTGATAAAGTGGAGACTCTACGTGGAATGCTCAAAGAGGGATTTGCAGCCGATTTAGTCATTTTTGATCCTCAGAACGTAAGAGATACCGCAGATTTTGAAAATCCACATCAGCCGGCAGAAGGGTTTGACTGGGTGTTGGTCAATGGAGTAACCGTCATCGAAAATGGCGAGAGAAATGAAAGTCTGCCGGCCGGTGTAATCCGAAGGAGATAAGCCACAGTTAGATCACTCTATGTGTTCAGGCGGATTTGCTTTATCCGAACTAGTTGCTCGTGGCAAGACTCTAAGTCGTGCCACGAATGTGAGAAAGATATCTAGTTCAAATAGGCGAAAGATTGAGGCTGTCCAAAAGGTAAAAGCAAAAGTAATCGAGCTTAAATAATTTTGACGACAAATCCCTCTCTATTAGTTAGAGAGGGAAATAGGGTGAGTCTGAAAATAGCCTAAATTATTTAAGCGGTTATTGAAGTACACTGCCTTTTTGGACAACCTCATTAAGGCAGGGGAGGTTGATTGAATTATGCACTGCTGGCTAAGTTAGATCAATTTTACCTGTCTAACCATCGATAGTGTTCTTACTGGGGTGTCATCAATATCCCGCTTCTCTATCAACTTTATGCAACAGCTCCATTCCGGAAAGCATTCGCTTGTAATTTTCCAGGATCAGTTCGGCTGATTCCTTTGGGTCGGTTACAGACGCAATGTGTGGAGTGATAGTAATCTTCTCACGTCCCCAAAAGGGATGAGACTCCGGCAGGGGTTCTTGTGAAAAAACATCGAGAGTGGCGTGGTGAATCAAATCGGTGTCCAAGGCATAGATCAAATCTTCCTGAACCAAATGCTCACCCCTGGCAACATTGATTAAATAAGCCGGTTTTTTGAGTCCTTTGAAAAGATCGAGGTCTAAAATTCCGTTTGTTTCAGGAGTTAGCGGAAGAAGACAAATAACAATATTTGTTTGATTTAAAAATGCACCGAGTTCACCTTTTGTATAGCAGTTTACCCCATCAATTGATTTCCTGGATCTTGCCCACCCGCAAACCGAAAAGCCATTTTTTTTCAACATTTCGGCAACTTCTGATCCTATTTCACCCAGGCCCATCACACCAACCGTTATGTCGCTTTTTTTGAGTGACTCTAAAGGTTTCCAAACGGCTTTTCGCTGCTGATCGATATAGTGATCCGTTTTCCGGATAATATTCAGTACGGCCGTAAGTACGTAATCTGCCATTTGTCCTGAGAGGGATGGAGCAACAATTCTGGTGAACCGGATGGATTCAGGAATGGTGTCGTCTTTAAGAAGATGATCAACTCCGGCGCCTAAAGATGAGATCACTTTCAGGTTGGGAAACTTTTCAAACAGGTTGGCCGGATGTCTCCACGCCACGGCAAATTGCACTTTTTCAGGTTTACTGATTCCCGGCCATATTTCTATATCCAAATTTGGATCAAGCTCGAGAAGAGCCTCCTTATACGGCTTCAGATTTCTGTTTTTAGAGACAAGCAGCAGAGACATAAATCAGTTTATGAATTCAATTTTCAGCGCTCTTCAAAATAGCAGAAATCTGCCGGATGTGTGTACATATTTACAAACTGCATTTTTTGCTGTGATATGTGTGGGATGAAGCACAGAGATGAAGAGTCTATGTCCACATATTGGATAAGATTATTCATTCATCAAAACTAAAAGCAAGCATGGCAGAGGCATAGATCTTTTTAAATAAATGAACAAAATATTGTCATTTAACATTATTCACACATATATTAGATATGTGTTAACCCGAAAAGACTTACTCTATGAAAGCAGCTATCGCCTATCCCAAAATTGCAGAAAAAGAATCTCAAACGACAGGATTGAATGAAACCGGATTTCCATCACCGGCAACCGATCATCTGGAGAGCCGGCTCAATTTGCATGAGCATATCGTAAAACATCCCGCGTCCACATTTTTCAGTCGGGTTGAAGGGGAGTCGAACAGTGCACTTGGTGTAGAAAACGGGGATCTATTGGTGGTTGACAGATCACAGGCTCCCAAGAATAATTCGTTGGTTTTGGCCGTCATTGATGGAGAAATTACCATATGCAGAGTTGAGAGACGCTTCAATGAATGGTACCTGTTTTTCGGAGATGGAAGTTACCGGCCGGTCAATTTTGATGAGGATACGGTGATTTGGGGTAAAGTGACGCATGTAGTGCATGCTGTGTAGTAACCATCAGAATTTGATTTATGCCCTCGGCTTTTGCTCTGATCGATTGTAACAATTTCTATGCTTCCTGTGAGCGGGTTTTTGATCCATCTCTTCGAAACCGCCCGGTTGTCATCCTTTCCAATAATGACGGATGTGTGATTGCACGTTCTAACGAAGCAAAAGAGTGTGGAGTTGAAATGGGAGTGCCCGAATTTAAAGTTCGTCCGCGGGTAAATCGCCATAATATTGCAGTTCGCTCTTCAAACTACGCGCTTTACGGTGACATGAGCCGTCGGGTGATGGAGACCATTCAAACTGTGACGCCCAATATGGAGGTCTATAGCATTGACGAAGCGTTTGCGGAAATTTCGGGCCGCGATCATCAGGAGATCATCGAGAAAGGAAGAGAGATCAGAAAAAAGGTTTTGCAGTGGACGGGAATTCCGGTTTCGGTGGGATTAGCCCGGACAAAAACACTTGCCAAGCTCGCTAACGAAACGGCGAAATCTGATAAGAAATTGGAAGGCGTGATGGCGCTTCGCTCAAAACGGGATCACCGGAATTTATTGAAAAGTACAGCGGTAGATGATATTTGGGGAGTTGGAAGAAATTATTCAAAAACACTGCAGAAATATGGGATTTTTACCGCCTGGGATCTGATTCAGCAGCCCGATTCCTGGATCCGGGGCCAGATGAAAGTGACCGGCTTGCGAACGGCGTGGGAGCTGCGCGGTCATTCTTGCCTGGAGATTGAGCACGCTGTTGATCAGCGGAAGGGAATTTTGAGCTCGAGATCATTTGGCCGCCCGGTCTATCAAGTAAATGACCTGGTTGAAGCTGTATCATCGTTTACAGAGCGGGCATCCGAGAAGTTGAGAAAACAGAGCAGCCTGGCAGGAATGATTACGGTGACTTTGGTGACTGACAAATACTCAAACCCCGGATTACCCTATAAGTTCGGATTGAGTGTGGATCTGGAAACGCCAACGGCAGATGTAACTACTTTGATCTCAATTGCAAGAAAGTGCGCCATTCATCTTTTTGAGAAAGGAAGGAAATATAAAAAAGCGTGGGTGATGCTAACCGGTTTGGTACCTGATTCTGAAATTCAAACCGGACTTTTTTCTGAAGTGGACTATTCACATCAGAAAAAATCACTGATGGAGAGCTTGGATCATATCAATTCCAGGTTTGGAAAGCGTACTCTCCATTCGGCTTCATCGGGCATTGATCAGCCCTGGCAAATGAAACAGCAGTTTCTGAGTCCGAAATACACGACCCGATGGGATGAGATATTAAAGGTTCGCCTGTAGATTTTTGTCTGTCCAAAACGGATATCTTCAGTTAATAATAGATATTCATTTTTTTACATCTTCGATTGTTAGATTACGGTATCAATTAAAACTTAATCCGGATTCGATGCTAAATCAGTTACTAAAGAAATCTCTATATCTTTTCCTTTTCTCCACACTACTTTCAGTGATATTCTTTAATCAAACTGTTCAGGCTCAGGGACAGCTTACATTTGAGGATGTCATGAAATTTGAAGACATCAAATCACCCGTCATTTCAGACGATGGAAACTGGGTGGCATATGGTGTCTGGCCGGAAATCGGCGATGGAAAAGTGGTGGTGAAGAGTGTTGATGGCCGCCACGAGTTTACGATAGAGCGAGGAGAACGTCCGCAAATAAGCTCTGATGGGAAATGGGCCGGAACTCTTGTTCAGCCACCTTATATCGAAGCTCAAAACGCAGGTGAAAACGGTCCCAAACAGGGACTGACTTTGCTGAACACATCCTCAGGAGAGACGATGGAGTTCGAAGAAGTTAGAAATTTCTCTTTTTCAAATGACGGGCGATGGGTGATGATACATCATCATCAAACCAAAGAAGTTAGCGATGGAGAGTTTAAAAATTCCGAGATTGGTCTGCCGGTTACCGTTTTAAATCTGGAGAATAATCAGCAACATTCGATGCCTTTTGTGAATGAGGCAGAAATGGACAGCACATCATCCTATTTCGCCTATTCGGTTGTTGATACATCCGGACAGGAGAATGGGCTTTATGTTTTAGATTTGAAGTCCGAAAATGAAAGTCCGGAAAAAATTATCGGTGATGAACATTCCTTTTACTCAAACCTCAGCTGGAACGACAGTGAATCAGTTCTGGCATTTACACAAAGCAATTTTGATCCTGAATTTGAATTTTACCCATCTGATGCAGTGATTCAAACCTGGACGGCATCAAGCAAAGAATTTGAAACACTTGTTGAAGCTGAGGATGTAGCAGATGGTTATCGATTGCGGCCAAATAACAATCTGACCTGGACCAGAGACGGAAACCGGATATTTTATGGTGTGATGGATGCCGGAATGGTTGCCTTGGATGAAGACAGGTCTGAACCCGATTCACTGACTGCTGAAAATTTATATGATGTTGATCGAATCCTGGAAAAAATCGAAGGAGATGTTTGGCACTGGGATGATCCACAGATCAAAACTCATGAAAGAGTGACATGGAACAGCAGGAAGAATCATCTCTACACGGCTGTTTACCATTTAGATTCAGGGAGATCGGTTCAGCTTGCAACTCAGGAGATTCCCGATGTACGACCGGTTCATCATACCGGTAAAGCGCTGGGTTCGTCTGATCTTCCATATCAGAAACTGCGAACCTGGGATGGGACCTATCGCGATTACTATCTGATTGATCTTCAAACGGGTGAAGCGGAACAGTTCCTGGAACAGCAACGATTTGGGGCTGAACTGTCTCCAAATGGGGAGTATGCAGCTTGGTTTGACGGTGCTGACTGGCATCTGAAACAAACGGGGACCGGCGCCACAAGAAACCTTACGGCTGATATTGAAACTCCATTCTATGATGAGGATAACGACCGCCCCCAGCCACCCGGTTCTTACGGTATAGCAGGATGGACCGATAACGACCGCGCGGTATTGATCAATGACAAATTTGATATCTGGCAATTCGATACCCGAACCGGTGAGAATTTCAGAATTACTGAAGGCCGTGAAGAGAACCGGATTTTCAGAATCCGCGATTTGGATCCGGATAAGGAGACGTTTGGACGAACTGAGCGACTGTTGCTAACTATGTTTCATGACTTGGATAAGAACTACGGATTTTATGAAGCGCGTGTTGGGCGAACCGGGACGAGTCGAATAATGGAGGATGAAAAACGCTTTGATATTGTAGCTTCTGCAGTGAATGATGACGCCATTTTGTTCACACAGCAAACCTATCAGGAATACCCGAATCTGTGGGTGGCATCAGATCGTAGATTTCGCAGTCCGGCTAAAGTGTCGAATCTGCACGAAGATCTCCTGGATCGATATGCCTGGGGAGAGGCGGAGCTAATTGACTGGCTGAATATGGATGGAAAAACCGTGCAGGGGATCTTGATCTATCCGGGCGATTACGATCCAAATAAACAATATCCCGTATTTATTTACTACTACGAGCGATTTTCGCAGCGTCTGCACGATTTCAATACGCCTGTAACCAATCACCGGCCGAATCTTGCTCAATATGCGAGCGACGGTTATGCTGTTTTTCTGCCTGATGTTTGGTTTGATGTACCGATACCGGGATATTCTGCGACCAAAAACCTGGTTCCGGGTGTACAAAAGCTGATCGAAATGGGAGTTGCTGACCCGGATGCGGTCGGTTTACACGGACATTCATGGAGCGGCTATCTGACGGCTCAAGTTGTAACACAAACAGATATTTTTGCAGCAGCCGTGGCTGGTGCTCCGGTGGGTAACATGACCAGTGCATACAGCGGTATTCGATGGGGTTCAGGCCTTGCAAGACAGTTTCAGTACGAGCAGACTCAGAGCCGATTGGGTGTAAGTATGTGGGAGAATTTAGCGCCCTACATCGAAAACTCACCGGTTTTCTTTGCCGACAGAATTAATACTCCAATCATGATTCAGCACGGCGATGCCGATGAAGCTGTGCCGTGGTATCAGTCCATTGAGCTCTATTTAGCTCTCCGACGTAATGCAAAGGAGTCCGTCTTTTTGCAATATCATGACGAACCGCACCACTTGCAAAAAATGGCGAACCGGCTGGATTATGCAATGAAAATGAAGGAGTATATGGATCACTATCTGAAAGGTGACCCTGCACCGGCATGGATTACGAACGGTGTTCCATATCGTGGCGAGTAGATTTACTGCAAAACCTCCGGATGGAGAAATTTGGAAGTTTTTTGCTCCAATGGCTTTTGAATTCAAATAGTTGAATGAATGGGATTGTGGCCTTGTTCTTTTAATAAACGTGAGTTCAAGATAAAGGTGCTTCAAATAATGCAATTCGTCACATTGAGCACAATTTTGAGGGTGCTTTTTCCTCGAAATGAAGTCGAAATGTGTTTTCGACTTCGTTCCGACCAAAAAAAGTCGAAACTGCGCTCAAACTGACGATCATCTAGAAAAATCATATCGAACTCAGATTAAATTAGGAATCGTAAATCAAACGAGGAGAAAAAAATGGAATGGAATGTCTATTTAGCCGGTGAAATTCATTCAGAATGGCGTGAAGAGATTGAAAAGGGAGTTGTGAATGAGAATCTGCCCGTGGAAATTTCGGCACCTGTTACGGATCACCCCGCATCAGACAATGTAGGAGTGGATATTTTGGGTGAGGAGAAAAGTGATTTTTGGAAAGACCACAAAGGTGGCAAGATAAATGCCATTCGCACCCGAACTTTAATTGAACAGTCAGATATTGTAGTTGTGAAGTTTGGCGAAAAATATCGCCAGTGGAACGCAGCGTTTGATGCGGGTTATGCCTCAGCATTGGGAAAGAAGCTGATTGTGATGCATCCCGAAGAGCATACTCATGCCTTGAAAGAAGTGGATTCAGCGGCTTTGGCTGTATGCGAAACCCCACAGCAGGTTGTCGAAATTCTAAAATATGTGACGGTAAAAACGTAATCAGTAATGCTTTCCCGAGAGGCGTTGGAGAGTTTGTTCAGCTTGCCACAAATGTCGTCTTTGGTGTGCGGCCATCACCAGAAAAAGATCCGTAAGCGACATGGGAAGAAATTTAAATACAGGATGTCTCCCTTTTATTTTATTAAGATCGGCAGAATTTGATTTTAGTTCGTCCAGCAGTTCGATCACCATCCTGTTGGTTTCACGCAGGTCCATTGTTGTGGATTGCATACCGGTTTCAGCTGAAGCCTTTGGGTACATTGGGGTGAGTGTTGGAATTTTGAGTTTATAGGGTGGCTCCATAATTTTAATGATAACTAATGCCGGGATACTTGGTTTGAACTGAGGATTGTTGACTCTTTTGTCTTTGCTTTCTCTTTCAATCTGGTCAATGCTTCTGATGTAGAGATTGTTAAACCTCCGCAAATGCCTGAAAATCTCGTTTGCGCTCCAAGTGTCTGAATCCGGTTTTAACAGAAAGAGATCTTCAGGTGCTTGAGACAGCTCGTCAATACGCTCAAGAGCTTTGGTATATTCAGAGATAATATCTGTATAGCTATATGATTTACCCATCTGAAAGCCTCTCTTTTAATGCCTGTACTCTTTCATAGGATTCATGTATCCGATCCTCCTCTATTTCTCCCGATTTAATTTGGTTTAAAATAATTTGAACAGCTTTTGGGACTATATCGGGATCATAAACGGAGTTATTTCCAAACACTAAAATATCTACACCTGCATTTATAGCTTGTTTGATAGATGTTTCAAGTCCGTAAAAGGATCGGATAGCCTCCATCTGCATATCATCTGAAAAAAGCACACCTTTAAATTCAAGTTCATCTCTTAACAGATCCGTTTGTACGGCTTTGGAGAGTGTGGCCGGATGCTCCGTGTCGAGATTTTCATTAAATACATGAGCTGTCATGATGGCAAAATCTCTCCCGGATTTGATCAGGTTTTCATAAGGTTTCAATTCAGATTCTTGCCATGTGTCTGTAACATCGGCCATGCCCACATGAGAATCATTCCATGCGCTTCCATGTCCCGGAAAATGTTTGAGGACTCCGGTGATGCCATGCTTTTCAAATTCGTCCAAAAAAATGGATGCATGCTTTGTTACCAATTCAGGGTTTTCACTAAAACTGCGCTCAATGGCGCCGATAACCGGATTTTCCGGATTGGTGTTCAGATCAACAACGGGTGCGAAATTTATGTTAAACCCGAGCTCTTCGAGTTGAGCACTCATAGATGAGGCATAATAACGGGTTGAGTCAGCATTGTCGATTTCACCTAAATATTCAGCAGATACATGCGGTTGAAAACCTCTTGTTGGTTTTAGTCTTGCCACCCGGCCGCCTTCCTGGTCTACTGCAATCAGCAGTTCTTTGGCAGAAATCTTCTGTAACTGCGAATTGAGATTTTGAACCTGTTCAAAAGAGCGAATATTTCTTTCAGCGGTGGACGTGGGGACGTCATAATCAAAGAGAATGACTCCCCCAAGATGATACTCAGTCAAGTCACGGACAATATGATCAGAATCATCAACTGTGAATCCTCGAAAACCAATCATGAGCATCTGACCGATTTTCTCCTCTAAAGAAGGATTTTGTTCTGTTACAGGTTGACTGCAGGAGCTGTTACAAAAAAAGATGAAAAAAAGAGAAATAAGAGAAAATTTTGAAAAATTCATTGCGTTAAAATATCGTATAAGTATATGTTATTATTGATAATAATTGTTCACAAGATTGAGCTTGAACTACTGATATATTAAAACTTTTTAACCTTTTATTTTGTAACAAATTTGGGTCGATTTACTCTTGTAGGTGTAAGTCATGATATACCAATTGAATATTCACATAAAAACACTACGTAAGCAAACCGATAAGTACAGAACTTGGTGAAAAAACTTCTTAAACATTTAACTGATTTAGCAAAAGTCACCAAATACAGATTAATTGATATATAAAAGTAAAAGGTTCACCAGGGTAAGTTTAGGAAAAAGTGACGCCATACCGTTTTATGGCAAGTTGGCAGCCAGCAGAATAAAGATTAGCAATCAAATTTTCACAAATATGAATCATTTACAGATATGATTGAGAGCAATATAAATAATGAACTTGAAAAAAAGATTGACCGGTATGTGGGAGGTAATCTTAATGAAGAAGAAATCGACGAACTATGGTCTGAAGTAATTTTTGACGACTACTACTATGACTATATGAAAACTGTTGCCAGCTTAAAGGGTTTGGCCGATGGTGAGAAAAAATCAAATATTCATTTCCTTAACCGGAGTTCAACCTTGCAATGGATAGCGGCTGCGGCAATCGTAATTATTGCTTCTGGCTTAATCTTATTCAATGTTTATGATGAGCAGCAGTATAATGTGCAGCCTATAAATTCTATCGAATTGGATTATTACAGGTCAGCTGAAGGAGTTACAGAATCTACTGATGTTAGCGAAATTATTATGTCAGTAATTTCTGAAGCTAATCGTGGAAACATAGAGTCAGCAATTTCTATAGTAGAAAACAGCCTAAGTGAAATTAGCTCACAAGAAGGTAAAGCAGAACTTTTGGCTACCGCAGGTTCTATTTACTATAACGAAGGCATGTACTTGGAAGCCACGGAGTATTTTGAACGCTCCCTTGATTACGAAATTGAAAATGTCATCATTCAGGAGCAAAACTACTGGTATTTGGGTAATGCATACTTTCAGTTAAATCGAATTGACGAGGCAAGAACCACATTGGAAAAAGCTTACCAGCTCAATGGAGCGTATAGCAGAGTTGCCGAACGATATATACAGGCGCTGGCATCAGAATAAATTTTTAATACCGACTTTTATCAGCCCGAATTCTATTGTGAATTCGGGTTTTTTTATTGCCGTTAATAAAAAGAACTTGAGATAATAGGTTGAAAATAAGTAAGTCTTTTCTTTGAGCCCGAAAAAGGAAGAGAGGATAGGGAGCTTATAGCCAAAAAACCGCCGTTAGGCTTTTACAATTAATGCCGCTCTAGTCTGAGCGTGAGTTCGATACTTTCATTGAATCGACATAGGTGTACATATCTAAAAGTAAATCCTGAGAGACAGATAGCTGCCGTGCAAGTAACTGAAGCCAAAGCTAATTGGAGAATTGAGCTGTAAATTAAATACAATCCAATATTATGGATAACATGTCTACTTCACATGCTCTTTGTCGCCAGTAATATCAGGAACAGGCAAAAGGAATGGCTCCGTCTTGTTTAAGCTACAGTGAATTGTTTTCGTCGTCCTGTCACAACTAAGCCCGTTAAGAAAAGCATCGCCAAAAGCAGAGATCCGGCAAACCAATTTTTATTTGTGACGACCGGCCTGTTGTCTCCGTTTAAAATATAGGGACCCCAAAAGTGAGGGTTCGCGTTCTTATGTTTGATGAATTGTATTTTCGTTAGTTGAAGCGCCTTGGATTTTGTCTCTCCGTTATTCAAATGCTTATAAAACTCTTCAGCAAATTCTGCGGCATAATGATCATTTACAGACCAAGAGTTAAGCACCAGACTGTTAGCACCTGCGTAACGGAGAGCCCGGCTGATACCCATCACTCCACTGCCTTGAAGGGAACGGTCGCCACCCGATTCGCATGAGTTCAGCATAATCAAATCATTTTGCAGATTTAGCTCAAATAGCTCGTAAGCGAATAAGCGACCCGAAAGTACCTGATTTGACTTTTCTGTCTCATCGGCATAAAAATGAAGGGTGGAAAATAGCGGATCACTTTCAGAAACTTCACTATGCGTTGCCATATGCAGAATACTGCTGTTACCGGCATTATTTCGGAATTTTTGAACAGTGGCGTTTTCGTTAATAAACGTTTTATTTTGATCTAACCGATTCAGCTCTTTACTAATATTTATGATCTCCTGTGGCGCTTTTGGCAATGACACAAGATTTCGTGAGGTGGCATCATTTTGAAAATCGTTCACTCCAAACCCTGAAAATCCGTATTGATGATTAATTCTCTGCTGTCGCTCTGTTAAGTCATTAAGGCTGTTTAGGGTACGAACTTCTGCTTTTTCAATCAGATACTTAGCGGAGCCGAAACTGTTTGATGATTCAGGGCGGTTTATAGGAATGATTCCAAAAGGGAGCTGATGAAAATAACCATCAGCCATTACAATGATGGAGTTTGACTGATTAATGATTGAGTCAATATCGATCAACTGCCCTATCCTGTAAAATTTCTCCAGATCCGTTTCTCCAACAAGAATAGACTCTATGGCACTTTCAAAAAGTGCTCTGTTTGATTCATCCAGATGAATTTTTTTGATTTTTAAATTTGACTGATCGATAACGGATACATACAGCTGATCCTTTATTTCCGTCATATGAACCAGAGACTCAGAGAAACCAAGTTGACGTTGAACAGTTTGAAGGTTTAGCGGTTGATCAATTGATGTTTCCTCAGGTGACGAAAGCATTTGTCGTTCAGCGGACAATTTTGAAAGGCGATTTTGCAGTGAAAGCCGATCACTATCACTAGCAACTAAAATTTGTCGTCGAATCCGGTCCATCTGTTGAGTCAGATTCTTAATGGCAGTAAGTGTCTCCTCACTTAAACGGGAAGAGCGTACCAGAGGATTGTCCGTCAGGGTAGCATCGTTAATGGTTTTAATTCGATCAAACAGGATCAGAGCATCGGCGTACTGTTTGTTCTGTAGTAGATAATCAGCATATTTTTCAAACAGGTAGAGATACTCCTCTTCCACTGTCCAGTAACCTGATTCTGCTTCGGAAGTATTACGGGAGCGCTCAAAAACCAAATCGGCGGCTTCTGAATATAATCTTTCAGCCTCTGATGTGTTTCCAAAATAAGATTCTATATCGGCCTGAATGGTTTGTGAAAGAATGAGTTTAGGAAAATCAAGATTTGAGATATCATGAGCACGAAATTCACGCATTAATTGGCGCGCCTCGTTGTAATCGTTTGTTTTAATATCAATTTGAGCTATCTGAATTATAGCTTCAAGAAAAGTAAGAATATCCGATTCCCCTGCTGACCTAGATTTTACTCGTTCAAATAGGCGCCTGCTTTCATCAAAATTTTCCGTAGAATTAGAAATTTTTGCCTTTTCAATATCAACAATATTTTTAAGTCGATAACTAGATGAATCAGATAAAAGTGAGTCAGCGATTTCAATATTTCTCAGTGCATTGCTTAAATTTCCCAAGTAATTAAATTCAAAAGATGCTTTTGCAGTATAAATTGTAATCTGATTGTCAATTTTTCCTGCCTCTGAGGCTAATTCTATCGCTTTATCGATATAATCACTTGCTAAAGCCCAATTTTGATTTCGTGAATATACTATGTGCAAATTTCGATATATCCGAGTTTCATAATCAATATTTCCAATGCTTTTTGCAATTTCCAAGGCTTTTAATTGGGTATTGATGTAATTCGTATTTTCTCCAGTTTTAAAATAAACTAAGCTCAGATTATTGAATAAACTTGCTTGAAAGGATGTCGGGAGTTCTTCTGCTTCATTTAAGATCGATAAAAAAATCTCTTTTGCTTCCTGATACTTTCCAATCTGATATAAATAGCCACCATGAGAGGCAAGTATCGAATTAAGTGTGGAGTTTATTTTAAAATGTTTACTAATAGGTATTGTGAATTTCCGCTGTGTTTCAAGACTTTTGTCTATATGTCCCAAGCTGTACAGCGCGAATTCAGCTCCCCACAGCAGGTTTAGTTTGATTCTTGAGTGTGGAAGATGTTGAAGATGATGAAACTGATCATACATCGAATTGATGGAGTGATATTCGTCAGTTTCATAATAGGCTTTTAAAATAGTAGCGGTTTGGTAGCTCCTTTTGATACGGTTTTCGAAGCTCCTATTGGACGAATTTTCCCACAGGGTCTTAACAGAATCGAAAAACTTTTCAGATGTTACATTGATATTGCTCACGTGAAACGAGATCAAAAAATGCTGAAAGCCAATGGTAGAATTGATAAACGCTTCATTGCCAACTTGTTTGCCGTCTCTGACTAACTGATTGAGAGATCTGAATTGTTTGCTTTGAGCCGTATCGTAAAATTTGGTATATCCTTCAGTACGATTGTCAATATTTTCTTCCAGAAGAAGATAGCTTAGCAGCAAAAGTTCATCTTCTTTCTGAATCGCCAATTCATAAACAAATTCTTTGAGATCCGCTTGAGTAGTTAAGGCATCTCTTATTTCTTGACTCTCTAATTCATCAATAATCAGCTCTCTATGTTCTACAGGACTGGAGTAGTACAGGGTGCCTGTAGCCCAAATGGTTTCTGTACTGACCTCTTGATTAATTTGGTCATTTAGGAAATTTTGGACGTAGCTCTCCCAAGAGTTTGAATTGGACATAAAAAATGTCAGGAGCAGAATGACTTTAACCATCATGCAGATATCTCAAGGGTAAATCTAAAGCGTGTAATTAGTACCAATGTACTAATTAATTAAGTAATTATTTGCTTTGTTACCATTCGCCGTCAGTCATGACAGGTTTAACGATGATGGGTTCGAGGTCATTTCCGGCTTCGGCATCCCAGGTATCGCCGGCGCGTTCCACGGTGGTGGTTTCCTCGGTAGGTTCGTCGATCAGATCAACGTTGGCATCGGTAACGGTAGCACATCCTGTGAAAAGGATAGAGATGGTGAACAGAGAAGCAATCAGAGTTTTCATAGCAATCGTGTTTAGTGAGTTGAGTATTGAGCAGTTGTTAGAAAGTAATGGATTGGTTGTTTACCATTCGCCGTCAGTCATGACAGGTTTAACGATGATGGGTTCGAGGTCATTTCCGGCTTCGGCATCCCAGGTATCGCCGGCGCGTTCCACGGTGGTGGTTTCCTCGGTAGGTTCGTCGATCAGATCAACGTTGGCATCGGTAACGGTAGCACATCCTGTGAAAAGGATAGAGATGGTGAACAGAGAAGCAATCAGAGTTTTCATAGCAATCGTGTTTAGTGAGTTGAGTATTGAGCAGTTGTTAGAAAGTAATGGATTGGTTGTTTACCATTCGCCGTCAGTCATGACAGGTTTAACGATGATGGGTTCGAGGTCATTTCCGGCTTCGGCATCCCAGGTATCGCCGGCGCGTTCCACGGTGGTGGTTTCCTCGGTAGGTTCGTCGATCAGATCAACGTTGGCATCGGTAACGGTAGCACATCCTGTGAAAAGGATAGAGATGGTGAACAGAGAAGCAATCAGAGTTTTCATAGCAATCGTGTTTAGTGAGTTGAGTGTTGAGCAGTTGGTTAAGAGAGTAATGAGTTGGTTACCATTCACCGTCAGTCATGACAGGTTTGACGATAATGGGTTCGAGGTCATTTCCGGCTTCGGCATCCCAGGTATCGCCGGCGCGTTCCACGGTGGTGGTTTCCTCGGTAGGTTCGTCGATCAGATCAACGTTGGCATCGGTAACGGTAGCACATCCTGTGAAAAGGATAGAGATGGTGAACAGAGAAGCAATCAGAGTTTTCATAGCAATCGTGTTTAGTGAGTTGAGTATTGAGCAGTTGTTAGAAAGTAATGGATTGGTTGTTTACCATTCGCCGTCAGTCATGACAGGTTTAACGATGATGGGTTCGAGGTCATTTCCGGCTTCGGCATCCCAGGTATCGCCGGCGCGTTCCACGGTGGTGGTTTCCTCGGTGGGTTCGTCCATTAGATCTACATTGGCGTCTGTAACAGTTGCACAGCCGGCAGCAAAAAATAGAGCGATAGCAGTTAAAGATAATTTTGAAATCAGTGTTTTATATGTATCCATGATAGTTTCCATGTTAGTTAGGTTTAGTAAAATATATATTTGTCCTCAAGAACAAGAGTATTTGGTGTCTTTATTGTTACAAAAGAAATTGTAAGTTAAATAAATCTAATTGTCTATGGAAGGCTGTAAATTTTAATAAATCAAACTTTGTAGACGATTTTATTTACAAAAATGATTTGTACTCTCTGTATCGGTTTATATATTCTTTAAAGTATCATCAAATGGAATATCGATCATAATATTGGTTGATAAGCCGTTCAATAATAATTGATTAGGATACAGATTTGGCTAGAGTTGATTATTCGGAATTAGTAGAAGCTATACAGAATGGGGACGATCTGACGGCGAACAGGCTACTCGAAGAGTTGATGCCAAGGATTGTAGACTACCTTGTAGTTACCATGAAAGCCGATCGAAATGAAGCCCGTGAATGCACTCAGGAAGTTTTTACTGAGGTATACGATCGAATAAGGAAAGATAAAATCAGAGAGCATAAATACATTTTTAGATACATCACTCTTTCTGTAAAGAATGAATATGTCCGCTACAAAAAATATCAACACCGATTTGCATCACCGGATGAAGCGTACGATCAGGCAGAGCCGGCCGAACAGATTCGAAACTTAATGGATGAAGAGCGAATGCAGCATTTGGAGGAGTGTCTGTATGAGCTGGATCGAGAGAGCCGTTCACTGATTCAATATATGTTAAAGCATCCGGATAAGAGCAGCAAAGAGTATGCGGATCATTTCAACATATCGAGTGGAAATGTTCGAATACGGAAATCAAGAATTCTGAATGTGCTGCATCACTGCTATAAGAGAAAATCCTCTAAGTAGTCATTCAGAAGGGGATTGTTAATGAAAGTGCTGTTCCCGTGAACTGTATATTTTCCAGGCTTTCAATTAAAGGTTTACTCTGATTTCTGCTTAAAACGTAGAGGATCAGATCAAAAGTAAACAGAAATCCGCCCTGCAAAATCATGGACTGGCCATAACCGACAAGACGGTCACTCTCCTTTCGAAGTCCCCTCTCCCATAAGTAGGCTCCGATAGCCATGTATCCAATATCTAGACCGGCGTTAAAAAGAAGAATATTCTCAAAGTTTTGAAACTCACTGATGGTTTCCGAAAGCGATAAGCCCGGAGAAGAGTTGCGTAATCCATAATAACCAAAGCCCGCAATCCCGAGATTTACGGTATTCCATGCAGCATTCATTTGATGGAAATACTTAGTTCGTCCGCCGGTTTGAGTCATACCAATACTGCCGATAGCAATGTTGGTAATAGCCCAGCCTCCCAGAATTAGCATACCATTACTATTCAAGTAAATGCGATCGCGATTGATTTGCTCCAAATCCAAAGATGAATTTTGGGCTATGATCCAGCCTGAAAATAAAATCTGAATCAGAAGAAATAAGAAGAGAGTTTTTTTCATATCGCCGTGGTTATCATTTTCGTAATTAACTTATTTTTATCGAGAAATCATTCATTTTTGTTCAATAAATCAATGACGCGGTTTTCTACGATTGGAAATATTTTTCGATTTTCACCCGGCTGAATAATATGTAAACCTGTGAACTCACCAAAAGCCGGCAGGATAATTTCTTGATCAGAAACTGAAAAACAGGGGAGTCTGAGCCTCTGTTTTCCTTTACCCTTTAGCTTTACTCCCGGATGAATATGACCTGAAATGATTGTTTTGTCAGATTTCTTTTGTAAATCTGCTGCGTCGTGAACAAGCAGGAAATCACCTAACTCCATGCGATCGATCACCTCAATATCTGCGGACCGGTAGAATGAGGTGTGAAGCTGATCGTGATTTCCGGAAACCAAAACTATATTTAAATCAGGAAAAGTTTTGCGCCACTCTTCAAACTGAAACCACTCTCGGTTTGCACTGCTGTGAAAAAGATCGCCCAGAATGATCAATTTTTGCGGCTCGGAGAAGTCGATGAGTTTTGATAGACGATCAAGGTTTTTGAGATTAGCTTTTCCGGGCGCTGCAATTCCCAATTTTCTAAAATGACCCGTTTTTCCAAGATGTAGATCACTCAGTATCAGATACTTTCTATCCGGCCAGAACAGAGCTTTTTGAGGGAGCAATTCCAAACGTTGATTTCGAATGGTGATATTTACGGTATCTGTCGGCAACATTCTGAATTAATCCTTCTCCAGTTCTTTTTGCATTTTCATGATACGATCGAGCAACTTTTCGGATGAAAGGCGTTCACGCAAGCGATCTACAAAAATAGGAAAAGCGAGTGGCGAAAAACGATCTACTTCTTTTACAATAATCTCCTGTTTGTTGATTCTTTCCAACGCCAGTCGAAGCCGGGATTCGTCCAGTTGCTGATCTAACACTTCATCGTAAGCCTGCTGCAGCAATAGGTGGTCAGGTTCATATTCCGAAAATACATCAAAAAAGAGAGAGGAAGACATTTGAAGATGCTTGCCGGCTTTTTTGTTGCCGGGAAATCCGGAAAAGACCAATCCGGCAATTTGACTGATTCCACGAAACTTTCTCTTTGCCAGTTCGGTGTCGTTCAAGCTGCTTAAAATATCAGGAATCAGGTTCTCGTGTGAAAAGAGATTGTTCTCTAAAGCTTTCAATATTGGAATATCCTGATCAGAAAGCAGTTCAAATCCGTAATCATTCATTGCAATAGAGAATGTGATAGGAGTCAGTTTTGAAATTCTGTGGGCGATCAAAGCCGACAGACCTTCATGAACGTAGCGTCCCTCAAACGGAAAGAAGAAACAGTGACACCCCTCTTTCGACCATGACTTCTCAATTAAAAACTGCTCTTCGTTGGGAATAAGAGACCGTTCCCGCTGAACATCCAGGATGGGCTGAATAGAGATTAACTCTTCACTGTCAGTATTACCTTCTGCAGCTTCTCTGAATTTTTTTCGAAGCAGTTCCGACATATTGGAAGAGAGCGACATTCGTCCACCAAGCCAGCTTGGTACCTTGCTGGACTTCTGTTTCGAGCGCCGGACAAAAACCGTCATGTTTTTTATCTGTACCAGTTCAAGATTCCTGCCGGCAAACCAGAACGTGTCTCCAATATTGAGCTGGGAGATAAACCACTCTTCAATTCTTCCGAGTCTGCCACCCTTGAGATACTTTACAGAGAGCATTGTGTCGCTCGTGATGGTCCCGATCGACATTCGATGCCTTCTGGCAATCCTGCGATCAAATACTTTCCAAACTCCATCTTCATCGATCTCCGTTTTTGAATAGTCATCATATCGGCCAAGCGAAGATCCACCCGTGTGGATAAAATCCAGAATTGAGTTCCATTC
This sequence comes from Rhodohalobacter sp., assembly GCF_034521535.1. Classification (GTDB taxonomy): domain Bacteria; phylum Bacteroidota; class Rhodothermia; order Balneolales; family Balneolaceae; genus Rhodohalobacter. Next base: position 443,455 of record NZ_JAXHMF010000002.1, on the reverse strand, counting down.
CTTATCTTGAAGTGTTTGATAAGCAAATGTCTGCTTTACCTCATTGAAAATCTGATCCGGCTCAAAACCTTCAGAAACTGCGAGCGTAACCAAGTACTGAGATAAAACATCGAAAGGCTTGAGAATTGGAGTACGGCTTTCAACCATTTCATTGTTGAGAGCATCTTTCAGCGCTGAGGCTTCAATCAGTTCCAGTGCATTGGTGGGCACAAACCAGATGTTACTTTCAGCGTCAGGCCGGTGACCACTTCGACCGGCACGCTGCAGAAATCGTGAAATTCCTTTTGGGCTGCCAATTTGAATGACTTTATCAACCGGGCGGAAATCTACTCCAAGGTCCAGGCTGGATGTACAGACTACAGTTTTCAAGGTTCCTTGGTGAAGGGCATCCTCAACCCAATTCCTGACCTCTGATGACAGTGATCCGTGATGAAGGGCGATGGTGCCGGCAAGTTCAGGTTTAGCTTCCAGAATGTTTCGAAACCAAATCTCGGATTGAGATCTCGTGTTTGTGAAAATCAGGGTAGAACCGGTTTCGTCTAAAATAGGAAGGATTTTAGGCAGCAGCTGGATACCAAGATGACCCGACCATGGAAATTTCTCCACATCATCAGGCAATACGGAATGGGCGTTAATTTTTTTCTGAACATCAGCCCTAATGATGGATCCTTTTTTTGCACGATCGGGGCCTAAAAGAATGTCCATCGCCTCCTCCAGATTCCCAATGGTTGCAGAGATGCCCCACGTTTGCAAATCAGGTTTTAATCCAAACAGTCTTGATAGACCAAGTTCAGTTTGTGTGCCACGCTTTGAGGCAATCAGCTCGTGCCACTCATCCACTACCACGGACTTCAGATGTTTAAATCTCTTTGGATACTCTTTCTGGGCTAACAAAATGTGCAGGCTTTCCGGGGTTGTGATCAGTACCTCCGGCATCTGCTTTTTCTGCTTCTGTTTTACTGATGAGGAAACATCGCCTGTTCTGCGCTGAATTTGCCATGGAATATCAAGCTCATCAACCACTTCCTGCATCGCCTGTTCAATATCCTTGGCGAGTGCTCGTAGCGGGGTAATCCACAGCAGCTGCAACCCGTTTTTCTGAAGCTGAGTATAATTTTCAGAATGCTCGTTGATCCATCGAATTAAGACCGGCATGAAAAGCGCGAAGGTTTTACCACTGCCAGTGGGCGCATTTAACAATCCACTTTTATTCTGTTGAATTTTTTCCCAGACGTTTTTTTGCCAATCGAACGGAGTAAGGCCTTTCTCGTGAAACCACTTTTCAATTATTTTTTGTCCTTGCTTGCTACTCATAGATGCTTTGTGAATCAATCAGATAGTTTAAATACCTGAAATGCCGATGCCGTTCCCGCCCGGAATAGCAAAAGGATGAAAATTTTCTTGATAATGAGTAGAAAAAACGACAAAATGAAAGCGCTTCGTTTTAATATCAAACTTAACAGAGATTGTCATGTGGCTGAACATCAAATCATTTGAAGAATACAAAGAGGTTTACGAACAGAGCGAAAAAAATCGCGAAAAGTTTTGGGAGCATGAGGCGGGGACTTTTTACTGGCGGAAAACCTGGGATAAAGTTCACTCCGGCAGTTTTGAAAAAGGGGACATCAAATGGTTTGAGGGCGGGAAGCTGAATATTACTGAGAATATGCTTGATCGGCACCTCAACACGATTGGCCACAAAACGGCATTTATTTTTGAGCCGAATCACCCTGACAGTTTTCGTCGAACGATCACCTACCGTCAGCTTCATGAGGATGTCTGCCGGTTTGCCAATGTATTGGAAAGCAAAGGAGTAGAGAAAGGAGACCGTGTCTGTATTTATATGGCAATGACACCCGAGCTGATTATATCCGCGCTGGCGTGTGCAAGAATCGGGGCCGTTCATTCGATCGTCTTTGCAGGGTTTTCTGCTCAGGCACTTGCTGAGCGAATTCAGGACTGCGACGCAAAAATGCTGATTACCAACGACGGTCTTCGCCGTGGCGACAAACACGTTCCATTGAAAGATATTTCTGATGAGGCCCTGAAGGAATGTGACACTGTAGAAAGCGTTATCGTCTGTCAGCGAACGAACCGCGACATCGGTTGGGTGGAAGGACGCGATGAGTGGTGGCATATGCTTATCAGGAATGCTTCCAAAAAGCACACGGCAGTTGAGATGGACGCGGAAGATCCACTGTTTATTCTATATACTTCCGGTTCAACCGGCAAACCCAAAGGAGTTCTGCACACCTGTGGCGGATATATGGTTTATACGGGTTATACCTTTAGAAATGTATTTCAAGTAGAAGAAGAAGATATCTATTGGTGTACGGCAGATGCCGGCTGGATTACAGGTCATTCCTATATAATGTACGGGCCGCTATTTAACGGGGCTACGGGTATTATTTTTGAAGGCACGCCGGTTTACCCAGATGCCGGCCGATTATGGGAAGTTGTTGAGAAGTATAAAGTCACGCATTTTTACACGGCGCCAACCGCTATTCGGGCACTGATGAGTTACGATCTGGATTATGTTCGGAAGTATGATCTCAGTTCATTGAAAGTTCTTGGTTCAGTTGGTGAGCCGATCAACGAGGAGGCGTGGCACTGGTACAATGATCACGTCGGTGGCGGACGCTGTCCGATTGTGGATACCTGGTGGCAAACTGAAACAGGCGGTATTTCGATTTCACCGCTGGCGGGAATCACACCAACCAAACCGGGTTTTGCGACACTGCCGCTGCCGGGAATTTCTCCAGTTCTGATGGACGAAAACGGTAAAGAAATTGAAGGTAACGGTGTAAACGGAAATCTTTGTATTAAACATCCATGGCCGGGAATTGCCCGTACGGTTTGGGGTGATCATGAGCGCTATCTTAAAACGTATATGAGTGCTTACAAAGGCTACTATTTTACCGGAGACGGCTGCCGGAGGGATGCAGACGGATATTATCGTATAACCGGTCGTGTGGACGATGTATTGAATGTATCAGGCCACAGATTGGGTACAGCTGAAATTGAAAACGCCGTGGATGAACATCCGAACGTTGTTGAGGCTGCTATTGTCGGGTACCCGCATGATGTGAAGGGGCAAGGTATTTTTGCCTTCATGGTTTGTGAAAAACAGCCGAAAAGTCCGGAGGACTTCAAGCAGGAAATTCACGATCTGGTTAAGAAAATCATCGGCCCGATTGCCAAGCCTGATAAAATTCAAATCGTTTCCGGTTTGCCCAAAACCCGTTCCGGAAAAATCATGCGTCGTATTCTAAGGAAAATTGCAGCGGAGGATCTGGACAATATCGGGGATACATCAACACTTCTGGATCCGGCGGTGGTGGAGGATATCAAAAAAGGGAAGGCGTATTAATGAACCAGAAGAATTGTTGCGGAGTGGAGGTTTTCCACTTCGTGCATTTTAGCCGGTAACGAATCCGGTTGTCAATAATATCAAGCTGAAAAAGAATAAGCTTAGCCTAAACCTCGTACTGATAATAATGGGATGAAATAGCATTCCGTAAGTAAGAGGATGTCCCTTCAGCCAGTTGTAGTAGTGATGACGGTGGAGCGCTCCCATAGCTGTGGTGACATGGCCGTGCAGAATTGTCAGCATAAAGGGCAGCGCAAAAATAATCGATCCCGGGTAAGCAATCATTTGGTTTACACCGAGTGAGTCACACAAAAAATAGTAGGGCCAGGCAAAAATCAGCAAAAGAGGTACGGATAGAGCCCAATTTATGAAAGCGATTCGGCGGTAATTTTTTTCACTCAGTTCAGATGTGGACATTCGGGGATACGATAAATACTCTGTTCACTTTTGCGTTTTGCTTTTCAAACTCAGTTAAATCTGACTCGCTATCAGCATCTCAATATCACGGTAAGGCATTTCAAACTGCTCGGCTAAGCCTTTTTTGGTGAGATGCTTTTTATATACATAAGCTCCGTTCCGAAGGGCTGTGTTATTCCACAAACACTCTTCGATTCCCCCGCCGTCTCCCAATTCAACAAGATAGGGGACGATCACGTTGTTAAGCGCATAGGTTGCAGTTCGGGCCACATTGGAGGGGATATTGGGCACACAGTAATGAACCACATCATATTTTCTGAAAACGGGATTGGAGTGCGTGGTTGCCAGGCTGGTAGAAATACAGCCACCCTGATCGATAACCGTATCAACAATCACGCTTCCCGATTTCATGGACTGAACCATAGGATCGGTTACCCAGCAGGGTGCGCGTTCGCCCTCCGTCATGGCGGCGCCAATAACTACATCCGCAAATTCCAGTGCGGTAGATAGATATTGATGATTGGCCGTCGCCGTAATGATGCGGCGGTCGAATGAATTTTCAAGGCGGCGGAGCATGGCGAGATCATTATCCATCACAAAAACCTGAGCTCCATATCCCAGCGCTGTGCGGGCCGCGTACTCACCGGTAATGCCCGCGCCAAGGATGGCGACCGTTGCAGGTGGAATTCCGGAAATACCTCCCAGCATGATACCCTGTCCGTCGCTTCCGTTCTCCAAATAGTGTGCAGCGATTTGAACCGCCATTGACCCGGTGATTTCGTGCATCATCCGAACAATCGGAAATTCATTGTCGCGGCTCTTGATGTATTCGTATCCGATAGCGCAGACACCCTTTTTGATGAGTGCGTCCAGAAAATCCGTTGAAGTGTGGCCGAGATGGAGGGCGGATAGCAGAATTTGATTCGGCTGCATCCAGCCAAGCTCTATTTTAGTTGGAGGTGCCACCTTTACAATCATCTCCGATTTTCTAAAAAGCTCTTCAGCACTGTGAGAAATCTCTGCACCGGCCTCGGCATATTCACTGTCTGTGAAATGTGCATCAGCTCCTGCATTTTTCTCTACATAGATTTCATGCCCGTTGGCAATTAGTATGGAAACTCCGCCGGGTGTGAGAGAAATTCGCCGCTCATCATTCGATGTCTCCTTGGGGAGCCCGATTTTCAGTGATCGGGCTGACTTGGTCTTCATCAGGCTTTTTTCAAGTGTTTGAATGCCTAACTGTTCAGTATCAAAAGGGTTGATTTCCATATCAATGCAATCTGAATGAGCGTGTGGACTATCGGGTAATTATTGGGATGTAATTTTTTAGTTAACGGAATCACCCGTAAAAGTGTGAAAAATCTGTTATGTTAATCTAATCAAATTCAACAAGATCTTCATTTAGATATTCACCTGAAAATGGCAAACCATCCCAGGACAAAAAAGAGTTTAGGTCAGCATTTTTTAAAGGACCCAAATATGATCCAAAAAATTGTGGATTCTATTCCGGCTCAAAAAGAAGATCGAATCGTGGAGATCGGGCCGGGAGCGGGTGCGATTACCGGTTTAATACTACAGGCGTATGACGACGTAGTTGCGGTAGAGATTGATCAGAGAATGGTAGAGCATCTTACAGAGGAGTACCCGGATCTGAAAATTGTTAATGAAGATATTTTAAAAAGTGACTGGTCTGAATTTGTGATTGCCGACAAACCTGTTCATGTGGTTGGAAATCTTCCGTACTATATCACCAGTCAGATTCTGTTTAAGGTTTTGGAGTATAGAAAGCATATCACTTCAGCTCTTTTAATGATGCAGAAAGAGGTTGCGGAGAGAATTGTGGCCGAACCACGGAATAAAGAGTACGGAATTTTGAGTGTTCAGACTCAGCTGATGAGCAGCCCGGAGATTTTGTTTGATGTGCCTCCCGGTGTATTTTCTCCGCCGCCCAACGTGAACAGTGCCGTATTAAAACTGACGTTTGATCAACCGGACTTGACATGTTCGGATAAGAATTTAAAAACTGTTGTAAGGATGGCATTCAATCAGAGAAGAAAGAAATTGAGCAATGCCCTGAAGCGCCTGGATACGGAGTTACCTGAAGATGAATTTGATTTTAATTTGCGCGCCGAAGCACTGACACCTGAAATGTATGAAAAGTTGACAGCCCGCCTTGAACAACTTGGCACATTTTCATGACTTTTTTGAAAAATTACTCTTCCTAAAGCCCACCGAAAGAGTAATTCGTATACCATTTGGCAAATTTGTGTCTTTGGTACGGATGTTGCAGACATCAAGACAGAATAAAAAGCGCAATCTTTGCGCCACAAAAAATTAAACGATTAACCAAAAACCTAATAAGTAAGGAGTCATCATATGGCTAGTATAAAACCATTAAGCGATCGAGTGCTTGTTCGCCCGATCGAAGCTGAAGAAAAAACCAGCTCCGGAATTATCATCCCTGATACTGCAAAAGAAAAACCACAGCGGGGAACCGTGGTAGAAGCAGGTCCCGGAAAAGTTGAAAACGGGAACAAGATCGACATGTCTGTTAAAAAAGGAGATGAAGTACTTTACGGAAAGTATTCCGGAACCGAAGTTACTCTTGATGGAGAAGAGTATCTGATTATGAGAGAATCAGACATTCTTGGTATTGTATCCTAAAACATTTGTCAAAAACGATTTAATAAACACTAACAAAACAACATAAAATTATGTCAGGAAAACTAATTCATTACGATGCGGAAGCACGTGACGCACTCAAACGAGGTGTGGATAAGCTTGCCAACGCTGTAAAAGTTACATTGGGTCCTCGCGGAAGAAATGTAGTTATTGAAAAATCTTTCGGTGCACCTACAATAACCAAAGACGGTGTTACTGTTGCCAAAGAGATTGAACTCTCTGATAAGGTTGAAAATATGGGCGCACAGATGGTACGTGAAGTTGCGTCTAAAACAAATGACAATGCAGGTGACGGTACAACAACCGCTACTGTTTTGGCTCAGTCTATCATTCAAACCGGTCTGAAAAATGTTACTGCCGGTGCGAATCCGATGGAACTGAAGCGCGGTATTGAAACTGCGGTTAACGCGGTTGTCAAAGAGTTAAAAGCTCAGAGTAAACCGGTTGGTGACAGTCTCGACAGTATTCGTCAGGTAGGAACTATTTCTGCCAACGGCGATGAAGAGATCGGTAACAACATTGCCGACGCTATGGAAAAAGTTGGTAAAGATGGTGTAATCACCGTGGAAGAGGCAAAAGGTACTGAAACATACCTCGAAACTGTAGAAGGTATGCAGTTCGACAGAGGTTACCTCTCACCATACTTTGTGACCAACAGTGAGAACATGACCACTGAAATGGAAGACCCATACATCCTGATTTTCGACAAGAAAATCTCAGCGATGAAAGATCTTCTGCCAATTCTCGAGAAAGTTATCCAAACCAATAAGCCGCTATTGATTATCGCTGAAGATATTGAAGGCGAAGCACTGGCTACATTGGTTGTGAACAAACTTCGCGGATCACTGAAGATTGCAGCTGTTAAAGCTCCGGGCTTTGGCGACAGAAGAAAGCAAATGCTCGAAGATATCGCAATTCTGACCGGTGGTACTGTAATTAGCGAAGAGCGAGGCTATAAGCTTGAAAATGCTACACTCGACTTCCTCGGTACAGCAGACCGATTGAACATTACCAAAGACGATACAACTCTTGTTGGCGGTAATGGAAAATCTGATGACATCAAAGGGCGAATCAATCAGATTAAATCTCAGATTGAAAACACTACTTCAGACTACGATCGTGAGAAACTGCAAGAGCGTCTTGCCAAGTTGAGCGGCGGAGTTGCAGTACTCTACATCGGAGCTGCTTCTGAAGTTGAAATGAAAGAGAAGAAAGCTCGCGTTGAAGATGCACTTCACGCTACACGAGCTGCCGTAGAAGAGGGAATTGTTCCCGGCGGTGGGGTTGCATACCTGCGCACACTCAAGGTTTTCGATAAACTGAAAGCTGATAACGGTGACCAGGAAGTTGGATTCAACATTATTAAGCGTGCGCTTGAAGCTCCATTAAGAGCGATTGCGAATAACGCCGGTGTTGAAGGATCTATCGTGGTTCAGAAAGTGCTCGAAGGCAAAGATGCTTTCGGTTTCAATGCACGAACTGAAGTGTATGAAGATCTGATCAAAGCGGGTGTTATCGATCCAACCAAAGTTACCCGAACTGCACTTGAAAACGCTGCTTCCGTTGCCGGCCTATTGCTGACAACCGAAGCTGTAGTTGTCGACAAACCATCTAAGAACGATGACGACGACAACGGCGGAATGCCAGGCGGTGGAATGCCAGGCGGAATGGGAGGAATGGGCGGCATGGGAGGAATGATGTAATTCATTCCCCATAAAACCCGAACTGATCATTCAGTTTGAATTTGAAAGCCTCATTTCCAGTTTTGGGAGTGAGGCTTTTTTATTGAAACGCAGAACCCAGTGGGAAACCGCAGAACCGTAGAACAGAAAAACAGAGGAACCGATGAAGTAGGTACAGAAGCAGAAAATTCTATTCTGCCTCAAATACACTTTATCGGTTTTACGATTCGTCGGTTTTTCAGTTCTACGGTTTTCCTGTCTACCGCTAATCTTTAAAAAGAATTGTAAGGAATCTTGATTTCCGGTTTCATACTGAAAAGAGAAATAAACCGGAAAGTTATGAAACGAAAAGTATATGACCTTGAAGATCGGCTGATTAATTTTGGTGTGATAATTATTGAAGCGGCTGAATCGATGAATAAAAAACGGTATGCCGGTCTTTATTTGTCAAAGCAATTGATTCGGTCGGGAACATCACCGGGCATTCATTATGGAGAGGCGCAAGCTGCTGAGTCGAGAAAAGATTTTATTCACAAGATGAAAATTATTCTTAAAGAGCTCAGGGAAACACGTGGAAATCTCAGGATGAGTTATCGTGTAAATTTGTTTCAATCAAGCAGGGATATTGAAGGTGTTATTGCCGAATGCACAGAATTGATCGCAATATTTGTAAAAAGCATTCAAACCGCTGAAAGAAATGGGAGAACCGAAAAGAAAGGAAAAGTGAAACCGATAAACGGACGAACGGAGAAACTGAAGAACCGATGAAGTGGTAATCCGTTCATTATTGCCACAGTTTTTCTCTTACTTTTTTCGGTTCTGCGGTTTATCGGTTTCTCTGTTCTACGGTTTCCCTACTGGTTCCGCTCTATGCAGGCCGAAGAAAACTTAAAACATAAATCAGCCGCATGAATGCCTTAACTGATTATCCACTTTTTTGTTGCCAGTCCAGTGTGATTACACCCCTCCCGGCTAACGCCGTACTCCCCTCAATGGGAGACAATGCCTGCTGATTTCTCCAGTGATGTAGCATTCTACTTCTTAGCTGTATCCTCAACCTCGTCAAGCTGTTCGAGGGAAAGACCTTCTATCAGCGTGTCGTAGTTGGTAATATCTTTTGGTAAGATGATTTGATTTTCATCTTTGGCCAGCCCGTCCAATACTTTTAGATACTTCTGCTTTAGCTGTAGTTTCATTGCTTCTTTTCCTTTAGGCTGTGAAATAGCATCGGCGATTTGTTCAATAGAAACCGCGGTGGCTTCGGCGATCGCCTCAATCTCATTGGCCCACCCTTCGGCTTCGTTTATTCTGCGCTGCATTTCTGCTTCAGAGATATTCACCATCTCGGCTCTGCGCCCCTGGGCGTCGTTCACGTTGGAATCCCGAACACCCTCTGATTTTGCGATTACGGCCCGTCGCTCTCTTTCAGCGGTCATCTGACGCTCCATCGCTTTTTGAACCGTTCGGGGCGTGTTGATATTTTTAATCTCATATCGATGCACGCGGATTCCCCAAAGCTTTTCTACATCCCCTAAAACTTCAACCACTTTCTTGCTCATCTTGGCCCGTTCCTCAAATGTTTCGTCAAGATCGAGAAGTCCAATTACAGAGCGGGTTGTGGTTTGGGCAAGCTGAACCGCTGCATATCGATAATTTGTAATTCCATAACTGGCGTTAACCGGATCGACTACGCTTATGTAAAGCACGCCATCAACTTCAACTTTCACATTGTCTTTAGTGAAACATTCCTGTGGTTCTACCTCAATCGTTTCTTCACGAAGGTCCTGCTTGTAAACGACCTTGTCCACAAAAGGAATCAGAGCGTGAAATCCGGGTCCAAGCGTTTTGTGATAGTTTCCAAGCCGCTCAACAATATGGGCGTACTGGTTTGGAACCAATCGGAGGGCCTGTAAAAATTTGAATGTAAGATAGATTGCGAAAATCGCCAGAACGACCTGGCTAAATATATTTAATGCACTCATGCTGTTGGCCCCTGTGGATTTGCTGTTGATGATGAACTGTTGTTTTGAGTGTGTCGCTGAAGTGTTCCAACACCTTCAAAAAATGTTTTCAGATTGGCTGTTTCCGTAGGCAGAACCGAAACATTAGTATTCTTAATGATTTTGCCAAACTGATCGATGTACTGCTCTACAAGTTTTGTCTTGACAGCTAAATCGCCGCCGGGTTTTTCAATGGCTCTGGAAACGCGTCGGATTCCATTGGCGGTAGCCGTAGCAACCAACTCAATCTCTTTAGCACGACCTTTTGCCTCATTGATTCTTTTCTGCCGCTGAGCTTCCGAAATTAAAATCTGGCTCTGCTGCTCACCCTTCGATTCGTTAATCCGCGCTTCCCTGTAACCTTCAGAATTTGTTATTTCAGCACGTTTTTCACGCTCGGCCTCCATCTGCTTCTCCATGGTATCCACAATATCATTGGAGGGACTGATATTCTTGATTTCATACCGCATCACTTTTATTCCCCAGGGATCGGCTGCATCATCGATCTCTTTAACAATGTTTTCATTCATCATATCCCGTTCCGAAAACGTATCATCGAGCGTGATTTTACCAATTTCGCTTCGCATGGTGGTTTGTGCAAGATTCACGGCTGCGGCTATATAATTGGAAATGCCGTAGCTGGCGCGATATGCATCCATTACCTTGATATAGATTAGCCCGTCAACGGCTACTTCAATATTATCTTTGGTAATACAGGTTTGGCTTGGCACATCAATAACCTGCTCCCGCATTTCCTGCCGGTATGCGGCACGGTCGATAAAGGGGATCATAAAATGAAATCCCGGAGAAAGCGTCTTTTTATACTTTCCAAGGCGTTCCTGGATTACCTCTTCGCGAAACTCCACAATGATGAAAAGACGCGTAATAATCACAAATAGAATGGCAAAAAATATGAGTAGTGCTGTCCACATAGTTAGTTTTTATTTCGATTTTTAAGTTGCTCTTTAGATGGTTCTTTCACGCCCAGGGCTTCAACAATCCAGGTTGTGTTTTCACGATATTGTATGCGAACCTTTTCACCTGCCTTAATGGTGCCGTCGAGAGATTTGGCTCTCCAGCTTATTCCATTCAGCCGAATTCTTCCACTGTTATTCTCTTCATTTATCTCTTCAATAACATCCACTACTTGATCCATGGCCTCGTAGTCTTCATCCGCAAACTTAAAATAACTTTCAGGTTTCAAGTACTTTTTTATAAACGGACGAATCGCAATGGTAAGAACAACAGACAAAGTCAGCCATACGGCTAAGGAACTTCCGGTACTTGAAAGGAGTCCTAAAAACCGGAGTATACCGACTGTAATACCGCTGAATCCCAGGAAAAGTGCTACACCTCCGGGAAGTGCCATTTCGAGCAGCATTAACAAAAAGCCGCCCCCTAGGAAAATCCAGGTCAGAATATCTGCATCCATAGAGTATGAATAGATTGATGTTTTTGGTTAGATAGGAATTTGTACGGTTAAAGTCTACAAAAGTTATGCAACTTATTTTAAACTGCTAAAGATCTAATATTTTTACACCTATTCACACAGGAAATCTTAGTTCTGCCAATAAAAAACGTATCCATGACAAAAACAAAAATGGCATAAACCAATGTGCAGTGAAAGGTTTACTCTATGATGAAAGACGGTGTCGTGTTGGTTGATGAAAACATAGTTATAATGTAATTCTGCCTCCTTTCAATCCCATACCGATTATTTAGTTTGAAATTTTCGTTACGGCAATTTTTTAAAAAGGTTTTTTATGCTCAATAACGTGCAGAGTACTGCCAAAAGACTCCTCATTTTTTCTTATTTTCAATCCGAAAAAGAGCAACTCATCATTTAAATTTGCCATACCATGTATTCAAACCTGAAAGACGATCTGCAAGCTGAACTGGATCAAATCAAAAAAGACGGACTTTATAAAGAGGAGCGTGTCATCACTACGCCTCAGGGTGCTGTCATCAAGACCACAAAAGGTGCGGAGGTCATTAACTTTTGTGCAAATAACTACCTGGGCCTGTCTTCTCACCCAAGGGTTATCGAAGCGGCAAAGAATACAATTGATAAATATGGGTATGGAATGTCGTCGGTTCGATTTATATGCGGTACACAAACTATTCATAAAGAGCTGGAAGCAAAAATCTCTGAGTTTTTAGGCACTGAGGATACGATTCTCTACGCTGCTGCATTTGACGCAAACGGAGGAGTGTTTGAACCGCTGCTTGGGAAAGAGGATGCCATTATTTCCGATCAGCTGAATCACGCCTCTATTATTGATGGAGTTCGTCTCTGCAAGGCGCAGCGATATGTTTATAAACACAACGACATGGCTGATCTGGAAGAGCAACTTAAAGCCGCTTCCGGCGCACGGACAAAAATTATCGCTACAGACGGTGTATTCTCTATGGACGGCACCATCGCGCAGCTTGATAAAATTTGTGACCTAGCAGATAAATATAACGCATTGGTGATGAGTGATGAGTGCCACTCAACAGGATTTGTCGGTAAAACCGGTCGTGGTGTTCATGAGTACAGGGATGTGATGGGTCGTGTGGATATTATCACCGGAACGCTTGGAAAGGCACTTGGCGGTGCATCAGGTGGATTTACCGCTGCTCATAAAGAGATTGTGGATATGCTGAGACAGCGTTCACGTCCATACCTATTTTCAAATACGCTTGCTCCTGCCATTACCGGGGCTTCCATTGAAGTCTTGAAGCTACTGAGTGAAACGACTGAGTTGCGCGACAAACTCGAAGATAATACCACCTATTTCAGAAAAGCGATGACGGAAGCCGGATTTGACATCAAGCCGGGAAATCATCCCATTGTACCGGTGATGCTGTACGACGCGAAAGTATCGCAGGACTTTGCCGAAATGCTTCTCGAGAAAGGCATTTATGTGATCGGTTTCTACTACCCGGTTGTTCCGAAAGGAGAAGCGAGGATTCGAGTACAGCTTTCAGCGGTTCACGAAAAAGAGCATCTGGATAAAGCTATTGAAGCTTTTACTGAAGTGGGTAAGGAATTAGGGGTTTTGAATAAGTAGTGGTGATTTGAGGAGCTCCCCTCCTGAGTAAGGAGGGGACAGGGGAGGTTGCCTCCTTGAATTACAGCATAGGTTATCAATTTTCCGAGATAAAAAAATGTTAAATCCTAAAAAGACCAAAAACCAAAGAAGATTTCTTCGTAAGAACATGACCAAATGGGAAGTGCGACTTTGGAATGATCTTAAAGGGAAGAAAATGTTCGGATTTAAGATCAGAAGACAGTTTGGAGTAGGCAACTACATAATTGATTTCTACTGTCCGAAGTTAAAACTGGCAATTGAGATTGACGGTGATGTTCATCACTATTCAGACAAAAAGAAAGCTGATAAAGCTAAAAATGACTATGTGAATGAGCTTGGAATTAAAATGGTAAGAATCCAAAATTCTGATTTTGAGGAGGATTACGAAACTGTTTTGAAGTATCTTGAAAGGGTATTTAAAGCTCGAGCTAAAGAGTTTGGACTTACAATAGATGATGTTTGAGGGACAACCTCCCCTTAATCCCCTCCTTACTCAGGAGAGGAAATCTACCATACACATAAATTAGAATAAATAATAAGTTTCAATGAGTAGAATATTAGTAACCGGCGCCCTCGGGCAGCTGGGCAGTGAGTTAACGGCTGAACTGAGAAATATCTACGGTGCCGGAAATGTAATTGCAACCGATATCCGGGAGCCGAATGAGCAAATTGGAGAGGGTCCGTTTGAGCATCTGGATGTAATGGATAAAGCACGAATTGAAGAGGTGATTGAGAAGTATGACGTTACAATCATATATCATCTTGCCGCGCTTCTGTCTGCCAATGCTGAGCAGAATATTAATTTGGCCTGGAAGCTTAATATGGATGGTCTTCTCAATGTGCTGAGTATCGCCAGGGAGAAGAATTTAGAACGAATTTTCTGGCCAAGCTCCATTGCCGTTTTTGGCCCAGATGCTACCAAGAAAAATACACCGCAAAACACACCGACAAATCCGACAACTGTTTACGGTATCACAAAAGTGGCTGGCGAACAGTGGTGCGCCTATTTTTATAACAAATTTGGTGTGGATGTACGGAGCCTAAGATACCCCGGTCTCATTGGCTATAAATCCCTGCCCGGTGGCGGAACGACCGATTATGCCGTAGATATTTATCATAAAGCTCTTGCCGGTGAAACATTCTCCTGCTTCCTGAAGAATGATACGGCTCTCCCGATGATGTACATGAGCGATGCGGTAAAGTCGACCATCGAGCTGATGCAGGCTGACGAGGAAAAGATCAAAGTTCGAACCAGTTACAACGTGGCTGCAATTAGCTTTACCCCGGAAGAAATTGCGGGTTCTATCCAAAAACAGATTCCGGATTTTGAAATTGAGTATGAGCCCGATTACCGGCAGGAGATTGCATCATCCTGGCCCGACAGTATCGATGACTCAGCTGCAAGAAACGACTGGGGGTGGAAGCATGAGTTCGACCTTGATAAAATGACGGAAGATATTCTCAAAAATTTGCCTAACGTCATCGAAAAAGCAGAAAGTTAATATTTAAGAGAGGATATCGAAATGAAATTTCCCCTCCTGAGTAAGGAGGGGATTAAGGGGAGGTTGCTTTTTTTATTTCATTTATCGAAATGTGTTAATCCCGTAAATGCACTGTTTGAAAACAGTAATTAAATCTCTTTCTGAATGCCCATTCAACCCGAACAATTTATTCTGATTATTGAAGCCGCCGGAACGTTTATCTTTGCGGTATCGGGTGTTACGGCGGCAATTCGGAGCCGGTTTTATCTGTTTGGTATTTTTGTTCTGGCGTTTGTGACGGTAATAGGTGGCGGTACGATTCGTGATATTTTGATCGGCAATCTTCCTGTCAGCGTTGTGATAAATGGCAATAAATTTTTATAACAGGGCTAGTTTCAGTAAGTAGCTCTTATCGACGCTGACAGAATCACGCAAAAGCACCGTGAGTGCTGTCAGGTCTCATCAGTTCAAACATCCGCGAAATCCCAAAATCCGATTTATCCGCGTTTCTTCTTTTGATTGATAATATAATTTACAAACATAAATTCAATCGCAGCGGCTTCAAATCCCTTCCAGTTTTTGATCATTTTTTGGAAATTCTTATCTGATGTGTTGTCCGGATCTCCACCATAACTCCTGATAATGTATCTTCGCAATCCTTTCTCTTCTCCACTCTTCATATTGCTTGGAAAAACCGCCTCGGTTGTTTCACGGAACAACATCAGGTCTTGCGCTGAGGTAGGACCGATTCCGCGGACTTTCGAGATCTTATCGTAAAATTCCTGCGGGCCGGCTTCCTTATCCAGATATGTCATGTCAACTTCACCGGCGAGAATATCCTGCGCAAGTCCGACCATATACTCTCCTTTTCTGAGGGTTGGTCCCATCTTCCGAATCTGAGCCGGATCCGCTTTGGCAAGCTGAAATGGTCGTGGCCATGCGGGAAGGGTTTTTCCGTTATGGGTGAGATGAGTTCCATATGCTTCCCGCACCTTGAACGCCATTTTTTTCGCCGTTGGTTTATGGGCCATCTGCATCTGGATAATTCGATTCATGATATCCTCCAGCAAGGTACCGCGTGACATTCGTTTCAGACCGTAGAATTCAGTCAGTTTAGGTCCGAGTATAGGATCATTTTCAGCCTGATCATAAAGCGGGCGCAAGTCAAGATTGGTACCTAGAATTCTGGCCAGTGTTCGGTTTGTCTGCTCAATTTCATCTTTAGTAAGATCTTCGGCTGATTCGATATGAAACTCCGGGTTTTCAGGATCACCGTTGAAAAAGATGGTTGCTACGATGTCTCTTTCATCGAGCGGGATCGGCCTTGTGAAGCCCTCTTCAAAAATAGATTCGGGATCATGCTCGTGGTCGAAGTAATTCTCTACATCGAGACAGATAAACCAGTCGTGTGGCGGAATAGATTTTAGTGTCCAGGATGACATAAGCGAGTGTTAAAATCGATTTTAATTTCATGTTCAATGATACTGAAACACTGATAGAGTTATGGAACGTTCTCGGGTTTGATTAAACCGCAAATTAAGAAGATGATACGCCGAGCTGCTCAGAGTAAGGTTCTCTGCTTGCTTCGGTCACAATTTTAGCATTTACAGGAAGTGGTGTTGAATTATTACTACGGTTTTAGTAATTAGTAAAATGAAGAATTTAATCTACTTACCTGTTGCCGCTTTAATTTTCCTTTTAGCAGGGACTGAGGCTTTCGCGCAAACCGTCATTAGCGGGAAAGTCCTCAGTGCTGATGGTTCGCTGATCCCGAAAGCAGAAGTTTCAACTATAATTCCGGGCATAAAGGATATATTTACTGATAAACAGATCAGGGTAGAAGTAGCAGAAGACGGTGCTTACCGGCTTCAACTCGATCAACCGGGAATTTACAGTTTAACGGTAAGAGGTGTTTTTCATCATACCATGTACATACCGGTGTTGGTTTATGATCAGCCATCCATGGAGATAAACGTTCTGATGCTTCCAAAGGCCTATAAAGATGGAAGGCATTTCGGAAACGAAGGCTATCTTCAGTGGATTCGGGTGCTGGGTAATTTCAATGATTACGATTTTCATTCAGGAGAAGAATTTACTTTAAATAAAGATGGCTCTATTTCAACCATGGTTCCGGTTACGTCTGATACCATGCGTATTCAGGTAAGTGGGCTCAATTATGGGATGGGTACCAGTGCGATCACGCCCGCTGACAGGTACGAACAGTTATCTGACAACTCATTCGTTTCGGTTTTATATAAAAATCTGCCCGCAGATTCACTCGAAATCCGCTATATACCGAATGAAACCATTCCATATCGACGAACAGTATTGGAAGACAGAACTCCCAACAGTCTGCCAATCGATGGATTTCTTGCTTTTAGAAATGATCATGACAGATATTGGGTTGAGCCGCTTATCGCTATGCGGTCAATTCCTTTCCGGTACAGGATAGTGGATTACAGTTTTTCTGAAGGAATTCCGCCAACGGATCAGCTCGAATTTCAAAACAGCGAAATTGAGTCATTTTTTGATGTGGATTGGCGTAGATCCATAGATGAAATAACTGGCGCATTGAAGAACAGTTCACTTCATGAACAGCAGGTGAATCTGCTGCTTGTTGCCTATGTGGGAGTCGCTCATCGCGCAAATATGAGCAGAGATTATTTAAAGAGCATAAGGGGCAATGATAAACTTCCCGAGTTCGAATATAATCCGGAAATCATAGAGAGGATTTTTGAAGAGGTTGAACCTGGTCATACCGTTTGGGCCAGAAGTAGCCAAATACCACTTTTTCTTATGGATCTGCAACAGTTTGATGAACGAAGTGTAGCCTATTTTACCGATCTTGTTCGCAACCATAACAGTGATGATCTGGCAGTACGGGTATCTCAGGCTATTGTTGAAAGAACAGCTCAAAACTATACATCGGTTGATCAGATGCCCGTATATCAGGCTATTTTGCAGCGCTTTGGTGAAGGAAATGCTCTGTTGCGTGCTGAGATGATTTTTGAAAAACAGCATCGAAGTGATTAATACTGTGTACATGGTTTCAAATCATGTTAGTTAGTTGATTTGAAGTTTAGGAGTCATTACCGGTGACAGATTAGGAAAAGCTTCAAATTGCGCATCAAACACCCCTCCCGGCTAAAGCCGTACTCCCCTCAAGGGGAGATTTATTCTGTCACCACCGAAATAGTGTTGCCACGGTTTGGGCAAAGTTAGTTGCTCAAAATGACGCAATGTTAATTTTTGAGCAGCTTATTTAATTTCAAAGGGACCTGTCTCCATAAGATTTTTTCAGTTTTTTATAAAAAAGTGCTGATTTGGCGAAAAGGAAAATTATATTTTGCCTGTCAAACTGATGAATAAACTGAATGTTATGAGAATCGTTGTTGTATCTGTTTTTCTACTTTTATCCTTCTCGTCTGAAGTAATGAGTCAGGGTTTCAATTCCCTGAACGGACGAAACCACCCCTATTTGAACTGGCAGGTAGCCGAAACAGAGCATTTCAGGATAATCTATCCGGATCGTATTTCTGAGATTATCCCACAGGCGGCAGCAGTAGCAGAGGAGAGTTATACCGCTCTGTCTGCAAACCTTGAGGTTGAGTTTTCAAAGAAAATTCCGATTTATCTCTCCGACGTGGATGAAATCGTAAACGGCTTTGCTAACCCAATAGGCAAGGGTTATACGATGATTTGGGTGAACTTGAACGACTATGCAGAAACCAAAACCGGAAGCGAAAAATGGCTTCGGAAGGTGATCGCGCATGAGCTGGGTCATATTTTTCACTTCAAAGCGGTTTGGTCAGATTTTGGGCTGCTCAACTATTTGATTGCAGATCCGCTTCCACGCCACTGGACCGAGGGCTTGGCGCAGTATCAAACCGAATATTGGGATTCCCAGCGAGGCGACCGGTGGCTGAGAAAAGCTATTTTCGACAGCAGGCCGGGGTTTAACGATGGTCAGTCGATCGAAAATGGACGCTTGATGTATGCGGTTGGAAATTCACAGCTTCGTTACTTCACCGAAACGTACGGAGATAGCTCACTTGTAAATCTTCTCTCTCAACGGGATAAGTATTTTGGGCTGGAGTATCACGATTTTAACAGCTCTTTTAATGATATCATGGATGGTGGATACTCTGCTTTTTATGAAGAGTGGCGCAAGCATATGAACGTTTACTACAACACGCTTGCATCCGGAATGGAGCGTACTGATTCACTGAATACTGATTCAAAAAGCTTGCCAGGTCAATTCCAGTACGACATGGCTGTGAGCCCGGACGGGTCGAAGATTGCGGTTTTGTCGCTCGAATCTCTCTCACGACCTGTTCGGAATCTTCATATCGTTCAGAATGATTCAACGATGAGCGGGCAAAAAGTTGCGGAGGGTTCGATTAATTCAGATCTGGCATGGAGCGCAGATGGGACAACACTCTTCTATTCGCGTATGGTTCGGGGAGAAAACTCTTCTCTTTTGAATGACATTTTTCGTTTTGATGTTGAATCAGAAAGAGAAACTCAGATTACGCATAGTCGAAAAGCCAAATACCCAACGCCGGGTCCGCTTGATAATACCATAGCCTACATTGTGAATGAAAATGGAACCGGCAATCTTTTTCAGATGGACCTGGAGACGGGTGATGAGGATCGAATTTCAAGTTACCGGGGGGATGTTCAACTGATTCATCCGGTTTGGGTTCATGCCGAACAGTCGTGGCTGCTTCAAAAATTTGATGAGCAGGGGAATCGCTTTATGACTTTACTTGACCCGCTTTCCGGCCGTGAGAAGACACTCGACCCGGGAAATACGGATAATCGAAATTTTGTATTGAGTCCGGACAGAAGTAAAGTGGCTTACACATCCTTGAGAGATGAAGTGCCAAATGTGTTTGTCTACGATTTTGATACAGAGGTAGAGAGGCGCGTAACCAATCTTTTTACGGGAGGAGAGATTTTTGGCTGGGTATCATCAACGGATACACTGGAAACCGAAAAGCTGCTAATCAAAGCAAGTGAGACGAAACGAAGAGATCACGCCTATTGGATTGATCCGGACCGCGAAGTGTTTATGAGTGAAAATAGGGTTCCGGAAGTCTACTCGAGCTGGAGGCAGAAGCAGGCCCCGAACATGATCTCCTCCGGTATTGAACCCGATGAGAGTCTGATCGTTAATCAGTATACGTACCGGCCTATTAAAAATTTGACACATGCATCATCATTCATACTGCCCTACTTTGCAGATTCGAGAAATTGGGGAGTGTTTGGGGTGACCGGTTTTACAGAACCGCTTGGAAAGCACATCTTTGCAGCAACCGGTAATATATCATTCGGAAATTTAGATTACTCATATGGAGTTTTAAGCTATATCAACAACCAGTTTTATCCATCTATAACCACCTCGATCTATAAAACTCCGGGAAGTGCCTTTTTTTACGGAGATAAATTTCTGGTTGAAGAGCTGATTGGCGGGCAAATTACGGTAAATGTGCCGGTCGACCGTTTTGAAGCACCCTATCAAAATGGAAGTATCTACACGCGTCTTCGCCGTGTTTTGATACATCCTTTTGATCGCGGTGTTTTTGCCGGTTCATTTCAGGTGCCGGCTCCTGAGGAAGCACAGCAAACGGACCTTACTGTTGGATTTCAGATTAAAAAACAGAGACCGTGGAAAGACAATGTGATCCACTCACTGGATGGCTGGGGAGTTCGGGGATTGGTAACCGGCGCAGAGAAAATATTGGGATCAGAGGTGAGGTTTGCAACGGCAGATTTGAGTGCATATACGGTGTTTTCGGCTATTGGATTGCAGCGCTTTTATCTATACGGACGCTATCAGCAGCAGTGGGGTTCTCCTTTACTGCAGAACTATATCGGATTTTCCCGTTTGGATAATATTCATTTGAGTTTACCCGGTGAAGTACCGCTCGAACTGTTTAATCAGGCTGAAAGGGTTCGTGGATACCGTCAATTCATTGCCGGAGATCGGGTTGCATTTGGTCGGTTTGAGTATCGCATTCCGTTTCTTCCCTCTCTGAACACCACCATTTTAGGATTGGTTAATTTTGGTTCTACATCAATTTCACTGTTCACAGATGCAGGTGTTGTGTGGAATGCGCGGTTTGAAGATGGTAGCACAGGCAGAGAAGAAAGATGGGGAGCCGGTACGGAGCTGAAAAACTCAGTGAATATTGCGGGCATCAGGGTTGCACATTCAATTGGGATCGCGCAGCCGGCGCAAGATCTGTTTACGGATGCTGATTATGATCTCTACTATAGGGTAAGGGCTACGGTTCCATTTTGATTAGATTTGAGATCTGAGTCTTGAGTCATGAGAAAATTTCTCAAGACTCAAGACCCACGACTCAATACTAGGTTTTAAATTCCTCTCCTCAATCCACGTTCGGTAAATCGCCAATCTTCGATGGATGTGTTGATCTCTCTGTCACTCCAAGTGATTTCTGTTTTTCGATCTTCGCGCAGATCATACATCGTCATTTTGGCCGGACTCCAGAGCTGATCCGTAATCTGTTCCATGTCTTCTGCTTCCAGTCGCTTGATCTGCTCGTCTTCGTCATTGAAATAGTGAATCTTCTGAAGCGCATACTTCTCTTTCAGGATTTCAAACTCAACATACGCATATTGATCTGATTCGGGCTTGGATGCGCGAACGAGATAATAGTCATCGTACTCTTCCAACCATTCAAATTCATAATCGTCCGGATCCTGGTCTCCTAGATCTTCATAGGTAAAATCACTTCCCATAAATCGGTCGCCGCGTTCGGCCGAACCGATCGTTTGAATTCTTCCGACGGACGGTAGATATAGTCGTTGATCTGTATTTCCATCTTCACGAACGGTTAAGAATCCGGTTCCTCTTACATTGCCGGGATCGGAAAAAACAATCAAGCTCTTGTTGTCATCGCCATCAATCATGTTCCAAGACTGCATTGTTCTGGTGCGTGTTCGACCACGCGGGTCCGTAATAACCATCTCCATTTGTGCTGTTTCTGATTCGATGGAATTTCGTCGGTCATCCACCTCTTCAAAAATGGATCGGGCTTGCTCTTCATCAGTGATTCTCTCTTGTGCATTGATCGTAGCCGATAGTGCAAATAATAGGATAATTACGCTGAACAGATATTTCATGGTTTGTCTTTTTGATAGAGAAAACATTGCCTGATTTTTAAACGTTCGAAGGTGTGAATTCATATCAATAGAATTGCGTAACAGATTGGCTATATTTGAGCGATCTATTATAAATTTTTGAAATAAGTGTAACTATGACAGATTTATCCGGTCAACTAAAGAAAAAAGCTGAAGAGCATTTTGACTACATGGTTTCCGTGCGACGTCATCTGCATAAAAATCCCGAAGTAAGTTACAAGGAGTACGATACCACAGAGTTTATTCTGAATGAGCTGAAGCAGATGGGGATTGAAACTCACCGTCCGCTTGAGACAGGGTGTGTGGGAATTATCGAGGGAAAATCTTCAGACCGGGTGATTGCCCTGAGGGCCGATATCGACGCGCTGGCTATGGATGAAGATGGAGAGGCCAAAAAGGAGTTTAAATCTGAAAGGCCGGGTGCAGCGCACTGCTGCGGTCATGACGCTCACACGGCCAATATGTTGGGGGCTGCAAAAATCTTGATGGATTTGAAGGATGAGATCAAGGGAAAAGTCATCCTGATTTTTCAGCCGGGTGAGGAGAAACTTCCCGGTGGCGGAAGGCTGTTGATGGAATCCGGGTTTTTGCAGAAACAGGGAGTTCGGGAGGTGTATGGCCTTCACATGAATCCCAATTACGAAGTTGGAAAAATTGCGACAAAACTCGGACCGCTGATGGCTCGGCCTGATGAGGTTGAGATAGAAATTTATGGGAAAGGCGGTCACGCGGCATCCCCTCATGAAACCATTGATCCGATTGTGCTGGCAGCTCAGGTAATCATACAGTTTCAAACGATTGTGAGTCGCAACATCAACCCGACAGAGCCGGCTGTAGTTACCATAGGGAGAATTCGGGCGGGATCAACGTACAATGTTATTCCGGAAAAAGCGGAGCTGATTGGTACAGTGAGAACATTTTCCCGTGAAACGGCTATGTTGATCAAGGAGAGAATGGACGCTATTCTGAAGGGCGTAGTGGAAAGCGCGGGCGGTAGATATGATTTTCGATTTAATGAAGGCTACCCTGCCATTGATAACGATGAAAAGTGCACGCAGAACATTATTCGTACAGCAACAGAGCTGTTTGGAGAAGATCGGTTGGTAGAACTTGATAAGCCGGTGATGGGAGGCGAGGATTTTGCTTTCTACCAACAGGAGTTTCCGGGGGCATTCTACTTTTTGGGATCAAGAAGTGAAGAAGCTGATTCAGGCTGGAGCTGGCATCATCCAAAATACAATATCGACGAAAAGGCATTTCTGACCGGGTCTGCACTCATGGCGGGATTAGCTTTGAAGGAGTGATTTGATGAAACTCGCATTTGATAATCCGGTCGGCGACTATTTTCAACTCACTGATGAACAGGTTGAAGAGGGTTTAGAGGCATCTCGAAAAAGCCCGAGAAAACGGATGATTCTGCCGATTCATCGCAGACAAAATGCAGAGGTGCAGCGATTGATCAATTTTCTACAACCCGGAACGTATATCCGTCCGCATAAACATCCGATGGATCATGCAACTGAATCGATCGTGATTTTGAAGGGAGCCATTCGATTTTTCACCCTGGATGATGAAGGTGCTGTTATAACGGATCGAATTCTGAAATCAGAACCCATTCCTGGTGTAATCGATATTGAGCCGAATACCTGGCACACCTTTATTGTGTTGGAAGAGGATACGATTCTCTTTGAGTGCAAAAAAGGGCCTTATAATGCAGAAACGGATAAGAAATTTGCTCCTTGGTCTTCTGACGAATCAGAGCCAAATGCTTTTGATAACCTGAAAAAACATCTGAATCTATGAAACGGGAATTTTCATTCTGGGAACGCGAGGAGTGGCTGAAATCACCCGATTTACTTGTGATCGGCGCCGGAATTGTGGGAGCATCTGCGGCACTTTTTTATAAACAGAACCATCCGGATCACGATGTGATAGTTGTGGACAAAGGATTTGCTCCGGAAGGCGCAAGCACCCGGAATGCCGGATTTGCCTGCATTGGCTCAGTATCTGAACATCTGGCGGATTTAGAGATAGCGGGTGAAGAGACCGTAATGAATCGAATTAAACGTCGCTGGGACGGCCTGAAGCTGTTGAAGTCTACCATGGGAGAGGAGGCAATCGGCTATGAATCGGTTGGCGGTCATGAGATTTTTACAGACTCGAATCTATTTGAGGAGTGTAATAAAAAAGTAGATTGGCTCAATCAAAAAATGGAAGAGACAATTGGTGAAACTGACGTCTATTCCGTGAAAGAGTTTGAAGGTTATCCGGCCATATTCAACAGATTGGAAGGGGCTATCAACAGCGGCTTGATGATGCGATCACTTCACCAAAAGCTATCAGAGGCCGGGGTTAGAGTGCTTTGGAACAGCAAGGTAAATTCTATCGGATCAAACCGGGTTGAGTTTGATGAAGGTGTGGTTCTAAAACCGCGGAAAATTTTATCAGCGGTGAACGGGTTTACATCAAAGCTGATGGATCAGCCCATAAAACCAGCGCGAGGATTTGTATTTGTTACCGAACCTATCGACGGACTGAAATGGCGAGGGACGTTTCATCATGATCGCGGCTATGTCTATTTCCGAAATGTGGGTGACAGACTCCTGCTGGGCGGAGCGCGAAATCTGGCAAAAGAGGAAGAGACAACCGATCAGTTTGGAGTGAATAAAAAAATCAAAGATTACTTGTATGGTTTTGCGGATGATATTCTGAAACTGCCGTCCGGATGGGAAACAGACATTGAGTGGAGCGGAATTATGGGGATGACCGAAAACAAAGAGCCAATAATCGAGGAGGTTCAAAAAGATCTTTATGTGGCTGCCGGTTTGAGCGGAATGGGAATTGCGGTTGGGATGGAGGTTGCCTCACAGGCTGTCTCAAAAATTGAAAAGAATTGAGCTACTCTTTGTTTAAAAACGATTTGATAAAGTTCCAGCAGTTCACTCATCATCATTGCGGTGGCTCCCCAAAGCGGCACGCTTATGGATATCCCAGTAGGGTACTTCCAGTTTCCGATCCTGAAGTTCCCAGATCTCTCTTTTGAGAAGCTGATCATTTAAAAGCTGGTCCATTTTTACGATAATAATCTCTTCCACTTCATTGGGATTGCGAATCAAAGCAGGTTTTTCATCCATAAATCCAACAAAAGGATTAATTCGATTGTCACTTCTGTCGAGATAGAGCGGACTGATGGAGCCGGCTATGTTAACAGAATGAGGATCTATCCCAACTTCCTCACGAGTTTCCCTGAGAGCGGTTTCAACGGGTGTTTCATTAACCTCGGCCCTACCACCGGGAAAGCTGATTTGACCGGCGTGCCTGATCAAATCAGTACGCAGAGTTAATATAACGTTGATATTTCAGGTTTTGATCGGGGAACAGCGGAATGAGAACACTGCTTGGATGTCCTTCTGAATCGTTGCTAGGAGTCCTTCTTTCAGGTTCACAATCGGTTGGGACGGGACATAATTTCAGTTGCGCATCCCACCCCGGAAGTGGTTGCCGGAGCCGTTCTTTTAGGTATGGGAAAAATGGGTGGTTAGGCATCTGTACTTTTTCTTAGCTGCAAAACAAAATAGCGTGATGGGCGCTTAAGATCTACAATTTTATTTAAACGGATGTGGAATAAACCGTGGTACATTCTTTTGATACTCTCTGTAATCCTCGCCAAATCGGTTGGTTAAATTTTTCTCCTCAAAGTAGGAGCCAATCCAGAAGTAAAGGGCAAAGATGATGATGGTGTAGAGAAGATTTGCAGTCATAACTGGAGAGCAGATCAGGACTAACATTGCAAACGTGTACATCGGGTGACGCATGTATCGGTAGAGTCCTGTGGTAACCAGTTTTCCGCGTTGCGGCTCATCCAGATAGTTTGGCAGTTTTCCCTCCCGAATGTTTGACAGTACCTGCTTGATGCCAAGAAATACCATTCCGTTCTGAGCAAAAATCGATTTCAAAAAGAGCCAGGCAAAGACGATCTGAAGAGCTATCAACAGAAAAAAGGGAAATCCGTTTAGTTGATAAAGGATGGAGTCTTGCGGCAGAGTAATCCACCAAAGACCAATTATAACAATTGAAACCAGATTATAAAGTGCACGATACCATGCTTTTAAATTCGGTGACAATCTGAAGAGTTTAGCTTTGAAAGAGTGAGATGCAGTGATGCTGTGCATCAGGGCAAATGCCAGAAAAATGATGGTCGGAATCAGATAGTCGGCTAAATGCTCTGTCATGCTGTCGGGTGAATATTGGATTTCAAATTAATCGGGATGGAACGCAACAAAAGGGTAATGAATTTCCTATTTTCCATGCTTAAAAATGACGAATTAATCAGAATTAAAGAAAATTTCTATGTCACTTCTTGTTGTTGGTTCCGTTGCGTACGACGGTATTGAAACTCCTTTTGGAAAAAAAGATAGAATCCTGGGTGGTTCAGCCACTTACATCTCTCTCGCAGCATCCTATTTTGCAAATCAGATTAATCTTGTCGGTGTTGTAGGGAAAGATTTTGCCGATGAAGATATTGAGCTGCTAAAAAGCAAGGATATAGACCTCGAAGGGCTTCAGATTGATAAAAGCGGGAATACATTCTTTTGGCAGGGAAAGTATCACTACGACCTCAACAATCGTGACACGCTGGACACCCAGCTGAATGTATTTGAGCATTTTGACCCGATTATTCCTGATGGATATAAAGATTCAAAGTATGTGGCACTTGGGAATATTGAGCCGAGTCTGCAAGAAAAAGTATTGGATCAGGTGAACAATCCCGACCTGGTGGTGATGGATACCATGAATTTCTGGATTGAGGGAACGCCCGATGCACTCAAAAAGACGCTGAAAGGTGTAGATTTGCTTGTGATAAACGACTCAGAAGCAAGAGAGCTGGCTGAAGAGCCCAACTTGATCAAGGCGGCTGATAAAGTTAGAGAGATGGGGCCGGACTCACTGATTATTAAAAAAGGGGAGCACGGTGCACTGCTTTTTGCCGGCGACGAAATTTTTTCTGCTCCCGCTTATCCCGTGATTGATATTTTTGATCCGACCGGCGCCGGCGACACCTTCATGGGCGGGCTGCTGGGATGGCTCTCTTATACGGATGACCTGACTCCAAACAATATGCGAAAAGCAGTCATATTCGGATCTGTGATGGCCAGTTTCTGTGTGGAGAAATTTGGTCCTGAGAGGTTGAAGGATTTGACGGAGAAGGAGATTTATGATCGTTATCGTGAGTTCAGACAGCTGAGTGAAATTCCTGAAATAGATTAAGGAATATAATTTATGAAAAAGCCGGACACGATTTTTCTTGCATCAGGAAATGCTCATAAGATTGAAGAGCTGAAGCAGGTGCTTGAGCCTTTGGGAATTGATCTGAAATCCACGCTAGACTATTCGGACGCGGAAGAGGTGGAGGAGGATCAGCCTGACCTGCAGGGCAATGCTTTGAAAAAAGCACAGTATTGGTTTGAGAAGACTGGCCTCCCCTCAATTTCGGATGATACGGGATTGGAAGTTGAGGCTTTGAATGGAGCGCCCGGGGTTTATTCTGCACGTTACGCGGGTGAGAATCCTACCTACGATGATAATGTGAATAAGCTATTAGCTGAGCTGAAGGACAAGACAAATCGCTCAGCTCAATTTCGAACGGTGATTGCTTTTGTGGATGGCTCAGATCACTATTTCTTTGAAGGTATTTGCCGGGGCAGAATTATAGATAATAAGAGAGGAGATAAAGGATTTGGGTACGATCCGGTGTTTGTTCCCGAAGGTTATGAAAAGACCTTTGCCGAACTCAGTTCTGAAGAGAAGAATAAAATCAGCCACAGGGGAAGAGCCGTCCAAAAATTCATCGATTTCCTGAGTAAATAAGGGTTCACCGCTGAGGCGCGGTGTACGCTGAGATTGAATGTGGTACATACTTGCCACGGAAGCACGGAAATTCACGGAAGGTTAAAACAGAACCCTTCGAATATCGATTTTCATCTTGCCAAAATTCAGGATCAATCCAACTTTACAGCCGGAGCATTTTAGATAGTTGATGGTCTGAGCCATATCTTCAGGCGGAATCCCATCTTTCGCTTTTATTTCGAGAATTACGCTGTCAAATACGACAAAGTCTGCAAAAAACTTATGTGGCAGGATGGCATTCTTGTACTCAATCTCATATTTCTTTTCCCTCTCATAAAAAATATTTCTTGTATAAAACTCATATTCCAAAGCGTCTTTGTAGACAATCTCCAGGAAACCGGTGCCCAAATTCTTATGCACCTCAATGCCAGCCCTAATGATCTGATCTGTCTCTTCCTTTAGTGGAAAAAAATCCTGTTTAATTTTTTCACTCATATCCTCTCCGTGCTCTTCCGTGTTTCCGTGGCAATAAAAAATTCATATTTAAAGTATGACACAGTTATTTAAATGCCCTTACAATATTTAGGAGAGTGGTTGTTCAGAATAAGAGTTAAAGTTGCCACGGAAGCACGGAACTAGACGGAACAATTAATTTCAAAAATTCTTACAAAAAACCTCCGCGTACTCAGCGACCCTGCGGTGAACCCACTCTTTTTCTTTGAATCCGATCTTGATTTTCCTTTCTTTTACAGATTCATAAAACAAACGGATTCATGGGATTTACTCTGCTCGACGGCATTATCATTATTCTCTACCTGGTGGCGGTAGCCGTATTTGGCATCTGGTCAGCCGGGACCCAAAAATCATCCACCGACTATTTTCTGGGCGGACGTGAAATGCCATGGTGGGCAATACTCTTCTCTGTAGTGGCAACCGAAACCAGTACGCTCACTTTTATAAGTATTCCGGCCGTTGCCTACGGCGGAAATCTTCTCTTTTTACAGCTCACATTCGGCTATATACTCGGTCGTATTATCGTTGCAATCTGGTTTTTGCCCGCCTACGTGAAGGGTGAAATGACAACCGCCTATCAATTCCTGGAAAAACGATTCGGTTCCGGTATGCGTAAAGCGGCCAGTTCCACATTCATTGTTACGCGGCTCCTGGCCGACGGTGTGCGCTTGTTCGCAACCGCCATTCCACTGGCCATCATCTTCCGTTTTGCAGGAGTGTTTGATGCCTGGGGAGACGGAGCCATTTATTTACTGGCGATATCGGTGATTTCGGTAATCACTCTGATTTATACGTTCCTTGGCGGTATCAAGGCGGTAATCTGGATGGATGTGGTACAGATGGTTGTGTACATCGGTGGCGCGCTATTCGCCCTGATTCTGATGATCGGTAAAATTGATGTCGGTTTCGCAGAGATCATGACTACACTGAGCAGTGACGGTAAATTTACTCTGTTCAACTGGGGCGGCGGACTCTCTATTCAGGAATTTTTAGCTGATCCATATGTTTTCTGGGTTGCTGTGTTTGGCGGGGCGGTTTTCTCTATCGCATCTCACGGTACCGATCAGTTGATAGTACAGCGACTGTTGGCTACGGGCAACCTCAAATCCAGCCAAAAAGCGCTGATCTGGAGCGGGTTTGTTGCAAGTGCACAATTTGCCTTTTTCCTGTTTATCGGTTTGATGCTGTATGTATTCTACTCCGGTGCGGATTTAGCAGAACTGGGACTGAGAACTACAGATGAGATCTTTGCAAAATTCATTGTAGATCAAATGCCGGTAGGTGTTGCGGGCTTGATCATTGCTTCGCTCTTTGCGGCGGC
Organism: Rhodohalobacter sp.; assembly: GCF_034521535.1. Classification (GTDB taxonomy): domain Bacteria; phylum Bacteroidota; class Rhodothermia; order Balneolales; family Balneolaceae; genus Rhodohalobacter. The sequence goes on along the minus strand of NZ_JAXHMF010000002.1, from coordinate 413,898 downwards.
CATGAGTAGCCTCAGCTCGTCGTTGAACGCCTTGGCATCATCTACCACCTATGATATCATCAAGCCGCTGTTTGGGCAGGATTGGGATCAGGAGAGAGAACTATGGATATCGCGACTTACCACCATTGCCTGGGGATTTATTCTCACCGGTTCGGCTTTTCTGTTTACCTGGCTGCAGCTTTCAGGAGGGGAACAGCCGGCTGTTGTTGAACTCGGATTGGGAATCGCATCCTATACCTACGGAGGACTGCTGGGAATCTTTATGCTGGGAAGGCTATTTCAAAAACCGGATAAAACCGATGCTATGATCGGATTTTTTACCGGATTAATTTCGCTGCTTTTCATGGTTGAGGGTGCACTACAGCAATTCCTCCCCGGAGAACCGCTTACTATTGCGTGGCCGCTCTACACATTGGTCGGCGGAGTTATTGTGATTGCGGTTGCAAATGCATCACATTATCTGAGAAAGTTGATCAGGAAATAACCAACTTCTCAGATCTCATGACTCATGTCTAAGACAAAGAGATATACTTCACATTTTGAACACCGTCGATCTTACAGATCTCTTTAAACTCATCGTTGGTAAGCTGCTTATCGATAATCACTGCAGTAATCGCTTTGGTTCCTTTACCCGCTCGGCCAAGACTCAGTGCACCAATGTTGATATTTTTGGCAGCAAGTGAACCGGCTACGGAAGCAAGCATTCCCGGCTTATCCTGGTTTTGATACATCAGGATATCACCTTCCAGACGGAGTTCAATTCCATATCCGTCAATTTCCACTATGCGATAGTCGTTAGGCCCAAAAACGGCTGCGGACATTTTTTTGTAGGGAGCATCATCACCCAGTTCAATGGTGATCAGATCTTTATACATTTTGCCATTGCTGCTGGTTGTTTCACGAATATTCATACCGCGCTCTTTAGCAAAATGTCTTGCATTGATCAGGTTCAGTGACTCTGATACAGATTCCGAAAGCATTCCTTTCAGGATACCATCCGTAAGAATATCCGCAAACTTTGATGAATCGCCGGTGTACTCAAACGAAAAACTGTTGGTGTTATCCGGCATGATCTGACCCGTAACTTTGCCCAACTTTTCGGCCAGCTCTACATAGGGCTTAACCTCTTTGTTGGTCAAGAGTGAGATCGATTTCCCGTTTAAACTTCCTTTGTAGTTTTTGTTTTCAAGCGCATCAGAAATCTGATTTGCTATCTGAACGGCCACTTTTTCCTGAGCTTCTTCTGTTGATGCACCCAAATGAGGTGTACAGATAACTGCAGGATTTTCGAGCACTTTATAAATTTCCGGTGTGGGCGGTTCTGTTGTGTAAACATCCAAAGCTACGCCCGCGATAGTTCCATCTTCGATCAGCTTTGGCAGGTCCTCCTCTTTATAAATTCCGCCTCGTGCACAATTCACAAGCCGCATACCCTTCTTCATCTGGTCAGAGTTCTCAACTGAGATGATTCCGCGGGTTTTATCAGTGAGCGGAGTGTGAACGGAAAGATAATCCACGGTAGAGAGAAGCTCGTTCAGATCCATCAGTTCAACTCCCAGTGATCCGGCGTGATCTTTTGTGGTAAAAGGATCATAGGCATAAACATCCATTCCGAACGCTTTCATCCTCAGCGCAACCTCAGAGCCTATTTTTCCAAGTCCAACAATACCGAGTTTTTTACCGTGAACTTCAGTTCCCATAAAACTCTTCCGGTCCCATCCGCCGCCTTTCACACGTGCAACGGATTGAGGAATGTTTCGCGACAGTGCGAGAATCATTCCACAGGTGTGTTCTGCTGTAGAGATAGTGTTACCGTCCGGTGTGTTCATCACCAGAATTCCTTTTGCAGTGGCGGCGGGGATATCAATATTATCCACTCCAACACCGGCGCGGCCGATGACTTTTAGTTTGTCGGCATGCTTAAGAAGCTCTTTTGTGATGGTTGTACCGCTACGTAAAACGACGGCATCGTACTTGCTAATTTCTTGTTTTAACTCTTCGTCGGAAAGTTTGCCCGGAATGTGGGTTTCTACACCTCTCTCTTTAAAAACTTGAGCACAGGCGGGGTCTACGTTATCTAAAAGTAAAGCTTTGAAGGACATGAGAACTATTATTTTTTATTCAGTGTAATCGTAATCTTTAAATTCTGTAATCAGGGATTGGATCTCCTGCACTCCTTTTCCTGTATCCCCGGAACATGGAATAACCGGGACTTCAATATTCATTTTTGAGAGAATATCTCTAACCTTTTTTTCAGCCTGGCTGAGTTTATTTTTTGAGATTTTATCAGCCTTGGTAAGCAGTACTGCAAAGGGTTTCTGTTTGCTTGCCATCCAGTAGAAAAATTCTTGATCCAAACCGGTGGGATTGTGCCGGCTATCCACTAAATGCAAAATCAATTTTAATGGTTCCCGTTGTAGCAGGTACTGTTTAATGTCTTTACCCCAACGGTCTCTCTCTTTTTTGGGTACTTTTGCAAATCCAAAGCCGGGTAGGTCTACAAAATAAACTTCATTGTCAATATTGTAGTAATTCATCTGCTGGGTTTTTCCCGGGGTGTTACTTGTTCGGGCCAGCTTTTTTTGGTTGGTGATTTTGTTGATAAGGGTGGATTTACCCACATTGGACCGGCCTGCAAAACAGAACTCCGGCAGAGACTCTTCAGGACACTCTTTGATGGATGGCGCGCTTGTGATGAACTCTGCTTTTCTGAAATTCATCAAACGATTTCGTTTTCTTCTTTTTCAATACCAAAATCAACAGGAACCGGATAATTTCCGGTAAAGCACGCGGTGCAGTAGTCGAGCTCAGATTCGTTGGCTTCTTTCACCGCTTCAACCAATCCTTCTGCGGAAAGATATCGGAGACTGTCTACACCAATTTCCCTGGCAATAGCTTCCACATCACGGTCAAATTTATTGGCAATGAGTTCTTCAGGACTTGGAAAATCCATTCCGTAAAAGCAGGGATGGGTAATTGGAGGAGAGCTCACCAGAAAGTGAATTTCCAGAGGGTTGGCATCACGGATCATGTCAACCAAGTAACGTGAAGTGGTGCCACGAACAATCGAGTCGTCCACAATGATAACCGGCCGACCCTCAATTACACCTTTAACGGTGTTGAATTTTGTCCTGACTTTCTGCTCTCGCGATTTTTGTCCCGGCGAAATAAACGTTCTACCCACATAGTGATTTCGGATCAGGCCGATGTCGTATTTGCAATCAAATCCGAATTTTTGATTTTCGTGGGCGTAACCGATTGCGGCGGTATTACTGGAATCCGGAACCGATATGACAATTGGCCGGCGATCTTCAGCTTTGGATTTTACAACCTCATCCAATGGGTGTTCCTTGGCAAGTTGTTTCCCCAGGTTCCGTCGGATTTTGTCGACCATTTCACCAAAAATCTTGCTGTCAGGACGGGAGAAGTAGACATACTCAAAAATGCACTGACTGCTTTTAGTACCGCTCTTAGGTTCAAGCCGCAGAGATTTCGGTTTCTGTTCTTTAGAGGTTTCCCTGTCAATGATCAGCACTTCCCCGGGTTCTACATCCCGAATGTATTCTGCACCGATAATATCAAACGCACAGGTTTCACTCGCTACAGTGTAAGATCCGTCAATTTTTCCAAGAGCAAGTGGACGGAATCCATTTGGATCACGAACAGCAATGAGTTTATCGTCCGTTAAGATCACCAAACAATATGCGCCTTCAATCTGACTTAGAGCATCCATAATCTGATCCATCTGATTTTCTTCCCTGCTATGAGAAATCAGATGCAGAATCAGTTCGGTATCGGATGTGCTTTGAAACAGAACACCTTCATCACGGAAACGCTCTCTGAGAGTCCGAGCATTTGACAGGTTTCCATTGTGGCCAATTGCCAGATTCCCATTGCGATAGTGAACGCGGAACGGCTGTATATTCGCGGGATTTTTGGAAGAACCACTTGTTGAATAGCGGTTATGCCCGATAGCGGAACGCCCTTTCAGTTCATTCTTAATGATTTTTGGGTCATCATAAACGGAAAGGACCAGTCCAAAACCTTTATGCATCGGCATAGTGTGCCGATCTTTTTTTTCATCAAAATAGGTGGTTACAATTCCGGCCGATTCTTGTCCGCGATGTTGCAGTGCGTGCAGGCCGTAGTAGGAGAGAAGGGCAGCGTCTTCATGGTCATAGATACCAAAAATGCCGCAGTAGTCATGAGGTTTGTCGATCATGCCTGGGATTAAGATCAGGGATTAACTTAAGCCTGAAAGATATGAATTTGATGAGTAAATATCAGAGTGAATTATAAGCTTCTGCATGGCTGGGACATGACCGATAACTCATCAGAAAAATTTGAACGAGATACGTTTTTCTTCTCAGATTCGTATACTTCACTTATGGATAAACTAAAATTTTTATCAGCGGTAAAAATTGTTTCCCGTATTCTGCTGGGCGCATTGCTTCTCTTTGCGGGGTATTTGAAGGTGCAGGATAATACGGCACTTTTTGAGTCGGTTGCTTACATAACCTGGATCCCACTTTTTCTGAAGTCACTGGTTATCGATACTCTGCCCTGGATAGAGATTGTTGTAGGCGGCCTGCTGGTTTTTAATCTCTTTGAAAAGGTTGTAAAACCGGCTGCGTTATTGATTTACTTTAGTTTTTTCATTTTTGCGATCTATGGATTGGGAGCAGGAATTGAGGGCGATTGCGGCTGTTTCGGAGATCCGGATGAGGCTACGATTATTGGAACTTTACTGGGAAGCGAATTTGGCTGGAAGATGGTTATCCGGAATGGGATTTTTCTTCTGATGGCAGCAATTCTTTTTATTCCGTCTAAGAAAGTGGCTTACGATCCGGGGGATTGATTATCCGGTTTATTGATATTCACATCAACAGGGCGCATATCAATAGCTGTGGTCATATTTGAACTGAACGTGAATCCATTCTCAATAAGTGCCCTTCTGGCTTTCTCCATTGCCCGGGTTCGCACTACGCCTAAGTTGAGTTCCTGATCTTTTGAGCTGATCCAAAAAAAGGCCTGAATTTCAACAAATGAAGGATCAAACCCTTTGATTGAGGTAGAAGGAGCCGGTCGTTTTAATACACCTTTGGATTCAGATATTGCTTTCAGGATGACCTCGAGCGCTTTTTCAGAATCGTCGTGATAATCAATTCCGACGGTAAAACTACCTCTTCTAAGGCCATCCAGTGTGTAGTTCCGAAGCGGCTTTGTAAAAAGCTGGGAGCTGGGCACAAATACATCACTACCATCTATCGTTCGAATGTGTGTTTGCCTGAGTTGAATACTTTTCACGCGCCCGGTGATATTTTCCGTTTCTATTACATCGTCGGTATTAAACGGGCGACTGAATGCAAGAAAAAATCCGGCCAGAAAGTTCTCCCCGATATCCTTGAAGGCAAAACCGAGCATTACAGCTGTGAGCCCGCCTCCTGCAACCAGACTTGCCGCCAGTGCGCTGTAGCCAATCAGGTTCAAAAAAATGATGATTGATAGAAAAATTCCGATTCCGGAAACCATTTTTCGAAAAAACTCGTGGTAGGTCGTTGGCATATCGGTTCGCTTAAGTATCCGGACTACAACTTTCGCTACAATTCGCCCTGCAATGTAGATGACGAGAGCTGCAACCAGTGCGAGGAGCAGACGAGGGAGAAATTCAACAAGCTGTTCAAACTCCATCACAAATGAGTCAACCAGTGGTTCAAGCATTTAAATCGGGTTTAATTTCTTTTGGATGAAAATCTGAAACTGAGCCCTAAAAACCTAATAGACAAAAGCTGACGGTTCAGAGCTCAATAGGTGTAAGTTTATCTTCAATTTGGTTGCGTTTCTCTTCAAGCCAGGGAGGAAGGAATAGCTTTTTCCCCATCTCATCTTCATTATGATGAGCTATGCCGTAACCGGGCCCGTCTGTTGCCATCTCAAAAAGTACACCGCCCGGAGTTTGGTAATAGACTGATTTGAAAACGTGACGATCCAAAATCTTGGTCGGACTAAGCCCCATTGCTATAACACTTTCTCTCATCTCAGCAAGTTCCTCTTCATCTTTTGCCCGGAATGCGACATGATGAACCGTTCCCCGGCCGGTTCGATTGTTAATGGGCCGGTCTGTAACAACGTGCAGCGCGCGAAGATTGAAATAGCAAATCGACCTATTCAACTGGTTCCAAAGCGGGTGCAAGCCTCGTATTTTAAGTGATTTTCGCCCTTACAGGGCTTTCTTTTGTGGTTGTAGTAGATGTATTTAGCATAGCGCGCTGCACTATGTTATTGACGTTGTCCCTTTGGGACAAACACGTTCTTTTTTGACTCTTTCAATTCTTTAACAAATAGAGTCGCCTTGTTTGCCGTTTGATATGATTTTCAAATTTGATTGAATCAGTTTTGTTATCGAATGACTTGAAGAAAACGAGTGTCCATGGAATTCCGGATTTGGTGGAAACAGTCATTCCGTTATTATGCCGATCTAATCTCTCCTGAGGAGTTGCCGAAGTGTGACCGGTGTAATATTTATCCTTTGATTGACTGTATATGATATAAGTGTAGAACATTTTCTCTTGATTTGTTCTGCAAATAAAAAAAGGCTCAAAAACAAAAAGTCTTTGAGCCTTTTAAAAATGGAGCGGGAAATCCCGACTGACTCGGGACGCCCCCAACTTGGTCCCGGCTGCTGTCGGGATGCTCTGTCACTGAACTTTTAATTTATTAACAGCATCTGTACTAGAAACAAAAAAAGCCCAAAGAATATATCTTTGAGCTTTTTTAAATGAGCGGGAAACGAGATTTGAACTCGCGACCCCCACCTTGGCAAGGTGATGCTCTACCACTGAGCTATTCCCGCAGTTTCAAGAGTCATAAATATACGAGTCTCCAGGGGTCCTTTTCAAGACTATTTTCTGATTTTCTTTAAAACTTTCTCAGACTTAATATTGGCATGGATAAAATCATCTGACGGAATAACAGGTTTATCCCTGTATCGGTCCACAATGCAGAGAAAACCCAAGATTTCACCTCTGTCTGCCTGAAACTGGTGGATGGCCTCCGGTGCGATATAGATTACATCGTGTGTGTCAATTTCTGAAATTTGATCATCCAGAATCACAGAACCGGAACCTTTCAGAACTACAACACTGTGCGGATGTCTGTGCATTTCCAGCGAAGAGTATCCATCAGGCTCTATTTCAAAATAGCGCGTATGACTGTTCAATTCCGAAGTCTCATCATCCAAAAGAGAGTAGCGTGAAATACTCTTAAAATTAGAACCCTCAGTTTTATACTTTTTTGGTTCTACACCATTCCAGCCCTGATCGGCGGATTTTATGATTTTTGAACTACTCTTCATGCTGTTTGATCAATGCTTTTTGAAATTCATTAGCGGCAACTTGCAGGCCGTCCGGGTGTTTATATAAACTCCCTCCAATCAAAAAGATTATATCCCGGCCATACTGCTCAACCAAACCGGGAATTGTATTCAGTTTAACACCACCGCCCGGAGCAGGAAATGCGGGTTGAATGGAACCGAGATCTTCCTGGCACGATCGATTGATAGCTTTGCAGGTGTCGGTTGAAAACGAAAATCTCCCCTGTGCATTTGGGTAGATAATTGCATCTGCCCCGAAGGAGCGAGTGAGCCTTCCAAAATAGAAACTTGGATCTACACCGCTTTCGTTAATCAAATATGAACCGGAGAATGTGGGATGAGCCATGATCGGAAGTTCCCCAAGCTTTGCAAGTTCGTGCATTGTTTCAAATCCGACGAGCTGGGGTGCCACCAAAACACCATCCGCTCCAAACTCCACGGCTTTTTGATAACGCTCTGTAATGCGAATAGCTGAAGTTGTGATATTTGGGAAGTAGAGTGTCTTTTTACCGCTATGCTGTTCGCCTTCCCTGATGGCCTGGGCGCATTTTTTTACGCGCGTTTCAAATGGGGCAGATTTTTGATTCGTCAGGCCGTGATCATCTTTGATGATATCTATGCCTCCTTTTGCAAACTGAAAAGCCATGTTTGCAAGTTCATCCGGGGAGGAGCCTATGGGTTTGATAACGGCGCAGCTGAGCGAGCGATTCTCTACCCGAAGTAGATTTCCTGATTCCTTTTATACCAAATGAGGGACCTTTCAGCAACCGGCCTAAATAGGAAGGATCAGCGTCAATGAGTCTGCACCACGGCTGAAGCGAAATATTTCCAAACAGTACATTCAGGAATTGGGTGGGATCTTCATCAACCAGTTTAGTGTCAAACAGAATCGATGACTTCCACGTCTTGTCATCAACCTGATTCAGTGATTCAACCCGGGCGATATTATCCACAGATGAATCGGGGACAACTTCGGGCGGCATTTCAACAGATTGTTCAATACTGATTTGCCGGGCTTTTGAGGCAGCATCATTTTCGTCTGAAGCCTCAATCTGATATTTAGCCCAAAATGTGTTCCGGATGCTCATCTGTTCACGTTACCGAACAATGGTTTCAGTTCGTTTAGGTCCGGTTGATACAATCGTAAAGTCTACACCAATATACTCTTCAATAAACCGGATGTATGATTTAGCTTTCTCGGGCAGATCATCAAAAGATGAGATATTTCGTGTTTTGGTCTGCCAGCCCGGAAATGACTTGTAAACCGGTGTCAGTCGTTCAACATCTTCCGTATCAGATGGGAAATGGTTGATCGTTTCACCATCAAGTTCGTAATGAGTACATACTTTGATGGTTTCAAAGTCGTCCAACACGTCCATTTTCGTTAATGCAAGCTCATTCATACCGTTCAGGCGAACAGCGTATTTTAAAGCAACTAAATCAAGCCAGCCACAGCGTCTTGGCCGTCCGGTGGTTGCACCAAATTCCTGACCGTTTTTTCGAAGTTTCGCTCCGGCTTCATCATCCAGCTCCGTTGGAAAAGGGCCATTTCCCACACGGGTGCAGTACGCTTTTGTAATGCCAAGAGAGTGTGTTATGGCTAGAGGTGGAATTCCGCTTCCGGTGCATGCTCCGCCGGCTGTTGGCGATGATGAGGTAACATAGGGATAGGTACCGTGATCTACGTCCAGGAGACTTCCCTGTGCTCCCTCAAGCAGTATCGGCTCATTTGCCTCAATCGCTTCGTGGAGTATCTGAGTGGTATTGCAAATATAGTCTTTAATGGTGTCGGTAGCTGATTTCAGGTCATTGATTATTTCATCAGCGTCCAGTTCCGGCTCATTGTAAACATGCTTGAGAGCGGTATTTATATCAGAAAGATTCTTCCGGATTTTAACTTCCAATTCCTTCTGATTTAAAAGATCACCCATTCGAATACCGATACGGGAAACTTTACTGACATAAGCCGGGCCTATGCCACGACCCGTTGTTCCAATTGCATCACTGCCGCGGTTTTTCTCTTTTACCTGATCCAATACTTTATGATAGGGCAGGATGACGTGAGCTGAGTTGCTGATGAAGAGCCTCTCTTTTAGGTTGATATCCACGAGTTCTTCAACCTCTTTGATCTCCTCGACCAGAGCGGTAGGATCAATCACAACGCCATTTCCGATAATGCATTTAGCGTCTCCGTTAAACATACCTGACGGGATGAGGTGGAGTACGATTGTTTTGTCGTCAAACTTTAATGTATGTCCCGCATTGGCACCACCCTGATATCGAACCACATAGTCGGTTTCGGCGCTTAAGAGATCTACAATTTTACCTTTTCCTTCGTCGCCCCATTGGGCGCCAATAATGATTCTTACAGCCATATATCCCAAAAAAAAGGAGGTGCTGTATACACCTCCTTATTAAGTTAGTTAAAGTGAATACGTTTATTTTTCCTCAAATGAAGCAACGGCTTCATCCACAGAGCGGAAATGTTTAAAAACGGTAATGAGCTTAGTTACCATCAGCAGACTTTCGATTTTATCCGAAGCGTTTGCTATACGGAGATCGCCGCCGGCTTTTCTTAAAGTGGTAAGTCCGCCAATGAGCATACCCAAACCGGATGAGTTCATGAATTTAACCTTGCTTAGATTTACCACGACATTTTTTTTGCCCTGATCAATCAGTTCATGGAGTTTTTCATTCAGGTTTACCGCATCCGGCCCGCCCATTACATTACCTTTCAATTCTATGATTACGCAATTATAGCGTTCAGAAACATTAAAGCTCATATTAATTACCTTTTATGTTGTTAGTTAACAATCTAAGATTTTGCCTTTGCTTCCATGGCTCGTTTCTGAAGCTCTACAACGAGCGAACTGGCAACAAATAGCGAACTGTAAGTCCCTAGAATCACGCCAAGTACAAGCGCAAATGCGAAACCTTTCAGTACCTCTCCGCCGAATATAAACAGCACAGTTACTACAAACAAGGTAGTAACCGATGTGATTACCGTACGGCTCAATGTGTCGTTCAGGCTTTTGTTGATCATATCCTTAAACGCCATCGTTTTATATATAATAGAATTTTCTCGGATACGATCAAACACTACTACAGTATCATTAAGTGAATAACCAACAATAGTAAGGAAAGCAGCAATAATTGCCTGGTCGATACTCACATCAAATGTTGCAAACTGTCCCATGATGGTAAATATCCCTAAAACGACCAGCACGTCGTGAGCCAGGGCGGCAATGGCGCCTGCCGAAAAGTACCATCCCTTAAAGCGGATAAAGATATAGATGAATACGACTGCCAAAGCAAAGATAATGGAGTAAAGAGCACCTATGCGCAGATCCTCCGCAAAGCGCGGACCTACAAGGTCGGTCTTTTCAACACTTACCGTTGCATCGGGATAGAGCTGACTGAATGTACTCATTATAGTTTCACGTACAGCATCAATCTCACCTTCTGCATCTGTTCGGAGAAGGATTTCACTGTCAGAGCCGAAAAGCTTGATTTCCGGTGCAGTACCGGTTCCAAGCGGTTCGGTAAGTTCATTTCTCAATTCAACTACATCTACCGGGCGGTCGAATTGAAATACAAACTCTTTACCGCCGCGGAAGTCAATGCCATAGTTCAGCCCAAGGCTGAAAATGGCTACTAATGAAATAACGACCATCGTACCTGAAAAGAGATACGCAATCTTCTGTGCTCGAATAAAATCGAAACTTGGTGTTTCAAACCATCTCATAATATGTTACCTATTTTTTTAAACTGTTTAAATTCGTGAGTGATTAACCGAAGTTGACGGTAGCTGTTTTGTCGCGTGTCAGGTAATCCACAATCACGCGGGTAATTACAATCGCACTAAAGAGCGATGCAACGATACCGGCCATTAGTGTTACCGCAAAACCTTTGATCGGTCCAACTCCAAAACTGTAGAGAATAACGGCTACAAAGAATGTGGTTACGTTAGCATCAACAATCGCGCTCATCGCGTTGGAGTATCCGTTATCAATTGCTGCACGTAATGTTTTACCTCCCCGCATCTCTTCACGAATCCTGTCAAATATCAGCACGTTGGCATCCACCGCCATACCGATCGTCAATACAATACCGGCTACACCCGGCAACGTTAGTGTTGCATTAAAGGCAGCCAGAATACCCAGGATAAAAATAATGTTGAGTACCAGTGCGATGTCGGCAATTCCGCCACCTGTTCGGTAGTAGACGATCATAAAGAAGGCAACTACAAATAAACCAAACAGTGTGGAGTAGAGACCGGCTTGAATTGATTCCTCACCAAGCGAAGCACCTACGGTTCGCTCTTCAACAATGTCGAGCGGAGCAGGCAGGGCACCTGAGAGCAGGATGTTCACCAAATCTTCCGCTTCCTGAACGTCTCCGATTCCTGTTATGGAAGAACGTCCGTTGTTAATAGCGTTTTGAACGGTCGGGTAGGATACTACATAACCATCAAGAGCAATAGCTACCGGCCGGCCAATATTGGCACCCGTAATTCGGGCCCACCGTCTGGCACCTTCAGAGTCCATAGTCATGGAAACTTCAGCAGCGTTGGTGGTTGGATCAAAAGCCACACGAGCTTCGACAATCACATCACCCGTCATTTCAATCTGGCTTCGAACGGCAATCAGTTCAAAAAGGTCGAGACCGCTATCCGTTGCGAAAGGCTCTGCGCCCCACATCAGGGTAGTGTTGCGAGGAATAAGTCGCTGAACTTCCTCCTTTTTCAAAAGGGTGTTGACTACTGATGTGTCGGGCCCTGCCGCATAACCAAAAACATATTGGTTTCGGCCATTCGGGTTGAAGACATCGAGCAGATTCTCTTCGCCAAGCTCTTCAAGTTCTTCCTGATTCTCCTGGAAGTAATTCACAACCTGTTGCTTTGCAGCATTGATCTCTTCCGGTTCAGCAACCATTCTGAACTCCAGACGGGCTGTACCGCGGAGAAGATCACGTACACGTTCTTCATCGTCTACTCCGGGAAGCTCAACCACAATGCGGTTGTTACCCTGTTGAAGTATGGAAGGCTCGGTAACACCAAACCGGTCAACACGAGACCGGATAATCTCCATCGCACGTGACAAAGCTTCGTCTCGCTGGGTTTTTAAGTAGGTGGCGATTTCATCGTTTGTTGAACGCCGTGTGATATTATCTGCGTCGGATCGATAATACCGGCTCAACATTGCGTCGGGATCACGGGTTTCAAACTCAGCGACAAATTCGTCGATAAAGTCGGTGCGTTGCTCTAATGCTCTTTCCTCCGCAACGTCAATAATTTCTCTTAAATTTTCATCAGCAAAATCGCCGGCCAGTTCGTATACCAGCTGAGGTGTGCCAATTTCAAGAGTTACGTACATACCACCCTGCAGATCGAGACCCAGGGATAGTGAGTTTTCCTGATAGCTTTGCAGCTTTTCCGAATTTTCGGCCCGATACTGAATCCTTTCAGATTCCGTCATATCGGCCATATGGCGCTGTTCTAAATTCCATTGTAAGGTTGGAAAAAGGTAAAAGAGCGTCAGTCCGAGAAAGACGACGATAGAACCGATTTTAAAACCGTTGTTTTGACCTTTCATAGTTGAATATTTCAAGTTTTATAATTGATAATCGTTTGCCGTTTGGGCAAAAAATGTTTGTAAATAGATAGGTTGTGTAAATTGCTGCAGGTTTTAAAGTAGCTGTAACATCCTGCAGTCAAATAATCTAGGGAGCGTTTATACTGATTCCGCTAATCAGCGGCTGTATGGAGAATTGGGGTAAGAAATCGAAATAAAAACTGTGAGACCCGCCCATTTGGTTTTGGTCTCTGCTGTCACAAAAAGAGAAAAGTATTTTTGAAAGGCTATCGGATGAGATCCACTTTTGAACCGGTATGGGAGATTCTGGAAGCAGTGCATCCGTGCCGGTTTGCTGCTGTTGAAACAGATTCCACTGACCTACAAGCCATGAAGTGACCTGATCGCTGTTCTGTTTCGGCAGTGCACGATTCAGCCGAAAATCTTCTTTATTACTGGCAATCAGATGAGACGCCTGCTCAAGCAGTACACGAAAATCTGAAACCTGTTCAGGCAGCTTGAGAATTGCACTTCGTAGTTCGTTTTCTGATTCGTCACCGGTTGAGGCCACATTCTGATTCAGCCACTGAGTAAATGCTGTTTTTTGAGCATGACTCGTGAACGGCACAAAAAGATGTGCCATCATTCCGGCCATCAAAAAAGAGATGATAGACGTGCGAACGATATGTGAAAATCGATTTTTCATCAGACTGTCAAAAATAGTCAGATGACCGCCGGTTGACAAATTAATTTTTGCGGAATAACACAGATGTTTATCCGCAAACATGAAATTGCAAAACTTTTAACTGCCAACTGCCAACTGCCAACTGCCAACTGCCAACTGCCAACTGCCAACTGCTAACTGGTCACCGTCGTCTTTTCTCTCTCAAACTCCTGTTTCAGAAAATTACCTGTATAGCTCTCTTTTACTTCAGAAAGTTCTTCCGGAGTTCCTTCCGCAATAATTTCACCGCCTTCAGCTCCTCCTTCAGGTCCGATATCAATAATCCAGTCGGCTGCTTTGATCAAATCAAGATTGTGTTCAATCACAATAACGGTATTTCCCTTCTCTACCAGCTTTTGGATTACATCAACCAGCATTCTTACATCCTGGAAGTGAAGACCGGTTGTGGGCTCATCCATAATGTAGATGGTGTCGCCGGTTCCGATTTTGGATAGCTCCCTGGATAATTTGATTCGCTGAGCCTCGCCACCGCTGAGGGTTGTGCTCGATTGACCCAATGTTAAATATCCAAGTCCAACAGAGTTTAATGTACTCAGCTTTCGCTTGATAGACGGGACCGAATCAAAAAACTCTTCTGCTTCGCTGATTGGCATCTGCAGAACATCGGAAATATTTTTGCCCTTGTAGTGAATTTCGAGCGTTTCGCGATTGTATCGTTTCCCGTTGCAGGTTTCGCAATCTACGTAGATATCGGGCAGAAAATTCATCTCTATTTTTCGAACGCCATCGCCCCGGCAAGATTCACATCGCCCGCCCTTTACGTTAAAAGAGAATCGCCCCTGATCATAGCCACGGATTTTAGATTCCGGCAGTTCTGCAAAAAGAGACCGGATATGGTCGAATACTTTCGTGTAGGTTCCGGGATTGGATCGTGGAGTTCGGCCGATCGGACTCTGATCGATCGAAATGACCTTATCAACATTTTTCAGTCCTTCTACGGATTTATAGGGCAGGGGTACTGACTTCGAGTTGTAAAATTCGTTGGAAAGAATCGGAACCAGTGTCTGATTGATAAGTGAACTTTTTCCACTTCCGCTCACGCCTGTAACGCAGATAAATTTACCGAGTGGAATATCCACGTCCACATTTTTCAAATTGTGCCCGCGCGCATCGTGGATAGTGAGCGATTTGCCGCTTCCTTTTCTGCGCTTTTCAGGGTAGGGAATGATCTCCTCATCTCTGAGAAATTTGGTGGTCATCGCCTCGGGATCGAGTTCTTCCGGTATGCCTTGAGTTACGATGTAACCACCTTCCGTTCCGGCACCCGGACCCAGATCCACCACATAATCAGCGTGTTCTATCGTTTCACGGTCGTGTTCTACTACAATCACGCTGTTCCCAAGATCGCGCAGTGTTTCCAGGGATTTTATCAGCTTGATGTTATCCCGCTGATGCAGACCAATACTCGGTTCGTCCAGAATGTAGAGTACACCGACCAGCTGCGTACCGATCTGCGTTGCCAGACGAATTCGCTGAGCTTCCCCTCCACTGAGGGTTTGCGCCTCACGATTCAGGGTCAGGTAATTCAGTCCAACATTTAACAGGAAGTCGATTCTGTCGATCACCTCTTTTAAAACCTGCTGACCTATGATGCGTTGACGTTCTGTCAGTTTCAGGTTGCCGATGGTAAGCCGAAGGTTTTTTATATCCTGATTGACGAGATCATGGATTCCAAATCCGTCAATTTTATAGGAGAGAGCTTCTTTGTTGAGTCGGCCGCCACCGCACTCCGGACAGTCAATTTTTGAAAGATACGCCTTGGCTTTATCCCTCTGCTTATTGGATTTGCTGTCTTCGTATTGATCACTGATAATGCTTTTTAACCCGGCATACGAGTGCTTATAAGTGACATTACTGTTTTTAAAATCGTAACTGACGTTGAACTTCTGATCACCACCGCCATCAAACAGAAGATCCAGGGCCTCGTCCGGGAAATTTTTGATCGGAGTATGAAAGTCCATATCAACAGAGTCCAGCACCGCCTGGAGCTGTTTGAAAATGAAAATATCGCGGGGTTCACCCAGGAACCGGATGGCACCCTCGGCGATGGTCTGATCAGTGTTGGGTATAACCAGTTCCCGACTCACATCGTACCGGTATCCCAAACCGTTACACGCTTTACATGCTCCGTATGGAGAATTGAATGAGAATAGATTTGGTGCGGGATCTTCGTACGAAAGTCCGCTTTCGGGATCGTAAAGATGCTTCGAAAAAACTTTGTCGGTAATCTCACCATCTTCCTGAACTCCGAGGATCAGGTTGCCGTCGGCCATCTCCAGCGCCATGTGCACGCTGTCTGATATTCGTTTTTCGCTCTTCGGGGAGATCACAAATCGATCCACAACCACTTCCACGTTGTGTGTTTTGTATCGATCCAATTTAATTTCTCCTTCCAGATCGATCAGTTCGCCGTCCACGCGGGCTTTCACAAATCCCTGTTTCTGCATCTGTTCAAACAGTTCGCGATAGTGTCCTTTCCGTCCGCGAACCACCGGCGCCATGCAGTATGCCTTGGTTCCCTTTGGTAGGTCCATAATCGCCTGCACGATCTGATCGGAAGTCTGCTTCTCCATTTTGTTGCCGGAAATGTAGGAGTAAGGTACTCCGATGCGGGCGTAAAGCAGCCGCAAAAAGTCGTAGATCTCCGTAACCGTACCGACTGTTGAGCGCGGATTGCGGTTGGTCGTTTTCTGATCGATGGAGATTACCGGTGAGAGTCCGTCGATAAAATCCACTTCGGGGCGCTCCATCATTCCGAGAAATTGGCGCGCATATGCTGAGAGTGATTCCATAAAACGACGCTGGCCTTCGGCGTAGATGGTATCAAAAGCGAGAGATGACTTACCTGATCCGGAGAGACCGGTAAAGACGACTAGCTTCTCACGGGGGATATCGATGTCGAAATTTTTAAGATTGTGTTCGCGAGCTCCGCGGATGACAATATTATTTTGCAAGGAGATACGGATTAATTACAAATTCAAATGGGCAACCGTCAAAAATACGAAACCTTTGACGGAAAGGCATGCGGGAAAAACAAATTAAAAACGGAACTCATTCGTTTGATCTTTAAACGGTTCATGATAAAAAAGTAGTTATTGAGACGTATAACCGTTATTTTGGATCTCTTTTTTAATACACCAATGCTCATACCCTAAATGAAACAGAAAGCTAAAGAAGCAAATCCCATCAACACAGAATCTCTAAACAGTGACCGTAGCTGGAGTCCGCTTTCCTGGAGTGAAAAGCCAATTAATCAGCTTCCGCCATATCCTGACACGGCAAATTTGGAGCGAGCTTATAACGAGCTAAAATCTCTGCCTCCGTTGATTACATCGTGGGAGATTGAAGCGCTTAAAAGTAAACTCGCTGATGTTTCTCAGGGAAAAGGATTTCTGCTTCAGGGCGGCGATTGTGCCGAAACGTTTGATGCCTGCACGGCTCCCAAGATTGTAAACATGCTGAAGGTAATGCTTCAGATGAGTTTTATTCTGGTGCACGAAATGGGTACGCCGATTGTGCGAGTGGGACGAATTGCGGGTCAGTATGCCAAGCCGCGTTCCAAAGATTCAGAGACTATCGACGGTGTTGAAATGTTGAACTACCGCGGGGATCTGATCAACAGCTTTGAGCCGAATAAAGAGGCGCGCACTCCCGATCCGCAGCGCCTGATCAGGGCTTATGAAAAAGCAGCGCTGACGCTCAACTTTTTGCGTGCTCTGGCGGACGAAGGGTTTGCAGATTTGCAGCATCCCGAGCAGTGGGAACTCGATTTTATGCAGAATAACGAGTACTACAAGGATTACGAAGCGATGGTGGCCTCCATCAATAAGGCGATCAACTTCATGGAGACCATCACGCCTAACAGTTTTAATACGCTTCATAAAGTTGATATTTATACTTCGCATGAGGCCTTGAATCTCTACTATGATTCTGCACAAACCAGGCAGGTACCGCGCAAACCGGGATTTTTTAATCTGAGCGGACACATGGTATGGCTGGGTAACCGGACAAAACAGCTTGATGGCGCCCATGTGGAGTATCTGAGCGGAATCAGGAATCCGATCGGTATTAAAGTGGGGCCGCCATTTGATATGGATGAAACAATGGGCATCATTGATAAACTGAATCCAAATCATGAGGCCGGCAAGATTGTGCTGATTACCCGAATGGGAACAGATGAAGTGGAGAAGAGTCTGCCCAAGTTTATTCAAAAGATTAAACACTCGGGCCACCCGGTTGTTTGGAGCTGCGATCCGATGCACGGAAATACATTTGCAACAGATAGCAATGTTAAAACCCGTCGTTTCAACGATATTCTCGAGGAGATTAAGTCAACATTTGCGGTTCATCGCGCTGAAGGCAGTTATCTGGGCGGAGTTCATCTGGAACTCACGGGCGATAATGTAACCGAATGCGTGGGCGGAGCCAACGGATTGAATGAAGCCGGGCTGGGTACCAATTACGAAACGTACTGCGATCCTCGCCTGAATTATGAGCAGAGCCTGGAAATGGCATTTTTGGTAGCCAAAGAGTGGAATAAGAGCTATCGATCTTAAGGCTGCACTCATTGCAGATTGAAGTTTTTCAACTATTTTAAAAAGGCAACATTTAAACAATCGGTTTGAATGTTGCCTTTTTTATTTGACGTGAGATCGGTACAAGTATTTGGAAAAAGTGTGTGAGGCTGTCCGAAAAGGTATGTAATAAGTTTCTGAGCTTAAATGATTTAGACATTAAATCCCTCTCTATTTGATAGAGAGGGAAATAGCCTGCCTTCCGAAGCTTCAGCGCAGGCAGGGGTGAGTCTGAAGGGAAAACCTAAATTATTTAAGCGGCTTTAAAGTGCGAAATACTTTTTGGACAGCTTAAATCGCTATTTTTTGGAGCCCCATCTTGAAAAAGGAGGAGATTTCTCATGATGCCAATTTCATTGATTTTATATCGATCTCACATTAATTCAGATCAGGGTGCTATGAAACCACTACAACCGCTCATACTTCCAACTCTTTTAATTTCTATTTTTAGCATAATGTCAGCTTGCTCAGAAAATTCCAATCCATACCAGCCGGAATCCTATGTAAAGCTTGATCACCCGGAATGGAGTAAAAACGCCGCGATCTATCAGATCAATACCCGGCAGTTTACGGAAGAAGGGACATTCAAGGCGGCCGAGGAGCATCTTCCCAGGTTGAAGGATTTAGGCGTGGATATTTTATGGCTGATGCCGATTCACGAAATCGGAGAGAAAAACCGGAAGGGTACGCTTGGCAGTCCGTATTCGGTAAAAGACCACTACAGTGTAAACCCGGAATTCGGTGATTTAGAGGATTTGAAGAGCTTTGTGAATAAAGCTCATGATCTGGGCATGTACGTAATATTGGATTGGGTGGCCAATCACACTGCGTGGGACAATCCGTTGACCGAAGAGCATCCGGAATGGTACGCCCGCGATTGGAAAGGTGATTTCCGGCCGACACCGTGGTGGGACTGGTCCGATATTATTGATTTGGATTTCAGTAAGCCTGAGGTGCGTGAGTATATGACAAAGGCGATGAAGTACTGGGTTGAAGAGGCGGATGTTGACGGGTTTCGGGCCGATGTGGCAGGATTTGTGCCGGTGGATTTCTGGAATAATGTGCGGCGTGAACTGGAAGAGGTAAAACCGGTTTTTATGCTGGCCGAGTGGGAATCTCGCGATCTGCATGCCGAAGCTTTCGATATGACCTACGCCTGGAGCTGGTACGAGGCTGTGGAGCAAATTACTACGGGTGATGCTGAAGATCTGAGTTCGCTCTACGTCTACTACTCATGGAACGAGAGTGCCTTTCCGAAAAAAAGCATGCGAATGACCTTTGTAAGCAACCACGATAAGAACGCGTGGGAAGGTACGATGTATGAGAATTTTGGTGACGGGCTGAGTGCCGCGATTGTTCTTTCTGTAGTGGGAGAAGGAATGCCTCTGATATACAACGGCCAGGAGGCAGGAAATGACCGCAGGCTGGAATTTTTTGAAAAAGACCCGATAGAGTGGAAAGATCACCCTATTGGAGATCTGTACAAGAAACTCTTTGCTTTGATGAAGGAGAACACTGCTCTGTGGCATTCAGAGTGGGGCGCAACGATGATCCGCGTTCCGAATAATTCAGAAGAGAGTGTGCTGAGTTTTATCCGGGAGGACGACCGGAGTAAAGTGTTTGCGGTGTTCAATTTCTCTGATGAGTGGAAGTCTGTAGTTTTTAAAGAATCGCTTCATCACGGTGAGTACATCAACTACTTTAGTGATGAATCTGTCCTGTTTGATGGAAATTCAACGCTCGAAATTGAACCATGGGATTACAGAGTGTTTGTGAAGTAAGGACGAGGTGGAACAACTCATCTAAACGATAAACAAATCTTACCATTTCAATTAATTCGCGATGATGAAAAAATTCGTACCCTTTTTTTTGCTCTTGATTTTTACCCTTGGTGATTTTGACCGGGGAGTGGCTCAGTCCGGTTCACTTAACTGGAATGATTTTAATTCTGCCGTAAATGCTGCTGATGATAATGGCAAAACACTGTTTCTCTTTTTTGAAGCGGAGTGGTGCGGTTTTTGTAAACAGATGAAGAGTGAGGTATTTCCGCTGGATTCGGTTCAGGACAAAGTAGAGGAAGGATTTATTCCGGTGTCAATTGATATTGAGTCTGATGAAAAAATCGTCTATCTGAATCAAGAGATGAGCCAAAAATCATTTAGCCATCAAATGCGAATTGATGCAACTCCAACCATTATGTTTATGAGTAAAGAGGGAGAAGTTATTGGCAGGTATCGTGGATTTGCGGATGATAAAGAGTTGATACTGCTGCTCGACTATATTCGGGGAGGAGATGTCGAAAATGTTGACTTTGCTGATTTTAAAAAACGAAACAGTGACGGTCCTCAGAATTAACCCGGATTATTCACCAAAGAATTTATTTACCTGACTATAAATGAAATATTTCACGGAGTCTCCCCTTGAGGGAGTGCCGTAGCGGAGTGAAGGCGAGGGGTGTTTCCCCCTTTGAAGGGTGTACAGGGGGATGATTAGCTGAATCATGGATTAATTTTAAATGCTTGTAGCACATCTTCTTCGTGCTGCTTCGTGTCCTTGGGTCTTCGTGGCAAAAACCAAGCACCAGAGGTGCGTCATGTCCGTAGCCCATGGTCAGCGCAAAGCGTTGGCCATGGGGCAAAAGGCGAACCCGAACATGGAAGCACCGTAGGTGCGGAATATATGGGTCGATTTCACAATTGAGATTGAATTCAGAATTCGAAACATGCCACACCTACGGTGCTCCTGTGAATATCGGCCTCTTTCTCTACCCCACAGATTCACGTTGTGAACCTGTGGGGCTACGGATATGCCGCCCCGAAACGGGGCTGGTTTCATCCCTTAAATGGTGAACGCCATTTATTTTGTGTACGAATTACTGCTTCAAACATGCTAAAGCAGGAATGACCAGCTAAAAGAATGGTTGCATCTAAAAAGGTATGACATGAACTATTTTAATCACTTTTAAATGAAACTTATTTTGTAACCACTACACCTCCATTTTGCGGAACTTGAGCTATTTAAACAGAAACGAATATTTTTAAGGAATTCTAAAATATTTTGAACAGCTGTGAACAATATTAGAATACCTGGCAACATATCCACCGTGAATAATTCGGGTTAATACTTCACAAAGTCAGCAGACTTATTAAAAGAGTAGAAAAGTGAGAGAGAAGCCGTGTAGGATGTTGTTGGCTGTGTCCCCTCAAGATGTTGGTAAACCGGAATGTTTCCGCTAAGCCGAACCGTAAGCTGATCGAAGAGATCATAGGAGAGAGCCGGATTAACCATCAGCCAGGTTCCACCTGTATTTGGCATATCCTGATTGTTACGCTGATCTGATGCTGTATATCTGAACCGAAACGAGAGAGAGTAGCCAAGCTGATCGGTTATTGTATTACCCGTTCCCATCATTGTAATCCATTCATTGCCAAATTTGTACTCATCGTTTTCACCGAATCGTTCATTTGTGCCCGTTAGACGGTAGGAGTTTAACATATAGACTGAAAAGTCAGTATGAGGAACAAATGAGGCAGATGCATAACTCCAGAAGACTGCATCCCATGCACCGGATCCGGGCTGCATGTCGGCGTTCATCTGAAAACCGTTGTTTCGGAGTGATGTGGTACCAAAGGGTGCCTTAATGCCGCTTCCCAATGCAATAGAGTATTGTGAAGCCAGAGAGTGTTCTTTTAAAACATATTTCAAAAGCAAAACTCCGTCACCGATTCCACGGGTTGTAATATCATCAGGGTTGGAAGTCAAACGCCCGGTGATCCTGTTTTTAGTCACATAACTAAACGTTGCAGAAAGAGATAACCTTCTGCTGAAACCGTAATTGATTTCCAGCAACGTTGAATTTGTGGCCCGGCTTGTGTTTGAGTCGTCAAGTGATGCATTACCCGCGTAGAGGCTGGAAATATCATTGTATTCGTGAGTGAGGCCTATCACGAAGTTACCTGATTCTGTTGTGCCCAAACTTTGAGATCCCAGAAGCGGTGCACCGGCACAGCTACAGGTTTGAGCTTTTACAAACTGGGCGGAAAGAGTGAAAGCAGCCAGTAATACCAAATAAAATAATCTGCGTAGTATCATAAATGCTTTTTAAGGAGTAGAAATATGGGGCCTTCTGGGGTCCAGACCGAAGAAATCTGCCCAGGCAAACCAGTAAGCGTTATACGAGCGAATGGGTTTTAACTTCTCACCTGTTCTGGGGCCTGAAATTGCCTCACCGAAGTAGTTCCAAACGTTACCTTCTTCATCCTCCAGAAGTGCGGGTTGATCTTGTTCTGATACTGAAAAACTGAGTTCTGTTCCATCAGATGCTACAGAAGAATAGGAAGTGATAAAGTTTTGATCGGCGTTACCGATAATTACAAGGTCTTCTCCGGCAACATTTCTATTAACCACTATGGTGGAGTCCGGGAAATCAGACAGGACAAATACATGTAAATCCAGATTGTATAAAACACCGTGACCGAGTTCTTTCCGGTCTAGTCGGTCGTCTTCGCGGTTAATCGGGAAGATAATGTTGTTGTCGTCACTGCTGTAATTTCTGCCGTATGGGTAGGAGGAGTAGTCTCGATCAAAACCGGTCTCGCCCGTTAGAACTTCAGAATCCGGGAAATGCTGTTTCCAGGCTTTCCAGTTCATCTCTATGATACCGTATGATTGCAGTTTTGTGCCAATTCGTTCACCATTCACGCTCTGTTCGAGCATCTGGCTCCAGTAAGAATTTGTGGCGCGATCGTATGCGATAAGATTGTTTTTGTGGATCAATCCGGAAACGCCAAACTCTGTAACCTCTCCCTCAATTTCCCTGTTCCAGGCTAAAGCGGATCCCGTGAGAGGGCAAAAAGTGACAGCTACAGCTTCATCACCAATAAAATCATTTACTATCTCATGGTAATTCAAAATTTGATGGGGATAGCCTCTGATTTCATTCCCGATCTTAACCCCTATGATAAGCTCATCATCTTCAAGAAAATTGATCTCGCCGACCGGTTTAAATGAAGGGTCGTCGATAGATGGGATGTCATCACGTCCGGCGCCTACAAATACCTGGTCTTCCGGGATAAGCCAGCTGTCATCCGTGTCCGAATCATTTGGTGTTGAAGTGTTGGTGGATACTGACTCACAGGAAATGAGCAACACGCTCAGTAGGAGAATTGAATATAGTGACTGATTTACCATTTGTTGATACAAGCTTATAAGTTTAAACAGTTCTGCTTGTCAGATGTAACAACAAGGTAAAATCTTACCGTTCGGCCTCTTTCTTTTATTTGTTAAGCCGCTACTGCTTCCAATGCCTTGAGAAGTGCTTCATACTCCTGACGGCAGTTCCCGCAGCGTTCGAGGTGTTCTTTTACAGCGGGCATTGCTTTTTCCGGTGTTTTGCCCTGCAGTTCCAGTTCTGCGAATGCATGCAACTGATCATAGCAGTCGTCACATCCGATTTCGTGATCCAGCGTCATCTTGACCATCCGGATCATGCTTTTAAGTTTATCTTGTGTCAGTTTCATATCTATTTCCTAAATCTTTCGAACCATAGACGGTTCGGTGAAAAAAAATCTTACAGTTGGTTTAACATTTCATCCGGATCAATTCCCTCAGCCATGAGCCGTTCCTTCATTTTCAGTCTAGCGTCGTGTACAAGTTTATAAAGCGCATTTCGGTTAGTGCCCATCTGTTCGGCTACAACTTCAATGGGGATACCATGCATCATCAGGGCATTTATAGCTGTCTTCTGTTTATCCGTTAGCTCTTCATCGATCATTTTCTGAACTTTTTGAAGGATCATCCGCTCGTGAGTTTCTCGATCCGGACCGGGTCGTTCATCCGTGAAACTCATTTGATTGATCTCGTCACGTCCCGACTCATCATCATTTGCTACTAAATCACTCAATGAGATGTCATTATATTTTTTACGCCTCAGCTCGGAAAGCCCTTCGCGAACGGCAACTTTCATAGCCCATGTCGTAAATTTACTCTCTCCGCGAAAGGTGTGCACTTTGTCAAGAATCTTCAGGAGTGCATCCTGTACTGTATCTTCAACAAACTGATCCAGTTCTCTGTCAACGTATTTATAGAGGGCAGGTTTTAGCCCGCGAATTAAAATAATTCGCAGTTTTGCAACGGCTTGCTCAGCGGGCGGGGGAGTGAGCTGCTCAACCCATTGATCGTTGGATAAAAATTTGCCGCTATTTTTTCTTTTTTTAAACCAATTCAACATAGGACATTCCGGGACTGAAAGTCTGATTTCTAAGAACTACACCTCAGAAAATATAATTTTAAAGCTTTAAGTAAAGATTTGATTTAAAAATGTTTAAAAAAATATGCGGGCGGAAATAATCAGATTAAAATCATTTGGTAATAAATAACATATATACCTGCCAAAATCAGTACAACACCTGTAATACGCTCCATGTGAGGTAAAAGCTTTCGAAGGTATTTCATGAAAAAATCACGGGCAAAAGAGGAAAGCAGTATTGCAGTGATCATCATCAGGCTGATTCCTGCAAAATAAGCCAGAATATAGGTACTCCCCAGCCAAACGGTGGGTGCGGACAGAGCCTGGGTTGCCACTACCAGAAAAAGCGGAAACAGGCAGCCAAGTGCCCCGATCGCGTAAGCTACTCCAAAGAAAAAAGCTTCACCAATTTCAGAGCGATCACTTCTTTGATTCATATCAACGGAAAATGCAATACTCTTGCCGGAGATAAGTAGAATCCCCAGAATAATGATAAGGCTTCCCATGCCAATGGTAATCCACTTCATATAGGCTTTCAGTAACTGACCGGCTACCACAATAAGCACACCCGCAATGGAGTAAATAACAAGTATTCCCAAAATGCTCAAAAGCGCCAGTTTTAGTCCCCGATACAGCTTTTCACTTTGTGAGGGACTGCCGGAGGCTTCACGGCTGATAAATGAGATGATGTAACCGGGTAGCAGGGCAACGGCGCAGGGCGCAAAAAAAGCTACCACTCCCTGCAGGAATGAAAAGGTTATAAATTCCATGAATGTGAGACTTACTCAGATGAAAAATGAATAATGAGACGGTTGTCGCTTATTATTAATCTACGAGCTGTGTAAAAAGCTCCCGGTATTCTTCCTCAGAAAGAGCAACTTTGTTACGTCTGAATTCGATATTTCCGTCTCGGTTTACTCCTACTGTCGTAGCCTGACTATCTACGCCGTAATCGAGCATGATTTCAGGAATGCCTCTGGTTGTTGGAAACTGAAAATTTTTCTCTTTTGCTAGAGCTCTCATTGTTTCTGCATCGTCTGTAGGGTCTATGCTGATGGCTACAAGCGTTAATCGATCTTCAAATTCCGGGTAAACTTCGGATAGAACCGGCCAGTTCTGAGCACAGACTGGGCACCAGGATGCTGTGAAATAGATGACAACAGGTTTGCCCTCATCCAGGGAAGACTGCAGGCTGATGGTTTCTCCATCGATGGTTGTGACTTCAAAGTCGGGAGCCTGCTCTTCTTCTGTTTGAGCGTCAGCTTGATCAGCTTGTCCTGATGTACAGGCGCCAAGTGTGAGCATGAAAGATACTAGCAGTAAAAATTGTTTAATTCGAGAAAGGTTCATTTGGTTTGATCAGTGTTAAAAAATACTGTGAAAAACAATAGATGTGAAGAGGAGGGATAGTCTTACGAATTGATATTAAATTTTAAAATGAACCTCTTCGACAGTTTTTCTATTTATATGTAAGAGTAGTTGACTTGATGCCATCACTAATAAAAAAACTGCAAAAATATACAGCTATGGAAGAGACCCTTACGAGCAAAGCGCCAACAGCACAAAAAAATGTAGCGGGAAGTTTTTCTTACACACCCTCAGAACTTATCGAGAAATTTCAAAAAGTCAGGAGTTTAACAGAACAGATTACTGCTCCGCTGGAGATTGAGGACTATGTAGTGCAGGTCACGGAAAATGCAAGCCCTGCAAAATGGCATCTGGCTCACACCACCTGGTTTTTTGAGACATTCCTACTGGAGAGAGAGCTGGATGATTATGATCCGATTAATCCGCAATACAGCTATCTGTTCAATTCATATTATTTGCAGACCGGCGTTCCACACTGCAGGGCAAGAAGAGGCAACATATCCCGCCCGACAGTAAAACAGGTTTACGAATACAGAAAGAGTATCAATGAGTATGTTGTAAAACTGCTGAATGATGCCACAGAATCACAGTATCAGAAGTGGGGCCCTATCGTTGAAATTGGTATTCACCATGAGCGGCAACATCAGGAGCTTCTTTTGACTGATTTGAAGTATATGTTTTCACAAAATCCGCTCAATCCGGTTTATAAATCAGTCGATCGACCAAAAATTAAATCTTTGCCTGAAATATCATGGGTGCCGTTTAAGGAAGGAGTCTATCAAATTGGCCACAACGGAAAAGGATTCGGTTACGACAACGAATTTCCCCGCCACAAAACATATATCCACGATTTTGAGCTTGCTGACCGGTTGGTGACGAATGGAGAGTTTATGGAATTTATAGAGTCAGGGGCTTACGATGAGACCAAATGGTGGCTTGATGAGGGGGCTTCTACAGTTCGAGATGAAAATTGGAAAGCCCCTCTGCATTGGAGAGAAATAGATGGGGAATGGCATCAGTTTACACTTTCGGGTCTGGAAAAAATAGATCCAAGAGATCCCGTCACTCATGTAAGTTATTTCGAGGCGGACGCATATGCCCGATGGAAGGGACATAGATTACCTACAGAACAGGAGTGGGAAATAGCTGCTGATACACTCGAAGTAGAAGGAAGCTTTGCCGATGCCGGCCATCTTCACCCGATTGCACTTCAATCCGAAAAAGAAGGGCTGAAACAGATGTTCGGTGAGGTGTGGCAATGGACTCAAAGCTCATATTCACCCTACCCTGGTTATAAACCACTGCCCGGCGCGCTTGGGGAGTACAACGGTAAGTTTATGTGCAATCAGTATGTTTTAAGAGGCGGTTCCTGCGCTACCTCAAAAACGCACTTCAGAAAAACATATCGCAACTTTTTCTATGCAGATGAACGGTGGCAGTTTACCGGCATCAGATTGGCTAAATAAAACATATCTATTCAATTCAATTAAAACGAATAATCAAACAGATGGGCACGGCTGCACAAGTTCAAGAAAAAAATGTTAATAACTCTATGTCGGAGGAAGTTCTGGCAGGACTTAGTAAATCACAAAAAACACTTCCCAGTAAATATTTTTATGATAAACGCGGATCCGCACTTTTTGAGGATATCTGTGAATTAGATGAGTATTACCTGACGCGAACCGAGCTTGAAATTATGAATGGCAATATTGATGCTATTGCAGCAAAGCTGGGTGAAAATATTCAGCTCATTGAACTTGGCAGTGGAAGCAGTGTAAAAACAAGGCTGTTGCTCGATCACCTGAACAGTATCAACTCATATATACCTGTTGATATTTCCGATGACTTTTTAGCGGAAGTGGCCGAAAATCTTCAGGGTGAATATCCTGTACTTGATATAATCCCCGTTGCTGCGGATTATACACAACCCTTTGAATTGCCGCGCACCAAACCGGGCGTTCGGAAAATTGCTTACTACCCGGGATCTACAATTGGAAATTTTACCAAAGAAAACGCAGCTGAATTTCTTGCCTTGATCGCTGATCTGGCAGGTGAAGATGGCGGTTTATTGATCGGTTTTGATCTGCTCAAGGAAAAAGAAACGCTTGTTGATGCCTATGACGATTCGAAAGGAGTAACTGCAGAATTCAATAAAAATATACTGTTGAGGTTGAACCGTGAACTAAATGCCAATTTCGATCTCGATCTGTTTGAACACAGGGCGGTTTTTAATGAAGAAAAAAGCAGGATGGAAATGCATCTGGAGAGCAAAGCAGATCAATTTGTAAATATTTCAGATGCCCAAATCCATTTTGAAAAAGGAGAGACCATTCACACTGAAAATTCACACAAATATTCTCTGGAATCTTTTAAAGAGTTAACTGAATCGCATTTCAGGACCGTTGAAACCTGGACTGATCCCGAAAGCATGTTTGCTATTCAGTTTTTGGAGTCGAAATAAGGTTAACTTTAAAAGAATGCTAACAGCTTGAAATGGCAAGCTAAGTGAAACCTGTTTAACTATTTTTTTTCAGAATATACAGGACTACCCAAATTTCGTGCCTGTTATCAGGTTTTTGTAAGCGTGTAGCATTGTACTTTCTGAGGCGCCGAAATAAAACATCAAAAAGATGATCAGGTTGATGAAGTTTACTTTCAGGTAGCTGTTTTCTTCATATTTTCTCGCAGATACAACCGCTTCTTTTGGGATGATATGAAAAGTGCCACGTTCACGGAGTTTCTTAATTAAGTCAAAATCTTCCATAATGGCATAGTTTTTAAAACCACCCAGCTCCTCAAAAACGTGTCGTTTTATGAAGAGTGTTTGATCTCCACCCCTACACATTAATCGATCAAAACGGGTGAACCAGGAATTGACCTTCAGCAGCCATTTATCTGAGTTAAAACTGTATCGATAACATCCGGATTCGGCGCCATTTTTAACTTTTCGAACGATATCCTTGGCATAGCTTTTCGGGGGATAGGAATCGGCGTGGACAAAATAGAAAATATCTCCGATGGCTTGCCGGGCCCCAATATTCATCTGAGCTGCCCGGCCTTTTTTGGGAGAAACAGTGCATTTAAAACCGGCTTCCTGCACTTTATCAGGTGTGTTATCATTGCTCTGTCCATCAACTACCAAGATTTCAACAACAGATGAATCGGCAAATTCCTGAAGGTAATTCAGCAATTCCCGGATATAATCTGCTTCATTATAGGTTGGAATTATAATGCTGATGTTCATAAGCTAGATATTAAGATTATTCTTTTGAAAGCATGATTTTACCAAACCACG
Organism: Rhodohalobacter sp.; assembly: GCF_034521535.1. GTDB lineage: Bacteria > Bacteroidota > Rhodothermia > Balneolales > Balneolaceae > Rhodohalobacter. The sequence continues at coordinate 384,724 of NZ_JAXHMF010000002.1, read as the reverse complement.
CTTTGGTAGACTCCCCCGTATTATCCGAATCGGTCATGATGGTAATTCCGGTTATTTCGCGAGGCTCTTCTCCAAAAGCTTGCCGGTAATCTTCTACAATATTACGTTTCAGGGAAATCCACTCTTGAGCGTTCTCATTTCCGGAGTTTACCACAAAATATTGCACCCAGCTTGTAAAAGGACTTTCGGCAACCGTACCCACTTCTTCTTTACTGGCCCACACATAATTCAATGATCTCAGTGGAATTTCAAAAGAAGTAAAGGTTTTAAAAAATCTGTATTTAATTTTTTGGCCGAAGGGTAAATCGCCAACGGGATAATCAAATGTAACATAGATTCGTGCAACAAAATCATCTCCGTCTTTTTGAGTGAGGTCTCCGTATTCCAATACCTCCTCAATCTTCCACTCCCATTCCAGATAGCTGAATTCAAAAGGATCGGCGCGAAGTGAGGTGGTTACGCTGGAGATCGCCTCCGTACTCGTTGCTTTGATCACGGGTGATCCGTCACTTTTTAAATCCCGTTCATAAACGGCTTCCTTTTTTCTTCCAAAAGGCTCATGGCGGAGCATTTGGGCATTTTCGTCATCCGGATCAAAATCAGCAGGATCAAGAATAAATTGACTAATGGAGTCGGCATTTAACCGAATAGGTTCTTGAGAAAAAGAAGTAAGAGGGGTTAATCCTAAAAGTAAAAACAATGGGATAAAAAATAGTACAAGGGATTTGGCTGTCATGAGAAATAAATTAAACAGAGTTAAAGGATAGAACCTATGTTCTTAGACATGGATGGAGTACTCGATTAAAAACTTACTTCCGCATGTAAGAATATCGCCGCTGTCATAGTCAATTAAACATTAACAAATACTTTTGATTATGATTATGATTGCAATTTTTGGTTTGTTCCTAATTGGAGGGACAGATCAGCCCGAAAATTTTCAAGTGCAGGACTCAGTTGCCGAATTAAATTTTCCTCAATTATCCATGGAGCTGGTCGAGAGGGTACGGGACGGTGAAGATGTTGGGCCCGTGACTCAAAGGCTTGCTAATGCTTCAGCAGATGCATTACACGCCGAGCTGGACACAGAAGGTAAACGAAAAGCTTTTTGGCTGAATATTTACAATGCATATGTGCAGATCTTACTGCTGGATGATCCGGAGCTGTTTAAGGACCGAAATAGCTGGTTCGGGTATAACTTTTTTACTTCTCCACAGATAACCATTGCCGGGAAAGAACTCAGTTTCGATGATATCGAACACGGAATTATGAGGCGATCCAAGATTAAGCTTTCTATGGGCTATCTGGATCAATGGTTCGTGGATGATTTTGTGGAGCGATTTTGGTGGAATGAAGTAGATCCACGTATTCATTTTGCCCTGAACTGCGGTGCGGCAAGTTGCCCCTATATAGCCGTTTTTGATCCGGAAAGAGTAGAAGAACAACTTGATATCACTGCCAAAAATTATCTGGAACAGACCACTGATTATGATCCGGAGAAAAATGAAGTGGAAGTAAATCGTCTTATGAGCTGGTTTCGGGCCGATTTCGGAGGTACAGACGGTGCCATTCAGATGCTGAAGGATTATGAGGTGATTCCTCAAGATGCCGACCCATCTATCTCATTCAAAGAGTATGATTGGACACTGGAACTGGGGAATTATCAGGAGATCTGAAAAAAAATAATTAATTAAACATACTGATCAGGACTATGGAAACCACTACGAAATTTAATGAAGTAAAAGAGTACTATGGGAAAGTACTTCAGGGCAGTAACGATTTGAAAACCAGTGCCTGTTGCAATTCAGAGTCTTTGCCGAATTACCAAAAAGAGATCCTCAAAGAGATAGAAGATGAAATTCTGACACGCTTTTACGGATGTGGTTCACCCATTCCGCTGGCCTTGGAAGGAAAAACCATACTGGACCTCGGGTGTGGTACCGGAAGAGATGCTTTTATGGCTGCTAAGCTGGCTGGTACGGATGGATATGTGATCGGTATTGATATGACCGAGGAGCAGCTTGAGGTCGCTAAAAGAAATACTAACAAACAGATGGCAGCTTTTGGTTTTAGTGAACCGAATGTCTCTTTCAGAACCGGTTACATCGAGGACCTGGCTACTGCAGGGATTGAAGATAACTCCGTGGATGTGGTCATCTCGAATTGCGTAATCAATCTTTCTCCGGATAAGAAGCAGGTATTTTCGGAAATTTTCCGCGTGCTTAAACCGGGAGGAGAACTATATTTTTCTGATGTATTTGCTGATCGAAGGATTCCTGAAGAGTTGCAGGATGATCCCGTTTTATATGGGGAATGTTTATCCGGGGCTATGTATATAGAAGATTTTCGGCGCTTATTAAGAGATTTTGGCTGCCCTGACTATCGGTTAGTGAGCCAATCTCAAATTTCACTCGATAATCCTGAAATAGAAGAGAAGGCCGGCATGATCAATTTCTATTCCATGACCATCCGTGCCTTTAAGCTGGATAGCCTGGAGGATATTTGCGAAGATTACGGTCAAGTTGCCGTATATAAAGGCACTATTCCACATGCTCCGCATCGTTTTGCATTAGATGATCATCACATATTTGAAACCGGGAAACCTATGCTGGTTTGCGGTAATACCGCTGCCATGCTGGAAGAGACACGCTTCAACGATTATTTCAAAGTGACGGGAGACAAATCGGTACATCATGGAGCATTTGATTGTGGAGTCTCGAACAGCAGTTCCGGTGACGATAGCCTAACAGCGTGCTGTTGATCATGTAAAAAACAAAGATTCTCGATTTCAGTTCTTCAGCGACACTCCATTTACAAACTTCCAAGATGCCATAGATTTCCATTGTTCATCAATGGGTTATGGGTAATGTCAGAAGGCAATTCCGGCTTTATATAAGTTTATACTTTTGTGACCTCTGAGATATACACGGAATTCCACATAATCAAAGACTATTTTCGTTAAAAATAAATTTACAGTCTTTGAGGCTGATAACAGACGATATCTCTTCTTTTTGAAAGGAATTTTAGAGGTCATAATGCCATTATATCTAACAGTAAAAATAATCTTTCATTTAAAAATATCAGATGAATCAACTTCTCTACTTGATTATTGGTATTTCGTGGCTGGCAGGATTTACTGCTTTTCTGGGAAGTCTTATTGCCTATTTTGAACGTGCCGGGGATTCAGAAACAAAACAAGAAGTCATAAAGGGAATTGTAGCATTGGGCGGCGGGATCCTGCTGGCTGCAGTGGCTTTTGCTCTTGCGCCGAGAGCAATTGAGATATTAGATATTTTCACTTTAACGGTAACTTTTTGTGCCGGAGGTTTGGTTTTTTGCATTGTCGACGCCCTGATTGCTAATAAATCGGGGAATAAAGCTCAGCTTATGGCGATGCTTTTGGATTTTATTCCCGAAGCTATTTCGATGGGAGCCGTTTTCGGGCAAAACAGAGATATGGGATTTTTGTTGGGTGGGTTTATTGCAGCACAGAATCTGCCTGAAGGATTTAATTCCTTTCGGGAAATGAAGGAGTCGGGCCTGAAGCCAAGTAAGATATTGACCGGGTTGTTTGCGGTCAGTTTTCTAGGTCCTTTGGCTGCTGTAACCGGGTATTATTTTCTACAGGATCAACAGGTATTGACGGCGGGGATTATGAGTTTTGCTTCGGGAGGCATACTATATCTTATTTTCCAGGATATCGCTCCTCAGTCAACAATGAAGAAGCATTGGATTCCCCCATTTGGAGCCGTAATTGGATTTGCCATTGGTATGATTGGCCATAAGCTGCTCAGCTAATAGTGTTGGAGTAGAAATTTGAAAGCTTTGAAATATCAATAAGGCTTTTGGGAAGCAATGGATCGACTTAGCTTATTACATAGAACGATGCGTGGCAGTTCGCTTTTGCAATGACTTAAAAGCATTTTCCACTTTTTTATCCATTTTAAGCGGAGCGTTAAAATTTAGCTGAATATCTTCCTTTCGTTTCTCACCACCCAAAATCACTTCAATTCTCTTATCAATCAGTCCTTCTAAGGAAGCTTTTGCAACCTCTTCCGGCGTATCCATATTATCAGGATCAACTCCGGCAGATTGCATCATAGAGGTATCCGTGGCAGTGGGATAAACCGTCATAACGTGAATTGGATAATGGATGAGTTCTCGTCTTATAGATTCCGAAAAATGTTTTACGGCTGCTTTGGTGGCTGCATAGACACTATAAAACGGCATGGCAATGTAGCCTAACCCGGAGGAAATATTCATGATTGCTCCGTTCTTACTTTGTTTGAGCAAAGGTAGAAAATACTTCGTCATTAAAATTAAACCGGTCAAATTAATATTGACCTGACTGATGACATCTTCATCACTGATCTCCTCCAGTGGCCCGGCGCTTACTACTCCTGCATTATTGATCAGTATATCCAATGTGTTCCATTGCTCCTTAACTGTATTTACGGCATCCTTTATATCTTCCGGTTGTGAGACATCCCCCTGAATTTTCAGGAAATGCACCGAAGGAAAGTCCTTTTCCAGTTCATCCAGCTTTTCACCGGATCTTCCCATTACGGCAATGTCGGTGACTTCTCTTTCAGAAAATTCTCTAACCAAGGCTTTTCCTATGCCGGCACTTCCTCCGGTAATCAGAATTTTTTTGTTCGAAAACTCCATAATCTGCCTCCAACTGTAAAAGTTCATTCTTCTATGATAGTCCAAAATAAAAAAATGAGAGCAAGAAAAGTTAATTAACAGATATGAATAACAATTTGTCATTAATGCTCAAATGGTTGTAAGACATTGGTTATCTAGTACGTCAATTTTGTACCGTAATTAGTTAATCTCAGGATCATGGATAAGCTGCTTAATAAATTCGGATACCGGCTGGCTCATTATCTATCGCATAGTAACGAAGACCTGGAATCCGTATCAACATGTTCAAGAGAAGAACTCGAATCCGCACTTAAAAAAGGAGATGTACTTTTAGTAGACGGTTCAAGCAGGGTAAGTACGGCAATCAAGTATATTACCCAGTCAACCTGGTCGCATGCGGCTCTCTATATTGGGAAAAGAGAAACAAGATCGAGAGAATTTTCCGGTGAACCTGAATTGATTGAAGCAGATCTCAGGAAGGGTGTGCAAGCGGTTCCCCTAAGTACATATTGTCATATGCATACAAGAATTTGTCGACCCGTGGGACTTTCGGAAGACGAAATTCAGAAAGTTGTCCGTTTTATGAAAGATAAGATCGGATATAAATATGATCTTAAAAATATCTTTGATCTTGCACGCTATCTTATTCAAAGCCCACCGGTTCCCCAAAAGCACCGGAGACGCCTACTGGCATTAGGCAGCGGAGACCCTACCAAAGCCATTTGTTCCTCATTAATTGCACAGGCTTATCAGTTAGTAGAATACCCAATTTTACCTGTTATAGACGTGGGTGAAGGAGACAGCAAAGCGGTTAAAAAATCACAGGAGGAGATCCTTCATATTCGGCATCACAGTTTGTTTGCTCCGCGTGATTTCGATGTCTCTCCCTATTTTAAAATTATCAAACCAACCATTCGAAAAGGCTTTGATCACCATAAGCTCAATTGGGCTGATGATTAAACCAATAAAACCTATGTACTTAATTTTGATTCGTCAGGCATTGTTGGAAATGTAATCGGCGGATCTTTACCGCTCTGACCGAATACCAAATCAAAATAAGCAGTGATATAAAAATGAAGGCCACTCCCGTAAGCAGTATAGAGGAACTGAAATTTACAAAAGCATTGACCTCAAACTGCTGTGAAAAAGACACCAATCCGCTAAAAACCATCAAGGCGGTACTTATGTAGAAACCCGACATGCTATAGGTAAGAAGCTTCATTTGAGATAGTTTTTGGTGCATCAAGAATTGATTAGAGCCCGCCTCCTCCAATAGAGATTCCATTTCATTATTTAAAGAGACAATCAAATGGGTTGTGCTCAATATCAGTAAACCGATGCCGGGTAAAATGGTGATGGGCAAATACCAGGTTTCCATAGTTCTTGGCAGTTTAAAGATTAATCAAGCGGCTTTAAATTTTGAAGAATTGTGGGAATTAACTCTGATATGGTTGGATGAGTATGAACCGCTCTGCTAATAATGGTATAGGGCTGGTCGGCATACATGATATCAAGTATTGAATGTATTATCTCGTCCCCGTCTATTCCTAAAATGGTAGCTCCCAGTATTTTTTTGGTGTCGGCATCCACCAGGATCTTGATAAACCCTTTGGTTTCTCCACGTTCTTTGGCACGCGCAATGCGTGACATTTCCCTGTACCCAATCCATATATTTTTATCGGATTGCCTGGCCTCCTGTTCATACATGCCTACATGACTCAGAGACGGATCGGTATACAATGCGTAATTCAAAATACGGTCTGATACTTTCCGGGAATCATTATCGAAAAGATTAGCAGCTACGATCTCAAAGTCGTTGTAGGCGGTATGCGTAAAAGCGCCTTTACCATTCACGTCGCCAAGTGCCCAAACTCCGTCGACCGATGTTTTTAGTGTATCGTCAGTAGCAATGTATTTCCGGTCATTGAGTTTAATATCAGTATGTTCCAAGCCCAGGTCATCCGTGTTTGGACGACGCCCGGTGGCAACCAGCAAATGAGTTCCGGTGATGGTGGGTGTACCGTTCGAACATTTCAGATTTACGGTAATTTGGCTGCCTTTTTGAGTGGCACTGATACATTCTGATTGCAGCCGAAATCTGATTCCTTCTTCTTCAAGAATATTTCTAAGCGTTTCTGATGTATTAGAATCTTCGCGGCCAATGATCTCATCGCCCTGTTCTATGATGGTAATCTCACTGCCGAATCGCCTGAACATTTGTCCGAATTCAAGTCCAATATAGCTTCCGCCAACAATGATGAGATGTTCGGGTACTTTTTCGAGCTCCAGAATATCAGCGTTGGTCATATAATTAACATGCTGAAGGGCCGGAGGGACAAAAGGCTTGGCCCCGGTATTGATGAATATTTTTTCGGCAGTAAGTGTTTGGTTACCAACCTGAACCGTATGGTTGCCGGTAAAACGCGCATGTCCCTTAAAAACGGTCAGGTTTTTAGTTTCTCTTAGCCAGTTCTCGACGCCTTCAGTAGAGTTTTTTACGAGCTTATCTTTTCTGGCTTTTACTTTCTTCAGATTTACTTTTATATCATCGCCAATTTCTACCCCAAAATCGTTTCCGCGGCGGGCCACATGAGCTACACGGGCACTCGCAACCATGGCTTTGGTAGGAGTGCAGCCGGTGTTGACGCAGGTTCCTCCAAATTTATCCTTTTCAATGACAGCTGTTTTTAAACCCTCATTAGCGCAACGGGATGCCATTGAAGGCCCCGCTTGCCCTGTTCCAATTACAATTGCATCAAAAGTTTGATTGTCTGACATAGTACTGTGAATGAGTTATTTAAATAAGAGATAGTTAAGCATGAGATTGTTGAATTGGTGGACAGGGGGTATCAGCGTAAGAGCAGTACACGCAACAATCGCCTTTTTTTGGTTTGGCTACTTTGCTGCATGAAGGGCATTCCCAAAAATATTGACAGGAATCTTTTGGCATTTTTTCAGTTTGCGTAAACCCGCAGTTCGGACAGGTAATTGTAGTTTCTAAATTCATCTTGTTGTTTTCTGATGAGTAAATATTTAACGTTAATTATCAAAGAGTAGCGTTTCCGGCCAGAATACCATCCACGCAAAAGCAAAATAGTCTCCAAAAATTAGCGGTTCGAGTTGTTCTCCTTCCAATTCTCCTGATACTGCTTTCCCCGATATATCCCAGGTACTTCCTGTTTCCTGGTCGCGGATCTCCCCCGATTGATATCTGAACTCCAGCGTCTGCCCGTTTATGACTCTGTTAAATGCTCCCGTTGAACCGTCTGATCGGGAATTTGATATTTCAGCAGCATCCAGGGCAGAACGGGCACCATCTACATGAAAAATAACCACCGGTTCTTCGCCAACGGTGTCGTTAATGGCACCCTCTTTTTCGGTAACAGCGTAGGGATACGCTTTTTGTGTGCCGTTTATGCGTAGACCAACCACTTTCTCCATTGGTTTTAAGCGGTCATCTTCAATATCTCCCATAAGGAAAGGTGTGTTGTTAATGTCATCATAGCCGGCGTAGGGATTTTGACCGTAGGATCTTCTGTGGCCCGTTTCTCTGGAAAGTATTTCACCATCGGGATAAGCATCTTTGAACTGCTCATAGGAGATGATCTGACTCGGTAATACTTTGAGCTCTTTACCGGTGTAACTTCCAACTACAGCTTCTCCGGTGAATTGCTGCCATAGCGATTCTGTTTTCCGGTCAAACATGATCATATCCGAATGACGAAGAAATCCGGAGACTCCAAATTCGTGGACTTCGCCATCTATTCGCCGGTCAAAAACGATAGCGGAGTAACAGAGCGGGCAAAACGTGATCAAAACCGGTGTGTCATCAAACCGGTCATTGACTATCTCATGCCAGATCATGATCTGCAACGGATAGGCTCTGGAGATTCCTTCATATTGAAATGCGATGACGGGCTCCTCGTTATTTATCCAGCTATCGGCGTCATCGAACTGTACAAATTCAGGCTTGTTAATGGAGGGAATACCATCTTTAGGTGGTCCTCCGCTTACGAGCGACTTTAGGTCTATACTTTTCTTGGATAGGTCAGTTTTCCAGTTATCAAAGTTTTGGCTATTGGCAGATTCAGTATTCACTAGGAAAAAGCCGACCATCAAAAAAATGATACATATAATTGAAAATAAATCCGCAATACTTGTTTTCATGACTACAGAGCTAAATGTCAGTTTTGATCAAGAGCTTAGAAAAGAGATGATTTGATGTCAGCAAGTCTTACAAGATTACAGTGATGGAGGCGGTAATTGGGTGGACACTCAGTTATTGCTACATTATGTGTAAGCTTTTTGCCGATTGCGGAATGGTGATCACTGATCATATTAAGTCATGACGCTAAAGTTTCTATCAGGAAAAACTTTAATCTAAAAACCACCTTGAAAGCTGAGTTGTTTATATATTCGAGCTTCACAAATTTGAGATGCATAAAACCTACTGAAACGGTTTTATTCCCATAGACATGGTTTTTAAAAAACCGTACAATGATTCTGTTTTGTTAGAACCGAAATGATGAAGGTCCGAAGAGGTCTGCTTATTTAATTGAGAAAATAATGCTGAGTAAAAAATAATCTTGCCTAATCGCCTGAATGCGCGTCGAACAGTAGAACTATTGAAAAAGTAAACATTGCCGATTAATTGATTACTGATATCAAGCAGATCTAAATTTAATATTCAAACGAATAATATGACTGAAATTTTTTCTATTCAGAATAAAATTAAACACGCTGATTGGCCTTATATCCTTCAAACGCTTTTTTTCTACTTTGTTCTTGTTGCCGTTGGCCGACTGATCTTTTCGGGAATGGCCTTCACGATATTTCTTCTTACGGTCACTCTGTTTTTTATTATTCTGTCACAATTTCACATCTACCGTTTATGGGATGCTGAAAGGGAACATTTGCAGCATAAAACCCAAGTTCTCAATGAAATTTATAAACTTCTACCCATCCGCGCCCCGCTTCCTTCAATGACCGGTTGGGCAGCTACACCGGAACTCTCATCTTTTTTGCTAAAATCCATTCAGAAGTATCGTCCGGCTACTATTGTTGAGATTGGCAGCGGTGTAACTACGTTGATTTCCGGATATTCACTCGAGAAATTCAATATTGATGGAAAGATTATCTCGTTTGACCACGATCCGCAGTTTGCTGCGAAAACAATGGATGAAATAAAACTACATGGATTATCAGATAAGGTAGATATCCGAATCGCTCCTCTCGAAAAGGTTACGATCGATAACATAGAGTGGGAATGGTATTCTACTGATAAGATTAAGTTTGATCAGCCGATTGATCTGCTTGTTGTGGATGGGCCACCGGTAAAAACACAAAAAAATGCACGTTATCCTGCGCTGCCGCTTCTATATAAATACTTGAGTGAAAATGCGGTCGTGATAATGCATGATACGAACAGAGTTGATGAATCAACGATTATTAAACTGTGGCAAGAGAAGTTTGAAGATTTCACTGTTGAGAAATTCCACACTGAAAAAGGAATTACACTGTTAAAGCGAGGATTTTAAGAAGTTGCGAACAGCACAGAATTTATCTTAGAAATTTTAGCTGAAGCCAGTTTCTCAGTTTTTTCCAGTCATCTGATGTAATTACACTTAACATTGTGGCTACCACACTAAAAATAAAAAGGTACATTACGATCCCAAAAACGAGTCCCGCTACAATGCTTTCAGGATCTAAAAATAAGCTTCTGGAGTACCAGACTGGAATAGCAACCAATACAGACGTTCCCAGTACTTTAAAATAGAAAGGGAAGGGAAGCACTTTGTAAACAGGAAGATCCATGTGGCCTCCAATTCGTCTCAAAATAATATACCAGTTATACATATTGGCGATAAATGTTGCTGCTGCGGTACCTGTAATGCCAAACCAGATTGTAAATGGAATGCTTAATGCAATATTTGCCACTACTAAATTTAAGCTGAGATAAAATACACCTTTAGTATCTCCAAAGGCTTGTAAAATACTGCCGTAGTGTGTAATCCTCATGAGCACGATGAGGTTGTAAATTTGGAAAGGCAGCACTGCATTCGAGTAATCCTCTCCATCAGATTCAGCTATTAATGAAATTAGATCGGGAGCTATAACAATCGACATAATTGTGAGCGGAATAACTAGCAGGCTCACTTTTTCTACCCCCTTATACCACAGCTCCAGTAGCTCTTCCTTTTTTTCTTCCAAATGAAATGATACATACCTGCTGATAAGTACCGAACCAACGGCAAATGGAATGACACGAATTATGGGCATTTCCTGAGCGCCCACAGTATACTCCGCATATGCAGAAGCCGACAGCAGAATGGAAACGATAAATTTATCTGCATAGCGGTTGATTTTATTTACCAGGGCAGAAAATCCCAAAGGGACCGAAAAATTGACCTGCTGTTTCAGGGAAATCTCTGAATCTGAAATTTTCCCTTTTGGCAGTACAAGTTGAAGCCAGATATAAGATCCCGCAAAACGGATTATCCCGTAGAGTACAAAACCCAGCATTGCAATTTCGACACCGTATCCAAGCGCAAGAGGTCCAATCAGGCAGACAAAAACAAGCAGACTGGTTGACATTTCGTACCAGGCCGAATCTTTTTGACGATCCAAGGCAAGCAGAATATTTGTGGTTGGCCAAGTAGGAATTTCCAGTAATGCTATAAGAGCCACCCAAGGCAAAAGGTTCTGCACCTGCAAAGCACTAGCAGGCTCCCATTCGCTTAATAACCAGGGCGCAAAATAACTGACGGCCAGAATAATTAATCCGGCGATCAAAGCTGTTATGAGAAGAATAGAAACCGTTTGCAGCACAAACGCTTTCCTTGCACTGCCGCCAACCCGTTCAAAATAATAAAACACACTCTCAGGGAAACCGAGTGTAGCCATATTCCGGGCTATCTCGTGTATCATCAACAGATACATCAGGATGGCAACATCTGTTTTAGTCAGCAATTGTAAAGTGGCAATGACAATCGCCAGATCAATCACGGTAGTGATGATGCGGGAAAACACCACTACACCTGTTTTTTCGGTAAGATTATCGTTTTTTTTACCCAATATTTAAAACCTGATCCATGCGCTGCGCAAGGGCTGATGTTGCAGCTTCTATTGTAAATTTATGAGAGTAACTTTTCCGGCTATTCTTATTTGAATTGCCCTCTTCCTTTTCTGAGATCCGTTCTTCAAGAAATGAAGCGATTTTTTTTGGATCGTCCGGACTGATCTGCTTTCCCTGCCCAACCGATTCAAGAATAGTACCAACTTCAGGGTTTGGGGCGACCGATAACACAGGCCGGTCGGTGGCAAGGTAATCCCATAATTTAGCGGGAATAATATTTTTTCGTCTATGATCGGTACTTACCAGTAACAGATCCGCTTTTTCCAAAACATTCATCGTCTGAGATGGTAAAACAGGATCGTGTACGATAAACTGATCTTCTAAATTTAGCTTTTCAATCAACTCTGTATCTTCACGGCTCATTGCACCGAAAGAGTGAATCTTAAGTTGTTTCCTTTTTTCATGCTTCATAGAACTTACGGCAAAAGCAATGGGATCAACCGGGCTTAGTTTTCTAAACCTCCCAAAAAACAGAACATGAAAATAATCATCATCCAGCTGAACATCCCAATCCATACTTTTTTGGTTTAAAAGTTGATCGTACGCATTGTAAATAGTCGATGTTTTATGATCCTGTAAGTGGTAATGGTTTTTGTAAAGCTTTTCGGTTTGCCGGGATGTAAAAACCAGGTGATCAGCGGTTTGAACATATTTTCTTTCAATTTTCCGATCAACCCGGTGCGAAAATAAAGATCTGGGACGCAGGTTAACATTCGAAAGTGTCCAGGGATCACGAAAATCTGCAATCCACGGAGTGTTTAATTCTTTTGACAGTTTGTAACCTAACCAGTGGCCCGACCAGGGATCACCCGTACTCCAAATCAAATCCGGCTTACATTTGGCAACATCCTCTTTAATGGATGAATATCTGAGCCTAAACAACAAGATCCAGGTATCCAGCGGCATGTGTTTATCAATTTGATCAGAAATAAACCCGGAAATTCTGTTCGCCTTCTTCTTATCAGCGGATGGTTTCTTTGCCGCTGAAGTTGTGCGATCAAACGGAGGAGTTATTTCTACTATTGAAATCCCGTTTAACAGTTGTTGCTCTTTATCCGTGAGTTGGCCTTCATTCGATTTGATTGTTAACACAGTGGGATTCCAGCCGAATTTTTTCAATCTGATTGCAAATTTGAAAGGTCTTAATGATGCAACTCGGCGCCGCGGAGGAAAATATGGGGCAATCATGAGTACATTCTTCATTCGGCCAATTTAATCAACATAGTTTCTTTCAACAATTAAAAGTCGTGCCTGGTAACAGATTAGACCCTTTAGGTAAAATACTGTGTCCAAACGAATGGATCAGTGAAAAAGCAGGGAGATTTTTTTCTATGTTTCGGAGTTTTCAATTCTTGGTTTTGATACACAATCTTTCATCTCCTATTGACCTCCACAGGCGGGCTGAAAGTTTACAGAATTTTGCGTTTCCTCAGTGAGCACCTGCCGAATATGAGTTGAAGGTGAAAGTATTTGCATTTTTTTTTCGTAAGAAACATTTAATTGACCGCGTCTGTTTACGTGTAAATACTAAATAAAAACAGATAGTAACATGAACAAAGTAGCAGTTGTTGTTTTGGCAGAAGCCGGAAGTCATGAATCGCTTGGGCGAATTGTTAATGCACTGGAATTCGCTAAAGAGCTACAGGATCATGATGATGAGGTGAAAATTGTCTTCGACGGAGCAGGAACCACATGGGTGCCCAAGCTTGCGGATGAAGAGAATGATGCCCATCCGCTATACCAGGCTGTGAAAGGGAATATTCATGGGGCCTGTAAATTCTGCTCCAAGGCATTTGGAGTCATCAATGAAGTAAATAAGACAGACGTAGATCTGCTGGATGACTACGATGATCACCCGAGCCTTCGCTCATTTATTCAGGACGGGTATCAGATTGTGACTTTTTGATTGACACACGGTAAACGCATAACTCCTCATTGTAGCCCGGTTAGTAGCCGGGTTACTTTATTTATTTAAATAGAAATTCTCCAGCCAAAGATACACTATGAAAAAACCCGACTTTTCGAATTTAAATGCACTGTTTATAAACTGCACGCTTAAAAAATCTCCGAGACAAAGTCATACCCGTGGACTGATTGATGTTTCCATGAAAATTATGGAGAAAGAGGGAGTGGAGGCGGAATGTATTCGTTTTGCCGATTATGATATTGCTCCCGGGGTATACCCGGATATGAAAGAGTACGGAGTGGAAAAAGACGATTGGCCGGAGATTTGGGAAAAGGTAAATGCTGCAGATATCCTAGTGATTGGTACTCCAATCTGGCTTGGCGAAAAGTCTTCTGAAGCAACAAAATTGATTGAACGTCTCTATTCGATGAGTGGCCTGCAAAACGAAAAGGGACAGTACATTTACTATGGGAAAGTTGGAGGCTGTGTTATTACGGGAAATGAGGACGGCATTAAGCATTGTGCGATGAATATGCTTTATTCACTACAACATGTAGGGTATTCGATTCCGCCACAGGCTGACTGCGGGTGGATCGGTGAGGCCGGTCCCGGACCGAGTTATTTGGATAAAGAATCGAACGCTCAAAATAATCAGTTCACAAACAGAAATACGACGTTTATGACCTACAATCTGCTTCATCTTGCCAGTATGCTGAAAGTGCAGGGTGGGTATTCAAACTACGGAAATTCCCGTGAAGCGTGGGATGACGGGACACGCTGGAATTTTGAAAACCCTGAGTACAGGTAAGAATTCTGCATTGTAAAGTATCTAGTTGTTGTGAGCATGTATTTGTCCACACTGAGATCCTTTGAAACCAAATTTTAATCATTATGAAAACACCGGCTACACTATTTTATAAAGCCTTGAGCGCTGCTTTTTCAATATCGCTTCTTCTTTTTACCATTTCCGCCTGCGATAACAATTCGGTTTCGGGGGACAATTTTGGTGGAATTGATATTGACACAGATAGTGAGTGGCTGGTTCCGGAACATGAAGTGTTGGACGGAGGGCCCGGTCAGGATGGAATTCCACCAATCGAGAACCCGAAGTTTACCACTGCCTCCGACGTTGACTTTATTCCGGATGAAAGGCGTATAATTGGTATGGTGAAAGGTGGAGAAGTTGTGGGCTACCCGGTTCAGATATTGGATTGGCACGAAGTGGTAAATGATGACACCCAAATTACCATCACATATTGTCCGCTTACGGCTACAGGTATCGCCTGGAATCCACAGCAAGGACCCGATTTTGGCACTTCCGGTTTGATTTTCAGAAATAATCTGGTTGCGTACGACCGAAGAACAGAAACTTTGTGGTCTCAAATGAGGCTTCGGGCGATTAATGGCGAGCACTTGGGTGCGAGTATCAAACCACTGAACGTACTGGATACTACATGGGAAACATGGAAAAATATGTATCCCGACTCTAAAGTGATGAATACTTCTACCGGACATGACAGAGCCTATAACTCATTCGCATACGGTAGAGATTACAACACGACAGATGGTATCATCGTATTCCCTCTCATTCATAAAACCGACAACCGATTGCCCGACAAAGCAAGAGTACACGGTGTATTTATCGATGAGGATCTGGATGAGCAGTCAACCGTGCGCCTTTACGAAGTAAGCAAGTTTGATTCCGGAATTGAAGTTTTGCGTGACAGTATTGAGGGAGAAGAGTTTATTATTGTTGGCAGCAGCGGGCACAGTTTTGCTATCGCTTACAAAATGTTCACAGACGGTGTAGAACTGGAATTTGAAGCTGTTCAGGATCAGTTGCCGGTTGTGATGGTTGACCAGGAGGGCACAAAGTGGAATATTTTCGGGGAAGCTGTGGAAGGCCCCGGAACCGGCCGCCGTTTACGTCCGGCTAAATCCTACTCCGGTTTCTTTTTTGCTTTCAAAGAGATGTTCGAACTTCCCGAGATTTATGATTTTAACCAGGAAACGGAGTAATACTATTAATCCCACTGAATAAGGAGTTCGTGTCGGTTTGACGATAATTCAAGGTTCTTGATCTCGAGAGTGCTATTCTGAAAGTGAAACTCGACGGGATTTCCATCAAACTGAATGCTTTCCACAGATGTTTCCGCATTTCGTATGGTCAGACTGATTGTTTCAATTTCAGATTCAAATCGCTGTCCAATCTCTTTCATAAAACGGATTATAGATTTACCGTTTCGGTTTGATGAGCTGATGTGAAGCTGTTCGTACATTTTCTTTTTATAGGCATCGTAGGTTAGTCCGTCGTCATGATAAACGGAAGTTATATAGTAGGGCACAGAGGCATCGTGGAAAAGGGTCAGGTTTAAATGATTGATGGAATAGTTATCCAGTGACTGAACCAGCTCTGCCGTTGGAATAATGGCTCCACCCCTAATAAAAGTTGGAATCGACTCCTCATTTGTCTCAACACGCTTCTGTTCTCCGCCACGGTACTTCTCGCCGGTGTAGAAATCAAACCAGCTCGATTTTCCGGGAAACCAAACCTTCTGCTCCTTTTTCCCGGGTTCCATAATGGGCGAAATAAGCATATCGTCCCCAAACAGATAACTACCGGCTACTTTATAGATTTCGTGATTGTCCGGTTCCTCGAAAAAGAGCGGACGCATCAGCGGCATGCCGGTTTCGGAGTTTTCAAATGCCAGAGTGTAGATGTAGGGTATCAGGCGATATCGAAGCTCTATTGCTTCTCGAGAAAAGTTGAGGGCTTTCCTGCTTCTGAAAACCGGTTCGGATGGCACATCCTCCTGTGCATGAGGACGGTAAATTGGCTGAAAAACTCCATACTGCAGCCAGCGAACATATTTCTCATCATCCACAAGATTCCCGGCAAAGCCACCCAGATCGGAGTGCATGTAGCCCAATCCCTGAAGACCCATCTGCAGGGAAATCTCGGGCTGCGATTGAAGTCCGCCCCAGGTACGGTTTACATCGCCTGACCAGGGAATCAACCCAAATCGTTGTGATCCGGAGTACCCGGCGCGCATCAGATTGAATGGACGTACATCCGGATAGTTTTCTCTATATCCCTCGTGGACCAGCTTAGCCCATTCGTGACCGTAAATGTTGTGAACCTCATTAGCAGTTCCGGTATGATGAATGAGATGTTCCGGGTGAACTTCCGGTTCGCCCAGGTCGCCCCACCAACCATGAACGCCCATCTCAATCAAATCCTGATAAATATTCCAGAACCAGTTACTTGCTTCCGGATCAAAGACATCAATAAGTCCGGTGTTGCCAAAAAAGAAGTCATATGTGGCCGGATTGCCAAGTGAATCTTTGGCGAGTACATCCATTTCTACAGCCTCGTCCCATCGATCTGAGGTAGTAACTACAAAAGGTTCAGTAATGAGAACCGTCTTAACACCCTGATCCTCGAGCCGGTCGATCATCTGTTCCGGTTCTGGAAATGAGTCGCGATCGAACGCCAGGTTACCCATTGTGCCTTTTACTTCCTTGCCAAACCAATAGAGATCCAGAATGACGGCATCAACGGGTACATCTTCCTGTCTGAATGTTTCGATGGTTTTTAGAACTTCATCCTGTGACCGGTACCCAAATCGGCTTGAGAAATTGCCAAAAGCCCAGCGTGGTGGAAGTGGCTGAAATCCGGTAAGGCGGGTGTAATTTTCAATGATCTTTTCCCAGCGCTCACCGGCAATAATCTGGTAGGTTTGGCGTCCGGATATCGCTTCGAATGAGAGGGTGTTGTTAAATTGACTATCCAGGTCCAGCCAGCCGATAGTGGGGTTGTCAAAGTGAATGGCGTACATGTTGGATGAAAGAACCATTGGGATAGTGTAGTTCATCAGCTCTGACCGGGTTTCGTAACCGTAATGGGCTCGGTTGTAGAGCTGCAGCCGGTGTCCCCGCCGATTCATCCCCAATGCGCGGGCACCGCCACCCATCAGAATTTCCGTTTCAGAAATATTAAAGTCTACTTCAAAGCCATCCTCTGAAGATCGAAATCCATTCCGCTCTTCGATTAACTTTTCGCCCATGTAATAAAATGAAATCTGCCCGGATGGCCTTTCAATGAAGATTTGAAGTCCATCGGTTAACAGCGCAACATGATCACCGGTGTCATTTACGTTAAAGGATGAGAATTTCTGATCCAAGACAACCGCATGTGATGGCGGATAGGCAGATTGCTGATCCTCGTAAAATGTAACCTCAGCCACTTCAGGAGAGTAAAAGGAGATTTCATACACACCCCGGTCCAATTCAATCCGAACGAGATTTTTCTCCACTTCGTATTGAAATTGTTCCGACTGCTGTGCACTGACAGTGACAAATCCGGAAATCAGGATCAGAAGAAATGTAAATCTATAGAATCGGGAGTCGGTCATCTGCAGCAGCAAAATTTTCATTGAGTGGATTAAATGGGTTTTCAAGCTAGTGATTTTAAAATAAAGCATGAAGGGGTTTTAAGTGAGCTTAGTGAAACGTAAGCTCTATGTTGATTTGTGTGGGCAATTAAAATAGTAACAAAATTATTTCATCTGGGTTTATAAATGTGTGCAGTGCATGTCAGTAGTAATTTATTGATGTTTACATAAACGAACGTGCTTGCCCCAAAGTGGGCAAAGTCAATAACATAGTGCAGCGCGCTATGCCGGGTGCATCTCCCCAAAATGAAAGCCCTGTAAGGGCGTAAGCCAGGCAAAATAATTCAATGCCACAGTTTCTTTTTAAAGTATACACGCATATGAGATTCAGCACAAATCGCAGAAAAAAACTGATCGATGAAACGTTCGTACGATTTTATCGGCAGGATGTGTAAAGACCTAGAATGGTTTCCTGTACATAGAGGCGAAGTGGGACCGGCGCCCGCGTTGGGGCTGCCGGATGGGTGATTGGTTATTATTATCATCGCGCGCTGCACGATGTTACTGACCGGTGCTCCTTTGGAGCTGATACACGCTTAAATTCAGAACAATTACGATTCTTCTATGCCTTTGGTGGAAAGTTAAAAATCGAGGGCTACCGTCTATTTTTATAACATAAAAACAAGTAAAATCTGGAAGTTCATACCCACACAGATCAATATAGAACCTAAACGTAAGACAGAATATCAGTGAGGCAGGTCAGACTGTCCATCCAGAAATGACAGCCGGTCACAGTGGGATAATCCGTTCTGAAACAACTTCATAAAAATCCTGCCGCACATGACACACGTGGCAGTAAAACAGTTGTTGGCATCTCTATTGCAATATTTAAAAGTGAAGAATTGAATAAAACTTTTAAACATTAATTAAAAAATCGGAGGTCATTATGGCACTCGTTAGATATTCACAACCCGGAACAGACGTATTCGGACAGCGATTTTCAGATATCATGGATGAATTTTTCAATGATGCAGTCGCAAACCGACAAAATTCGTTCGCTCCTAAAATTGATATATCAGAAACCGAGAAGATGTACGTTATAGATGTAACTCTTCCAGGAATGAAGAAAGATGATATTCAGATTGATCTTGAAAAAGGTCGTTTGACCATCAGCGGAGAGCGAAAATTTGAAAAAGAGGAAGAAGGTAAAACATACCACAGAGTGGAAAGCCACTACGGTAATTTTACCCGAACTTTCCAGCTCCCGGATGATGTGAATGATGACAGCATCAAAGCATCATACCAAGATGGAATCTTGAATATCACTATTGATAAGAGTGAAGAGAAGATGAAAAAACAGATTAGCATTAAATAAGTAGTTAGTAGTAAGAGCTGTTCTCATATGTCCCCTAAGAGAGCAGGTTAGTTAGCGCCGGAGATCCTTTGACAAGTGTCTCCGGCATTTTTTTGGGCAATAAATTGGGATTTTCGAAAGTTTAAATCTCTGGTGTTTATATGATTCCTTTATGTGAACAAGGAACCGCCGGTTATCACGTTAGTAGAAACTAAAAATGCTTTTAACACCGTCCGAAAAAGGACGAGGCAGAAAAAATTATCTGCTGATAGAATTCAAATAAAATAAGTTGACATTTATGGATAGAATAACAAAAAGTGTAATTGCCGTAGTTGCTGTGGCGATTTTCTTGATCGGGTTGAATTTTGGAAATGAAACCGATTCGGACTCGACGAAATCGGAACTGCCAACATTTAATGAATCAACACAGTCTGCTGATACCCAGCGGGTAGGAACGCTTAGAGATTTTAACAACGCAATTGTTGATATTGCTGAGATGGCAAATCCAACAGTGGTTACCATTAATACCACCCAAACGGTTCGCCAAAGACAGCAGTCTCCATTTTCCTTCTTTTTTGATGATCCTCGATTGGATCAGGAAAGAGAGTTTCAGCGTCAGGGCCTTGGGTCAGGAGTGATCGTATCAGAAGAAGGTTACATCATCACGAACAACCACGTGATTGAGAATGCCGATGAAATTAAAATTACTCTTTTTGATGGTGAGGAGCTGGATGCAGAGATCGTGGGAACCGATCCCGCCAGCGACATCGCCGTGTTGAAAATTGATCATGATAATCTCAAAGCAATTCCACTTGGCAATAGCGATAACCTGAGAGCAGGTGAGATGGTATTTGCAATTGGCAGTCCTCTGGGAAATCAGTTTGCTCATTCCGTCTCTATGGGGATTGTAAGCGCCAGTGGCCGTTCAAGGCTGGGACTGAACCAATTTGAAAATTACATTCAAACAGACGCTGCAATTAATCCCGGGAACTCGGGAGGTCCGCTCATTAATGTTGATGGTGAATTAGTAGGTATCAACACTGCAATTGCGAGCCGAACCGGCGGTAATCAGGGACTTGGTTTTGCGATTCCGGTAAACATGGCTCGAAGTGTTATGGAAGCATTGATAACAGATGGACGCGTTGCTCGCGGGTATCTGGGAATTTCTCTCGGTGGCGAAGTGGACCGAACCATGGCTCGCGCTTTGGGAATGAATGACCCGCGCGGTTTTGTGATTGGTGACGTAGTCGAAGACGGGCCTGCTGCAGAAGCCGGACTTCAGGAAGGCGACGTAGTGGTTCGCTTGAATGGTAATATTGTTCGTGATTTCTACGATTTTCGCGTGGCAATTGCTAACTCTGCCCCCGGAACGGAAGTAGAGATTGAGGTTTTCCGGGAAGGTGAAACAGAGTCATTTACTGTTGAACTTGGTGAGCTGAATCCTGAAGAGGTTGCCGCCGAAATGAGTACGTCAGATCGTGAGGATCTCCGTGAAAGTCTTGGCTTTGCAGTTGATGAACTGACAGACGCTATTCGCCGACAGTTGAATTTGGAATCTCAGACATTTGGAGTAGTGGTTAGTGAAATTAGCGAAGCAAGCAGTGCCTATGCACAAGGGCTGCGAAGAGGCGACGTTATTTCTCAGGTTGCAGGGGCTCCCGTCACACAACCTGAAGAGTTCTACGGTGCCGTTCAAACTTTAATTGATGAAGGTACAGAGGTGGCACTGCTTCGGGTTAACCGGCAGGGAAGAAATATTTTCGTGGCTTTCGAGCTGTAAATATAGTAATAGGTGATGATTAAGGTTGAGCCTCTGTCTGATTTCAGGCAGAGGCTTTTTTTATTCGGTGTGGTTATTAATTAGCGTGAGTTCGGTATAGATTTAACGATAATCGTCAGTTTGAGCGCAGTTTCGACCGTTTTTTGGGCGGAACGGAGTCGAAAACACATTTCGACTTCATTTCGAGGAAAAAGCACCCTCGAAATTGCGCTCAATGTGACTTATTGCATCATTTGAAGCACCTTTATCTCGAACTCACGTTAATTAGGTAATTTAACAGAGTCTCCCCTTGAGGGGAGTACGGTGTAAGCCGTGAGGGGTGTCAAACTCATCACTGTCGTTGAATCAATTATTATTTCCTTTCAAAGGGTCAGCGATCCGTAGTACTTACCTTAGGCTGCGACCTGCGACCTCCATTCCGTCAGGTTTACTGTCAATACAACAATTTGAGCGGGTCATGGCACTACTTTTGCAAACATTAAAAGCAAAGCAAAGTATACTAGAGCTATGGAATACAAAGATTACTATAAAACATTAGATGTACCCCGGGATGCTTCGCAAGATGAGATCAAGAAGAAGTATCGAAAGATGGCTGCGAAATTTCATCCCGACAAAAATCCGAACAACAAAAAGGCTGAGCAAAAATTCAAGGAAATAGGCGAGGCTTATGAGGTTTTAAAAGACCCTGAAAAAAGAAAGCTGTATGATAAAGTGGGGTCTGATTGGAAGAAATACGAGCAAGCCGGTGCAAGTGCGGACGATTTTAACTGGCAGCAGTATGCGGGCAGCAGAGGAGCCGGCGGCGGCCGTCAACGGGTAAACATCAACATGGATGACATATTTGGCGGTGGTCAGCATTCTGCCGGCGGAGGCAGCCCGTTCTCCAGTTTTTTTGAGACCCTGTTCGGTGGTGGGCAATTCGAAAATGGCGGCGATCCGTTTGGCGGCGCGCAAGGCAGACAAAGTTATACAACCGGTGGGCGAAGACGTGCACCTCAAACTGTAGCAGATTCAGAAGCTGTTGTTCAGGTTGACCTAAAAGACGTGTTAACCGGTGCCGAAAAACACCTTCGTATAGGTAGCGAAAAGATGAAGGTGAAGATACCGGCGGGAATTGAAGATGGAAAACGGCTTAAGTTAAAAGGAAAAGGTCAGCCGGGGGCCGGAGGGCGAAAAGGAAATCTTTACCTGAAAATTAAAATTAATGAGCCTGAAGGATTTGAGAGAAAGGGAAAAGACATTATTCAAACGGTAGATCTTCCCGTACATAAAGCAGCTTTGGGCGGTTCATTAACGGTTGAAACGTTAGAGGGAAAAGTGAAGCTTAATATTCCGGAGAGTACACAGAATGGGAAAATGTTCCGACTGGCCGGCCGGGGAGTACCGGAGTTTAACAAACCGGAAAAGAGAGGAAACTACTACGTGAAAGTATCCCTTCAGCTTCCGGATGATCTGACATCAGAGGAGAAAAAACTGTATAAGAAATTATCTGAATTAAGGGCTGAATAAATATCTGTATGGATAGACTGTTCAGATAAAAGATTGTACCTTTAAAAAAACAAATTTAAACTTCATTGAGTTATGAAAGGATTTCTGATTTTAGCTGCAGCACTGTTTTTTAATACAGGAGAAATTGAACATCAAGAGTATCAAAAGTGGGGCCAAATCGGGCATTATGTGACAGGTGAAATTGCGGATGTATATCTCACCGACGAGGCTCGCGATCGTGTTTATGAAATTTTAGGAGATCGCTCATTATCATTATCTGCCGTTTGGATGGACGATATCCGCTCGGACAGTGAATATGACTATACCCGAACCTGGCACTGGGCAACGATTCCGGAAGGAAAGACCTACGAGGAGACTGAACAAGAGGAGGATGGAGATATCATCTGGGCACTTGAAACCTTAATTGACGAACTAAAAAGAGGCGGCCTCACAGAGAAGGAAGAAAAAGATAAACTCAGGCTTGTTATTCACATGATTGGCGATATTCATCAACCTTTACATGTGGGTAACGGAGAAGATATGGGAGGAAATGAGGTGCGCCTTCAGTGGATGGGTGAAAACTCAAACCTGCACAGAGTATGGGACAGTGATGTTATTAATTCACTGCAAATGAGTTACTCAGAGCTTGCCTGGGAAATTGACATTGCTACCGATGAACAAGTTGAAGAGTGGCAGAGCGCAACCGTTCGAGACTGGGCTTATGAGTCGGTTAGCTATCGCGATCGAGTTTATGACCTGCCCGACGACATGCGGATCGGCTACGAGTATCGGTATCAGAACAGAGATTTGATCTTTAGGCGATTACTGCAGGCCGGTATTCGTACGGCAGGTGTTTTAAACGATATTTACGGAGCTGAGTAGTATTTTTATCAATACTCTTTTAATACACTTAGATGTAGATTATAGTCTGCTGCACTGAAGAGAACAAAGCGTATATACTTTACATCCGTCAGCTCGGCTGTTTTCTTCTTTACTGTATTAAAAGCAATTTGAGCAGCCTCTTTCATCGGATATCCGAATGCACCTGTGGATATCGCCGGAAACGCGATCGATTCAATTCCATTCTCTTCCGCTAAAGTTAACGCATTGGAATAGCAATTTGCCAACAGCTTATCTTCGGGTTTATCTCTTCCATAAACCGGCCCCAAACAGTGAATGACATATTTGTTTGGCAGGTTAGGAGCTTCGGTAATAACCGCTTCACCCGGTTTAATTGGGGCAAGAGGACGTGTGAGCTGTTGAAGCTCAGGGTCTCCCACACTGTGTATGGCACCTGCAACACCTCCGCCAATTCTTAATTCGGCATTGGCAGCGTTTACTATTGCATCACAATCAGGTTGATCGGCTATATCCCCAGTGACAAGCTCTACCATTACTTCATTAAATTCTACATTCATTATAGTGGAATTATGTTCCTATTAGTTGGCTCTTCAAATATAACCTATAGCTTATTAAAGAGGGCACAAAATTACTTCTTGCTCTCAATTCGGTGAAAATCTTATAAATAATTGGCGTCAAACCGACAAAATGCCGAAAACTAGAAGCGCTTCTTATTAAATATAACAGGGAATATGGCTGTTTAATTGTCATAAGTGGAAAAATTATTGATAGAAGCGCTTTCTAAAATAATAGAAAATGTAAGGGCTTTTCCGGTAATAATTATTAATCAGTTTTTTAAGTCTTTTTATGGGAAAAAGATGATTGAGAAAATTAAAAACGCTTTCATGTAAAAGTGTCACGATAATGCCCGTTATATTAGTTGTGACAATGTTTTGAGTAATTGATTGATATGCAGACTTGAAGATATATTATGAGCAAATCAAACAAGTAAGCATAAATCAATCAACACAATGTTTAAAATTAAAAACATACTATCCATTATCAGCGCTGTTATTTTTTCTTTAACAATAACGGCTGACGCAATTTCTCAAAATAATCTGAGTGAAGAACAGTCTGAAAGATTGGAGCAGAGCCTATACTATGGACTCTCTTCTGATGTGAATGGCGTTATTGAATCCACTCTTTTTAACATGTTAAATTATAAAATTGTCTATCCTGAATTCCATTCGGATAAAGTAATGGAGAAGGCAGGAAAAATTGCTGAGGAAACTACATCAGAAACGATTTCCTCAAAAGCGAATTTGGTGATCTACTACTACGAAAATCTGGAAAGATTTCCGGAATCGGATAACCTGGTTGCCGAATTGGATCACATGAACCAAGACAGAATCTTTGAATACCTGAGAAATGGTGATCATTCCGGGCAGTTTACTTCAAAGCAGAAGTAATCAGGCCGGCAAATATTTTTAATTGGGTGAAGATTAAACCGTCTGTTGTTATCTATTCGATAATGGCAGGCGGTTTCTTTTTTTAAATGTAATTGAGGCAGAACTGATCGAGAGAATTCTGCCATGTAACACTTAAAACTGTGACTTAAGCTTGGTGTTGGAGCCTAAACTGTAATTCCGACAGGTTCTAAAGTACAGGTACGGTTTTAGCTTCTGTTTAGAGTAAAAAGAAAGTTTAAACAGGAGCATATATGAATTTCAATAAATTTACGATAATAGCTCAAGAAGCTGTTCAGGCCGCGCTTGAGTTGGCTCAAAATGAAAATCATCAGGCTGTAGAGCCGGCGCATATTTTAAAAGCGCTGTTGAGTGACACTGAAAATGTGACGATCCAGATTTTGAAAAAAATCGGTGTCAATGTCTCATCACTGCTAGATCAGCTTGGAAAAAAAATGAAGTCGTTTCCGGTTGTTAAAGGCGCATCCGTATCAGGACAGTATCTATCAAATAACACAAAAGCACTTTTTGACAAAGCTCAAACGGAAGCAACCGATTTGGGCGATGAGTACATTAGTTCCGAGCATATTTTACTCGCGATGATTGCTACTTCGTCCGAAACCGGTACACTGTTGAAAGATCAAGGAGTAAAAAGAGATCAGGTCCTGCAGATTTTAAAGGATGTTAGAGGCAGTCAAACCGTGGACGATCCCAATGCGGAGAGCCGATACCAGGCATTGAAAAAATATGCCATGAATCTCAATGAAATGGCGGAGAAAAATAAGCTGGATCCGGTTATTGGGCGCGACCAGGAGATTCGGCGGGTGATGCAGATCTTGTCACGCCGAACCAAAAATAATCCCGTTTTGATTGGAGAGCCCGGCGTAGGTAAAACGGCGATTGCTGAAGGACTTGCATTGAGGATTGTACGCGGCGACGTGCCCGAAGGATTGAAAACCAAGCAGATTGTAGCACTTGATATGGGAGCACTGGTAGCTGGTACAAAATTCCGCGGTGAATTTGAGGAACGCCTGAAAGCGGTAGTTAAAGAGGTAATGGATTCTGACGGAGAGCTGATTCTCTTTATTGATGAAATTCATACCCTGGTTGGTGCCGGAGCCACAGAAGGCTCTATGGATGCGGCAAATATTTTGAAACCATCATTAGCGCGGGGCGAGCTCCACGCAATCGGTGCTACCACGCTGACTGAATACAGAAAGTATATAGAAAAAGACAAAGCCCTGGAGCGGCGCCTGCAAACCGTTTTTGTCGGTGAGCCGTCTATTGAAGATACCGTGTCTATTTTGCGCGGGCTTCAGGAGCGATATGAAGTCCACCACGGTGTGCGAATTACGGATGCAGCCATTGTTGCAGCTGCGGAACTGTCTCACAGGTATATTGCCGACAGGTTTTTGCCTGACAAGGCAATTGATCTGATTGATGAAGCGGCTTCCAGGCTTCGGCTCCAAATTGACAGTATGCCGGAAGAACTGGATACCTTGGAGAGGCAGATTCGTCAGCTTGAAATTGAGAGGGAAGCCCTGAAACGGGAGAATGATGAAGCCAAGCTGAAAGCGAACGAGAAGGAACTGGCCGATCTGGAAGAGAAACGGAAATCGATGCGGGCGCAGTGGGATCATGAAAAAGGCTTGATCCAGAAAACCCGGGAGCTGAAGCAGGCAATTGAAACGGCTCGTAATCAGGCTGACAAGGCGGAGCGCGAAGGCCAGTATGAGAAAGTAGCTGAACTGCGCTACGGAACGATCACACAGCTTGAGAAGGATCTTGAAGAGACGAAAAGAAAACTGGACGATGTTCAGGAAGGGCGTTCATTGCTTAAGGAGCAGGTTGAAGCTGAAGAGATTGCGGATATTGTAAGCCGCTGGACCGGAATTCCGGTAACCAAGATGCTCTCCAGCGAACGGCAAAAACTGCTCAAATTGGAAGATGAACTCCATAAGCGGGTGATTGGTCAGGATCAGGCCATTGAAGCGGTTTCTGATGCTGTGCGACGTGCAAGAGCAGGCTTGCAGGATGAGAATCGTCCGATCGGCTCATTTATGTTTCTCGGTTCAACCGGTGTAGGTAAAACGGAGCTGGCCCGGTCATTGGCCGATTTCCTCTTCAATGATGAGGATGCAATGATTCGGATCGATATGAGTGAATATATGGAGAAACACAGCGTGAGCCGCTTAATCGGTGCGCCTCCCGGCTATGTCGGTTACGATGAGGGTGGTCAGTTAACCGAAGCCGTTCGCCGAAAACCTTATTCGGTTGTGCTGCTGGATGAGATCGAAAAAGCTCATCCTGATGCGTTTAATATTTTACTTCAGGTTCTGGACGATGGTCGACTGACCGACAACAAAGGCGTTACGGTCAATTTCACCAATACCATTGTGATAATGACCAGTAATATCGGCTCTCATCTCATTTCTGAAGAGATTGAGAAGAGTGGTGGTGAGATGGACGATGCAACCTACAGCGAACTGCAGGACAAATTGTTTGTGCAGCTGAAGAAAACGATTCGGCCCGAGTTTCTGAACCGGATTGATGATGTGGTTGTTTTCCATCCATTGGATCAGCGACATATTCGACAAATCGTAGATATTCAGCTTAAGCGTATTGAGAAGATGCTGGCTAAGAATAGAGTGTCACTTTCAGTATCCGATAACGTTAAAGATTGGCTGGCTGCCCGCGGATATGATCCGGTTTATGGTGCGAGGCCATTGAAGAGAGTGATTCAAACACAAATCGTAAACCAGCTTGCCAGGCAGCTGATTAAGCGCGAGGACGATACTCAGGGAATTGATTTTGAAGCAACCGTCAGCAAAGACGGAAGCAAGCTCGAATTTGCTGAAGTATACAGTGACGCAGAAGCGTGGGCTGATTAAAATTAAACCCTGAGGCTGTTCAGAAAGGCAGATTAATTCGATCGTCGCTTAAATAATTTATTTTTTGTTGGGACTCACCCTATATCCCTCTCTATCGAATAGAGAGGGATTTAATGTTTAAATTATTTAAGCTCCTTTACAGAAATCTTCACTTTTTAGACAGTCTCAGGTTTGAAATAACCGCTTTAATAAAAAAACCTCCAAGAGCTCTGATCCCTGGAGGTTTTTGTTTAATGGATAGAAAAGATTTACGGTTTAGAAATTCATCGTAATTCTTGAGTAGAGATATCGACCTTCGAATCCTGACGGTGAGAATCCGGAATATTGGAAAATACCGTTAAAGCTATTTCCCTGGAATGTTTTATCCGGATAAACATCAAAGATATTGTTACCTCCCAATGCGAGTCGAACATCGTCACTTATGCTGTAAGTGAACTCGAGATCCGTGGTAAAGATATTACCATAAACCTGGTCGTCATTTGGATCAGATCGAACGGCTTCAATTTCTCCATAACGTACTCCACGCAGCATTACCGACCATTTTTCTCGTTCGTAGTTGGCCATAAAGTTAATGTTGCTGCTCGGCTGTCCCACTTCAAAACGGCCAATTTCAACTCGTCCGAAAAGTGGCACATCCGTTAATCCCTGTAGCTCAGAGGGTGTATCGATCTCATCCTTATTGGTGATTTCGGTTTCATTGAAGTTCATGCCCAGTGTAAATCTCATCGTTGAGTTATCGGCAAGATTAAAGCCATAACGGGCAATGATATCAATTCCCTGAGTTTCAGTATTTACAGCGTTTGTGAAATACCTTCCGCCGGTTGCGTTAATTCCCTGATTTTGCAGAAAGTCGGCAAGATCTTCACCGGTAAAGTTTTCCGTAAATACCACACGATCATCGATATTAATTCGATATAAATCTGCAGTTAATGAGAAATTACCTCGCTCAAAGGTGGCACCGGCGCTCAGGTTTACTGAGGTTTCGGCTTCGAGCGGTTCTGCTCCCAAAGCCTGTGCGGCGTCTGAGTTAACAGGAAAGGTTCCTACTTCAAACGGTGTTCCGTCTATAAAGACGGTTGCAATAGACGTGAAGTATGATTGAGCTAAAGATGGAGCTCTGAATCCGGTACTTGCAGCACCTCGCACAGCCAGGCCTTCTACAATTTCAAAACGTGTAGAGAATTTACCGGTCAGTGTATTTCCGAAATCGCTGTAGCTTTCTAATCGTCCGGCTACTCCGACAGTCCATGGCTCGATGATATCCGTTTCTAAGTCGGCATAAGCAGCAATGCTGTAGCGGTCTTCGTTCTGTTCATTTCGTGGCGAGAATCCGGGAAATACCTGTGCACCCGGCGCAGCGCCGTTGCCGCCGTCGGCATACGATTCAGCTTCACCGCGAATGATTCGATAGAGTTCGTAACGGAATTCACTACCGAGAGCAATACTCAGTGGCTGTGCCGTTCCAATATCGGCGGTTCTGACAAAGTCAAGGTTTGTGGTTGCCTGATCGAAAGCCAGTGTCCCGGCTTTAAATGTTGTCGGGCTTCCAACTCCAATAGATGTATTCACGGAGTTTGTTACGCCATAATTGATGGAGTTGTGGCCGTAAACCTGGCTTAAGTCGTAACTCCATTCTCCGGTTCGGCCTTTTAAACCCGCTGCAAACGAACCATCATAAACATTGGAGGTAATAAGCGGAAGGAAACCGTCGGGATAGTATTCAGGAACATTTCTTCCATCCAAGGCACGGCGATAAAAACCACCGGTTTCACCTTCTCGAAGACTTATTCCACCAAAAGCATAAAGTTCTACATCAGCAGCTACTTCCATACTTCCGCTAAAGAATCCGCTTACATCCAGAAGATCTCCGGAGCCGTAGCGGTGATTGATTCGGTCAAATGTTAATTCACGCGGATCCGGATTGCCATTCACTTCAGGATAATTCTGTCTTGGATCAATTCCTGCACGATTCGTAATGCCTCGATCTCGATATTGACCGGCTACGTAGAGTTGTCCATTGTTCGGTAGCTCAAATCCATAACCAAGATGCAGGTTTACGGTTTTGCCATCGTAGTGCCAAACATCTTCCTGGCCGGGATAGTAAGGGGAGCTTTGAAACCCGGCAGTTGTGCCACCTTCCGGCAGAGCCTGGTTTGGAGCATATCCTCGCTCTTCCTGGCTTACATTCTGTCCGTATGAAAAAGAGGCATCAAGTCCTGCGGATTGCTTTAGAACGATGTTAATAACACCGGCAATGGCATCAGAGCCGTATTGAGCAGCGGCACCATCACGCAGTACTTCAATTCGCTCGATCATATTGGCAGGAATGGAATTCAGGTCAACACCCGTTGCACCACGGCCAATGGAACCATTTACGTGCAGAATTGCACTTGTGTGTCGTCTTTTTCCATTAATTAAAACCAAAGTTTGATCAGGCCCTAAACCCCGAAGTGTTGCAGGACGAACGTGATCAGTTCCGTCAGTAATAGACGATTCCGGAGAATTAAATGATGGAACAAGAGCACGAATAATGGCTGTTGTTTGGGTAAAACCGGTTGCCTGTACTTCCTCAGCACTAATTACATCTACGGGAACGGCAGATTGTGTTACGGTACGGCCCTGGCGGCGCGTACCCAAAACTACGACTTCACCACCTCCAAATGTTGCTATTTCGAGGGTTACGTTTAAAGTCAGTGTTTCTCCGGGAGAAATCGTAATGTCCTGTCTGGATGTCTGATATCCCAGAAAGCTAACCTGAAGTGTGTAATTTCCGGCTGATGCGCTGATGGAATATTCGCCATCCGGATTGGTTGAAGCACCGATATTTTCGCCAACCAACACGACGTTGGCACCCGGCAGAGGATTATTGTCAGTGTCTGAAATAACACCTTCTACGGTTCCTTGCTGTGCAAATGTTTGTGTTGCGGTAAACACGAACAGCAGTGCCACACAACTCACCATCTTTAAAATGGAGCGATACGTTTTGTTTTGTAAGAGCTTTGGTATCATATGAAGTGAGATTAGATTGCGATTTGTTATTTGAAGAGATCTTAAAGAGCATAGATGAGAAAACTATATAAAGATCTTACTTCCTTCATGTAGACTGAACTAATATAGCCTATTATATCAAAAAAAATCCCTTTCTAAAATAAATCGTTCAGATATATGATACTATTTAGCTAAGAAAGTGAAGTGGTGAAGAGTTTTGAAAAATTAAAGTAAGGTTAGAATAGAAGTGAATTTGCTGCTTTATGCTGCCTATTAAAATTAAACAGTCTGCCCGCTTGAAAAGTGTTGACGGTGATGGATTTTATAAACACAAAACCCTCCAAGAGTTTTGAACTCTTGGAGGGTTGGAATACCGCTTTACTAAATTAAATCTCCCAAATTTTCGAAACCTTGGAGGTTTTGGTGTAGTAGTCAGACCCTATTTGATCAACGATTCAGGATTTAACCCCTTCAGTTCATCCTTCACAAATTCTCGCCCTTTTCGGATCAACTCACCATCCAGGTAAACATCCGCTCCGATACAGACCAGGTCCCAGTGGATGTTGCTCTCATTTCCGTTGGGGGCAATTTCGTAGTCGTTTCCAAGCGTGAGGTGGTTTGAACCGTAGATCTTCTCATCAAAAAGAATGTCGTACATCGGTTCGCTGATGATGGGATTCAGGCCAAAACTGAACTCTCCAAACCGTTTTGCTCCTTCATCTGTATCTAAAATCTCCTCGAGTGCTGAATTATTGGAGGAGTCAAAATCGGTCACCACGCCGTTCTCAACCTCAAGTTTGACAAACTCAAACGGCTTACCCTGATAGACTGACGGTGCATAGGTGATGTGCCCGTTTACGGAATCCAGAATTGGCGAGGAGAAAAGCTCTCCGTCCGGAATGTTTCGCTTACCAAAACAGGGAATCCAGTTCTGTCCTTTCACAGAAAAGCTGATATCCGTTCCCTCTCCTTTAAGTTCAATTTGATCTGTTTTTCGCAGAAGTTGTTCGAGCGGTTTCATTGCCTGCTCCAGTTTGTTGTAATCGAAAAGACAAGCGGCGTAGTAGAATTCCCGAAATTTTTCGGTGGGCATTTTGGCATTCATGGCAAAAGCTGCGGATGGATATCTCAGCACGGCCCAGTTTGTATTGTTCACGCGCTCTTCAAAATGTACCGGGTTGAGGAATTTTTGAGAATAAGCCCGATTCGCCTCTTTCGGTACTTCAGAATTCTCGTAGATGTTTTCGGCTGCACGGATACCAATAAAAGCATCCATCTGTTTCATCAACGGCAGTTGGTCTACATTGGCTTGATTTGTCCAAAACTCTTCATCCCCATTTTCAAGCAGAAGACGATTTGTCTCCCCATCTTCAATTTTGATGAAAGGGTGAGCTCCTTTTTTTCGAACCTCATCTGTGAGTGCTCTAATCAATCCGATCCCATTCAGCCCTACAAGCTGCAGCATTACATTTTCTCCTTTCTTTAACTCGGTGCTGTGATTCAGGAGTTGTTTGGCCAGTTTTTTGTCTTCAGGAGTGTACATGTTGTTCTTATTTAAAATTGTTTAAGTCTATCGTTTTGTCGCAGAGATCCAGTTCTTCTTGCAGATTGGAGGCAATAATGACCATTTTGTTATTATCTCTGTATGTTTGAACCAGATTTCTGATCAGTGATTTTCCTTTTTGATCCAGGTTGGATCCCGGTTCATCCATGATCAAAATCGATGGTTTTTTAATTACAGCAGAAGCCAGTTTAACGCGCTGTTGCTGGCCGGTAGATAAGTTGCCGTACAGAGAATTTTGAAGCTTTTTTATTTCGAAACGGTGTAGCAGATCGTTAATATCTTCTAAAGCGGAGTTTTTTTGAAGCTCCACTAAAAAACGTAAATTTTCTTCTACAGACAGTTCCTCATAAAGTTGAACATAAGGTGCTGAAAACCCGATATATGGAATTATGGCTTTAGGTGACAGTTTGTCTTCATGTATCTTCCATTGTACTTCTCCGGAAGTTGGTTTTAGTAAACCCGAAATAATTTTTAAAAGCGTCGATTTTCCGGATCCATTTGCACCGGCAATTCCCAAAGCAGCAGTTTGGTGGTGAAAACTAATGCCGTTTAACACCCGTTTTTTG
This sequence comes from Rhodohalobacter sp., assembly GCF_034521535.1. GTDB lineage: Bacteria > Bacteroidota > Rhodothermia > Balneolales > Balneolaceae > Rhodohalobacter. The sequence continues at coordinate 351,708 of NZ_JAXHMF010000002.1, read as the reverse complement.
CCATAATTTTTTGCAATATTGTCTGCAGAGATTTCAATCATGATGGAAGGTAAATTTTAAGAGATGCAAAATGAAGAAAAAAGAGGGTTTTAATAAAATTGTGGCAAAATTGATCATAAAGTAATTGAAGAAAAGTTATTATAATAGAAGCCTTACAAAGTTTGCATAACGAGTAAATATAAAAAGATATGGAGCGAACAGTACGCCACATCACAGAGAAGCTGACAGCTCAGTTGCCCCGTTTTAGAGATTATTACACTCCGGAAGATCTCCAGGTGCTTGATATACCACCGTTTATTACTGAGAGAGTTATTCTGGAAATGCACCAAAATCTGAGTGAATCGGTTAATCCACCTGAAACAGAGTGGGCTGATATGGACGGTGATTCTGTCCGTTTTGCCTGGAAAAATTTCCTCGAGGCGATAAAAGCAGAAGTGAGAATGCCGGCTTCTTACGCAGCTCCACTGCTTGAAACTGCCGTGGCGGATGCTCTGGAGCTCGCTACTCAACCCCGAAGTGCAATTCCTGAAATCTTATTTGGCAATGATGAGACGCTAACTGTTAAGGATCTGAAAAAAAGAATCCGGTATATAACAGTTGGGCGTCCGCTCGCAGCTGCACTGATTCGATACATGGAGAAAAAGAGCAAAACCGAGCTCAAAATCTCTGAGTGTAAAAAGATTATTTCTCAGATAGATGAAAAATTGATTCACTCCTTTAACTCTCTGGATTGGGCTAAAGAGCTGGAACCACTATTTGTTTTAGCGGGCCCCTCCGTAGATACCGACATGTTCCGGCTTTACTTCGAAGATAAAGGGCGTAAGAAAATTTCAAGACTGTTCGATCAGCTTAATAAATCTTTAAATAGAACTGAGTTTATTGAGGTGATGTCATCACCGGATCATCTATTGGACGATGAAGAAGTGACCGGCGAGGCAAAAACCGAAGATTCTGAAACAGATTCAAAGCCGAAACCCAAAACTTCAAAAAGTCCCAAAAAAGAGAAAAAAGATGATGACGAGGAGGATTCCATACTCAATTCATTCCGGAAACGAAGAGATGAACAATCTGAAACAGATGAAGAAGCCGGTGATTCAAGTGAGGGTGAGGAGGATTCTGAAGAAGAAATTCACTCAAAATTCAGGCTTGATAAGCAAGAAGATATAACGGAGAATAATAAAGGCAGTAAAATTGAAAAATTGGATGCCGGGGAATCAACAAGGGAGATACGGCGGGATATTCTGAAGCTGGATGATGAGGATGAAGATCCCGACAAATTACATTCCGACTTGCTAAGCAAATGGAGGGCGATCTCCGGAGGCGATTCTCCTAAAAAGAAAACTGTAAAAGGGAAAAGCGAGTCTGAAGTTGAGGACCTTGCCGAGACGGATAGGCCGGATGAAGATGAAGAAGCCGGCGTTGAGTCTATCGAGCTTTATAACGAGACAGATGATGAGGAGGATGTTCCTATCTGGAGGGCTTTCCTCGAAAGAGAAGATTTAAGCAGTGTTGTGGAAGATGAAGATAGTGCTGATTCCAAATCAAAATCAGTCGAAGCAGAAAAATTGCAGTTGGCTGATAAACTGGCCGATTCGTTCTTCGGAAGCTACGATGAGGATGACGATGGAAATGAGGAAGCAACTGCAGAAGAGCTGATGAATTGGATTTCTGACGAAAGAGAACGATTCGTGGATGGTATATTTAGCGGATCAGAAAAAGCTTATGAGGAGTCTTTAGAGGATATCGCACTTCTGGATGATTGGAAGAGCGCCTCAAGATTTATTAAGGATGAGGTTTTTAATCGAAATCATATCGATATATTTGATGAAGTAGCTGTTGATTTTACCGACAGACTTCATACCTTTTTTAAGGAGCGAAAATAAAAAATATCAACTGCACAGAATGTCTGAAAACGAAAAAGTAAAACGGCTATTAGAACTCAGGGAAGATTCGAAAAAAGGCGGCGGTGAAGCCCGAATAAAAAAACAACACGATAAAGGCAAACTCACGGCCCGCGAGCGTATTGATCTGCTTCTCGATAAAAACAGTTTTGAAGAGATCGACGCGTTTGTAACTCACCGAAGCTCTGCTTTTGGGCTTGAGGATCAACAGTTTTTGGGAGACGGTGTTGTAACCGGATATGGCAAAGTTGACGGCCGGCCGGTTTACGTTTTTAGCCAGGACTTCACCGTTTTTGGGGGCTCACTTTCCGAGACACACGCCGAAAAGATCTGTAAAATTATGGATCTCGCTATGAAAAATGGAGTTCCGGTCATTGGGTTGAACGACTCAGGCGGAGCCAGAATTCAGGAAGGGGTAAGCTCTCTGGGCGGTTATGCTGAGGTGTTCTGGAGAAATTCGATGGCCTCCGGTGTAATACCGCAGATTTCTGCAGTTATGGGGCCCTGTGCAGGTGGAGCTGTTTACAGTCCGGCCCTGACGGATTTTGTTTCTATGGTCAAAAATACAAGCTACATGTTTGTAACCGGGCCCAATGTTGTAAAAACGGTTACACACGAAGAGGTGACATCTGAGGAGCTTGGCGGCGCATCAGCTCATGGTGTTAAATCCGGTGTGGCGCATTTTTCTGAAGAAAACGACGCAGTCTGTTTAAAGAATATCCGAAAGCTGGTTAGCTATATACCGCAGAACTGCGAAGAGAAAGTACCCATGAAGCCTTCAGTGGAACCGGAAGCCTCCAAGGCTGAAGCTCTGAATGACTTGGTACCGCTTAATCCGAATAAGCCGTACGACATCAAAGATGTTATTGATGGGGTGATGGATAAGGACTCTTTTTATGAAGTGCATGAGCGCTATGCTGATAATATTGTAGTGGGTTTTGCCCGATTGGATGGACGTACGGTTGGAATTGTTGCCAATCAGCCGCTGTCGCTTGCCGGAGTTCTCGATATTGATGCCTCACTAAAAGGAGCTCGATTTGTTCGATTCTGTGATGCATTTAATATTCCGCTGGTTGTATTCGAGGACGTGCCCGGATTTTTACCCGGAACGGACCAGGAATGGGGTGGAATCATAAAGCACGGCGCAAAACTGCTGTATGCTTTTTGTGAAGCAACCGTGCCAAAAATGACGGTTATTACCAGAAAAGCTTATGGAGGCGCTTACGACGTAATGAATTCCAAACATATCAGGGCCGACTATAATATTGCCTGGCCAACGGCTGAAATTGCGGTTATGGGTACAAAAGGTGCTGTCGAAATTATCTTCAGGCGTGAAATTGCCAAGGCAGACAATCCCGAAGAGAAGCAGAAAGAGTTGGAAGACCGCTACAGTGATGAGTTTGCTCATCCGTATAAAGCGGCCGCGCGTGGCTTTATTGATGATGTGGTTTTGCCATCCGAAACGCGAAAAAAACTGATTAAAGCGTTCGAATTATGCCACAACAAAGCTGACCGGGTACCTAAGAAGAAACACGATAATCTGCCGCTCTAAGAAAATATTTTACCCGGGATAGCTTCCCGCGATGTAGTTGCGAAGTGAGTCTATTTCCACTTTTTGATCATCGATGACTGACTTTACAACATCGCCAATGGAAATGATCCCGGCTAAATCTCCATTGTTCAAAACCGGCAGGTGGCGAATTTTCTTTTCAGTCATTAGCTGCATACATAAATTGATGCTGTCGGAACTGTTTACACAGAATACCTGCTTCACCATAATGTCTTTCACCGGTGTGGAGGCAGAGGTTCTGCCCTTTAGGATGATTTTGTTTCTATAGTCCCGTTCAGATATGATTCCCTTCACTTTTCCATCATCAAGAACGAGAAGTGCACCTATATTTAAATCAGCCATTTTCTTTATGGCATCGTAAACGGTTTCGTTAGGATGCACAGAATAGACGGTTGATCCTTTTCGATTTAGAATATCCTTAACTGTCATATACCTCCCTTTTTAGTTTTAGTACTCATTATCAATAAGCAGAATTTTCTCATTATGCAAGAAGATCAATGAAAATTGCATATTTGATGTGCAGCGAAATTCCAATGTAATTTCGTTATCATCTGTTTCTAAATTCTTTATCGCTTCGCTTAATAAAATTGACTGTACGATGAATCTATTTGAAAATGAATCCGGTAGTTTTAAAGGAAAACCGGACGACAAAAACCAACCGCTTGCCACAAGAATGCGTCCGGTATCCCTGGATGAATTTGTAGGGCAGGATCACCTGGTTGGCGAAGGGAAAATGCTGCAACGGATGATAGAGAGCGGTGTAATCGGTTCATTGATTTTTTACGGTCCTCCAAGTTCCGGTAAAACTACGCTGGCGTATGTGATCTCCAACGAAATAGATGCACGATTTGAGGTTATCAATGCTGTTTTGGACGGTATTAAAGAGTTGAGAAATGTTGTGGCCAAAGCGGAGCATCAAAAAAAAGCCAACGGGCGTAAGACCATACTCTTTGTGGACGAAATTCACAGATGGAACAAAGCTCAGCAGGACGCACTTCTTCCTCATCTCGAGTCGGGTATCATAACGCTGGTGGGTGCAACTACTGAAAATCCCTTTTATTCGCTGGTGAATCCACTCCTTTCCAGGTGTCAGCTTTTTGAACTCTTTCCGCTTACCCGGGATAATGTTGAAGAGATGATTGATCGTGCTCTGGCAGATGAAGAGCGGGGGCTCGGGTATCTGAAGATTGAAGTGTCACCAGACGCTAAGCTTTATTTTGCTGAAAATGCAGGTGGAGATGTCAGAAACGCTTTGAATGCTTTAGAAGTTGCGGCACTCTCTACCGCCAAAGAGAAGGATGGATTTGTTCGTATTACACTCGAAATTGCAAAAGAATCCATTCAAAAACGCAATGTAAGGTACGATCGAGGCGGAGATGAACACTATCACTATGCTTCCGCTTTTATTAAATCTATGCGGGGATCTGACGTAAATGCAGCTCTTTACTGGATGAGTGCAATGCTGGAAGGTGGGGAAGATCCGAATTTTATTTTCAGGCGGATGCTGATTTTTGCATCAGAAGATGTTGGCATGGCCGATCCGTACGCCTTAACGGTTGTTAATGCTGCGCACGAGTCTTTTATGAAGACCGGGATGCCGGAAGGCCTCTATTTTTTGTCGCATGCGGCAATATTCTTGTCACTTTCCGCAAAAAGTAACAGTACCAAAGCCATTTTTGAAACCAATAGCCTTATCAAGGAGAAAGGTGTGAAAGATGTGCCTCAACATCTGAAAGATAAAACCGCGAATAAACTCGCCTCTCAATATCTGGACGTGAAAAACGCTTCGGATGATTACAAATATCCACACAGCTATCCTAACGGTTGGGTAGATCAGCAGTATTTGCCTGATGAAGTTAAAGATAAATCGTGGTATGAAGGCGGGAATACAGGCCGGGAGAAAAAAATGTGGGAAAGGTTAAAGATGCTGAGGGATCAATCAGATAAGTCCTGAAAATAGAAAAGCCGGAATTATCCATTCCGGCTTTCTAGTATTGGAGCTATTGCTCGATGTCTACCATAACATGAGCTCTTTTGTAAATTCATAGCGTAAATCCTTTATGCTACAGTCAAATGATAAAGTGAAATAGCTTGCTATACAAATTAAATTAAGTTAAAAAATCATTAAGCAATTATTATTTAACTATATGATACAGAAAAGCGCTTTTTTTAAGTTATTAAAATAAAGATTTTATTTCGTGCAGGCCCCTGTAAGGCAGTTTGAATTGAATTCATCAGTGCCGGAATACTAAATTTTGTGCGTCGATTAATAACACGAATCTTTATTCAGATTGAAGTGTTATGTCTGCAATAGCTAAAAAATTAAAGAACAACACAAGTATGAGTCTTATACACATTTTATCATCTACTGACAGACCTAACTCTAATGCGCTTAAAGTATCAAAGTACGTGGAGCAGTATCTGGCGAAAAAGGCGGATACAAAGATTTTCTCACTGATGGATTATCCGTTTGAGGATATAGTGGGAGGTAAATATGGAAATACACCCGATTCCGTGAAAGAATTTAACCGTGAACTTTTAAGTGCAGACGGGTTTCTTTTTGTTATTCCCGAGTATAACGGAGGTTTTCCCGGGGTTTTGAAATTCTTTTACGATTATCTCCCATTCCCTGATGCCCTTGAAATGAAACCTGTCTCGCTAATAGGAGAAGCCGCCGGCGCATTTGGGGCATTGCGACCCGTAGAACAATTTGAACAGCTGCTTAAATATAGAAAGGCATATATCTACCCGGAACGAATGTTTATTCAAAGAGTGAATGACACATTTGATCCGGAATCAGGCTTATCAAATAAAATGCTTCAAAAATTATTGATGAGTCAGCTGGATGGATTCCCTGATTTTGTTGAGCAGGTGAAAAATTTGGATGTTTCAGTTGACGCGTAACATGTAGCCCACTCCGTGTAGCGTCACCAGGAATCTTGGATCATCAGGCTGCATTTCAATTTTTGCTCGTAATTTTGAGATGTGCACATCCACGGTTCTTGTGTTGGTGCTATACTCGTAGCGCCATACATTTTCAAGCAGGTCGTCTCTTGAGATCGGCTTATTTGCCTTGGATACCAGGTACTGGATGAGTTCTACCTCTCGGGTGGAGAGTTCGTGTTCCACTCCGTTGGGCTTGATGACTTTAGACTCTTTAAGGTCAATTTTAACATCGCCAAGTTTTAACATTTCGACAGGACCGGTTTTGGAGTAAGCATTTGCTCTTCGCAGCCTGGCTTTTATGCGTGCAAGAAGTTCTTTAACTCCAAAAGGTTTTGTCATATAGTCGTCAGCACCGATGTTTAATCCGGCAACTTTATCGATTTCCTGATCACGGGCAGTGAGCATGATGATTGGAAAAGTATACTTTAAGTCCCGAACCTCTCTGCAAATGTCGTACCCACTTGTTCCCGGTAACATGATATCGAGAAGCATTAAATCAGGTTCAACATCTTTAACAGCTCCGACGGCTTTATCACCTTCCTGAACTACAGTTACATCGTAACCTTCTGATTCTAAAGTGTCTTGAAGAGTAAAAACAAGACTGGGTTCATCCTCTACGATAACGATCTTCTTTTGTTTATCAGACATATTGCTTGGAGTCTATATTTTTGATTTCACTATCTGTAGATTGAGGTGCGAAACTTGTTGGCTCATACTGATCCTGTCCCTTGATGAGGGCCGGAAAACTAACTGTAAATGTTGAACCTTTCCCTTCTGTACTTTCAACACGTATCGTGCCGCCGTTTAATTCAACCATGTTTTTAACAATGGCTAACCCTAAGCCGTGGCCTTTGGTTTTAGCCGTCAGGCTGTTTTCAACCCGGTAAAATTTTTCGAATATAAGTTTCTGAACTTTCTTTGCCATTCCATCTCCCTTATCAGCTACAGAGATTTCGACATCATCACTATTTTTGGTCAATTGAATGTCGATCTGTTTAGTGTCGGAACTGTATTTTATAGCATTTTCAATCAGGTTGTTGAGAATCGTTTCAAGATGGTCAGGGTCGATCATCACAAGCGGTAGGTCCGAATCGCTATCAAAATTAAGGTCAAAACCTTTAGATTGGATATACTGCTTATTGGATTTCACAAAGTCTGTGACCAGGTCATCCAATTGATGTGGAGCTTGTTCCAATACGGTTTGTCCTGAATCTACCTTGGCAACATCCAAAAGTTTTTCGATCATTTTTCGCAAACGAACGGATTCATTGTAGATATGCTCTCCATAACTTTTTAGCCGTTGCCCGTCTTTTACACGGCCATCCGAAATATTTTCGCCGGCTGCCTGCATGACTGCCAATGGCGTTTTAAGCTCGTGGGTGATATTCGCAAGAAAACCGGCCTGGCGCTGGGCTAACTCTCTTTCGCGCTGAGCATTAATGAACATAAATACCAGAGCTCCAAAAAGGACGATCACTGCAAAACCAAGAACAATTAGGTTTCTCGTCAGAGATGCATTAGTGGCAGCAACCGTTGGCGATTGCAGGAAAGATGCGTGAAGAATCCAGTTTTCAAGCATTTCCGGAAATCGCTGCCTCATATCGATTTCATAGACATCACGATTATAAGTGTACTGTTCGTCACTGCTGGATAGAATATCGTCCTGTATCCAGTCTCTGAGCCAAACTACGATCCCGGTTTTATCTGTGGGGCCAAACTGCTCCTTTAGTTTTTTGTCAATAATTTCGTTAATCAGATAATCTCGGTTTATGGTAAAGTTTAGATGACCGATTACAACTTTATCGTCCAAATTTATTAGAGCAAGGTTCATGCTTCGATGAGCATCGAAGGTAACTTTGTTGTTAAACCGATATTCATCAATGAGTGCTTTAACCCTGGAATTGGAAATGCCAAAGCCATCACAAACAAGATCCGGCACCTCATCAACCATGGTGAACATTTTCAATTCAGGATCGAACTTATAGAGAGGTTGTGTGTCGTCGTAACAAGCGTCTGAGTCGCTTGGATTGTAATAAATATCATCATAGAGAGGGTCTTCTGACGCTTTGCCCAAAACATCAATAAAGTGGGCAGGGAAATTTCCACTTACATTCCAGCTGCTTTCCAGCTTCTCAATATCCAGTTTTCGCAGTTCCCGAAATGGTCCACCAAATTGATGTCTAACCTGGAAAGTGAACTCGTCAAGCTGACTTTTTTTATTGTCTTTGGCAGCCTCTATGGTAGATTCGCGTAAAGCGTAGAGTGAATAGATATTCATCGCTGTAAGAGCCAATACGGCAACTATTCCCAAACTGAGGAATAACCATCTTACAGAGTTAAGCTTACGCATTTTGTTAAAAAACGGCATGAAGTGTAATTGAATTTAAAATCAATTTAAAATAGAAACATCAGTCTGATTCTTCATGGTGTGTAATACATTTTTACAAACCTTATGGCAAAAACGTGATTCAGCAGCTATCCATTATAACTGGATAAACGAAATCAGTCTTTAAATATTGATTTTAATTGCCTCGCTCCCAAATGTTATTTGAGGGATTTACATCCGGGAAGTGATTTTCGGGATCGATTTCAACACGTACAACCTGAGAATTTGAATCGATTGTTAACTTTTTGGTTCGATGCCCCTGCAACCAATGGTCTACATCTATGCGCTGATCGATTTTTTCGCCGTTGGCTAGTGTGATTTCTAAAAGCACCGGCATCGGTACATTTCCAATATCTTCAATAACGATTGTGTAGCTGTTGTTCTCAGACAATACATCCGTCACAGCCTGATCCAGAGTCCAAGTTTCGTAGTACCATGCTCTCCAGAACCAGGACAGATCTTTACCTGCCACATCTTCGAACGTGTTGAAAATATCCCATGGATAGGGATGCTTGTACTGCCATCTTTCGATGAGTTCATGATGGGCTTCCAGGAAGAGTTCATTACCCAATACACCTCGCAGTGCGGCTAAAACAGATGCCGGTTTTGGATAGGAAGCAACGCCGTATGCGGGGCCGGGATAGTGAAAATCGGACCATCTCATCATTTCACCTTCAAGGTCGGTCCCGGCAATTTGCAGATATCCTCCGAAAATGTCGTTGTTATCAAACCGGTCGCCGTAATAATCTTTATTGGCTTCGTTGGTATGGAAACTTGTATAGCCTTCGTCAATCCAGGTGTAACGCCTTTCGTTTGTGCTTAATATCATTGGAAACCACATGTGAGCTAATTCATGAACCGTGACTCCGTAAAGCCGAACAGCCCCGGCATTGTTGTAATCTCCAATTATTGTCATCATTGGAAATTCCATACCGCCACCTATTATACCGGCACCTTCTACAGAAGTCATGTGTGGCCAGGGATAGGGAAAGTTTGTGTAGTCAGATAAAAATGAGATTGAGTGTTGCGCGTATTCAGCCTGTTCGGACCAAAGCGGAGCAAGTTCTCTGAAAAAAGTATTGATTCGTGAGTAGTCAATTTCACCGTCTCCATCCAGATCCCCTACAGGTGTCCGTGTACCGTCCCATCGCGACTCAAGAGTAGCACTGAATGTAATATCTCTCACCTTGGATGAAGAGAACTTCCACGTTAGTGATTCAGAGCCGTTTTGGATGGTGGCATCAGAAAGTTCATCAAAATCTGTTATGGTAATCGTATCGTCACTATTACCGGCTTGATTGTACCGCTCTAAAGTTCTTTGGGAAAGAGTTTCTTCGGGATTAAGAAATTCTCCCGTACCCATTATCAGCCACTCTTTCGGCATGGTAACTGAGAGTTCGTAATCTGCAAACCCGTGATAAAACTCTGCATTACCCAGAAAAGAATCATCCATCCAGCCGTAAACATCGTCGTAAACGGCTATTTTGGGATACCAATAGGCAATAAAATAGAGATTGTCGCGATTACGGCCCATTCTTCCCGAAGCGCCTTGCTGAGGAATTTCAAAAGACCATTCAAATTCAAAATTCATTTTACCGCCTGATGCAAGTTGCTCATCAGGGAAAATATAAAGTCGTGTACCATCAAGAACATATCCGGATGCATTTTGGGTCCAGCGCTGGAACATGCTAATTGACTCCAAATCCTGTCCATTTGCATTTACGCGCTGCAGCTGACTACCCCCGGTAATTTCTGTGGTTTCTTTTTTGGGTGTGCCTTCCTTATGAAGGTTTTGAGCAATTTCAACGACGATGACTTCCAAGTCGTCGGGCGAATTATTGGTATACTCTACAGATGATTCTCCATAAAGTGTGTGAATCTCGGGATCAATCTCAGCTGAAATACTATAAGAGGAGTAATTTTGCCAATACCCTTCGCCCGGTTTCCCATCTGTGCTTCTTGTGCCGTTTTCTACAGCTTGTAAATAGGCATTCGGTACATCAATGGGATAGGGCAACGGCCGTTCAACTTCCGAAACGGGTAGTTCTGATTCGGTGGTTTGGCGTTCTGCCGTCGAGTCCAGCTGTTCTGTGCTTGCACAGGAGAGAGTAAATAGAAACAGTAGAGAAAATATGGATATGGAGAGAGAATTCTTGATCATGTCTGTATTTCTTGAAGTGTTGGTAAGGAGTAAATTATGTAAAGCGTATTCTATTCAGATAACACGCCGGCTTTAATCAAACTGGCCTTAAGTTCGTTAAACTCGATTGGCTTGATTAGATAGTCCTCGTAATTTGTTTGTTTTGCACGTTCCTGGTGAGCTTTATCAGAATTACCGGTAATGTAGATTACAGGCACAGAGGAGAACTTGCGGATTTCGTTCATAGCCTCAATTCCATCCATTTCGCCCTCCAGAGAGATGTCCATTAATATCAGATCCGGCTCAACTTCCTTAGCTACTTCAATCGCCGTTTTACCGTAAACGAGTTCCCCTTCAGTTTCAAATCCCAATTTGTCCATGTAATTCTCGTACAAGAGACTAAGGATTAAATCGTCCTCTACTATCAGAACCTTTTTTTTATCAGACATGCGTAGATGCTTTTATTGTAATTGTTCAAGAGCGTAAGCTAATATAAAATTCTATTATTCTGAAAAAAGGTAAAGAATTAAACGAGAAAAGAAATGTGAACTTTTCTCAGTCAGAATTAGAGTCGATTCGTGAGTATGCTGCCGGTAAGCCATAATTGAATTTGTCGATACTGAATATTGAAGTAGCCTTGATTGCGTTGAAGCAGATAGTTGTCGAATGGGAAAAATTCATTTTTCAGGTTAGGTCTTCTGAAAGTGAAATTGTATTGGGGATCATTCCTGTCATAAGAGTAAGACCAATCCATTGTGTTAAGGTATCGATCTACATACCAAGGTGGGCCAAATAAAATATAAATCATGCCCATATCTGTTTTCCAGCCCTCTTTGAAGGTTGTAAACTGCTTATTGGCCTGTTCCACCCGCTCATAATAAAGATTGATGACGGACCTGGCCTGATTCATATTTTGGACATTGGATAACCAAAAACGATCAACAGCTTCTTTCAAAGAATCAGGTTCCTGAATCTCCATCATTCGCTCGTGATCACGGCGATCCATCAGATAGATAAGTGGCTCAGCAAGTTCACGGGCCGTCATTATTGAAGGATAATTTTCACTTACCACCGAAAAATCCCGCGCCCGGTATAGTGTTTCTCCATCCTGATCTGTGGTTTCAACTTCAAAACGATAGGTACCACGTGCCAGTATTGGGTATTTAAATTCAATGAGCACACTTCCCGGTTGATCAAGTCTTCTAACGTTGGTGTCGATCTCTTTGGCTCGTCTCATATCCACCCCAATATATGGGAGAGAGGACGGACTATAATTATTGAAATTCATTGGCCGGGCATAGGATGTATCTGCCGGATATTGAAGCAGCCGCGCATTGATGGTAAGCGGATCTTCCAGATCGTTATTTGTTACCTGAAAGTCTAATTTGAGGCTATCAATTTTAGACGGTACGGTATATGTAGTAATTGGGATGAACTGATCCTGCGTCAATTCCAGGTTTTTTCCAAGCAGCCGAATCGTGGTAAGGCTGATCTGCGGATCCTCAGGATTGGGAATAGTAGCCTGACTGGTTCTGTTGGTAGCACGGCCTGATGTTTGGTCAAGAACGGTAATGTTTACTTCAAAATTACCTGGTACAACTTCAATTACTTCATTATTTGTGAATACTTCCTGGCTGATAAACGACCCTTCAAATTCAGACTCAATTTCAAAATCTCTGCGTACCGTTTTTGTGAAATCTCCATCATTCTGCAAAATTCGAATTTCCAGGCTGACATTGGCGACTCTTCTTTCGTCTTTTGTACTGTAGATGAGACTTCCAAGAACAATTTCTGTAGTAATATTAATCAGGGGTTGGTCGGTTTCACTCAGTAAACCGATGGAAGAAGTCCGGACTTCCGGGTAGCCTTCTTGAAACTGAAAAAGAGAACCTCTTTCAACGTCCGGATTTGAAGATCGTACACACCCGGACATCAAAAAACCAAGTATTAGAGCTGAAAAGAGAAGGAAATTTTTAAGATGAATAGGCATAGGCTTATTTTTAGAGGAAAACTTGGTGGAGTGAATAATCGTTATGTTCTTTATGTTAACAACATCAAAATGGATGGATAATTGCTTACATTAGACGTTATCTTCATATCTAAACAAAAAATCATTCTTAAACAATCACATATTTATGCTAAGCGGTGCTCGTAGAACAAAGATTGTATGTACTTTAGGTCCCAGCAGTAATACAAAAGAGGATATTGAAAAACTTTATCGTGCGGGGATGAATGTTGTACGAATAAATTTTTCTCATGGAACACACGAAGGACACAAAAAAACAATAGGTTATGTAAGGGATGTTGCGAAAAAAGTTGGATACGCAATTCCGGTTTTAATGGACCTCCAAGGTCCTAAAATCAGAGTTGGGCAAATGAAAGACGATGCCCAGGTAATAAAAACCGGAGATATGGTTAAACTGACTTCTGAGGAAGTTGTAGGTACAGCCGATTTAGTTCCGATCGATTATCCAAACCTGGCAGAGGATTCTCAGGTTGGAAATCAGATTCTAATTGATGACGGACTGCTGGAGCTTAAAATTATTAAAAAGGGTGATGATGGAATTTTAGCCAAAGTAGTTGTTGGTGGTGTTTTAAAATCAAGAAAGGGTGTAAATCTGCCCGATGTAGATATCTCTATGTCATCACTTACCGAGAAGGATAAAGAAGATTTAGAATTTGGCCTGAAAGTAGGGGTGGATTATGTAGCCATGTCATTTGTCAGATCTGCAAGAGATATACAGGATGTGATATCACGAATAAGAGCAGCCGGCAGTAATGCCTCAATTATTGCAAAGATTGAAAAGCCGGAGGCCGTTAATGTGATTGATGAAATTATTGAAGAGACCGATGGTATTATGGTTGCCAGGGGCGACTTAGGGATTGAGATTCCAAGTGAACAAGTACCGCTGGTTCAAAAGAAAATCATTGAAAAATGTAGAATTGCCGGCAAGCCTGTTATCACGGCAACACAAATGCTCGATTCTATGATCAATAATCCTCGAGCTACACGTGCAGAAAGTTCTGATGTAGCGAATGCTGTACTGGACGGAACGGACGCTGTTATGCTTTCAGGTGAGACGGCTGCCGGTAAATACCCGGTTGAAGCTGTTAAAACCATGGATAAGATTATAAAATCTGTAGAGGGTAATGCAGATGGACTTTACTACAGCCTGAAATACAAAAAGCCGGATTGGAAAGAGAAGCAGATTATTGAGTCGCTAGCTTATTCATGTGTTACCATTGCAGACAATATTGAGGCCAAAGCAATCAGTACCATAACACACTCAGGCAGTACAGCCCGGAGAATTGCAAAATTCAGACCTCGCGTGCCAATCGTAGCATTTACGGAAAGTCTGATTGTAAGGCGTCAGTTAAATCTTGTATGGGGTGTACAATCAGTACGTCTTAATGAGATTTTTGACACAGATATTAGTGTAAAACTGATGGAAGATTATCTGCAGAACAATGGCTACGTGAACAGTGGAGACCGGGTTATTATTGCTACAGGTATGCCGGTTGCCAAGCGTGGACGAACCAACATGATTAAGGTGAGCACAATCGATAAAAACTAGATACGCTAAACAGAATGTAAACGTTTGAAAACTGTGTTTAAACATCTATATATCATTCTGTTTGCCATTCTGCTGACGGGTTGCGTGTCCCCGATAAAGCAAGGGTGGCAAAACTTCACCGCTTACTACAATACCTTTTATAACGCCAAACAGGCTTTTGATGAGGGGCTTGAGTTAAATCAACGACAGCAGCTCGATATCAATCCGGATCAACCTATAAGGATACACCCTTCTCCTACAGAAGCCGGACGAGAAGAGTTTGAAAGAGCGATCGAAAAGGGAGCCTCAATTCTTCGGGATCATGCTGAATCGAAATATCTTACCAGGGCTGTTTCATTAATTGGGCAATCCTATTTTTATCGGCAAGAGTATTTCTCGGCTCTTGAAAAGTTTCAGGAACTGCGTTCACTAACAGAAGGAAAAGAGCTGCAGGAAGCTACCATTTGGCAATCCCGTACTTACATGGAATTAGAGCTCTATGAAGAAGGTATCAATTTCACTCAGCAAGAGATCGACTTTATAGATAATTGGGACACCGCACTCTTAGCTGAATTAAATATAGTGTTAGCTCAATTATATTCACAGAGAGGTGATTGGATTGAGGCTTCAAGAGTGCTACAGGATTATACCGGGCTGCTAAAAAGTAATCGTCTCAAAGCAAGAGCATACTTTCTCCACGGACAGGTTCATGAGAGATTAGGTAATAATTTTCAGGCGTTGGCGGCTTATCGATTGTCCTCATCCATTATATCGGAGTACGATATTGAGTTCAATTCAAAGCGGAAGCTCGCCCAGATGTATCGCGATACTGGAGATTACCAATCAGCGCTGCAGTTGTTCAGGAGTTTAGAGAGAGACGACAAGTTTATTAACTACCATGTTGATTTGCGATATGAAATTGCCACAACCTATCAGCAGATGAATGAAGTACAGGAAGCAGTTTCAAGATATAATAGATTGCTGCGCGATCGGTTTGATGCGCCTTCAAGTGTAATCAAGGCAAAATCCTATTTTGGACTTGCCGAGATCCACAGGGATCAGTTTAATGATTTTCAAACGGCTGCCGCCTATTTTGATTCAGCTAACACGCAATCCGTCAACTTATCTGATATTTATAATGACGTAAATGCGGAAGAGATTGTCAGGGCATTTGGAGAGTACGCGTCGTTAAAAAATGAGATTGGAAGAGTTGACAGCCTTCTGCATCTGTCTACATTAAACGAAGCAGAACTGGATTCCGTGATAAGAAGGATTCGGGATCAGCAGATGGATCGTGCGGAAGTTAACCGGCAGCAGAATGTGTTTACTGCGACAAATATTGACGAGAGCCCCGATGACGCCACGGAAGTTTTGGAGTTTGGATTTTTGAACAGTAACGACCCTGTTCGAAAAGCGGAAGCCCAGAGTTATTTTCGGGCCGTTTGGGGAAATAGGCCGTTAGAGGACAATTGGAGACGGCAGAGCGCATTGACAATATCTTCTATTGAGGAAGAGCCCGAAATGGGAAATAATCCCTCTGAAACTACAGTTGCTTCGAACGGTGGAAACGGCTTGATAGAAACGGCCGCCAGTGCAGGTATCGATCTGTCAGAAATTCCATTTTCAGAGGAAGAAAAAAACCGGATGAGAAGATCAAAAGAGCAGTTTAAGTACAGATTGGGAAATCTGTTTTTTCTCTCATTGAATATGCCGGACAGCGCACGATACTATTTTAATGAAGTGATTCACTCATCAGCCAATCAAGAACTCATTCCACGAGCTATCTATTCACTGGCAGAGCTGGAAGTCAGTGAAAATAATAGTGAAGAAATGGTAGAGCAGGCCAATCTTCTTTTTGATCAATATCCGGAAAGTATTTTTGCAGACAGGATAGCGGTCAGGCTGGGAATTGATTATGAATTGGAAGAAACAGGGAGAACTGATCAATTTGAAATAGCGTATGCTTCAATTCAACAAAATATTGCTGATACGTCTTACGCAGAAAAAGCGGACAGTCTCGTTGAATTGGCAGAAAGTATATCTGATGAAAAGAGAAAATCACTGATTTACCTGGAGGCGGCAGAAAATTATCTCAAAGCAGCTCAAGATCTTCCATCTGAAACTTCTGTTGTTTTCTATAACTCAGCTTTGGAGTTGTTGAGCCAAATTATGGAGATGGAACAGACAGATACGCGAGTAAGACGACGATCTTCACTCATGCTGGAATCCGTAGAAGAGTTGTTGGCTGATCTTAAAGAAGAACAAGAAAATGAAGAAGAAGATGAAGTTATGATTGAAAGATTTCCTGAGGATCGTTACCCGACAGATCCCGCCGGAGAACTGCCGCTATGCGAAGATGTTGAAGCTCAGTTAAATTTAGCGGGAGGGACTTCAAGAATAATAGCGGAGATGAACTGGAGTGATGAACAGAAATCGCAACTGCCTGATATAATCTCATACCGTTTTGCAGTGAATCCGGATGGATCGGTAGAGAGTTTTTCAATATTGAGCAGTGACGTACCCGCCGAGTTTGAAAATGCGTTGAATGCCGTGATAGAAGATCTCAGTTTCGATCCGGTCGGTGGAGATCACTCCATCCGTTGTAAACTGAATTTCCCGATTCGGTTTTAATCTGATTGAGAATTGACCTTTTTCCGTATCTGATAAATGTTTTCTAGGTTATTTATTTTCAAATACTCGGCAATCTCTTTATTGATCTGTCTTACAATGGAAGGGCCTTCATAAACCATAGACGTATAAATCTGAATCAGATCTGCGCCCGCTTTGATTTTTTCTATGGCATCCATACCTGAGCTTATACCTCCAACCCCGATGATTGTCTTCTCTCCTTTCGTTTTTTTATAAATTTTTCTGATGATCTCTGTACTTCTCTGCTGAATAGCTTTTCCGCTTAGTCCGCCACGACCAATTGATTCTAATTCATCTGCTGATGTTTTAAGATTTTCGCGCGAGGAGGACGTGTTTGTAGCTACATAGCCGCTTATTGCGTGACTCTCACAGACAGATATCAATTCTGACAGACGGTTTTCATCCAGATCAACTGAAAACTTTACCAGTACCGGAGGCAGGCTTGAGTCTTTATTTAGCTCCAAAGTTTGCAGAAGAGAGTCTAATACATCAGGATCTTCGAATGTTTTGCCCTCCGCGGTGTTTGGACATGATATATTCAGCGTAATATAATCAGCCTCATCTTTTACCAGGTTGAAGCTCGTCCGGTAATCCTCAAGAGCTTTATCTCCGTAAATATCCGGATTGTGAGTTTTTGCGATGTTTACGCCAACTGGGATATTTAAATCCAGTTTTTTTAATCGCCTTGAGATGGTTTGAGCTCCATCGTTGTTTAGTCCCAATCGGTTGATGAGCGATTGATCAACGGGCAGGCGGAAACTCCTTGGTTTAGGATTTCCGGTTGAGGGTAAAGCTGTAATGCTGCCAATTTCAACAAATCCAAAACCCAGTGATTCCATCATAGGGGCCATGGTGCAGTTTTTGTCGAACCCTGCCGCTAAACCGACCGGATTTTTGAAGTTTAGTCCCCAGATATTTTGAGTTAAAGCAGAATTGGAGTACGAATAAATGGTTTCTGCAGCCCGTAAAAACAACTTTCTTTTACTGTAGGTGCTGGCAGCGTTTACCGTGAGTTCGTGTGCATAATCTGCCGATAACCTGAAAAGGAAGGGCCTGATCAATAATTTATACATACTTCAGTTTAATGAAAAGTTGATTGCCTAAGGTAAAGAGAGATTCATTGGATTGAAACAGGTATTAAAATGCCTGAAAAACTTTTATACTTGCGGAATGAAAAAAAGGTCTAAAAATATCATTGATCAGATCACGCAGTATTACGAAGACAGTGAGTACATTCTGCTCGAATCTCAAATGCCTGAGCACCCTTCGTCAGTCACGAGTTATGTAGCCGTTCAGCCAAAGCGAGTTATTTTCGGGAAGGGAAAGCATATCATAAAAATTGAAGATGGCCGGGAAAAAACTTTAGAAGATAATCCATGGTCAGCCATACGGGATTTTGTAGATGAGAGCCGGAGTATGACCTTTGGTTTTTTTGGATATGATTTAAAGAATTATATCGAACCTCTTGGCTCTGAAAATCCGGAGTTGGTAGATGTGCCTGATTTCTATTTCATGGTGCCTGAAATTCTGCTGAAAATAGAAGGTAAAGACATTGAGGTAGTGTCCGGGAATGTCAATCTCGAAGAGATTAAAAATCAAAGAGTAAAAAGCGATGGAAGCAGTGTCAGGAATATCAAGAGGCTCGAAGAGAAGTCATCCTACATTCACAAAATAAAAGAGATACAGAGGTTGATCACGGAGGGCGACTTTTACGAATTGAACTACTCCTATCCGATACGGGCAGAATTATCAGGCAGTCCGCTAGGCATTTATAAGAAAATGAGAGAGATCAATCCGGTGCCGTTTGGTGCGTTTATTAAAACGAAAGACTTTCAGGTTTGCTGTTCATCACCGGAGCGATTCATTAAAAAATCGGGCAGGAAGGTGATCAGCGAACCGATAAAAGGGACATCTCCCCGATCCGATGAGAAATCCGCTGATTTGCAGTATCGGGAAGAGCTCTTGAATGAAAAAAATAAGGCAGAAAATTTGATGATTGTGGACCTGGTTCGCCATGACCTGTCCCTGATAGCAGAAACCGGTTCAGTTCAGGTTTCAAAGCTGTTTGATGTTCAGTCGTTTGGCACGGTTCATCAGTTAATCTCAACGATTGAGGCGACGGTGTTGAAAGGTGTTCATCCCGTTGATGTGATTAAGGCGTGTTTCCCGATGGGCTCAATGACAGGCGCACCCAAGATAGAGGTTATGAAAACGATTGAAGAGCTTGAGACGTATCGAAGGGGAATCTATTCCGGCGCGATCGGATATTTTACACCCGAAGGTGATTTTGATTTTAATGTGGTGATTCGCTCAGCAATAATAAAAGATGGGAATGTAACCTATCCTGTGGGCGGTGCCATTACGGGTGACTCCAATCCTGACGCAGAGTGGGAAGAGACGCATGTAAAAGCACGTGTTTTGACACGGATTGCTGAAAAATAGTTTGACGTTGCTGAAATTCTTTCACGTTTGAATGAGTTATAAATCATTGACACGAAGAGGTGACTCTGTACATCTCCGGATTTAAAATCATCAAACTATTTTTTAGCATGAAAACACTCGGCGAATTAAGAAAAAGCGGCTATCAATCACAATCGGTTAAGGATGAACTGCGGAAAAATATGATCCGCAAAATGAAGAGTGATGAAGAGCTCTTTCCGGGAATTCTTGGTTATGAAAAAACCGTGTTGCCCCAGCTTCAAAATGCAATTTTAGCCCGTCATGATATTATTTTGTTAGGGTTGAGGGGGCAGGCAAAAACCCGGATTCTTCGTTTGTTAGCAGGTTTTCTGGATGAAACGATTCCCATCATCGAGGGCTCCGAAGTGAATGATGATCCCCTCAATCCAATCTCCAAGTATGGCAGAGAGCTGGTGGCAAAGCATGGTGACGATACGCCCATCGCCTGGCTGAATCGCGAGCAGCGCTATGGGGAAAAACTGGCCACTCCTGATACAACGGTAGCTGATCTGATCGGAGATCTGGACCCGATTAAGGCTGCATCTAAAAAACTTACACTGGCCGATGAAGAGGTGATCAATTTTGGTTTGATACCGAGAACCAATCGTGGAATTTTTGTAATTAATGAATTGCCTGATCTGCAGCCGAGAATTCAGGTTGCCTTGCTCAATATCATGCAAGAGAGGGATATTCAGATTCGCGGCTTTAATGTGCGAATCCCTCTGGATGTGTCGCTGGCTTTTTCTGCGAACCCTGAAGATTATACGAATCGTGGAAATATTATCACTCCACTCAAAGACCGGATCGACTCCCAGATTATCACCCATTATCCAAAAGAGCTGAAAATTGCTTCGCAAATTACCAAACAGGAAGCGTGGAGTAAAAGAGATGGAGATACGGAAGTGATCATCCCGGAGCTCTATCGTGATGTTTTGGAATATGTGGCTTTTGAAGCCCGCGACAGTGAGTATATCGACCAGAAAAGTGGTGTATCTACGCGAATGACGATCACAGCCATGGAGCAGGTGATTTCAGCTGCAGAACGCCGAATGATTGCCGGCGGGGAATCGAGCACACAGCTACGTGTGACAGATTTATACTATATGATTCCGGCGCTTACCGGGAAGCTGGAGCTGGTTTATGAGGGTGAGCAGGAGGGTGCTGTTAACGTAGCAAAGCATCTTCTTGGAAAAGCGATCAGAAGAGCTTTTCTGGATCTGTTTGAAGATCCATCCAGTAAAAAGGGAGACGATGAGGGTGCGAGCCCTTACAAGAATATACTGGACTGGTTCGCCCTGGGTAATTCTTTGGAAATTCCGGATTTAATGCCCCAAAATGATTACAAAAAGGAATTGGAAAGAGTGGACGGGCTAAAAAAATTAGTTCAGGAAAATTCATCAATCAGTGAGAAGGATCTGCTGCCGGTTATGGATCTGGTTATTGAAGCACTTCATCAATTCTCCAAGCTTGGAAAGGACGATATTGATGATCATAGATCTTACTCCGACATGCTGGGGAGCATGCTTGGAGGAATGGGAGATTTTGAGGAAGATGACTTTGATCTCTGATTAACCGAATCGTGTAGAGTTTACTTTAAGTCCATTGTTTTTTGCGGCAAACAGAGGTGCTTCTCTATAGGGAATATAAGGGTAGAGATGTCCTAGCTATAAACTGTGGTACAACAGTCCTTCCAAAGATTTAATACCCGTCTATCCTTTTACTGTTAGAATTATATTCTTTAAATTGAAGTATAACAAAGAATATAATTCTATATATGCCCGTAAAACTGGATGATACTGACAAGAAGATTATTGATCTTCTGCAAGAGGATGGCCGGATGCCCAACAACGAATTGGCCAAGCGAGTGGGGCTCACAACAACTCCTACATTGGAGCGTGTAAAACGCCTTGAAAGAGAGGGTGTGATTAAAGGCTACACGGCGTGGATTGATAAAAGCTCCATCGATAGAGGGTTGACTGTTTTTTGCAATATCAAATTGTCGGTTCATCAGCTCGGGAAGATGGAAGAGTTTTCAAAACACATTCACGGAATACCTGAAATACTTGCCTGCTACAATACAACCGGCGAGTATGACTATCTGCTGCATGTGGTAGTAAAAGATACCAATGAGTACGAGCGCTTTCTGCGGACAAAACTGACGCGGATTCCCGGAGTAGAGAGAATCTATACCGGAATTGTGCTTTCGGTGATTAAGGAGCAATCTAAAATAACGGTGATGGAAAATGGAGACACTCACAAAACAGAATAAATCGATGGAAACGATATGTGCACAAGCTGATCATCCGGATAAAGATCCGTACGGTTCGCATGCAATGCCGCTTTATCAGACTTCCACATTTAGGTTTAAAGATGTGGAAGCAGGCAAACGTTTCTTTGCACATGAAGAGGGAGGGGCAACGCACAGCTATTCAAGACTTGGGAATCCGACGGTTGAAAAAGCCGAGAAGATTATTGCTCAACTGGAAGGCATTGACCTGGAAATAGAAACTGAAGGGATGATGTTCGGTTCAGGCATGGCGGCTATCACAACCGGTTTGATGGCGCTAGCAGCCGGAAAACGAATTTTGGCACAAGAAGCGCTATACGGTTGTACCTCTCAGTTTTTGCAGGAAGATGCCGGCCGATACAATATCGAAGTAACCAATATGGATCCGAATAATCTGGATGAAGTGATGGATGCCTTTCGGGAGCATGACGATATTGGACTGGTCTATCTCGAGAGTATCGCAAATCCAACCATGCGGGTCTGTGATCTGGAAGCCATTACTCAGATAGCCCATCAAAATGGTGCCCTGGTGATGGTGGACAACACATTTGCAACACCGTTTCATATACGTCCGCTAAACTGGGGAGTGGACTTGGTCGCTCACTCTACCACCAAGTATCTGAATGGACACGGTACGGTAGTTGGCGGCGCGCTGGTTGCAAAAGAAGGATTCTTTGCGGAAACGGATATGCATATTTACCGCAAGAATTTTGGTGGAATCTCCGGCCCGTTTGATGCCTGGCTGACTTTGATGGGACTTAAAACTTTTCCCTTGCGAATGAAGCAGCATAATAAGAATGGACAAAAAGTGGCTGATTTTCTGAACGGCCATCCGGCTGTCAGTCGTATATGGCACGCAGGACTTGAGAATCATCCGGATGGAGAGATCATCGAGAAGCTGATGATGAATGGACATGGCGGAATGATCGCTTTTGAACTGAAAGATGGCCTGGACGCCGGGGTTGAACTGATGAACAGGGTCAAATTGTGTACACTGGCAGTAAGCCTGGGGACAGTGGATTCACTTATTCAGCATCCCGCTTCTATGACTCACTCCGTTGTGGATCCGAAAATACGTGAAGAGGCAGGAATTACCGATGGGCTTGTGAGACTATCTGTTGGGATTGAATCAGCAGAGGATATCATTGCTGACCTTGAGCAGGCTTTAGAAATCTGACAGGTTTAAAAAAGGTCTGGTTAAATCATCACTGCTCTCACTTCTTGTGTCATGTGTGGTACATCCACCAAAACAAGGATTGAAAAAATTGAATAGTAAAATTAAGTATTTGTTATTAACTTTTCTTTCTTTAAAAAGTTAGATCTTCATTTATTAGTTACTCCTGATGTAATGGATTTAAGAGGAGCAAATATAAAACCACTATTTAAATATGAAGCCTTTGGTTCGTTTTACCACGCTACTCATTCTGATTTCTGTCACTTTATTCACCACTCAACTCTATGCTCAGACTACCTATGCTCCTGATAAAACTTACCTTGTGGTCAAAAATGATGGAGCAAGATATATCGGTAATATAATTTCTGAAAATGCACAGGAGGTTATACTAAAGACTGAAAATCTTGGAGAGATTGCTATTCCAAAGCATGAAATTAAAGAGATCAGGGAACTGAATGAAAATGAAGTGGATCGAAATGGCCAAATTAAAGAAGAAAGTAAATTTGCATCCCGGTATTACCTTTCTTCGAGTGCGTATCCCCTTAGGAAAGGGAATAATTTTATAATATGGAATTTATACGGACCTGACGTTCAGTTTGGTATAAGTGATAATATTAGTATGGGTATTACAACCACATGGGTAGGTGTTCCTATTTTTGGCTCGGCTAAATACAGTTTTCTAGAAGATAAGAATACTAGTTTTTCAATTGGAGCCATGCTTGGAACGGGTTCGTGGGCCGCACCGGAATTCGGGCTTGCAGTTCCATTTGGAACCGTTACATTCGGTCAATACGAAAGAAATCTATCACTATCTGTAGGACATGGATTTTACTATGATGATGAAACTGATTCAGATCAGGCAACATTCTTTTCTGTAGCCGGTACCACTCGCATCAGCAACAGAGTAAGTCTCGTCTTAGATTCTTTCATCTTTGCAGAGTTGGATAATGAAGTTCTTGGAGCTCTAATCATCCCTTCAGTCAGACTTCATTCCGATTCAGGTAAAGCCTTCCAATTTGGTTTTGCGGGCGTTGCTGCTGAAGGTGAATTACTCCCTGTCCCAATACCATTCCTGCAATGGTTTAGAGCTTTTTAAATATGTATAATATATCCTACAATACGTTTTTACAGCTACAATCTTTATTTTAACTCATCCAAACAAGGTTTGAATAACTTTGAGTAACCTTTCTCTAGTATAATTTAGATTACCACTCGCCGCCACCGCCTCCAAATCCACCGCTCCAGACTACAACACCGCCTGAACCGAGAGTGTGACGTTTTCGGCCACGTCCGCTGTTAAAAATCGTTTCTTCGAAGGTTTGGCCTGAGAATCTGCTCTACAATTCTACCGGCATTGAGATCTCTAACAGCTCCTTCGAGGCCGTAACCCACCTCAATCTGCATCTGCGATCGTCTACGGCACGCCGGCCTTGAAAATCATCCGGATGGAGAGATCATCGATAAGCTGATGATGAATGGGCACGGCGGAATGATCGCTTTTGAACTAAAGGATGGCCTGGACGCCGGGGTTGAATTGAAGAACAGGGTCGGTTTGTAAAATCACTGCGGATCATTGTCTTCATAAATGTTTTGGTTGCAAAACATTTAATACTGTTTATTGTTTTGTATTCAAAACAATATTATGGAAGAACTATTTTTATATCAAAACAAAATTCTAAAAACCGTTACAGATCAATGGTATCGATCTGCATTTAACGCGATTGACTGGAATCAACGCCTTTTCGGAATAAAAGGATTAAGGGGAGTTGGAAAAACCACCCTTTTACTTCAGTATATAAAGTTTCACTACCCAGAAAAAGAGAATGCGTTATATGTTTCGGCAGACAATCCGTGGTTTTATGATAACGGACTGTACGAGTTGATTTCCGATTTTGATAAGTTAGGTGGAAAGCTTCTGGTGATCGATGAAATACACAAATATCCCGGGTGGCCATCTGAACTAAAAGCCGGATATGATGCTCATCCTTACATGCAGTTCATCTTCTCTGCTTCATCAGACTTTGATATTTTAAAAGCGGAAGCCGATTTAAGCCGTAGAGCAACCGTAAACCTACTTCCGGGCCTTTCATTTCGGGAATTTTTAGAATTCAGGCACGGAATACAATTCCCATCCCTTATACTGACTGAAATTCTTGAAAACGCTACAGAATTAAGTAAAGATTTTAACGAAAAGGCAAGGCCACTTCCGTTATTTAAGGAGTACATACGCAACGGATACTTTCCGTTTTTAAAGAATGAATCTGCGGTAGCAACGAAACTAAAACTTTCCGCGATCATAAATGCCGTTCTTGAAAATGATATGGCCTATATACAGAACTACAGCCCGTCCAATATTCAAAAGATTAAAAAATTGCTGGGAGATGTGGCAGGTTCAGCCCCTTTTACTCCAAACGTCTCGAAAATTGCAGATAAACTGAATGTGGGCAGAAATAGCATCTACAACTATCTGAAGCATTTAGAGGATGCACATATCCTGAACTTGACTCATAAAACCGGACGGGGGATTTCCGTATTACAAAAACCGGATAAGATATATTTTGAGAACACAAATCTGGCACTTGCCCTGAATGAAAATGCAGATATTGGTGCACTTAGAGAAACTTTTTTCGTGAATCAATTGCGCAACGCCGGCCATCAAATACACCTGGCAAAAAAAGGTGATTTCGTAATTGATGATTCCATCACGGTTCAAACGGGTGGGAAGAATAAATCAGGTAAGCAGATTACTGATTTAGAGCAAGCTTACATTGCAAAAGATGACATAGAATATGCGTTTCAAAATAGAATTCCGATCTGGATATTTGGATTATTGTATTAAGTAAAGAACTATCAGGTTTTTTAAATATCTGATAGGCATGTAGGTAGCTCGATAAATCTTAGTAGGCTTAACACACTCAAATCCCTCCAAAAAACTTTTACCAAGAATCTGCAAAGGTTTCACTTCTCATCCCCGCCGTTGCTTTTACAGCGAAATTTCACTATTTCAGAAAACAGTACTGTAAGGGATAGAGACGTTTTGTGATAAACAATGTTGAATTCTTAAACAAAGAGAAAATCCTTTGAACGATGAGCGAACCAACCATGGATACCTATCTTCTTCAGTTAACCGAACAGATGCGCGATTCTGCTCAAAACCTGCCCGACCCAAATGTGATGTCGGAGTTTGATGAGGAGAATCTACCGGAAGAGCTGAAGCCATTTGCATATGCCGAACGGTATATCCACGGCAAAGCTAAAAAGATTTCAACCATCACAAGCATCCCGTCCGAAAGTTTTCCACCGGCTGAGCAATTGACGGAAACTCAGATCTCCTTTCTTTATGATGAAATGAAACGCCTGCTGAACGCATACTGCTTCTACGCCGAATTTCCGAAAGGTCTTCCGGTTGAGATAAAATACCGGCTTTTGCGCAAAAAATGGAAAGATAAAGCGGTTTATACCGGAGAAGGAATAACCGGTTTCGAGTTTTGCGATTATGAACCCAAGCGGTGCCCGTTCCCGGAGACGTTCTGCAGCTGCAAAGATTTTGATTTTAATGAGGACGATTTGGACATGGGTAACGCAGACGATTCAGACGAAATGCCGTTATAAGTGGTGAAGATTATGCTTTGTGGCCTTTAAGTAGGGGTATAGTCCCTAAAATCAATATCCTTATCGTAAAGAGTGAGTATCAGAACAGAATGAGAAATCATATTTAAAATCCAATAAACATTTTATGTATATTACATAACGTAAAATACGTAACGCAAAATACGTCATGTAAGTAGTATAATTAAAATCTTGGAATGAATATGGGAAAAGAGCCTGAAAATCCATTCGTTTTAAGCGGTTATTACGGAAGAAAGTGGTTTTGCAACCGTGATAAGGAGTTGAATGAGTTAACCCGTCATATAAAAAGTGATAGAAATGTTGTTTTATATGCCTGGAGAAGGTTGGGTAAAACGGCCATCATTAAACAGCTATTTAGTGATTTTGAAGAGTCGGGTGAGTATGAATGTGTGTATGCAGACCTGATGGTAACTCAATCGATGCCTGAGGCGACGGAAGCAATCACCAAGGCGGTATTTAATCGTTTTGGAAAAACTTCATCAGGAATTTCGTCTTCTATCCAGCGTCTTCTTTCAAAAGTGGGGGTTTCTTTACGCTTCAATGAAGCATCGGGTGTACCTGAGATATTTTTTGGTCTGCAAAGGCCTAAATCTGAGAAGCAATCATTTGACGCTTTGGGTGATTTTTTGTCAAACCGAAAAAAGAGAGTGGTTATTGCGCTGGATGAATTTCAACAGGTGACATCATATGAAAACGTCAATGCAGAAGTAGTATTCAGGAACTGGATGCAAGAGTTCCCGGACATCAGGTTTATTTACAGCGGAAGCCACAGGTCACTGATGACATCTATGTTTTCGGATAAAAGCAGGCCGTTCTATAAAAGCTCGCAGCTATTACCGCTCGAGCCCATAACGGAAGAGGATTACAGGGAGTTTATAGTTAACCACTTTTCAGAGAATGAAAAGACAATTGATTCCGCAACGATTACTGAACTTTACGAATGGGCAAGGGGGCAAACTTACACGGTGCAGAGAATCTGCAACTACCTCTTTGACTACTACGAAGAAGCCACTGTAGAGAAACTCCAGGTTGTTTTTGATAAACTTATTGATCAGGATAAGCCCATGTTTGCCAGCTTTCAGAAAATGCTGACGAAAGTTCAGTGGAAAGTATTAAAATCTATCGCAAAAGAAGAGCCTTTAGAAAATCCTTTGGGAAATGAGTTTATCCAAAAATATGCATTGGGTGCGTCAAGCAGCGTTCAGGTCGCTTTAAAATCCCTGCAAAAGAAAGAGATTGTCATTAAAGAGGGAGATAAATTTCTGGTTCATGATGTGATACTGGCCCGTTGGCTTCAAACACTTTAACCTGAACCGTCTTTACAACTCTCTTCCTAAGTTCAATATTAGATTGCTCAATAAATGATATAAATCACCAGCCCCCGCCGGCACCGCCTCCGCCTGAACCGAAACCTCCTCCGCCGCCAAAACCGCCAAAACTTCCGCCGCCTCCGCCAAATCCACCGGATGAACGGCCACCGCCTCCAAATCCACCGCCCCAAACTACAACACCGCCCGAACCGAGAGTATGACGTTTTCGGCCACGTCCGCCTCCGCTGCCGCCGCTCGCTTTAACCAAAATGTAAATCACTGAAAAGAGGATCACCAAAATGACTATAAAGACAATGAATGCGGGCTCATCCTCGCTTTGTTGAGGAACCGCGTCATACTCACCGGCGGCAAGACGCATTATTGTTGTGCTGGCTTCATCAAGTCCGCTGTAAAAATCGCTTCTTCGAAAGTTTGGCCTGAGGATCTGGTCTACGATTCTACCGGCACTGAGATCTGTAACAGCTCCTTCGAGGCCGTAGCCTACCTCAATCTGCATTTGGCGATCGTCTACGGCAACCAAGATTAAAACGCCGTTTTGTCGTTCGCCTTCCCACATTCGCCAGGAGTTGAAAATTGTATTGGCGGCTTCCTCGCGGGTAACTCCCTGCAGGTTATCCAAAATGGCGATGGCAATTACGTTGGATGTACTGTCGCGATAGGCTCGCAATTTTTGTTCGAGCTGCTGCTCCTGACTTGAGTTTAAAACATTGGCATAGTCGTTTACATGCCCGGAAGGTGACTGTGGAAAGTTTTGAGCTGTACCATCAGTCAAACCGATTATGAAAAACAGGCTCAGAAATATAATTGTGATTGTTGCAGTCAGATGTCGGTTAGTCATCATTTTGAATTTCTCTATTATCCTTAAAACTTATTTCATTGCCCAGCTCATCAGGGTCACTTCCATCGCTCGGGAAATTTATTTTTAGCTTTTCCCCGATATCCCCGACAACCTTCTCAATACCTTTTTCGAAATTCCCTTTCTTAAATTCAGAAATCAGGTTGTCAATTTCATTCTGCCAAAAATGATCTTCAACCTTTTTACTGATACCTTCATCACCGAAAATGGCAACTTTCTTATCGTTACTCGCAATATAGAGTATCACACCGTTTCTGGCTTCTGTTTGATCCATTTCCAGTTCGTGGAAAAGTACTTTGGCTCGTTCCAGGGGATCTTTTTTACACTTAAATTCGATGTGGACCCGTATTTCGCCGGTTGTATTTTTTTCGGCACGTTCTATAGCATCGACGATAAGTTTCTCATCGTCTTCGGATAAAAATTCTCTTGCTGGCATAGTAAAATTGATTAATCAAATGAAACTTCAGGAGCCTGTTCAGCACCGGCAACGGCTTCAAAATAGGCTTTCTGTTCATGGCTGAAAATCCCCGCTATCATGTTGGCCGGAAATCGGCGGATCGACGTGTTGTACTCCTGGGCTGCCCTGTTGAAGCGCATACGTTCTGTAGAGATTCGATTCTCAGTTCCTTCGAGCTGTGTTTGAAGATCGCGGAAATTTTGTGTCGCCGTCAATTCGGGATACCGTTCTACCGTAACCAATAGTCTGGACAGCGCACCGCTCAATTGTTGCTGAGCCTGGTCAAATTGCTGCAAAGCCTGTGGATTGTTTAAGTCGCCGGCTTCCAGATTGATGGAGGTTGCCCGGCTTCTGGCTTCAATAACCTGAGTGATGGTTTCCTGCTCAAAATTTGCGGCTCCACGCACGGTGCTTACGAGGTTAGGAATCAGATCAGCCCGTCGCTGATATTGATTTTCAACCTGTGCCCAGGCTTGATTTACTTCCTCTTCTTTTTCGATCAGTGAGTTGTTCAACCCCACTGCATAAATCACGATAAAAGCGATAACCCCAACGCCAATCCAGGTCTTGATATTCATTGATTTCAGATATTTAATTTTAGATTAATTGACTAAAAGCGAATATACGAAACTGATTCGGGTTTGATTCATGTTATTTAAAAGAATGTCTGATTTGTTGATAAAGGCCGTACCTTTGGGTTGGATTTAATCAGGCAATAATTGCTAAAGAAAAGTATACATGAAACCATCTTTCGTTTATTTCGATCTCGATAATACATTACTGGATCATATCTCAGCTGAGGGAAAAGCCCAGCACTCTACCTACAATCAGTATCCGGAACTTCAGCAGGTTCCCATCGATGAATGGCTGGAGCAGTATCAAATGGTAAACCATCTGCTGTGGGAGAGTTATCAGCGAGATGAGATTGATCGCTACGAACTTCAGAGCGCCCGATTTCGAAATACGATGGAAAAGTTTGATCTGGATACCGCAAACAGTGAAGAGATCGGTAAGTATTATATGAACAGCTACAGAGAGTACTGGACGTGGGTTGATGGTGCGCAGTCCGTATTGGAACTTGTGAGTTCTAAGGTTAAATCCGGAATTATCACGAATGGTTTCAAGGAGACCCAGGAATTGAAGTTTGAGAAATTAAACATCAAAAATTACTGCAGTCCGCTGCTGATAACAGAAGAGATCGGAAAGCTGAAGCCGCACCCGATTGTATTTGATGTGGCTACAGAAAAAGCAGGAGTGCCGCGTGAAGAGATTCTCTATGTGGGCGATTCCTTTTCGTCGGATATTGTAGGCGGTAAAAACGCCGGTTGGAAAACAGCCTGGTTTACCGCACTCATCAATAAAGAAGAGAGCCGAAACGGAAATACTGAGGTCACACCTGATTTTGAATTTGATAAATTTGAGGATCTCCTTGAATATATTGAGCTTTAAATCATTCTTGAAACTATCTTCAATATCTAAAAAAATTATTGCAGACTAATTGGTAATTATAAATATAAATTTTGGTCTAGGGTTTACTTGTAAAATATTCATAAAGTTGAAAAATAATTGCAAACTATTAAGTCCTGTCCACATTTTCTTCAATCCTAGTAAAATGAATTGAAAGTTTTATTAAGAATAAATAGAACCCATAATTACCTAATTTTAGGCCTCTATTTTCTAGCATACCTTGTTTTCTTTTTTCGTCTAAATTAAGACTAGTGGCAGAGTCAAATAATACAATTGACTCCTTGTAAACTCCATGCTCAGGTAAATAAAACATTGATGTAACCCTTTGCTTTTTTATTGATTCAATATGACTACTAATTCCCTCGTCTGTGCTAAAATGATTTGATCTTTTTACAATATTTGCATAGGCACTAAGGTCAATAATTGGACAGTATGTAATTCTGTTTGGTATTGGCCTTGGATTATTTAAGTCTACATCACAGGTGTTAGAAATTATAAATACTCTTCTCTCCTTTACATTAATGTCAGGTAGAAATACAATAGGTTGTCTCTTAATTATATCACCTTGATATATTATAGTATCAGATAATTTCTCTTGAGACGAATAAATTCTTTGGTCTATGTTATCTGGAAATGATTTAAGCTCATCGAACAGCTGTTTTTTTGTTTCCGGATTAAGGTAGGTAGGTATGTGTCTCTTTATTTTTTCAAGTAATTCCATTGAATATAAAGAGTTTAATCAACTTATAAGTAAATCATCAATATATTTCATACATATAGCTATTTAGTTCGACTGGCTGTTGTTCAGAGTTTTGTAATATTCCAGATACAAAATTTTCTATGATCTGTAACTCATTAATTTCAGATGTCGATACTATTGAATATATAAGATCTGTATCAGTACCGTTGATTTCACTTAAATACTTTGAGGGATATTCTCCAAGAGATTCATTATAAACACTCTTACTTCCTATCTTAACCCTTGTAATTTTGTATCAGGTGGTGAACTTATTGCAAAATTAGTCAATAAAGGAAGTATTGCTAATAATGAAACACCTGAAGAAGTTGTTGTACTATTGCGATCATCTAATTGGTAATCTGTTATTTGAGTTTGGGTAGACATGGCATATTAGGGATGTAAGTTGTATTCAGGATTTAAAGTATCTATAAACTCATCTTTTAGCATTCCAAAAAAAACTTCTTTTTCAATTAAGTGTGCCTTATCTAAAAAGCGCCTTGGATTATCTAGAAAATCGTTTTTTAACCCATGATTTATAACATCAATATTAACAGAGACCCTTCTTTAGATAAGTTTCTGTTTCTTATATTGGAACTATTACTTAATTGCAAAATAACTGTATGATTGTCTTTAGCAAACTCATTTTTAATATAAGTATTGTTGCTAAACCAATTCTTCTTTGACAAAGTTAACTCTATATCCACATTTTTATAAATATCACTTCAAAGAAATTAATATATCGAATTCCCAATCGTTCTACTTTATCTACTATATCAATTGATTTTAGTTTTGAGAATATTTCAATAGCAAATTGTAGAAATGTCATCCCAACCATTGTAGGGATTCTTCTTTATTACTGTAATGACATTTCGGGCCAAGGTTTACGTCATATTCATCACTTGTAAATTTGAAATGAGGTTTATATTTCAAATTTGGTTCTTGCCTTCTAATTGCTTCGGGTAAATCCAAGATTCCTAATCTTTCATATTTTGGTAGAGTTTCTCTAATCTCCCTTTGGAATAACCCAAATATTGCTTCGCTAATTTCGTTGGAGGAAAACCTTACCTCAATCACGGATTCTAATATTGGACATGGTTCAATCTTGGCAGGTAATTTCATATATATGTAGCTGCAGTCTAGGTTAAAATCAAAGATACTAATTTCAAGTATTCTTTCTTAAAAGATATAAATCATACTTCATAAGCTCATAAAATTATAAAGGCGATTTTAGTTAATTTGGAAAAAATAAACCTCTTTGATCACTGCCACAAGTAGATTCTGATTCCTGCGCCGAAACCGAACCCACTGCCGTAAAATGAGTGATCCGTATCGTATTCGTCAATCGGGTCTGTTCCTGATTCCTCTCGAACATTACTCAGAATAGTCCTGTAAGACAGTTGAAGAAAGAGTGAGAATGGGTCGGATATCTGATACTCCAGATTTGTAAAACCTATGAATGAAGCGTGGACATCATCGCTGCATTGATTTTCTAAATCGAAAATAGAGTCCAGAATGGTGCGCCAGGTGGTTCGGCAATTTCGGTCTGCCATTTTAAACTCCTGAATACCCAGTCCGGGTTTAACGCGAATGTTATCGGTAAGCTGAAAAACAGCGGATGCCGAAAGCCCCGCAACGTAGGATACGGACGAATCAAATCCTCTTGCATAATGGAGGCTATACTCCATGCGTGTGTAGTCTTTATTAAAATAAGATCCCCGAAAGTGTATGGCGCTGCTGTTTACAAAGCTATCGTCATAAAACTGGAGCTCCGGTGAAAAGCTTCCCGATAGATCAAAACTGAAACCCGAATGTGTCTGAGCCTCAACGGAAAGCAAAGGGATGAGCAGTATTGCTGACAAAATGGTATAAAATTTCATCTCAATATGTTTCGATTAGACTACGATTCCCTGTATTTTAAAGAATGAACGCTGATAATTTGAAGAAAAAAAGAAAATGAACTGTTCTCATATGTATTGAGAAATACATTAGCTGATTTGAATCAGTAGTTAAAAGACAAGTAAAGAACATTGAGTCAGCGGTCAATATCAAAAATTTCTATGTACAATCTAAAAACAGATAAAAACAATGGCTAAACTAACATTAAAGGATGTAGAACTGAAGGGCAAAACCGTGTTGATGCGGGTTGATTTCAATGTGCCCATTAAGGGAGGAAAAATTTCGGACGACAATAGAATCGTTCAGGCTTTGGATTCTATCAACTATGTGGTAGAACACGGTGCCAAGTTAATCTTAACAAGTCACCTTGGGCGACCTGCCGGTGAGCCTGATCCGGAATTCAGCTTAAAACCTGTTGCTGATCACCTGAAGGATCTGGTGGATGTACCGGTTCATTTTGCAGAAGATTGCATTGGTGAAAAAGCAGACAGCGTTATTGAATCTGCAGGTGAGGGGGAGATCGTACTTCTCGAAAACGTACGGTTTCATGCTGAAGAGAAGAAGAATGATCCCGAATTTGCGAAGCAACTTGCTAAACACGCCGACCTTTTTGCAAATGACGCGTTTGGAAGCAGTCACCGTGCGCATGCATCTGTAGCCGGAGTAACTGAATTTTTACAACCTTCAGTTTCGGGCTTCCTGCTGGAAAAAGAGATCAAATACCTTGAGGAAAGCGTCAATAATCCTGAACGGCCGTTTGTAGCGATTCTGGGCGGAGCGAAGGTATCTGATAAAATCGGTGTGATTGAAAATCTTCTTACCAAAGTGGATTCCATTATCATCGGCGGGGGTATGACATATACCTTTTTAAAAGCCAAGGGTTGGGAAATAGGTGACTCCCTGGTGGAAGAGGATAAAATTGAATTGGCCGGTGAGCTGATGAAAAAAGCTGAGGAAGCGGGTGTAAACTTTATGCTACCGGTTGACTCAGTAGTTGCCAAAGAGTTCAAAAATGATGCGGAACACAAAGTTGTCGACTCAGACGAAATTGAGAAGGGATGGATGGCACTCGATATTGGTCCGCAGGCGTGTCTTGCATTTGGTAACAAAATCAAGGCGGCTCAAACGGTGGTTTGGAACGGCCCGATGGGAGTTTTTGAAATGGAGAACTTTGCCGAAGGTACTTTCACCGTAGCTCAGGCACTTGCAGAGGCAACAAAATCCGGTGCTACCACCATTATTGGCGGTGGCGATTCAGCTTCTGCAATTAAGAAAGCCGGCCTGATGGATCAGGTCTCCCACGTTTCCACCGGTGGTGGTGCGAGTCTTGAATACCTGGAAGGAAAAGAGCTGCCCGGCGTTGTTTCATTAACGGATAAGTAAATAAGGTGAGTTCGGGATAAAATTTGAAAAAAGTGTCTGAGGTTGTCCAAAAGGTAAATCAACATAGAACCAAGCTTAAATAATTTAGACTTCATATCCCTCTCTATTAGTTAGAGAGGGATATAGGGTGAGTCTGAAGGAGTAAACTAAATTATTTAAGCGCTATTTGAACAAATGTACTTTTTTGGACACCCTCCCAAGGTGTTCTTTCAAAGCTTTGATTAAGTTTTGAATTGCAAAACAACCTCAAAGCTTTTTTCAACCACCCCTAAATCACTTCGTGGGAATCGCTTCGCTCGGAGCCCCTCCTTGGAAAAGGAGGGGACTTCTCATGTTGCCAAATTCAATGAATTTAAGTACTGTCCATATTTGTGTGTCTGAGGGAGTTGTAGCCACCCACCGGTGGGTGGCTGCAAAAAAAGGTCTCCTTGTCCGATCTTTTGGGTTGATCTATAACCTAAAACCTAAACGAAGGAGACCTCATGATCGATCTAAAAGATGATCAACTGCAAGATATTATTCACAGCGTTCTAAATAAAGACGAAGGGTTAAATGAACTCTTAGAACTTATTTTGAACGGACTCATGAAAATCGAACGAACTCACTGGATGGCCAGCACCTCCGGTCCCGGTAACAAGGCCAACGGCTATCGTCCCGGCCAGGCCATCGGCCACGGGCGAAAACTCTCACTGCGCATTCCCCGCGATCGGTTAGGGAAGTTCCAGCCTGTGCTCTGGGCGATGCTGCGCGATCAGCACGAGGAAGTTCGCCGTTTGTGCTTTGAATTGTACGGAAAGGGACTTTCCGCCAGCGAAGTTGGCCAGATTACTGAGAAGATCTATGGGCAAGCCTATAGCTCTTCAGCCATCAGCAACTTTACCCAACAGCTGGGCGAACAGATCCACGAGTGGCGGCAGCGCCCGCTGGCCGGGCGATACCCGGTGATCTTGGTCGATGCCATTCACAAGAAAGTTCGCCGAGGACACGTCAGCAGTGAGGCCTTTTACGTCGTGATGGGCCTTACAGAACAGATGCAGCGAGAGGTTTTGGCCATAACGAACCTTCCCAGCGAATCCCCTTCTGGGTGGAGTGAGCTTCTGGAATCGTTAAAGGACAGAGGACTTGCGCAGACCGATCTGGTCATCGCCGACGGGCTACCAGGGCTTGATCAGGTTATCCATAAAGCTTTCCCTGCGGCCCGTCATCAAAAATGTGTGACGCATTTTAAGCGAAACATTCAAACCAAGGTCAAAGCATCCGATAAGGACGCTGTAGCCGAGGATCTCAGGGAGGTATTTTTGACCGGACAGCGCAACTATACCCGCAGACAGGCTCTCGAGAAGTTTAACGAGTTTGCCAGGCGATGGGGCAAAAAATACGATGCGATCAAGCGTCTGGTTGGCGATGAAGACATGGACTACTATTTTACCTATCTGGATTTTGACCGGCGAATCCAATCCATGATCTATACCACTAACTGGATCGAACGACTGAATAAAAAATTTCGCAGGAGTCTGAAAATTCGCAATGCGCTGCCGTCGGTTGAATCGGCCCTGTTGCTGTTAGGGAAAATGGCTATTGACACCGAAGAAACGACCTACCAATATCCAATTTATAATTTTAAATTTGACCAAACTTTATTCCCAGATGCAATCCAATAGATCCATAAGGAGATCTGAGACCAGACACACTTTTTTGGACAGTGCCTGAACTTTATATCGAACTTACGTTAAATAAATAAAATGCTCACTGTATAACTGAGCTCAGAAAAAAGTATCAGGCCTCTTTAATAAATGTTAAAGAGGCCTTTTTTTATGTCTTTGCTTTTTTCAAAGAAACCTGCTTTTTATCCTCATCCCCATCCTCTTCTTCGGCTTCTGTATTTGCAATTACGCCATTGGGCTTTAGCCTTACAAACTGCTTCTTTTGTTCGAGCCAGTTTTCGAGATACATTTTTGCTGTCTCGCTATTTGTTTTGGCAAAGTAATCAGTGATCAGCTTTTTAAGTTCTTCGGAGGAATGATTATCGAGTTCAAGCGGAGTTACATACTCCTCATTTATCTGGTGAACCTGATCGCGTCTTAAATAAAGCACACCACCGGTCATTCCGGCGCCCACGTTGCTGGAAACGGATCCGAGAATCACCACAGAGCCGTTCGTCATATATTCACAGGGATGCATTCCGGTTCCTTCCACAACAGCCACAGCTCCACTGTTTCGCACGGCAAACCGGTCGCCGGCAATTCCGTGAACGTACATGGTTCCGCCCGTGGCTCCGTACAGAGCACAATTCCCAATAATGGCATTCTCAGACGGATTATACTGTGTCTCTTTGAATGGATTGATCACCATTGTCCCGCCCGACATCGCCTTGCAGACAGAGTCGTTCGCTTCGCCCCAAAGTTTTACATGCAGTCCTTCATTCAGGAATACTCCAAAACCCTGGCCGGCACTTCCGGTAAATTCCAGATCTATTTTGCCGTTAAAGCGATGGTCTGATTCAGCTTCACCTTTTTCTTCAATTTCCGCCATTCTCTTCCGTGAAACTCGTGCCGCCATAGCTCCGGAAAGAGTTGCAAGTGCTGCCCTGTCTGTGGAATGGATGAGCCCGCTATATTCGAACTCTTCTTCGTTCTCAACAACATCTTTACACCTTTCGAAAAAGAGTTCATTAAACTTGCTGATTCCCTCGTTAAACGGGTTGCTTTGATTGTTGTATTGATGGAGATTATCCTCTGCGTCTGAAGAAAAATATCCCAGGTCAATATTTCTGGACTCTACCAATTCCTGATGGTGTTCTTTAACCTTTAGCAGATCAACGCGGCCAATCAGTTGGTCCAGTGAGTCCACACCCATTGATGCCAGATGACGTCTCACATCTTCCGCGAGAAACTCAAGCATTTTTACTACATGTTCCTTCTTGCCCTTATACTTGGCTTTGAATTTTGGGTTGTGCGTGGCGATACCCGTTGGACAGGTATTTTTTTCACAAATTCGAGCCATTACACAGCCTTCTGCAATCAACAGAAGTTTACCGAAGTCAAACCCTTCAGCGCCCAGAATGGCCGCAGAAACAATATCAGCTCCGGATTGGAGTCCTCCATCTGTCCGCAATTCTACAAATTCTCTGAGGCCGTGTTTGCAAAGAGTTTTATGAACTTCAAACAAACCGATTTCCCAGGGAAGTCCGGCGTGTTTCATTGATGTGAGGGTTGCGGCTCCTGTTCCGCCGTCTCCGCCTGAAATGTGAATTACGTCGGCTCCGGCTTTGGCAACACCAACGGCAATCGTCCCAATGTTTTCACCGGAAACCAGCTTTACGTTTACTCTTGCGGATGGCTTGATCTGCTTGAGTTCGTAAATAAGCTGTTTGAGATCTTCAATACTGTATATATCGTGCAGAGGCGGAGGAGAAATAAGATCGAATCCTGGCTCACTGTGACGTGCAAAGGCAATATCTTCATTTACTTTGACTCCCATCAGCTGACCGCCTTCACCCGGCTTGGCACCCTGGGCAATTTTGATCTGAAACTCATTTCCGGCCATCAAATACTCGGCCGTAACTCCAAATCGTCCACTGGCTACCTGTTTTGTAGATGCGGAAATACCGAGAGTGTAGTAATATGGATTTTCGCCCCCTTCACCGCTGTTCGACCGCCCCCCAATTTCTCTCATTGCGAGGAAGATATCGCGCTGCGATTCGGCACTGATGGCGCCAAAACTCATGGCTCCGGACCCAAACCGCTGAAGGATCTTACTCCGATGTTCTACTTGCTCCAATTCAATAGGATCGCCGGCTTCTTTAAAAGTGAAAAGATCTCTGAGATTTACAGGATCGGAATCTTTGCCGGCTTTTAAGTATTCATTGTAGAGTTCGATATCATCCAGAGAGAGATTTTTGTCACGAACCAGTTTGTGAACAATCTTCGACTGGGTGTTCGTCATAGAATGTTTTTCACCTTTCGTACCTCTGTTGTGTTCTTTGAAGAGAAAGGTGTGGATTGGCTTATCATCATCCGCCATCTCTTCAGAAAATTCGGAGGTGGCGTTAATTTGACGCACTACTTCTTCAATTTCAATGCCCATCACCGGAGAGAAAAGCCCGGGAAAAAACAGATCTTTCAACTCTTTGCCAATCCCCAGTGCGGTGAACAGTTTTGAAGTCTGATAGCTGCGAGCTACAGAAATACCTGATTTCGACATAATCTTGAGTAGTCCGGTGTTGAACGCTTTAATTACGTTCTCTTCGCGAATGTCTGAATCAAGATTTTTGAATTTTCTATGGTCTCCGAATCTTGCAAATTCAAGTGCCTTGTACGGACAAACAGCGGTGGCTCCAAAACCTACAAGTGCGGCAAACTGGTGCGTATTTTTTACCTCGGCCGTATCAACCACAATAGATGCGTTAAGCCGCAGGCCCGATTCATTGAGCGCGTTCACCAGAGACCGAAGCATTAAAAGGCTTGGTATAGGCGGTTGTTTGGACGTTGCATTTCGATCTGAAATGATCAGGATTGTGGCACCGTCTTTAACCGCCTTTATCGCTTTGCCGGTTATATTCCTGATGGCCGATCTGAACCCGACTTCACCATGATCTCTGGAAAACGTCATCTCAAATTCAGCCGTTAAAATTCTGGACGGCGATTTGTTAATGCCTCTGAGCGTTTTCATCTGCCCCAAAGAAAGGAGCGGTGATTCGATTTCAAAGCCGGGAAATTGTGGTATCAGCTCTTTGGGTGAGAATATGTTCGGCCGTTTTCCGAGGTACATGCTCAGGTCGGTGACCATCTTCTCGCGAATATAGTCGAGTGGAGGGTTAGTCACCTGGGCAAAGTTTTGATAAAAATAGTCAAAAAAGGAACGGGGCTGATCCGAAAACAGAGCCGGCCTGGCTGTGTCACCCATCGAACCGATCGGTTCTTTACCGTCTGTAATCATGGGCACCAGCAGATTTTCGATATCCTCGCGGGTGTATTTAAACAGGTGCTTATTAACCCGGCTGTTATCTTCTTCGGTAATTATTCCCGGTTTCAGATGTTCGAGTCGGTGCTCAAAATCGGCATCGTAATTTTCACGCGAGTAGCTTGGATCCCGGAAGTGGATTTTGCCGTTTTCGAGCTCCATTTTAATACCGTTACCGGCCTGGAGTGTGCCTTTTCTTTTTACAGCTGCGGGATCAATTTCGAACGATCCGGTTTCTGAACTCAGATAGAGATGCTCGTCAGTCATAATCCAGCGGCAAGGTCGAAACCCGTTTCTGTCGAGACGCCCGCCAATGGATGATCCATCCGAGTATGAAATAAACGCGGGGCCATCCCAGGGTTCCATTGCCCGGCTCCAGAATTTATAAAAACTGTTTCCCTGTTTTGCAGGTGGAATCATAATAGCGAGAATGTCTTCCACAAAAGGAATACTGCTTCGGTAGGTGAGGGCTTCAACCATCTCGTTAAGGCTGCCGGAGTCACTAATCTGTTGCCTTGTAAGAAGCTCATCCTTTGGCACACCAAGATATTTCTCCCTGGATATGGCCCAGGACCGGTTCCCTGTAATGGTGTTTATCTCCCCGTTATGGGCGATAATTCGGAATGGTTGGGTTTTATCCCACGAAGTTTTGGTATTGGTTGAAAAACGGCGATGAAAAAGCGCAAACCGTGTTTTGAAATCGGGATTTTGAAGATCGAGGTAAAAGTCTTTGAGAGAGTTTGCCTTGGTAAGCGCTTTATAAACAATGGTGCGCGCCGACAGAGAGGTGAAAAAGAATTCTCGAACAATCCCCTGATCCTTCTCCTTGGTGCGGGTCATCTGTTTAGCTGTGAAAAGCAGCTTATCGAACGAGCTGTCGGTGCGGCAGTGGGCCGGCCTTTTTATAATAGCGTGTAATATGTAGGGCATCGACTCCTTTGCGATGTCGCCAAGCACAGATACATCTACCGGAACGGTTCTATACTCCAGTACTTCCAGGCCGTAAAACTGAAACGTATCTTCAAAAATTCTAAGAGCTTTTCTTCTCCTTTGGCTGTAGTGTGGAGCAAATATTGTCGCCACAGCCACCTCGCCTTTTTCATATCCGAACAGTCCAAAGGGAATGTCTGTCATAATCCCGGCGCCGTCACTGGAGATAAAATCGGCGTTGCACGCCCCGCGGTGTTCTACACAGCTGAGTGCATGGAGTGCTTTCTGCAGGTTTTTGTGTGAATACTCATTATTTCTGCTGGCAATAAAACCAACGCCACAGGAAGATTTATCTTTAAAATAGTTGAAGTGATCCATAACAGGGAGGGGCTTTTTGAGAACTTCTAAAGTTTTAACACATTATAAATAATGCTATAAATCCTCAGGTTTGCAATAGATTTTATTTTGGAAGCGCTTTTTAGTTAATTAATAAGTCATAAATAATAAAATTGACTAATTAATTAAATATATAATTTGACTTGATCAGCGAAAAAGGAATGGTATATAAACCGGTATTATAGGATTTGACGAATAGATTGGGCGTGCTTAAGCTTGATTTGAATTTAAAATCTAACCCTTGCCTGAATTCCAATGTCGCTTCGGCGGTTTCCGTCAATCTCAAGGTTTCCGCTGCTGATGACATCACGGTTATCGTAAACGGTGGTTGCCGCTTTCAGCCAGAAGTCCAGCCACGAGGCTGCCCGGTAGTTTATGACCATGTACATCCGCTGTCCGCGATCGAACAGCATGGCATTGGAAAGAACGTAAAGCAGATCGTTTTCGAACTGGAACACCCTTGAATCAAAATTATCCGTATCGAACAGGGTTATCCTGGCGTCGATCCTGAAGTTTTGAAACGGGTAGAATCGAATATCCTGAAAAACAAGATAGCCCCAACTGGCGTCTTCCGGAGTGGAGCGGGCTCTGACCATATCAAAGCGGGTGCGCAGTCTAATTGAGGGATTTACCTGGTATTCTGCCTGAAATCTTGCTCCTGTTCTGTGTGTTTCGCCTAAAACCCTGAGCTCTCTTCCCATCTCATCAAAATCGGCATACTCTTCTTCCCGGAGTTTATATCTGAAAAGAGCGTAAAACTGCAAATCCCGGTTTGGGCTGTATTCAATCAAAGAGAGCCAGTCATATCCCGAAGAAGGCTGGCGCTGCTGGAAACGGGCAGCCGGAAATCGAAACTGATCGATGTAGGAACTGATTCGAACCTGTGAGCTCAGATCGTGTCTAAGCCCCAGATAAAAACCCTCTTCATTTCCCGGGTTTCCCGATTGTTCCCCGAATCCTGAACCAAAAATGGACTGAAATGAAGGTTCATAATAGCGATAAACCGCAACGGCATCGGTGCGATCTCCCAGTTTTAATTCAGTACCGCCGAGCACTCCGTAACCTCCGTTATCCGTGTAAGCGGCTTCACCAAACAGAAGCGCAGGCCCGGCAAGCAGCCTGAAGTCTGCAGAGTAACCGCTCAGTGTCTGTCCATAAAAGTTGTTGATCTGCCAGGGGAGTGTTCCTGCCTGAACGGGTCTTTCAAACCGGTTATGAAAACCGGATACACCGAAAAATCCGTACGGAACCTGAAGCCTGACTCTTCCTCCAAAAGTTTCCTGGCCTATATTTAGTCGTCTTTCACGTTCATTCAAGGTTCTGTGGTAGCCACTTTCGGTGGGGAAGCGGATATAGATTTCGTCGATCTCAGAAGCTGTACGCTGCCGGTTTGAATAGAAACCGGTGAGTTGTAATCGGTTGCCGTACGTTGCGGCAATTCCTCTGAACCCGATCATCTCCTGTGCTGATGTAAACGGGCGAACTCCCCGCTCATTTTTATTGGGGGTTCCGATTACTTCACTGCCTTTTCCAAAAGCTCCGCCACTCCAAAGCAGCAGTCCCTGACCAAATGCAACACTGAAGTCACCGATGATTAAATCCCTGAGCCGACCGTTATCCTGAAGTGCAATATGCCAGGAGGCGTAGTCGAAATCTCCGGGATGCTCAAGTGGTTCGCCGGGATCTTTGTCCTGGGTGAGATTCAGTGAGAGATGATTGCTCGTATAGCGAAACCGCTGATAGTACTTCACAGGACTTCCGACAAATCCTCCCAAAGTTTCCGGGCGCTGATATCCACGTTGCTCCTCCAGAACCTGCTGGTAGCGGCTGAATCCTTCAACACGACTGTTCCGCGTCCAATAGCGAGGATTCAGATAGAGATCCTTTCCTCGGTCCAATCCTCTACTCACTGTTACATAGGGGCGGATTTGGTTGAGCGTTGCCTGTCCGATTCCGGACACATTCATGAGATCATCCACCTCTTCAAAAGGAGCCTCTCTGTTTCGATACTCCACAATGTTTTGAGCGAGACGAAAATTTAGTCCCGGTACCTGTAAAAGCTCATCTATACCGGCACGGTTAATGTTCAACGGGCTGTTAGCCAGGTTTTGCAGAAATTCGAGAAGTTCTTCAAGATTCTGGTCGACTTCCTCACCGTCAAACTCCTCAAGTGCACGCTCAATATCCCGTTCAATCCGGGTTTGTGTTGAGTCCTGTTGTTGGGCAGCGGCACTTTCAAAAAACAGAAAAGTGATTAAGAAGCTTAGCACGACAATTTGAATAGCCCTGAAAGTGAATTGGTTTGTATGATGAGATGCAGTGAGTAGTGTCATGATCCGGCCGGTTTTAAATTCGTATGGATAGATCAAGAGCCGGGCTCATCCCAAGTGGATTATGCTGCTGAAGGGCAAAGTTTACAGCCCAACGATCACTGCCGTAACCGAATCCGAAAGAATAGGTGGATGGTTTAGTAGAAATTCCGGCCCGGGTAAAGAATGAAGTGAAAATTTCAAACTCCAGCCCGGTTCTGAAGGAGAGTGGAAATTTAATGTCTTTTACAATTTCGGCGGTAATCTGCGCAGATGAAGCGGGTTTATAGCTGAAACCTGCCGCTAACTCACGTGGAAGATCTTCGTCGGTGTCTCCATAGGCGGGTTGATTTACATTTGTAGCCCGCGCACCCATCCAGAGTGATTCGGTTATTTCTGCGGCTAGGCCTAAATCCAGTCCAAAAGCGCTCGCTGATCCATAATCTTCACCCTGATAAACATGAACGTAGGAGACGGACACTCCGTAGTGAAATCTGTCCTCGCTGTTTTTATAGGCGAGTAAAAATCGGTTCTCATTAAAAAGATTAAAACCATAGCGGTGTACGCCTGCTCCAATCGTGCCAAAATTCGTTTGAACCGTAGCTGCAGCTGCCATGTCTGTAATTTCTGCAATGCCCACATACCGGAAGCCGTAAAATGAAACCGTATTTCTCTCCGTTGAAAGGAGGGCATTGTTGTTAAAAACCGACCATTCCGATTCGGGCAGCGCAACACCTGTTTGCCCCATCGATATCGATTTTGCTCCCATTACAGATTGTGCCATTGTTTCAGAAAATACGCCAAAACAGAAAGCCACTGATAATGTTAAAATAAAAAGGGATATTATTGGAGTCCTCTTTATCATTCTCTATTGATTTCGTTTTAAGAACCTATATTATCTGAATATGAAGGATAAACTTCAAATTTCAATTTTTGTTAACGTTCTGCTTCTTTTGACTTTAACGGTTAATCTGAAAAGTTTAAATGCGCAGGAGCTTAATTGTTCGGTGACGGTTAACGACCGCCAGATAAGCGGAAGTTCAACTGAATACGTTTCTGAACTGGCACCCGCCATCGAGCGATATATGAATGAAAACAGGTGGACAAATGATCGTTATGAGGACTATGAAAGGATTCGGTGCAATATCCAGATCCTGCTGACGGATGTCGATGGTAATTCCAATTTTACGGCAGAAGCAGTCATCTCAGCAAGCCGGCCCATTTACAATACAAATCGGCAAACAACACTGATGGTGATCAACGACAGTGCCTGGCGATTTAACTATTCCAGAAACAAAAGCCTGATTTTTGATGATCTGCAGTTTGATGATTTAACCAGTTTCCTGGATTTTTACGCATACATCATTTTGGGTTATGACTACGACAGT
Source organism: Rhodohalobacter sp. (assembly GCF_034521535.1). Lineage (GTDB taxonomy): Bacteria > Bacteroidota > Rhodothermia > Balneolales > Balneolaceae > Rhodohalobacter. The sequence goes on along the minus strand of NZ_JAXHMF010000002.1, from coordinate 306,897 downwards.
TTCTCAGATTTAGGAGGGTCACCACACTTCAATTCTGCACTGAGTATTTTTGAAATTGCTCAGAATACCGGTGCACAGGGATGGGGCAGATCGATAGGAGCACAACGGAATCGCTTCGGGCTGATTAACGATTTAACCAATTCGTCGTACAGGGATTTTAGAAGTGCTTACTACCGATATCACCGTTTGGGACTGGATCAATTTACGCAACAGGAAGAGCTTGCCAGAAACGAAATTGTTGAGGCGCTGGATCTTATCAGGGAAAATAAACGAGTGACGAGTAACAACTATCTTTATGATCTCTTTTTTGGTGCAAAATATCTGGAGATTGTTGCCGCACTGATAGACGCATCTCCTGCCATTCGCACGGCTGCATATAACATTTTGAGCGACGCAGACCCGGCAAATACATCGGAGTATAGAAAGTTGGTGGAGTAGAAGGTTGTAGAAAACTACTTGATGAGAGTCATTTTATTAGTGAATACACCTTTGGAAGTGATTAATCTGGTGATGTAAACACCGCTGGATAAGTTCGACGCATCCCAAACTCTTTCATAGCTACCTGCAGAAAGGGTTTCGTCGATGATGGTAGCTACTTTACGACCAAGCATATCATAAATTTCAAATCTGACTTCACTCTGTATTGGAAGATTGAACCGAATTCTTGTTGATGGATTAAATGGGTTAGGATAATTTTGTTTCAGTTCAAATGAGTTTGGCAGATCTGCAGCGTCAGAGCCCGGATTGATATTTAACTCGAACTGTATATGGCTATCACTATCTCTGGTTATAACTTCATACCCTGTCTTATGTCGAGTTCCATCTGATTGATCTGCAAGATGGCTCATATCTACCAATACTTTTTTTGAATCTCTGACATTATACGTTTGGCCGGTTTGAAGGTTTACCAACTCAACTTCCCAGGCCTCCGGTATATTTTCAAAGTTTGAGAAATTAAGTTCAATGTCATCAGAAATCGGGAAACCGTCTTTATATGCGTTTATGCTGAATGGAATGGTGATTTTCGAACCAAATCGGCGTGGCAAATGATTTGTTGCAAGCCGATCATTACGATTCGTAAGGGAGTAAACCTCTAAATAATCGCTTACTCCGGGTGGTGGTAAGAGTTTGTAAGCGTCGGAATTATCAAGCCCGTAGCTGGCCGATTCGCTGAAGGAGAAGTGTGCGGTGGATTGATACCTCCTGGAGTATCTGGCATTGATGCTTATGAGAGGAGTATTTTCCTGCTGAGCAGCTTTCCCGGCAAATGAACCGCCAAAAGTTTTCGCGTCTTCACTTACAATAAGCTCCGGATTTTCATTAGCCTTTATCCAAAAACTTTGGAAAGGCGCAAGAATGCCATCATCAATATCCCCAACGCTGCCGTTCCAGGTTAAATACTGATTTGTATTGGGGTCCCACACATAAATTGTGGGATTAATATTTGTTTTGGTCCAGGATGGGTGATCCCAGTCTATTGCCGAACCATATGGATTTCCAACCATATTCCATCCGGTGTCCGCCTCAGCAGTATAAGTTACGTTCAGGTCAATTTGCCCACCTGTACCCTCATTTTCCTGTCCGTTTACCTCCAGGAGGTAGGGTAATGGATCATTATACCGTGAGTCACTATCCACATCACCAAACATGTAGACAAAATACCCTCTCCCGGGCACAATTTGATTGGCAGCATCAGTTGGGGCCCGCCATCGCTGATTATCCGTACCTTCAAAAGACTCCTCATACCAAAGTACATTAGGTTGCAAGTCGCCGGTAAGTGAAGAGCCCGTAAAACCTTGAGTAAGAACTCCGCTCAAAAAATTATCAAAGTCTGCTGCGATAGGTGATGATAACATTCGGTATCCGGGCTGGCCGTATATTTCCAACTGATAGGTCAGTTCGCCGGAAGTGACATTTTTATTATTGGCAATTAAAGATAATCCGTCCCCGATCACGAAAGCACCGTTGAGCAGATTTAGCGTACCATTAACACGGTATGACTGACTAGCCAGTACATTGTTGGCATTATCAATGGTAAGGTTGTTTACATCAATTGGAAGTGCATCTCCGGTAATTTGTTCTGATTGACCGTTATACACATAGTTTGCCTCTACACCGAAATTCCGGGTGCCGGTTTGAATGTTTCCGGTTGAGGCGGTGATTGAAATACCGTCGGCTGATCCAATTTCCAATGTTGCGCTATTTTCGAGGGTAAATTCGCCCGTGCCGGATACCACAAAACTTTCGGTCGATAAAATACCGGCTCCGTCTCCGGTGTCAACCACGTTAAGTTCGCCGGGCTCATTTAATGTGAAGTTGTCAACAAGCGTGATGGTGTGGTCTGTGTTGTTGTTACCGCCAATGAAGATAATGTCACTGGATCCCGGTGCAAATCCGGCAGGATCGCCATCGTGACCGGTAAAAGACCAGACATTCGGATTGTCGAAGTCTCCGCTTTGAATGCTGTAGTAAGTTGAGCCGGAAGCAGGCGTCAACTCGATTTCGGCTGTGTCGGTGATTGTGTCGCCATTAATTGTTCCGGAAATGGTGACAACTCCGGGGTTGGTTGATGACGTAAATGTTGCAGTATAGGTGCCGTCGCCGTTGTCTGTTACCGGACTCAAGGTTCCATCAGTAGCAGAGAGAGTGACTGTTTCTCCACCATCTGTAATGTTATTTCCGTCTTCATCAACGGCTTGAACTGTGATGTCTGAGGTAGAAGTACCATCTGCTACTAAGATATCAGGATCAGCGGCAATAGTGGTTTGAGTTGGGTCGGGTTGTACAGGAAGTTCAAATGTAATGATGATTTGGCCATCGGCTCCGGCACCGCCGATACCTTCAGCACCGCTACCGCCTCCACCACCGCCGGGAATTTCTCCGGGTAATCCGTTTCCTTCACCAGGTCCACCATTTCCACCATTACCGGTTCCGGTACCACCTTCTCCCGGATTGTTACTACCTCCGTCAACTCCATCACCTCCAGAAGCAGTTTCAAACGCGGAGCCACCACCTCCACCGCCGGTACGTCTGTTTGAAGGCCCTCCACCTCTAAGTCCGTCACCTCCATTTCCTCCGGAAAATAATATGTTGCCGGTACTATTTGCTATAGAACCACCCAACCCTCCGTTATCTTCAGTCCCTGTAGAACCACCTGCAGCTAATAACAGAGCTCCGTCTTCAAAAAAAGTGTCGCCACCGTTCTCATTAGCACTTCCTCCATTTCCTATGGTAAAGCTGTAAGTGTTTCCAGGAATAACGCTAATAACGTTACTGGCATAAGCACCTCCGCCTCCGCCGCCTCCGCCATGTGCATTAAATGAAACGCCACCGCCACCGCCACCCCATGCTTCAACGGTAATTTCGAATACTCCTTCGGGAGCCGTCCAAGTGCCGGATGTGGTAAAAGCATTTTCTTCTGTTGGAGCAGGTGGAGTAAAACTGAAATTGTTAACAACAGTTTCGGCTCTTCCAAACTGTTGGTCGGCAGATCGTGCCAGGAAACAGAACTGATCACCGGCATTTATTGTGAAGCTAACGTTTCCGGCTTGAATATCTGCCCCATTATCATCGGTTAATTGTGTAACATTTCCATTTACGATGTAGCCAAATGGGTCATAAAGAGGGCCATCAACATCATTGGATTCATAGTCCCAATCAAACTCTAAAACTCCCTCGTTGCTGCCCGGAATAGTAATACAGTAGGTGGTGTTATTAGCCGCACCTGATTGATTGTCTGAACTTATTAAACTTGAATTGAATTTGGTGCATTGCCGGTATTGACACTTCCGTTACCGCCATCAGCATCAAATGTCCAGTTTGCCGGTGCAAACTCATCTGAAAAGCCGTTTACCGGTGTTGTGAGGGATTGAGTGGAAGGAATCTGCAGGTTCATCTGCTTTGAAGCAGTACTGATTTTCAACTCTGTTGGCATTGGCTGCCAGTTCCTTGAGCTGCTGATCGTATCCTGAACGGCTCTGTCCTGCCCATAGGCTTGATTAAATAGCCCTCCTGTGAGCAGAAGTGAGAATAGGTAGATTAAAATTTTTATCGACAGAGAGTTTCTCATACCTTCAAAAAGAGTGAATACCTTGTGCAATTGGGTATTAAATAAGATACAGAGTATGCCTTGTTGAACAGAATTAGAATGCTATTATGTCTGACTGTAAGATATAATTAATTTTAATGCACTACATTGGTTTAAAGGCACTTCAAATCAACGAAAGAGTATGAAAGGAATTGTATTGGCAGGCGGAACAGGGTCACGGCTCTATCCGCTTACGAAAGTGACAAACAAGCACCTGCTTCCTGTTGGAAACAAGCCGATGATCTATTATCCGATCGAGAAACTGACCGGCGCAGGAGTTGAGGAGATTCTGATTGTTACCGGCACCGAACATATGGGCGATGTGGTAAATCTTCTCGGCTCGGGAAAGGATTTTGGATGCCGGTTTACCTATAAAGTTCAGGATGAGGCAGGAGGTATTGCCCAGGCCCTGGGGTTGGCACGTAACTTTGTCGGTGATGATTCGATGGCGGTTATTCTGGGCGATAATATCTTCGAGTCGGATTTGAGTGACGCCAGAAAAGACTTTGAGGAAAACAGCGCCCAAATCTTGATTAAAGAGGTTGATGATCCGCAGCGGTTTGGTGTGGCGGAGCTGGACGGAGATAAGATTATCGGGATTGAGGAGAAACCTGATGAGCCTAAATCGAACTATGCCGTTACCGGTATCTATTTCTACCCGCCGGATGTTTTTGATGTTATTGAAAACCTGGAGCCGTCTGACCGCGGTGAGCTGGAAATCACCGATGTGAATAATTACTACATTCGAAACGGGCGTATGAAATATTCAATTTTAGAAGGTTGGTGGACGGATGCCGGTACGCCGGACTCCTACAAGAGAGCGAACCAACTCACTACAAAAAACAAATGATATGAAGTTTTTGATTACCGGAGCGAACGGTCAGCTGGGAAGGGAGTGGATTCAGTTCCTGGAATTGAAAGGAAAACCGTTTGATGCCTTTGGTTCAAAGAAAATGGATATCACCGATAGCGAACAGGTTCGAAACAGAATAAAGGAGTGCCGGCCGGATGTTGTGATTAACTGTGCGGCCTATACCAACGTGGATGAAGCTGAGGATAAAGAGGAGTTGGCCCATTCTGTGAATGAAGGTGGAGTTGAGCATCTGGTCAATGCCTGTTTGGATTATAACTGTAAATTGGTTCACTTCAGCACGGATTATGTGTTTCCCGGCAACTTTGAAGATGGGAGTAAGTTTCCCGACGGTTATCCTGAAGATGGAGAAAAGCGGCCCGTCAACGCTTACGGCAGATCTAAACGGGCAGGTGAGATAGTTATCGAAAAGAGCGAATTGGACTGCCTGCTTATTCGGGTTTCGTGGCTTTGCGGTCCTTTCGGTAACAACTTCGTAAAAACCATGCTTCGGCTTGCAGAAACGCGGGATGAACTTTCAGTTGTAGACGACCAAAAAGGAAGCCCGTCCTTTACGTTTGATGTGGTTGAAAAAACGTTTCAGCTGCTAAATGCCGGAAAATCGGGGGTGTATCACATCAGTTCAAAGGAGAGGATTTCCTGGGCGGATTTTGCCGAAGAAATTTTCAAGCAGGCTAATGTTGAGATCACACTGCATCGAATTCCTTCATCCGAATTTCCCACAAAGGCTAAGCGTCCTGCGTTTTCACTTCTGTCCAATCAAAAACTGGAAAAAGAAGGGTTAAAAGTAGTTGCTTGGAAAGAGGGATTGTCGGTTCTTTTAGAAAAACTAAATCGTTCATTATGAAATTTGAAGAGACAAAACTACACCACGTATGGCTGATAAAGCCACGAAGTTTTAAGGATGAAAGAGGAGAGTTCCTGGAAACATTCCGCGTGGAGCTATTTAAAGAACACGGACTCGAGTTTGAGTTTGTTCAGGATAATATCTCGGTATCAAAAAAGGGAACAATCCGAGGGCTGCACTATCAGCTGCCGCCGGCATCGCAGGGAAAATTGGTGATGGTGCCTAATGGAAAAATTCTTGATGTGGCTGTGGATATGAGGCAAAACTCACCAACGTACAAACAACACTTTTCTACAATATTGAGCGGTGAAAATCGGTATATGATGTTCATACCATCAGGCTTTGCACACGGCTTTTCGGTCCTTTCCGATGAGGCGACGGTTTACTATAAATGCAACAATTACTACAACAAAAAATTGGAACGGGGAATAAAATGGGACGATCCCGAACTCAATATCAACTGGAAAGTGGAGAGCCCGATTTTATCAGATAAAGACAAAAATCTGCCTTATTTGAGTGAAATGGATGAGCAGGATCTGTTTTAATCTATTTAGTGTCTCCAAGAAAACGACAATCTCTGCGTTTCGCTTCGCGGGATAAAAGAGGAGCACTTGCTCAAAAAATGCTTATGTACACATAGTACACTCCGCTTTTTTGACCATCGCGCGCCTTGATCTTGACGGTTTCTTAGGACACTATGAGTTTTTTATAAACACTATTTAAGATAAAGATGCCTCAAATGATGCAATACGTCACATTGAGCGCAATTTCGAAGGTGCTTTTTCCTCGAAATGAAGTCGAAATGTGTTTTCGACTCCGATCCGACCAAAAAAGCGGTCGAATCTGCGCTCAAACTGACGATTATCAATAAAATTGTATTGAACTAAAGAAATTAGACCGAAGAACATGAAATTAATTGTAACGGGTGGCGCGGGATTCATAGGTTCAAACCTGATCCTTTTTCTGCATGAAAACTATCCTGATGTTGAGATTTTAAATCTCGATAAACTCACTTACGCATCAGATATTAACTACCTGGCTCCCTTGAAACAGTCGGGCCGTTATCATTTCAAAAAGCTTGATCTGGTAGATCGGGTAGCGGTTCAAAAGACGGTTAAAACCTGGAAACCGGACGGGGTATTTCATCTCGCGGCCGAATCTCATGTAGACAACTCCATTCAGGGACCGGAACCTTTTATTCTATCCAACGTGGTGGGCACGTTTAACATCCTGGAAGAGTGTCGGCAGTTCTGGAACAGTGCTGAATCCGATCCGGATAGCCCAAAACGATTTCTGCACGTCTCAACAGATGAGGTTTACGGCACGCTCGGGGATGAGGGTTCCTTTACGGAGACCACACCCTATGCGCCAAACTCTCCATACTCTGCTTCAAAAGCGGGGAGCGATATGATAGTACGATCATATTTTCACACCTTTGGTTTGAATACGGTGATAACCAACTGCTCTAACAATTACGGTCCGCATCAGCATGATGAAAAACTGATTCCCACCGTAATAAGAAAGGCTTTGAAGAAAGAAGAAATTCCCGTTTATGGGAGTGGTGAGAATGTACGTGACTGGCTTTATGTGAAAGATCACTGCTCGGCACTGATGACGGTTTTTCAAAATGGAAAGGCGGGCGGGCACTACAATATTGGCGGTGAAAATGAGTGGAAAAATATCGATCTGGTTCGTTCTATTTGTGATATCCTGAACCGGGAAGTTGGGGAAGGGCCGGAGGATGATTATCAGAATCTGATCACTTTTGTAAAAGATCGTCCGGGACACGATTTCAGATATTCCGTGGATATACAAAAAATTAAAGACGAACTGGGATGGGCGCCGTCAGAGAATTTCATGGAGAAACTGGCGGAAACCGTACGCTGGTATATCGAGCGGTATTCGTAGAGGTGCCGCCGGTTATAAGAAAATGACTTCGGTATGAAACTCCCCGTGTTCTCCAAATGGATCGATTGAATCCGGAAGAGAATGGATAAATTTTTGATCAAATAGGGTTCCCGGTTTGATGAAGTCCCGAAATTCCCTGCTCACACTTCGGATTCGAATTTCTACGGGTTGTTCATCAAGCATGGAAAGCAGCTCAGCCGGAGATTTTCCCCAAATTGGGAAGTGAGTTTGAAATCCAAGTTTTCCAAATTCCTGTTCTCTCCACTGACGGATATCCTGCAGGTGAAGATCACCAAAAATCAGATCCTTAACCGAAAATGGAGCGGCTGTAAATTCGATCTTCAAAGCTGAAAGGTATGACTGATTATCAACCGGATGCGATAGCGGAATGGTGATAAGCGGGAGTTCCAATTGTAATGCCTGACGCTGAATTCGGCTTACCGGTATTTCCTGATACGGCACTACTCCGGATTCATCATCAAAAGTTGTGACCAAAATGGGGTCTGGTTTAGACTGATTCTGCCACTCTAACAGTGCGAGATAGGAATCCTTGCCGCCGCTCCAGAACAGTACAGGTTTTTCAGGCTTTGGATTTGTTGAATGCATGGCTAATTTCAACGGAATGATCAGGTTATTGCCCCTGTTAAAATCACGAATGTAAGTCAACTTGAGTTCTATATAAGAAAACTTAAACTGATTTAAACAATTCTCCCCTAAAAAGGGGAGATTAAGAGGGGTGTCAAGAGGATATTTTAATATAATTGATGAATATCTCCCTTACCGAACGTTTTCGGGACTCTTTCATTCATAAAATTCACCTTGAATTGAAATTAAAAATCAAACTACAAAAAGATTAATCGATGAGTAAAAAACAGTTTTGGCTGATGAAATCCGAGCCGTACGCCTACAGTATTGACGACTTAAAACGAGACGGCCAGATTAGATGGAGCGGAGTGAGAAACTACGAAGCCCGAAACATCATGAGAGATGAAATGAACATTGGTGATCGTGCGTTTTTCTACCATTCCAATGTAAAACCGCCCGTAATTGCCGGGGAAATGGAAGTTTGCACCGAGCCATACCCTGATCCGCTCCAGTTTGATCCGGACAGTAAATACTTCGATCCCAAAAGCAGTGAGAGTGATCCGCGGTGGCAGCTGATTGATGTGAAATTCATTCAGAAATTTGATAAGCCGGTTACCCGTGATGAGCTGAAGGAACACGAAGATTTATTGGAGATGCAGCTTTTCAAGCGAAACAGACTTTCCATTACCGAGGTGACCGAAGAGCAGTACGAAAAGATTCTAAAGCTGGCTGAGGAGTAGGAGGCTGTCCCAAAAGATACTTTTCATCGAGCACCGCTTAAATAATTTAGGCTTTTCTTTCAGACTCACCCCTGACTGCGCTGAAGCTTCGGAAGGCAGGCTATTTCCCTCTCTAACGAATAGAGAGGGATTTGTTGGCTAAATTATTTAAGCTTGTTTTCATCTTTGTGCACTTTTTGGACAGCCTCACCACTATTAGGCGGGAAGGGTGTCAGTGAATAAAATTGGTTTAATAACGACACACTGTATTTACAGTCGAGCGATATAGATATTTTATCTTCAATCTTTCACAATAACAAATCGCTTAAATTCAAAAAACTATGACAAAAGTAACCGGGATTGGCGGGATTTTCTTTAAGTGTGATGATCCCGAAAAAATGAAAGAGTGGTATAACAAAAATCTGGGGCTTGATACTGATGCATACGGAACAAACTTTGAATGGAGGCAGAGTGCCGATCCGGAAAAGAAAGGATTCACACAGTGGAGTGTAAACAGCAGAAATGCCAAATATGCCGGTTCATCTGATCAGCAGTTTATGATCAACTATCGGGTTGAAAACCTGTTGGAAATGGTCGCAGAGCTTAAAAAGAAGGGAGTTCAGATCATAGATGATATTGAAGAGTTTGACTATGGAAAGTTTGTGCACATAATAGATGCAGAGGGGAACCGGGTGGAGCTTTGGGAGCCAAATGATGAGGAATATGATAAAATTGTTGATGGGAGAACAAAATAGTTTAGCCGTTTGCAATTGCAGGTTTACTGTTACGATGATTAGTCTTTTGTAGAACTGTAGAACTGTAGAACTGTAGAACTGTAGAACTGTAGAACTGTAGAACTGTAGAACTGTAGAACTGTAGAACTGTAGAACTGTCTACCCAATCCCGAAAAATTCAGCTTTCTTCTTAAAGTATGGCTCAAAGACTTTCTTAAGGGATTTGTGTTCAGGTTTTGAAAGTTCATCATCAGTTCGGACAATCTGCCAAGCATCATTTTTTGCCTGTTCCAGTGTGATTCTGTCTTCCACAATATCACCAAACCTGAATTCGGGAAGTCCGCTCTGTTTGGTTCCGAGAAAATCTCCGGGCCCGCGAAGTTTTAAGTCCGCTTCTGCGATTTTAAAGCCGTCTGTGGTGTCGATCATCATCTTCAGGCGATAACGGCCGTCTTTACTGAGTTTCTGTCCGGGCATCAGAATACAATAGCTCTGTTTTCTGCCTCGTCCAATTCTGCCCCGAAGCTGGTGAAGCTGCGAGAGTCCGAATCTCTCGGCATGTTCAATGATCATGATGGATGCATTTGGGACGTCCACTCCCACTTCAATTACCGTAGTGGAAACCAGAATATCTATTTCGCCCTCAGAAAAGCGTTTCATAATTCCATCTTTCTCCTCAGGTTTCAATCGCCCGTGAAGCAGCCCGATCCGGAACTCCGGAAATCGCTGTTTCAACTTCTCAAAACCCATAGTGGCATCTTTTAAGTCCATCGCCTCAGACTCCTCAATCAGCGGATAGACGATATATGCCTGATCTCCTTTTTTGATGCTCTCTTCGAGGAAATTGTAGACACCGGCGCGTTCCTTATCTGTTCGTACGGCTGTTTTGATCGGTTTGCGACCGCCGGGCAGCCCTTCAATAATTGAGATGTCTAGATCGCTGTAGATGGTCATAGCCAGGGATCGCGGTATGGGTGTGGCAGACATCACAAGCAGGTGGGGACTATCACCCTTTAGCAGTAATTCATTTCTCTGCTTAACACCAAAGCGGTGCTGTTCGTCAATCACCGCCAGGCCGAGGCGGTTAAACTCTACCTTATCCTGAAAGATGGCATGGGTTCCCACAGCAATCTGGCACGTTCCACCGGCTATATCACTCAGAATGTCCCGACGCAGAGCTGCAGACTGGCTGCCCGTAATTAACCTGTGATTAAGACCCAGCGGTTCCAGGAAATCTTTAATGGTGTGATAGTGCTGCTCAGCGAGGATTTCGGTAGGTGCCATGAGTGCTGCCTGCATACCGTTATCCACAGCCATCAGCATGGACCCTATAGCAACAACTGTTTTGCCGGCGCCAACATCGCCTTGAATCAGACGGTTCATCTGCTTTCCTGACTGCAGATCTATACGAATATCTTTTAATGAGTTTTTCTGCCCGTCGGTCAGCTCAAATGGAAGCTGCTCGTTAAAGAATCGTTTTGTGAGTTCACCGGGCTCTAAAACTTTTCCTTCAGCCCTTGTTATGCGGATGTTTTTAATTTTGGCCATGCTCAGCTCAAACAGAAAGAACTCCTCATACTTGAAACGCTCCAGCGCTTTATTGGCCTGCTGTTGAGTCTCCGGTTTATGAATAGCCCTGAACGCCGGATCTCTTTTTGGGAATTTGTATCGATCAAGAATATCGTCGGGTAAAAATTCAGGAACAGTGGTTGAATTTAAAATTTGCTGAATCCAGTCTGAAATCAGCTGATTGGTGATGTAAGCCTTAGAAAAATGTTTGTTGCTTGGATAGATGGGAGTCAGGGTTTTAAACTGCTCAACATCGTCAGGTCCTGAAATCTGATCCACTTCCGGATGCGCCATGCTCATGTAGCGGCCATAACGTTTAGCGGTGCCATAAAGCGCTACCCATTCTCCTTTTTTAAACCGGTTAATGAAATACTTCCACCCCTTGAAGTAGGCAACTTTCATAGAGCCGCTATTATCCTGAATAATAACTTCCAGTCTTTTTTTGTTTTTATAGCCGGACACATTCACTGAATGAACTTTACCGGCAACAGATACAGGCTCACCGGATTCTCTGAGTAATCCGATGGGTTTAAAGTTGGACTTGTCCAGATATCTGCGAGGAAAAAACATCAGTAAATCTTCGGGGTGATGTATTCCCGCGGATTGTAAAGCAGAGAGTCTTTTTTGACTTAGATTATGTAGATCAAGAAGCTTCAAATTGATATAGTGTTATATAACAATTGTATGATTTATTTTTACTGAAATAGCCGTTTATGATATGTTTTGAATACTATATAGAATTTTCAGACCAAAAAGGAAAAAAGTTTGATAAATATTTTGCATATACGATGGTTTAATTGCTATCTTTATCAGCTCTTGATTTTACGAAACCAAACCGGTAAAACTCGTGCCTACAATACAACAACTTATTAGAAACGGCAGACGAAGCAAGGTGAAGAAAACAACATCACCTGCGCTGCAGAACTGCCCACAAAGACGTGGTGTTTGTACCCGTGTTTATACAACAACACCAAAGAAGCCTAACTCAGCTCTGCGTAAGGTAGCAAGAGTTCGATTAACGAATGGCTATGAAGTAACAGCTTATATCCCTGGTGAAGGTCATAACTTGCAGGAACACAGTATTGTGTTGATTCGAGGTGGCCGTGTAAAGGATCTCCCCGGTGTGCGGTACCACATTGTTCGTGGTACACTCGATACTGCCGGAGTTGACGATCGTAAGCAGGGAAGAAGCCATTACGGTACTAAGAAACCAAAAGGTTAACACAGGGATTTTTAATCTTTAGAGATTATGCGCAGAAAAACAGCAGAAAAAAGAGAAATACAACCGGATCCGATATTTAATGACAAATTGGTTACCCGGTTTGTGAATAGCTTGATGCGTGACGGCAAAAAAGGCGTTGCAAGAAAGATTTTATATCAAGCTTTTGAAATTATTGAAGAAAAAACCGGTGAAGAGCCAATTGAAGTATTCAGAACGGCTCTGTCTAATGCATCTCCGGTAGTAGAAGTGAAAAGCCGCCGAGTGGGTGGTGCTACTTACCAGGTGCCAATGGAAGTTCGTTCCGAAAGAGGAACAGCACTTGGAATGAGATGGCTAATTCGTGCATCTCGTCAAAGAACCGACAAGTCAATGGCTATTCGTTTGAGTCGTGAATTGATTGACGCCTCAAAAAATGAAGGCGGAGCGGTTCGAAAGAAAGATGAAACACATCGAATGGCTGAAGCGAATAAAGCTTTTGCTCATTTCCGATTCTAAAAATTTTAGTTTTTAAAACACAATTTCATGTCAGAAGCAACGACAAAAAATGATCCGAAAATTATAGACCGAATTCGCAGGACGCGAAACATCGGTATTATGGCTCATATTGATGCCGGTAAAACAACCGTTACGGAACGTGTTCTGTATTACACCGGACGAAGTCACCGAATGGGTGAAGTTCATGATGGTGCAGCCACTATGGACTGGATGGAGCAGGAACAGGAACGTGGTATTACCATTACATCTGCTGCTACACACTGTATCTGGAAGGATCACAGAATTAACATTATCGACACGCCGGGTCACGTTGACTTTACCGTTGAAGTAGAGCGTTCTCTTCGTGTGTTGGATGGTTCAGTTGCAGTGTTTTGCTCTGTAGGTGCTGTTCAGCCACAATCTGAAACTGTTTGGCGTCAGGCTAACAAGTATAAGGTTCCGCGCATGGCGTTTGTAAATAAGATGGACCGTACAGGTGCAGATTTTTACAACGTAATTGATCAAATGCGCGATAAGCTAAGCGCAAACCCAATTCCTATTCAGATTCCAATTGGAGCTGAAGAAAACTTTAAAGGTGTTGTTGACTTGATCAACATGCAGGGAATTGTTTGGGATGATGAGTCTTTAGGTGCGAAGTATGAAATCGTTGATATCCCGGAAGACCTCAAAACAAAAGCTGCCGAATTCAGAAAGCTGATGCTTGAGAACATTGCTGATCATGATGATGAGTTGATGGAAAAGTATCTGATGGAAGAAGAGATTACTGAAGAAGAAATTAATAGCGCCATCAGAAAAGCTACTTTGGCTCGCGATATTACTCCGGTTCTCTGTGGTACAGCCCTCAAGAATAAAGGAGTTCAGGTACTGCTTGATAAAGTAATTGAATATCTGCCGAGTCCGCTCGATGTAGAGCCGGTTGACGGTATTGATCCGAAAGATGAGACCAGGACAATGAAGCGTGCTCCTAGTGTTGATGAGCCTTTTGCTGCTCTCGCATTTAAGATCGCTACTGATCCATATGTTGGTAAGCTCACATTCTTCCGCGTTTATTCCGGCCAGCTGGAAAAAGGTTCATATATATTGAACTCTACAACCGGAGAGCGTGAGCGTGTAGGTCGTATTCTTGAGATGCACGCGAATGACAAGAAGGATATTGATATTGTACGTGCCGGCGATATTGCGGCAGCTGTCGGAGTTAAGAAAGTAAATACCGGTGATACATTTTGTGATGTAGATGATCCGATTATACTTGAGCAAATTACATTCCCGGAGCCTGTTATTAAATTGGCAATTGAGCCTAAGTCTAAAGCAGATGCCGAGAAATTGACTACCGGTCTTGTTAAACTTGCTGAAGAGGATCCGACATTCCAGGTTACAACTGATGAAGAAACAGGTCAGACTACCGTTGCCGGAATGGGTGAACTTCACCTTGAAATTATTGTAGACCGGCTCAGAAGAGAATTTAAAGTTGAGGCGAATGTAGGTCAGCCACAGGTATCTTATCGTGAAACGATATCCAAACCTTTCGAACACCGTGAGATTTATAAGAAACAAACCGGTGGTCGTGGTAAATTTGCTGACATTTCATTTGAAATAGGTCCCCTCGATCATTTTGAGCAGTTTGCAGATGATGATAAAAAAGTATCTGTTGATGAGGATTTCAAATTCATCAATGAGATTGTAGGTGGTAATATTCCACGTGAATTTATTCCTTCTGTTGAAAAAGGATTCCGACAAGCCATGAAAAATGGTATACAGGCAAATTATCCTGCACAAAAAATTGGAGTGCGTCTGTTTGATGGTTCTTACCATGACGTTGACTCCGATCAGGTTAGTTTTGAACTCTGTGCTAAACTGGCATTTAGAAATTCAGCAAAAAAAGCCGGTCCTCAACTACTCGAGCCTGTAATGGCAGTTGAGATTACTACACCTGAAGATTTTATGGGTGATGTAATTGGTGACATTAACGGTCGGCGCGGAATAATCCAGAAGATGGATAACAACGTAGAAGGTTCTGTTGTGAAAGCTAAAGTTCCGCTTTCAGAAATGTTTGGATATTCAACAGATCTTCGATCAATCACACAAGGCCGTGCGGCATATTCAATGGAGTTTTCTGAATATGTACCGGTACCTGATTCAAAAGCTCAGGAAATCATTGAACAACAAGCTTAATAACTACTAAAAAAGAAATTAATCATGGCAAAAGAGAAGTTTGAGCGGAGTAAGCCGCACGTAAACATAGGGACGATTGGTCACGTAGACCACGGTAAGACGACACTAACGGCAGCGATTACCACGGTAATGGCGAAGACCTATGGTGGAGTTGCCAAGCAGTTTGCAGATATTGACAATGCCCCCGAGGAGCGCGAGCGTGGAATTACCATTGCAACGGCTCACGTGGAGTATGAAACCGAAGATCGTCACTACGCACACGTTGACTGCCCGGGTCACGCCGACTATGTGAAGAACATGGTGACCGGAGCAGCTCAGATGGACGGTGCGATTTTGGTGGTTGCCGCCACCGATGGCCCGATGCCACAGACCCGCGAGCACATTCTGCTTGCCCGTCAGGTTGGTGTACCGCAGATTGTGGTATTCATGAACAAGGTGGACCTGGTAGACGATGAAGAACTTCTGGAGCTGGTAGAGCTTGAAGTACGCGAGCTTCTCTCCTCCTATGAATTTGACGGAGACAACATTCCTGTGGTTCAGGGAAGTGCTCTTGGCGCACTGAACGGCGAGGAAGAGCATGAGAAATCCATCGTTGAACTGATGGACGCCGTGGATGACACCATCCCGACTCCTGAGCGAGACGTAGACAAACCATTTTTGATGCCGGTTGAGGATGTATTCTCCATTACCGGTCGTGGAACGGTTGCCACCGGACGTATAGAGCGTGGGGTTGTGGAACTGAACGACGAGATTGAGATTGTCGGGATTGTAGAACAGCCGATGAAGAGTGTGGTTACCGGAATTGAGATGTTCCGCCGCCTGCTTGACCGAGGAGAGGCCGGAGACAACGCCGGTATTCTGCTTCGCGGGATTAACAAAGAGCAGCTCGAGCGCGGGATGGTTCTTTGCAAGCCGGGCTCGATCACCCCGCATAAGCAGTTTGAGTGTGAGGTATACGTGCTGAGTAAAGATGAAGGTGGACGTCACACGCCATTCTTTAAGGGATACCGCCCGCAGTTTTACTTCCGTACGACGGATGTAACCGGAGCGTGTGAGCTTCCTGATGGTGTTGAGATGGTCATGCCGGGCGACAATGTGAAGTTGTCGGTAACGCTGATCCAGCCGGTAGCGATGGAAGAAGGTCTTCGATTTGCGATCCGAGAGGGTGGGCGAACCGTAGGCGCCGGAGTAGTAACGAAAATACTTGACTAAAGGATTTTAAAAGTGGCAACACAACAGAAAATAAGAATCAAGCTAAAATCATACGATCACAACCTGATTGATAAATCAGCTGAAAAAATTGTTCAGACTGTAAAATCAACAGGCGCAGTGGTGTCCGGTCCGATTCCATTACCGACCAAGAAAAACATCATCACTGTTAACCGATCTGTTTTTGTGGATAAGAAATCACGAGAGCAGTTTGAGTATCGATCACATAAACGGTTGATAGATATACTGTCAACCGGTTCACAAACCGTTGATGCCCTGATGAAGCTAGAGCTTCCTTCCGGCGTGGATGTAGAAATTAAAGTGTAAAAATTCCAAAAGTACCATGAGTGGTTTAATCGGAAAAAAAGTGGGAATGACAAGCATCTTTGACGAGATTGGTCGCAGTATTGCGGTTACAGTCATCGAAGTACCGGCTTGTACAATTACCCAAATAAAAACAGAAGAAAGTGACGGATACAAAGCCGTTCAGCTAGCAGCTTTTGATAAGAAAAGAAAAAATATTTCAAAAGCACTGAATGGACATTTTGAAAAAGCCGGATCTGAGCCAAAGAGAATTGTAACTGAATTCAGAAATTATATTCCTGAAGGATTTGAAATTGGCGATGAACTGAACATCGAAGACGTATTCTCTGTAGGAGATCATGTTGATGTGGCCGGAATTTCAAAAGGAACCGGATTCACTGGTGTGATTAAGCGTCATAATTTCCACGGTGTTGGAGGCCAGACACACGGTCAGCATAACCGGGAAAGAGCGCCAGGATCCATTGGTCAGGCATCTGATCCATTCACGAGTATTTAAGGGAATGAAAATGCCCGGACGCTCCGGAAATAAAAGAACTAAAATTAAAAATCTTTCTGTAGCTAAGATTCTACCAGAATCGAATCTGCTAATGATTACCGGATCAATCCCGGGTTCTAAAGGCGGCTACGTAGAGATTTATAATCAATCACAGGAATTAGCCTGATGGAATTATCGATCTATAAAACTGACGGAACAAGCAGTAAGAAAAAGGCTCAGTTGAGTGATTCTATCTTTGCAATTGAGCCCAACGAAACTGTTTTATACGAAGATGTACGTCGTATACAAGCAAATAATCGTCAAGGTACAGCAAAGACAAAGGAAAGATCAGAAGTTAGAGGCGGTGGAAGAAAAGCCTACAAGCAGAAAGGAACAGGTATGGCGAGAAGAGGTACTATACGCTCTCCGCTATTGAAAGGCGGTGGTACTGTTTTTGGACCTAAGCCAAGAACTTACACGGTTAACCTTTCAAAAAAAGCTAAAAGGCTTGCACGTAAATCAGCTCTTTCACTAAAAGTGAATGAGGAATCATTGATGATTGTGGAAGACTTTAGTTACGAGGCACCAAAAACTAAACAGATTATTGAGCTTTTAACCGCACTCAAACTTGATGGGAAAAAAGTTCTACTGTTAACGCCCGAGAATGACAAAAACATCTTTATTTCTGCAAGGAATATCCCAGGTGTTAATGTACTGGAGGCGAGTAAGCCATCTACTTATGAAATTATGAAAGCTGATGTTGTTGTATTTCAAGAAAGCGCGATTACAGTTCTTGAAAACAGCATCGAACCAAAAGTTGATGAGGAAGCAGCATGAGTGTTTTAGTACAACCATTAATTACAGAAAAACTTACGCGGCTTCAGGACGAGCATCAGCAATATGCATTTGAGGTAAGCAGAAATGCTACTAAACCTGAAATCAGAAAAGCTGTTGAAGAGAAATATCCTGAAGTTAAAGTTGCCAAAGTGAACACAATTATTGTTCCTTCTAAGCCGAAAGGCCGATTCACGAAAAGTGGATTTGTCAGTGGTAGAAGTAAAGTGTGGAAAAAGGCGATTATTACGCTTAAGGAAGGAGAAATAGACTTTTTCAGCGAAATTTAAAGAATTTTAAACAATGGCTACTAAGCAATTAAAACCAACAACTCCCGGACAGCGCCATCGTGTTGCACCAGTATTTGATGATGTAACAACGAACAGGCCGCAAAAATCCCTTACAAAAGGAGCGGGTAAATCGGGCGGTAGAAATAACCGTGGCCGCATGACGTCCAGACGCAGAGGCGGTGGTCATAAGCGTAAGTATCGGGTAATTGATTTTTACAGAAATAAATTCGACATCCCTGCTAAGGTTCAGACTATAGAGTATGATCCTAACAGAACAGCACGGATTGCTCTTTTGGCTTATGCAGACGGAGAGAAGCGTTATATTCTTGCGCCAAGTAAATTAAGTGTTGGCGATACGGTTATCAGCAGTAAAACTGCAGCTCCGGAGAATGGAAATGCAATGCCTCTGAAGAACATGCCTCTTGGTACTATTATTCACAATATTGAAATGGTGCCCGGTAAAGGCGGACAGCTTTGCAGAAGTGCAGGTACAAATGCACAGTTGGTTGCAAAAACTGATAAGTATGCAACTGTTAAACTGCCATCCGGTGAAGTGAGAATGGTTCTATCCAATTGTTTTGCTACAGTTGGTACAACCAGCAACACAGATCACTTTAATACATCAAAAGGAAAAGCCGGTCGTAACAGATGGCTTGGACGCAGACCTAAAGTTCGCGGTGTAGCCATGAACCCGGTTGATCACCCAATGGGTGGTGGTGAAGGTAAGGCTTCCGGTGGACACCCAAGATCACCGTGGGGTCAATCTGCAAAAGGTAAGAAGACAAGAAAACCGAAAAAGTTATCGTCTAAGTTTATTGTAAGACGTAGAAAAATTAAAAAAGCTAAATAAGTATGCCACGTTCGCTAAAAAAAGGGCCTTTTGTTCATTATAAGCTTCAGCGTAAAATCGATGCAGTGAATGAAAGCGGCAAAAAGAAAGTAATCAAAACCTGGTCTAGAGGTTCGATGGTAACACCGGATTTCGTTGGCTTAACGATAGCTGTACACAACGGTAAGCAGTTTATACCTGTGTACATCACTGAAAATATGGTTGGACATAAGCTCGGTGAATTTGCACCGACCAGAACGTTTCGTGGCCATCCACTTAAAAAAGCTAAATAATTAAAAGAGACTGATTGATGGAAACGCCAGTATTTGAAGCAAAAGCAGTACAAAAACATCTCAGAAAGTCTCCTCGTAAAGTGAGACTGGTTGCAAATTTTGTCAGAGGTGAACGAGTAGATAAGGCACTTGCAAAGCTAGAATTTGAATCAAAATCTGCTTCAACTGATGTGGCAAAGGTGATTAAGTCGGCTGCTGCAAATGTAAGAGATAAATTTCAGGAAGAGCGTCTCGACAACGACCTCTTATTTATTAAAGAAATTTATGTAGATGAGGGTGTAACGTTGAAAAGAATTCAGCCGGCTCCGATGGGACGTGCCCATAGAATAAATAAAAGAAGCTGCCACATATCAGTGGTTGTAGCTAAGCTTCAGGAAGAAACTGTAACAGAAGAATAAACGAGTAGAACATTGGGACAAAAAACCAATCCAACCGGACTAAGACTTGGAATCATTCAAGGATGGGAATCCAACTGGTATTCTGAAGAGAATGAACCGGCAATGCTGCTGGAAGATCATAAGCTTCGAGAGTACTTGGCAACCCGTTTAAGAAATGGCGGATTATCAAATGTGGTAATCGAACGAACACCCAAGAGAATATTGCTGACTTTGAATACCTCAAGACCCGGTGTTATTATCGGTAAAGGCGGTGAGCAAATTGAGCTTCTTCGTGAGGAGCTGAAGAAAATCACAAGTAAGGAAGTTCAGATTAATGTTAGTGAAATAAAGCGGCCTGAGCTGGATGCCAGCCTGGTAGCTCAAAACATTGCTCAGCAGCTTCAAGCTCGTGTATCATTCAGAAGAGCGATGAAAACAGCTCTATCTTCTGCGATGAGAATGGGTGCCAAGGGTATAAAAATCAAATGTGCCGGTCGACTTGGTGGTGCTGAAATGGCACGAACCGAGCAGTATAAGGAAGGACGTGTTCCATTGCATACATTGAGAGCAAACATTGATTACTCCAACACAACCTCAAACACCATTTATGGTTCAATCGGGGTGTCAGTTTGGATATTCAAAGGTGAAATTATCGGCGATGTTGATTTATCACCCGGCTCTCAGGCACAACAAGAAGATGAGCCACAACGCAAACGTTCCGGTAAATCTGGTGACAGAAGATCCAGAAGATCGAAAAGACGCAGTAGAAATTAACCGTTTTAGTATAGAACAATGTTAGAACCAAAAAGAGTAAATAGAAGAAGAGTTCATCGTGATAAGCTAAAAGGGAACGCTCAAAGAGGTCACACTCTTGCTTTTGGAAGTTTTGGACTAAAAGCGATGGAGCCCAAATTTATCACATCCAGACAGATTGAAGCGTGTAGGGTAACAATTGCACGTACTCTGCAGAGAGATGGTAAAACGTTTATCAGAATTTTTCCTGATCGTCCGATTACACGGAAACCTGCTGAAACACGTATGGGTAAAGGTAAAGGTACATTGGATCACTTTATTGCAGTTGTTAAACCGGGCAGAATTCTGTTTGAAATTGCCGGTGTAAGTGAAGAGCAAGCGAAAGAGGCTCTCAGACGTGCATCTAATAAACTGCCAATTAAAACGAAATTTATTAAGCGTCGCGATTACGACGGTGTATAATTGACAGAGGATCAAAGATGAAAGCACACGAATTACGAGACTTGACAATGACGGAATTGGAGGCCAGGCTTAAAGATGAAATCGAAGCTCTGGAAAACTTTCGATTCAACAAAGCTATTGCCGGCCAAATTGAAAATCCGGCCAAAATTAAAAATACTAAACGGGAAATTGCCCGCTTAAATACGATTATTAATGAAAAATTAGGTGCTGAATAAATTATGGCTGAAGCACAAAGATCACAAAGAAGAACCAGAACCGGTCGGGTTGTAAGTGACCGAATGGAAAAGAGTATTACAGTTGCCGTAGACAGACAGATCAAACACTCTATTTATGGCAAGTTTATCACCAAAACAACGAAGTATATGGCACATGACGAAAATAATGATGCCAAAATTGGTGATACTGTACTAATAATGTCAACTCGACCTCTATCCAAACGCAAGACATGGCGCTTGGTAGATATCGTAGAAAGAGCTAAATAACGTTCAATCTTGTAGGTAGATCTCATGATTCAAACGCAAAGTGTATTATCAGTCGCTGACAACAGCGGCGCAAAAAAAGTGATGTGTATTAAGGTTCTTGGAGATTCAAGAAGACGTTATGCACGTATTGGAGATTTGATCTCATGCTCTGTTAGAACAGCAATTCCCGGAGGAAATGTTAAAAAGGGAGAAGTTGTACAAGCTGTAGTTGTGAGAACTAAAAAGGAAATTCGTCGCCGTGATGGTAGTTATATTAGATTTGATGAAAACGCGGCTGTAATTATTAACAAAGAAAAGGAACCGGTTGGAACTCGGATTTTCGGACCTGTAGCCAGAGAGCTTCGGGAAAGAAATTTCATGAGAATTGTTTCACTGGCTCCGGAAGTACTTTAAAATCATATTTGTTATGCCACGTAAGTATAACACCCAGAAGAAATTACATGTTAAAAAAGGCGATAACGTTTTAGTTATTGCCGGAAATGACAAAGGAAAACGAGGACGTGTTCTCTTTGTATATCCTAAAACCGATCGAGTATTGGTTGAAGGGATCAACATGAGAACCCACCACGAAAAACCTTCACAGGATAATCCACAGGGCGGTCGTCTGAAAAGAGAAGCGTCTGTACATTTATCTAATGTGATGGTTATTGATCCAACAACTGATGAGCCGACACGAATCGGACGTAAAAGAATTGAAGAAGAAGGTGGAGGCCGTTGGGTTCGATATGCAAAAACCAGTGGCGAAATCATTGATAAATAATTAGTAGAATGGCTGAAGCAAGACTTTATACAAAATACAAAGAAGATATTATACAGAAGCTCAGAGATGAGTTTAAGTATGAGAACATCATGGGTGTACCCAAATTGCAAAAAATTGTGATTAACGTGGGAGCCGGTGATGCCATGAATGATGCCAAGATACTCGACGTCATTACCGATAATATCGCAACAATTACAGGTCAAAAGCCTGTAAAAACTAAGGCAAAGAAATCGATTGCGAACTTCAAATTAAGAGAAGGTATGCCTATCGGTTGTAAAGTAACGCTGAGAGGAAAAATAATGTATGAATTTCTCGACAGGCTCATTAACTTGGCGCTGCCCAGAACCAGAGACTTTCAAGGTGTTCCGAACAAAAGTTTTGATGGCAGAGGGAATTATACAATGGGTATAAAAGAGCATACCATATTTCCTGAAATTGATGTTGATAAAGCAAAATTGGTTCATGGTATGGACGTCACCTTTGTAACTTCAGCAGAAAGTGATGAAGAAGCCTTTACGCTTCTGCAACACTTTGGAATGCCATTCAAAAAATAATTTAACACTAAGAAAAAGTTCGACAATGGCTAAGAAATCCTGGATAGCGAGAAACGAAAAACGAAAACGAACAGTAGAAAAATACGCTGAAAAAAGACGCGAGCTTAAAGAAGCCGGCGACTATGAAGCGTTGCAAAAACTACCTCGTGATGCAAGTCCTACTAGAGTAAGAAATCGTTGCTCAATTACCGGACGATCAAGAGGATATGTGGGCAAATATGGAGTATCAAGAATTAAATTCCGTGAACTTGCTCTAAACGGTAAAATTCCCGGCGTTCGAAAAGCAAGTTGGTAAACTGGAGATTTTAAATTATGCATAGCGACACAATATCAGATTTTTTAACACGCATTAGAAATGCACAGCGTGCCGGTCACAGACGCGTTGATATCCCTGCTTCAAAGATTAAGCGGGCGATGACAAAAATACTCGTGGATAAAGGTTACGTAAATAAGTTCATCGATATCGAAGATGAAAAACAGGGTATTATCAGAATTTTTCTGAAATACGATGCTTACGGTAAGCCTGTAATTCGCGAAATGAAACGTGTATCCAAACCGGGATTGAGAAAGTACAGTTCATCTGAAAAAATACCACGATCCTTTAATGGTCTTGGAGTTGTGATTGTATCGACTTCAAGAGGTGTAATGACAGATAAAGAAGCTCGTAAACTTAATGTAGGCGGAGAAATTCTCTGCACTGTTTACTAATAAAAGAATTAGAGAAAAGTTATGTCCAGAATAGGTAAGCAGCCCGTTCCATTACTGAAAAATGTAGAATTTTCTATTGATGCCGATAACATAGCTACGGTTAAAGGCGATCAAGGAACCGGTACACTGCGTATACATCCGGAAATAAAAGTAGAAGTTAATGAAAGTGAGATTATTGTATCTCGCAGCAGCGATTCTAAAGAACATAAATCGCTACATGGTCTCTACCGATCTTTGATCGACAATATGGTTAAAGGTGTTTCTGAGGGCTATAAAAAGAAACTTGAGATTATCGGTGTCGGTTACCGTGCTGCCTTTGCAGGCGGTGTTCTTGAGCTGAACCTCGGTTATTCGCATCCAATACATTTTGTTCCACCTCCAGGAATTGATATTGAAGTGGATACAAAAACCAAAAAGAATCCAATTCTTGTCATCAGTGGAGTAAATAAAGAGTTGGTTGGTCAGGTAGCGGCTAAAATCAGATCATTACGAAAGCCTGAACCTTACAAAGGGAAAGGAATTCGCTACGTGGATGAATATGTACGTAGAAAAGCCGGTAAATCTGCAGCTAAATAATTTTAGAGATCTTTTAGAACCATGAAAAAGAATAAGAAAAAGACAGAACGTAGAAATAAGATCCGCAGACGAATTCGTTCTACGATCCGCGGCACTGCTGAAAGACCACGTTTAAGTGTTTTCAAAAGTAATAAGCACGTTTATTTACAGCTTATTAACGACAGAGAAAATGCAACTCTGGTTGCGATGTCAACTCAGTCTGACGAATTAGAGAAAGAATTGAAAGATAAACCGGGAGTTGAAGCTGCCCACCTGGTAGGTAAAGCTCTTGCAGAGGCAGCTAAAGACCAGGGAGTTACCAAAGTGGTTTTTGACAGAAGTGGATATAAGTACCACGGTGTTATTAAAGCTGCTGCCGATGGTGCCCGTGAAGGAGGATTAGACCTATAAATAATTTTAATTATGCCTAAAGTAAGAAGAAAACATAATATTCCGGCTGCCAACCTTAACCTTGAAGAGAAGCTTGTTCATATAAACAGGGTTTCTAAGGTTGTTAAAGGTGGTCGTCGATTCAGTTTCAACGCAATTGTAGTAGTTGGTAACGGTGAAGGTGTTGTTGGTCATGGATTGGGTAAAGCAAATGAAGTTGCTGATGCCATCCAGAAAGGATTTGACAATGCCAAGAAAAACCTTATCAAAGTGCCTATCACAAAAGCAGGTAGTATTCATCATCCTGTAGTTGGTAAAAAAGGTGCGGGTAAAGTTTTATTACGACCAGCAGCTGAAGGTACAGGTGTAATTGCCGGCGGACCTGTGAAATCTATTCTTGAGGTTGCCGGATTCCACAATATTCTTTCAAAATCCCTTGGGTCTTCAAACCCTCATAATATGGTGAAAGCTGCTTATGAGGCGCTCAGAGAACTAACCGATCCGGTTGAAGTTGCTCAGCGAAGAGGAATAAGCGTTAGTAAAGTTTTTGAAGGATAATCAATCGTTTTAAAAGAGTTTTATCATGAAATTACACAATTTAAAAGCTCCGGAAACCAACAAAAAAACTCGTAAGAGAGTTGGACGTGGACAAGGCTCCGGAATCGGTGAACAATCCGGACGTGGCCATAATGGGCAGAAGTCCAGAAGTGGTAGCAAAGTGAAGGCTTGGTTCGAAGGTGGACAAATGCCGCTTCAGAGACGGGTTCCAAAGTTTGGTTTTAAAAATCCGTTTAGAGTAGAGTACAAAGCTTTAAATGTTCAAAAATTAGCTGACTTTATTGAAGCAGGCCGATTATCAGAAAACATTACTATTGCAGATTTAGTAGGTGCAGGTCTTGTTGATGATAAGGAAAGGGTGAAGCTA
Organism: Rhodohalobacter sp.; assembly: GCF_034521535.1. Classification (GTDB taxonomy): domain Bacteria; phylum Bacteroidota; class Rhodothermia; order Balneolales; family Balneolaceae; genus Rhodohalobacter. The sequence continues at coordinate 281,468 of NZ_JAXHMF010000002.1, read as the reverse complement.
TTAGGCACAGGCGAATTGAGCCAGAAAGTGTCTATCGAAGTTCATGCTTGCAGCAATTCAGCAAAAGAAAAAGTTGAATCCGCAGGCGGAGAAGTAACCATCATCTCGTAATAGCCACAATCACATCAGTTGAAGATATCTAATGAGTTTAATAGAGAACTTTAGAAACATATTTAAAATCGAAGACCTTAGAGATAGAATTCTCTATGTGGTTGGAGTTTTAATGGTTTATCGTATCGGGAGTTATGTTACGATGCCGGGAGTAGATGCAAGTTTATTAACTTCTCAACAAGGTGACGCATCAAGTCTTTTAGGACTTTTTGACCTTTTTGTAGGAGGGGCATTTTCCAGAGCCGGTGTATTTGCGCTCGGAATTATGCCATATATTACTGCAGCTATTATCATTCAGCTGATGGGTGCTGCAGTACCTTACTTTCAAAAGCTTCAGCGAGAAGGTGAGGAAGGAAGAAGAAAAATCAACCGTTTAACACGATATGGAACGGTAGGTATTACAGCAGTTCAGGCAATCGGATTTGCGATCAACTTAATAGCAACTTCGCCTGATGCTATTGTAGTTACCAATGCCACCTTTATTTTTACTTCTATTGTAGTTTTAACAGCCGGTACCACATTTGTAATGTGGCTGGGTGAACGTATTACTGACAGGGGAATTGGTAATGGTATTTCATTGCTGATTATGATTGGTATTATTGCAGTGTTGCCTACAAATCTGATGAACGAAATTCAGACTACCAACAATGCGATTATCGTCATTATTGAGTTGGCAGGTTTGGCACTTGTTATTGCTTCTTGTGTGCTCTTGACTCAAGGGACAAGAAAAATTCCGGTGCAGTACGCAAAACGTGTCGTTGGCCGAAAAGTATATGGCGGAACAACACAGTATCTGCCGATCAGGGTAAACGCTGCAGGTGTAATGCCGATTATTTTCGCACAGTCCATTATGTTTATCCCAAGTACTGTGGGTACATTTTTCCCTGAAAATCAAACAGTGCAGTGGTTAACAGCTTGGTCTTCTGATTTTACGGGAATTACATATTCGATAATATTCTTCATTATCTGTGTGTTCTTTACATTTTTCTACACGGCCATTGCGGTTAACCCGAAAGAGATGGCTGATACAATGAAACGTCAGGGTGGATTTATACCGGGCGTACGACCAGGTAAACAAACTGTAGAGTTTATCGACAATATTTTGACAAAGATTACATTGCCCGGATCGCTGTTCTTGTCATTCGTTGCCATTATGCCGGCGATTGTTGCAAGAATGGGAGTAACACCGGGATTCGCCCTCTTTTACGGGGGAACAAGTTTGCTGATTATTGTTGGTGTAGCATTGGATACACTCCAGCAAATTGAAAGTCATCTGATGATGAGACATTACGATGGATTCATGAAATCAGGCAAGATAAAAGGTAGAAGAAGAGCCTGATGATCTATCTTAAAAGTGAATCAGAAATTGAAAAACTACGGGAAGCTGCGCAGCTGGTGTCCAGAACACTGGCAGAAGTGGCAAAGAAAATAAACCCGGGAGTTCAAACTGGTACACTGGATAGAATTGCAGAAGACTTTATCAAAAAAAATAATTCGCGACCGGCTTTTAAGGGTTATGGTTCCAAACAGAACCCGTTTCCGGCCAGCTTGTGTATTTCAATTAATGAAGAAGTTGTTCACGGTATTCCCGGGAAACGTGAGCTTAAAGAAGGGGATATTGTATCTGTAGACTGTGGTGTAGAAAAAGACGGATATTTTGGTGATCATGCCTACACTTTTGTAGTTGGAGAGTGTGATGATAAAACCAAAAAGCTGTTAAAGTCGACGCTGGAATCTCTTTATAAAGGGATTGACAAAGCAGTACATGGAAATAAGATCGGAGATATAGGCTCTGCGATTCAAAAACACAATGAAGCCGAAGGGTTTGGTGTTGTAAGAGACCTTGTTGGTCATGGGATTGGAAAGAATATGCATGAAGATCCTTCAGTACCTAACTTCGGGAAGCCGGGTAAAGGTGAAAGGTTGCGATCCGGAATGACTTTGGCTATCGAACCAATGATCACGGAAGGAACCTGGAAAGTTAAAACATTGTCTGACGGTTGGACAATTGTAACAGCTGACGGTTCAAGGGCAGCACACTTTGAACATGACGTTGTAGTTAGAGAAGGAAAATCTGAAATTCTCAGTACTTTTGATTATATTGCTGAGATCACAAAAAATGAAATTCTAGAAACGCATTATGGCTAAACAAGAGCCGATAAAGCAAGACGGAAAAATATTAGAAGCATTACCTAATGCTCAATTTAAAGTTGAGTTGGATAATGGCCATGAAATACTGGCTCATGTATCGGGTAAAATGAGAATGTACTACATAAAAATCTTACCGGGTGACAGAGTACAAGTGGAAATGTCTCCGTATGATTTGACGAAAGGAAGAATAACATATCGTTATAAGTAAAAAATAGGATTACTATGAAGACTAAATCCTCAGTTAAGAAAAGAAGTTCAGACGACAAGATAGTTCGGCGTAAAGGTCGTGTCTATGTAATTAATAAAAGGAATCCGCGTCATAAGCAGCGGCAAGGTTAAAAATTATTGGATTTGATTTATGGCAAGAATCGCAGGTGTTGATTTACCGAAGCAAAAGCGAGGCGTAATAGCGCTGACCTACATTTTTGGAATCGGCAAAACCACAGCAAAAGAAATTTTGGACGAAACCGGTATCGATCACGATACCAAGGTAGTTGACTGGAATGAAGACCAGGTAGCTGCGCTGCGTTCAATTATTGATAACGATCTGAAAGTTGAAGGTGCTTTGCGTACTGAGATTAACGGAAATATCCGTCGACTTATCGAAACAGGTAGTTATCGAGGTGTTAGACACAGAAAAGGTTTACCGGTTCGTGGACAGCGTACTCAAACTAACGCGCGCACACGAAAGGGTAAGAGAAGAACTGTAGCCGGTAAGAAGAAAGTTACTAAATAACGAATAATATTTTAATCTAATGGCTAAACGACAAAGAAAAGCTGCAGGTGATAAAGTAGCAAGAAAGAAGAAGAAAAAGCAGATTGCGAACCCAAATGGGATGGCATTCGTGAAGGCAACATTTAATAATGTTCTGGTTAGCGTAACTGATGCTAACGGCAATGTGTTGTCATGGTCATCATCTGGTAAAGAAGGGTTTAAAGGGTCTAGAAAAAATACTCCCTACGCAGCTCAGCTGAGTGCTGAAACTGCAGCAAAGGCAGCATATGATATGGGACTTCGTAAAGTTGAAGTTTTTGTAAAAGGTCCCGGATCAGGTAGAGAATCAGCCGTTAGAGCACTGGCAACAAGTGGATTAGAGGTAGTTTCTATCAAAGACCGGACTCCAATACCACACAATGGATGCCGCCCTCCCAAAAGAAGAAGAGTTTAAAATTAATACATTTAATTAGATGGCACGATACAGAGGTCCAAAGCAAAAAGTAGCGCGTAGATTCAGAGAACCAATTTTTGGTCCCAGCAGCGCTTTAGAAAGAAAACCATACGGTCCTGGTCAACACGGTAGAAGCCGTTACAGCAGGAAATCTGAGTATGCTGTTCAGCTTGATGAAAAGCAGAAGGCAAAATACACATATGGTCTGCTCGAGAAACAGTTCCGTAACTTATACGAAAAGGCCAACCGTCAGGAAGGCGTAACGGGCGAAGTTCTTTTACAGCTGTTAGAATCCAGATTGGATAATGTTGTATTCAGAATGGGATTTGCGAGAACAAGGCGACAAGCCAGACAGTTGGTTTCTCACAAGCATATTGTAGTAAATGGACAGGTGGTAAATATACCATCTTATCAGATCAAGTCGGGAGACGTAGTCACAATTCGTCCTAAATCACGCGATTTGGATTTAATTACCGAAACCTTGCAAAGTTATTCAACAAGCAAGTATAAGTGGCTTGAAACGGACAAGAAAACGAAAACAGGTAAGTTTTTGAATGTCCCTGTGATGGAAGAAATACCTGAGAATATCAACGTACAGTTGATTATTGAGCTTTATTCTAAATAATATAAACAGTTTTTTAAAGATCCAGCTATGAACAGCTATAGTTTACAGATGCCTGATATACTTGAGGTAGAAAAAGAAACAGAGAACTTTGGTACATTTATTCTTCAGCCGTTAGAGAGAGGATTTGGTGTTACCATCGGTAATTCTTTTCGCAGAGTTCTTTTGTCCTCACTGCCGGGTTTAGCAATTACTGCTGTAAAAATAAACGGAGTTGATCATGAGTATTCAAGTATAGACGGAGTTAAAGAAGATGTCTATGAAATTATCTTGAATCTCAAGCAAATTCGTTTCAAGCAGGTTGAACAAAGTGGTGGTGTAGTAACAATGACTCTGAAAGGCCCCGGTAACTTTACCGGTAAAGACATTGATGACGCAACAGCAGATTTTGATGTTTTGAACCCTGAAATGGTTATTGCAACACTATCAGAAGATGTTGAATTAAATATTGAATTACGTGTTGGCCGCGGACGAGGATATGTTCCCGCAGAAGAGATGGCATCTGACTTTGAAGATGATGTTAGCTTGATGCCGATTGACGCAATATTTACACCGATCAAGTCTGTACAGTTTGATGTGGATAATGTTCGTGTTGGGCAAAGAACTGACTATGAGAAATTAGTATTGAATGTAACTACTGATGGATCATTAAATGCTAAAGAAGCTCTCACAATATCCGGTAAGATTCTCAAGGAACACATTGAGAAATTTATTACTGAGAAAATTGAAGAGCCATTTACACAAGAGGAAGAAGAAGTAGATGCTGAAAAGCAACGTGTAGCAAGCTTGCTTAAAACAAGTATTGAAGATCTGAACCTGAGTGTAAGAGCATATAACTGTTTGAAATCGGCCAATATCAATTCTATTGCTGAGTTGGTTTCTAGAGAAGAACAGGATTTATTAAAGTTCAGAAACTTTGGTAAAAAATCTCTTTCTGAGCTTGTCGAAGTAATCGAAGAAAAGAATTTGGAATTTGGAATGGATGTTTCCAAATATCTTGACAAATAAGAGGATAACGAATCATGCGTCACCAAGTTAAAGGAAGAAAATTAGGAAGGTCTACACCACACAGAAAAGCTACATTACAAGCTTTAGCTGTAGCCTTAATCAAGGAACAGCGTATCCAAACTACTTTGCCAAAAGCGAAAGAGTTGAGGACATACGTTGAGCCCATTATTACCAGGGCAAAAGAAGATACCACACATAACAGACGTCAGGTATTCTCAAAATTGAGAGATAAATATGCCGTGACTGAACTGTTCGATAATATCATCCCTGAAGTGGGTGATCGGCCGGGCGGATATACCAGAGTAGTAAAACTTGGTAGAAGACTGGGAGACTCTGCTCAGCTTGCTGTAATTGAACTGGTTGATTTTAACGATGTGAAACCTGAATCGGCTGAGAAAAAGCAAAAACGTACTCGCCGAGCCGGTAAGTCTAATAAGCCAACAGGTGCTGCTGAGGAGACTCAGAAGGAGAAGAAAACTGAAAAGAAGAAAGAAACTCCTAAAGCAGAAAAAGAAGAGAAAGTAGAAGAAGTTAAAGCATCAGAGAAATCTGATGAAGCTGATAACACATCTGAAGAAAAGTAAAATACTTTCAAAGTAACCTTGACTTAGGTTAAGGTTACTCCTTATATTGAAAGTCTTCCGCAGATTTTAAGGTTGTTTGATAACATTGATCTGCGAGAAAATATCCAAACTTTTTTATTTTAATTTTGGGTTTTGTTTGAGAAACTCGTAAGTTTGGAATCTGTCGCAAAAGCGAAATGCCTGGTAGGGTTTGCGGATGTGGCGGTGAAACATTGTTCTTTGAAGGTAGTGAAGTATAGACAGATTATTGAGTGAGCCTTGGAGCAGAACTTGAAGAATGTAGTTTAATTATTACAATGGAGAGTTTGATCCTGGCTCAGGACGAACGCTGGCGGCGGGCCTAACACATGCAAGTCGAAGGAGAAGGGAGGTGCTTGCACTTCCTGGAGACTGGCGCACGGGTGAGTAACGCGTAGACAACCTGCCTATAACAGGGGGATAACCACTCGAAAGGGTGGCTAAGACCGCATAATGCAGCGGGGCCGCATGGCCACAGTTGTTAAATCCCGACTTTGTCGGGAGGTTATAGATGGGTCTGCGTGCCATTAGCTAGTTGGTAGGGTAAAAGCCTACCAAGGCGATGATGGCTAGGGGGTCTGAGAGGATGATCCCCCACACTGGAACTGAGACACGGTCCAGACTCCTACGGGAGGCAGCAGTGAGGAATCTTGCGCAATGGGGGAAACCCTGACGCAGCCACGCCGCGTGCCGGAAGACGGCCCTATGGGTTGTAAACGGCTTTTGTTTGGGAAGAAAGTACAGGTTTCGACCAGTATTGACGGTACCAATTGAATCAGCACCGGCTAACTCCGTGCCAGCAGCCGCGGTAATACGGAGGGTGCAAGCGTTGTCCGGAATCATTGGGTGTAAAGGGTGCGTAGGCTGGCGCCTAAGTCTGAGGTGAAATCTTGCCGCTTAACGGTAAAATGGCCTTGGATACTGGGTGTCTTGAATCTGACAGAGGTCGGTGGAATTCGTAGTGTAGCGGTGAAATGCATAGATATTACGAAGAACACCAGTGGCGAAGGCGGCCGGCTGGGTCAGTATTGACGCTGAGGCACGAGAGCGTGGGGAGCGAACAGGATTAGATACCCTGGTAGTCCACGCTGTAAACGATGTATGCTAGTTGTTGGGCCGTTAGGTTCAGTGACGCAGTTAACGCAGTAAGCATACCACCTGGGGAGTACGTTCGCAAGAATGAAACTCAAAGGAATTGACGGGGGCCCGCACAAGCGGTGGAGCATGTGGCTTAATTCGATGCAACGCGAAGAACCTTACCCGGGCTAAATCCACGATGACCGGTCCCGAAACGGACCTTCCCTTCGGGGCATCATGGAAGGTGCTGCATGGCTGTCGTCAGCTCGTGCCGTGAGGTGTTGCCTTAAGTGGCGCAACGAGCGCAACCCCTGTGGTTAGTTACCAGCACGTCAAGGTGGGGACTCTAGCCAGACTGCCTACGCAAGTAGTGAGGAAGGTGGGGACGACGTCAAGTCATCATGGCCCTTATGTCCGGGGCTGCACACGTGCTACAATGGATGGTACAGAGGGAAGCTACCCAGCGATGGGCTGCAGATCTCAAAAGCCATTCCCAGTTCGGATTGGAGTCTGCAACTCGACTCCATGAAGGTGGAATCGCTAGTAATCGCGTATCAGCAATGACGCGGTGAATACGTTCCCGGGCCTTGTACACACCGCCCGTCAAGCGATGGAAGTCAGGAGTACCTGATGTCGGCGTGCTAACTCTTCGGAGGGGCAGCTGCCTAGGGTAAGCCTGGTAACTGGCGCTAAGTCGTAACAAGGTAGCCGTACCGGAAGGTGCGGCTGGATCACCTCCTAGGAATAAGTTCTCCCGGGGCTTACCAATAATCTGTCTATACTTTGATGCCTTCCGGGGCAGAAGGGCAGGCGGCGCCGCTCTGCCGAGGGTCCCGAAAGCGTTCGGGATCAGGTGGTTGGCGCGAGCTGGCCACAGGAGTCAGGTCCCTGAAACATGGGCTTGTAGCTCAGGTGGTTAGAGCGCACGCCTGATAAGCGTGAGGTCGCAGGTTCAACTCCTGCCAAGCCCACCGTCGCTAAAGCTTTGGTGGGCAGGCCCACTGAGGATTTAGCCAGGCCGGTGATGTTGGGCGGTGCCCGACGAAGCCTTGGCATAGTCGGGGCTATAGCTCAGCTGGCTAGAGCACCTGCTTTGCAAGCAGGGGGTCCGGGGTTCGAATCCCCGTAGCTCCACGGACAGTTTGTTGAGATATTGAATGGTTGAATGGGTCTTTTGCCGGAATGGCGAAGGCCAGAGCATCCCGATGCAGTACAATCGGGAGGGTCCGGGGTTCCCCCGAGGAGTCGGGGCCGTAGCTCCACGGATGGTTTTTTTTATTGTGGTAATGAACACTAAGATGTACGGTGTCCCGAAGTTATTCGGGATGGACCGGATATGGGGATCGACGCCCCGGCAGTCTTCTTGCTTTCTTCCGGCAACTGGCGGGAGGGAGAGTTCTTTGACGTATTGAGGTAAGATGAAAATACTGGCTGTTCTCGCAGGGATGCGGGGGGAGCCGGTGAGTAAAGATTCTTTAAGATTTAAAGTATCAAACGAGGTAACATAATCGAGCTCATGTTTTGTGTGGATTGTGCAGATATTGTGCAAGCCATGCAAGGAAAAAGTAGAAAAGAGCGTACGGTGGATGCCTAGGCATACAGAGGCGATGAAGGACGTGCCAAGCTGCGAAAAGCTGCGGGGAGCTGCAAAGAAGCGTTGATCCGCGGATGTCCGAATGGGGCAACCCACTCCGGTTTACCGGAGTATCCCGACCTAGTCGGGAGGCATACGAGGGGAACTGAAACATCTAAGTACCCTTAGGAAGAGAAAACAATAGTGATTTCCCAAGTAGTGGCGAGCGAACGGGAGTGAGCCCAAACCAGGGGATGCTTGCATCCTTTGGGGTTGTAGGACTTACCATAAGACCAAGGAAGGTGAATCGAGGCTGTCTGGAAAGCAGCGCCACAGAAGGTGAAAGCCCTGTAGGTGAAGCCCGAATTGGTTGGTGAGTATCCTGAGTAGTGCGGGACCGGAGAAATCCTGCATGAATCTGGCGGCACCATCCGCCAAGGCTAAATACGTCTGTATGACCGATAGTGGACTAGTACCGTGAGGGAAAGGTGAAAAGAACGCCGAGAAGGCGAGTGAAATAGTACCTGAAACCGTGCGCTTACAAGCGGTCGGAGTCTTGGATTTATCCGGGATGACGGCGTGCCTTTTGTATAATGAGCCTACGAGTTGCGCCTGTCGTGCGAGGTTAATCCGCTCAGCGGAGAAGCCGAAGCGAAAGCGAGTCTGATAAGGGCGAGCAGTACGGCGGGGCAGACGCGAAACCGAGTGATCTATCCATGGTCAGGGTGAAGCTGGGGTAACACCTGGTGGAGGCCCGAACCGCCTGGCGTTGAAAAGCCATCGGATGAATTGTGGATAGGGGTGAAAGGCCAATCAAACTCGGAAATAGCTCGTACTCCCCGAAATATATTTAGGTATAGCGTCTGCCGTGTAGCTACATGGAGGTAGAGCACTGATTAGGCTAGGGCCCTTCACCGGGTACCAAACCTAGACAAACTCCGAATGCCGTGTAGTGTTGGCAGGCAGTCAGTGGCAGGGTGATAACGTCCTGTCGCGAGAGGGAAACAACCCAGACCATCCGTTAAGGTCCCAAAATACCAGCTAAGTTGAATAAAGAAAGTTGGATTGCCCAGACAACCAGGAGGTTGGCTTAGAAGCAGCCATTCCTTAAAAGAGTGCGTAATAGCTCACTGGTCGAGCGATCCGGCGTCGATAATTTGCGGGCATAAGCTGGTTACCGAAACGATGGATTCTATCACTTGTGATAGAGTGGTAGGGGAGCATTCCAGCGGCGTCGAAGTCGCACCGTGAGGTGTGGTGGAGCCTCTGGAAGAGAAACTGTAGGCATGAGTAACGATAAGAGGGGTGAGAAACCCCTCCACCGAAAACCCAAGGGTTCCTGATCAACGCTAATCGGATCAGGGTTAGTCGAGACCTAAGGTGTAGCCGAAAGGCGAAGCCGATGGAAAACCGGTTCAATATTCCGGTACCGACATCAATGTAAAGGCAAAGGCGTGACGCAGAAGTGACACTTCCGCCCCGTGACGAACGTCGGGGTTGAAGGGAGTAGGCCGGGGTGCAGGCAAATCCGCACCCCATCAGGCTGAACCCCAACAGTACCGGGAGGCTTCGGCCAAACGGATAGTGAAGGTAATCTGGCTGCCAAGAAAAGCGTCGTTGTTTGTTGATGTTGCTCGTACCTTAAACCGACACAGGTGGGTGAGGAGAGAATCCTCAGGTGCTCGAGAGAATCGTGGCTAAGGAACTAGGCAAATTCGATCCGTAACTTCGGGAGAAGGATCCCCCCTTGCGGGAGCAAGGGGGCGCAGTGAAAAGGTTCAAGCGACTGTTTACCAAAAACACATGTCTCTGCTAAGCCGCAAGGCGACGTATAGGGACTGACACCTGCCCGGTGCTGGAAGGTTAAAGAAGGGAGTTAGCTTCGGCGAAGCTCTTGACTGAAGCCCCAGTAAACGGCGGCCGTAACTATAACGGTCCTAAGGTAGCGAAATTCCTTGTCGGGTAAGTTCCGACCTGCACGAATGGTGTAACGACTTGAACACTGTCTCGGCCACGAGCTCGGTGAAATTGTGGTATCGGTGATGACGCCGATTACCCGCAGCGGGACGGAAAGACCCCGTGAACCTTTACTACAACTTTACATTGGCTTCGGCAACTGCATGTGCAGGATAGGCGGGAGACGGTGAAGCGGGCGCGCCAGCGTCTGTGGAGTCGCCCTTGAAATACCGCCCTTGAAGTTGCTGGATTCTAATCCGCCTAAGGCGGAGACATTGTATGGTGGGTAGTTTGACTGGGGCGGTCGCCTCCTAAACAGTAACGGAGGCTCCCAAAGGTACCCTCAGCATGGTTGGCAATCATGCGCAGAGTGTAAAAGCATAAGGGTGCTTGACTGTAAGGCATACAGGCCGAGCAGGAACGAAAGTTGGGTTTAGTGATCCGGTGGCACCGCATGGAAGGGCCATCGCTCAAAGGATAAAAGGTACTCCGGGGATAACAGGCTTATCTCCCCCAAGAGTTCATATCGACGGGGAGGTTTGGCACCTCGATGTCGGCTCATCGCATCCTGGGGCTGGAGAAGGTCCCAAGGGTTTGGCTGTTCGCCAATTAAAGCGGTACGCGAGCTGGGTTCAGAACGTCGTGAGACAGTTCGGTCCCTATCTGCTGTGGGCGTAGGAATATTGAGGAGAGCTGCTCCTAGTACGAGAGGACCGGAGTGGACGCACCGCTAGTGTACCTGTTGTGACGTCAGTTGCATCGCAGGGTAGCTATGTGCGCATGTGATAAGCCGCTGAATGCATCTAAGCGCGAAGCACACTCCAAGATAAGTATTCCCCAAAGAGTCCTGGAAGACGACCAGGTTGATAGGCGGCAGGTGTACGCACAGTAATGTGTTTAGCCGAGCCGTACTAAGTACTCTTCAGTCTTTGCCTTGCATGGTTTGCACAAGATTTGCACCCCATCAGGCATGAGTCAGCAAAAACGATTGGGTTACCCCAAACTCTTCATCTTACCCCAACAACGTCAACAGACATTTACAAACAGTTTTGATGTGGTGATTATAGCGCGGAGGTTCCACCCGTTCCCATTCCGAACACGGAAGTTAAGCTCCGCAGCGCCGATGGTACTCCTTATGGGGTAGAGTAGGTCGTCGCCTCATCTCTTCTTACAAGCCCTGAACGCTCCGCGTTCCGGGCTTTTTTTATTCCCCCAACTCCTCTCCCCACATCCCCCAACCACCACGAATGGTTTTTGTTTGGGTTAGATTTTTCTGTCTACCGTCTTCATCATCTCCTGATACCAACTGCCAAATGTGCCATCATTGATCCTATCCTTTACTTCCTGCATCAACCAAAGGTAGAAAGTGAGGTTATGTTTGGATGTCAGTTCAAGTCCAAGTATCTCATTCGATTTTATAAGATGATGGATATAGCTCATATTATAGCGTTGACAAAGATCTGAAGGGAAATCAGTGTCGAACGGTTTGTGATGATGCTTCCATTTCGCATTTCTTACATTCACTTTACCGTGACGGGTAAAGATCATGCCGTTTCTGGCGTTACGTGTCGGCATCACACAATCAAACATGTCAACTCCGTAGGCTATATTTTGCAGTAGATTGGCGGGCGTACCGACCCCCATTAAATACCTTGGTTTATCTTTGGGTAAATAATCCGTATTGAAATCTGTAATTTCATACATCAACTCTGTAGGCTCACCAACACTTAACCCGCCTATAGCCAAACCTTCAAAATCCAATGATGCCATATATTCAGATGATTCTTTACGAAGGTCTTTGTGTACGCCACCCTGAACAATACCAAACTGAAGCTGATTGTGACCGTAAAGAGGTTTAGTTTTTAAGAAATGCTCGCGGCCTCGTTTAGCCCATCGATGTGTAAGCTTCATAGAGTTTTCTACATAATCACGCTCAGCCGGATAAGGTGGACATTCATCCAATATCATCATGATATCTGAACCAAGAATTCGCTGAGTTTCCACTACATTTTCCGGCGTAAAGAGATGTTTAGAACCATCCAGGTGACTCTTGAAAGTTGCTCCTTTCTCTTTTAGATCACGTATCTCTGAAAGAGAAAAGATCTGGTATCCACCGGAATCAGTCAGAATAGGCTTGTCCCATCCCATAAATTTATGGAGGCCACCTGCGGCCTGCATAATCTCATTTCCGGGCCTCAGGTAGAGATGATAGGTATTCCCCAGAATAATCTGAGCTTTCACCTTATTTAAAAGATCATCCTGATCTACAGCCTTAACAGTACCCAATGTGCCAACAGGCATAAAAATTGGAGTCTGTATTTCTCCGTGATCAGTCTTTAAAGTTCCTGTTCTGGCTTTTGTCTGTGATGATTGTTGATGTAGTGTAAACAAAGAAATTTTTATTATTTGTAATTAGAACACGCTATTTTCAGCATTCTCGGGAAATGAAAATAAGCATCGCAGGTAAGTATTAACAGTTAAGAATACTGTTTCGAATAAATCATACAAGAAAATGAAATCCAATACGATCGTCATTATTCCGACGTATAACGAATCCCACAACGTTTCAAGACTGATTGAGGTTGTGATGAAGTTAGAGCCGGAAATAGATATTCTATTCGTAGACGATGGCTCGCCTGACGGAACTGCTGACTTGATTAAAGGTAAAATCAAACAATATCCCGAACGAATTAAGATAATAGAGAGAGAGGGTAAACAAGGTCTGGGAACAGCATATGTGAGAGGATTTGAATACGCTATGGAACATGGATATGATTATGTATGCGAAATGGATGCTGATTTCTCTCACGACCCGAATGATTTACCGCGACTGGTAGAGGTGGTCAAAAGTGGTAAAGCTGATCTGGCCATAGGTTCCAGGTATAGCAACGGCATTAGTATTGTAAATTGGCCACTGAGACGCCTGATTCTATCCTATTGTGCCAATTTATATGCCAGGATTATAACAGGTATTCCGGTAAAGGATACAACGGCAGGTTTTAAATGCATTCACCACAAAGTTCTGGAAACAATTGATCTGAAGAAAATCCGATCAAACGGATATGCATTTCAGATAGAAATTCATTTCAGGGCATGGAAGGCCGGGTTTAAATTGAGTGAAGTATCCATCATTTTTAAGGAGAGAGAAGAGGGGGTTTCAAAAATGTCCAAGTCTATTGTGAGAGAGGCAATTTGGAGAGTCTGGAGCCTGAAGCTGAGAAGTATTTTAGGGAAACTCTGATTGCTCAGCGGTAAATTATGGATCCGAAAGAGACGGCGCTTTCGGTTGAGGTATCATCCCACCAGTGATAGTTAATTTGTTCACCGTTCAGATTTCCGAAAGCATTTATAAAAGTATATAGCGGAGGAAAACCACAGATTCTGCTTGAATCGTAATGTGAGGCAATGTTTTTAAGCAGTTGATCAGATTTCATATTTACTGAAGCGTCCAGGAAATTTGTATCGATAGACTGAACTTTATCTCTCATTAAATCCGCGTTGGTCCGATCACCAAACTTTTTTCCAACGTGTGATAAATCACCGCTGATTAAGTAGAATGTACCTTCATCGTCCAACGTCTTAAGCTGATCTGTGAATCGATCTATTTTACCTGCCAAATCACCTGAATTGTGATAGAGTATCTCATCAAATGAACCGATTAGAATTGGGACGATCTGAAAATCATGTTTCCAAAAATGAGAGGCAAACAGGAGATGAGTTTCTATGCTATGCTCAATTCTGTGAGCCCTGTCTGTCAAGGTGATTCCAATGTCTGAATCACTGTTACTTAGTCGATTTATATAATCCCGATCCGTTTCAATTAAACGATGGGGCAGTTTGAAATCTTTATTGGTTGCTATAAAAGGTTTTCCATCGTAAATATCCGGAAAGTATCCAGCATAATGGCTTGTGGCTAAAATCACTACCCGTTTTGGCTTTAGACTGCCTAAGTGGGAAAATGCTTCTGCATATTGATGTTGCCCTACACTTAGCTCAATATGAGGTGCGTACAACGCTTTGGCGTCATGCAACAATGAAGGTTTTGTGTTCTCAAAAAGGGTTGTCATATACTCATCCAACTGATCGGAATTTTCCGGATAACTTCGCCCGGCCAAAACCGGATTTCGGACAGAACCCTTCTCAAACTGCTTTTCAATTTTGTTTGAAAAAAGTTTGAAATGCTTGGTAAATAATATCCGGTTTTGATCAAGCAGCTGGATGAATTCAAGAAGTTCATCTGTTGAAATATTTCCATTGGAAAGCTTACAGATTTCCTTTACTGATGTTCTATTATTGATTAAAGAGAGTACAGTTTCAACCTGACTGTCGAGTGCGAAATTAGGTGAAGCGTAGCCCATCACGTCATGGAAGTAAAGCAGATCTCTCCCATCATCTTTAATAGGTATAATATTTAAATCCGGCCGAATACCCGGAATGGGAGATGTCAATGAATCAAAAAGAAGAGTGTCATTCATTTTTGTTCTGGCCTCTCATTTTCCAGCATTCACATTTTTTACCGTACTTAATACAGATAGGATGATCCGGCGGTTCCGAAATACGGGCTTTACAGGCATTCCTTCCATGATGAATCATCAGGTGTGATAGGTTTGTCCAATGCTCCTGAGGGAAAAGCGCCATCAGGTCTTTCTCGATCTTATTGGTATTCTTTTTCTCCTTTGTAAGCCCAAACCGGTTGGAAAGCCTCTTCACATGTGTGTCTACAACTACTCCAACATTTTTGTTGAAGGCGTTTCCAAGAACTACATTCGCTGTTTTACGAGCGGCTCCTCTTAGTTTTAGTAAATCTTTCATGGTGTCAGGTACTTCGCCATCAAACTCCTCCACAATAGTTTGGGAAGACTCCTTTAAAGATTTAGCCTTATTACGATAAAAGCCTGTTGTACGAACCAGTTCTTCCAATTCTTCGAGCGGGGCTTCGGCCATGGCTTCCGGAGTAGGATAAGCTTCGAAAAGTGCCGGTGTAACTTTATTTACACGAACATCCGTGCACTGCGCACTGAGTATTGTTGCAATTAACAACTCAAAAGGGTTTCTGTGGTTTAATTCACATACCGGATTTGGATAGTATTCATAAAGTTCTTCCAAAATATTTTCCGCGAGCTCTTTCTGTTTTTTTGTCTTCTTTGGAAGTTTTGCCACTTTAAATCGTTTGTTTGAAATTGACATTAATTGCACTCAACATATGAATGTAGCTATTTAAATAAAATTTTTATCAACATCGTTTACTAGATTAACTATTGGCGAATACTTCATATTCGGGAATCGAATTCGTAAACTTGCCCATCAATAATAATCGAACCCCTGAAATGAAGAAGTACGCAGCTTACGGTACAGTACTCTTATTTACTCTTATCTACATTTTAAGCTTTGTGGATCGCCAGATTGTTGCTGTTTTGGGTACCCAAATACGGGACTCTCTGGAATTAAGCAATTTCCAGATAGGCTTGCTTTACGGACCGGCGTTTTCGTTTGTCTATGCCCTGGCCGGAATTCCAATGGGGCGCATTGCCGATAAAACATCCAGAAAATTGATGATATGTACCGGGCTGTTTATCTGGAGTTTAATGACGGTATTGAGTGGTTTCGCGGCTTCTTTTGCTTTTTTGGTTACAGCACGGATATTTGTTGGATTGAGTCAGGCGATGCTAAGCCCGGCAGTATACTCTTACCTGGCGGATGCCTTTTCTCCCAAACATAGAGCTACGGTTTTTTCTATTTATGCGAGCGGGATTTTTATAGGAGTCGGTTTGTCATTTTTGGTTGGCGGTACAGTCTCTTTGCAGTACGATTGGAAAGTGGCAATGATCGTAGTTGGAGTGCCCGGTCTGATACTGGCACCACTAACCTGGTTTTTAGTCCGGGAACCGGATAAAACAAAAAAAGCTGATAGTGGCGAAGTAAATATTGTTACTGATTTGAGGACGCTTCTATCAAAAAAATCAGTTGTTTTTCATCTGCTGGGGTTCTCTTTTTTGGCTTGTATGGGATATACCATTCTTGCGTTTATTGGAAATGTTTTTAATGATATTCACCAAAGGCCGGACCTGATTCCACTTTACGGTTGGTTTATGTTTGGTGTTGGAGTTATGGTTATCCTATCGGGAAAAATTGCAGATAAATTGGCTCAGATTAAACCGGAAAGGCGCTATTATATGGGTGTATTTGCGGCTTTGGGAGGTGTCCCATTTTATGCCTTAGGGCTCTATGCAGACACTCCCGAAATGGCGTTTCTATTTATGGGAATTGGTGTGTTGTTTGCCTCATCATATAATGGGGTTGCCGCAGCAATTATTCAATATTTTGTTCCATCCCGAAAGCGTGCACTTGCAGGGGGGTTGTATCTCTTTGTAATAAGCGTTGCCGGTTTTGGAGTCGGACCGCCCTTAACGGGTTGGTTGATAGATTTTGTATTTTCTGGGCCGCTGGCAGTTTCACACTCCATGATGACGGTTATTGCGGTTTCATCTTTAGGGGCATCACTCTTTTTAATTAAAGCGATGAAATACTACAATGATGATTCAGTAAGTGAATATGCTGTAATAGACTAAAAAACAATTAAAGGTTAGATAGTTGAGTAAAACAAAAAGTGAAAATCGTGATAAGACAGATTGGAAAGAATCGCCTTATCTGATTATTAAGGGGTTTTTAATGGGCTCGGCTGATATTGTGCCCGGCGTTAGCGGCGGTACTTTAGCTTTAATTACAGGAATTTACCACCGGTTGATTTTTGCGATCAAAAGTGTTGACAGCAAGGTTGCAAAACATCTTTTGAAGTTAAGATTCAATAAGGTATTTGAGCATTTTCACTGGAAGTTTCTGCTTCTGCTCTTTACCGGA
Organism: Rhodohalobacter sp.; assembly: GCF_034521535.1. Classification (GTDB taxonomy): domain Bacteria; phylum Bacteroidota; class Rhodothermia; order Balneolales; family Balneolaceae; genus Rhodohalobacter. Next base: position 264,341 of record NZ_JAXHMF010000002.1, on the reverse strand, counting down.
ATTATCCTGGCGATCATCTTTTTTACGCGAGTTGTACCACTGCAGGTTTACATGTTTACGCATCCTGAACTTGTTTACGGCCTATTTTTTGGATTGATTTTGGGGTCTGTGTTTCTTTTGATTGCAGAACTGGACAAAGAACATCGAAATATAAAAGCGCTGTTACCCCTGTTGATTGGATCTGCAATTGGGTTTTGGGTGGTTACACTGGTGCCGACCGAAACTCCTGAGACTTTCTGGTATGTATTTATAAGTGGTGCGGTTGCGATTTGCGCAATGATTTTACCCGGTATATCAGGCTCCTACATATTATTGATTTTCAGAAAATATGATTACATACTAAGTCAGCTGGGGGCTATTGGCTCGGCCGAAACAGGTCAGGCGCTGATAAACATATTACCGTTTGTGATTGGAGCCGCTACTGGACTGATACTTTTTTCCAGAGTGCTGTCCTGGTTGTTAAACCGCTACTACTCAATAACTCTTCTTATTCTGATTGGCTTTCTAATCGGTTCGCTTTATGTGATATGGCCCTATCAAGATCGTGAATATGAGGAGACTGTGAGAAGTACTGAAATGTTACCGCCTGACCACCGGCTGGTTACTGATTTGAAGGAACGAGATGAAACTCCAAATAAGCCGGAGTATCAACGGCTTGGGGAAGAGGTAGAGGCGGACAGTGGCGAGCGAATGGTTGAAGTGGAATCCGTTTCCAGGAAATTAATTTCAAGTAAACCCTACTTTCCCACCAAAGAAAATTATGAGACAGAACGCGAGGTAAACCTGGCACAGGGGTTGACCGGCATGGGCCTTGGATTCTTATTGATAATAGGAATCGCCTTCCTGCGAAAAAGGTCTCCAAATAGTTGAAATATTTTCAGATAAGCTAAATATTTCTTGCTTAATAGACGAGAATCTTCAAAATTAAAGTAGAGGCTATCGACTACGTTTTAAGGTGTCAGAAGGTTTTCACCGATTTGAAAAAGTATATGAATTCTAATATCAAATGAAAGCTAAAATCATGATTACATTCAATAAAATTCTGGTACCAACAGACTTCTCAAAAGGAGCAGAGGGAGCGTATGCTGTTGCGCAAAAAATTGCCAAGAAATTTGGAGGCAAGATCGATTTTATTCACGTCGTGCCAACACTTAAGTACTTAAATGAAAGTATAAAACGACTGGGTGTTCCTCTCGATATGAATAAGGATATATATCCCCGGGTTATTGAAGAGGCGGAGAAGAAAATTGAGAAGGCGATGTCATCGTATATAGCTGAGGAGAATCGTGGTGAGAACATCGTGAAGATTGATCGCCGGCCTTCTGAGGCGATTGTAGATTATGCTAAAAAGAACGGGCACGATTTGATATTGATCGGTGCCAAAGGTGCGCATGAAACAAAAATGCTTCGCGGAAGCGTGACGGAACGAGTGATCCGGCGGTCTAAAATTCCGGTATTCTCAGTTGGTGACCGATTCAATATAGATAAAGTTAAGAATATTGCGGTAACCACAGATACATCCGAGCTTTCACTAGCGTCGTTTCCGATGGCTGCAGCTCTTGCCGACTCCTTTGGGGCGAGCATAACACTATTTCATGTCATAGAACTCTACGGAAGTATTTCTGAGGAAATCCCGAGATCACCGGAAAAAGGAGAGTCGATCTCAATTTATGAGGCGATTATCGAGCGATTAAATAATTACCTCACGAAAAGAAAAATTGATAATGTTCACGTACAAAGAACCGGTGTAACGTTCGAAGACGAAGTCGTAATAACGGATGGCGATCAGAGCCGTACCATTCCTCTGTTTACGAAAATTGAGAAGGGAGTTTCTGCTCATTACGAGATTGAAAACTACGCTTCTGAGAATGCTGATCTCGTTATGATGGCAACTCATGGCCGGAGTGGATTTGCTCATCTGATTCTTGGTTCAACAGCTGAGAAAGTTGCTCAATATGTGTCGAAACCGGTTATCACGGTTCGTCCGGATGAGAAGGATTTCGAAGAAGCTTAACAGTAATAATAAAGAGATTTATCCGGGGAGGGAAACATGAGACTAAAAAACAAGAGCGTTGTAATTACCGGCGGAGCCGGGGGTATTGGTTTGGCAACTGCCAAAAAGATGCTCGAAGAAGGAGCAGCCGGAATTTTATTGGTTGACCTGAGTGAGGACGCTTTAAAAGAAGCTACCGCAGAAATTGACAGTGATAAAGTTCACTATATATCTGCGGACGTTACAAAAAACGATGACGTGAAAAAGTACACGGATAAAGCAATTGAGCTTTTTAAAAAGATTGATGTGCTATTTCTGAATGCGGGGATTGAAGGGGTTGTAAAACCAATCGAGGAATACCCTGAAGAAATCTTTGATAAGGTAATGAATGTGAATGTTAAAGGGGTATGGCTTGGCATGAAACATGCGTTTCCTCACATGAAGAAAAACGGAGGTGGCAGCATTATGATTACTTCATCCGTTGCCGGCTTGCAGGGCACCCCTAACGTAAGTGCTTACGTTACCAGTAAACACGCTACAATAGGCGCTATGAAGGTGGGAGCGTTGGAAGGTGCGGCCGACAAGGTTAGGGTCAATACGATTCACCCAAGCCCTGTAGACAATAGAATGATGCGCTCTTTGGAAGAGGGGTTTGCGCCCGGTGGCGGTGAAGAGGCAAAAAAAGGTTTTGAGCAGATGATACCTTTGGGGCGTTACGCCAATAACGAGGAAATCGCAGATCTCGCTCTTTTTTTGGCATCTGACGACAGCAAGTTCATCACAGGTGCTCAGTATGTAATAGACGGAGGTTTAACAACCTAACGGAGACCTGATAAAATATAAGCTTATGCAGGCCAATCGCTTTAAAACGGTTGGCCTTTTTTATTGAGTAAATTTTTAAATAATTTAGCAATAAGTCTTGATTTTGTCTGCAAATAGCCACATTCTTTTTTAGTAAAAATGATGGGAGATATTGAAACTTTATAAAAAGTTTTTCGTAGGAGCACCCGTTCATTAACCATAAACTATTCATAATCGTTATGACCAAAAAAAATAGACTACTAACAGGAATCTTATTTGTCCTGGCCATGCCGGCGATTTTATTCGCTCAGGGGCTGGAGACATTTGAAGAAAAAGTAACAGAATTTACATTGGACAATGGTTTACACTTCATCGTAATTGAACGTCCGGTGGCACCGGTTGCTTCATTCGTGACGTTTGTAAACGTTGGAAGTGTGAACGAACCGGTTGGTAACACCGGGGTTGCTCATATTTTTGAGCACATGGCTTTCAAGGGTACAAAAGAGATTGGCACAACTAACTGGGAAAAAGAGAGTACTGCTATTACAAGAGCAGATTTTCTATATCGGCAGTGGGTTCGTGAGCGAAGTAAGCCAAACCCCGATCAGGAGAGAGTGGAACGGCTAAAGAAACGCTTTGATGAAGCGGTTGAAGAAGCTGATCAATATGTAGTAAGTAATGAATTTACTCAGATTATTGAACAGAATGGTGGTACCGGTTTAAATGCTTTTACGAGCGCGGATGCTACCGGTTATTTCTACAGTCTGCCGGAAAACAGAGCTGAGCTATGGTTTTCGTTAGAGTCTGATCGATTTTTGAACCCCGTATTTCGGGAGTTCTTTGCTGAAAAAGACGTTGTAATGGAAGAGCGCCGTATGCGTACAGACTCCAATCCCGTTGGACGTCTTATTGAAGAGTTTTTGAGTGTTGCCTACTCTGCACATCCTTATAAAAATCCCGTTATAGGTTGGTCCTCTGATATTCAGGGTACATCTATAGAGGATGCTAAAAATTTTTATAATCAGTATTACACTCCAAGTAACATAACCATAGCTATTGCAGGTGATGTTGACCCTACGAACATCAAAGATCTTGCGGAAACCTATTTTGGCCGAATGGAATCAGGCCAACCGGCACCTGAAGTGATCACAAAGGAGCCTGATCAGCGTGGTGAACGTCGATTTGTTATGGTAGAGGAGTCTCAGCCATTTTTCCTTTCCGGCTATCACACGGTTTCTCAAACGCACCCCGACTTTGCAGCACTCCAATTGGTTGGGGCAATAACATCGCAGGGCAGAACGTCCAGACTTTACAAACGTCTTGTTGAAGATGAGCAGATGGCTTTAGCCGTTCAGGCTTTCAATGGATTTCCGGGCACAAAATACCCCGGTCTGTTCATGACACTTGCCGTTCCAAATCAGGGTGTTTCTCTGGAAGAGGTAGAAGCTGTGATTGAGGAAGAATTTCAAAAAGTAAAAGATGGAGACATTACTCAGGAGGAACTGGACAGGGCCATTACAAACGCACGGGCAAGTCAGGTTCGGAGTCTGAACAGCAACATGGGGTTGGCGCTCGGATTTGCGGAAAGCCACGCTCAGCGAGGTAGCTGGAAGGAATCTTTCAACGCTTTGGAAGCACTTGAAGCAGTGACTTTGGATGATCTACAGCGTGTTGCGCAAACCTATTTTGTGAAAGAAAATCGCACTGTCGGTATGATTAAAAATGAATCTGCTGAAGAAGAAGAAGTAGCAATCAATACTGAAGAAAACTAAAGGGCAAAACCATGAAAAAAATTATTCTAACAACGATTGTTTTTCTTTTAGCAGGCTTACAGGCAATGAATGCCCAAAGCCGTTGGGATGAAATTGAGTTTCCCGAAATCAACAATTTTGAAATGCCGGATATTGAGATCTTTGAGCTCGATAACGGTATTCGATTTTATTTGGTTGAAGACCGCGAGCTTCCCTTAATTAATCTGAATGTAAGAGTTCGAACCGGCTCATTTCTTGATCCGGCTGATAAGATAGGGCGAGCTTCCCTAACGGGTACCGTTATGAGATCTGCCGGGTCGGAAATGTATCCCGATGATGAACTGAACGAATTGCTTGAAAACAGAGCTGCTCGTATGGAAACCGGCATTGGCCTCACTTCCGGCTCCGCTTCCATGAACGTACTGGAAGAGGACTTTGAAGAACTTCTGCCTGTCTTTATCGATCTGATTAGAAACCCGCTTTTTTCTGAGGATAAGATCGAGTTGGCAAAAACCCAGTTTAAGTCAGCCATCTCTCGCCGAAACGATGATCAGGGAAGTATTGCCAACCGCGAATTCCAGAAACTCATTTACGGTGATGATTCAGTTATTGCACGCCATACTGAATACGAAACGATTGATAACATTACCCGTGAAGATATGGTGAATCTTCATCAACGATCCTTTGTAGGAAATAACATGATGATCGGCGTTCTGGGCGATTTTGATACGGAAGAAATGAAATCAAAGCTGGAGGCTGCATTTTCTGATATACCTGCCGGTGAAGAGATTACGCTCGATATTCCTGAAGTAAACTATGATTTCGAGAGTACTGTTAATTTCATCGATAAACAGGATGTTAATCAAAGCTACGTGCTTTTGGGCCATATTGGAGGGATGCGAGACAATCCCGATTACGCCAAACTGCAGGTGATGAATCAGGTGCTTAGCGGAGGTTTTTCAAGCCGACTGTTTCAGGTTGTAAGATCTGATATGGGACTCGCTTACTCTGTATTTGGTTCATACGGCAGCGGAACATTTTATCCCGGTACATTTACCGCGGGTGTAATGACCGCCAGTGAAACTACGGCTGAAGCGATTGATGCCATCATAGGAGAAATCGAGCGGCTGCAAAATGAACCGGTTACGGAAGAAGAGCTGCAGCAGACCAAAGATCAGTTTTTGAATTCACTGGTTTTCAGATACGATAGCCGCGCAAGTATACTCAATGAAAGATTGGGCTATGACTATGCGGGCCTACCAGAAGATACTTTTGATCGACTGGTTGAGCAGATTCGAGAGGTTCAAACTGAGGATATTATGGAAGTTGCGCAAGAGTATCTGCGGCCGGAAGACGTCCAGATCCTGGTTGTGGGTAATTCTAATGGAATTGGTGATCAGCTTACGAAGTATGGAAATGTTAACGAAATTGACATAACCATTCCTGAACCGGCAGATGACAGAGAAGTTGTAGCCGGCGATGCAGAAATGGGTAAACAGTGGCTCGATAAAATGGCCACCGCCCTATTGCCTAACGGACCCTTTGAATCTGATTTGTCTTTTGAGGCAGATAACATTGTACAAAGTCCTGCCGGGGAAATGACGATTAAAGTTTCTCAGACGATCAATTTCGATGAGGAGCGTATTACATCGGTCATTAATGCTCCGATGGGTGAGGTAACGGTTGAGGTTGCTGACGGGCAAGGCGTAATGCGAATGGGCGGTAATGAGATGAGAATGCAGCCCCAGCAACTCGCCGAAGCAAAGTCAGAGCTTTACAGAAACTACCTTTACCTTGCATTAAACAGAGATGAGTTGGATGCAGAGTTTCTTGGAATGAAAGAGCTGGATGGCAGTGAGTATGCTCACATTCGTATTAATGATGAGATGCCTTTCGAGCTCTATATAGATCCTGAAACATCACTGCCAGCCCAGGCAGAGTATCGGCAGATGGATCCGCAGCAGGGAAAGCGGGTAACCGTAACCATGGAATATGGAGACTGGAAAGAGGAGAGCGGTGTTCTGATGGCCTACGAGACTGTTGGCTATTCCGATGGCAATCAAATTTCCAGAACGGTAGTAACTTCACACACCCTCGCTGACTAAATAACAGTCAACATATTGTTTATGAGAAAAAGGCCGGTTTATCCGGCCTTTTTTAATTTGAGGAGGTTTCGCCAATGTAGATGGTTAAAACCTAAGTTTGATTATTAAATTAATGTCAGTACGAGAGAGACACGGCTCATCTTTTGACGCGAAGCGAAACACGGAAGGCACTGAATGAGAGAATACACCTATTCCAAGAAGGTGGCTCCGACTTCAGTCCCGATCAACTGCACCGGGACTTCGTTGTCGACATGACTGTGTAAACCTCTCACCGGTAGCGAGCACAGCAGCGGGTCTAAAGATCCATTAAGTCTCAAAAATATTAATCGTTTTCGTTACTTTTATCCATTGATCTGAATGTAAAGAACAAAATCGATGAATGACCGCCTCTATCCAGTAATGTGCTTCAAACCAATCTCTCTGTTCGGCGGGTGATAGGTGTTGCCTTATATACCCCAGGTTTCGCTTCGCTGCATTCGGGGCTACCAATATTCTGCCCCTACAGGGCAAGCTTCTTGCTTAGATTTACAAAAAGCGGCATAGCACTAAATTATCAATAAGCACAAATTCTGATACGCCGCTACACAACGCCTTTCGCTGTCATCTCGAGCAACTAATTCTGCCCAAAAGCCTGCTCTTCGAAGCTTTAGCGGATTTGGCAGCGAAGGGAGAAAGGGGAATAGCCCCGACAGCTGAGTCTGTTGCACAACTTAAACCGGTAGAAAGGACGATTTGTTCTCGTAATACAGCATAAAAAGTTTCTTTATGCGGATAGTAAGACAAATAATATCAGCTATATAGTAGTTTTATATGAAGCCAATTTGTATCTTTATTCATGCAAGGAAAAAAACAGCGTACTCCCAAACTTTTCTATCAATTTGCCCTAAGCGACCTGGTTCCTGCCGACCATCCCTACCGGCGAATTGAACAACATCTCGATCTGCGCTTTCTATACAAAAAAACCCGTCATATGTACGGAACCGAAGGTCAGCAAAGTATCGATCCGGTTGTCTTTATGAAGATGTGCCTTCTTGGATACTTCAACAATATCACCTCTGATCGTGGGGTGTGTCGCTTCTGCACCGACTCCATCTCCGCGCGTTGGTTTTTAGGCTACGATATTGATGAGCCTCTGCCCGTACACAGCACCCTCTCTCGCACCCGGAACCTTTTTGGCGAGGAGCTCTTTGAAGAGGTCTTTTGCCTGGTTTTAGGGCTTTGCGTTGACGCCGGACTTGTTGAGGGCAAACGTCAGGCGTTCGACAGCGGACTGGTTAAAGCCAATGCCAGTATCGATTCCATGCAGCGAATTGTAATTATGGACGACGCCAGCGAGTACTGCCGGCAGGTAGAACAAGAGAACGCCGAACCTGCCTCCCTGCCTGTCCGCAGCAATGATGAGGACTCCGGGCCTGATTCGGCAGACAGTCTACGCTCGGTGGATTGTAAGACCGAAGAAGTCCATCCAAGCGAAAGCGCTCCAATAAAACACACGCCTCAGCCAGTGACCCGGACGCGCGTATGGCCCGCAAGCCGGGCAAGCCCACCGACATGTACTACCACGGGCAAATCAGCGTCGACAGCCAGCACGGGGTGATTGTTGGGGCCATGGCTGACTACGCCGACCTGGAGGATCACAAGAGTCTTCCCGGACTACTTGAGCGTGTTCAAAACAATCTTACTGATCACGGATTAGTCATTGAGGAGATCCTGGCAGATTCCAAATACAATACGATCACCACTATTGAGGCCTGCCAGCAGCAAGGAATTACCGCGTTTATGCAAAACCCGTCGGGATACAAACGAGAGCGCGAAGGATTCACCTTCGATGAGGCAGCCAATGCTTACCAGTGCTCGCAAGGTGCGACCCTTGCCTATAAAGGCAAACAGGCAAACCGTGACTATTTTAAATATATGTATCGTAGCAGCGCCGCAGATTGTGCCAACTGTCCGATTCGATCGCAATGCATAACGGGGAAATCGAAGGTTAAAAAGATCACCCATAGCAGTGGCAAAGCGCTCTACGATCTGATGGATGATCGGCTGCAAACCAACTACGGGCGGCGTATGCTTGCCAAGCGCAAGGGTATTGTGGAGCCGGTGATTGGAAACCTGATGCATCACAACGGGATGAAGAAGGTTTACGGGCGCGGGCTTGCTGCCGCCGATAAGCATGTTCTGCTGGCCAGTGCAAGCTTTAATCTGAAGAAATGGCTTCGTTATGGGGCTACAAAACCACTTCGCAAGGCCGCAAGTGCGGGAATTGAGCGAACAGCTAGTGTCGTTAATTGTTTGAGGGGAGCAATTTTAGATATGAGACATTACTACGCGTTAATTTTCCTCCGAAGGCTTACATGGTTACAACTTTAGTCAATTTTGCCTGAAAATCTGCTAAGGCAAAACATTTTGATCTTGAGTTGTACAACAGACTCAGCTGTCGGAGGGACACTCTCCAAAAAAATCTCAACCGGTAAACGCGTTATACAAGTTATTAAGTACAAGATAGCCACGGCTCATCTTTTGACGCGAAGCGAAACACGGAAGGCACTGAATAATCTTTGTTTTTTCGTGTTTCAGCAAGATTTAGCTCTGAAGGAGCGACGGTCAGTAACATCGTGCAGCGCGCGATGATAGCTAATCAATCATTCCATCAGGCAAGCCCCAACGCGGGCGCCGGTCCTGCTACATCTACTTCACAGTGTCTGTTTGTCAGATTAATCCCACACATACCGTTCATCAAAGTCCACTCCGTAATTTTTTAAAAACTTTCTGTACTCATCTTTAAAGCTCATATTTTGATGATGTTCATGCTGATTTATGATGTATTCAATAACTGAGTTTACTCCTTTCGGGGAGACTGAGAAGATTCCGTATCCATCCTGCCAGTAAAAATTGGCATAACGATCATCCATCGTTTTAATCCATTTGGAAGAGCCTTGTTTCATTTCCTGAAGCAGTTTCATTTGAGTTATTTTTCTTGACAGAAGGCATAAAATATGAACATGGTTTTTATGACCGCCAACTTGTACAGGATTACATTCCAGGTCTTTACATATCCCACCGATATAATTGTAAAGATCGGTTTCAATCGTATCATCGATCAGGTTTTTTCTGTGTTTTGTGCTGAATATGATATGCGTGTACACTTTGGAAAGAGACTGTGGCATAGAAATGTTTTGTTTGGATTACGCCCTTTCAGGGCTTTTATACTTAACAGTAGCATCTAACATAGCGCGCTGCACTATGTTATTGACTTTGCCCCTTTGGGGCAAATATGTTCGTTGATGTGAAAATCAAATACATTTCTAATATGATGAACAGTTTATACAGATCAACTTAGGTTTGAGAATATGTTTTTATTTTAATTATCCACATGAATCAACATGGAGCCTTATCAAATAATATTTTTACGAGTCCAAATAAAATAATGAGACAATTGTCAGAATTGGCTATATCAATTTTATACCTTTCTTCCCGAACGCTTTTGGGAACCCTTATTAGGGGAGTCTTATTCATACACTTTTTTGATATCGCGAATTCAGGTTTAAAGCACAGACGCCTTATCACGGCTAGCCTGTCGGATAGATGTAAACCGAAAGAGAAGTTCTGCAAGCTCATCAATCTCAGCAGCTTCTTCCAGTTGGACAATGGGTGCGTCATCAATCCAGTTTTGAACGGTATTGGTGAATGAAGGCCCAATCTGATTTACGGTAATGACTCCCATTTCTGATAAAGCTGCGGCATTACAGTACTGTTCGTACTGATTCTTGATCGGAACCGCCAGGAGTTTTTTGCCCAGATACATCGCTTCAGCACAGGTTTCGAATCCGGCTCCTGCCAATACTCCTTTGGACGACTCGATACTTTCCAGAAAGGGTTTATTTCCCACCGGCCGTACCCAAACGTTTTCTTTTTGATACTCTTCATCACATAGAGGCGAGAACAGATGCCACTCCGTATTTTTACACTGCAAAAAGATTGAGGCAAGGGTTTCATGATCAAATGAGGGAAGATAAACCGTAATGTGGTTTTTCTGAGTTGGACTCAGGTCTCGAATTTCCCGGCGAATGACCGGTGGAAGAATAAACGAATCATACCGTTTGAAGTGAAAACCGATAGCCCGATTTACGGGAGCAAAGTATTTTAATATAGACTCTGAAAAAAGGGATTTCGTTTTCGGACGCGGACATTTTTCCGATAAAAAAGATGCCTGATGACTCAACCCCACTGAGGGAGTTTTGGAGTTTATGGACGCCCAGGCCGTAACCGGCTCATAATCAGAGATAACCAGGTCATACTTGTTCGGGGTTTACAGAGTTAATATCCCGAAGGAAAGTAACGGGCTTAATATTCAGAGCTGTCTTTAAATAAGAGACGCTGCCGCCATCATCATAGGTGAGACTGATTCCGCGCTTATGGGTAACTTTGGTGTTATCCAGGCTCATTTTACAATTATAGCCGCTTATTAAAACATCCACAGAGGCGTGCTTTGATAGATAGGGAATAATTTCCCGTGCCCGGCTGATGTGCCCGTGTCCGGTTCCCTGTATGCCGTAGAGTATTTTCATCCGATTAGCTCTTCCTCGTCTATTTTTCGCTTTTTGATCTTCTTTTCTATTCTGTGAATAGCCTCAAATTCTTCTTCAGAATAGCGATACATGCTCCACTCCTCGCCGTCATATTCAAGAGCTGTAAGATTTTCAATCCAGTCTCCGCTGTTCATGTAGATCACAGAGCCTTTCTCATTTTCATACCCTCTAATTTTGGGTTGATGGATGTGTCCGCAAATCACATAGTCGTAGCCCTCCTCAATGGCCAGGTCCATGGCCGTTGTCTCAAAGTCGTCAATAAACCGGACCGCTTTTTTTACGCTGTCTTTGATCTTTTTACTGAGCGAAAACTTTCCTTTTCCAAGCTTTTCGGAGATATAATTGACGAGTCGGTTTAGAAGAATCAACAGCTCATAGCCGTGACTGCCTGCTTTGGCAATCCACTTGCTGTGCTTCATGGTGATATCAAAAATATCACCGTGGAAAATCCAGACACGCTCACCGTTAAGGTTCAGTACCAGCTTATCCCTGATAAAAAGTGGACCCAGCTGTAAACTCGAAACTTTCCGGAGTACTTCATCATGATTCCCGGTCAGATAGTAGATATCCGTTCCATTGGCCATGCTGGTGAGAAGGGTGCGAAGCACCATCATATGGGACTCAGGCCAGTAATATTTTTTAAAATTCCATACGTCAATAAAATCACCATTCAGAATGATGACTTTTGGATTGATGGAGTTTAAGTACTGAAGCAGCTCCAATGCATGGCAGCCTACCGTTCCGAGGTGGATGTCGGAAAGGACAAGAATTTCAACAGGACGTTTTTTCATATGTAGATGATTTTATTTATTAATAAAAACATCCATTATTATGATATGATAACTGCTGTGTTAGATTGTTGTGATGGGAGTGTTAAGGAATTGTATGTTTCACTTCTTTTCAAAAGATGTTTTCTCGACGGAAAATTAATAGAGGATTATGCATACCTGATCAAAACGATTAACGATAGTGAAAGAAGTTTACAATCCGGAGTGACATCTATCCTCTTTCTCATCCCGATTCTCGGAACTGAGTTAAGCGCAGATTTATACAGAAATTCTGCGAGAAAATAGAAGAGGTTTGTTTTTTGATATACGATAAAAATTATCCAATATGAACAGAAACGAAGTTTTTTAGTTCTATATCATCTGAAATATCAATTTAGTTAGTGAATTTATATGTCGACTTCTGATCGATCTCCAAAGTACTCCATTCTTGTAATTGAGGATAACACCGGTGATTTTTTTCTGATCCATGACTATTTAATGGAGCAGGGGATCAATATAAAAGTATCACGAGCCAAGAGATTTTCTGAGGCTGAACAGGAACTAACCCAGGACAATCATTCTTATGATGTGATTTTGCTCGATTTAACCCTTCCGGATTTGAGTGGTGAAAAGCTTATCTCGCACGTGACTGAATTGGCAGGTGATGCCGTGATAATTGTTCTTACCGGTTATGCTAACATGGAATTCAGTATCAGATCTTTGAATCTGGGAGTGTCTGATTACTTGCTTAAAGACGAATTAACCCCGGAAAGTTTGTGGAAAAGTATCAGGTACAGTATTGAGAGAAAAACGGCTTCACAAAATTTAATGGAGTCGGAAGAGAGGTATCGTATTCTATTTCAAAATAATCCCTCCCCAATGTTGGTTTGGGATACTGAATCCGGAGTAATTTCAGATGTGAACTATGAAGCTGAAGCAAAGTATGGCTATAGTAAAGAGGAGTTTCTTGATCTTCATATTGATCAGATTCAATTTGATAATTTCGAGTACGACAGTGAGGAGAGAAATAATGGAAAGAAAAACTACCGGCAGGTATGGAGGCATAAAAAGAAGAACGATGAAATATTTTTTGCTGAACTGAGTGCACAAAAACAGATTGAGTATAAAGGAAAGCGTTCTACCCTGGTGATTGTGAACGATATAACTGAAAAGATTGAACATCAGGAACGAATGATAGAGGGAGCAATCAGGGCTGAAGAAGAGGAACGAAACAGGATATCAAAAGAACTTCACGATAGTATTGTGCAGCAACTCGTAGCATGTGGAATGTTTGCTCAGAATCTTCAGGATAAAGTGGGTAAACCGGAGGAGATGCGTAAGGAGATCGACCGACTCTATCAACTATTAAAGGAGATCACACATGAGACGAGGGATATTTCCCACAATCTGAAACCCGCTGAATTCGAAATATCAAAATTGGAAGACCTTGTGAAACAACTTGTTCGTCAGCTGACAAGAGAATCAGACATTTCATTCAAGGTGAATATTCATCTGGAAAATAAATCTACGTTTGATTTAAATCTTAAAACGCAACTCTATCGCACCTTGCAGGAACTTTTGGCCAATATAATTAAACATTCAAACGCTTCAGAGGCTATAATTAATCTTGAGCAAGTTGGCCGGGTTCTCTATTTGACAATACAAGATAATGGCAGCGGCTTTGATGTAAATGATTCAGATAATGATGGTATAGGTTTGCGAAATGTGAGAAGCCGCGTATATCGGCTTGGAGGGGATGTCGAGTTTGTGAATATGAAAGAAAAGGGTCTTAAAATTAATATTGAAATTCCAATATAGAAATATGTGAAAATCTTAGTTAAGTATAGGCCTTTATACGTAGATAACTAACGGTATATCATAGTAAGAATCGGTGTGGTACTATGTACTAGACAGAAATATTGATTAAGTAGTGAATTAGTTGCAAACTGCCATAAGCTGGAAATAATTAAGTCTAAAATATATCTGATTTTTAAATCTACAGTAAAGCTTTAGCTTTTTAAGCAATAAGATTAATCGGACAATAAACAGCTAATGAAAAAAAAATACCTGCCACTATTTGAAAATTCCATCACGGCGATGTTTATCACCCGGCTTGATGGAACCATTCTGGAGACAAACAGGTCTGCGTGCCATATTTTTGGCTATTCCGAAGAGGAGTTCAGAAAGTTGGGCAGGGAGGAGATTATCGATCCGAAATCACCTGGATTCACGGAAAAACTGAAAGAGAGAGAAGAGACGGGCAGTACGTCCGGCGAGGTGATCGGGGTTCGGAAAAACGGGAAAAGATTTTGGTGTGAGTTTTCATCATCGGTATTTGAAGATTCGGATGGCAATAAGCTTGCCAGCCTGGAGCTGATCGATATATTCGATACCAAAGACAGGCAAGAGAGCCTGAAAGGTGTGATGAACAATGTTCCGGGCGTAATCTATCGATACTCAACAAAATCCGATGGATTTGATAAGACACACTTTGTAAGGGGTGAGGTGAAGCAGGTATTGGGCTTCAATCCGGAGGATGTTTTTGAAGACAGAAGCCTTGGATGGAAGAATATTCACAAGGATGACGTAGAGCGCGTGATTCAGTCCATGAATGAATCTGTAGAAAAGAACACAAAGTGGGTTTGCGAATACCGCTATCACCATCCGGATGGGACTATGCGCTGGCTGCGGGGAATGGGCAACCCGGTTAGCAACAGAGACGGCCGCATTGTCTGGGATTCCATTGTGATTGATATCACGCAAGAGAAAAAATCGGATGTGAATTTTAAGCTGATGAAGTCGGTAGCTACCGAGGCCAATGATGCCGTTATGATTACAAGTGCAGAAAACCTTGAGGCGCCTGAAGGGCCCGAGATTATCTATGTAAACCGCGGTTTTGAAAAAATGTCGGGTTACAAAGCCGAAGAGGTGATCGGAAAAACACCCCGTATAGTGCAGGGGCCAAGTTCTGAATCCGATCAGCTTCAGAAACTGCGTAAGGCAATACAAAATCGCGAAAGCGTGGAGGTGGAGCTGCTGAATTACAATAAAAATGGAGAAGAGTACTGGGTGAATATTTCGCTCAGCCCTATTTTTGAAGGCGACAAGTGCACACATTTTATCTCCATACAAAAGGATGTAACCGATCGTAAACTTCGGGAGCTACAAAAATCTATATCATCTGAGATTAGCCTGATATTCAACAGGGAAGAGAGCGTAAATAAAGCCCTCCAATCCTCACTGAAAGTTATATCAAATCTGCAGCATTTTGATACGATTGAATTCTGGCTTGTGGACAGAGACCGAACGTTGATGAATCTGGCAGCTCATACGGTTGACAATCCGGAAATGGCAGGCTTTTATTCAGGAGCGGGAAAAATTAAAATATTCAAAAAAGGAGAGGGCCTGCCCGGTAAAACATGGGAAAAGAAGGAGAACCTGTTCTGGAGAAACCTTGACAGACGGAAGACGTTTATACGGCGTGAGGAAGCTGCGGAAACCGGCCTTAAAACCGCGTTCAGCTTTCCCGTTTTAGATGAAGACGATGTGCTTGGTGTGCTTGTTTTGTTACTATCGGAAGACCTGAAACGAGAACGTTACTATGTGGATCTGTTTAGGGAGTTAGCAGATCAATTAGCGTCCGAAATTAAGCGGAAGCAGCTTGAGGAAGAACTCTCCAGGATCTTTAATTCTTCGCCCGACGTGATCTGTGTTGCAGGATTGGACGGCTACTACAAAAAAGTGAACCCTGCGATGAGCGAGCTGCTGGGATATTCAGAAGAAGAGTTATTGAATAAACCCATAATTGAGTTTGTGCATCCGGCTGATAAACAGAAAACCAGGGAGGAGTTTGAGGCATTAAACAAGGGAGAAGGAAATCACTATTTCGAGAACCGCCATATCACCAAATCGGGGAAAGTAATCTGGCTGTCGTGGACCACGAAACCCTTTTATGATGAAAAGATTACATACAGTGTAGCCAAAGAAGTAACGGAAGAAAAAGAGCTTCGGGAACTGCTTGACCAGGCGAACCGGCTTGCCAAAATCGGAAGCTGGGAGCTGGATGTAATCAATGATGAAGTTTACTGGTCTGACATCACCCGGGAGATTCATGAAGACCGAATCCGGACTTTGACACCTGACCTGGATGAAGGGATTAGCTTATTATAAGGAAGGAGAACGCAGAGGAGCGTATATCAGCAGGCAGTTGAAGAGAGCGATGGAACATGGAACTCCGTGGGATCTTGAACTGCCCGATCATTACAGGCCAAAGGAAATGAGAAGTGGATCCGAACCATAGGAGAAGCGGAGCTTGTAGACGGGAAGTGTGTGCGGGTTTACGGGAGTTTCCAGGATATTGATGAACGCAAGAGTGCTGAGGTCAGGCTTAAAAATATATCCAATAACATACCGGGGGTGCTGTTTCAGTACCAAATAGATACCGCTGGAAATGACAAACTATTTTATGTGAGTGATGGATCTGAAGATCTGTGGGGAATTTCTCCCGAAGAAGCGATGAGTAACAACGACTTGATCTGGAGACGGTTTCACAGTGAAGATTTTGATGTAGTAAAAGAAGACATTGGAAGGTCGGCTGAAATGCTTTCTAAATGGCACAGTCAGTGGCGCTATTACCATCCGGACGGCTCTGTAAGGTGGCACGAAGGGTTTGGTACACCCCAACGATATGCGGACGGCAGCATCTTTTGGGATTCCATTATCATGGACATCACTGAGCAGAAAAAGTTGGAGGAGCTGGTCGATCAAACCACCCGATTGTCGAAAGTGGGAAGCTGGGAGCTGGATTTAATTAATAATGAGGTCTATTGGTCGGATATTACCCGGGAGATTCATGAAGAGGAACCGGACTTTGAGCCTGACCTTGATGCGGGTTTAAATTATTATAAGGAGGGAGAACCCAGGGAGCGTATACAGCAGGCTGTTGAAGAGACGATGAAACATGGAACTCCGTGGGATCTTGAACTGCCCATCATCACGGCCAAAGGAAATGAGAAGTGGATCAGGACAATCGGAGAGGTTGAGTTTGTAGATGGAAAACCGGTGCGGATTTATGGTAGCTTTCAGGATATACACGATCGAAAGGTTGCAGAAGTAGAGCTGCAGGAAAAAACCTGGCAGCTTGACGCCATAGCACGTTTTAATAGTCTGTTGCTTAAAGAAGAGGATTGGCTGCAAGCCCTGAATAAAAGCCTTGAGCTGTTCGGTGAAGTTGCCGTGGCCGACAGGGTCTACTTTTTTGAGCACTCCATTCTGGATGAAACCGGCCAGGATGCTATATCCATGAAGGCGGAATGGGTTTCTGAAGGAACGACCCGAGAAATTGATAACCCCAAGAACCAGAATCATCCGTTTGAAGATATCCGGAGTTTTATGGATCAAGTGATCCATAAAGGTGGGTTTAATAAAGTGGTATCGGAGATTGAGGACAAGGGGGTAGCAGAATTTGTTTCAGGTCAGCAGATTAAATCGATTCTTGCCCTGCCGGTATTTACCGATAAGCAATTCAGGGGCTTCATCGGGTTTGATGACTGCACGAATGAAAGGGTCTGGACAAAAGATGAGATTACATTTTTGAAAACGATTGCGATCAACCTTGGATCGGCAATAGAAAATGAAGACGCTGAAGAAGCGCTCCAACAGTCATTTGAGGAAAAAAACACCATTCTTGAAAGTATCGGGGATGCGTTTTTTGCAGTTGATCATGAGTGGACGGTAACCTACTGGAATCATAAGGCTGAAGAAGTATTACTTATGCCAAGAGAAAAAATTGTGGGTGAGAATTTGTGGGAGTTGTATGAGGATGCTACCTCATTGGAATTCTACACGCAGTATCATAAGGCTGTGAGTGAAAAAGTTGATGTTCATTTTGAGGAGTATTACCCCACGCTTGAAAAGTGGTTTGAGGTGAGTGCTTATCCTTCAAGATTGGGGCTTTCCGTTTTCTTCAAAGACGTCACCGAGCGAAAATTAGCCAGCGAACGTATGAAAGAGCTGAACCGCGCCCTGGAGCATCAAACCCAAGAGCTGGCCGCTTCCAACGCCGAACTGGAGCAGTTTGCGTTTGTGGCTTCGCATGATCTACAGGAGCCGCTCCGTATGATTACAAGTTTCCTGGCTCAGTTAGAACGGAAGTATGGGGATGAGCTGGACGACAAAGCACAAAAATATATCCACTTTGCTACCGACGGCGCCAAGCGCATGCGGCAGATCATCCTGGATTTATTGGATTATTCAAGAGTGGGCCGGATTGACACAGAAAAAACGGTTGTAAACATAGATGAAGTTTTAAATGATGTTTTAATTTTAAACCGTAAGTTAATTGAAGAAAAAGAGGCATCGGTTACCTGGGATGAAATGCCGGAAATCTATGCTGCAAGAGCACCCATCCAGCAACTCTTTCAAAACCTGGTAAATAACTCGTTGAACTATCAGAAACCGGGTAATAAGCCTGTGGTGAAAATAAGTGCAGAAGATGAAGGTTCTTATTGGAAATTCTCAGTTCAGGATAATGGGATTGGTATTAACCCCGAATACACTGATAAAATCTTCAACATATTTCAAAGATTGCATGGAAAAGAGGAGTATAGCGGTACGGGAGTAGGCCTGGCCATTTGTAAAAAAATTGTGGGAGATCATGGCGGTAAGATAGGAGTAGATTCAGATGAGGGAGAGGGTTCAGTACTTTTATTTTACAATTCCAAAAAAACAAGGTGAGGTTGAGAAAGATGAATAAATTATGGCTTCGAATTGTTACTTCCGGTTTCATTTCACTCCTCTATTTGATGAGTACAGTAGAGATATTTGAACGCTCAAACTGAAAATGTAAGGATTTCGGATAAGCAATATGTATCCAGAAAATGGGATAATACCCGTGGGTTACCTGTAAATACCGTATTTAAAGTGATTAAAGATGAGACAGGCTATCTTTGGGCAGCAACTGAAGAGGGCCTGGTTCGGTTCGACGGGGTAAACTTCAGAATTTATAATCAGGACAATGTGCCCGATTTGGTTTCTACCATGTTTTATGATTTGGAAACATCCTCTGATGGAGGGATATGGGCTGCAAATGCAAATTCAATTGTTCACGCTAAAAACAATCAAATTCAGGTTTATAATGCGCGAGCCCTCGTTGAAGGAACCTGGATTACCTCAGTCTCAGAAATAGACAATGGAGATGTATGGGCCGGTACAAATGATGGAGAGATGCTGGTTCTTAAAGAGGGTACCATTCAAATATTGCCTGAATGGGACGAGTACAAGAATGGTGCAATTATGGTCATAGAAGCGGTGTCAGGCGGCGTTTTAATCGGTACTCAGAACGGCCTTTACAAGTACAACCGGCAAAGCGAAAGTATTGAAGAGATTCCGGGTTATGAAGGGCTTGAAGTTCGTGCTTTGGCAGAATCAGCCGGAGGAAACCTTTGGGTGGGTACCCGAACCCGGGGCATTTTCCATCAAATGCCGGAAGCGGTCATTGAAATTAACGAAACCAATGGGTTAGCAAATAACCGGGTAAATGCTATCCAATTAACCGATGACGGACACTTGTGGGTGGGTTTAGGCCATGGTGGCGTTCAGATGATTACAAAAGATGACATCATCTCACTAAGGGAGATTGAGTTTGGTTTAAACGAAGTGAACGATGTATATGTCACGGAAGATGAAAATGTATGGCTCTCCGTTACCGGACACGGAATATTGCAGATGATTCCGGCTGATATTAGAATGCTTCGGGAGACAGATGGCCTTTCAAATGATATCACTCTCGCTATTTATCAGGATGCAAACGGGGTGATATGGACGGGAACCGCAGGCGCGGGAATGAACAGGATTGAGAATGGTGAAATCACGCAGATAACACCCGATTACGGATTGGAAAGTGGAGTGGTTCTGGGGATATATGGAGTAGATGATTTCATATATCTGGGTACGGGTTCCGGACTCTACCGATACAATCCGCAAACTGATGAAATAGATCGCTTTTTTACAACGGATGACGGATTAGCGAGTAATATTGTTCAAGCGATTTACAAAGATTCCCGAGGGCGGGTATGGGTAACGAGCCGGTCAGGCGGTATTCACAAGCTCCATGATCATCAGGAAATTGAAAGGGTGGATGTTCCGGATGCATTTCAAAGCGCAGAGTTCATCACCATTTTTGAAGAGAGTAACGGGAATATGTGGTTCAGCACAACATCAACCGGTATTCTGAAATTAGAAGAGGATGATAATCTGACCGGTTATTCCATTCACCACGGCCCCTCATCCGAAATGGTGTTGAGTATGTATGAAGATCCGGAGGGGTCGATCTGGGCAGGAACCAACGAAGGATTGCTGGTATTAAAAGACGGTAAGTTTAAACTGTTTAACAGGAGTAATGGGCTTCAGTTTAACGGAATCTTCAGGATGATTGAAGATGACTTCGGTTATCTGTGGGCAAGCGGTAATTTTGGAATTCAAAGAATGAGAGTAAGCGACCTTCTTGAATCTGAAACATGATGAAACCGGCAGTATAAGAATACCTTCACGCCTGTTTGATGTATCAGATGGAATGGCCAATCATGAAGCAAATGGTGGCGTATTTCCGGCAGGCTGGAAAATGGAAAATGGGGAGATCTGGTTTCCCACCATGCAGGGTATAGCTATCATTAACCCCGAAGCTCTCATAGAATCGGAAAGAGATGTCGAAGTTCATGTAGAGTCTCTCAATTACGGTGGCAATGAATTTACTGTAACGGATGATATCGTGATACCGCCGGGATTTATAATATTGAGATCAATTATGGCAGCTTTGATTTTAAAAAACCTCATACCATTAACTACTCTTACAGGATAAGTGCTCTGAGTGATGAATGGCAGTCAACAGGAAACAGAACCACCGCCTATCTCACTGCTTTAAATCCCGGTGACTTATACCTTTGAAGTAAAATCAGAGCAATTTGGAATAGAGTCGGACATTGCATCCATTTCATTTTCAGTTGAGCCATTTTCTATGAAACAGCACTTGTTTAGGTTGTTAACTCTATTCGGACTGTTTCTGGCCGGATATTTTGTACATGTCTTTTATTCGAAATTGAAACTTGGAGAGAGTTTAAAAAAACAGGTTGATGAACAAACCAAAGAGCTGCAAGAAAGAAATCAAACCCTTGAAAGAGTATTGAAGGATATTGAGGAGCAAAACAGCATACTGAGAGAAGTTGCGTGGGTGCAGTCGCACGAACTTCGTGG
The DNA here is from genome assembly GCF_034521535.1 of Rhodohalobacter sp. GTDB lineage: Bacteria > Bacteroidota > Rhodothermia > Balneolales > Balneolaceae > Rhodohalobacter. Next base: position 243,086 of record NZ_JAXHMF010000002.1, on the reverse strand, counting down.
CCCGCTTTCCCGGATGCTTGGCCTGATTGATGTAATGAAAAATTATGATCAGTTTAAATCTATTAAAAAAGAGAAGAGTGAACTGTTAAATGAGATTAGTATTGCAGCAAATGAATTGGATGAGATGATTCGTAAACTAAACACAGAAATAGAAGAAGTTGAAAAATCAGACAGTTAAAATTATGAATCCTCAGGTTATGTTGGTTGATGACGATGCAGGGGTATTGTTTTTGCATGAGCTAATGGTTCTGGAGAGCGGATTTTCTGATCAAATCACAAGTTTTTATAAAGCTGAGACTGCGCTGAATGACCTGGCGGATCAAAAGAATCAAGATTCAGAAATTGTAATATTCCTGGATATCAATATGCCGGGGATGAGCGGATGGGATTTTTTAAAAAAGCTGGAAAGCTCTGATTTTGACAAAGGTGTCTATATAGTAATGGTCACCTCTTCAGTACACAGCTCAGATCGTATAACTGCGAATAATTTTAAGCATGTCATTGACTTCATTGAAAAACCACTAAATCTGGAGATCTGTGAAAAACTTAAAGGGCATGAAAGTTTAAAGCATCTGTTTACTGATGATAGATAAAAAAGAAATTTGATTAAAAACCTTTGGCATACATATCGTGAAACAGTCATTCGGCATTGTACCGTACCGGAGGCAGAATCTACAGCACTGGAATATTGGAGAAATGATCTTTTTGCGGCATCTGTACTCTATCTGATCCCGTTAGGTTTAATCCCACTCTTTTTAGGGATCTATGTAGCCTATTCAACAGAGCTATACCTGCTTATGGCGGTTGACCTGATTGCGGTTATGTGCTTATTTAGCATAGCGTTTAGTCGGGGAATTTCAATTTTCTACAGAAAGCTGATTTTCTGCTCAGCACTTTACATGGTATCGTTGGCGCTGCTTTATTCACTTGGTTCTTATGGCCCCGGTCTATTATACCTGTTGGGTGTTACGTTATTTGCGGTACTGATTTTTGATGAAGTAATGGCTCTTATGAGTGTTTACATAAACATCATTGTGTGTGTGCTGATTGGCATAATGATTTACTATGAACTCGGAGGTGGGGTGATTACGCAGGAGTATGATTTAGCAAGCTGGTTCGCTGTCTCTTCGAATTTAGTTTTACTGTGTGCGGTAGCCGTACTTCTGATACCAAGGCTTTTTAAAGGTTTGGAATCGGCTTTTGAAAAAAGAAGCAAACTCGAAGCCGAATTATTAAGGAACCAGAAAAGCCTTGAGGAGTCGTTAGTTCAACTTGAAGAGAAAAATAAGGAGCTGGAAGAATTTGCCTATATCGCTTCTCACGATCTTAAAGAACCGTTACGAATGATTCAGGGATTTATGAACCTGCTTAAAAGTAAGTATGAAGCAGATCTCGACAGCCGTGCCCAAAAATATATTTATTTTGCAGTGGACGGTGCCGAAAGAATGAGCAAACTGATTGACGATTTGCTGGAGTATTCGCGAATAGGGCGAGTGCACACTAAACTGGAAGTTATTGATCTGAATGAGATCTTGAACAAACTGGTGGAAAATGAAATTCATCGGGCTAAAGATTCTGAAATAAATATTCAGTTCGAAAAATTACCTCAAATTGAAGCAGTCCCGATAGCTATTGAGATGTTGTTTAAGAATTTGATTTCAAATGCACTCAAATATCAGGATGGAGATCATAAACCGGTTATTAAAATTGCAGCAGAGGAAGAGGAGAGCTACTGGAGATTTTCTATTAGCGACAATGGAATTGGAATTGAAAAAGAGTACTTTGATAGCATTTTTATGCTATTCAAACGATTGCACGCGAATAATGAATATCAAGGGACAGGTATGGGGCTTGCGATTTGTAAAAAAATTGTTGAAAAGCATGGCGGTGAAATTTGGGTAGAATCCGAGCCGGGAGTAGGCAGTACATTTTATTTTACAATAAAAAAATAGCAGGATGGCGAGCTGAGAAGGTTTGGATTTACCAAATTTCACGACATTGTGGTTTTTGCTTGAATTAAAACCAGCCCCGCATCGGGGCGGCATCGTTCGATTTTGAATTTCATCTCACACGTAAAATTGAACCAGATATACCGCACCTACGGTGCTACCATGATTGGGTTCATTCATTATCCCATGGCCACCGCTTTGCACTGACCATGGGCTACGGACATGGCGCACCTCTGGTGCTCTTTGGCACTTCGGTTTTTGCTTATTCATAGATGAATTTAGCATATAGCTTCTATAATGACCACCGATGCTTTTACCGATCTTTATTTTTAATGATTCAAATTGTTAAATGATAATGAAATGGCACTTGATTTATTGCATAGCTTAAAACCAGCCCCGCTACGGGGCGGAATATCCGTAGCCCCAAGGGAATGCATAGCATTTCCTTGGGGTCTAAGAATGCGCGAATCAAAAGAAGCGCCGTAGGCGTGGCATGTTTTGGATTCCGAATTCAATCTCAATCATAAAATTGACCCATATATTCCGCACCTACGGTGCTACCATGATTGGGTTCGCTCATTATCCCATGGCCACCGCTTTGCGCTGACCATGGGCTACGGACATGGCGCACCTCCGGTGCTTGGTTTCTTTCGCATATAGTTGCAAATTTATTCAAAACAGAGATAATGACATTTCGCATCATGCAGGTGCTCGCTTGATATTCGATGATCATAGATGAATTTACAATGGTTTTTAGGCTACCAATTTCGCCATTTATCTTTAATGTTCAGATTGTTAAATGAAATAAACGGCATTGGTTTACGCATAGCTTAAACCCAGCCCCGCTACGGGGCGGAATATCCGTAGCCCCAAGGGAATGCATAGCATTTTCTGTGGGGTCTAAGAATGCGCGAATCAAGAAAGCGCCGTAGGTGTGGCATGTTTTGGATTTTGAATTCAATCTCAATCGTAAAATTGACCCATATATTCCGCACCTCTGGTGCTACCATGATTGGGTTCATTCATTATCCCATGGCCACCGCTTTGCGCTGACCATGGGCTACGGACATGGCGCACCTCCGGTGCTTGGTTTTTGTCGCGTATAGTTAACAAATTCTATTCAAGAACCAGGGATAATGACATTTCGCATCTGCGGTGCTCGCTTGATATTTGTGTTCATAGATGAATTTACATTGGCTTTTTAAGCCACCGATTTCACCGATTTATTTTTAATGTTCAGATTGTTAAATGAAATGAATGGCCTTGATTTTTGCATAGCTTAAACCCAGCCCCGCTACGGGGCGGAATATCCGTAGCCCCATGGGAATGCATAGCATTTCCTTGGGGTCTAAGAATGCGCGAATCAAGAAAGCGCCGTAGGCGTGGCATGTTTCGAATTCCGAATTCAATCTCAATCATAAAATTGACCCATATATTCCGCACCTCTGGTGCTACCATGGTTGGGTTCATTCATTATCCCATGGCCACCGCTTTGCACTGACCATGGGCTACGGACATAGCGCACCTCCGGTGCTTAGTTATCTTTCCAGTTATACTATAACAAATTCGTATTAAGAACCATGCATAATGATGACTTCTGTATTTAGCTTAGGTTTTCGCTTGTATATTTGTATGACAGATGACTATTTACATCATGGCTTTTTAAGTCACCGATCATTCAGCGCCATTATTATTTAATGTTCAGATTGAATTAGATAAAATAGACGGCTTTGAATTTTGCATAGCTTAAAACCAGCCCCGCATACGGGGCGGCATATCCGTAGCCCCATGGGAATGCATAGCATTTCCTTGGGGTCTAAGAATGTGCGAATTGAGAGAGCGCCGTAGGCGTGGCATGTTTCGAATTCCGAATTCAATATCAATCATAAAATTGACCCATATATTCCGCACCGCTGGTGCTTCTATGATCGGGTTCATTCATTATCCCATGGCCACCGCGTTGCGCCGGCCATGGGCTACGGACATAGCGCACCTCCGGTGCTTGGTTCTTGCAGAGCTTAGAACCAGCCCCACATCGGGGCGGAATATCCGTAACCCCACAGGTTCACAAGGTGAATCTGTGGGGTGGGGAGGATGCATAAAATATGTTAACGCTGTAGGCGTGGCATCATTAGAATATTGAATTCAATCTCACTGACTGACATAGAATAGATTGGGGAAATTTGTAAGTGACTACCATGCAACTTACTTTGTAAATTAAGACTAAATTAATCAGGAGAAGTGATGTATTATGGCTTTTACAGCAATCAGTAAATTTGAAGTTCGCAATAATATGGAAGAGGACGTTAAAGAAGCGTTTAAAAATCGCCCCAAACTGGTTGACAGCGCCGAAGGATTTATCGGATTGAATGTTCTCAGGCCAAAAGAGAATCCGGCTGAATTTTGGCTGATTACCCACTGGGAAACGGAAGATCATTTTCACGATTGGCATAAAAATCATAAAAGCGCATCTCATCAGGGCATTCCCAAAGGTTTGAAGCTGGTAAAACGCAGTTTTAAGCTTCGGTATTTCGAAAATGTAACCTCGTGAATGATGAACAACCCAAAAGAACTATTCATCCGGAAATTACAGTCAAAGAAAGATGAGCTGGCTGTAAAAATTACAGAGCTTCATTTTAAGCACCATCCGGAGCTGGATAAAAAATATGGAGAACAGGGAAGGGAAAAGTGCCGCGAAGATGCTGTATATCATCTCAACTATCTGATTGAAGCCCTGCAGATCGATAGCCCTGAACTGTTTCATCACTATCTGGAATGGGCTTATAATATGCTGGAAGCCCGGAATATTCCGATCGATGACCTGGTGGAAAATATCCGTTATATCAGGGACGTAATTTCAGGAGAATTTTCGGCAGATGAGGCTAAGATGGCAATCTCCTTCCTGGAAAGCGGGGCGGAACATCTGGAAAAACTTGAACCGGAAAAAGAATCATTCCTGCTTCCCGATCAACCGCTTAGTAACGAAGCATTACAGTATTTAAACTTTTTGCTTAGTGGTAACAGAGACCAGGCTGCTCAAATAATTGACCAACTTGTAGAGAAGGGAACACCGGTTGTGGATATTTATGAGCATATCTTCCAGGCTACCCAGTATGAAGTGGGGGCACTGTGGCAAAGAAATGAGATAACCGTGGCGCACGAGCACTACTGTACTGCGGCTACACAGTTGATTATGTCGCGGTTATATCCTCAAATATTTTCAGGTGAAAAAAACGGCCTGAAATTAATTGCCTGTTCTGTAGCCAGCGAACTGCATGAAATCGGAATCCGAATGGTTTCCGATTTTTTTGAAATGGACGGATGGGATACCTATTACATGGGCAGTAATATGCCTGAAGCACACCTGTTAGAGTCACTGCGGGAGCATGATGCGAACCTGCTGGCTATTTCCGTAACACTGCCCATTCACATCAGCAGAGTGGAATCAATCATTAGAAATGTGAGGGATCTGCCCGAATTCAAGGATCTGAAAATTATGGCCGGGGGCTATCCTTTTGGAATTGTGCCAAACCTTACGGAAAAAGTGGGCGCTGATGCCACAGCAATCAATGCCCGCCAGGCCATTTCGAAAGCAAACGCAATGGTGAGCTGACGCTATGAAAACCAATACGGAAATAAAGAACGGCCTGTATCTGGTTTGTAACCGGGATGGGCAAATAAATGATGTACTGTTTGATGATTTGGGCTTGATCAAAAAAAACAGACTTCCGGTTATGTTTGCCGATATCATTGATAAAGAGAGCATTAAAAAAGCAACAGACTTCTGGAAAGAAATTATAGAGAATGAGTTCGCCTTTGATGTTGAAATGTATGTGAAGAGAGAAGAAAAAGAGTCAGTACCCCTGAAATTCACTGCCGGTAGCTTTAATGAACAGGTTTGGGTTATTGCGGCATCACGCAGCAAAGTACTGGAAAAGATGCTGAATGAGATGATGCTCATTAACAATGAACAGCAAAACCTGATCCGAAGTGCGGAAAAAAAGCTGAGTAAATTCGATGACAGCAGTAAGAACCCACCTTTGGATATGTATGATGAGCTTTCACAAATGAATAATGATTTGATGAACGCTCAGCGTAAATTGGCTAAACAGAATCAGGAAATACTGAGGCTGAATAAACAATTACGGGATAGCAACAAAGAGTTCGAACATTTTGCCTATTCAGTCTCACACGATTTGAAAGAACCTCTGCGAATGGTAAAATCTTTTATGAATCGATTAGATCAGAAATATGGAGATTCGCTGGATGATAAGGCCAAAAAGTATATTTACTATGCCGTTGACGGTGCGGAACGAATGGATCAGTTGATCAATGACCTGCTGGAATATTCCCGAATTGGCAAAAAAAACAACGAGTTTGAACTGACTGATCTGAATGAGCTCCTTGATAAAGTTGAAAAGTTATATCGTTCACAACTCGAAGAAATTGGAGGCAGCATAAGCCGGCCGGAAACGGAAATGCCTCAAATTTTTTGCCAGAAAACACCTCTGCAGCAGCTTTTTAATAATTTAATTTCAAACAGTATAAAGTATAGAAAAGAGGAGGAATCACTCGATATTCGCATATCATATGAAGAGAAACCAAATGAGTGGCTCTTTTCAGTAGCTGATAATGGAAAAGGAATTGATCCTGAATATCACTCAGTTATTTTCAATTTGTTTAGAAAAGTAGATGATGATTCTACATCCGGTACGGGTATGGGATTGGCAATCTGTAAAAAGATTGTGGAGCAGCATGGCGGAAAAATTTGGGTGGTATCAGAAAAGGGAAAAGGAAGTTCATTCAAGTTTACAATTAAGAAACGATTATAGAATAATAGAATAGTTATGAAATCAATACACATTTTACTGGTTGAGGACAATGAAGGGGATGTTGTCCTCATCAAGGAGGCGCTTGAAGAAGGCAGAATAGCCAATGACATCAGCGTTTGCCGGGATGGGGAAAAAGCGATTCACTATCTAACAAAAGAAAAGGAATATAAGGATGCCTTAAAACCCGATCTGATACTATTGGATATTAATCTGCCCCGCAAAAACGGGCATGAGGTCTTACAATTCGTCAAACAAACGGATGGCCTGAAACATATTCCTGTAATCATGCTCACCACCTCTTCATCTGAAATAGATATTACAAAATCATACAAAGAGCACGCCAATTGTTACATTACCAAACCGATGGAAGTGAACGCTTTTTTAAACGCGATGATGCAAATTGAACAGTTCTGGTTTAATCTGGTAAAATTGCCAACTGAAAAAGAAAATAGATAGCATGGTTAAGGCAACAAAGCCACTTAACATACTTGTGGTAGAAGACAATGAGGGGGACTTTGTCCTTGTTGAGGAGTTTTTATTGGATGAGTTTGAGCAGCTGGAAGTTGTACATGCTTCTCGTTTCTCTGAAGCTGAAAAAGTACTGAAGAGCTCACCGAATACATTTGATGCAGTACTGCTCGATTTGACCTTGCCCGATAAAAGCGGAGAATCGCTGGTAGAAGAAATGCTGAAGATTGCGGCAGATACTCCTGTAATTATATTAACCGGCTATACGGATCTTGAATTCAGCGTGCTTTCACTATCGAAAGGTATTTCTGATTACTTGTTGAAGGATGATCTTTCGCCCACGCTATTGAAGAAGAGTATTTTATACGGAATAGAGAGAAATGCATTTTCTTCAAAAATCAGGCAGTCGGAAAAGAACTATCGTGACCTTTTTGAGTTAAGCCCGGAGCCGATGATGCTGTTTGAATTGGATACATACAAGTTTGTGGATGTAAATATGGTGGCGGTGTCTCAATATGGCTATTCGAAGGAAGAGTTTCTGTCGATGACATTGATGGACATTAAACCGCCTGAGGAAATAGAGGAGTCAAAAAAGGTGATTCAGGAGACAAGGGATTTAACCCATGTGAAGTACGATAAAGATTACCGGCATATTACCAAATCCGGAGAAGAGCTATTGGTTGAAATTCACGCTAGTACAATAGATTATAATGGTAAAAATGTAAGAATGGCGCTTGTTCATGATGTAACTGAAAAGCGAAAAGAAGAGGAGAGGTTAAAACTGCTCGAGTCGGTTATTACAAATACAAATGAATCTGTTGTTATAACTGAAACAAAAAAATCTACCAATCCGATAAGGCGAATTGTTTATGTGAATGAAGCATTTACGGAAATGACGGGATACAGCAAGGAGGAGATGATTGGTGAGTCTATTTCTATTTTAAATGGAGAAGAGACGGATTCAAATGAAATTGCTCGCCTTTACAGGGCAATGGATAACTGGGAGAGTTTTAGTGTAGAGCTTATTAACTATAAAAAAAATGGCACCCCATTTTGGATATACATTTCTATGGTTCCGGTTTCTAACGAGAAAGAAAACTACACGCATTGGGTTGCCATTGGCAGAGATATCACAAGTGAGAAAAAATCGAAATCCCAGCTTCAAAAAAGTGAATCACGGCTCCAGGGTATTATCGATTCACAGACGAATTATATTATCCGAACAGATCTGGAAGGATACTATACATACTATAATCCCAAATTTAAGGAGGAGTATGGATGGGTTCATGACAAGGATAAGCTTGAAGGAGCCCACTGTATGATTTCAATTAAGGAGTATCACCATGACCGTGTGAGACAGGTTGTGGAGCAGTGTATGAAAAACCCCAATGAAGTATACCAGGTTGAGATCGATAAACCGGGTAAAAGTGGAAAGATAAAAACCACTCTGTGGGATTTTGTATGCCTGACAGATAACGCCGGGAAGCCCACCGAAATACAGTGCGTTGGAATTGATATTACTGAAAAGAAAGTGAGTGAAACACAGCTTAAAGAATCCCTGAAGGAGAAGGATATACTACTTGCTGAAATCCATCACAGGGTGAAAAATAATCTTGCTGTGGTTTCAGGCATGCTTCAGCTTCAGGCGTTTGAAGAGAAGAATAAGGATGTACAGTATAAACTGAATGACAGTATTTTAAGGATTCAAGCCATTGCTACCATTCATGAAATACTGTATCGATCGGGCAGCTTTTCAAACCTTCAATTTTCCGATGTTGCAGAACAGCTGGTACATAAAATTGATTCAGTTGCCGGCGAAAATAGAAATATCGAGATTAATATTAAGAAAACTCCCATTCAGCTAAACATTAATCAGGCAATTCCTTCAGCATTGATACTGAATGAGATCCTCACCAATATTTTTAAACATGCATATATTGGCCGGGATAAAGGAAAAATTGATATTGATATCAGTCTAAACAAAGAAGAAGTAACGATTAAAGTGAAGGATGACGGGGTTGGTATTGAATCAAGTGGGAAAGGGGGAGGAAGCCTTGGTTTAAATATTGTTAAGATTTTAACGGAACAGTTAGAGGGCGAGCACAGGCTTTATGATACGGGTAACGGCACCGTATTTGAACTTGTATTTAATAAGAAAGAAGTAAAAGGCACCGGCAGTGCTTTTGTATGATGAAGACTTAGTATGTCTCTTATTTCAAGAAGTGCCATACAGTTATGATAACATTACGTGAGTTCGATATAAAGTCGTTGAATTTGGCTAGATGAGAAGTGAAGCTGTAAAAAAGGTACGTTAGTTCAAATAGCGCTTAAATAATTTAGTTTTCTCCTTCAGACTCACCCTATGTCCCTCTCTAACTAATAGAGAGGGATATAAAGTCTAAATTATTTAAGCTTGGTTCTGTGTTGATTCACATTTTGGACAGCCTCAGACACTTTTCCTGAATTCTTATCTAGAGCTTACGTTAATATATTGGTACCATTAGCTTTTTGGTAAAACAATTATTGCGGAGTAATTACCGGATTTTAGATTATAAAACAGGATGGGAAGAGTTATGAAAAAATGGGTTGTTTACGGCAGTTACGGATACACGGGAAATTTAATAGCAGAGCTTGCTGCATCGTCAGGTGAACATCAGGTGATTCTGAGCGGGAGAAACGAAAAAAAACTGCGTGAACAATCTGATAGGCTCGATCTGGAAAGCAAATCGGCAGATCTGGATAAACCTGAAGAATTGGATGAGCTGCTGCAGGATGCAGATGTTGTACTGCACTGTGCGGGTCCATTTGTTCACACCTGGAAGCCGATGGCAGATGCTTGTCTCCGTAATGGTTGTCACTATCTGGATATAACCGGTGAAATAGAGGTTTTTGAATCTCTGAAGAAATTGGGGAAACAGTTCGAAAAGAACGGCTTGATGGCGATGTCGGGAGTGGGATTTGATGTTGTGCCGTCTGATTGCCTCGCCGCACTGCTGCACCGGAAAATGCCCGATGCCACGCATCTGGAACTGGCTATATCAGGGCTCGGAGGCGGACTCTCGAGAGGGACGGCAAAAACGATGATTGAAAATCTGGGAAGCGGCGGAGCTGTGCGAAGTGGCGGTGAAATTGAGAAGGTACCCGCTGCCTACTTAACCAGAAAAGTTCGTTTTGGAGATAAATGGAGAGACGTGGTTTCCATTCCCTGGGGAGATATTTCCACAGCTTACACATCAACAGGAATTGGAAATATTGTTGTCTATGCGGCAGTACCTCCTAAAAATATTAAGAAGATGAAGTGGCTGAACCGGCTGGGACCTCTTGTAAAAAACAAAAGGGTAAAATCTTATTTGAAATCTAAAGTCGATGAAAAAAAGCCGGGTCCAACCGAGAAGGAGAGGGCAGAAGGTGAATCTTTGCTTGTGGGGACAAGTATCGAATTCAAAAGCTGAGTCTGTCACCGCTCTGCTCAAAACAAAAGAGGGCTATCAGCTTACGTCGGAAACAGCTTTCGAAATTGTGAAGAAATGCCTGTCTGGGAATTTTAAGCCCGGATATCAAACGCCATCAGCCGTATACGGTGCTGACTTCATATTACAATTTGAGAAGACAGAAATCTCTTACATGTAATAGTTAACGTGAGTTCGAGAGAACATTTTATTAAAGAGTGTCCCCCTTTGAAAGGGGGCAATGGGGGATGAAAAGTAGTGCATCTTTTCCTGATTTAGGTTGACACAATTTAAGGAGTCAACCTATTTCAGTATAAGCCGTAGATTCAAAGTGTTCTAAACACAATCTCAGGAAGTAAACCTCTTTTCCCAAATGCGTTAGAATTATGCCACTGAAACACGGAAATGCACGGAATTTCCGTGTTTCAGTGGCATATATGAAATATGGATTGTTCTATGGAGTTGTTGAAAGTCATTTGGAAGAGAAATCTTCCCTGCCAGTGTTTTTCTGGCCCCGAGTGCATTTCTCGGGGAGGGGAGTACTCTCTGAAGCTTTAGCGAAGGAGAGGGAGGGGTGTTTGATGCGCAATTAGAAGCTTTTCCTAATCTTTCACTGATAGCGAGCACAGCAGCGAGTCTAAAGATCCATTAAGCGTCAAAAATATTAATCGTTTTCGTTAGCTAGATCCGTTGGTCTGAATGTAAAGAACAAAATCGATGAATGACCGCCTCTATCCAGTAATGTGCTTCAAACCAATCTCTCTGTTCGGCGGGTGATAGGTGTTGCCTCATATACCCCAGGTTTCGCTTCGCTGCACCTGAGGCTAATCACATTCTGCCCTTACAGGGCAAGTTTCCTGCTTGGATTTACAAAAGTGGGGCAACACTATTTAAAAGGTGACAGGATAGAACTCCCCTCCCCGAAAAATCGGGACCAGGTGTGGCTCGAGAGGGGAAAAGGATGTAAAAACGGTGGAACACTGATTTTTACACCGAGGGGTGTGTTTTGGAACTTTGATCATAATCCACAGCCGTTTCAAGTCCTTGACTCCCACGAACATACCCTCCTATTGATTGGACGTATCGCATTATTTGAGGCATCTTTATCCCGACCCAGAATTCACGTTAACTAACCAGCAGTGACTTCTTTGGGAATACCGAGTAAGAGTTGAACAAATCTGTTGCTTACCGAACTACATAAAATAAGCCGGTTACTGCAAATGGTTGTATCTGTCACAACCAAGAGTCCGGTTTGTAAGCGGGTCTCAAGGCAACTCATATACTCTTGCCAATATCCTACCCTAAGCCATATAAATGGGTTGTTGTTATTTGCGCAAAGTGCGAACCAGTTAAGATTGCTGTCGGGCGCGGGAATGACCACATCACTTAAATCCGAGGATTTAATTTCGTGTAATGTTAGCTGATTTGCCCGTGCAAAGCTTTCCAGGCTTACTTGGAGTAATTTTTCATCTTGAATTGTAATGTCGGAATCGGGTCCGGTGATACTGTTATTATCCGGTGACTTCGACAAAATTCGGACGGCAGCGATTAGAGCAGAATTGTCCAGATTTGGAAATGTTTGAATGTGATACTGGTGGCCTTTATCGGTTAGCTTATGACGAAGTGCCTGTAGTACTTTCCCGATACTGATCACAGCTTTTCGGTACTCATGTTCGTGTTCCAGATACTCTTTTTGAACATACAGCTCCAATATGTTACCGGATACATTGTACTTCCAGTAATCCACGCCGTAGTGATCCGGCTTGTTCTTGATTTGTTCGATCCAAATTTTCAGCATTATTACGTTATGCTCAAATACGTTTTGCGATTAGATCGAAGTGAACTGTAAGTTCATCATCTGCTTTTATTAGGCCGAAAAGCCCAGTCGGTGGCTCAATACCGTAGTCGGTCATGAATATCTTTATATTGCCACGCACTCTCATTTCCCCGTTTTCTGAAACGTCTTTTTTTGCAATGAAACTGATTTCTCTAGTTACTCCTGCTAGTGTAAGATCGCCGTGTATGATGAAGTTGTTATCGGGTAGATTCGGATCTAATTCGGCTTTCTTATAAACGAAACGGATGTTTGGATATTGATCTGCCTTCAGGGCATCTTTCATATCATTGTTTATTTTCCTCTTCCCGCAATCAAAGCTTTCAACATCAAACACAACTTCAACCGAAACTTCTTGGTCTTGCTCCTGCACGGGGCTGTTGTAATTTGTTGAATCCTTTACCGTTGCTTCCTCGTCATACTTATGGGCAATGCAGTCAAAAGTATTTACATTCGAACTTCCCTTAATCCAAAGCCGGCTCACCTCTTCGTCAGGGGTGAACCGGTTTTGAGCGTAAATACCTCCTTCAGATACTGCTAAAGCAGCAATCCACAAAGTAAATAGTATGGATACCTGAAGAAGGTTCATGTTATGGATTTAAACTTAGTTAAAATTCACATTGTAACTGATGATCATTTCATCTCTTGCGCGAACAGTACCGAATATGGCTGTTGGCGGGTCGATCTCAAAGCTGGTCATCAATAACTCTTGTTCACCCCGAAAATTAATTGAGCCATCGGCATTCAGTGAAGCAGTTACCTGTATGGTAACATCACTGTCAACGCCATTGGCATTAATAATACCGGATGCTGTAATAATAGCTGATTCACCTTCTACGCTTATACCATTTACCTCATTCAGCGTAAACGTAATATTTGGATGATCATCAGCGTGCAAATATTTATGAATGTTTTTCGTCAATCCGCCTGAACGGGCCTGTATACTCTTTACCGGAATAGTCAGGGTCATCTCTTTAAAGAGGTCTGCTGATAAATTTTCGAGCGTCATCTCTTCAACTTCGGCCATAACAAGTGTTCCTTCAACTTGTTCAACGGCAGCGTCCCAGTTTCGGACGTTGGCTTCACCGTCTATGTGCATTTGTGGTTGCCCCTGAATATTCAGGGTAACGTCCTGTGCAAGCAGTGAGCCTGCGAAGAACATCAATAAAAAAATAGTTGAGATAAGTTTTTTAAAGTACATGTGTAATCTCCTGGGAATTAGATAATACGCAGTGCTGAATGACCTGCAGATTAAAAGTTTATTCAGAAGCTAACTATTGCTTCAAACATGACTCTGTCAAATCCGGCATATGATTGAGTTATGTATTCTAACTTAGCAAGTGCGTTTTTAACCATGTGCCAACCGCCACTGATTTTCAATCTTGTGATATCAATATCTTCTTATGTAATGTTGTCACCTCAAAAAACGTTGTAAGAACCGCAAAGGTATAAATTTTCATTTTTACCGGCGCCAGATCTATAGATCAGTTTATCACCTTATTGTGCAACAGATCTTGTGCTACATCACTGGTTTTTTTAGTTGATTTTCTTTCAATCAACATAATATTATTAATATCGGCAGGAGTTCGCTGTTTTAAAAGAGGTTGAGATCTGATTGTAGGTTGGGGATTTCCCCTATGCCTATAGGAAATTCCCCTAATGCATTTCAATTGCCTGAAATATAGGATACTGTTTTTTAATGTCTTATGCATGTATTAAACGTTTAAATACTATCGGATGAAAGGAATAAACGGTATTAAGATACTTTGGGCTTTTTTCTTTGTTCTATTGGGTAGGCTTTAATGTACATGTATAATTTTGACGTGATTTCGGGATAAAAAGTCCCCTTTGAAGGGGGGAAGCGAAACCGATCCCGAAAGCTTTCGGGAGGAGAGCTGGGGGATGACTATCTGAGTTTTGAATTGACTTTGCTTTGATTTTGAAGCTTTACACCCCTCCCCGAGAAATGCATTCAGGGCCAGAAAAACACTGGCAGGGGAGATTGATCATCTCTAAATGCCCTCCAAAAAGCTTATACTTTTAAAAAAGTATGGGTTTTAAGCTGATATCTCGCGGGCTTTGCCGGTTTAATTGTAAGTAGAATGGTTTTATCCGGAGGCTCCCTCAACCCAGCGTACCGCGTGGCGCATCAGCTCGTTGGCCGTATCTATGCGCAATTTGTCTTTTATGTTTGCACGATGGCTCTCTACTGTTTTGACCGATATATGAAGCTTTTCACCAATCTCCTTTGTTGAGTGTCCTTTGCCGGTCAGTTCAAAAACTTCCAGTTCACGGTCGCTTAGCTGATCCAGCGGATTATCACTCTTCACATTATTTCCTGTCGCCAGCTTCATCAGCAGTTTATTCCCAATCTTATTGCTCAGGTAGATACCACCGTTCAATATTTGCTGAAGTGCCTGAACCAGAACATCCACGGCTTCAAGTTTCATCAGGTAGCCCTTTGCCCCGGCTCGCAGTGCGCGCTCTGCATAGAGCTCCTCATCGTGTCTGCTTACAATTAGTATCCTGAGTTCCGGCATTTGATGGAGCAGATTTTTTACCAGTTCAATACCATTCATTCCCGGCAGTGAAATGTCAACAATGGCTGCATCCGGTTTTAGATCCAGAATTTCATTCAGGGCTTCTTCAGCCGATTCGGCTTGACCAATCAACTCAAAGCCAACTTCTTTCTCAAGCGTCATGGCTAAACCTTTTCGCATGAGTGGATGGTCGTCGACGATATAAATTCTTTTGCTGGCTCCCATAATTGTTTAGAAATGTCGGGCAATAGGTTTTTCTGTTTTGCTATGACAGAGTTTAAGAAAAAAGGATGTGATTCGCATTTTTATCATCTAATGCAGAATAAGTTGATTGGATAGATAACTGACCAAAACAGATTATAGTTCTTTAGTAGAGAGATTTCGATGTAAATCGAAGCCCGGTCCTTTATTTTTTTCACAGAGTTGGGTAGATAGAACAATCCATTATTCAGAACATATCATACGAAGTCATTAAATTGTATCAGACAATACATCTATTCCAAGAAGGTGTCTCCACTTCGGTCGATACTGTCGATGCAGTGTATCCCGACAATATTTTGTCGGAGAAGGGTGTTTGATGTGCAATTAGAAGCTTTTCCTAATCTGTCACTGGTAGCAACTAATTTTGTCCAAAAGCCTGCTCTTCGAAGTTTTCTTGATCTTCGATGCTTTAGCGCAGTAAATAACATAGTAGAAGCAGTGCAACACTATTTCAGAGGTGACAGAACTCACTTTCACAAAGAGGGACTTTTTTGAGTATGATTTAGAAACTGTGCAAAAAGTCACCCCTTCCCCCGAATAGTCGGGATTAGAAAAACACCAACTTGTGCCGTGCGTTTGCGGCATAGGGAAGGGGACGGGGGATGGGTTCGAACCAATCTGTCACCGGTAGCGAGCACAACACAGCAGCGAGTCTAAAAATCCATTAAGTAACAAAAATATTAATCGTTTTCGTTAGCTTGATCCGTTGGTCTGAATGTAAAGAACAAAATCGATGAATGACCGCCTCTATCCAGTAATGTGCTTCAAACCAATCTCTCTGTTCGGCGGGTGATAGGTGTTGCCTTATATACCCCAGGTTTCGCTTCGCTGCACCTGAGGCTAATCACATTCTGCCCTTACAGGGCAAGTTTCCTGCTTAGATTTACAAAAGTGGGGCAACACTATTTAAAAGAGGATACGGGGTAGAACTCCCCTCCCCGAAAAATCGGGACCAAGTGTGGCTTGAGAGGGGAAAAGCGTAAACGAAACGGCGAAGCCGGGTGAGTTTAGCGAGGGGTGTGTTGCTTGCGTTGATCTGGAGAAGAACAGGTTTTCCGTTTCACGGCTTTACTCGAACACACCCTCCGATGGGTCGGAGGGCCTCAAAAGCCGTCGCCTGTGTGCATCCCTAAAACCAACGCTTCGCGTTGTTTTGTGATTCTATCCCCCTCTCGAGAGGGGATTTCGAAGCTTTAAAATGTTTTTGCTTGCAATCTGTCACTGGTACTAAGAGAGCCGCCCATCGACGGAGAACGCATCGAGAGATCTCTCCTGAGCGATCCGGCACCCATCACATTTAGATCCGCAATGTCACCTACGCTTTGATGCAAACCATGCTATTTCGCTGGCGCGTACAAAAGATGAATGGCGTTCACCTTTTAAGGGATGAAACCAGCCCCATTTCGGGGCGGCATATCCGTAGCCCCACAGGTTCACAAGGTGAATCTGTGGGGTAGAGAAAGAGGCCGATATTCACAGGAGCACCGTAGGTGCGGCATATTTCGAATTCTGAATTCAATCTCAATTGTAAAATCGACCCATATATTCCGCACCTACGGTGCTTCCATGTTCGGGTTCGCCTTTTGCCCCATGGCCAACGCTTTGCGCTGACCATGGGCTACGGACATGACGCACCTCTGGTGCTTTTTTGCGCTGGATTATTTTTTCGTGATCACAGCTTTGCGCTGATCCAGGGAGAGTTTGTAACAGCTACGATGCTTCCTGTATTATTACAATCTGATGACAGATTCTATATTAAATAATTATAGATATCAATCTTTCGACAAGATGTTTACTTCGGATTGTGAGATAAAACGGACGAATCAGATTTCAGCAAAGCTTGAAACCAGCCCCGTTTCGGGGCGGCATATCCGTAGCCCCACAGGTTCACGAGGTGAATCTGTGGGGTAGAGAAAGAGGCCGATATTCACAGGAGCACCGTAGGTGCGGCATAGTTCGAATTCTGAATTCAATCTCAATTGTAAAATCGACCCATATATTCCGCACCTACGGTGCTTCCATGTTCGGGTTCGCCCTTTGCCCCATGGCCAACGCTTTGCGCTGACCATGGGCTACGGACATGACGCACCTCTGGTGCTTGGTTTTTGTCAGGTGAATATCTCAACTCCTGATGGTATGCTCGACTTGCAAGGGTACGGATATACCGCACCTGCGGCGCTCCCATTGTTCATGCTCGCTTAACCCAAGGCCACCGCTGCGCAGTGACCTTGGGCTACGGATATGGCGTCCCGTAACGGGACTTTCATTGCCTAAATTGATGCATTATTAATCGAACTCAGGCTACTGAGATTCTTTTTTTAATCTCCATACTTATGAACAGTTGCTCACAACTATTTGATGGAATAGCTAGCCCCAATGGGATACATCGTTATAATAATAGCGGCTCCACCCAGTTTTTCGCTGTTTTCAATTTCCAGATTGGCACCGATAAGTCGCGATCTGAACTGCATGATTCGTACGCCAAGTCCCCGGTCTTTTTCCCAGTCATCAGCAAAACCGGTTCCGTTATCTTCTATTTTTATCACCAGCCGCTCATCGTAATTTTTTATGGAGATATCCACTTCCGAGGCATTGCCGTGTTTTACGGCGTTGCTGGTTGCTTCCTGAACAATTCGGTAGAGGTGCGTGAGGTTGGTGGAATCTTCAAAGTATATATTATCAGGCGCATCGAATTTGCAGGTGATGTTAAAAAGCTTTTCGGCATTTTTCATCATGCGTTCCAGGGCGGCTTTCAGTCCCTGTCCTTCAAATTCGACGGGTATCAATCCCCTGGAGAGGCTGCGCGCATACTCATCGGCCTCTTTTACTAACGTTGTGATCTCGGCCACTTCGTTAGCCAGCTCGTGATTCTCATCTTTAAGTGAACCGGCGATATTTCGATTAATCAGGCTGATTCCTGTTAGCATCTGTCCCAGTCCGTCGTGCAGATCTTGTCCGATTCTGTGACGTTCGTGTTCACTGATTCGCAGAACCTCCTGTTCCAGTCTGCGCTGCTCCGTAATATCGCGAACAATGCCGGTGTAAAGCCGCTGCCCGTTCACGTTTACTTCACTCACTGCCAGATACATTGGGAATGTGGTTCCATCTTTTCTCAATCCGGTAACTTCCCTCCCGATGCCGATTATCTTTTTATGCCCCGTGTTATGGTAGTTTTTTATATAATCGTCGTGCTCTCTGCGATAGGGCTGAGGCATGAGTATGTTGACATTTTTGCCAATCACTTCAGAAGCTTTAAACAGAAATAGATCCTCAGCGGCCTTATTAAACGTTCTTATTTGAGCGTGTCTGTCTATTGTAATGATTGCATCAACCGTGGTTCGAAGAATGCTGCGCGCCCTGGCTTCACTTTCGCGCAGCTTCTGCTCAATCAGAAACTGTTCTTCTTTGTTCCGGGCCATCTTTTCGGCAAAGGCGAGGCGCACATCCAGCCGCTGTTCATCAAAAAGGGATTCGGTTATATATTGATCTACTTCTGCATCCAGCAGCCTGGGTAGATGTTCCATCTGCTCCTTGCTTATTACGGCAATTATAGTTCGGTGCCTGCCGCGTTCACTGGCTCGGGCAAGACGACAAAGCCGAAGGCCTTTCTCAGAAAAATCACTCATGAGAATCAGGGAGATATTTTCATCCTCAATGGTATTGAGCAGCTTTTCGTCGGGTTCACCTACAATCACATGGTGGTTTCTCCTCTCCAGAGCATTTTTCAGGATGTGTATTGTTTCTTCATTATATCCGGTTATAAGTGTTTTCATGAATTGGGTATGCTCTTGTTTTATTCAGGCAATTTGTTCAATGGTAGACGCCTTAACTGTCGAGATCTTTTGAATAAAATAGTAAATGGTCTGAATTAGTCTAATTTTGGTTCTATTTTAATTGATATGAATTATCAGCATCGTTTTGTTTTTACTTTAAAATAGCCTTTTGCTCCAGAGTTTAATCTGCCATCAAAGACATAGAATAATCATAATTGTTCTGAGTTACAGTATGATTCAGCTCCAAGGGAGCGCCGGTCAGTAACATCGTGCAGCGCGCGATGATAGCATACCAAATCATCTGTAAGCCCCAAAGAGGGCGCAGGCCTGTCAGATTAATATCACACACATCGCTCATCAAAATCGATTACGTAGTTTTCTAAAAACTTCCTGCACTCATCTTAAAGACTCATTTTTTTGATGGTGTTTGTGTTGAACATGATCTGTGTGTATGCATTGAAGTGTAATTGTGGCATGTTCAAAATTTTGTCAGGTTAACGCCCTTACAGGGCTTTTTTTATTGTGGACGATGCATTAGGCATAGCGCGTTGCACTATGTTATTGACTTTACCCCGTTGGGGTAAGCAAGTTCGTTGGTGTAAATATTAAACTATTTGTTTTGTCATGTATTACGTATTAGAACGAACCGGGACCGTCAATTTAGGCATAATGAACATTAGCTGAAGTAATCAGCATAGAGCTCTAATTTTAAATACATTCGATTCCTGTATGAAAGTTTTTAACTTCTAACTCCACTCTAAGAGTTGTGACCACCCCCCGCGAGGCTGTCTAAAAAGTAAAAGTAATCGAGCTTAAATCATTTAGACGACAAATCCCTCTCTATTAGTTAGAGAGGGAAATAGGGTGAGTCTGAAACATAGGGCTAAATGATTTAAGCGGTTATCGAAGTACCCTACCTTTTTGGACAGCCTCAGACAATTTATCTAAATTCTTATATCGAACTCACTTTAATTCAAGGCGTAAGTTTTGCGGTTCCGTCAGCCCACTCAATATCGGTATCCACAGACTTGTCAAATTCTTTGGATGACCGGACCCATTTCCCATCCTGAAGGATCCGGGTGAATCCTCTTTCCAACGGCGCTTTTGGATTTACTTCTGCTAAACCGGAGATGAGTTTGTTGAGTTTTGTTTTTTTATCGGCAAGCTGCCGGTTATAACGGTTGTCCAGTCTTTCTGATAGAACAGTAACCGATTCCGTCCACTTTTGAAGTACCACTCTCGGATTTGCCGATTCAACGGTTGAGCTGAGCTGCTGTAAGCGAGATCTTCTTTCGGAAATTACGCGATCTATCCGGCTGTCCATCTGATCTAACAGGGAATCCACTCTATTTTTCTGAAATTTCAGCTTTTCCTGCACAACCAGCAGGGCATGGGAATTTGCGAGTCTGTATACATACTCGCGATAGGTTTGAATCTTTTGCTGAAGAACGGTTTCCATATCTCCGGCGTAGTCATCAACCAGGTAGCGCAGTTCATTAATATCCGGCGCTGCAATAACCACAGCCTGAGTTGGTGTAGCGGCGCGGGCATCAGCAACAAAATCGGTAATGCTGAAGTCCACTTCGTGGCCAACGGCGCTTATGGTGGGTATCGGGCAGTTGAAAATGGCTCTTGCAACCGGCTCTTCATTAAATGGCCAGAGATCTTCCAGGGATCCGCCACCCCGACCGATAATAAGCACATCTACAGGTTCCTGTTGATTGCCGAACCACTCAATGGCTTTTACCAGTTCGGGTGCCGCATTTAAACCCTGAACGCTTGCGTGATGCAGATAGAGAGTGGCAACCGGCCAGCGCTGCTCAAAAGTGGATTTAATATCGTGAAACGCGGCGCCCGTGGAAGATGTGATAACGCCGACTTTTATTGGAAAGGGCGGTATCGGTTTTTTGTGGGCATCGCTGAACAGGCCTTCACGTTCAAGCTTTTTCTTAAGCTCTTCAAATTTCTGCTGAAGCTTACCGATTCCGGCCTGCTGCACCAGGGAAACGATCATTTGATAGCGGCCGTGCGGAGCATAAACCTGCAGATCTCCGCCCAGAACAACTTGCTGTCCGTCACGGATGTCCACATCCATACGTTGTGCAGTACTTCTCCAGATAACACAAGGAAGCTGAGCGCTATCATCCTTTACCGTAAAATAGTAGTGTCCGTTCCGGCTTTGATTTACATTGCTGATCTCTCCTTCAACTAAGATATCCCTGAAATTTTGCTCCAGCAGGCCTTTAATCTTTTCGGTGATCTCTGTAACTGTGGGTACATCGAAGGAGAATGGAATCTGGTTTTTCATAGGATACTGATCAAATAACGTATGGTCGATTGCAGTGCCGGGCCGGTTAATCTAACGGTCTGCATAATACCAAAATTTCATGGCGGAATAGAAATAGAATTGATCCGGGTTGAGGTGTTATGTAAAGATTCTATGTCTATAAATTTTCGGTTTCCTGGTTGATGAGGCTGTCCAAAAAGGTGTATTTGAAATATGGATGCTTTAATTATTTACGTTTACTTCGTGAACCTTTGTGACTTTGAGACTTCGTGGTAATAAATCGCGGTTTTTGCCACGAAGACGCGAGGACACGAAGCAGCACGAAGGGCATGTTTCATAAAAATTTAAAAATAAATTAAATAATTTAAGTCGAGCTTCGATCATAAATACTTTTTGGACAGCCTCTTGATGCCAACCAGCATGCATATAAATGAGACTGCTTCTGATATCTATAACTGTTCCAAATCGATTCCGAAAGGGGACTGTTTTTTTGATATCAAATTTTTGAATTCAATTTGAATCATTGGGGTTGTCAGACTGCATAAAAAGTTTGTTTCGATATCAGATCGTAATTATGCAGAAATCGGGCTATATTTGCACAAAAAATTAAACCCTTTTTGTTATGGAAGCCACACCGAATTTGCTAATTAAAAACTCTGTTCCCGCCGGAGAAAGTTTTGATGGAAAATCGAAGAGAGACATTCGTATTAAAGATGGAGAGATTGCAGAAATAGCAGAAGAAATTTCGGCTGCAGACGGTGAAGAGGTTTTTGATGCGAAATGGGGCATTTATCAGCGGCGGATGGATGGATATGCATGTTCATTTCAGGGAGCCCGGCTTTGAACACAAAGAGAATGTAGAAACAGGATGCCGATCTGCCGCATTTGGTGGCTTTACGGAAGTGGCCTGTATGCCCAACACAAAACCGGCCACGCATACCCGCGATGTGGTCGAGTTTATCAAGAAAAAGGCAGAGGGCGAGGCGGTGGACGTGCATCCGATCGGCTGTGTTACCAAAGAGCGCGCAGGAAAATCGATAGCTGAAATGTCGGATATGAAAGGCGGCGGGGCAGTGGCATTCAGTGATGACGGTGATCCCGTCTATAATTCTCAGGTGATGCGCGTGGCTCTGGAATACTCTTCCATGCTGGGTGTACCGATTATCAATCACGAAGAGGATCTTGAACTTTCCCGCCCGGGTCATATGAATGAAGGAGTGGTTTCTACCAAACTCGGCCTGGAGGGAACACCCGGAATTGCCGAAGAGACAATGATTGCGCGGGATATTTTGATCGCAGGATTTACCGGCGGACACATTCACGTTGCGCATATCAGTACACGCAAGGCGGTAGATCTTGTAAGAAAGGCCAAGGCTGAGGGCGTTAACGTAACTACAGAAGTGTGTGCTCACCATTTTGATCTGACCGACGAAGAGATTGACAAACGCCATTTCGATACCAATGTGAAAATGCATCCGCCGCTGCGAACTCAGGACGATGTGGACGCCATGATCGAGGGTCTCGCGGACGGCACAATTGATGTGATCTGTACCGATCACGCCCCTCACGCTATCGAAGAGAAAGAGGTGGAGTTTATTTATGCCCCGAATGGAATTACCGGATTGGATACAGCCTGGAGCATCACCAATATGCGTCTGCTCAAACCCGGAAAACTCACAATGGAGCAGGTTTTGGAAAAACTCGTTGTAAATCCGAGAAAAATTTTAAACCTGAAAGTTCCGGCTATCAAGGTGGGTGAAAAAGCAAATCTGACGATTTTCAATACAGATGAAGAGTGGACATACAGTGACAAGGAAGTTCGGTCTAAATCTAAAAACTCTCCATATCTGGGTGATACCTTAACCGGCCGGGCAACGGCAATTTACAATCGGGGACGATTTGTTGAGAACAAACTCAGGGCGCAGTAAATAAAATTCTGAATCTGCCGGAACGTGAAGTGGCGGATTGGTATTTCACGGATGTCTACATCATCTATTATGTAAGAATGCTCAATCGAATCGCATATAGGCTACTCTTAACTGTTTTTCTGTTCATTCCGGTTGCAGGGATTGCTCAGTATCAAGAGGATACCATTCTGCAGGAGAGAAATATTTTTGAAAAATTCGGATCAATGCCGTCTGAGTTGAATGAACCCGCACCGGACCACAACGCCCCATACGAGTACTTATCCAGGGAAGCATCCATAGAGTTTGATGAGACAGATCGGGGAATAGTGGCATACATTCACTATTTGAACCGAATTAAGGTCTATTCTGATGATCCAATCGATCAGGCCGAGGCCGCATTGGTCGGGATTCCATACTACGCTTCAGAGAACATCGAAAGAGTTACAAACCTGGAGGGAATTACCTGGAATGAAAATGGTCAATTTTACCGGCTGAATACCGAAAATACCCGCAACGCAGAGCTCAACAGCCGGTATCGACTGATTGAGTTCGAGATGCCTGAGGTGGATGCAGGAGCTGTTTTGGAGTACAAATACACTTTGGAAAGACGATATATCGAGGAGCTGCCTGATTTCTATATGTCGGATCGCGTACCGGTTCGGGAAGCCACTCTGTTTATGAAAAATCCCGACTTTTTGCGGTATGACGTAGTAGAACAGAATGTAGATTTTGAGCTGAGTTATCAGGAGTTTGAAGTGGATACAAGCAGTATTCCATTTGTTTTTACATACGAACGGCCTGATCCGGTGAACGTAGAAGTTTGGAGTGCAGAGGATATTCCCGCAATTGATGCAACCAGCTTTATCTCTTCAATTGATGATGTTCGGGCAAAACTGAAATTTCAGATCAGTGAATTTGGATTGCCGCGTCAGCCGCTCGATAATAGCTGGGAGTTAATCGCCGCGCAATTACGAAGAAATTCAAACCCATACGATACTGTCGAGGAGAATAGCACGCTCATTGTCAATATTTTGGAGCGCTTTGAAGATGTTCAAAACCAGACTGAAATGCAGGACTCTATTTTTCAATACGTCAATTCAAGCATGCAGTTTAACGGAGTCAATAGAGTTTATGCAGAAGGGGAGCTGGATCATGTGACGGAGGGAGCACCTGCCAATCAGGCCGAAATCAACACGCTGCTATTGGGATTGCTTAGAGAAGCGGGAATCGATGCGTATCCGTTATACATCTCAGGTCGGGAATTGGGACGTATTAACCGCTCATTCCCCTCACTTTTCCAGTTTAATCAAATGCTGATCTATTCAGAAATTGATGATGTGAATTATGTGATGGATGCCTCTTATGCGCATAGTCTGCCAAATTTAATCCCGGTAAACTCATTTAACAATCAGGGGTTTTTACTTCGGGAAGACGATTTTGAGTGGATAGAGATCGATCCGCGTAAAAGCGTGTTTAACCTGAGGGTTGGAATTGAGGGTGATTTAAATCTGAATGGAACGTTGTCCGGAACGATACGGGCGGAAACGAAAGGATATCCTTCAAGAGAAATCAGAAGAAGTTTGGCAGGAGCTGAGTCTGAAGGCGATATCATCAAAAAGATTTTTTTAGATATCTATCCGGAAGCAGAGTTGAGCAACGCTGAAATTACGGTTGATGAAGTGAACCCGGACAACATCTCCATTCAGGCCGGCTTTGAGATTCCGGAGTATGCTGTTTCTTTTACCGAAGGCCTGGAATACAAGCCGGTGATTGTTGGCTATCTCTATCAAAATCCTTTTGAGGCGACCAACCGGCGCGTACCTATTACGCTGGATGCACCCGAGCAGCTTTTTGTGAACTATAGTATAAATTTACCCGATGGGTCCGAGACAGAAGCTTTGCAGGGCAGACAGATTACCGAGCTTCCCGGAGCTGCATTAAGGGAAGAGTATAATATCAGTGACGGACGCCTTACGTATTCGTTTGGGGTGAACATTGAACGTAAACAGTTTTCATCGGACGATTACTCTCAATTGCGCAGAATTTATGAACGATGGGTGGAATTGAGTGACGAAGTGTGGTTTATAGAAACTGACAGATAACCGTTATCTTTAGCGCAGATGGAAAAATTATTAGCTATAGAATCTTCAACAGCAGTTTGCTCGGTTGCCCTGCAAACCGGAGACGGCCGGGTGAAGGAGAAACGAATTGAAGGCCGGGGTGTTCATTCAGAATATACCGTGCTATTTATAGATGAGCTTCTGGACCGGGCAAAACTACAGGTAGACGACCTTGATGCGGTGCTTTTCAGTAACGGACCGGGTTCTTATACCGGGTTGCGAATTGGGGCTTCGGTTATAAAAGGCCTTCTTTTTGGGAAAAATGTCCCTCTATTTACCTATCCGACATTGATCTCATTTGCGGGCACACAGCTTCAGCTAAACTCGCACTGCACCGTGCACTCTGTTATTGATGCCCGCAGAAATCATCTTTATTATCAGCAAGTGGAGAAATCAGGGGAGTACCTGGATATTTCTGATCCGGCCGTTATTGAGCTTGAAGAAATTGCTCCCAAAATCTCAAAAGGTGATATTGTGATTGGAACCGGATGGAATCGGCTGGAATTTTCTGAAAGAGAATCGGTTCGCTGGATTGGTCTTGAGGGTATATCTGCGGTAAATTTGGTACACTCATGGAATTATGAGGCATTAAAAGCCTATTATAAAGAGGAAGAGGTTGAACACTTTGAACCTGAATATCTGTCAATGTCGCAGATAAATAATTCACCGACGAAAGGATAAAGATTTTTGCTTCGGTGCGAATTCATTATTTTTGGAAGTTACTTAAAACAAATTTTGTGCTATGTCTTGGTTTAAAAGAAAAGATACAAACATACAGACCGACAAAAAGAAGGATATGCCGGAAGGCGTATGGATTAAAGTTCCTGAAACTGGAGATACGATTCATCGCCGGGAGCTCGAGGAGAATCTCTGGGTAGATCCGATTAGCGGTTACCATTTTAGAATTGGCAGCAAGGAGTATTTCTCCATTCTTTTTGACGATGGAGAGTTCGAAGAGATTGCCGATGAAATCATGCCTACGGATCCGCTCAAGTTTGAGGATCGAAAAAAGTATTCTGATCGAATCAAGCAGACTCAAAAGAAGACCGGTTTGTCTGATGCCTGCAGGGTTGGTGTCGGTAAACTGAAAAAACAGGATATCGTGATTGCCTGTATGGATTTTTCCTTTATTGGAGGGAGCATGGGATCTGTGGTTGGCGAAAGGCTCTGTCGCGCGATTGATCATGCCCGGGAGAAAAAATTCCCGCTACTGATTATTTCGCAATCCGGCGGAGCCCGTATGATGGAGAGTGTGTTGAGCCTGATGCAGCTGCCCAAGACCTCCGCTAAGCTTGCGCTGCTCGATAAGGAGGGCGTTCCGTACATCTCCTTGATGACCAACCCGACTACGGGTGGAGTTACGGCAAGTTATGCCATGCTGGGAGATTTCAACATTGCCGAGCCGGGAGCGCTGATCGGTTTTGCGGGCCCGCGTGTAATTCGTCAAACTATTGGGCGTGACCTGCCCGAGGGTTTTCAAACATCAGAATATCTGGTGGAACACGGCTTTCTCGATTTCATTGTGCCGCGTACCAAATTGAAGTCAAAACTTTCAAGGCTTTTGAAAATCCTGAATAATAAGTAATACCTGTTGTACAAATACAGACGAGAGAAACAGAAAATTAAATGAATACTGAAACTCTGCTCTTAACCATTGCAGAGTTTTTAGTTTGAAGAAGAGATTAGATTATGAGATTTGCAGATTATGCAAAAATATATGTAACAGCAGGTAACGGCGGAGAGGGGATGTCTCACTTCCGGCGCGAAAAATATGTTCCAAAGGGCGGTCCTGACGGCGGTGACGGTGGAAGCGGCGGTGATGTAGTTCTGAAAGGAAACAGTCAATTGAATACGCTACTCGATCTTCGTTACAGAAAGTATGTAAAGGCCGATCACGGAGAGCGCGGACATACATCACGAAAAACCGGCAAGGACGGGGAAGATGAAATTCTTGAAGTTCCGCTGGGCACTGTTGTTTACGATGCCGATTCTCGCGAACGTCTCGGCGAAATAACCGAGCACGATGAAAAAATTGTGATAGCGAAAGGCGGGAAAGGTGGATTGGGCAACTGGCATTTTAAAAGCGCAACGAATCAGACACCGCAGCACGCGCAAGTGGGAGAGACCGGCGAAGAGCGAGCCGTAGAGCTGGAGTTGAAGCTAATTGCGGACGTAGGGTTGGTTGGATTCCCGAACGCCGGGAAAAGCACGCTGCTTTCGGCACTGTCTGAAGCAAAGCCAAAAATAGGTGCTTATCCATTTACTACACTTGAGCCAAACCTGGGAGTGGTAACATTTTCCGACTACAGAAGCTTTGTGATGGCGGATATACCCGGGATTATTGAAGACGCTCACGAAGGTAAAGGACTTGGGCTACAGTTTCTGCGCCATATCGAGCGAAATAATGTCCTGCTGTTTATGGTGGGTTGTGATACCGATATCAAGCAGGAGTACAATGCGCTTCTTCACGAACTGGAAGAGTACCGGCCTGATTTGCTGGACAAACCCAGAATCCTGGCAATCACCAAAATGGATTTAGTTGAAGGTTTTGAACTGGAAGAGCCTGTTGAACTGGAGGATGATGCGGAGATCATCGAAATCTCTGCTGCAACCGGCCACAATATTGATGAACTGAAAGAGCTGATCTGGAAAAAGCTGAAAGAAATTGAACCGGAAGAAACATCATAGAGCATTAATCGCATTGGGCATGGTTCCTGAAATGGGGCCGGGACGAGCAAGAAGACTGCTTCAGCTGTCGAATGTTGAGAGTGCAGATCAGCTTTTTGATCTGAATATCCGTGACTATTTGAAAGCGGATGGGATCGGGAAACAGATTTCGAAAAACCTTTCCAATTTTGAGGACTGGAAGTCAGTAGACAAAATTTTAGACCGTACAGAAAGTATCGGTGCTAAACTTCTGGCCTACGACGATGAGCACTTTCCTGAGCTGCTGAAACACATTTACGATCCTCCTTTGATTCTGTGGTATAAAGGCGATTTGAAAGCATTGGATAAACCCGGTGTTGCGGTGGTCGGAACCCGGAATCCGGGCAGCTACGGTCTTTCTCAGGCAGAAGAGTGGTCGAAGAAACTGGTACAAAAAGGAATCTGTGTGAACAGCGGTCTGGCTTACGGTATAGACGCTAAAGCTCATCAAACGGCCGTAGAAAACGGTGGGAAAACGGTTGCCGTACTGGGATCGGGAATCGATGTGATTTATCCGGCGAGAAATAAGCCTCTGGCAAAAAAAATTATAGAATCGGGCGGTTTGATTATGACGGAGTTTCCTCCCGGAACCCAGCCTGACGCAGGAAATTTTCCCGAGCGCAACCGGATTGTGAGCGGAATGAGCCACGGAGTGCTGGTAGTGGAAAGTGGCGTGAAAGGCGGGAGCATGATCACAGCACGGTTCGCATTGGACCAGAACCGGGAAGTTTTTGTTGTACCTCATCAGCTGGGTTACATGAAAGGTGAGGGCTGTAACTATCTGATCCAGAACGGACAGGGAAAGCTGGTCAGGTCTATCGATGATATTCTGGAAGAAATTTCAGTTGAAGCGAATTCAGAAAACGTTTCCGAAAAACCGCCTTCAACCTGGAAATCCCTTGAACTTACTGATGAAGAAAACCAACTCTGTGAACTCCTCGATAACAGATCTCTGCACATCGATCAGATAAGTGAAAAGTTGGATCAGCCAACCTTTAAGCTTCTTCCCAAAATGCTTACCCTTGAATTGAAGGGGGCTATTGTGCAGAAAGCCGGAAAGTATTTTGAGGCTCGTTAACAATTCAGAAATAATCTGTTCTCAATAACTAAGGTTTTTTTATGATTCGCGTACAGGACGTCATATTAAGTGAAGATATCGCCACGGCGCAGTTTGCGTGCGACATCAGCAAGTGCAAAGGGGCGTGCTGTGTAGTTGGAGATGCGGGAGCACCGGTTAGCAGGGATGAAATTCCGGTGCTTAGAAAAGCGTTTAAAGAACTGCGGGACAAACTGGATCCGGAAGCAGTGCAAAAAGCCGATCGTGAAGGTGTTGTGCTTGGGGACGCCAAAGATGGGTTTGAGATAAACTGCATAGATTCAGGTGAATGCATATTTGTAGAGAAAACAGATAATGGTGTTGCGACTTGCGCCATTCAAAACGCGTACTACAAGGGTGGGTTTAACTGGGAAAAGCCGATCAGCTGTCATCTCTATCCGGTTCGCTTAAAGCATATTGCGGGTATGGATTACGCCAACTATGAATATATTCCGGATTTGTGCTCGGCCGGTTGCAGAAATGGCGAAGAAAGAGGAATTTACCTTTCAGACTTTTTAAAGACAGCTTTGATTCGCAGATACGGAGAAAAGTGGTACTCAGAATTTATTGATGCTTGTAATGAAGTAAGGAGCAAATAAGTGCTAAAAACAGGTCAAAACATATCGCAGAAACAGAGTCAGCAGCAAAAACTGTCTCCTCAGCAGATTCAGTTTGTGAAACTGCTGCAGCTGCCCACAATTGGCCTGGAACAGCGTATCAAGGAAGAGATTGAGATGAATCCGGTTCTGGAGGAAGCGGATCCCGTTTTGGAAGAATCCATGCAAGAGGGCGAGCAAGACTGGGACAAGCAAAAAGAGGCGGAGGCTGAAAAGGAAACCGAAGAGAGTTCAGAAATCGACCCGGTTGATCAGAACGATGAGATTGACTGGGATTCGTTTATGCACAATACGGAATATGATGGAACCGGCTACTCCGGAATTTCACAATCATCGGGTGATGAAGACTGGCGCGACCTGCCAAATCCGTATCATCAAACTCTTTTGGAAGAGCTTGAACATCAGGTGTCGCTTCTTGATCTGGATGATGAAGAGATGTTGATTGCGGATCAAATTTTAGGCTCTCTCGACAAGGACGGATATTTCCGGCGCGATACGGAAGCCGTAATTGATAATATTGCGTTTAATAAAGGAACACTGGTAAGTGGAGCTCAGGTTGAGAAAGTGCGCAAAATGATACAAAGACTTGATCCTGTGGGGATTGCCTCAAAAGATTTAAGGGATTGCCTGCTGGTTCAGCTTAAAACATCAGATTCTGAAGGTGAGATTAAATCGCTGGCTGTTGATATGCTGGAAAATTACTGGGAGAGTTTTGAGAAAAAGCACTTCAGTAAACTAAAATCCCGCTTGGATATAGACGATGAACAGCTTCGTGAGATTTTTGAGCTGATTAAAGGCCTCAATCCGAAACCCGGCGGAGTTGCGAATCCGGATGAAGATAACCGTCAGTATGTTGATCCCGATTTTGAAGTCTATTATGAGCCTTCGGACAGTGAAGATGAAGAGGATGGAGAATTTGTTATCAAACTGAGCCAGCGCAACACTCCCCCTTTGAGGATTTCTCCCGAGTATAAGATGATGTGGGACAATTTTAAAAAGGACGAAAAGAAAGGAAAGAAGGAGAAGCAGGCGCGAAATTTTATCAAGGATAAAATAGAATCCGCTCAATGGTTTATCGATTCCATTTTGCAGCGGCAGAATACCTTGATGAAAACAATGCGAACCATAGTTTCGCTGCAGGAGGAGTTTTTTAAACACGGCGAAGGTCTGAGGCCGATGATTTTGAAAGATGTTGCGGAGAGAATTAATATGGATATATCCACCGTTTCACGCGTTGTCAACGGCAAATATGTTCAGACAAATTTTGGGGTTTATGAGCTCAAATACTTTTTCAGCGAAGGCCTGGAGACAGAGAGCGGAGAGGATGTATCGAGCCGTGAAGTGAAGAATGTACTTCAGAATATTATAGACAATGAGGATAAGCAGAAGCCTTATAGTGATCAGGCGTTAACCAACATGCTGAAAGAGAAAGGATATAAGGTAGCCCGCCGTACCGTGAGCAAATACAGGGAGCAGCTTCAGCTTCCCGTGGCAAGGCTGCGAAAGCAAATCATTTAGTTTAATCTATCCCTTAGCTTCTTATGATGAGAAGGTGAGAGCCATTTGTATGGGCTCACTGATGTATGGAGAATTAATTGCGAACCATATCAGAAAAACAAAGAGAAGCGTATGCAAGCCGATCGTAAACAGGATGTATGGCAGACTGTATTTTTCTAAAAATTTTGCAGCATCATAAGCGGCAACGTTGAAGCTCATAAACCAGACAATCAGGTAAGAGGCTAAAAGGAAGTAGATGAGGGTTTGACCGGGAGACTGGTTGTGAAATACAATCAATATGGTTGCAACCAAAAAATTGATATGCAGAGGCCATACGTAGAGATTGAGTGTCTGACTAAAAAAATGAAGACTTTTATTGGGTAAATGCAGCCACAATACCGAAATGATTTGCATGACCAGGGAGATAATAAAACCGGTCAGAAAAAGAGAAACAAAGGGGTTGGATGTCCAGAAAACAGCGGGGAAATGGTGAGCCAGTGCGCTCAGGCTTCTCTCGTTAAAAAGGCTGTTCGCTGTCAAATACAAAATGATACCCGTTACTACAGAGTGCTGAAGCAGAATTAAAACTCCGGGAAATATATTTCGAATTCTGTGTTCAATTACATCAACTAAAAAGAAGGAGTGGTTGAAAAAGTAGCGGGGCAGAGCCTGAATGTATACGGGCTGGAATCTCATGTGCAAGAGAATTGATCCCAGAATGAGGAAGAGAAAAACTACGTTCCAATGGATAGCGGGTGGGGCCTCGGGAGTTTGAGGAATTGGAAAGGGCAACAGATTGCCTTTCAGGTATTCAGAAAAAATTATTTTGTAGTCTTCATTCCCGGCAACATAATTCTGAAACCAGTCAGCCGGAATAATCAATAAACTTTCTTCAAGATCCAGAGTGTGACTGAATAGATTTTCGAGCGTTTTTTTTGATTCCTGTACATTTTTGCCCGGATCAAAAAACAGAGCACTTGCCGTCGGTATTTGATCTCCGGGGATAACGGTATGAACCGTAAAGTCAAAGCTTTCAGCATGAAGGGAATCACCCGATAGTGCCGATTGATAAAAGACCGGTAAGCCTGAAAACTCGCGAATGTTATCTGCGATTTGTGCAGCATAAGCTGAAAACCGAGGATGTTTTTCATTGGGAAAGCGGAAAAGACCTGCCGAAATAATTTTATCCGGATACTGATCCATCAACGCTTGCAGAGAATTGCGAATATCTGCTGCAATTTCTCCTGATCGATTTCGCAAGCTATTTACGGTCGTATAGTTATCAGGGAACTGATAGATCAGAAAAAAATCATCCACGTTCGTGCCTGTAAGCTGATCAGGCCGGGTGAAGTGAATAATGTCTATACCAATCTCAGAGGCTTCAGCCAGTATCTGCCGCTTATCTTCCTCATTTGTAACCGAATCAAAAGAGATCGCAATTCTACTGCCAAAACTGCTTCCGGAGGTACTTTGTCCGTCCACACTTTGCGGTGAAAGTGGCAGCCAGGATAGAAATAGGGCGATTATCAGTGGCAGCAAGGTGGCCTGTGACTATTTTTTAATTTCGACGGTTCGCTCAATCGGAAGTTGCCGGGTCTCTTTAAAACTGGATAGTACAATATTTGAACGGGTTCTGGTGACTCCGTCCCATGACTGAACAAGTGAGAGAAACTTCTCAAAAGATTCGGTGTTTTTTGTGCGAACTTTCAGGATGTGGGAACCGTCTCCGGTTATAGAATGGCACTCCAATACTTCGGGGTGCTCTGTAACGTGTTCCACAAAACTGGGATAGCGCTCCGATCCGTCAACTTCAACAAAGATGAATGCAGTGATATCGAAGTTGAATTTTTTAGAGTCGAGAATAGCGTTGTAGCTATCAATCAATCCTTTCTCTTCGAGCTTGCGCATGCGTTCTGAAACAGAAGGAACGGAGAGATGAACGATTTTAGCTATGGTGTTGCGTTGAGCGCGTCCGTGCTCTTGCAGGTGGTTTAAAATCTTAATGTCGGTTTCATCCAATTGATGGCTCATAACGGTAGTTTTAACCTAAAATTTCTAATCAGAGTTGAAAATATCCTTAATTAGTTAGGAATTCAATGGTGTAATTACATTAATTCGTAAAAAGTTTTTCACACATAAAAATTAAAGCTGTAGAAAAATTTCAATGCCTGTTCAACGACTCGTATCTTTACGTTTTAAACGGAAATAGTGAACACCTTTTAAATATTTTTCGATGCTCGATATTACATTTATAAGAGAAAATCCGGAGCTGGTTAAAACGGGAATGATCAACAAAGGAGAAAAGGATTCCTCAGCTGTTGACAAAGTGATTCAGAAAGATGAGGAGTGGCGTGCCCTGGTTACGGAAATTGATCAACTCCGGGCAGAGAACAACAAATTGTCCAAAAAGATCGGCGCGCTGATGGGGCAGGGCAAGAAAGAGGAAGCTCAGGAGATTATTCAGGCGACTGCCAAAGGAAAAGAGCTGCTCAAAGAACTGGAAGAGAAATTGGCTGTGGTTGCAAAAGAGCGCGATGATCTGCTCTACAGCATCCCGAACGTACCGGATGAAACTGTACCGGTTGGACACAGTGAAGAGGACAATGAAGTTTTTAAAACCTGGGGAGACCGAGCAGAAGATGAGTGGATGTTGCCGCACTGGGAAATTGCAGAGGAAAAAAAATGGATTGATTTCGATCGGGGCTCGAAAGTAACCGGAGCGGGCTTTCCATTTTATGTAGGGAAAATGGCCAGACTGCAGCGAGCACTCATTAACTTTTTTCTGAACGAAGCTGTTGATCAGGGATTTACGGAATTACAGGCGCCATACTTTGTAAATGAAGATTCTGCAAGAGGTACGGGACAGATTCCGGATAAAGAGGATATGATGTATACCATTCCGCGCGATGGATTTTTTGCTATTCCCACAGCCGAAGTGCCTGTGACGAACTTTCATCGGGATGAGATTTTATCAAAAGATGAGCTTCCTGTTCGATATGCAGCTTACACGCCTTGCTGGAGACGTGAGGCCGGAAGCTACGGAAAAGATGTTCGCGGTTTGAACCGACTTCATCAGTTCGACAAAGTGGAATTGGTAAAGATTGTTCATCCTGAAACCTCTGATGATGAGCTGGAATCTCTTAGGGAGTACGCAGAATCCCTTCTTCAGAAACTTAAAATACCTTACCGCACGCTTCTGATGTGTACCGGAGATATGGGCTTTACTCAGACCAAGAAGTACGATCTGGAAGTGTGGAGTCCGGGTCAGCAGCGCTGGCTGGAAGTGAGCTCCTGCTCCAATTTCGGTTCATTCCAGGCGAGACGCATGCAGCTTCGGTTCAAAAACGAGAAGGGCAAAACGGAAATGCTTCATACGCTGAACGGATCAGGTCTGGCACTGCCACGGGTTGTTGCGGCTATTATAGAGACGTACCAGACCGAGTCGGGTGACGTGCGGGTTCCGGAGGTTCTTCAGCCGTTTATGGGTACGGAAGTAATCTAAAGAGTACGAGTTTTTTCTCGCTGATTTGCGCAGAGTGTTTTGAGTTTAGACCTTAAGAAAAACTGAAATAGAACTCAGTGAAGGGCTAAAGCCCTGCGTGTTGTGGGGGAAGCTATTGCCGTTCCGTTGACTGAAGTCAACGGTAATAGAAAGGAGGGATAAAATATTTGCCAACAGTTTGAATTCGCTGATGTAAAGTGAAATAAAGTTGCAAAGGAGTAGTGTCTTGCTTCCAGTCCGAGTCAGGTAAAACGAAACCCGGGGCAATTGATACTATTTCGGTCAGCAAATATTTGTAGTAAAGTTTTTTACCGTCAGCTTCAGCTGACTTAACAGAGGGAGAATTGCAATTTACTTTGGCTTTAGCCTAATTATACAAGTATGTCTATAGGCTATTGGTTTTGAAGATAGTTCAATAGAAATATTGAAAGAGTGAGCTTTACCAGAGTGGAAAGGTATAATCCCAATAGGGCTAAAGCCCTGGAGTTTTGGGTCGTGTTTTTTACCGTTGACTGAAGTCAACGGTAATAGAGGGAAAGCAAATAAAGTTAGTTTGTCTGAAATCAGTTTGAATTTAAAGCATGGATGCATACTGTAAGTTTTTTGTGAGTGCAGAAAAGTTTTTTACCGTCTGCTTCAGCTGACGGAACAAAGGAGGATAACTATACACCAGGGCTTTAGCCCAGTAATAGTTGCAGTGTCGCAGCATCACAGTATTAGCAATATCAAATCAAGTAAAATAAAACAGGGAGAAAAATATGAGCTGGGTTCAGGTTTGGGTGCATATCGTCTTTACTACCAAAAACAGAAAGCCTTATCTGCAAACTCCGTATATCAGGCGGCAGGTTTTTAATCATATAAAAACGAATGCCAAAGAGAAGGAAATTTGGCTTGATTGCGTCAACGGGTACAAAGAGCATATTCATTGTTTAATCTCTCTTGGAAAGGATCAAACTCTGAGTAAGATTACACAACTGATAAAAGGGGAGTCTTCTTACTGGATTAACAGCCGGGAATTGACAGATCAAAAATTCAGGTGGCAGGATGACTATTGGGCTGTAAGTGTGAGTAAAAGTCATATTGAATCTCTTCGGAAATATATTTTTAATCAGGAGCGTCATCACAAGAAAAATTCTTTCAGGGAGGAAATTGATGAGTTTATGAAAAAACAGGGTTGGAGATATTTGGAGGGCTAAAGCCCTTTGTGTGTTGTGGGGGAGGCTATTACTGTTCCGTTGACTGAAGTCAACGGTAATAGAAAAAGAGGGATAAAAAAACAAAAAAGCTGCAAAGAAGGAGTTTCTTGCTTCCAGTCGGGTTGGGTGAAACGAAACTCGGGCAATTGATACTTTTCGAACAGCAAATATTTGTATTAAAGTTTTTGCCGTCTGCTTCAGCTGACGGAAGAAAGGGGGATAACAATATACTTGGGCTTTAGCCCAGTAATAGTTGCAGTGTTGCATAATTAGCAATATCAAATCAAGTAAAGTAAAACAGGGAGAAAAATATGAGCTGGGTTCAGGTTTGAGTGCACATCGTCTTTACTACAAAAAACAGCGGTACAATCCACGAAAACCTGTGAGAGAACTTTAAAACGTTAAGAGTAATCTTACCTCTAATTAACCAATTTTTTCAAACCTGCTGTTTCATTTCCTGAGGCATACCTTATATTGTGAGTCAATACTCTAATCTAATTGGCTCAATATGAAAAGAATTGTACTCTTTCTCTTTTTTACATTTTTAGTTTCGTCTGCTTTTGCTCAAAAGCGGGCAATGACAACCGATGATATCCTTAACATGGACCGCCTGAGTTCGTCGATGATTTCACCGGACGGAAATTCCGTCATTTACGGTAAATCAACCCTGAATTGGGATGACAACAAGCGGGATACCAAATACTACTACATTCCGGCCGACAGCGGTGCCGTTTACCAATATATCGGGGAAGACGGTGGAAGTGATCTGAAATACTCACCGGATGGAAAATATATCTCTCTGAAGCGCGCTGTAGACGAAAAACAGCAGCTGTTTTTGCTTCCAACAACCGGTGGCGAAGCGGTTCAGCTTACGGAGCACAAGAACAGCGTTAAATCCTACGAGTGGAGTTCAGACAGCAAAGCGATCTATTTTGTATCGGACGTGCCCCGGTCCAAGGAAGAAGAAAAAGAATACAAGGCCGGTTACGACCAGCTGTTTGTGGATGAGCCTCCTCACGGTCAAACCGAGGGAAGCTGGAGTAACATCTGGAAGTTTAATGTGGAGGATAAAGAAGAATCAAAGCTCACCTCGGGTGAATTAATTGTTGGGAGTTTTTCTGTCTCGCCAAATCAGGAGCGGATAGTCTATACCGCACGATTTGAGAATCGCAGAAATCAGCAGTATATGTCAGAGATTTTTCTGCTGGAAGTGGGCGACTCCACGGCCGTTCAGCTTACCGATAACGAAGTTCCGGAAGGTGGCCTAAACTGGCTTCCTGACAATCAGCACATTCTCTATTCTGCTGCGCATGATGAGGAGTGGGAGCTTCGACAAAGCAAACTCTGGAGAATGGATGTAGATTCGAAAGAGTATGAGATGATTTCCGGTAATTTTAATGGAGATATGAGATCCTACTACATCTCACCGGATGGCAGTCAGGTCTATTTTTCGGGAACAGTGAAAACAGATACCAATATCTTCTCACTCAATTTGGAGAATGGATCCGTTCGCCGGTTGACGAATCGTGAGGGTACGGTGAACATTGTTGATATGAACAAGAGCAGAGACAGAGTTCTTCTTTCTTTTGAGGATGTACAAACACCGGAGGATCTTTACACGGCATCAATGAGAAATCTTTCGGATCAAACACGATTAACGGATTTGAATCCATTCGTTCGCGACAGTCTGATACTTGCCGATTACGATGTGGTGCAGTGGGAGAGCTACGACGGCCTGGAAATTGAAGGGATGAAGTATATGCCTCAGGAGCTCAGTCAAAATAGCTCGGCTCCGTTTCTGCTTCATATTCACGGTGGTCCGGCGGGAGTTTTCCGGAATTCATTCAGCCCTCAATATCACGTTTGGGCAGGTTTGGGATATGTTCAATTAGCTCCGAATGTTCGCGGCAGTACCGCTTATGGCGATGAGTTCCTAAGGGGAAATATGAATGATATCGGAGGCGGCGACTATGAAGATCTGATGAGTGGAGTGGATATGCTGATCGACCAGAACTGGATTGATGATGAGCATATGGCCGTGCGCGGCTGGAGCTACGGTGGAATTCTTGGCGGAACCACCATCACCAAAACGGATCGATTCAAAGCAGCCTCGCTCGGAGCAGGTGTATTTGATTGGACCTCTGAGTACGCAATGGGTTTCAATCACGACGTAAGACTGTGGTACATTGGCGGTGAGCCATGGACAAATGCTGAGGAGTATCGGGATCGTTCTGCAGCCATGCATGCCGATGACGTTACGACACCGACCCTGTTTTTACATGGAAGCCGCGATCGGGTGGATACACCGCAGCAAAGTCTGATCTTTTTTACCTATCTGAAAGATATCGGTAATGTGGATACTCGCTATATTGAGTTTCAAAGAGAAGGGCACGGTATTCGCGAACCGAGAAATCAGCGGGTTCGGGATGTTGAGGAGATCCGATGGATACAGAAATATGCACGCGGTATTGAATGGGAGCCGTGGGAGCGTAAAAAGAAGGAAGATGAAAACTCTGACGAAGAGGAGTAAAATTGTGAACTAAATCCGGCGTTTGCTATCGCCGGATATTATCAATCAAATGATTAAAAAGTTCTGGACATACCGAAGGAATATTCTGATATCATTTGTCCTGATTGGAATTATTGTTCTACCTGAAGCAAAATATTTTCATGAATGGGCTCTTGCAGGAATTGTAGGAGCCCTTCTTGTTTCTACAGTCGGAGCCGTTAAAGCTGAGAGTACAATTGAAAAGAAAACCACCCTTTTTGACGGATTATTGATCTTTTTGACATCTCTGATTTGTACTGCTGTTTTTTGGTACCGGGCGTGGAATAATCTCCCGTCAGATTTCTTGATTGAACCGATCTTCGATTTGATAACCGGTTTTGGCTTCTGGTGGCCGGGAATATTTTACGCTTCTCTTTACAGGCACCCTGATGAAACCTGGCCGCCGTCAAGTCGTGCAAGGTATCTGCAAAATCTGGGAATTGGTGTCGGGGGTAGTCTTACAGGAATAGTTTTGGTTTACGCACTGCTATAACTGATGAAGTTATTAAGCAACGGCATAAAGTTTTTCTTCCTTAAAATTGAGTAACAGTTCAAGTACAGGCTGCATCTCTTTCTCATTCATGATTTCACCCCGCAGCTTTTTCCCGTTGCGAATTCCTTTCAGATATTGTCCGTAGTGCTTTTTCATGATGATCACTCCATAACGCTCGCCGTGATGATCCACGGAAAGTCGTAACTGCTCAGCGCAAAGTTCGAGTCTTTCCTGAATAGTTGGATCAGGCAAAAGCTCACCTGTTTCGAGGTAGTGACGGGTTTGTTCGAATATCCAGGGATTGCCGATGGCTCCGCGGCCAATCATTACTCCGTCGACACCGGTTTCGTCAAACATCTTTTTGGCCGACTCAGGTGAATTTACATCCCCGTTACCAATTACCGGGATTTCAAGTCCGGGGGTATCGGCAAGCTTTTTCAGGTATTCCCATCGCGCATCCCCTTTGTACTTCTGGCTGCGTGTTCGGGCGTGAACGGTGATAGCTTTAACGCCAACACTCTGAAGCATCAAGGCTACCTCCTGAATACGGATGGATTGATCATCCCACCCGAGACGGGTTTTAACGGTTACAGGAAAATCTCCGGCAGCGTCCACCACGGTTCCGGCCATACGCTCCATCATGTCCAAATCCTTCAGGCAGCCTGCACCGGCGCCTTTTTTTACAATCTTATAAACCGGGCAGCCAAAGTTAATGTCAACAACATCGGGATTGTTGGCAATGGCCACTTTGGTAGCACCTTCCATAGCTTCTTCACGGCCTCCGAATATCTGAATGCCAAAAGGACGTTCCATCTCGGCAAAATCCATTTTGTGCTGGGCAATGTCCGAATCACGTATAATTGCCTCGGAGCTGATAAATTCTGTGTACACGATATCTGCACCTTTTTTTCGGCATATCTGTCGAAAAGGCGAATCGGTCACATCCTCCATCGGAGCTAAAAACAGGGGTCGGTTACCTAAATCAATTTGATCAATCTTCATAGCGGGGTTTTTATAAATGAGATTCCTAAAATACAGGTTTTTTAAATGCTTCTCACACTGTGCCGCAAATTTATGAAAAACAAAGCGCTTTCATGCTTGTGTTTCCACTCAGATCAATAGCCATTTGGTAAATGAACATGTATATTGATGACTGTACAAAAATAATTTCAACTAATAAACGGGAGTAATA
The DNA here is from genome assembly GCF_034521535.1 of Rhodohalobacter sp. Classification (GTDB taxonomy): domain Bacteria; phylum Bacteroidota; class Rhodothermia; order Balneolales; family Balneolaceae; genus Rhodohalobacter. The sequence goes on along the minus strand of NZ_JAXHMF010000002.1, from coordinate 202,819 downwards.
TCAATGGCACTTTCAATTTCAGGAATTGAAGAGCTGTTAGGCGATGACGCCGAAAAGCTGCTCAATCACACATGCACAACCATTCCAAAAGAAAACCTACACCTGCCATCAGGATCATACGTTGATGACGTATGGTATCACTCAGATCGAAATAACAGAGTTTTAGGAAACTTAGAATGGATACTAAGTAACGGCCGTTTAGGCGGAACAGGGTATCTGTCCATCCTTCCTGTAGATCAGGGAGTGGAGCATAGCGGCGGTGCATCTTTTGCAAAGAATCCGGCCTATTTTGATCCGGAAAATATTGTCAAACTTGCCATCGAAGGAGGCTGTAATGCAGTTGCCTCAACATTTGGCGTATTGGCATCTGTATCCAGAAAGTATGCACACAAGATTCCTTTTCTGGTAAAAATTAACCACAATGAACTGTTAACCTATCCGAATACTTACGACCAGATTATGTTTGGTTCGGTTCAGAAAGCTCACGATATGGGTGCTGCGGCTGTTGGCGCAACCATCTATTTTGGTTCTGAGGAGTCGTCACGCCAAATTATCGAAGTGGCTGAAGCATTTGAATATGCCCATGAGTTGGGAATGGCTACCGTTCTTTGGTGCTATACAAGAAACTCGGCATTTAAAGTAGACGGTAAAGATTATCACTCATCTGCTGATTTAACCGGTCAGGCAAACCACCTTGGCGTGACACTTGGCGCGGACATTGTGAAGCAAAAATTGCCAACCAACAACGGCGGTTACAAAGCACTGAACGCAGGTGACTCTACATATGGCAAGCTGGATGAAAGAATTTACACCGAGCTGGCTACCGATCACCCAATTGATTTAACCCGATACCAGGTGGCTAACGGCTATATGGGACGCGCAGGTTTGATCAACTCCGGTGGCGCATCAGGCAGTGATGATTTTGCCGATGCTGTAAAAACGGCTGTAATCAACAAGCGCGCCGGCGGTATGGGGCTTATCAGTGGTCGTAAATCATTTCAGCGCCCAATGGATGAGGGAATTAAACTGCTTAACTTCATCCAGGATGTTTATCTCAACGAAGAGATAAGTGTCGCATAATTTCCTATTTTCATAAAAAGCCATACAGATCACTCTGTATGGCTTTTCTATTTATGAGAGGTAGTTGTTACAAGGTTTTGATTAGCCTTATTAAGAAACACATCTATATTGTCCGATTCTGAGGTACATACTGAAAAAAATGGTTCGTTAATATCCTTCAGATACATGGCTCTTTCTATTGCATTGAGCCTTATCAGTATGGGAATCGTGATCTACATTACATACACACCGGGTATTTTGGAGCATCTGGCCCCAAAAAGGCTTCCGGGTATTTTTATCGCCATTGGTGTAATGTTTTTAAAAATCTATTTTTTTGCAGCTAAAATCAGATACTTAGCTGATAAAACCATCAACTGGATGGCATCTATCCGAATTGCCCTGACGTGGGATTTTGCTTCGGCTGTTACCCCATCAACGATTGGCGGTGCACCTGTGGCAACTTATGCGATGACGAGAGAGGGAATCAAACTCGGCAAATCATCTGCTATAGTTCTATACGGTGTTCTTTTGGATCAGTTCTGGTATGCAATGGCGGTTCCGATTTTGTTGGTTGCCAGCATCTACTTCAATGTAATTCCTGATGAAACCGGGATGGTTGGAAACGTCACGATGTTTGTGATCTATGCCGGACTGTTGATTTACGGAGGACTTCTTGCATACGGATTGCTGGTAAATCCTAAAGCGTTGAAGCGAATTATCGAATTGGTTTTCAGGCTTCCGCTGCTTAGAAAATTTGCTGATAAAGTAAACGCAGAAGCAGACAATCTGGTCGACTATTCGAGAGAACTCAGACAAAAACCGATGAGCTTTGTTGTAAAAGCGTTTTTGCTTTCCACAATGAGCTGGCTATGCCGGGTTGCGCTTCCCGTAATCGTGGTTTTGAGTCTGCTCCCGGCAAACGAATTTCTGCTCATTTTAAGAAGCCTGGCAATGAACCTGGCCTTCTTGATTGTCCCGACACCGGGCGGATCAGGCGGGGTTGAGGGACTCTTTGCTGTGTTTTTGGGTCCGCTGATTGAAAGATCAGGATTTATTGGATTGGCTGTATTTGTATGGAGAATTATTACATACTATATCAGCATCGGTATCGGTATTTTTGCAATGTTTTGGTATGTAAATAGGTCGGTATCGTCTAAACTCAGTGAGATAAACAAAGATTCAGAAAGTAGGGTTGATCATGGCCAAGACTAAAATTCAGTACGAATGTTCAGCTTGTGGGCATCTTTCACCAAAATGGCTGGGATTGTGTCCCGCCTGTGGGGAGTGGCATACATTTGAAGAGAAAGTAACTGAAAAAAAGAAAAGCTCTAAAAAGCATAAGGTAGACATTTCAGATAACGGAGAGACTGAAGCTGTAGCTTTGAAGGATGTTCAACACTCGAAAGATGAGAGGCTGAGTACAAACCTTTCGGAATTTGATCGAGTGCTGGGAGGCGGCATTGTTGACGGTTCATTTCTTCTGTTGGGCGGAGATCCCGGAATTGGTAAAAGTACGCTGATGCTGCAAGTGGCTCAAAAGTGTCCGAATATGAAAATTCTCTATGTGGCAGGCGAGGAGTCGGCATCGCAGATCAAGCAGAGAGCTGATAGAATTGGCATGAGCGGAGATAATCTGCTAATCTACAATAACACGGATATTCGAAATGTGATATCTCAGGCTCGTAAAATAAAACCTGATCTGCTGATTGTTGATTCTATACAAACGGTCTTCAGTTCAGAGTTGAACAGCCTTCCGGGGAGCGTACAGCAGATCAGAGAGTGTTCGGCTATGTTTCAGCAGATTGCGAAGAAAGAGGGAATTACCACATTGATGATCGGGCACGTGACCAAAGAGGGAGATATTGCAGGTCCCAAAATATTAGAGCATATGGTTGATACGGTTCTGCATTTTGAGGGAGATCAGAGCCAACTGCACCGATTATTGCGTGGCGTGAAAAATCGATTTGGCCCGGCGAATGAAGTGGGAGTTTTTGAAATGCGGGATACCGGCCTTCACGAGGTTAATAATCCCTCAGATCTCTTCTTAGCCGAAATGAACAGTTCAGTGAGCGGTAACTGTGTGACGTGTGTGATGGAGGGTTCTCGTCCGATTTTGATCGAAATTCAGGCTTTGGTAACACCAAGCAACTACAGTACGCCTCAACGAACGGCAAGCGGATTCGATCAGCGGAGATTGTCTTTGTTGATCGCTGTTCTTGAAAAAAGAGCAGCCATGAGCTTTGCAGGTCAGGACGTTTACCTGAATATCGCAGGCGGGTTAAAAATCAATGATACCGCTGCAGATCTGGCGGTTGTGGCCGCATTGGCGTCGAGCCTCAAGGATAAACCAATCCCCGAAAAATCACTTTATGTTGGTGAAGTAGGCCTTGGCGGAGAAGTGAGAAGAGTACCGTTCCTGAATCAAAGGCTGAACGAGGGGGAGAAGATGGGATTTAAACATGCTGTTCTCCCGGTCAGCAAAACCGCGGGTACATCAAAAATGAATTTAAAACCCGCGGATCAAATAATGAAGGCTCTATAAAAAGCAGCCGAACTACAATTAGTAGTTATCTCTCTGGCGTCTTCTCTCTTCGCGAACACTCTTTTTAAGAGCTTCTCTTCGCTCTTCAGAAGGCTTGGTGTACTGCTGACGCTCTTTGTATTCGTTTAATACTCTTGAGCGGGTCACCATTTTCTTAAAGCGATTAATTGCGCGGTCAATGCTTTCGTTATCTTTAACTTTTACTCCGATCATATATGCAAATAGTATTTATTGGATTTTTTACAGACTCTAAATATAAAAAGCTTTTTGTTAAAAAACAGTTCCATCGATAAAAAAGATTCACCTCAAACATCTTATATTAGAACACGCATCTTCAGCCCCTATGATTGAAGTGAGCATGATTGAAAAAGGTTAAGTGAGTTAGCGCAATGTTCAGCAAATTTGTATCAACATTCAAAGAGGTTTACAATCACCCCAGAAATGTAATTGATCAGTTTCTTGAGAGTGATGACAGAGATTTTTTTCATCCCTTTCTGTTTCTGATTATCGGGGCATTAGTCGTAACTGCAGTGAACACTGTGTTAGTAGATTTTTCATTCGACCCCGTACTTGGCGAATTTGATCCAGAGAATGAACAGATGCGTGAGATTGCGGAGTGGATTCAGGCGAGTACAGTTCGTTCAACCACTCAATTTTTGCCGATCTCATCTGCGTTACTTCTTGTTCCCATGCTGTCCGTTGGCGGAATCTTTTTTTTCAGGGACTATATTTCCGGATTTTTCAGTCTTCTGGTAATGAACAGTTATGCTGTGGGAGCAACCATGCTGTTTCAGCTTTTTCTCATCCCGTTTTGGATGTTCTCCGGCGTAAGCATGCTCGATCCTATTGCCAATGCAACTCTTCCCGCTGTTGCCATTGCAATTCCTACTCTATGGATCTACAATTCCTACATTATGAGCTCCGATTTCATGGCCTGGGTAAGAATCATCTCAACGTTCATCGTTGGATATGTACTCTACGCTGTAATAACAGGCTTTGCAGCCTCAATTATCGGCTATATGATTTTTGCCATTCAGAGAATCAGTGAGATGTCGGGTCAGCTTTAATTCACGTGTGTTCGTTTGAATATTAGAAAGATCTTTGAATGTTTCAGGAACCTTAATAATAGTCTCCCTACCTTTCTCAACAAGGAGGGGATTTAGGGGAGTTGTTTAAGAACTTTCATTAAAATCCACCAAATACCGCTTTTAATAAGGATACTTGTAAAGACTCTTCTACAAATTCTTATCTCAAATCCACGTCAATTAAAATTCACGAACAACTTCACCGAGCTTTTGTATCGCTTGTCGGCACTGTTCGGCAGTTGTGTAGGGTGCAGGGCCAAACCGGATGATATCTCCTCTCGCATCAGTAAAAACTCCCTGGCTGAGCAGTTGAGCTCTTATCTCTCTGGCGTGAGGAGATTTCAGCGCCAAAAATCCACCGGTTTCCTCAATCGGGCGAGAGTTAGCGTGTTGAATAAGATCCTTAGAAAATGACTGCTCATCGAAAAGATCGCGTAAATAGGAAACCTGATCCGAATATTGCCGGCGCAATGTTTCCGGTGATAATCCCATCTTTTGAAAGAAATTCGCAACCGCTGCCGCCCGGAATTGTGAAATAGGGTCGTATGTACCGGACGCGAATTTCTGATCTCCGTCATCAAACGATACCGGCTTGTCATCTCTCGGTTCATCCAGTGTGTCGAAGGAGGCAAACCAACCGGTAACTGCCGGACGAAGCTCGCAATCTGAAGGATATCGTAAGAAACAGTTTGCCTCGCCCCACTGAAGATACTTATAGCCTCCAATAAGGACGTAGCAGTGCTCTAAGCCTTCGTCGGTAATGGAGAGGGGTACTACGTTGGTTCCATGGTAGTCGTCGATTAGAAGCGGAATTCCTGCCTTTTTGGTTGCGGCGGCTATTTCAGAAATCCTTGTGTTGATTTCAGAAGTCTCAAAATAGATTCTCGATAACATCACAGCTGCTGTTCGGTCGTCCATTTCCTCTTTAATTGCGCTGAGCAGCTGATCGTCATCTTCATGTGGCAGGAAAACGATGTCGTATCCCTCTTCCCGGTATCGGCGCAACTGACGATACATCGAGTGAAACTCTCCGGTGGTAGTAATGATTTTCGGTTTTTCCTTCAAATTGAGTGAAGAGAGCCAGGAGATCATCAACACGTGTGTATTCTGTTCACGGCAATATTTCCCGGTCGGATCGTCGTAATAATTTCGGAGATAGGAGCGCAGGACTTCAGTTTTTTCAAAAGCGGCCGACCACTTTGTGTCTACCTGATCAGCGGCAAGCTGCATATATTGTCTCACTCCGTCGAATGCAACATCGGGCCATGCCTGATGGGAGTGACCTGTAAAAAGCAGTCTTGCACTGACGTTAAAATGGGAGTAGTGTGGCTGAAGAGATTGTGCCAGTTTATCAAATTCTTGCATCATCAAATATTGAAGGATTTATAAAAATATGAAGCTTAATCGAAGTCGCCTTGGTGATAGCGATCGGCAAGCCTTTGTTCATTAACTCTTTTGAAACCGTCAAGGTTCTTTTCATCAAGGGATGCCAATGTCATCTCCCGCTTACCGAGTGCACCGGGCGCACGGGCGATTTTCCATCCTGCCACAGCCATCGCCGCCCTGGCAGATGAAGCTGCACAATAGGTAGAAAGGATCGCTGATTTTTCAGCATACGATTTCAACCTCTGAAAAACTTCCGGTGTCCAGAGTTCTGCGTTTACATCGGGGGAAAAAGGATCGTGGAAAAAGTAGTCGATGGGTTGATCGGGCTTTGGAGAGTCATCAAACGGACCGATGAACAGATTCAGCGTCAGGTATTCCGAAATTTGAAAACTGTTGGTTCCGGGATCGGCTTCCGAAAAAATCGATTGCAGAAGTTTTCCCGGATTTTGTTGCTTCAGCTCATCTCCAAAATCAAACTTGGCCGCTGTCTCCGGATCAACCGGAAAAGCTTCAACAGTATAGAAATCGACATCCGGTGGATTTTCCAGCTGCTCAAGATAGTTCTTAAGCAGGATGAGGTTCAGGCCGGTACCGAAGCCCATTTCAAAAATAGCGATGTGGTCTCGTTCCTGAAGCGCTTCAACAAGTCCCGGTGTTTCAAAAAAGACAATTTTACTTTCAGCTACAGCACCGTTCGGATTGTGGTAGTGCTGATCAAAAACAGGTGAGTAGAGCGTTGTTGAGCCATCTTTGGTTTCCGAAATTCTCGGTTTTTGATCTTCGGCGCTCATCAGTTAAGCCGTTGCCACTTCGTCCAGCTTAACTCCCACAAGGCGACTCACACCGGTTTCCGGCATGGTTACTCCATACATCATCTCCGCTTTCGACATGGTCTTCTTGTTGTGCGTGATGATGATAAACTGAGTGTCCTGGCTGAACTTTTTAATCATGGCAGAAAATCGCTCGATATTCGCATCGTCCAGTGGAGCGTCAACCTCATCAAGCACACAGAAAGGTGAGGGCTTTACGAGGTAGATTGCAAATAGCAGGGCAATGGCCGTTAGGGTTTTCTCGCCACCGGAAAGCTGATTAATACTCGATGGACGTTTTCCCTTGGGATTTGCTTTGATATCGATCTTGGCTTCCAGCGGATCTTCGGCATCTTCCTCAATCAGGAGATCACAGTAGTCATCTTCGTGGAAGAGCGTGTTAAACACATTTTTGAAGTTGGCGCGAATTCTTTCAAACGTCTCGTCAAATCGCTGAGTAGCCGTTTGGTTGATCTCATCGATGGTTTCACGCATCTCAACTTCAGCTTTCTGAAGATCCTCGATCTGTTCTTCGTAGAAATCGAGCCGCTCTTTCTCCTCTTTGAACTCCTCAATGGCCAGCGGGTTTACATCCCCGATTTGGTTCAGCTTCTGCTTCAGCCAGGCAATTCGTTCTTTGGCATCTTCGGGCGACATATCTTCGGGCAGAGATTCCTCCACCTGATCCATCAATATTCCATACGTCTCCCAAATGTGATCAGACAGTGCCTGAGACTTCATCTCAAGTTTTTCGTGCGCCATGGAGAGATGGTGAACAAGTTCGAGGTTCACCTCTTTGCGTCGGCGCAGTTCTTTTAACTCTTTCTCTATTTCGTTGATGATTCCGCGCTGCCGGCTGCTCGCCTCTTCTGCCGCAGAAAGCTTTTCATCGGCCTCCTGTTTATTCTCTTTTTTGATGGAGAGCTGTTTTTCAGTCTGCTCTATGGCGTACTTATATTTCTCAATTTTCTCTTTGCTTTCAGCCATCAGCTCCTTTCGCGAACTCAGCCGTGTTCTGATATTTTCAATACCGGTTTCGGCTCGATCGATATCCCGTTCCAGGTTTTGAGCTTTGTTTTTTACATCCTGATGCTTGAGCTGTGCATCGTTGTAGCGATTCTGTGCGATGGCCCGCTCATCCTCCAGTTTCTGAAGAACGTCTTTCTTTTGATTCTGCTGCTTACTCAGTTCAGTAATCTTTTGCTGAAGTTCTTTCTGCTTAGGGTGCAGCTCGTCGAGCTCTTCCTGCGCACTGTCCAGATTGGACTGAAGGTTCGACTTCCGGATCTTTAGATCGTTGATATTCTTTTCATACAGCTGAACATTAGACTGCCATCGACTTGACTGCTGCTCATACTGACGAATTGATTTCTGAATTTCTTTGATCTGCTGACGAATTGAATCTGTATTAAGCTCTTCCAGTTCGCCATTCAGTTGATCCAGCTCTTTCTGTTTTTCTTCAAGAGAGTGATCCGCATTTTGAACCTTACTCTTCAGTTTTTCGAGCTTATCTTTCAAGCCCAGCCGAACTCCGGCTTGTTTGTTTTTACTTCCGCTCTTCAGAAAATGATTGGCGGTGATCAGATCACCCTCAACCGTAACCGCAGCTGAAGCGCCATTTTTCAAAGCTTTTGAACCCGCTTCTATGGAATCAGCCAGAATCGTTGAGCCAAGCAGAAGCTGTGCTACAACGTCAAACTTACTTTCGGGATGAACTTCCCGGTAGATTGATCCGTCAACAACTTGATAATTTTCTTTAAGCTCTTTCAAGGGAATGAACGTTGCCCGTCCTTTTCCTTTCTCTTTCAATATTTTGGAGGCCCGGACGGCATCATCCATCGAGTCAACAATCAGATAGTTGATCATTTCACCCAGCGCCATTTCAAGAGCAGGGGCGAGCTCTTCTGATGTGTGAAGCACTTCTCCAACGGGTGAGAGTGTTGAAAACTCAGAGGCATGATTCTCAGTCAGATAAGAGATCGAGGAGGGGAGCGCTTCATTCGATTCGGCAAGGCTCTCCATCAGTGAGATCTCTGACTGCACGGCATCTTTTTTACTTTTCAGCGATCGCAGGGTTTCCCTGAGTTCTTCCCGTGTTTCTTCAAGATTTTGGCGCTTTTCAACAGCGCTTTCCAGACGCTCTTCCTGCTGTTCGAGTTTTTGATTGGCCTCTTTCAGCTTCTCTTTAACCAGGTTTAACTCTCCCTTCGCGTTGGTAATCTCATCTTCCAGATCTTCAATATCCCGATCAATTCGCAGCCGGTCATCCTCGCTGTTTTCAAGCTTTGACTCGAGTTTGATGCGATTCGACTGCAGAGCCGAGAGCTTTTTATTTACATCGCTGATTTCAATTTCGAGCTCATACAGTTCATGACGCACCTTGGTGAATTTCTGCTGTACTTCATTAAATCGCTCTTTGGAGTTTTTCAGAGTTTCTTCTGATTTCTCTTTTTCATCAGCAAAGTTCTCCAGCTTTTCGATACTGTCTTTCTTGAGCTGCTCAAGTTCCGTCAGATCTTTCGAAGCCTGCTCAATATCATTTTGGTGCTGCTTGATCACACCCTCCTCATTCACAATCTTCTCTTTTGTGATACGGAGGTTGGTTTCCATTTCACGAATGGAGGAGTGCAATTGACTTACCCGCCGTTGAGCTTCGGCCTGATTTCGCTCTTTTTCCAGCAGATGATTTCGGGCTTTCTCCTCATTTCCCTCCAGTTCTTCAACTTTTTGAGCAATCTCTTTCTTCTCTTTATCTGCATTGTCTATTCGTTCCTGCAGCGGTTCCAGCTCATGTTTAACGGCATTGTATTGCTGCAGTGTGTAACCCTGATCCAGCGATTTTAACTCTTTTTGATACGCTTTGGCTTTGCCCGCTTTATCCGCCTGAATTTCAAGTGAACGCGTTTTTTTCCGAACTTCTACCAGAATATCTTCAAGTCGCTGGAGATCTTTCAGAGTTTCATCCAGTTTTCTGAACGTCTTTTTCCGCTGATCTTTATAGCGGGTAACTCCGGCAGCCTCTTCAAACAGTCTTCGGCGGTCATTATTTCTGTCATTCAGAATCTCCTCCACCATTTTAAGCTCGATCACGGAGTAGGCGTCCGAACTCATTCCGGTATCCATGAAGAGCTCCATAATATCCTTCAGCCGGCAGTGCGTGTTGTTGATCAGGTACTCACTTTCACCGGATCGGTAGAGCCTTCTTGTAATCGTCAGCTCACTATACTCTACGGGTAAGATTCCCTTATTATTCACAAAAGTGAGGGATACATCCGCCATGCTCAGAGCTTTTTTTTTGGCGGTACCGTTAAAAATCACGTTGCTCATGGCGCTTGAGCGAAGAAGGGTAGGTCGCTGCTCTCCTAAAACCCAACGGAGAGCATCAACAATGTTGGATTTTCCACAGCCGTTCGGTCCCACAATAGCCGTGATACCGCTATCGAACTTTACGTGCGTTTTGTGCGCAAAGCTTTTAAATCCGTGAAGTTCTAAATCAGAAATGTACATGCTTCAAAATGTATAAAAAGAGGATGGCAATAAATAAAAAAACATGGTATTTACACCATCTCTAATCCTGTAAAGGAGAAAAGATGAAATACCATGTTTCAGGAAAATCATGAAATACTACACGGTCATAATCTCTTTTTCCTTGGTTTCAAGCATCTCGTCGACCAGCGCGATATACTTGTCGGTCAGTTTCTGAATTTCATCCTCAGCTTCAAACCGGCTGTCTTCGGGCAGGGACTCTTCCTGCACGGTTTTTTTGATTTCGTCGTTGGCGTCCCGTCGAGTATTTCGAATACTGATTCGGGCTTTTTCACCCACTTCTTTAGAGTGTTTTACAAGCTCTTTTCTGCGCTCCTCGGATAGCATGGGAAGTGGAATACGGATAATGTTACCGTCATTGTTCGGATTCAAACCCATTCCGGAAGACATAATTGCTTTCTCGATTTCCTCCATTGCTGATTTGTCGAATGGCTGTACAACCAACAGACGAGCTTCCGGGGCTGCCACGGATGCAAGCTGATTGAGCGGAGTTTGTGATCCGTAGTAATTGACCTTTATTCCATCAAGCAGGGAAGTGGTAGCTTTACCGGCTCGGATATGCGATAGCTCTTTTTTACAAAAAGCCGCAGCCTCTTTCATTTTATCCTTGGCGTCGTCGATAATTAACTGAATTTCTTCTGGTATCATGGCAGTCTGTACGAGTTAATTGAATAGATTTTCTGAAATAGCATATCTGAATCAACTTCAGCAGCTTTGTAAGCAAAGATTGAATTTAATAAAATGGTTAATCATCCCAAACAACCGTTGTGCCAACAGTTTCTTCAGAGCAGACAACTTTTTTGAGATTCCCTCTTTCATTCATATTGAAAACGATAATAGGTGTCTCATTGTCGCGACAGAGGGTGAATGCTGTGAGATCCATTACATCGAGTCTTCTGCGCAGAATCTCATCTCCGGTAATAGTATCGAACTTCACGGCTTCACTGTTCTTTTCCGGATCGGAGTCGTAAATACCATCAACCCTAGTTCCCTTTAAAATCACATCCGCTTCAATTTCGATGGCGCGAAGTGAGGCTGCTGTGTCTGTTGTGAAGTATGGATTTCCTGTACCGGCGCCGAATAGAACCACTCGGCCTTTTTCGAGGTGACGAATAGCTCGCCGTCGAATGTAAGGTTCTGCAATCTCTTCCATGCGAATGGCACTCATCAGTCGGGTGTGAACACCTTTACGTTCAAGTGCATCCTGAAAGGCCATACTGTTGATCATGGTTGCGAGCATTCCCATGTAATCGCCCTGCACGCGATCCATTCCCTCCGTTGCACCTTTTACACCGCGAAAAATATTTCCACCGCCTATCACTACAGAAACTTCAACTCCCTCAGCCTGAACTGCTAATACTTCATCTGCATACTGAGTAAGGATATCGGCATCAATTCCGTGTCCCTGTTCTCCTAAAAGTGCTTCACCGCTTAATTTGAGAAGTATTCTCTTATATTGATTTGCCACTGGTCGTTAGTTTAGAAGTTCATTGATATAAAAAAGGCCACCCTTTGAAGGTAGCCTTTTTTGAAGATAAATAATTAAGCTTCGCCAAGCTGCATTCGATAGAATGACTTGACGAGTGGAGCATCGTTTTGCTCCAGATACTCTTTAACGGTTATGCCGTTATCTTTAACGAATTTCTGCTCGTGCAGAACACGCTCTTCGTAGAATCTTCGAAGTTTTCCTTTGGAAGCTTTTTCAGCAATCTCTTCAGGTTTCCCTTCATTGATAAGTTGCTCTTTGGCAATTTCCAGCTCCTTCTCTACTACAGAAGCATCTACTCCATCACGGGTAGCAGCCAGGGGATTCATCGCGGCAATCTGCATGGCAACATCTTTACCAACGTTGTCGTCAGAAAGTTTGCCGTCAAATTCTACGAGTACACCAAGCTGGTTGCCCGGGTGAATATAATCAACGAGTGTTCCGTCAGTTTCTAAATAGAACAACGCGGGCGATTTCGATTTTCTCACCAATCTTACCGACCATCTCTTCAAGATGTTTTTCGGCAGTGAGTCCGTCAATTTCAACGCTCATCAGATCTTCTGAGCTGGTAATATTATTTTCGTAAGCAGCTTCGAGAAACTTATTCGCCTGATTCTGGAAATCTTCGTTTCGCGCTACAAAATCAGTTTCGCAATTGATTTCGATAGCTGTAGCTTTTTTATGATCATCACTGATTTTAGTCAGGATCAATCCTTCATTAGCTTCTCTTTCAGATCGTTTTTCAGAAACTTGCTGTCCTTTTTTACGGAGAATTTCGATGGCTTTTTCCATATCGCCATCAGCTTCGCCCAGGGCTTTTTTACAGTCCATCATACCCGCGCCTGTAGCGTCGCGAAGTTTTTTTACATCTTTTGCACTAATGCTCATGAGTTTTGAAAAATTTTCAGTTCAGGTTTACTCTTTGTCAGAATCAGATTTTTTCTCTTCTTCTTTCTTATCATCATTTTTAGCTTTTGCGCTATCATCATCTTTTTTAGTGCTCTCATCTGCTTCACTTTTGGCACTTTTTTCTGATTGATCTTTAGCGCTCTTATCTTTTTGATCTTCAGCACTTGTTTCTGCTTTATCTTCAGAACTTTCTTCTGATTGATCCTTGCTGTCAGAGTCTGAAGCTTTTCGCCGTCTTTTTCTACGCTTCGTTGATTTTCCGGCTTTTACTTCTTTCTTCTCTTCCTGTTCTGAATCTGAGCCGGTGTCCTTCTTAGCTTCAGCTGCGGCTTCTTCCATTAGCTCTTCTTCCTTGATCGCTTCTCTTTCAGCATTTCCTTCAATAATGGCATCAGCGATTTGAGCCGTTACCAGCTGAATGGTTCGTGCAGAATCGTCATTTGAAGGAATGATGTGATCGGGAATGTCAGGATCACTGTTAGTATCAACCATAGAAATAATCGGGATATTCAGCTTTACGGCTTCATTAATCGCGATATGCTCTTTAATGGTGTCCACAACAAATATGGCGCCGGGTATACGTGTCATATTCGCAATACCGCCAAGTGTGAGCTCAAGTTTTTCTTGCTCTCTGTCGAGCATCAAACCCTCTTTTTTGGTGAGCTCATCAACCGTACCGTCAGTCTTCATTTTTTCGATCTCTTCCATTCGTGAAATACTTTTGCGAACGGTACTGAAGTTTGTAAGCATTCCGCCAAGCCATCTGTGTGTTACAAAAGGCATTCCGCAACGGATCGCTTCTGTTTTTACAATCTCCTGAGCCTGCTTCTTGGTACCAACAAAGAGAATCGTCTTACCGGCACGAGCAAGTTTAGTTACCTCATCAAGTGCTTCCTGGAGATATTTTTGAGATTTCTTAAGATCGATGATGTGAATGCCGTTTCTCTGCATAAAGATGAATTCTTTCATCTTTGGATTCCAACGGCGGGTCAGGTGACCAAAATGCGCACCTGATTTTAATAGTTCTTCTACGTTTGCTGCTTTAGGCATGTTTGTATCGTCTTTTTTTGAGTTATTCCTCTACGCAGGTCATTCTCAATGCGCTAATTCCATCCCGATCGATCGGGGCAGAACACTCGGCGAAGAGTCACTGCGTATGTGTATTTCAGGCTGGAGGCACTTTGCCTTAGCCTGAGTGAGAGTTTAAAAGTTTTTTTGGTAAGAGGGTTAGCGCAGGTGAAAGTGGCTTAAGAATAAACCTGAATCTTGTAACCTGAAGCCTGTAACTCTTATCGTTTGGAGAACTGGAATTTCTTACGAGCTTTTGGCTGACCGTATTTCTTACGCTCTACCATTCTGTCGTCTCGAGTAAGAAGTCCGTGCTCTTTCAATACGTCGTGAAGACCTTCGTTCAGGTCGTCGATTGCACGAGCCAGTGCGAGGGAAATTGCACCTGCCTGGCCTGTAACTCCGCCGCCACTAACTGTTACTTTGATGTCATACTTGCCATCAAGTTCAGTAACATCCATTGGAAGACGGGCAATATTTACCCGGGCCTGAGTATTCAGGTGTTCCGTGAGAGGTTTTCCGTTAACGATGAATTCACCGCTACCATCTTTAATGTATAAACGAGCTGTGGACGTTTTACGACGTCCGATGTAATTTTCTTGTGCCATTATGAGAATTTAGATCTCTAAAATTTCCGGTTGTTGTGCAGTATGTGGATGAACTGATCCTGCATATACCTTCAGATTTTTTAAGATCTGACGGCTAAGCTTGTTCTTAGGCAACATTCCTTTCACCGCAATGGTGACCAAGGATGTCGGATCTTTTTTCTGCATATCAAGAGCAGAAGTATATGTTTCAGAGCCGATATAGCCTGTATGCCTGAAATATTTTTTATTAGTCAGTTTCTTGCCGGTCAGTTTAACCTTCTCTGCATTAATGACGATCACATTGTCGCCGGTGTCTGCATGAGGTGTGAATTCCGGTTTGTTTTTTCCACGAAGGATAGATGCAACCTTAGACGATAATCGTCCCAGAGGTTGATCTTCTGCATCAATGATTACCCACTTCTTATCTACAGTGGCTGAGTTTGCGTTGTATGTTTTATTACTGATCGTATTCACGATATTCTCTTTGTTTTTCTTGCAAAATTGGAAAGTTGAAAAAGATAAAGGGATTTATTGTGTATTGCAATAGTAAATCCACTCAAAAAAACTGTTTGAAGATGATTATTCCTGTCTGAACCCATTAAATTCAAATAGTAGCATTATTGAGTTGTATCGATTATCCTCATTATGTTATATCGGTATAAATATTTTTGCAATAAGTGTTAGATCAAACATTTAAACACCGCAAAATGGATACAAGGTTTGGCTCTCTGTTTGTGTTATGCATATCACTTCTGTTGTTGGCAAATGGCTGCGAACAAACTTTTGAACCTCTGCAGAAAAACGACGAGTTGACATTTTCCATGTATGGTGTTGTTGATGTGCATGGGGAATTTAGTGTTGTACGCGTGATGCCCATCGGAGAGAGATTGATCAACACCGATCCTGAATCCAATAACTCAGAGGTATTTCTGGTTCACAATTCTACCGGAGATCGAATTGCATATCAGGATTCACTATACAAATTTGGCGGCGATACATATGTGTGGAATTATTTTTCGAGTGAGAATCTCATCGCAAATGATAGTTATCGCTTTGTGGCCGAAGATACGGAGGGCAGGTCCAGTTACGCTCTAATAAATTTACCATCAGAGTTGCCATTTCCAACAGTCGAAGAGTACAGTACCGGTTTTGAGTCCGGTATTATCAAAGGGGAAAGTGAAGATCCGATTGTATCAATCAAGACACGATATTATGTACAGCCAATTAATGAAATTGGATGCGATCCGGAGATGGAGGTTGTCATTTCTCACTTAGATCAATTGATAACCAGAGCTGACGGAAGCTACCAAGTGGAGGTCAATAACCGATCGGAAATATCAAGGGCTTTAGGTCCGTCAGTTCAGAGTTTCAGAATAAACAGAAGAGAGTTACTGGTCGTGTCGTCCGGTGAAGACTGGCCGGAATTATCAGAACTGATTGATCTTGAAATCACTTTGCCTGATGTAATCAATAACGTAGAAGGAGGAGTGGGATATGTTGCGGGAGTAGCAGGCCGGATCATTCAAATTACACCACCACAAGAGCCATGTTAGCAATTCGTAGAAGAGACTATATAATATCAAAGAATTGAATATGCCAAAGTTAACTTGTTTCATTTTTGTGATATGCACACTGACATTTATTGGCTGTGAGAATTCTTTTGAACCGCTGCAAGTAAATGAAGAGCTGACTTTTTCAATAAACGGAGTTCTGGACGTGCATGCAGATACCCAGTGGGTTAGGGTTATGCCGATAGGTCGGTCATTGATTCCTGCCGATCCAAACGAAAATGGCACGGCAGTAGATCTTACGAGACAATCTACCGGAGAAGTTATTGCACTCGAAGACTCTCTCTTTATGTTCGGTGGCGATACCTATGTATGGAATTATTGGCTGACAGAGGATATGAATGGTGACGAATCATATGAAATTGTTGCTGAATCTCCTGATGGGGATCAAAGCCGTGTGGTGGTAAATACCCCTTCACCGCTTCCTGTTCCGAATGTAATCTATTCAGAAGATTTTGAAAGCATTTCAGTGTCAGGTATCGCGTTGGATACAATTGTGGTGGCTGAAACAAGATATCTTGCTCAAGCCTTGACAGAAGCCGGTTGTGCTCCTGAAAGAGAGATAATTTTCTCTCATCTGGATGAAATGAATTTAACATCGGGTAATGAGTATGCCATCAATTCAAACAATAGAGAAGATATTGCGAGTGAATTAGGCGTGTTTGCAGATCAAATTAGAATTAATCGTCGGGAATTTGTTGTCGTAACGGCCGGCCCCGACTGGCCGGAGGATGTAGGCCTGAGTGATCTTGAGAAGAATCTACCGGAAGTAATTTCAAATGTAGAAGGAGGAACCGGATTGGTGGCGGGTATAGCCAGGCGAAAAATTGAAATTCTGACGCCGCTGGAGAATGAAAAGTTCAGTGACGGATTTGACCAATCTCCCTAATAGGAGTGAGGGGTGTCCAAAGGAATCTCATTATTTTTTGATGAGCATCCCTCAATCCCCTGGAATTTTCAATGATTTATCTAAATTCAGAAGCTTATTCATGATCTGATGAATTGCCTAAAAAATCTGAATGTATGACTCTAAAATATCAAATAGCATTTATACTGATTTTATTATTCACGTCAACAAACGTTGTCTTTTCACAGAACAGCGTCATAAGAGGTGTTGTTACGGATAGGCAGTCCGGGCAAACTCTCGACAGGGCAACGATTTCTGTTCAGCCTCTGCCTGATGGTGAGCTCAAAGGTACAACAACCGATCAAAACGGGTTTTATCAAATAGGGAATCTGGATGCCGGTGAATATTTATTTCAGGTCAGGTATGTAGGATTTGAAACCTATAGCGACACAATCTCTGTATCCCGTGGGTCAAATGTTATTTCCAGAAATGTTTCTCTAACTCTGGAAAGTGAGGAATTGGAAGAGCTGACGGTTTCTGACAGGAGTTTCCAGGGTGGTTCAGGACAGGTTAATGTTCGTCCTGAATTTTTCGACAGGGCACCGTCACCGGGTGGAAATGCCGATCTTGTAAGTTATATACAGACACAGCCGGGTGTTTTGGTTACCGGAGACCGGGGAGGGCAACTTTTTGTTCGGGGCGGCTTGCCTTCTGAAAACTTAATTCTGATGGATGGTACGATGATCTATCAGCCGTTTCATATTGTCGGATTCTTCTCTGTATTTCCGGAGAATGTGGTGTCATCCGCAGATTTCTATGCCGGAGGTTTTGGACCTCGATACTCCGGGCGTGTCTCATCTGTGATGGACGTAAGGTTGAGAAACGGTGATCTCTACGAAAGGGGATGGTCGGCGTCCGTGAGTCCATTTATTTCAGATTTTTACTTCGAAACGCCTGTAAAAGAAGGAAAAAGTTCGCTGATGGTTTCAGTTCGGGGTTCATTGATTGAGGAGAGCAGTAAGTGGTACCTGCAGGAGCAGCAGCCGTTAAAATTTAACAGTCAGCTGGCGAAGTTCAATAGCGTGAGTAACACAGGTGTAAGTTGTTCTTTTTTGATGATGAGAACCTACGATCGCGGTAGCCTTGATTTTGATTCCGACCAATATTTTAAATGGAATAATTTTGTAACCGGAGGAAGATGTGCAGGTGCCTCGGAGAGTACGTCGTTGTCATTTATGGAGTTGAATTTTGGTTTGTCATACTTTTCCAACGAAACTGACGGCGGCGGGAGTGGAAACCGGTTTTCGAATATTTTCAGATCTAACCTGGATATGAGTTTTACCCACTACTGGTCAGATACGAGAATCGACTATGGTTTTTTCACAAATTACAGGACAGTAAAGTACGATCTCGTTAACAGATTCAGTTCCCTGGATGCCAATGAAGCCTCATTTTTAAGTACCGGAGGGTTTTTAAATGTGAATATTCCATTATGGCAGTACTTGAATGTTGAGCCGGGTTTTTCTTTTACATCCTATATGAATCGGGTTCCAACAAGTTTTGAGCCCAGATTGCGGTTTTCTCTTGATGTACCCGGCAGATATGATTTTAAACTACACGGTGCCGCCGGTATTTATCGCCAGCCATTAATAGGCCTGTCAGATTTCAGGGATGCAGGAACAGCTTTTACCGCATGGATAATAGAACCGGACTCCGACAGATCACTTCAAACCACTCATTTTTTGTTGGGGTTTGATTTTGCAATGAGCCGATTTTTGAAATTATCAGTTGAGGGGTATCACAAAATCATTCAGGACACACCGGTTTCTGTCTGGAGTTCTGTGGCAGAATTTACAACAGATATTGCATATGCCAATGGCAATGTGAATGGATTTGATTTGAGGCTGGACTATGACAGAAGAAATTTTTTCGCGGGGCTGGGATACGGTTATGCCATCACAGAGTACGAAACAGCACAAGACCATTTCACCCTCTGGTTTGGCGAAGAGGTGCAAACGTACAATCCATCGCACGACAGGCGCCATCAACTCAATGCGCAAGTAGGTTTAGAATTTGGAAATTTCTCAACCAATTTGAACTGGAGTTATGGTTCTGGAATGCCGTTTACCCGGCCGATTGGTTTCGACAGTTTTTTCTCATTTGAAGAGGGTCCCCCTGAAGTTACCGAGGGTTATGGAACCCCCAGGATATTACTCGACAAACCTTTTCAGGGAAGGATGCCGGAGTATCACAGGCTGGATGTGTCGCTGGAACACTATTTTGATTTAGACAGTGCTGACTTGAATGTCCAACTCGGAGCCATAAATTTATACGATCAGTCCAATCTGTTCTATTACGATGTTTTCTTTCAGAGAGGAATTAATCAACTGCCCTTTGTTCCATATCTGTCTCTGAAGCTGAGTTCTAAATAAAGTGAGGTCTTCATAATAGTTTAGGAAAACAGTTTGAGACTGTCCCAAAAGATGTATTTGAAATATGGGTGCTTTAATTATTTAACTTTTCTTCGTGAACCTTTGTGCCTTTGAGACTTCGTGGTAATAAATCGCGGTTTTTACCACGAAGACGCGAGGACACGAAGCATCACAAAGGGCATTTTTTATAAAAATTAAAAATGAACTAAATAATTTAGGTCAAGCTTAGATCATATATACTTTTTGGACAGCCTCCAGGGGTGGTTGGGCCAGTATTTTTTCCTTAAAAACAGGAAAAGAGAGCACTTCCAGATAGTTAAACTCAAAGATTTTTTATTAATCTCATTTTAAATTGGAGTACTTCACTCCTCCCAAACCGTCCATGTACGGACTATCATGAGATTGAATTTGGGCCTGGGTTGAAAATGGAATAAGAAATGTGAAAAGGAGAAGAGTTACAGTAAACAGTCGGGTCATCTATTCGGATAAATTGATTAAGGATTAACCGAATATATCCGAGAGGGTTGTAAAATCCTTAAAAGAAATTTTACCGGCCTTATTTGCCAAAAATAGATCTTATGATTTATGTGGAAAAGTGAAGGTAAAAGAAGCTCCGCCACGGTTGGGCTCCGATACAGTCATCTCTGCTTCCAGATTTGCTGCGAATGTGTTAATCAGCATAGAGCCTAAGCCGTCCTGATTTTTGGGATTAAACGTATCCGGCAGGCCCGGTCCGTTGTCCGTTACCGTAAGTATAATATTATTTCCGTCTTTCTTTAGTTTAACCGTCAGTTCTCCATCAGCTCTGTTTTTAAAGGCATGTTTAAAAGAGTTGACAACGAGCTCATTGACCAGCAAACCGCAATAAATCACGCTCTTTGAATCTATTTCGACGGAATCCATTTCAAACTGAAGCGAAACGCGATTGTTCAGTTCTGTAAACGTGTTGTGCAAAGATTCAACAAGATCTTTCAGGTAAACATCCAGTTTGATGTCAGACAGTGAGTCGGATTTATAAAGTTTATCATGAATAAGGGCGATGGACTGAATACGGGTTTGGCTGGTCTGCAAAATTCTGTTAGCCTCCTCATTTTCAGTACTTAACGACTGCATCTCTATCAAACCTGAAACAATAGAAAGAGAATTTTTGACCCTGTGATGAACCTCCTTCAGTAGCATCTCTTTTTGATCTAAGGAGAGCTGAATATCCTTTGTTTTGGTCTCGACGCGGTATCGCATAAAGAGATAAATTCCAAACAGTATAGCTGCCAGTGCCAATACGCTCCAAATGATCAGACTCACATAATAGGAGGGAAGACCGATATAGTTCAGGTCGTCAGGTGTTCGTAAAAAGAGCTTGTAATTTTTTTGGCCCGGAAACTCAGGATTGTACTCGGTGATAACCCCCTCTGCGGCAATTTTATCTCCAACACTTAATACATCAAAGTTGAACTCGGAGAACCGGACGTGAAAGTTTGAAACATAAACCATGATGCTGTCAGGGCTGGTTTCAGGTGAAATAATAACGTATTTGCCATTATACGTACTTCCCTTGTCGGTGATCACTCCATCCCCTTTGGCAAGTACACCAAGGTAATCTGCCGGATTGGCTATTATATCCGTTAAATGTAACGGCCTTAGAGTAGATCGATTCTGATAAACGCGGTAGGAATCCGCCTGTACTTCAATCAGTCCGTTGTAAGAATCGACGGCTCCCCATACCATCAGGCTGTCGCCGGGCACTATAGGATCATCGATGTTGTAAGAGAAAATGGAAATTCCCGAAGAATCATCCTGGATGAATAATTGCAGGTACTGTTCATGAAATAATCCACTGGGAGAATTGGCAATTCCGGTGGTGATAACCTTTTCTCCAAGTAAATCTGGCTGCCCATCTCCGTTACCGTCTGCTCTTATCTGATCGTAAGTACTGATGGAATCAGATACCGATTGAGCAAAGAGCGTAGAACTGAGCAGAAAAAGGAGCAGTAACGTTGTAAGAGGGAATAATTTTTCAGCCTTGAAATTCAAAAAAAGCATTAAGTGTCTATATAATGTACTGGCTATGGATATTCAGTAATAAGTACTGTTATTGTCCATTTGATGGCCAAGTTTAATCATAAAGGTTCAGTGTTACAATAATTCAACAGCTTATTGAACATTTACTGCGATCTGCCATCCGGATTGGCAAAGATATTATCGCAAAAATCCCTTATTTTAGATTGATAGAAAAAGTAAGACTTCTAACATCTTGAAAGCACAGAGGATTTATGACAACAGACAACCCACTCCAACATACCAAGACTCCGTTTAAAACGGGTTCGGGGGAGGCGCATCTTTATAGCCTTAAAAAACTCGAAAAACTTGGTTATGGTAATATTGGCAAGCTTCCGTTTACCATAAAGATATTACTTGAAGCTGTATTGAGAGAGTATGATGGCTTTGCAATCACTGAAGACGACGTTAAACTTTTGACCGACTACAACGCCAAAAATCCACAGGGTGAAATTCCTTTTAAACCATCTCGTGTAGTACTACAGGACTTTACCGGTGTTCCGGCTGTTGTGGATCTTGCTGCACTCCGCTCAGCAATGGATAGAATGGGTGGAAATCCTACTTCCATCAATCCGCAGGTTCCTGTCGACTTGGTGATTGATCACTCCGTACAGGTGGATATGTTTGGTAGTGATGCCGCGCTGATGTTCAATGTTGAGAAGGAGATGGAGCGTAACAATGAACGCTACGAATTTCTGAAATGGGGGAAAGAGGCATTCGATAATTTCCGTGTGGTTCCTCCGGGACGTGGAATTGTTCACCAGGTGAACCTTGAATACCTTGCAAAAGGAGTATTTACAAGAAAAGAGGATGACGGTTCAACCGTAGCCTACCCCGATACACTGGTGGGAACAGATTCGCACACAACCATGATTAACGGTCTCGGTATTCTCGGCTGGGGTGTTGGCGGTATTGAGGCGGAAGCAGCTATGCTTGGTCAGCCAATCTCTATGCTTGTGCCGGAAGTTGTAGGTATGAAAATAACCGGTAAACTCCGTGAAGGAATTACCGCAACAGACTTAACACTGACTGTAACTCAAATGCTCCGAGAGCACGGGGTGGTTGGTAAGTTTGTAGAATTTTACGGTGACGGAATCAGCAATATGAGCCTTCCCGATCGTGCGACCATTGCAAATATGTCTCCGGAATATGGAGCAACAATGGGTTTCTTCCCGATTGATGAGGAGTCACTCCGTTACATGAGCCGAACCGGCCGTTCAAAAGAGCTTGTAGATTTAGTAGAAGCTTATACGAAGGAACAGGGACTTTTCAGAACTGATGATACTCCTGATCCGGAATTTACATCCACGCTTGAACTGGATCTGAGCACAGTTGAAACCTCACTTGCAGGCCCGAAGCTGCCACACGACCGTATCAAGCTGGGCAACATGAAGAAAGCGTTTGAGATGTCGCTGACAAGTGATAATCCAACGATGGGCTTTAACCTGACTCAGGAGAAACTGGCCAATAAGGGAATCTTTAAGAATGGCCAGGAAATTGAGATGAAGCATGGCGATGTAGTCATTGCAGCAATTACTTCATGCACAAATACCTCGAACCCAAGTGTGATGCTGGGTGCCGGTATTGTCGCGAAAAAAGCCGTCGAAAAAGGACTTAAAGTACCTGCGTATGTGAAGACATCTCTCGCACCGGGTTCACGGGTTGTAACTGAATACCTGAAAGAAGCAGGATTGACCCAATACATGGACACACTCGGATTCAACCTGGTAGGTTATGGATGCACAACTTGTATCGGTAACTCAGGCCCGCTTCCCGAAGCTGTTGAAACAGCCATTAAAGAGGGCGACCTGATTGCTGCCGGCGTACTTTCAGGAAACAGAAACTTTGAAGGACGTATCCATCCGTGGGTGAAAGCGAACTATCTGGCTTCACCGCCGCTGGTTGTTGCGTATGCGCTTGCCGGTACCGTCGATATCGATCTGGAAAACGAACCTATCGGAAAAGACAAAGACGGAAATGATGTGTATCTGAAAGATATCTGGCCAACTACTGCTGAGATCGCTGAGCATCTCGACGCAGCAATTCGTCCAGAGCTATTTGAGAAAATGTACGGCGACATCTTTGAATCTGAAACATGGGATGATATTCCGGTATCCGGCGGAGATCTCTTTAACTGGAGTGAAGAATCGACGTATATCCAGGAGCCGCCATTCTTTGTAGGAATGAAAGAAACTCCCGATCCCATCAAGCCAATTAAAGGTGCCCGGGTTCTTGTGAAAGTGGGTGATTCCATTACTACGGACCATATTTCTCCCGCAGGAAACATCAAAAAAGAGAGTCCCGCAGGGCAATATTTGATTGAAAACGGGGTGGAAGAGAAAGATTTCAACTCTTACGGTTCTCGCCGGGGTAATGACCGTGTGATGACACGCGGAACCTTTGCCAACGTGCGGTTCAAGAATCAGCTTGCACCCGGAAAAGAGGGTGGCTTTACCAAGTACTTCCCGGATGATGAGATCACTACGATTTATGAAGCATCTCTGAAGTACAGGGAGAACGACACTCCTCTGGTAGCATTAGCCGGCACTCAGTACGGAACGGGTTCATCCCGCGACTGGGCTGCGAAAGGAACCAATCTGTTGGGTGTTAAGTCGGTAATCGCTGTTTCTTACGAGCGTATTCACCGATCAAACCTGATTCAGATGGGCGTTCTGCCTCTGCAGTTTAAGGAAGGAGACAGTGCAGACTCACTTGGACTGGACGGAACCGAAACCTTTGACATCCACGTGGATGATAATGTGAAAGCCCGCGATGAGATCAAAGTGACGGCAACCAAACAAGACGGTGAAGTGATTGAGTTTATGACCGATTGCCGAATCGATACACCGGTTGAGGTAGATTACTACCGAAATGGCGGTATCCTCCACAAAGTTCTTTTAGACTATGTGAAAGAGGATAAGAAGAAAAAATCCTGATTTATCGGTTCTTACTGATATCAAAAACCCCCGTGGTGAAAACTTCGGGGGTTTTTTGTTTCTCAAAGGGCCGGAAAAAAATTATGCGTATAAAAAGTCCTTAATTATTCGTTAATTGTGCAAAAACAAAGTTAACATACAAATGCTCGATTTAAAGTTATGACAGAGGGTAAATCAAAAAGTGAAAATCTTCACAAAAAACTACAGAAAGAAAACCTTTCGCTCATTCTTGAAACTCTTGAGGGTATCAATAATACCAATGAGTTTAAGACGGTTTTGCATGAAAGTATGGAGGCAACCCGGCAGGTTATGGACTCCGAGGCGAGTTCACTTTTCCTGATTGACGATGAAAAAGGTGAACTATTTATCAGCGTGCCTACAGGGCCGGCAGAAAAGGAGGTTGCCGGTAAAAGTATTCCCAAGGATAAAGGTATTGCCGGTTGGGTATTGAGCAATCAGAAGCCTTATTTGACTAACGATGTTACAAAATCCGAACATTTTTATGGCGACCTGGTTGAGAGTTTTACAACAAAAAACCTGATGTGTGTTCCACTCATAAATCGGCATGGAGATGTGATTGGGATTATTCAGGCGATGAATAAACGTGACGGAAAGGATTACCTGGATAGTGAAATTCCGGTGTTCGAGTCATTGGCTACCCATATTACCATTGCTATTGAACGCACGAAAAAAATTGATTCAATGAGAGATACCATTCAGCAAAAAGATGTGATGATTGCTGAAATCCATCACCGGGTAAAAAATAATTTACAGGCTCTTTCAGAACAGATACAAAAAGACGCCAATGAGATAGAGGATGAGAAAGCCAACGAGCTCCTTAGAAAAATTGAGATGAGAATGAAGTCGATGGCTAAATTGCACGATCTGTTGGTTGAGAAAAAGGTAAACGAAAAGGTTGATCTGTATACCTATACAAAAAATCTGGCTAAAAAAATTGAAGATTCAATGAGCTTCAACATGCTGGATATCCAAATTGGTGTATCAGGAAAAGAAATTACTGTCTCACAAAATAAAGCTCTTTTATGCGGGCTGATTCTAAACGAACTCCTTATCAACGTTTATAAGCACGCCCAATTAGAAGGGACAAAAAATGTTAATGAAATCGAAGTCAGTGTTTCAAATGATGAAGGTCTTGTCATATTAAGCGTTGCAGATAATGGCATTGGTGTTCCGGATGATTTTTCTATTCAATCCAAAAGATCTGTAGGGATGTGGATAGTACACGAACTGCTTCAGAAACTGGATGCAGATATGACGGTACTAAACGACCCCGGCGCCCGATTTACAATTACATTTCCGGAGTAATCCAATCAATTTGTTTTCCGGTTAGCCTTTATCCCAAAAATTATTTATACATAAGGTGTAAATATTTAACGGGGTATCATGGAACCAATGGAAAAAAACATCGAAGAAGAGAGCTTTGAAGCTCTGCCGGACAACAATCTCCGCCTGCTGCTCGATACAATAGAGGGAATCAATCAAACCAAAGAGTTCAAGTCTGTTTTGGTTGAGAGTATGGAGGCAATTCGGCTGATCATGAATTCTGAGGCTAGCTCGTTGATGCTTATCGACAAGGATACGGGAGAGCTTTATGTCAGTATGCCAACCGGGCCTGTTAAAACCGACATTGCAGGTAAACGCATTCCAAAAGACAAGGGAATTTCCGGATGGGTAGTATCTCAAAAAAGACCCTATCTGACGAACAATCCTGCTGAATCAGAGCATTTCTATGGAGATCTGGTTGAGGGTTTTAAAACGCGCAATATTATTTGTGTACCGCTTATTAACAGAGAAAATGAAGTTATTGGCGTAATGCAGGCGCTTAACAGGCGGGACGGTAATGAATTTACGACAAGGGATGTACCCGTGATGCAGGCTTTGGCAAGTCATATTACAAGTGCTATTGAACGAACTCGTATGATTGACCGGCTCCATGACCGTCTGAAAGAGAAGGATACGATCATTGCGGAAATTCATCATCGAATAAAAAATAACCTTCAGGTAATTCTATCTATTGTGGAAATCGAAGCGATGGATATGGAAGCCGGAAATCCAAAAGACGTGCTGAGCGAGGTGGCGCACAGAATCAAGTCGATGGCCAAGCTCCATGAGATGCTGAGTGAAAAAAATCTGGAAAATCTTGTGGAGCTGGGGGGCTATTTGAAACAGCTATCCGAGACCATTCAAGAAACCATGCACTCCATTCTCTACAATGTGAAACTGGAGCTGCAAAGTGATAAAGTTGAAGTAAGGCAGGAGCAGGCACTTCTTTGCGGATTGATAATAAATGAGCTCTTGATCAATATTTATAAGCATGCTTTTCTTAAAGATGAACAGGATGGCAAAATTAAAATTAACCTTACCCGCGAAGATGATCAGGTGAAATTGGAGGTATCGGATAACGGTGTAGGTCTTCCCGAAGATTTCAAGTTTGAAAAAGGAGAGTCAATCGGGATGTGGATTGTGGAAGAACTGCTGAAAAAGCTGAATGCTCAAATTTCGGTTGAAGGTGTTGGCGGCGCAAGGTTCATGATTACCTTTTCATCTGAATAAACGCTTAGATTGGCCAGCGGCCAAGACCTCTCATCGTAAAAATTCGTGCTAAAAGATGTTTTAAAGGTGATTTTAAAACTATTTTCAATCCGGATCTCATCCAGAAATTCGCTGATTCCTTACGCCCCAGTCTCATATTCATTTCAGCTCTCTTTGCAACTTGCCCGGCTACCTTTCTCTGATTGGTTGTATAGTTTTTCAGGTATAACTCCTTGTTTGCCGGATTCTGCCGGATTCTTATCATGGTATTTAAACACTCCTCCGCGTCGATCCATCCTAGATTCATTCCCTGTCCGCCAATTGGGCTGACAACGTGAGCCGCATCACCTGCCAGTACAACCCTGTTTTTATGAAATGTTTCAGCCAGAAGATGCTGAACGCCAAAACTGCTTAACATGTAGTTTTCACACTCTCCAAGATGATGATGAGTTCGCCTGAAAATCTGTTCGGTAAGCAGCGACTCTCCCGGCTCTTTAATAAAGTTATCCGTTTTTACCACCCATCTGCGCTGACCGTTTGGCAGCGGGAAAGATTCAACGAGTCCGTCTTTATGAAGGAATACGGCTGCATCTTTTCCAAACGCAGTGTTATCATCAAAATCTCCCATGATGTAGGTGTCCGGGTAGGAGCTTCCTTTAAATGAAATATTGCAGGAATTTCGTACAAAGCTGCTTTTACCGTCACACCCTACCACGAAATCTGATGAGACTTGATGGTTACCTTCTTTGGTAGAATAGGTAACTGACGTTTGGTGTTCTGAATTCTCAAGTTTTTCAACATGAGCACCTCGTGTGAGGGCTTCAGAATCGAGTGCCTTGACCCAGTCTTCAAGAAGTTCTTCGGTTTTCCATTGAGGAATGGCCAGGATGTAGGAGTGTGGAGGCGGACAGGATTGAAAGCTAACTTCACCGACAGGCTCTTCATCGATGAAAGCGAGGCCACACTCAATTTTTAGGCCGTTATCCAGAAATGGCTGAGTTATACCGGCGCGATCAAAAAGATCTAGCGAGACCGGGTGAATACCCAACGATTTGGAGTGGATGTCGATGTTTTCTCTTTGTTCGAACACTTTGCAGGAGAATCCGTTTTGCAACAATCTGCCGGCAAGGTAAAGTCCAACCGGTCCGCCGCCAACAATGATGATATCCACCTTATCCATCATCCAGTCCGTTTTTGATGCATAGCCAAAAGCCTGAACGGAAACTTTCGTTTTACGTCCCACCCGTCAGGAAGAAGATCTTGAAGCTCATCTTTTCTGAAGCTGCGCCTGATGGAAATTTTTCCGTCAACTGAGATAAAACTATTTCGAAAGATTATCGGGGTTGTTACTGCAAACAGGCCGTAGCCGATGTCACTTCGCTCAATGTCGTTAAACAGTACGAGTTGTTTAGCGAGTTTTTCTGAATCTCTACACAGAGAGTTGACCTCAATATTCGTCAAATGATGGAGCAGGTGATTGGAAATGACAATATCGAAACGGGCGCCTTCTTCTACCAATTGGCTTGAGGTTTTCTGTCTAAAACGAATCTCCCTGTTATTGAGATTCATTTCGAAAAATTCTTTAGCTCTCGGGTCGGGATCTGCTCCGGTGAGTTGAACATTATATCCTGCCTTTTGGCATAATTTATCCAAATGATTTAAGATGTCGCCGCCGCCACAGCCAATATCCAATATGGTTGCACTGCCGCCGTTGGCTTCGATGATCGGCTTCAGGTAGAGATCAAATAATCGGCTCCATCCGGAAAGTAATTTATTTATTGTATAGAACTGCCTGTAGGTATTGAAAAGCTTTTCCTGATCACAATCCCGGCGATCCATCCACTCAATCAGGTCGGATTCTCTTTCTTTAAAAATAAGAGGCATTAGGAACCGGTTGTTTTGGTAAGCAGAGCTGATTCAAGTGTCAGTCCCGGTCCGAAGGCCATTGCCAAAGTTCGTTTGTTTTCAGAATCTGAGCTATCCTCAAGGAGTTCTTTCAAGACAAAGAGTACGGTGGCACTGCTCATATTCCCATAATTTGACAGAACATTTCTGGACGCGGAAAGTGCGCTATCCGGCAGTGAAAATGTCTTTTCAACTTTGTCCAGAATGGCTCGTCCACCCGGGTGAACTCCCCACAAATCGATATCTTCTAGGGTTAATTGATATTGCTCTAAAACGGGATCCAAAAACGGATGCAGTCCCTCTTCCAGCAGATCCGGAATATAGTTTGAAAGCACCATGTTAAATCCGGTATCACCGATTGACCACGCCATGTCATCTTTGCCTTTTTCGGTAATGGCAGAGGCGAACCCGTCAATCTGATATGAGGGTTGATTGGATTTTCGGCTGCTGACAATCGCTCCGGAGCCGCCATCTGCAAATACAGAGGCCGAGAGCAGATTATCCATTTTGGGATTGGCCTGAAAGTGTAGCGTGCAGAGTTCTACAGAAACGACCATCACATTCGCGTTGGGATTCGCCCGGCAGATCTGGTCAGCCATTTTCAGAGCCGGAATGACGGCATAACATCCCATAAATCCGAGGTGATAGCGCTCTGTTTTAGGAGAAAGTCCCAGTGCTTTGATAATATCGTAATCGGGACCCGGGGCGTAAAATCCAGTA
Source organism: Rhodohalobacter sp. (assembly GCF_034521535.1). Lineage (GTDB taxonomy): Bacteria > Bacteroidota > Rhodothermia > Balneolales > Balneolaceae > Rhodohalobacter. Next base: position 173,326 of record NZ_JAXHMF010000002.1, on the reverse strand, counting down.
CAGGAAACGGTAATCAGGTGTGTGATCTCATCAGCCTGAAACTCAGAATGCTCCATTAATTTCTCTGCTACATCTACAAACAGTTTTCGCCCTTCCCGGATATAGGTGTCATTTCTGCTGGCGGTTCCCGGAGATGCACCCTGTCCGTTGAAAAAAAGTTGATGTGAACCGGTTTTTCGGAAGTCATCAACCACGGAATATCGGGTTTCGATTCCGGACCGGCTGTAGATGTGATGTATGATCCGTTCATCCCGTTCGCTTCCCGGTACAATCTCCTTCATCCTGTCACGGAGTTCATTTTGGTGATAGGAGTACTGAGGAACGGCCGTTTGAATGGAATGAATATAGGTGGACATGACAGGATATTTAATGAATCTGTTTGTATTAAACAACCTGATAGGGGTTGTAATTCGTTCACTAACATGAAGATGTGATATTTAAATTGCATCTTATTTTTATATTAATGGAGGGTATAGAAAATAAAACGGGAGATATTATGCATATCCAAAAATTGATGAATTTAGTTCTGTTCTCTCTGATGATCAGTTGTATAACTCCGGCGTATCTATCGGCACAGTCAGAGAAGGAGAAGAATGAGGAGGAAGACCCGATCATTTTGAGTCCGGCTGTAGACAGGCAGGTCTATCAGTCAACGAGTAGTAGAGATTTTTCATCGTTGAACGGCCTGATTGTTGGAAATAGGGTTTTTGGAGTGGAGACGATATTCAGACAGCCCGGTGCAAGAGCCGATCTCGGGTTTTCCTTTACTGCATTTTATGACGCTGATGATTCTGCAACACGGGATGGAAATTTTCTGATAGGGGCTCTTTCAGTTGGCCGAACTATTCCAATTTCTGAATACACAAATTCTGCGGGGCAAAAAAAGATTGAGCTCTATTTCAGAGTTGCACCGGGTTTTGGTTTTGCCGCAATGGGAATCTTTGAAAATGAGAGCTCGCAATTTTTTCCCGGTGTAACTGCAACTACGGAATTTGGCGCGATCTATCACTTTACGGACAAGTTCTCGTTTTTTACAAACGCAGGTGGCAGATACTATTGGTTTCCCGGACTGGATGAAATGGGCTTGCTGGGTCGCCCTGCTGTAATGCTCGGATTACAGTTTAATATATCCGGTGGGTTGAGGATGATTAACTTTTAAATGAATCATTTTGCATCGCCTTTGTCTTTCTGAAGAACCGAATATTGTGCAGAATTCCCGCCACGGTCAGCCCCGCGATTAATCCTCCCCAAAGACCCTGCGGACCATATTCTGCAATAAATCCGAGATAATATGCCAGCGGGATTCCAATTACCCAGTAGGCTACAAGGTTTACATACATCGGAACTTTGGTGTCTTTTAGTCCGCGCAGCGCTCCAAAACCGCTCACCTGCAGTCCATCAGATATCTGAAAAATAGCTGCCATGAAAAGTAATTGAACGGCCATATTAGTTACATCCTGATCATCGGTGTAGATGGCCGAAATATACTCCGGAAAGAGAAACATGATCGTTGCGGTGAATGTCATGATAAAACTGGCTGTAGCCACTCCCACAAATCCCCTGAAACGGGCTTCATCAGGGCGTTTTCGGCCGACAGATTGCCCCACTCTTGCCGATATGGCAACGGAAAGTCCAAACGGAATCATAAATGTTAACGAGGCAAAGTTAATTGCCACCTGGTGCCCGGCAACAGCTACCGTGCTGATAGTCCCAACCAGTAGACTCACCACGGCAAACATTGTTACCTCCATCGTTGAGCTGATTCCAATGGGAACTCCGATGCTGAGAAGTTCTTTTAAATATTTCTTTTCAGGCCAGCGGAATTTACCGAAAATGTCAAATCGCTTGTAGGCTTCAAATCCAACCGTAAACCAGAGCATGGCGATGAACATCACCGTAAATACGATAGCTGAAGCATAGCCTGTGCCAACAGCTCCAAGCTGAGGGAAACCCAGTTTGCCGAACATCAGCACATAGTTAGCCGGAATATTTACCAGAAGTCCGATCACGGCAATGAACATGGCCGGACGTGTGACGCTCAAGCCTTCATTGAAGTACCTCAGCGCGCCGAATGCAAAAGCTGGAAAAATTCCCCAGGCAATCGCTTTCAGGTAGCCGGATGCGATCGGAATGATTTCGTCCGTGATTCCAATTAAGACAAGAATAAAATCCAGATTTCTAAGCAGGAAAAAGCTGGGGATGGCCAGTATCAGACTTAACCAAAGAACCTGCCGGGCATTTTTTCCGATCAGTTCGAAATTGCGTGCTCCAACATTTTGAGCAACGATGGGAGTAACCGCCATCATACATCCAAGGCAGAGAACGACAAACGGCATCAGTGTGCTGGAACCTACGGCAACGGCTGCCAGGTCTTCGGGCGATAGCCGTCCAGCCATCACGGTATCTACAAAACTCATGCTCATTTGCAGAAGCTGTGTAATAATTACAGGCACACCAATTCGCAGCAATGACGAAAGTTCCTGCCGGATGTCAGATTGATATGTGGGTTGATTCGTATCCATCGGTTTGAGAAGGCAAATGGTACGAAGAAATAGAGAGACTTGTTACCTCTCAAAATGAAGATTTGGGGTGATTTTAAAGGGCAGGAAATGTAAGGGTAAACGTGGTTCCGGCGCCTGACTCAGATTCAAAAGTTATTTCTCCTTTATGAGCCTCTACAATTTTTTTCGTGATGGCGAGACCAAGGCCTGTACCACTCGATTTAGTGGAGAAATTAGGTACAAAAATTCGATCCCGGTCTTCCTGTGCAATCCCCTCACCTTTATCTGAAATTTGAACCTTGATGGATTTTTGAACCTTCTCACCGGTGATATGAATTTTAGCTTTTCCGTCTTCTTGCGCCTCAATTCCATTCTTGACCAAATTGATAAAAACTCTGCGGAGTTCATCTTCAACGCCGCTTATTTTTAGCTCATAATCCGCGAGATTGCTGTTTACAGATACATTACTGTCATTGTTGTAGAGTTCGCAGATGGAGGTCAGTAGCTTTTTCAAATCAACGGGCTCAAACGGATCTTGTATCGGTTTCGCAAATTTTGAGAAGTCAGAAGCGATTTTATTAAGCGACTCAATCTGTTCGATGATATTTTCTGCAGTTTTCTCGATGAGAGGTTTCAACTCCATCACTTTATCAGGGTTGGCTTCAAGTCGCTGCTGCAAATGTTGCAAGTTCAATTTCATAGGAGTAAGCGGATTCTTGATTTCATGAGCAACCTGCTGAGCCATCTCTTTCCATGCTGCCTCACGTTCGGCCTCTACTAGTTCTTTTCGTGCCTTTTCAAGTTTCTTAACCATTTCGTTGTATGCTTTGGCAAGCGTGCCAATTTCATCTTTACCGGTTACTGCAACCCGAATATTCATTTCACCCCGGGAAATTTTATTCAGCCCGGTTTGAATCATTTGTAGCGGTTTAGTCAAACGGTTCGATAGGATTACAGTACCGATAATAAAGATGGCAAAAATGGTCAGATAGATTACAAAGAGTGAGCTTGTTGCTTCCAATAGCTGTTCACGATAAACAGGAGATTCAACAAACGTTGGAATAGCCACAACACGAGCAGGCTGATTGTTTTGATCAAGCAGTGCCCGATAGCCGATAAGCATTTTTTCATTTGCAATTTCAGTGGTGGTTGTAAAATGTCGCCGTTCTCTATTGTAGAGAAAGTTATACACATCATAGGGCATGGTGCGCGGCATTACATATTGCTGAAAGATTTGAGGGGTTGTGGAGTCCAGTACATTTGCACCGCTAAAGAGTATGGCATCAACATTGAGTGAGGAAGCATATTCAGCAAGTCTTGTTGTACGTCTTCCGGATTGTTCCACTTGTGCTTCACCTCGCAGAGACTCGCTCAGACTATTCAGTTTTGTGATGAGCTCCCGTTGTACATTATTCTCATTTTGTTGGGTAACTGCAATCTGTGTTGAAATGATTAAAACTGTCAGGAAGATTATGGTGGCCAGCGTTAATCCGTCCAAAAGTCTATGCTTGAATTTTTTACTCTGTCCGAACAGCCTGAAAGCACGAAAGCCGGCGGTTGAAAATATGGCAAATAAAAACAGGCCGAAAAAAATCAGAACAATTTGATATCTGAAAAATGAGAAGAGAAGCAGATTAAAACCGGGCATCGGAGTGCTTGCTTTTATAACGGTATCAGAATTTTTTCGGACCAGAATCTCTCTGAAATTTCCTTGAGATGTGACATTGGTTATATAGGCAACACTGTCTCTTTGCGATATTTCCACCTCACGGGCAGGCAGTCTGTTATACTGCGGCTGATTGCCATAAATCCCCTCCATCGATGTGCGGTTAACATTGCCGTCGACGAATTCGGCCATGTAGAAGCTTCCATCCATATCTTGTACAGAACTGGCGGAAAGAACAGCCCGCATTGGTCTGTTAAAATTGGGCCTTTCCAGATAAGCAGCGGCGAAAATCCATGCTATTTTTTCGTCAAAGTCGGTTTCGTCGTAAATGGGTATCCAGCCCCGGTAAAATGATATAAACTCTTCTCCAAGTTCTGCAGGTCTGGTGTCCCAAATAATGGGCCTGTTGGTTAAACGGCGCAGCTGTTCACCTTCATATGATACTCTCATCGTGGTCATATCCACAAGAGAGCGCCATCCGGGGGAATCCAGATTTGTTGAGTAATCGCTGATCAACCTGCCATCAGGTGAGAGAAGCTGTATTTCAAAAGAGTGTTCCCTCCACTCAGGACGTATACTGTTTTGGATTGCTCTCTGAAATTGTCCCTGAATAGTTGCGGTTCGTTGCTGTATATCTTCTTCCGTCAAAAAAATCAAAGAGCTCTCTAGATCTGCCAGTAATGCTCGCAGTATTTTTTGGGTGTTCAGAACCTCTTCATTTGCAAATTCAGTCACTTTTTCATTTAACTCTCTGTCGAGCCGATTGCTTGAAGAAGTCCAGACGATGAAATAAATCGAAGATGTAATCAAAAGAACGGAAAGAAGTACTTTTCTGAAACCGGACATGTCTGAAAAAATCTCACTTTTTTCATGAATGGTCTGGATAAGAATCAGAAGTATCAGAAAAGTGAAGAGGCCGGCAAAAAAGACAGGAGACAGAAATGTTTGAAGCGTAAACAGTATATCAATTAAAAAGTAGGCTAACAGAAAAGCAAAGAGTGCAACAGCGCCAATAACTACCGACTTATCAATCTCAAACCGGTAAAGGTAGAGTCCGGCGCAGATAATAATACCCGAAACTGAAGTAAAAAAAATGGCGGAGCTTATGTAGAATATGAATACAGGATAATCCGGGGCTAATTCAAGGTCGAGCAGTGTGAGCGGAGAACCTATCAAAACCTGTTGAGTTTGATAGAAAAGGAAAATGATTAAAACGGAAGAACCGGCGCCAAAAGCAGATGCAAGTAGCAAAGTTTTTAAAAGAGACTCTTTCGAAGTTTTTTTATTGGTAAGAAGAACAATTCGAATGAGAGGTATCAGTAACAGTGAAAGGAAAAAAGCATGAACCATGTATGTAGCAAGCTCATAGTATGGTTCCGTGTTCCGGTCAGGCGGAATTAGCTCTGCAAATATCCAATCGGAGAGTAGATTGAAATGGAAAAATAGCCCCCACACCAGTAACGGTATAAGAATTAGAAAACGAAATAAGATCAGTTTTTCGGTGTAGGAACTAAATGCTGTGAAAAGCATAACCAGTGTGAGAATCAAGCCTGCGTATATAAGTGATCTCCAGGTGGCAATACTTTGAGAAACATTGCGGATAAATATTTCAGTGTCTGCGGGGTTTGCATGAACAGTGCCAATCGAATCAGATGTTTCGGTAGATAGAGTACGATAAGGCAAACCTTCAGGCGGACTGGCGAAGAAATTGAATGTGACAGGGAAGTTGTTATTTAATTCCGGTGAATCGGAGAGGTGAAAAGATACCCTGTCGGCAAACGGGAGATTTGTAGTCTGTTCTACTTTTTCGGCTGTAAGTAGAAGATATTGATCATCACCGGACCTGAATGATCTTTGCCCTAACAGAAATACAACGTTACTTTCTTTCCGGATACTAACTTTCAGGGAGTCAGATGAATCCAATGTAAGTGTGGAAGGTGGGGGTAGGTTAAAACCTTCCCATATCCATCGATCTTCTTCTTGATACATAGAACTGCCCCAAAAAGAAAAGTTGCGAAAACGACTGTGAATTGCAGGTTTATTCTGTTCTGTGAGGGGCAGCTGTGAAATTTCACGGTAGAGATCATCAGATCGATCTTTAAAATCAAAATATACTTGATCAAAGTGATCCTGAGCATCAGAAAGGCTAAGCCTTATTTCTTCGCTAACCTCTTCATCTGACAGTGATTCGCCGGGATTATAATTTGTTTCAAAGAGAATCAGCAGTGCCAAAAGAGCCAAAAACCCAATAGAGCTGAAAATAAGGAAATATGATTTTTGGCTGCTCAAAAAATGGATGATTTTATCAGTTCTTTTGTAACTGATATCAAAAAATGTTTGCTGTCAGTTACTTAAGTAGTTTCATCTTCGATATGGGTGATTTTTGCATCATTCCACATTCTTTCAATACCGTAGTAATTTCGTTTCTCTTCAGTAAAAATGTGGACAACTACATTTACGTAGTCCAATATAACCCAACGGCGGGAATCCTTTCCTTCCTGCTGCCAAACATTTTCTCCCAATTCATCTTTGACCTGCTTTTCCACACTGTTGGCCAGCGCTCGAATTTGTGTGTCTGATGTACCGTGGCAGACAATAAAATAATCAGCTAAAGTAGTAAGCTCTCTTACATCAAGAAGAACGATGTCTTTTGCTTTTTTCTCAAGTAATCCCTCAGTGATGGCATCAATTAGAGTTGATGTATCCACACTTTTTTGGGAAGAGGGTTTTGTGAATTGTGATTTGGCAGTTTTGGTAGTGTTTGTCATAGGCGTCCTTACAAATTTAAATTTTCGAAATCATTACCGATAACTAAAGTTACATCAAGATAAAATTCGGGCGATTCTTCTCGCAAAATAAATTCCTCATCTATTCCAATGGCATGAGCAACCCGTCTGGCGTTTTCAACTTGTCCGTTTCTTGAGATAACCAATGTATTGGGTACATCAAAGTGGTCAAAATTTCCGGTTTCTACCACATCAAATCCAAACTGTCGAAGTGTGCCAGTAAATTCATTGGCCAATCCTGAAATTCCAACTCCATTCAAGACCTCCATTTGTATAACGTTGCTTATCAAAGCCGGGTCTTCTACGACACGTTCGTTTACAATACGGGGATAAAGCAACCGGGTTCCAAGAGCGAAAAGCAATAGAAGTAGCAGAACGCTGAGAAAACCGATTACGGAATTAAGGATTAAATTGTTGGTTTGATCTTTTCGGGATTCCTGAGTCATATATCGTGATTAATAACCGATATATCTTCTGCCGAATGGAGAGTGATAGCTTCCGAAAGAGTTACGATAGGGATTCTGAGAAAACTCAATTGAAATGCGGGTATTCTCAGAAAATTTATAATCAATCCGTGCGCTGTCAATAATAATTTGAGTTCCCAGACTATTGTTATTCATGAAACTGTTGCCGAATGGAGAGTGAAGTAGCGACACGTTTAATTGAGCGTCCAATTTGTCACTTACATCAAAAAACATGGAGTTGGTGTAGGCGTTCAGATTTTGTGTTTGTCCCCCGAAATTAGCAAACGACATACTATAAGAATGGCTCATCGTCATATTGAGCATGTTCATCCAGCTACCGGTTGAAGCATTGCCATGGGTGTGCGTAATAGACCCTGTATACTCTTCAGGTTGATATTGAAGGTCTTCACGCAATTGAGCTTCAGCAACTAACGCTGTGAATGTAAAAATAAGAATCAGTGTAGTAAAAAATTTCATAGCTGGCATTGACTGGTAAATAACTTGCAGTTAGGTAATGCTAAATAACGAACAATCGTTTAATTAATTATACAGAAACAGACGCAGTTAGTAAATACGCCAAAAAAATTAAAATTGTACAAAAACTAATTATCGATAGAGTTTACTGCTCGTTGCTATTTGTTAAAGGGCATAAAAGAGCCTATATTTGAAAGCTTCCGAAAAGATGAATTTACTAACAAAAAATCCCTACCGTTTTGAAAATGAAACTTACGGATTTCAAATTTGAAATCGAAGATTTTAATGTACCTGAAGAGCCGGCTGATCCAAGAGATTCCTCAAAGCTGATGGTGCTGAACAGAGAAGATAAATCAATCAAGCATGAGAAGTTTTCTGATATCCACAAATATTTGAATAAAGGTGATGTTGTAGTTTACAACAATACCAAGGTTTTTCCTGCCAAACTAAAAGGAAAAAAAGAGAAGACCGACGCAGATATTGAAGTTTTCTTACTCCGAGAGCTGATGCCTGAAAATATGCTTTGGGATGTATTGGTAGAGCCTGCAAGAAAAATCAGAATTGGCAATAAGCTCTATTTTGGCGAAGATTTAATCGCAGAAGTTGTGGATAACACAACATCCCGCGGAAGAACAATTCGTTTTCTTTACGATGGTCCCAATCAGGATCTCTATGATCGTTTGGATGAGATTGGCGATATGCCGCTTCCCCCATATATTGAAAGAGAGCCCAAAGAGAGCGATAAGGAAAAGTATCAGACCATTTTTGCCAAGGAGAGAGGCGCTGTAGCGGCTCCAACCGCAGGAATGCACTTTACTCCCGAGCTGGTTGAAAAGCTGGAAAAGAAAGGGGTCGACTTTGTACCCGTTACGCTCCACATAGGTTGGGGTACGTTCAGAAATGTTGAGGTTGAAGATTTAACCAAGCATAGAATGGATTCTGAGAACTATTTTATTTCTCAGGATACTTCAGATCGTATCAACGAGGCGTTGAAGAGTAAAAAGAATAAAGTAGTTGGATGTGGTAATTCTGCAGTCCGGGTTATTGAAACCAGTGTAATGGCCAGCGGAATGTCGAAGCCCGGTACAGGCTGGACAGATAAGTTTATCTATCCTGACTACGAATTTAAAATTACGGAAGGAGTTATCACCAATTTCCATAGACCTGAATCGACATTGTTGATGCTTGCCTCTGCATTTGGCGGTTTTGAATATGTAAAGGAAGCGTACAAAGAAGCAGTAGCCAATGATTACAGATTTTTTGCGTTTGGCGATGCAATGCTAATACTGTAAAGTTTTGAGTTCCGGTTCAAAACATGTAGCTCTTATAGTGCCGGCAGCGGGGTCGGGGACAAGAATGGGTAAGGAAATTCCCAAGCCTTACCTCACTATTGCCGGCAAAACAATTTTGGAGCATACGCTTTTACAATTCAGACATGTGAAAGAAATTCATGAGTTGATTATTTCCACGTCTGAGTTGTTCAAAGAACAAACCCGGGAAATTGCTTCTGCTGTATTTTGTGATATCGAACTAACGGTGATTGAGGGAGGGGCCGAGAGGCAGGAATCTGTATTCAAAGCCCTTCAATATGTTACTGATTCTGCAGAGTTAATTGCAATTCATGATGCTGTGAGACCTTTTGTTTCGGAAGAGCTAATTCTTGATTGTATCAAAACAGCTTCCGGTTCGGATGTTGACGGGGCAATTTTAGCAACTCCGGCAAAGGATACCATCAAGGAAGTTGTAGATAATAATCTAGTGGTAGCAACTCCGGAAAGAGATAGAATGTGGCAGGCGCAGACCCCTCAAATATTTAAGAGAGAAATTCTGCTTCGAGCATATAATGAAGCGGCGAGTCGTAAATATATAGGGACGGATGACTCTTCTCTGGTAGAAATGATTGGAGGCAAAGTTTCTGTCATCAAAAGTACAGCTGATAATTTTAAAATAACCTATCCGTTGGATTTTCAACTAGCAAAGTTAATGCTGTCGGGTAAATAAGTATATGGACGTTCGAATCGGATACGGATATGATGTGCACGCATTTCAACCGGGTACTGAATTAGTACTGGGCGGAATTAAGATTCCATTTTCAAAAGCACTCAAGGGCCACTCAGATGCAGATGTCCTGCTCCATGCTATAACCGATGCACTATTGGGTTCATTAGCTTTGGGTGATATTGGGACGCACTTTCCCGACACTGATCCCGATTATGAAAATGCAGACAGTTTGATTCTTTTAAAGGATGCCTATCAGTTAATTCTGAATAGAGGTTATGCATTGTCGAACCTGGACGCTACCGTGGTTGCAGAAGCTCCAAAGTTAAATCCTGTTATTTCTGAAATGATGGAGAAAATAGCCAAGGCTTTAGATTGTGACAAGGATCGAATCTCTATTAAGGCTACCACAAGTGAAAAAATGGGATTTGTTGGTCGTGGTGAGGGAATTGCTGCGCAGGCAGTTGTGCTGGTAAAAAAGGTTGAATGAAATTATGGGATTTGAGCTGTACATAAATCAAATAGTGGACTGGGTATTTACCTTGTCTCCGTTTAAAATCTATTTGATATTTACAGTAGTTGCTTACATCGAAAATATCATCCCGCCTATTCCGGGAGACGTTTTAGTAGCATTTGGCGGATACCTTGCTGCAGAACAGGTAGTCGGTTTTGTTCCACTCTTGACGATAACAACGGTCGCTTCGGTCTTTGGCTTTATGAGTATGTATTGGATAGGAGCGCAATTTGGTTACAGAATAGAAGTTCAAAGAAGTAAGTTTTGGTTAATGCGTGTTGTCGATATCAAGTATTTCGATAAAGTAAAAAGGTGGATGCAGCGGTGGGGTCAGGGAGTTATTATCGCTAATCGGTTTTTAGCTGGGACCCGTTCTGTTATTTCTTTGGTGTCTGGTATTACAAGAACCAGGGTATCCACAACTATTTTGAGTTCTACTCTTAGCTCTGTTGCCTGGAATTTTATTTTGTTGGGCTTTGGGTGGATCGTTAATGAAAACTGGCAGGTTATCGGGCATTACTTAAATATATACGGACGGATTGTTTTAGGCTTAATTGTCGCGGTTATCGTTGTCAGATTTACATTTAAGAAGCTGAAAGAGCGTCGTAGAAACAAGGCTAAAAAAAAATAACAAAAGGGTTGATTAATACCGGATATGTTTTTAGCTTTTAAGTCTTTCGCAAACGGGAGGTATATTCCGTTCAGGAAAGATAAGATGAAGCTTGAAGGTTTAGTTAAATAAGCCGTCAACTCTCATCATGGAAGTGTTGAAATTTTGATCAGCCAGTGTAGCTCAGGGGTAGAGCAGCTGTTTTGTAAACAGCCGGTCATCGGTTCAAATCCGGTCACTGGCTCTTTGGATAGCGTTATTATCCAAAAAGCACTGGGGGGATACCAAAGCGGCCAACTGGGGCAGACTGTAAATCTGTTGTCGTAAGACTTCGCAGGTTCGAATCCTGCTCCCCCCACATACGCGGGCGTAGCTCAATTGGTAGAGCATCACCCTTCCAAGGTGAATGTTGCCGGTTCGACTCCGGTCGCCCGCTCTCTGAAAAAAGCCGATATAGCTCAGGGGTAGAGCACTTCCATGGTAAGGAAGGGGTCGTCGGTTCAATTCCGACTATCGGCTCTTCAGGTTGAATATTCAAGAAAAATAAATCATAAATAATCTTTTTTACCATGGCAAAAGAGAAGTTTGAGCGGAGTAAGCCGCACGTAAACATAGGGACGATTGGTCACGTAGACCACGGTAAGACGACACTAACGGCAGCGATTACCACGGTAATGGCGAAGACCTATGGTGGAGTTGCCAAGCAGTTTGCAGATATTGACAATGCCCCCGAGGAGCGCGAGCGTGGAATTACCATTGCAACGGCTCACGTGGAGTATGAAACCGAAGATCGTCACTACGCACACGTTGACTGCCCGGGTCACGCCGACTATGTGAAGAACATGGTGACCGGAGCAGCTCAGATGGACGGTGCGATTTTGGTGGTTGCCGCCACCGATGGCCCGATGCCACAGACCCGCGAGCACATTCTGCTTGCCCGTCAGGTTGGTGTACCGCAGATTGTGGTATTCATGAACAAGGTGGACCTGGTAGACGATGAAGAACTTCTGGAGCTGGTAGAGCTTGAAGTACGCGAGCTTCTCTCCTCCTATGAATTTGACGGAGACAACATTCCTGTGGTTCAGGGAAGTGCTCTTGGCGCACTGAACGGCGAGGAAGAGCATGAGAAATCCATCGTTGAACTGATGGACGCCGTGGATGACACCATCCCGACTCCTGAGCGAGACGTAGACAAACCATTTTTGATGCCGGTTGAGGATGTATTCTCCATTACCGGTCGTGGAACGGTTGCCACCGGACGTATAGAGCGTGGGGTTGTGGAACTGAACGACGAGATTGAGATTGTCGGGATTGTAGAACAGCCGATGAAGAGTGTGGTTACCGGAATTGAGATGTTCCGCCGCCTGCTTGACCGAGGAGAGGCCGGAGACAACGCCGGGATTCTGCTTCGCGGGATTAACAAAGAGCAGCTCGAGCGCGGGATGGTTCTTTGCAAGCCGGGCTCGATCACCCCGCATAAGCAGTTTGAGTGTGAGGTATACGTGCTGAGTAAAGATGAAGGTGGACGTCACACGCCATTCTTTAAGGGATACCGCCCGCAGTTTTACTTCCGTACGACGGATGTAACCGGAGCGTGTGAGCTTCCTGATGGTGTTGAGATGGTCATGCCGGGCGACAATGTGAAATTGTCGGTAACGCTGATCCAGCCGGTAGCGATGGAAGAAGGTCTTCGATTTGCGATCCGAGAGGGTGGGCGAACCGTAGGCGCCGGAGTAGTAACGAAAATACTTGACTAAAGTATTAAACTTTATTGGCACTAAGGTGAAGCTAAAATCAGCTTTGCCTTTTGTGCTATCTACGGGCGTAGCTCAGCTTGGTCAGAGCACTGGTCTCCAAAACCAGGTGTCGGGAGTTCGAATCTCTCCGCCCGTGCAAAAAGTTAAAGCCTGAAATACACTATGGAAAAAATTAAAGATTTTGTTGAAGGTGTGCGGAAAGAGATGGCGAAAGTCGCTTGGCCCACACAACAGGAATTAATCGACAACACAATTATTGTGGTCGTTTTCACCATTGTTATATCGTTATTTATATTTGGTGTAGATCAGGTTTACAGTACAATATTGGAGGCAATCTACAGATGAGTTCTGAAGATAGTTTTGATTGGTATGTGGTTCGCTGCTTTACCGGTCATGAGAAAAAAGTTAAAGAATTTCTCATGCGGGAAATTGAAGAGCAGGAAATGGATCATAAAATCAATGAGATTTTAATTCCAACAGAAACTGTAATTGAAATACGCTCTGGAAAAAAGAAAACAAAAGAGAAGAATTTTTTTCCCGGATATATTTTAGTTAAAACCAGATACGACGAAGAAGTAAATAACTTAATACAAAGTGCACCATCCTGTCTTGGTTTTTTAAAAGTAGGAAAAAGTCAGGTTGTACCCGAGCCGCTTAAGAAACATGAAGTAGAGCGTATTATTGGCCGGGTAATGGACAATCAGGAAGCCGTTGAAAAAGGTGGCATTGTGGATATCCCTTATAAAGAAGGAGATATCGTAAAAGTTGTTGACGGTCCCTTTAAAGAATTTGATGGTACCGTACAGGAAGTACTTGCAGAAAAACTCAAACTGAGAGTTATGGTAAGTATTTTTGGACGGAAAACCCCGGTTGAGGTTGACCTGGATCAGGTCGAATCAGCTACATAAGAACATTAACGTGAGCTATTACGCAGCAAACAGAAGCACGAATCGCTAATTGATTCAATATGGCAAAAAAAGTAGATAAAGTGCTAAAACTTCAAATTGTTGGTGGACAGGCAAACCCTGCTCCTCCGGTAGGTCCAGCTTTAGGCCAGGCCGGAATCAACATTATGGAGTTTTGCAAGGCATTTAATGCAAAAACCCAAGACAAAGCGGGTACTATTGTACCGGTTGAGATAACAGTCTATGCGGATAAGTCTTTTGCTTTCAAAACAAAGACTCCACCCGCTGCTGTTCTTCTTAAAAAAGCGGCAAAGATTAAATCCGGATCCGGAGAACCAAACCGAGCGAAAGTTGGTAAGGTGACCTGGTCTCAATGCAAGGACATTGCGGAAGAGAAAATGGAAGATCTAAACGCTTTTGATGTAGAAAGAGCGGCTGAAATGATTGCCGGTACTGCACGCAGCATGGGTTTGCGAGTAATCCGAGATAAATAACGAGGATGTAAGAAATGGCAAAAAGAGGTAAGAAATATCGAAAGGTCTCCGAACTGATTGACCCTGATATGGAATACACTATCGAAGAAGCTTGTGATCTGATTAAACAGACTAAAATTGCAAAATTCGATGAATCCGTAGATTTAGATCTTCGGTTAGGTGTAGATCCACGTCATGCAGATCAGATGGTTCGTGGCACTGTTTCGCTCCCTCACGGTACCGGTAAATCCGTTCGTGTGCTTGCGTTGGTTAACGAAGCAAAACAGGAAGAAGCGAAAGAGGCTGGAGCCGATTTTGTTGGCCTTGAAGAATACATTGAAAAAATTGAAGAAGGTTGGGCTGATATCGACGTGATTATCGCTACCCCGGATGTTATGGGTAAGATCGGTAAGCTGGGTCGACATCTTGGACCGAGAGGTTTGATGCCTAATCCGAAAAGTGGAACTGTAACAATGGATGTTGCAGACGCTGTTAAAGAGTTCAAGCAAGGAAAAATTGATTTCCGGGTTGACAAGCAGGGAATTTTGCACACCTCTATTGGTAAGGCAAGTTTTGATGCTAGTGAAATTCGAGATAATCTGATCTCTTTCCTTCAGACAATATTGAGACTCAGACCGGCATCTGCAAAAGGGGCTTATATCAAAACTGCTAATATTAGCACAACGATGGGTCCCAGCGTGTCGATCAGTCCATCATCTATTACTTCAATTTAGAAATTTAACAGGTTAGAACAATGCCGACATTAGCAGAAAAAAAGGCAGTTGTAGAAGAAATTACCGAGCAACTTGAAAGCTCTAACGCCGTCTATATTACTAAGTATACAGGGATGTCAGTCTCTGATATGGGCGAGTTAAGAGGCAAGTTTCGCGAAGGTAGTGTACGATTCAAAGTGTATAAAAATACACTTATGAAGCGTGCAATGGATACAATTGGCGGATATGAAGAGCTCTACAATCATTTGGAAGATCAAAATGGTTTTGCATTTGTGGATGAAGAGCTTGCAGCACCTGCTAAAGTCTTGCAAGATTACATTAAAGAGCACAATAAGCCCGAATTTAAAGCGGCTTTAATTGATGGCGATTTTTACAGCAAAGACCAACTCGATACACTGGCTGCAATGAAGTCCAGAACAGAAGTGATCGGAGATATTGTAGGTCTGCTGATGGCGCCAATCTCGAATGTAATAAGCGGACTTGAAGCACAAGGAAACAACATTGCAGGTGCAATTCAAACTATCGCCGAAAAAGGCGAATAACCAAATCAATAAACTTTTTTAATTAAAACCGACGAACGGAGAATTAAACAATGGCTGACGTTAAAGAAATCGCAGAACAACTCGTTAACTTAACGATTAAAGAAGCTAATGAATTAGCTAAAGTTCTTGAAGAAGAATACGACATCAAACCAGCTGCTGCTGCAGTTGCAGTTGCCGGCGGACCTGCCGGTGGCGGAGAAGCTGCTGAAGAGCAAACAGAATTCGATGTAATTCTGAAATCTGCTGGCGCTAAGAAAATTGCTGTTATTAAAGAAGTGAGAGGAATCACTGGTCTTGGGCTGAAAGAAGCTAAAGAACTTGTTGATGGCGCTCCTAATGCAATTAAAGAAGCAGTAAGCAAAGATGAAGCTGAAGAAGTTAAAACTAAGCTTGAAGAAGCTGGTGCTGAAGTAGAGCTTAAGTAATTACGGCTTCTGCTTTAAAAATAACTTTTAGCCTTAGCCAACGCCGATTTTCGGTGTTGGCTTTTGGCGTCTAAATTGCGAAAGCAATTATTATAGAGGTAATAACTTTTTACCTCATACCTTTCAGAGAAACTTCATTCTTATTTTTAACCTAAAGGAGAACATCCTTTTGAGTACTACTATGGAGAAAATCCCATTTACCGACCGCCTTTCATTCGGCAGAATTAAAAATGTAATAGACTATCCTGATTTTTTGGATATTCAGCTCAAGTCATTCAATGAATTTGCACAGCTTGATGTAGCGCCTAATCAAAGAGAAGATAAAGGCCTGCAAAGAATATTCAACGAGAATTTTCCTATTCAGGATACAAGAGAAACACATATACTTGAGTTCCTCTATTACTCTGTCGATACACCTAAATATAATATTAAAGAGTGCCAAGAGCGTGGATTGACGTATGCAATTCCGCTTAAAGCCAGAATGCGTCTTTCTTCTGTTGACGAAACAGATGAAGCATCTGAGACGATTGAGCAGGAAGTATTTCTTGGTGATCTCCCATGGATGACAAACAGAGGGACATTCGTGATTAATGGAGCTGAGCGAGTTATCGTAAGTCAGCTGCATAGATCTCCGGGTGTATTCTTTGGGCAAAATGTGCATCCAAACGGTACTCAACTTTACTCTGCAAGGGTTATACCTTTCAAAGGGTCCTGGATTGAATTTACGAATGATATCCGCGACGTACTTTGGGCATATATCGACAGGAAGAAAAAGATTCCTGCAACTACACTCCTGAGAGCGTTAGGATTTTCAACAGACTTAGAGCTGTTAAGTCTGTTTGAGCTTTCTGAAGAGATCGATTTCGGATCCAAGAAAGCTTATAACGAGAAATTGGTTGGTAAGCGACTCGCAACCGACATCACAACTGAAGTAACAGAAGAGGTTGTTGATGATGAAACCGGTGAGGTAACTGAAGCAACGAATCGTAAGGTTCTGCTTGAGAGAGATCATGAGCTTACCGAAGACGACTACGGCCAGTTTAAAGAAGCCGGCGTCAAGAAGGTTTTAGTTCAAAAAATTAATGCTGAAGAGTCTGAGCGATCTGTAATCATGAATACGCTCAGAAAAGATCCATCACACGATGATGTATCTGCTCTTGGAGAAGTTTATCAGCAAATCAGAACAGGTGAAATGCCTGATCCCGAAACTGCACGACAGGTTCTGGAACGATTATTCTTTAGTGACAAGAAATATGACCTGGGCGAAGTTGGTCGATATAGACTAAATAAACGTCTTAAAGTAGATGTTGACCAGGATATCCACTACCTCACAAAAGAGGATATCGTAGCCATAGTAAAAGAGGTGATTCGCCTTAAAGAGATGAAATCTCAGGTTGATGACATTGACCACCTGAGTAACCGGCGTGTAAGAACTGTTGGTGAGCAACTTGGACAACAATTTGCGATTGGTTTGGCTCGTATGTCTCGCACAATTCGTGAGAGAATGAGCTCCAGAGATGCAGAGCAGCTAACACCGCAGGATCTTGTAAATGCAAGAACTATTTCTAGTGTCATAAACAGTTTCTTTGGTACAAATCAGCTCTCTCAGTTTATGGATCAAACGAATCCGGCGGCTGAGTTGACTCACAAACGACGTATGTCTGCTTTGGGTCCCGGCGGTTTGACGCGAGAAAGAGCCGGTTTTGAGGTTCGTGATGTTCACTATACGCACTACGGCCGACTTTGCCCGATTGAAACACCTGAGGGTCCAAACATTGGTTTGATTACCTCTCTCTGTATTCATGCCAAGGTAAACGACTTTGGGTTTATTGAGACACCTTATCGAAAAGTGAAAGAGGGTGTAGTTTCAAACGAAATTGACTATCTGGCTGCCGAGCAGGAAGACGAAACAGTTATTGCTCAGGCTAACGCTCCTATAGATGATAAAGGGAACTTCGAAAATGAAGCGATATTTTCTCGATTTAGAGATAGTAATGTAGGTTTGGCAAAACCTGAACAGATTGAATACATGGACGTATCTGCAAATCAGATTACATCATTGGCAGCTGCGCTTATTCCATTTATTGAGCATGATGATGCCAACCGTGCATTGATGGGTTCAAACATGCAGCGTCAGGCAGTGCCACTGCTCCGGCCGGAATCTCCTGTTGTTGGAACCGGTCTTGAAAGACGAGCCGCACAGGATTCCCGTGCTATTATCGTTGCAGAAGGAGACGGTGAAGTTGTTTATGTAAGTGGTAAAGAGATTCGAGTTAAGTACAATCGAACAGAATTGGAGGAGAACTGCTTCTTCGATGAAGGAATTAAGTCTTACCACCTGCAGAAATTTGAAAGAAGTAACCAGGATACCACAGTCAATCAAAGACCGGTTGTAAGTGTAGGTGATAAGGTTACGGAAAATCAGGTATTGGCTGATGGCTGTTCAACCGAAAACGGTGAACTCGCGCTTGGCCGAAACATGCTGGTTGCCTTCATGCCTTGGAGAGGTTACAACTTTGAGGATGCGATTGTAATCAGTGAGCGTGTTGTTCAGGAAGATGTGTATACATCCATTCATATTACTGAATTTGAACAGCAAGTTCGTGATACCAAACGTGGTGAAGAAGAGCTGACTCGTGAGATTCCAAACGTCAGTGAAGACGCCACTCGTAATCTTGATGAACAAGGTATCATTCGTATTGGAGCAAAAGTAAATCCAAGCGATATACTCGTGGGTAAGATCACTCCAAAAGGTGAAACAGACCCAACTCCTGAAGAGAAACTTCTTCGGGCCATTTTCGGTGATAAAGCCGGTGATGTGAAAGATGCATCGCTGAAAACACCTCCGGGTGTATCAGGTACTGTAATAGATACGAAGCTATTCAGCCGTAAGCGAGATGAGCAAATTTCCCGTAAAGAAGAGAAGAAACTTGTTGAACAGGAAAATGAGCGACATTCTAAAAAAGTGGCTGAACTGAACGCTAAGTGGGCAGATAAGATGTATAGCCTGCTGCGCGACAAAACTTCTCCGGGCGTTTACAACTACAGCAATGTAGAGCTGATTCCGAAAGGCGAGAAGTATAAAAAATCAGTTTTTGAAGAGTTGGATCCTGTTACAATCAATGAAGATATTGATTGGGCGACCGATGAAAATTTGGTTAAGCATGTGAAGCTTCTGTTCAAAAATTACAGAGATCTTCGAAGAGATATTGAAACCGATGCGAAACGCCGAAAGTATCAAATTCAGGTGGGAGATGAATTGCCACCGGGAATTATTCAAAAGGCTAAAATCTATGTCGCCAAGAAGCGAAAAATTCAGGTCGGTGATAAGATGGCCGGTCGTCACGGTAACAAAGGTGTTATCGCGAAGGTTGTTCCGGTTGAAGATATGCCGTTTATGGAAGATGGAACTCCGGTTGATGTGGTACTGAACCCGTTAGGTGTACCGTCTCGTATGAACCTCGGCCAGATCTACGAAACGATTCTTGGCTGGGCCGGAATGAAGCTTGGAGTGAAATACGCATCCCCAATCTTTGATGGTGCTTCTTATGATCAGGTACAGGCAGAGCTTAATAAAGCGGGACTTCCTGAAGATGGCCGGCTCTACCTATATGATGGTAGAAGCGGTGAACGACTTGATCAGCAGACAACTGTAGGATACATGTACATGCTTAAACTTAATCACTTGATTGAAGATAAGATGCATGCCCGTTCTATTGGACCATACTCATTGATTACTCAGCAGCCACTCGGTGGTAAAGCACAGTTTGGTGGACAGCGACTGGGTGAAATGGAGGTATGGGCACTTTACGCATACGGTGCTTCCAGTATTCTGAAAGAAATGCTCACTGTTAAGAGTGATGATGTGAAAGGACGATCCAAGGTGTACGAAGCTATTGTGAAGGGCGAAAACCTCCCTGAAGGCGATATACCTGAATCGTTCAAAGTATTACTGCGTGAATTGATGGGTCTTGGACTCGAAATTCACATAGACTAACGATTGTTCTGTTTAATAAATCAAATTGGGAGGATTACCCTTGCCGTCGACAAAAACATTAACTGTTACTAAAGACTTCTCTAATATCGGAATTTCTCTGGCTTCTGCCGAGACGATTTTATCCCGATCACACGGAGAAGTTCTGACACCGGAAACGATAAATTACAGAACATTCAAACCGGAAATGGACGGTCTTTTCTGCGAAAAGATCTTCGGACCGGTTAAAGATTATGAATGCCACTGTGGAAAATATAAGCGCATCCGTTACAAAGGAATCATTTGTGACCGTTGCGGTGTGGAAGTGACCCGAAAAGCCGTTCGTAGAGAACGTATGGGACATATTACACTTACAGTGCCTGTGGTACATATTTGGTACTTTAAATCTCTGCCAAGCAAGATTGCATATCTGCTTGGATACTCTTCCAAAAACCTTGAAAGAATTGTTTACTACGAAACATTTGTAGTGATCAATCCCGGGCTTGCCCGTGATCTTGGATATAAACGAGGAGACCTGATCTCAGAAGAGGAGAAGTATGATATTCTGGATCAGCTTCCTGAAGATCACAACGAGCTTGACGATGAGGATGAAGATAAGTTCATCGTTAACGATGGTGCAGAAGCTGTTCAGGCACTTCTTACGGATATGGATCTGGACGGATTGGCGTATCAGCTCCGCTACGAAGTGAAGAATGAAACTTCACAGATGCGTAAAAAGAAGAAACTGAAGAGACTGCAGGTTATTGAGTCTTTCAGAGCTGCAAATCAACACACGCAGAACAATCCTGAGTGGATGGTTCAAAGCGTAATTCCTGTGATTCCACCTGAATTGCGTCCGTTGGTACCACTTGAAGGTGGACGATTTGCGACATCTGATTTGAATGACTTGTACAGACGTGTGATTATTCGAAATAATCGTCTGAAGCGTCTTATTGATATTAAAGCTCCTGACGTAATTCTCAGAAATGAGAAGCGAATGTTGCAGGAAGCTGTTGATTCTCTTTATGATAACTCAAGAAAATCAAACGCTGTAAGAAATAACAATCGTCCGCTGAAATCGCTCAGCGACATGCTGAAAGGTAAGAGCGGCCGATTCCGTCAGAACCTTCTCGGAAAGCGTGTTGACTACTCCGGACGTTCCGTTATTGTAGTAGGCGCCGACCTGAAGATGCACGAGTGTGGTCTTCCAAAAGAGATGGCCGTTGAGTTGTATAAACCATTTGTTATTCGCCGCCTTATTGAACGAGGTTATGTGAAGACAGTGAAAAGTGCGAAAAAAGTAGTTGATCGACGCGATCAGGTAGTTTGGGAAGTACTTGAAAATGTAATTGACGGACACCCTGTAATGCTGAACCGTGCACCAACACTGCACAGGTTGGGTATCCAGGCATATCAGCCGGTTCTGATTGAAGACAAAGCTATTCGACTCCATCCGCTTTCATGTACGGCGTTCAACGCTGACTTTGACGGTGACCAGATGGCGGTTCACCTTCCTTTGAGTCACGATGCAGTTCTTGAGGCTTCTATCTTGATGCTTGGTTCTCATAATATTTTGAGTCCGGCAAATGGTGGCCCGATTGCAGTACCGTCACAGGATATGATTTTGGGTATTTATTATACCACCAAGATGGGCAGCGGTAAAAAAGGTGAAGGAAAAACATTTGCCAGCACTGACGAAGTGGTTATTGCTTACGATCAGGGTAAGATTGAAACCCATGCCAAGATCAACGTTCGAATTCCTAAAGTGAATGAGAATGGTGAAGTTGAGCATGAGATCATCAAAACTACTACCGGTCGGGTTCTTTTCAACAAGATTGTACCCGAAGAGGTTGAATTCATCAACAAAACACTTGGTAAGAAAGAACTTCGTGTACTGATTGGTGAAATCCACAGTGAAGTTGGTACGGTTAAAACTGCTGAGTTTCTCGATAAGATGAAACAGATGGGTTTTGAGCGCGCTACTACCGGTGGTCTGTCTTTCAGTCTTGAGGATATTATTATCCCTGATGAGAAATTCAAATTGATCCAAAAAGCTCAGGACGAAGTTTCTGAAATTCAGGATCGTTATGAAATGGGTTTCATTACTGATAATGAGCGTTACAACCAAGTAATTGACAAGTGGACAGGAACCACAAACCGTGTTTCTGAAACTCTGTTCAAGAGTTTAGCTGAAGATAAAGATGGTTTCAACTCTATCTTTATGATGGCTGATTCAGGTGCTCGTGGTTCGAAAGAGCAGATACGACAGCTGGGTGGTATGCGTGGATTGATGGCTAAGCCTCAGAAAAGCTCCATGCAGCAGGGTAATGAGGTTATTGAAAATCCAATTCTGTCCTCGTTCCGTGAAGGTCTTACCGTACTTGAGTACTTTATATCTACTCACGGTGCTCGTAAAGGTCTTGCCGATACAGCTCTGAAAACTGCTGATGCGGGTTACCTTACAAGAAGACTTGTTGATGTGTCTCAGGACATTATTATCAACGAGCAGGATTGTGGTACTCTGCGAGGTATTAAAATGCAGGCGCTCAAGGATAACGAAGATGTTATTGAAAGCCTTGAGGATCGTATTATTGGACGTGTTTCTATGCACGAACTCAGAGATCCGATTTCAGATGAAGTTCTCTGCGAATCAAACCAATTGATTACGGAAAAAATAGCGAAGAAAATCGCTGAAACTTCTATTGAAGAGGTTGAAATCCGATCCGTACTGACGTGCGAAACCGAAAGAGGTGTTTGTGCGAAATGTTATGGACGTGACATGGCACGAAACAGCATCGTCCAGGTTGGTGAAGCTGTAGGTGTAATTGCTGCTCAATCCATTGGAGAACCGGGTACACAGCTTACGCTTCGTACATTCCACGTGGGTGGTACGGCTTCTCGTATGGAGGCAGACTCACAGCACAAAGCGAAGTTTGACGGTAAGATTGAATTTGAAAATGTACGAGTCGTTGAATACGACGACGGTGAAGAGATTCACAACGTTGTATTGAGTCGTGCAGGTGAGATGAAAATTGTAGGTGAAGATGGAAAAATCCTGAATACCTATAATGTTCCTTACGGTTCTGAAATGATGGTTGAAGAAGGTGAAAAAGTGTTGAAAGGAATGCCACTTTGTAAGTGGGACCCTTACAATGCCTTGATCTTCAGTGAACTCGACGGTAAAGTTGAGTATAAAGACATCATTGAAGAGATCACCTATACAGCGGATACTGATGCTCAAACCGGTCACCGTGAGAAGGTAATTATCGATTCTAAAGACAGATCCTTGATTCCAACTCTGGTAATTAAAGGTAAGGATGATAGAATCCGGGAAAACACACTTCCTGTCGAAACCCATATTGTAGTAGACGACGGTGAGAAAGTTCAGGCCGGTCAGATTTTAGCGAAAATTCCAAGATCTGCATCTAAGTCGAAAGATATTACAGCGGGTCTTCCACGTATTACCGAACTCTTCGAAGCCAGATCACCAAGTGATCCTGCAGCCGTTACTGAAATTGACGGTATTGTGAGAATGGGCGGACGTAAGAGAGGCTCTCAGGAAGTAATTGTTGAGAGTAAAGACGGAACGGACGAGAAGAAATATCTTATCTCGCTATCTAAGCACATTCTTGTTCAGGAAAATGATTTTGTAAAAGCCGGTCAGGCTCTGTCTGACGGTACAATTCCTGCACAGGAGATCTTAAATATCTTAGGTCCATTCGCGGTACAGTCTTACCTGGTGAATGAGATTCAGGAAGTTTATCGTCTGCAAGGTGTGAAGATTAATGACAAGCACGTTGAAGTGATTGTTCGCACCATGATGCAGAAGGTTGAAGTTCTCGACCCCGGTGATACAATGTACCTGGAAGGTGACAAAGTTGACCGATTTGAGCTCAACAATCGAAATGATGAGCTGATCGGTAAATATGTTGTAACCGATCCGGGTGGAAGTGAACTGAAGAAAGGAGCAATTCTTGACCGACGTCAGGTTCGTGAAGCAAACAACGAACTGATTAAAGACGGTAAGGATGAACTCCAGACCAGAGAAGCAGAGCCGGCAATTTCCAAGCCAATACTGTTAGGAATTACGCGAGCTTCACTTTCGACCGAAAGCTGGTTGTCAGCCGCTTCATTCCAGGAAACAACAAAAGTTCTTACACAGGCTTCCATCGAAGCGAAAAAAGATATGCTTCGCGGCCTGAAAGAGAATGTAATTGTTGGTCACAAAGTACCTGCGGGTACCGGACTCCTCAAATACGACGAACTCATTGTTGGTTCCAAAGCCGACTATGATGAAGGCGATGAGGAGGTGCAAAAAGTGTTTGAAACACTGGGCGCCGACAATCCTGAAGAGGAAGAAGACTAAAAGAAATAAAAAAGCCCTGATGAAAATCAGGGCTTTTTTTGTTTAAAGAAGTATGTAAAGTCGCTTATTTCTTTTCGATATTATCGAGAAGACTTTCAGCTTCTTTGATTAAATCATCTGCTCGTTTTTTAGCGTCAGAAACAACATCATCTCCTTTTTGCTTTGCATCGGAGGCGATTTTTTCCCGTTCACTTTTAAGCTCGCTGATTAATTTATTTAGTTCATCAGCATAGTTGCTGACCTGATACGATAATTTTCCTCGGGTGTTTGAACCGGAATCGGGAGCATATAACAATGCTACTGCAGATCCAACCAATGCACCGGTTAATAAACCAAGGGTAAAACCTTTTCCTGAATTACTCATAACTTTTCAATTTCTATTAGAATTTCTATTAAAATAGCAAAATGTTGATGTTCTATAAACTGTTTTGCTGTACGATTTTATAACATTCTTTATATTAATTAAAACAATTATCCTTTAACAAAATTCCCCTATGAAATTTTTTATAGACACAGCCGACCTCGATGAAATAATGGAAGCCAATGATTTAGGTGTTCTTGACGGTGTAACGACTAACCCGAGCCTATGTGCAAAAATAGGCGTTAGCGATTTTGAAGGTCATATTGCCAAAATCTGCGGCATTGTTGAGGGTGATGTGTCAGCTGAGGTTATTTCTACTGAATATGATGAGATTATAGAAGAGGGCCGGAATATTGCTTCTATTGCAGATAATGTTGTAGTGAAGGTACCACTGATAAAAGACGGAATTAAAGCAATTAAAACATTCAGTGAGGAAGGTATCAAGACTAATTGCACACTCTGTTTTTCTGCCTCTCAGGCCCTCATCGCGGCTAAGGCAGGGGCTACGTACATTTCGCCATTTATAGGCCGTCTGGATGATATCTCGAGCGAAGGAATGGATCTGATTGCAGACATTCGCCTGGTATACGATAACTATGGATTTGATACAGAAATTCTAGCGGCAAGCATTCGTCATCCGATGCATCTGCTTGAAAGTGCTCGACTGGGAGCTGATGTTGCGACAATGCCACTGAAGGTGATCGATCAACTCTTGAAACATCCACTTACAGATATCGGACTTGAGAAGTTTTTAGCCGATTGGGATGAACTACAGAAATCACTTAAGTGATAGATTTTTTAAAAATATTGATCTTTAAAGTTCAGTTAGATCAAAAATCTTTTTAACTATCCTAAAAAGTCTCCCCTAAAAAGAGGAGACTTTGAGGGGTGTTAAGTTGTTTTTCTATGTTTGAGTAAATCAAATCTTCAATATCTGAATGAAGTATTACAGCGATTATAGCCTTTATCAGTGAGATCCCTCCATGCGTTCGCTTCGCTTGCCTTTGCTAAAGCTTCGGCAGTCAAGCTCTCTTAGTCGGGACGACAAGACCATTTTGGATAAGGCAGCAGCGGGCATAACTGGCTGTGTTTGGGAAAAGGTTGGAAGCTGCCCGCTGCCAATTCCCATGTAGAGCCTGTCATTCCGACCGCAAACCCCGACTGCTTTTTTTGTCGGGGTTGCAGTGGAGGAATCTCCGGAAAATTATTTAAGATTTACTTAGCTAATAATCTTTAAACAAATTTGTTTACATACGGTAGCCTAATAAGGGGCTCCGAGCGTTCTTCTTTTATCCCACGAAGCTATAGCGAGTGATAGCGACACGTGAAATGAAATTTAGAGGGGTGTCAAATTGATTCTCTATTTTTGAATAAATCAACTCTTCATTATTCCTTTCTCAGTCTTAACCCTCTTCAATTAAATCTTCGGCAATCTTTGCGGACGAGAGTACGCCCGGCAGTCCAGCTCCGGGATGGGTACCGGCTCCAACAAAATAGAGATCATCTACGTCTTCACTTCTGTTGTGTGGCCTGAACCATGCAGATTGCGTTAGAATCGGTTCTACGGAAAATGCGGAACCCTTAAAGCTATTCAGATCATTTTGGAAGTGAAGTGGATCAATGTAGTGCTCGGCTACAATGTTTTCCTGTAGATCCGGCAGATAGTTATCCTCCAAAAACTGCATGATTGCATCACGATACTTTGGAGCCATCTCATTCCAGTCAACATCCCCATCTAAATGGGGAACAGGTGAAAGCACATAAAATGCTTCATGACCTTCCGGAGCCATGGATGGATCTGTTTTAGTAGGCATGTGCAGATACAAAGAGAAATCATCAGAGAGTTTTTTCTTGCGGAAGATGTCTTCCAGTAAGCCCTTGTACCGCTCGCTTAAAATGATATTGTGGTGCTCGAGGTTGGTGTCGTTGTAGCGTTTTTTCGTGCCAAAATAGATCACAAAAAGTGACATACTGTACTTCGTGCGCTCAATTTTTCGATCGGTGTATTTTTTGCGATGTTTTTTGTCGATCAGGTTTTTATACGTGAAAGCAACATCTGCATTGCTTACCACGATATCGGCGTTATGGACGGTGCCATCTTTTAACCGGATTCCTTTTGCCTCTCCATTTTCCACCAATATTTCATCAATTTCGGAGTTGAGATGGATTTCTCCTCCCTGCTCTTCGATCAATTTTACCAGACCGTTTACGATGGATCCTGTTCCGCCCATTGCGTAATGAACTCCCCACTCGCGCTCCAGGTAGTGGATCATCGAGTAAATGGAAGTAGTGTCAAAAGGGTTTCCACCAACCAGAAGCGGGTGAAAAGAAAATGCGCGTCTCAGAAAATCATCTTCGATAAATTGTGAGACATATTTGTAAACTGATTTATGTGACTGCAGCTTGATGAGATCGGGAGCCACTTTCAGCATGTCGGTAAATTTCAGGAAAGGCTTATCTGCCAGCTCAACAAATCCCTTTTCAAAAATAGGCTTTGTTGTTTTGATAAACTCTCCGTAGCCCTTTTTGTCAGATGGATTTCTCTTATCGATTTCTGACAAAATAAATTCGTGATCATTATTATAGTCGAACGGTTCTCCGTGATGGTCAAAAATTCTGTAGAATGGATCACAAGGAACGAGTTCAAAATAATCTTCACGCTTTTTGCCGGCGGCTTCATAGATGTCATCAAACATAAACGGAGCGGTAATAACGGTAGGTCCTCCATCAAATTTGAAGCCATTTATTTCGTATACATATGCCCGCCCACCGGGTTTATCTCTTTTTTCAAATACTTTAACGTTGTGTCCCTTTGATAATAGCCTGGAAGCTGTGGCAAGCCCGCCAAATCCACTCCCAATAACGATGATATCTTTTTTCATATAAATTGATTTTGAGTTATGGCATGTTAACCCTATTGATGGAAAAATCAATCCATAAAATGGGTACAAATTTAACCCGGATTATTCACCAAGAAATTTAAGTGTGAACAAGGCGAAGTGGGAATGGTGACGGAAGGGTACTGAGGTACCCTGAGTAAACTATTTTCAATTCAACGCCGTACACAGTAAAATTTTGCTGAAACAATTTAAGCCCAAATTTGGGAAACGTGATAAAACATATAAATATCATTAATATCAACAGTATAACACTTTTTAATATGCTCTATCGTGAATTATTCGGGTTAATTCTGTGTCTGTTTCACAAAACCATCAAAACCTTGCCTTTTCAACCGTTGCATGGTGGTACGCGCTTCTTCCGGTTTATCGTAAGTACCGTAGTAAATTCTGTATACAGTGTTACCTGCTACAGGAACAGTCTCTATTCTTGCACCGGATATCTGTTTTAGAAAATTTTCAGCTTCGCTACGGGTTTGGAAAGATGCCAGCTGAACTGTAAAAGTTTCTATACTTCCCATGTTTTGATCGGATAGGGGACGGTCTCCTTCCTCCACCAGAAAGATCTCTACGTTTGCGGTTCCCGCATCAATCATGTCAATTTCCCGGGCTGCTTTACGGGACAGATCGATAATTCTGTTGTGAGCGTATGGTCCCCTGTCGTTAATTCTGACAATTACAGTTTTGCCATTGACTTTATTTTCAACCTGAACGACCGTGTTAAACGGAAGACTGCGATGAGCAGCTGTTAAACCATCCATGTTGTAGGTTTCTCCGTTCGCTGTAAGCTTTCCGTGGAAGTTTGGACCATACCAGCTGGCTACACCGGATTCAATTACAGCACCGGGAGAAAAATCAGAGTAATCGGCCCGATCGGGCGCAGAGCTCTTTCGGGTAATTCCACAAGAAGAAATAAATAATACCGCAAAAGAGAGTAGCAGTAGCTGTTTAAAAACCCGGTACATGCTTTGGTTGATTAATTAATATGGATTTCGAGATGGAAGAAATTAGCAATTTAAACGCTTAAGAAAAATCCGGTAAAAGAAAGTTCATGCTCTAAAGAATTACCGTTTTATTATATTCATGGTTTCTTTCAAAACTGAGATTATTTATGACGGTTACTCTAACACTTATTGCAGTCACAGGTTTCATATCAATTATCGCTTTATATATAAACCCAAAAGTAATGGATTTGGGAATGCTCAGGCCTTACAGAACCGTAAGGGACGGAACTTGGTATGAAGTGATCACATCAGGTTTTTTACATGCCGGAATAGGGCATCTGTTGGTAAATATGTTTGTACTCTTCTTTTTTGGTGTTGTGATAGAGCAGACAATTGGCACATATCACTATCTCGCTCTCTATTTTTCCGGTTTGGTATTTTCTGCAATTCCCTCATTGGTGCGCCATCGGGAAAATCCAAACTACGCTACACTTGGAGCTTCCGGTGCCGTTGAAAGTGTTCTGTTCGGTTTTATATTTCTCTATCCGACAGAAAAAATTGTCATTATTCTATTGCCCATTCCAATACCCGCCTGGATTTTTGGGATTCTATTTTTGCTCTACAGCGTGTTTGAAAGTAAACGGGAGGGAGGAAATGTGAATCATGAAGCCCATATAGCCGGTGCAATCTGGGGAATTCTTTATATGATATTTTTTATACCCAACAGTGTAGATCACATTCTTACACTTTTCGGGCTGATATAGAATCAATAAATATTACATCGGATGACGCCACATGTCATCCGATGAATATTTAAATCAGGTTATCCATTCTTTGTTTTAAAGTCGCTCATGAAATCAACGAGGGCTTTAACACTCTCCATTTCACATGCGTTGTAGATACTGGCTCTTACACCGCCTACACTTCTGTGCCCTTTCAGATTCATGAGATTTTGAGAAGCTGCTTCAGTGATAAATTTCTTCTCGAGTTCTTCTGAGGGTAATCTAAAGGTAACATTCATTTTGGAACGGGCATCCTTCTCCACAGTTCCTCTGTAAAATTCATCCTGATCAATTTCCGAATAGATCAGATCAGATTTTTGATTGCTAAATTTTTCAAAGTAAGATAGACCGCCCTTTTCCTGAATCCACTCCAGAACATAGTTGACCATGTAAACCGCAAAAACGGGTGGAGTATTGAAAAGTTTTTCCACGTGGGTTTTATAGTTCAGGATGGTTGGGATAGCTTCGGGTCGCTGTTTTTCCAAAAATGATTTTCGGATCATCACAACTGTAACACCTGCCGGCCCTACATTTTTTTGTGCTCCCGCATAGATCAGGCCATATTTTTCCAGGTCGAGGGGGCGGGATAAAAAGTCGGATGAAGCATCACACACCAGCGGAGCATTACTTTTCGGCTCTGAAGGAAACTGTGTTCCTGCCACAGTGTTGTTACTTGTAAAGTGAGTGTAGATTGCACCATCTGCAAAACTAAGCTCATCGTTCGTTGGAATATGGCTGTATGCGCCTTCTTTTCCTGAGAATGATGTGTGTACTTTACCATAAAGTTTAGCCTCTTTAATCGCCTTTGCAGACCATGTTCCGGTATCGATATAATTTGCGATACGTTCTGTATTCAGGAAATTGTGGGGCGCCATCATAAATTGGCTGCTTGCACCTCCCTGCAGAAATAAAATTTCCCAGTCATCATCGGCACCGGTAATTTCTTTTAGTCTTTCAACCGCCTGACGGTTAACCTCGGTATATTCAGGGCTTCGATGACTCATTTCTATGATAGAGGCACCTTTTCCTTTATAATCGATCAGTTCATTTTGCACCTTTTCTAAAACTGATAAAGGAAGTGTTGCCGGACCAGCGCTAAAATTGTGTACTCTTTTCATAATGGTATTATTTTTTAAAATGTGTGTACGATTAAACCGGATTTAATTTTTGGCTCAAACCAGGTAGATTTTGGTGGCATAAGTTCACCGGCATCAGAAACATCCAAAAGCTCCTGAATATCTGTTGGATACATGCTGATTGCCAAATCGTATTTGCCCGCATCAACAAGTTTTTCGAGCTCTTTTGTGCCCCTGATTCCGCCGACAAAACTGATGTTTTTATCAGTTCTGGGATTTTCGATACCAAATTCAGGGTTTAAAAACCCATCCTGCAGGCGAGCTACATCGAGCGATGATGAGATACTCTCTGATGATGCATCAGGCAGATTCATGCTCCACCACTTACCGGAGTAGTAGATAGAGATTGTGCCTTTCTCGGCGGGTGACTTTTGGTCGGTTTGAGTCAGATTAAACTTCTTTTCAATTTCGTTAAACTTCTTTTCAGAAACAGATTTGATTACCCTGTTGTAGGGCAGGATTTTCATTTGAGACATTGGGAAAAGAACAACCGGAAAGTATTCAAATTCTGCTTCTCCCGGGAATACATTCCTCTCATTCCGAAGCTGTTCCGCAACTCTGGACGCACTCTTACATCGATGGTGACCATCTGCAATATATAAGTGCTCAATTTCAGAAAAACCTTTTACGAAATCAGCGGTGGTATAGGTCTTCCATATCCTGTGAACAACGCCTCCTTCACCTTTATGTTCGATATAGGGTGGATTTGTGAGCGTTATTTTTTCGATTTGGAATGAGACATCTTCAGAATCACGATAGGTAAGCATAACCGGTTCAGCATGAGCCTCCTGCGTGAGAATGTGTTTGGTTCTGTCGTCCTCTTTATCAGGACGGGTCAACTCATGTTTTAAAATAGTATCGTCATCATAGTCTTGAACAGAGGCGCAGGTAAATACACCGGTTTGAGTATGATTTTCAGTCTCCATCTGATAAATATAAACCGCAGGCTTTTCATCTTGTTCAAAAAGCTTAGACTTTAAAAGCGATTTTAAATTCTCAGCTCCTTTTTTATATACGCGATCATCGTTAAAAGGTGTATCCTCAGGGAGATCTATTTCGGGCCGTATAACGTGTAAATAGCTGTTAGGTTTTCCTTTGGCAAGCTCTATAGCTTCTTCAGTGTTTATGACATCATATGGGACACATGCAATTTCATCAGCATGCTCCGGCTTGGGAAGCCATCCCTTGAAGGGTTGAATAGTAGCCATTTAGTCTTTTGTTTTTGTATTTTCAGGTTCATATAAGTATACAAACTCTTTACGTTTTCATCGCATTGAATTTAAATAAGAACGAACCAATAATTATGAGTAAAGAAAATGAAAAAACACCGGAAAATCTAAGTCCGGAACAGCAGCAACAACTACTTTTTGTAATGCTTATTCAGCAGCATCAGCAAATTGCTATGATGGGTATGGGTAAGATTCAGAATCCGCAGACCGAAAAAATTGAAAGGGATTTGAGCTCTGCAAAATTCGCGATTGACACTTTAAACATGCTGCAACAGTTTACGAAAGGAAATCTGCCTAAAGAGGTGAGTGAATACCTGGAGCAAACCCTCACTAATCTTCGATTGAATTACGCAGACGAGAAGAAGAAAGGTGACGGAGAAGAGGACAAGAAATCTAAGAATTAATATTTTGAAGATTATTAAGGCTGGCGGGGGTGTGCTTTACAATAAAGAAAATTCACCCCCAACTATTTTATTGATAAAAAGAAACGGTGTCTGGGATCTTCCCAAAGGAAAACTGGAAGATGGAGAGTCTATTGAGGAGTGTTCGGCAAGAGAAGTGGCAGAAGAAGTAGGTGTTCCTTTACCAGCTATTCATGAGTTTCTTTGTGAGACATATCACGAGTATGAAATGAATGGAGAGAAAATTGGCAAGAAAACCTACTGGTTTTCAATGGAAGCAACTCAGATAAAAGATTTAACACCACAAAAAGAAGAGGGGATTACAGACCTGGAGTGGGTTGAACCATTCGAAGCTTTAAATAGGGTGGGTTATCAGAATTTAGTGGATGTGATAAAAACCTTTGTAGAAAAATAGTCTGCAGAAAATAAAAAAAGCGTTTCAGAAGTTAATCCAAAACGCTTTTAAAATGTTGTTAGTAAAGAGTATTAGTTTTGTAGCCTGAAGAAAATCGGCAAACTATACTGTACTCTAACCGGACGTCCGCGCTGCATGCCCGGCTTGAATTCTGCCTGACTTACAACTCTTAAAGCTTCCTCGTCAGCACCACCGCCAATTCCACGAATGACACGTGGGTTTTCAACCTGACCCTGTTCGTTTACAATAAACTGAATGTAAACACGTCCTTCAATACCTGCACGTCTTGCCATTTCAGGATAATTTATTTTCCTCTGAAGTTCACCAAGGCCACCAATCAATTCCGGCATTTCCTCTACAACAACGAAGAAATCTTCTTCCTCTTCTTCTTCAGCCGGTGGAGGTGGTGGTGGAGCACTCAAAGCTCCGCCTAAATCAAGATCAGCAGAGATGTTTATTTCAACGTCTTCAATGATCTCATCGTTAGGAACTTCAACAGGTACCGGAGGTCTTGGTGGTGGAGGAGGTGTTTCAATTTGACGTGTTTGAATAATTTCTTCCATCTCCACAACTTCCTGTTCGTCCATTGTGTACTCTTCTGGATTTTCACTGGTTAAATCAATTCGTACAGCGATAATAAAAATTACCAGTGCAGCCAACAGACCTAACTCCCAAAATACTGTATAGTAATTTCGTAAGTCAGCATCCGGTTTTTTTCGTTCAATCATTGTTTAAGGGGTTTTTAAAAGGATTAAATACGCTTAGGTCAAGTATAAACGATTTGAAGGTAATTATCCAACGTTTAGTTGGAGTTTGATATTATAATTCAGTTCCAAGAAACTTACAAACCCTATTCCGGTGGATAGGGAGGTTTAGTTAAAAAAAGTAGAAAAGTTGCGGTTATGGTACCAAATATGTCAGCGATTGCATCATATAGATCAATGGAACGGCCAAATGACATTAAGCCCTGAAGGATTTCTATGCCAATACCGAATAACGCTCCTGCAAAGAAGATAAAGACCAAATTGCTTTCTTCTCGTTTGCGGGAGATGTGCAATAGGCCGAATAAAAAAGTCCAGGAAAAAAACATCATAAAATGCCCCAGTTTATCGTATTGAAAAAGCCTGTTGCTTCCCAATCTGTTTGCGGGTAGAAGTGTAAGGGCAAAAATTGCAACAGTAATCAGTATGAATAGAGTGTAAATGACCTTTTTATTTTTGGTCAAAAAGCTAAAAAATTTATTCAACATAGGAGATGCTCAGGGCCAAATGGAGATGAGTTTGATTTTTTATAGGTGCTGTATCCGCTAAGCAGAGCCAAGATTGGAGCCCACCGGATACTCTCGGTTATTCCCCATTTGGTTGCTATTGTTCCTGCAAGCACGTCTCCAAAACCGGCACGAGAAAAAGGGGTTGTGTTGTAGCCCGATATAAAAGAGTGTTTGC
This sequence comes from Rhodohalobacter sp., assembly GCF_034521535.1. Taxonomy (GTDB): domain Bacteria; phylum Bacteroidota; class Rhodothermia; order Balneolales; family Balneolaceae; genus Rhodohalobacter. The sequence continues at coordinate 139,528 of NZ_JAXHMF010000002.1, read as the reverse complement.
CCGAGTGAAAATAGACAGGATTTCCCTTCATCAACAAGGATAGCTGATGTTTTTTTGAAAACTCTCTCGTATCTATAAAACGCTCATAGTCGTCACTAAAAATTAACTTCAAATAGTTGCGAGCTTCTCCCGGATGAGGAGTTAGCAACCAGTTCTTTTTTTGATCAATTGGAAATTCTTTTAGCTGATCCCAAACTGATAGTGCGTCTGCATCAATAACTGCAGGCCCTTGGTAAACTTTCAGGAGGTTGAGTGCGAGTATCTGCGCATCAGTTGTTAAACCAATGCCGGGCCCAATCAACAGAACACCGGGTTTCTCAGAAATTTTATTCAGGATAATCTCTGTATGATCAGGATTATATGAATCTGAATCGGGCAGCACCACTTTAATAATATTGGGCAAACTCGATTCGTATATCGGAAGGAGTTTTTCAGGTGCATACAACATCACAGATCCAGCACCCTGTTTCCATGCACTTTTAGCTGCCATAATTGCCGCACCGGTTAATCCCTTTGAGCCGGCTACAAGATGAACAACTCCGGATTCATATTTGTGCCTTGCTGTTCGGGTAACTTCAGGAAGCTCAGATTGAAGCTCATCATCAAATCTGATCACAAAATCTTTTCTCAGATAGGAGGGGAATGGCAAATCAACAAATGAGATTTCGCCCGATATTTCCGGACCATCGTTTAGAAAGAGACCGATCTTCTGAGTTCCAAAAGTGCAGGTGTGATCAGCAGAAACGGCTATACCCTGAATCATACCGGTGTCGGAGTTAAGCCCGGAAGGGACATCCATGGAGATGACTTTTTTCCCTGCCCCGTTTATTTTCTGAATAACCTCGTCGATGGGGGATCGGACATCACTGTTTAGTCCTGTTCCAAATATTCCATCGGTAATATAGTCACATGTATTGATGTCGCTTTCAGTGAGATCATCAATAAACGTGATGGGAAGACCTTGTTGATCTAATTTTTGAAGCAGCTCCAGATTTTTTTGGGTATCCGGGCTGAGATCGTCTGAGCCAAATACAAAATAAATGGTAGCTGCATGATCGGAATTGTCAACCAAATAACGGGCAGCGGCAAGCGCATCGCCGGCGTTGTTTCCCTTACCGCAAATAAAAAGGCCGTGCCTGTTCAGCCCTGTAACTTTTTGAATAGTATTGGCAGCGCCTTTAGCCGCAATTTCCATCAGAGTAAACCCGTCTATACCAAACTCCTCAATCGTCTTTTGATCAATATTGCGAGATTGATCAGCCGTATAAAGTTGGTGCGATTTTGGTATGTCGGGGTTTATAACCATATATGAATATCAGTAAGATCTGGCAAACAGTACACGCTGTTTTGAGGGGGTGCCGGTAACCATGCACTCTCCTGGAATCGGATCATCTTCATCGATTGGAATAAGTCGGATAGTAGCTTTCGTCTCTTCCTTAATTTTCTCTTCTGTTTCCGCTGTTCCATCCCAGTGAGCCCAGATAAATCCGCCGTTTTCAATCTCCTCCTTGAACTCCTCGTAACTGTCAACCTTACGGGTTGCGTCATCCATTCTCTTCTTGGCTGAATTGAAGAGGTCGTCCTGTATAGTCTCCAGAAGTTCTTCGATATGATCCGCAATTCCGGCAAGTGGAACAATGCTCTTCTCTAAAGTATCGCGACGAGCAAGTTCCAGATTTTTATTTTCAACATCACGCGGACCTACAGCTATTCTTAGCGGCACACCTTCAGCTTCGTGCTGGGCAAACTTCCATCCCGGCTTGAAATTGTCGCGGTTATCCAGTTTTACGGAAATTCCTTTTTCACGGAGATCATCAATAATTGGCTGAGCATAATTTAAAACGGTTTCTCGCTGCTCATCACCTCTGTAGATTGGAACAACCACAACCTGGTTCGGTGCAAGTTTTGGTGGCAGAACAAGCCCATTATCATCAGAATGAGTCATGATTAAACCACCGATCAGGCGTGTTGAAACACCCCAGCTGGTAGCCCAGACATATTTGTGTTCTCCATCATCGTCCTGAAATTTCACATCAAATGCTTTGGCAAAATTTTGTCCCAGAAAATGAGAGGTTCCCGCTTGAAGGGCTTTCCCGTCCTGCATCAGTGCTTCGATACAGTAAGTATCAACCGCGCCTGCAAATCGCTCCGACTCGGTTTTGACTCCGGTGATAACCGGCATGGCCATAAACTCTTCAGCAAATGTTTTATAGACATTCAGCATTCTACGGGTCTCTTCTACTGCTTCAGTCTCTGTAGCATGAGCTGTGTGCCCTTCCTGCCATAGAAATTCCATTGTTCGGAGAAACAGGCGGGTTCTCATCTCCCATCGAACCACATTGGCCCACTGATTTATGAGTATAGGAAGATCACGGTAAGACTGAATCCATTTGCCATAAGCATCCCAGATAATCGTTTCTGAGGTTGGGCGAACAATCAGCTCTTCTTCGAGTTTTGATTCGGGATCCACTTCTACTCCGCCATCCACGCTTTTTAATCGGCTGTGAGTTACAACTGCACATTCTTTTGCAAAACCTTCTACATGCTGGGCTTCTTTAGATAGAAACGATTTTGGTATAAAAAGCGGGAAGTAGGCATTTTCGTGTCCTGTATCTTTAAACATCTGATCCAGCGCCTGTTTCATGTTTTCCCATAGTGCAAATCCGTTAGGGCGGATTATCATGGATCCGCGAACCGGCGAGTGGTCGGCCAGTTTAGCCTCTTTTACCACATCCAGGTACCATTGAGAGTAGTCGTCGTTTCTGTCGGTTATTTTTTTAGCCATCAGTAAAGAGTGGTTTCCAGATTTTTTAAGTCCCGCCCATTTAGTTATCAAATAGCAGGTCAGTGCATATTTTTATGACGTATCAAAATACCTTGATATGCGCTTAAGGTAAAGTAACTTTTTCTCACCTTTCGTTTGGAGGTTAGGAGCAAAAAATAGGAGACTTCTCGACTTCGTTTACTTTCGCTTTCTTACTTAAAGAAGGAGATATCTCGACTCCGGTCGTCTCTTTGTTCCTCCCGTTGAACGATATGACAAGGGAGTGGGGTTCAGGACGCGGCGTATGACGTTTGGAAGCTGAAATTGACTTTGATTTACGCCGCATAAGAGAATTATAGGAGTCAATAGTGTTAACTGCGGCGGTTTGATGAATGAGTACTTAATTGAAAACCGGATCCGCCGCAATGATAACAGCGGCACGCTGTCATGTCGATCGAAGTCCCGTTTTTTGGGACGAAGTAGAGACATCTTCATGCTACAACTGCTATTTATGCAAACCATAACGGATGGGTGCCTTTTTTTTGAGAAATTTGGGAAAAGTGCTGTTTTGAGTTTCAACTTTGTATAAAAAAAGTGATATATTTGATGCTCTCTTGAAAACGATAAGAGAGTTGATTTACTGATAAATGATCTGACAAGTTACTTCTGAAGTGTCGGCAGGATAAGAGCATCGGGTTCGTATCCCGAAAGCGTTCGGGACGTCGGTTCAAGCCTTGCAACGCGATGATTTTTTGTAATTTGAAATGTATTGATTTATATGTCGTGGTAGCTCAGCTGGTTAGAGCGTCGGATTCATATCCCGAAAGCGTTCGGGACGTCGGTTCAAGCCTTGCAACGCGATGATTTTTTGTAATTTGAAATGTATTGATTTATATGTCGTGGTAGCTCAGCTGGTTAGAGCGTCGGATTCATAACCCGGAGGTCGGCGGTTCAAGTCCGCCCCACGATACACATAGCCTGATCCAATGTACTTTGGGTTGGGCTTTTTTATTGAAAGAGAAAGGCAGTTGATGTGTTTCGATATGAAGAGTGAGATTCGGTGAATACCATCCCCAAAAAAAATTAGCAGCCCTCCGATCAAAGAAGGCTGCTAAATATCATCTACAGACGGCTATTACCCCATTTGCATAAGTAACTTACTTTTATCAAGCCGATCGCGCAATAAGTAGAAGAGGGTAATTTTATCTACGTACTTTTACGTACACACTGTAATCAGCCAATTTCAGTTTTTTCAAGAGCATACCGAACAAGTGCTGCGGTATTTTTTATTTTCAGCTTATTCATCAAGTTTGACCGGTGGGTCTCAACGGTTCTAGGGCTGATGAAAAGCATTTTTGCAATCTCCGGGCTTGTGTGCCCTTCAACGATCAGTTTTAAAACTTCGGTTTCCCGGTTTGTTAATTTATTTCCGCTAGAAGGTTTTTTAGCCTCATCAGCATATCTGTCTGCCATGATTTGGGAGATAGACTTACTGAATGACTTTTCTCCTTTGGCTACTTCACTAACTGCGACCAGCAGCTCTTTAGCTGAACAGTTTTTCATCAAATAGCCTTTTACTCCCGCCTTTAAAGACTGATTCAAATGATTTACATCAGTTGAATATGTGAGAATGACTACCTTTGGATTAGGTGTACTTTGTTCTAGCCGTTGCATCAAATCGTGAATATTGGAGCCTTCCAGGTTTGATGAAATAATACAAACCGCATCGGGGTGATCTTTGTAATCTCTGACTAGCTCCTTTGCAGACTTTACCTCTATCACATCAGAAATTGATGCTGAGTCAGACAGTATACTACTCAAACCATGTCTGTAGATGTCAAAATTTTCTGCAATCAAAACCTTGATTTTATTCATGGTCCAAAGCCAACTTGCGTTGAAAAGGACTTTGAATATACTTTTTTATTTGAAAAAGTAAAGAATGTTAGATGAAATATTATTCGTTTCTAACTAATTACAGCTAAAAAAGTATCATTACTTATAAAATTAAATACTGCTTAAGCAGCCAAATTCCGATGATTGATTTTGTCGACCAAAGAAGGGTCCGAATCCAATTAGACCTAACCAGTTTGTTAATTACGTGGTGGTCATAACTTTGTGATAGTTTACCGTGAAGTGGAACCTGAGTGGTAAATGTAACTACCCAAATAAGCAGCACAACTATAAAACCGGTTATGTGATAATTTGTGTATGTGCTTGAGAAGAATGAAAGCCAGAAAGAACTCAGTAATTCTGCGAACATGACCGGAATAACAATCAGTGAGATTCTCTTTCTGTGAAAACCCATAGCTTTTTCAAACTTCTCTTTAGAAGCGTAAATAAAGAATGGATAGTGAACGAGTTGAACGATCCAGATGAGCCCGCAGAGAAAAAACGAAGTAAAAAGATTTATTAGGAGGATATTTTCCATGAAAAACTTCTAAATGGGTATAAGCGAATGGTTACAATATTGTTTATTTTAGCAAACTTAAATAGAAAATGACTTTAAATATACTAAACAGAATTTTATGAGTTGGTTACGCACCCATACCTGCGGTGAACTTACAATCGATGATAAGAAAAAAGAAGTGGTTTTAAACGGATGGGTATCCAAACGCCGTGATTTGGGCGGAGTGATTTTTATCGACTTGAGAGACCGTTACGGAATTACACAGATCGTTTTTGATGAGGAGAACAGTGAGCTTCACTCTATGGCGGAGGATCTACGGTCGGAGTATGTAATTGGCGTGAAGGGAGTTGTGCTGAATAGAAGCGAAGAGACCATCAATCCTGAAATGGAAACCGGAGAGATTGAGGTTGAAGTGAATGAACTGAAGGTTTATTCAAAAGCGGAAACTCCTCCATTTGAAATCAAGGATGACTTGAAAACAAATGAAGAGACCCGGCTGAAGCATCGCTACCTTGATCTTAGAAGAGCAGAGCTGCAGAAGAATTTAATTCTAACGATCAAAAGTATACCACACGATTCGGAATTTTTATCATGAACGTGATTTTTCCGAGGTGGAGACTCCGGTACTTATGAAATCCACACCGGAAGGCGCCCGCGATTATCTGGTGCCAAGCCGTGTAAATCCGGGTAAGTTTTTTGCACTGCCTCAGAGCCCGCAAACATATAAGCAGCTGCTGATGGTATCGGGATTTGATCGCTATTTCCAAATTGTGAAGTGTTTTCGTGATGAAGATCTGCGAGCCGATCGCCAGCCTGAATTTACGCAGGTGGATGTGGAGATGTCTTTTGTAGATGAAGAAGTAATCTATCAAGAGCATGAAAAACTGATGGCAGAAATCTGGAAGGAGCATCTGGATGTGGGTTTACAAACTCCGTTCCCCCGAATGTCGTATGAGGAAGCGATGACTACATACGGATCTGACAAGCCCGATCTGCGTTTTGATGTAAAAATTCATGACATCTCGGATGATGTTGCAGAGTCCGGGTTTAAAATTTTTAAATCAACCGTTGATAAAGGCGGACGTGTGCTCTCGATTACCGTTCCGGGTGAAGGAACCATGGGGCGCGGAGCCTTGGACAGATTGACTGATAAAGTGACATCAGAAACGGGAGCTGCCGGTATGATTTTCATGAAACTTAACGAAGGGGAAATTACCTGTAGCGTTGGGAAATTCCTGGACGATGAGACCATGCAAAACATAGCCAATACCTCCAAAGCAGAAGATGGGGACCTGGTTCTGATTCTGGCCGGGCCGGCGCCGGATGTGTACAAGCAGATGGGTGGTTTACGATTAATCATAGGAAATCAGTTTGATTTGATTGATAAAGATCAGACCCGGTTTTTATGGGTTACCGATTTTCCATTGGTTGAGTGGTCGAAGGAGGATTTGCGATACCACGCTCTACATCATCCATTTACCTCTCCAAAAGAGGAAGATGTTGACAAGCTCGAGTCTGATCCGAAATCAGTTAAAGCGAGAGCTTACGACTTGGTGCTGAACGGTAATGAAATCGGTGGCGGATCTATTCGTATTCATACATCGGAACTTCAGCAGCGCATGTTTGCGTTACTCGGTATCGATGAACAAGAAGCTGAAGAGAAATTCGGGTTCCTGCTGGACGCTTTTAAATATGGAGCACCACCTCACGGAGGAATTGCATTGGGGCTCGATCGAATTATAATGTTAATGTCCGGAGCAAAAAGCCTGCGGGACGTTATCGCGTTTCCTAAAAATCAGCGAGCCCAAAGCCCGATGGATAACAGCCCGAGTGAAGTAGATGAAGAGCAATTAAAAGAGCTTCACATATCATTACGAAAAACAGCTAATAACTAACTTAGAAAGATTTGAAAACTGCAGGAATTGACGGGTGTAAGGCAGGGTGGATGCTAACAACTTTCGACGAAAATCCCGAGTACCGTGTAATTGAGAGTAACGAGGATTTTATAAAAGCTCTTCAGGAGTTTGACCGTGTATTTATTGATATGCCGATCGGATTGGAAGATGAAGAGTATACTCGCGAGTGCGATAGAGAGCTTAGAAAAGTTCTTGGAGCAGAGTACGCGCCAAGTGTATTCAGCCCGCCGATTCGACCCGCACTGCATGCTCCCTCATACGTTGAGGCCAATATGCAGAGTTATGAGTACACCGAAAAAAAGCTGACAGTTCAGGCCTGGAATATTACTCCTAAAATTAGATTGCTGGATCAGGTTCTATCTGAACATCAGGAATTAAGAGAATCTGTGCTGGAAAGTCACCCCGAACTGATTTTTATGAATCTGAATGGCGGGATGATCTATCAGAAAAAAAACACCAAAAAAGGTCTTAGACATCGTCTTGGATTAATTGTTGATCGTGAACAGATAGCCGATGATTTCTTTCGGGATATCAAAGAGGAGTTTCGCAGAAATCAGGTTGATGAAGATGATATTGTTGATTCGATGGCGCTGGCCCTTGCTGCAAAGCGATCTGTTGAAAAGGGAATCAAAACAATTCCACAGAATCCACCCGTTGATTCAGAAGGGCTGAAGATGGCCATTCATTACGTATAGATAGTAGATAGAGACATTAAAAAAACCGCTGCGAAAGTTAATCACAGCGGTTTTTTATTTATGAAGTATGTAAGTTTTTATTTTTCTAAAATATTTTTGTACTTCACACCCGCCTTGTAAACCCTGTTCACGCCGTTAAACGCGGCTATTCTGTAGGCTTCTGAATAGGTAGGATAGTTCAGTACATGTTCTATGAAGTACTTGATGGTTCCATCCTGAGCCATAATACTCTGCCCGAGATGAATCAGATCTGTTGCCTGGTCACCAAAAATATGAACTCCCAGCAATTTTAGGTTGTCTGTTCGGAATACCAGTTTCAGCAAACCGTCTGTTCTATGTCTGATGTCTGCATAGGTGAGGTTTTTGTAATAGGCTCTTCCAACGGTTACTTCAATGCCAAGTTCCTCAGCTTGCTGTTCGGTCAAGCCAATACCTGAAATTTCAGGTATTGAGTAGATGCCGTAGGGAATATCTCCTGATGGTGATTCTGAAGGAATATCAAACATACTGCAAGCTGCAAGCCTTCCCTGAACAAATGATGTGGATGCTGATGTTGGATTTCCGGTAACATCACCGGCTGCAAAGATATTTTTCACACCCGTACGATAATTGTCATCTGTGTGTATGTAACCTTCATTATCCAGTTTGATATTGAGTTTCTCATCAAAAAGATTCTCAGTATTAGGCGACTTACCGCCAACGTATAACACCTGATCTGTTTCCAGAACCTGCAAACGGTCTTCCTTATGAGTTTTAAACAGAACCTCAGTACAGGTTCTGAGTGGATTTCGTTTTACTTTCTTGATGCTTGCTATAGAATGGATCAAAATACCTTTCTTCTTTAATACTTTTGAAACATCCTCTTTGATTTCATGATCCAGAAATGGCAGAAACTCATCTGAATCGCTTAAAATAGTAATAGTGGTACCGAGTGAAGAGAAAATGGTGGCATATTCGAAACTGATTACGCCGGACCCGACAATCACCAATCTTCTGGGAATGTGAGTAATATTTAAAATGGAGTTGTAGTCCAGAACGTTTTTATGATCAATATCGAAATTTTTTGGCGGTTCGGGACTGCTTCCAGTGGCAATTAAAATATTTTCTGTGGAGTAGGTAACAGATTGGTTCAGGCTTGTTTTAACTTTGACTGTGTGTTCATCTACTATTTCACCCCAGCCTCTTGCTGTTTCCACCTCATTTTTTATCAGATCGGTTTTCACCTTTTTGTTTTTACTTTCCAGGGCTACTTTTTTGTAGCTAAGCAAATCATCCATTTTAAATCGTTCGTAGGGTTTTCTGCCTTTTTCGTCACCAAACTGAGAATGGAAATCCTGAATCAGATCAGCGGCCTCTCTTAGCGCTTTACTGGGAACCGTTCCTTTATTAAGCCAGGAACCTCCAAGGTGATTATCGTCTGCTTCAACAATTAAAACTTTCTTGTCAAATTTGGTGCTTTGCATGGCACAGGAGAATCCGGCCGGGCCACTGCCGATAATAATTACGTCGTAGTCAAAACTCATAATAAGTGCTGGATTATTTAAAAACTGCAATAAGACTGAAGTTAGCTATCAAAAGCAGCCAACATCAAACAAAATACCAAATAAGATTTAAATTTTGTTGGAACGTTTTCTGTCTGTAATTTTTTGTCTGAATAGAATAGGGTTTAACGCCATGCTATTAAGTGCGTTAACAAAACATAAACTTAAATTTAAAAAGAGAAAAATTTATGTCATTCGAACTACCGGATTTACCTTACGATTACGATGCGCTTGAGCCGCATATTGATGAGAAGACCATGAAAATTCACCATGGAAAACATCACCAGGGATATACAAACAAATTGAACGCAGCTCTTGAAGGCCATAAGTTTGCAGATCTTGATATTGAAGAAGTGCTGAAGCGAATTGATGAAGTTCCTGCCGATAAAAAACAGGCAGTGATCAATAGTGGAGGAGGATTTGCAAATCACAACCTTTTCTGGAAAGTGATGTCGCCTAAAGGTGGCGGAAATCCTTCAGGAGATCTGGCCAAAGCCATCAAAGACAAATTTGGCAGTGTTGATAAGTTTAAAGAGAAATTTTCTTCAACTGCAGCATCTCAGTTTGGATCAGGCTGGGGATGGCTATGTGTGAATGACTCAGGTGAGTTGGTAGTTGCTTCTACTGCAAATCAAGACAGCCCATATATGAATGGACTTACTCCAATTCTAGGAGTGGATGTTTGGGAGCACGCATACTATTTAAACTATCAGAATAGAAGACCTGATTACCTTGATGCATTTTGGAATGTAGTGAACTGGGACCAGGTTGAGAAAAACTACCAGGATGCTAAGTAAGTTTTCCTGAAATAGTTAATGAATTAAAAAGGCGTCTGATTTCAGACGCCTTTTTTTATGAAAAAAATTATGACTTGAACTAGTACATTACCGGTTCACTAATATAATTTCCTCCAAGTACCACGTATAGAGAATCAGCTTCAGTTTCTTGATTGCTGAGCGCCATGGAATTTAATTCGAAGCTTTCATAAAATTGGCATCCAAAACATTCATTGAGTGGATTGTAGTCAGCGGAACCTATTTGAAAATTCACACTCCACTGCCAGTCTTCTCTCAGTTCCAGTTCAAATTCTCCGTCAGACAGTTCGCTGCTTTCATTTAAAAACGAAAACGAAACGGTCATCATCCCGTCATTATCAGTGCTGAAACTTTTGGTTGATCCCGGAAAGTGGTCATCATCGATACCTGTGAAATCACTTTTGGAAATGTTCAAGCCGGAATTTGTACCCGCTGTTGTAATTGATAATTCATCAGCAGAAAAGTTTTGAACAGTGAACATGATCTCAGCCGGTTCTTCGTCGCTGCCAAATAGTGAGCATCCTGAAATAATCAGTGAAAATAGTAGAATTGTGAAGATAGATCTCATATCAACTCGATTTAATTGAAAAGATCAGTCGAATTAAGTTTTAAAATGACGTAAGGTTAAAACAAAGATGACTCAAATAATGTAAAAATTCACATTGAATACATTTTCAAAGATGCTTTTTCCTCGGAATGTGTTTTCGACTCCGTTCCGACCAAAAAACGGTCGAAACTGCGCTCAAACTGACGAATATCGGTAAAATTATCTCGAACTCACGTTAAACTAATAAACTCAGTCTTCAAATTGAATGATATGCCATCGCTCCATTTGTCCCAGATTTCGGGATATATCGGCGCTTGATGTACGTCGCGGACGCTGACGGTTGCCATATTGGTCTCTGCGTCCGGATGTAGTTGCTGAGTATTCCGAACTTCCCTGAATGCGAAATTCGGGCGGTTCAATTGCAAAACCGAGCCAGACATTATCACCGCTAAATCCGTAAATAGATGTGCCATCTCTTGGTATTTTCATTTCAAGCCCGATGGTACGACTTTCTGAATTAATCGCAATTTTCATTCCATCCACTTCCAGTTGCGAAGAGTCGATAAAACCGTATGAAGCATCACCATCGCTATTGGCACGCTGTATAATCATTACCCGGTCGAAAAGCTCTTCATTCAAATTCTCCATCAACTCCTGGTTTTCAGGTTTACTCATCCAATCGCTTTCTCGTGTAAATGAACTGAAAGCGCCCGGAAATTCCCGAAGCAGATTAAAGGTTCCCGGTGGAAAGCTTACTCCAACACTTTTTCGTGTTTCTTCATCATCACTGATGTAAACCGTAAAGCCGGATCTTCTGACCGACATATCTTTCATTGCACCGCGAATATCGATAAACAGATAGAGAAAGTCTTCATCGTATGCTGAGTAGTAGTTTGCCTGGTCGCGATCGTCGAACAAGGTTTGGGTGGTATTCCAATCAGACAAGTTACCATCAACAGTGATGGACGAGTTTAATGGGGCGGGATTAAATTGATTGGTACTCCCACACGAAACCACGAAAAGCAGAATGGGTATAACTAAAAGGTTATGAAAACGGAAAATCATAATTATTGGTTGGATGAATTAAGTTAACAATTTGAGCTCTATCGCAATAGATAATCGCTTCTGCAGTTTAAAATATTGTAGTGAAATATCGTTATATTCAGACAAACAAAATTTAGCATTTAAAAATCAGACAGATATGCAATTTGGATTTGGAGTAGGTCCCGATACTTCGTGGATGCGCGAAGAACTTACGGATTTAGGCGTAGAAGAACTAAAAACACCTGAAGATGTTGACCGCATTATGAAGGAGTATAATCAAGGAACCATGCTGATGGTAATTAACTCAGTATGTGGCTGTGCAGCAGGTAATGCAAGACCTGCTGTAAGTCTTTCGTTGGAAAAAGCTGATCATAAACCTGATCATTTGGTAACCGTATTTGCAGGGCAGGATAAAGAAGCTACCGCGCGAGCCAGAGAATACTTCAGTGAGTATCCTCCTTCTTCTCCGGCATTTGCATTTTTTGTAGATGGAGAGATCAAAGCAATGATTCCCCGTCACAGAATTGAAGGACGAACAAAAGAAGAAGTAGCCGAAGATTTGTTGATGGTTTACAACGCCTTTTCCGGCGAGGAAAACGAATAGTTTAATTCTTTTCTAAAACGAAAAAACCTCATCCGATTTTTATCAGATGAGGTTTTTTTATGTCCCTATTTGGAGATATTGATTAAAAATCGATACCGATAGAGAAGTAGTGAATCGGGCTGCTCCCAAATCCGGATCTCTCGTATGGCCAACCGACATCGTATCTAAAGGGAAGGCCTAACAGGATTGTTCGCAGTCCAAAACCGGCACCGATCAAAATGTCACCATCTACAAAGCTTGCCGGGATATCACCCTGCTGTGGGTCACCTTCTCTCAACTGACCCGTTTGTGGGTTAATAAACTCATCTCTTTTTGTGCCAACTTCCCAGTCTAAACCGGACGGATTTTCGAAGTAAACAATCGGTTCCCCGTTTTGATCGACAAAACGCGAGTAGGGTACTTCAAATCCCCAGGCTGCACCTGCATCCACAAATGCGACGGCTGTAATATTCCAAAGCGGAAGAATTGGAATTGGGCCGGGAAGCACGGCTGCAAAGAGTGGGAATCGAAATTCTGCATTGATCAGACTGAATTTATCACCATAAATTGTATTGAATTCGTGACCCCGAAGTGGAGTTGCCGGCAGCGTGAAAAAGGTATCTGCAAGGCGTTCGAATGGAATTTCCGCATCCGACCATCTCTGATTAATCCAGCCCAACATACCTCCCATAAAGAAGGTTTGAGAATCACGTCCGTAAGAAACGGCTCCGGCACCCCTAAGCGCAATAGAATATCTTGAGCCCAAATCGAAGTATTTTCTGTAATCACCTAAAAGTGTTGCAAACTGAGGTGTTGACGATGTAAGTGGAGGGCTGGCTGAGAATCTTACAGAGTAGCGACTTCCGGCCCGTGGAGTAATAAATCCGGGAATGGTATAGTCGCCCGTAAAAGTAACCTGTGGATAGAGGAAGTAAGTTCTTTCGTTGCTCAGGTTGCTTGCTCCTACACCTGTAACGGAACTGAAGTCTCTTGCCAATCCAATACCGGATACCCCGTAATCAACTCTTTGAAATCGGTTTAGCGGGTATTGGAAATCCGCTGAAGCTCCGAACGTTCTAAAGCGAAGCAGCTCTCCGCTGAATGTTTGAAAGTTTCTGGACTGATGAAAAAAGGATGTGAAGAAATTCGTGCGATTTTTTTTATATCCATACTGGAAAGTGTAATCACTGTTTCTGAGATCGAACTGAAGGTTTGACCCAAATGAAATTTCATGATCCCCAAATAGATCCGACAACGTAACAAATGCAAAGGCCGATGTTCCGTAATAAGTGCTGATTTGTCCGGCAGCATAGCTGAAATTCGGAGTAAAGCTGAGTCGGTACTCCTTAGGTTGAAAGAGTCCATCCTCCGTTGTATTTGCAGTAGGTTCGAACTTGCTTGGATCGTCGCGAAGTTCAATGGTCGTATCTTGTACTACTGCTTCACCAAACTGATAATTTCTAAAATCGATTCGATCCGTTTGTGTAGTAGTGTCTTGATCACTTGTATCACGCCGCGACTCAATCATTCTTTCATGTCCGGTAACGGGTGCATCCTGTAACATCCTGGTTGAAACAACATTGCCTTGCGTTCTGCTTTGAATCATTTCCTGTGCATAACTGATAGCAGGTACGCGCTCGCCGGGAGTGGTTGCCGCTCTTTCCTGGGCCCATGTATTGGGTGTCAGCTGCCGATTCATCCGTCTGTCGAAAGGTGATCGAAGCATAAAAATATCGGGATATCCTTCATTAAGTGAGTTGAAAGCAACTCTTGTACCATCATTGGAAACAGAAATTTGCATGATACCGGATTGCAAATCAGTAATCGGGTAAACTGTTCTGCTATTTAAATCGTACTCATAAATATTCGGAATACCGTTTTGATCGGAAACAAAAAGCATACGTTCATCTCCGGTAAGGGTGGGTTGTCTTTCTGACCAATTAGATGTGCTTGTAAGTCTCTCAATGCGGTTATTTCCCAAACGAATTCTGTACAGGTCAGTCTCGTAAAATGAGTAATCCTGCATGATTGAGTATCCGGCCTTGGCTGCATTGGGTTCTAATACCCCACCTCTGTTGGATACAAAGTAAATGGTTTCGGAGTCGGGACCCCATGCCGGTTCAACATCTGTAAAAACATCATTCGTAACGGTTTGGAAATCACCGGTTTGTAAATTGTACACAAAAATATCCTGATAGGGCCCTCTATTGCCGTCAAAAGCAATTTTATTGCCATCGGGAGACCATGCTACAGAATTAATACCGTCCAAACTTGGAAACCGGATGGTCTCACTGTTGAGAGTTTCATAATCGACAATAGCTAAATTGTAAGAGCCATCTGATTTACTTGAGAGTGTAATTTTACTGCCGTCAGGTGACCAGCTCAGATTTGGGTTGAGAATATTTAGCTCCTCAAACATTGGGTTATCTGCGCCACTCACTATTGTTTTGATGCGTTCACCGCTGGTACCATCTACTACAACCACATCGAACACACCGCGACGGTTGGTGATCATGGCAATACGATCGCCGCGCGGCGAGATAGCAGGACTCGTGTTATAAGAACCTGATCGAGATCGGGTAGTAATTTGAGTGGCAACGCTGTTTAAAGATTGTCTTTCGGCAACCTCGGGGAAGTATCTCTGTCTCCAGTATTCTTGCCACCTTTCCGAAAGTTCTTCAATTTCGAGACCGAGTGACTGTACCAGGGAGAGCCTGATATTTCGGGTTGATTTAATGCGCTGTAATATTTCAGTAATTTTTGGCCGTCCATACTGATCTTCAATAAAGTACCAAAATGCCTGACCACCGCGATAAGCGAAGAAACCACCAAGCTGCTGAATGGGAGGGAGGTAATCATTTAAGATTGCGTCCCGAATGTACATGTCGGTTTGGGTGTCCCACTTAAGAGACATGTATTCGGCCAAACCTTCCTCGAACCAAAGCGGAAATTGGAGCTGAATATTGTTACTAACGATGGATTGTACACTACCACCATAATAAACATCGTTGATGTAAGCATGCAGAAGCTCATGCTGTAAAGTACGCCTAAAATCGGCATAATCACCCATGAAAGGTTGCGTCATTCTGTTTTTGAACTTATCGGTTACACCACCGATTCCCTGAGCGTCTACGGGTAGACGCACTACATTTGTTTGTGAGAAATCACTGTGCGAATCGTAAATAATAACGGGAATACGATCTGTAAGCTGATCATCGAAGACCTGATTATACTGTTTCAGTGAAGACTCCACAGTTTCTGCAGTAAATTGAGCCAAATGGTAGTTTCTGGAATCGTAGTAGTAGATATCGAAATGATCGGTTTCAATGAATCGCCAATCAAACGTATCGTACTGAACCCGGTTTTTTCCAAAAAAGAAATATTGGGCAAAAAGCTGTTCTGTTACTGCCGTACCAAGAAATAGAGTGAGCAGAAAAATCAGGAAAAATTTGTATCGAGTCTGCATATTTGCACAGTTTATTAAAAATTAGTTACCGCTTAGGGTAAGGTCGATCTGTCTTTTTTCCAGATCTGTTTTGACAACTTTTACGTTAATCGTATCACCGAGACGATATTTTTTGCCTTTTGATCTACCGACCAAACAGTGCAATTTTGGGTGAAATACATAAAAGTCATCCTTTAGATCGCTAACGCGTACCATGCCTTCGCAGTATATATCATTGAGTTGAATGTAAAGACCATTTTCAGTTACACCGCTGATGGTACCTTTAAAGTTTTCACCAAGTCTTTCAGACAGAAATTCAACTTGTTTTAGTTTGACGGAATCACGCTCGGCTTCTACTGCATAACGCTCTTTCTCGCTGCAATGTTCACCGAGTTCAACCAGCTGATCGTAAGTGTATTCACTGGATCCGGCATTATAGCGTTTCAACAGGCGATGAACAATTACATCAGGATAACGGCGTATTGGACTGGTAAAGTGTGCATAGTGTTTAAAACCAAGCCCAAAATGGCCGATATTTTTTGGTGAATACTCGGCTTTGGCCATTGAACGCAACATCAGTCCGTTAATGATATTTTCCAATGAGGTATCCTCAACCTGCTTGAGCAGATCGTTAATTTTCTTTGAAGAAATACCACCTTTCAGATCAAAGTGAATTCCAAGGGGTTTTGCTGTTTCCTTGATGTTGTTCAGTTTTTCTAAGTCCGGCTCACCGTGAACGCGGTATAGAAACGGGTGATCACTTTTGGCCGTTTTTTCACCGCGTACTTTCTTTCGTAAAGAGTCTGTATGAAGTGCAACTGTTTTATTGGCCATAAGCATGCACTCTTCAATCAAGCGATGAGCGAAAATACGTTCTTTCACTATAACGTCAACCGGCTTGCCGTCATCATCCAGAACAAACTTAGGTTCGGGTGTTTCAAAGTTGATGGATCCCTGATTGAATCGTTTATCCAATAAGATATTAGCTAATTTCTCAAGTGTTTTGAGCTCTGTTTTGAAAGGGTGATCTGCGTTTCCATCCAGAATTTCCTGTACTTCATCGTAAACAAAACGTTGTTTGGAATGAATGACAGTCTCTTCTATGGAGTAGTCAATTAACTTGCCGTTTGGAGCTATTTCCATGAAGCAGCTGTATGCCAGTTTATCTTCATGTGGCCGCAAACTGCAAACGCCGTTACTCAGGTATTCAGGAAGCATAGGTATCACCCGGTCCACCAGGTAGACGCTGGTTGCTCTGTCGATGGCTTCATCATCCAATACGGTGCTTCTCGGCATATAGTGCGTAACATCCGCAATATGTACCCCAAGATAGTAGTTCCCGTTATCGAGTATTTCAATACTCAAGCCGTCGTCAAAATCTTTCGCATCGGCGGGGTCTATTGTCAGAACCACTTCCTCGCGCATATCCTTGCGCCGCTTAATTTCGTCTTCCGGAATTTTTTCCGGTATCTCTTCGGCAAACTTCTCAACTTCGGGCGGGAAAGAAGATTCGAACTGCTTTTCGGCTAAAATTGAGAGCACATTCGCTTCGTTGCTTCCGGCAGGCCCAAATGTTTTTTGGATTTTTGCCTGAGGATATCCTCTCACATCTTCCCACTGAATCAACCTGAACGTAACTTTATCACCGGGTTTGGCATCATTCATATCTTTAGGGTCCACGAAAAAATCGACCCGCGAGGATTGATGATCTGTTTCTATCAAATAGGTGTTTTTGGCAACTTCTTTGAGGGTACCCACAAGAAGAGAATCAGCCCTTTCTTCAACTTCCTCAATTTTGCCCATGGGTTTATTGCTCTTCTTGTGATAGCCGGTAAGTTTTACTTTAACGGTATCACCGTTCAGGGCAGTGCCCATGAAGCGCTGAGAGATTTTAATATCCTGATCTCTGCCTTCAACAATTACATAACCGTCTCCGTGACTGGTTACGTCCAGGGTTCCGGTGTAAACATTATCATCATCCTCTGTAGCCTCATTAAGGCGTACTAAATTTCCTTTGGTTACAAATACGTGACCAAGCTGCTTGAGCCGGTTTACGGCTTTCTTTATTTTTTTCTCTCCCTTTTTCGGTAAAGATAAGGCATCCATCAGTAATGGAATTGGTATGGATGCGTCCGGATAGGATTTTAAAATTTCTATGATTCTTTTTTCTAAAGAGCTTAATCTGTCTTTTTTACTCATTCTGTATTTTTGTTAACTAATTATTTTCTGTAATTGAATCGCCTGTATTATTTTCTGAACTTTCCGATTCGTCATCCCTTTTGTTTAAACCGAATAAACCTCTGAAAGCGTTCGATATACGCTTTTTGAACTGTTGCCAGGTATTAAACTGTACCTGGGCTTCGAGACCGACGCCGTTCATTTCCTGCGTCTGCCGGCTTTCTACACTGCTTGTGTAGCTTAAAGTAGGATCCTGCCTGTGAAAAGCCGTAAGGGAGAAGGTACGATTTATTCTGTACGTAGCACCTAAATCTCCAATATCACTCTGTTCACCGGTTATTTGTCCTTCGCGCCGTAAAATCACACGATCATCGAACAAACGCAAAGCTACTCCTAAATCCACTTCATTGAAAGCGGTGAGGTTTAAATCTATATCGAAGGTAATATCACTTCTGAGAAGGGAATTTATCTGATTTGACAGAAGCGGATTAATAACCTGACTCGAGAGCAGTGGGTTTACAACGGCCGCTGTTCCCGAAAACCCTTCTCCCAGACTTAAGCCCTGTGCCTGGCTCGACGGAATAAAGTTACCGCTTAAAAGAATACTGGTTGCTTGTATTAATTTTTCCTGTTCATTCTGGTTCAGATTATTGATCTGGGTTGCCAGCGTAGGATCAATAGTACCATCTATACCTGAAGGGGCTCTGAAGAAAAATTCGTTTTGAACCTGGGTAATGGTTCCGCCAATTTGCAGAACCAATTCAATAGGTATTCGTTGTCCGCTTTCCGGAGTGGCTGAAGCCGCGTTGGATGAGAGGAGAGTAGAGATAACTGGCCGCGCACGGTAAATTGCGGTTACGTCCAGGCCGGCGTCTATTAAGTCTCCCTGCCAGCTAATCGAACCGCCTTCTTCCAGCGTAAATCTGCGAGTAAATATATCTCCACTAACAAATTGATAATCACCGCCCTGAATATTGAACCGGCCAAACATGCTCACGTCTTGATCTTCGAGGAGAATGCGAACCTGTCCGGTACCGTTTGCATTTAGAATTTCGTTAGTAACGGGGTCGAAAATCATCTGAACGTTGATTGGATTGTCAGCGGTAAACTGCATATCCATGGTGAAAAGCTCTATAAACGTCAGCTCTTCGGGAGTGGAGCCGTTTTCTCCATCTTCTTCTGCCTGCTGCCGTAACCTTTCCTCAAGTATGGATAGGTCAAATGTGTCAACAAACCGGATAAATCGTCGGTCCTGTTCAAATTCGGTCTCTTCCTGAAGTGGAACGGATATTCTGGAGTCGGGTGAGATTGAAACCGCGCCGTTAGTTCTAAGAAACGGACTGGTATTTGATCCGGTGATTTGAGCCTGGCCTGTGCCATACATACTTCCATAAAAAGGCACATCGGGGTCGTAAGAGTTATTCATGAACTGTAGATTGTTCAGATCAATCGTTAAGTCCATGGTTGTGCCCGGTTGAAAATTATTAAGGTCAACTACACCGGTTAATCTTCCCGTACCGCCACGGTGATCAGTTAATCGGACATCAGTAAATGTAAGCCCATCACTCTTGTTGAAGTTTATTTCTCCCCCAAGCTTGTAATCAACATTGGTAAAGAATGGTGTGCCTTCCGCTTCCTCCACAGAAAAATCTGAATTAAAGTCGAAATCCGTTCTGTTACCCGAAATAAATCCTGTTCCCACGCCTCGTCCCTGCATAGACGCAACAATATTGGGTACAATGAATTCCACAATCCAAAGGTCAATTTCACGTAAATCGGCATCAAAGTAGAAGAGTTCAGCATCAGGATCGGTTTGTTCATCCGGAATTTTTATATAACCGTTAAGCCTGAGATCCTGGCCAATACCATCATTTGATTCAATATAGTCGGAGTATTTTTCCGGATCGGTAAATACGCGAACGTTTGTATCGAATCTGTTTTCATCGGAATTAAAATCGCTGTTTAAATCTACATCTCCGATCAGCCGTCCATTAACTCTTGCTTCTTCAATATTGACGTTACCCTGAATGCTTGGTATTTGTGTTAACGAGCGTGTGATAAACTCACCGTTCAGGATACCTGAAAAGGAGATTCGTCCGCCTATCAGATCAGATATTCTGGACAGGTCGAAATTATCAATCCTGATGTCAACGGAATCTTCGAAGGCATCGCTTAATGTACCGTCTATCTCAAACAGACCCTGGTCACTTGTGAGACGCACATCGTTTAATGTGAGTTTATTGTTATCTGTATAGATAAATTGAGAGGTACCATCAGAACGCCAGTTGTATTGAGGTGTTCCAATAAGAAGATCATTTATGGTTACTTCAAATTGTCCCGGGCTCAGTGCCCCGTTCAGGGTTGACTGGATTTCGATATTGTCATCTCGTACAAATTGTTGCTGCAACTGGAGTGAATCATTTCTCATCGAAAAATTAAGATAACTATCTAAAAAAGTCATCTCGTTTACGGTAATCTCACCGCTGTTAACCTGGAGATCCAGATTT
This sequence comes from Rhodohalobacter sp., assembly GCF_034521535.1. Lineage (GTDB taxonomy): Bacteria > Bacteroidota > Rhodothermia > Balneolales > Balneolaceae > Rhodohalobacter. Next base: position 119,086 of record NZ_JAXHMF010000002.1, on the reverse strand, counting down.
CCGAAATCGCGAATCGATTCTCCGTAATTGAACTCAGCTGAAAGGGACGTATTTAAATTTCTAGCGCTTACGTTACCGGACTGAAAGTTTTCTTCAAAGAGTGTTCCCGACATGAGTAGTGAACTATCGGAGGCATTGAGTGATGCGGTAAGCCTTGCATTGCTTTCCAGTTCCGGAAGATCAGGCAGATAGTGTCTCAAAAGGTTAAGATCTTTTACGGATAGCTGAAGAGAAAGATCAAGTTCCGGATATTCAAAGGATTCTTCATTAAACTCTATGTCAGCCAATACAAAATCCCGGTCGAAGAGTACTTCTCTGCGGATTCTCTCCTGAAGATAGCTGTTCCAGTACGCTGCAAATCCTTGAATAGTAGTTGGCGCTATGGTTCCCTCAATTACTCCATCAAAGAAAGAGCTGGTAAATCGTAACACTCGTGGCTGCTGGTTAGGCGGACTGAGATCGGCATATAACTGGTGTGAACGAAGTGTATCGGTGCCTGAGATAAAACGGTCCACTTCTACGCTGATTCGTCCGTGTGCCGTGTCTATGTTATCTCCCCTAATTAGACCGGAAAATGTTGCGTTAAAGTCTGTTTCATCCGTTTCGAAGTAGTTTGTGTATGTAGCAAAATTAAAATTCTGGATGGAACCTTCTACACTAAACTCCGGATAATCTGCATTCTCAAGGTACCGGCCTTCTGCCTGAAGCGATCCAAACTCATCCCCGAGTTGAACTGAGTAGTTGAGTTGCTCATTTGAGTAATCCGCTTCACCGACAATTTGCTGAAAATCAAGATCACGGATTGTGCTTCCGGAAAAATCAACTGAGGCATTGAGAGCAGCATTTTTATCGAAACCTGATCCGGCCAGGGCAATTCGTCCGTTCAGCCGAGTGGTTAAAAGAGTGTCTTTCAGGATTGGCGATATATTTAATGAATCAAGTTCAGCAAGCAGTTCATAACCAGAATCTTCTCTGTGATTCATAAAAAGATTGAGCATCAGCGATCCGGCTTCTGTTTCTACACTTAAATCGCCACCGGTTTCTTGTAAATTGCCGAAAAGGTCGCCGCGAATGATTGCATTCTGATAGAGTTCAGTGTCAAACCGGTTTAAATAGTTGTCAGAAATCCACTGGAACTGATCGGGCTGTAGGACGATATTTTCCACCTGTGCCTCGTAGTTGATTTCGTCCGTAAACATGTTTTTAACCGTGGCTGTGGCGATTACTGCAGACTCACCCAAAAGAGCCTGAAAGCGGTCGATGAAAAAGTTTTCAGCCGTTCCTTCCGCCTGTGCTTCAAAACTTAAATCCTCGTCAAGATTCGGGAATTGAGGTACAAAGAGCCGCACAAAAGTATTGGAGAAATTCGCAGTGTTAATGGTAGTGCGATATTCAGCATCTAAAAACTGTTCTCTTAAGGATCGATTTTGCCTGAACAGAGAAACGGGTTGTGCTTCAAAACTCAAATCGAGCTCACTTTCTGCAGTGCTGATATTCAGTCCATTCACTTCGAAAAAGCGATCATCATTGTAAAACTGTCCTTCGATTCTTACAAATTGATAGGGAGTATCGGGTAGTGTGGCACTAAAATTTGAGATATCCGCGAAAAGCTGAGAATCTGTAATCTCAAGAAAAAGATCTGCATTCAAGTTCGATATGTTCAGTGAATTTGGTAAATGGAGATTCTCGGGCAGTGTAATACCGGAAGCTGTAAGTATGGACCCATTTACAATAGACAATCGGGGGGCGTAAAGATTGATTTCATCAAAAATTCTGATATCATCAACCGAATCAAAATCTTCGCTTGTTTCAGGAGAAGTTTCTTCTGTAGTTCGTTGAACGAATATTTGGGCGATATTCAAGCCCTCTTCATTGCGCGAAATATGTATTGCCGGTTCCTGAAGCTCAAAGGAATCAACCGTCAGGTTTTTCTGAAGCAGATCCCACCAGTTAATATCCACCCTGGCATTTTCGAAAGAAATTGCCGGGTGCGAAAGGTCGCCGCCGGCATAAAATTGTCCGCCGGTAAAGTTGATTTGAAACGGCAAAAATCCCTCCACCGAGTTGATGGAAAGCGATCCCTCAAACTGCTCCTTGAAAGTACTCTCAATTTGAGTTTTTAAATAATCTTTAGACTGTGGCAGCTGTGCTACGCCTATTATAATTATCAGTAAAGAGAGAGCAACTCCCACTGTTATGGAAACAGAGATTAAAAGAAATCTCCAGATGTTATATATCCACCGGTAAATCAAAGATGTAATGAGGGTTTAAAAAGTAAAAGTTCAGATTTCTTGTAGAGCTGTTTGCCAGGCTTGATGAATAAGCTTTTCTGACGCCACTTCTTTAAGAATGGGAGACTGCCACTCTTTGAGCAGAACGAACCGAATGTGCTGATTGGTACGTTTTTTATCGAATTTCATGTGATTCATCAAATCATCTAAAGATAACTGATCTTTTGATACTCTGTAACGGTATAATGATCTGTACTTTAGAAGTTTATCAGGTTTCAAATTAGCGCCAACGCGGTTGGAAAGATCGATAGCGGCCAACATACCCAGATAAACGGCTTCACCATGACTGATGGACTGATAACCGCAAGCTTTTTCGAGAGCATGAGCAAACGTATGTCCAAAGTTTAAATAGGCTCGAATGTTCCCTTCAAACTCATCTTTTTCTACAATATCCGCCTTAATTTGAATACAGTCTGCAATAAGATTTATAAGTTGATCATGAGAAATATTTGAAATGTCATCTTCCAGGAAAAATGTGGCTCTATCAAAAATATCAGCTCTTTCAATTGCACCGTATTTTAAAATTTCACTGAGCCCGTTAGTCCATTCATTTCGCGGCAGTGAATCCAGAAACGCAATGTCGGCAACTACTTTTTTGGGTTGATAAAAAGCTCCGATCAAATTCTTCCCGGTTGAATGATTGACTCCGGTTTTTCCTCCGATTGAACTGTCTACCATCGCCAAAACAGTGGTTGGGATATGAATGAGCGGAACTCCGCGAAGGGCCGATGCAGCAGCAAAACCGCCAACGTCTCCCGTTACGCCGCCACCCATTACAAAAACGGGAGTATTGCGGCGCACACCGTTTTCCAGCAGGAATTCTACACAGGTTTTCCAGAAAGAGATCGATTTACTTTTTTCTCCCTCGGGGACAGACATCAGGAAGAACTTTTTTTCTGTAGCTTCAAAAGCACGATCAATTATATCTGAGTGATGTTTTTCAACATTCTCATCAACCAGTAAAAAATTAATATCCCCTTGAAAAGAGTCAGAAATTTCTTTGATCTGCTCCTCAAAAATTTCTTCTCCCACAATAGCCCGGTACGACTGTTGAGAAGTTTTAACCTCTATATTTTTGTTCATAAAATTTTAGTTTTTGAATCAGTTCTTCCAAAATAGTGTCAACATCTTTGTCTCTGCACTCAACGCTGAAGTGAGCCTGCTCATAAAACTTCATGCGATCATCAAGTAAAGTGGTGATTTTTAATTTTAATTCTTCTTCACTCAAGCTTGATATCATAGGCCGATCGGAACTGTCTTTCAACCGATTGTAAAGAGTATCGGGTTTACAATCCAGAAATACGAGCCAGCCGTTCAGCTTTACATGGTCTGTAATCTGTTGATTTTGAAGAGTTCCTCCACCGAGAGCGATAATTCCATCTGCAGTTTGAGAAAACTGAATGATCAGATCTTTTTCAATTTGTCTGAAGCTTTCTTCGCCCTCACGTTCAAAAATTTCAGGTATACTTTTACCGCTCTTCTTTATAATTAGATGATCCAGATCGTGAAAGGGTACAGAGAGTTTCTGTGCGAGAGTTTTTCCAATGGTGGACTTTCCGGATCCCATCATCCCGCACAGAAAAAGAGGTTGAGTTAGCAGGTTGTCAATCATTAAAAATCCTTTTGTGGTGTTACCATTTCTACTTCTTCTCGCTGTACTCTTACGGCACCTGTGGCCGAACCTTTCGGTTTCGTAACGTATTTTCGTTTTGTAACAATCACCGGCGCCAGTTTACTCCCTTTAGCCTTTGAGTTCCAGGCAGCCATGGCAGCTGCTTTCAAAATCACATGTTTTGGCGGCATCTCTTTTTGATTATTCATACGAATAACCACGTGCGATCCGGAAACACCACGAGCGTGTAACCAAACATCCTCTTTATGAGCGTCGGTTGTCAGCCGATCGTTACTTTTTGCATTTTTCCCAATCCAAACTTCATAACCGTCAATTGATTTTCTCTTGTAGGGGAGAGATGTAACTTGTTTGGCTTTTGAAAGAACGCCGAGTCGCTTTAGCTCTTCTTCGTTCTCTTTATACCAGTCGTCAAACTCGTAAATTTTTTCAATTTCATTAAAAGATCGAATGATGGACTTCAGGCTCTTCGTCTCTTTTTTAAGTTTTTTCAGTCTGTTTTTTGATTCTTCAACACTTCGAACGGCTTTTGCCGACTTATCGTAGTATCGCTGGGCATTCTCTGCAATGGTCAGATTTGGTTTTAGGGGAATGTCAACGGGCTCATTGTCATCATAAAAATTTTGAACCGTGATAGACTCTGTTCCCTGATCAACTTTTTCGTGAGCGTGAGACATCAGCAAGTGTCCGTATTCTTCATACTTTTCGGCTCGCTCCAGACCTTTCTCTGCATTCTCGAGCTGCTCGATTGTTGATTCATTCCGCTTCAGAGTTTCTTCCAGTTTAGGTTTAAAGGTTTGAATACGGGATGAAAGTCGACGCTCTCTGGATGTTTTGTAGTAGGCAAACCGAATGGCGTCGTTTACGCTGTCAAACGTCTCCATATTTTCAATCGGTAATAAATCCTCGGGGATCAGACAGAGATTGCCATCCTTTAATACTCTGAACTCCGCTCGATTTAGCATTGCATCAACCAATAGATCAGCAGTTTTTTTGGCGGCCTCCATCGATTTATTTTCTAAATCGAAATGCTCAATAATCGGCTGTACAAGGTGTCGTGGAAAAGCCGGATAAAAATGGAGGATCGTCCGCTTTGCCGACAGTTCCTTATCCGGAAAGGATTTCTCCTTTGGCGGCCGGGGAGTCGGTTCAGATTTTCCCAGCAGTTCATCACTTCCCTTAAAGGATTCAGTAATGGTCCCTTCTTCGACTAAAAAGACGTTCGGTTTATTGCCAAAAACCTGAAATACCAGCTTTGCTCCACCATCAAATATAATAGAGAGAATTCGGTCTTGTTCGGCCAGATCAATTGTTAAAATTTTCTGATCTTTTATTCGATCAAAAAATTCAGTGACATTTGATTTTTTTGCCCCGCGAAATTTATCAGCAAAAATAGCCGTCTCAGACGGATTTGAGCTAAATATGAGCCGGTCTGTACTTTTTTCTGAACTGAAGTATCCCTCCCAAACATCTTTGTGCGGAGAGTAACTGAATTCAAATTTACGTCCTGTAAATTTGGGATTTAACTCCTTTGATAGATATATTAAAGCGTAAAAGTTATTCATTCGAGCGAGAGAAATAGTTGACTAAACCTGAAAGAGTACGATTATGCAATATCCTATTTTTCAATCGGTAGTAAACAAAATAAATAGCCTGCTGAACAAGAGAAATATTAACGTTGTCAAATTCAAAACTTGGGAAGAATCCAGAATCAATGCAGCGGGCCTGGAGATCGTTATTGATCTGAAAGATTCTACAAATCATCTCAAAAGACTAGACATTAATTTCGATTGGGATAGTTTTCGTGAAGCAAATCTTGCAAATCAGCTGAACGGTACGGATAAACATCCAATGCTGAAAGAAAAACATCTCACCGAGGTAAATATATCACCATCGATTGATGTTGAATTGGTCTGGCATTTTGATGAGCGTAAAAGTCAGCCAAATCAAACCAACGGAGACACCAATTATCGCATTGAAAAAGCAAGTGAGTGGATGGACCGTGTCAGTAAAGAAGTTAATGAACTTCTTATTAGCGACGATATTATTACACGATGGCATCTCGAAATTGATGGAGATTCACACGGAAAATATCTCACTGCGATCAATCTGATCTCTTATTTTCAATTTCCGATGACAAACCTTGAGAGTCTGAATGAGGTGAATGAATTTGTGAGCCGGAAATTGACTCATCTTCTGTATAAGGCCAATCGAATTATCAAAATTGCAGACAGCAGTGTATCTGTCGTAGCTGCATAAAATAAAAAAGGGCACTTCGATGAGTGCCCATAATTTCTACTTTAAGCAAATAGCTTACTTTTTCTTCTTATGACGGTTTTTGCGCAGTCGCTTTTTCCGTTTGTGCTTAGCAATTTTAGATCGTTTTCTTTTCTTTCCGCTTGGCATGAATTATCACCCGGTTGATTTAATTAAACTTCTTGTTCCAAGAGCGATATCTAACTAACACCGCCATCTTTCTAAGTCGAACAAAATACAAAATCTTTTATTCAAATCTATAGTTTTGAAAAGAAGAGTTTTGTGTTAGAAGATATAACAAGTGTTACTGCCGGAACATTTCAATATTGAAATTGTTTTGAAGATACGATGCTCTATTAACCTGGTGAATTATGAGTTTCAAATTGCTATATTCGCACCCACAAAAATATGAAATCTAACAAATGCCAGACTTGATTAAAGTTGCAAAATTTGGCGGTACCAGCATGGCCAATTACGAAGCCATGAGCCGCTGTGCCAACATTGTAAAATCGGACAGCGATAAAAAAATCATTGTGGTTAGTGCAACTTCCGGCACAACCAATCTCCTTACAACTCTCATTGGTGTCAAAGATTCGGGTGAAAAGATTGAGATTATAAATCAGATTAGAGAGAAGCACTATGAAATTTGCGGCCATCTGACGTTTGAGGAAGAAGCCAAAGCACGCGTTGATCAGTTGATCAATGACCTTGAAGAAAAAGTTACATCATCCAAAGCAGCAACTTTACAATATGCCGATGAAGTACTCTCTTTCGGTGAACTTATATCTTCCACAATTTTCTCTTATGTACTGAGAGAATCGATCGGGGATAAGGTGGAATGGCTTGATGCGCGTGAGATCATTCAAACTGATCATAATCACGGTTCAGCAGAACCTGAAATAGAAACAATTGAGAAAAATGCTGAAACCAGAATTGTTCCGCATTTGAAGGACAGCTGCTTCGTAACTCAAGGATTTATCGGGCGAACAAAAAGTGGAGTTACAACTACACTTGGGCGAGGAGGAAGCGACTACTCAGCCGCTCTTTTTGCAGAAGCGATCAATGCAGATGTGCTGGAGATCTGGACAGATGTAACGGCTGTTTACACAACCGATCCAAGAATTGTAAAAGAGGCGAAACCAATAACAGAAATCAGTTTCGATGAGGCTGCCGAGCTTTCCGTATTTGGCGCAAAAGTACTGCATCCGGCTACGATGGTTCCGGCTATCCGAAAAAATATCCGTGTATATGTCGGTTCAAGTATGGAACCGCATCTCCCCGGTACATGGATCATGAAAAACACGAAAGAGAAGCCATCGATTCGTGCAATCAGTTTACGAAGAAATCAAACCTTGCTTACGGTACACAGTCTCGATATGCTTCACCGGCACGGTTTTCTGGCTCGTCTGTTTCAGGTTCTGTCGAATCACAAAATAAGTGTAGACCTTGTAACTACCAGTGAAGTGAGTGTTTCACTTACGCTGGATACGAATGCCGGCACACCGGGCAAAGATTTTCTGCCAAGAAATGTAATAAGCGAATTAAAAACATTCTGCGAAGTTGAAATTCAGGAGAACCTCTCACTGATTGCATTAATTGGGAATAACCTGCATACTACTTCAGGATTGAGCGGACCGGTTTTTAGTTCTTTGGAAGGCATAAATGTTCGGTTGATATGCCATGGAGCCAGTTCTCATAATCTCTGTTTTTTGGTAGATCAGCAAAGTGCTGAGGAAGTGGTTCAAAAATTACATCAACGATTTATTTAATAAAACATCATGAAAGTATCCGTAATTGGGACAGGAAAAACGGGAAGTGAAGTAGCAGAACTTTTGGGTAAGCAAGCCGTATGTTTTGACTCAAAAAGCAATATTACAGCTGACAAGTTAAAGGAGACAGACATCGCCATCATTTTTGTACCCGGCGAAGCTGCAGAAGAAGTGAGTAAAGTGGTTTTGGAATCCGGAATTCCGGCTGTTTGGGGCACAACCGGTTATTCGTGGCCTGAAAAATTACCCGATCAGGTAAAAGAAGCAAACGCAAGATGGGTAATAGGTGCCAACTTTAGCTTAGGGATGAACCTTATTCGAAAAGCACTGAATATTTTAGGTAAGGGCGGAGAATTCTTAAAAGATCCCGAATATCATATTCATGAAGTACACCACGTTCATAAAAAAGATGCTCCAAGCGGCACGGCCCTCTCCTGGAAAAAGTGGTTGGGACGTAACGCCTCAATTTCGTCTGACAGACAGGGAGACGTGAAAGGAGTTCATAACCTGCATCTTCAAACCGATAACGAATCTATTTATCTGAAGCACGAAGCTCACAGCAGGAAACTTTTTGCTGAGGGAGCCATTTGGACAGCAGAGTACTTGCTTGAAAATTCCCAAATAGAACCGGGAGTCTATCCGTTTTCGTCAATATTTGACCAAGCATTTTCAAAATTATGATGATCAACACCCAGCTTTGGACTGCACTGATCACTCCAATGAAACAATCGGGAGATATTCATTTGGGTGACCTCGAAAAACTGATCAAAAGGCAGGAGTCGGCCGGCAACGGAATCCTCCTGATTGGAAGTACGGGGGAAGGCTTGGCCCTCAATAATGATGAAAAAAAAGAGATCATTGATTTTTCGTCAAAGCTGGATCTTTCAGTACCGGTAATGGCGGGTGTGGGCGGTTTCCAAATTGAAAACCAGAAAGCATGGATTCAATACTGTAATGACAAAGTGGATGCATTTCTGCTCGTTGCACCGTTGTATTCAAAGCCCGGGCCCGTTGGGTTGAAGAACTGGTTTTTGGATTTGATGGACGTGGCTGAAAAACCATGTATGATTTACAACATTCCATCCCGCACCGGCGTGGAGATTCCCCCGCAAGTGATCAAAGAGCTGTCCGGTCACTCAAAATTTTGGTCAATTAAAGAGGCTAGTGGCAGTATAGCTGATTATCAGAGGTTTAGGGAAATGGTGCCTAATTCAACTATGTTTAGTGGAGACGACGGACTACTGCCTTTTTTTGCAGTGGCCGGTTGCTCAGGTTTGGTTTCTGTTTCTTCAAATGTGTGGCCTGAAGAAACAGCCAGATATGTTGAACTCTGTTTGTCAGGAGAAACGGACTCATTATTTCCAGTTTGGAAGCGTGCTATTAATGCTCTGTTCTCTGCACCAAATCCGGTTCCGGTTAAAGTTTTATTGCATCAAAAAGGAATCATTGAAAGTTCAGCGCTGAGATCACCGCTCACGGAAAAAGAGTTAAAAAATTTAGACCAGCTAAAACAAGCTGACGAAGAAATTATAAACTGGTATCAAAAAATTAATAATTGATATGAATTGGGAAGAAGTTTTAGATCAACTTGAAGAAGGAACAGTCAGGGCCGCTGAAAAGAATGGCGAGACGTGGAGTGCCAATATTGAAGTGAAAGAAGCTATTTTGGCCGCCTTCAAGGAGGGAAATAATGTCAACTATGGCGGGATTTATGACGGTTTTGTTGATAAACACAATATTCCACCAAGAATGTTTGAAGCAGAAGACGGCGTCCGCCTGGTGCCGGGCGGTTCCTCAGTACGTCGCGGTGCATATGTTTCTCAAGGGGTGATTATCATGCCGCCCGCGTATATAAATATTGGTGCCTACGTTGATGAAGGAACTATGATTGATAGTCACGCGCTTGTCGGATCATGCGCTCAGATTGGAAAAAACGTACATCTTTCGGCAGGTGTACAAATTGGCGGTGTACTCGAGCCGGTGGGATTAAGCCCTGTTGTGATTGAAGATGACTGTTTTGTAGGTGCTGGATCTGTAATTGTAGAAGGAATTTTAGTTAAAAGAGGAGCGGTAATTGCTCCCGGCGTTACATTGTCAAAATCTGTTCCCGTTTATGACTGTGTGAATGAGAAACTGCTTGGAAAAGGATCACCCATACCGGAAAACGCAGTTGTGATACCGGGCTCAAGGCCAATAAAAAATGAGTGGGCACGGCAGCAGGGATTGTCTGCTTATTGCCCTGTTATTATTAAGTATAGGGATGAAGGAAGTGATGCATCTTTGGAGCTTGAAAGCGCATTGAGATAAATTTTTTTAAGAAATTCTGTAAGGGACGCAAAAAATTCTGTTCTTATAGATAGAACGTTAACAAAAAATGAGTGACTAATTATGAGTTCATTAAACAAAGTTATGATAATCGGACGATTGGGAGCTGATCCCGATGTGAGATATACTCAATCCAACGCAGCTGTTGCGAATATGAGTGTAGCAACTACCGACAGGTACAAAGACAGAAACGGAGAACTTCAGGAGAAGACCGAATGGCATCGTGTTGTAGTTTGGAATCGACTCGCTGAGATTTGCCAGGAGTATCTTAAAAAAGGTTCTTTGGTATATTTTGAAGGCAAACTTGAAACCCGAGACTGGGAAGACAAAGAAGGTCAAAAGAGATATACTACAGAAATAAAAGCGTTTAACATGCAGATGTTAGACAGCCGTGGTGATCAGGGCGGCGGTGGTGCTCCGCAGAATTCCGGTGGAAGCAAGCCGGCCAAAGCTTCAGTAGATCTGGACGACTCTTTTGACGATATGGACGATGATCTGCCGTTTTAATTCCGGTCAGGTTAATTGATCCAACATTTCGTACTTTTAAGGTGATGATCTTTTTGATCGTCACCTTTTTTTATTCATATTGTTTTATTGATATCAACTAATCATTAATTAAGTACTGTTTTTTGGATACGATCGACGAACCTCCCAGTCATCCGATACAATTTATTTCCAATCAGATTTTACTTAATGCAGGGCCACAATTGGAGTATCTGAGCTTTACTGAAATTTCTATCGAGTTAACCCTGATGCTAATCGGGCTATTTTTCAGTGCTCTTTATTCAGGTTCTGAAGTCGCGTTTTTCTCATTGGTCAATCAGATCGATCAGCTGAAGCCAGGGGGAGGTGAATACGGCTCGAAGGATTCCAAAATTTTGAAAATGTTGCAGAAGCCACGCCGGCTTCTTGCCACGATACTTATTGGCAATACTTTTGCCAACATTGTCAGTTCAGTTTTGGCGGCAGTTATCACGGGAAAAATAGCTGCTTATTATGGCTTTTCTGAGGTGATTGTTTACTCTGTTGAAATCATTGTCCTAACCTTTACGATTTTGATTTTGAGTGAAATTACACCAAAGGTAATTGCGATTAATAGTCCATTGAAGGTGAGTCGCAGAATGGTGGGATTTGTATATACTCACTTTATTCTTTTTAAACCGGTAGCTAAAATCATTGCCGAAAGTACGATGAGTCTGGAAAAAACCCTACCAAAGCCTAATAACAAAATGACGGCTCAGGATTTAAAAACGATGGCCGAGATGAGTGAACAAGAGGGGTCCTTGAAGGGAGACGAACGTGAAATCATCGAAAATGTGATTGAATTCGGTAATATTACCGTTCGCGAAATAATGACTTCCCGCGTAAATATTGTTGCCGTGCCTGTAAATAACAGTTTGGAAGAAGTGATTCAGCTTATACAGGAAAAAGGATTGTCTCGTATGCCACTCTTTGAAAATGACCTGGATAATATTTCAGGCGTCATCTACTCCAAAGATGTGCTTCCTTATATCAATTCGGAAATGGGTGAGCAGTTGATTAACTGGAAAACCATTGCCCGGAAAGCCCTGTTTATTCCGGCCACAAAAAAATTGGATGATCTGCTGAGAGATTTTCAGCATGAAAAGACGCACATCGCTATAGTTGTTGATGAATATGGCGGCACGGAAGGACTCGTAACTCTGGATGATATTCTCGAGGAGATTGTCGGGGATATTGGGGATGAGTATGATGACCAGGAAGAAAAGCTGTACACAAGATTTAAGAACGGTGTCTATATTTTTGATGCCAAAATTGATCTCGACGATCTGGATGAAATTTTGAATACGTCTATATCATCCGATGATGATGAATTTGAGACGTTAGGAGGTTTGGTATATCACTTGACGGAGCGTATACCTAATGTAGGTGAACGAATGATTTATAAAAATCTGGAAATGACGGTTCATTCGGTCAAAAATAACAGAGTGAAAAAGCTTCGGATAAAATTAATGCCGTCTGAAAAGACGAAGACAGAAGCATAAACAAAAATTTAATTGAACACTTCGATATCTAAGCCACCGATTCAGAAAAACGTAAACTTAGCTCCATTCAATACGCTTGGTGTAGAGGCTACTGCTGCCCAATTTCTAACTATTTCTGAGTCATCACAGCTATTAGGACTATTCAGAGAAGGATTTTTCAAAAAGAATGATCCTGTCATTTTAGGTGGTGGCAGCAATGTACTGATAAAATCAGATCTTAATCAGCCGGTGCTTAAAATATCCATTCCCGGTATTGAGGTTTTAAATGAAAAAGAAGATGAAGTATTGATTAACTCAGGTGCAGGCGTAATCTGGCATGATTTAGTCTCTTACTGCGTTGATCATGATTTTGGCGGAATCGAAAATTTAGCACTTATTCCAGGGACAGTTGGGGCGGCCCCAATCCAAAATATTGGTGCATATGGGGTAGAGTTGAAAGATACGTTTCACAGTTTAAAGGCTTTTATACCTGCAACAGGAGAGCAAAAAGAATTTTCAAAAAAAGAGTGCGAATTTGGGTATCGGGACAGCATTTTCAAGAATAGCCTGAAAGGTGAAGTTATTATTACCGAAGTGACTCTTCGTCTTCAAAAATCTCCTCATCAAATTGAAGATTCATATTATGCCCTGCGGGAGTATTTTCAAACCAACGGCGTTACAGAGCCTTCAATCAAGGATGTTTTTGATGCTGTGGTTACCATCAGGGAGTCAAAACTTCCAAACCCCGAACTCATTGGAAATGCCGGCAGTTTTTTTAAAAATCCAATTGTGGAGAGATCGATCTACCAAAAAATTAAAGCTGAATATTCCGAAATGCCTTCATTCGAGGCCGGCGACGGGAAAATAAAAATCCCTGCAGGCTGGCTGATAGAACAGGCCGGATGGAAAGGGAAAAAAGTTGGAAATGTGGGCACATATAAAAATCAGGCCCTGGTTCTGGTTAATCACGGCGGAGCTACAGGAGAAGAGATTTATCAACATGCCATGAACATTAGCGAATCCGTGAAAGAGAAATTTGGCATAGAGCTGGCGCCGGAAGTAAATGTTATATCGTAATGGCCGGAGAAAAAGAGATAAACGATTCACTTTTTCTGAAAGCTATTTCATGCCCCCTTAAACTGTACCATTACAGCAAAAGCAGCAGCATGCGCTCTCCTTATCTCCCATTTAAGCAGCGCAATAAATTACAGCTGAGAAATGCTGTGGCCTTTCAATTTTCAAATCTCAAGTTTACGTCAGACTCAACGATAAAGGCAGAGCAAGAGACAAGCGACTGGTTAAGTGAAGAAAATGTAGCCATTTGTGGAGCAGTTCTTCGAGATAAAAACTTTACCACAAGAATCCCAATTCTGATTAAAAATGGCAAGAGCTATACGATTGTTCAGGTTCATGGAAAGTTAAAAAAACGTCTTCATGATGGAGTCGTGTCGGTTCCCGTGCTCAGTAAAACTACAAACGGCTACTTGGTAAAAGCTGCTTACCGGAGAGAGATATTAAAACGAGCCGTCGGAAGTTCAGATATAAAAGTTGATCTTTATTTTCCGGACAAGCGGTATAATGCTGCTTTTGATGGAATAATGCAGATCGTTTCGGAAGTTGTGGCGGATAAAGTGCCGGAGAAAGTCAGGGAAGAGTTTCAGTCTCTTTTTACCAAGATGGATGCTACTGAAGCTGCTGTACATGTTAGTAATAGCCTGCCCGAATCTGTTTCTCATACATTTTATGCGAATAAAAGTGTATCTGATGTTTTAGAGGATATCGACAAAGAATCGTGGGAAAATACGGATCGATTCGGTGTAGAAATTCACCAGGAGTGCAGCTATTGTGAATTTAGAAAACCTGAGAGAGAAGGGATTTCAAATTGTTGGACAGATTATTTTTCCGGAGATAAAAAAAACTTCCCAAACGAACATGTCTTTGATTTGATTGGTCACGGAAATAATGATCTTATCGAAAAGAACATCTACTACCAGGAAGATTATCCATTGAAGGAAGGGGCGAGGAGCTTTGATGAGATCAGAGAAAAGAATCCATACTCTATTTCGATTCAGCAAAGAAGAGAGCTTCAAATCTTGAAAGCCAAAAAGGAATTTGTGCCCGATGTTTGGGTAAAAGAATCGAAACTAGCGCTCGATAGCCTGGAATACCCACTCCATTTTATAGATTTTGAGGCAGCAACTTACGCACTGCCAATGCACAGAAACGGAGGGGCATATCACCCAATCTATTTTCAATTTTCATGCCATTCGCTGAGTAAGGATGGAGAGATTACACACTACGAATGGTTAGATGACCGTGAAGAAAGCGGTTATCCGCATGTAGATTTCGTGCACCATCTTGCAAGCGTCAAAGATATTTTCAATGGAAGCTTGATTCAATATTCACCGTTTGAATCGCAGGCTCTTCGATATTTGCTCCAGGAGATGAACCGAAATTCAATGCTTTATGAAAAGGAAATTCGGGATTTGAAAAATCTGCTCTATGTTGACGGAAATACCAATAATCATCGAATATTTGATTTAAGTAAATCGGTGAGGGAAGGATATTATAACCGATTTATGAGTGGAAGTATCGGGTTGAAACAGGTGTTAAACAGTATTTTTCAGCTGAATAGTCATTTGAAAAATCCGATAAAAAATAAGGTGAATATCTACGATAAGAGTATAAATTTTGAAAAATTATCAGGAGATACATCCGGATATAATCCGTACGTTGAATTGCAGGATCCGGTTTACAGCGTGGATGATGGTGAATCTGCCATGAACGCATATATTTCCTTGAAAAGCGGCCTTTTATCAAACAAAGAGAAGGAAATTATCCCCAATTTATTAAGGCGATACTGCGCGATGGATTCTTACGCTTTATTTATAATTTATAGCCACTTGAAAAATCTGATATCTCTTAATATAAAGCTCAGAATGAAATGGTTATAGATCAGTAGCTTGTAAGCACTAAATCTAAGAAAGGTGAACATCATGAAACGTTTATATACACATTTGATCATACTGGTGGCTGCATTTGTATTTGCTTCTTCCTGTGTGGTGCAGAAAAATCCAATTTCAGGAAATAAGAGAGCCTACGCCTACTCTTGGCAGCAAGAGGTGCAAATTGGGCAGGATGTAGACAAGGAGATCGTTTCGCAGTACGGCTTGTATGATGACGATGAGCTGAGTGAATATGTTGTAAATCTGGGAGAAGAGCTTTTGGAAGTAAGCCATATGAGAAGGGAGGATACGGATGAAAAATTTAAAAATACGGAGTTTACATTTCGAGTATTGGATAGCCCGGTTGTAAATGCTTTTGCATTGCCGGGAGGCTATGTTTATGTAACAAGAGGCTTGATGGCTCATCTGAATAATGAAGCACAGCTTGCTGTTGTAGTAGGACACGAAATTGGACACGTGGCAGGGCGTCATGCCTCACAAAGGGCGTTAACTCAAACAATTGGGCAGGTTGCCGTAATCGGAGGCTCCATATTGGGTCAGGAGCTTTTAGGGCTGCCCGGAGAATCTCTTATGAATTTAAGCAGTCAGGCCGCACAGCTTCTGTTTATGAGCTACAGTCGTGATCATGAAAGGGAATCGGATCGGCTTGGTGTTGAATATTCGGCTATGAAAAGTTACGTAGCAGCTGAAGGATCTGAATTCTTTACAAGCCTGAGAAGAATCTCAGAAAAAGAAGGGCAGAGTATTCCAAATATGCTGTCAACGCACCCTAACCCGGGCGAAAGGGAACAGACCATTCCGAGATTAGCCGAAGAGTGGCGCGAAAAGGGATATGAGCAAACTGTTTACGGAACCGAGCGTTATATGGAGATGCTTAATGGGATGATTTTCGGAGACAATCCAAGAAACGGATATTTTACGGAAGGACGGTTTGTACATCCCGATCTGGAGTTCTTTTATCCCGTGCCAGAACAGTGGAGGGTTTTGAACCAACCTTCTCAGGTTGTTTTAGTGAAGGGTGAGGGAGAGGCTGTGATGATTATGAGAATAGATTCCGAGAATACATCGCCCACTGAGTCGATAACACAATTTGTTAATCAGGAAGGTTTTACTCTCAGAGAAAGGGGAGACACGCAGAGCTCAGGTCGCTGGACAGCTCATCAGGCAGAGGGTACAATCGAGCAGGAAGGTAATCTGCTTGGGGTTCATGTGTATGCTGTTGAGTTTCAAAACAGAATTTACAGATTTATTAACTACAGCCCTGAGTCTGCATTTGAAGAGAACATAGAAGATTTCAGGTTTGTAACGTCAGGGTTTGACCGGCTTACGGATGAATCAATCCTCAATATCGAGCCGGTGCGTCTGCAAATCGTTGAAGCGGATCAAAGAAAATCATTCAGGCAATACCTTCCGGATCAACTGCCCATGGATATGGAACACGAAGATATTGCCATTATAAACCAGGTTAGCCTGGATACAACAATTGAACCCGGAACTCTACTCAAAATACCAGTACAGTAAACTTTAGTTATGATTGAACGATATTCCAGAAAAGAGATGTCCGACATCTGGTCGGAACAAAATCAATTTCAGGCGTGGTTAGATGTGGAACTTGCAGCATGCAGGGCCTGGAGCAAAATTGACAAGATACCTTCAGAAGATGTTGATAAGCTCTATGAAAAAGCATCTTTTGATATTGATCGCATTAAGGAGATTGAAAAACAGACTCGCCACGACGTGGTTGCTTTTACCCGAACGGTTTCAGAATCTCTCGGTGATGAGAAAAAATGGGTTCATTACGGGCTTACGTCAACAGATGTTGTTGACACCGCAAACGGATATCGGCTTAAACAGGCAAATGAACTGCTCAAGGAAGGATTGAATCGTTTTGTGAAGGCCCTTGCAGAAAAAGCCCGTGAGCATAAGCTCACTGTTATGATGGGCCGGACTCACGGCGTACATGCAGAGCCAACCACCTTTGGATTGAAATGCGCACTTTGGTATGCCGAAATGAACCGGAATATTGAGCGGTTTGAAAGAGCTGCACAGGATGTAGAGTTTGGCAAACTTTCAGGGGCTGTCGGTACATTTGCACATATCCCACCTGAGGTGGAGAAATATACGTGCGAAATTTTGGGGATTTCTCCGGCGCCCGTATCCACGCAGACGCTGCAGCGAGACCGTCATGCATACTATATGGCCACACTTGCGGTAATTGGCGGCACACTTGAAAAGATTGCAGTCGAGATTCGACATCTTCAGAGAACTGAACTCCGGGAAGCCGAAGAGTTTTTCAGTAAAGGCCAAAAAGGATCATCGGCAATGCCGCATAAAAGAAATCCTGTCAGTTCAGAAAATATAACCGGTTGTGCTCGGGTGCTCCGTGGCTATATGATATCGGCTTACGAAAATATGCCGCTCTGGCACGAACGGGATATTTCTCACTCGTCGGTAGAACGTATTATACTGCCGGATGCGACCATTTTGCTGGATTATATGCTTCACAGGTTTTCGGGAGTGATTGAAAAATTGATGGTCTATCCTGAGAATATGCTGGAGAACATGGAGAAAACCCATGGTCTTGTATTTTCACAGCGCCTGTTGCTAATGCTCATCGATAAAGGATTGAACCGTGAAACCGCCTATGACACTGTTCAGCCTTTGGCAATGAAGGCTTGGGAAGAAAAACGTGGTTTTCAAGAACTCGTAAAATCAGATCCAACAATCCGGGAAAATCTCTCTGAAAGTGAAATTGAGCAGGCTTTTGATTTGGCACATCATACCCGAAGAGTCGACGAAATATTCTCCAGAGCGGGTTTATAAAAAAGTTTTGAGAGGGGTGACATATTGATGTCACCCGCTTGGTTTAAGTTGTGTGTAAATCATAATCAAACCACACACACAGCTATGCAAGCAGCAATTAAAAAAACAAAAAATGTAAGCGTTCAGAATGCAGTACTGAACTCGATATTTCACAAGGCAGAAGCCGAATATCGAGCAACTGAAGAGATGTTTACCCTTTTAGGCTGGGGAGATCTGCCAGCAGAGTTGAAAATGGTGATCGAAGAAGATGTAAAGGGCTATATTGACGAACTCAAGGGGCAATACTGCACGAATTCAGAATGGGTTCAGCGCAGAAGAGAGAGTGTAGACTTTTGGGTGAATAGTTACTTAGACGGAATTTGCGATGAAGCCACAGCCATAGAATCGCTGAGAATAAAAAAGCTATGACGCCGATGATGGGTTCTATTTAGGATGGAGGTTAGTTTTCGTGGAAATTGGTAAAGAAGTTCAACAGGATTTCTTATCTTTACCAAAATGTAAACAAAGCGAAAATTATTTCATGCACAACTCCTCTCCCTTCTCAAAAGTAACGCGCCAAGGATTAACTTACGATGATGTTCTGTTAGTTCCGAATCATTCTGTAGTACTGCCCAGAGATGTAGATATCTCCGTCCAGTTAACCCCTTCTTTGAAACTTAATACACCGATATTCAGTGCGGCTATGGACACGGTTTCTGAATATCGAATGGCTATAGCACTCGCCCGGGAAGGCGGAATAGCCATGTTGCATAAAAATATGTCAATTGAAGACCAGGCTGAGCAGGTACGGCTTGTAAAAAGAAGTGAGAGCGGAATGATAGTGGACCCGGTTACCCTGCCGGCAGATGCTACCGTGAAGGATGCACGATCCTTGATGAGAAAGCATAAAATAGGTGGTATCCCAATTGTAGAATCAAATAACTTGCTGATTGGAATTGTAACAAACCGGGATCTTCGCTTCGAGCACTATGTTGACAAAAAGCTGGGTGATATCATGACCAGTGGAAATCTTGTAACAGCCAAGCAGGGAACGACTCTTGATGAAGCGGAGCAGATTCTTCAGGAGTACAAAGTAGAAAAGCTTCCAATCGTAGATAACAGTAATATTCTGGTTGGTTTGATTACGTTTAAAGACATTGAAAAGAAAATGAACTTCCCGAATGCATGTAAAGATGATATGGGAAGACTTCGTGTTGGTGCTGCAGTTGGAGTTACACCGGACACAATAGATCGGGTCGATGCCCTTGTAGAATCAGGTGTGGATATTGTAACCGTTGATACGGCTCATGGTCATTCAGAAGGAGTATTGAAAACGGTTAGAGATATAAAAGCCAAATATAAAGACCTCAATGTAATTGGTGGAAACATAGCAACACGAGCTGCTGCTGAGGCATTGGCAGAGGCAGGTGCAGATGTAGTAAAAGTTGGTGTTGGACCGGGTTCTATCTGTACAACACGTGTGGTAACCGGAGTGGGTGTACCACAGCTTTCGGCAATAATGGAAATCGCCGAATTTACCTCGAAAAACGAAATCGGTTTGATCGCAGACGGTGGCATTAAACAAACCGGGGATATTCCGAAAGCATTGGCCGGTGGGGCTGACGCCGTTATGATGGGCTCTATGTTTGCCGGAGTGGATGAAAGTCCTGGTGAAACCATTATTTATGAATCCAGAAAATATAAATCCTATAGAGGCATGGGAAGTGTTAGTGCCATGAGAAAAGGATCTAAAGACAGATATTTCCAGGATGTAGAAGATGACCTGAAGTTAGTGCCGGAAGGAATTGAAGGCCGTGTACCTTATAAAGGCTATCTGGGTGAAGTTGTTCATCAAATGGTTGGCGGTATGCGGGCAGCAATGGGTTATGTTGGAGCTAAGACTGTTGAGGAACTTAAACAAGCTGAATTTGTACAAATATCTTCCGCAAGCTATAAAGAAAGTCACCCGCATTCAGTTCAAATAACAAAAGAAGCGCCAAATTACTCAGTATCCTGATTTTAAGTGCGAAATTAAACGATAAACTGTAACAACTCATGTGGGAATTTATTAAACGAATTTTTTCGGAACGTGAGGGCGATGTTACGGTTGTAGTATTGGATGAGCACAATCCCGATGGGTCCAGTTCTTTTAAATTAAGAGCCCGGGACATTATTAAGATGGTTGTAGTTGTGATTTTACTCTCCGTATTGTTCACTACTATACTATTTTTTGCTACACCAATCGGCTCACTATATCAATTCAAGGAAGATTATGCCTTGAGGCAAAATGTTGTGGAAATTTCAGAACGTGTTATGTCTTTGCAGGACTCTTTGATTGCCAGAGATACACAGCTAAACGATATGAAAGAAATTCTGAGAACGGCTGCAGATACCACGTTAGCTGTAGAACAATCGGTAAGCGCATTAATCTCGGATGAAAATTATCCTGTCGGCGGATCAGTCCCAAATGTTCAAACTTTTGAAATGCTTTCTCAAAATGAGATTATTTTTTCCGGTTCACTGAATAAAACTCCTGATTTCCCGTCTGATTTTCCTGTTGAGGGAAGTATGACGCAGGGATATAATGCGGAAGATGGTCATTATGGAATTGATATTGCAGCCGGTACCGGTACGATTTTCAAAGCAGTTGCCGATGGTACTGTGATGAATGCAGGGTGGACAATTAATTACGGGTATGTTATTTACCTTCAGCATGCAGGTGGAGTTGTGAGCGTGTACAAACATGGTGCAAGGCTTGCAAGGTCTAAAGGAGATTTTGTTTTGAAGGGAGATATTTTGGGTGAAATCGGAGATCGTGGTGTATTGAGTACCGGCTCCCATCTGCATCTTGAAATTTGGAAAAACGGTGTACCCCAAAATCCATTAATGTATCTAAACAACTGAGTCTGAATAATTATGTTCAATAATAAAAACAATAAAACCGTGAGTAAGACAACAAATACACAATCACCAACACTGAATATGATCAGTGAAGGAACGACTCTAGAAGGAACGCTCAACTCTCAAAATGATATTCGGATAG
The DNA here is from genome assembly GCF_034521535.1 of Rhodohalobacter sp. GTDB lineage: Bacteria > Bacteroidota > Rhodothermia > Balneolales > Balneolaceae > Rhodohalobacter. Next base: position 98,001 of record NZ_JAXHMF010000002.1, on the reverse strand, counting down.
CGGGTAAGTTGAAAGGTGAAGGTATTACCAAAGGTAAACTGATTGTCACTTCTTCCGGTATTGTGCAGGGTGATGTAAAAGTTGCTGAAGCTGATATTGCCGGCAAGATTGAGGGTACGATTCGGGTGACGAATAAATTAAATCTTCGGGATTCTGCCGTTATAGACGGTGATATTTATACCAAAACTCTATTGGTTGAAGAGGGGGCTCAAATTAACGGTGCCTGCAGAATGGGAAGCGATTCAACTAAACTGGAGTCATCAAATGACTCAGATTATGCCAAAGAGACATCTGTAAAAAACGAGAAAGAGAAATAATTGTTTGAAGATCCGAAATTCAAGAAATATCTCGAGTACATGTCTCTCGGTGGAGAAATAGCGATTGCTTTTTCTACTCCAATCTTAGCGGGGTATTTTATTGACGTGAAATTCGAAACATCTCCCTGGGGAGTCCTTACAGGCGTACTTATTGGGATTCTGCTGATGATTAGTATGTTCGTTCGGCTCATAAAAAATATTAGTGATAATTAGACGTGAATCAAGAGTGGAAATGTCTTTGCCGGATCGGAAAATAATTATATCCACTTTAGTAATTGGGCTGATATTTATCTTCGCAGGAATAATCATTCCGGATAAATTTACATTAGGGTGGTTTACCGGATACCTGATTGGATTATTGGCGGTAGTATTGCATTTGGGTGCTTCCATGTTTTCAAAAAAAACGATGTTGAAAGACTTTATAGCAAGCTATTTTTTTGGACTTTTTCTGAGATTTGTTCTTGTACTGGCTCTATTCGTTTTAATATTAATTCTCACAAAAATTGACGAATTGAGCTTTACTGTTAGTTTTATAATTTCGTATATTTTGCATTCTGTAAACGAAGTGATATTAATTAACCAAAAACTCTCTGATTAGTCGGGTAAATTGTTAAACAATAAGATGAGCCGATACCTGCGCCGATTATCCGTTACCATTCTTTTATTACTTGCTATTAACCCAGGTTTGTTGGCTGCTGATACTGAAGAAAGCAGCGAAGGAACAATTGACGTTATGGGTAAAGTTCTTGACCATGATTATGTTGAGGTTGTTGGTGCTAAGATCTATTTACCTCGTATTTTATTAGTTGATGGAGAGTGGTACTTATATGCGAACACAAAATCCGCATTGGAGTCCGGTGAATTTATGGAGACAGAGGAGGCCGGCTTGGTACGCTCTGATGGAGCCCCGATCACTCTTGATATGTCTATTACCTCTCACCTTATATATGTTTGGCTCGGAATTATATTAACATTGTTGATTACGATTTGGGCAGCGAGTCGCTACAGAAGGGGAATTGGAGCGGAAAGTGAGCCAAAGGGTGTGATGCAAAATATATTTGAAGTGGTCTTTGTGTTTACCCGTGATGATATTGCCAAAGAGTTTATCCCCGCAGAAAAATATAAAAAGTATGTTCCATATCTGTTCTCGATCTTTCTGGCAATCATGTTTATGAATTTATTCGGTTTGTTGCCATGGGCTGCATCTGCTACAGCAGACTTAACGGTTACGGCAACACTTGCAGGTATAACATTTTTTATTACACAATTCAGCGGTACAAAAGATCACTGGCGGCACGTTTTTGCATTTCCGGGTGTTCCGGGTTGGTCGCGAATTATTTTAACCCCGGTAGAGATTTTAGGGCTTTTTACAAAACCGTTTGCACTTGCCATTCGTCTTTTTGCAAATATGCTATCCGGTAAAATCATGATTGTTAGCATTCTTGGTTTGATCTTTATATTCACAGATCTTTTTGGAGAATATGTGGGAGTTGGATCAAGTGTTTTTTGGGTGTTACTTACGGCAGCGCTTTATTTTCTAAAAGCGCTGGTTGCCCTTATTCAAGCTTATGTATTTACACTTTTGTCAGCTGTATTTATTGGTATGGCTGCGGAAGAACATCATCACCACGACGATGAAACGGCTATTGCTCACGCGCAAGCTGTTGAAGTCGAAACTTAATCACTAATAACAAAACATATATTTAATTATGGGTTTTTTAGCAGCAGGCCTTGGGGCCGGAATTATAGCACTCGGAGCCGGTATCGGTATAGGTATGATTGGTAAAAGTGCTACAGAAAGTATTGCAAGACAACCAGAAGCGGCCGGAGATATTCGCGGTGCCATGCTTTTGACCTCCGTTTTTATTGAGGGTGTAGCTCTTATCGGTGCTATTGTTTGTATTCTTCTTGCTCTCGGTGTTGGCCAATAATTAATAAAGGACCAACATTATGCATTATTTCTTAGCGGGTGGGGGAGGACTCCTTTCATTCAATACAGGATTTGCCATTTGGGTATTAATCTCAACAGTGGTATTTCTGATTGCAATGCAAAAATACTTGGTTCCCCCCATCATGAAAGCATTAGATGAGCGGGAGAATCGTATAAAGGATTCTCTGGAATCGGCTGAGAAGGCAATAGCTAAAGCTGAACAGATCTCGAAAGACAACGAGAAAGCTTTAAAGAAAGCTGAAGTTCAGGCTCAAAAAATTCGGAAAGAAGCAATTGAAGACGCAGAGCTATTACGTTCCGAGAGGATTGAGAATTCCAGAAAAGAAGCTGATAAAATAATTCAAAACGCGCGAGCTGCTATTGAGCAGGAGAAAAAGAACGCAATGGTTGAATTAAGAAAAGAAGTTTCAAGCCTGGCCATCGAAGCGGCATCAATAATTATTGAAGCGGAACTCGATGAGAAGAAAAATAAGAAGCTTGTAGAATCATTCATTAATGATCTCAATAAGAAAAATTAACCGATGATATCTAAAGCGGCAAAGCGCTATGCCAATGCATTAATTGATATTGGCACTGAATCAAACAAACTTGATGAAATAAAAGAAGACATGATTCTTCTGGATCAATCGATCGAGGAGTCCAGGGATCTGAAATTATTTCTGAAAAGTCCGTTGATAAAAAAGGCCATTAAAAGCAGTGCGCTCAAAGAGATATTTGATGGTAAAGTTCAGCAGGTTACGATGAACCTGATCGAGCTTTTGGTAGAGAAAAATCGTGAAAAACTACTTCATGATATCACTGCCTCTTACGTCTCACTTTATAAAATACATCACGGCATTATTGATGTTGTGGTTCAAACAGCATTTGAGCTGAGTGATCAAGAAGTGAAAAAGCTAAAAAATATATTAGAGTCATATACCGGAAAAACAGTTCAAATGGATATGTCTATCCATAAAGAACTTTTAGGTGGGCTCACAGTTCGAATCGATGATACTATTTTTGACGGTTCGGTGAAGCATAAATTAAGTCAGCTGGAAAAATCTTTTGCAGCTGCTTCAGTAGAATAAAAAATTATTTAGGATAACAAATGAGTCAAGTCAAACCTGACGAAGTTTCGGCTATTTTAAAAAAACAACTTACAGGTTTCAGTAACGATACTGATACCTATGATGTTGGTACTGTATTGGAAGTGGGTGATGGTATTGCCCGCGCATACGGACTTTCCAAAATTCAGGCCGGCGAATTGGTGGAGTTACCTGATTCAAAAGACAGAGATGGTAATCCTGTTCGCGGTATGGTATTAAACCTGGAGGAAGATAATGTAGGTATTGTACTCTTTGGTGCATCTGATTCTGTTGAAGAAGGCCATACTGTAAAGAGAACAAAAAATATTGCATCGCTTTCAGTCGGTGAGGGTCTTTTGGGACGCGTTATTGATCCTCTTGGTCGCCCACTGGATGGCAATGGAGCAATTGCAGGAGACACTATGAATCTTCCCCTGGAAAGAAAAGCTCCAGGTGTTATTTATCGTGAGCCTGTAACAGAACCACTTCAGACAGGTATTAAAGCGATTGACTCGTTGATACCCATTGGTCGTGGACAGCGTGAACTGATTATTGGTGACAGACAAACCGGTAAGACTGCCGTTGCCTTGGATACAATAATTAACCAGAAATACACACAGGATACTGATAAACCGGTATACTGCATCTATGTGGCTGTTGGTCAGAAAGGTTCTACTGTTGCTTCTATTGTTAATACATTGAAAGAGCATGATGCGCTTGATTATACAGTGGTTGTTTCAGCGCCTGCCAGTTCTTCTGCACCGATGAGATATATTGCGCCTTTTGCAGGGGCAGCCATCGGAGAATATTTTCGTGATACCGGCCGACATGCTTTGGTGATCTATGATGATTTATCAAAACAGGCCGTTGCTTATCGAGAACTTTCACTTCTGCTTCGAAGACCGCCGGGACGCGAAGCTTATCCCGGTGATGTATTCTATTTACACAGTCGTTTGTTAGAACGTGCTGCCAAAATCATCCACAACGACGGTGTAGCTAAATTGATGAATAATGTGCCTGAAGAACTTGCGCCAAAGCTAAAAGGAGGCGGATCTTTAACAGCACTTCCGGTTATTGAAACTCAGGCCGGTGACGTTTCTGCGTATATTCCGACAAACGTTATTTCAATTACGGATGGTCAGATTTTCCTTGATACAGACCTGTTTAATTCAGGTGTGCGTCCGGCGATTGATGTGGGTATTTCGGTTTCTCGTGTAGGTGGATCTGCTCAGGTGAAATCGATGAAAAAACTATCCGGTACTTTGAAGCTGGATCTTGCGCAATACCGGGAGCTTGAAGCTTTTGCCAAGTTTGGATCGGATCTGGACGCTACCACACAGAGGCAACTTAAACGTGGTGAACGTACCGTTGAGCTCATGAAACAGGGAGAGTACAAACCACTGCCTGTTGAGCAGCAGATTATTTTGCTTAAAGTGAACAGTGAAGGACTGCTTGATAAACTTGCAGTTGATCAGATTCGAAAGTTTGAAAATATGTTCCTTGAAACGATGTCAGCTAAGTACTCTGCTCAAATGAAAACATTAGCCGATTCCGGTGTATTAAATGAAACATTTGGGGCAGAAGTTATTAAGACTGCAGAAAGTACAATTGATCAACTATTAGCAGCTTCTGAGGAGTAATACATGGCTAATCTTCGCGATATACGAAATCGGATTTCATCTATTGAGAATACTCAGCAGATTACCAAAGCTATGAAAATGGTAGCTGCGGCTAAGCTGAGAAAAGCTCAACAGCGTATAATTGCGACCAGACCGTATGCGAAAAAGATGCGCAGTGTGGTTTCAAGATTGATTAACGGTGTCGATAGTGATAATCCAATTCTTCGTAATCCAGAAGAAGTAGATTCTGTATTGATCATTGTAGTTGGATCTGATCGTGGGCTCTGCGGTGGATTTAATAATAATCTGTTCAAACTGGTAGAACAGAAAATCAGTGAAGACTTTTCAGACTATCATAATGAGAATAAATTAGACCTTATAACAATTGGCCGAAAAGCTGATGGGTTCTTCAAAAAGAGAAAGTATAAAGTAGTCGATTCTTATGTGGGATTTTTTGATGATTTGAATTATGAAACTACTTCCAACATCATGAGTGATGCGGCAGAAAAGTTCATGAAAGGCAAATATGACAAAGTCTTGGTTGCCTTTAACGAATTCAAATCTGTAATTTCTCAAAACCGTTTAGTGGATGAAATTTTGCCACTGAAAACGGATCAATTTGAAGAAGAAAATTCTTCAAATCTGAATGAAATTGACTATATTTACGAGCCTGATGACAAGGCAATTCTCGATGAATTGCTTCCTGTACATTTAAACATGCAGTTGTGGCGAGCCGTGTTGGAATCCAACGCTTCTGAACAGGGAGCACGAATGACAGCGATGGACAACGCTACAGAAAATGCAAAAGAGATTAAGGATGAGCTTAAATTGAAGTACAATCAAGCTCGACAAAGTGCAATTACGACCGAAATTTCCGAGATTGTTTCCGGTGCTGCGGCACTTGAAGATGCATAAACGGAGGGATGGCAGAGTGGTCGAATGCGGCGGTCTTGAAAACCGTTGAGGCGCAAGTCTCCGGGGGTTCGAATCCCTCTCCCTCCGCTTACTAAACTAAAGCCTCTTTAATTTTATTAAAGAGGCTTTTTTTATATTAAAACGAAAACATGAAAGTTCTGATTTATCTTCGATTTTTAGTAAATAATTATTGATTCGAATCGTTGACGACAGAGCTGAATTTTTAAAGAAAACAACTAACGTGCATCGATTTATTTATTTTAGTGTACTGCTGCCATTTTTATTAATACAACCGGTTCAGTCTCAAGATACATTAAAAGTTAATCTACAAGAATTTATTGACCGTGGGCTGGAGAGGTCCGGACAGGTATCGTATGAAAGGCATTCCGTCAGTATGTCTGAAAACCGTGTTCAGCAGGCACGAAATCAACGAATACTTCCAAGGATACAGTTCAATTCTCAACACGGTGTGGTTCCCGGTGTAATAAGTAAAGTTGACGGGCTTTCAGAGGGAGAGTACTATTTAGATCCTGATCTTGAAAATGATTGGGAAGACTGGGGTATTTTCACTCGTGCAGAGATCAGTGCTGTTCAACCTATATACAGCTGGGGAGCAATTGACAATGCGATAGCAGCAGCTGAAGCAGGAGCACGTGCTGCAGAATTTCAGTTTAGTGCTGTAACAGCTGAAGCTGAGGTTCAGCTATTTGAGCTCTACTACAGTTACCTTTTAGCCTTCGAAGTAAATAGGATTTTATCTGACGCAGAAGAGCAGGTAGACAGAGTAGAGAGTCAGATTGAGGAAATGCGTGAAGAGGGTGACCCTGATCTCAAAGAAGCCGATGTATTTCGTTTCGAAATTTTTAAAACAGAATTTGAGACTCAAAAAGCTGAAGTAAAAGAGAGTCTGGCTTCCATTACGCGGATATGGGATTATGTGATGGGAGGAAGTGAGGATGTGATTTATGAACCGGAAGAGAGTTTTCTGGACCCGGTGGCATTCGATCTCAAACCCTACGATTTTTATCAACAGAGTGCTGTACAGAACAGGCCGGAGCTGAAGGGAGTGGAAGCCGGAATTGAAGCCATGGCCAAAGGCAAAGAAGCAGTGAAGGCACAACAGTTCCCTGCTCTGTTCCTTGGTATATCAGGGAGTTATGCCAATACGCCTAATCGACCCCGACAAACAAATCCGTTTATTATTAACAATACAAACTATTCATCTGCGGCGGTGGGATTTGGTATCCGGCAAAATTTAAACTTTAGATCCATCAAAAATCAATTGGATCGAGCCGATATCGAGTATAATCGGGTTCGAGACTTGAAAGACGCATTGATGGATGGCATTTATCTTGAGCTGAATGAAACGTACAGACAGGCCTCGGTTGCTGAAGTGCGGGCAAATCAAACAGATGAAGCACTCGCTACGGCACGTAACTGGGTTCGCCATGAACAGCTCAACTATGATATTGGTTTTGGAGATGTAGAGGAACTGCTTAACGCAATGCAGAAAGAGTTAGAATTACGAGTTGAATTGAAACAAAACGTATTCGATTTGAATAAAAAAGTAGCGGAACTTTACAGGGCTTCCGGAATTACAGTTAAACAATTGAGCGTAAATTAAGACAGGGTAAAGAATGAAAACTATCATCACACTATTATTTTCCATGGTTCTTTTTCTGAATGTAGGCAATGCACAGAATGGAGCAGATGAGATACAGGAAATGCTGAATGAGCGCGATGCAGAGATTAAAGAACTTTTGGGGCCGAAAGGTAATGAGTATACCCAGGAACAGCGCGATAGACTGAAAAATATCATTAATGATGTAATTGACTTCCGATCGATGTCGGAAACAGCACTTGGAGATACGTATACTGAAATATCTGAAGAAAAACGAGAGGAGTTCGTTTCACTTTTTTCCACAATTATCCGTGATAATTCACTGAACAGATTGGATATCTATCGAGCAGAAGTTACTTACAATGGTATAACTGTAGAAAACGGAACCGCTGAGGTGAAAACCATGGCACAGATGGATAACGTAAGAACCTCTGTTGATTATGATATGGAGCTTCAAGACGGTGAGTGGCAAATAATTGATATGAGTATTGATGATGTCTCCACCGCTGAATCTTATCGCAGACAGTTTCAAAGTATTATTCGGCAGCGTGGATTTGATGCACTGCTTGAGAGCCTGAGACGCAGGGCGGCGAGAGCATAAAGGAGTTTTTTATTCACTTTTTTACTAAAGCACTTAATGGTTTCATTAAGTGCTTTTTTTTGGATTAAATTTCCGTGATTTTCAAAACCGAGATGAGTTGAAATATCCGCAAATAAAACCTGAATGCCGAAGTTTTAAAAAATATTTTGTAAAAAAGCTCAGCGTATTAGAAGCAGTTTCAGCTACTTGATGGGCGGAATCATTTGATCAAGTAGATTGCGAACACTCTTTTTAGAGTTTTGTTTTAAAGACTCAAAACCCTGAAGGGATAAAAACTTGATCTCTCCATTTTTAATACGTTCTATTTTTCTGCTGATAGTTAATTTGATATCCGTCTCTCCGTTTATCATAACAGTATCATCGGGTGGAATTATATTTGCCGATTCTTTTTTTATCTCCAGATGATTGGCGAGATACTGAATGGTATGCTGATCTGTACTTCGAAACGGATATTTAATATTCTCTTCAAAAATCGTAGGATTATTTTTGTAGTAATTCTCCACCGTTTTTAAATGAATCGGGTGCGGTACATGCGGGGTGTAAAAATATTTCTTTTTAAAACCGGCTAGTTTGGCTGACCTAATTTGCATTAACAGGTTTAGCGAGCGTGTAATCCCCAAAAACTTTTTAACAAACCGGCTAAAGAGATTATTCAACTTAATTCTGAGGGGACTATATGAGATCATGGACCTCCACTCTCCACGTAGAATAACTTTATCATCTTTAAAAAAATCATTCTTGTTTACAGGTGAACAGAGAATAAAGTCATCATTCAGATAGATAAAATTTTCAGATAGGTCAGGAATTCTCCAAACTGCAGTTTCAATGGACATACTGTTAAAAGTAGGTAATGCCCATTCATACGATCTGAAAATCTCTTTATGATTTACAATGTGAATATCGTACTTCTGTTGAATCTCTGGAGTTAAAAAGTCAGGAACCTGATTATCTGTAACGATGTATATATTCCGGATCCAGGGAGCGAATTTACGCAGGGAAGCTACACAGTAGTAAAGTTCACCGTTGTCGAGAAATCGGGTTTTGAGATGCCCGGTTGATAAATTGTTTGAATTTTTGTCATTTGGGCTATTAAGAGCTTTAGCTCGTTTAGCAGCATGAGCCGGATCACTTCCATCAACCCACGTTATAACGGCGTCTACATCAAATGATGAATAATTTTTATAACTCATTTATAAAATAAAAATTCCGTTATTCGGGAAGTGTAAAATTTGGACTTAATAATTTCATAATATAAAAATCTTTCAGAAGATAATTTTGAAACAGACCTTTAAATCTTATTATTCAATCACAAAATTGGGTTAAATAAATCATACGAAATCCCTGGGATAGTGATTGATCGAAGATTGGAATATACTTTTTGAATAACAAATGGCTGAAATAGAGAAAAAGAAAGAAGGATATGTATACACTTCCTATGGCGATCAAAAGTATCTACGCCATGTAGTAGCCAGTGTCAGTACGCTTAGGCGGTACGATCAAAAAAGACCGGTTACCATATACTGTTCGGACGATCATGTTCAAATGTTAGAGAAGAACGATCTTTCGGATCTGTTTGATCAAATTATAGTTTTGCCTACAGGTAATAGGTCTATTACCGGATTTAAACACAATGTTTATCAATTCATGCCATACGAAAAGAACCTCTACATGGATAGTGATATCGTATGGTGTAAAAATCCAAATGTATTGTGGAAAAGACTCGAAACTTACAGTTTTACAATCTCAGGAAACCATATAGCAGACGGATTTTTTGGCGGACCGAAAGGAGTTGGAATTATAGCTGATATAGTACTGCGAAGACGTAAAAAAACGCTGGAAAAATTTGGATTAACCTACCTGAACAGAGTTCAAACCGGGATGATGTATTCCTCTGACAGAGAAACTGCAGAGAAAGTCTGCAAAACGGCATCTGAATTTCTCTCTAATAGAGATAAAACTCACTTTAGAAGCCGTAAATGTGAATCGGGCCGCACACAGGAGACCTGTGAGTGGAGCCTGGGTATGGCGTTATCAAAACTTGAAATTCCGATTTTACCCTGGCTGAATGGTTATGAAAGTCCGCAGCTTGATTATATAGAAGATTATACAGAGCATAACCCAGATTTTACTGCTATTGTATGTACGCTCTATAACGACCGTTTTGTGTATGATTTTAAAGCAATCCAAATCAAATGGCTCCGGAAATTTTTGATCTCCTTTTTTTCACTGGTTCCCGGAAAAGGCGACTACATGAAAGTGACTCCCTACTGCCTGCACTTTGGATGGCATCATCAAAAACAGCCGTTTTATGACTTTGCTGATCGGGTTTGGGAGGAAATGACTAAGTGAGTTGAAAAGTTAGATTCTCACAAAGTCATATCCGACTTTTCGCTCTTCCCGGTGATTGTAAGTAGTAGGTAGAGCCCAAAATTCAACATTTTTCCAAGTACATCATGGACAAGGAAGATTCCGGTTACGGGTGCAACGGGTACCTGTAAGATTTTCGCGATTTCAATATTGGTTCCGGTAGCTACGAGATCCTGGCTTGGTATAATGGGTATCCGGCTGATAATAATATTTACGCTCAGAAATGTGAACCATATTTCAAGGCTGATTTCCGGCAGTACAATGTGCCACTGCAGAATTTGAGCGGCGTAAAGAACGATCATTCGGATTGAGTGTATGGAGAAAATCTTTATGGAGGTTATAGCGGGCATACTAAAGAGATATTTTCTGAACCGGGCAATAACAGCTACAAGGATGATGGCAATGACACCGACAATCAGATAGTCGAACATTGTGGTTCCGGCCAGGAAATCGCGCTGAATCAGCCTGTCTAAAGCCTTGATCTGGCCGGTAAGGAAAAGAATACCCAGCAAACCGAATGCAATAATTGTGGATGCGGCTGACGAGATGATATTCATATCCCGTACATCTTTGAAGATCTGTTTTTTTGATTTTTCAGTGTGATGAGATGCCCACTGCATCAGTACGATCTCGCCGGAATATCCCATCACATCTTTATTGAAAATTCTCTTTTTGATAAAAATAGACAGGCTTTTCCAGTAGGGAATACCCCAGGTGATTTTATACACCAGTGTCTCTGAAAAAGGAAGCAGAAAGTAGATGAATAGAAAGAGAACGTAAAACCAGGGTGTAGTGGGCAGAGAGTTAAAAATATTGATCCAGCCTATTCCTGTAAGCTGAATGGCAATGACTGCAATAATAGCTACCTGCGCGCTATATGTAAGGTATTTAAAAACCGTTTTGCCACGCGGTGACTGCCTGAACTCTTTAAAATTTCTCCGGAATGACTGAAACCCGGTTTTTAGTGACTCTAACATATCTTGAAATTTTTACTCAAAGTATTTCGAGCTCTTTAGAGTCTCTCATGAACATTTCAAACGATTTCAGTTCGTCGTCAGAGAGTTGAAATTTGGGATGTCCAAAAAGGTCTCCTTTAATTTTTGCATGCCACATATACTGAACCCAGTTTTGGGGTGAATTCTTTAATCTGCGCAAAAAATGTTTTTTACCGGATACGTTGGTTCCGTGAAAAACCCGTACAAAAAGGTATGCATAGCTGAGGTCAAGCATTTTGTATCTGCCTTGACCAATCCAACGGTTTAGATAAACAGTATCCTCGCCTCGCCGCATGGATGGATAACGAATCTGATCATTACGTCTGTGCATAATTGAATTCGGAGAACCGTCGGGCAACCGGCCGATATAAGGATGGTCGATCAGATCCGGAGAATCGATATGAAAAATATTTCCTTCGAGGCAACAGACATCAAAACCGGAATTTAGCGACTGGAGCTGAATTTCAATTCTTTTGGGGTGGAACCAGTCATCATCGTCCCAGCAGATCATGTAGTTTCCGGTTGCTTTTTCCAACGAGATATTTCGAAGATCACCCAAAATATTATCAGGAGAAGGCTGAATGTAGGTATAATTGACCTGATCATCCGGAAACAGTTTCATCAGCTCATCAACTTTCTCTTCACCGTTGTCTACTACAACAACCTCAATATTTTTATGCGTCTGGTTTTTTAAAGAGAGAAGAGAACGCTTCAACAAATTTTTTCGATTTGCTGTTACAATCAGGCAACTGACTTTATCATCCTCTGTTGGAGACATCTTAAACGTTTAATAAGGTTATCAATTGGCTTTGTTGGTCCGAATAGTACCAATAATTTTTGAGAAACGGGCAGTGGTCAAAAGCTAAAAAGTGTAGTGTTTAGTTTGTACAACTTCCAGGGAGCCGGGTTGATATGTTTTCTCGATAAAGGTAGTTTCTCCATGAGGATTCGCAAAAAGAAGTGTTGAGCATCGAGTTCCATAATCATCAGAAAGGATAAAAATGGAAGAGACCAATCGTTCTTTTTCAAGTGGGAGTCCGGTAGACGGCAGCTTGTGATCGGGATAGGTTTGTGTATTCTGAAGCAACTCAAAAAGCCGCTTTTCCTGAAGATTTTTATCCTCAACCAGCGTTTTAAAATCAGAGAGTGCCTTTTCGGTTTTGGGCCATTTTGTGTTTAAAAAAGCATTGCTTAATGAGTAATATCCGGGTTCCAATTCCCGGAGCTCAATGTGTTGATTGTTGAAATAGTATAGGTTATCTGTAGTACCAAAAAGTAGATTGAACCCGTTGTAATCTGCAGCGATAGGCTTCATGGATTGAAAAAATTCAACAGGGCTAACGTCGGAATTCAAAAAATCTGTGACAATATGCCCTCTGCTAGGAGCATTTTCTTTAATGGTTGTCATATCCCGGTAGTTTGTCAATGCAGCGAACCTATGATTTTTCGTAATACCCATCCAGGTACCGCCGGCTTTTAAATCTTTACCGGCAAGTAGATCCGGATGATTTTCCCAAAACTGAACAGGTCGTGTCGGCCGTTCATAAAATTCATCCCTGTTGGTTGCCAACAAGAGGGGATATTTGTTATGAACACGATAAGCAAAAACGGTTAGGCACATAAAAAGAGGCGATTTAAGTTTTTTAATAACACAAATTATTTTGAAACTTTGTTTCTTAAATTCCGATGTAAATTAATGGATCTCCGCACTTAATCAATAACTACTTAACCTGCTTGTAATTTGTATCCCGATACAACAAAAAAAGATCTTGTACTGCTTGTAGCCGCTATTCTGGCCGCGCTTACTTTTTTCTGGTCGTACGGAGATCAGCATCCGTTGAGTATAGCGGATAATTCTTTGGGAGAGGAGAGGGCTTCAGCTCACGCTCAGGAGATTCTTCAATCCTTGGGATATCAGGCAGGAGTAGAGCCAAATACTTCATTTCGTATACAGTCATCGTTATTGGATTCTCTACAGGTTCAAACCAGTTTTCAGGATTTCTATTCAGATGAGCTGAACAGGAAGAAATTCCCGGTTTTTTTCTGGAGATCTGAATTTTTAATTGAAGAGGTCGATTCAGACGACTTTTCCATGGGTCCGGGAAATTTCAGAAGCATAGAGGTAACTCTCAACGAGAAGGGAGAGTTACGATCACTGAACAACTCAGATAACATCATTCCTGAAGACTTTTTCCATGCAGATGTGCTCTCATACGCATTGGATATTGATCATCCCCAAATTCCTACTGAATCATTAGATAGCACTTTGTTCGACAGAATTCAGTTTCAATTTACATCGGCTCAAACCACATTCAACTCAGAGGAAGAGCACGGCACACTGACTCAGATGGGTACGGATGTGGCGGAAAAAATGGCGCTTTATCACTTAAGGAATACCGGGTGGCCTACAACCGATCTTCAGTTAAGGCAGGTTGAGCGCGTTACTTTAGAGTTAACAGATGCGGCAAAAGTCGTTTATTCGATTGAGGATGACATCATTAATCAAAAAATTGATATGAGTGTTACCGTTCTGCCGACGGGAGCCTTACTATCACTGAACCAGAATGTACGATCAGGTGAAACCGTCGGCACTTCATGGGATACGATAATCTCGGGAATCAGGGGGGCGGTACTGCTGTTGCTGGTTTTTTGGATTCTTATTCTGTTTATCATCCGTTTCAGAATGAGGTTGATTGATACAAAAGCCGCAATATTGGTTGCCGTTTTAGCGGGGTTTATTTTTCCACTGGTATTGCTATCTCAAATTACGTTTGATCATTTCAACAATTCGGGCAGTTTCGATTTTAGCTTTATCTCGATGGTCATGATTTCGGCGGGCGTGACGGCTGCTTTTACTTCGCTGATCTATTTTCTAATTACAGCCATATCAGATTCCATAACCCGGCAAAACTGGGTTGAAAAACTGCAGACCATTGACCTGCTCAGAATCGGGCATTTTTTCAACAAACCTGTTGGGCTCTCTTTCATTAGAGGCATTGCCTACTCGTTTATCTTAGCGGGTATCTGGGCGCTGGCTTATTCTGTGATGCCGGAGGGTTATCTTACAGTAGAGCAGGCATTTTATTCTGACGACAGATATTTGGCTAATATCGTCTTAATGCTTACAAACATGGCCATTTTCTTTCTGGTGGCTCAGTTAGTTTTTCTGGTACTTTTGGGCAAGCTAAAAACGACTATACACTCGTCTTCAATTCTTATTTTACTCGTTGGGCTTATTTTTGGAATCATGAATCCCCTTGCTGTTGAGGTAGGACCGATCTATACCGAATTTGTTCTTTTAGCTATTGTTGGACTTATATTGGGCTGGATTTATATTCGCGACGATTTCTTAACAGTCTTTATCACCCTCTTCTTTTTTGCTAATCATTTGGCCACGGCATCCGGTTGGGTAATGTCACAATCACCTGATGCTATCCTATTCTTTACGAATATACTGCTTGCTTTTGTAGGGCTGGCTTATGGCGGATATTCTTTAAGCACCGGGAAAACTGAAAAAGAACTCCCCAATTTTGTACCTGAATATGTTGATGAGCTGGCTCAGAGTGAACGGATAAAACAGGAGCTTCAAATTGCGCGGAAGGTACAGCAATCATTTTTACCTGTCAGCACACCGGATTTTGAAGGGCTGGATATTTCTGCGGTTTGTAAGCCGGCTTATGAAACCGGTGGCGATTACTATGATTTTATCTCCCTGAAAGATGATCAGCTTGGTGTAACCATCGGTGATGTGAGTGGAAAAGGTATTCAGGCTGCTTTTTTTATGACCTTCATAAAAGGAGTTATTCATGCCGTTTGTGAAAACTTTGAATCTACAGTTACGGTTTTGGCCAGGGCCAATAAACTGTTTAAAAAGAATGCCGGCAAAGGGATTTTTATTTCACTTATATTTGGTGTGGTGGATGTGAAAAGGGATCTATTTACCTTTTCGAGAGCAGGGCACAATCCGCTTCTTTTTTTTAAGAGCAATGAAAAGAAACTGTATACGTACACACCTGAAGGAATCGGTTTGGGGATAACAGAAGACGAAACCTTCCGGAAGAATATCTCTGAACTGTCGTTAGATTTTCAGCAGAACGATATCATCATTTTATACACGGACGGTGTAGTTGAAGCAACCAATAATTTGAACCGATATTATGGCGATAACAGGCTGCAAAAACTTATCGAAACCTATCACGAGTCAAGCGCGGATACTCTTTTGAATAAAATAGTTGAAGACCTTTACACGTTTGGAGACGGTACCAACCAGCACGATGATATGACGTTGGTAGTCATCAAAAAGAAGTAAAAACACTCAGATTTATTAAGATGAAGAACTCCACATACATTAAAATCGCATCAACTGTTTTTTTGATTGCACTGCTCTTTTTTCCCCTGCAATCCGTGGCCCAGGATGTTGAAGGCTCTCCAGAACCTATCACCCTTGAAGAGGCCCTGAAACTGGCACCTGAATCCGGTAAAAAAATCCTGGTTGATGTGTATGCTGAATGGTGTCCATACTGCCAGAGAATGCATTCAGAAGTGTATAAGAATGATGATGTAATCAAGGCAATTTCCGATCATTACATTTGGGTGAAAATTAATGTGGAGTCGGATGAAATGGTCAGCTATCACGGTAATGAAATGACCGAAGCGCAGTTTGCCCGTGCACTTGAAAACAAGAGTGTGCCCACAACTTATTTCCTGAATAAGGAGGGCAGTATACTTGGTTCTCAGCCCGGTTTTATCGAAGCCGAAATATTTTCCAGTCTGCTCAACTTTGTTGGCAGCGACGAATATCTGGTTCAGACCTTCCAGGAGTATCAAAATAATTAATTTTACGAATCAGCAGTTCAATATTTATTCATGTCCAGAAGTCAATCCGTAGAAGATTACTTAAAAGCCATCTATAAACTCGAAAATGAGTCAGAGGATGGAGTTTCTAACTCAAGGCTTTCTGAGGAGATGAATGTTGCGGGCGCTTCTGTGACCAACATGGTAAAGAGATTGTCTAAAATGGGGCTGGTGAACTATGAGTCTTACTACGGCTCCAGGTTAACCGACGCGGGAGAGAAAATTGCCCTCGAAATTATTCGCCACCACCGACTTATAGAGCTCTATTTGACAGAAATGATGGGGTACTCCTGGGATGAAGTTCATGATGAGGCTGAAAAGCTGGAGCACCACATCTCAGAACAGTTTGAAGATCGCATAGCGGAGCTGCTGAATAACCCACAGTTTGATCCCCATGGCGACCCAATACCGGGTAAAGATGGAAAGATGCCTAAGGTTCATCTTTTCTCACTGATGGAGATCAAAGAAAAGACTTCGTGCGTAATCAGAAGGGTGAAAAATCAAGATCCGGATCTGCTTCGATACCTGGAAGAAAGAAACCTGATACCGGGCGTTAAGATAGAGATTATTAAAAGAGAACCGTTTGATGGCCCTGTTCACATTTCAGTTGAAGGTGAGAATGAAGTGGCGATCGGTGCAAATGTAGCATCAGATATTTTTGTGGTGAACCGGGCTTAAATCTGTTACGGCGTGTGATCCATCGGGTTTGGATACGAAAAGGTGTATCCCAATTCCCGTTTTAACTTATCGTTCGAAACGACTCTGTAATCTGTTTTTTCCTGGATGATAAATTCCGGTTCCGGTAAATTAAAATGGTGAGCGGCTGACTTATAAAATTCCTTTCTGGGTGGATGCCCGTCGGAAACGGCGTTATAGATTTCATTCTTTTTGTCCAGCCTGATAATCTCTGAAATAATATTTAAACAATCCGTTTGATGGATCAGGTTTACAGGTTTTGCAGCATCAGAAAGATCTTTCTTTCCGGCGAGATATTTTACCGGATGCCTGCCATAGCCATATAATCCACCAAACCTGATAATTGTAACATCCAGTCCTGATTCGAGAAGGATATTTTCCGCTTTTAACACCGCTTCTCCCGAAGACCTTGCAGCATTCCCGGGTTCTGCATCTTCCTCTTTGGTGACTCCTCCAAACGGACTATAAACGGATGTGGAGCTTGCAAATATGATCCACTTTATATTTTCTCTTTTTGCCTTGTCGGTAACTTTTTGGATGAGATCCGGATAATTCTTTTCAACATTTTCATTGCCGCGACCGGGAGGGATATTTAGAAATAGGATATCCGCGGACCAAAAACTTTTTGATTCCTCGTCTTCAAGCTGTTTGGGTAACTCTATCAAATGAGCCTGAATACCGGCTTGTTTGATCTCTTTTAGTTTTTTCCCGGATGTGGTTGAACCCTTCACGGTAAAACCTTTACTCAATAAATTTTGGGCCAGTGGAAATCCAAGCCATCCACACCCTAAAACAGAAATAGTCATGCTAATTATTAGTTAAATGGGATGGGAATGTAAACACATCAGGGCAGAATTGAAAAGGTGATAAAACAATAAATCATACCTCGTTGAAAGCCTGCTTTTTCAAATTAACAAGTATGGGAAATTTTATAAATAACGTCAGTTCAAGATATGGAACTGACGCCAAAAAGTCTTCCTCGGAAGGGGCGAGGGGAATGGCCTGATAGACTAAGGTTCGGCTTAAAAATTCATCATTTAGATTTATATCCACCATTTTTCAGAATTCTATTAACATCTGTTTAACTTTATTTTTGTAGTTTTTGATATCGGCGTAACTGGTTTCGCATGGAATATCACTTATCTTTGCGATGCACCTGAAACAGTGATACGATTTAAGATTAATTTATCAGTCGTATTATCGGAAGAATACTTATTTGCTGTTTCTTTTAAGTAATTGCGATTAAGCTGATCAGTACAAATAAACAAGAAGCATTATTGATTTCAGCTTAAATATTGAATAGAGTGAATCTATTTAAAAATGGGAAATCAAGTTTTTAAAATAGAAATATATGTCAAAAAAAATTAACCGTGTAGCAATTGTTGGTGCAGGTATTACCGGTCTTGTAACCGCATGGAAACTTCAAAAATTTGGAGTAGAAGTTGATGTTTTTGAGCGAAAAGCTGAACCGGGCGGTGCAATTAAAACGGTTAAGGAAGACGATTGGCAGGTTGAGTATGGACCAAATACACTGTTGTTGAAAGATAGATTGGTTGCCGAATTTATCACTGAACTTGGTTTGAACGGTGAGAAAAAAACTGCAAATCCTGAGGCAAGTAAACGGTTTGTGGTAAAAAATGGAGTACTGGAACCTCTGCCGTCCTCTTTAAAATCAGCGGCAACAACTCCCCTGTTTAGTTTTGGAGGAAAATTAAGAGTATTGGCTGAGCCATTTATACCTAAAAGCAGTGATCGCGATCAGACAGTGGCAGAATTTGTAGAGAGGCGTTTAGGCAAGGAGATGCTGGACTATGCCATTAATCCGTTTGTTGCCGGTATTTACGCCAACCGTCCCGAATATTTATCTCTTCGACACGCATTTCCGATGATGGACGATCTTGAACAGGAGTACGGTTCGATGATATGGGGTACTTTTGCCGGATCAAAAAAGAGAAAGGAGAGGGGTAGAATTGAAAGGGAGCTCATCTCTTTTGAAAAAGGAATGCAACAACTTCCTCTTACTGTTGCCAAACAGCTCAACAGCATGTATCTGAATCACGAAGTTCGATCGATTAAAAAACAGGATGGGAAATGGTCAGTAGAAAGCAGCTTGGGGAAGTTTGGTCCGTATGATCAGATTATATTAAATATTCCGATTTATAAATTAAATAATGACCTGGTTCCTGCCACAAGTGAAGAGCTGAAAATTCTGAATAAGGTCAATTATCCGCCTTTGTCAGTTATGCTCTTAGGTTTTAAAAAGGAGGATGTTAAGCACGAACTGGATGGTTTTGGATTTTTGGTTCCCGAACAGGAGAACCGAAAGATTTTGGGAGCCCTGTTCTCTTCCACTCTTTTCGATGACCGTGCTCCTCAGGACATGCATTTATTAACCGTATTTGTAGGCGGTGGTCGTCAGCCTGAACTGGCTGATAAAAACAGTGAAGAGTTATTGAAGATTGTTATGGCCGAACTTGAGGATCTGATCGGCCTGAAGGGCGAGCCACAGTTCAAAGACCATGTCTACTGGCCACAATCTATTCCGGGATATCATGTAGGCTATGATGAAATTTTAGATACCATCAAAAATATTGAAGAAAGAAATGAAGGACTAACGTTGGCCGGTAATTTCAGGAATGGAATATCGGTACCCGACTGTATAAAAAACGGATTAAGATTGGCCGATCAATTGGCAGGAAGTGTGAGTTACTGATGCTCTTCTTCCACTTTTGGGCTGCTTGAAAATACTTCAACCATCTCCTGCAACAGTCCTTTTCCAAACATCATAAGTTTTTCTTGACGGCCCAGGGCGAGGAATCTCAGCAACAGCCTGAGATTGTGAAGCAATTTTGGAGGATCGGTGATCAGCGTTTCATTTTCAATCACGAAATCCCAATCGATTTCATTTTCAAACTTAACGCCATGTTTCTCCATACTCATTTTGTAAATATTTGCGATTAAGCCATATCCAATGGTGGAAGGGTGGAGCCCATCGAGACTGAAGATTCCTCCTTTTTCCACTTTACCTGTCTCCTCGTTAATTCGCAGATAATCAGTACTGATGTTGGGTTCTCCCATTTCATTTACCATGAAGGAGGTTTTAGGATTTTTTTTCAATGCCTCGATAAATCCGTCCGGGAATGGTGAAATCGTTTCGGGGAGGTGCCGACGCCGAGCTGCGGCCTGCACATATCGGGCAACCGGAACGACAATAAAACCAAATTCATCCGCCAGATTTTTAATAGTGTGATTGTATTGGTCTACTATTTCGTCCAGTTTTACTGCATCATCGCGGGTGAGGTGCGGATGTTTGTCGGGATCAAAATCTTCGTCCCAAATCCAGAAACGTGCATAGTAATCGAAATAACCGTCACCGGGCACGCAATCACCCAAATTGACACCGCGAATAGCAGGAGGAATGGTTACATACGGGATGGTTGGCACAAAAACCCGTTTTGTATTTAACTCGCTGAGTTTTTCATACAAAGTTCTCAACTCCTGTTCAAAATGATCGGGCCGGAATACAGTACATCTTCTCTCATTGAATGGGACATTCAGATCGCTCTCATCAGAAAACTCAATCTTCATTTTTGTTACAGCTCCAACAACATTGTTGTGGCCTAAACAGGCGATAAGATTCTCAATTCCTCCATTATCACTCAGTACTCTGAGGTTGTCAATCTGGCTGTGATCCTCGAACTTTTTTCCAAAAGTTGGATTCAATACTAATCGAGCAGTTGTATACATCGCCTGATCGGGGAGTACACTAAATACAGAGTATTGAGGCTTATTGTTGCGAATAAATTCCCGGCAGAACTTTTCATTCAACAGCCAGCTGTCGCTTATAGAAAAACCCCAGACTGCCTGGTTGTGGTAAGGTGTCTGTTGATCTTCATTTTTGAGTGAGATCATCTGGCCTTCCCAGTAGGATTTGATCCTTTTCAGCGTGGAGTAGATGTGATGGCCGGCCTGAACGGAATTAAATAGATTTATCTCATCCCCAAACTCATCTTCCAGGCCACGAACAAGAATCTCCATGTTGATAGGGATTCCCGCCTGAGCGGAAAATGAGGGTAGGTTCATCTGAATCTCATCCCCCATAGCACGACTCAGCAGCGCGGGAAAACTGAGATCAGTCCGGTAGATTCCACCGTTTTTAAACCCCTGAGCGAGACTATCACCCATGGCTACCAATTTATGTTTGTACGAATTCCGTCTGAATATCACGTGATGAAAATTTGTAACTTGCCGCCGTTAGATTTATCAATGTACTATTTGCTCTAATCAAAACGAATATGTCTAAAAAAACAAATCGATTGGAAGAATTTCGTGAAAAACGTTTAGAAATGAACGATAAAATCATGGATCTCAATCATCTTGGGGTGAAGCGATTCTTTAACCTGGATAGCAACACCTATCGGGACGGAGCGCTTTCCGGTGAGACGAAAGAGTTACTTGGGTTGGTTGCTTCTGCCGTACTTCGCTGCAATGACTGTATCGATTATCACCTTGAACAGTGTGCCAAGAGTGGTTTTACAAAAGATGAGATTATAGATGCGATGAATGTTGCCTTGGTCATTGGCGGCAGTATTGTAATCCCACACATGCGCCATGCCGTAGAAACCCTCGAGTTTCTTGAAGGCGAGGGTTTGTTGAAAGTTGAGAGGGATTAGCCCGGATTGAAATGGCTTAATCTGTTTCAGACTCGCCTGTTTTGTAACAGGTTCTCGTCCCGATTCTCGGGACAGATGAATTCGCTGAGTTTCGCAGGGGTTTCAGATTGATTTTGGTTTTCTACTCATAGCCAAAAATTTGTTGTGTGCCATGCCTATGGCATTCACAACTACTTTGATTGACTCACCCACCTCAGGTTGAAACCTGAGGCTATTGTGTTAGCCACGGCTACGCCGTTTTGGTTGGTAGCAAATATGGAATAAAATCTTCACCTCAAGTACCGTAATATACTCCTGAGTTCACAGCTGTTTAAAACATTTTAAAAGTGGGATGAATCATTACTATTGATTCAACCTGAGTGGGTAGCGCGAACGAACTAAAACCAAAAACTTGCTATTTGTATTTAATGACCTGCTATAAGGAGATGTCTCGACACCATTTCGGTTCACTCCGTTCGAGCACAGCAGCGAGTCTAAAGATCCATTAAGCAACAAAAATATTAATCGTTTTCGTTAGTTTGTTCCGTTGGTCTGAATGTAAAGAACAAAATCGATGAATGACCGCCTCTATCCAGTAATGTGCTTCAAACCAATCTCTCTGTTCGGCGGGTGATAGGTGTTGCCTTATATACCCCAGGTTTCGCTTCGGCTGTCCCGATGTATTTGGTCGGGAGGGCTAATCACATTCTGCCCTTTACAGGGCAAGTTTCCTGCTTAGATTTACAAAAGCGGCGCAACACTATTTAAAAGGGGATACAGGGTAGAACTCCCCTCCCCGAAAAATCGGGACCAGGTGTGGCTCGAGAGGGGAAAAGGATGTAAAAACGGTGGCACACCGATTTTTACACCGAGGGGTGTGTTTTGGAACTTTGATCATAATCCACAGACGTTTCAAGTCCGTTACCCCCACGAACATACCCTCCGATTGGTCAGAGTGCCGCAAAAGCCATCGGCTGTAAATAGTTTTTCATGACACCAACATCAATTGATATAAAACTGTCACCGGTGGCTAAGTCCCGACGCTTTTTTGTCGGTACGTAGTTGAGATATCCCCATGCCATGAAAAATGCTAAATACTCACAATAATGTATAGTAGACACGATAAATACTGAAGCCCAAAATTATCGTGGAGGAGGAGACCACAGCGATAGTGAATAGCTCAAACTGTCATAAGCATGAACTCAACATGATTGTATCGAACGAATGTTAAAACACCCTGAAAGGGTGAAATATCAATAGCCCCAGGTGAAACCTGGGGTAGTGTATAGCGGCATAAAATGTGCGCCGAATAGAGGGAGTGGTTTGGAGCTCTGTGCAGGGTAGAGGCGCTAACCTCCGTGATTGGTTATTTACAAATGGAGTTCAACAGATTACCAATAATCTTTACCTCGTAGCAAATATCTAATAGAATAAAGTTATCCAAATAAAAAACCTCCAAGGTTTTGAAAACCTTGGAGGTCTTATCGCTAAAATTGACCTAAAGAACCTCAAACCTGGACTGGAAGAAACGAAGATACTCCGGCTCATAAACAAACTTCAGTCCTTTGATCTCGTTCGCATTCCTGTAAACCGCTTCGACCGACTCGGCCACAACATCCATATGGGCTTGCGTGTAAACCCGTCGCGGAATGGTCAGGCGAACCAGTTCCAGTTTTGGATAGTTGTGCTCTCCGGTTTCCGGATTTCGTCCGGCCGAAACCACACCCCGCTCCATGGCACGAACTCCCGAATCGAGATAGAGTGCCGCGGCCAATGACTGCGCAGGAAGTTGATCCTGACTCAAATGCGGAAGAATCTTTTTGGCATTAAGAAAAATTCCGTGGCTTCCAATCGGTTTTACAATCGGAACTCCCATCTCAATCAGTTTCTCACCCAGGTATTGAACCTGCCCGACTCTTGCGCGAATATGGTCGTAATCGACGGATTCGGAAATACCGATTGACAACGCTTCCATGTCACGTCCGGCCATTCCGCCGTAGGTGTGCAATCCCTCATAGATCACAACCATATTGCGGGCTTTATCGAACAGTTCATCATCATTTAAAGCAAGAAACCCACCTATATTTACCAACGCATCCTTCTTGGAGCTCATCGTAGCCACATCGGTCAGAGAGCAAATTTCTATCACGATCTCTTTAATGGATTTGTTTTCATAGCCCGGTTCGCGCTGTTGAATAAAATAGGCGTTTTCAGCCACACGCGTCATATCGTGAACAATCGGGATGTCATATTTCTGAGTAAGCTCCCGAACTTCTTTTAAATTGCCAAGAGAGATGGGCTGACCACCGGCCATGTTTACCGTAGTTGCCATTGAGACATAAGGGATTTTGTCTGCTCCCTTCTCCTTAATCAAATTCTCGAGCTTATTCAGATCGATGTTTGCCTTGAACGGGTGTTCATTCTCCGGATCATGGGCTTCATCGATGATCACATCCACAAATGTACCGCCTGCAAGCTCCTGGTGAAGTTTGGTGGTTGTGAAATACATATTGCCCGGAATAAAATCACCCTCTTTAATCATTAACTGGGAGATAATATGTTCGGCCGCACGTCCCTGGTGGGTAGGCACGACATGCTTGTATCCATAATATTCCCGCACCGCATCCTCGAGATGATAGAAGTTACGGCTACCGGCATATGCTTCATCACCGAGCATCATCCCGGCCCACTGCCGGTCGCTCATTGCTGAGGTTCCGCTATCGGTCAGCAGATCGATATATACATCTTCCGATCTCAAAAGAAACGTGTTGTAACCGGCATCCCGGATTGCTTTCTGACGCTCCTCTTGAGTCGTCATTTTTACCGGTTCAACCATCTTAATTTTATAGGGCTCTGCCCATGATCTTTTTTTCTTGTTACTCATGATTTTCAATCAGTTTTTTGATTTGAATGTTAAATAGGTAGAACAATCTGTCTGTTAGAAAAAGAGACAGTATTACTAAAGGAGAGAATTATAAAGACGGGTATGCGTGGGGGCTGATAACAATATCTTCAGCAATTAAGCTGTAGCTAATGATCTGATATGTTAGTGTAATTTTTTCCATCCGTCTTGTTTATGTTTTCAATGTAGGATATTTGACACTTACTCTCCAATCAATTTTTAGTTCAAAGCACGATTTGATATTCCGAACTGTTATGGTATCCTGTTGAACCACAATTCATAAACGCTATGCCGCTAATTCAATATTTTACCAGAAAATGGGTGAAGGCCAAACCGCTGCCTGATGACCGGCAGAGAATTTTATATGGAAAAGTACCCGTCTACGACAAGCTACCTTCCAGCTATAAAGAGTTGCTTCATGATCGAATGAAAATTCTGCTGCACGAAAAATATTTTGAAGGGTGCGGCGGATTAAAATTGACGGATGAGATGAAAGTTGTGATTGCAGCTTATGCATCCATCTTAATTTTAGAGGAGAAAGCGGACTATTACGGTGATTTAAAATCAATCCTTGTCTACCCGGATGATTATTTTGCACCAGTAAGCGAGCAAACAGAAGGTGGTTTTATTGAAGAGGGATATGAAAATAGAAAAGGGGAGTACTGGCAGGCCGGTGTGATTGTCTTATCATGGAAAGACATTGAAACTCAACTATATGGCGAGGACAGAAGAAGTGGCCAAAATCTGATTTATCATGAATTTTCACACTTTCTGGATGATAGATACGGACTCACAGCCGGCATTGATCAAAACGGAGAAACTCTTCGCGACGATGAATGGACCATCATTATTGCAAAAGCGTATCGGAATTTAAGATTTACCGGTAAGCACTCTTTTCTGGATCGATACGGTGCGGAGAGCCCGGCAGAATTCTTTTCAGTCGCAACAGAACTATTTTTTGAAAGGCCGGAAAAACTACTTCAAGAGAATAAAAAGCTATATATCCTGCTTCAGAATTTTTATGGGCTGGACCCAATACGTTGGAAATAAATGAATTAAAAATTTTTCAGTTGACGAACTTTCTTAAATGACGGTGTGTTAGGTCGTGGTAAGTCTTAAAAATTAAGGCTTCATAAACTTTAATTAACCTTATATCGTCATGGATTTAATTAGTTCTTTAGGGAATTCGACCTTTGAAAACTATGTCGCATTGGAATCCGGGTTTACGGAAATGGCATACCAAATGTCAGCTCACGTACTTACTCTCGGCTACGCGATTATGTTGGCAGGGTTGCTTTACTTTGTTTTAACCATCAAAACAGTAGCACCGAAATACAGAATATCATCTGTTCTTTCCGTAGTTGTAATGGTCTCAGCATTTTTGCTGCTACTCGTACAACAGCAAAACTGGACAGGGATGCTCAACTATGATGCAGACTCTGCCCGTTATATGCTCGCTGATGGAGCTGACCTGTTTAATAACGGCTATCGTTATCTAAACTGGTTGATTGATGTTCCGATGCTGCTGTTTCAAATTCTGTTTGTAGTTACTCTGACCAAAAGTGACTTCAGCTCAATAAGAAACGGATTTTGGTTCTCCGGTACAGGTATGATTCTTACAGGTTATGTTGGACAGTTTTATGAAGTTACCGACCCAACTTTATTCCTCATCTGGGGTACAATATCTACGCTGTTCTTCTTCCATATCCTCTATCTGATGAAAAAAGTAATTTCAGAAGGACAGGAAGGTGCACCGCCGCAAGCGCAAAAGTATCTCGGAACAATCTGGAAGCTATTCCTCTTCACCTGGATGCTCTACCCGGGCGCATATCTGATGCCATATCTTACGTTCAGCGGGCTTGAGCCTGTGTTGAGCGAGTCTCTTGTAGTTGGACGCCACATCACATACACAATCGCTGATGTTGGTTCTAAGGTGATTTACGGTATCCTGCTCACTCTGGTAGCTCAGGAAATGAGTAAAGCAGATGGATATGACTATGAGGAAATGGAGAACGCTCTCTAATTTCTGAAATTTATTGTCCTCTTTTAAAACCCTTCCATTAATGCAATGGAGGGGTTTTTTATTATACGTATCAGTGGTTTCAGATTGTTATATTTGCACCATGATATTTCAGAAGTTTGCCACATTATTTTTTATTACTCTTTTCGCAATCTCAGCGGCATGTTCTGAGGATGGAATTACACCGCCACCGTCTCCTGAGTCACCGGTAAATATTGTTAAATCCGGAAACGAAGAACCTGTAAACCCGGACTTGAACGGCCCATCTATCTATTTGATGGGCAAAGGTATGCCGGCGCTCTCTTCTTATGAGTACTTTTTAAGTACCTTAGCGGATTCACCTGTTGACGTTGTTGTGCTCGCAGGATCATCAGCTTCAGGCAGTTCAGCTACTCCGGAGTGCGATCTTTTGATGGAATTGGATCAGGTTAATTCATGTGCAACGGCTACGGTTCAGTCTGAGGAAGAGGCAAACAGCGCTGAGCTTGTTGAAATCATGGATCAAAGTGAAGCCGTATACTTTGCAGGCGGAAATCAATGCGTGTATGTAAACTGGAGAGATTCTAATCTTCATAACGCAATGAACCAACTCATTGAACGTGGAGGAGGTATTGGCGGCGGAAGTGCCGGGTTGGCGATTCAGGGAGATATGATTTATGACGGCTGTTCAGGAAGTGTTCGTTCAGAAGAAGCACTTTCTGATCCCTATCATGAGTATGTCAGCCTATCAGAAGGATTGTTTGAACTCCCATCGTTAGAGAACACCATCACAGACAGTCATTTTTCTGAAAGAGATCGATTGGGACGACTGATTAGCTTTATGGCGAGAATTTCATCAGAGAAAGACAGAGACGAATACTTCGGAATTGGACTGGATGATAATACATCCGTGGTTATTGACCAATAACGGTAATGGAAAAGTATTTGGCGGCTATGCCACAAGGCTTAAAACAACAGAGAAAGCTCAACAGGCAGAAGAGGGCAATCCCGTTACAATTTATGGTGTAGAAAGAATCGTTTTCGGTCCCGGTGACACAATTAACTTTAATGAATTCAATTCTGAACCGAGAGATGTAATTGATGTGGAAAATGGAGAGGTTATATTTAGGCATGAAGAGTAAATTAGCAGTTTATTGCACGTCAACCGTGGTTTACCGTTTTATTTGTTTATTGTTTGGAGCATACTTTTTTGCAGTCGGTTCAGTAGACGCGCAGATTCTCAACATTCCCGATGAAGAAGACAGGAAAGGTGGTGTTCACTATTCGTTGGTTCCATTGCTCGGTTACAGCTCAGACACCGGACTTATTGGAGGTGCCTTGCTCCAAAGATTCAACTATGGAGAAGGGAGATCTCCTTTTCTGAGCAATCTAAAAATTGATGCCGTCGTATCGACCAAAGCTGACCTTTTAAGCGAAATAAATTACCAGCGAACCCGCACTTTGGGTATGGATATCCGAAGTGAAATTTCACTGATCGCAGAGAGGTATCGGCAGGCTCACTATTTTGGGATCGGTAATCAGACAACCTTTAACCAGGATTTGTACGATGAGGATTACTTTTTGTACGAAAAGAGAATCATAGATTTTAGCTACAGAGCGCGTAAAACCATCACGGAATATGGGTTTGAAGGCACTTTCGATTTTTATGGTGTTTTGGGCGTTTCCTATCTGGATGCACTGAAACGAAGTGACGAATCACTTTTTGCGATTGAGGATCCGACCGGAAATCAAAAGAACAGGTTGAATTCTCTGGGTGTTGGTTTGATTGCTGAAGACAGAGACAGTGAATTCAATCCAACAGAAGGGTATCGCTATGAAATCGGTATTGAATCAAGCGGGGCATTTACATTTAGTGAGTTCGATTTTTCGAGGGTTCACGCCGAACTTCGCCACTATGTCGAAATTTTGCCTGATGTAGTCATAGCACAAAAAATATCCGGAGTTCATATTCTGGGTGATTCTCCCTTTTGGAAGAAAGCTTCACTCGGAGATAAGTATGGATTAAGGGGATATCACTTCGATCGGTTTTTAGGAGAAAGCTCCATTCTTCACATTCTTGAGGCCCGAACCTGGTTGTTCTCTTTCTTTGATGATGAGATCAAAATAGGCGGGCAGCTATTTTGGGACAGTGGCCGGGTTTTTTCTGAGTTCGACAGTGATGGTTTATTTGATAACTGGAACCACTCTTATGGAGCAGGCGGAGCAATCTCACTCTTTAATCCGGATTTTATCGTCAGAGGAGATATTGGATATTCGAGTGAGGCCATTCGAATCTACGCAGGGGTGGGATACATTTTTTAACGTTTATTTTTTAGAGAATAGATTTCTAGTACATGATACTTTTTACAGCAGATAAGGATACGTCGGCTCCATTTTTGAGGATGGAGAAGATGCGAAAAAAGACGCTTTTACATGTGCCGCTCGAACAGTACAGGTTTCATGTGAGTGATGAAGAGTCGAAGCAGATTCAAAATCACATGGATGAGTTTGCATTCATTATTCATGGGAATCTGCGCAATGCCAGATATTTCATTGAGTGGATGAATCAGAACTCAATGGAAGAACAGGTTCGTCGGTGTGTAAATATTGTTTTGGATAAGCCCACAGCTGAGTTTTTGGAGGAGTTCGATATTCCTGCAGTACAGCCGCGAGAGCCTGCAAAACCGATCGATATTTTGGAGTTTATGCTTCGCATTTCAAAGGAGGGAAATACACTCTACCCCACTACAGAGAATAAAACGGAAGAGATGCCCGGACTTTTCAAAGGAACTTCAAATGCCGGTTGCTGAATTTTCGGTCTGTGAAGAAGTTACTTTGGAGGAGGATATTCTGAAAGACTATAAATCTGAAGTGGGTAAAAGCCCGATTGATATCATTTTGCTTCACAACAGATCGTCCTACATTCGTGTTAAAACAGCTTTTCCGGATCTGGATCTATCATCAAAAACGGTTGTTGCCGGCAGTTTGGGAGCTGCCGAAACGATGGAGAAAGAGGGATTAAAACCGGATTATCTTGCAAAAGGATCGTGGGCTTCGATAGCAAAAGTTTTGGATGAAATTTAGTCTGCCACTTATCTGAGAACAGCGGCGCTGTCAGGGTAGTCGGTTATAAATCCGTCTACACCAAACCGGAGCAGTTCTCTCATTTCATCTACGGTGTTTACTGTCCATGGGATAACTTTCATTCCTCTCGACTGCAGCTGCGATACGGCTTCTGTATCAAGAGTCTTATAATCGGGGCTCCAGATATCGGGAGTATATCCAAGCAGGCTGATGTAAATATCCGGAGACACGTCATTTATTACGAGCATCGCCTGTTTTACATCGGGATCCAGCTGTTTAAATGCGATCAGTGTTGAAGGATCAAAAGATTGAATAATGACTCTGTCCAGCACACCAAGTTCGCTGAGCTCCTCGTAAAGCAGTTTTGAAAACTCCTCGGGACCGGGCACATATTCCCCATACCATTCCGGGTTACTTTTAGTCTCGATGTTATAGTGAGGAGGGGGGAGATCGTTTTTACTTGCGTACTCTTCTACTGCTCGCGATAGCATCGGCTCAAAGTGGTTTGGTCACTTCCATCGGTTCTTGATTCGGAAAATTTGGATTGCCGCGTTTACCCACATCAAATTGCTGAGTTTCCTCATACGTCATCTCAAAAATATTGAAACTTCGTTCTTCCTCTTCCGTGACAGGTGAACCGTCCGCTTTTGTGCTGAAAAGGTGGTTGAACCACGGCTCATGTGAAACAAGAATTTTCCCGTCAGCAGTAACTACAACATCAAACTCAACAGTATCTACACCAAGCTCAACAGCTTTTAAAAAAGCAGGTATTGTATTTTCAGGCATGAGTCCGCGCGCTCCGCGATGTCCCTGCAGATCAAATGTATCAGATTTTTCCATGGAACAAGAAATTGTGGTGAATACTATTAAAAAAAGAGCGGGAAGATGGCGCATATATTTTCGATTTTATCATGAACATCGTGTGTAGCTGTAAACTTGGTGTAAATATATTGTGAATCTTTAACTATGCAACGAAAAAATGAAATTTAAATCCCTTCTGGTCCTCACACTTTTTTTACTTTTTTCAACGCTAACGGCGGTTGCCCAACAAAACTCCGATATAACTACGTTTGTCTTAGTTCGGCACGCGGAAAAAATAGATGACAGTACAGATCCAGATCTTACTCCGCAAGGATATCAGCGTGCGGAACGACTGGCTGAGATGCTTCAAAATATTCCGTTCGATGCTGTTTACTCCTCAGAAAGAATTAGAACCCGGGAAACCGTTCGTAAAATTGCCGATCAAAACGGAGTTGAAATTCTTTCATATGAACCGCATGAGCCGGCGGAGGAGGTAGAGCGTCTGCTACATTCAAACCTTGGTAAAACCGTATTGGTGAGTGGTCATTCCAACACAACTCCCTTTTTTGCGAACGAGCTGCTGGATCGCGAGCATTTTGAAGATAAATTTGATGAGTCGGACTACGGTAATCTTTTGATCATTACTATTGACGGTGATGGAGAGAGTAAACTGCTGCATTTGAGGTATTGAGGTCATTGCTGAATTAACGTCGATACGAGAAAAGGAACTGATGTCAAAAAAAAGTCCCCCTTCGAAGAGGGCAAGGGGGATGACCTCATAGACTTATGTTTAGCTTGAAAATTTATCAATTAACGTTTGCTCGAGATAAAATCTGAGCTAAAAGTCCTTAAACATCAATTGGTCATAGAAATTGGTTATTTATTAGCCACAGAAACACGGAAAAAAGCAGAGATTATTCAGTGCCTTCCGTGTTTCCGTGGCTATCTTCTACTTAAAATCTGGTACAAGCCTTTTCTGTGAAGAAGACATATTGAACTCATTGAACTCACGTCAATTAACTTTGAATCTAATATTTTTCATCCCTCATTCCCCTTGCACAGACATACCTAAATCCCCTCCTGTCTTCCGAAGCTTCAGCACAGGCAGGCTCGAGAGGGGACTTTTAATTGTCTCATGAAATGATTTAGGCCGGAGAAGCATTCCTAACTAAAAATCAGATATATGGATCTATCAAAAGACAAAATCAGCAGAATTATTGAAATGGCGTGGGAAGATCGCACCCCGTTTGACGCGATTGAATTTCAATTCGGACTCAGTGAAAAAGAAGTTATTGAACTGATGAGAAAGGAGATGAAATCATCCAGCTTTAAAATGTGGCGAAAACGGGTGAGCGGGCGAAATACAAAGCACCGAAAGTTGCGCAATGACGATGTAAACCGGTTCACCAGTCCTTATTGAATCATTGAGCAAATATTTCTATCACTTTCCTTTTTTATGTGAAGGTATGTAAAATTGCCACCGAAGCACGGAAAAATGTGCTCTTCGTTTTCTCCGTGTTCCGCTTTGTATAAAAAGATTTGCCGGGGCTATAAAGTTTAATGTAATGGCAAATTATTTTAGCGGTTCAAAATAATCTTTCGGCTTTAAAAAGAGTGGATTAACTCAAAGTTAAGAGGTAGCTATTACCCCAAATCCACAATCGTACATCCGCTGCCGCCACTTTCCATGGGAGCGATATCAAACGATTTTACGCCATCGCGTTTTTCGAGGTATTCGTGTACCAGTTTGTGCAGAATTCCCTCTCCCTTGCCATGCACAATTTCAACCTGCTGTAAATTACGGGCAATTGCCTTATCCAGGTAAATTGTAAGCTCTTTGATGGCTTCATCGCCTCGCTTGCCGCGCAGATCCAGCCGTGGTTTTACGGACAAATCGATATCCTGAGAGCCACCGTAGGATCGTGAGCTGCTCTTTTTCTTCTTTTTTGGAGGCGATGTTTTGGTGAGCTTATTCAGCTTGGACTTTATCTTCATTCCATTTACCAAAACGGTAGCCTGTTTACCTGAAAGCTCAACCAGCTCTCCGCCGGTGTTTCCATCGCCGATGATTACAAAATCACCAACTTCCGGTTTTTCATCGCTACGTACAGGATCTTCGCTCTCTGTTTCAAATTCATCTTTAAAAGTATGGATCTCTTTTTTTGCCTCTTGAATGTCTGAACGAGCCTCACGGATTTTGTCTTTATTATCCCGACCTTCACTCACTACTTTTTCAACCGCCTCCTCAATCCGGCGATTGGCATCTTTCATGATCTCTTCGGCGTCTTTATACGCTTTTTCAATAATTCCTTTTCGCTTACTGTCGATCTGCTCTGATCTTTCCCTGTAAATTCTCTCCTGTTTTTCCGCCTCGATAAGTTTTCTTTGAAAAGTTGAACGCAGCTCTTCGGCTTCCTGCATCTGCTTTTCCAGATTAATCAACAGATCACCCATCGAGTCTTTCTGTTCACCTAAAAGCTGCCGGGCTTTATCCATTAATTCACGGGGCAGATTCATGCGGTCTGCAATTTCAAAAGCGTAACTGCTTCCGGGCACACCCTTTTTAAATCGGTAGGTAGGCGAGAGACTCTCCTGATTGAACTCCATCGCGCCATTCACAACCTTTTCGTTTTCATGAGCAAACACTTTTAATGATCCGTGGTGAGTAGTCACAATCACCCTTGAACCTTTATTGATCACCTCTTCCACAAATGCCTGAAAAAGAGCGCCTCCTTCTTCGGGATCGGTACCTGCTCCGGCCTCGTCAATTAAAACCAGAGAGTTCGGTTCCATTCTGTCCAATGTGATTTTCATCCAGTTAAGACGGGATGAAAATGTACTCAAATCATTTTCTATGGACTGATCATCACCGATATCCACAAAAAGTCCGCTCAGTACGGGCAGTTCAGAATCGGGCTGTACGGGAATGGGATAACCGGCTTGAAGCATCATACAGAGCAATCCGGTTGTTTTCATGGCAACGGATTTACCTCCCGCGTTGGGTCCGGTGATTACCAGTCCGAGCTCATTTCCTAAAAGCTCAAGATCCAGGGGAATAACGGGTTCAGGCTCCTGAAGGGTGCTGTTTTTGAGTATGAGGTTGGGGTTTTTGCCTCGTATCAGATTTAAGTGATTATTTTCTGATAAAACCGGAATAGTGCCTTCCAGGTCCAATCCCAGGCTAACGATACAGTGAATGGCGTCCAATTCGCCAATGTAAGTACAATTCAGCTCCAGCTCTTCGCTGTACGTTCTCACTTCATCAGTCAGTTTCTGAATGATGCGTTCTATCTCACGCTTCTCTTCAGCCTCAAGCTGACGGATTTCATTGTTGATCTGGAGCGCCTGAACCGGCTCAATGTAAACCGTTTGTCCGGTTGAAGAGACGTCATGAACAAATCCCTCCACTTTACGTTTATACTCTGCCTGAACAGGAATAACCATGCGTCCGCTTCGAATGGTTGCCCCCTCGTCTGATGTCATACCATCTTTGGCGAGACGCTTCATCACCTGCTGAACCGTACTGCGAAGTTTGCTTCTCTCTCTGTTCAGCTTTCCCCGGATCTGCTGTAGCTCGCGGCTGGCGTCATCCCTTAATTCTCCACGCTCAGTTATCACTCGCTGAATAGCTTCTTCCAATGGCTTCAGGTTTACCAGGCGATCTGAAATTTTTTGAAGTGAAGGTGTTTCAAACTCAAGCCGTTTGAAAAAACTGACGATCAGGCGGGCCAGGCGAGCATTCTGCAGGATAACCGGAAAATCATCGAGTGGTAGAATGGTTCCCTTTAAACGGCTGTCTTTTAGTATTTCGCGTACGTCGTCCACAACCGTTAAGGGATGGCTCGATCCGCTCTGCAAGATTTTTGTCCATTCCCGCGATTCAGAAAGTCTGCGCTCAACAGTTTGCCGATCGGCCGTGGGTGATAAGTTTTCGATCTCTTCGCGGCCGTAAGGAGTGAAGCTCTTTCTTAATGTGGCATCTCGTATACTCTCAAAACCAATCTTTTGGGAGCTGTTATCAGGGAAAAGTTGTATCTGTTTAGTCATAGGCGGAAAGTTCGCAATCTTTCCGCCTAAAATCGAATCTATAATAGTGCAAAAGTGATGTTTAATTCATTTTGAAATGAATCCTAACGCTCTCAGAAATGGGTATTGTACGCTGCATGACAATTAAAGAGCCACCGTAAGATTCGGCACTCATCAAGGCCATGTCACTGCGTGCAATACCCGGTGATGAGGTATATTCAATTTTGTGAACATCGCCTAACTCCATGCCGGATGCATGAGCAAGAATTTGGGCCTTGCTGCGTGCGTTATCAACGGCTTTCTCCAGAGCTTCAGTACGGGCTTCTTCTGCGGCTGATGTTGAAAAACTGGCTGAAAAATTATCAAAGCCGTTTTCAATCAGAGTAACTTGCATCGACTCAAACTGATCCAAATCCTGCAATCGGATAGATACGCTCTGACGTGTTTCAAAACCTTGATTTTGAGAATTCCGCCGCGGAAAAATGCTGATCGGATACGCATTGATATGCTCCTCATCAATATTTTGCTCAATAATCAGTTCCGTGAGAAATTGCTCCAGATTTTTATGGCTCTCAAAAGCTTTGCTTGCTTCTTCATCAAAACGATTGATGGTGATATTGAAAATAATCTCATCGGCCGGCGCAAAAACTTCGCCTGTGGCATCAATTGTTATCAGATTAGCTGTATCCTGTCCTTGTAAGATTTCCGGTGAGGTACACCATGCCAAAAGGAGAAAAAATGTAATAACGATGTAGCGCAGATCTGTTTTTATCATATAAAATACCGGTTAGTTTTATTAGGTTGATTCAACAGGATTTAAACGTAATTGTTTCAGGTAGAAAATATTATACGAAAGTGGGAGTAAAAAAATTATTTTGGAAGCGCTTGCATAAACCAAAAATTGAGTTTTATTTATAGTTGACAAATCATCGGGAAACGGTTTACATTCGATGTTGAAAAAAACAAACCCCTAAATCATAAATTAAATCTGAAATCTATGAAAGATTGGATACGGAATTCAGTTATTCGTTTGTTCTCTCTTATGCTAATCGCGGGATTGGCCAGTGCAGAGTATTCGAGTGCTTCCAACATATCTTACGACGAAATAACAAATGCTCAGCAAATTGTGATTACCGGGCAAGTTGTTGATGCCGATTCAGGCGAACCCCTTGCAGGTGTGAATATCACAGTAAGAGGCCGTGTAGTAGGTGTTGCTACAGATCCTAACGGTGAATTTACACTCAGAGTAAATGACGATCCTCCCATTACTCTAGCCGTATCTATTGTAGGATATCGCACACAGGAAATAGAAATAACAGAATCGAACGTATCTGATCTGAGAATTGAACTGGTTGAAGAGACATTCCTTGGCTCGGACGTTGTTGTCTCTGCTTCCAGGGTTGAGGAGAGCATTATGGAGGCACCTGTATCCATCGAGCGAATGGATATTCTGGCCATCAATCAGACCGCTTCCGATAGCTATTATAAAGGTATCGCAAATCTGAAGGGTGTTGATATTACTACCAGCAGTATTAACTTTCAGATTATTAATGCTCGTGGCTTTAACTCCACCGG
This sequence comes from Rhodohalobacter sp., assembly GCF_034521535.1. Lineage (GTDB taxonomy): Bacteria > Bacteroidota > Rhodothermia > Balneolales > Balneolaceae > Rhodohalobacter. The sequence goes on along the minus strand of NZ_JAXHMF010000002.1, from coordinate 61,962 downwards.
TAACACCAGGATGGTACAGCTTACAGACGGAATGGACACTCAGGCTCCGGCACTGAACTTTCCGATTGGTAACCTAAACGGTCCATCTGAACTGGACGTAGAGAGCCTGGAATTTATTCCCGGCGCATCTTCTGCTCTTTATGGGCCAAATGCGTTTAACGGTATCCTGCTTGTTAACAGTAAGAGCCCGTTCCGATATCCCGGTTTAAGTGTATTTGTGAGAAACGGTGTAAACCATATTGACAGTGACGGAGATGCCGGCGAGCCCAACAATCCGCGCCACATGTTTGAGTCATCCATCCGATGGGCGGATACAGTTGGCGATCGTTTTGCTTACAAATTGAATTTCTCCTACAGCCAGGCAGATGACTGGAGAGGAATTAATTACAGTGATAAAAATTCTGACTTGAACTTTGCCGGCAACCCCGGCCAAAATCCGGCATATGATGGAGTTCACCTATATGGTGATGACGGTAATTTTAATATTGGCTTGTTAAGCTTTAACCAAACGTTTGTTCAGGGAGTGGCTGCACAGCTTGTTGCTTCACCGCTACCGATCAGTCAGCAGGATGCAATTCAATTTGCACAAAGTCTTCCTTCACAACCTGTAGCCAGAACCGGGTACAGAGAAGAGTATTTGGTGGATCATGATGCCGAAAACCTGAAGTTTAATACATCCTTGCAATATCGGATTACGGACAATGTAGAAGCAAGCTATTCGATGAACTACGGTTACGGTACTTCTGTTTATAGCGGTGCTCAGCGTTACAGTCTGAATAACTTTAGTATTCAGCAGCATAAACTGCAGCTCGACGGAGATAATTTTATGGTGCGGGCATACGGAACCTTTGAAAATTCGGGTGATTCTTATATCGCAGACTTTGTCGGTTTTTCCGTAAATGATGCATATCTGGGAACTCAAAATTGGTACGCTAATTATGGCGGTACTTTTGTAGGAGGCCTTGCTCAAGCGTACTTTATTACCCAGGGAAATACCAACTATGATCCTGCGATTGTTGAAGCAATATTGTCGAATCCGAACACACTAGCCAACTTGCACAATACAGCTCGAGGTGCGTCCGACGCGAATAGATTTATGCCGGGCACGCAGCAGTTTGAAGCGGCTAAAAATGCAGCTTTAGAAGGCACGGTACCGGACGGAGCCCGATTTGATGATCAATCTCGTTTCCTTCATACTGAGGGTCAATATGATTTCAAAAACGAGATCGACTTTGTGGATCTTCAGGTTGGATTCAGTTACCGTCAATATCAGCTTCGATCGAATGGAACTATTTTTGATGACGGTGACGGAGGAGTAGATATCAGTGAATATGGCGGGTATCTCCAGGCTGCCAAGTCTCTTTTCGACGACAGATGGAGACTAACAGGTTCCCTGCGTTACGACAAAAACGAGAACTTCGACGGACAGTTTAACCCCCGTATCTCATCTGTTCTGAAAGTTGCGGACGGGCATAACATTCGTACTTCGTACCAGACAGGTTTCAGAAACCCAACCACACAGGGTCAATACATCGATCTGAATGTTTTGACTGCCAGATTACTGGGTGGACTCCCTTACCTGGCTGAGAAGTATAATGTGACTGAGAATGGATACACCCTGGAGTCAGTTGACCGATTTACCAATGAATTTCTGAGCGGAAATCAGTTAGCTTATACAGAGTTGCAATCCGGGCAGTTTACAGAGTTCAATCCTGTTAAACCTGAACAGATCCAATCGTATGAGATTGGTTACAAAGGTTTGATCGGGAACAGGCTACTGATTGACGCCGCCTATTACTATAATATTTATGACGATTTTATCGCACAGTTTAGGGTAAGACGCGCTGCAGGTCCGATCGATTTTACAGCTCAGGATCCTGCAACAGTTCAGCAGAATGTTCAAACAGCTGCTTCACTGCTTTCCGGTGATGCTTCTAATACATTCCAGCTCTACACAAACTTAGATGAGACAGTGAAATCTCAGGGAGCTGTTTTAGGAGTTGACTATAGTCTCCCCAAAGGATTTCTGCTGACTACAAACTATAACTGGAATCAGCTGATTACAGACAGAGAAGACCAATTTATCTTTGATTACAATACACCGGAGCACAAGGTGAATGTTTCATTTGGTAATCGTCGTCTTACCGAGCAGATTGGCTTCAACCTGACCTACAGATGGCAGGAAGCGTTTAACTGGACATCCTCATTTGCCAGCGGACGCGTGCCCGATGTGAGCACATTGGATGCTCAGGTCTCATACAGGATTCCTGATATGAAAACAGTAGTGAAAGCCGGCGGTTCAAACATCTTGAATAATCGCCACTTCCTCAATTACGGTGGACCAAACCTCGGTGCGATCTACTATATCTCTCTGACGTTTGACCAATTTTTGAACTAAAGATCCGATAACATTGCAATCTTTGCTAAAAAAAGAGGCCCGAGGGCCTCTTTTTTTGTTTATACGCTTTGTATTTGTTTGTAAGCCGGAATTTTAATTCCGATTTGATGGATCGTACCTGACGGCACTGGGTATAGTCAAGGTGTTTGTCTTATGATTTTCTCACCCATATTACGTCCCTAGCGGGACGTTGAATCTTGAGTTCAAGCTGATAATATGGTGTAAATATGATGATTGAGTAATGCTGAACTCAGTTTTCTGTCTGTAGGGCAGTCAGTCTTGACGACAAATCAGAGGGATTATTTTTTGAATATTTCTGCACATATATCATTCAATTCGTGACTTGGTATCAAGAACTAAGCGTAACTCATGATCTTTTTATGCATATAAAACAATTGTCCCATTAGGGACAACATATAGGTAGAAATCATCGAGCGAAAAAACCATCGCGTGCCGTAGGTACGCTATATAAACCAACCATATTTACATTCAAGCCGAACCTGTCGGCACTGAGGATGGTGGGGGTTGTTTCGTTTTCTACCCATATTGTGTCCCTAATGGGACACGAAGGAATTCAGACAGAAAGAGATTGGGGGTAAGTTGAATCTTGAGTTTAAGCTGATAATATGGCGTGAATATGATGAATGAGTAGCGGAAAACCTGTTTTTAGTTGGCCGATAATTATCAATCAAGGTTGTTTCTTTGCTTTCAATCCATTGTCTCGTTAGAGACAACATATAGGTAGAAATCGTCGAGCGAAAAAACCACTGCGTGCCGTAGGTACGCAGAACAAACCATTTATGATCCCTGCTGCGGTCTCAGGTTTGCAATCGTAGCTCCCCATCCGCCACCGGATCCATCGGCAATCTGATACCCGGTAACATGCGGATTACGCTCTAGCAGGGCGTGGACACTTCTCCTGATATTGCCAATTCCCTTTCCGTGGATAAACCGCACCTGGTAGATATCCTCTTCAAGACAGGCCCTAATGTACTCGTCAATCAGAGTGGATAGATCTTCCGGCGCAAAATAGTGGAGGTCCAGTACACCGTTTATGGGAATTTTATGTGGTTCATCAGAATCCATAGAATCAAGAAATCAAACGGCTGATTGTTTGTAAAATCTGTTCCCGTCCTTAATCAGCTGCTTCTTTAATTCAAGCTGGGACTTTTTCAAGTGATGCAGCCATTCTTTTACTGCTTTGGTATTTAGGTTCAGAGCACCCAGCCAGTGAATAAAGTTATTCAAATCCTGATCTTTTCCGAGTGCTTCACAGAACTGTTCAACTTCCTGTGCGGATACATTGATACGATCTTGATTAGATCTGAGAAGAGCTGACTGATATTGTACGTCTTTCAACCGCTTTCGCCATTCATGAAAAGGTCCAGGCAGCTTGGATGATTCGGCTCGTTTAAATGCCCGATAGCTTTTCCGATATGAAATTTTATAGCCTTCTAAAATACATTCAGAATCAAAATTGTTTGATTTGAGGAAGGTTCTTAAAGAGGAGTGATTATAGATCTGATGTTCCAGATGTTTAAAAATTTCATCTTCAAACACTAACCTGTTTTCTAGCTGCTCAACTTGTTGATTGGCTGTTTCCAGAATTTTGTCAAGAACTTTAGAGTCCGATTTTTTAAAATAGTCAGTTGGGGTGTCCAGAATTATCATTCTGTGAACATGAACATCCCTCAGCTCCGATATAGATTGTCCCCAATTTCTGAATGTAGAGTTAAGCTGTTTTAAACTGTCTTCCTCTACGCACTTGTTAAGCAATTTTAAAAACGCCCGAAGTAGCTTCAGGCGTTTTCGAGTAAGATGTGTGGACTCCACAATATCTGTGCTATGTAGCTGAACTGTATTTAGCAGCTCCGCTTCAACTGAATCAGCTACGGCCAAAAGCTCACTATTGAGATTCTTATCAAGCTTGATATAAGGGATGATAAATAGCTGTGAATCCACAATCTGAATGAATTTACAAATCAACCTTATAGTCGACAGTATAACGGCTTTCAGCCACCTTCTTTATAAACTCCACAGCTTTCTTATGGTGTGCATTTCTGGTATACATTTGAAAATCCAGATCTGTTTCAAAATCGCAGATTAGAACCACATCAAGTGCATCCGGATCATCCTGATTAATTTGTATGCCTACTTGAACATCCTTTATTTCATCAATATTGGTTCGAAGACCTTCAAGGATGAGTTTCATCTTTTCGGCATTCTTTTGTTTGGTGGCGCCTGCGGCTTCATCTTGTATTTTCCACATTACTATATGACGTATCATAGTTTCCTCAAATTTAGGATTGTTAATTTGTTTTTATCTCGTTTTTGCAAAAGTGAGATCTGCCTGATCAACGCTTGAAGCTGCGAGATCGAGCATTTCCGGTGAGAAGACCCCTACAGCCCAGAGAAAATATTTAGCTTCATCCGGGTTATTGGATTTGGTCCATTCATATACAGCGAGGTATCCCTCTGCAACCTGTTTGAGCTGTGATTCTGAAAGATTATCGGGATCAGAAATTACCGGTACCGTCAGATCGGCTGAGACCGGTATGATATTTGGATTGTCAATTTGATCCAGATTCAGCCCATATATCATAGGCCATAAATATGGATTGCCCAAATCGGTTTCTGAAATACTCCAAAGCGACTCTCCCGCATCCACAGTATGTACCTCAGTATCAGTATCAGTCTGAGGAGCGGTGTCAGGCTCAGCAGGAGGTGGCTCTGTTTCTTCTACAGTTTCATCCTGTTCAGGGGTTGGTGTTACAGGTGCGGTTATCTGTTCTTGTTCAGATGCCAACTGAGGAGTGTCATCACCAATATATTGCTGCGAAAGCAGAAAGATGATAAAAATAGCCAAAGCAACAATTACGGCCGCTGCAGCGTAGGTCCAGTTAAACTTTCCTGAATCCTGAGTGCGCTTTGCCAATTTGCTTTTTTTGCCTGCATTTAATGCCGGCATGTTTTTGTCAGCCGGTAATTTTGGCTGAACTGCGTTTGGATCATTACTTCCTTTAGAATCTTCTTTATTGCCGTTATTAACAAAAACAGGAGTAAACTTTTCTTGTATTGAATTGTCCTCTTCGGCTTCATCCTTTTTTTTCTCCTCTCCCAAATCATCGGTAGACTTGAGCTCAGATTTATCTTTTGCAGGATTGGGACGCTCTATCAAAAAATCGTTGCCATCATCCTGATCTTCTTCTCCGGCTGAGGATTTAGTTGAAGGTTCTTCGAGATCATCATCAGATTTTTTGTCTGACGAATCTTTTGGAGATTCATCCAAAACCTGAGCTTCCATTTTGGAATATGGACGATTCACATCCTCTCGAAGTGCTTTGTAGGGCTTAAAAACAACTTTGTTCTGACCCGGAATAGTGATTTCTTCACCTGTTTGAGGGTTCACGCCGGGACGCTCATTCATCCATCTCAATTCAAACTTACCAAAACCGGAAATACTTACAGATCCGCTTTTTCTGAGCCCTGACTCGATAATGTTGACAAGTTCACCGATAAAACTGTTCGTGGAGGCCTGGCTCTGTTTTGACTGCTCAGCGATGAGCTCAACCAACTCACTAAAAGTAATTTTTTCACTCATCTTCTTTTCCCACAAACTTTAGTTCATCTTTGAGAACAGAAGAGGGACTAAATTCAACAACCCTCTTGGGAGGGACGAGCATATATTTTTTGTAATGGGGGCTGTAAACTTTTTGAACTTCCTTCACCTTACAACCAAATGTTCCCAAATCAGGAATAGAAACACCGTTGCCACGGGCAAGCTCACTGGAAAGTACGGAGATAGCATCTTCTAAAAGCTCTTTGGTTTGAGCTTTTGACTTGCCGGAAGAATCGGCGAGTTGGTCTATGAGTTCACGGTAAGTCATACCTGCAGATGATCAGTTTATTCAATAAACGGAAAAATTGCCGAAAATTCCTAACAAACTCAGAAAATGGAAATTAACAGCAATTTATAGATTTCCATTGATCAAACAAACTTACAGAAACGGCACTTTGAACGATATGATTTATGATAACCTTATACTATACAAACGGTTAATGAAAAATTACTCTTTATGTCTGAAGCACTGAATGTTGCTCAAAAGCTGATAAAATCACACTTGGTTGAAGGTGAGTTAAAACCGGGAGCTGAGATTGGAATAAAAATCGATCAAACACTAACGCAGGATGCAACCGGCACACTTGTAATGCTGGAGCTTGAAGCGATGGGGCTGGACAGAGCTAGAACGGAAATTTCTTGCCAATATGTAGATCACAACCTGCTTCAAACCGATAACAAAAATCCCGACGATCATGTATTTCTGAAATCTGCAGCCGATAAGTTTGGAATCTGGTACTCTCGTCCGGGTAACGGTGTGAGTCATCCGGTGCATACAGAACATTTTGCCACACCGGGAAAGACTCTTGCAGGATCAGACAGCCATACACCGGCATCAGGCTGTATGGGAATGTTTGCCTTGGGAGCAGGAGGTCTTGATGTAGCTTTTGCCATAGCCGGTGAGCCAATGTATTTAAAGATGCCAAAAGTGCTTGGAGTGGAGTTAAAGGGAAAAATGCCCGATTGGGTGAGTGCCAAGGATCTTGTGCTCGAGATGCTGAGAAGATATGATGTGAAAGGAGCCCGTGGATATGTTATTGAATACTTTGGGGAAGGTTTGAAAGAGCTCAGTACGATGGATCGGCATGTGATTGCCAACATGGGTACTGAAATGGGCGCCACAACAACGGTTTTCCCCTCTGACGACGAGGTTCGTCGTTTCATGAAACAAAATGATCGGGAAGACCAGTGGAGTGAATTGAAAGCTGACGATGGTGCAACGTATGACGATTATGAAGAATTGATAATGGACGACCTTGTACCTATGATTGCACTTCCAAGCAGTCCGGGTAACGTCGTGCCTGTTTCAGAAGTTGAAGGTAAGCCGATCTATCAGTCGTATATCGGTTCGTCTGCAAATCCGGGATATAGAGATTTCTGGATAACGTCAGAAATTGTGAAAAATCAGCGTATCCACGAAGATGTGAGTTTGGATGTAAATCCTACTTCGCGGCAGATCATCGAGAATATGGTGAAAACCGGTGTAATGCTTCATTTGGTGCAGTCAGGTGCAAGAATACACCAGGCAGGCTGTAACGGCTGTATAGGTATGGGACAGGCGCCTGCAAGCGGACAAAATAGCCTAAGAACGGTGCCGCGTAACTTTCCGGATCGATCGGGTACGAAAGAAGACTCGGTATTTCTGGTAAGTCCGGAAACGGCAACGGCATCTGCATTGACCGGTGAAATTACCGATCCGCGTCGACTGGAAGAGCTGTTTAATATCAAATGGCCGGAGTACAGCGACCCTGAAGATTATATCATCAATAAAGATATGCTCACTGCACCCTCAGAAAACGGTAAAGAGAAAGAGCTTAAGAAGGGGCCGAATATCTCAACAATGCCCGACTTCGAGGAACTCTCCGATTTTGAAGTACCGGTTCTGTTGAAAATGGGGGACGATATTTCCACAGATGGCATCCTGAAGGCGGGAGCAGAGGTACTGCCTTACAGAAGCAATATTCCTGAAATCAGTAAATTTTCGTTTACGGTTATAGATGAAACATTTTATGACCGGGCTGTTGAAGCCAATGAAGAATATCAGGGACATGTTGTAGTTGCCGGTGAAAACTATGCGCAGGGTTCAAGCCGTGAACACGCGGCAATTGCCCCTAGGTATTTAGGTCAGCGCGCTGTAATAGCGAAAAGTTACGCCCGCATCGGATGGCAGAATCTGGCCAATTTTGGTATTGCTCCCCTCGAGTTTACCGATGATGAAGACTACGAGTCTATCGATCAGGGAGATATTTTAAAAGTTGAGAATATCAGGCAGCAGCTGCAGTCCGGTGAAGAAATAACGGTTAAGAACGTTACGAAAGGGAATGATTTTACAGTGCGTCATACACTGAGCGGGCGGCAGTTGAAATCCCTCCTGGACGGTGGTGTAATTAACACTTTTAAAAAGGAAAAGGCTTAATTCCCGCCGGTTTGATAGCTTTTAGTGATGTGGCTCTATCGTTTCATCTATTATGATATTGAAAGAGGAACCCGTAACTTTAAAACGGAAAAAAAGACATTTATACACAGATTTTTAATCAATGAGTAAAGAAAAAAACGCAGTCGGTTCACTTGAACTAGACCAAACAGAAGCAGACGAAATTGGTGATGATCACATATCCACTTCTGTTAAAACACCACTTAGAGAAGACGCTTTTGATTTAACGGATGGCGAAAAAATTGAAGTGATTGAAAAACATTTCGCCAAGATCATGGAAGCGTTGGGATTAGACCTAAACGACGAAAGTTTAAGCGGAACTCCCCAACGTGTTGCCAAAATGTACGTGAAGGAAATTTTTAAAGGCCTGAACCCTAAGAATCGTCCGGATGCCAGAAAATTTGGCAACAAGTATGAGTACGGCGATATGGTTGTGGTGAAAAATATTAACGTAACGTCTTTTTGTGAGCATCACTTTTTACCGTTTATTGGCAAGGCTCACGTTGCCTACTTCAGTACCGGGAAAGTTATCGGACTGTCAAAAATTAACCGGGTTGTGGACTATTATGCCCGGCGTCCTCAAGTTCAGGAAAGACTGACACTGCAGATAGCCGATGAACTGGAAACGGCTTTGGAATCGAAAGATGTGGCTGTATTTATCGAAAGCAAACACTTTTGTGTGTCTACCCGCGGAATTCAAGACAGGGAAAGCAGTACGGTTACTACTGAGTACAGAGGTCAATTCAAGGACGAAATGACTCAGCAGCGGTTTATTGATTATATCAAAACTCAAATCGATGTAGCCTGATAAATAAGCTTTCGGTTTATATTTTAGATAAGTCAACAACTACAGGATCTTTAAAAGATAAAAATGGCACAGAAGGAGCAATCAAAACTGCATCTCTATAATAGTTTATCGCGAAATAAGGAACTGTTTGAACCGATTAAGCCACCTTTTGTAGGACTTTACGTATGTGGCCCCACAGTTTATGGAGATCCGCATTTAGGCCATGCCAGAGCAGCCATCACTTTCGACATTGTTTATAGATACCTCAAGTATCTTGGCTACAAAGTTCGCTACGTTCGCAACATCACAGATGTAGGGCATCTCGAAAATGAAGAAGCTGAGCAGGGAGAAGATAAAATTGCTAAAAAAGCCCGTCTTGAAGAGATAGAACCAATGGAAGTGGTTCAAACCTACACGATAAAATATCATGAGGGGATGGATGAGCTCAATTGCATTCGCCCGAGTATCGAACCGACGGCTTCGGGTCATATCATAGAACAGATAGAGCTGATTGAAAAGATTCTGGAGAACGGTTTGGCTTACGAAGTAAACGGAAGCGTCTATTTCGATTTGATGAAATACCGGGAGAGTAACGACTACGGAACACTTTCCGGTAAAGTTCTGGAAGATTTACAAGTCGGCAGCCGCGACACGGAAGGAATGGATGAGAAGAAGAGTCCGTACGATTTTGCGCTGTGGAAGAAGGCAAGTCCTGAGCACATTATGCGATGGCGTTCGCCATGGAGTGTTGGATTTCCCGGCTGGCATCTTGAGTGCACCACCATGAGCACAAAGTATCTGGGCGAAAAGTTTGATATCCATGGTGGCGGACTGGATTTGCAGTTTCCCCATCATGAAGCTGAAATAGCCCAGTGCAGGGGCGCTCACGGCCACGATCCTGTAAACTACTGGATGCACAACAATATGGTGACCATCGACGGGGCCAAGATGAGTAAAAGTGCCGGAAATTTTATAAATCTGGAAGAGCTTTTTGCAGGTGATCATGAAAAACTGGATAAAGCGTATGATCCTATGGTGGTGCGTTTTCTGATGCTTCAGAGTCATTACAGAAGTAAGATTGATTTTTCAAATGAAGCACTGGCTGCTGCAGAAAAAGGCTATCAAAAGCTGATGAATGCCGTGGATATCCTGAACAAAATGGAACCGCCCAAAAACGGCACTGACGGAAAAATAGACAATGAAATTCTGGACGCTTGCAATCGCTGTCATTCAGCCATGAACGATGATTTCAATACGGCGCTTGTCCTTGCCGCGCTGTTTGATTTGAGCAGCAAAGTGAATGCGCTTCACAATGGTCAGATCGATAAATCTGACCTATCACTTTCTGCATTTACAACGCTTTCCAAAACAATGAATGAGTTTGTGTTTGATGTGATGGGTTTAAAAGCACATACCACTTCAGATAGCAGTAAAACGGATAAACTGGTTCAACTTTTGATTGAAATTCGTGCTGAAGCTAGAGAGAAGAAAGACTTTGCCACTTCTGATAAAATCAGGGATGATCTACAGGAAATTGGGATCCGTTTAAAAGATGATAAAAGCGGAAACACTACGTACGAAATTGATGCTTCGTAGTATTCAAAAAGCCCTGAAATGGATTTTTGTTGGTCTGATTAGGATCTATCAGGCGATACTATCTCCATTTATGGGTCCCAGCTGCAGACACGTTCCAACCTGCTCCAACTACACAATTGAAGCCATTGAGGAGTGGGGAGTATTGAAAGGAACATGGCTGGGAATAAAGCGCATTTCAAAATGCCATCCGTGGGGTACTTCAGGATACGATCCGGTACCGAAAAAAAATGAAGAACAAGACGAAAGCTGATTAACCAGCTTTCCTGAAAAATATAGCCCGCCTTCTTTTTCATTTGAAATGTTGGTGAATCTTTTTAGTACCAGTCTACATCTCTGATATCAAACAAATCATCTTCAGACGGATCGGTATTGATCAATATTCCGCCGATGGCTAGCAGTGGCTTCCCTTCCAAGTTTGAAGTACAGGATGTGATGATTTCCCTGATTTCATGCTTGATCTCTTCATATGTTACTTCAGTTGCAGCTATGATTGGATCGTCTGAGCCGGAAACTTTATCCCAATTTTCCCGAAGAAGATTTTTCACCTGTTCTTGCTGATAATCGTACAGGGATTTTTCTGAACTGTCATCACTTTTTAAAGTATTGAGAGCTCCAATAATTGACCCGCAACTGGAAGTATTAAGCTTTTGACCGGCCCGATGTACTTTTCCAACTTCACCTTCCTGATTAATTCCAACATGCGGGCCATAAATAATCAAGGCACCGCCGTCATCCGGGATATGGCTGGAAAAAGCTTTAAACCCTGTTTTTCCCGCAAAAGGAATGCCTGAAATTCCTCCAAGTATAAATGGGCCGAATGTTTCAAATTTTTCATCCAGCTGATGAAGGCTCTGATTAACCTCATCACTGCAAATGGATGTAGCCCATAGTGTATTTTGGTTGTTCAGGTTTTTTTCGGATAGTTTTTCCAGTACAATTTCTTCGAGATTTGGAATAGAAACTGAGTTGGGAAAATAGTTGTCTGTCATCTTTACTTATTAATGAGAAATAGACCCCAAATTTACGCAAATGTTAGGTCAGTTTCATAAAACTGAAAATCAGTTTCGCTTAATACCGGATGACAGACTAATTCAATTAAAGTTATGCTTACTCTCCTTGTCCTGCCGAAAATGCCGGTTCATTATCAAAAAGGTAGAGGTTTTCCGTTTTGATAATATCTATAGCATGTTTGGTTAGTCTCTTTTGAAGATCAACAACTTGAAACTGAGTTGTTTTGCCTTTTTTTGATTTAAACCTGCATCGCCAATGATCTGTACAAAAGGTTTCCGGATTAGCGTTTGGCCATACTTTAGTGCCCCGATTTGTAATCATCGTTAATTCAAACTCATTGCCGGTTACCTGCTTCAGCCTTTCTGCAAGTAAGTCAGTTGTATCGGGCTCCCAGTAAACAAATACATCCACTCCGGTAAGTGTTCTTTTTTGAGTTGCAGATGGTTTGTTCTCTGACCTGCTGATTTTTAACTCCGGGATCTGAACCTTAAAGGCTCCCGATGTAGAAACTTTTGAAAGTGTTTCCGGCTTCTGTCCTAACCTGTCGATGATAGCTTGAGTGAAATCCTGGGTTGAAGCTTTTACTTTGCTTGCTTCACTAAAAATATCGGGAGTGTGCACTCCATCTTCCAGAGTTTTGAGCCAGGCATTGTGAATATTATCAGCCTGCGTAAATCGACCTATATGCCTTAACATCATTGTAGCTGCCTGAATAAGTGCTGAAGGATTCGCAATATTCTGACCTGCAATATCCGGTGCAGACCCATGTATTGCTTCAAACATAGCAGTCTTTACGCCAATATTCGCAGAACCAACCATGCCAACAGATCCTGAAATCTGAGCTGTAATGTCTGAAACAATATCTCCATATAAGTTTGGCATAACTACCACATCAAACTGTTCCGGAGTGTCTGCAAGTCTTGCTGTTCCAATATCGACGATTAAATTTTCTGATTCGATGTCGGGATACTCCTTCGCGACTGTTTTAAACATATCGTGAAAAAGACCGTCTGTCAGTTTCATGATATTGTCTTTTGTAAAACAGGTGACTTTACGGCGTCCGTTTGATTTCGCATACTCAAACGCGTAGCGGACAATTCTTTCGGTTCCGGGAAGGGTAATTAACTTCAGGCATTGATAGACTTCATAGGTTTGCCTGTGCTCAATTCCGCCATATGTATCTTCTTCGTTTTCTCGAATCACTACTACATCCATATCCGGATGTTTGGTTTTAACAAATGGATGGTAAGCCCTGCATGGCCTCACATTTGCAAAAAGGCCAAGAGTCTTTCGCAAGGTTACATTTAAACTTTTTACACCGCCTCCCTGAGGAGTAGTAATTGGGGCTTTAAGCAGGATGTTATTTTTTGAGATGATATCCCAGCTGTTATCTTCGATCCCTGATTTTATGCCTTTGTTGTAGACTTTTTCACCGACTGCAATTGTATCATAACGGAGATTGGATTTGGCCGCATCCAGAATTTTTATGGTAGACTCCATTATTTCAGGTCCAATTCCGTCTCCATACGCTACAGTAATTGTTTTAGTAGTGCTCATTATTTTTTATCGGTTTAGATGTTGAGTTTGCGGCAAAAAAATAGAGTGCTTTTCACATAAATAATAATTAACATAAATGATAATAATCATAAACAATCTTATATGTCATATACACTTCATCAGTTGGATGTTTTTGCTTGCGTAGCGAAAAACAAAAGCATTACCAAAGCCGCCAAAGAGTTATTTATGAGCCAACCGGCTGTTTCTATACAGGTAAAAAAATTACAAGAACACTTCGATATTGATCTGATTGAGGTTATAGGAAAGCAGCTTTATTTGACAGATGCAGGTGTTGAACTCTACAACTCACAGAAAAAAATCAAGAATGAATTAAAAGCATTGGAGATGGCTCTTGACGAGTTTAAGGGAGTAATGAAGGGCAAATTAAGCGTTGTGGTGGTGTCTACTGCAAAATATTTTATGCCTTATATTTTAGGAGCATTCAGAAATGAGTCGCCTCAAGTACAGATTTCTTTAAAAGTAACCGACCGAATTGAAGTTACATCTCAACTGGAAGAAAATGAATGTGACCTCGCAGTTTTTTCTCAATTGCCGGATGGGATAGCTCTGGAACAAATTGAGTTTCTGTCAAATCCGTTGGTGCTTGCTGCTTCACCGAAACATGATCTTGCCAATAAGAAAAATATCCAGTGGAAGGATCTTGAAGAGCACGATTTTTTAATACGGGAAACAGGATCGGGGACCAGATTGGTGATGGAAAGATTGTTTAATCAGGAAAACATCAATCCAAAAATTGTGATGGAGTTGAGTACTAACGAAGCTGTGAAACAAGCAATTATGGCTGGAATTGGGATCTCATTAGTTTCGCGATACAGCCTGTCAAACGAAGAAAAAATGGGCAAAATTTCTGTGCTTGATGTAAATGGCCTTCCATACGTGAATAACTGGAAATTGGTTTATCCCAAAGGTAAAAAGTTGAGCCCGGTTGCCAGAAGTTTTATTGAATTCACAAAAAGTAGAGACATCCTTGCAATCATAGGTTAAATTTAATTCGTTTCCCACTTTGAAGAACTAACTAAATAGCTCCTATTTTTCCGGTATTTTTTATTTAGCTTTAATCGGGTTGGTTTAAAGCAATTGGAAACTTTTATTGGTATCTCCGTTATCAAATGATGGAGCACTACTTTTAAAATTATACAGTTACATTATGTTCAAGCCCGCTTAAGGTATTCAGGAGAGATAAATAGATTTAGCCATTAAACTTTTCAAACTACATGACACTTTTTGAATTGCAATTCAGATGCCAGATGATTGTTATCTTAGTGTAAGTCAGGAACCATCAAAAAATTAGATTTAACTTTTTAGTTTATAAAAATGAAGAAAAAAAGGCCAGAGCGTCAAGATCGTCCCGAGAAAAGCGAACGTTTCGACAAAAACAAACGCCCCGGAAAAAAGAAACGTCCCGACAAGAAAGGAAGATCAGAAGAACCCTTCAGCCAGAAAAAGAGTACGTCCAAACCGAGAAAAGCTAAAAAAGCCAGAAAAGGGCCGGACAGATCCAACCGGGCCGAACAGGAGAGCTATCTCAGGGATGAAATTAGGCTGAACAAATTTATTGCTCATGCCGGATTCTCTTCCAGAAGAGATGCCGACGAATATATCGAAGCCGGAAAGGTGAAAATTAACGGCAAAGTAGTAACAGAGCTCGGTACGAAAGTATCCGCGGATGACAAAGTTGAGGTTGACGGACAAAAAGTATCACTGGAACCGTTTGTCTATATCTTGCTGAACAAAGGCAAAGATACCATCAGCACCACGGATGATGAGAAGGATAGAAATACCGTTCTCGACGCGATTGAGGATGCTACCGGCTACAGAGTGTATCCGGTGGGTCGCCTGGATAGAAACACCATGGGACTACTTCTCTTGACCAATGACGGTGATTTAGCTCACAGGCTGATGCATCCTAGTTACAAGGTGAAAAAGACGTATGAGGTGGAAGCCGACCGGATTCTGACGGATGACGAGCTGATTGAGATGAAAAATGGAATAGAGTTGGAAGACGGCCCCATTCAGCCTACAAAGATTGAGCGAAGCGGATACAAACCTAATATTATTATCATCACGGTGTTTGAAGGGCGAAATCATTTGATCCGGCGAATGATCGCCTATTTTGGAGCCGATGTGAAAAAGCTTAAGCGAATTCGTTATGCAGGCCTGAACGACAAGGATATGCGAGTGGGCCGATGGCGTTATCTCAAACAGAAAGAGATTAATGATCTCCGAAAACTTGTTAAACTGGATACGCTCGATTTCAACAAAGAGGGAGCATGAAGGCAAGCAGAGTAGATAAAAAATCGGGTGAGGTTGAATCTAAGGAAGGATTGCCGATCTATTACGATCTCTACACTCCCTTCTCAACTTCAGGATCCTCTCTGCCACTTATCATTTTTATTCACGGCTTTAAGGGATTTAAAGATTGGGGTGCATTTCCTGATGCTTGTGAAGAGCTTTCTAAAGTGGGTTTTGGTGTGCTGGCAATGAATTTTTCCTACAACGGTGTCGGCAAAAACATGATGGATTTTGATCAGCTTGATCTGTTCGAAAAAGAGACACTGAGCAGGGACTTGGATGATGTTGGAACAATGATTGAAGCAGTAAAAAGTAAAGAGATCACGTCTGATAAATTTGCATTGGATTCGGACCGGGTTGGAATCATCGGTCACTCCCGCGGCGGACATACCGCAGTGGCTGCTGCAGCGGAATATTCCGAAATTATGGCTTTGGTTACCTGGAGTGCTGTGGCCAATTATAATGATCGCTGGAGTGACAGTATGATTGATGATTGGAAAACGAAAGGATTCACAGAGATCAAAAATTCCCGCACCAATCAAATCATGAAAATTGGTAAAGAGGTGTATGATGATGCCTTAGCCAACGCGGAACGGCTGATGGCAATTAAGCGGGTTGAAGAACTGCATATTCCCTCAATGTTCATTGCCGGAAAAGATGATGAGGCTGTACCGTTCAGCGAATCTGAAAAACTTTACAGAGCCTGCCCGGCTGATCAAAAAGAGGTTCGTCTGATCGAGAATGCCGGCCATACGTTTAATGTTGCCCACCCGTTTGAAGAGGAGAACTTTCCGGAGGCATTTGAAGAAGTGCTTGATCTGACGGAAGGATGGTTTTTGGAAAATCTAAAGTAGCTGCCACAGTTTTTAATTATGCGTCACCTTGCCTCTCAACTTAACGGTCTGGTACTCTTTATTCTGTTGAGTCTGCTAAGTGTATCTCAAGCTGATGCACAAACAGCGGTTCTTATTGAGGATGAAAACTTCAAAGTTGATGCTCAGGAGGCTATTGACTCCCTGTATAATCAAAATCAGGAAGGAGCCAGGCTGATCCTGGAACCCTGGATGGAAGCACATCCTGATCACCCTTTGTGGATATTATGGGACGGCATGGAGCTGTGGTGGACTGTTCTGAGTGATCTTTACAATACAGAGCATGACGATGAATTCTTCAATGTAATGAAGCAGGCCGACTATGAGGCTTCGAAATTATTGAGAAAACATCGCGATCATCCTGATGCACTCATTATCCGGGCGATTGCCAACGGATATACGGCTCGTCACTATTCAAACAGGGAAGAGTGGCTGACGGCCGCTAATATTGGGCGAAAAGCCTATCAAGCATACTCCAGGCTGATGGAGGTGGTTCCCGATTTACCTGACAATACCTTCGCAGAGGGAATGAAACGGTATTATGCAGCCTACATACCCGAAAATTATCCGGTGGTGCGTGCGGTTTCGTGGTTTTTGCCGGACGGCGATCGGGAAGAGGGGTTGAAGCTATTGGAAATAGCTTCAAAAGAGGGAGTTTTTGCAAGACCAGAGGCTACCTACTTTTTGGGAAATATTCATTTGAACTATGAAAAAAACTACGAGCTAGCTCTCGGTTATTTTTATGATCTGGTCAACCAATATCCGAAAAACACCTATTTCAGCAGACTTTATGCCAGAACCTTGAATCATTTGAAAAGGTACAAGGATGTCATTGAATTTGCAGAAGAGACTCTTGAAAATTGCGACAGTTTGCCTGAACAAGACAGAAAGATTTTAGGTGAAGAAATTCATTATTGGCTGGGGCTTGCTCAATATAAAGAGGGAAATACAGCTGAAGCACTGGAGTCTTTCAAGAAATCGTACGACTTGGGAAATGAGCTTCCAAACCCCAAAACACGTCCCTTACAGGCTCTATCCGCATATCAGGCCGGAAGGGCAAGTGAGAGAATGAATAATTCTGAAGAGGCCGGTCTGTATTATCAGAAGGTATTGGAACAGGATAACAGTGATGAAGCCAAACGCCTGGCCCGTCAGCGACTGGAGGCTTTGAACTAACCTTTTGCACTTCTGCAATTACACTCACAAAGTGTAATCCTCATTTCTATTTTGTACATTTTGAAAAAAAAGATCTACAGATGAAAATTTTTCAAGTTGACGCGTTTACAAATCAAATTTTTTCAGGTAATCCTGCAGCTGTTGTGCCACTCGATACATGGCCCGACGTTCATACAATGCAGCAAATTGCATCGGAAAATAACCTCTCGGAAACAGCTTTTTACCTTCAGAATAAAGATGGATCGTACCGACTTCGGTGGTTTACACCAACAACGGAGGTCGATCTGTGCGGTCACGCCACTTTGGCTTCAGCGCATGTGCTATTCGAGCATGAGGGATACAGTGAAAAGGTAATTCGATTTGAGTCTAACAGTGGTCTTTTAACCGTCGAAAAGCGAGACGATCTATATTGGATGAACTTTCCATCACAGCCGCCGGATAAAATCCCGGTTCCAAAATTAATACCCGATGCATTGGGGACCATTCCAATTTATACGGGAATGAATGTAGATTTACTGGTAGTGGTGAGCGACGAAGAGACTGTCGCCAAAATGAAACCGGATCTAAGAATTCTGGAGAAAATGGAGGCGAGAGGCGTTATTGTAACCGCGCCGGGGAAAGACGTTGATTTTGTCAGTCGATTTTTTGCCCCGTCAGTCGGCGTGCCGGAAGATCCCGTTACCGGCTCGGCACATACTTTGTTAACTCCATTCTGGTCTAAGAGATTATCAAAAAAACAGTTAACAGCCCGGCAGCTTTCAAAGCGCGGTGGACAAATTCATTGTATACAGCTGGACGATCGAGTTGAAATTGGCGGGTCGGCTGTAACTTACATGACAGGGTCAATACAGGTCTAAATGTTTATTCTGCTGGTTATTTTAGGGGTAATAGCCGGAATTATTGCCGGATTTTTTGGAGTGGGCGGAGGTTTGCTTTTTTCACCTATTCTATTTTTTCTTTTTACCGCACTCGAAGTGAGCTCACCTGTTTCCTGGACGGTAGGATCATCACTATTTTGTACGTTCATCGCCGCCACAAGCAGTTCCATTCAGCAGAGAAACCATAGAAATGCCTATTGGAAGGAGGGAATTACAATTGGGCTGTTAGGATCTTTGGGAGTTTATATTGGAAAAAGTATTGTTACCAGCAGTTTTTACACAGAGGATGTGTTTGTGTCCTTTTTTGTGATCTTGCTGATATTTGTTTCAATCCTATTCTACAGGAGGAGTAAATCGAGCGTAACACTTCAGACAAAAGCTAAAAAACCGGGATTGCTTAAACAGTTTGGAGCCGGCGGATTTGGCGGACTGATCTCTTCAATGGCAGGTGTTGGTGGCGGAGTAGTACTGGTTCCCATTCTCAATCTCTGGTACAGACTCTCCATCGCAAAAGCCATTAGTATCTCCTCTTTAGCAATTGTCTTGATTTCACTTTCAGGATGGTTACAATATGCATTGTTATCCGAATCACCTGAGGGAGTTACGGCTTTTACTCTTGGGTTTGTCGATTTTGGTACAAGTTTACCGTTAGTTTTGGGGGCTTTTGTTGGTGGTTTTTACGGGGTAAAGCTCAATAAAAAAGCTGAGGCGAGCAGAGTTCAAATGGGATTTTCTGTTTTAGTGATTGCCATTGCATTGTCGATGATCTGGAACTTACTGTAAAAACGGCCTGATCCCTTTTGATGTAGAGTCATCTAAAGGGATTGAAACCTTTCTTTATATACACTAGTCACATTCTGCCTTTTACAAAGCTCACTATTTTTCTATTTATTGAGAGAGATGTACCGGCTCTAAGCCGTTGTGCGATAGATAGGATTAGAATATTCAGCAGGGTGTATGCTGGAATGTTTTAAAAATCATATATTAAAATATTCTAATAATAAGATAGGGGATATGACAGAGAAGAGCATTGAAAACGGAGAAAGAGACAGATATTGGAATCCGGTAGCGCTGGATCAGCTTTTGGGAAAACTGAAGAGCGAAAAACTGAAAGTTTTGGCAACCATATTGGGATGGGTTGTATTGATAGGGTTATCCATCTATTCAGTTTTGTCAATGATACCGGAGAGTTGGGTAGCTGCAAATGTGGATCAGATAAACATTGTAACTTTTTTCCTGATCTACCCACCGCTTATCATCGGATCGCTGCTGTTGTTCTGGTTTGGTTTTGAGTGGGGTTTTATCCCGGTATTTCTCTCCTCATTTGTAATTGCCTTCTCTGCCGAAATGCCAATTGAGTGGTCGCTGCTTTTTGCATTCTCTTTTATTTTGGGATTGGGAATTTATGCATTGGCTTATCACTGTGTTCCGGTTTCTATCGATCTGCGCAGTATTAAAAGTATCGCATTTTTTACGGTGGTTTCCCTGGTGGCAGCCATGGCCAGCTCGCTGGGTTCGTTTGTTTGGAGTTTAAATCAGGGTATCGACGCTGTTCTGACCGTCAAGATTTGGAATGGATGGTGGACCGGCGCATTCTTTCAGTCTGTTTTGATTTTAGGTCCTCTGCTATCCATTTTCTCACCAACCATTCTGAAGCTGAGAAATAACTACTTGATGAAGCCGGCTCCCAGGCAGGAAGTTACGCTCGGATGGATTTATGGGGCCATATCCTCTGTGGTAGTTGTAGTGCTAATGTTTGTGGTAGGTGGGCGGATTCTGGGTAATCGCGGGATTACTGAGGCAGTTGTAAATTCTGAAGTTATTGTTGCAGAGCGAGTTTTCCAGGCAACCGAGTCATATCAGCTTATTTTCTGGATCTCGATCGGAATAATTCTCACTGTAGGACTTACAGGAATTTATTTGGTCTCCTCGTGGAATAACAGTTTACGAGATGAGGTTGAAAAACAGACCTCAAAGCTTGAGAAACGGAAGGTTGATTTAGAAAAAGCAGTATCTGAAAGAGACATTTTATTGAATGAGATCCATGGCAGGGTTCAGAATAATCTGGGTATCATTCTGGCGCTATTTGAGCTTCAGCTGAAACGCACCGGAGACGATTCACTGGTCGAAACGCTGAGGGGTTCCAAGTCCAGAATCCGGGCTATTTCACTACTGCATGAACTCCTTTCTCAAAGCGGAAGTCATAATTCGCTGAATTTAAAATCTTATGTGATCAAACTGTCCAACCGGCTTGAGCAGGATTATCGGCATCAGAATACCGGGGCCAATATTTCACTTTATGCCGGTGATCTGCTTATGGACCTGGAGCGTGCAGTTCCGGTTTGTATGGTTATAAACGAGATTTTGAGTCAGGTTTATGAAAATGTATATGAGAATGACGTCGAAGGTGTGATTAGTATTGACCTCTACTCAGATACGGAGCAGTTTTACATTGTGGTTCGGGAGAACGGTCAGTTACCTCCCTATCTCTTTGATTGGGAGAACAAAACCGAGCTGAGCATGAAACTGGTTCGCTCGCTCACCAAACAGATTAAAGGAGAAATGATCCTGGATGATCATAAAAACTCTATCGCAATTCTCTTTCCCATCAGCCCAATGGAAAGAAAAAAAGGTTCGGTTGTGGTGGAGAAGGAAGAGATTGACTCGGAAGCAGGTTAATTAATAACCTGCAACATAGCCATTGCCACGGCTGTCTGAGGCTCCATTCATTGCTCCGTTTTCATCAATCATGATCATATGAGTGAGTGCTATATTGCCAATTCTTTGCACTTGATGACCATATGATTCCAGCTTCTCAACAGTATCAGCTGAAAAGTAAAGCCCTTCAACAAAAAGCCTGTCCGGTAACCATTGGTGATGCATTCTGGGGGCTGCAATTGCCTGAGTGGCATTCATTTCAAAAAGAGCCATATTGAGAAAATTCTGCAGTACTGCGGTAATGATTCTGGGTCCGCCGGCACCGCCTCCTGCAAAAGCAGGGTTGCCGTTTTTTAACGCGATGGTTGGACTCATACTGCTCAACATGCGTTTTCCGGGCTCTATGGAGTTGGCCTCCGCACCGATCAATCCAAACATATTGGGTTCTCCGGGTTTTGCTGAAAAATCATCCATCTCATTATTTAACAAAAATCCCGCACCGGTTACGGTTACGAAACTTCCGAAGGACCCATTCAGAGTCGTGTTTACAGCAACAACATTTCCATAGCTGTCTGCTACGTTAAAATGGGTGGTTTCATTACTTTCCATTACGCTATTGACCTGACCGTGCGAAATTGAATCACTTGATGACGCTAATGTCGGATTAAAATCAGAGATACGATCTGACAAGTAATTTTCATCGAGCAATTCTGTAAGCGGAATATCAAAAAAATCAGGATCTCCCAACCAGTAATTCCGATCTGCAAATGATCTGCGCAACGCCTCTGCAAGCCGATGTACATAATCGGCGCTGTTAAAGCTATATTCACCAATATTCACATCGCTTAACATTTTCAGTACCTGTTTCATCACAACGCCGCCGCTGCTGGGAGGAGGCATCATATATAGCTCGTAATCGTAAAATTCCGCTTTTATGGGTTCACGCCAAACGCTCTTATAATCCCTGAGATCGCGCAGGGTTATGATACCGCCAACCCGGTTCATCTCTTCTACAATTAATCGGCCGGTGAGTCCCGAGTAGAATCCTCTTCGCCCCATAGTGGCAATACGTTTCAACGTTTCTGCCAGATCCTTTTGGATAAACAGATCTCCGTCTTTCCATGAAGAGCCATCCGTTTTGATAAAAACCTCTTTGGAGCCGTCAAATTCACGCAGTCGGTCTGCGGCACTGTTTAATGATCTAGCGTGGGAATGGGTCAAAGTATACCCTTCCTCGGCTAAACGTATGGCCGGTTCCATTACGATTTCGAGTGCCAAAGTCCCATATCTCTCCAATGCAGTAATCATTCCATCAACTGTGCCGGGCACCCCGGAGGCCAGACCTCCAACTTTACTTTTATCACTTATAAATTCACCGTCTTCATCCAGGTACATATTTCTCGTTGCCCTGGTTGGTGCTTTTTCTCTAAAATCCAGGGTGTTAATTTCCCCGGCATCGGTGTGTAGAACCATAAAACCGCCTCCGCCAATATTTCCGGCCCGGGGAAGAGTAACGGCCAGTGCAAATTGTACGGCTACTGCGGCATCAATAGCGTTGCCTCCTTTTTGAAGTATTTCGAGACCGGCCTCAGAGGCATAGCGGTCACCTGAAGTTACTACACCATTTTGATAGCTTTCCGGCTGGCTGACCTGCGCTGTTGAAAAATCGTATTGCGAAAAGAAAAAGAGTGCGGTGAGCAGAAGCGTGAGCAGAATTCTCGACATAGGTTGAAAAGTTAGATTATGGGATATTTTTTCAGGCCCGAGGATGAAATTCTTTATGCACCTGATGAAGCAAAGAACGATCTACATGGGTGTAAATTTCAGTAGTAATGATAGAGGTGTGCCCAAGCATCTCCTGCACGGCCCTCAGATCCGCTCCGCCTTCAAGCAGATGGGTGGCAAATGAATGTCTGAATATATGGGGATAAACGTTTTTCTCAATTCCGGCTTTTTGGGCGTACTTGTTCACAATATTCCAGATACTCATCCTGGTGAGTGGACCTCCTCGTTGATTCAGGAATATTTTGTTTTCAGATTTACCCGGTTTTTTGGGATTTAAAAATTCTTTGCGTGCTGTTTCGATGTAGTGTTCGATGGCTTGTTGTGCAATTTCTCCAACAGGAACCAGCCGCTCCTTATTTCCTTTTCCAACAACCCGAATGAATCCGATTTCAAAAAAAAGCCGGTCCATTTCCAGGTCAGTTAATTCGCTAACACGCATTCCGCTGGCATAAAGAGTTTCCAGGATTGCCGCGTCTCGTATTCCTGCAAATGTAGTTCGATCAGCCTCATCGATAATGGCTTCAACTTCATGAGGGTTCAAAACTTCAGGCAGTTTTTTGGCTTTTTTAGGCAGTTCAATGAGTTCGGCGGGATTGGCCTCAGCTAGCTTTTCAACTACAATAAACTCATGAAAGCTGCGAATACTGGAGATATTTCTGGCGATGGTGCTTACGGCCAGTTCCATCTCGGTAAGCTCTTCCAGATACTGCTCAATGTGATTCAACGTGATACCGTCGAGCCCGGAAATTTTTAACGAATGGGATACGAAATGAAGATATCTGCGAAGATCGTTTTCATACGAGAGAGTCGAATTTTTTGTCAAACCTTTTTCCAGTTTGATGAACTGTAAATATTGCTTCAGTTCCGATTCGAACGCTGCCATCTGTTACTCCTCACTCTTCTCATCACCGCTCTTATCCTCATCGGATGAAGAAGAGTTTTCGTCGGGAGCTTTATTTTTTTCTTCTTTCTTTGCCTTTTCTTCGCTTTCCCTTTTCTTCTTATCCTCAGGGTATTCAATCCGGCTGTGGTAAACCCCAACTAAAATATTCAGAAATGAATTTTTAATGGTTTGGATGTGCTTAAACGTAAGAGGGCAGTTACTGAGCTGTCCATCATTGATATTGTCATCAATAAGCCGGTTTATAAGATTTTCAAGCTTGCTGTAGTTGGGATCTTTCATCGCCCGTGAGGCTGCCTCAACACCATCAGCCAGCAACAGAATACCTTGCTCCTTGGTATATGGAATAGGGCCGTCATAACGAAAATCTTCTTCAGGTATCGTCTCTTTCTGATTTTGAGCCTTGCCGTAAAAATATTTAATCAGTGAGGTTCCGTGATGTGTTTTAATAAACTCGATTAACACATTCGGAAGATTATGATCTTTCGCAATCTTAACTCCCTCGCTAACGTGATTTTTAATAACCAGCGCGCTCATTTTTGGTTTGAGCTTATCGTGGTCGTTCGTCTTATTCTGATTCTCAATAAAATAGGCCGGCTTATCCATCTTCCCGATATCGTGATACATGGCGCCTACACGGCACAATAGCCCATTTGCCCCGATTTCTGAAGCGGCAGATTCCGCAAGATTCGCAACCTGCAAACTGTGGTGAAAGGTACCGGGGGCCTCGTTCATTAATTTTTTCATCAACGGCAGATTGGTATCACCCAGCTCTAAAAGCGTGAAATCGGTCGTGATTTTGAAGAGCTTCTCAATCAACAGAATGAGCGGATACGTGAAGAGAATAAAGATTGAGTTGATCACAACAAACAGTACATCCGTTGAAAACTGATCGAGACCGGTGTAGCGTGTTAATGCAAAACCGCCCAGAACAAAAAGATAACTTCCCATCACAACCCCGGGTGTTGTAAAGAAGAACTGAGATCGATTTTTAATATCTCTCACAGAAAAGACACCAAGACTACAGGCAACGGTAGTGGCTATCAGGTATTCAAAGCTGTTATCGTGTATGACACCCGTAATCATAGCCATAGTAATGGTTGCCGTAAGTCCAACACGCGAGTCGAATATAATGGTCAGAATTATTGGAGCAACGGCTATGGGTACGATATAACTGTTAACGCTCTCTACCTGGTATATAGCTGCACTCCCAAGTATGAATAATCCCATCACAATAAAAACCAGCAGAAACATGGATGGATTATTAAAAATATTGAGCCTGTACAGGTAGATGTAGAACAGAAAGACAAGCGCAGCAGCAATAATAACAATTGACTCGCCAAGGAATCGAAGGAGCTTTTCATGATCTGAGGCGGTAATAGCTCTCGCCTCGGCAAGGCTTTCCAGCATATTTGCACGCTCCGATGTAACTATATCTCCCTTGCGAATAATAATTTCGCCCTGTTCAACGGCACCTTTTGTAGTGGCGATGTTGTTGAGCCGTTCACTCAAAATAGTCTCTGTATCTTCTTCGCTGTAGATATAGTTGGGTTCAATTATTTTTGAAAATATCTCAAATCCTACTTCAGCTGCACGGTTGTTAAGAGACCTTTGAAGCTGAGAATCAGCGTATTCCAAAGCTTCATTTGGATCAAAGGTACGTTCCAGATTGATTGTGCGCTCAGTTCGGTCAACGAGATTTCGAACAATAATTTCATCCTGCTCAATATTGGATTTTATCCGATCTATAATTCCCCTGTTGAGCAATTCGGTGGCGATGTTGCGGACGTTAGAAAGTATTTGTTCAATCAGCAACGTTTGATTGGACGACTCCAGCTGTTTGGTCTCGTAGTCGTTCAGAATTGTATTCCAGGCTTCTTCTGAGAGATCCAGACCTGAGAATCTTCGCTCCTGGAAAAAGCGGGAACTGTCATCAGCTGCGCTGCTTTCGCTGTTAAGCTTAGCTCTCTGCCATTGCAGGTAGTTGTCTAAAACCGGTTGAAGTGTTCTGTTTACCGAATCAATTCTGGCATCTATAGAGACAATTGCATTTTGATCGGCATGAAATACAGGTGGAGTGCTTTGTCTGATCTCCTGACGTTCTTCCTCAAGTTCAGCGGATGATTTTTTCAGGGAAAATGTAAAGGGTGCAGTCAGATCATCAGATCTCCAGGGTTCACCCACAGTATAACTTGCCACCGGCTGAAAAGAAGTTTGTGGCAACGTGATGAGAATAGAAATAACAAATACTGAAAAGATCAGAATCCGAAGATATTTAATCTTCTTTTTTTCGGCCTCTTTCAGCTTCTGCTGTTTCTTTTTTCCAATATTGGGCGAACTTTTGCGAGTTTTTTGGCCTAAACCCAATTTTTCAAGAATGCGCATAATAATTGATTAGTAGAAAGGTAACCTCAACGTGTCACGAGTACCCGATTCATAGTATAGGGAAGGTGAGGTTCTATCAAAAATTGATTTTTAAAGATAATTTATAAACGTCGTTTAGATAGTATAGGTACAGCTATTCGCCAATCATATCCATAAATTTTTCTTCATCAAGAATTGGAATTCCAAGCTTTTGAGCTTTATCCAGTTTACTGCCGGCTGACTCTCCTGCGAGAATAAAGTCGGTATTGGAGCTAACGGATGAGCTTGTTTTCCCGCCATGTTTTTCAATTAATTCCGAGGCTTCCTTTCGGGTTAACGTCGGAAGTGACCCCGTGAGTACAAATTTCTTGTTTTCCAATACATTTGAGACAACTTCTGACTCACTCATTTCAAAGTTGAGGCCGGCTTCGCGAAGTTGTTCAATTAGCTGAAGATTTTTTTCATGATTAAAAAACAGATTCACCGATTCAGCGATTTTCGGTCCGATGGAGTCAACCTGCGTCATCTCTTCCTCAGAAGCGTTCATCAGGCTGTCCATAGATTTAAAATTAGAAGCCAGGTCTTTAGCTACGGTTTTGCCGACAAACCGAATACCTATGGCGTAAATGAGACGTTCCAACGGTTGTTCTTTACTTTTCTGAATGGCCTCTATTAAATTTTTTGCACTTTTTTCAGCCATTCTCTCCAACGGGATCAGATCTTTTTTATCTAGCTTGTAGAGATCCGCATAGGTTGAGATAAGATCTGCATCGATCAGCTGTTCAACGATCGCCTCTCCAAGGCCATCAATATCCATAGCATCCCTCGAAGCAAAGTGTTTAATTCGCTCCCTAACCTGCGGCGGGCATTGCGGATTAATACAGCGCCACGCTACCTCGTCGTCCAGTTTTTCAAGTTTCTCATTACATGCCGGACAATTTTCAGGCATCGAAAAGGGTGGAGATCTGTCTTCCCTGTCAGGATTTACCACACTCAACACCTGAGGAATAATTTCCCCGGCTTTTTCGATCACAACCGTGTCTCCGGGGCGAATGTCTTTACGCAGTATTTCATCCTCGTTATGAAGAGAAGCCCGTTTTACGGTTGTGCCGGCCAGCTGCACCGCATTGAGTTCGGCAACTGGGGTAATCTTGCCCAGTCGTCCAACCTGAAGAGTTATTGATTCGAGAAGGGTAGAGGCTTGTTCGGCTTCAAATTTATAGGCGATAGCCCACCGCGGAGCTTTTGATGTATAACCCAGCTCATCACGGTATCGATCTTCATTTACTTTTATGACAACACCGTCTATTTCGTAGGGGAGTTGATGTCTCAGTTCATCCCACTCCTCAATCACATCAAAAATTTCTTCGATTGACTGACACACCTTAAAATGCTTACTTACTGGAAATCCCAACTCTCGAAGCAGATCCATTTTTGATTTTTGAGTGGGATATTCCGATTGATCTTCCAGTAAAAGATCAAAAGCAAAAAAGCGAATCGGCCTTCTTGCAACTTCGCGCGGGTCCTGCATCTTCAGGGAACCGGCCGTTGAGTTTCTGGGATTTGCAAACGGCTGCAGTCCCTGTTCATCACGGTACTCATTTAATCTTACAAAGGCCTCTTTTTCCATGTAAGCTTCTCCGCGGATTTCAAGAATTTCGATCCCCGTGTCTACCTTTAGAGGAATGTCGGAAATGGTTTTCAGGTTTTGAGTGATTTCATCACCGGTTGTGCCGTCGCCCCGGGTGGCTCCTAAAACAAATGCACCATTTTCGTATCGAAGACGGATTGAAGCGCCGTCAAACTTCATTTCAACGGCGTATGTAAATTCAATTTCACCCAGAATGTCGCGAACCCTGCGATCAAAATCGCGGAGTTCATCCTCGTTGTAGGTGTTGGCGAGGCTGAGCATAGGCTGAGGATGCTCAACATTTGGAAAATCGCTGCTAGGCTGTTCA
Organism: Rhodohalobacter sp.; assembly: GCF_034521535.1. Lineage (GTDB taxonomy): Bacteria > Bacteroidota > Rhodothermia > Balneolales > Balneolaceae > Rhodohalobacter. Next base: position 33,655 of record NZ_JAXHMF010000002.1, on the reverse strand, counting down.
CCAACTCTTTGTGAGGGTGATCCTTCAACATCCAGATCAAATTCGGACTCAAGTTTGTGCAACTCCTCCAGAGCCCGGTCAAATTCCATGTCACTGATGAAAGGTTTCGCTTCCTGGTAGTAGGCTCGGTTTGCATCTTCGATAAGCTGTCGAAGTTCTTCTGACCTGGCCTTAGCCTCTTGTTTGTTCATTCCTGAAAAATAGTTGGGTTCTAAAACGATGGTCTGTCGACAACAGAGTCGGGTTCGGCTACGTTCGGGGGCAGTTCAAGCGGTACCGGCGATGCCCATCTTTCTTCATCATCAAAAATATCCCGGGTCAATTCCACTGAATTCTCCTCTTCATTGAAATATTGCTGACGAAAATTTTCAATCCTGTGTCCGTTCAGGAAAAGAAGCATTCTACCATATTGACCACGGACGCGGATAGTGTCATTGAACTCAAAATTAAAAGCTGCACCCTCTTCAAGCCAATAGGGATCTATCCGGGGCTTTAAATCGCTCCAGACACGTACAGGTTCAAGTCGATCTGTAGCAGCATAAATCATTAAGTATAGGGTATCTTGCAGTTCCGTGGGAACATCTATTACAGGCTCTTGAGTGGGTTCATCCGTGATTTCCAATGGAATCCCGGATTCATCCTCCTGAATGGTTTCTTCAGGAACAGGTGGGCTGTTTACTATCTGAGGTTCATCCGTAGCAAAAAAATCATTCGTGAAAATGTAGTAGGTCAGCAGTAACACGACAAGTACGATCAGGCCAATCCCAATTAAACGAACTGGTGCATTATTTCGATTGGTTGAAAACCGCTTGCCCATGTCGGCCCAGTTAATGTTACGGACATTTGGTGGTTCAGGGGGGGGTGATTTTTTGGGATATTTGGCTGTTTTGTGTTCATCTTTTTGAAGAGCAGATCCGGTTTGATCAATATCTTCGGTTTCTTCCTTTGGTTTGTCTGTAGAAACATCCTCAGTTTTTTCTTCCGGGATCTTTTTATCCACAGGCTTTGCAGAAGGAGGAGCCAGTTCAGGATATGATTTTAAAAGCTGGTGATTATAACCTCCAACTTCCACTGCATCCAGTGCTTCCAAAACCAATTGGTCATCGAGCCTCAGCTTACGGCCGTACGTGCGAACAAAACCTCTGATGTAGGTTTGGATCTCTTTTGACTCTTCAAAAATTGAATCGTCCTCAATGGATTGCAGTGTTGAGAGAGGAATCTTCGTTGCATCTTGAATATCATGTATAGTGAGGCCGAGATGTTCTCGAATTTTGATTAAATCTTTCCCTAGTGAAGGCATAAAATTTGTTTTTGGATTGTTTTCGCTGATCAAATCTAATTAAATATAGGGCTTTCCAAAAGAGTCAGCCTAAAAAGTACCATAATTTGTAAGGAACGAAGAAAAAACGGTTCATATAAGTATAACAAGGATATTATAATTCTATTCTTTCATCTATGTGGAAAATATTTGAACCATATTTTGAACTGTTGTTTCCTGTAGTTTGTCCATGCTGCGGTTCATCGATCCAACAACCTGATAAACATCTCTGTAATTGGTGTGCCGGAGAGAGGTTTGAGCATTCCGGTTTGGATCCGGACCTGTTGTTGCCGGATTCAGTTAAGCTTCAGTTCTCGATGTGGAATTTTGATAAAGGAGGTTATTTGCAGCAAATGCTTCATAACTTAAAATATAACTATCTGGAGTCAGTGGGTGTGGATTTGGGCGGAATTTTAGCAGAGCACTTTCTAACGGTGCACCACAGGCAGTTGGATGAAGTGTTTAGACATGCTGAACCGGTGATTGTTCCGGTGCCTCTTCATAAAAGTAAGCTTCGAAAACGGGGGTTTAATCAGGCCGGTGCTTTGGCAGCAGGGTTTGCAAAAAAGACAGGCTGGAAAATTATCTCTAAGGGCACTGTTCTGCGAGTGAAGAAAACTAAAACACAGACCGGACTTTCTGCTGAAAAAAGAACGGGAAATTTGAAAAATGCTTTTTTGTTGAAAGGAAAGGTTGAATTAGAGAATAGGATTCCTGTCATCATAGACGACGTATTTACTACCGGTGCCACCACGTTCGAATTGGCCGGTGTTTTGCATAAAAAAAGCAATCCGGCAGTAATCGTCACGGTAGCAAAAGCATAAACTGAATAACTGCAGGATCTATCGGGTTTTCAGTTCTTTTTCTCCACAATAGAGGCTATCTTTAGTCATTATGTTTTCAAAGAAGTCTCACTCAATAAACATACTGGAAACGCCATTCTCTACCGTCACTTCAGGCGGTCACTGGTTTCATGCAACCCGGGAAACCGTTGAAAAGTATGTGCCCGGTTTGCTGAAAAAATATTCGTTCGAAAGTTTGATTTCCAAGGCTGTGACCTGGATTGACAGTGCAGACTCTTTAGCCATGCTTCTCTATTTAGGATTGGCCTTTATTACGGAAACCTGGCTGGCAGCCGTGATCGCCTTTGTTTTTCATTACTGGTGGTATCATAGAAAAAGCGCATTTGTAAATATTGTCTTTGAAAAAACGGTAAGGATTTTAAATTCGGAAATTCTTCAGGTCTCGGTTGCCGCTGTAGCTCTAAGTTTTATGGGTATTAATGAGATGTATTTAGCTGTCTCGATTGGCATTATCTACTTTTTCCTGTTTAAAATTAGCCTGCTTAGAAGGCTTTGGGATAAGTTCGATTCCAACAGGAAAGGAGATAAACTTCCGCTAAACGATCGGGTTCTAAAGATGGTTTTAATACGTTATGCCGTCTACGAGGATATTCCACCGGTTGAGGTTGGAAAACTGGATCAGCAAATCAGACAAGCGGTCATAGATTTTAATACAAAAAAGAAGAAATGAGTGTAAAACGGCTTTTGATAGCGCGTCATGGTGAAACAGACTATAACTTAAAGGGACTTATGCAGGGGAGAAACATAGACGCTCCGCTGAATGAAACAGGCTGGTCCCAGGCAGAAAAACTATCCGGTTACTTAACAAATTACCGGGCCGATAAACTATACAGCAGTTCGTTACAGCGAAGCTGGCAAACTGCAAAACCTTTTAGCGATAAGCATCAACTCGAAACAGTGCGCGAAAAAGGCCTCGACGAGATGGATTTCGGAAAATACGAGGGTATTCCATTCGTGGAAGCTTCAGACGATTTAAAGGAGCTTAAATTAATATGGCAATCCGGAAGCCTGGATACACCGGTACCGGGCGGTGAATCTCCGGTTGAAGTTTTTGAAAGAGCAAATGAAGTAATTCAGCGCGATATTGAAAACCGTAAAAGTGATACTTTGGTTTACGTACTTCACGGCCGGTTAATCCGAATCTTGCTATCTAAATGGCTGGGTTACGGATTGGAAAATATGCATGAAATTGAACATAAGAACGGGGCTGTAAATCATCTTGTTTACGACGATGGGTTTAAAGCAGTGTACTTGAATAAAACCGACCATTTGAAGTAAAATTGATTCTTATTTTAAGATTTTGAGTTATGAGTGAAAAAGTTAGAAATATGTTTGCCGATATCGCCGATGACTATGACCGGATAAACGGCATTTTATCATTTGGCGTGCACAATGCATGGAGGAAGAAAACCGTGCTGGAGAGTGGAGCAAAGCCGGGCGACAGGGTGCTGGACTGTGCAACCGGAACAGGCGATCTGGCCCTTGAATTTAAGAAAACGGTAGGACACCAAGGGTACGTTTTAGGTACAGACTTCTGCAAAGAGATGATTGAGCACGCTCCGGCAAAAGCTGAAGATGAAAATCTTGTGGTGGAGTTTGAAGTAGCCGATGCGATGAATCTGCCTTATGATGATAATTCATTTGATGTGACGAGTATCGCTTTTGGAATCCGGAATGTTGATGATCCCTCGGTTTCATTGAAGGAGATGGCCCGGGTTGTGAAACCGGGAGGGCGCGTAGTTGTGTTGGAATTTGGCCAGCCTGAAGGACTCATTCGATATCCCTATCAGTTTTACAGCAAACACGTAATGCCAACGGTAGGCGGATGGATAAGCGGTAATCGCGAAGCCTACACCTATTTACCTGAAACGAGTGCTAAATTTCCTGCGGGTGACAAATTCCTGGAACTGATGAATGAGACAGAATCTTTCTCTTCCACCCGAGCTATAAAACTCACCGGCGGAATTGCTTACGTCTATGTGGGTACCGTAGCTTAGATTTGTTATATTCACAAACAATGACAGCATACCGGGTAAAAGTCTTAGACATGGTGATGTCAGCTTTAAATCTTTAAACTGCCCGATGATGTTGAGTACTGTGTAGGCAAACTACTTTTAATTTTATAAGCTAAGAGCATGAAAATCGAAGAGATTAAAAATTATATCCCACATCGATATCCCTTTTTGTTGATAGATCGGGTTATTGAACTGGAAGAAGATCGAATTGTGACCATCAAAAATGTTACCGTAAATGAAGATTATTTCAACGGGCACTTTCCCGGAGCGCCAATCATGCCGGGAGTGCTTCAGGTTGAAGCAATGGCACAATCGGGGGCATTGATGATTATGAAAAATCAGGTTGATGATCCCGAAAATACACTAATGGTGTTCACGGGAATCAAAAATGCGAAATTCAGAAAAAGCGTGGTTCCCGGCGACCAGCTTCGAATAGAAGTGAAGCTCGACAGCCAGAGAAGAAATTTCATTACCATGATAGGTACGGCAACCGTTGATGACAAAGTTGTTTGCGAACTGGAAGCATCAGCTGCACTTGTTTCAAAGGATAACGCATGAGTACAGAACTTCCATCCCAAAAACGAGATAAAGTAACAACTCAAACTGTGGTGGATATGAAGCGCCACGGTGAAAAGATCAGCATGCTTACGGCGTACGATTTCACCATGGCCGGCATTATTGACGGTGCCGGGGTGGATGTGATCCTGGTTGGAGACTCTGCCAGCAACGTAATGGCCGGACACGAAACAACCGTGCCGATGACGATGGATCAGATGATCTATCACACACAGTGTGTGGTGCGCGGTGTAGACCGGGCGCTGGTTATTGCCGATCTGCCGTTTATGAGCTACCAGGTAACAACGAAAGAAGCTTTAAAAAGTGCCGGCAGAATGATGAAGGAGGCCGGAGCACACGCTGTAAAAATGGAAGGCGGTGACCCTATTTCCAATACTGTGAAGCGTATTGTGGAGGCCGGTATTCCGGTAATGGGCCATTTGGGACTCACTCCACAAAGTATTTATCAATTTGGTACCTATAAGGTGAGAGCCAAAGAGGAGCATGAAGCAGATCAGCTTTTGAAGGATGCAAAAATTCTTGAAGAGGCGGGTGTGTTTTCCATTGTTTTAGAGAAGATCCCATCAGGTTTGGCCAAAAGAGTTACGGAATCAGTTTCCGTACCAACCATTGGAATTGGAGCCGGGCCTCATTGCGACGGACAGGTTTTAGTACTTCACGACATGCTGGGATTAAACAAAGATTTCTCTCCGCGTTTTCTGAGAAGATATGCTGATTTGCATTCCGAAATGGACAGTGCCGTTAAAGGATATATTGACGATGTGAAAAGCGGCGATTTTCCGAATGAAGATGAGCAGTATAAATAATCTGCGGTATTCGGATCAGCTTTTCCAACGTATAAGAATTGAAAAAAAAGATAATTAGTAGATGTCAAAACCTCGCAAGCCTCTGATATTAGTTTGTAATGATGATGGAATCTTTTCCCAGGGGATTCAGGCGCTCGCTGAAGTTGCCGACGAATTTGGTGACGTAGCCATTATCGCCCCTGATCGGCAGCAGAGTGCTGTGGGTCACGCCATAACAGTTTCCACACCTTTGAGAGCCCGCCCGTTCCGAATTGATGGCCGCTTCGACGGTCAGGCCGTTTCAGGAACTCCGGCCGACTCCGTAAAACTGGCTCATAATCAACTTCTGGATCGAAAACCGGATCTGGTAGTGAGCGGCATCAATCACGGAAGTAATGCCGGGATTAACATTCTCTACTCCGGAACCGTTAGTGCGGCTACGGAAGGTACAATTCTGGGTTATCCTTCAATTGCAGTATCCTGTACTGACTTTGATGAGGATGCAGATTTAACCGGCTGCCAGGATGCAGCTCGGAAAGTGATCGGATATGTTTTGAATCACGGTTTGCCAAGGGGAGTAACGTTGAATCTGAATGCGCCGTCCGGTCCTTTGAAAGGAATAAAATGGGCTCGCCAGGCGAACAGTCGATATGTAGAAGAGTTTGAGGGCAGGGTAGATCCCCATAATCGCAATTACTACTGGATGACGGGTAAATTTCAGCTCCTGGATGAGGATGAAAAAAATGATATCTCCATTCTCGAAAAAGGTTATGCATCACTCACTCCCATTCAGTACGATCTTACAGCCTATTCTCTGCTGAATGATTTGAAAGATATTGAGCTATAGCCTGTTTTCTTTCAGTGTTTCGGCTATGTCGAGCCACATCTGGTTTACCAACGGTTTTCGCTCTTTGCTAACCTGAAGATCGATCTGTTCGAGATGGCTTAGCGAATACTTACCGATATGCTCACCCCAAACGGCACTCTCTTCTGTTACAAAAGCGTCATTCACACCCTCTTTTTGATAAATCAGCTGATTTTGAAGACGCAGAATAGGATTCAATGGATGTTTTGTCCCTTTACCTACCCCGGCGCTGATCGAAAAGTATTTTATATCCTCGTTATTGGGAGTTGCCGGGTTGAATATCTCTTCAATGTATTTTCGCGTTAGCTGTTCAACTGCAGCTACGGCGTTGCTTTTCTGATCCGGAAATACATTCTCACCAAACCAGTTCATCAGCTCATTTAGTTTCTCCTTAAGCAGTTCAGGAGTGGTTAAAACAATTTCGGCAAGGCTTGTGCCGTGATGAGGGGTGGCAACGGTTGTAAGTGAAGCCACGGAGCTGCTGATGCCGAGATTATGAATGGCGTATCTCATATCCAGGCCACCCATGCTATGAGCAATTACGTTGAACTTCTCATAGCCATACTTTTCCTGAAGCTGCCCAATGCGCTCAGCCCACTGGCTGGCTCTGATTTCAATGGTAGCGTAGGGTACGATATTTGGGGCAAAGGCTTGAATACCAAAACTTCTGAGACGCAGGCAGGAGTCGTGCATGGGAGAAGGTTTCATCAGCATTGACATACTCCCGTAACCGTGGCAAAGCAGTACCGGATGGTTAAGTTGAATAATATCCGGCTGGGGAAATTCGTCCAGCTTAAGTTTTTTAAGATATTTTTGAGGTTCAATCCACTTCATGGGAATCCTGGCCGGGTAAAATTTCGGGTTGATTTTGCTGCAATTTCAAATCTTGATCATCCTGTATAATGAGTGTTCTGTAGACCTGGTTGTTAACCAGTAAGTGCAATCGCATATCCCTGTCGGGGAACTCCACCTTGGCAACCGGATTGATTCGATAAGGCCATAACTCCTCTTTCATTGTATAATGTAAGGTGGTCTTTGAAAAGTTGGGAGCTACTCTAATGTTATAAACTCTCCGCGAAAAAACGGAATCAATCTGAATGGTTCTTTTACGAACCTGATTTGGGGCAATATTAAAGTCTTCGAGTGTCAATGTGATCAGAGAATCAATCTGCGAACTGTGGACCAGTTTTTTTTGCGTAATTGGTGATGTGCCAATTAACAAGTAGGCTGCGAGTATGCAGGAGAGAGCTAATAAAGTTACAATAAATATCCGCCTGCTTTCAGACTGCATAAATTTAAATCTGTGACTAATGGTTTAACGGGTAATAGCGATTTTGAACAGAACATTGTGGCCTGTACTTTCTACAGGTGTTTAAAATTATAATGTAAGAATTGATTTCGACTGATGGCATACCGATTTCAAAAGATTGATTCAAAACATGAGATCGATCTGTTTCATGAATTCCCCTTTTCTATTTACAAAGACTATCCAAAATGGATACCGCCGCTTCGATTTGAGGTTGAGAATGTATTTAACCCCGAGAAGAACTCCTTTTTTGACGGCGGGACCTGTGAGCGCTATCTGATGTATGAGGGTGAGAAATTGGTTGCCCGGTTTGCCCTGATGAATCACCCCGAAAAGGATTCCGCACTGACTCCAAAAATGGGAGGATTGGGCTTTCTGGAGATGATCGATGATCAATCTGTTGCGGATGAAATCATTCGATTTGCCAAGGTATGGCATAAAGAACACAATTACAGAGCATTTCGAGGCCCTGTCAATTTTGGGCAGAACATGAATTACTGGGGATTACTGGTGGAGAATTTTGAAGAGCCGCCAATCTATGGAATGTTCTATCACCCGCCTTACTACAAAGAGTTGATTGAGAATACAGGTGCTGTAAAGCTGGATGATCACTGGAGCTATAAACGTGATTTTGCAGAGCCGCTGCCTGAGCGATTTGTGCGAATAACTGATCGAGTTGAGAGTCGCCCGGATGTTACAACCCGGCCTATCGATATGAAAAATCTGGAACGGGATGCAGAATATATCCGAACAATTTACAATCAGGCGTGGCAACATCAGGATATATCGGAGCGTGAGGATGAGTTTACCGAGCTGACCCAAGAGGCAACTCAACAGATGGTTCAGGATTTGAAAAGAATTATGATTCCGGAGAGCGTTCAGCTTGCGTTTGTAAATGGTGAGCCGGCGTCATTTTCTGTTTCTATTCCTGATCTGAATGAGATATCGGCCGAAACGGGAGGTAAACTAAATTGGTGGCATATTCCGAAACTGATGCGTTTTAAGAAAAGGGTAAAGCATCTTCGCACCATGGTTTTCGGGACCTTACCAAAGTATCGTAAGCTCGGTTTAGAAGCTTTGGTCTTTGTTCGGGGTATTCAGATGACACATGAGGCGGCGCCAACACTTGAGTATCTGGAGGGAGCGTGGGTCAGCGAAAAGAACTGGCTGATGCAGCGAAGCCTGGAAGCGCTGGGGTGCGTGCATCATAAAACACATCGAACCTATAGATGGGATATTGAATAGTAGAAAATTTCCCCTCAAGGGGAGTCCCCGATTTTCGGGGGAGGGGTGTTACGGTTTGAAGAATCAGTTATCACATGACTGATCTGACAACTCGGAATAGCGATATAAACTTTTTGTTCTCGCAGATTTGCGCGGATTGGAGCGCTGAATTTCGCAGATTAAAGACATGGACAACTCTCTTCAATCACTTCACTTTTTGATCAATAATCTTCTCAAGCCGGGCCGCGATGATCATCGGGAATTTTGAGGTGAGGTAGATTGGATTTTTTCGTCCGGATACGGTGATCTCAATTGTATTGGACTCCAGATCTGTGATCACATCTAAAATCTTTTTGAGGCGGTACTCTCTTGATCCTGAGCCATAAATTACAATCCTTCGATCTGTAATAACCAGCGTCCCTTCAATCTGAATTTCATATCCAAGCTTTCCTGTATTGAACACGTTTGTGCTGAAAGCGATCCTGAACGCGCTCTTCAAGCAGTCTGACATCATCAAAAACCGCAAAACAGCTCTCTCCTCTAACCAGCGGAATGGGAGAATCGGCCTCTTTTACCGGGCTCTCCATTTCTTTTCTTACAGATGATGCAAGGTTGAGATACTGAAGCTCCTCAAATATAAACTGATCCGAGAGATCAAGCTTTTTAATGAGTTCCCGAATCTGTGACTCCTCCTCTTCAGTAAGCAGATGGTCTTCCAAAACGGCATCCAGTCTGCGGGTCAGAATCGCCTGTTTTGTATTTTTGATAAACTCATCGCTGACCGGAATCTGTTTTTCAAGTTTGTTGTACGCAAAGATGTGTTCATCATCCATCTTTTCCATCGCTATCTGGATGATTACAGAAAAGAGATCCGGCATAAAGCGTTCGTTATAGCGCTTGGATGCTTTATTTTCAAATTGATGCATAACGTTTAAATCTACACTCCTCGGGTCATTTTCAAACGCTTCTGCAATGGTTTCAACCATTTGTCGCCCTTTCTTTCGCCACCTGTAATCGCTAAAAATTGACCAGGAGATCAATAGAAAACCGGCAGCTGAAATTGCCCACACTATTGGATTGGGAATTACTGCTGAGACTGCGATCAGGAATACGAGTAAAATCCATAGAACCGGGTTTTTATAGCGGGGTGTAGTCTCAATGAGCTCCGGCCATGGATGCGGCTCGATCAGATCGTAGGGTGGAGAGAAAGTTGCTCCGGTATCTACAAACAGATCGGTGGGGCCGTTAGGATTAACTTCAACAGGTCGTCCATCAGGTTTTATATGATCGGCCGGGCGACGCGACTTTTTTTTAGATCCTATTCGCTTACGGTAATAGAGACCGTGCCGGCCACCGTAGACATAGGCTCCGTTTCGATTCAATCCAATTCGGGCTCCCGTAACGCCACCTGAAACTCCAACTCCGCCTTTAGACAGGTTGATGCGCAATGGTCCCGCTTTAAACGCTTTTCTTATAAAAAATCCCATGGCGCCAAAACTCTGAAAGTTATCATCTGATAGCAAGGATTAATTGTTGAAATCCCTGCCAATAAAAACGACTAATTAACGAATGTTTCATCACAACTGCCCAAAATGATTGGAAAAAATATCAATCAATTTGTAGGCATGACTTCTCTTTCTCGCAGAGCAGCGCAAAGTGAACCGCAGATTTTCTGCGAGACTCAGCGAAAATTTCTGCGTAATTCTGTGAGGAAAAAGAGGATTGATTTATGACTTTAAAAAAAGTTAACTGCCACAAAAATAGAAGATGCTTGTAGGTTTAAAAATATCTCGGACAGTATTGTTGTTTCATATTTGTCTAAGAATATATCACCGCTTAAGTTTCAGTAAATCAAATAAAAATTTTATGAGTAATTACTACGCAGCTGTTTTTGGAGCCGGAATTTCCGGTTTATCCATGGCGAATCAACTTCACCAGAGAGGGAAAAAAGTTCTTTTGATCGATCCCTTTCGATCCGATCCCGAGGCTCCGGGTCCGCCGGCCGCAATGGTCAATCCATCAGCCGGGAAGAAAGGGAACCTGGTTTGGGAGTGTGAAAAGTGTTTAAACGCATTTCGGTCAAACATTGATAAGCTTTCCGAGCAATCCGGCAGAAACGATCTGTTTAACGCCACCGGTGTGCTGCGTCCGGCAATTACAGAAGAGCTGGCAGAGAACTTCAAACTTTCGCTAATGGAGCAGCCCTGGCCTGAAGGCTGGGTAGAATGGCTTGAGCCGTCTGAAATTGAAGAGATCAATCCAGGAATTGCAAAGAACTATGGCGGCTATTTTATCAAACCGGGACTTACTGTTTTTGTAGACAATTACCTGAACACATTCCGGAAAGTTCTGACAGATGGCGGTGTGACTTTCAGCGGTTCGAAAACGACGTATGAATTTCAGGAATCGGATTTTTTACTGACGGATGAAGAGGGTAAAACAGCTTCTGCCGAACATGTAATTGTTTGTGCCGGCGCAGATACTCCCGGATTTGACGATTGGGCCGAGCTCGGAATACAGCGTGTGAAAGGTCAGGTGGCCATTTTCGAAACCGATCAGGAACTGCCTTGGAAGCACGGACTCTCCGCTCTTGGATATATCCTGCGTCGGAAACCGAACGAGTTGATTGTCGGTTCAACGTACGAGCACCATTTTGATGATGTGAATATTACGGAAGAAGCATACAATCGGCTTTTTGGGAAACTGGAGAAAATTCTTCCCGAGATCAGTACAAAGGTTAAAAAAACCGGGCAGCTTGCTGGGGTTCGCGCATCGGCTCCGAATCATCTGCCGGTGCTGGGACGACATCGCAATAATCCACAATTGTGCATTTACTCTGCCATGGGCTCCAAAGGGTTGATCTACTCTGAGTATATGGCATCTATTCTGGCAGATCACCTAACTACTGGCTCAGAAATACCTGATGAATTAGATACGGAAAGAATTTACCGCCGACTTAGGAAGAAGGGAAAGATTTAGGAGAGTGGGTTCACCGCAGAGGCGCGGAGTGCGCTGAGGGGTTTTAGTTGGTGATTGTGGATTTCTGACATTATCAACTCTGATGCGAACTCTCTGATTCGACAAAATGAATCTCCTCCTGTTCTAATGGAGGGGAGTAAGGTTAGTTTTATAGCAAGTTCAGGTTAATTGTTTATTCGTTAGAGCTGTGATAGGACTTACAAATCAGGATTCTGAACACACCCCTCGCCAACACGGATCTTGCTTCGCAATTCCATGTTGGCATTTCCCCTCTCGAGAGGGGAGAGTTTAAAAAACTCTGCGACTCTGCGGTGAATTACATTCCTTCGATGTAATCCCCGAACTTCCAGTCGGATTGAAAATCAGGAGTGAGTTCCTGTTCGGTTAAAATGGCTTTGACCATCGCTACCGGTATGCTGTTGTTCTGGAGAATAGCATCGTGGAACTCTTTTTCATTCATTTCTCCTGAATCTACAAGCTCCATTCTGAGTGAGTAGAACTGCATCGCGCCGACCATGTAAGCGATCTGATAGAGAGGTCCGTAGTTTCCTTCAAACGATCGTCTTACTTCCGCTTCGGCATTGGCATATTCATGGCCCACTTTCTCAACCAGGTAGTCGATCGACTGCTGCGGAGTCCAGTTTCCAAGGTGATAGTTTAGAGAAAATACAATTCTAGCTGCGCGGTGCATTCTCCAGTAGAGCATCCCGATTCGGTCTTCAGGGCTGTTGGCAAATTCATTTTCGTAGAGTACAAACTCCCAGTAGAGCGCCCAACCTTCGGTCCAGAATGGTGTACGGAACATCCTGCGCTGGGTGGCGTAACGCTGGTTCATAAACTGCTGCAGATGGTGCCCCGGAATCAGCTCATGGTGTACAACCGCTTTTGAAAAGTGCGGATTGTTTCCGCGCATGCTCATCATCTTCTCTTCATGGGTCATGGTGTGAGTGGGATAGGCAATCCGGACCGTTTCACCGCCTAAAAAGAAGGGCGCGATTCTCTGCCACTCAGGACTCAGCATCATCATTCTCCAGGTCTCTTTTGCCATATCGGGGATAGTCACCAGATCTCGGCTTTCGAGGAAATTTACGGCTTCATCAGCCAGATCCTGAACCAGTTCCGGCTGCTTGCCGGCGGGCAGATAGGTGGTTTTTACATGCTCCAAAGCCGCTTTCCAGTCATCACCGTAGCCGAGCTCGTTCGATGCCTTCAGCATCTCCCGGAGAGTCCAATCGTACTGTTCATTGGCGATCTCAATGAGTTCCTGCGGGGTGTATGAGATCATCTCAAAAGCCAGCCGACGATTGATCTCTTCCTCGCCGATTGGGTTTCCCGCAATTCCGCTTTCATCCACGGTCTCCTGTTCCTCGTCGAAATGTTCAGCAGCCAGCTCAGCATAGGATTCGAGTGATTCATTAAGCATGGCAAACGGAGACTCAACCCACCAGTTGAAATCAGGCGAATAGCCGTAATAAAAATCGTAAGCCTCTTCGATTGCGTCTTTCAACTCTCCGATGGCTTCCGACAAATAGGTTGCGTCTCGTAGCGAAAGTACTTCGGTTGATTCCAGCTCATCTATTTTATTCTCAGTTTCATGAAACCAGCCGTTCATCCACTCTGCAACTTGCTGTCCTTCAACAGCGTGCCCTCTGCGGCGCAGTTCAATAAACTCCATGATTTCAACCGGTGCCGGTAAAAAATGTTCAATGCGACTGTACTGTTCACGATCCTCTTCCAGGAAGTAGAGCGACCGCTCCAGACTGTTCTGAAGTAAGAGGTAGTCCACTTGGCCGGAGTGAGACAGATCCTCAAAACTGAGAGAATCCAATTTCTGCAGCTGATCGCTGTAAAACCGTTCGAACCGGTCAAAATATTCATTGGATGCTTGGACAGAGTAGAGCCGCTCTAATGCTCCGTGATCGGCCTGATAGTGGGTGATAAGATCGGTAACCGGCTGGGCGGACAGGGCGGTTGATGTAGAGATGAAAAGAGATAGAAGCAGATATTTTGGTATGGATCGCATCGAATCATAGTTGGTTTCAAGTCACATCCATGAAACCAATTTATTTTGATATCTGCAACGAGAGGTTTGATTTTTAAACTCTTTGAGTTGAGCGTCTCAAATTCATGACTGCAAAAAAAGCGACTTTGGTTTTCGTTAGAAGAATACTTAATCCATAAGGAAGTGAGACCAAAAATAATCTGGGTTCTCATTTTCACATCAATGAATGTGCTTGCCCCAAAGTGGGCAACGTCAATAACATAGTGCAACGCGCTATGTCAGATGCTACTGTCAAATATAAAAGCCCTGAAAGGGCGTAATCCATACAAACTATTGCTATTCCACAGTCTCTCTCCAAAGTATGCACGTGTATAATATTAAGTATGTAGATCATCAAAAATTGAGTTTTAAGATGGGTACAGAAAATTCTTAATGAATTAAGGAGTGGACTTTGACGAACGGTATGTATGGGATTAATCCGACAGGCCGAGACTATGAAAATGGTGTAGTGGGACCGACGCCCGCGTTGGGGCTGCCGAATAGGTTTATTAGCTATCATCGTGCGTTGCACGATGTTACTGATCGGCACTCCTTTGGAGCTGTTCTCAACGTTGCTCGAACCGACGATGAAGGACTCTCTGAGTGACCACATCGGGTTGCAGCAAACTAATGAGGGAGAATGGCGTAGCCATGATGTGTATTATAGCGAGGCAGTCCAAAAAGACACATTAGTTCGAATAGCGCTTAAATAATTTAGTTTTCTTCTAATTATGACTGGTTCTACAGCTTCGCCATGGCTACTATTGAACATCCAAACTATTGCCCATTTTGTCATCCGCCGAATAGAGAGGCTTGATTGAAGGTATGGGTCGGGTTGAGGCGGTTCCAATTAAAGATGGTTACCAACACGACGTTAAAAAATGTTAGCAAAGTATATCTGCAGCGGAGCTGCGGGTGGTCGTCACCGGAGCAGAGCACCGGGACGAGGGGAATTAAATGTTCTCGACGAGCTCTTTTAGACTTCCTCAAGAAAGTTTTGTTGGTTTTAAACAATAAAACCTACCAATCCCCGACAGACAGTTTATGGCGCTTGTGGGTATTAACGTCACTTCGAGCAGAACGAAGGCGAGCCTTGTGAGCCGCAGTGTAGTCGAGAAGCCACTGCTTAAAAACGTGAGTTCTCGACTGCGCTCGAACGGACGTTGTTTTTAAATAATTTAGCGAATCCGGACTTTCAGGCCTCCCATCAGCCAGCGGCCGGGCATGGGGGCGCCGAGAATCTCCTGGTACTGTGTGTCGGTCAGGTTTAATCCCTGAACGTAAACGGTCAGCGGCCATTCGGAGAAGGCGTATTGCAGCTTCAAGTTGGTCAGGAAATATCCGTCGGGTACATCACCGGCTATTAGATCGGCCGATTCTGATGACCGAACTCTGTAGGATGATTCTGAAGTAACCCGGAATCGGTTCAGATCTGCATCAAGTGTGAATGAGAACTGATGTTTCGGGTGATTGGCGATATACTTTGAAATTTCACCTTCATTGCCGGAGGTTCGAATCCAGGTATATCCTGCATCGGTTCGGACTGTTTTTTGTGATCCAATGCTAAATCGCTGCGAAGCCAGAAACTCAACACCTGCGGTGTTGCTGGATGCAATGTTCCGCGTATAGAAATAGTTCTCATCCGGCTGCAGATTGTCGGCATTGTTGATGTTTGAAGAGTTTGTCAGCGCATAGTCTATCAGGTCGGATGATGTGCGATAGAAAAGTGTTGGAGAGATCAGCGTGCGGTTTGTAGGTCTCCAGTCCAGCCCCAAGTCAAAGGTCCAGGAGCGTTCCGGTCGCAGATCGGGATTTCCGATATTTCGCAGCGGAGCGAGATCCTCGATCTGAGATGAGATAAATCGCTCGGTAAAATCTCCTATTCGAATGGCCCGTCCGATGGAGCTTCGCAGGGTGATCTCTCCGCGATTGTATGCCATACTGAGCTGCGGAAGAATTTCAGGGTCATTCTGCGTATCAAACTGCAGACGCGTGCTGGCTGTCATGCTGAATCCGCTCTCCCAACCTGCAGAACCGATCAGATAAATTCCGCCCATACGATCGGAGTGATTGCCGCGGTCTGTGCTTTCAATCTGTTTATCAAGCATCTGTGCTCCGATCATGATCCGGCTGTTGGAGATTGAGGATCTGCCTGCATTGCCTAGATCGATCTGGTGAGACAGATTCAAAAACAGTTGGTCGGTCGTGTGTTCGTTCGGGGCGATGCCAATTCGGGAGTTGAAATCAAAAATGTCGTTCACGTTGCGGTAGGAGATATTCATCTCGGTTCTCTGCTGTCCGGTATCACGTGTGACGGCTCCCAAAACCCATCGGCTGGAGATCTGCTCTACGGATTCATCAAATTGACTGCGAGTGTAGAAATAGCGCGCACTGAAATCCCGTTCATCCACACCGCCGCGGACATACCACGACCAGCGATCGTTCATCCGGTAGGAGAGTGAAGTGCTGAAATTGGCCAGTTCAAAATAGTTGTCGTATTGACTTTGATCCGAAACACCGGCTTCAAAACCGGGGTTTGCCAGTCGCTCGCCATCAGAATAAACACCGCGGATGGATGTGCTCAATCTCCAGCGATCTTGCTGCAGTTCAAAAGAGAGGTCTCCCATTCGAAGGTTATGTTCTCCGTAGGAAAGGTCCGCATCAGCGTAGGAGAGCAGGCCGTTACTTTTTTTGATCTCGCGCTGCATGTACATTTTGGTTTTGATGTGAACCACACCGCCAACAGCGTCGGCTCCGAATGACGCACTGGATGGACCGCGAATGATCTCAATCTGGCCGATCTCACCCAGGGACACCGGAATATTGGTGTTGAAATGTGCGGTCAAGGGATCGTTCAGCGGAACGTTGTCGAGCATAAACAGAACCTGGGAAAAGGTGCTACCTCTCATTCCCACATCTGACTGAACACCAAATCCCTGCCTGGAATTGACGTTGATTCCGGGGATCGACTTGAGCAGGTCATCCACGGAAGTGACGGGCATCGCTTCAATCTCTTTTTGTGTGATAACGGCCACACTTTTGCCGCTTTCGGAAATGGTTGAGGTGATTCGGGATGAGGTGACTGAAATAGAGTCGAGCTCGGCTGTAAGCTGAGCTAAAATCAAGGATGGAAACAGAAAGGTCAGTGAAAAAATGAGAATAAATCTTTTCATGTGAACACGCTTAAATTTAAAATATCATCCACATTATTTTTGGATGATTATGTTGAGATCAGGTTTATTTGAGCGCAAAGATAATGGGCGTACCCTTCTCTGCAAAACGGAATAGAGGAAATCTAATTGGGGCAAAAATCTTACTTGTGAAGGTCGCGATGCTGCCTTCTTTTTAAAATCCAATGGATGATGGGAGGAGCAATAAAAAGTGCAAAAACAATCTGGCCGGTGTAGATGTAGATGAGCAGAGCTGCAAGGATGCAGACAAGAATAATGATAAATGAAATCAGCCAGACTTTTTGGTTTATTGTCATATATGGAAAACATTTTTTTCACCGCAGAGGCGCAAAGATAATTTGAATTAAAGAATTAAATGCGTTTTGCTTTTATTTATTTGAAGGTAAAAAATCCCCTCATTTCCAAGGAGGGGACTTAGGGGTGGTTCAAACAAGTCAGGTTCATTTTTAAACCTTTTTTAAGGAAAAAATGCCTGTCCAACCACCCCAACCCCTCCTTCATAAGGAGGGGACAAATTTGCTAAATCTATGATTCAGATATCAGGATGCTATTATCTACTATAGATCTTGATCAAGTAGCTTCGCCTTCCAGTCTCAGTACCTCAATCGGGGAGTGTTTGAAAATATGGCGGCTGCCGCTCCATCCAATAACAATAGCCGAGAGGACAACTACTCCCGTAATGGTTGAAAGTATCAAAATATCGGGCCTGAAAGCAAGATCAAAGTAGAACCAGGCAAGGGCCCAGCTGGCTACCAGTGCGAGCAATAGTCCGGTTAGTCCGGCAAGCAGCCCAAGGAGTGCATATTCAATCGTTTGAATTCCTGAAATCTGCTTTTTATTGGCGCCCAGTGTACGAAGCAGTACAGCCTCGCGGGTTCTCTGTCGGCGGCTGATCGCAATGGATCCGCCCAATACGATAAACCCGGTGAGGATACTGAAGAGTGCCATAAACTGAACAGCCATCGCAATTTTATTCAGAAACTCCTGCACGCTTTGCAGGGCAATTCCCACGTCAATGGCTGAAATGTTGGGATGACTCTGTACCACCTGCTGCTGTATGGCCGCGGTTTGCGTATCGCTGCCGGTTTGAACAACCGTGGCAAAAAACTGGGGCGCGTTTTCGAGTACGCCGGATGGAAACAGAACAAAAAAGTTGGGTTCAGCACGGGTGAAATCCACATCACGGATGCTGGCAATTCGGGTTTTAACCTGCACGCCCTGAACATTAAATGTAAGAGAATCTCCGACGGCCACTTGAAGGTCGTCCTCAATATTGGTCGCGATGGAGATCGGAACCACAGAGTTGATTCCATCTGCTTCACCAATCCATTCGCCTTCTGTGAGTGTTTCAGATTCACGAAGTTCACTCCGGTAGGTTACACGATATTCCCGGCCGAGAGCCCAGCTTCTAACATTAATCGTGGAATCTTCCCGCACTTCTGATGGAGTGAGACCATTCCATTTGGCCAGCCTCATGGAGACAATAGGTACATTCTGAAGAACTCTTCCTTCATTTTCCTCAATAATATTCAGGATATCCTCATTCTGGTCGGTCTGAATATCGTAGAGCACCAGGTTTGGCATATCATCGGAAAACTGAAGATCAATGCGCTGAAGGATGGCATCCTGAGACAGATAGAGCGTACCGATCAAAAGCATACCCATTCCGAGCGTGGTCATCAGCATGGAGGTCTGATTGTTGGGGCGGAACAGATTGGCCGTTCCCTGCCTCCAAACGTAGGTGAAGGATTTCAATCGAAGGCCTTTAATTCCGGCCATCAAAAGAGAGGCTGTGGCCCTGAGCAGAACAACAAAAAGAACCATACTCAGCGTAAAAATTCCGGCCACCATCAGGCTTTCAGTCAGAAATCCGATAATCAGTATTAAAACAGCGAGAGTGACCGCTACGGTAATTCCTTTTACTTTGGCGGACAGGGCCTGAATGGGTGAAAAATCAGTATTTCGAAGCGTCATCATCGGGGATACGGTACTGACACCCGCCAATGGAAGCAGAGAAAATACGACGCTGATAACTATTCCTGTGACCAAACCGAGGCCAATGGCTTGTGCAGAAATGGCCTGAACAATATCAAAAGGAAGCAGATCTGCAAAAAGAGTCGGCAGATAGAATTGGAACATCAGTCCTAAAAGTGTTCCAATGGCGGCTCCGATGAAGCCAAGCATGGAGATCTGGATAGCCACCGCGGCCAGGATCTGTTCAGCCCTCATTCCCAAGCAGCGAAGAGTAGCTACCATGGATGTTTTTCGCTTCAAATAAACGTGTACGGCACTGGCTACTCCGAGTCCTCCCAGAAGAAGTGCCACAAAAGCGATCAGTCCCAGAAATTTACTCAGGTTGGAAATAATTTCGTCAAAGTCCTCTTTGCGGGATTCAACCGTGTCATAGCGAACACGATACTCGTCCCGGTATTCACGCAATCCCTCAACGGCAGAGGCGACCGACTCGGGATCATCGAATTGAAAATAACTTTTGTAGGTAACACGGCTTCCGCGGTCGAGCAGGGAAGAGCCTTCAAGCATGTCTCTGGAGAGATAAACCCTGGGGCCTATTAATGAGAAAGCGGCAGCTTCTCCCGGTACGGAGATGAGTTCACCCAACACGGGTACTCTGAAATTTCCGACCTGAATGCTGTCGCCCGGCTGCAGGTTGAACTGCTTCATGGCCGACTGTTCCACGAGAGCTCCGCCTTCATTTTGGTAGCGGGCTGATGCATCTGCGGGGATGGTCTCAATTTCTCCGTAAATAGGATAGGGTCCGCCAATGGCGCGAATTTGAGAGAGTCGGTTTTGCCCTTCTTCACCATAGATCACCATGGAATTGAATTCAATGGCATCGGCAGTGCTGCCTCCGATTGAGTCAATGTAGGATTGAACTGCATCGGGATAAGGCTGATTCATTCGAACTTCGAGGTCTGCTCCCAGAAGTTCACGCGATTGATCATCAACCGTTAGCAGTACATCATTTCGGAATGAAAGAATGGCGACCAGGGCAGCCACACCGGCTATGACCGCAGACGTATAAAGAAACAGGCTTTTCCACTGTGGACGTGCATCGCGCCAGGCCAGTTTCCAGCTGAATGGGTTTAGAAGTTCTCGAATCAGTTTCATTCGGCCTGTTTGATTTCTGCGTTTACGGTTTCTGCAGCTTCGAACTCTGATTCAGTTTCTTCAAAACCGGTGTCCCTGAAAATTTCACCGCTTTTCAGCTCAATGATTCGATCACATTTTTCAGCCAGCTCGCGGTCGTGCGTTACAATTATCAACGTAGTTCCGGACTCTCGGTTCAGATCAAAAAGGAGGTCTTCAATCTGTTCGCCGGTTTCACTGTCCAGATTACCCGTCGGTTCATCGGCAAAGAGTATTTCCGGTTTGTGAATAAACGCCCGGGCCAGACCCACTCGCTGCTGTTCGCCACCGGATAACTGATTGGGGTAGTGGTGAAGACGATCCTTCAGACCAACCTGTGTGAGCAGCTCTTTCGCTTTCTGCTCCACTTCACGGTAAGGAGTGCCGCGAAGTTCAACAGGAACCATCACGTTTTCCAGGGCGGTTAATGTTGAAATGAGTTGAAAAGATTGAAATACAAACCCGATCTGTTCGTTTCGAACACTATTCAGTTCGTCCTCTTTCATATCTGAAATGGGCTGACCGTTAAGAATGACACGGCCTGAGGTTGGGCGATCGAGTCCGGCGCAGAGGCCTAAAAGCGTGGTTTTGCCACTGCCGGATGGCCCCACGATGGCGCACGAGATCCCTTTTTCGATATGAAAAACGATATTGTCTAAAACGGTTAGTTTATGATCTCCGCTTTGAAAGGTTTTTGTTACATTTTCGGCGGAAAGAATGGAACTGTGATTCATTGATAATCAGTTGGTTAGGAAACAATCAAACAAACATGTTGTAATACGTAAAACATTCCTATTAAAGTATTTTATTTAGTTATGAATTATAAACGAATCGGGATATTAAAGGTTGTAATTTTTTTATGCGGCCTGATGCTGTCTGTTGATGCTTCCGCACAGGAGAAGCAGATCTTAATTTTTGGTGACAGTATTACCGCGGGATTTGGACTGGAGGAAGAGAACGCGTTTCCGGCATTTATTCAGCAGAAGATCGATTCGCTGGGTATGAATTACAACGTGGTGAATGCGGGACTGAGCGGGGAGACCTCTGCCGGCGGGCTGAGGCGTATTGACTGGGTGCTGCAGCAGAATGTGGACGTGTTTGTGCTGGAACTGGGCGGCAATGACGGTTTGAGGGGGATTGATCCCGAGAACACCAAGCAGAATTTGCAGGGGATTATCGATAAAGTGGAAGAGAAGTATCCCGATGCGGAAATTATTTTAACCGGTATGGAAGCTCCGCCAAATATGGGTGAGCAGTACACAAGCCGGTTCCGGTCGGTATTTTTTGAGCTGGCCGAAGAAAATGATGTGATCTTTATGCCGTTTGTATTGGAAGGCGTTGCCGGTGATCCGGAACTCAATCAGGGAGATGGAATTCATCCGACAGAAGAAGGGCACAGGGTGATTGCTGAGAACTTGTGGGAGTATCTGGAAGGAGTTTTGTGATGGGATCAGGCTGCAAGCTGCAAACACCAAATTCCAAATACCAAATAACAAGCTCGAAATGCCAAATTCCAAATCTCAGGACTCAAGACTCAAGACTCAGGACTATAAATCAAAAGGCACGATTCACACATTCCTGATGTTTATACAACAGACATAAAACAAAATATATTTATGAAACTTATACTAATCTTAATAACGATCTTATTTACTATGACTGATCAGGCGGATGCTCAAAATGAAAATTATGAAACGGCTGTACTCGGTGCCGGATGTTTTTGGTGTGTAGAGGCGGTTTATCAGCGCGTAAACGGTGTAGTGGCTGTTGAGTCGGGCTATGCCGGCGGACATGTTGAAAATCCAAGCTATAACCAGGTGGTAAGCGGGAAAACCGGTCATGCCGAAGTTGCCAAAGTCACGTTTGATCCGGAAGAGATCAGCTTTGAAGAACTTCTGGAAGTGTTCTGGCACACGCACGATCCCACAACACTGAACCGGCAGGGAGCTGATGTTGGTACTCAGTATCGATCAGCTATTTTCTATAATTCTCTTGAGCAGAAAAAGATTGCGGAAGAGTCGAAGAAACGAACGGATAAGTCAGATCTTTGGGATGATCCGATCGTGACAGAAATTACGCCGCTCAGTAACTACAGTGTGGCTGAGAATTATCATCAGGACTATTTCAACAATAATCCAAATGCGGGCTATTGTTCTGTGGTGATTGCCCCTAAACTGGCGAAGTTCAAGAAAGACTTCCCGCACTTGCTGCAGGAATCGATTTAAGTTCAGACTTGTCAGGGTCCAAAAACCTGACAGCGTCTGTTTTTCATAGGATGGCTCCCGCAGATTTTCGGATAGTAATCTTCGTGAACCTTCAAGACTTTTAGTCTTCGTAGCGAAAGCTTAAATTTTATTTCAGGGCGATGAGCTTTTTACATAAAATCAGTCTGACTACCTTATTCAAACTTTACAAATCCTCTATCAACTATTAATCAAACTTTACAGCTATGAAATTTTACTCACTGCTACTTTCACTAATCTTTGCCATTACGCTAATGTTTTCAACATCAACCCAGGCTCAGGAGCGTGGAAATGACAGTCCGAGGGTGAGTCCGAATGCTTCGGTTTCTCAGACGATTGGCACCACGGTCGTGACAGTCACATACGGCCGTCCCGGAGTTCGGGACCGTGAGATTTTCGGTGAGCTGGTACCTTATGATGAGGTCTGGAGAACGGGAGCCAATGAATCAACGGCCATTACATTTTCTGATAACGTGATGATTGAAGGTGAAGAGCTAAATGCCGGCACCTACTCGCTTTACACTCTTCCCGGAGTGGATGAATGGAGTGTGATTTTTAATAACAACCTATCATGGGGTACGCAGTACGATCCGACGATGGATGAGCTCCGTGTGTCTGTTCAGCCTGAAATGGGTGAATTTATGGAGCAGATGATGGTCTATTTTGAAAACGTTGAGGAAGATTCCGGGCATATGGTAATTCATTGGGATCAGATCCGGGTACCGGTTCAGATTGAAGTAGAGAATTAATACGAAGAAAACCTTCAGAATTTTTAGTATCAGGTGAATAAAGATGCATTTGCTCATTCTCCCCTCGAGGGGAGTACTCTCTGAAGCTTTAGCGAAAGAGAAGGAGGGGTGTTACCTTATTTTTTTGATCTTTTCTGTGTCAGGTTTTTCTCGCAGATTTACGCAGATCAAAACGCAGATTCTCGCAGAGAAAAGTTAGTGTCTTTTTGAGCCATGAAGAATGGGTAGCGAAATATTGTGAATTGGCCACGAAGGCACCATGTCACGAAGAATCACTAAGGAAAGCCGGTCATTCATGGCCGGATCAAAAAAGAGAAGACAGATCATTAAAAACCAATCTTCACATTGAGCATCGCGTGACGCTCAGCCTGCGGGTAGTAGTAGTTGAAGTGTCGCTGCTCGCCGCCTGAAATCCATCCAAAGGTGTAGCCGTTGGCCACATACTTCTCATTCAGGATGTTGTTCACGGTCAGTGATGCCGTCAGGCTTCTCACAAACGGAGCACTGTCCCAGCTGTAACGGATCACCAGATCATTTACCCAATACGGGTCGATGGAGCGGCTTTCGGTCTGAGTGTTGTCCAGGTACTGCCGCGATACAAATTTGGAGACCCACTCTGTTCTGAAACCTCCGGACCGGTAGGTGAGAATAGAGTTTGCAATGGTTGACGGCGACATGGCGATATCCACATCCTCAAACAGGAAACGCTCCTGCCCGCCCTGATCAAAATCATCGAGAAAGTACTCATACTCGTTCACCTTGTTTCTGCTGAAGGTCAGGTTTCCGTTCCACTGCAGGTAATCCGTAATCCGGGCACCCAGCTGAAGTTCAACTCCCGGTGCGGTAGCTGTCCGGCACATTTTCACGAACCGTATTTCCTACATCGTTCACCTCTCCGGTGGTAATCAGCTGATCCTTATAGAGCATGTAGTAGAGATTGACGCCCAGGCTGTATCGCCCAAAATCGCCGTGATACCCAAGCTCATAGTCGAAAAGGCGCTCCGGATCGGGACGACTTTCCTCTGTGGATTCCACATAGTCGCGGCGTGTCGGTTCTTTGCCGCCAACGCTGAGCGAGGCAAAAGCGCGCTGTCCGTCGGCAAACCGGTAGACAAATCCCGCTTTTGGATTAAAAAAGCTGATCCGATCGCGCTGGGTCAAATCGCTCACTTCACCGCTATTCCCGTCAATTCGCAGACCAAGGAAACGATAGGTAACCGCACGGTACTGCAGGTCGAGGTAGGTGTTGAAGGATGAACTGAAATAGTAGTTCAGTTTTCCGTAGACGTTGAAGTCCGTTTTAAACCCGTTGTTGTCGTAGTAGCGGTCGCCGGGCTGGCTGTCACCGGCAAATTCTGCCCAGATCACCTCACCGAAGTGATCGCCGTCGTACTCATTGTACGCTCCGCCAATAATGAGGTTCCACTCATCATCCCGGCGGTACTCGCTGGATGCAATCACACCGTAAAAATCGTTGTCCAGCCATCGCCGGCGAACCAGGTCGCTCCGTTCAATGGTTTCACCGCCAATCTCAATCGGGTCGATGTTGTAGGTGCTCAGGCGGTCATTATCGCGAAACTGCTCAAAATAGCCGCGTCCGTAGGTGTAGTGAAGCGAAGTGTTGGTGGTCCAGTTGTCGGTGAGTCTGTAGGAGTAGTGCAGCTGGTAGTGATCCTGCTGATAGTTATCCACCTGATCTTCGTAGGTGAACTCATTGAATCGCCGGTTTCCGAGATTGTCTCTCAGGCGGTTGGCCTCATCCGGACCGATAAACAAATTGGTAATATAATTTTCGAGCTGATTCGGATTGTTCTCCAGAATGGGCTCGGGCACACCGTTCCACGCCTGGTAGGTTCGCTCCTGACCCGAGAACACATCGGCTTTCAGCAGGCTGCGTTCACCGTGGCGGGAAGCAGAGAGATAGAAAGAGCGCAGATCAGATTCCGCGCGGTTGATATATCCGTCAGAATCAATTTTGGAAAGCCGTCCTTCCACTTGCCAGCCGTTATCCATCAGCCCGGAACCGAGCTGAACCGTAGCTTTTTGCGTTCCGTAGGCTCCGGCTCCAAGAGCTACTTCACCATATGAGTCAGGCCTCATCAGGGCAGACTGCAGGTTCATCGTGGCTCCAAATGCGGAGGCACCGTGCGTAGAGGTTCCCACTCCCCGCTGAATCTGAATGTTCTGTGTGGAGGATGCAAAATCGGGCATGTTGACCCAGAATACGCCGTGCGATTCAGAATCATTCAGCGGCACACCGTTTACGGTTACATTGATCCGGGCCTGATCCACACCGCGGATTCGCATGTTGGTGTATCCGATTCCCGCACCCGCATCCGAGGCCGATACAACCGATGGGGATGTTGAGACCAGCATCGGGATATCCTGTCCGGTGTTGCGAATGTCGATCTCATCGCGGGAAATGTTGCTGTATGCAACCGGGGTGGAGTCGTCCACGCGCAGGGCATTTACAAAAACCTCGCCTGCGGTTACCGGCTGGGAAGTCAGTTCAATATTGAGGTAGGAGTCCGTTTCCGTAAAAGATACGGTTTCGGTACGGTATCCGATAAAGCTGACCCGGATCTCATATTCAGAGCCTCGCAACCTCAGGCTGAATTCGCCGTCGGCGTCGGTGGATGTGCCGTTGGTGGTGCCCACTTCAAGAATGGATGCGCCCGCGAGCGGTTCCCCGGTGTTGCTGTCTGTGACTTGCCCCTCGATGGTTTGAGAAAAGGATTGAAGGGACGTCCCGAAGAGGATCGGGATGATGATAGAAAAAAGTTTCAGGTAAAAAGACATGATGCCTCCATCAATTTTAAATGCGATTGAAGGAGGGGGACAGTGGCCGGCAATCATCAGCTGAAATTGTTTGTGTTGAAAGCCTGCACTGCAGATCGGTTTCCCTACGCCGGTATAATCCGGTTCAGGTTCACAGGGTATGATCTCAGTCCCGAGCTGTTAAATCGGGACACCCCCAACCTTAATGGTTAAGTATGTGCATCAATGATACGGGTGTTTGAAACGAACTACAAGACGAAACACGGATTAAACGGATTTTAGGGATAAGGAAGGGGTGTTTCCGGTTGTAACAAACAATGTGACCTTGGTTGGGTTCTCGCAGAGTTGCGCAGATGAATTCGCTGAGTTACGCAGAGTATGGCAAAAGACTTCGTGAAACTTTGTGTCCTTGTGTCTTGGTGGCAGAATTTTCAATTAAGGCCACGAAGGTCCACAGTCTCAAAGTAACACATAGATTTATCAGCGAAATTCTGCGCTCTTTTCTGCGTAAATCCGCGAGAAAATCGTACCCTGAATGTTGAAAAACAACCTATAAATCATCACTCTCTGAGAACCCGGTTCTTTTTTATATTGTTGTCACAGAACCATCAGGTTCAGGATTACTTAATAGATAACTCCGATGAAAAAGTTTTCGCTTACACTACTTACAATTAGCCTAACCCTTATCTCCTGCAGCTCCGGCTCCGGGGAGTTCACGGCAGAGGAAAAAATCAGACAGGATGTGGAGTGGCTCGCCTCAGACGATCGCGGCGGCAGGCTGGCCGGCTCGGAGCATGAAGCCGCGTCTGCAAATTACATTGCCGACCGCTTTCTGCAGCTCGGTTTGAATCCGGCGGGAGACGGCGAAACCTACTTTCAGCAGTTCACGCTTGCCGGGCCGATGGCGCAGTCGATGGGAGTTGAAGATCATCTTTCACGAAATGTAGTGGGCACTGTTGCCGGAAGTGAAAATCCGGGACAGGTCATCATTTTAGGAGCTCATTACGACGGTCAGGGTCATGGCGGAACCATTTCGCTGAATCATGAAAACCCGGATTCCCTGCACAACTCCGCCGATGACAACGCATCCGGTGTTGCGGGTCTGATGCATCTGGCGCGGGAGATCTCTGAAGAACCCCTCAGTAAATCCGTTCTCTTTGTGGCATTTTCGGGTGAGGAGCTGGGCCTTCTCGGCTCAAGATATTTTGCGGATAACCTGCAGATTTCGCCCGACTCCGTTCTGGCGATGATCAATTTCGATATGATCGGGCGCCTGACCGAAGAGGAGCTCACAATCTTCGGAACCGGAACCTCATCGCAGTGGGATGAGATACTGTCCGAATCGCAAGAATCCGGCCTGAATATCCGCACCAATCCTTCAGGAACCGGCGCGAGTGATCACTCCTCGTTTCACGACATTGGAATCCCTGTGCTGCACTATTTCACGGGAACGCACGACGACTACCATCGAGGATCGGACACTCCGAACAAGGTCAACGCGGATGGCATACTTGCCGTATCGGAACACGCTTTGGGCACCCTGCGGGAGTTATCTGCCATACACGCGGATGAGATGGATTTTACCGCTACTGAATCTCAGCAGCAGAATATCATGAGTGGAGACAGTGTCACCATGGGGGTGCTGCCGGATTACACATACTCCGGTGAAGGATTTCGAATTGAGGGAGTCCGGGATGGAGGTGCCGCCGCCGAAGCCGGCCTGCAGGGGGGAGATGTGATCCTGCAGATGGGCGAAATTGAAATCACCGATATCTACGGATATATGGAAGCCCTGGGAGAATTCACCTCGGGCGAAGAAATAGTTGTTAAAGTTCGCAGATCGGGGGAAATTAAGGATCTGACCCTGACCTTCAAGTAATTCATTATGAGAAATATTACACTATTCATCATCGCTATATTTTTTACCCTTGCACTCGCTTCGTGCGGGGAAAACCGTGTGGATCTGCCGCCGGTGCCATCCGGTGTACAAACCGTTTCCCTGCTGGGTGATACGCTCAGAACACCTGAACTCTCGCAGGAAGTTTATGAAAGCCACAATGAGAAGTTCATTAACGCTCTTGCGAACTACCGGATTGATCCGGAGAATGCGGAATATATTATCTGGCTGGGTCGGCGCACTGCCTACCTTGGCGAATACCGGGAATCGATTAACATTTTTACGGAAGGAACCTTCAAGAATACCGAAGACCCCAGAATGTACCGCCACAGGGGCCATCGCTATATCACGCTGCGATATTTTGATCGTGCAATTCGTGATTTCGAGCGGGCTGAAGAGCTGATGCGGAATGTGCCCGACTATGTGGAACCGGACGGCCTGCCCAATGAGCTGAATCAGCCGGTGAGCACCATGAAATCGAACGTCTGGTATCATAAAGGACTGGCCCACTATCTGAAGGGTGAGTATGATGAGGCGATTGCATCGTATGAGAAAGCCCTGAATGAGCTGGATTTGACGGATGATATGCGTGTGGCCACACTCTACTGGTACTATTCGGCCCTGAAGAGAAGCGGACAGGATGAGAAGGCGGGTGAGGCGATAGAAGATATCACCGCCGATATGGACCTGATTGAAAACGACGTGTACCTGAACCTGATTATGGTGTTTAAAGGCTATTTTGATCCGGAACGGATGATGGAAGTTTCGGAAGATGACCTGCAGAATGCTACGCTGTGGTACGGCATTGGGAACTGGCACTACATGAACGGGAGAGAGGAGCGTGCCATCGGGATCTGGAATCAAATCCTCGAAACGGATGAATGGGCGGCGTTCGGGTACATTGCAGCTGAAGCTGAGATTGCCAGGTTGTCGAATTGATTTATGGAGACCTGTCAGCATTTAGAGAATCTGACAGCGTCGGTAAGAGGGCAAGTTGTTAAATTAAGAATAGTGCATTTGAGAAATCTCCCCTAGAGGGGAGTACTCTCTGAAGCTTTAGCGAAGGAGAGGGAGGGGTGTTTCTGATTTTGATGGTCTGACAGCGTCTGATACTCATCAACTGTTTCTCGCAGAGTAGCGCAGATCTTCCCGCAAAGGTTCGCTGAGAAACTTTG
This sequence comes from Rhodohalobacter sp., assembly GCF_034521535.1. Lineage (GTDB taxonomy): Bacteria > Bacteroidota > Rhodothermia > Balneolales > Balneolaceae > Rhodohalobacter. The sequence continues at coordinate 4,503 of NZ_JAXHMF010000002.1, read as the reverse complement.
TGAACTTTTGTTTCGCGGGGATAAATCCCGCGCTCGCATGTTCAACCCATGAATGGGTAGTTGTTTTTTTGGAGAGATTAAGAAAAAGTCCAAAAAGGGGGCTTAATATTTAATATATGGTGCGGCTAAAAGGTCCGTGCCTGACGGCACTTTGGAGTGGGGTCGGATACGCTTTAACCTCACAATGAATTGTGAGGTTACAATACGTTGTCGTGTCTCTGACACTTGAATTCGATGAGTAGTTTAGCTTATCTATAAATCCTGATATTTAATGATCCGCCAAATTTAAAGTCAAGCCTGTTGACAAACCTGAATGGCGTAGCAATGACAAAACATTATACCCACAGGTTTCAACCTGTGGTAGATGAAATCAAATGTAGTCCATAATGCCGTAGGCATGGCGCACAGGGATTCATTCGTCTACGATTTTAATATGAATCCAAAACATGTGGTTCGTGTCTCCGACACTCTGCTAATCGGTCAGGCATCGTATCCACCCTACAATGAATTGTAGGGCTATGATGTAAGTCGTGTCTACGACACTGGATTGGAGTCAGTTTTAAATTCAATTTACTTCTTGAAGAGTTTTTCGAAATCGAAAACGAGCTAAGAGTATGCCTTAAGTAGTCTAGTATTGTTACAACAAAATCCAAATGGCGTAGCCATGACTAAACATCATAGCCACAGGTTTCAACCTGTGGTAGATGAAATCAAATGTAGTCCATAATGCCGTAGGTATGGCGCACAGGGATTAATTTGTCTGCGATTTTTAATATGAATCCAGAACAATGTGGTCCGTGTATACGACACTCTGCTTATCGGTCAGGCATCGTATCCCACCCTACAATGAATTGTAGGGCTATGATGTGTTACCGTATCTCCGACACTGGATTAAGTAAGATATAAATTGATTTACAGCCCGATGAATTCTTCGGAATCGAAAACGAGTCTTGAGAAAATTACTACTACAGTTACAGCATCAAATTGATTAAGATAAATATTCCAATTGGCGTAGCCATGACCAAATATTATAACCACAGGTTTCAACCTGTGGTGTATGAAATACGCAAAGTAAACAGAATGCCGTAGGCATGATTCATGGGATTATTCGGTCCACGATTTTAATATAAATCCAAAATATGTGGTCCGTGCCATCAGGACGACCCACAAAATAAGTCCTGAGAACGACCGCCTCTACTTGATCTGGCCCCTACTAATCGCCGGGTGATGAATATTGCCCAGCATACCCCAGGTTTCGCTTCGCCTGTCCCGATGTATTTGAGTACTGTCCATATTTGTGTGTCTGAGGGAGTTGTAGCCACCCACCGGTGGGTGGCTACAAAAAAGGTCTCCTTGTCCGATCTTTTGGGTTGATCTATAACCTAAAACCTAAACGAAGGAGACCTCATGATCGATCTAAAAGATGATCAACTGCAAGATATTATTCACAGCGTTCTAAATAAAGACGAAGGGTTAAATGAACTCTTAGAACTTATTTTGAACGGACTCATGAAAATCGAACGAACTCACTGGATGGCCAGCACCTCCGGTCCCGGTAACAAGGCCAACGGCTATCGTCCCGGCCAGGCCATCGGCCACGGGCGAAAACTCTCACTGCGCATTCCCCGCGATCGGTTAGGGAAGTTCCAGCCTGTGCTCTGGGCGATGCTGCGCGATCAGCACGAGGAAGTTCGCCGTTTGTGCTTTGAATTGTACGGAAAGGGACTTTCCGCCAGCGAAGTTGGCCAGATTACTGAGAAGATCTATGGGCAAGCCTATAGCTCTTCAGCCATCAGCAACTTTACCTGGAGTGTCTACATTAATTGGTACAGTCTTATTTAAGCCCAAAATATTTAACTTTACCAATTATGACTACATATTCAGAAGAATTTAAATTAACGATTGTAAAGCTGGCCGAATCTGGTCGTCCAACAATAGAACTTTCCCAGGAATATGGGGTTGGCAAAAGCACGATCAATAACTGGCGAAGAGCCTACAAGAACAACCCGAACAACAAAGTAACCGTAGAGATGTCCTCCGAGCAGAAACGCATAAGTGAGCTTGAGAAAAAGCTTGCAGATGCAACCCTTGAGCGTGATATTTTAAAAAAGGCGGTTCGCATCTTCTCCAAGAACGACTAGAAATCTATGACTTCATAGAAAGTCACAGGCATCTATTTCCAGTCGAGAAGATGTGTAAGGTGCTCAAGGTGAGTAGGAATGCCTATTATTACTGGCGCAGACGGTCCTCTGCTACCACCCCAGAAAGTAGAAAACAGATCCTCAAAAGGAAGATTAAGACCGTATTTGACGAAAACAGACAAATCTATGGAAGCTATAAGATAACCAAAGAGCTTCATAAGATGGGGGTTCCCATTTCCAGATCCTACGTTGGAAGACTAATGAAGGAGATGGGTATCCGCAGCAGGACGCGCAAAAAGTTCATTGCTACCACCGATTCCAGCCATGAGAATCCCATAGCAGATAACGTGCTGGATAGAGATTTTAACCCTTCTCAACTGGGTAAGGCATGGGTCTCTGACATCACATATGTGAGACTAAAAGATCACTGGGCATACCTAACGATCATACTGGATCTGGCCGACAGGGCGGTAGTAGGCTGGAGTTTAAGCACTGATCTGACCGCAGAGCATACGGTAGTAGCTGCCTGGGCAGATGCAAGGAGAAATAGAAGTATTCGGCCCGGATTTTTACTGCATTCCGATCGGGGAGTTCAATATACATGCACCAGATTTGCAGATATTATATTTCACAATAAGCATGCAAGTCAATCTATGAGTCGGAAAGGCAACTGCTGGGACAACGCCGTAGCTGAAAGTTTCTTTAAGAGTATCAAATATGAAGAACTCAACCATCATACTTTCAATACATATGGGCAACTTCAAGACTGTGTTAAACAGTACATACAGTGGTACAATACCAAACGAATTCATTCAAGCTTAGACTATAAAACACCTTTAGAAACAGAAATCGAAATCAGAAACCAAAACAGAAAATGGGCTGCCTAAAATCTGTACCAATTTTTGTTGCTATTCCACAGCTGGGCGAACAGATCCACGAGTGGCGGCAGCGCCCGCTGGCCGGGCGATACCCGGTGATCTTGGTCGATGCCATTCACAAGAAAGTTCGCCGAGGACACGTCAGCAGTGAGGCCTTTTACGTCGTGATGGGCCTTACAGAACAGATGCAGCGAGAGGTTTTGGCCATAACGAACCTTCCCAGCGAATCCCCTTCTGGGTGGAGTGAGCTTCTGGAATCGTTAAAGGACAGAGGACTTGCGCAGACCGATCTGGTCATCGCCGACGGGCTACCAGGGCTTGATCAGGTTATCCATAAAGCTTTCCCTGCGGCCCGTCATCAAAAATGTGTGACGCATTTTAAGCGAAACATTCAAACCAAGGTCAAAGCATCCGATAAGGACGCTGTAGCCGAGGATCTCAGGGAGGTATTTTTGACCGGACAGCGCAACTATACCCGCAGACAGGCTCTCGAGAAGTTTAACGAGTTTGCCAGGCGATGGGGCAAAAAATACGATGCGATCAAGCGTCTGGTTGGCGATGAAGACATGGACTACTATTTTACCTATCTGGATTTTGACCGGCGAATCCAATCCATGATCTATACCACTAACTGGATCGAACGACTGAATAAAAAATTTCGCAGGAGTCTGAAAATTCGCAATGCGCTGCCGTCGGTTGAATCGGCCCTGTTGCTGTTAGGGAAAATGGCTATTGACACCGAAGAAACGACCTACCAATATCCAATTTATAATTTTAAATTTGACCAAACTTTATTCCCAGATGCAATCCAATAGATCCATAAGGAGATCTGAGACCAGACACACTTTTTTGGACAGTGCCTGTATTTGGTCGGGAGGGCTGTTAATATTCTGCCCTTTCAGGGCTGGTTACATTAAATAACTGAATTTCATACACTCCCACTCTTTGTGAACGGAGAGAACAGAGAGGGGGATTAGGGGGTGAGTTCAGCAAATGGCGTAGCCATGCCCAAACATTATAGCCACAGGTTTCAACCTGTGGTTGTTGAATAGGAATACCAATTCATAATGCCGTAGGCATGGTTCACAAGGTCCGTGGTAAAAAGCACACGTCCTCACTAACCGATAATCTGCGGGAAATAAAAAAAGGCCGATGGCGCAATGCCACCGGCCCCTGTAAGGAGCTGGTAGACCTTAATTAAAAAGTACTATCAGAATCCTTAACCCCACTTAAATATAACTTAAACTGCAGCATTATTAAAATCAGAAAAAAGAGTTCAATGACCGCTATTTATACAGGTTCTTGCAGATCTACACTGAATGGGGTGCAGAATTGAGCAGGTTAACCTTCGAAAAGCAGCACCTTGGTGAGCAGCGCAAAACCTAATGAAAGAAACAGCATATTAATAAAGCCTTTCTGTTGTATATGGATTTTAAACCTTGTAATTTTACCGCCCTTTAAGAGAATACAGCTCTCAATAAAAA
>NZ_JAXHMF010000001.1:0-499760 GCF_034521535.1 Rhodohalobacter sp. | reverse complement strand
GAAAGGGTCCAATATGATTAGCCCCGTACAAGCGAGAGCACGTGCGGGTATAAAGAGCAAGGATTATTACCCGCCGAATAGAGAGATTGGTTTGGAGTGCAATATTGAATTGAGGCGGTGTTGCGATGATCGTCTTTCAAACGGTATCTCTCCTGATCATTTTATCTCGATCCATCGGTGGTAAAGAGAAGTCTATTGTTCTAAAACAGATTGCAAGACTCAATTTAGTCTTTAGAATCGATTTTTAGAGAAGCTGTAAAATATAGATTTATAAAGGTGCTGATAACAAAATGCCACGTGATGCATTCAATCACTCACTTTCAGGAAGGGTAATCTCCCACATAACCGGCCCGTCATTTTCACCCACAATCTGCCCGTTGTTATTGATCGCCCTTGCGATACTGTTTTTCCCGTTGGAAGGCAGCTCAATCATTCCGTTCTCACTGTCCCAGTAAAAGGCCCGGTATTCGTCATTTCCGATATCGCTGTAACCTACAACCTGCCCATGGTCATTTATGTCAAACGCCGTACTCCAGCTTCCGCCTAAGGTGCCGATACTTTCAATACCGTTTTCTTCGTCCCAAAGAAATGCCTCAGATTTATAATTACTGGCTAATGCAGCTTCAATGATGGCTTGCTGCTCTTCTTTGTCCCAGAGATGAATTAAATCCTCATTATAATACTCACTTTCATTAAAGCCACTCTTGGTAATAACATTTTTTGCTGCTTTCCCGGAGCTAATTTTCGAATTTTGAAGATCTTCAATAAGGTGAGCAGTGCTATATTCACCTATTGTACCACTAGTGATTCTACTAAATTGGTTTATAATTTTATTGATCTCTGACATTTCATAACTATCCGAACCCAGTAAACTGTTGGCGCTATTTTTTACTTGTATTGAACCAACAACTTGATTTAAATCATTTATGGCATAAGTGCTACCATAACCAAACCCTTCGTAGAAACGAGTCTCTTCATAATACTCTTTCGCTACAAAAAAGCCATGAGGCTCAATTCCGATACCATCATTACCGGTTTGGTATCCATTATTATTTACAGAGGTCGCTACACTTTCTTGTCTCAACTCTTTTGTAGTTCTGCTTTCAACATCCCAGCTCATTGACCACTCTTCATAAAAACAATCCGGATCAGGATAATAAACTTCATTATTGCAAGAGATAACTTCTCCAACAACATAACCTGAGTCATTTATATCATATGCTGTAATCTCGCTCCAATCAATGCCGGTGTAGCTCATACCATCAATTTTGATCAACCCCTTGATTCATATCCCAATAGTAATCTCTGCCAATAACCTGTCCGTGATTATTAAGAGCTTTTACGCTTATACCAATATCGATTAATGACCCATTGTCACTATTCCAATAGTGCGTACCGCCTATAATATCACCCCGGTCATTTATATCAATGGCTTCATTTAGTCCATAATCACGCAGGTCAACTGAATCAATAATTGGCTCAGTTATTACTTGGTTTTTATCCTCACCTATATTCGAATCATCCTCAGTCACTTCCATTACATCACAACTTACAAGTGCGAAGATGATTATTATCAGCCAAATACTATTTCTTATCTCTGTACTCATTTTTCCTCTTTGATTTCTAAAATCTGTGATAAATGTACAAAATTTCAGTAGGTAAAAACTATTAACAATGTCTAATGGGAGTCGAAGTGATATCAAAGCAGTTAAGCTCACCTCTATTTTTATTTGTTACGCTTCGCACTTCATATCTAACATTTGGCTTAGCAATAAAATCTTCTTCTTTAGTCTAGTTGGCCGGTATTCAATAAACCTTAATATCTACTTGTTTTCGAATTTTAACAGTACAGTATAGAGTAATAATGGGTAGCAATTATTAAAACCTATGAATATCAAGACTTTCTGTTTAGAATTCATTAATCCATAGTGGGATAAATATTCCTTAAATACATTTTTGTTATTTTTAAGCTTCGGAATTCACATTTATATTTTCTCCTAATGAATTTTCTACTGACCGCTGACGAATCTGCCGGGCTTCAGGCTTTTCGTTTACTACAGAAAAGTCCGCACGTTATATCAGGGGTTGCCACACCTGCCGGCCATCACGCCTTGCGTGAAAATGCAGCTCAAATGAACATTCCGATTCTGGAACCGGAAAATCTTACTGATCCTAAATTTGCCAATTGGATTCGTAAAAATAAAATAGATGTATTATTAAACGTTCATTTACTTTATATCATCCATCCCGAAATTTTGAGGGCATTAGCTTTTGATGCCTTTAACCTACATACCGGACGCCTTCCGGAATATGCCGGGCTAAACGCACCCTCATGGGCAATTTATAACAGAGAGGAAAGACACGGTGTTACCCTTCATCGAATTGAAGAAGGTATTGATACAGGATCCATCGCTTATTCCTCTACATTTCCTATTCATTCGGATGATACAGGACTAACGCTGAGCATGCGATCCGTAAATGAAGGACTTCCATTAATTTCCAAATTGTTAAAGGCTCTTGAAAAAGATCCTCACTCCATACCGGCCATTAAACAGGATTTTAAAAACCGCCATTATTATGAAAAGAATGAAATACCACAGAATGGCTACCTCAATTGGTCACTTCCTGCAGTAGAGATTGATGCTTTTATACGAGCCTGCAACTACAAGCCTTTTAAGTCTCCCTGGGGATTTCCGCTTACAAAATATGAGAACAGTGAAATCGGTATTGTATCTTCAATTTTAACAGAGGACTCATGCAAAAATGTTACTCCCGGCACTATTGGGCACTCTATGAATGGCATGACCCCTGTTGCAACTTCGGATCATTGGCTACTCATTAAGAAATGCCATCTAAACGATAAAACCATTTCTGCAGACAGGTTATTGCAACCGGGTAATGGTTTTAAAATAGAATCATAAACTAAACTTCTATACTTTGATATTAAACATTCAATTTAAAATCGAGTTATTTTTAATCCTTAAGAAGATTTCTTATTTATCTTTAAACAGATTAGAGTTGATTTGATATTGCTTCAGTTATCTGAGCGTTTTTTACACTGTAAATTGAAATCTATATTAATAAACATCCAGAAAGAGAGACTATGAGTTCCTCTAAAATCGAAATATTTTCTACCTGTCCTCAATCTAAAGACACCTTCAGAGAGGAATATGTCAAACGAGTTCGTGAAAGTATCTCAATGGAGTGAGGAATTTGGCTGTAAAGGAATTTTGGTCTATGCGGACAATGGACTTGTAGATCCCTGGCTCGTATCTCAAGAGATTTTAAAAAGCACAGAGCGGCTTAGCCCTCTGGTAGCGGTTCAGCCTGTCTATATGCATCCCTACACTGTCGCGAAAATGGTTTCTACTTTCGGCTTTATGTATAATCGTCAGATCTATCTTAATATGATTGCCGGTGGTTTTAAAAATGATCGAAAGCGCTTGATGACCATACTCCTCACGACTGACCGTTACAACCGATTAACTGAGTATACTTCGATTATTATCGACTTACTGAAAGTGGGAAAAGCCCGTTACCTTTGATGGAAACTATTATAAAGTGAACCGGTTGGTCTTTGAATCCCAAAACTCGATAAAATCTGCAGCCCGGAATATTTATCTCGGGATCTTCTGATGCGGGGCTGAATGCAGCCCGCAATTTGAAGGCCACTGCCATTCAATACCCAAATCGTCCCGAAGACCATAAAGAAAACTTAACCAAAGACCCTCTTAATTTCGGAATGCGGATCGGTATTATTGCAAGAGAAGATTCTGAATCAGCTTGGCAAATCGGTACTGAACGGTTTCCCGCTGACCGAGAAGGTCAACTGACTCACAAACTTGCCATGAAAACGTCCGATTCGGTATGGCACAAAAAACTGACAGAACTAAGTGAACAGATCGACGGGAAAACATCACCGTATTGGCTGCATCCGTTTGAAAATTATAAAACATTCTGCCCTTACCTTGTTGGAAGTTATGATGAGGTAGCCCGGGAATTATCCCAATACATGGAGCTTGGATATCATACATTTATCCTGGATATCCCACCTGAAAGAGAGGAACTGTACCATACTAACCTTGCATTTGATAAAGCGAAGGAGCTTGTAACCGCATGAACCGTCTATTACAGCACTGGCTGACAGAACAAGCTGAGAAATTTCCTGACAAGACTGCGATTAGGATGGGTGATCAGTCTTTGTCTTATCAGGAACTGGAACGAGCCAGCAACCGGCTTGCCCGAATACTAGGAGAGAACGGTTGCAGGCAAGGAGACCGCGTCGGATTTTATATGCCCAAATCCCCGGAAGCTTACATCAGTATCTTCGGAATTTTGAAAGCGGATTGCCTGTATGTCCCCCTGGACCCGGAAGGGCCTGTACTCCGAACGATTAAAATGATCAACAAAGGAGGCGTCCGATTTTTGCTCACCACAAGGAAAAGTGGAAGATAAATTGGAAAATCTCATCACTGATAAAAACCTTGCACATCAGGTGGCGTTCGGAATGATGGCACGACGGCGAGCCTTTGAAGCCTTCCGAAAAACAGCGATTTTATTTCAGTGACATGGATGCACTGTCGGATCAACCTTTGGACTATGAAAACTCACCGGAAGATGCAGCACATCTGCTTTTTACATCAGGTTCAACCGGTGAGCCGAAAGGTGTGATAAACACACATTCAAATGTCATACATTTTATCGATTGGGCAACCGGTTATTTTGGCATCAACAGCTCAGACAGAATTTCAGGGCATCCGCCCCTTCACTTCGACATGTCCAGCCTCTACCTCGATACCGCAATTTCAACCGGTGCAGAACTCTTTCCGGTACCTCGCGAGATGAACATTCACCCGAAATTTATGAGTGATTTTATCCGGAAAAATAGACTTACCCAGTGGTTTTCAGTACCATCTGTATTGAGTCTGATGTCAAAATTTGATGTGTTGGAAGAAAATGATTTTCCCGAAAATGAAAAGGCTAATGTGGTGTGGGGAAGCGATGCCGACGGCCACACTGATCTATCTGATGAAGAAATGTCCTCATATCCAGATCACAAATCTGTACGGCCCAACGGAGACCACCATTGCAAGCAGCTATTATACGGTTCCGCAGCGCCCGGCAAATGAGCTTGCGGAAATCCCGATTGCACTTTTCCTGCCCGGGCGAGGAGCTGTATGTGCTGGACGAACAAATGAATGAAACGGAACCCGGAACAATGGGCGATCTCTATATTTCCGGAGTGGGTGTAGGCCTGGGATACTGGGAAGATCCCGAAAAAACAGATGAAGTATTCTTGGAAAATCCGTTATATTCGGAAAATGGTGATTTAATTTATAAAACCGGTGATCTGGCCCGTGAAGGGAAGGACGGCCTCATCTATTTTCACGGCCGAAGTGATACACAAATAAAAAGCCGTGGGTATCGAATAGAACTGGGTGAAATTGAAAATGCAATCAACAGTATAACAGATATAATGGAAACCGCTGTCGTTGCGATTCCAACCGATGATTTTGACGGAAAAGCAGTATGCTGTGCTTATGTTCTAAAATCCAATACAAACTCCGAGAAAACGGAAATCATTAAAAAGTCATGGTGCCGGATTATATGGTCCCGAGCCGTTGGAAGCAGTATGACGCTCTGCCGAAAAACAAAAACGGTAAATTAGACCGAAACAAGATTACGAAGAACTTTCAGGATGATGGAGTGAAACCGGTTGAAAACGACAATATTAAAACGATTGTCCGTTGGATGATGGATGAGCAAAACTACCGATGGTTTGACTTCGGGAGAGGCGTTCAAAAACTGGCAGCGCCTGCACTTAAGATAGATGATCTTACTGATAATGAACATGAGCTACGAATTTTTACTTGTGATGAAACAGACAAACCTATTGGGCTGATTTCACTCAGCGATATCAATAAGAAATTCAAAACGGCTACCTTATGGTTTGTCCTTGGAGATAAAAATTACACAGGCCAAAATTATACTACAAAAGCTGTCTCAAGCATGTTGACCATGGGTTTTGAGGAATTGAAACTTGAATCCATTTTTGCTTGGGTAATTGAGAAAAACGTTGCCTCAATTAAAGTCTTGGAAAAAAACAATTTCAAATTTATCGGAAAACGAAGAAGGTGTCACTACATCAATGGCCATGCATACGACCGATTGCAATACGATATTTTAGCAGGAGAACACAATATGTTACAAAATAAAGCAGCCGATGATAATCTGCTCACTGAAAGAATAAAAAATTTATTAAATGAAGAGTTTGAAGTGGAAATTCCATCAACAGACACCAAACTCATAGAAAACGGTTTTATCGATTCACTCAGATTTATTCAGCTTATGAGTGTCTTAGAGGATGAATTTGAAATTACTGTCTCCATTGAAGACCTTGATCTTGAACGCTTTTCGACAGTAAAAAATATCAGTAAGTTTGTTCAGAAACGTCTTGAAACATCTTAGTTTTTAACAAGTGATCTGCTTTTCTCTTGGCTTATTCTTTTAATAAACATTTACATTAAACCTCTTATAGTTTGAAAAAATTACTAATATATGGTTGCGGTTTCCCGGGAATTATGCGGTATATCCATGGAATCAATCAACGAAACCCTGAATGGGAGGTTTTGGGAATTATTGACGATGAAAAATATGGCAAGCAAAAAGAATATCTTGGTTGTCCGATCATAGGTGATGAAAACAGTTTACAGAAATATGTAGATCAGGGATGTTTTTTTTTCAATAACGTGGCTTCCACTACTGCTAAAATGGAAAAAGTTACCAAAAAACTTGACAACGTTAATGCAAAGCTGGCTACACTGATTGTTCCTGAGCCGCCTAATTTTGATTTGGAAACTATTGAAGTGGGTGAAGGATCTCTTATTTCAAATCAGGTACTTGCCACAGCATATGCAAAAATTGGGAGGAACGTCTGTGTTCGTGAGGGAGCTTTGATTAGCCACGATAACATAATCGGAGATTTCTGTTTTATCGGGCCCGGTGCTATTTTACTTGGTTCTGTTGAGGTTGGAGAAAAAACCTATATTGGTGCTGGAGCTCGTATTATGTCAAAGGTAACTATCGGTAAAAATTGCATGATCGGAATGGGGTCGGTAATTTTGAGAGACGTGCCTGACAATACAACAATGTTTGGGAATCCCGCCAAAAAATTACCTTTGTAAAAAAAAGAAAAAATTTGATTCAACTTCCTAATCAAACCTAAAAATATTAAGCAACCGATTACTGAACATTGATCTACATTTTAGCCATGACTGTTGCTAATTTATTGATTGAATAAAATTCAAAAGAATCATTTAGATGAAATCAGAAGATAAAAAGAAAGAGATAATAATTTTAGGTGCCGGTGGGCATGGACAAGTTATTGCCAGTATCTTATTATTAAATGATAAAAATATTGGTTTTTATCGACCATACCCCTGAGAATCAAGACAAATCATTCTTAGGGGTGCCAGTTTTGGGAAAGATAACTAATCTTAAATCAGATAAAAATCAGAAGGCAATAGTAGGAATCGGATCAAATGAGGCACGAAAAAAATTAGTGAACAGATTTAATTTTGATTGGATCAATGCCATTCATCCTTTTTCATCAATTGCTGATGATGTGAAATTAGGCAGAGGTAATGTAATTTGTGCCGGATCGATTGTACAAACAGGAGCCATAATTGGAAATCATGTGATTTTGAATACAAGGGCAAGTGTAGACCATCACTGCAAAGTTGATGATTTTTGCCATCTTGCCGGTGCTCATTTAGCAGGTCGTTCAATTCTTGAAGAAGGTGTATTTATGGCTCTTGGCAGCACGATACTGCCAAAACTTTTGGTTAAGAAATGGGCAATTATCGGAGCAGGTTCTGTTGTCAGCCGAAATGTTGAAGAAGGAGATATAATGTTTGGTGCTCCTGCAAAAGTAAAATTAAAAAATACAATGGGGTGGACGAATCTAAGAAAATCTATGCTTGATGGTGGCCGCCAAGATCCGGCTGTTAACCGAGGATCCGACTCCTACTGTGATCGGCAGGGCCGATGAGCTGGCCGAGCTTGGCATGCGCTACAATATCAAACGAATTTGCCGGCAGCTTCGAAAGATGGGTGTGTAGCCTATATATCCGAAGCGAAACCTTTACAGGACTGAGGCACGCAAAGTACGTTCATCCTTACCTGTTGCTCGGGATGAGCATTACCCGGCAAATCAGGTCTAAGTAATCGATATTACCTGCATGAAGCGCGTATCATGTTCCTGACGGCGATCATTGATCTTTACAGTCATTTTATCGTTAACTGACGACTTTACAATAGCCTGGAGAAAGAGAATCAAACCAAGTTGTTGCGGAAAACTATCGCTGTCTATGGCGCCCTGCAGATCATCAACTCCTATCAGGGAGCTCATTACACGTGATCTTACTGGATAGATTGTCTCTCAGTAATGCCGCGTATTCAAACAAACCCTTCCGAAGGGTTTCTATATGGTTTGTTGAAGGCATGATGGTTATTCTCAATCCCTCCATATCCTTATATCTAAAGTTAGTCGGAGACGGATGAACCTCAATTCCTGCACGCTTAAATAATTGAACGGCCCGGTGCATGTGAAATGCTGAAGTGACTACAATTACCTCTTGACCCTCATAATGATTCGATAAATAATAATGTACCTCCTCTGCCGTAGTCATTGGCAGGTCCTGAACCAGAATCATCTGCTCTGGCACTCCCAAATCGATCGCAGCCTGTTTTGCCACTTCAGCCTGCGATATTTTGGGATTGTTGTATGGGCCGGAAGTGATCAATGTGCTATTTGGAAGCTTTTTATACAACCTTATGCCTTCAATAAGCCTCCCTAAGGTTTTTTTATCAAGTTGTGAATTTGACGGCAACCGTTCGTTCCATGAGTATCCGGCTGCTAAAACTAATATATGAACATCCGTTTCCATGAGCATAGGGTCCGGTTCAAGTATTGGGTTATATTTCGACTCAAGCGGGTTCAAAATCAGAAATGGCAAAAAGGGGGTGGTAATCAACAGTAACCAGACGAAGGCCACAGAAAAAAAACACTGCTTACAGCGATCTTTTCTCATCAAGATTGATATAAATCCGGCAACAATAAAAAAGAGAAAAAGATGAAATGGATCGAGAAAAAAACGGACAATATCCGAGATCATGAGAAACTTATCGTTTTATTACAGCTTTTTAGCAAACTATATACAATTGATTGACGGCATAACAGACACTAACCTTAAAGTAAAATCTCATTCAAGTAAATCAGTTTCCTTCATGACCAACGGATAAGAATCCACATCCCTAAGAAATATCATCGGCTCCTTGTACTGATAATCAATACGTTTCATACTCGATGATTCTGCAAAAAACATCTCCTCCAGCGTATCAAAAGGAATATTGGCACCACCGGCAGCAATGGATGAAGTAAAAGCCACATGCCGGATATTGATCTCGGTAATTTTTGGACTACCGTCCAAATCCTCTTTAAAATCCACCGTAAAGATGCCGTTCAACTCTTTACCAAGATACTCTGAAATCGTATCGAGTGCTTTTTCCGACAGCTCCACAAGCTTAGGTTCATTGATTAGCCGTCCAAACGATGTATTTCCTGTAATACCGGAGGGAGCTACCTTGGCCATGATATAATTCACCCGCTCTGCACAGGCAGTACGTTTCAATTCGCCGTTAAAATAGAGCATCTTACAGGCCATATTTCGGCCTGGAAGAAATTCAGACGCAATAAACTCCTTCACATTCCGGTTTATAGAGATCCACTGCGCCAGTGAAGATTCCGAATCTATTTTCAATGAACCGAGGCCGCTTGAGCCTTCCGTACTTCTGATCCAGAAAACATCTCCCACCTCACCTGTGATTTTATCATAACTGTATTGATCCGGCTGAATCCGAATATATTTAGGTACAAGACCTGTACCGTCAAGATAATCATGAAGCCTATGCTTATTTACGATAGCCATGGCCAGATCGTAATCGGGCAGGTGAGTTTCTATTTCTTTCTCAAGCATCGACTTGTTTTTGGCCCACTCCAACACCTCCACCTCCGGAAGTATAACGGCTCCATCAATTTGTTCTTTTTCAATAATGCTGTTAATCACCTTCCAGTACTCTGAATTATCCGCTCTGGGGACGGTATAAGAAGCATCAAACAGATCCCTATCGTACAATCCGTAGGCAAGTGGGTTGCAGTCCACACCTATAAACCGATATTCTCTCTGAGAAGATTTTTCTGATAATTTTACAGCCCGCACAAAAGATCGTGGAGTTGGGCCTCCCACTCCTGTCACAAGTATATTTTTCATCCCGAATTCTGTTTTTTCATGTATTCATCGAATCGCGGCATCGCCACATGACCCTCATGTGTAATGCCATCACGCTTCAGCACTTTTGTTATGGTAAGCCATAAAATTTTAAGATCCAGCAAGAAGGATTGGTTTTTAACGTACCAAACGTCCAAGGCAAGTTTTTTATCCCACCCAATAGCATTTCTTCCATTTACCTGGGCCCAGCCTGTTATTCCAGGTTTCACATTGTGCCTACGATTTTGTTCATCCGTAAAATAGGGAATGTAATCCATCAGCAGCGGACGGGGTCCCACCAGGCTCATATCACCTTTTAAAACATTGAGGAGTTCCGGAAGCTCATCCAGGCTGGCTGAACGCAAAAATTTCCCGAATTTTGTCATTCGTTTTTCATTGGAAAGCAGATTGCCCTCACTATCCCGCTCGTTTGTCATAGTTCTGAACTTAATCATTTTGAATGGCTTGGCATCTTTGCCGGGCCTGATCTGCGTAAAAAGACGGGACGTCCCAGCTTAATAGCTACAAGGAGGGCGGTTATCAGAAATACCGGACTGAGAACTATCAATCCTATAAGAGAAACCGTAAAGTCAAAAACGCGCTTTACCATAACTTAAACTTATGTACGATTTCCCCTCCTGTGTAGAGGGGCCGGGGTGAAGCCGTTCAATTTAATATCCATTCCATCCTTTTTCTAACTCACCCCTGCCTGCAGTACGAACTGTCGCATTTCGGCAGGCAGGCCTGTCCCCTCTCTATGTCGCAAAAGCACTCCACAAAGAGGGGGACTTCGAAATATAATTTTTAGATTTAAATATATAACCGTATTAAACT
Organism: Rhodohalobacter sp.; assembly: GCF_034521535.1. GTDB lineage: Bacteria > Bacteroidota > Rhodothermia > Balneolales > Balneolaceae > Rhodohalobacter. Next base: position 488,598 of record NZ_JAXHMF010000001.1, on the reverse strand, counting down.
TATGAATACTGAAAATCCCACATGATTCTTCCGTGAAAAAGGGGCTATCTCCCCTAGAGGGGAGTCCCCGATTCATCGGGGGAGGGGTGTTCCTTTTGAGTTTAAAACACAAACCCACCTATTTCTTGCCCTCCATATAGTGCCCGAGAATCACTCATTTCACCTACGCTTGAACCGAAACCGGTTCACCTTGTTTTTCCTTCTTTGGCAAATCCGGCCCCTTATACCGTTCCAATATTGATTTTAATCCTTTTTGAACCGGGAGCTGCCACAAGAGCTTACACCAGTCGTGATTCCCCTCTATCAAACCCGGACCCTTTTCCGTTATTACTACATCCCATCCTATTGAACGATTCTGAGGATGTTTTTTTGCCGCACGTTTAACCATCTCGATCGTTTCCGGCCAGAACGGAACCTGAAAACCGGGTATTTTAACTTTTGTTACTGGATGGATTGTACATGCATCTTTTGTGATATCACTGTAAACAGCGGGACCAATAACCACCCCGCTTTTTTCATCCAGCGGTGCGGCAAGATTGCCGGCAGCCATATTGTCAACCGGTGAGTTTACGGAAATGCGAAGCCTGCATCCCAACATTTCCACTTCCCCTTCTTCATTCAGCTGTGTGAAAATTCTGACCGTATTTACGGCTGATGGAGAAAGCCGGTTCAAATCAGGGTGCTGATTGATAAATTCCTCTACCAAACCGTAGTTATTCTTTTTCATAAAACCGATCATATCCGTACCGGCAAAATCTGAACTGTCCCGTATCTCTACTTGGGCACCACCTTTTCCATCGGAAGCCTTAAATACCAGTTTTCCGGCTTTTGAAGAGAGTAATTTTTCAGCAGTTTCGGGATTCTTCAACTCTTCTCTGTCCGCGACAGAGTGCACAAAAAACTCTCTGTAATTTTTATAGAACAGTCTTTTGTCATCCAGAATATGCCTTTCATCTGTCGGGTTCATGGTAAGCTGATATTCGTACATATAACCGGTTCCGGCCCATCTCTCTCTCTCGCTGATCTCCTTCTCAAAAAACCGAAACTGAAAATATTCCAGTATTGAGATGTTGTACTTAAAAACAGATCGTAAAAGATCGTTCAATAGTGCTGTCTTACTCTTGCCTGTCTTTTGAGCCGCATAGTTTAAAAAGAGGTTGAACTTCTTATTGTCCAATTGCTTAATGTAGTACCCCAGGTACATCACTCTTTTGATTTTCATATCATGCATCATTGACTTATTAACTTGTTTTTAAAACAATCTTTTAAACACTCTTGAAAAATCTAATTAAAAAGGCACAGAAGATTGAATTATCTCTTTTTAATGTTTGATTCACCGCAGAGACGTAAAGAGCGCTAAGGAATTAGTATTGAAGAAGTAAAAATTTATTTCAAACTAAAGAAAAATCATGGCTATTTCTTATCACCTACAACCAAATCTCCCAGCTCATTAGCTGCCATAAACTCAACCTCAGGCCATCGTTTTACGATTTCGTGCAGAAGCTTTCGGACTGCCTCCAATCCTTTTAGCCGGTTCTTTTCTTCAATAAACCCACAAAAATTAACACGGTGTGAGCTAATAATCGCAGGACGCTTCCATCGAAAGGCAGCCTCTATTTGTTTTAAAGTGTAAGGAACCCAATCAATATTTCTTTTTTCTGTGGGTTCAAATACCACATTTCTGACAAGAAACGTTTGGCCAAGGCGGTTTTGTTTTCCAGTATAATTGATAATAGTTTTATATTTTCCTTTCCCTTGGTGCTCTTTTTTTATGAATGGCGTATCTATATACTCCACACCACATTTATTAAGTGTATTGTGAATGATCGGATGCTCCCGACCCGCGGGAGCATTAAAATGGTTTGAGCTATACCCATATACCTTTTTAAATGCAGTCAGTCCTTCGCGGATAATCTTATCAAACTTTTCATTCTCTTCAAACTCCCAAAAGTCAAAAGCAGCAGCGGTAGAAATCGTACTGTAGCCGCTCATAGAAATACTGGTAAAAGATCGGTTTTCCAGAGCGGTCATCAATTCGTGATCTCTTTTTTTTAATTTTTCCTCAAATACTTTCAAGTTAAGATGCTCTCTCCCGTGAAACTGAGGCAGAAAGATCTCTTCTTTAATACCCTCCATTATTAAATCATATGCACCGGAATATGCTTTCGGATATTTCTCGGATAATTTTTTGAATGTATCGGAAAGTAATTCGTAGTAATAATTTTCATATCCCTCATCTGCCATTTTTTCAAAATCTATATTGCAAGACAGTGCAAAAGGCGTAAAAACTGCATGCCGTCCGGTTTTGTCCTTTACAGATGACAAAACTTCATAAGAGGCCTCAAGATCCTCTCTTGTTTCAAGAGTATCCAGAGCATCAAATCGATTCATTATTTTAAGCCCCTGTTTATTCATCTGATCACGGGCCTCTTTTGAATCTACCCGGACATTTCCGTAATCGTCCACAGAAAAAACAACAATTTTACGATCGGTTTTCCATCCGTATATGTTTTTCAGATTGTTGGTTATATTGTTTTTTATTTTTATTAATGACATGCTCGGATACCCATTAAAAATTCTTAGAGATTATACTTCCATTTAATTTTTCCTTTTCAAGAAGTCTCAACCATAGTCATGGTCTCATTCTGACGAAGCATTTTCTCCATTTTATCCGGGAAGTTTTTTCTTCCTATCCACATCGATTTCATTTTTAATCTCAGTACTGTAGAAACCTTATTGAGTTCATCAAAATAGTAGTCCGGATATCGTTCCGGGTCGGTTTCGTACGGATGCATATAAAATACCGGAGTGTTCCTTTTGCTGATCTTGTCAATTGAATATTGTGAGATTCGGTACGGCAAAAGCCTGAAATAACTTCCGCCAAGGCATGGGACCTTTCGGGAACCTAGTCTCATTGTTGACATGGGAATTTCATAGATCGAATTTCCGTCGCTGAAATGGATCTCAGTCACATCATCCGGAAATCCCGGCCAGCCGTAATGTGCAGCTCTGCAGGGCATAATGCTGCTGTCGTATCGGAATCCGAGTTCAGCCAGAAGCGGTAGCGCCCACTTTGTCTGCTCGTTAATAGAAAAAGCAGGGGCACGATGCCCTGCCACCTCCTCACCGGTTAAATCTTCCAGCAGTTCTTTTGCCCGGCTAAGCTGGCTGCGCGCCAATTCAGGGGCCATTTTATCAAATCGGTGATGGTCGTACCCGTGGACGCCTATTTCATGCCCCTTGGAATGTATTTTCTTTATCAGATCCGGGTAGTACTCCGCTACCTGACCAAGTGTAAAAAAGGTCGCTTTGGCATTGTACCCTTCCAGCAGATCCAAAATTCTCTCTGTATTGGCCACTACCCGTTCAGTTGGCGGCATCTCTTTTCCGAATACGTCTCTCATGGCGATATTGATTCCGTCTTCAACATCTACGGAGAGAGTAATTGAATTTTGTATTGCCATTGAAGAAATTTTAAAAAACTAATATGAAGAATGACTTCATTTTCTTAATTATAAGTCCCAATATTTTTAAACGCTTGATATAGGATAACAAATTTTAATACACTAGTTTAATTTTGATATTTTGACATCCAAATTGTCAATACAAGCGTTCTCCAAATTATGCCGGTATGCAGCTGAATTGGAATTTGATCTATGATTTTGAAGAAGAGTTTTTAACATTATAAAATCGAGTGGCAGCCCTTCTTTTTCACCTTTATTAAATTGATCCATGGCATAATTGTACAAAGTCGTTTTTAGCCATTCAGAAATTGGAGTTCCGAAGCTACTCTTTTGAGCACTCAATATTTCATCCGGGACAATACCTTTAAGTACATCCCTAAAAAAATACTTGGTTGTACTCTTTTTAATTTTAAGTGAATGGGGAAGACAAGCCACATAGTCAACCAAATCATTATCAAGTAATGGAACCCGCGCTTCTATAGAATGATACATGTTTACCTTATCAACTTTTTCCAAAAATTTATGGCGAGAAGTATGGATTTCCATGTCTGTATATAACATTTTCTGTGAAAAGGGAAGCTCCTGAAATCTTTCATATCACTCACTTCATATTGGATTAGTGGATTCATGCCCTTAACTTTTTCATGCAGATCAGAATTAAGCACTTTGTAATTATCTTTATCTAAATCACCTTGCGCTAAGCTTGCCATGATCTTGCTATGGGAAGAATAGTTAAGTTTAGCAAACCTTTCAGAGTAATATTTTCTTTTGTTGGAATCAGGATATACACTTTTCAGAAAATTTAAACATCCATTTTCTGTCAGTGGTACTGCTGTAAATCAAGATGCCTTCCATATCCGGCAAAAATTTCATCACCCCCATCACCTTGTAAAACAACTTTTGAAAAATCAGAAGCTTTGTCTGCAATCAAATGCAATGGAATCATAGCCGGATCCGCAAATGGCTCATCGTATTGAAATACCAGATCAGACAGATATTCATCTATGTTTTCTGTATTAACTTCAAACTCATGATGATTCGTATCATATTTCCCGGCTAATTTAGACGCAAGTTTTAGTTCAGAGTTTGGATTTTTATCAAAATTAACTGAATAGGTATTTAACTTTTTCTCTGTGAACTTTGAAGCAAGAGCTACAACAGCGGACGAATCAATACCACCGCTCAAATATGCCCCAACCTGAACATCACTTACACACTGACGCTCTACAGCATTTTGTAATAATTCTCTTGTCGTCTTTAAGGCTTCACTGTATGAAGGATTAATTTGTTTTTTCAACAAATTTTTTTCAACATTCCAATATTTTTCCTCAATAAGGCTATAATCTGATAGCTTGATAATCAAACTGGAACCGGGATCTAATTTCTTAACACCATCCACAACAGTCTGTGCCGATATAGTATTGCCAAAAGTTAAATATTCACTTAGAGCTTTATAATTTATTTTTAAAGCCTCTAAATAGGAGTAGATAACTTTGGCTTCTGAAGAAAATATAAAATACTCGTCGCAATCATAATAATACAAAGGTTTTACACCTAACCTGTCTCTTGTTATCCGTATAAGTTTTTGTCTTTTATCGTATAATGCAAAGGCAAAAATTCCATTTAACTCCTTTAAATCAAAACTTTGGTCTTGAAGTAACTGATAAAGAACCTCTGTATCAGAAGATGTATTTAGTTTTAGACTATATTTTAAAGCTAAATCTCTGTAGTTATAAATTTCACCGTTATAAATTAGCACCGGCGAATTATCACTATTCCCGATAAAAGGCTGGTGTGATCTTTCATCCAGATCTAATATACTTAACCTGTGATGAACCATTTCAATATCATTCTCTTCAAAATACCCCGTAAAGTCCGGTCCCCGATGCTTTGATAAATTGGCAGCATTTTTGAATCGTTGACTATCTTTGCAATTTAAATCCTTGTAAATAATCCCGGATAATCCACACATACATTTAAGTAAATTAATTAATCTAAAAAATAAACAGATAGATATTTAATGAGAAACACTAAACATCAGATATCACCTGTACCATCTAGTATAAAATCTTTTGATATTTTCAATGTTAAAATCACTGGAACGATTTTTCATTTGCCGGCTTACGTGAAAGCACATTGTATTTAGTATTCTTTCCAACTTATTTTTACCCTTGGCTATTTGCTTACTTTCATCTGCCATTGCTTTGTATTTCGGCCATATATTCTCTTTTACATATTTATACAATTGTATATCAATCTGATTCTTTTCTAATATGAAGTCGTGATATTTATGGTGTATTTCATTTTTTAATTCCTGTTCAGCAAGTATTTCTGTTAGAAACTTCCGTTTCTTCACAAAAATCGATTAGATTAAAATACGACTTAAATGATTTTATACTTGTGCTATATGCTTCTGTTAAACCAATCCATGACATTTTGGATTCTATAATCTCAATAGCCCTATCAATATTTTCTTCTCCTGCCAAAAAACTTTGTCTGATAATTTTGAATAGTTTTCTATCTTTTCCCATTCAATAATAGACTTGTTTTTCATCTGTTGATATCTTCTGTATGCAAATTCGTTGGTCCATTTAAAATCATGCAAATAGTGCGACACATAACGTTTTTGGGGTTTACGAAAAAATGTAAACCATGCCATGCGATCTTCAAATCTGCCGAAATCAATGTAAGGACGCATAGGGTGGCCGGAAATAATTTTTAAATTTTTATTAAATAATTCCAGATCCTTTTCAAAGTCAGTCTCACTATAATAATCATCCCCCATTTTTAGACCTCCAGGAACAATATGCATTTTATTACCATAGTGGCCAATTAACTGCTTGCTTAAACTAGTACCTGCAGTTTTCATCATATGCGCAAAGACTAGTATTTTTTTATTTTCCTCAGCCATAACTAAATATTTTCTATTACAGATTCCCGCTTGACTAAAAAAACTTTTTCCGAAATATCCATTAATGGCTTATCTGACATAGAGTCCGTATACAATTCATCTATTTTGCTTATCCCATTTTCAGTCATAAACTTTCTCTTCTCTTCTCCAAACATATTTAATTTCAACCCTTTCACTGTTCCTCCATCATATGATAATTGAGTTCCGGCTATTTTTTCATTAGGAAAGACATATTTAAGATAAATTTCAGGGGAAGCAGATATGATCCATTTATCACCTTCCTTCTTTTGAAAATAATTTTTATAAATAGCATTTAGCTCAATCTTTTTGGAGTACTCTTTTGCAGCTATTTCCAAATCCTCTATTTTTTTTCCTTTCAAGTACAAAAAGAATCCAATTCCCTTTAATGTTCTATTTTTAATAAGACCGATCTTATAAAGAACACCCGCAGTTATTAAAATTATTTTTTTTGCAAAAAACATTCTCTCAGAACCAGCTACAGATTTATAAAATCCAAAAAGTGTATCCTTCTCTGTTAAAGTCTTATCAAAATCAAAAACGATAACCTTCGAACTCATGGCAGAAGTTTTTTAAAAAATCGTTTTACAGATCGTCCGTTAAAAGTAAAATAGAACTGAAATAGCAGGGCACGAGTCAGGCTGCTGTAGGTAAAATTAATATAGCAGGTTTTAGGCCCTTTCCGATTCAGAAACTCTCGGAAACCTATTTTCCCTTTAAACAGACTGATTAGCTCGAAAGGGAAAAACCACCTTATATATCGTTCCGATAATTTGCTTGAACTTTCTGGATTTTCACCTTTTAACAATTTTACGTAGTTGATCAGGAGCCCTGAGCCACAGAACTCCGACAGCATGACCGAACCCCAGAGCCTCGGGTTCAGTTCAATGATTTTCCACTCCCCGGTACGGTCATCCTGCAAAAATTCCACCATGGCAAAACCGCTCCAGTTCAGTGCTTTAAGCAACTTTTCAGTAATCTCTTTTAACTCATCAATATAGACAGACCGTGAATATACCGTCACACCGCCCTTTTCCGGAAAAGTTCTGATCCGTTCATGCCCGTGCCATGTCAGCAGCTCCCCGTTGCGCGCGAGGCAGAATACCCCGTGAATTTTTTTCCGGCTCTCGACCTTCTCCTGTATCAGATACTCCCGGTCTGAGATTCCGTTCAGCCGGGAAAGCTGATCCGGACTTTCCACATATTTCATGCCTACCGAACCTGCACCAATCCGTTTTTTGGCTATCACAGGTCGAAAATTCTGCTCTAAATCCTGCAGATCTTTAATAGAAAAAGAAGCCGGTACAGGCAGTTCGTTCTCTTCACAAAATTTCTGAAAGTCTGCTTTATTGCGAGCCAGTTCGAACATGTCACGACCGGGTAGAAGGTACCGGATCGGGTGATCAGGTTCTTTCTCCATCAGCTCATAAAAGAGGAGCGTGGGCTCCTCAGAAACGGCCATCCAGATATACTCTTCATCCGCATCGGCCTTTATTGCAGACAGCAAATCGTTCCTGAACTCCTCATAATTATCTACGTTCAGTGAATGCACCATTTGTCCGTAGATTACCCTCATAAATCGGTTCGTTCCCGACGGCGCAAACAGGAGTAGATCGCAGCCGTGCTTCCGCTCCAGAATATTTATAATATCAAACGCTTTTCTCGACTGCGCATCGGGTATAATCACTTTCATAAGAGCTCCCTAAACCTTAGCCTCAAACTTAGCTTCACCCGCCACATCTGCAAACAGATCCAGCATCTTTCCATATACGGCCCCTGAATCCCCCTTTTCTCGCGTCAACTCCAGTGCATTTCTCTTTATACCGGTTTAATAGCTCCCGATCGTCAAGAAACCGTTCGATATTCGCCACCAACCCTTCAACATCCCCGTTCGCATTGTTAAACCCAACTTTATTTTCACGAACGATATCCGCCATTTCACTCTGAAGGGAGTTCAGGATTGGAAGTCCGGCACTCAGGTAGCTGAACAGCTTGTAAGTAACCGTCTGTGTAAGGTTGTTTTTATGCTGAATCAGCCCCAGATCCGACAGATAGTACTGCCGCATCAGCTCTTCATCCGAAATCCATCCACGGCACTCAAGATTTTGCAGTCTGCCCGCATACTCTTCCACGATCTCCTTTTGCGGCCCGGAGCCGGCAACAATAAATTCCGTTTTTCCGGGATATTTTCGATTCATGATCTCTGCCGCCTGAACGATCGCCGGCAGATCATATGAGCTCCCCAGGCTTCCAACATAGATCACTCGTAGCACATTCTCATCTCTTTGCTCAGTTTTTCTGTGCTTATCCATGGAGTCCTGTATCGACGCGAAATCGAATGCGGGATAAAAACACTCCGTTTTCCGGATGGTACTGCAGTTCTCTTTAGCCCAGTCGAGATACCCATTGGAGATGGATGTTACGACCGTGCTTTGATCCAGGATAAACCGGAGCTTTTTGTAAAACGGTCTTATAAATAGTTTGCTCAACGGTTTTAGTGATGTGGGTACATCCTTAATAAAGGAATCGGGCCACGGATCAATGATGTCGGTGATGACCGGCACACCGTTTTCATTTGCCCATAAAATAACTTTTTCTGCGGAGCTGAGAGGCGGCATACTTATAAAGATCACATCCGGCAGATCCCTACCCGCAAAGGATGCTACCAGTTTATCCGCGAAATCCGCATGAGCGGATATCCTTTTCAGGGATATATTTTTCGTGTACCCTTTCGACTTTACATACTCTATCCGGTATCCGGGTTCCACCTCCAGAGTCCTATCCTCAGAGAAACGCTGTTTTTTGGATGTATGCCGGAAAGTACTTGTGAAATGTGTGACCTCGTGCCCCTTTCGCACCGCTGTTTTTGCAATATGTATAAGCCGGTGGTCTCCTAACCTTATCATAAGGTGTGGGGTCAAATAGTGAAATCGTCCAGATATTCATTTTCATCATCAATTGGTTTCTACAGTTTTTGCCTTTTCTTTACCGGCCAGTTCAGCGGCAATCCGGATAAAAGAGTCGGCACGTTCGGCCGGTGTTTTCAGTGTTTTAAACATCTCAAGCCCTGCTTCCACAAGTTTTTTTCGAAGACCTTCATCAGCTGCAACCTCTTCCACCCGATCTGCAATTTCTGCTGCGTTTAATGGATCAAAATAGTGGGCAGCGTCCCCGCACACCGTATGTGCGAATCCCAGATCAGAGGTCAAAATAGGGCGTTCCATTTTCATAGCCTCCGCATAGGATGCGGAAAAGCACTCAAGCAATGTAGGCAGAAACATGGCATCGCAATCACGATAGAGTGCCGGGCACTGACCGATCGGAACCGGTCCCCTGTTTATGATCTGCGACTCCGTATCCGGCTGTTTGAATGTATCATATACCTCATGAGGCAGCGTAAGTACAAAACGAATTTGATCTTGCCCCCTTCTCTTCAGCTCCCGAATCACATCATGAATAACTGAAAGATTCTTATGCGGATAGTTAGCGCTCAGCGTTAGAAGCCTGAACTCCCACTCTTTTTTGGGTGGCAATCCGCTCTCCTGTTCATTTTCATCAAAGAAAACCGCGTTCACCGTATTTGAAACGGCATGAATCGGCACCTCCGGCATCAATTTCTGTAGCCGTTGTTTTACGTCTTCGGTTTGTACCACCACGGCATCAAGCCTCCGGTAAAAATAGAGATCAAACGTCTTCTTTAGCTTCCAGTAGACCTTTCGTTTCAGACCTATCATCTTGAAATAGGGAGACTCCGGATATACATAGTGTGGTATGTTAAAACCACCAACCACAGGTATATCCGGCTTCCAGAATCCATGACCGCCGGTCGATATCACCGCATCCGGTTCTATTTTTTTCGCCATTTCATCAAAAAGGCGGATCGCTTTATAGACGTGCCACAAACTGGTTCCCGGCCGGAATGGAATATCGTAAAGCTGAATGTGGCCGGGTAAATTATCGGGCGTTAGCTGCGACCGGATATTCTTTCTCAGGAATACATGAAACCGGTGCTCCGGATACCGTACACACTCGGTAATAAACGAGTGCGCAACCTGCTCCGCACCTCCTTTAAAAATCGATGCGGCATTTATAATAATTTTCACAACTCTGAAGTTATAAAATTAAAAAATTTATCGCCTATATTCGGAATCGAATAATCCTGTATTTGCTGCTTAGAATACTCTCCCATTACCTTTCTCAGATTCTCGTCATTCATTAAAGTTAGTAGCTTTTTCGAATACTCATTTTCTTCGAATAAAGGAATCAGATAACCGTTTTTCCCATCCTCAATTAAATCTGATGGACCTGCAACACAATCGAATGAAATTATTGGCAGACCGGCTGACATTGCTTCTCCTACTACGTTCGGAAATCCTTCTGAGCTTGAGGTAAATGCAAATATGCTGCTTTTCCTGTAGTACTGATCAACATTTGAAACCATTCCTGTTAATTCAACACTATTCTCAAGATTTTTTTCTTTAATTAATCCACGTAATCGCTTCATCTCATTTTGTTTCTGTGAGTCTCCCCCAACAATAATTAACCGCCAGTTTTGCTTTTGCACTCTTTCAAAGATCCTGATAAGCAAATCAAAATGTTTGGTATCCACAAGTCTTCCGACAGATAGAATAATTTTTTCTCTATCTCTTATTTCATCTACATCTTTAATGACCCGTATTGGATTACCAATTGCAGCTATATTTTGATGGCCATACAATTTATAATAGATCTCTTTTGCTATCCTGGTCTGTACAATGATACCATTGGCTCTATTATATAACCATTTGGTAAAAATATTATATAGAAAACTTCTTTTTAGGCCAGGCTGGCTCTGTCAGCAATATACATTCGATCACTTCTACCTAAATTAGAAAGGAGCACAAACTGGTTCCAGTATTCTCCGAAACTCAACGAACAATGTCCGGAGATAGGTCTTTGACTTTTTGTCGAAGAAAAAAGTGTTTTTAAGATAATAGACCCTGAATCTGTCCCGAAATTCAAAGACCGGCCTGTGGATTGATACAGATTCATCTATTTCATAGAAAATATTTCTTTTTTTAGCATAGAGTATCAGGTGAATTTCCGCCCCTTTTTCTTTGCAAAAGTAGTTTGCTAATAAAGACATCACCCTTTCCATTCCTCCCGGTCCCAGAGAGGGTATAATCAGGCAGATTTTTGGGTTGTTAAGACTCATCCTGCCTAGATTCTGATTTTATTATTGATAAATCTTTAGCCAATGCGCCAAAACCAGTGCCTTCCACAATAAAGGACCATAGTTACCAATTCCGTTTTTATGTCTTTGCATTAACTTTGTCAGCTTTTTTCCATCCAAAATATCTTTCATTTTGCGTATCTTCGAATGTCGCCATAGCAAAATCGAAGAGTCCTTCCTTCAGCCATACTTTATATGGCACATCAAATCCTCTTTTTTTCCGTCAAGAATTTGATCAGGAATCAGACCCCGCAAAGCCTTTCTTAATAAATATTTTTTTTGACCACGTTTGATTTTATAACTAGATGGAAGGTTCAACATAAAATCAGTCAATTCATTATCCAAAAAAGGCACCCGTGCTTCCATACTGCATAACATCGTGGCCTTATCAACCTTTTCAAGATACGTATGATTTAAAAGAATTTGCACATCCGCAAACATCATGCGCTGCACGATATCAAAATCTTTATAATCTTGATTGAATTTTTTATATGCCTTGAATGGATCTTCAGATGAAATAAGGTTCTTATAATCTGAATTTAAAATTTCGTAAGGCGATTCGTATGGAACATCCTCTGTAATATATAGGGCCATTTTCATGGCATCATCTTGCTTAAGGATATTGGATATCCTCTTCATTCGAATAGACCACTCATTCGATGGAATAATTTTATAAGCTAAGGTTGATGCAATTTTCCAAAAATTTTCCCAGTCGAGTACGTTATATCTTCTATAACCACCAAAAAATTCATCCCCCCCATCACCCTGAAGGATAACTGTTTTATCAGCACTGCATGCTTTTGCAAGTAAATAAAGGGGTATATTTGCCGCATCTGAAAAAGGATCATCATACTGATAAACCAGTTTATCAAATATATCTATGATTTGATTAGCACTTGCTTTCAACTCATGATGGTTTGTATCAAATTTTTTAGCAACTAACGCTGCATTATCAAGCTCACTTCTCCCCGATATTAAAATCATATTCTATTGAATAAGTATCCAGATTATCAATATATCTGGATGCGTAGGCAACTATTGCTGAGGAATCAATACCTCCACTTAGAAGTACACCTAATGGAACATCACTTACGAGCTGTCTTTGAACAGCCTTTTCGAGTAAAATCTAAGACATTCTCAATCAATTTCCCTTCACTACTTTTATATGTACTTTTTTGCGGTAATGACCAATAATGATGACGTGAATTAAGATGAACATTATCCAGATTTATCGAATAAACCGAAGCCGGATTCATTTTAATCATCTTCTTTGCCATGGTGTTCTCTGATATTGTGTTTCCATACCAGAGATACTCAGCAATACCTTGTGTATTTAAATCGAACCCATCAAGCCATTTATAGATAACTTTTTGCTCTGAAGCGAATGCAATGCAGGTATCATCCTCGTAGATATAAAGTGGTTTTATACCAAAACGATCCCGGATTAAATGTAAACAAGCTTTTTCCTTATCAAGGATTGCCATTGCAAAGATACCGTTCCACTTATTAACTGCCTGAATGCCATCCTTTACAAAAGTCTCAAGCATTACTTCAGTATCGGAATTCGTTATTGTCTCAATTTCGTATTCCTTTTTTAATCCCAAAAATTATAGATCTCACCGTTATAAGAACATATATACTTATCATTGCCTGAATGAAAAGGTTGATTAGATCTGGGGTCAGGATCAATTATGCTTAATCGATAGTGAACCAGTAAACAATTCTCATATCTCACGTAGGACGAATAATCAGGCCCACGATGATTCATTTCTTTTGTTGCCTCAAGGAATTCATTTAACCTTCTCTCTTGTAAATTTTTTTTAAAAACTAATCCGGCAATTCCACACATATTAATTTAATACTATGTATTAATTATTATAATAACTCTTATTTACTGTATCAGTATCCCAATTCACTTACATTTTTTCCCAAAATATCTGATAACAGACTATTTGGTTTTTTGTAGACGTTCCGAATAATTGATCTTAATTCAGAAGAGAGGGTTATTTCTGAATCATGCAAATGCTTGTCCTTATATCCTGTTGCACTTAAATACTTAATTCGCATCTGTATTAAGCGGCCTACAATCTTGTCCACCCATCCCCCATTTAATCCAAATCCACTCATTAGCTGTTTAATTTTGTGTATATCATCTTTTGCTTTTTCCTGTAAATCAAAAGGCCTTAATCCCCAGGTAATTCTATCAATTTTACGTCTGTTTTTTTTATTTCTTGTATTTATTTTAAATAACTCTTCTGCGTTTACTTCCCGGGCGTCTATAAAAGCAACCAAATCTTCCCAAAAATTTAATTCGCGCATCTCTTCAAGTAACAGTATGCAAACGTTTTCTTCTCCCAAAGGTGTCAACCAACCTTTTGGCCCACTGTCCCCAATCCAGTCTTAATTTTCCCCTTTGTTTTAATTTTTTGGCAACCCATTTCTCAAAATCTTTCTGGGATGAATTATAACGGGTATTTGAGATTTGGGCATACTCCGAAGCCATCATTTCCGCCTGGTTTCTGAACACAATGATGACTTTTACGTTATTTCCATCTAATAACTTGTTGTTAATGTCATCCAAAAATTTAATGATGGGCCTGTCGGATAATTTGTTCGATTGACATAGAAATTCACTGCTTACCGATAAATCGATCTAACTCAGGATGAGTCTCACTGAAAAATCATACACACGATCAATCCAGTCGGACGCACCGCTCAGGCTTCCTGAACTGCCGTCCCCCGACTGGCGCCAATCGTTGAAATTGCTTCCCGAAGTTCTCCTCAGCTTTTAAATCTTTATACGTACCAATGGCTCCCGGCTCAAATCGAAACACATTATTCTGAAGCGTCGTACTTGCGCATTTGTGCATCCCGATATGAAAAATAAACTGTTTCATTTTTTATTTAACTCTTTCTGATCGGTACAAACTAAAATAAAATCAGGTTTAAACAGTAATTAAAATTCTCTTAGTTTCGTACAAGGTTTGATTAGGGTGAAATGAGTATTCATTTCATCAGAGCTAAGGCCATATCGTAAAGTTTGTGCCAGGTGACCTGTGAAAGATTAGCTTTGGTGCATAACTATAATGACGATCGGTGATATCACAAGTTCGATTCTAGCACTTTTCAACCTAATTTTTCTATTCGGCGTAAATATATTTTATTATCAAATATCTCCCGACGTTTTGATCTAGAGGGCTATGATCTGGTCATCCTTTCGGGGTTGGGCCTGCCTTTCAAAAGATTGTTTTTTTACCTGACAGGAGAGCTGAGTTCAAGTTCGGCGGATCACGATAAAGGGAATAGAGAAAACCGTTTGAAATAAGATCCTCACAACACCGCCTCATCCCCGGGATTGAACCCTTGCCAGTCCCGTGAATTCGGGATTGGTTCGTTTTGTAACCTGTCCGGCTCCCGACGGATCAAGACAAAATGAACGAGGATAACGTTTGAAAATATGATCACCTCAATACCGCCTCTACTCATATTGTATTCCAAACCAGTCCCTCTATTCGGCGGGGAAAAAATATATTTTCTCTGCCCAGGGTTCCGCTTTGCTACACCCTGGGCTAATCACATTACACCCCTTCAGGGTGCGGCTAAGCAAATATATCATCAATCAAGGGCTAAATCAGTCCATCGTAGTTCGGTCAATAGGTTATTTGTCGATCCAGGCAAGGTGGTAGTAAGGTATAAGAAGTACGTACAAGCGAAATTTGGTTTAGGATGCCTCTCCTCTGGAGAGGAGACAGAATGCGGAGTGTTCAATGAAGCATTCAGAGGTGTGTTCTTCTCTCTGCCCTCGATGGAAAAGGCCAAATTTTACCATTTGCATGGATTGAAATATGTTCTTATCAACACCGCCTCATTCCCGGGATTGAACCCTTGCCAGTCCCGAGAATTCGGGATTGGTTCGTTTTGTGACCTGTCCGGTTCCCGACGGATCAAGACAAGATGAACGAGGATAACATTTGAAATATGATCACCTCAATACCGCCTCTAATCATATTGTATTCCAAACCAATCCCTCTATTCGGCGGGGAAAATATTTATCCATTTTACCCCAGGTTTCACCTCGGGTACTGCTTTTGGAATGTAGATCAATCGCTGCATATATTGAATCTTTTCATAATAGGACTCCTTGTTTTGTTTATGTATTAGAGTGATCAATCAAGATACAAACTGATCAGGGTGTCCTCTTTTTCATAATACCTACTGATCTGGCCACCCTTTCAGGGTTTGGTTTATCATCTCTTTCATTTCCCAGTGATAAAAATAAACAATCACAGTTCGGGCCATCGGTAATGTATCAATTGGAGCTCAGAGCACAGTATTAGAAGAATACATAGCGAAAATTGATTTAAAACGCACCCCTCTTTACGAACGGAGAGTAGTACAGGGGCCGGGGGTGAGTTCGAAAAAAAATAGTGCAGGCTCCACATTGCACAGCTACACCAATGGAAAAGCAGCATTCAAACGAGGTAAGTCATTCTCATACCCCTTCAAAGAGGGAATAAAATTTAGTCGTCTGCCCTTTACGAACGCAGAGAGAGGTTGAGTCTGTCTCGGTACATTTTAAAAACCTGAAGCGGCCTTGAGAAAAATGGGGAGTATTCGTGGAAGTGATGGAGCATGAAAACCATGAATCCTCTAGCCTCAGCCCTAACGTTTAACAAGAATGATAAATTCACAGGCCTGCCCTCCGTAATCTTGATGCAGGCGGGCCTTGGATTCATGGCATGCGAAGGAACAACACGCCCCATTTTTATCACAGCCTCCGGCTTGCCGGTCCCGAGAATTCGGGATTGGTTCGTTTTGTATCAAGACAAAATGAACAAGGAAATGTGATTTGAAATAGAAACTTTTTAACACCAACTCAATTCTATACAACAGAACTAAGTTAAACAGGGTAATCAAACGGGTAAGTTCATAAAGAGAGACGGTTCGGTCGATCGATTATTCGCTTGAATCATCCCCCTAATCTCGCTTACGCGGTATAAAAGAGGAGCCCTTCAATGGGGGAGTAAAAAAGTTTAAAACGTCTCTCCTCTTTACGAACAGAGAGAGTAGAGAGGGGAACAAGGGGTGAGTTCGAAAAACAACGAGGCAGGCACCACATTGCACGGCTACATCAATGGCGAAAGCAGCATAAAACCGGTGTTAGCCATCCCCCTAAATCCCCTTCAAAGGGGGACATACTGCTTCATCAACGTCATCTTACGCGTCACAATCTCACTCGGTGTAATCAGGCGATAAAAGTCGATACCGCTGGCCAGACGTTCGGCATTAAAGCTGGCGCTGTGGGTTCCGGCGGATAGCGTATTACTATCAATCAGGCTGGCCACCAGTCTACCGGCCATATCGTACACCTTCAGCGATACCTCCTGCTGTTCGGCGATAGAAAACCGGATATTCGTAGAAGGATTAAACGGGTTCGGGTAGTTTTGGCTCAGCTCCACTTCAAATGCCGTCTCTTCATTCTCGTCTTCACTTCGTGTGGTAAATTCACCGATCGGGCTCCAATCTCCCTCTTCGCCATTCACAACCGCACGTACACGCCAGTGATACACTGTTTCGGGATCAAGAGATTGATTAACAGTAAAGGAAGTTCCCGATACCTCCTCATTGATTACCATCTCCGCTGGGTTTACACTGTTGACGTGCAGGATATAGTAGTCAGCATTTTCTACGACCGACCATTCGAATTCCGGTGTGAGTGATACATTATTAGACTGATCGGAGGGTGACTTTAAACCAGGCGCTCCTTGAGCTGGACTATCGTCTCCGCCACCTGAACCACCTCCGCTGCCGGATCCTCCATCATCATTTCCATTAGATTCCGTTGTAAAACTCCTGGTTGAACTCCAGTCACTTGCCCCATCACTGTTCACAGCCCGAACTCTCCAGTAGTATGTGGTTTCATAATCAAGGCTGGAAACCTGCCGCTGAATTGACGTGATCCCATTATCATTTACAACTGTACTCGCAAAACCTGAAGTTTCAGAAACCTGCAGCCTATAGCTTGCAGCATTGGAAACACTGTTCCACGAAAGATCAGGGGACGTGGACACTCCGCTGCTTCCGTTTGAAGGAGAGGAGAGAGTAGGTGCAGCCGGTGGTGAATCACTGCCGGATCCTCCATCATCATTTCCATTAGATTCCGTCGTAAAACTCCAGACAGGGCTCCAGTCACTTGCCCCATCACTGTTCACAGCCCGAACTCTCCAGTAGTAGGTGGTTTCATAATCCAGGCCGGACACACTCTGCTGGGACTGCGTCAGTCCGTTATCATTCTTCACAATATTGCTGAAACCGGAATCCTCTGCGACCTGCAGCCTGTAGCTTGAAACATTCGACACGCTGTTCCAATCCAGGTTCGGGGAAGTTGATACGCCGCTGCTCCCATTTGACGGTGACAAGAGTGTTGGGGTTGCCGGAGGATTACCCGAATCTTCACCCGGTTCACCTATTCGCAGCTCGATCGGTTCGCTTACGACGGTAGCAGGCAATCCGCTATTTGGGTTTGTGAGTTCCAGCCGGTAAACGCCTTCATCACTTTGAGAGATGTTGTTAATCGTCAATATTCCATTTCCACCGCCACTGATTGGACTTCCGTCTTTTGTCCACTGAATCCGGTCTGTGGAGTGAATCTTATGGCTATAATCTGCAGTGTATGCTTCGCCATCGGCTACAATAATCTCTTCCGCAAAGCCAAAGGGCTTTAACCCGTACTCTTCAGAATCACTTATGCTAACATCGTTTTCAAGAACATCTTTATGAGTCCATCTGTTACCCCCTAAATGTGCGGTTACACCATTAGCTGCCGTGAACCAATCAGGTATAACACCTTGTAAGTCATTTCCATTTAACCGAAGTAATTGAAATGTTCTGTTAGGATTTTCATCTCTTAAAGAAGGTGTGAAAAGCTTCCTCCCAAGTGTCTGGAATTGTTCCTTCAAAATTATTATCACTAAGTATTAACACACTCATATCACCCACATATTCAGGCATATCGGGAAGAGGACCTGTAAAGTTATTATCTCCTATATTGAAAGTACGGAGTCTTGTTTTTGTTCTCCACCCTTTCCACTCTCCGTCTATCATTTCACCATTCGGAAAATTGCCTGTTAGATTGTTATGTCTTACTTCAAAAATGATTACGTCTTTCATACCCGAAGCTATTCTTGCAGGTAAAGAACCTGAAAAATTGTTATTTTTAATACTAAAAGTCAACAAATTGAAGTCTCCAAGTTCAGCAGGAACAGTTCCTTCAAAATTATTTCCCTCAATTCTAAAATCTCTTAAACCGCTTCGAGGATCTTTACTCCAACTATCAAATATAAAACCCGGTATTTGATAACCTGAACCACCTAAGTTTTGATTACCAACAAAGAAATGCTTTATCTGTGTAAAATTAGACTCAGGAATACCGCCTGTAAGCCCGCCTGTCCATCCACTATATGATAAATAATCATCTGACTGACTTAATTGTAGCTTGATTAAATTTGTACTATTGCCCAATGAAGATGGAAGAGAACCTGTCCAGTTATTATTTTGAATAAGCAACACTTCAAGAGCAGGAAGATTAAAACTGTCCTGCAACCCGCCCTCCATTTTATTACCTACAAGGTTAAGCCATCTTAAATTCTGATGCTGATACAAAGTAGATGGGAAATGGTTGTGGATCAGCATTATCATACATCCACGCAATTTCAAGCACTTCAAGATTTGGCATAGAATCAAATACATCGGGTATTGTGCCTATATATTCAGCATCAGCATGACTTGGCTTCTTCCCACCCCACGGATTTGACTGTGTTGGTTCGTTATATGATCCATCTGCTGCTGAAAAAAGAAGAATTTCAGCTTTCGCCCAATTTTCGATCGAGGCCGGTATTTGACTGTAAATTGGATTTCTTTTTACACTAAAAAATCTGAGCTCCGTGAGATTACCTATCGATTCAGGAAGCTCTCCCCTTAGATTATTTTTAAAGAGATCCAAACGTATCACCCGTCCTTCATTATCGACCTCTACCCCGTACCATTCATTGGATGGGTTGCCGTTGAGCCATCCGGAATTATTACCCCAGCTATCGCCAGCGGTGGCATTGTATAAGTCTACGAGCGCCTGACGATCCCCCTCTATACTATTCTGATTCTGTGAAACGGCCTGAATAGGGATTACTATCCAGATCAATAACATTGCGATTATATTTCTCATTCTTACCTTCACTAATTTATTACCTGCGCTAATCTCGATTTAATTACTGTACTATTTACATCTCAGCAGTGAGCAGTTGTTTTCATTCATTCTGCACTACTAAAGAGTATATAGAGGTGCATTTGTTACAAGAAAGTGCCCTGATTAATTTTGGAAAACTAAAAACATCCAAATGGACTTTTTCTCGTGAGCAACTATTGATACACAGGAAAAATTAGAAAGTTCCAATATATCCAGAAGGCTTCTCTCTCAGTGAAGTTATTTTAAATCAATTGTTTATCGATTTAATCAGACTAGAACGTTAAACAGAATTTAAGATTGGCAACTAAATACTGAGAATATGTTGAGTAGATAAAAATATTTTTAAAAAGGCCGTGTTCAAGTCATTAACGCAACGGCGCGGTATTTTAGGGTTTGTTGAATGGGTGAAAGGTAATCAAATTTTCGAATAGGTCGATTGTTGAGGTGTCGTTCTACAATTTTAATTTGTTGGGTAGATACGTCTCGCAAATCCGTACCCTTTGGGAAGAACTGGCGGATCACCCCAATTCTGTTTTCGACCGTCCCCTTATCCTGAGAGGTATACGGGCGGGTAAAGTATACATCAGCATCTAATTTCTTGCCAATTTCCTGGTGGTTGGCAAACCCCTTGTCATTATCGAGGGTCAGGGTCTTGATGAACGCTTTTGGAACCGTTGCCAGCATCTTCTCAATCGTGGTCTCGGTGGGATCAGCCTCTCGGCTTGATACCTTTTCCAGACGGGTGAGAAGTGTTGCCCGATCGGTGATGACCAGCAAGGCGGATTTATGAGCTTTGCCGATCATGAAGTCCGCTTCCAGGTCTCCAAGACGTGTGCGCTCCTCGACAATCTCTGGGCGCTCCTCAATAGACACGCGCCCGGTGAGAATGCCCCTGGAATCGTTATAATTGCCTCGTTTGCGCCGTCGCCGGCCATGCTTGAGGTGTGTGTAAAGCTCCCTGGTTACCGGATCTTTCTGATGCTTGCCTCGCCAGATCCATTGGTAGATTGCCTCATGGCTGACCCCATCGATTCCCCTCACAGCCCACCGTCCGCTGATCAGCTCCGGGCTGAGTTTTTCCTCTTCCAGCCACTCGGTGGCCTCCTGCTTCAAGTCTTCGGTAAACCGGCAATGTTTGCGTTTATCGCGGTGGCGCTGGTCGGTTTTCCTCTGAGCGGACTGGGGGCGATATTCGTTGGCATAACGACCCCGGGTGGAAACATTGCGGGAAAGCTCACGAGAAATTGTAGACTTGTGAACTCCGATAATTTCAGCGATTTTAGTTTTTGAGTGGCCTGCCTCGAGCAGAGCTTTCATCTTATGGCGATCTTGTAGGTCAAGTTGTTTGTATTTTTGCATGATAACACGAATATAAGCCGCTTGGCCGAAAATCCTGAGGGGCGCGCCCCTCAGGATTATTTCGTCGTGTTGCACTTATTACTTGAACTCAGAAAGTTTATTTTCTTCAGCTATCCAACAAAGACTCAACCATCCATCCCTGGGCATCGAAAGGCCCGGGATGCCAGTTTAGTTCGCGGTCCCAATAGCCCGGGCAATCATCCACAAATGAGCCTGAAGGAAATCCATAACTCAATTCTACGATCATTGGCTCTCTACCTTTAAAAACATAATCGATTGCTAAGCTTTTAGAATTAATTGCTTCAGCAATTTTGAATGATTGTTTTATCATTTTTTCACTAAAATTTTCCTTGTCATAACTTAAGATACCGCTACCTGATGCCCTGAAATCGTTTTCTCGATTTTTACGTTTTATGGCACATGCTTTCCCATCAATAACAATTACTCTGTTGTCAAAATTATTATCAGGAATAAAATCCTGGAAATATATATACCCTCGCTCACGGCCAGCTACTTTAGCAAAATTAGTAGTATACCCCAGCCTTACAATTCCCTTTAAGACTTCTTTAAAATTGACTTTCCCTATTTTATATTTAGTCCAACGTTCTCTTAAATTGGCAAACTTGTCGTATTGACTAAAACCAATACCAAATGCTTGATTAATCAATCGTTTTGCATCATTTGGTTTCTTTACAAGTTTGACATGAGCAGAACCCGACCCCGTCCTTAATTTAAAAACTTTTGGAAATTCGGTTGCGCCTGATCCAATCAAGAGCCACACTCTTTTCAAAAAACACATAAGAAGGAACCAAAGGAGCTTCGACAGACTCTAACAGATATTTTTGACCTGACCTTGTCATCAAAATGCCACGCCGTATGAAAATCGGGAAACACTTTTATACCGGCTGTCTGAAGAGAGTAAATCAGCTGCTTTGCGAAAAGTACGTCCTTTGGATTGGCATGATGAAAGTGCCACATCAAAGCATCGCAATCCTCCAGTTCACTTACGATGTTATTATCGTAACAGTTTACAATTTTATGGTCAATTTTATGCGCTTGACAGTATTCAATCCATTTAGAACTGAAATCCCCCTGCTTATGGTGTATTGCTATTTTCATGATTTTAATATATTCATTAGTACGTCACGATGAGATTCACAGCGTGTTAAATTTAGCAACAATCTCTTTTTTCTTTCATTTATAAAAGATGGAAATAGATTCCGGTTTTGGAGAAAATGAAGAGATTTAATTGAATGAGACTCAATATAGGATGAGTAGAGATTATATTTCGTCATACAGAATTTATCAAACGATTCGCCGAGTTTTTTGTCATGTGAAATAATTTTAGAAAGTTTGCCAAATTCTTCATTGAAATTCTGCATTTCGATTTTGGTTAATTTTCTGAGGCCCGCTTTATTTCCATTTTGAATATATGGAATTGGTGTTATTTTATTTCCATCCTTTCCAAGATCCAACTGCAACATATATCCCCGGCTCCATAGGTCGTAATCGTTTTTAGCTCCATCAAAAAGAAAATTACCTAAACTATAGTGTATTTGTGCTCCCCGGTAAAATTCAAATCCACTAAAGCAGTGTGGATGATGCCCCACAACTAGATCGGCTCCTGCGTCAATAAAAAATCGATACCTCTCCTTCATTGCAGGGCTGGGAAGTGGATAATTTTCGTGCCCTCCATGAACAATGAGAATTAGAAAGTCCGTTTCTTTGGATAAATCTTCAATTGAGTAGTAATTTTTCACAGGATTCATTCCATAAAACCCGGGATTGGAATTGCAGGTCGCACCAAATTCATTTTCAGCAATATTCAAAACGCCTATCGCTAAACCATGTATATCTTTTATGTATGGTTTTTCTGCTTCTTGTGAGCTCATCCCCGCCCCAACAGTGTTTAAGCCCAATTTCTGAGACTCTTGGATTGTGCTATTTAGGCCTTCAGCACCATAATCCATAATGTGATTATTGGCCAGTGTAAGAAGGTTGAAACCTGAATCAGCTAACACTTTTAAGGTCCTAACAGGGGTTTTAAGATTAGGCCCGGTTTTCAATTGAGGGCTTCCTTTATCAATTGCAGGAGATTCTAAGTTTGTTACAGATAAATCTGCTCCTTCAATCACCTTCAGAAAAGGGCCAAATAACTCATATTTTTCACCTTGGATGGCTAAATCTTTAACCCTGCCACCACCTAAATGTGTATCTCCGGTTATAAGAATTTTAGCCCTATTCATGATTCTCTAAAATTAGCCTTCCCAAATCCTCAGATGACATAAACTCCACTTCCGGCCACCTTCTATTTATTTCAGATAGTAATTTGTTTAAAAGAATAAGGTTTAAATCTCTATTCTTTTCGTTTATAAATCCAACAAAATTCACTCTGTGCATTTCAATAATAGCAGGCTTCTTCCATTTGAATGCAAGCTCAATATCCCGCAAGCAATTGGACACCCAATCTATACTCCTGTCAGAACTGGGTTCAAATTTACAATTTCTGACAAGATACTTCTGCCCATTTTTGTTTTCCTGTCCTGTATAATGGCGAATTTTTCGGAACGAAGTTACCCCTATTTCCGGAGATTTCTGTACAGATGATCCCTGGATTA
This sequence comes from Rhodohalobacter sp., assembly GCF_034521535.1. Taxonomy (GTDB): domain Bacteria; phylum Bacteroidota; class Rhodothermia; order Balneolales; family Balneolaceae; genus Rhodohalobacter. The sequence continues at coordinate 464,774 of NZ_JAXHMF010000001.1, read as the reverse complement.
CATGTACCCCTTTTTCCAGCATTATCTCCTCTAACTCTTCATGCCATACATAATTTGGCGCGATCGAAGAGTAAGATTGAAACCCAAAAATTTGCTTAAATATGTCAAGTCCTTCATCCACTGCCTGGAAAATAAATTTTTTATCCATTACATCTTCCCAGTCGTATGCAGCCATATAGCTTTTCCTGTTTTCAGAAGTCACAGTCGTACTTAAACCGAAAACGCCTAAATCAAAGGCCAACCTTGTTTCACTACTTTGATTTCTTATCTGATTCATCCAACGCTGCACCTGCAGATGCTCCCTTCCGTGAAATTGCGGATAGAAAACACCGTTACTCATACCATCTCCCCATATTTTGAAACTGTTTTTATGGTTAGGATATCGGCTTAAAGTAGTTTTGAAAGATTCAAAATGATACTCATTAAAACCTGATTCTTTAATTTTCTCAAAATCAGGATTTGCCATTATAGCATTTGCTGTAATAACAGGGTATTGTCCATTACCATCTTCATATGCCATTAATACTTCAAAAAGCCTTTCCAGATCATCTTCTGAGGCTAATGCATCATTTTGCACATAGTGACAATTTTCAACTTTTAGGCCTGCTCTTTTCAACGTTTGAAGACTTTCTTTTGACGACATCCGAATACTCCCCCAATCATCTGACTCAATGACCACAATTTTGCGGTTTGTTTTCCAACCTCTAAAGTTGGTCAAAGACCTGGAAATAGATGTTCGAAATTTACGACTAAACAAATTTTTCATTTCTTGACTGAATGTTGCTTTAAAAAAGTTTATTTAGAGTAATAAAGACCGTATAAACTCTTTCATCGAAACCGGATCATCTCCCAGAAACGGATACATTAAAGGACTGAATAAAACCCTGAAATCCATAAAGTCACCATTTTGGCTATATTGTGTAAATACAAACAAAAGTATCCCCGGTAATGCCACATACACTATATTTCTATGAAGCCCGGGAGAGGGGTTCAATTTACTGTAATGCAATACGAGATAAGCAAGTGCAAACAGCCCGAAATTAACGAATACTCTGTTTTGCAGGGCTGGCGCAAAACCTGAAAGATTCGCCAGACTAAGCATTAAAATAGCAAGCCCTGCAAGCCGGGTTCGAAGCGGGTCGTGGTTATCACCTTTCAAGTATCCCAGGAACAAAAGCGCATAGATAAATAGCACCTGAACGATCAGTTTTCCGGTAGATAGGTAGTACCGTGCATGAAAACTTCGGGTATCGACTCGTTCAAAGCCATCCCCCCCATCGTCTTCAATCGCATAAGCCTGCATTTTTGCTTCTCCCAACCCTGTACTTGTCAAATAGGGCTCAATAAACCCGGTATGTAGTAGAAAATAGATAAGATGCCGCAAGAATACCCAACAACACATATTTACGATCTCCAATAATAAGATAGGCGTAAAACGGAAGAGTAATAACCAGGTACCCTGCATGAATCATAGGAGCCAGCATTACCAGAAGTATATATTTCATGTCTCGGGTCTTGAGATAGAGGTAGGCCCCGCAAAAAAAACACCATGCACCGGTCCAGTTTCGTATGGAATTGAGCCCCTCGAGATTTTTCCAAGAGATAAAAAACAGAAACAGCACCAGGAGTACAACATTCCAGTTTCGATGCATGTCGGAGTAGACAAGGGAAATACCACGGATAAAAAAATACCCATAAATCAACCCCGCAGCCAGAAACAGCCAGTCCGGGTTGGTAGTAAATCGTGAAATGTGAAAGAGAGAATCGGCAGATAAAGTTCATCCGCTCCCGCCCCCAAATGTTTACCCCCTTTCAGGCTTATAATCTCGCCCAAAATATTCCAAAGTTGCGTAAAATCTAAGTAGTGATAAAATTCAGCAAAATTCATTGCTTGGCGGGATCCGTCAGCTGCAACCGGTATAATGATGGTATATCCAAACGCACCCATAAAAAGAAGCAGGGTGAGGCGTGCATTCTTATGTTGGAAATTGGCCATTGCCGCAATCACGGCAAGCACCGGTGAGATTAGAAACAGCACCAGGTAGTAAAGCATGTGGTTTCTGTTATCCATTCCCCCGAATCTCTTTAAAAAATGAAAACCAAATCTTTGCCAACTTCGTCAACAGTAAAACGGCGGGCACTCTCTAATGCGGCCTTCGACATGACCTCCAGTTTCTCCTTGTCTTCTGTCAGCTCAACTACACTATCCGCCATGGCATCCAGGTCGAACGGTTCAACCAGGCAACCGTCTTTTTCCTCGGTTGTAACCCAAGGTGCGGCGGAGTAACTATTGAAAAGCACCGGCACCACACCGTAGCTTTGGGCTTCCAAAAGCACATTAGGAAACCCTTCGTAGGCTGAAGTCATCACCAATATGGAAGCTTTTTTGTAATAGGGGTTAGGATCCGCCTGTCCGATGGATTCAATACGGGGAAGGTGTTCAATCTCCTTCAACAGGGTTTCCCGGTAATCACCGTCACCCACCACCATAAAATTCCATTCCGGCAGTTTTTTATGTATCCGTTCCCAAAGCGGAGCAATCAAATCTGCCCGTTTCTGGCTTACACCAAGCCGTCCCACATAGAGCAAAAGCTTCTCCTTTTCGCCGGGCGAGTGAACTTCCGGGATAGAGTTGGGGATGGCCCTTACTTTTTCCGGTTTGTAACTTCCAACAAAATATTCCAGTTCCTGTCGATTTGGAGGGGCGAGCAGTATAAAATAGTCGTGTTTATCGATGATTCGCTTCAGGTCCCGGCGATGCTTCAGGTAGTGGTACGCCAATATAATCGATAGGCCCGCTTTGTTGTTCGCCAAAGGGAGCAGCGGTGACCCGGCCAGCTTCTCTTTCACTTTGTTCTCAAGGTTATCCTTAAAGCTAAAGAGGGAATTTCTGAGGCAGCCGATCAACTTATACCCTTCTTCCTCTTTCATCTCCGAAAGAATATTCCGCAAGTGATACGTGTAAGGGTGCTGATTAATCACAATATCCGGGCTGACATTTTTAAGAACCTGCCGAATAAACTGTTGATTTTCAGCTGAACCTGCCCCTCCGGTACTCTGAACATGATAAAGAGTGCCATAGTCGACGGTTTCCATATGTCCTTTTTGTGTCAGCGAAAGATAAGAGACATCCAGCCCTTTTTCGTAAAAATGCTTACCCAGCTTAAATGTTGTTCGCTGTACGCCTCCACCATATGGATCAAAGGCTGCCTCTATAACAAATAGTATTTTCATCTGACTATCAATAATAAGAGATTCATAGATTTTGTCTGAACTTTATAACGAATTATAGTTAAACTCACTTATCGAACAAGCGTGTGAGTATATGCTATTCTGCCGTTCAAATAGTCCTACATCTTTTCTTGAAATAAAAACATAGAGCCTTTACCAATGAGAATTCAATTTGAATTTTTTAATTCGAGAGTTTTAGAGTAAGCACTAACTAACGTAAGCTCGAGATAAAATCTGGGCTAAAAGTCCTTAAACATCATTTGTTCATAGAAATTGGTTACTTATTAGCCGTGGAAAAGCAGAGATTATTCAATGCCTTCCGTGTTTCGCTTCGCGTCAAAAGATGTGCCGTGGCTATCTTGTACATAAAAGCTGGTATAAATCTTTTCTATGTAGAAGATATATCGAACTCACGTTAACTAGTAAATGTGGGAGATGATTACGTTCAGAACCAACATTCAATTTTACATAATAGCGTCACCACCTTTTATTTTAATATTGTAAGGAGGGGCTATAGAGAATTGATTCATACAAATTTATTTACCCCCGATTACTTCAACAGTCTGTTTTTTTAATTTTCCCTAAACGCCCTCTCCACTTGAGCCAGAGAACCCGGAGTTTAAATCTAAACGTTAAGGAGTCTCCAATAATCCCTGTAATCTCATCCATCTGCCGATCAGAGAATGCGCTGATTTTTCCTTTTTCCGAATCCTTTTTGTCCACTTTAGAAGGGTACAATAACATTTCGGTCTCCGGTAAATGTGCATTGCAAACTCTCCATGTCTCTTCATATCGGGCCAGGTAATTTGAAAGCACCTCTTTGTGATATTGATCAATGCTTGCATCTTCAGCTTTTTGGTCTTTACTGACAGCCAACAGCCTATCATACAAAATGCTTGCCAATTCGGATTGATGCCGCCTTACCTTTTTAATCAGCATGAGCTCTGACAAACTCAGTGAAGGGTTTACCGTCTTTGTTGGAGGTATTAATTCAATATCTAAACCAAGCCACTCTTTAAAAAGCATTTCTTCAAGTGCTCCCTCTTTTTTGCTGAATTTTCTGCATGTAAGGTCGATCCTCTCTTGTTCGGCATTTTTCAAAAACGCAAGTAAACCGTCCCCATATGAGTAGTGCTTTTCCGGCCAATTTCCAATATCGGGAGCCATGCCGCTTTTGGCCCGGTGCTTGTACAGTGAAAGCGCCTGGTCCACAGGATCTCTTAAAAAGAGTAAATACTTAGTTTCAGGGCAGCCGATACTGTCTAAAATAGCCTCAAACTGATTCAATCTGCTTTCTTTAGCCAGTGCCAGTACCAGCAGTTCATTGGACAGAAAAAGCGAGTGGCAACCGTTCTCTTTTGCTTTTACAAGATGTCTCGACAATAATCTCACTGCAGGTTTCAAAATCATCGGCATTCAGGGCATCAGTGATATCCTGTGCATTACCGGCTGAAATCTCTCCCTTTAGAAGCTGCTGCTCCAATTTTTCCGCTTTGGGAAACCAGATCCCTTCATTCGTTAACCGCTCTCTATTAATTCCAGCGATGCTCTGCAGATGAGAGCTTCCTGTTTTTTCCGTCCCGATATGCAGGTATATCTTCATGCCTGTGAATCTATTAAATAGTACAATACGCTGTCCTTCGGGATGGTTGGGCTATCCAGTTTCCAGGTCAGTTTATAGAGCGGGGAGCGCTGCTCATCTACCCATTGCCGGGCTTCATCTGTCAGGGGTTTCAAAAGGCCAAACCGCTGCATTTTATGGGGGATATCGGCAGGGTATTTGTTCATAGTTTGATAGATAGCGGCACACTCCTTGTCGGTTCGAATCAGATCATACACCTTAAAATGGTACACCATGTAGGGAAATAGCCTCAAGAGCCTCGTCATAAGCGGTGAAAACCAGATCCGTGGCCAGCTCAGATTTCGATTAATGATTCGGTTCAGCCACTGCTCCGTTTTACTCTTCTCTTTTCTTCCAAGATTAACAAAGTGATAGCTGTTCCAATAAGCACAAAGCGCGCTATATATTTTTTCCAATAGCGGATCATCAGGATTCGCAGCAATGAACCAGTTAGAGATGATGCGATCCCGGCCGGGACGGTGGAACATAAACACTCCGGCGTCCATATAATCAGGCAGCCATTCATCCAATGGCTGCACGCAAAAGCAGGTTGGATCGGCCCAGACGCCCCCATGCTTAACCAGCAACTTGGTACGAATCAGGTCGGAGGTGTGGGCCAAACCCAGTTTTTTTTGTACGTCACCGCTGAGGTCCAGCCTGTCTAAATGATCCCATACACTATCCTGATCCAGCAGATGAATCTCCCACTCCGGATGGTGCTTTTTCCAGGAAGCAATGCAGTGCTGAATAATCTCCGGAGCCTGATCAAAACCCTGGTGCCAGTATGTCCAGATCGTTTTTGTTATTTTTTGTTTGATAGCAGTAATAGTAAAAATGATTAACGGTTTAGAAAGCTAAATTACGTGAGTTCGAAATAAGGATTTCGATACAGATTCTGAGGATGTCCCAAAAGGTATATTTGAAATATGGATGCTTTAATTATTTAAGTTTACTTCGTGAACCTTTGTGACTTTGAGACTTCGTGGTAATAAATTGCGGTTTTTACCACGAAGACGTGAGGACACGAAGCAACACGAAGGACATGTTTCATAAAAAATAAAAATAAACTAAATAATTTAGGTCGAGCTTCGATCATATACACTTTTTAGACAGCCTCCTCGGGATGGCTCTCGTCATTGCCAAGGATTTAAAGTTAGAAAATTGAAAACATACTTTGTTTCAACCTCCCCTAAATCCCCTCCTTGGAAAAGGAGGGGACTTTTGATATTCAAATTCAGATTTTTATCTCAAACTCACGTTAAATAATAAATATCCAGAACTCAGTTCAAATATATTATACAGGCTTGGTATAATTATTTTTTACCGGCAGCCTCTTTTTCCCTCCACTCCTTATTTATGGGATGATTATTGAAGCGATTCAATCCGTAGTGCAAACCCTGCTTTTCGAGAACAGAGACCCTTAATTTCCTTAGGGATGCTGGCACTAATTTGCGTAAAACGTTCTTCATTTTATCCTTTCGGCTATAACGGTGTTTCCCTTTATTTTCGTAGGGGAAGCTTTATCCGGAATCGGCTCTTCCAAAAATGGGCAGAGCTTTTCCCATTTGTCCCCGCCAATCAAATCCATCACCAGCAGATCCTGCTCACGCCCCTCAAAATAGGCCTGCACATCCCGATAGTGTTCCCGGAAACGTTTCAAATATAGTTCTTCATTTCCCTTTAGCACCCCATCTCCATAGAGCCATTCATGCAAGCCCACATGCGTTTCCCCAAAGTGTTTTTTAGCGCTGTTCAGCCAGCTCTCTTCATCGCGAACGGTTAAAATAAACTTACTTCCCGGATATGCAGCATCCAGTTCTTTAAAGAGTGCCGCCCAGGGCACATCCTGAACTGCGTCGAAATTACCGGCCATATTGATAGGCGTCTCGATGTCGCGTTTAAACAAAGGTTCAACCATATCGAGACGGGCACCCAGTACGTCATACTCTAAGATCTAATAGAGCCAGGCCGAGAGTACGTTGTGCCCGTTTTGTGCCAGCCGATACAAAAGACCCTCGGTTTATGATTTTTTTTTCGCGCCATCTACTTCAACAGTTTATTTTAAGTTCGTCCTATAAAACCAAGTTTTTTGAATCTCTCATCCCAAAGCATTTGTCAAAAGAATGGATTAACCACCATATACAAGAAAAAAATAAACCGTTTACGACTTGTTTCAAATGTTTCTTTCATTCTTTAGAATGATATAATATCCTTTCAGATTGGCAAAACATACGTTGTGTGTACCTGGTCTCCGTCTAATGAAAGCTAGCAACTTGGTGACTTTGTAGAGCCAAGTGTTTAGAAGAATTACCCAATATGCACTTACAATTGATATGCCTACAGGTTAAAAAAACCATCTTTATGAATTCCTTCATCTGCTGAAACATTATTTCAAAAAAGTGTGAGAAATTCTAGTGATAAAAGATAGTATCAAGTGAAGATCCACTTATTGTCTCATAATTGTACTCTCAAGGTAGCTTTCAAATTCTGCAAATATATCCGGTGCACTTTTTTGCATGCTTTCCAGATTTTGTATACACAAAAACTTTTTCCGATGGCCATCTTTTTTAAGAAATCCTAAAGTATGAAGTTCATTAAATGACACTTTAGTAGGTATATAGGCTAAATCATTATCGTTCCTTACAGCTGCCTTTTTTTCTTTTAAAGCTAAATGCATGAACAATGAATCCGTTATAAAGTTTTTGTTACTCCTAAATTTATGAACTAAATGATTGCGTAAAATCGAAGGATTATCATCAAAAAAACTTTTTAAAGTACTTATCTTCATTGCATATGGCACATGCAATCTGTGGAAATATTTTTTCTTAAATCCGGCTAAATTGGCAGATTTAATAAAGTGAGGCTTACTGGAAGAGATTGTAATGTTTTTGCGAAAGAGTAGAAACTTTTTTAACGCTCTTTTTAACTTGTTTCTTAAGAGTGTATCTTGTTGTTTCCTTTGCCCACGCATAACAACTTTTTCACCATTATAGAAATCTTTCCTCTCCACCGGGCTAATAAGAAACATGTCATCATTGAAATAGATAAATTTTTCAGCCAATCCTATAATTTTCCACATTACAGGTGAAATTGCCCTACTGTTAAATGTGGGTAAACAATCCAGATGATTTCTAAATATCGTTTTATGATCTATAACGTGTACATTCATTTTTTTTGAAAGTGAAAGATCTAACCATACAGGAGTTTGTTCATCAGTTACCAGACAAATATTTCTTATCCAGTGTGCAAACTTTCTTATACTTTTTATACAATACTTAACCTCTCCTCTTTCTACAAAACGCCCTTCAATTCTAGCAATTTTGGCTTCATTTTTTTACTATATCATCATATTTACTTCTCTTGTTACGATGTACAGGTTCATTACCGTCAACCCATAAAATCACAGTATCTGCACTATCTTTTTCCATTAATAATCAATGAATCTACAATTCTAAATATTTTTCTTTAAAAAGATTTCATTCCCATCTGATACCCAAACACAGAATTGCCTAGTCACTATTAATTAAACTCCTAATAAGGAGTTTATATAATCTTAGATACCTTACCTTAATTGGGTAGAAAATAATTTTTAAAAACCCTTCGTCTCCATTTTTCCATTTCCACAATAACTGTCTGTAAATAAAGGTATTTTTCTTGATAAGTAGTTTCTCACTAATTTTCGATTCTTTAAAAGCTTCGTAAATTGCGCTCCAAGTCTTGACTTGTCTATCTAATTTGACTTCCATTGACACCATACTCATAACCCCTCCCTCATGAACTCTTCTCACACTTGGTTTAATATTCTCTAAATACTTAAGTGAACCTTTTAAGGAAAAGTAGGTTAATAAAAACCTATCACCGTTCGGACAATTAACCGGGTCTGGCATATCTTCTAAATCATTAATAAACATAAATGTACACGGTAAAGGTTTTTCTCTATAATCTTTAATTTCTTTATTTACATCTACGTTTTTAAAAGTATGATAGGTTAAAACAACCTCAGGGTTTTTCTCCATAAAGCCCACCTGTTTTTGGATCTTTTGCGGATCAGTCCAGTAATCATCTCCTTCACATAAAGCTATATATTTTCCCCTGGCTTTTGGAAATATATATTCGCTCATTGGACGTATTCCCTGAGAGTATTTATTCTCTTTTTGCAGTATGGCAGTAATCAGATCAGGGTACTTTTCAGAATATTCCCGGATAATATCGGCAGTTTTGTCTGTAGAGGCATCATCATGAATGATAATTTCTACCGGGAACGTTGTCTCTTGCATCAAAAAACCTTCTAAACAATCCCGTACAAAATTTTCATGATTGTAAGCCAAGCTGCAAATACTTACAATTGGTGCGGTATTCTTCATATTATGCTCAGTAATTTTTTTAAGACTACTCCTCAACAGAATCCCTCCTTTAATATTGAATGATTTTTAATACACTTACGATTTTTTACAAGTTTCATTTAAAATTTATCCTTTATGGATTGAAATCTTTTATCATTTAAAATTGCCTCAATAATCTCATTTGGTAATTCTTCTTTCCATTTATTTATATTCTTATTTTTCCGATAAACGCCATAAGGATCATCTGAAAATATTGACGTGCTGTCCTTTATGAATTTACAAACTTGTTCAGACATTGGCAGGTCACAAAACTTAAACAGTTTTTTTATTTCACTTTGAGTACTGCCACATAGGTTTTCATAAGAAATTACAAAAAATCTTCTTGGAAAATTTTTTTGCAGTTTTAAAAACAACCGAGCAACCTCCACCCATTTTTCATACCCGTAATAATGATGCTTATTTATATTTTTTTTTGGGGCATAACGCCATTCTTCCATAGCATCCCAATTTTCATCAAACTCATTCGGCGCCTTTATCCATGATTTAATCACACCACAGGGATGACGGACAATTCCAACCACTTTTATTTCAGATGTTGCCAATAAGTTCTCTACTGTTTCAAGATATCTGACTTCCTTCCATACAAGGTGCGTAATTTCTTCTTTGTGAAATTCAGGATTTTTATTTCCTGAAAGATTCTTTACATGACAAACATATGGATCATCAGTGCTTAACAAGTCTTTATGAAATTTTTCAATCTCTTCTTTGTCGCTTTTCTCGCTTAATGAGGGCAAGAAAGAATAAGAAAAAAGAGGCTGATGCCTGTAAGCAACATGTTCGGAACTGTTAAAAATTTGACCTAACCAGGTAGTACCGGAGCGGGGAACCCCAAAAATTGCAATCTTCTTCATGAATTAAACTAATTTGTGATTAAATAAAAGTATTTCATTTTTAAATGAAACATGAGCAAATCACTCATTGACAGATCCGACACAAATTCATTACCGGTTCTAATTTAAAAGCAACGGCTACCTCTAATAAACTTAGCATTGTACTTTTTTAAAGAATCGCCTATCATACAAAATTATTACGCTTGAAGTGTTTAAATTATGTTTTAAAAACATACACCATACGGTTATTGAAATCTAGCCTATTCAACTTCAATTTTAATATGTTGTTCAATATCGCACATTACATCTTCCATCTCTTCTTTTGTCGGAAACACCATAAGTAATATTCCGATAGCGGCATTTGCCCCTTGAAAAGAAGTAACTTCCTCACCTACTTCTGTGTATTGATGCTTCTCTTTTATGTATGAATAAATTTTCGGATCTATAGCTATTTTTTTTAGTGTGCCATTTTTTCCTGAGTGCAAAACATAATATGATGAAAACTTTCTGAATAATTTTCCGATCTCGATTTTTTCACCGATCGCTGCTCTTAGTGCTGCCTCCACCATGTTAAAACCTGTTGCATACTCAATTACTTGTGGTGTGAAATTACCGCCACTTCTTGGCCCAATTTCCATTATAAAAATTTCATCTTCATTCGTAACCCTGACTTCAATATTTATTGCTCCAGTTTTAAATCCGGATCTTTTTATCAAAAAATTTAAATCTCGATTTATTCTGTCTAAAATATCTTCACTTATGTTAGCAGGCCATGTTGTAGAATAAGGTACAAAAGGATTAATGGTAGCATCATAGTGGTGATCCCCAAGGCAGGAAAATATCAGTTCGTCGTCTACAACAAATCCATCCCCATGCAGTTGCGCTCCTTTTGCAGCTATATACTCCTCAATAATTATTCTATTTTTCCTAGAAAAAGACAATGCATATGAGGCAGCTTCTTTAAATTCAGTAATAGCTCGAATGAGCTTTACGCCTTTGCTTCCCGATGAGTCAACAGGTTTTACTACTAAAGGGTACTCCATTTCCAATTCACTGATATTATCTATTTCATCCCCGGTTATACTTTTTACTTTTGGGCAGTTGAGCCCAATATCCCGAAGTAATTCTCTGAACAGATGTTTTTCAGAGAGGGTTTTCACACTTTGATATGAATTTCCCGGCAACCCCAATTCTTCACTTACATAGGCGGCCGTTAGAGCTGCAGGATCTGAAGCATACGCCAACACGTAGTCAATCTGTTTTTCTTTTGCTATTTCTAAAATATGCTCCTTGTCAGTCGTACTGGCATTAATATATTCATCAGAAAAATTCTGACCGGGATTATCCGGCAGATAATCACAAAGTATCGTATGAAGCCCCATCTTTTTCGCCATTTTGATAGCGGGCAATTGAGCAAAACTTCCGCCTAAAAGTAGTATCTTCTTTTTTTTCAAATTACTCTGCGATTGAGGTATTTATAATTTGAACGATAATTTCCTGGTCTGCATCAACTAAATCAAAATACAAGGGTAAACACAAAATCCTTTTCGAAATATCTTTTGATACCGGCACCTCCTCTGTTTTTACATAGTCTAAGACATCAAGACTGGGATAAAAATAACGGCGAGGAAAAATATCCTGCTCCTCCAATGCGCCTTTTACTTTTAATGTAGATGATTCACTTTCAAAAATCATAGGATAATATGCACAATTCCATATGTGCTACCCTCTTGGATAGTAATCGTTTTAAGAGAATAATTTGTTAGCAACTGTGAATATTTTTTACACTGCAATTTACGGTTTTCTTAAAATGTTGGTCGCTGTACTTTAAATTCGTGAGTCCCATGGCTGCATGGAATTCAGAGTTTTTGCCATTAATCCCCACCCCGTCAAACTGTTCAAAACCGGCATGACCAAAATTCCGCATCCGGCTCATGCGATAGTTTACTTCATCGTCGCTTGTAAAAACTGCTCCGCCTTCCACCGTATGAAACAGCTTGGTAGCATGAAAGCTGGTGGTACTTACGTCACCGTAATTAAAAACGGATTTACCTTTGTATTGGGTACCAAAGCAGTGGGCAGCATCGTAAATAACCTTTAAATCGTGCTTATCGGCAATGGCCTGAATCGCCTCAATATCACAGGGATTACCAAATACATGGGTAGCTAATATGCCCGTAGTATTTTCAGTTATAGCTGCTTCAATCAGTTCCGGGTTAATATTTAATGTTTCAAGGATCAATATCCACAAATACCGGTCTGCAACCCTCCCAGACAATACTGGAGGTGGTGGCTACATATGAAAAGGGTGTGGTGATAATCTCCCCCTTCAAACCCAGCGCCTTAATGGCAATTTGAAGTGCAATGGTGCCATTGGATAGATAGAGCAGGTGTTCAACACCCAGGTAATCTTTCAGCTTCTGTTCCAGCTCCTGCACCAGTGGTCCGTTGTTGGTCAGGTACTCCCTTTCCCATATCCCTCTAAGGTATTTCTGGTATTCCTCGCGGGGAGGTAAAAATGGTTTGGTAACGGGTATCATTCTAGCACCTATTTTTTCCTAGGATAAGATTAGTAATAATTGGTTCACAGTTACTTCCTGTCGCTCTAGCCCTTCTTCCATATTTACAGTAAATACAGGTGTATTTATAGCTTTAAAATTATCCGCCAATTTTCCCACTATTTCATATTCATCGATACAAACAGAGTACATTTCATTCACAGAAAGACTTTTATCAACGAATGTCCCTTTTCCTTCATTAACTCTTTTCAATCTCCTTTGAGCACATTCATCAGGTGATATTTTACAAAATATAATAGCCTCAGGTTTAGAGTTTTTTTTATATGTTGTAGAATTTTCATCATAAACTTTTTCAAACAATTCATACTTTGATAGTGCGCGGGAATTATTATGAATAATCCCATCTTCATAAACAACATGGCCTTGATACCCAAAATGTTCCAAAAATGCTACATCAGGAAGTAACCTTTTTTCCAAATACCACGCTATCATTTTTGCTTTCAGGTATGATTTCTGTTGGAAAATTGCATCCTCGTCTGTATGCATATTTTCAATAAGTACATCTAAATAAGAATCGTATCTAGGCAGGGTTTCATAAAAAACATCCTCCTTATATTTTTTAATGAAACCACTGTCAAGAAATTGTTCTCTCTGTTTTTTTTTATTCGCTAAAGAATATAAGCAGGCTTTTGAGCAGTGCTTTTTTTCCTTTTGGAGAAGTAATTTTTCCTACTCTCTTCATTGCCTTCTAACTTCTTCCGGTGTAAACCATAGACCCTCCTCTTTCTTGTCCCGTAGATACTTAATCTTCCGAAATAAAGTACTCTTTCCAGCTCCGGATTGTCCTATAAACTCAATTCTTTTCATCTATCAAAAAGCTTTGAAAACATTTTTTTATCCATGATTGAAAATGAAAGTCTACCTTACTTTGAGATCTGTTTTTTAAGCTCTAGTGTTTCTTTAGTAAAATTTTTAAATAATCACCGTAGCTGGATTTTTTCAATTCATCCGCCTTTTTTAGCAATTGTTCTTCATCAATCCACTTTTGTCGCCAGGCAATCTCTTCAAGGCATGCAATCTTATACCCCTGCCGGCGTTCAATAATTTCCACATATTGAGTAGCTTCACTCATCGCCTCGTGTGTTCCGGTGTCCAGCCAGGCATAACCACGGCCTAATACCTGCACGTGCAGAGCATCCAGTTCCAGGTATTTTTGGTTTACAGACGTAATTTCCAGTTCGCCTCTGTCTGAAGGCTTAACATTTTTTGCAATTTCTACAACGCGATTGTCATAAAAATAGAGCCCGGTCACGGCCAGATTACTTTTGGGTTTCTGCGGCTTTTCCTCAATGGAGAGTGCTTTCCCAGAGCTGTCCATTTCTACAACCCCAAAACGTTCGGGGTCCGTAACCCGATATCCAAATACGGTTGCTCCTTTCAAAGACTGAACGGTGTCGGCAAGTTTATGCCCAAAGCCTTGCCCGTAAAAAATATTATCCCCCAGAATCAGGCACACATCATCCTTCCCAATAAACTCTTCTCCTATGATAAATGCCTGTGCCAAGCCATCCGGGCTGGGCTGTACGGCGTATGAGAGTTCAATGCCCCATTCAGAACCGTCTCCAAGCAGTCGCTTAAAACTCTCACTGTCTTCAGGTGTCGTAATGATCAAAATTTCACGTATTCCGGCCAGCATCAATACCGATAGCGGGTAATAGATCATCGGTTTGTCGTACACCGGCATTAGCTGTTTGCTGATGGCTTTGGTTACGGGATATAAACGGGTTCCGGAGCCGCCTGCGAGTATTATTCCTTTCATATTGTTGAGTGTTCAGGTAAAGGTTGAGGTTGAGGGGGTTAAGGCTCAGGTTGAGGGTTTTCTTAACCTTAACCTCAGCCTCAACCTTAACTCAGAGCCTTCATTATTTTATTTAGTTGATGTATCAATTCGTTGTATTCCAGAAAGAGTCGTTCCGTCTGTTCATCTGAAAAATATCCGACTCCGTTTCCATATTCTAAATGGCTTTGTGTTTCATATGCTGATCCACGTGCAACGGTATAAAAATAACTTTTGTCTTTCTTTGTTCTTCGGCCAAATGCTTCTGCAATATTTGCCGAAATGCTGTTGGATGATCTTCTTATTTGAGAAGTCAATGCATAATCTTCCGCCCTTGGCAGTGGCGTTGTCAGATGAAAACTATCAATTGACAGTTGATGTGCCTTTTTCCAAACATCCATATCCCTAAATGACTTTATCATGTTCTATAACTTTAAAATTATGATTGGTTTAGCGGATTCTCAACCTCAGCCTCAACCTTAGCCAGTGCCTAATCTCTCAAGACTGTAGTTGTTTTCAGTGACTGCCTCACACCAGTCAATATTATCCAAATACCACTGAATGGTTTTCTTAATTCCGCTGTCGAATGTTTCTTCAGGGGTCCATCCCAGTTCTTTTTCTATCTTGGAAGCATCAATGGCGTAGCGGAAATCATGTCCCGGACGGTCGGTTACAAAACTTATTTGATCTCGATAATTTTCATCTTTAGGGACTACGTTATTCAGCGTATCACAAATAGTGTGCACTACTTCGATGTTCTGTTTTTCGTTGTGCCCGCCAATGTTATAGGTCTCACCGGGTACTCCGGTTTGAACAACTTTTAAAAGGGCTCTGGCATGATCATCCACATAGAGCCAGTCCCGAATATTTTCACCCGTTCCGTAAACCGGTATCTCCTTTCCCTGTAATGCCTTTAAAATCACAACAGGAATCAGTTTTTCAGGGAACTGATAAGGCCCGTAGTTATTTGAACAATTCGTGATCAATGTTGGCAATCCATAGGTATGATGCCAGGCACGCACCAAATGATCGGACGAAGCTTTGCTTGAGGAGTAGGGAGAACGCGGATCATATGGAGTATCTTCGGTGAAAAAGCCGGTATCTCCCAGTTCTCCATACACTTCATCCGTTGAAACATGCAGAAACCGAAAATGATCTTTCCGGTCACCTTCTAACTTCTGCCAGTAATGTCTGGCTTCCTCAAGTAGCGTATGGGTGCCATTGATATTGGTTTTTATGAATTCCGCTGATCCATCTATCGAACGGTCAACATGAGATTCTGCCGCCAGGTGCATTATAGCATCCGGCTGATACTCATTAAAAATCCGATGAATCGCTTCAGTATCACATATATCCACTTTTTCAAATTGATAGCGATCGGAATGACTCACACTTTCCAAAGATTCCAAATGTCCCGCATAAGTGAGTTTGTCAATATTCAAAACATTGTGCTCTGTTTCATTGACGATCATTCGCACTAAAGCCGAACCGATGAACCCCGCGCCACCTGTAATTACTAATTTCATACTAACCCTCTATTTCTGTGTCTATATATATTCTACCTTCTTAAACTTCGCCCTGTGGAATTAGTCAATTTCACTTGAACCTGCTTGATGTTCTTAAATTTCCATTCTGAATGATTTACCTTTTCATTAATACCTTTTAAACTCGCCCTGGACATCCTCAAATTCGAATCGAGTTTTCAACACATGTACCGTCAGTAATTCGAAGTCTTCAATTCTTCTACTTTTAGAGCATCTTTACTGATCTCACGTAACCTTGTAATGATTTCATCGTCTTCATTCATAGTAAAACTCGCTCCTCCGGTAACTAATAATTTCATTCTAAACCTGTTTCTATTTTTTAATTAATACCTTTAAAACTCGCCCTGTGGAATACGATTTATTGAAGTTGATGTCTAAGTTTCATTCCAGATTTTCAGACATAAATCGTGATCTCAAATTAATCGAATCAACACATGTACGCATAGTACAAGCTTCAATTCTTGACTAAAGATGATTTAAACCTTGACATCATTCCACGGGTGAAACCCGCACCCCGTAATTTTAATCACTGTTCATTATAATACCTTATGCCTGTGTACATTTGAGCAACATTTTATTTAGAGCGCGAATTATTCATTCACCAGTGCCATCTCTCTAAACTCACTGTTGGTGCTCACAAGATTATCATATGATCCCTGGTCCACTATTTTTCCATCTTTCATGAGGTACAGTGTGTCGCAATTTTGAACGGTAGTCAGGCGGTGAGCAATCATAATCACAGTCTTATCACCTTTAAGGGATTCAATAGCACTTGTGATCTCTTTCTCAGTAATATTATCAAGTGCGGAGGTGGCTTCATCCATCACTAAAACCTGAGGGTTGTGGTAAAGCGCGCGGGCTATTCCTATCCGCTGACGCTGGCCACCGGAGATTCTTGTTCCGTTTTCACCCACTATCGTCTCAAGTCCATTTGGAAGTCGGCTAACCATCTCACTAAGCTGAGCAGATTGAATGGCCTGAGTCACTTTATCATCATCGATTTCGTCTTCCGGAATGCCAAATGCGACGTTGTTTCGAAGTGACTCATCTGCAAGATAAATTGTTTGAGGTATGTACCCGATATTTCGCTGCCATGCGGAAATTCCCTCCTGGATATCCTGGCCGTCCACTCGGATTGTGCCGGATGTTGGAGTTAAAAGCCCCAAAATCAGATCAACGATGGTTGTTTTTCCTGCGCCTGATTCCCCCACAAATGCGATGGCTTTTCCTTTAGGAGCAATAAAACTTACGTTATCGAGTGCTTTTTCATCTGCTCCCGGATAACTATAGCTGACACTCTCCGCTATAATAGCCTCTTTTAGCTGAATAGAGTTTTGTTTTTTTCGATCTGCTAAAAAGTTGTTTCTGTACTCTTCAAGCTCTTTTAAATCATCATAAATGGGATCTATAGCCACAAGATTGTATCGCAGTGATGTGTAGAGTGTACTTAGCTGTTGAATAGCGGGCATAAGCCGAACGGTAGCCATGGCAAATAGAGTAAGAATCGGAATAATCGTACTCATGGGGCGCCCCTGCCACACCATGATGGCGGAGATCAGCATCATCGCCAATACGGCTGTGGTCTCAACAACCGGTTTTGGGATTTGTTGAATATATTGAATGTAGGTTTTGAGCAGGGTACTTTCGCGTGCTTCGATACGAAACTTTTCAATAAAAAGGTTCTCCCTGTTCAAGACCCGTGCATCCTTAATCCCACCGAACCCTTGCTGTAAAGCCTGAATCATATTTCTCCTGTGCCTCTGCTCCTGTTCTCCATAACGTTTCACCTTTTTCTGAGTGAAGAAAATAAAGCTGCCTGCTCCAATTCCCGAAAAAGCAATAACAACAAGGGAGATCAGCGGTTCCATGGCAAATAGAAATATAAGAATGGAAAGAGCCATCAGCCCTTCCTTGCTAATTTTTAAAAGGTTAGTGAAAACATTGTTTACAATAATGTTTACTTCAACAATGGTGTTTCGGAGCAGTTCAGAAGAATTTCTACCAAGATGAAAGGTATAGGGTGCCTGCATGTAGGAACTCATTAACCGGTGGCTTAAGAGGTATCTCCTGTTATATACATACTTCGCTTCCGTGTAATTATACGCCAGTATATACGCGCTTTTTAGAATAAAAATCCCCGACCAAAGCAACCGAGCCCAGAATGAGCAGATCTCTGGCGGTAGTAATATTAAGCATTTCCCACAGCCCCATCAGAGGTTCATACTGCAAAACACGGTCAGGTGCCTGAACAATAGAGACAAAAGCAGGTATCATACCGATACCAATAACTTCAATCCCGGCCGCAATAAGCATCAAAACAAAGAGTATCGCCACCTTAAAAGGATCTCCTTTTGGCAGAATATAGACAAGTTTTTTTATCAATGATTTCAAAGCAAATTATTCTCTAAATTCAAATATTACACATGATTAAGTTATAATTAGCAAACGTGAAAGTTCAATTTGAATTTCTTAATTCAGCCCGGTTTAATCCTGCAATCCAAGACAGAAATTAAAGAAATAACAGATATCTATTAACTGAATTCATCTACCAACAAACATTGACTAGAATTCACCTTTTAAAATTTGAGTGAAATTGTAAAGACAAACCCCTGACGCTACCCCAAGCGTATTCCACTTCATATCCTCCCACAGAGGCTCTCCTCTGCCCAGCATCTCATCATAAACCAACTCCTTTGTCGCTCCCAACAGCAAAGTAAGAAGCGCCGCTTTCCATTTGGATTCCAGAATCATATAGCTGCCCAGATATCCGATTGTGCTCACCATATAATGGCTCTTTTTATAATTGTCGATATCACTGTAAATCACCAGAATGGTAGGTGAAAGCGTTGCCAGCTGCGCTGCTTCTTTAAGCTGTGCCTCCGCAGAAGTGTTCAGTATGAACAATAGCACAATGGTGAGGGTGGTCAGTTTCATATAGTTGGATTTATTGGTGGACCGTGGACCGTGGACCGTGGACCGTGGACCGTGGACCGTGGACCGTGGACCGTGGACCGTGGACCGTGGACCGTGGACCGTTGAACCGTTGAACCGAAAGTTGTTGATTTTAAATCATGTGTCAAGTTAATATTATGAAATTTCACGATTCGACAATTCGACAGTTCAACAATTACAGGCGCCAAAGGAGCACTCAACGCTTACAGGAACTTCGCTCCGCTTCGAAGCTCAGGCTGTCAGGTTGATTGCTTCAGCTTCTTCATATCCGACTCCACCATATCTTTTACCAGGTCGTCAATTTTATATTCAAACTCCCATCCCAGTTTTTCTTTGGCTTTTGATGGATCACCCAGCAACAGTTCTACTTCGGTTGGCCGGAAATACTGGGGATCTACTTCAATAATTTCTTTTCCGGTCGCTTTATTGATTCCCTTTTCATTGACCCCTTCACCTTTCCACTCCAGATCAATACCCGCATGCCTGAACGCCATGTTGCAGAATTCCCGAACCGAAGTCGTTTCGCCTGTCGCCAGCACATAATCCTCCGGTTCATCCTGCTGCATCATCAGCCACATCCCTTTTACAAAATCCTTGGTATGACCCCAGTCACGTTTTGCATTCATATTGCCCAGGAAAAGTTTCTCCTGCACTCCCTCCGCAATTCGGACTGCTGCACGGGTAATTTTCCGTGTCACAAACGTCTCACCTCGCCGGGGAGATTCGTGGTTAAACAGAATTCCGTTCGCCGCAAAAATACCGTAAGCCTCCCTGTAGTTCACCGTAATCCAGTAGGCATAGAGTTTGGCAACGGCATAGGGTGAGCGGGGATAGAACGGAGTCGTCTCTTTTGAGGAGTTTCCTGAACTTTCCCATAAAGCTCGGAGGTTGATGCCTGGTAAAATTTTGTTTTTTTCTCCATTCCCAGAATCCGGATCGCCTCCAGCATACGCAACGCCCCAAGGCCATCCACATCAGCCGTATATTCGGGAGAGTCGAAGGAGACCTGAACGTGACTCATCGCTGCCAGATTATAGATCTCATCCGGCTGAGTCTCTTCAATAATACGAATCAGATTGGTGGAATCGGTCATATCGCCGTAGTGCATATAAAACGGCAGCCCGTTGAAATGGGGATCGGTGTAGAGGTGATCTACCCGGGATGTATTAAATGAACTGGAACGCCGCTTGATCCCGTGAACCTCATATCCTTTATCTAATAGAAGTTCCGCCAGATAGGAGCCGTCCTGCCCGGTGATTCCTGTGATGAGAGCGGTTTTGTTTTTTTTCATAGTCATGAGCTGTAGAATACGTTTAAATTTTTTGGGTAGATTTTGTCTAACTGATGAACTGTTGAATCGTTGAATTTATCGTCCCGATCCCGAAAATATTCGAGAGAAAAATAACTTTAAAGCCGTTTATTCCTCTTTTCTAGGGATGAAATCTTTTAAGTTACTTTTTCTTCCTATTTGATATTTATATAGTGAATTCAACTTGTTTATGATTTCATCCAAACTCTTCCGAGAGTCGATATAAGTTTCTTTTGAAATAAAGTTCATATCTAATGCAGTAATGACATGATCTATTGTTTCCAGTGCACTGGTGTATGCCATATTTGTAAAATGGGCTTTATCTTTATCACTTGCTCTGCCCGAACCCTCAGCCAGATTTGAGGTTATGCTTCCTGCAGATCTTCTTATCTGCGATGTTAATCCGAATAATTCTTCTTTTGGAAAATTTCCGGTTACCTGATAAACCGTCTTTTTGAATTTCCTTGCCGCTTGCCAAACTTCCAACTTCTCAAAACTGTATGTATAAAATTCGTTATCCATATCCCCTCCGTGCATTTAATTTTAGTATGAACCTAATGGTATAATCGTATTGAACTGTTGAATTGTTGAATCGAATGTGTTTGAATTTAATTTGTTTATCAAATCGCTTATTCAGAACAATCACTGTTTTCATCCGGTTTCATTGACCAACCCCTCAGTTTTCCCAGTTCTACGCATTAAATACAACCCCGCTCTCGACAGTTCGACAATTCCACAGTTCTACAATTTCACTTCCTTAATAGTCTCAATATTCTCCAGAAACCACTCATACGTTGATCGAATTCCATCCTCAAGTTCAATGCTGTATGTCCACCCGGCTTCTTTCATTCTTGAGACATCCATCAGTTTTCTCGGGGTTCCATCCGGTTTGGAGGTATCCCATTCGATCTCTCCCTCATGACCCACAATTTTTTGAATGGTTAAGGCCAGCTCTTTTATCGTAATATCTTTTCCTGTCCCCACATTATAGAGATCATGCTTCATATCGTTTGTGAGCGCAAAAAGCACGGCGCTAGCCACATCATCTACGTGCAGAAATTCCCGCATCGGCGAACCGGTTCCCCATAGCGGAACGGGTGTATGGCCGGCAATTTTCGCATCATGAAATTTCCGGATCATCGCCGGAAGCACATGAGAGGTTTTTAAATCAAAATTGTCATTTGGCCCGTAAAGATTGGTTGGCATCAGTGAAACGTAGTCGCGGTCAAACTGCTCACGCAACGCTTCCACCATCTTCACCCCTGCAATCTTGGCGATGGCGTACCATTGATTGGTGGGTTCCAGCGGGCCGGTCAGCAGCGAATCTTCGCTGTAGCGGTTGTTCGGCCAGTTTCGGATAGATACATGAGCTCCCAAGAAAAATCAGCTTTTCGACATCGTTTTCGTGAGCTGCTGAAATCAGGTTATTCTGAATTTCCAGGTTTTCGTACAGAAACTGCCAGGGATAGTCGCGGTTGGCAAGTATTCCACCCACACGGGCAGCTGCATCGATCACTACATCCGGTTTTTCAACATCAAAAAAGTCTTTAACAGCTTTTTGATTTCTGAGATCCAGCTCCCTGCTGGATCTTGTAATTAGGTGGGTATAACCTTCTGACTCAAGCCTTCTTTTAATCGCAGAACCAACCATTCCGTTATGCCCAGCGATGTAAATTTTTTTATTAATCTCCATTTTACTTTTTGAATTCTTACACAAGTGACTTGAAAACTAATTTTGCATCATCTAACTAAATCGTCAAGAAAGTCTATTCCCTAAATCGATCCCATAAAATCAACGTAGTCGTTATCACGCTTAGCACCGGAGCTATAACCCCTACGTAATCAGTCAAAGAGGGTTTATTTCGAACTCTTACAGTTACGATATCATTATTCTGAAGCTCAAACTCCCACATTTCCACAGGTTCAGGATCGTGGTATAAATATCTGAAGTAGGCTACCTCCACCACCCTCCTGTTTTCATTAAATCTGGACACCTTAATTTCAACCTGTGTCTTTGTCCAATCGACATTACTTTGACTGCCTCCACCACGTACCTGACCGTACCCAAAGCTGAATGAAATTAAATCCGGAAGGTTGGTATCCTCCGGTATCAAATAACGACCGGAGCTTCCAACATCTCCCCACACATTTACTGAGTCAACCAATTGCCCCATTTCAGCCACTCTTATATATCGATCGCTTAATGTTTCCGGAAGCTGCGCCTGAGCCGGAATCGCCATTAATGATATGATAGCTACTGCAGCATAGGTTATAATGTGTTGCATATTTTTTGTTTTTGAATAGAAATTCGCTCTGTCTCTCATTTCGAAATACCTTTAAACATACGACTCATAACTTTCATACATAGATTTATAATAACCGGAACCGTAATATCCTGAAGTTTCTTTTTTATGATCAAATCCATTTACGACAATTCCGCTGATCTTTGCATTGATCCGCTCCAAATCTTCGACCGTTTTCTGAAACACTCCACGGTTTGTCTTTCTGTATTTCGTGACCAGAATGGTAGATTTTACTCTTTTCAGAAGAGCGGTTGAATCACTCACAATTCCAAAGGGTGGGGTATCCAAAATAATCACATCAAACACCTCTTCCATCTGAGACAGAAATTCATTGAATTTTTTACTGTTCACAATTGTATCAGGAGCCTCATAGCGAGTACCTGAGGTAATTAATTTCAGCATGTTTTTGTCCGTCTCCTTCAACAGACCCACTAACTTGATTTTGCCGTTCAAGTAATCGGTTATGCCATTCTCATTTTCATATCCAAAATAGGTGTGCAGCTTTAGGCCGCCTGAAATCGGTATCAATTAAGAGTGTTTTATACCCGTCATCAGCAAATGATACGGCCAGGTTTGAAACAATGGTAGACTTTCCATCTCCTTTTTCGGCACTGGTCACGGCAATCGTTTTTGGCGGAGTATCACCATTCTGATAGATGAGATTATATTTCACCCTTCGGATGGCTTCCGATGCAAGGTTGGATCTGTCCTGCAGAAGCACCAGCTCTTTAGGCACATCCCCTTCGCCTGTAGTAAAAGATTTTCTATCTTTCTTTGAAACCTTATCAAAAACCGGTACGGCCGCTAAAAGGGGAAGATAGGATGTTCTCAACATATCAAGGTTATTTACACTGTTGTCCATGAACTCACGAACAAAAATGATTCCCGCTGAGAGAACCCCACCAAGCATAATACCCACCAACAAAATTATTTTCTTGTTTGGACTGATAGGTATTCGGGGAGTCAATGCTGTATCTACAATGCGGCCAAAACCGAACTGAGACTGTCTTAATACAGACATCTCCGCATAGTTCTGTGAAACCGTCAAATAAAGCTCTTCATTCATCGCAACATCTCTCTGGAGGCGAGCCAACTGCATCATTCCTTCCGGCAGAGAGTTTAAATCCTGTTCAATCTCCTGTTTCCGCTGCTCCAATGCCTCGCTTCTGGATTGAAGCTGATTTTGTTGAATTCTCAGTTCTGTTAATCTAGTTTGAATGGTCGCGATCATTTGAGCTCTCTCCTCACTGTCCATTCCGGTATACTCTTCATCTTCGGTAAAAAGCTGAGCCGAAAGATCTCTGATCTCATTCTTTACCCTTTCAATCTCTTCATCCAAAAACTTTAATCTTGGCGGAGTCTGCTCCCGATCTCTCACATTAGGATTTCGGGTCAAAATTAAGGTTCGTTCTCCCTCATACCTTGCAAGCTGTTCCTGAGAATTTCGAATTCGGGGACCGATAGCCTCTGAAAACTGCTCCGTCAATCCCGGCTTCAGGCTCTCCATCCTCTGTTCATGATTTTGAATGGCTTGATTCACGGACTCCAGCTCCAATTTGACTTGCTGAAGCTCCATCTCAATCGATGTTTGACGCGTTACAATTCCGGAAGCCTGTTCGTCCATCTGAACAATCCCGGTGTTATCCATAAACTCTTGCAACCTTTTTTCAGACTGTTGAAGCTTCTGTTCAATATCTCTTTTCTCTCTCTCCAGAAATTCAGCTGTTAATTCAGCAGCTCTTCGATTTTCCTGTGTTGAGCTTTCAACATAGATCTCCATTGCCATGTTTGAAACATGAGATGTCTCTTCAGGAGAAGGGCTTTCAAAGCTAATATCTATGATTTCCGAATCTCTTTCTAATCTGTTTACACTCAAATTCCTTCGAATTCGACCGGTGACTTGTGCTTCAGAAGCCCTGCTTATATTCCCTTCTTCATCCACGTTCCAAAGTACAGGAAAAGCACGATGGTCACCCGGTTCCTCTTCAATGAGTGACCCCGCAATTTTTTGTGCAAAATCCCGGGATTTCAGTACCTGAATCTCATTCGCTATCGTAGAGCTGGTACCCACTCCGGTGGTTTGGGATATAATTCTCGACAGCTCATCATCGCCCGAAGATCCGGCACTAATAATCATGGTTCCGCTACTTTTATAGATAGGAGTCAGTGTATCAGAGTAAAACCACGCTCCTGTTCCACCTAAAATCACAAACAGCAGAATCAGCCATTTATATTTTAAAATCAGGGAGACCAGGTATTTTGGGTCTAACCCTCCCTGACCGCCTTGGTCTTGGTTTGCCATTGGATTTACCGGGACAAACTCGAACTTACTTCTTTGATTTGGTCCTCTCCCTTCATTATCACTGTGTATTATATCTGACATACTCATTTACCTCATATAAGTCTTTTTCTACCATCAATTTTTCCAAGACTTCAAGTGATGATACGCGAAAACAATGATACCCGATTGAAGCGAAAAATAACAGCATAGCAGGCAGAATTAGCAATTCTTAATGCTGATTACTTAGGTATAAAAACCTTAGCGAAGCAATTTTGTTTGTTCAGTAACTGCTTTCTGTTATGATTAAACGTTCTTCCTCACTTCAACTCATACATTTATAGTAAATTACAAAATAAAGTCAGGCTTTCTTGCTGATTGTTTTTGTAATCTAAATCTATACACTGTTGTTTTATCGTTAGCTTGATGTAACATATTAAACTCACCCCTATCTTTACAAATGGTTCACTACCCGACTGCTTTATTTGATTCAAGAATCTGCAAAAGTTTTCTTAATTACAATAACCAATACGCCGACAGTCTCAACCACACCCCTGTCATGCTGAGCGACTAATTTTGCCCAAACCGTGGCAACACTATTTCGGTATTGACAAAATAAATCTCCCCTGCCAGTGTTTTTCTGGCCCCGAGTGCATTTATCGGGGAGGGGAGTACTCTTGAAGCTTTAGCGAAGGAGAGAGGGGTGTTTGATGCGTAGTTTGAAGCTTTTCCTAATCTGTCACCAGTAGCGCCTAATTTTGCCCAAAAGCAGGGCATCACTATTACAAGAGTGACAAAAACCACTTTCAAAAAATAATTTTGATGATTACGTACTTATTTATGAAGCTCCCCTTCCTTGTGCCGTGCGTTTGCGGCATAGGAGCCTGTCCGGCTACCACGAAAGGCACGATGGGTCCGAACCAATCTGTCATGCGTGAGTGATATGCCAACCGGCGGAGAGCCGAGAGATCTCCAAAATATCAATTACAGTGCAAAAAATCCATGCTTTCAATTCAATCCAATGACCTAAACCCTGCAAACACTGTATTATTGAAATGCAATCGCCTCTATCCGTTAAGCGCATTACAATTCACGCCCACTGTTCTGCGAATCATGTATGTTGCCTCATATACCCCAGATTTCGCTTCGCCTGTCCCGATGTATTTGGTCGGGAGGGCTATTGATATTTTGCCCCTACAGGGCAGATTACATTCAAAAATTGAATTTCAATCGCGCAAGCGAAACTGCGTGGTCTGCACCAAAGCGGGTTTGACATTGCTATACAGACACACTTTGAAGCATTTCTAACGATTCCAGGATTATAGGGTTATAATCAGATGGTGAGAAAGAACCTGCATCGAGAAAAAGTTTTTCGATGTACGATAACAGAAATAATAGTATATAAGAGATTCCTAATTCACGCTGCTTCCACAATTTTTTTATAATAGACAATTAATGTCTTGGCTTATGAACAAAACAACTGTGAAAAATGAAAGCAAATAATATTGAGATGGATGTAGACACAATTCAAATGAAACAAGAAATTAAAGACCACATACTTGAAGTGACAGGTCTAGAAGAGAGTAAGATTCAGAATGATACATTGATTTTTGAAGAAGGTTATTTCGATTCCATGGGATTTGTTTTACTCATCACTCTACTCGAGGAAAATTTTGGAATCTCAACTACAGATTCCGACCTGGTTGAAGAAAACTTCGAATCGATTAATGCTATCACTGACTTCGTAATCCGTAAATCCGATTCATAATAATGTGCGGAATTGCTGGTATCATTGATTATCAAAGCAAGTCTAACAAAGAGTATACAGTAGAAAATATGCTCTCTGTAATAAGCTATCGCGGACCTGACGAAAGTGGTATTTATCAATCCCCTTTTGCCACATTAGGTAATGTAAGATTACGAATTATTGATATTGCAGGTGGACAACAACCTCTCTCCGACCCATCCGGCAGATATTGGATAGTCTTCAACGGGGAAATTTTCAATTACCTGGAATTACGAGCAGAACTTGAAGCCAGAGGCAACAAATTTGCTACCCATTCCGATACTGAAGTACTGGTCCAGCTTTATGCAACATTCGGCAAAAATTGTCTTTCAAAATTGAACGGGCAATTTGCCTTTGCTATCTGGGATAAGCAAAAAGAAGAGGCCTTTTTTGCCCGCGACAGGGTGGGTATACGGCCGTTATTCTATAATCTCTCTCCGAATGGGGAGTTAACCTTTGCTTCTGAGATCAAATCTATTTTTGAGAACAAAAAGCTGAAGCCGGAATTTAGTCCTGAAAACCTTTCCCAGGTATATACTTTCTGGACAACTATTACTCCGGATACTGTATTTAAGAATGTATACGAACTTCCTCCGGGTCATTTCATGACCTATAGCAGAGAAGGGTTACATATTGAAAAATTCTGGGAGCTGGATTTCAGTAAAATTAATCACTCCATCAGCCTGGAAGAGGCACAGGAGCAGTTTAATGAACTTCTAACCGATGCCGTAAGAATTAGGCTGAGAGCCGATGTGGAAGTTGCTGCCTACCTTAGTGGGGGAATAGATTCGAGTGCAACCGTATCGTATATAAAAAAATTGGAATCGCGTGTACTGAATACCTTCTCCATCGGGTTCCAGGAGAAAGATTTTGACGAGAGTGCTTACCAGCAGGAAGCTGTTAAATACCTTGATACTAATCACAGGTATATAAGCTGCAGTTCACAGGAAATTGGAGAGAGTTTCCCTAAGGCTGTTTGGCACTCTGAAACTCCAATGATCAGGACTGCCCCTACACCCATGCTTTTGCTTTCTGAGCAAGTAAGGAACAGTGATATAAAAGTAGTGATTACGGGCGAAGGGGCAGATGAGATGCTGGCCGGTTATAATATTTTTAAAGAAGCGAAAATCCGCAGATTCTGGGCAAAGCAACCCGATTCCAAAATCCGGCCGCTTTTGTTGAAAAAACTTTATCCTTACCTGCCACAGATGCAGAATGCTAACCCGGCTATTTTAAAAATGTTCTTCGGGTTCAAACTGCAGGACACAGAAAATCCATTTTATTCACACCTGCTTCGCTGGAACAATTCAAATCATATAAAGAAGCATTTTTCAGACGAAATTAAATCGGCATTGAATGATTTTTCTCCCTTTGAAAAGCTGGAAGCAAGAATTCCTGCCGGATTTGATAGCTGGGGAGGTCTGGAGAAATCCCAGTGGCTGGAATCCACCGTATTTATGTCGGGTTACCTATTATCCTCTCAGGGAGATCGCATGGCTATGGCCAACTCCGTAGAGGGAAGGTATCCATTTCTCGATTACAGAGTGATTGAATTCTGCACATCTCTACCGGATTCTTTTAAGCTGAAAGGTTTAAATGAGAAATACCTTCTAAAGAAATTATTAAAAAATAAAATCCCCGATAGCATACTTAACCGTTCCAAGCAGGCATACCGGGCACCGATAAAGAGCGTTCTGGCTTCGAAAGATAAGCCTGACTATGTTAGGGAAATGCTTTCGGAGAGAACCATAAAAAAGGTTGGAATCTTTAATCCTAAATCCATATCTGATCTGATTGCGAAGATAGAAAGGAGCGGTGCCGGCTCGGAGGTGGATAATATGGCGTTAACTGCGATTGTTTCTACACATTTATTGTATTCGCAGTTCATGGAGGGTAGATACAAAGGAAAAGAACCGGATAAATTGAATAACTTAAAAATTATCAAGGATACATAAACTTTGTTTTACGCAAACTAATGCCATTTTTTTTAAAAAAATTTCATCACAACAAACTAAAAAACAATGACTAAAAACAAACCTTTCTCAAAAGAGATCATCCTCCTCGAAAACGTCGAAGAAGTTGCCGACAACATCATCAAGCAAATCCAAACCGATGTAAACAAAAATCTCAAACGATTTGGCGGTGTGGTAGGTATAAGTGGAGGAATTGACTCTTCTGTTTGCATGGCACTGGCAGCAAAAGCCTTAGGGCCCGATAATGTTTTGGGTGTTATGCTTCCGGAGCACGATTCAAGTCCCGACAGTGAGATGCTTGCTCAGGAGCTGGCAGACAAATTCGGTGTTAAAGCAATCAAAGAAGATATAACCGGAGCCCTCAAAGGTTTCGGATGTTATGAACGCAGGGATGAAGCGGCAAAACGTGTATTCCCGGAGTATGATCCGGAAACATGGAAGATGAAAATTGGCGTAAGACAGAGTGGATTGTACAATAACCTGCCTCCTATCTTCTCACTTACCATCATCGATAAAGATGGTAATGAGAAAGACAAGATCTTACATACCAAAGAATATTTACAGATTGTGGCAGCCTCAAATTTCAAGCAACGTTCAAGAATGTCTATGCTGTATTATCATGCCGAAGCATTGCATTATGCAGTTATCGGAACACCGAACAAGCATGAGCAGGAACAGGGATTTTTCGTAAAATATGGTGATGGCGGCGCTGACGTAATGCCTATCGGAAATCTTTATAAGACTCAGGTTTACCAATTGGCAGAATATCTCGGAATACCCGAAAAAATAATAGAAAGAACTCCCACAACCGATACCTACTCAGCTGAGCAAAGCCAGGAAGAATTTTTCTATCAATTGCCGTTTAATTTAATGGATATTTATTGGTATGGTTTTGAAAATGGATATGATCCCGCGGAAGTGGCTGAGGTTATGGATGAAACAGAAGATCGGGTTAAGGCACTTTTTAGAAATTTCGAACGAAAGCAACGAACCACGGAATATCTTAGGATGTCACCGGTTAGAAGTTATTATCAGAGTTAAGAGAATAGAACGCTGATGGCGAGTCTCCGTTATCAGCGTTCTATAATGTTAGTCTTGTACCATGAATTCATTCGACTACTTTTTAGAAAATACCTATCAACTTAGTAAGCCATTCTTACTGGGAAAGGAAGAAACCACATTTAAAGAGCTCTACAATGATTCCCTAAGCTTGGCCACATGGCTCCGAAATGAATTCGGTCAAAATAAATACATTCCTGTCATTTCGGTAAACAACAGGTTTTTTCTGATTACATACCTTGCAATTTTAAAATCCGGAAACATCTGCATTCCCCTTGATCCTGCAATTGAAGAAAAGAATTTTGAATACATTACCGATTTAATAGATCCGGCGCTGATTTTTCTGACAAATGATATTAAACAAAAGCTTCCCTTGGATGGATACCGTTGTATGGATCAGAAAGAGCTGGCGGAATTGAAAACGCCTGAGACTTTATTGGAAGCTGAACCGGATTATGACCGGGAGAAATGCGCAGAGATCATTTTTACTTCCGGTTCTACCGGTAAACCCAAAGGAGTTATGCTATCGCATAAGAATCTTATTGCCAACACGGGTTCTATTATTGAGTACCTTAAGCTGGATTATAACGACAGGATGCTGGTGGTTCTTCCTTTTTATTATTGCTATGGGCTGTCACTGCTACATACACATCTTAGAGTGGGCGGATCCATTGTGCTGAACAACTCCTTTATCTTCATGGGAACAATCATCAAAAATTTACTGGATTATGAATGTACGGGATTTGCGGGTGTACCCAGTCATTTCCAAATCCTGTTACGAAAATCTGACACGTTTAAACAGACGCACTTTCCAAATTTGAAGTATGTCACCCAAGCGGGAGGGAAATTGGCAACGGTCTTTATTGATGAATTCATCAAAAGTCACCCTGATATTAATTTTTTCGTAATGTACGGGCAAACGGAGGCCACCGCCCGGCTCTCCTATCTCCCCCCTGAATTGTATAAGCAGAAGAAAGGATCCATGGGAAATGGAATGCCCGGTGTGGAACTGAAAGTGGTTAATGATTCCGGGGAAGAGATCAAGCCCGGAGAAATTGGCGAGGTGAAGGCCAGGGGAGATAATATCATGATCGGGTATTTTGCCGATGAACAAAGAACCCAGCAAGCCTTGCGAAACGGTTGGCTGTATACCGGTGATCTTGGAACGGTAGATGAGGATGGATATATCTACATTACTGCCAGGAAGAAGGAGATTATAAAGGTGGGAGGTAAAAGAATTAGTCCAAAGGAAATTGAAGCTGTAATTTTGCAAATACCCGAAGTTCTGGACTGTTCAATTGAGGGGATTGAAAGTGAAATACAGGGTGAGGCTTTAAAAGCAACAGTTGTTGTCAATAATGGTTCAGATAAGACTATAACAGAGGAAACTATAAAACAGCACTGTGTGAAACATCTAGCGCTTTTCAAAGTCCCTCATATTTATGAATTCAAGGACAGAATTACGATTAGTGCTACCGGAAAAAAAACTAAGAACTCTTAGTTTTTGTATTAGAATTAATTTATAAGATTAACCAATATACGTACTATGGTTTTCCAAAATTCCTTATAAATAACTTTAAATAAAGCTTCTTTTAGCCCCCCCCTCCCTATTATCTGATCATCAATGTGTCGGGGCCTTTAACCAGTTGCCCCAGTTGTGATATACCATTCAAAAATTAAATTAAAATAACTGCGATTAGCTCCAATAGTCTCTAATATTGATTAAGTAAATACACCAAATTTAACTATCATCTTTAGAGCAAATTTCATGATTAATCGGAACAATTACAGTTTTATATTTCCATTCTTAATGTCATTAGTGATTACATCATGCACAGATGTTTCAACCCAATCTGCTTTGGAAGATTCACTTGAAACAGTTGAAGAAGTTTCACTTATATCCGAAACCTCAAATACCTCAATTACGGTTAACAAAAGCGATGAAAGTTATTTCCGAATTGAATTCTCCGGCATAGGTACAAATGACATTATTACCAACGGTGAAAGAGAGGGATGGTGTATTGATTGGCAAAAGCCCATAAATGCATCCAATAGTACTTATGAAAACATTCCACTCTACTCTACTTACAATGTTGAGAGCTGGAAACCCATTAACTATCTGTTTAACATTGTTGATGACCTTCATAGCTCAATGCCGGAAATGACCTATCTTGAAATTCAGCTCGCTGTGTGGACACTTAGAGGAAACCCGGAGTTCGATGTAGCAACCATAGATCCTGAAAATTCACCTTCAGGTATCTTCCGTGACGGACAGCCTCTTTTTAACATGGAAGTATTGGAAGAAATCCTTGAGATAGTGGAAGCCGGTTATAAAACTTACGAACCCGGTGAGAACTCAAGGTTTGCTGTAATCGCAGCCACTCCGGCCGATGTTCAAACAGTGATTACTGTAGTAGAGAAGTAAGCTTTAGATAGTTCCTATTTCAACCGAGTGTCATTCAGACAGGATCAACCAAAATGCCCCATGACTACGGCATTCTATACTACGAGCACTTTTCTTACACCACAGATTGGAACCTGTGGCTGTAATGTTTGCTATGGCTACACCAGATTTGCTAACAATCCAAAACATATGAGAAGCAGACTTATCCATTTTCGATTTCAGCCTTGATAGATGTTTAACAATCGGAGTTATTATGCCTGATTCCGACTCAGTGTCGCTAGATACGACCAACTTTGCGTACCCGCAATTTAATTTTTTGAATAACGCTCATATGATATATGCCCAACCCGCAAAATATTAGAAGCATATTATTAGATACAATTAACTTTTTCTTGGCCTACATATTTTATAGTATAAACTTATCAGGCAAATTGAGTGATTTGCTTTAGGTAAAATCAACTAAAAATTTATGGGAGAACAATATGTTAACCAGGGGTATACTAGCATTTCTATTTTTATTTATAGCATCAGTTTTGGCATTTACAGCCTGTGAAGTCACTTCTGAGGAGGGACTTAATGAGTCTCTTGATCCAGTACCAAATGTCACGAAGATTGAGGGAGCTGAAAATGTTGCCATCACGGTCAATCGCGGATCTACCAGTAATTTTAATATTGACATCCAGAATGTTGAGTGGAACACATTGATTTCGAATGGCGAGCGGGAAGCTTACTGTATAGCCTGGAAAGACCCGATTTCAAGCAACAACGCTATATATGACGGAGTTGGTATTTATTCCACAGAAGATGATGAACAGTTTAAAGACGTCAATCGCCTTTTTACAATCAAGGACGCACTACTTAAAGCCGATCCCGAAATTACCTGGCGCGAAATTCAGGTAGCGGTTTGGTCAATTAGTTCCATTTCAGGAGTTTGACATGAACATGCCTGTTGACGAGCTGCCGTCAGAGGTTGTTTCAAATGGTCAGATAAATTTCGACAAAGAAAAAGTTCAATTTATTATCGACGCCGTATAAGGAAGGAAACACAGCTAAAACTGCAGAATTTTCCGGCACATCAGATCTCTGGTTTGGCGGTAAGGATAAAACAATGTGCGTAATTGGCACAAGCGAAGAGTACTCAAACTCTTATAACTACAGTGTGATGAAACTGCTTTTGCTTATGGCGGCAACTACGATTCCAACCATTGGGGAATTGCGGGAATCCCCTGGGGTTTAGAAGGTTACGCAAACTGTTTCCCAGCAGAATTAAGCCTCACATCTGCCAGATGGGGCTGGACATAATGGAAAGCTTGAAGAAGGTCAATATTCATTTCCCTCTTATATGCCGGAGCAGGTCTCTGTAATCTTGTCGAAAGGACAGTATTCAGGTGACGTTAAGATCGACTACAGTGATGGAAAAATGACCGTTACATTCTCTGCTGCTGAGGGTACTTCTTTTGAGGAAACTCATCTGCATGCGAGTAATGACCCATTGCCTAAAATTGAGAAGTGGAAAAATTTCCGTTGCACCCGGCCAGTATTCCAGCAATGATAACGTAACTTCAAGTTCTGATACCGAAATCGTTTATGAAGTTGATGGCCTTTCCGGCCAAGTTTATGTTATCGCTCATGCAGTAATGACGGGCTATGAGTCCTCTAACTAAGTGTAGAATAGGGTTTCAACTTTTAATTTAGAAAAAGGCTTTGAGTCTGCTTAGATCAAAGCCTTTTTTATGTTGCTGATCACTCTGATCAAACAATTTAATCAGGACAGATGAAATCAACTGAGCTTCTTAAGCTATTGGTATTCGACTTGAACTCGCTTCCACTCATCGTGATTATTCCAGCTTATTGAAGTGCTCCGTCTTGACATTAAATCCTTCTCCAGTAGATACCGCCTCTATCCTGCCCGGAGCTCCAAACCACACACTCTGTTCGGCGGGTAATTATTTGTTCGCTCTTATGCTATAAACAGTCAACACCCGCCGGGGTGATCCAGTCGAATATGCATAGTCTGATTATTCCCAGTTCACACTCCCCGTCTGCATACTGCCATTGCAGGTCTTGTTTAACGAAGCTTCAGCGAAGGAAAGCTGGCGGGTTAAAGTCGGTCATTTAATCATTTTTCGTTGGGTCATTTCCTCTTGTCCAACAGATCGCCTGCCCTCATTGATCGTCCCTCGTCATGGAGCTCTGCTCCGGGACAACATGTATACAGCTCTGCTGTACAAACCCATTTTGTATGGACTCCGCCTCTACCTTGCCCGGAGCTTCAAACCACGCACCCAATTTGGCGGATTATTATTTAATCATGGCTGATTCTATAAACAGAACACCCGCTGGGGTGA
Source organism: Rhodohalobacter sp. (assembly GCF_034521535.1). Classification (GTDB taxonomy): domain Bacteria; phylum Bacteroidota; class Rhodothermia; order Balneolales; family Balneolaceae; genus Rhodohalobacter. The sequence goes on along the minus strand of NZ_JAXHMF010000001.1, from coordinate 430,377 downwards.
TTCCCAAATCGCAATTCAGCTGTTCGTCGTTCGATTATTCGCAGTCCAAATTATTCCCTTGCAATGATTCGATAATTAGAAATATAGCCGGAGGAATAGGTGGCAGTAAACTTCTTCGTCGCGGTGCACCGTTCCGGGATGAGAAACATGCAGCTCTGCTGAATTAAAACAGTCTTTCTGTACCATGCCTACGGCATTCTACACAATTATCACATATCCTATACCACAGGTTGAAACCTGTGGCTATGATGTTCACCATGGCTACGCCATTTGGGTTTTTGCTGGCAGGTAATGGTAACATGTCATCTTTCGCACTGATATTGATAACAAATATGAGGGACTCGCAATCATGACAGGAACTAAAGTGTCGTCAGACACGACCAACATTGTAGCCCCCACAATTCATTGTGGGTGATAAAGATTTCCCACCCTGAACAAGTGCCGTACGGCACGTACCATATGATGAATCACATATTAAAATCTAACTATTGCAGATTTTACTTTATTTTTAGCAAGGATTAATCCATCATTACACAAGCTCTTATGAAATCACTTCTACGAATAATATTTATTTACCCGGTTTTGGGTTATTTGCTACTAGTGCTTTGTGCGTGCAACGGTGAAAGATCCATCGAAGATGGCGATCAAGAGAACCCCGCAAATGAAATACTGCAAACCGGTAAGGCGAGCTGGTATGGTCCGGGGTTTGACGGTCGCCTCACTTCCAGCCGTGAACGGTTCGACAAAGATGCTCTTACCGCTGCCCATCGGACGCTTCCTTTCGATACCATAGTAGAGGTTGTAAATACAGAAAATAACAAATCGGTGGAAGTGCGAATCAACGATCGCGGGCCCTATGCACAAGACCGCATTATCGATCTTTCAAAAGCAGCAGCTGAGGATATTGACATGCTCGACAGAGGTGTAGCCGAAGTGGAACTGTTCCTGGTTGAAGCCGGCGCTACCATTCCGGAAAACCTGAACCACCCTACATACACCATTCAGGTGGGCGAGTATAATCTTGAAAACTATGCTGAACAGTTTGCTGAGTCGATTGGTGACGGTGTGCGAATTGAACAGCGTTTTATTCCCGATCGCGACAGACCCATTTTCATGATCTATTACGGAAACTACAACAGTATAGCCGATGCCAGAGAGGAACTGATGAAACTTGAGGAGCGTGGATTTGAGGGGCTGATCCGACAGATTAACTGACTAATCTAATCTTAATCACCAACTTCGTTTTCCGGTGATTGAATATAATCGACTCTCTGTATTTTCGCTCGTCATGGAGCTCCGCTCCAGACACGACAATCATGCAGCTCTGCTGCATAAATCCGTTCTGTTTGGACAGCGCCTCTATCCCTGACCGGAGCCCCAAACCACGCACTCTATTCGGCGGTTGATTTTTAACCATTTCTAATTCTATAAACAGGACACCCCGCTGGGGTGGTCTTCAAATCAGCAATTCAGCTTTTCGTCTTTCGGTTATTCACAGTTCAAATTATTCACGTCAAATAGTTCAATAATAAGAAAGGTAACCGGTAAAAAAGACCGCAAACTTCTTTGGAGATCAAAAAGCCCTGCAATTTTATTGCAAGGCTTTCATCTTAAGTGATTATGGTTGGATTCGAATCCCGATAAACACCATCGGGATTTCGCGTTACGCTCAACCTATGACCCTCCCGATTGTACTGCATCGGGATGCTCTAAACCAACCTGCCATCCGAAGCCTGGCACAGGGTGGCTGAGCTAACCTCGATTTAACTCAAATCTTAAAACAAAAAAAGCCTCACAACTATCGTTGCAAGGCTTTCTAAATGTGGGTGGTATAGGATTCGAACCTATGACCCCCTGCTTGTAAGGCAGGTGCTCTAAACCAACTGAGCTAACCACCCGAATTGTTTAACAGATCCCAAATATAAGAATGTTCTCAATTCAAAAAAATATTTTCTTTACCGTTTTGAAAAAATGTAAAGATGAACTGATCTGTAATATGAAATTAACTTTTCTATTTGAATAAATTACTGGAAATCAATCGTACAGGCTGATCGTCCAGGGTTACGCCGTCGGCGGTAATGGCTACGCGTGACTGTCTCAGCGGCAGCGTTGGTGACCGTCAACTCGTATAGACACCGGCGCGTGGCTGTCACCACTCACCGTGCTCGACGTCGCGTTGAGCTGCCCACATCCACAGCAAAGTCCATATCAGCCAGACCGTAATCTACATTGCCAAATCACATCCGCCAGGGTGATGCGTCACCGTTGAGGCATCGGTACCATCTGCCGTGTGCCGGACTCGTCGCCGTAGCTGAGGAGGCCGAGGCGCTTACTGCCCCGCATCCACATCAAAAGTGTTCGAGGTAGCATTAATCGTTCCATCCTCGGCCGTGATCGTCTGGCCGGTTCCTGCATCGGTTACCTCCACATCCAGCGTGGCCACTCCGGCGGTAAAGTTCGCCGTGCCCGGGGTGATCGTCCCGGCCGTAGTGCTCAGGGTAGCCGTACCGCTATAGCCCGTCGCTGTGTTTCCGCTACCATCCTGGGCTGTAATCGTGATTCAAAGGTGTACCCGCTGTTTGCGGGGAGCCAATCGTATCAATACTGTCAGCTCGATGCCGTTCCCGCCTCAAAATCAACATCCGACAGTACCTACTGCCGCTCCACTGTTATCACTACCCAAATACCCCGTCACCGTAATTGTGTTGGCATCTACAGAAGTGAGGGTAGCCGTGGCCTGCCCGGAGGCGTCTGTGAGTTCACTGGACCTGCACTCAGCGTCCCGCCGGTTCCACGCGGTGATCTCAAAAAAGACATCCTCACCTTCCAGCAGGTTACCGCCACCATCACGAACGGTAATCGTCAGCGTCGAAACATCGGTTCCGTTGGCAGTCAGTCCGCTCACAGGATCGGCTCCAATTTCTGAGCTTCGCTATCGGCATCGCCGGACTCCGCCTCAGCCGTAAAACTTACCGTGGACGTACTCCAGTCCGCATCCACCCCATAGGTGCCTACCTTTGTCGCCCAGGGTCAGCGTGCTCGCCTGCCTGCCCGTTCGTCCGGTAACAACCGAGGCTGCACTCGGCTCTGCCCGGCCGCATCCGTTGGCGTTGCCACTATACTAAAGCCGACCGTCTCCCCGGATACCGGATTGCCAAACCCATCCACCACTTCCACCACAAACGGTAAAGAAAGAGTTTGGTTGATTTGTGCACTCTGGCCTGAGCCGGAAACTTCATTCAGCGCCGCTCACCGATGCCGCGGTCACCTCAAATGGATCTGAATCCACATTGGCCACACCCGCCGCATCCGCATCAAAGGTAATCGTATACCCCGTACCGGCGGTCTCTATCACCAAATTCCCAAATTCGGCAATCCCGCTGCCGTTGGTCGTTACTACAACCGTGCTGGTTGCCGTAAAATCATTGCTGCTTAAAATGGCCGTCACATTTACACCGCTCACCGGGTTGGTTCCGTCAGTCACCTCAACGGCCGGAGCCCGGAGCAATCGCTTCTCCGGCTGTGGTTGACGTGGGCTGCTGGGTGATGCTCATCTCTGAGGCTGCACCAGCCTGGAATTCAATCGCTTCGCTGGTCATCCAGGGTCACCCAGTCAGCGGTAATGCACCACAGTGACTGTCTCGATGGTCGTGTTGGTGACCGTAAACTCATAGGTGCCGGCCGTGGCCGTCTCAGTGACCGTGCCCGCCACCGCGTTAGTGCCCACGTTCACAGTAAAGTCCGTATCCGTAAGACCAGTAATTTCATTGCCAAACACATCCGTCGGTGTGATGGTTACCGTTGAGGCATCGCTACCATCCGCCGTATGTGGACTCGTCGCATTAGCTGTGGAACCCGAGGCGCTTACTGCCGCAGGATCTACAGTAAAACTGTTCGAGGTAATATCAGCCAGACCCGTTGCACTAAACACCAGCGTATAGGTATCGGCCGTTTCAATAACCAGGTCACTGAATGTTGCAATACCCGAAGCATCGGTGGCAACCGTGGTTGTTCCCCCGTCAAATACATAGCTGCCCTGCTCGCTTACCGTCACATCCACTCCGCTCACCGGATTGCCTCCCGCATCAACCACCGTAACCGCCGGCGGACCGGCAATCGCAGCGCCCGCTGTCGTTGCTGAAGGCTGTGTGGTTACACTCATCGCCGAGGCATCGCCGGACTCCGCATCCGCTGTAAAGTTCACCGTGGAAGTACTCCAGTCCGCATCCACCCCATAGGTGCCCACCTTGTCGCCCAGGGTCAGCGTGCTCGCTGCCTGCCCATTGGCACCGGTAACAACCGAGGCTGCACTCAGGCTCTGCCCGGCCGCATCCGTTGGCGTTGCCACAATACTAAAGCCGACCGTCTCCCCGGATACCGGATTGCCAAACCCATCCACAACCTCCACCACAAACGGTGAAGTAAGAGTTTGGTTGATTTGTGCACTCTGGCCCGATCCGGAGACTTCATTCAGCGCCGATGCCGCGGCTGCCGTCACATCAAAACTCGCAGAGACCACATCAGCCACACCCGCCGCGTCCGCATCAAAGGTAATTGTATACCCCGTACCGGCAGTCTCTATCACCAGGTTCTCAAACTCCGCAATCCCGCTGCCATCGGTGGTTGCCGCAACCGTGCTGGTCGCTGTAAAATCATTGCTGCTTAAAATCGCCGTCACATTCACCCCGCTCACCGGGTTCGTTCCGTCGGTCACCTCAACCGCCGGCGCCAGGAGCAATCGCTTCTCCGGCTGTGGTTGACGATGGGCTGCTGGGTGATGCTCATCTCGGAGGCCGCTCCCGCCTGGAAATCTATCGTTGGCTGATCATCCAGGGTCACACCGTCGGCAGTAATCACTACCGTAACTGTCTCAACGGTGGTGTTTGTAACCGTAAACTCATAGGTGCCCTCGGTGACTGTCTCACTTACCGTGCCCGCCGTCGCATTGACGCCCACATCCACGGTAAAGTCCCCATCAACCAGACCACTGATCTCGTTGCCAAACCCATCCGTCAGGGTCACCGTTACCGTCGAGGCATCGCTGCCATCCGCCGTATGCGGACTCGTCGCCGTGGCCGAAGAGGCCGAGGCGCTTACCCCAGCCGGGTCTACAGTAAAAGCATTACTGGTTTGGTTGGTTACACTTGTTGCTGCAAATACAAGGTTGTACTGATCCACTGTTTCTATTGAAAGATTGTCGAAGGTTGCAAATCCGAAAGCATTTGTATTCACGGTTGTGGTACTGCCGGTCGTGAAAGATGCTCCTCCCTGTTCAGTGACTGTGACACTAATGCCCGGAACCGGATTATCAAACTCGTCATCAATACGAACAGCAGGCGGCCCCTCAATCAACTGACCCGCAACAGATGTTTCGGGCTGCGTTGTAATAACCATCAGATCAGGATCAGCCGCTGTGAAATTTATCACCGGCGTGTTGTCGAGCGTGGTGCCTGTAGCTGTAACCGTAACCGTAACCTCTTCAGCCACAGTATTTGCTACATCAAACGTATAAGTGCCACCGGTTGCAGTTTCTGTAATTGTACCTGCTGTTCCGCTATTACTCACACTGATATTGAAATCACTGCTGACCAGTCCCGTTATCGGATTGTCACTGCCATCCCTTACTTCCACCGTCACTTCACTGTTAGTGCCGGCCTGAAGAGTTGTTGGATTGGCCGTCACCGTTGAGTTCGATGCGCTTACATCGCTGGTGGTCACATCACTTGAATAGGGACTACCGGAGATTTCGATTGTATTCAGTGTAATGGTAATATCGTCCGTTCCTATCGTTTCAGGCGTATAAGATGTTGAATAGGACCCGTCCAGATTGTCCGTAATTGAAGTAAATGTTGCACCGCTATTCGGCCCGTTCGTCACACTTGCGGACAAATTGCTTCCAGTACCTATAACTTGGTTATTAAATGAATCCAGTACAGTAATCGTGATATCCGTAGGTTCTCCGGCAGCTCCATTTGGAACATCCGCTGTGGTGTTGGATGCATTCCCGGCTGCAGCGATCACATCAAATTCAACAGAACCTGCATTCGGAACCCCGGCAGCATCTGCATTGAAAACCAGCTGATAGGTATTTGCTGTCTCTATCATCAGGTCGGTAAATGAGGCGTTTCCGGAACCGTCTGTACTGACCGTGAGGGTTCCACCATCAAAGGTATAACCGCCCCTTTCGCTTACCGTTACATTTATACCCTGAACACCATTGCCAACATCATCGGTTACAGTAACCGCAGGTGCAGGAGTAATATCCTCACCCGCCGTGGTTTCTGAGGGCTGGGTGGTTACAGTCATTTGTGAGGCGCCCCCGATTTGGGCCTCAGCTGTGAAAGTGACGGGCGTCAGGGCTCCCGATGACGCATCAACGGTGTAAGTTCCCGGGGTATCTCCCACTGTCAGCAGGGTGGACGCTTGCCCCGCTGCATCCGTCAGTATCGACGCCTGGCTTACACTCTGTCCGGAAGCACCCGTTGGCACTTGATCAATGGCAAAGTCAACGGTTTCTCCCGCCACGGGGTTACCAAACTCATCGGAAATCTGTACCACAAACGGATCGGCAAGAGCCTCACTCACGGTTTCGGTCTGGTTATTACCGCTTTGAATCTCAAGCGATGCCGCATCGGCAGCGGTAAAGGTGATGGACGGGCTATCAGTCAGCGTAACGCCATTGGCAGCTACCGATACCGTAACGGATTCTGCCACGGTATTATTCACTGCAAAGGAATAGGTGCCATCTGAAGTTGGTTCTGAAACCGCGCCGGCTGTCGCTGAACCGGTCAGGCCAATGGTAAAGTCTGTCTCCGCCAATCCGCTTACCGGGTTGTTGCTGCCATCGCGAAGGTCAATGGTCACCGTTGAAGCATTTCCTGCCTGCAGAGTTGCCGGATCTGCCGTCACCGTTGAGTTGTCCGCATCCACGCCGCCGCTTTGCACATCAAAGGCATTGGAAGTGCCTGTGACGGTTCCATCGGTTGCCGTGATGGTTTGATCTGTTCCCGCTTCGCTAACGGATAACGTCCAGCGTTACCTGTCCGCTGCTAAAGGTCGTTGTGGCTCGGAGTGATGGCTCCCGCTGTTGTGGACAGGCCGGGCGAACCGGAATATCCGGTAGCGCGGTTCTCAAATTCATCCTGTGCCTCAATCGTAATGCTGAATGGCTGTCCCGCGGTCTGTGGAGTTGAGATCGTACTGATTACAAAACTATCGGCTGCACCGGGCTCTGCGGTTGCTGTAAATACCACCAATCCTGCCACACCGGCATCGGCATTCACCGTATAGGTTCCCGCTTCGGTCACCGAGCGTAAGCAGTGATGAAGCTTCGCCAGACGCATCCGTTGTGGTATTCGTTACGCTCAGTGCCTGTCCTGTTGCACCGGCAGGAGTCTGGTCGACTGCAAAATCTACCGTATGGCCACTCACCGGATTACCAAATGTGTCTTCAACTCGAATCACAAATGGCTCAGCCAGATCGGCGGCAACCGTACCGGTTTGATTATCGCCGGAAACGGAAACCGTTTCAGAAGCAGCCGCCGGAACCACATCAAATTCCTGGAAACAGCATCTTCAGACACACCTACGGCGTTAAATTCCATGATGTAGGCACCGGCCGTGTTGATCACCAGGTCGCTGAAGGTAGCAATACCACTGCCGTCGGAATTCACAGAAGTTGTTCCGCTATCGAAGTTTCCACTCTGCAGTCCCGCAATAACTTCAACACCTGATACCGCGTTGGAGAGGTTATCGGTCACAAGTGCAGCAGGCGGCCCTGCAATCGGCTGACCTGCTATCGTCTGTTGAGGCTGTGTATCCACGGCTACATTTTCAGCATCACTTGTGATCACATTACTGGTATAGGGACTGCCTGCAATAGCCACTCCGCTCAAGCTAATGGCAATTTCATCTGTACCGGTTGTTGTAGGAGTGTAACCGGTTGTATAAATACCGTTACCGTCATCACTGATCGGATCTACGGTTGCACCGTTATTGGCACCACTGACACTTACCGACAAATTATCGGTCTCACCAGTTACTCGATTTCCAAATTCATCTTCAACCGTGATCGTAATATCCGTTTGATCCCCGGCAGAACCATTGGGTACGGATGCCGTGGTGGCACTGGCTTCAGGTGCTGCCGGTATTACGTCAAAAGCAACGGTTGACCTACCTGTCCGGATGCTGTAAATACCAGGTTATAACTATCTGCCTCATTAATCACCAGATCACTAAATGTAGCTTCTCCCGATGAGTTCGAAGTTAAAGTTAGTGTACCGCCGGCAAATGTCTGACCACTCTGTTCCGATACGGTTATTCCCACACCGGGTACCCTGTTGTCAAACTCATCCAGCAGTCTTGCCTTTGGAGGCCCTGCAATAAATTCTCCGGCCACAGTGGTTCCCGGCTGATCAGGTATTGCCACAAGGGCCACATCTCCGGCTTCGAATGTTATTTCAGGAGTGTCATCAAGGGTTACGCCATCAGCAGTTACGGTTACTGTAACAATTTCTGCACTTTCGTTTTGTACCGTAAACTGATAGGTGCCAGTACTTATTTCACTCACAGTACCGGATATAGCATCTCCGCTTTCACTTATCGTGAAATCAGAATTAACCAGTCCGCCAATCGGGTTGTTGCTGCCATCGCGTAATTCAATGGTAATGGTTGAACTGCTGCCCGCCTGCAGTGTGGCGGGATTTGCAGTAACGGTGGAAACGGAGGCACTGATATCACTGGTTGTTACTTCACTGGTGAACGGGCTACCGGGAATTTGGGATCCGTTCAGGGTAATCTCAATATTGTCTGTTCCGGTACCGGTTGGAGTGTAGCTTGACGTATACTCGCCGGGCGTTCCTGATTCACTTACAGCAGGAGTATCTGAGTTGGCACCGCTGACTGTAACGTTCAGCTGCCCGGCCGCTCCGCTTACAGGATTATTAAATTCATCTTCAAGAGTTATCGTTATATTCGTTGTATTACCGGCAATACCATTTGGAACAACACCCACGGTATTTGCAAGTTCTGCTCCTGCTGCGGTTACATTAAACGAATTTGAAGTCACATCATCCACTCCGGATGCATTTGCATTGAAAACCAGGGAATAGCTGTCTGCCGACTGTATTACCAGATCACCGAAGGAAGCTATTCCAGAAGCATCCGTGCTAACCGTAAGAGTTCCTGCATCAAATGCATACCCGCCCTGTTCACTGACGGTCACGTCTATTCCTGCTACCGGGTTGCCGATGTTATCCGTCACTTCAACGGCAGGCGCCGGAGCGATTACCTCACCCGCTGTGGTTTCTGAAGGCTGGGTGGTTACGGTCATTTGTGAAGCATCCCCAATTTGGGCCTCAGCTGTGAACGTGACAGTCGTCAAGGTTCCGGATGACGCATCTACGGTGTAGGTGCCGGGAGTATCTCCCAAGAGTTAAATCAGTTGGATGCCTCGCCAAACTCGTCTGTTTGTACCGATGTCTGACTTAAACTTTGTCCGTTGGCACCCATTGGCACTTGATCAATGGCAAAGTCCACCGTTTCTCCTTCCACCGGATTACCATACTGATCGGTAATCTGTACCACAAACGGATCGGCAAGAGCCTCACTCACCGTTCCGGTCTGGTTATTCCCGCTTTGAATGTCCAGTGATGCCGCATCGGCAGCGGTGAACGTGATGGACGGGCTATCAGTGAGCGTAACGCCGCCTGCAGCTACCGTTACCGTCACGGATTCTGCAACGGTATTATTCACTGCAAAGGAATAGGTGCCATCTGTAGCTGTTTCTGAAACCGTGCCGGCTGTCGCTGAACCGGTCAGCCCGATGGTAAAGTCTGTATCGGTGAGGCCGCTTACCGGGTTGTTGCTGCCATCGCGCAGGTCAATAGTCACAGTAGACGCGCTTCCCGCCTGCAGAGTTACCGGATCTGCCGTCACCGCTGAGTTATCCGCATCCACGCCGCCGCTTTGCACATCAAAGGTATTGGATGTGCCTGTGATGGTTCCATCGGTCACCGTGATGGTTTGATCTGTTCCCGCTTCGCTTACGGATACATCCAGCGTTACCTGTCCGCTGCTGAAGGTCGCTGTGGCCGGAGTGATGGTTCCCGCTGTTGTGGACAGGCCGGGCGAACCGGAATATCCGGTAGCGCGGTTCTCAAATTCATCCTGCGCCTCAATCGTAATGCTGAATGGCTGTCCCGCTGATCTGTGGAGTTGAGATCGTACTGAATACCGAAACTATCGGCTGCACCCGGCTCCGCGGTTGCTGTAAATACCACCAATCCTGCCGTACCGGCATCGGCGTTCGCCGTATAGGTTCCGCTATCGGTTCCCGAGCGTAAGCAGTGTTGAAGCTTCTCCTGACGCCATCCGTTGTCGGTATTCGTTACACTCAGTGCCTGCCCTGCTGCACCGGCGGGAGTCTCGATCGACTGCAAAATCTACCGTATGGCCACTTCACGGATTGCCAAATGTGTCTTCAACCCGAATCACAAATGGCTCAGCCAGATCGGCTAGCAACCGTACCCGGTTTGATTATCGCCGGAAACGGAAACCGTTTCAGAAGCAGCCGCCGGAATACACATCAAATTCCTGGGAAACAGCATCTTCAGACACACCTACGGCGTTAAATTCCATGATGTAGGCACCGGCCGTGTTGATCACCAGGTCGCTGAAGGATAGCGATACCACTGCCGTCGGTAATTCAGCAGAAGCTGTTCCGCTATCGAAGTTTCCACTCTGCAGTCCCGCAATAACTTCAACACCTGATACCGCGACTTGGAGAGGTTATCGGTCACAAGTGCAGCAGGAGGCCCTGCAATCGGCTGACCTGCTATCGTCTGTCGTAGGCTGTGTATCCTACGCTCACATTTTCTGCATCACTTGTGATCACATTACTGGTATAGGGACTGCCGGACAATCGCCATCGCCAGTCAAGCGTAATGGCAATTTCATCTGTACCTGCTGTTGTTGGGAGTGTAACCGGTTGTATCAATGCCGTTACCGTCATCACTAATCGGATTTAACGGTTGCACCGTCATTGGCACCACTGACACTGTCCACAACAGGTTATCGGCCTCACCAGTTAACTCGATTTCCAAATTCATCTTCAACCGTGATCGTAATATCCGTTTGATCCCCGGCAGAACCGTTGGGAACCGGATGCCGTGGTTGGCGCCGGCTCGGGCGCGTGCTGGTATTACGTCAAAAGCAACGGATGATACCTACCTGTCCGGATGCTGTAAATACCAGGTTATAACTACCTAGCCTGATTGATCACCAGATCACTAAATGTAGCTTCTCACCGATGAGTTTGAAGTTAATGTAAGTGTACCGCCTGCAAATGATCTGACTCACTCTGTTCCGATACGGTTATTTCCACACCGGTTACCCTGTTGTCAAACTCATCCAGCAGTCTTGCCTTTGGAGGCCCTGCAATAAATTCTCCGGCCACAGTGGTTCCCGGCTGATCAGGTATTGCCACAAGAGCCACATCTCCGGCTTCGAATGTAATTTCAGGAGCATCATCAAGTGTAACACCTGCAACGGTTACGGTTACCGTTGAACTAGTCTTTCTGCAGTTTCATTTTGTACCGTAAACTGGTAGGTGCCAGTACTTATTTCACTCACAGTACCGGATATATCATCTCCGCTTTCGCTTATCGTGAAATCAGAGATTATCCAGTCCGCCAATCGGATTATTGCTTCCATCCCTGACTTCAACCGTAACCGTCGAACTGTTGCCCGCCTGCAGTGTGGCGGGATTTGCAGTAACGTTGGAAACGGAGGCACTGATATCACTGGTTGTTACTTCACTGGTGAACGGACTACCGGGAATTTGAGATCCGTTCAGGGTAATCTCAATATTGTCTGTTCCGGTACTGGTTGGAGTATAACTTGACGTATACTCACCGGGCGTTCCTGATTCACTTACAGCAGGAGTATCTGAGTTGGCGCCGCTGACTGTAACGTCCAGCTGCCCGGCCGCTCCGCTTACAGGATTATTAAATTCGTCTTCAAGGGTTATGGATATATTCGTTGTATTACCGGCAATACCATTTGGAACAACACCCACGGTATTTGCAAGATTTGCAGCAGCAGCGGTAAAGGTGATGGACGGGCTATCAGTCGAGCGTAACGCCGTCTGGCAGCTACCGTTACCGTCACGGATTCTGCCACGGTATTATCTACACTAAACGAATAAGTGCCTGCCGTAGCCTTCTGTCACGGTTCCGTCCGTCGCTGATCCCGTCAGTCCGATGGTAAAGTCTGTATCGGTGAGGCCGCTGACCGGGTTGTTGCTGCCATCGCGAAGGTCAATGGTCACCGTTGAAGCATTTCCTGCCTGCAGAGTTGCCGGATCTGCCGCTACGGTTGAGTTGTCCGCATCCACGCCGCCGCTCTGCACATCAAAGGTATTGGATGTGCCTGTGACGGTTCCATCGGTTGCCGTGATGGTCTGACCTGTTCCCGCTTCGCTAACGGTAACGTCCAGTGTTACCTGTCCGCTGCTGAAGGTCGCTGTGGCCGGAGTGATGGTTCCTGCTGTTGTACTGAGTTCAGGTGTCCCTGCGTAGCCGGTAGCAATATTACCCTGCGAATCCGTTGCCTCAATTGTAATTGAGAAAGCTTGACCGGCCGTCTGCGGGCTGGTGATTGTATTAAACTCAAAGTCCGTTGCACTGCCTGCAGCTGCATTAGCCGTAAAGGACACAGAACCAACCCCGCTAAGGGCTGCTGAAACCGTGTACGATCCCGCAATGGTTCCCAGTGTCAGTATAGAAGAGGCTTCGCCGGATGCATCCGTTTGAACTATCTCCTGGCTCAGACATCTCCCCTGAAGCTCCCGCAGGTGAATTCGTTATTTCAAATTCAACAGTTTCATTCTGAACAGGATTGCCAAATGAGTCGGTGACTCTGACAACGAAGGGTTCACTGAGGGTTTCCGTAACAACACCCGACTGGTTATTTCCTGATACAAGATTTATGGACGATGCAGCGGCAGGCACGACATCAAAAAGATCAGATACAGCATTATCGGTAACACCGATCGCATTAAATTCAAGAGAATAGTTTCCGGATTCGTTAACAGTCAGGTCATTAAATTCGGCGATTCCGGATCCATCCGTCAGCAACGTGGTTGTACCGGAGGCAATAGTACCGCCCTGCAGAGATACGACCACTTCAACACCTTCAACAGGATTTGCGAGGTTATCCGTTACCAAAACAGACGGCGGCCCGACGATCACCTGGCCGGCTACAGTCTCCTGAGGCTGTGTTGTAACTTCTACAGCATCCGCATCGCTTGTAATCACATCGCTTGAATATGGACTGCCGGCAATGGCCGTACCATTCAGTTCAATACTGATCTGATCTGTACCGGTACTTTCCGGCGTATAACCGGTTGTGTAAACACCATTCCCATCATCGGTTATCGTATTTACTGAGGCACCCGCATTGGCCCCGCTAACCGTAACTGACAGATTTCCGGCCTCTCCGCTTACCCGGTTGCCGAATTCATCATTAACTGTAATCGTAATATCTGTTACATCACCGGCCGCTCCGTTGGGTACCAAAGCTGTCGTGGAAGCCGGGTCCGCAGCAGCTGGAATTACGTCAAAAGCATTGGAAGTGATGACCAGCCCGCCGGCCGCCGTGAAAACAATATTATATCTGCCGGCATCTGTGATCACTGCATTTTCAAACGCAGCAATACCGGATGAATTCGTAGAAACGGTTAAGTCTCCTCCCACAAATTCCTGACCGCCCTGCTCGGAGATGGTAACGTCAATATCGGGTACAGGATTATTAAAGGAATCCCTGAGCAATATGGCCGGCGTGCCCGCTACCGGTTCACCCGCAACCGTCTCAGCCGGTTGTGAGGTGATGGTTATCTGAGACGCCGTTCCTGCAACAAACGTAATTGCAGGGGTGTCATCAAGAGTTACCCCTTGTGCTGTTACCGTAACCGTGACCTGCTGAGCCGTCGTGTTGTTCACATTAAACTCGTAGGTTCCGGATACGGATTCACTAATGGATCCCACAGACGCATTCCCTGATACATCGATACTAAAATCAGCGTTGTTCAATCCGCCAATCGGATTGTTGCTTCCATCACGAAGTTCAACAGTTATCGTAGAAGCGTTGCCCACAACCAATTCAGAAGGTGTTGCCGATACGGTGGATACAGATGCACTGATATCACTTACGGTTACTTCGCTTGTAAACGGGCTGCCCTGGATCGGAGTACCCTGCAGTGCAATTGAGATATCATCCGTACCTGCATTTTCCGGGGTATAGATTGCCGTATACTCACCGGTAGTGCCTGTCTCGCTTACAGATGGCGAAGCGCTGTTATCTCCCGTAACCGTTACGGACAGATCTCCTGCGACTCCACTCACAGGATTATCAAAAGTATCCTGTACGTTTATGGTGATCGTGGTTGGTTCTCCTGCTGCACCATCAGGCACAGTTGCTGTTGTATTTCCGGCATCGGCTTCTGCAGCTGTTATATCAAATGGATTCGATGTTGCATCGTCTACTCCGGAAGCATCGGCACTAAATACCAGTGTGTAATCAGTACCTGCAGTTTCAATTACCAGGTCATCAAATTCGGCAATACCCGAACTGTTGCTGGTTACGGTTAGTGTTCCGGAATCGAACAGATATCCACCTTGTTCAGCTACGGAAACATCCACTCCTTCAATCGGATTACCGGCGGCATCTGTTACTTCAACCTGCGGAGCAGGAGAAATGCTTGAACCGGCTACAGTTTCAGATGGCTGCAGTAATACAGAGAGATCTGAAACTGCACCTAACTCGGCTGTGGCAGTGAAAGTCACTTCACCGGCAGCACCGGCCGTTGTTGTAACTTCGTACGTTCCCGGTGTTGTTCCCAGGGTAAGAGTTGAAGAAGCCTCTCCACCGCTGTTGGTAACAACAGACTCTTCACTTAAGCTCTGACCTACTGCAGCCGGTGGTGTATTTGTAATTTCAAACGTCACATTATGCCCTTCAACGGGGTTTCCGAACTGATCTGTAACCCGGACTGTAAAAGGATTGTCGAGCGGCTGAGCCACGGTTCCGGTTTGATTGTTACCGGATTGAATTGCGATTTCATCGGCATCGCCGGCAAGGAAGGTAATTTCCGGTTTTTGTGAAAGGGTAACTGACTCGGCAACTACTGTAAGAATAATAGACCCGGCCGTAGTACTGCTGATATTCGTGGTGTAGACACCTGATGTTCCATCTTCAGTAATTGTACCGGCTGATGCAGTCCCCAGACCAGATATCTCTATCTCTTCTTCCATCCCCGTAACCGGGTTATCCAGGTTATCGCGGAGTGTAATGGTCAGAACGGAGCTGTTTCCAACTTCCAGTTCTGTGGGATCAGCTGCTACCGAAGAGTTCGCTGAACTCACCGAACTTGTGATTACACTGCTCGTAAACGGGCTTCCGGAAATGGCCGAACTGCCCAGCAATATTTCAATTTGATCGGAACCACTGGATGTCGGGGTATATCCTGTTGTGTATAAGCCGTTGCCCTCATCAGTAATAGTCTCAAATGAAGCTCCCGTATTATCACCTGAAACCACCTCAACAGAGAGTCCGGAAGCCGCTCCTTCAACCCCGTTTCCAAATTGATCGCGCACATTTATTTCAAGTTCAGTAAGCTCACCGGCAACACCATCGGGAACCTCTGCGGTTGTATTGCCTGCTGAGGCGGCTGCAGAAGTCACCTCAAAAAGGTTCGAGTTCAGTGTTGGCAGCTCATCCCCTTCCGGATCAAACGTAAGCCTGTAATCGCTCGCTGCGACGTTGATAACCAGGTTGGGAAATGACGCAATTCCGTTGGTATCGGTATTCGCATCAACTGTACTGCCCGGGGTAAAATTATTTTGATTCAGGGATACTGTTACCGTAACCCCGCTTACCGGTTCTCCGAAACCGTCGAGCAGCGTAACGGCAGGCGCGGGTGAAATTTCCGTTCCCGCCGTGGTTTCACCCGGCTGCGTGGAAATTGTGAACTCTGCTGATCCCTCTTCCTCAAATTCAGCGGTTACGGACTTGTCGCTGTCCATGGTCAGCGTAACCTGGTTATCGGTTTCATTAAGATCACCCTGCCATCGTGCAAACCTCCATCCTGATTCCGGCGTTGCGGTCAGTGTCACCTCTGTGCCATCGGGATAGGCGGTAAGATCCGGATCGGCAGTCACTGAACCCTGCCCTGTTACAGTAACCGAAAGTGTAAACTCTTCAATATTCTCTTCAACAAAAACCGCGGTGATGTTTTTATCCTCATCCACCTCAATATCCACCGGATTTTCACTGCCTGTCAGGTCACCCTCCCAGCGATCAAACACCCAACCTTCGGCCGGTTCTGCGGTAAGACGATAAGTGGCCACGACTTGATTCGCGGTCATCCGAGGCTGTATCTGTACTCGCTCCTGCGACTGACCCTGTGGCGAATCCAGGTCCCGCTGATCAAGACGACGGAGCTCGTCTGAACTCTTGTCGCGTAAGCCGGTATCATTTTTCTGAATCTCCCCTTCACTCTTTACGTCAGCCGGGGAGGAAGTCTGTGTGCTTTCTTTCCCTTCTGTTTTTATAGCCTCCTGATCGATGATTTCCTGCGTGACAGATCCTTCACCTACCACGTTTATATTTAGCTGAAACTGAAGCTCTGAAAAGAGAGCGGTAATGTTCAAGTCCCGGCTGATAAACAGCACTGCAGGGTTCTGGCTTCCCGTTAAGTCGCCCTGCCACTCTTCAAACAGAAATCCTTCGGAGGGTTCGGCTAACAAATCAATACGCGTACCATCTACGAATTCACCGCCCCGGGGAGTCACTGTACCGCCATTTTCCGGGTTTACATTTGTGGTAAGCGTGTAATTATCAGGAAGAGAATCGTCGAAAGGTGAGGTGGATGTATCACAGCTGAATGTGAAAATGGTTACAAAAATCACAACCGTAAACAATAATCTTCGCATCTAAATCTCCCCAAAAAGCCTTTTTTGATATTAGATCAATTGTCTCTCTGCCGGAATTCTCTTTTTCCCGCATTGGATTCCTCAATTGATTCTACTAGTAGATCTTTTATATAACAATTTGAGCTTTTTTATGCTGATTAGATTGCTCTAATTGATGATATTTTGACCAAGCACGCATCTTCCGTTTCGCTTGATAAGAAATAGAGTTTTATCAATAAGGATTTAACAGCAAACAGAACTAACATTCTTACAGCTAAAGCCCGAGTGGAGTCCTCCCGAAAATTTTTGTATATATGAGACAGGTTAACACTGTTAATCTGTCTCTAAATTCATCAGAACAATTTTATATTGATCCATGACTTACTCAAATCAACACCGGAAAGTAGTTTTTATCGATGGCGGACGAACTCCGTTTCTTCGTTCTCAAACTGATTTCAAGAAGTTTAGTGCTTACGATCTGGGACGATTTGCCGTGACCGGACTCGTCAATCAGACAAAACTGAATCCGCAGCACATCGATCATCTCTACTATGGAAATGTGATTCAGGATATCAACACCAGCAATGTGGCGCGGGAGGTTTCCCTGGCTTCCGGTTTGGGTGACCACATCCCGTCAACCACCGTCTCCATGGCGTGCATCTCTTCCAATGTTGCGCTGACATCTGCCATGAACTCCATCAAACTGGGTCAGATTGAGGGTGCTATTGTCGGCGGTGTTGAAGTGATGAGCGATATCCCGATCCGGTTCAGAAAGAAATTCAGACAAAAACTGCTGGAGACTCAGAAATATCGTAAACCAACGGACTGGCTGAAGTTTTTCAAGGGACTCAGACCGAGCGATCTGCTCCCCGAAATTCCATCCATATCGGAATTCTCCACGGGTGAAACCATGGGACAGAGCTGCGATAAAATGGCTGCAAAGTATGGAGTAACCCGAAAGGAGCAGGATGAATTTGCTTTTCAATCTCATCATCGTGCAGATCAGGCCGGGGATCAGCTGCGTGAGGAGATCTATCCGGTTCCGGTCCAAAAAGGAGAAAAACTGATCGACTCAGACAATGGCGTCCGGGGCGATACATCCATGGAAAAACTGGAGTCCCTTCGTCCGGCATTTGTCAAACCGCACGGTACCGTAACGGCAGGGAATGCTTCGTTTCTGACAGACGGAGCCTCCGCTGCATTGGTGATGAGTGAAGAGAAAGCGTTGGAGCGGGGATATCAGCCAAAATCGATTTTACATGCGTACAGCTATGTTGCCCAGCGTCCCGGCGATGAACTTCTGATTGGCCCCGCTTTTGCCGTGCCCAAGGTTCTGGATGAGATGAATCTGACCATGGATGACATCGATGTTTTTGAATTTCATGAGGCGTTTGCCGGTCAGATGATGACCGTACTTAAAGCCCTGGCCAGTGATGAATTTGCCAAAAACCGCTTGAATCGTGATCAGAAAGTCGGTGAGGTTCCGAATGATAAACTGAATGCCTGGGGAGGATCGCTATCCATTGGGCACCCGTTTGCCGCAACCGGAATCCGGTTGGTCACCACAGCCACCAACCGCCTCATCAAAGAGAACGGCCGATACGCACTCATTGCAGCCTGCGCCGCCGGCGGTCAGGGTCATGCGATGGTAATTGAAAGATATTCGGAAGGATGATAATTAACGCTTTTTAAAAATGGATTTAAGAAATGAGGATGTTCAAAAAATCAAACTTATAAGCAATCAAGCTCAAATAATTTAGACGTTTAATCCCTCTCTATTTGATAGAGAGGGAAATAGCTTGCCTGCAGAAGCCTTGGCATAGGCAGGGGTGAGTCGGAATAAGAATTCTAAATTATTTGAGCGAAAGTAGACCTCCCCTCTTGAGAGGGGATTGAGGGGTGTGTTATCAAGGCTTTGATAATGCACCGGAACTTTTCATCCAGGCCAAAGTGCTGAACACACCCCTCGCTCGTGATAATCGGCTTCGCCTTTATCACTCACTTTTCCCCTCTCAAGAGGGGACTTTTAAAGCGTAAAATTTTAAACCCATACCATCATGAGCAAAGAGAAAATATTTCAGATCGAAAAAAAAGGAGACGTTGCCGTTATTACGATGGACACTCCCGGGGAGAAGGTAAACAAGCTGAACGAGGCGTTGATTGATGAAATCTCCGACATTCTGGATCAGCTTGAGTCGGATGATTCCCTGAAAGGCGGAGTACTGGTCAGTGGCAAGGAGAACAATTTTGTAGCCGGGGCAGATATCGAGATGTTCAAAACCCGGGAGACCGCCGAAGAGCTTTCGGAACTGAGCTGGACGGGTCATGAAATATTGCTGCGCATCGAAAATTTGAAGAAACCGTTCGTGGTTGGAATCAACGGGTCATGCATGGGTGGGGGAACGGAGCTCGCGCTTGCAAGTCACTACCGAATTGTATCGGATGACAGCTCCACGAAAATCGGGCTGCCGGAGGTACAGCTCGGCCTGCTTCCGGGAATGGGCGGGACGCAGCGTCTTCCCCGACTGATCGGTATTCAAAAGTCTCTTACCTATATGCTGACCGGAAAAAATATGTACACCCATCAGGCCAAAAAAACCGGGTTTGCCAATGAAGTGGTTCACAAACACGCAATCGTAGAAGCCGGACTCAAAGCCGTTCAAAAGCTTTCTAAAGGCAAGAGCAAACAGCCCGACAAGCGCTCATTTTTTGAAAAAATACTGGAAGGCAATCCGATTGGCAGAAAGATCATTTTCAGTCAGGCGCGCAAGCAGACCCATGGAAGGACCAAAGGCAACTACCCGGCTCCTCCCAAAATTATCGACAGCGTGGAGTACGGTTTTAAAAATGGATTGGAAAAGGGTTTAAAGAATGAGTCCCGGCTCTTTGGTGAGCTTGCCGTAACGGCTGAGTCGAGAGCACTGGTTCAGCTCTTTTTTGCGATGAATGATGCCAAGAAGAATCCGCTGAAGGATCAGGCGAAAGAGGTAGAACGCATTGCTGTATTGGGCGCCGGTCTGATGGGATCGGGCATTACAGAGGTGAGTGTCGACAACGGATATCATGTTTGGCTGAAAGATCAGACGCTTGAAAATGCGGCGAAAGGCGAAGCAGATATTTTGAAAAATCTCGATAAAAAAGTGAGTAAGCATATCCTTTCGAGTTTTGAGAGGGATGAAATCGCCAGCCTGATTCACACGACCGAAAAATATGACGGATTTAATCATATCGACCTGGTGATTGAAGCTGTTTTTGAAGATCTCGATCTGAAGCAGAACATCGTTAAGGAGGTTGAAAATCATGGATCGGACAATACGATCTTCGCCTCCAATACCTCATCGCTTCCGATCACGGATATAGCAGCCAAAGCGGATCGGCCGGAGAACATAATCGGCATGCACTACTTCTCCCCTGTGCAGAAAATGCCGCTTCTGGAGATCATCAAA
Source organism: Rhodohalobacter sp. (assembly GCF_034521535.1). GTDB lineage: Bacteria > Bacteroidota > Rhodothermia > Balneolales > Balneolaceae > Rhodohalobacter. The sequence continues at coordinate 409,961 of NZ_JAXHMF010000001.1, read as the reverse complement.
ACAGATAAAACAGCAGACTGGGTAACCGCCACCGCTTATGAAGTTGGGCTCAAACAGGGCAAAACGGTGATTGTGGTGAATGACGGTCCCGGCTTTTATACCACACGGATTCTGGCTCCTTTCATGAATGAGGCGCTCTTGCTGCTCGAAGAGGGAGCAGATATTGAGGAACTCGATAAGGCCATGAAACAGTTCGGCTTTCCGGTCGGTCCGGTGGCGTTGTTTGATGAAGTTGGAATTGATGTGGGAGCTCATGTGGCAGAAGTGCTCAGCGAGACATTTGAAGCGCGCGGAGCCAAAACCAGCAAAAAAGCGAAAGAGCTGGTGGATGCCGGATATAAAGGGCGAAAGAATAAGAAAGGGTTTTATAAGTATGAAGACGGCTCGAAGAAAGAGGTAAATCGGGAGATCTACGGATTCTTTGGCGGACAGAATCGAAAATCGATCGACCGGAATGAAATCCAGCAGCGCCTGGCAATGGTGATGGTGAATGAGGCCGTTCTCTGCCTTCAGGAGGGAATATTGGAGAGTCCGACCGACGGCGATTTGGGGGCGATCATGGGACTGGGTTTTCCACCGTTCCTCGGCGGACCCTTCAGGTATATCGACCGTGAGACTCCCGGGAAAATGGTTGAGCGTATGGAGAAACTTCAAGAGCAACACGGAGACCGGTTCAAGCCGGCAGATCTGCTTCGTGAGAAAAAGGGATCCAGCTTTCATGAATAGGTGAAACGAATAGTTCTTTTGGGTATGTTTGATATATAGAAATTAGATCATCAAATCATAGACCTGGCAGGTTTTCAAAACCTGCCAGGTCTTGTACAACCATTCATCATGAAAGAATTCTGGAACGAACGATATTCAGATCAGGAGTACGTCTACGGCAAGGAACCCAATCAGTTTTTCAAGCGTGCGCTCGACAGGCTGAATCCCGGCAAACTGCTTTTGCCGGCTGAAGGTGAGGGCCGAAATGCGGTCTATGCGGCAAACCGGGGCTGGGATGTTTTCGCTTTCGATTACAGCGAAGAGGCTAAACAAAAAGCTCTGGCTTTGGCTGAAGAGAGCGGAGTGAACATTCAGTATGAGGTCTCTTCTGCTGAAGATATTTCACTGCCGGAAAATGAGTTCGATGCCGCTGCATTGGTATTTGTTCATTTCCCAAAAGAGATCTTTGAACCATTTCTTCAGAATGTCATCAACAGCCTGAAGAGCGGCGGGATTTTGATTATGGAGCTCTACTCCGAGAAACAGCTTGGCAGGGATTCCGGCGGTCCAAAATCGAAAGAAATGCTTTTCAATTATGACGAGCTTCGGGCGCTTCTCACAGGTGTAAAAGTCGATCTGTTTGAAGAGAAAGAAGTGCAGTTGACGGAGGGAAAATATCACCGGGGTGAGGCGGTGGTTATTCGCGCGATTGCAACGAAGAAGTAGAACTTTCTAAAATTCTGTGATGAATTTGAATCAAAATTTGAGGCTGTCAAAAAACTAAAAACAAAAGTAATCGAGCTTAAATAATTTAGACGACAAATCCCTCTCTATTAGTTAGAGAGGGAAATAGGGTGAGTCTGAAAACAAAACCTAAATTTTTTAAGCGGTTATTGAAGTACGTTTTTTTTGGACAGCCTCAGCAAGTCCTGCCTGCTCCCGAAAGCATTCGGGATTCGGTAGGCAGTGGTAGTTCAATCAAGTCAGGTTCATTTTTCACTGTTTTGTAAAATATTTCAGTCCACCACCGGTTCTTCTTCCTTGTTTTGAAGGGATTTATCTAATTTTGACTTTTTTATTAAAAATCAGCGCTTTTGGGTTGCGTACCTGACGGCACGCTAAACTGTTGGTATCCTGCTATTACTACCCATATTTTGTCCCTAACTGGACAAGGTTATTCTTTGGGATTTCAAATTTTAGCCCCTGACCTGAGCTCGATTCTTAATCCCTAATGAAATGCTACAAAAGTCCTGCTACGGGACGCCATATCCGTAGCCTTGCTAGACGATCACACCATCAGGAGTTGAGATATGCACCTGACAAAAACCAAGCACCAGAGGTGCGTCATGTCCGTAGCCCATGGTCAGCGCAAAGCGTTGGCCATGGGGCAAAGGGCAAACCCGAACATAGAAGCACCGTAGGTGCGGAATATATGGGTTGATTTTACAATTGAGATTGAATTCAGAATTCGAAACATGCCACACCTACGGTGCTCCTGTGAATATCGGCCTCTTTCTCTACCCCACAGATTCACGTTGTGAACCTGTGGGGCTACGGATATGCCGCCCCGAAACGGGGCTGGTTTCATCCCTTAAAAGGTGAACGCCATTCATTTTTTGTATGAATTACTGCTTCAAACATGCTAAAGCAGGAATGACCGGCAAAAAGAAGGTTTGCATCTAAAAAGGTATGACATGAACTATTTTAATCACTTTTAAATGAAACTTATTTTGTAGCCACTACACCTCCATTTTGCGGAACTTGAGCTAGCCCAAATTTTACATCTTCTCGTCAGAGACGACATATGGGTAGAACAGCAAATTGGGAAACATATTCAACCGTGCCGTAGGTACGGAACAAGAAATACCTCAGGACGTTGAGCAGAATGTCTAATCAAATGTAGAATCACATACGTCCCTCGGCCTTGAAGACGTACCCGTTAGACCGCGCGGAGCGGTCTGACGAAGCGACTACTTCTCCAGCTTCTCAATTCTGCTTTCCAGATCATCCAGCTTTTGCTGAATTTGGTGCAGCATGTGAATAATGATTACGTGCGTTTTCTTGGCGTCGATGCCAACCACGCTCTCATCGCTTTGAATGGCTGATTCGATCTCTTCGAGTTCTTTCTTGGGTATGCTTAAGTCCATGGTTATCTAAGTTTTTTTGATTTTAATTCAACTTAATCTGTTCAAAACGTGAATGTTCATGTAAATGAGCTTAAATAATTTAGACATTGAATCCCTCTCTATTTGATAGAGAGGGAAATAGGGTGAGTCTGAAGAAAAAAACTAAATTATTTAAGCGGCTTTACGACTCGAAGTCGTGCCACGAATGCTAAAATCAATCATCATTATCCGTCTGACCAACTAAAGCGGTCCGACGGAGTTTATTTCTCAGTTTCCAAACCGCTGTTGGCAAGTGCATCGAATCCGCCGATGTTGAAGACATTTTCGAATCCTTTACTCTTCATCAGGCGCGCAGCTTGTCCGCTTCTGTTGCCTGATCGGCAGTAGAGATAGTAGGTTTTATCCTTATCCAGGGAATCCACTTTATCGTGAAACTCGCCGGCATTAAAATCGATCTGTTGATCGGATGTTTTGAGATGACCTTGACTGTACTCCATTTTGGAGCGGACATCAATCACAACTCCTCTCTCCTCTTCCAGTTTTTCTTTGAACTCTTCGGCACTGATATCAATGCCATTTGATCGAGATAAAAAACTAAACATGATAATTCCTGTAATTACGATTCCAATTGTTACGATTAATACTCTTTGTATGCCTTAGTGGCGTTTATTCTTTATGTGTTCGTTTTAACTCTACACTATAAAGGCAATTAATTCGACTGTCCAAAGCGACCTAAAATTGTCAGTTACTACCTGTTTATAGCAAACAGAATTATAAGTAAAAACATTACCGAAAGGGCAACGGGTATTTCTTCCGCGTTTCTGATCATCCCCCTCATTCCCCCTTCAAAGGGGGAACTTGATAGCTAATAATGCAAAACAATTTTATCTTCAATTTTAAAAGAAGGTGTAGTAAAAGAACATCACGGAAACAACCAAGAATACGATCGTCATACCCCCGCCGGCTTTGAAATAGTCTTTGGTTTTGTAGCCCCCGGCCGACATCATCAGGGCGTTTACCTGATGCGTTGGAAGCACAAATGAGTTACCGGCATTCACAGCTGCCAACAATACCAACGGCCTTGGATCAACACCGGCCAATGCACCAATTCCCACAACCAGCGGCGCCAACACTACTACAGCTCCTACATTCGACATCACCAGTGAAAATCCGGTTGATAAGATTCCCACGGTAAACAACAGCACCAGCAGGTGACTTCCTTCAATAACGCTCATTACATTTTCAGCCAGAAACTCCGCTGTACCGCTATTCTGCATGGCAGCTCCGAGCGGAATCAAGCCGACGAGCAGAAAAACCACTTTCCACTCCACCGCTTTGTACGCATCCTGAATGTTCATCACGTTGGTTAGAACCATCACCAGGGCGCCGGTTAAAAACGAGATGGAGATAGAAAACCCGGACATCGCCAGAACAATGGCTAGCAGAAAGCTTCCTGCAGCCTGCCAGGTTTTAGAGCGATCTTTTAATTCTACCGAAATAGGCGTAGCTACAACAAAAGGATCGGTACTCTGCAACTCTTTTATATTATTCCATGGGCCGTAGATTATAAATGTATCACCCGGCTGGATCTTATGATCTGAAAAATCTCCCGTTACCTTTTCGCCTTTACTGAACAGCATGATCGGCTCCACGGCATAGCGTTTTCTCATGGAAAACTCCCGGATCGTCTGTCCGACAAGATCCGACCGGGGTGGCACAATCACTTCAACAAAGCCGGACTCTTCGGGATCATCAATGCCTTCAAAAATCTGATCGTCTTCGGTCTCTGAAAGATTGTGATCATCCACGTAGCGATTGAGATCATCTGTTTCTCCGTAGAGAGCCATAATGTCTCCCTGTTTGATCTGGGTTTCTCTCCAGGGTGCATACTTGGTATCCTTTCCTCCGGAATCTTTCAGTGCCAAAATATTAATCCGATACTCCTTCCAGATTCCGGTCTCTTCAATTTTTTTACCAATAGCCTTACAGTTGTTCTCAACCCTGAAATAGCGGATATCTTTATTCAGGCTAAACGCATCCACAATTTTTTCCTGCTCTGTCAGACCTACTTCACCGCCTGATGTATCCTGTGGCAGAAAGTATTTACCCAATACCACAAAGAAAATGATGGCTGCAAGCAAAAGCGCGATTCCAACCGGAGTTACGGCAAAAAGTCCATATGGTTCCAGATTGGCACTTTCGAGCAGATCGTTGGTCAAAATCAGGTGACCCGAACCTACCATGGTAAGTGTACCTCCGATAATGGCCGCGAACCCAATCGGCATAATAAGCACTGATGCCGATATCTTAATTCGGCGAGCTATATCTATGATGCTTGGTAAAAACAGCGCGGCGGCGCCAATATTTTGTATTACACCTGATAGCGTACCCACCGAGAGCGAGAGCGATCCCAGCACGGATGACTTTTTGGTTCCTACTCGTTTAAGCAGCCATTTCGAAAATCGCGACATCATCCCGGTTTTGGCAATTCCCTCTCCCAGAATCATCACGGCAATCATCGCTACCACCGCGTTACTTGAAAAGCCCGACAGCGTTTCCTCCGTCGTTAAGATCCCGGTCCAGCTCAGGGCGAGCATGGTGATAATGGCCGTAACATCTATCCTGACAATCTCCGTGATCAGCATAAAGATGGTAAATGCCATGATGGTCAATACGATGATAATCTCAGTTTCCATATCTCTGAATCTTTTCTCTTTAGATCTTAAGTTTCTTCATTATTACCTCTAGACATTGGTCTGACATGGAGAAAATGTTTTCCTGATTCGCTCCGGTGTTTCTTTGTAGCAAGCAACCGCATCCGACACATCAAAAAAGAAATTCTCCTGCCCCATTGATTCCTGAATACCGCACGTTTTCAGTTTATCCCGTACCGGCCCGATCGCTCCGGCTATAAAAAACGTGATCCCTCTCTGCTTCAGATCTTTGACGATTTCATTCAGAGCATGAATGCCCGTAGAGTCAATGGTATGAATGGCTGATGCATCCAGGATGACTAGTTCCAGCTTTTCACCTCGCTGTTCAATTTTTGAAAAGAGTGTTTCCTGAAAATGCTCCACATTTGCAAAGTAGAGTGATGAATCATACCGGTAAATCAGTATCTCATCATTAATTTTCGCATCGATATACCGGTCTATATTTCGGTAATTCCGCGTCTCTCCCAACCGGCCGAGTTCCGCACTATGAGGCTTTGTGCTGCTGTAGATCACCAAAATCAGTGAAAGCACAACGCCAATAGCTATACCCTCTTCAATTCCCAATACAAGTGTTGCAATAAACGTAACCAGCAACATCGCCAAATCCCGCTTATCTGTTTTCCAGAGGTGTTTCATTTCCGCAGCGTCAAACAGACCGGACACAGCCACCATAATAATCGCAGCCAGTACAGCACTTGGCAGATAGTAAAAGAGCGGAGTTAAAAAGAGAACGGTCAGTGCAATAATCAACAGCACTGATGATGGATGCAACTGTAGAGTTGGCGCCGGATTGATCATTAACAGCTGTTCTGGAAAAACCTCCCGTTGTAGGGAAAGCCTGAAAAAATGCTCCCCCGATATTGGCGGCACCCAAAGCCACCAATTCCTGATTGGCATCCACTTTATATCCGTGTTTGTTTGCAATTGCCTTTGCCACAGCAATCGACTCCATGTAGCTAACCAAAGAGATAATCAAAACTATAGGGATCAGAATTCGTGCATCCGACAGGTTCAAAAACTCAAGACTGAATGATGGCAGACCTGTGGGAATATCGCCCACGATAGCTACTCCGTGCTGGTTCAAGCCAAGCAGGGCCGTAACTGCCGTTCCAACAACAACCACAACCAGCGCTGAAGGAAATGTTCGCTTCCATTTTCTTATCAGAATAATCGCAGCTATTGAACCGATACCAATGGCGGCTGTGATCGGTTCAATTTCCGTGAATCGTCTGATTGTTTCTATTACAATTTCCTGTACCTGATTGGATCTGGGCAATTCCAGGCCTGTTAAGTTTTTGATCTGACTGGCACCAATGATCAACGCCGCGGCTGATGTAAATCCGCTCAGAACCGGATGTGATAGAAAATTTACCAGGAATCCCATCCGGAATATTCCCATCAAAAATTGCACCAGTCCAACGCCAAGTGCGGTTAGAATGGCTAACTGAATAAATCGTGCACTCCCCACTTCAGCAAATTCACCGACTCCCGCAACCACAAGCAGTGAAACCATGGCTACCGGACCTACAGCCAGCTGCCTCGAAGTACCAAAAAGCGCATAAATTAATAACGGTATAATTGAAGCATAGAGTCCGTAAACCGGTGGAAGACCCGCAAGTATAGCATACGCCATTCCCTGCGGAATAAGCATTATGCCAACGGTGATTCCGGCATTTAGATCTCCCTTGAATACGCTTTTATTATACGAACTGAGCGTATCTGCTAAAGGCACAAAATTTTTGATATGTGTTTTCAAATTCCTCACTTGAGTAATAAAGGCCGACAACTCTAAGCTGCCGGCCATTTTCTTGATCTCTTATGTTAAGCTTTAACTTTGCTCATATATTTTTCGAAATCGTCATCGATAAGAGCGACGTCGAAACCGTTTCTCTTCAGAAATGCTGAAGCTACAGCAGAACGCCCGCCTGTCATGCAGTGCAGATAGAGTTTCTTATCTGAAGGGATGTTCTCTTTATTCGGCAATAGCCTTGTGTGCGCAAAGTTTACTGCACCATCAACGTGAGACACTTCAAATTCAGATGCTTTTCTGACGTCAACCACCAGTTCATTGCTGTCCGGGTTTTCGACGTCTTCAAACTTCACAACTTCAAGTTTCTCCATCTCGCCACCCTGATCTTTGTACATCAGAATATCTCTTGGAGTTACATAACCTACAACGTTGTCCAGACCAATTCTGTAGAGGTCGCGAACGGCTTCAGTAAGCTGATGCTCGCTCACAACCAGATAGATCTTTTCATCTTCTGTTATGTAGGATCCCGCAACGGTGTTGAACTGCTTGTTGAGTGGAGAGAGCAGCGAGCCGGGAATATGTCCGGCAGAATAGTCCTCTTTATCTCTTGTATCGAGAATGACCGGTTCATCTTTACCCACCAGACCTCTCAGCTCATTCAGAGTAAGTCGTTTTGGCTGCGGAAGACCGCCAATCAGTGCCGGACCAATTTTGTTGTCACGCTTCATACGTGCAAAATAGAGCGGCGGCTCAGGCTGACCTTCCAGTATGAATTTCACAAAATTATCTTCGGAAGATGCCGATTTAAGCGAATTGTTGTAACGCAGCTCATAGCCAACGGTTGATTCCGGAATGGCGCCCAAAGCCTTCCCGCACGCGCTTCCTGCACCGTGTCCAGGCCAGATCTGCATATATTCAGGCATTTTTTTGAACTCTTCCACGGAACCGAAAAGCGTTCGGGCTGATGGCTCCATCACATCTTTCTGTCCGGCAGCAGATTCCAGCAAGTCGGGACGGCCAACATCACCTACAAATACAAAGTCGCCGGTAGCAACTCCCATTGGCTCATCCGCTGCGGCTCCATCAGTTACGAAATAGCTGAGGTGCTCGGGAGTGTGTCCCGGTGTGTGCCACGCCTTGATCGTGATATTACCGATTTTGAACTCATCGCCGTCATTCAGGAATTCGTAATCATAATCGCTGTTTTTTAACCACTCATATTTCCAGTCTTTGTCACCCTCGTCAGATGCGTAAACTTTTACGCCGCGTTCTGCGAATTCGCGAAGACCTGAAATAAAGTCGGCGTGGATATGTGTATCCACAGCAGCGGTGATGGTTAAGTTCTGGTTCGCTGCATGATCGATATAGTGATCGATATCTCTCATAGGATCAATAATCACAGCGGTACCGTTCGCCTGGCACCCTACCAGGTATGCATATTGTGCCAATTTTTCATCAAAGAATTGTTTGAAATACATGTCTGTTTACCTTTGTTGTTTTCGTGTTTAAATATTCTTGTATAATTCCTCCCCTCTCGAGAGGGGACAGATTGTGAAGCGTTCAGCGTAACAATCAGGGGTGTGTTCTACGCACTTCTGATTAAAGAATAATGCATAAATTTATAATTGTATTTAACACACCCCTCAATCCCCTCTCAAGAGGGGAGGTTTGATTAATGCGGTATTTTGTCTCTTACCAATCCATATGTATAAGTCCCTACCAGTGCTGCAAGAATTGGAATTACCATTATAGTCAATCCGCTACCAAGAAGCGCGAACATCGGCCCCGGGCATGCACCTAAAAGCGCCCATCCCAATCCAAATATAGATCCGCCAACAATATATCTTGTTACCTGCGATGCATCTTTGGGCGGAATAGAAATCGGGTTACCGTCAGTATCTTTCATATTCTTTCTCTTTATGATCTGAATAGAAATGATACCCACGATTATTGCCAGTCCAATAATTCCATACATATGAATGGAATCGAATCGGAACATCTCCTGAATTCTAAACCAGGATACAACCTCCGATTTCACCAGTACAAAACCAAAGCCTGTGCCAATCAATAAATACTTTAAATACTCTGTAAATTTCATTTTCTAATCTTTTATAGTTATCCCAATATGATTGGATAGATAAAGAATGTCATGATCAGGCCGCCGATAAAGAATCCGATCACAGCGATCAATGATGCGAGCTGCAGATCGGACAATCCTGATATAGCGTGACCCGAAGTACAACCTCCGGCATATCTGGCTCCAAATCCGACCAGAAATCCTCCGAGAACCAGCACGGTGAGTCCAACACCGGAGCCAAGCATATCCCAGGCAAAAAGGTCGTTCGGCACAAGACCGTTAAAGTCCTGAATACCCAGTGCCTGCAGATCTGTTATTGTTGAAGCAGCCAATTGAATCGGTTCAGGATTCGCAAACACATACCCGCCTAAAAATCCACCCACTACTGTTCCTATAAGAAACGTAAAGTTCCATTTACCGGCTTTTTTCCAGTCGTAATTGAAAAATTCTACGTTGCCAAAATTACAAGCCGCACAAGCGTGACGAAGGTTTGCCGATACACCAAACATCTTGCCGCCTAAAAGCAACAGAATGGGAACGGTCAACCCGATAATCGGGCCGGCCACATACCAGGGCCACGGTTGATATAAAAAGTCCAACATGATTCAGTTGTTATGTTTTTAGTTATTTCAATGATAAGATAAGCGATATGTATTAACTTGTCAATACAAGTGAGATAATTTATTTCTATCGCTATGATAAAGTTATTCCGCCGTAACAGAATATTATGTAGCATTTTACAAACCCATTGTTTCTCATATTCTAAAGCATTCGTAGTGTAAGATTGCTCCAGATAAATGAATGTATTTAAACACTCAATAATTTATATGAGTCTACTCTTTTCTTTGAGTATTTAAACAATCCATCAGCCGCACTTGCAGCTGCCACTGCACTTTTTACCTGGTTTTTTACAGGACTGATAGCCGCGGACTCCTTTGCGAATCAAATAGCCTGTGCTGATGAAAAGAAATGAGAGCGCAATTATTGATTGGATTTCTATCAAAATAAAATGGCCGTTTGATAGGTAATAAATGAACAGACATAGGCAAGGCCGGTCATATAGAATAACATGATCAGAGCCCATTTCCATGAATTGGTTTCCCGCCTCACAATTGCAAGCGTGCTCATACACTGCATGGCAAGAGCAAAAAATACCATTAATGAAAGAGCCGTGGCGGTAGAATATACAGGCTCACCGGTTTCACGGTCTGTATCATTAATCAGCTTCTGTTTTAAAGTCGTGATTTCACCGCCCTCCCCTTCAATGCTGTAGATGGTATTTAGTGTTCCCACCATTACCTCCCGTGCTGCAAATGAGGTAATAAGGCCAATTCCTATCTTCCAATCGAAGCCAAGAGGTTTAATTGCCGGTTCAATAAAGTGTCCGAATTTCCCGGCGTAGCTGTTTATCAACTGGCTATCATCACTTTCAACCACTCCGGCTTCTGTGGATGTTGTCACTTCTTCAACATTATTCACAGACTGTTGCGCAGGGACTTCATTCCGTGGAAATGATGCAAGAAACCAGAGTAAAATCGATATGGCGATAATAATTTTTCCGGCTTCGGTTACAAACGCTTTGCCTCTATCAAAAACATTTTGAAACACATTCGACCATTTCGGCATTTTATAATCGGGCAATTCCATGATAAAAGGACTGTTCCTACCCTTAATCAGGAATTTATTCATCACCAGCGCCGCGATAACGGCTACAATAATTCCGAAAAAGTACAGCCCGAAAAATGTGAGCCCCTGTAAATTTATAAACCCGACAACGCTGGTCTGAGGGATAAAAGCCGCAATCAGCAGTGCATAAACCGGAAGCCGTGCCGAGCACGACATAAATGGCAGCACCATGATGGTAATAATTCTTGCTCGTTGGCTTTCAATATTCCGGGTCGCCATAATTCCAGGAATTGCACAGGCAAAACCGGAGACCAGCGGCACAACAGATCGACCATGCAAGCCGATTTTTGACATAAACCCATCCATAATAAACGCAGCGCGAGCCATATATCCACTGCTTTCAAGTATGGATATAAAAAAGAACAGAAAAACAATCTGCGGCAAAAAAATAACCACGCCTCCAAGACCGGCAATCACCCCTTCAACCAATAAATCGGTGAGCATCCCTTCGGGTAAATTTGCTGAAAGCCAGCTCCCTGTGGAAACAAAAAGCAGGTCTATCATGTCCATGAACGGTGTTGCCCAGGTAAATATCGCCTGAAACATTAAGAGGAGAAGCATCAAAAACGTAAGCGGACCAAAAACTTTGTGAGTAACCACAGAATCAATGCGGTCGGTCAGAGATACTTTATCTGCAATTTTTTGCTCTTTAACCGAACCTATAGATTTTTCAATGAAATCATACCTGTTCATCACTTCAAGAGCAGCCGGGTTTTTACCCGCTCTCTCTATGATTTCATGAGCTTTTTTTACGGCCTCATCACTCTTCTCCGCTTCACCCGACTCTTCATCGTAATTGCTGATTAACCGCAACGCTTCAATTGTGTGGGCTTTTTCAGGAAGTTCTGTGAAGGGCTTTATCCACTCTTTTTTTACTGATTCTATAGCCTTAACCAAAACAGGATCGGGTTCCCACTGTAAAGGCTCTGGAGCTTGTAAATCTATTTTCTCTATGGCTTCTTTAACCTGCTGCACACCGCTTTTTTCTGTAGCGGAAATAGCTACAACAGGGATACCGAGCGTTTTTTCCAGTTGTTTGGTTTGGATGGAAATGCCTTTTGATTCTGCCACATCCATCATATTTAAAACTAAAATAACAGGAAGGCCCAGGTCCAATACCTGAGTAACCAAAAACATATTGCGATCCAGGTTACCGGCATCAGCAATCGCCAGAACCAGATCCGGTTTTTCTTCGTGCTCAAACTCTCCGGTCAGAGTTTCTCGAGTTACTCGCTCATCAAATTTTTGACTGTGCAGGCTGTACGTTCCGGGGAGGTCAATAACACGGTGTTTATATTCTCCAATGTGTGTAAAACCTGACTTCCGCTCTACCGTAATTCCAGGGTAGTTTCCAATCTTCTGCTTTAATCCGGTAAGCCCGTTAAAAACAGTGGATTTTCCGGTGTTAGGATTTCCAACTAAAGCTATGTTTAATGATCTTACTATCAATCAACGTCCCTCATCAATGCATTTGAACCGGTAATTCTATCAGGTAAACTATCTATGGTTTTACATCCTGTGATACATCGGAAAGTAAATTTTTGGACACGGATAAGGATGTACCCGGATCTATTCTTGGACTCAACCATCGCAGTTTATTATACCTGTCTCAATTATGGTAATATTTATTTGGCATTTCTCACCTTCTCACTGAGGATTTATCAGGATAGATTTAGCCATATTTTCGCTGATAGCTAATCGGGTTTCACCAATTTTCAGTATAACCCTTGAATGGTTTGAGAGAATTTCCCCCATTGCGCCTTCAATACATCCCAGTGCCTGTAACTGGCAATTGTCCTCGTGCCCACAGCGCAAGCATTGTATGGAAACTCTTTCGCCTTTTTTTGCACTATTGATCGGTTTGAGCTTCATCCGGATTTAGATTATTTGCTATTTATATCTAATCTAAATTAACCAAATAAATATGAATTGGCAGTGAAGCCGGCTTCGGTATCAATCAATCGCCACAGTTAATACCCTGTTGAGTATTGAAAATGCTTTATGTTCAAAAAACAACAACTAATGATAATGAAAATAGTCGTACTGTCTGCGTCTCAATACCTTCATTAAAATCCGCTTTTATTTTACACAGTTGTGAAATTAATTTTCAGCTCATGACTTATTTTATCAGAAAACAATACTTGTATTGACAAGTGTTTATGTATGCAGTACATTTAAGTACAGCATGTATCAACAGAAATCAATTAGATATGACTTTAAAGCAAGGAATACCGCGCCATGCGCAAATTACTCAGTGGCTGGTGGAACAAATAGAGAAAGGTGCTTATCAGCCGGATGAGAAATTACCGTCTGAAAATGACCTTGCTAAAAAGTTCGATGTCAGCCGCGTTACGATCCGTCGTTCACTCCAGTCTCTGGAGAATGACGAAATCATCTATCGCTGTCAGGGGCTCGGCTCTTTTGTGAATGACGACCGTAAAAAGCATAACCTGGTTAAGCTGACCGATTTCAACGAAGACATGAAAAAGGCCGGCCTTGAAGCCTCTTCCATTGTAAAACGATTTGAAGTAATCACTGCGCCCAAATGGCTGGCTGAGCGCCTCAACATTGAAGAGAACATCAAAGTGCTTCAGGTAGACCGGCTTCGACTTGGTGATGGCGAGCCTATTGCGTTTGACACCTCCTGGCTTCCAATCTTTTACGGACAGCTTCTTTCGGAGGAAGCCTTGAAGGAGAAGACCATCTACTCAATTCTTGAAGATGACTATGATATTGAGGTGACCAAGGGTTGTTACAGAATGTCGGCAACGTCAGCAGATGATGAACTATCCCAGGCATTGGACGTTCCGGTCAATACTCCACTTTTTTTGATAGATCGAATCACCTATACAATCGGTGAAAAACCAATCTATTATCAAAAGCGTTACTACCGAAATGATCAGGTTAAATACGAAATGACTCTGGAGCGCGGAAAGAATGACACATCCAAGTCTGATCCACTGCCGCTCAAAGAGTTCGTACCTGTATTCCACTCATCCAACTAAATCATTCCATTGCAATGGCTATCCGCGATTCTAAAATATTGAAATTCATTGCGGTTTGTGTTATCTGCATTTTGATAATAAGCGCCATCGGTTTTGGAATCGATTATCTAATCAACAATTAACTACGGAGACTTATTATGAAAAAGAACATGGGTAACATCGATCGCGGACTGAGAGTAGTCATCGCACTGGTTGTGGCTATACTCTATTTTACCGGACAAATATCAGGAACTGCCGCTATCATCCTCGGCATCTTGGCCGCTGTTTTTATTTTAACAAGCCTGGTGGGCACATGCCCTCTTTATCTTCCCTTTGGCTTGTCAACGAAGAAAGGATAGCTGTTTGCTGCACATTTCAATTCGTTGATTGATAAATCCGGTTACACCTTCAGTGTGAATTGCTCACCCATGGGAAAAAGTGTATCTTACAAAGCTGAATTATTAATCTACTAATCAACTTTGATATGACATTTTTGCAAGTTTTTTTCCTGATGGGATCACCTGAAGGCGGCGATGGAGCCATGCTCAACCTTCTCTTTTTGGGAGCCCTGTTTTTTGTTTTCTACTTCTTTATCATTCGTCCGCAAAGTAAGCGACAGAAAGAGATTCAGAAGAAAGTCAGTGAGATGAAAAAAGGCGATAAAGTTGTTACCGGAGGCGGCATGTTCGGTGTTGTAAACTCTATCGAAGACGAAACCGTTTTATTGGAAATTGACAGCGGTGTAAAAGCCCGATTCCAAAAAAGTTCAATTACGGATGTAAACCCGAATAAGAAGTAATATTTCTTTAACCGGGCCATCCGGAAAACAGATCTACCATGAGTCAGTCTCCTTTTCATACTATAGAAGAAGCTATTGAGGATATCCGTGCGGGAAAAATGATCATCGTTGTTGATGATGAAGACCGCGAAAATGAGGGAGACTTCCTGATGGCGGCTGATAAAGTCACCCCGGAATCCATCAATATTATGGTGAAGCATGGCCGGGGGCTTGTCTGCGTGCCGATTACCCGCCACCGGGCTCATGAGCTGAACTTAGAGTACATGGTTACCGAGGGCGCTGATCCTGATGAAGCCGCTTTTACAATATCTGTTGATCACAAGAAATTAACGACTACAGGTATTTCTGCACCCGACCGCGCAAATACGATCAAAGAGATGATCAACCCAAAAGCTCATCCCTCAGATTTTCGACGGCCCGGTCATGTTTTTCCGCTAATCAGTGTTGAGGGTGGCGTATTGAGACGAGCCGGCCATACGGAGGCGGCTGTTGATTTTGCCCGGCTGGCCGATTGTGCACCTGCCGGAATTATCTGCGAAATTATGCATGATGACGGCGAGATGGCCCGTCTGCCTGAACTGATCAAGCTCTCCAAAAAGTTTGATATGAAGCTGGTAACAATCAAGGATTTGATTGCCTACCGGATGAAGCATGAGTCACTCATCAAAAAAGTGCTCACTGTAGATATGCCAACTATCCACGGCGATTTCGACCTGCACGTTTTCGAAGAAAAGCTGACCGGCGAGCATCATCTGGCCTTTACAAAAGGTGAATGGACAAAAGAGGATCCCGTTTTGGTTCGGGTTCACTCTGCAAATCCGCTGGCTGATATTTTCGGAAGCAAGCGAAGCGACAAAACCGGCCTGCTGCACGAAAGCATGAAGATGGTTGCCAAGTCGGACCACGGCGTTGTTTTGTATATGGATCAGATGAGCCGCGAATTTAATATTGTTGATCAAATTACCGCGATACGATTGCAGGATGACGGACTCAGCAAAGACCAGATTCGTTCAAAACTGGGTTCAAAAATGGACTCACGGGATTACGGTGTGGGCGCCCAAATACTGCATATGCTCGGAATTCGAAAGCTCCGGCTGCTTACTAACAATCCGGTGAAACGGGTTGGGCTGAAAAGTTTTGGCCTGGAAATGGTTGGCGAGGTTGCCATACCGCTCGATCATCTTGATACGGATCACCCCGAAGAAAAACTCGACAAGCCACAGTCGAAAGAAGGGTTTCTGAAAAAACTGATGCTGGAGTGATTTCAAGTTTTCCCGAATTCTCGGGACTGCGAAAAACACGCAGCAGGTTTCAGGTTTCAGGTTTCAGGTTTCAGGTTTCAGGTTTCAGGTTTCAGGAATGAATTTGGTTCAATATTTACCATCTGCCAACTGCTGACTGAAAACTGCCAACTGCCAATTTTTCCCTACTCCTGATCTGACACCACAACTGCCACGCCGCCCCGTCTTTTATCACCGGCGCCTGAATATCCTTCCGGACCACGGCTGACCGAGTGTGCTCCTCCAAAAAACAGGTTCTTCTCACTCCAGATTTTATGATTAGGATAGTTTTTTTTAAGTCTCTTCAATTGATTCGTACCGTATCCCTTTTCCACGTGCAACAGTTTATCTTCTATGTGAACTCTTGGCGCTTCAATCGACTCTTTCAGCGACATTTTTAAATCTATCAGGTTTAGAAGTACCTGAAAAGTAGCTGTGCGAATACGGTTTGAGCCACCGGAACCAAAAACTACACGAGCACCTGATTTTAATTTTAAAATTCCCGGCGCCATCATCGACGTCATTCTTTCATTCGGCTTCCATGAGTGAAATCCACCGGGATTCAGGTCTTGTTCCCCAAGCATGTTGTTAAACATAAAACCCGTTCCGGGAATCATGACTCCGCTTCCCTCCCCATTGCTGGAGGTCATACCGGCCATATTTCCATCCCTGTCCACAACACTGATATGAGTGGTGCCTCTAAAGGATGCCGTTCTCTCCCTGACCTCTTTTTTGTAGATCTCCAAATATTCAGGATTCATTAGTTTCATAGCGGGATCATCTGATGGATTTTCAACAAATGCATCGATCCGCGCTCTGTTTGTCATCTGTTGTATAAATGCAACCGTATCAAGCCAGGCTTCATCTCCCGGTTCAAACTTCCCGGGATCGACGGATTCCATCAAATTTAATGCAAACCCAACCAATATTCCGCCCGATGACGGCGGAGGATTGATTGCAATTTCATTGCCCCGGTAATTAATCTTTAACGGATCTCTTTTAATGACACGATAGTTTTCAAAATCCTCTCTGGTCAGGTGTCCGCCATCTTCACGGCAAATTCTGGAGATCGATTCGGCAATTTCCCCTTCGTAGAACAGATGTTCTCCATCGAGTATCAGCTGCTCCAACAGTTCCGCAAGATCCGGCTGCTTTAAAACTTCACCTTCGCGTATCAGTTGCCCCTCTTCTCGTGAACTCCTAAAAATACGATTAGCCTCCGGCGAATCTCGATAGATCGGCGTGACGATATCAAAGATGCCGGATTGAAAAGAGTTCATCTCCACGCCTTTTCGCGCCAGTTCAATAGCCGGCTCGGCAAGCCTTTTCATCGGCAGTGTGCAGAGATCTCTGTGAATTTCAAACAGGCCTTTCACCATTCCCGGCACTGCAACAGAACCCGGCCCGATATGAAACTCCTGCTCGGCCTCGCCAAAATCTGCAGTGATTGGAAAGAAGCTAAGCCGGGAGGAATCTCGTTTGTGCATGGGAGTCTGGACAAAAAAATCATACAAGGTCTGACTTCCCGAAGCTGTTTCTGCCATCATGAATCCACCGCCGCCGAGTGAGGTAAGAACCGGTTCCGCGACCAAAGCAGCCAGTTGTGCGGCAATCACAGCATCATAGGCATTGCCTCCGTCACGGAGAATCTGCTCGGCCGCTTTCACGGTTTCAGGATGTCCGGCAGCAATGGCGCCTGATGTCTGTTTCTTATTTATACCCGTCATATTTGTTCTAATTTTTAATATGAACAGCTCCAAAGGAGCGCCGGTCAGTAACATCGTGCAACGCACGATGAAATTAACCAATCAACCCATCAGGCAGCCCCAAAGCGGGCGCCGGCCCTTCAGGCTAGCTTCTCCGAAAAACAACTCAGACTTAAGTTAACAGATGAGAACATAGACCATCAATCCATTTTGCCACGGAATCACGGAAAAGCACGGAATTTTCCATTTTTACGTGATTCTCTTCACATCAAAAGATAAGCTGTAGCATTTTTTTACAGCATCTTGAAGTACGGCGACTATATAGGTCTCTTTCAGCTTATCATAAATCCAGTACTCAGTACCCTGATAATAGCCTTGATTTGAGATTTGCCAACTGAAAACTGCCAACTGCCAATTTCCTTTCGGCACTATCCTACTGCTGATCCGTACTCTCTATTTTTGAAGCTCCCTCTACTGTCTCGTTCAGCTCTATTTCTGTTTTCAGATCATTCTCTTCATTTTCTTCCTCAGGCAGAATCCACTTATGAAAGAGAAGAAGAATAATAATTGAAGTGGTTATTGCTATATCCGCAACATTGAAGATGTATGGGAAAACAGCGGTGTCTCCAATTTGCAGGTAGAAGTGAATAAAATCAACAACGTGACCATCCAGAACCCCGCCATAACCACCGACAATTCCCATAAAGATGCGATCGTAGATGTTGCCGAGAGCACCGCCGATAATTAAACCCATGCAGACCAGGTAGGCATAGTTTGCACGGTTTAGCGTATAAACGATATACCCGACAATCCCGATCGTGGCAGAAATGGCTATTACGCTGATGGCCGGCGTAGAAAGCCAGTCCATACCCATGGCCATACCGGGATTTTTGGTAAAGTTAAAAGCGAGCCACCCTTCAATCAGGTCAAGCCTGTGAAGCTCCGGTGATGTACGAACAATATGCTTTGTTATCTGATCAATAATCAGAACAAAAACCGCCGGAATTGAAAATATGAGCAGCTTTTTTGCTTTTTCTGACAAAATATAGACTCTATCTGCGTTTTAGTTTAGCCTCGATACTCAGCTGAGTGTGAGGGACAGCTTCCAGTCTGCCTTTGGCAATTTTTTTGCCGGTAACTTTGCAAACGCCGTAAGTCTTATTGTCGATCCGAACCAAAGCGTCATCCAGGTAGCGGATAAACTTCTTGGTGCGGTTGAAAAGCATATACGTCTTTTCACGCTCCTGAGCATCCGTACCGGCATCCGCCATATGGAATGAGTAAGCTGACTCATCGGAAGAATTTTCCATGCTTTCACGCAATGTGCTTTGCAGGGCATTCAGCTCCTGTTCAGCTTCGTCTCGCTTTTTAAGTATAATTTCCCGGAAGTACTGTAGTTCCTCGTCATTATAGGGACTGATTCTTTCCGAAGTCTTGGAATCCTTTGAAGATGCCATAATACTGATGATTAGTTGTTAGTAGTTCTCCGTATCGAAATTTCACATTCCCGGTCTTCGATATCCCAGGATTTCACAAAATCTGATACGTCAAGTAGTTCAGGGGTAATTTCTTCTGCAAGGGTTTCTGATTTGATGTTTTCACGGTTAGCCTCAACTGCCTCAGCAATTTCATCATTTCCGGAAAACCCGATCACAATACGATCGGTTACATCAAAGTCGGCCTCTTTACGCATATTCTGAATTCGATTCACAAATTCGCGTGAGAGTCCCTCTTTCTGAAGTTCAGGTGTGATTTCCGTATCCACGGCAACGGTAATTCCGTCTTCGGTTTCAACCGACCATCCCTTCAAACCGGAGCGCTGAATCTCAATCTCACCGGATGAAATACGTACCGTTTCACCACCCTCAAGCTCGAGTTCAATAACGCCCTCATTCTCATATTCGGTAATCTCGTCTGTAGAGAGATTCTGGATTCTGGCGGCAACCGGCTTCATCTTTTTCCCAAGTCGCTTCCCTAATACAGGAAAGTTCGGCTTGGCCGATTTGCTCACAATACCGGAATCATCGTCTACAAATTCAATTTTTTTAACGTTCACCTCATCCAATATAATATCTTTTACAGCTTCAACCACAGCTCTTTCTTCTTTATCTATCGGAAGAATGATTTTTGACAGAGGCTGGCGCACGTTGATATCGATCTGATTTCGCACACGGAGCACAATCGAGCTCACGGTTCGGGCGATATCCATACGGCGCTCAAGCTGTTTGTCGATGGCTGTCTCTTCCACGGTTGGGTAGAAGGAAAGATGCACCGACTCTTCATCCTGTCCGGTCACTTCATTCAATCTTTGAAAGAGCCATTCGCCGAGATATGGCGCAGTCGGACTGATAATCTTCGCCAAACTCACCAGGCACTCATACAGTGTTTGATAGGCGGCCGTTTTATCCAGGCTCTTGCCCTCTTTCCAGAAACGGCGACGGTTTCGGCGAACATACCAGTTACTCAGCTCCTCAACATAACGCTCCACTTCGCGGGCCGCTTTGGTAGGCTCATATTCATCCAGATATTCATCCACAGACTTAACCGTAGTGTTAAGTCTTGAAATCACCCAGCGGTCCATTTCGGTTCGCTCCGTTTTTGGCAGCGGCGATCCGGAGTAGGTAAACCCGTCAATATTCGCATACATCGCAAAGAATGAGTAGGTATTCACAATGGTGTTAAAAAACTTGCGCTGCGTCTCCTGCAGACCTTCTTCGCTGAACTTGAGATTCTCCCACGGAGAGGAGTTGCTCATCATATACCAGCGAACGGTATCGGCTCCGTACTTCTGAATCACTTCAAACGGATCCACAGAGTTGCCTTTCGACTTACTCATCTTCTCGCCGTTGGCATCCAGAACCAGTCCGTTGGAGACCACATTCTTATATGCGGGCTTATCAAACAGCATGGTTGCCAGCGCATGAAGCGTATAGAACCAGCCTCGTGTCTGATCCACACCTTCGGCGATAAAATCGGCCGGAAAATTCTCCTTAAACTTATCCTTGTTCTCAAACGGGTAGTGCCATTGCGACCACGGCATCGAGCCGGAATCGAACCACACATCCAGCAAGTCCGGAATACGTCTCATGGTTCCGCCGTCGGGGCCTTCCCATGTATAGTCGTCGATATGCGGACGGTGCAGGTCAATCTCCACATCATCGGAAATTCCCGCTTTCTTCCGCAGTTCCTCAACACTTCCCACGCACTCAATATGCTCGGGATTCTTATCGCTCACCCAGAGCGGAATCGGTGTCCCCCAGTAGCGCTGACGAGAAACGGCCCAATCCACATTATTTTCGAGCCAGGTTCCAAAACGTCCGGTTCCGGTGCTCTCCGGCTTCCAGTTAATTCCCTTGTTCAGCTCCACCATCTTATCCTTCACTTCGGTGGTGCGGATAAACCACGACTCCACCGGGTAAGACATCAGCGGAGTACCTTTTCGCCAGTCAAACGGATAGTTGTGCACGTACACCTCGTGATGATACATGCGGTTTTTATCCTTGATGGCGCGATTAATTTCTTTGTCGGCCTCTTTGAACCACTGTCCTGCAAAATCGGGTGCCTGGTCCGTAAATCGTCCTTCCTGATCAATCGGGTTGAACATCGGAATTCCGGCATCCTGGCAGGTTGTGTAGTCATCCGCACCAAAAGCGGGAGCGGTATGAACCACGCCTGTACCTTCTTCGGTGGTTACATAATCTGCTTCAATCACTCTCCAGGCGTCTTCTTTATCAAACTCCTCGAGTGCGAAATCAAAAATGGGCTTGTAGATCCAGCCGATCAGATCGGAGCCTTTGTAGCTCTCAACAATTTCATAATCGTGATTGATGGCATCATCCAGGCAATCTTTAGCCAGAATATAGAACTCGGTGCGATCGCCCTCGCTCACCTTGATTTTGACATACTCCAGCTTTGGATTCACGGCCAGCGCCATGTTGGAAACAATAGTCCATGGAGTAGTAGTCCAGGCGAGGAAAAAGACGTTTTCGTCGGCATCGAGCGGGAATTTCACATAGATCGACGGATCCTGCGTCTCCTTATACCCGAGGCTCACCTCGTGTGAGGACAGTACGGTTCCGCTTCCCGGCGAATACCACTGAATTTTATATCCCTGATACACCAGTCCTTTGTCATAGAGCTGCTTAAACGCCCACCAAACCGACTCAATGTAGTCGTTTTCAAATGTGACGTATGGATCGTCCAGATCCACCCAATAAGCCATGCGGTTGGTGAGCTCATCCCACAAATCCTTGTATTTGAGCACACTCTCGCGGCACTTGGCGTTATATTCCGCCATGCCGTATTCTTCCACCTGAGAGCGCCCTTCGAGCCCCAATTCTTTTTCAATTTCAATCTCTACCGGCAGCCCGTGCGTATCCCATCCGCCTTTGCGGTCTACGCGGAAACCTTTCAGTGTTTTATAGCGGCAGAAGAGGTCTTTAACCGTCCGCGCCATTACGTGGTGAATCCCCGGCTTTCCGTTTGCGGTTGGAGGACCCTCATAGAACGTGAACGGAATTCCATCCTCGCGGGAAGTCAGACTTTTCTTAAAAATCTTGTTCTCCTTCCACCAGTTGAGGATTTCCACTTCCGCTTTTGGGTAAGCGAGCTGTTTAACTTCGTCGAATTTTTTAGCCATGTTGAACGATATCGTTCATTCTGAAAATTTTATATAAGCACTAAATATACGAAAAGGTTTGCAATGAATATACCTTCGCGCAGAACCAAATTTGTACCTGTTTTTCTTAAGCGGGTGAATATATAGGGAGAGACGGAGAAAGTCAGGTTAAAGTTTTGTGATGGGAGGGAGGTTAAACAAAGAAATCAGTAGTTTTATATTTTACAGCTGCACCAAAACAGACGATGATTTTGATAACAAACTCTGTAATTGAGAGTTCAATAGGAAACTATAATGATTCATCACCTTAAAATACTATTTCTATTTGTCACAATTTTTCTATTCATAAGTGTTAACGGAAAAGCACAAAATAGTGACTTCGATTTAATCTCCGTCCATGACCTGAAATTAAATCAGACAATAACCCTCGGCGATTCCAAAGAGGAAGTTACAGGTGTATTAGGTGACCCGGAAAATATAAAGCAGGTGCATTGGGAAATAAATGATGTAATGGTCAATGTGTATAAGTACGATCATTCAACGCTCTCATTTTTAGACAATACATTGGAGAGCTTTTACATCAGAGACCAGAGCTTTGTCTTAACACACAAGGGTGATGAATTTAAAGTTGGAGATTCAATCGATGTATTAAATACAATGTTTCCGGTCTCTTTTACCAACATGTTTGATAAATCTATGGTAATCTATTTTGGCGTTGAAGTTGGCAGTGAAATGAAACCATCCATAGGTTATATCTACATTGAGTTTGATGAGAATAACATAATTACAGGCGTTTCAACAAGAAGTAGATGAGAAATAGAATGTATGATTTAGACCTTTACGTCCCCTCTTTATAGGCTTTGTTCCGTTACCGATTAGCGATGAGTATTGAATCTGCACCTTTAACAAATATGAATACTCATTCTACACTTGCTTAGGACTGCATAAAACAACTATTTAAACTTTATTGTAACACTTTACTCACTTTATACTCTTGTTATCAAAATCAACAAGATATTGTTATCTCATGCGTTTAACTTTAAATTGCAGAAGCACTGAAAGCTTTATAAAAAGTTTTAGAACAGCTCTATTCATGAGTTTATTATTGATTATTGGAACCGAATGCGACCTTACCCCCCACTGATTCACCGGGTATTGATCCAATACAGAATGACATGGATCTGCGTCTCTCATTTACGGGAATGCCTACAGGATCAGAACTGAAACAACAGTAGGCGTGTAACAGATAATCCGACAGATATCGACATGAGGATACTCACAACCTTACCACAGTAGAAGATGCGGTTGGAGAGCAGTCATCTTAAGCAAAGCTTTACAAGATTTCGGAAATACACATGCCGTGGCAGGTAATATTAGACACGGATTTTGATACCTCAGAACGAATTTTATGGCGTAACCCATTAACAGTAGACACACAGGGGCACGAGCAGCAGATATTCCGTGAATCCGGGACGAAAAAGAGGATTCTTTTGGTGCGCTGAAAGTAGATAAACCCAACTTCAACATGCTCAGCAGCAAAAAAGTTTACGGAAGATATTGTACAAATCAGCTTTGCGACATGTCACTCGATGGCTCAGGCCCAAGAATATACGGTAAACACTGATCACCTGCGACGATGATGAAGTCGATGGCGTTCAACGGCGAAACCATTGAACAGACCCAGATGCCACTAATGCAGGACCCCAAGTTGAAATCAGCAGCTTTTGTGTAATTACAGCTCAGTAGATGAGCTTGGAGAGAACAGAGGCATAACCTCTAACTATGGAGATAGCCGCATAGGATTCACAGTATGATGTTCAAACATATGTTACCCGAACTTACAATAACCAACGACCAGTGGCCAGTCGTAATCGAGGGCAATGCTGTAAACGTGGGAGATTCACTTGCCAGTCTCAAACAGGCATTTGCGACATTTGAAAATACGCCATGTTCCGATGGCAAGTACAGAATATATAGTATTTTTTGATCACCTAGAGAATGAATTCGATGGCGTTGGAATTTATTTCAACCCAGGAGCACACAGATTCAGGAAATACGATATTTTGTGAATCCGTGATGGTAAAAGGATCCATATTTGTGTGTCTGAGGGAGTTGTAGCCACCCACCGGTGGGTGGCTACAAAAAAGGTCTCCTTGTCCGATCTTTTGGGTTGATCTATAACCTAAAACCTAAACGAAGGAGACCTCATGATCGATCTAAAAGATGATCAACTGCAAGATATTATTCACAGCGTTCTAAATAAAGACGAAGGGTTAAATGAACTCTTAGAACTTATTTTGAACGGACTCATGAAAATCGAACGAACTCACTGGATGGCCAGCACCTCCGGTCCCGGTAACAAGGCCAACGGCTATCGTCCCGGCCAGGCCATCGGCCACGGGCGAAAACTCTCACTGCGCATTCCCCGCGATCGGTTAGGGAAGTTCCAGCCTGTGCTCTGGGCGATGCTGCGCGATCAGCACGAGGAAGTTCGCCGTTTGTGCTTTGAATTGTACGGAAAGGGACTTTCCGCCAGCGAAGTTGGCCAGATTACTGAGAAGATCTATGGGCAAGCCTATAGCTCTTCAGCCATCAGCAACTTTACCCAACAGCTGGGCGAACAGATCCACGAGTGGCGGCAGCGCCCGCTGGCCGGGCGATACCCGGTGATCTTGGTCGATGCCATTCACAAGAAAGTTCGCCGAGGACACGTCAGCAGTGAGGCCTTTTACGTCGTGATGGGCCTTACAGAACAGATGCAGCGAGAGGTTTTGGCCATAACGAACCTTCCCAGCGAATCCCCTTCTGGGTGGAGTGAGCTTCTGGAATCGTTAAAGGACAGAGGACTTGCGCAGACCGATCTGGTCATCGCCGACGGGCTACCAGGGCTTGATCAGGTTATCCATAAAGCTTTCCCTGCGGCCCGTCATCAAAAATGTGTGACGCATTTTAAGCGAAACATTCAAACCAAGGTCAAAGCATCCGATAAGGACGCTGTAGCCGAGGATCTCAGGGAGGTATTTTTGACCGGACAGCGCAACTATACCCGCAGACAGGCTCTCGAGAAGTTTAACGAGTTTGCCAGGCGATGGGGCAAAAAATACGATGCGATCAAGCGTCTGGTTGGCGATGAAGACATGGACTACTATTTTACCTATCTGGATTTTGACCGGCGAATCCAATCCATGATCTATACCACTAACTGGATCGAACGACTGAATAAAAAATTTCGCAGGAGTCTGAAAATTCGCAATGCGCTGCCGTCGGTTGAATCGGCCCTGTTGCTGTTAGGGAAAATGGCTATTGACACCGAAGAAACGACCTACCAATATCCAATTTATAATTTTAAATTTGACCAAACTTTATTCCCAGATGCAATCCAATAGATCCATAAGGAGATCTGAGACCAGACACACTTTTTTGGACAGTGCCTTGATGAAGAGGAGATCCGGAGCCTTGTGTGGGTAATCCTGTTAAGAATCCTCGAATTGCTCCACAGGAAAACAGCGGTATAAATGGTGGGCGGTTTGGGTTTACAGAATTAATCCAGATGAAGTCCAAAAGAACATTCAGCTTTAGATATAAAGTGAATTTTGGTGAACTATTATTCTATGTTTGATGGAATCATTATTAATACTGGCTATCAAGAAGATGCTGGAATTAATTTGGAAATAGATCCAGAATATAATTTAGTGACGAAGATTGTATACTTTGTGAGTCCTTGACCTATTTTCTTCCTCTCATTAACAAATTGCATCCATGGACAACACAAAGCTGATTACCCATTTAAAGAAGATTTGTATTGCAGTGTTTTTCACTTTTTTACCAATTGGCTTTGCCCATGCACAGATAGCTGAGAAAATGAATTATGACCAATTCAAAAATTTCTCGATCAACAACCAAATAACTGTCGTTAAACTTGTTAACCTTGATAGTAATTGGGAATTTCTTAAAGAATCTTTAGGCTCACCTATCAGTGAAGATTGCAAGGAAGGAGATGCATTTATGGGTATTGAACCCTATTGCAGCTTTATGTACGACGGATTAAAAATCAACTACACAAGCGTTGGAAACGGAGTTGAACTGTACTTCAATCAAAATTACTAATGATAGTGCCTATTTAATGTACGAGAGTGTTGAACTTCGCGTGGGTGACTCCATTTCGAAATTAGCTCCTCTTTTTCCTGAGGCCTATGAAAACCGTGGGCAATTAGAGACAAATCATCGTGATAAGGCTAAATGTCGCGAATTCAGTTGCAAACATTTCTTTTCGACTATAATCAGGTGGATGAAAAAATAACGGAAATTCGGTTCGTCCAAGTTTTGACATAGTACTAAATCGACCAACATCTAAATACCTAATATCCATCTTGAGTCAGGCCCGTGAGACCCATCATACCGGACGGCGGCTCATCCAAATCCTGCGATCTGGAAATGATCTCAATTAGGTCGAAAAATGAAATCAGTTGGAAATATTTACAGTGAGGGCGAGTATCTTTTACCTTAATACTCAATCATTTTCTAAGGTAACTTGAATCTCTCCCGCAAACCCTCAATCTTTTCAGCCTAAAGAACCGCATCAACCAAAGAAACCATTTTATGCCTGAGCTAAACCCCATCACCAAAGAAAATCCCTACAAAATCGTCTTCGTCTGTCTCGGCAATATCTGCCGCAGCCCCACGGCCGAGGGCGTTATGCAGCACCTGGTCAACGAGCGCGGCCTCCAACCCTATTTCTATATCGATTCGGCCGGAACCTCCGCCTATCATATCGGTGAGCCGGCCAACAGCAAGGCGCAGAAAGTGGCAAACGAGCGGGGAGTTGAGCTCAAATCGCGTGCCCGACGGTTTGAGTCGGAAGACCTGGACGAGTTCGACCTGATCCTGGCGATGGATCAGGAAAATTACCAGAACATTCTGGCTTTGGACGGCAACGGTTCCTATTCCGATAAAGTGAAGCTGATGCGTGAGTTTGATCCTCAGTCGGACGATAACGCAGAAGTCCCCGACCCCTATTTCGGCGGCATGGACGGATTTAACAATGTATTCGAAATTGTAAAGAGGAGCTGTGAAAATCTGCTGGATGAACTGGAAGAGCGGATTGAGAAGTAGTTATGCCCTGAGTCGCCTCACTCGGTGGGGCTGCATTGGAACTGATTCATAACTGTACCCCGGATCGCCTGATCCGGGAAAAATCCGTCTTAAAAAAACAAATTTTGCTATTACCGCCTCTACCCTGAATAGGTCTTCAAACAGATCTCTCTAATCGGCGGGATTTTTTTGACTGTGATTTTTCTACCCATGTTTCATCCCTATGGGATGATGAATGGAGGCGGCTGTGACATGGTATTTTTATAAGAAGCACTGTCCTGTTTTTGGTTTACTAAATTAAGCAAAGAGCTCCCCTCCTTGCGGCGTTCTTTTGCGCCGGAGTAGCCTAACCGACGACTGGCGGTAGGGAACGGCGGGTGGGTCGCCCTTACAGGGCTTTTCGTGTTTATCTAATCTTACAATCCCGCCATTGAAATGGCGGGCTATAATGTGGATTCATGGCTACGCCATTGGTCTTGGTAGCCGAGCTCATGTTGTGCTTTTCACCATTTAATTACAGAAGCATTTCGACTTCACTCCGCTCTGCTTCGTTGCGCTCAACGTGACGACACCTGTATCCCGAGTAAAACAAAGATTGTTCTTGAAGATTCACATAGTTCTGAAGAAGCATTCTGTGTTTTGGGCAAATGAATTCAGAGTATTAAAAAACCAAAACTCCGTAGGGGTGACCCGCAAATAGTCTTGTTTTCCCGTTGGGATCTGATAAAATTACCGGGGTTTCAACCCCGGGGCTGGATTACAAATTAAACCTCCGCCGAACAGAGGGGGTCGTTTGGAGTATCAAGCAGATTAGAGGCGGTAATACTCAGACTGAAAAGACATGGTATTTTTTTGATTCCACACACAAAGCCAAATCGCTCAAACTTGCAATGAATAAACAGTAAAAATACCATGTCTGCTTCGTGCTTCCGTGCTTAGACTTATCCATCTCTTTTATACCTGATTCTTCGTCTTGAAAAGACCTCCCCTGGTCATAGTCATCAGTTTTTCAAAGTGCAGCAGTATGAACAGAATAAATCCTACTTGAAATATCAGCTGAACGACTTCTGAATCCACACCTTGCACCGGAATTTTAAGTTGCGGAATTAACTGTGTTAGCACTACCCCGATGATGATGCCTACTATAAAAAAGACCCAGGAAAAAGCCACTCCCCTGCGATACCCCTCCTGAACAGCTTTTTCTTCAACTTCCAGTTCGTTTATCTTCGACATCAACTCATCCTCAAAGTCCGGAAATGGCATTTCTGAGCTCGCTTTAGTCAAAATCTCTTTCATGATCTTATCATTGCTATTTTCTTCCATCAGACTTAGAGCTCCTCTTTTTTAAAATCATAGATTTGCAGCAGCTGTGCTTTCATACTTTTCCTCGCTCTGTGCAGTATCACCTTTGCGTTTGAATCTGACCAACCTGTTATATCACATATTTCATGAATGCTATAGTCATGCAGATAAAAAAGCTTCAACGCCAAGCTTTCATTGGAGCTTAATTGACCCAAAGCTTTTCTGACAACGAATTCTTTGTGATCCGCATCGATTTTTTGTTCCGTTTTATTCTTGTCAGAGTTACTAATTTCACTTTCTTTTAACTGATGATTTCTGTCCGGCTTTCGACTTCGCATCATTTGATATGACTCGTTGACCACGATGCGGTGAAACCATGTACTGAATGCTGCTTCACCCCTGAATTTATCTAAGCCTTCATATGCTTTTATAAATGCCCTCTGAACGGCCTCCTTTGCGGCATACTCCTCCTTTAAAATCGATATCGCCAGGTTGTATGCATCGTCCTTACACTCCCTTATGATAAATCGAAATGCCTCTTTGTCGCCATTTAATACCCGTTCTACGTAACGATCTGGCATTTACAAGTTATCCGTTATCCTTTTTGCCTACATAATGTGCAACAATCATCCCAATTCCACCAAACAAAAGCATCATGATTGGTATAAATTCATCCCGCATATCAGTCAATTCGTTTAAAATACCTCCTATAATCAAACCCACTGAGATGGCTGTAATTAACACACCCAATCTTAACCACGGAAAACGAAATGAGAAATTCCATCCTCCTTTGTCTTCCGGGACCTCAAGTCCTTTTTCTATTAAAAGCATTCGCTCTCTTTCCCTGGATTTATGCGTGAAATACCAAGCCAAAAAAATGGCTGTTAAAAACGCGAGAAAGATGATAGTAAAAATGACCTGACCCATAATTGCTGACTCCTTTATTTAATTTAAATTCACTTGTTTGATGCAGAGTTTAGGCAAAAGGTTACAAATTATTTTAAATATCACTTTCTCTGTTAGATGATTTAATTCATACTGGCATATGAAAAACAACTTTTCCCTTGCCCGCCTCAATCCTGAATGGATTTTAAACAATTCTCTATTCGACGGGGACATTTTGGGATGCAATTCTTCTACCCATATTTCATCCCTACAGGATGATGGATGGTGACATAAAAGACATCATACACATTGTGACACCATATTTAGAAAATCGGAATATTTGCGGGTCGCCCTTACAGGGCTTTTCGTGTTTATCTAATCTTACAATCCCGCCATTGAAATGGCGGGCTATAATATGGATTCATGGCTACGCCATTGGGCTTCGTGATAGAGATAACATCCTGCTTTACACAATTAATTTGTGGGGACATTTCGACTTCACTTCGCCCTGCTTCGTTGCGCTCAATGTGACGAAATTTGTATCCTTGGCAAAACGATAATCATCAATTTTTAGGACTATCCGAATTTCCATATTGTTTAATTTTTCATAGTACATGGAAGGCAGTTGGGTTTAACATACTATCCAATCAAATGTAGCGGTTTCAAAGTTTTGCAAAAGAACTCTAAGTTTTGAACAAATGTAGTCGGAGTATTTAAAAACCAAAACCCCGTAGGGGTGACTCACTTATAGCCCGGGGTTTCAACCCCGGGGAGTAGGTTTACAGATTAAATCCCCGCCGAACAGAGGGCGACGTTTGGAGTTTCAAACAGTGTTGAGGCGGTTATACTCCGTTTGAAAACGACGGGTCAGGCAACAATAAAAAAAGTCATCTATTCCTATAATTGCGGGATACATCGTTCTTAAAAAAGATTTTTTGAAGTGGTTAAACGAATCTGTGAAAATCTGTTGGATGAACGAGATAAGTCTATAGTTGATGACTCACATTTCTTGAAACTGAATGCACAATTCAAAAAAGGATAATGTCGTAAAAATATATATACCCCAACATCCAATTCCATGAGATCAATTATGTCAAATAATGATCATAATAGGCAACCTGGCCAAACGGTATATTTTCATCATTGGGACTCAGACTTTTGTGAAACCATAGCCGGGTATCATCCGGTTTTTGATTTAGCAACGCATTAACCAACGCGACATTTTGAAATACCCCTCCGCTAAATGCCAGATCTTTTACACCTGCTTGCCGGCTTATCTGAAAAACCAATTTCCCCAGTGAGTTAAAAAAGCCCCCGGCAATGTATTCGATGTTCCTGCCCTGCCGGATATCGTCCAGGATACCGATATAGGCCGGCTTCCAGTTTATAATATCATCGCAAATCTCAAATTTATAATCACCGGAATCGAGCCCCTGACTGTTTCTCGCTCTGCTTTCAAGTTTTATAGCTGCTTCTGCCTCATAACTGTTATATGAACTGATTCCCAAAATGGCTGCCACCGCATCGATCATTCTGCCCATCGATGAAGTTTTAAGTTTTGCCGGAACTGAAAGCAGTTTTTGATAATAATCCCACTCTTTTTCATTGAATTGAGCTCGTAATATCGGCTCAGCTTCGGGAATTTCAGCAAAAACCGAAATGGCAGACAACCGAGGCTCCAGGCTCATTTTATCTCCGGCTAAAACCGGAAAGTAATCCATATGCAGCTTTCTTTTGATCCCACCCTGATCCTTTTTAAAGATTTCACCTCCCCAAATCTGCCCATCATCTCCATATCCGGTCCCATCCCAGATAAATCCGAGAACTTCTTTGTCCGTTTTCAGAAGACCATTTTCTGAGAGGACGGCTGCAAAATGAGCTTTATGATGCTGAATCGTATGCAATTTCACATCTGCTTTTTCAGCAACTTTCTCCGCCAAGGCTCTGCTATGATATGCCGGATGACTATCTGCAAGAACAACCTCAGGTTCAAATGAGTAGAGTGATTGAACATGCTTCAATGTAGCTTGATAAGCAAGTTGTGAATCGTATGACCCTTGATCTCCCAGATATTGGCTGACAATTAATTTTTCACGGTCAGCAATTGCAAAAGCACCTTTCAGATCTGCCCCTGTCGCAAGTACCCGTTTATCCATTTTTCTGAATGGATGCGGAGTGTAATTTGGTGACAACCCACGGCTCCTTCTCAAAATAATCCTTTCGCCATTTTTGGCTAACTGTACAACACTATCGTCTTGGGGTGTCACGATCTCTCTGTCAAATGTCAGAATATAATCGGCAATGGATCCTAAATGATCCAATGCCTGTTGATCATCATAAATAATGGGAGACCCGCTCAGATTTGCACTTGTCGCAATCAGCGGGCGGTTCACACCCGAAAGTATCAGCTCAAAAAGCGGGCTGTAGGGAAGTAAAATCCCGATTGTTTGGAGTCCCGGTGCCACAGCCTCACAGCATAGCCCTGAAGCCGGCTCTGCTTTTCGCAATGCCAGCAAAACCGGTGCATCTGCACTGTTCAGTGCTTTCTCTTCATTTGGGCCTATCCACGCATCATCCTTCACGGATTTCAGATTCGGATACATCACCGCAAATGGCTTTGAAGGTCTTTTTTTCCTGATCCGCAACGTTTGTACACTCTTTTCACGGGTAGCATCTGCCAGCAGCAAATACCCTCCGATTCCTTTTACTGCCCATATCTGACCCTCATTTAATGATTGTGTACAAAACTGTATCACTCTTTCCGGATCACGTTCCACAACCTTCTTCTGTGAATCGTAAAGAGTTATCGGAATAGAACAGGCCGGACATGAATTGGTTTGGCTGTGCTGTCGAATAGCTCCCGGTTCTTCGTATTCCGCTTGGCAATCCCGGCACATCTCAAGTTCCGCCATCGTGGTATGAGGGCGATCGTATGGCAGTTTTCGAATGATTGAATATCTGGGGCCGCAATTCAGGCAGGTTGTAAAAGCATATCTGTACCGCCGGTTTGTTTTTTCTTTCATTTCATCCCGGCAGCGATCGCAGAGCGCAATATCGGGCGGAAGAAGCGCCCCGGTTTTTTTACCGGTTGAACTCTCCTCAATTTGAAAATCTTCGTATTGTTGATCCGCTATTTTGCGAATAGTACGGCTGGTAATCAGTGAATGGGGCGGTGCATGCTCAGCCAAATAGTCATAATAAGATCGCACCGATTCCTCATCCGCAGTGATAACGATCTCAAGCCCTTTTCCACTGTTTTTAACCCGGCCTTTCAGCCCTCTTGACCGCGCCGAGTCCAGCACGAACGGCCGAAAACCAACCCCTTGAACAACTCCTTTAAAATGTAGGTGATAGGTTGGCATAAGGTTTCGGTTGTATCATCCGTTTCTCAACTCTGCAGAGCGCTCCCTGAGCCAGTCGTACCAGGAATCGAGACCATCTCCGGTAGTGCAGCTTACCTGGAAAAAGATCAGGTTCGGATTGATTTTTTTTGCGTTTTCAATCAGTTTGTCGCAATCAAACGGGACATAGGGAAGCAGATCCATTTTGTTAATGATACAAACTCCTGATGTGTGGAACATATCGGGATACTTGAGTGGTTTATCATCTCCCTCGGTTACGCTGATAATCACAACACGTTCATTTTCGCCCAAATCAAACATTGAGGGACATACCAGGTTTCCTACATTTTCGATAAACAGCAGGCTATTCTCTGCCGGCTTCAACTCCTGGATTGCATGCAGCACCATATGTGCATCCAGGTGGCAACCTTTTCCTGTGTTGATTTGAACCGCTTTTGACCCGGTCATTTCAATTCGATCCGCATCCATGGATGTTTGCTGATCTCCCTCTATCACTCCAAACGAGAGTTCTCCTTTCAGGTCTGTGAGCGTGCGCTCCAATAACATTGTTTTTCCTGAACCGGGTGAACTCACCAAATTAATGGCCAGGATACCTTTCGCATCTATGTAACCGCGGTTTCTGGCAGCCAATAGTGCATTTTCGTGCAAAATATCTTTTTCGAGATGGATCATTCTGCTCCCGGTGTTCTGTTGGCCCATCTCGTTATTGGTGTGTGAGTGTGAATGATCGTGACCCTCTCGCGACTCATGAGCATGGTGATGGTGACCGTGTGCTGTTTCATGAGCATGCTGATGAGCGTGTGCATGCATATGCCCTTTGTTACTCCCGTGGGAATGGTCGTGATTCTCAGTTACAATGTGGGCACTGTCGGTGCCGCATCCGCATGTTATACACATAATTTTACCTCTACTTTTCAGATTTTAATCTCTCTTCAATCCGTATCGTTTTGATGTTCATCTCCTTCCCTTCTATAATTTCGGAGAAATAACATCCACATTCCGGACAAGAGTCATAAAGTGCATTCATTTCAAAGAGTGTATTGCACTCGCTACACCTACCCATGCCCTGAATGTAGTTTATTTTCAACTCTGCCCTTTCAAGCACACTGTCTCGAATTCCATGTTTCCAGGCAAACTCAAATGCCGCCGGTTCGATTGTACTCAGTTTGCCGATATCCAGCTCAACGGCAGAAACCGATTCTGCGTCAGCTTTGAACACTTCTTTTTCCACTATCTCGACAATATTAAGTACGATCGAAAGTTCATGCACGTGCTTTAACCCTCTTTTTCATTCTAAATATCAGCCATGTACAGCTGGTTGCAATCAAGAATACAACAGTGCCCAATATGATTGCATGCATCGGTTCAGTTAGATAGTGCAGCAATGAGTGTCCGGCAGTTTCTCCATGACCCGAATGTGCAAACAGTGATGCCTGATTTACGATGATTATCAGTATGGCTGTCAAAAATATTTTACGAAAGTAGTTCATGATTTAATTTTTTTGTGTTGATGTATCTATCCTGGTCAAAACAGTTCTTCTGTTTCAATTTCTTTAATTTGAGCTTGTTTATATAGTTCGGACGACCGAAATAAATCCAATGCTCTTTGTAAGTGATTTGACGCTTTGTTGCTCAACGGTTCACCAAGTTCCCATCTGTACCCTTTAATAGGCAACACATAGGCCTCCGGCGTTTTCCGATAAAGCGTCTCACACAGATAAAGTACCGCTTCCGGGCTCTGTAGATGAGATGAAAAGTAGTAGGAACGTGCAGGCTCACATTTTTTTAATGCATAACCTTTCGGAATCAGTTCTTCCGTCGCATCCACAAAGAGCACCCTTTCATATTTACTAATTATGTCGGCATCTTCCACTTGCAGCTGATAGCGATACTCCAGGTCAAATCTGCCGGGATCTTTTCCCTCAATATCATTCAAAAAAAGCCATCCCAATGCGTCATCTCCGCGTGAACCATTTCCGATACCGATCAATAACGTACGCATGATTTAATTTTTAGTTTTTTCTCCGATCAATGTGCCTTCATGATCGTACAGTTCCGCTTTCAGTGGCATTTTTCCCATCGCTTGGGTTGCACAGCTAAGGCAGGGATCGTAAGCCCTGATGGCCACCTCCACCTGGTTCAGCATCCCTTCCGTTATAGTTTTCTCGCGGCTTATAACATTGTTTGCAACCCATTTAACCGCTTCGTTCATGGCATCATTGTTATGAGTCGTCGAAACGATCAAATTACACCGCACAATCATCCCTTTGTCATCCACTTCATAATGATGTGTAAGCGTGCCCCGGGGTGCTTCAATGATTCCTATTCCAACATTGCGTTCGTTCCCCTCACGAACCAGATCATTTTCATCCAGAATATCCGGATCCAACAGCAGTTCTTTCATCAATTCTGCACAGTGAAGTGTTTCAATCAACCGGGCCCAGTGAGAATACATCGTGCTGTTGTTCACGCTTGATCCTGTAAATTCGAAATATTCACGGCGTGCTTTTTCGGCCAGTGGTGTAGATATGTAATCACAGATATTCATCCTGGCAAGAGGCCCGACACGATTCCAGCCTTTCTTTCTGCCTACACTTTTCAAATATGGAAACTTCATATACGACCATTTGGCAACGGCTTCCGAAAAATATTCCAGGTAATCATCCGGTTCCACATCCGGCAGAGTGATATTTCCCTCAGAATCGATTGCCCGCAATTTACCGTCGTATAGTTCCAGTGCGCCATCCGTTCTCACAGTGCCCAGGTGTCCGGATGGAAAAGCTGCAAAAGTGTCCAGAAATACCCGGTTTTTGGAGTGATAATCCTTCATAAAATCAACCATCTCCTGTGACCACTTGATCATGGTGTCGATGTCCGGAAAATCCTTGCCATTTAAAAAATTATCCCGTTCTTCCGCTTTAAGTGATTTATAGACCCCACCCGGGACCGCCAGTGTTCCATGAATTTTTTTTCCGGCAAGTGCTTTAATAAGTTCCTGGCCAAATTTTCGCATTGTAATTCCTTTCACTGCCAGATCTCTATTTTCAACAGCCACGCCCACAACATTTCTTTTCTCAGGCGGTGCATCTACGCCAAAAAGCAAATCCGGCGAGGCAAGATAGAAGAAATGAAGTGCATGAGACTGGAAGATTTGAGCGTAATGCAGTAATCTTCTCAATTTTGTCGCTCCCGTTGAAAGATCTTTTGGGTCGATTCCCACAATTTGGTCAATCGCCTTCGCTGCGGCCAGATGATGGCTCACAGGACAAATGCCACACAATCGTTGAACAAGATTTGGAGCCTGCCAATATGGATGACCCTGAATAAACCGTTCGAATCCACGAAATTCGACAATATGAAAATAGGTTTCATCAACATTACCCTCGTCATCGAGGTGAATAGTTACGCGTCCGTGGCCCTCTACTCTGGTAACCGGATCAATGGTGATTGTTTTGCTCATAATAGCTCCATTGGTTTAATCGTACTTGAATTCTGAATAGAGTATGGAATAGTTCTCATTCCATAACAGGTTTTTCACGGCTTTCCAGATGTGTTGTGCATCCGGCGGACATCCCGGAATGAAATAGTCAATTTTTACAACTTCCCGGCATTCATAAATTCTGTCCAGCATCTTGGGCAGGTGTTTGTGGTAGGGTATCGTAGTATTTCCCTGCTCATTTGTTACGCAATTTAGAAAAGCCTCTTCCAGGCACTCTCCCAATGGAATGGTATTTCGCAGGGACGGCAGTCCGCCCCAGATAGCGCATTCTCCCACAGCTACCAGCAGATCACATTGTTCCCGGAAAGTTCTCAGGGTTTCAACATTCTCTTCGTTACAAACCGAGCCTTCAATAATTCCTACATCACAGCGTTGTGTAAATTTTTTGAAATCTGTCAGAGGTGATTTGTCAAAGGTAATCAGTTCAACGAGATCGAGTATTTCTGTATCCACATCCAGCATTGACATATGGCACCCAAAACATCCGGCCAGTGATACAGTGGCAACTCTCTTTTTCTCAACATTACTGAGATCGATGTTGTTATCAGATTTTACGGGCTTTACGTAGTCCGGCCTGATCGAATCTTCATCAAATTTACGTTCACCAAAAGGTTTACCAACGCTTTCTCCACGTACAATAATTGCGCCGGTCGGGCAGATGTTCATTGCCTGTATCGCCTGATCCCGGGTCAGTTTTTTCTCCTCTTCGTAATCAATTCCTACATGTGTTTCATTGCCGCGATTTTGATAGCTGAACACCTTTTTTCCATCGTCATTCTCTACTTCAACCACGCATCGCAAACATTTGATACAACGATTGTGCTCCATCACCATCCGTTTGGCACCGTAATCGATCATCCGGTTTTTAAACAGGTGGGGAAAGCGGCTGATAGCTATACCTAATTCATACCCCATATGCTGGAGATCACAATTTCCACTCTTTTCACAGGATGGGCATATGTGGTTGCCCTCTGCAAACATCATCTCAACGATGCCTTTTCGCATATCTTTCAGTTCTGCACTGTTCACCTCCACAGCCAACCCCTCTCTCACTTTTTCAGTACATGCGGGAGTAAATTTTCCGTTTATTTTACAAGTGCATGTCCGGCACGTTCCCAGCGGTGGATCTATATTCTCAAAATAACAGAGTGATGGGATAAAGAAACCATTTTCAGTTGCAACATCTACCAGGTTTCTTCCTTCATCAGCAAGGATATTTCTGCCATCAATCGTAATATTTACATGTTTACCCATAGCAGGTTCTCTCCCACTTTTTATTAATCTTTAAACTCTTCGTAGTCCCGGGTAGCTGCTTCCAGGTCAAATTTCAGACTTTGGTCAGAACCGTTATGTTGAACTATTTTTTCAAAATAATCGCCAAATTTGTCCAGAGTATTAATCAAACTGTTGGTTGCAGTTTTTCCCAGTCCGCAACGGCTGGTATTTCTCATAAGCACTCCCCACTCTTTCAGCTCATCAATATCATTTCTATTTGCCACACCGTTTCTGACCCTCTCAAGTTTTCGCTCGATAATAAAATTTCCTGCCCGGCAGGGTGTGCATATTCCGCATGATTCATGTTTATAGAAGTCGGCATAGTTCAGCAGAATGGTGATAATATCCCGGCTTTTATTATAAACGGTCAGCGCCCCTCCGCACCGGATATGCTGAACAAAAAAGTCTGAAAACAATGCAAAAGGCTGATCCTGTTCATCAAGTGTATGTACTGTGCCGGATGGACCGCTTTCCTGGATAAAATAGGGGTCTTCCGCACCGCACTCCTGCAGCAGCTCTCTGAGGGTCATCCCCCACTCGATTTCATAAATTCCCGGATATTTACAATCTCCGGAAACGCTGATCACTTTTGTGCCGGGAGATTTTGGTATACCGTATGTCAGATACTTATCAGCCCCCATATTTATAATTCTGGCTGCTGCGCAAAATGTCTCTACATTATTTACGACAGTAGGCAGATTCAGAAACCCTTTTTGAACCGGGAAAAACCAGCGGGTACGGGGTTCACCTCTTTTACCTTCCGCCGACTCAAGCAGTGCGGTCTCTTCTCCACAAACATAAGATCCGGCTCCCATCTGTATTTTTATATCAAAATGAAAATCTGTAATTCCCCCACAATCCTTTCCCAAAAGACCTTTTTCTCTGTATAGTTTAATAGCTTGTTCAAGTCGTTGCTTTAACCATGTATATTCACCTCTCAGATAGATAAGCCCAAAAGATGCCCCGATAGTATAGGCGCAGATAATCATCCCTTCTATCATCGATTCGGGAACACGCTGCATCAGAACCCTGTCCTTAAAAGTACCCGGCTCTCCTTCGTCTGCGTTACATACCACAACCTTTTTTGTCTCTTTTTCATCTGCTGCAGCCTGCCACTTCATCCAGGTTGGGTAGAAAGCCCCGCCACGGCCGGCCAGTTTAGTCAATCTCAGAGCCTCAATCACACCTTCCGGTTCCATATCAGTAAGCTTTGAAATGGATTTACCTATTTTGAACTCCGAAAAAAATAAACTGGGCTTGTTTTCCGGTGTATACCGTAAATTTTCCTCAGGTTCATCACAGATCTCCTCAACAGGCACTCCCTTTTTCAATTGTGTGATGATCTCCCGCACCTTTAACGAATTCAGGTTTACAAACGGATGGAAATTTATGAGTGCTGCCGGTTCCTGGTCGCTTAATCCGATACACGGAGTTAAATAGAGTCCAAATGTCCCGGTTGGATCCGTTGAACCTACAGTGGCAGAGGTCTCCCGTTCAAATGCTTCAAGAATTCGTTTATATCCCTTTATCTGGGATGTCATACTGTTATTGAGATAGATCACATACTTACCGGCAGGCTTTCTGTGAAAGAAGTGATAAAACGAGGCAACTCCCTCTACTTCTACTTCTGATATGTTATACTCTTTTGCAAGCGTTGTTACATCCGAATCTGAGATATAGTTTTTTGAGTGCTGAAAATCCCATAAACGATTCAGTATCTCTGTTCGGGGAGGAAGGGATATAAATTGCTTGAAATACTCTGAATTCATAGCATCGTAATTTTAGGATGTTTGAGACTTCAATCATTTGATTTTATCTCATTTCTGAATCGGTCCGATCCAAGTTATAATCCGATGGATTCAGAAATCATAGATACTTCGCTTGAACTTTATTCCCACCATTTTCCAAACGAAATCCTGACTGAATTTAAATCTCTTGCACTACACTGCTACTTCTTATTTATATATTAAGGTATTTTTATCTTATTTAATATTTATTTATGCCTCCCATGATTAAATTTTATCTTTTTTCATTCTCTTGACCGATTACCCAGGTAATACAACACAGCTGATCCGGATGGTAAATCCTTAATACAAATTTCTACTTGTACTAATCTGTACGAACCTCAATTGCCACTTCATCTCAAAATATTAGTTAACAGTTTAGCAAATGCGAGGCAATAACTCGCCCGTTGCCTGGGCCAACACTCTCCTGCCTCCGATAGCACTGTGGAGTACAACCTTACCCGGATGATCCTCTGTAACTTTGCCGATCGCGACTGCACTTGAACCATATTCCCATTTTCGTATCAGTTCAATACACTCTTCTGCGATTTCTGCATCCACAATAGCGACAAATAGTCCCTCATTGGCAACATAAAGAGGGTCCAAACCTAACATTTCGCATGCACCGGCCACTTCATCCTCTACCGGCAGCACCTTTTCATTTAGCTGAATGCCCTTACCTGTTTGTTCTGCAATTTCATTCAATACGTTTGCAACGCCACCCCGGGTCGGATCGCGCATCAGGTGGATTTGGCTGCCAAAAGTATCGATCAGTTCAAGACAAATCCGGTGTAACGGACGGGTATCGCTATTTAATTTTGTCTCAAACTCCAATCCGTTTCGTTTGCTCATGATCGTGATACCATGCCGAGCCATGGATCCGCTTAGCAATACTGCATCACCCTTTTTGATCCGGCTCATTCCCATTTTCGACTTCGAGTGCATCTCTCCTATACCTGTTGTATTGATAAATATCTGATCCCCTTTTCCTTTCTCTACGACTTTGGTATCACCCGTAATAATTTTGACATCTGCTTCTTCACATGCATCTCGAATGGAGTGTAGAATCTGCTGAAAAAGTTTCATCTCCAATCCCTCTTCAAGAATAAATGAGAGTGACAAATATTGTGGCTTAGCTCCGCTTACTGCAAGATCATTGACCGTTCCATTCACTGCCAGATCGCCAATAGTTCCTCCCGGAAAAATTAACGGAGATACCACAAATGTATCCGTACTGAACGCTGTCTTTCCATTCAGTTGAATAGTTGCAGCATCTCCCTGTTCACGCAGCCATTCATTATCCAGCAGAGAAAACACGCCGCTTTTCAGTAAATTTTGGGTCAGTTTTCCACCGCCTCCGTGTCCAATAGTAATGGAATCAAACTCATTGACAGGAGCAGGACAGTTCAGCTCTACTTTTACAGATTTATTCATAGACTTTACTCTGTTGATTCCTGGGTTGCATAATTATAATAAGCTGCACAAGCACCCTCACTGCTAACCATTGGTGCTCCAAGCGGTTTTTCAGGTGTACACCCTTTGCCAAAATGGGGACACTCATGTGGTTTTATTTTCCCTTTCATTACATCCCCCGACAGACATCCGCTATCTTCAGAAATTCTCTCTTTCAGTGGCCCAAATTTAAGTGTGGCATCATAATCCCTATATTTTTGAGCCAAAAAAAGGCCGCTCATTGGTATTTCACCGATTCCACGCCACTCCCGGTCACGATATTCAAACACGGATTTCACCAGATCAACAGCTTGCCGGTTACCGTCTTTTCCCACAACTCTTTTATACTGATTTTCCAGCCTGTATTCTCCATTCTCAAGCTGAGATACCACCATGTAAATTCCTTCAAGCAGATCCACCGGTTCAAAACCTGTAACAACAATGGGCATTTTCCATTTTTCAACCAGTGGCACGTACTCACTCAAACCCATCACCGTGCAAACATGTCCGGCAGCCAGAAAACCATCCACTTTTGTATCCGGATCCGACATGATTGCTTCCATCGCCGGAGGCACCATTACGTGGGCACTCAAAACAGTGTAGTTTTTCAATTTTTGTCTGTACGCCTGCTCCACAGATAGCGCATTGGCAGGAGCCGTTGTTTCAAAGCCTACCGCAAAAAAGACGACCTCCCTGTTCGGGTTTTGTCGTGCAATAGAGACCGCTTCAAGCGGAGAATAGAGAATTCTGATGTCGCCACCCTTGGCACGGGCTTGCTGCAGGCTGAGTGTGCTTCCGGGAACCCGTAGCATATCTCCATATGAGCATAAAATCACATCATGTTCCAGAGCAAGTTCTACAGCTTTATCAATCAATGAAACGGGTGTGACACATACCGGGCACCCGGGTCCATGAATCATTCGGATTTGGTCGGGCAACATCTGAAGCAATCCATGGCGGACAAGGCCGTGGGTTTGTCCGCCACAAACTTCCATTATATTCCATGGCTTCGTTACACACTTTCTGATCTTATTAAGAAGTGTTCGTACAATTTCTTCGTCACGGAATTCTGACAGGTATTTCATATTACTCTCCGTAACCGCCCGGCTCAGGGTTTAACTCATCCAGCTCACCCATTTCCTTGAGATACCTCAGGGTTTCGATGGCTTCGTTCTCATCAA
Source organism: Rhodohalobacter sp. (assembly GCF_034521535.1). Taxonomy (GTDB): domain Bacteria; phylum Bacteroidota; class Rhodothermia; order Balneolales; family Balneolaceae; genus Rhodohalobacter. The sequence continues at coordinate 367,685 of NZ_JAXHMF010000001.1, read as the reverse complement.
CCTTGCTTAATGCCACTCCAACATGTACAAGTACATAATCATCTACCCCAATTTCGGGCAAAAAGCAAAAATTCACTTCCCTGATGATACCACCGAAGGAGACTTTACCGGGCCGGTTTGTAGGATCTTCGGTAGTTTGCAGTTCAACAACTTTACCCGGGATGGCAAGACACATTAGCTGACCTCTCGTTTGAAATTTATCGGTTTGAAATCTTTTTTATTCCGTTTGGCGCAAGTTTAACTTTTCAGTTCGATAACTGCATTGATCAGGTAATTCCTAACATTGCAGTAAAAACCGTCAACTCTTGTTGAAATGAAATAACCCTCTATTTTATATTCTTTTCTCTTTGAATCTGTTCTATATATTAATAATACAAAAAAATGGTTGGTATTCATCAGCAATCACAGGCTTATGTAATATATTCGGGCTGAATGTCCACAACTGTTCCTGTTTTTTTGAGCTGTAATTTTAGTTGTTAAAACAATCTATCAGAATTCGAAATCATGATTCCCGAAACTCTCAAAAACCGTTTATCTGAAGATTATGATATTGAAATCCTAAATGTCAGGGCAGTTTCGGGTGGCAGCATCAACCGGGCGGCGAAGATCTCCACAAACCGGGGTGATCTGTTTCTGAAGTGGAACAACAGTGCGCCGGACGATTTTTTTGAAAAAGAGGCGGCAGGACTAAAACTTTTGGGTTCAGCCGGAACCGCACTTCGTATTCCAAAGGTACTTTCATCAGGTAAACCTGAAAACGGCATGCCCGGCTATCTTTTGATGGAATTTATCGAAGAAGGACGAAACGGCGACTCATTTGAATTCGGCCGTAACCTTTCAAAATTGCACCAAACCGGCACCGATCAGTTCGGACTTGAAACCGATAACTATATCGGGAGCCTGCCCCAAAGCAATCGCCGGCATGATGAGTGGACCGACTTCTTTGTGGAAGAGCGGATCAACCCGCAAATTGAAATGGCTGTGGATTCAGGCAAACTCAACAGCGGTATTCTTCAAAACTGGGATCGACTTGCAGGGAAACTGAATGAAATCTTCCCGCCGGCTAAACCCTCTCTTCTTCACGGCGACCTCTGGGGAGGGAACTACCTGTTTGATTCATCCGGGAGCGCCGTGCTGATCGATCCCGCGGTCTACTACGGTCACCCCGAAATGGACCTTGCGTTCACCAAAATGTTCGGCGGATTCTCACGCGAGTTTTATAAGGGATATCAATCAGAAACTCCACTCGAGCACGATTTTTCAGAACGCGTGCCCATCTACAACCTCTATCCGCTGCTGGTGCACGTAAATCTCTTTGGCGGACACTATATCTCGCAGTTCAACTCAACTCTTGGAAAATTTTAGACTTTGGATTGCATGCCGCAGTTTAGAATCTCCCCGCTTTAGGGTATGTGAGATAAAATGCCATGGCACATCTTTTAACGAAAACAAAACACCGAATTTAAACGGAACCCCCTTTTTTCCGTGTTTCCGTGGCAACCAATATTGGATGGTAATTTGCTAAACCATTCACTTCAACAGTTTTTCAACTCTTCCACCGGACCCTCCCTCTTCTTCCTAAAGAAATCGAAATCAACTCAAAGGATTAATAAACTTATGTTGATCTGATTTTTTGATTAATATTTTAAGCAACCCAGCCCTTTCGCTCTCAAAACCGGGGAGAATTTGCGAAGAAAAAATAACGCACACCTCAATATTGCTTACCAAATTTGGAAATTGACTCAAAGTAAAAGCGCTTTTCTAACTTGTATTATTTATTAAGGAATTATTTGATTATTAATTAAAAAAATAATTGACAAAAGCATTTCTTACGATCAATTTAAGTCAAACCAATAATCAAACCAACGCTGCACCTTATGAACACACTTACAAAACTAACACTTTTACTGTTTGCTCTTCTCATGCTGACCGGATATTCCGGAGTCATCACCCCGGCTCATGCCGGCCCCCTAACGGAGGCGAGTGACTCCATCGTTTCGGCGGTAACTGTTGACGTTGCACAGGAAGGGACATACACCACGCTGGAAGAATTCCAGGAATCACCGCACTACATTAAATTTATAATTGACAACCTCTGGATTCTGATTGCAACATTTCTTGTCCTGCTGATGCACCTTGGTTTTGCATCTGTGGAAAGCGGATTAACCCAATCCAAGAACTCCGTAAATGTTATTTATAAAAATGTATTTATTCTCTGTACCGGTGTTTTGATCTACGCTTTTGTAGGATTTCAGATTATGTATCCCGGCGAGTTTAACGGGATTCTCGGATTTGGCGGATTCGGCATTGGCTACGATCCATCCGATGCTGTTGGAATGCTAACACCCGCCTATGGTGCAGAAATGACGATCTGGACCGATTTTATTTTCCAGGCAATGTTTGCCGCTACGGCCGCCACCATTGTATCGGGTTGCGTAACCGGCCGCATCAAACTCTCATCGTTTATGCTTTTCGGTGTGTTGCTGCTTGCAATCGCATATCCTATTACCGGCAGCTGGGTATGGGGCGGAGGCTGGTTGGCCGAACTCGGCTTTTATGATTTTGCCGGTTCAACACTGGTTCACGGAGTTGGCGGTATTGCCGGTTTGGCCTGTGTAATTTTACTTGGAGCGCGCACCGGTAAATTTAAAGACGGGAAAGTGTTTGCCATCCCTGCACACAACATTCCCCTGGCAACGGTAGGAGTCTTTCTGCTTTGGGTTGGATGGTTTGGCTTTAACGGCGGCTCCGTATTAAGTGCCGATCCGGCAGGAGTTTCATACGTGTTTGTAACAACAGCGCTTGCGGCGTGCGCCGGAGCCCTGGGGTCAATGGTCACCACTCAGGTTGTCATGAAAACTCTGGACGCCCCTATGGCTTTGAACGGCATCCTCGCAGGACTGGTGGGTATAACAGCAGGCGCTGATGTAATTTCAGTTTCCGGTGCGGTATTTGTCGGAGCCTTTGCCGGTGTGCTGGTCGTTCTTTCAATCCTGATGTTCGATAAGCTGAAAATTGATGATCCGGTAGGCGCCATCTCCGTTCACGGTGTATGCGGTATCTGGGGAACTCTTGCGGTCGGCATTTTTACCGATGTCAGTCTTTGGGTTCAGCTAATCGGAGTCATTGCAATTTTATCCGCTACTTTTATTTTCTCGCTGACGGTATTCGGGCTTATCAAGGCAGTATGGGGTGTGAGAGTATCGCCTGAAGTGGAGTCGGACGGACTGGATATTTCCGAACATGGCAACAACGCTTATCCTGATTTTTCACCTGTAAGATCGTCCGAACTAGGAGCCTACACAGCTTAACTAACTATCAATCAATCATTCAAAAAAAGAAGGAGTCAGTGTAACCCGCCGTTACCTGCTCCTTCACTTTATCCAAACTACGACAGATCACTAAAATGCACCACTATGAAAACCAAATCAAAAGCATTCGCACTCCTTTTAGCCGGTTCGCTGTTTTTCGCTGCCGACGCCTATTCACAACTCAGTTTCGGCACGGAAGTTTATAACCGGTACGTATGGCGTGGAGCCGATTTCGGCAATTCACCCAGTATCCAGCCCGATATCAATTACACCGCCGGAAATTTTGAAATTGGCACCTGGGCTGCATTTGCCACCACAGGTAATCCCGCCGGCACGGAAGTTGATTTCTACTCCTCTTATACATTCGTTACGGATGCCGGTGATGTTTCTCTGTCCGTTACCGATTATACCTTCCCGGACGATCCGATCAACAATTACTTCAGCAACGAATCTCATTTTATCGAGATTGGTGCAGGTTATGCAGGAACCGAATCGTTCCCGATCACTGTTTTTACCGGGGTGTTCGTAACCAATGATGATGACTACTCGGTTTATACGGAACTGGGATATGAAGTTGGAGAGATTACCTTATTCATGGGTTTTACCCCCTCCGAATCCCAACTTTACGGAACCACCGGTGCAGGGATTATCAATACCGGTTTTTCGGTTTCCAGAGATGTCCAAATCACCGAAATGTTCTCCCTCGGTCTTAACGGCAGCGTGATTGCAAATCCCTATTCCGATAATCTCTTTTTTCTGATTGGTTTGGGATTCTGAAATGCATCTAACCCGCAAAATCCTCTCTACTTCACGGCGATCTCCGGCATGAAACCTATCTGTTTAATTCATCCGGAAAACATCATCATCTACTGCGGCCACCCGAAAATAAACCTCTCTTACACCAACATGTTTGACGGATTTTAAGAGGAGTATAAATCATAAACTCCTCTCAGTTCCATGATTTCAAAGCAAGTAGCCATCTGCAATCTCTAATCTCACCTAGTTCACCTAAACCATTTAATAATAACTTTAGTGATGGAAATGCATAGAAGGCAATAAATGAAGACGATCACTTTTATGATCAGATAAAAATCAGATTCAAATAGTAACTCAGATTTTTTAAAAAAGAGAGAATGAACCCTCCGGCCTTGATTGGTGGAGGAGTGGCATGGTTTGCATCATAGCGCGGGAAAAATCACAATATCGGCTCCCTTGGGAGCAATCGATGTTGTGTAACCGCGCGGGCAAACCGGGCCCGGAAGCAATCACAGACGGGAGTTTTTGAATACTTTTGGCGGCCCAAAAGTATTAAGGAAGAGTTAAATACGTGGATATTCAAAAAAACAATTTTAATGATTTTAAGAATCAAAGGGTAATATTCACTCTTAAGAGTGAGGACTTTACATAGACAACTTTTTTAAGTGGAAATTGGGGTTTTCGAAGTTTTTGCCTAGTCTTAAAACAGTCCATATCAATCGCTAAATCTGCCTGAAAATGCCACACATCAAAACTGTTTCTTACGATGAAGCCGATCCTGAACTGAAAGAAGTCTATGATGACATCATCAAATCGCGGGGAAAGCTGGCTGAAGTTCATAAGATCCAGAGTCTGAATCCGGAAGCACTGGTAGCCCACATGGAACTCTACATGGCAACCATGTTTGGCAAATCACCGCTGAAAAGATATCAGCGTGAGATGATGGCTGTGGTTGTTTCGGCTACGAACCGCTGCAACTACTGTATTGAGCATCATGAACAGGCGCTTCTCGCCTATTGGAAGGATGAGAATAAAACGGAACTGTTGAAGCACGACAGAGCCAATCTTGACCTGTCAAAAACCGATCGGCAGCTCTGCAATCTCGCTGAGAATTTGACCGTCAATGAAGGCCCGGACTATGCACAATATGTGCAGCAGCTTAAAGATACAGGCCTGGATGATCGCGCCGTTCTGGATGCGGTTCAGGTGATCGCCTATTTTAATTTTGTAAACCGGATGGTGCTCGGGCTGGGCGTTGTGTTTGATGAGTCTGAGAAGAAGGGATACAACTACTAAAATTTCATTTGAGCGCAATGAATGATCTGAAATCACCACAGAAAATTATCAGCCTGGTGCCGTCACTTACCGAGCTTCTGTTTGACCTCGGGCTGGAGAATCAAGTCACCGGACGAACGCGGTTTTGCATTCATCCGGAAGGGAAAGTGGATCAGGTTGAAATTATGGGCGGCACCAAAAATCCGCGGATCGATAAAATCCGGGAAGCTGAACCCGATCTGATCATCGTGAATAAAGAGGAGAACCGGAAAGAGGATGTCGAAGCGTTGCAGAAAGATTTCGACGTGATGGTAACTGACATCAACACCATAGAAGATGCTCTGTTGACGATTCATGATATCGGAAAACGGTGCGGTGTAAATGAAGCTGCTGAAGAGCTGGCCTCTGCAATCCGAAAAGAGTACGAAAGTGCACCCGATGAACCCCAACTCACCGCTGCCTACATGATCTGGCGCGATCCGTGGATGACCGTCGGCAGTGATACATATATCCATTCCGTCCTCTCCCACTGGAAGTTGAAAAATGTGTTTGAGAATCAGACGAGATATCCCAAAACCACTCTTGATGAGCTATCCAATAAAAATCCCGATATCATCCTTCTCAGCAGTGAACCTTATCCTTTTAAGGAGAAACACATCAAAGACGTGGAAAAGGCCTGCCCCGATTGTCGCGTGTTGCTTGTTGACGGCGAGTGGTTTAGCTGGTACGGCTCGCGCATGCTTCCGTCTTTCAGAAATTTGAATAGTTTTCGGAAGGCAATCAGTTAAATTATCGCCAGTTCGAGATAAGGAACTGACGCCAAAAAAGTCCCCCTTCGAAGAGGCTGTGAGTAAATAAGTTGTCAATTATTGGTAAAGTTAAATTTTTTAAGGTTGATGGTTTTATTGTGAAACTCCCCTCCATATCAAGTCCCGCAGGGCGCGATAGGGAGGGGACGGGGAGTTACCCATGTAATTTCGAAAAAGTTCGATAAATTCAACTTAAATTCTGTTAATTTTCAATTTAATTCTGATGAACTCTTTAATATTCGCCCATAAAATTTTAGGTGCTTCAAAAAATACTATGAAAACTAATTTTATGGGTAATGTCAGGGGACGGGGGTGGGTCAGAAAGACTGGATCTCAAAAAATGGTTTGAATCTTAAATTATTAACGTACAATTTCTTTGGAAATCAATTTTCTCACAGCCCCTTCGAAGGGGGAAGAGTCCCGAAAGCTGGCGGGGCGAGGGGGATGACCTGATTTATTAATGTTTAGCTTGACGGCGTACGCGCAGGCGTTTTTTTGCAGCGGAGCTGCTTGCTTGTCGTCCCGGAGCAGAGCACCGGGACGAGGAGTGTCCGCCTGCACCGAGACTTCGGTGGCCAGAATCAACTACTTTTCATCCTCCATTATCCTTCGCCAGCCGGCGGAAAACAATTTTTAGCAAATTCTTATATCGAAATCACGTTAGGTTAATGTATCAAAACACCGCCGGTTTTCGTTATCTTGCCGTTATGATCAAATCTACGTGTTCAACTCTACTGCTTATTTTAGGTTTATTTGCCGGGATAGCCAACGCTCAGACATCGGATCAAGTCACTCCAGAGGAGCGCGCTCAGGCTATGGAATATTTCATTCAGGGTATCACCGATTTCGAAAATGAGGACTACGAACAGTCGCTGGATAATCTTACCGCTGCACACCTGAAATTGTCCGACAATCCCGGTATCAACTATGCGCTCTCCGATGTATACCTGGCGATGGAAGATTACAGCAATGCCTCCTACTACGCCCAGATAGCGGCCGCCAGTGAACCGGAGAATCGCTGGTATCAGCTGCAGCTTGCAGAAATTTATCGGCAGTCCGGACGCTACGAAGCGATCATTGATGTATTCGATACCATTCTGAACTATCATCCGGACGACGTTGATGTCCTTTTTATGAAATCCCAGGCCTATGTTGAGTTTGGCCAGCTTGAAAAATCAAATGAAACACTCGACAAACTGATTGAACTTCGCGGCAGTGAATTTGAATTCCACCTTCGAAAGTTTCAGAATTTCAACGCCATGCAGCAACAGGAGAAGGCTTTGAAGCAGCTTGAAATTATGCGTGAGCTGAACCCGGGCAACCTCTCCACACTCCACTCTATCAGCCAATACTATCTTGAATTGAATGATGAAGAGATGGCGCGCGAAACACTTTTAGACGCGCGGGAACGCAATCCCAGAGATCCGCAGACGCTCATTCTCCTGGCTGAGATTTTTATCAATAACGAGGAGTGGGAAAATCTTGGAGAAACATTTCTCAGCATGATTGAAGATCCGCTTCTCTACCCTACGCAGAAAATGGAACTGGTTCAGTTTCTCTATGCTCAACACCAACAGCGCCCTGATGAAGAGATACTGGTCAATCAGACCGAAAAAGCGATACTATCCTTCAGCCGAAATGAGCCCGAATATGGCCCGGCTCAACTGATTGCCTCCGAGTTTTTTATTCAGCAAAACAAACCGGAGCTTGCTTTAGAAACCCTGGAACGGGCATCGGAAGCTGCACCTGAAGAATCCGATGTGTGGAGTCAACGCCTGCAGATTCTGTTTTCGCAGCAGCGCTATGAGGAAGTAATCGGCCTGAGTGAAAAAGCCCGGGAATTTGCACCGAATAACGCATTTGTCCTCTTTTTTACGGGAGCCTCTTACATGATGGGCGATCAATATGAGAAAGCTGCTGAACTGCTGGAAGAGGCCTCCAATGCTCCGGCGCGGAGAAATTTCAGATCTATTATTTACGGTACGCTGGGTGATGTAATGCAGGAGCTGGATAGATGGGATCAGTCAGCAGACGCCTATAATATGGCCCTTCGGCTGGATCGCAACAATCACAACGCACTCAACAATTACGCCTATTTTCTGTCTGATCGTGACGAAAGACTGGACGAAGCCCTTGAAATGGCGGAGCGCGCTATCTCCATAGAAGCTGAAAATGCCGCTTACCTGGATACCATCGGCTGGATCCATTTTAAGATGGGGAACTATGAAGATGCTCGCACGTATATACAAAAAGCTATTGACACCGGAGATGCCAGCGCCGAGGTTTATGAACACCTGGGTGATGTTTACAGAGAACTGGGAGATGAGGAAAATGCCAAACTCTGGTGGAACAGAGCACTCGAACTGGATCCGGATCGAGACCACTTGAAAGAACGGATTGACTAATCCATCAATTTATGACACTTTCTCTCTCATAAGTGCATATCATCTACTGAATGAAAATTTTAAAAACAATACCACAGCTTTCGACGGTTTTAGCCTTGGTGATAACCGTCATCATACTTGCTTCCTGCAGCAGTTCTGAGCGGCTTTTATCTGTTGAGGATATGGAACCGGCTTCCATTTCTAATCAGGAGTTGATGGATTTAGTCCCGGACTACTCTGAAGACCTGGAAACACTGAAAGGTAACGGCAGGGCCATTGTAAGCGAGCCCGGCGGAAGTGACCGGGTTACTCTTCAGTTTCAGTCTGACCGCGAAAAAAGCCTGATCACAATAAGAACAAGCATCGGAATTGAGGGCGGACAAATTCTGGTAGACTCCGATTCGCTGCTGATCTACAACCGGGTGGATAAATACGCTGAAAAAGTATCCCTGCAGCAGAGCAATCTGACCAGCATCGGATCCCTCGCCTCATTGAATATGCTCGACATGTTCAACTTCACCATGGAGGAAGATGACATTCGCGGTATTTTTGAAAATGACGAGTACTATGTTGCCGTACTGAATAATCGCACACAGGTAACTCTTTCCAAAAAAGACGGGCTGATTCAGAACGTTATTCAATCCGGAGGCGAAGCGGCCTACAGCCGAATAGATTATGAAGGTTACGCTCAAATTGAGGGCTTTTATCTACCGCGTAAAATCACCATTTTAAGCAGTGACGGTTCATCTCAGGCAACGTTTTTGGTTCAGCGCCTTGAGGTTAACAATACGTTACCGCCCATGGAGATTTCCATTCCTGAAAACATTCCAATTTACAGGATATGAACGTTCGCTACGCTATCATTTTATTTTTGATCTTATCCCTCTGTTTTGGAGTGAATGATCTGTTTGCCCAGGACAGCTCTTACGAGGAGCAGCGCAATGAAATTGTACAGCAGCAAAACTCCACAAGAAATCAGATTGAGACGCTGCAGGAGCAGATCGAAAATTACAATGAGCGTCTCGGCTATGCCACTGAGCGGTATGATGAGATGTTCAGGCAGTACCAGGAGATGGAACGTGTGATTGCACTTCAGCAGGAGAATATCCGGCAAATGAATCGGGAACAGGAACAGATTTCTGCAGAAATTAGGCTTATTGAGCAGAATATCGCCCGGCTTCAGGAAAAGCTTGAAACGCTGATTGAGGAGTACAAAGAGACTCTCACGTTTCTATACAAAAACGGTCGCACCACAGAGATTGCGCTACTTATGAGTGCAGGATCATTTAACCAGCTTCTGATTCGATCCTACTACCTTGGAAAGTTTGATGAGTATCAGTCGGAACAAGCTGATCAAATCAAAAAGGCACAAAGCGAGTACGAAGCATCCATTGCTGACCTTGAAGAGACCCGGGAGAAAAATCAGGAGGCGCTGGCATCCATACGTGAGGAGACAGAACAGCTTCAACAGCGCCGGGAAATGCAGGAGAGAAATGTGCAGCTGCTTCGGCGGGATCGCGATAATTTACAGGAACAGCTCGAAATTCATCAGCGGCAGCTAAACGAGCTCACCCAGGTTTTAGAAAATCTTGTGGCAGAAGAGGAGCGAATTCAACGCGAGGAAGAAGAAAGAAGACGACGTCTGGCTGAAGCCTCTGAAATTGAGGATGAAGATGAACGCCGGGCAGCCGAAGAGCGATTTTCAAGGCCAATTTTACGTGAAAGCGGAATCACCAATGAGGAGCTTCTCGCCTTTGAAAACAGTTTTGAAGAAAACCGTGGTCAGCTTCCCTGGCCTGTGGATAACGGAACCATTACGCAGAAATTCGGAATTCGCACACACCCGGTTTTTAATACACGCACCAACTACCCAGGAATTGAAATCGCCGCCGTTCCCGGCTCTACCGTTCGTTCAGTAAATGACGGTTATGTATTTGGAATCCAGAATTTTCTGGGTTTTGGAGATGTGGTCATGGTTCATCACGGCACCTACAAAACCATGTATGGCAACATGAGCGAGGTTTTTGTCAGAAAAAATCAGGTGCTGCAGAAAGGTGACGTCGTCGGTCTCTCCGGAGACGAAGACTCTGCCAACGGAGAAGTGATCATTTTCATGATTGCAGAAGGCAGTGAGTATATCGACCCTCAGCGATGGCTGCAATCCACCCCGGTGCCTTAGTTCTTCTTATGTCATGAGTCTTTACTCAGATACCTTATGCTTATCTGTTTTCCCAGCCCGCCTGCTTCCTAAAAGTTCATTTTTGGGTATTCAATATCATTTGGGTAACTCACGTTAAATCTGAAAAGAATATTTTTAGTTACTGATGAACCTTTTATCGTTTCAAATCAGTTCTTAACAAAATAGGCCTGCTTATTTGTCTGAGCCTACAAGAAGTATATATTCCCGTACAAAGATTCAACTTTAACAATCTATTATCCAAGCCTGTGCAAACATTCGATTTCCCAAAAATTCAAAAACAGCGGTTCGGGTTCTATGCAATTTTCACCCTCGCTATTCTTCTCTCAGGATGTAAAGACTCCGGAACTGAGGCTGTCGTTGATGATCAGGATCGAATGGTTGATTTAGAGTTAATAGAGTGTGATAACGGAATGGCTGCCACCTTTCCATGCAATAATGTTGGCCTTTATTCCGTGTTGACCCCGGAGGAGCTTCTCTCGAAATCTTCCGGAGACCTCGAACCCCGGCTGAACGATATTTGGGGATGGATAGATCCGGTGACCGAAAAAGAGTATGCGCTGGTAGGATTGAGCGACGGGATTTCAATTGTAGATGTTACAGATCCGGAAAAACCGGTTGTGATGGCCAAGTTGCTCGATAATATCAGCGCCGGAAAACAGAAAACGGCAGTGCAGCGCTTTCCCTGGTTATTCAACCATGATGAAGAGGACGGGTTTAAAGAAGCTTCCATTTGGCGCGACATAAAAGTGTACCAAAATACTCTATATATGGTGAGTGAAGAAGATAATGCGGGCCTTCAGGTGTTTGACCTTACCCGGATCCGGGATATACAATCACCACCCGCCATGCTAACAGAGGATACTCGCTACACAAAGTTTGGCAATGCTCACAATATTGCCATAAATGAAGAAACCGGGTTCGCCTACGTTGTCGGTTCCACATCTGGTGAGACTTGTGCTGAAAGAGGAGGTTTGCACATGATCTCACTTTCCGAAAATCCATTAAATCCTCAATATGCAGGCTGCTATTTTGAAGAGGAGGCGGGCGGATGGACCATAAACGGATACATCCACGACACTCAATGTGTGGTTTATGAAGGACCTGACTTAAAGCACTCAGGCAGAGAGATCTGTTTCTCCTCCAGTGAAACAACGTTTAGCATTACCGATGTAGACGACAAAAATAATCCATTCACAATATTCAACTCCACATATGATGGCAATGCCTATTCACACCAGGGATGGCTCACAGAAGATCATCGCTACTTTATTATGAATGATGAGGTGGACGAACTCACCACAGGAAATAACACAAGAACCTTTGTATGGGACGTCCGGAATCTGGAGAGTGCCGAGATGATTGGGTTTTATGAGCATGCAACACAGGCGGTCGACCACAATCTCTATATCAACAACGATATTATGTACCAGGCCAATTACACGGCAGGATTGCGTGTACTGGATGTTTCAAACCCTTTACCGGAGGCGATCCAGGAGATCGGTTTCTTCAATACCACCCCTAACAATAACCGGGCTGAGTTTGAAGGCTTGTGGTCGGTCTACCCCTGGCTATCGGGAGATAAAGTTATTGTGAGTGATATTCGTAACGGGCTTTTTATCCTAAAGGTTGATGGGAAAAACTAAATTCAGATTCAAGCCCTAACTTTCAGATCATTTCATATTCACAAACTGCAGCGGAATTCCGAAATTTTTTGACTTCATAAGACGAATAACCTCTTGAAGATCATCAATCTTCTTGCCTGACACTCTCACCTGATCTTCCTGAATAGCCGGCTGAACCTTCAGCTTCAGATTTTTGATCTCCTTCACAATTTTCTTGGCTGTTTCCCGATCAATCCCCTCCTTGATTGTAGCACTCATCTTGACGTGACCCTGAGAGGTTCCCTCTTCAGATCCAAATTCCAACGCCTTCGGTTCCAAACCTCGTTTTATGAAATGCTTGATCAGCATCTCCTTCACCGCATTCAGTTTCATACTCTCCGCGGCAACAATATCTATCCGGTTCTCCTTTTTTTCAAACTCCACCTCGGTATGCAGTCCTCTGAAATCGTATCGGGTTGATACTTCCTTCATTGTATTATTTACAGCGTTATCCACTTCCTGCGCATTTATTTCATTTACTATATCAAACGATGCCATATCAATATTTTTTCAATTCAGATTATTGGGTCTCATTTAGTCTATATGCCTGAAACCTCAAAATTCATGATTATAAGCTTTTTAAATAACTTACATCAACTATTTGTATGCTTGTAATGTACTGCCTTTGTACATTTTTTATGTATTTTATTAAGGATAAATAGTTTTGGGTACGTTTTACAGTTGTGTTATGAAGATATATCTGTTGTTCTTGTTGTTCTTCCAGAGTGCATTTTCTGAAGATTCGGTTAATAACGACTATACCGGTCTTACCTATACACCCGAGGAGGTTTCCATTAGTGAAGGAGTGTCCGTAGCTATCCATCCTGAGGATGGAAGCATATATCTCTATTTCAGAGAAAACGGCAACATACTGCAGTTTTCAGAGTCGGGTCAGGTTGACACTCTTGGTACGTTTACAGTAGAATTTAACAAGAGACAAATCATAGACGTGCACCCCAATGGAAACGAGCTGCTTTTTTGGGATTCCGGTTTGGGCAGAGTTCACTCATTCGATTTAAACACACTGGAATTTACAAGGCTTGACGAATCCCATAACCATATGAACCAATTTGGCCATGCCGCGACTTTGGATGAAATGGGGAATATTTACGCAATGGGCGGATATGGCTACTGGGAGTTTAAAAATCAGCTTATCTACTATTCTCAGAATGACAAACAGTGGCAACTGCATTCAAAACCAGACCCGGAGATTGTGCCAAAAAACAGCGGCGGCCGACTTTTTCGGACACACAGTACATTTTACTATTTCGTAAAGCCGACTCGCTCCAATACTCTACATAGTTTTGCTTACAAGTACCTTCCCGAAGAGAATGAATGGGTTTCAGATCATCAGCTTAACCGGTTATTTTCGCAGAATTTTCTAAGTTTTGGAGGTTCTCACTCTGTATATGCACAAACTTCTACGTACGCCATCGATCGTGGCCGAAACTTGATTGGTTTACTTTATTCCCGTAATCAATCTGATTATGCTTATATAGTTGATTTAGAAGAGAAACAGACATATAGGTTTGATCTCTCTCAACTCAATATTTACAATTCCAAGAATCTGTTCTATGTGCCCGGCAAAGATCACTGGGTCATTTTGGGTCACCCGTTTTCTACAAACCGGCGGGACCAATTAATTTTACGGACATTTGAATTTGATTTATCACATCCCGCGCTGTCCGTTGTGCAGTTCCAGGAGGAAGAGGGTTTTAAAACAATAATGATTCTGGGTACTTTTGGCGGTCTATTTCTGATCATTATTGGGTGGTTTGTTTACCGTAATATTCTTTCAAACGGTGATAGGGGCGAATCTGAAAAACGATCAAAGTCATCTCCATACATCATGGAAATTTCTAAAGACGATGAAGAGGAATTGACTGTTTATTTTGAAGACAAAAATTTCAGCCACTCCGGTGACGTCTACCTGTCAAGAATGTTTGAAGTTATTTACCAGATGAAACGGGAAGGCATATCCGAAATACTCATTTCAGACCTGGATCAAAAGCTCTTTTCTGAAAACACACATTCGTCCTATAAATCCAGAACACGCCGGAAAGTTATACAGGTCATTAACAGCGAGAGTGATTACGAAATTATTGAAGAAAAGAAGAGTCAGACCGATAAAAGAATAAAAGTTATCGATGTAAATCTTGACAAAATAAAAATCAACCCCCAGGTTTCATAAACGGCATTTAGTCAACTAACTATCAACTATCCGTTAACTAAAAGTATTATATTATTTCCCAAATAGGCGGTATTATGTCAATGGATTGAGAACACACAGCTTATCCGTTCAGATTAAAGCTGTCGATTGTTGAAAGAACTTGAGAACTAACAACAAGTACGAACACATACTTGAACCGTACAATGGCTGACCCCGTTGTGCGGTTTTTTTATTTATACTCTTAAGACAAGAGCAGTTTTAGTAACCCCCACTTTTTTGTGAAATTTTTTTGGCATCCACGATTACTGAAAAATTTTACAAAGACATTTCATTGTTTTTGAACTCTATCCTCTTGATCAAAAATATCCAAAACAATGATTTTATTGGGAAAAAGAAAAATTACCATCCCAAATACAATATAAAATTAGGTTGATACGGGGATTAGTACTTTACGGTTCACAAATCTATAGAACCGGGTAAATAAAGTCTGATTTATTTCACAAGAACTTTTTTAGCGCTTATAGCGTTTATTTTCTATAATAGAATAATTGCTATTAATTAAGATTACCGGAATGGAACACAGAATAGACTCATCTGAATTTAAAGATTCTGAAATCGAAGCGATTTTAGATCTAATACGACGAAAGAAACCGGCATTGGTTGACCCTGAAGGGAATCGCACTGAACTGCCAGAACCCCTTTTTAAGATGCTTGTTCATATTGTGGAACAGATGAAGCAAGGCCGCGCTATTATCATGATGCCGGAAGATGAGACGTTTACAACTCAGGCTGCTGCCAATTTCCTTGGCGTATCTCGTCAACATCTTGTAAATCTGTTGGAAGACGGGGAAATACCCCATCACAAAGTGGGAAGTCATCGCCGAGTCTATTTCCGGGATTTAAAAGCATACGCCGACAAAAGAGATGCCGTACGTAGAAAAACAATGGATGAATTATTTGACGAAGTAACAAAAGCCGGTAAATACTCAAGCGAATCAATGGGAGATGAACGCTGATTACAAAGCCTTACTTGATGCTAATGTTTTAGCTAATTATGCAGTTTGTGACTTCTATTTAAGACTCTCGGAAAAACCTCGCTTACTTTTGCCTAAATGGACAGAACAAATTTTAGACGAAGTGCACAGGACACATGTTCAACAATTAGGCTGGGATTTACAACTCGCTGACAGTTTCCGAAATGCAGTCACAAAATCATTTCCTGAGGCATTCATCAGTGGCTATGAAGATCTTATACCGCTTATGACAAATGATAAAAAGGATAGACACGTACTGGCTGCTGCAGTGCGAGAAAAACTGGATATAATCATTACTTTTAATCTAAAAGATTTCAAATCTAATGATCTCGATAAATGGGGAGTTAAAGCAATGCATCCGCAAGATTACTTACTAACATTATACTCAATGAATCCACAAGTAGTCATTATGAAACTAAATCAGATTGCTTATTAAAAGGAAGAAGAGCTTGAAGATACCATCCTTGGGTTTGGATCGTCACTACCTGCTTTTTCAACAAGGTTACTAGAAGATATGGGTGTTTAAGGTTTGATCGACTCCACCCGTTAAACTCTTCTTATATTCTCTCTACTAATTAAAATACGAGTGCAATGAAAAATATGATTATTAAGACGAAGCACTAAGATTAGCAGTAAGAACCAGAAATCATGGAGCACAACATTTTTTAAACTGCCAACAATCTACTCTGTAAATTTTCATTGTGTTTCGCATCTATTTACTCCTAATTTTCGTGTCTACAAAATCGGGACGTGGCTCAGTTCGGTAGAGCACTCGGCTGGGGGTCGAGGGGTCGCAGGTTCAAATCCTGTCGTCCCGACAACAAAAAGCTCATTGCATATTGCGGTGGGCTTTTTCTTTTTCAACACCCGGTTTAATCAACCCAATTCCTGTTTTCCCTTTGCGGAGGCATGCTCCGCGGTTCAAATCCTGTCGTCCCGACTTAACAATAAAGCTCACTGCATATCGCAGTGGGCTTATTGTCTTTGTCAACAACCGGTTTAATCGAACCATCACATTTGAGAGCATGCTGGTTCAAACCTGAGATACATAAACGGGAAGGCATGGCTTACCAGACCGGTTTAATCAACCCAATTCCTGTCATCCTTTGCGGAGGCATGCTCCGCGGTCAAATCCTGTCGTCCACAACGATAGCTCACTGCATTTGCAGGAGTTCTTCTTCAACAACCGGTTCAATCAACTCAATTTCTGTTTTCCCTTTGCGGAGGCATACTCGCGGTTTCCCTAATTCCGGGTCAAACGATTCAAATCAGCTTCTAATAACAACAGAAAGGTTTTATCTCCCCAAACAACTCTATTCTATAAAAACCATTTCAACTCATCTCACGATTCAAAAAGTTCATCCTGCCTAAATTGAAATAATTTTCTCATATTGGGAAAATTTCAATTCAGACAGACACTATGATTCGAACCGGACTCTTTTTAATTACTATCCTGTTGCTTCTCTCTTCTTGCTCGCCTGACCCTCAGCAGTCGGCAGAAAATCCATTTGACGGCCCCAATCCCTGGCCGGATATCCGCAAAGAACGAATTCAAACGCTGCTTCCACAGGCCATGCAGCGTGCCGATATTGACACCTGGGTCATTTTATGCCGGTCGAACAACAACGATCCGCTTGCCCGGCACATCGGCTGTGAAAATGCCATAGCTCCTGCCGTATTTATTTTTGAACTGGAAGAAGAAACTGTACGCTCAACTGTATTCACACCTCCGGGCGAAGCCACAGCTTTGCGGGAAATCGCTCTCCACGACAGTATCTCCGTTGTGGACCGAAGTCCCGGAGCCATGGTTGAAGCAGCCAATTATCTAAACAACACACATCGCGGTCGGCTTGCACTCAATTTTAGTGAAACGAACGAAATTGCTGACGGTTTAAGCTATTCACAGTATCAACGGTTTACAGACCTACTCATCCAGCCGGTTATCAACCAAATTGTCTCCTCTGAAAACCTGGTCTTTGAATGGTTATCGGTGAAAACTCCGGCTGAAGTTGACATTCTTCGTAAAGCAGCCGAGCTGACGGCGGAATGGGAAGTTGAAGCCTATCAGCAGGTGATTCCAAACGAGACGACGGATAAGGATATCGCTGACTTCCTAAAAGCTAAGATGCGGGAATATGGAGTAACAGATGCATGGTCGCCGGATCAAAATCCTGCGGTTAACTCCGGGCCAGATCGGGGACACTCTCATCCGACAGAAAAAATCATACGTCCGGGCGATGTCATTCAGATCGACTTTGGTATCAAGGTTTATGACATGTGGGTGACCGACATCCAGCGTTTTGCATACATTTTACACCCCGATGAAACCGAACCGCCGGCTGAAATTCAACGATATTGGAACGTGGCCAGAGATGCCAATCGCATGGTTCTGGAAGTGATGCAGCCCGGAATTACGGGATTAGAGGTAGACCGGGTTCAGCGCAACTGGCTGGCTGAAAACGGTTCTATGAATGTGATGTGGAATACCGGACATCCGGTCGGATATGTTGCTCATGATGTAGGTCCAAGTCTTGGCGGGGCTCAGGAAGGACGAGAACCTAGCTCTACAGCATTTGAGCCGCTTCGCGTGGGTAATGTGTTTGCTTACGACGGTTTCTACATGTGGGAGATTGAGGGCGGAACGAAAACGATCTCCGTAGAAGAGATGGCCGTCGTCACAGAAAACGGAGCCAACTATTTAACGGAGCCGCAGGAAGAGCTGATCTTGATCTCTTCGGATTAGTGAGCTTTTTAAATCGGTGAATCGGTCGTTCGCCCATCGTTATTCGTCAATCAGAAAAAGATGAACTGCGAATCACCGAACGACCGAACTGCGATGGACGATCTTGATACAACCAAGACATGGTATTTGTATCAGATTTCAATCTTAAATTCTCATACAACGGGTCAGCGACCCGTTGTACGTTGAATTTCTACTCTCTTTCTGCGGGTACCAGAAGAACCGGAATTTTACTCTGCCGGGTTACCTGATTACTTACCCCGCCAATAAAGAATCTTTCCACAAAGCCTTTACCCTGGCTACCCATAATCATCATCGTGGCTTTGTTATCTTCAGCCGCTGAAACAATCTCTTTCGCCGGCGTTCCAAATGTGATATAGATCTGGGCATTTTCCCGGGTATTGTCGGATAGCTGATCCCGCATTTCATCTAAAATCTGCTCTGTCTGTTTGGTCAGCTCATCACGGCTAACCGGATCTTTCAGAGCGATGGCGTGATGTCCCTGAACGTGAACCAGGGAGAGTTTCTTGATCAACCCCTCTCTGTCAAGGTTTTTAATCACTTCAAACGCACGGTAGGCGTTTTCGGAAAAGTCCGTCGGATGCATTACATGATCCAGAGACTTCTCATGAGCCTGACCCAGAACAAGTTTTCGCTTCTCCACATCATCATCATACCACTCCACTTCCATGTTAATCAGGTAGACCGGCAGGTCGGATCGGTGCAGAACTTCCGTAGCCGTACTTCCCATCAGCATCTCCTGCACTTTACTGTGGCCCCGGTTACCGATCACAACAAAATCAGCATCTCTTTCCTTTGCCGACTCCAGTACCTCGGTTGGCGGGTAAAAGTGCACGCCGCTTCGGATATCAATTTCAACCGTCAGGTCTTCCGCTTCAAGCTGCTTTTTGTACCCTTCCAATGCTTCGCGATGCTCTTCGGTATTCACCTCTGTACGCTTGGTGCTGTATGGTATCGGAACCACATTGACCAGCGTTACTTTTTTCATTCCAAATTTTTTCAAGTGAGGAACGCAACTCACAACCAGGTCACTGGCTTCTGAAAGGTCAAGCGCTACTACGGCATGTTTAAATAGTATAGACATATGATCTCCTCTTTATTTAGAACTAAACTCCTACTCTTTTCCTACTCTAATTTAAGTTAATTAAAACCTTCTGCTTTTGTTATAGGGGTTTCCACGATTCTTTATACCCCACCAATATCACCAATTGTAGGTCCAGTCAACCTCAGCTTTCACGGCCATTTTACCTTCCGAACCGTGAATCCGAAGTGCTGTTTTGGTATTATCAATGCTTTTCCCGCAGATCGTAATCTGTTCACCCAGGTAAACAGGGCCAACATTTTCATACTTGATTTCTGAAATGACTTTTCCATCCGCTTTTGATGTAAATGCGTCGATCATCAAAAGAACCAAAAATGGCGAATGAACGAGCACATTGGGATACCCCTCCATCTCACGTGCGTAATCCTGATCGTAATGAATTCTGTGACTGTTAAACGTTAACGCAGAATATCTAAAGAGCTGAATTGAACTGGGCTTGGTGGATTTACGCCACTCGGGATCGATATCCAGCGGCTGTGTACGAATGGGATGCGCCCCTTTCTCACTCTCTTCCCTATACACCAACGTCTGCTCTTCATCAATGGCTACGGCACCGCGTGCGCTTACCTGATGGCGAATGGTTACAAAACAGAGTTGCCCGGATTTGCCCTCTTTTTCATCAATTTTGGTAATCGTTGATTTTTTGTCTGCAGGCACACCTGATTTCAGAGGCTTTTTGAACTTGATCGTGCCACCTGCCCACATTCTGCGCGGCAGTTCAACCGGTGGAAGAAAGTCGCTGTTTCGTTCATGTCCGTTGATTCCCAAATCCATCTGGGGAATGGGCGGGTTAAAATAGATCCAATGTCCGCAGGGTGAAATCTCCGAACCGTCACTTACCGATTCAGGATCGCCGTTCATCAGCGCCTCAAACTTCTGAAGCTGCTCCGGTGCCATCGAATCTGAAATATCGAATGTATGTCCAATCCATTTACTTAAATCCATCAGCTGAACTCCTTTTTAATTTTTTCATCGTGTTCCCCCAACGCCGGGATGGCGCCAAAATCTGATTCAAACCCTGCAAAACGAGCCGGCCTGTCAGCCATTTTAATCAATTCTCCGTTCATCTCCACTTCAGTTAACCGCAATTGTGGATGTTCGGCAAACTGTTGAAGAGTGTTCAGGTTCGCAAAAGCTATTTGGTGTTTTTTCAGTAGCTGAACCACTTTTTCATGACTAAGTTGTCCAATCTGATTTTGAATCAGTTCATTTAAAAGAGCAACGTTCTTAACCCTCGAAGAGTTGTTTTTAAACCGCTCATCCGAATGATCAATATCAGAATTGAGTACGCCATCGCAAAACCTTTCCCACTCTCTTTCATTCTGAATGCCAATCATCACATCCCGGTTGTCCGCGGTCTTAAACGGTCCGTAAGGAGCAATTTCTGCGTGATACACACCTTTTCGCTTGGGAGTTCTCCCGGCATATTTTTGATGAAACCACGGCACCATCATCCAGTCGGCAAGCGAATCAAACATGGAGACTTTTATCGAAACCCCGGCTCCGGATTGTCCCCTCTGAATCAACGCTTCCAGTATTGCCGAATAGGCGTGCATGCCCGTACTGATATCGGCAATGGATATTCCCACTTTTGCCCGCATCTCGCCGTCGCCGGTCACATCAATCAGGCCCGACTCAGCCTGAACAAGGTTGTCGTACGCTTTCATTTCTGCATATTCACCCTCTTCCCCATATCCGCTGATATCGCAGGTAATCAATTTTGGATATTTTTCACGGAGTGATTCGCTTCCAAATCCCAGTTTCTTCATAGCGCCGGGCTTAAGGTTTTGAATCAGCACATCTGTACTTTCAACAAGGTTTGAAAAGAGCTCCTTTCCTTCCTTTGACTTTAAATTGATCCGAACCGACTCCTTACCGCGGTTCACCCACGCAAAATAGGTGCTTTCCCCCTTTACAGATGTATCGTAGTCCCTGGCAAAATCACCCGATTCGCGCTCAACTTTAATCACCCGTGCTCCTGCATCGGCCAGGCGACAGCTTGCAAGCGGAGCCGAAAGAGCCTGTTCAACAGAAACGACCGTAACACCTTTAAGCGGCTGGAATTTCATGAAATAACACTCACATTTTTCATTCAGATATAAAAAAAGCCGAACTCCCAAGTAGAAGCCGGCTCTTTCAAATTCAGATTATTGATCTTGTTTCGGACCTTCTTCCTGTCCGCTTCCCTGCGCCTGTGATTGATTAACAAACTGCAGCTGGTTGCTGAGTGAGGTCTGAAGCTCTTCCACATCATCCTCGCTGAGTACTTCAGAGATCTGTTCCACTCCTACTTTTTTCAGAAGGTTGAATATCATTCTGTTGAACAGCATCTGATGAGCTGCTGAGGAGAGCTGCATCAGTTGTTCCTGAGGCACCTGCGCTCCCTGAAGCTTGATTTTGTTAAAAATCGGCTCGAGCAGTTTCTCAATATTTTTATTGAGCTGCTTTTCAAGTTCCTTCGCGTCTTTATTCTCTTTGCTGGTTACTTCCTTTCCTGAAGGATCTACAATTTTCATAAAATGATTTTTTTCGGTTTACATTCTGTTTCTTATTACAACACAAAGGATAAGCATATCAATCCAAAATGGCGATTTTGATTCTTTATATTATAAAACCTCCAAGGTTTCCAAAACCTTGGAGGTTTAGTGGTTTTTTTTGAACTCTTGGAGGGTTTTTCAGAAATCCCTACTATCAAAAACTATCATCTTCATACATAACGCCAAAATCATCGCATGGACAGCCGTTTTCAGCACTACTTTGATCGAGCCCTCCCATATATTAGCAAATGGTGGTTTTCGGTGGTATGCATTCCATTCTGCTGGGTTCTGGCTGAACAGCACTGGATGGCTCTCAATTGGGAGATCTCTTTTGCCTGGCGATATCCCTATCCTTTTTTCCTCTTTCCCTTCTTCTTTTTCATCGATTGGTTTCTGCTGATTGTCCACGAGGCCGGACATACATTCTTTGGATTTTTTGGCAGCCGATTTTTCACCATACTCGGAGGGACACTTTTACAGATACTGCTTCCCTTTGTCATTTTCCTCTACGGATGGTGGAACCGTCAGCACTTCGTAGCTCAGCTGGGATTGCTTCTGACTGCATTCTCATGGATTGAATCCTCAGCATACGCGGCCGACGCTGTTGCCCGGCGAATGCCGCTGATCGGGAACCTGCCCTCCTCCGCTCACGATTACTATAATATGTTCAGCATGAAAGGAGTACTCGCCAATCATATGACCTACGCCTGGGGGATGTACTGGATTGGAATCATCACCATCATTCTCTTTTTGATTTATCCCCTCTACAAAAGAGAAGAGGTTGAGTATGTGGATTTGGAGATAGAGCTTTGAGCCAAAAACCTCCAAGGTTTTGGAAACCTTGGATGGTTAGATATTAGCAGTCTAATCTGTATCTTGATTGATTAGCTTATCAGGAAAACTATGCTGTCCTAAAGAGATAGCTCATAAATAACCTGGATGATGCCTGCTACCACAAGGCGGTAGCGAAAGTAAGCTGACAACCCTGAAAGGGTTGCATATGAATAGCCACGGGTGCAACCCGTGGTAAGGCGCCAGTGAAAGAGTCAAACCCTGAAAGGGTTTAATAAAAGGTGTCAGAGCAAATATCGATCGTCATATTCAATCTTATGCTCATTTAAAAGGTTGATCAACTCTTCCCGATAACTCACTTTTTTATGATGTTCCTCCTGATTCTTCACATACTCAATTAAATTATCTACTGCATCTACTTTATAAGTAAATGCCGCATAGCCGGACTGCCAACCTTCAAATCCTGCAAATAGATTTTCCCTTTGAATAAAGTTACCGCTTGAAACCTTTACGTCCTTTACCAAACCTGCTACGGACTGCGTTGGGTGAATATGTGTTATGATATGAAGATGATCTTTAACTCCATTTATTCTGTATAGATGACAGTTTTTATTCTTCAAAACGCCCCAAATATATTTGAATAAATCATCTCTTTTTTCCTTTTCAAGCACCGGCCTCCGATTCTTTGTGCTGAAGACAATCTGATATGTTAATTGTGTATACGTACTCAAAACTCCTCCCCATTTATATTTATCATGTTTTGGTGCAACCCCTTCAGGGTTGTCGAGATCTTATGGTTCTTACATTTTCCATGGGTTCGCATGCTTCACCCAGGGCTATTCACGTTGCATCCATTCAGGATGCTGGATTTACTACATAGATATTCCAAACTAATAAATTACCCGTATCTGATCTGCGAGGATTAAAACCCATTGCCTATTTATTTAGAACCTTTTTCGAGTTTGTAAACACATTCGACCTTTTTCTCCCATTCAACCACTATCACAACCCTCCAAGGGCTTGGAAACCTTGGATGGTTTGAACGCTCCTTTTTCGTCCTCATTCAACCACTATCACAACCCTCCAAGGGCTTGGAAACCTTGGATGGTTTGTTTTAAACCACTCGGTAAAAAATGTAAAAAATATGCTTCCATCACGATTCTTTTGGATATTGTGGCTCGCAATCCAAAAATCAATACGTTGACTTTATGAAATACCCGATACTATTCATCACATCATTTCTCGTCTTGTTGCTGGCCGGATTCCCGGTTCAGGATGCACAAGCACAACAAGAAGCAAATTTTGAACTTGCCGAGCGCTTCACCGGCGATAACATGCGCAACATGACCGGCTCTACATTCCTCCGGGCAAATTGGCTCGAGGACAAAGACCAATTCTGGTATGAATGGGAAGACGGCGAAGGCAAACGCTGGATGTTTGTGGACGCTTCCCGTCAAAATATCCGGCCCCTCTTCGACCGCGAAAACATGTCAGCAAAGCTTTCAGAAGAGTTTAACCGTGGCTTTGATGCCAAAAATCTAGACCTGAAAGAGTTTGAGTACGACACCGACCGGGAGCTCTTCACATTTCACGTAGACAGCATTGAGTTTAAATACCACATCGACCGGAATTTCCTTGAAAAAGGTGACTCGCTTGAATCTGAAGAACGTGAGCAGTGGGCAACTTATTCACCCGACAGCACCTACATCGCTTTTGCCCGTGAGCACGATCTCTATATCATGAAAACCGACGATCCCGACAGCACGGAAATCCGTCTCACTGAAGATGGAGAACGATGGTACAGTTATCAATCAGAACACGGCGACACCACGTCAACTGAACGCCTGAGAGCTCGTGTTAACTGGTTTGAGGATTCTGAAAAGCTCTATGTGAAACGTCAGGACTGGCGCGATGTGGATGAACTTGTGGGTAATCAACAATGTGGAATCCCGTCCCGAGCTTGAGACATACAAATACAATATGCCGGGTGATGAAAATCACTATCAGGATGAAATTATGGTGTTCGACATTGAATCACAGGATCATGTTCGTCTCGATACGGATAAATGGCCCGACCAGTCGCTCGGTGGCGCCTACTTCAGTAATGGCGGAATTTATACCACCGAAACATCTTCTGATCACATGTATATCCTACGCCGGAACCGTACCTGGGATGAAGTGGATGTTGTAAAAGCCAACACGAATACCGGAGAGACAGAAGTTCTCTGGAGTGAAAAAAGCGAGCCCTACTTCAACGTGATGAACTCCTTTCTGGGCATCATCAACGATGGTGAGGAGTTTATCTGGCTGAGTGAGCGCACCGGCTGGGGACAGCTCTACCGTTACGACAGCGAAGGTAACCTGCAAAACCGGATTACTGAAGGTCACTTTATGGTTACAGATGTAGCCGCTATCGACACAACCGGACAAACCCTGTTCTTTGAGGGATTCGGTAAAGAGGACGGACGAAATCCCTATCACGCCCACTACTACAAAGTAAAATTTGACGGTTCAGGCCAGCAGCTGATCACCCCTGAAAATGCAAACCATAGCTTTAGAATCAGCGACAGCCGCTCTTACTTCGTGCACAACGCCTCGCGTCCCGATATGCCGACCCAGTCTGTCCTTAGAGATAACCGTGGCAGGGAAGTACTTCAGCTGGAAGAGGTGGACCTTACACGTATGAATGAAGCAGGTTACAATCTGCCTGAACAGTTTTCAGTAAAAGCGAAAGACGGTTACACCGATCTTTACGGCGTAATGTGGAAACCGTCTAATTTTGATCCGGAAAAGAAGTATCCAATTATTTCGTACGTCTATCCCGGTCCCCAGGTTGAACCCTATCCAAGGAGCTTTTCGGTTTCAGGAACAGCTGCACGGGCACACTCACTTTCACAAGTCGGTTTTGTGGTTATTGCCATGGGCAACCGTGGCGGAAGTCCATTGAGAGAAAAATGGTACCACAACTACGGATATGGAAATCTTCGGGACTATGCGCTTGAAGACAACCGCTATGGAATTGAGCAGTTAGCAGCTCGCCATTCCTACATTGATTTGGATAAAGTGGGAATTTACGGTCACTCCGGAGGTGGATTTATGAGTACGGCAGCACTTCTGAGCTATCCGGATTTTTATAAAGTAGCCGTATCCTCAGCGGGTAACCACGATAACAACATCTACAACATCTGGTGGAGTGAGTTTCATCACGGTGTAGAAGCTAAAACAGATTCCGTTACTGTCGAGAATGAAAATGGTGAAGAGATCAAAGAAGAGAAAACAACGTTCTCTTCCCGAATTCCGTCCAACGCTGAACTGGCCGATAACCTACAGGGACGACTTTTACTGGTTCACGGCGCCATCGACAACAACGTGCATCCGGCAAATACTTATCGAATGGCGGACGAATTAATCAAAGCGGGTAAGCGGTTTGATATGATGATCTTTCCGGAAGCTCGTCACGGTTTTGGACGATATTCCGATTACTTTGAACGTATGCTTTGGGACTATTTTGCCGAGCACCTGCTTGGGTACTATCCGGAAGATGTAGAATATAATCTGCCGGACTAATACAAAAAACTTTATTCTCCATAAAAAACGCCCCGGCCATTTGAAAAGTCGGGGCGTTCTTTTTTGAGGTCATATTTCCTTTAGTTCATATCGCCGTAAGTATATTCTGCAACATCGCCATTCGAAAACTCCTCTGAAGTATAAATTACATCATTTACAGTAAATTCCTGCCACCCGTCATCGTTATAGGAAACTCCATTCACAAGCTCAAATCTACCTTGTCCTGAAGTAACTTCAAATCCAACAAATGCGCCGATTGCTTGCCTTTCCGGCTCTGAGAAATGAAATACCATTTGATCATTTTCTGAGACCGTAGCGAAACTACCTCCTCCTGGAGTTTCACAACCATCGTCATAACAAAAAAAGATTGATTTCTCTCCATTTGATTCAACTTCAAACTCTCCTGAACCGGTATTCACCAGTCGCACTCCCAAACTTTCCAGTTCTTCTTCCTCTTCTATAGCTGTACTGTTGTCGCTGCAGCTAATACCAGTTAAGGCAGCAACTGTTATTATCAATAATATTTTAAATATTTTCATTTTCTCTTCTATATAATTGTTAAGGTTATTATTTACTATATATATGCGTATTACCATACATATGACTGTCATTCAATTTTGGATCCTTGTAATTTTTCCTTCCGGAAAACTGCATTTAATCTGCTGAAAATGAAGACACCTCTATTTAAACATGAAATGCCTCGAAAGAGCGCTTAAAACCAAAAAAACTCCCTCTTTTTCATTAAATCGGAGATAGAAAATTAATTCACAATGGAACAGAAAAGTCCTAAAATTCAATTGTACTAGTGAACGGAAGAGAAGTGAAAAACAAATAAAAAAATAGATCAATGAAAGTGAAAAAGAAGACATTCAAAAACGGTGACAATATAGACGCAATCGGGTTGGGTACATGGAAATCTGATCCCGGCAAAGTAGGAGATGCCGTAAAAACAGCCCTGAAAGTTGGTTATCGACATATAGATGGCGCGGCGGTGTATGGAAATGAGAAGGAAGTTGGCTCAGCGCTTCAGGAGAGTATTTCCGAGTTTGACATAAATCGTGAAGATGTATGGATTACCTCGAAATTGTGGAATACGGCACACAAGTCAGAAGATGTAGTGCCGGCACTGAAACAAACACTCTCTGATCTTCAGCTGGACTATCTCGATCTCTATCTGATGCACTGGCCAATCGCGTTTAAGCCCGGACTTAAAGGATTTCCACAGAGCGACGATGATTATCTCTCACTGGATGAGGTTCCCCTGATTGAGACCTGGGAAGCCATGCTTGAAGCAAAAAACGAGGGGCTGATTAAACACGCGGGTGTTTCGAATTTCAGTATCAAGAAGCTGAAAGATCTCAGTTCAAAAACCGATCATGCTCCGGAGATGAATCAGATAGAACTGCACCCTTATCTGCAGCAGAATGACATGCTCAGTTACTGCAATGACAACAACATTTTGGTAACGGCCTATTCCCCGCTGGGAAGCAGTGACCGTCCGGATGCCCTGAAAGCGGATAATGAACCTTCACTGCTCGAAAATGAGACCATTCATGAGATTGCAGAGAAACACGATGCAACTCCCGCGCAGGTTCTCATTAAGTGGGCTGTAGAAAGAGATACGATTGTGATTCCGAAATCAACCAATGCCGGCAGAATTGAGGAAAATCTGAAAAGTGCCGAGCTGAACCTGGATGATGAGGATATGGAGAAGATAAAATCCCTGGATATGCACTATCGATATCTGGACGGCAAAGTTTTCGAAACAGAAAGCGATATGTACCGAGACGTTTTTGACGAGCAGGGTTAAAAAACGCCTCTTGTAATACGAATGAAATATAAACCCGAATCCGGTAATCATCCGGGTTCGGGTTTTTATAATAGCAAATCAAAAGATTAAGCAGCCCTAACGCGGGCGCAATCAAAGCAATGTTTTGTCAGGTTTTCGCCCTGTCAGGGCTTTCTCATATAGCAGATGCATTTACCATAGCGCTTTGCACTATGTTATTGACGTTGCCCTTTCAGGGCAAGCAAGTTCTTAGATGTAAAAATCAACCTATTTGTTTTGTGATATATTATTTACGCAAACAACCTCGGAAGAGACAATTTTGTGCCTATTTGCATATCCACACTAAAATAAATCAATCCGATTTTTAAAAAGTAGCCGGGTTAAGATCATTTAATCATTACTTCTTTTGATTTTAACCCCTACAGAACTACATTGAGTTATTAGTTAAGTATTTCCATTACTTTAGAGACTATTCCTTATTCAAGAGAGACGAAGTTGTATCCTGCGATGAGCACGATTTAATTGATTTAAACATCAACCGGATTTCGGATTCAGAAAGAAGCTGATTGATTTTAATCAGCCTGAGTCGCGAATTTCTGTGCTATATTCGAGGTTTACAACGTATGTGTAAAAAAATCTTATCACTCTTAATCACTCTTTTTTTCGTCAGTACACCTCTATTTGGTCAGATTGATCAGAATAAAACTGCTATCATCCAATCCGAAAGCGATCATTCCTCTGAGTATATTTCAGAACAGTGGACAACCAAAAACGGCCTGCCGATCAATCATGTAAACCAGATTTATCAAACACCGGATGGATTTATCTGGCTGGCCACCTTCACCGGCCTTGTACGTTTTGATGGTGTAACATTCAAGGAGTACAACTCCGGGAATACCCCTTCTCTTCCATCCAATCGTATCATAGCTATCCAACCCGATGCCGGCAACACATTCTGGATCAACACCGAACAGGGTCATCTTATTCTTTATGAAAACGGGGAGTTCATCTCATTTAACGAGAGCTTGTCACCGAACTTAATGCCCGACACGATGAACAATAGGATTTTCACAAAATTTGACGGGCAGCAAACGTGGATTGGAACCAACAGTGGGGTATTTCTTTTTCGTGACCGCGAAATGAAACCATTCATGCCTGAAATTTTTAAAAACAAAGCTATTACGGCGATTCATGTTGGCAGGGATAAACTAATTCGCTTACATGATCTGGATGGATATTTATGGACCATTAACTCAAATCTTGAGATCGTTGAATCCATAAAAACGATTGGCATTTCCGGAGCAAGTCACATTATTGAAGATCAACAGGGTACAATTTGGATTACCCGAAATGAAATAGCCAAAATTGACAGAAATGGTTACCGAACCATCACTGCCCCCTCATATTTTAAAACGGATTGGGATAAAATACACCCCTACTTCCTCAGCTTAAAGGAAAGTCAGAGTGGAGAAATGATGGTTATGAGCCTCAACGGTTTGATGAAGATCGAAAACGATGAACTTATACCCATTGACTTCATAGACTACCAAAGTTATGGCTCCTTTCCTGAATTTCTGGGCAACTCTTTCACTACTTGTCGCGATTCATCAGTATGGTCGATTGTGGAAAACCGGGTATATAAAAACGGTGAGTTTATCTTCAGCGCCGGTGCCACCGGAAAGACAATCTATTGCGACCGGGAAGATAACCTGTGGATTTCAACCATGAGAAACGGACTGTTCCGTTATCGGAAATCAATTCTCCGGAATATTACATTCGAACACTCTCTGAACAGTTTTTATGGTGTTTTTTCAGATTCCTACAACACGTTATGGGCCGGCGGTTTCTTTTCTGACCTTACACAGGTTGATTCAAACGGAGAGGCAATTGATATCATCAACCGAAAAAATGAGGGGACAACAGCTACATTTTTTGAATCATCAGACGGAACTATCTGGAATGGATATCACTACTGCAGATCTGAAAACAGAACGATTACCGGTGCCTGTCTGGATTTTGAACGAGTGGATCAGCTCTTTGGAAAAAACGTTTTTACCCTTCTTGAGGACAGTAAAAAAAGAATGTGGTTTGGCACAAACGAAGGGCTGTACAGACTGGAAAACGGAGAAATTGAAGTCATTCCTGCCTTTTATCAAAATGTATACCGGCTTGTCCGGTATCTGATAGAAACAGATGACGGTACAATTTGGATGGCTACGAACGGCAATGGTGTACTTCGTTTCAAAAACGGCAACATCGAGGCTATCACTGTTGAGAACGGCTTATCCAGTAATAATATCAGAGCTTTGCATGCAGACCCTCAGGGTTACATCTGGATAGCATCGGAAGACCGCGGTTTGAACCGGCTCAACCCGGCAACCGGGGAAATTAAGACCATTCGCAAGGCCGACGGGCTTTTTGATGATGGCCTGCACAAAATGCTGACGGACGATCACGGACGAATGTGGATCAGTACAAACCGTGGAATATTCTGGGTTCCGGTTCAGCAGCTGCACGATTTTGCGGATGGGAAAAGAGTTCATGTCCAATCCGTTTCCTACAACGAACGGGACGGTATGCGAAACCGCGAAGCAAACGGAGGCTTTCAGAACACAGGTTTCAAATCAAAAGATGGCCGGCTCTATTTTACTACGCAGGAAGGCATTGTTTTGATAGACCCCGACAACATTGATTTAAACTACCCTATACCGAATGTAGTGATTGAAGAGATTATCAGTAACGGGGAAAACCGTTTTATCTCATCGCAAGAAACCCCCTTAAAAAATGATGAGCGCAGTTTTACTGTAAAATACAGTGCTCCTTTTTTTTCAGCACCTGAACGGCTGCGGTTTCGATATATGCTGGAAGGATTCGATGAAAACTGGATAGATGCAGAAGGCCGAAGAGAGGCGATCTATACAAATATTCCGGCAGGAGAATATCAGTTTTTAGTGACGGTTGATCTGGATGAAAATCAAAACAGTTCAGTTGCAGCTTCACACGCTGTTGTGATAGCTCCCTACTTCTTCGAAACATCCTGGTTTCCTGTTCTTCTTATCCTGGCTTTTGGTTTACTGATTGCGGGAGGATATCGCCTGCGACTCCGTCATTTAATTAAACGGGAGACTAATCTCGGAAAGTTGGTTGAGCGGCGCACTGAGGATCTCAGGTCGGAAAAAATGAAGACAGAACAACAGACTGAACAACTCAAGATTCTGGCAAATGAGAAGAACCGTTTTTTCGCAAACATAAGTCACGAATTCAGAACTCCTTTAACACTAACCATTGGCCCGCTTTCCGATTTGAAGTCAGGGAAATATGGAGTTTTAGGACCTGCAGCCAAACAGCAAATTGACTTGAGTTTGCGCAATGCGCGTCGATTGCTTCGCCTGGTGGGTCAGTTGATGGACTTGGCAAGGCTTGAAAACAAAAAATTTGAACTGAATCTTCAGACCGGCAATATCTGCCGATATTTAAAAACCCTCTCCGAGCCATTTGAAGCGGCTGCCATTCAAAAACAGATCAAATTCCAGGTGATCATTCCTGAAGAGCCGGTTTTTATAAAATTTGATCCCGGCCATTTCGACAAAATTGTAGCTAATCTGCTTTCCAATGCATTCAAATTTACACCCGAGCGAGGCGTGATTACACTGGATATTATTGCTCGGGATAATCATGCTATAATAACAGTTTCAGACACCGGGTCCGGTATAGAATCGCGTCATATTCCCCGTTTATTTGACAGATTTTACCAAATTCAAAAATCGGAACTGCAGCCCGGAAGCGGCATTGGCTTGTCACTTGCCAAGGAGCTTGCAGAGCTTCACGGTGGTCAAATTCTTGTAGAAAGTTCGGTTGGCAAGGGAAGTAAATTTTCGGTGCAGGTTCCGCTGGCAACTGCCATATCAGATTTCAGCCTCATCAAAAAATCCAAAAATAATCTCATATCCGATACTGAAACTCCAAGTGAGGAGGCTCTGCTGGATAGCGCAAAACAGGTGGTAGACGACGAGCTGGACGATCCGGAAGAGAGCAGGAATCTGTTAAAAACCATTTTGATTGTGGATGATCATTCCGATATCCGCGTCTACCTTACCCGCCATCTGCAGGAATCGTATAACATCATTGAAGCTTCATCCGGCAATGAGGCTATAAATGTTTTAAGCAATCACCTGCCGGATCTTATCATTTCTGATGTGATGATGCCCGACGGTGACGGATTTTCTCTGTTAAAACAGATCCGTTCCAATCCTGAAATAGATTTTCTTCCCGTCATTCTCTTAACCGCCCGTGCCGAGGCAGAAGATAAATTGTCGGGATTGGATATTGGGGCCAACGACTATATCACCAAACCGTTTGATATCCGGGAAGTTCTTGCAAGGTTGAAAAGTATCTTTGATCAACAAAAGCGTTTGGTTCATCAGTTTAAAATGAGCAGCCCGACAAATGGATCAAAAATTCATCACGATTCAGTAATCACTGAATCATCTGACCAGCAATTTCTCAACACTGTAAAAATGGTGATTCAGGAAAAACTGTCTGATGAAAACTTTTCGGTTGGTGAGCTCGCTGAAAAAGTCAATCAAAGCCGCTCAAACCTTCACAGGCGCCTTACAAAACTTACCGGCGAAACACCGAGCGCACTCATTCGCAGAATTCGCCTGGAATTGGGCGCACAACTATTGGCACAAAAAGCCGGAACGGTCAGTGAAATTGCTTACTCCGTAGGCTTTAAGAATGTTGCTCATTTTTCACGTGTATTTCGGGATCACTACAACCAGACACCTACCGAGTATATCTCATCAACAGAAAAGGTGTAGCCGTTCATACCGGATCTACTCTATAAGACTCATATTGGACATATATCCAACACTCTGCGACCTCTCAATAACAAGTTGGACAATCTAAATGATAATATATCCATGGGTAAAAAAATTATTCGGCACAAAAAATGGGCCTCTTGAGAGTTAATCCAAAAAAATCAAACTACGCAGGGAACAACCATCATGAAATCACACAGAATTTTAACCATTCCGGCTCTTTTTGCAGCTATTCTACTTTTTATGGCTGCATGTGAAAGCACGATTAATAATAGTTTCGAGGATTCAATTGCGCCTTATGTTGAATTAGAAGCAGTAGAGGGAGCTTCCAATACAACATTCACCATTCATAAAGGTGATGCCAAGGGTATGAACAGTTATTTTGCATTTGACGTGAGCGATGTAACCAACAACACCATTGTAAAAGAGGGTTTAACAGAAGGTTGGTGCCTGGAGTGGAATAAACCTATTACATCAAACGGAGATGTTCACCGGGGTATCGATAACTATTCAACGTATGGGAGTGAAACCTGGAGGCCTCTTAACTACCTGTTATCCATCAAAAATAGATTGATAGCGGAAGATCCTTCAATTACTTACAAAGAGATCCAGGTCTCCATCTGGTCGCTGATCGAAGAGCCCAGATTTGACCTCGATGAGGTTCTTGCTTCGGGTAATATGCCCTCCGATATGCTTACCGACGGCCAGCCTAATTTCAGCATCGAAAAAGTAAAAGCTATCGTTGAAAAAGTAAGACTGGAAAATTCAGTCTATACTTACTCACCAAACTCTCCCTATCTTATTTTTGCCCACACGGGCGATGATAGCCAAAACGGCGGTTTTCTTACCTGCGACAATCCGGACACTGAGTTTTGTGAAGGATTCTATACTATTTCGGGATCTGTTTATATCGACGCCAATGAAGATGAGATTAAAAACGACTTGGAGTCCGGCGCTCAAAATGTCACGGTTACCATTACTGATCCACATGGAAATACCATAGAACAGACTACATCCTCAACCGGGGAATTCTCCTTTGATGTTTATACCGGTGACGCTGAAACAGAATACACAATTGAAGTATTGGAAATGACAGATGATCCCGACGATTTCAATGAAGGGTTGTTTACCAATTACACACCAACCAGTTCGGGTCCATTTACCATAACTATAGTAAGCGATAACGTATCAGGCGTCAATTTTGGTTTTGCTCCGCAGATCGAGAAAATGATTGAGCAGTTTGAAGAGGGAACCATCACTCTGAAAACAGAAAACTTCAAGGTTCTGGAAAAAGCAGATGCTTCTTGCCAGAAATTCAGTTCAAGTCCCGGGCAGAGGTAATAAAGATGAAGACATACCCGCTCTTGACATCTCTACCGAACTGCTGATGGGCTACCTTATTGAAATCGAAGATCTTCTGCTTTCTGAACCATTCCGGTTTGGATCAAATAAATTTCAATCAGCTTATGACATTCTCAGGTCTAATAAAAAAACTCTTGCCAATCAGTTATTGATTGAACTGTTGACAGCAGAACTCAATGTTGTAAGCGGCAGAGGGTCCGGCAATCTCGATTTTGATCTTGCACTTCTTGCATATGCAGAGTCTGTTGCAGCTGAACTATTTTCAACGCCGGAAGCTGAAGCATTCAATTCGAACAGTACTATTGAGAAGATGCCGGCACCTACTGAATCTTCATTAACTACCACTGAAGATACAATTAGCCTGCTTTCAGCTTTTAACAGAACCGGAACCGGGGGTGGAGGAGTAGGGACAAATTAAACCTACTTCAACCGAAAGTGTGTATTCAATATGAAACATCTCCTGCTCTCCATTGCAGCTTTAATACTTATTTTTCCAAATGTGGCTGGAGGACAGGTCCTCCCGTTCACACACTATACACCTGAAAATGAATTGAATCCTCTCCCATCGGCAGAGGTAACACAGGTTTATCAGGACAGTCAAGGGATACATCTGGTTTACCATCTATTCGTCCGGCATTGCCCGTTACGACGGCGTAAACCTGGATACGTATGGGTTAGATGATGGCCTCGCCGATTTGTATACATGGGATATAATGGAAGATCCATCAGGAAGGCTTTGGGTAAGTTCCAATGCGGGCATTGTGGTATCAGAAAAACCCTTGAATAATTACGGGATCGGAGAAAAAGTACGTTTCACTAGAAAAATTGGCGATACAAATCTTGTGAATGTTGCTGTTAACCATAATCGAATGACTGCCGATAATGATGGGAATATTTGGGTGGGTACAGAAAGTTTAGGATTGATACGCTATCATTTCACCTCATCCGTAAGTATAGAATCGGATACCCTTTCGACAGCCGGCGACCATTCTAATCAAAATCTTGCCGTAAGATCGCTTATTTCCAGAAATAACGGAACCGTTTGGGCAGCTCTGCTGGGCGGTGAACTCCTTGAGATCCTTGACGGGGTGGTTACCGGCATATACACTACAGGTTCTCATTTAAATATTAATACACTGTTTGAAAGTCCGGATGGCATCCTTTGGGGAGGGGAACAATCGGGAAGCGTCTGGAAATTAAATGAAGAAAATAACGAACCGGAGTTCATTTTCGTAAACTCCATTTCTACAAGTAATATTCCCGATATCACTGCAGCTTCTGACGGTACTCTCTGGGTATCTTCTGAGGGCTCGGGATTGCAAAATATTGACCCTTTAACAGGACGGTTAATTGCTTCATATACCCGGACTAACGGTCTTCTCAGTGAAGTTATCTACAATGTGATTCAAGATCGTGAAAACAACATCTGGATTGCCCAATCGGGAGGTGTCTCAAAGCTCAGATATAATTACAAAGCTTTTCAAAACCTGACTGCCATTTCTTATGCAGGTGAACAACCGGTTCTCCCCTCAGCATCCATAAATAGTGTACTCCCCTCATCAAATCAATCCAATCCGTGCCGTATCTGGGCAGGGACATCTGAAGGAGGTGTTGCCTGTATCGATGAAAATTTTGATTCCCAGTATCTACAGCTGGAAGAGGGACTATCGGGTAGCTGGGTGAACGGCCTGGCTTATGATCCCACCGGCAGGGTATGGATTGGAACAAACAGAGGCTTGAACAGCCTTTCATTCTCAGGTGCACGCCCACTTTCCGAAGCTTCTTCAAGCAGTGAAATTTCAGTTTTTGGAACCTCCGCAATCATGTCGAGCTACCCGGCAAACAGTATCCTGGCAGTTGATAAACTATTTATACGTGAACGTCCCAAGCAGGAGGCAAATATTGAGAGTATCTGGTTCCCTGCTTATCAGGCTGTGTACTGCGTGATTGATGACAATCTCTACACTTTGGGCATGGAAACCGGTTTACCGGCCGCCATCTTTCATTCTGTAGCTTTTGACAGTGAGGGATTTTTGTGGGTGGGTACAAGAGATCGTGGAATTTATCGAAGTATAGATCCGATTACCCTGGAAACGTTGATTCAAAATGAAAGTTCAGATCAGCCAATTACACTGTTTGAACCTTGGTGGTCAGCCGAGACGGGTGCTCCATCCAATCAGATTGAAAAGATGTTATGGCATTCAGGTTCCATGTGGGTTGGCACACCGGTTGGATTGGCCGTGGTTGACGCCAATACCAAAAACTTAAAGCATCTTGTAACCACAGCTAATGGGCTCAGCGCCAATAATGTAACCAGTTTTGCGGTATCCCCTGTTACGGGTAACATTTGGGCAGGCACTAATCAAGGACTTGCAGAAATTGAGAGTGAGTCCGCCAAAGTCTTAGACACCGTTACCCGCCTTGACGGGCTGGTAGATAACGAAGTTTGGTATTACGGATCCGTCCAGTTCGATGCAGAAGGAACTCTCTATTTTGGAACTGCAAAAGGGATCACACTGTACAACCCCACTGTTGACAAAAAAAATGAGTTACCCCCCAAGCTTAAGCTGACAAATTTCACATCTGAACATATTAGGGGAGAAAACAATGAGTTTCTATTTGAATATGCTGCGCTCAGTTTCAGTAATGAACGGCAAATAAGGTATCAAACCCGGCTGCTTGGCTTTAATGATGAATGGTCTCCCGTAAAATCGGATACAAGAATCAATTACACGAATCTTACCGCATATTTTTTCCCAAAAACCTATACGTTCGAAGTAATTGCCATAAATGAGAACGATATCCGTTCAACCGAACCGCTTTCCTTTTCTTTTATGGTGAACCCGCCCGTGCTATTAAGCTGGTGGGTATTTCTCTTCTATTTTATCATTATTGGCCTGGGAATATTTACCGTTGATCGAATACAACGTGCACGCCTTTTCAAAAAGGAAAGAGAGACCGCATATTTACGCGAAACAGAGCTGAAGGCCGAAGCAGCTGAGGCTCAGGCCAAAGCTTTACAGGCAGAAAATGAGCTGAAAGCCGCAGAGTTGGAAAAGGCAAAAGAGCTGGAGATAGCCTACCATGAGTTAAAGTCGACGCAGAAACGGCTGATACAGGCCGAGAAAATGGCATCGCTTGGAAGGCTCTCAACCGGCATCGCTCATGAAATTAAAAACCCTCTTAATTTCATCAATAACTTTTCTGAAGTTTCCAGGGAGCTTGTTGACGAACTAAAAACAGCTATAAAAGACGGCAACCAGACGGAGATCGATTACATCCTTAAAAACCTCTCCTTCAACACTCAAAAAATTGACGAGCACGGCAAGCGGGCCGACTCCATTGTTCGCTCCATGATGCAGCATTCCCGGGGCGGTCATGGTAAATTTGAAACGGTTCAACTGAATCAATTAATCAAAGATTACGCAGAACTGGCCCATCAGGGAAAGAAATCCCGGATCAACAACCTGGATATACTCATACATACCAGTCTCGACTCAACCATTACTGATGTAAGGATTATCCCGCAAAAAGTCGGGCAGGTTTTGCAAAACATCATAGAAAACGCGATTGACTCAGTTTGGGACTATAAGAAAAACTCTTCATCAGAGTTCAAGCCCGAAATTAAAATTTCCACTTTTCGTACAAATGGTCATGTAGCTGTAAAAATTTCTGACAACGGGCCCGGTATTCCCGAAAATATCAAAGAGAAAATTTTTGAGCCCTTTTTCACCACAAAGCCTACAGGTGAGGGAACCGGACTTGGATTGAGCCTCAGCTATGATTTTATAACCCAGATCCACAACGGTAAGCTTGAACTTGCTGAGTCTGAACTGGGTGGCGCTGCTTTTGTAATAAGCCTTCCACACTCATCTGAATAGAGATCACTGTGTATAGTTTCTGCCTATTTCAACTACCGATAAATCAACTAGATTCGGGTTGAGACCTCTCATCAACACATTGCGACACTGATATAACATATCCGGTTTGCCATGGCTTAGATTGAGCAGTAATAAAACATTGATACCTATGCCTGACCAATCCAATCCAAAGAATTTACCGGATGATAATACTTCACCTTCCGAATATGTTCGACTGGAAGCTGACCTGATTGCAGGCTCAACCGCAGAGAATCTTCAGGCTCAGAAGAAAACTATTCTGATTTACTGCTGGTCTCATGATTTACTACTTGATATTTCAAATGAGTTGAAATCCGTTCTCGAACCTGAAGTTGAAGTACTTATTACTACCGATCGAACTGTTGCTCAAAAACTCATTAAAAGCGGTGAGATTGACCTGTTGCTTCACGGACCGTTTACCTCCAATCTCTCGTATCCTTCTGCAATAGAGCAGGATGAATTCCTTCCGGCACTGGGTTCAGCTCTTATAATGCTGCAATCATCAAATGAAGATATCGTGTCGTGGATCAAAGATCCGGATCACTCGAGACACCTGACTACAGCTATGAGCCGATTAAACGGAAATCGTAATGCAAAAGGTCATCAATCTTATTAATCCAGAAAGGCTATTTAGATCCACAGACGTTCGGAAGCTCATGACTGCGAAATCTTTCCATTGCATATCACTAAAGGAAATAAAAAGGGCGTTAAATCGCCTAAAAATGAGCCTCAATTTTCCATTCACCCTTCAGCCAAAGAATCCTCTTATGAATAATAGCAGGACACATTTTCAATTCAACATACGTATATCCTTGAAGTTGCTGCGAGTCGCGGGGGGTTTCTTTAGTGCACTCCTGCTGTTCCTCTGTGTTTCAATACCGGCCTACTCTCAAACAGACGAAATTGCTCCAACCACTCTCATTGGCCCCGATGCCCCCTCACTGAGGTTTGAAAACATCGGCCTTGAAAATGGCATGGCACAGTCTTCAGCAAATACCATCATTCAGGACAGTAAAGGCTTTCTGTGGATTGCCACGCAAGGAGGGCTCCACCGCTACGATGGACACGAGTTTAAAATTTATTCCGCCACTCCGTTTGATACAACCTCTCTTTCCGATAACTGGGTGTGGGGAATGGCCGAATCAAAAAATGGTGATATCTGGGCTACCACAGAAGCCACAGGTTTGAATCGACTCGATCAGGCTACCGGTGAATTTACCAAGTACAAACATGATCCTGATGATTCCACCTCCATGTCGAGCAACCAAGCCTTTCTGCCATTTGAAGATAGCCGAGGAGATTTATGGGTAAGTACCTTTGATGAAGGCCTGAATAGAATGCGGGCAGGTGACGACGGCACGTTTATGCGCTTTACTCACGATCCTGAAAATCCGTCCACAATATCTTCCCGCACGATTTTCTGGGTAAATGAAGATCAGAATGGATTTATCTGGGCGGGTTCAACTAATGGAGTAAACCGAATAGATCCGGAAACGGATGAAATTACGCGTTTCTTACATGATCCCGACTTTGACCCTCCCTACTACGGAGCTGCTCAAAATATTCTGGATCAGTTTCATCCACCCGCTTCCCCTAATATACACTGGTTAGCTACCGGTAATGGTTTGGTACGGCTGAATAGCGAGACCGACGAAAATGAAAGGTTCATTATTGCTCCAAATACGGGGTCAGAAACAAATCCGCTAAACTTTTTGCACCAGGTCGTTCCGGATCCGGATAGCCCTGATATATTGTGGGTAGGTGGTCCGGGTACCGGAATATCCCGTTTCGATATGCTAACCGAAACGTTTACCTCCTACCGAAATAACCCCCGTGATGCGAACAGCCTGAGCGACAACCTGGTTCAATCCATGTATACCGATCGTTCAGGGACAATTTGGGTGGGTACAGCCACCGAAGGACTTGCTGCATTCAACCCCGGAGCTGTTAATTTCACTCATCTCAGACATAATCCTAATAATGACCAAAGCATTGCGCCGGGTATTGTATGGGGCGTTTATGAAGATCGCGAAGGTACACTTTGGGTTGGCAGTGACCGTGGATCGGTTGGTGATGTATTGACACAATTCGACGCAGTGTCAGGAAAAACAGTTCGCCATTCGCACTCCCCTGATGATTCGACCTCTATCATTTTCGGTACAATCCGGGTATTTGCAGAAGATGGAGATAATAATTTTTGGGTGGGAACCAGCGGGGGACTTAACTTATTTGATCGTAATACCGGAAACTTTACCCGCTATCGGCATGAAAACTCAGAAGAGACTCTTGGTCGGAACAATCTATTTTCCCTGTTACCCACGGCATCAGATAGAACAAAACTGTGGATAGGGAGTGTTGGCGGGCTTGATCTGTTCGATACCCGAACCGGATCCCATAAACACATCCCTCTGCCAAAAGAAGAAATCGGCGTTGAATTTGGCCCGGCCGTTCTGTCAATGTATCAGGATTTGAACGGCATTCTTTGGTTAGGGTCAAATAACGGTCTGCTTCGGTACAATCCGAACGATAACGAAGTTACTATTGCGTCAAGATACGACTCAAGAGATACCACAACCATCAACAATAATCAGATTTCAAGCTTACTCGAACGCCCTGAAGAACCCGGTATTCTTTGGCTGGCTACCCAAAATGGCGGATTGAACCGGTTTGATACGAACAGTCGTACAGCCAGGCACTATATCACAGATGATGGATTGCCGAATAATACGCTCTATTCCGTGTTGGAGGATGAAAATGGCACGCTTTGGATGAGCACCAACAAGGGGATTTCAAACTTTGATCCGGTCACAGAAACCTTTAGAAATTACGGGCTGGACGATGGGCTTATGGCGCTTGAATACAGCCAAAACGCATTTTTTAAAAGTGCTGATGGGATTATGTATTTCGGAAGCGGGAATGGTGTAACAGCTTTTGATCCGGAACAGCTTCATATAAACGAAATACCGCCGCAGGTTGTCCTTTCAGATTTTAAAATCTTCAATCAATCAGTGGCGGTCGGTCCGGATTCCCCTCTCAAAAAAACCCTGGATCAAACCGAGAAAATCACGCTCAGTTACAGTCAAAATGAGGTTACGTTTGATTATGTAGCTCTTCATTTTGCCAATTCCGAAAGCAACGTCTACGCGTATCAGTTAGTAAATTTTGATCCCGACTGGATAGATGCCGGCAATAAACGATC
This sequence comes from Rhodohalobacter sp., assembly GCF_034521535.1. Classification (GTDB taxonomy): domain Bacteria; phylum Bacteroidota; class Rhodothermia; order Balneolales; family Balneolaceae; genus Rhodohalobacter. The sequence goes on along the minus strand of NZ_JAXHMF010000001.1, from coordinate 326,257 downwards.
CGCAACTTACACCAATCTTCCTGAAGGAGATTATACCTTTAAAGTGAAGGCAGCCAATGCCGACGGCATTTGGAATGATGAGGGCACTTCCATCAACCTGACCATCTTACCCCCCTGGTACAGAACCTGGTGGGCCTATGTTGCCGGCATAGGAATGATAGGATTTTTGGCATTTGGAGTTGACCGTGTTCAGCGTAAGCGTATATCTAAAAAAGAACATGAGCGTCAAACCTTAAGAGATGCAGAACTACGCGCTGAAGCCGAAAACAACCGCCGGGCGGATACCGAAAAGCTTAGCCAGATAGGCCGAACCATCACATCCACGCTTTCGGTAGACAAAATCATTGAAACTGTCTACGAAAACGTAAATGGCCTTATGGATGCAGCTATCTTTGGGGTTGGCATTTATAACAAAGAGAAAAACTGTCTGGAATTTCCAGCCACGAAGGAAAAGGGAAAGATGCTGTCTCCTTTCGTAAATCATCTGGATGATGAAGACCGGCTGGCCGTTTACTGTTTCAAGAATAAAGAGGAAATCATTGTTGGTGATTATGCAAAAGAGCACAAACAATATGTAAAATCATATCAGGCTCCAATTGAAGGCGAAGAGTCACAATCTATACTCTATCTGCCGCTGATTCATCAGGACAAGGTAATCGGAGTGATTACCACTCAGAGTTTTAACAAAAATGCCTACTCCGCCTATCACGTGAACCTGTTGCGAAACCTGGCAACCTATGCCGCCATCGCAATTGATAACGCTTCGGCCTACAGGCAGCTCAATGCCACACTTAGTGAACTCCAGAACATGCAGCAGCAACTTGTGCAACAGGAAAAGCTCGCCTCCCTGGGTCAGCTCACCGCCGGCATCGCCCACGAGATCAAGAATCCGCTCAATTTTGTGAATAATTTTTCGGAGTTGAGTGTGGAATTGATTGAGGAGGCGCGGGAAGAAGTGAGACGGGTAACGGAGGACCGGGGACCGGCAAGGCAAAAGGCATTCCCCTACGCTAAAGCTTCGGAGAACAAGGAAGTGAAAAGTGAAAAGGAGAAATCTCCCCTCGAGGGGAGTGCCGAAGCGGAGCGCAGGCGAGGGGTGTCCTCCCCCTTTGAAGGGGGTGCCGGAGTCCCGAATACTTTCGGGACGGAGGTGGGGGATGTAGCGGATCTCGAAAAAGGGAAAGGTTCAGAGTCTGGTCAAAATCCTTCTAACACACCCCTCAATCCCCTCTCCAGAGGGGACTTTTTACTCGAGATCCTCAACGACATCGAAGCCAACCTTAAAACCATCCACAAACACGGATCCCGGGCCGATTCTATTGTAAAATCCATGCTGCAGCACTCGCGTGGCGGGGATGGCAAGCTGGAACCGACTCCACTCAACCCGCTCATCAAAGAGTATGTGAACCTGGCGTTCCACGGCATGCGCGCCGGAAAAGAGCCCATCAATGTGGATATTGATCTGCAGCTGGATGAGTCTGTCGGTGAGGTGCCCCTGATTGCCGAGGATTTTAGCCGTGTGATTTTGAACCTGACGAATAATGCGTTTGATGCCATGCGTACGTTTGGCGCTGAGCGCTCTGCGCAAAGCGTACGCTACCACCCCAAACTTACAGTGATAACTCAAAAAACTGGCAACACCATCACCATCGAAATCGAGGACAACGGGCCGGGTATTCCGGAGGAGATGAAGGATAAAATTTTGCAGCCGTTTTTTACCACAAAGAAAGGGACAGCGGGTACAGGGCTTGGTTTGAGTATTACCAACGATATTGTAAAGGCGCACGGTGGAGAATTAGACATTAAAACCGAGGAAGGAAATGGTAGTGTGTTTGTTATTTCGCTGCCAATGGTTTGAATCACGCCTGCATTACGAAGCCTTGGCGTGGTACTGAATTAAACAGATTATATAATTACATGGATGAATAGAGTAGTAATCAAAAACAAAACCGGTCCAGTTAGGGACAAACATCTTCCATGAAATTCTAAAAACCATGGCTATCCCTGAAATTTATTAACCGTTCATAAATAAAAACGATATGAGCAATGAAAATGCGTCCGATACTTTAGCCAAACTTGAACAACGAGAAGCTGAATTAGCGGTAATCAATAATGTTCAAAAAGCACTGCTTGAGCAAAAAGATCTTGCACATATTTATCAGCTTGTGGGCGATCATATCAGAAATTTATTCGATGCCCAGGTTACCGGAATCTACTCCTTTGACCATGACGCAGGGCTCGAGCATTTTCAATATTTGTTTGAAGACGGAGAACAGATCTTTCCGGAATCACGCCCTCTGAATAACATTCGGAAATGGATTATAGACAACAAATCCATTTTACACATTAAAGAAAATGCGGATGATGCCATTTACGAGATCACCGGCGAAAAACATGTAGCCGTTCCTGGTACCCGGCTTCCCAAAACACTGCTTTTTGTTCCTCTTATGGTCGGTGACGCCGTAATGGGTTGTGTGAGCCTTCAAAACCTGGATCGGGAAAATGCCTTTTCAGATTCGGATGTACAGTTACTCAGTACTCTTTCAAACAGTATGAGTGTTGCTCTTGAGAACGCACGGCTGTTTAATGAAACCGAACAGCGAAATGCGGAACTGGCTGTGATTAACAGTGTGCAGCAGGGTTTGGTTGCCGAGATGGACATGCAGGGTATCTATGATCTGGTGGGTGATAAAATCAGAGACCTTTTTGATTCGCAGGTTACCGCAATTGCCACATTTAATCACGAATCCAGTATCGAAGATTTTCAATATTTATTTGAAGAAGGCAAGCGAATGAATCCTTCACCCCGTCCTTACGATAAGATTCGTCAACGTCTTATCAACACTCAGCATCTTATCAGTATTGAAGAAAACGCCAAAGAGGCTTATTCCACAATTACGGGTCAACCCCCCAAAGCAATCCCCGGAACCGTCTTTCCAAAATCCATGGTATTTGTTCCTCTTATAGTCGGAGAAACAGTTCGCGGATACGTAAGTCTTCAAAATCTGGATCGGGAATACGCTTTCAGCGAATCCGATATCCGGTTATTAAGTACGCTCGCCAACAGTATGAGCGTGGCTCTTGAAAATGCGCGGCTATTTAACGAAGCAGAACAGCGAAATGCGGAACTGGCCGTTATCAACAGTGTGCAGCAAGGGCTGGTTGCCGAGATGGATATGCAGGGTATCTATAATCTGGTTGGAAATAGAATACATCAATTATTTGATGCACAGGTGACCGGTATTGTGACTTTCGACCACAAAGCCAAGACAGAAGATTGGAAATATCTGTTTGAGGATGGCACCAGAATGTATCCTAACGTGAGGCCTTATGATAAGATCAGAGAGAAGATTATCCATGAAAAATCCATCCTTAACATACAGGAAAATGCAGCTGAGATACTTTCTGAGATTAAAGGGGAAAGAATAAAGCCCGTACCCGGTACCCGATTGGCGAAATCAGCTTTATATGTTCCTATGATTGTGGGTGAGGAAGTAAGAGGGTACCTGACCCTCCAAAATAATGACCGTGAACATGCTTTCAGTAATTCTGATGTAAGGTTACTGAGTACCCTTGCCAACAGTATGACGGTAGCTCTCGAAAATGCACGGCTATTCAATGAGACCAACCGATTGTTAGTGGAAACCGAACAGCGAAATGCAGAACTGGCTGTTATCAACAGCGTTCAGGAAGGCTTGGTACGAGAGATGGATATGAACGCTATTTACAAACTTGTGGGGAACCGTATTTGTGAAGTTCTAAACACCCAAACCATGCTCATTCGTACATTTGATCATGAAAATAAAATAGAAAACTGGGAATATGCCATTGAAAACGGCGAACAGCTTCATGTAGATCCGCGTCCATTCATTTGGGCAAATAAACATCTTATCAAAACAAAAGAATCCCTCCTCATTAACGAAGATTATGTAGAAACCGCAAGAAAATATGGGGATACCGAACATGGAGTAAGCAAAGGGCTGCCCCCAAAATCTGCCATATTTGTACCGATGATTGTAGGTGATAAAGTTATTGGCTCTATCAGTCTGCAAAATGTTGAAGAAGAAAATGCTTTTACGGAATCGGATGTGCGGCTGCTTACAACCCTTACCAACAGTATGAGTGTTGCTCTCGAAAATGCCCGTCTGTTTAATGAAACCACACGCCTGCTTTCAGAAACTGAACAACGTGCCGCTGAACTTCAGACTGTAAATAACATCAGTAAGGCGATGGTTTCTCAGCTTGAATTTGACAGGCTAATTGAATTTGTAGGTGAACAAATGAGAGAAACCTTTAAAGCTGATATTGTTTATCTGGCTATTCATGATCTTAAAACCGATATGCTCCATTTCCCATATTACTTTGGGGACGTTGCAGAATCCCGGCCTTTTGGTAATGGTATCACCGAAAAGATCATTCTAAAAAAAGAGCCACTGTTGGTCAATCATGATCTGGAAGAAGCCTATGAAAAAATTGAGGCGGAAAAGAAGGGGGAAATGGTCGAATCGTATCTTGGTGTTCCCATTTTAGCCGGTAAAAAATCTATTGGGGTGATCAGTGTTCAAAGTAAGGAGCAGGAAAACCGCTTTACTGAAAGTGATCAACGGCTACTTACAACCATTGCCGCCAATGTGGGTATTGCCATGCAAAACGCCGAAGCCTACCAAAAACTACAGGCAGCACTAACCGATCTCAAATCAGTCCAAGAACAACTCATTCAACAGGAAAAACTCGCCTCCCTCGGCCAGCTTACGGCCGGCATTGCCCATGAGATTAAGAATCCTCTGAACTTTGTGAATAACTTTTCAGAGCTAAGTGTGGAATTGGTGGAGGAAGTGCGGAATGAAATTCAACGGGTGACGGAGGACCGGGGACTAGCAAGTCAAAAGGCAAAAGTGAAAAGTGAGAAGGTGAGCTCTCCCCTTGAGGGGAGTGCCGAAGCGGAGCACAGGCGAGGGGTGTCCTCCCCTTTTGAAGGGGGAAAGGACGGCGAAGCCGAAGCAAGAGATGTGTCCGGCTTATCGTCCGAAACTTCAGCGGAAGATGTTGAGGCAGAGTATGTTAATCGACCTCATAAATCTGAAGCAACTTCCAACTCTGCTAACACACCCCTCAATCCCCTCTCAAGAGGGGATGCTGGATTGAGCCCCGACACAGAACTCATCCTCGACATCCTAAACGATATCGAAGCCAACCTCAAAACCATCCATAAACACGGCACCCGCGCTGACTCCATCGTAAAATCCATGCTGCAGCACTCGCGCGGCGGGGATGGAAAAATTGAACTAACGCTTCTGAATCCGCTTATTAAGGAGTATGTAAACCTTGCTTTTCACGGAATGCGCGCCAGTAAGGAACCTATTAATGTAGACATCGACCTTCAGCTGGACGACTCAGTGGACGAAGTGCCGCTAATCGCCGAAGATTTTAGCCGGGTGATTTTGAATTTGGTTAACAATGCGTTTGATGCGATGCGTACGCTAAGCGCCGAGCGCTCTGCGCATGGCGAAAGCTACCGCCCCAAACTCACCGTTCGCACAAAATCCAACACCAATACCATTACACTCGAAATCCAAGACAACGGTCCCGGAATTCCCGACGAGATGAAGGATAAAATTCTGCAGCCGTTTTTTACCACCAAGAAAGGAACCGCCGGTACAGGGCTTGGGCTCAGTATCACCAATGATATTATTAAAGCGCATGGCGGAAAAATCGACATCGAGTCAGTCGAAGATGAGAAAACTTGTTTCATAATTAATATCCCAAGAGGCTAAATATGACGTTTGCTAAAAAAGAGTACCTGAAAGTTGTAATCTGTATGATGGCTCTGATCACTGTGTTTGCAACGGAGACGTACGCCCAAGAGCTCCCTATTGAGCATTACACAGCCCTCGACGATATCGACCCACTACCCGAATCCCCGGTGCTTACAGCCTATCAGGATAGTCTTGGTTACCTTTGGATTGCGAACTACGGGTTTGGCCTTCTGCGCTACGATAGCCAGACGATGGAAAAATATCCGGGTGTTGAGCAGCCACTTGGTTTAAATATCTTTGCTATGGCCGAGGGGCCCCATGGACGACTTTGGGTCCTTTCTTCTGATAAGGGGCTGTCTGTTTCGGAACAGCCTCTTTCGGAATACCCAATCGGAGACTCTGTTCAGTTTACAGATTCGCTGGTTAATGTACCACTCTACAAGGGTCGTGCTGATCTGTTCGGTTCTCCGCTAACAAAAGATCTGCAAGGTGCTGTGTGGCTGGGCACGTCGCAGGATGGTATTGTTCGCTACAAAGCAAATGGGCCAACATCATTTGTTGCGGATACGCTGGCCACGGTGCTTCGTAGCGATAGCACATATGCACCCGTCAGAGCGATGATCACCCGCCGGGATGGGTCAGTGTGGTCCAGTCTTATAAATGACTCGTTGCTTGTGTTTGAGGATGGAGAGCTCCCGGCGTTGAAACAGGCGTCGCCGTGCATTGATGTAATGGAACTGTTTGAAGATAGTGACGCATCGCTGTGGGCAGGATGCAAGGAGGGGAATCTCTGGCGGCTGGATGAAGAGACCCGCACGTGGAATGAAAAAATGCCGGCCGGTGCCGTGCAGGCATATATCACCGGGATTACCGAGGTGGCTCCCGGCATCATCTGGGCAACTACATTGGGCAAAGGTGTCTTTGAGCTGAATGTGGCGACAGGTGAAACGAACGAGTATACCCGTCGGAACGGGTTTCTGGACCGAAATGTCTGGGGCATTACCACCGACCGGGAAGGCAACACGTGGGTTTCACAAAATACCGGGCTCTCGAAGCTCCGGATGAACCAGGCTGCTTTCCGGACCTATACAAGCCGGTCGTATACCGGTGAGCGCCCGGCGCTGGTTGGAGCCGAAGCGCTCGCCACAGAACCTGACATTGCATGGCCTCTTTCATCAGGCGATACGCTGCAGGTGCTGGCGGTTGCTACATCGGGAGGCTTGTCGCTCATTGGGTCAGATGGCACTGTGGAGCATTTGACTGTTGAAAATGGCCTAACCAGCGATCTATTACTGGATGTTTGCCACGATGCTGTCGGGAGACTTTGGATTACGACCCGCGCCGGTATCGATATTCTTACCACCGATAAACCTGCCCCGGCCCTGCCAAATTTTGCACAGGAGCAGCGCCTAAAACTCTTCGGCGAAGAGGCTACACTAACAAGCTACCGCATTGGCATGGCCTCTGAGTGCGGATCACCGCCTCGGGATACGACCCCTGCCGAAGATTTATATGAGGATGAAGCCATTGTTTGTTTCGTAAAAGCTCAGCGTCCGGCTGTTGCCTGTTGGGCGGGTAATCGCTGGCTATTTTTTGATGCAGGTTCAGGAATTCCGGCCGAGCAGTTTATAACGCTGGCCTGGGATTCATACGGCCACCTCTATGCCGGCGCGTCTTATAGCGGGCTTTATCGGAGTACTGTGCCGCTTTCGTATGCCATTCCGGACACACTTGTGGGATCGGGTGAAACTGTAGCACCTTTTGTGACGCAGCCGGTTTTTGAGCAAGTCCTTAGTGCAGAGGGTGAGCCTTTTGCCGGCAGCCACATTACGAAAATACTAAGCGTCGGAGAATCGATCTGGGTTCAGCCGCCCGGAGCTGCGACCCAAATTCTCCGGGGTGCCGAACCTCGCGTAGCAGGAGAGGTTGATCTTAGTGACTTCAATGAAACGCCAAATACGATGATGTACTCCCCCGAGACCCAAACGGTATGGCTGTCCGCGGATGAAGGAATCACTGAGGTTGACACTACCGGTCTGCCAACAGGTCGTCACGCGGATCAGTTCGACGGGCTTCTATATCATACAGCGTCTGGTCCTGCCGCGCTTCGTTTAGGTACTAACGGGATGATTTATCATAGCAGCACGGCGGGTGTAACACAGTATCAGCCATCCCGTGATCGGCAAAACAGTATACCACCGAGGCTGGGTTTTCGAAGCATTAAATACAGTGAGGACAACGCAGGATCAAACGAACTGGAAATCACCTATGCAGCGCTCAGCTACACATCCGAACGCCAGGTGCGGTACCGCACACGCCTCCGTGGCTACGACGACACCTGGTCCGAACCAACAGACGAAACCCGTGCGCGCTACACCAACCTGTCGGCCTTTGCTATGCCAAGGACCTATACATTTGAAGTGCAGGCGGCAAATAATGATGGTGTGTGGACAGAGACTCCCCTGACGCACGAGGTGCGTGTACAACCGGCCTGGTGGGTGAAATGGTGGGCGTTAACCATGTACTCCGGAGGTTTCCTGGCCTTAGTCGCCGGAGTCGACCGCCTGCAGCGGAAGCGCCTTACTGAACAAGAACGCGAAAAGGCACGCGAGCGGGAGCTGGAGCAGGCACGCGAAACTGAACGTGCCTATGCACAACTGGCAGAATCCCATCAGGAACTCAAGCGAACACAGAATCAACTTATTCAGCAGGAAAAGCTCGCCAGCCTTGGGCAACTTACGGCCGGTATTGCTCATGAGATTAAGAATCCACTGAACTTTGTGAATAACTTTTCGGAAGTAAGTTTGGAGATGGTGGAGGAAGCAAGGGAAGAAATTCGACAGATGACGGGTGACCGAGGACCGGAGATATCTCCCCTTGAGGGGAGTGCCGAAGCGGAGCACAGGCGAGGGGTGTCCTCCCCCTTTGAAGGGGGAAAGGACGGAGAAGCCGAAGCAAGGGTGTGTCCAGCTTATCGTCGAAGCTTCAGGGAAGATGTTGAGGCGAGTATGTTAATCGACCTCATAAATCTGAAGCAACTTCAACTCTGCTAACACACCCTCAATCCCCTCAAGAGGGGATGCTGGATTGAGCCCCGACACAGAACTCATCCTCGACATCCTTAACGACATCGAAGCCAACCTCAAAACCATCCACAAACACGGCTCCCGCGCCGATTCCATCGTCAAATCGATGCTGCAACATTCACGCGGCGGAGACGGTGTGATGGAACCGACGCCACTCAACCCGCTCATCAAGGAATATGTGAACCTGGCATTTCACGGCATGCGCGCCGGAAAAGAGCCCATCAGCGTCGATATTGATCTGCAGCTGGATGAAAATGTTGGCGAAGTGCCGCTAATCGCCGAAGATTTTAGCCGGGTGATTTTGAATTTGGTTAACAATGCGTTTGATGCGATGCGTACGCTAAGCGCCGAGCGCTCTGCGCATGGCGAAAGCTACCGCCCCAAACTCACCGTTCGCACAAAATCCAACACCAATACCATCACACTCGAAATCGAAGACAACGGTCCCGGAATTCCCGACGAGATGAAAGACAAAATCCTGCAGCCGTTTTTTACGACGAAAAAAGGGACGGCAGGAACGGGGTTGGGATTATCAATCACCAATGACATTGTGAAAGCACATGGAGGAAACATTGAAGTAAACTCTGAACCTGGAAGAACAATGTTTTCGATAGAGCTTGTGCACAAGTCTTCTCTGCGTTAGGAAGATATTTCTTGGTTGTGTTACGCCTCAACCATTTTTTTACAAAATTAAGATTATGAAAAAGCAAAAACCTACTATCCCAAAATGTACATGGCCTCATAATGATGAATAAAAGGATTTTCAAAGAGACGATTTGGTCACAAGGGAAAAGTATATTTTGGGCCTACACGGTTGCCACACTTGCCTTAATTTTTTCAGGTGAAAAAAGCTTTTCACAGACGGCCGATCAGAGCGAAAAAGGGACCTATATCCACAGGCAATATATGACTTCAGAATATAATGGCCACACGCAAAGCTGGGCAGTGACTGAGGATGATAATGGGCTGATTTATATAGGAAATGGGAATGGATTACTGGAGTACGACGGTGTAGAGTGGAAAATGATCGAAGTGGCCGGCGGACAGGTAGCCCTTTCACTTGCTCTTGGCAAGAATAACAAACTTTACGTGGGGAGTGTGAATGATTTTGGGGTTATTGAAGCCGATTCGCTGGGAAGATCTGTATTTAGTTCGATGGTTCAGGAGGTTCCGGATGAATTAGCAGATTTTGAGGATGTCTGGGAAACAGTGGCATATTCAGAAGGCGTTTTATTCCGAACCCGGAGAGCTGCATTTCATTATAGCTACAACGATTCATTGACCGTGCTGTACCCGGACGAGCGCTTTGAACGCATACACGAAGTGGACGATGAAATTTACATAGTCGATCTTGGGGTGGGTTTGAACGTGCTGGAAAACATGGAATTGCAACTCGTTCCCGGGGGCTCCCGTTTTGCGGATATTTCCATTTGGTATATGGGGCGCAGGCCCGACGGATCCATTTTTATAGCTACAAGAGAGGGGACTTTTCTGTTTGATGGAATATCGATTGAACCGTATGAAACGCAAATAGCACCTATCTTAACCGATCAGAACGTCTATCAAGCCACCGAAATTGAAGGGTTGGGATATGCATTTGCCACAATCAGAGGTGGCGTATATCTAACGAATTATTCGGGAGAGATTCTCGACGTACTCGATAGCCGTGTGTTAACATCAACCCAAACTACTTTTGTATATGCAGATCGGTTTAACAATCTGTGGGTTACAACTACAAATGGCTTCAACAGAGTTGAGATTTCCAACCCGCTGTCGTATTTCGATGAGTCGAGGGGTTTATCAACCGGAATTGTTGATCTCACCAGACATGATGGCAACCTGTATGCGATCTCAGGTTCTGATATTCAATATTTAAAGAAGAGCCAGTCTCTTACTGAGCTTCCGGTATTTCAAACGATTCCATCATCTTCAGTCAGTCACCTTTCAATTTTAAGCACAGACTATGGACTTTTGGCAACCTCAAACACAGGCTTAATAGAGGTATTTGAAGATAGCACATCACAAATTCTGCCTGAATTTGAGGCATTAGTCGTTAGCCAGTCTCTGTTAAAGTCTGATCGGGTGTTGCTGGGACATATCGATGGAGTAGAAATATTTGAATACCTGAATGGAAATTGGAAGCATAGTATGTCTATTGATGGAGTGAGTGAGCAGGTCAATACAGTTATACAGGACAGAACCGGGGTGATTTGGGCCGGCACTGACTTTCAGGGTTTATTGCGAATAGATCCCGGTGATAATATGAGGGTTGATCGCATTGATAGCGAACAGTTTTTTGATTCTGGCAGTGCGGACGTCTACTCCGCAAAAGGTGAGGTAGTAATTAGCACTGAAACAGGAATCTATAAACCAAGTGATCCATGGGATTTGGATGCGCCTTTTATTCCAAAAATTTCAGATTTGAGGGATCAGAACAGGCAGCTATTTGGTACAAACCAGGTATATGGCGGGGTTGACGACGGATACTGGGTCGTGACAGATGCAACATTGGGATTTACACCGTCATTGGAGAATCCGCTTGATTCTCTGCACCAGGGAGCCCTTGCCCGAATTTCTGACGCTATTGTTAAGCAAATTTACCCTGATCGTGATGGAGTTGTATGGGTAGCTAATGAAAACGGCATTGTGCGCTATAACAGCCATTCCGACTATCTTGATGACATTTCCTTTAATGCTTTCGTAAGACGAGTTACACAGCAAGATGAACTATTTTTTGATGGAGCAATAAATGCATCTATTGATAAGGTACGGCTTCCCCACGAACAAAATGACATGCGCTTCAGGTTCGGAACAAATTTTATTGAAGACGAAGCTCGAACATGGTACCAGGTTAGAATGGCGGGTTTTGATGATGACTGGACAAATTGGACCCGTGAATCATTTAAAGACTACACCAACATACCTCATGGCGACTATGTTTTAGAAGTGAGAGCAATGAATACATACGGGAAAATCAGTTCTGTGGGAACCTATGCGTTTGCCGTACTGCCTCCTTGGTGGTTTTCGTGGTGGGCATATATAGGCTATCTGTTGATATTTGCAGGGGGCGTTTTTGCCATAGATCGATTCCAGCGCGGACGACTCATCAAGAAAGAAAGAGAACGTGCAAGAGAGAAAGAACTGGAACAAGCCAAGGAGATTGAAAAAGCTTACCAGGATCTCAAAGCCGCAAAAGATCAGCTCGTGCAGCAGGAAAAACTCGCCTCCCTCGGCCAGCTTACCGCCGGCATAGCCCATGAAATTAAGAATCCGCTTAATTTTGTGAATAATTTTTCGGAGTTGAGTTTGGAGCTGGTGGAAGAAGTCAGGGATGAAGTCAGACGGGTGACGGAGGACCGGGGACCGGGGGATCCTCCCCTCTTGAGAGGGGAAAGCGGAGGTGAAGCCGAAGCAAGGGGTGTGTCTGGTAAGACAGAAGATGGTGATCAACTTCAAAATTCTGAAGAAGCTTCCAACTCCAATAACACACCCCTCAATCCCCTCTCAAGAGGGGATTTTTTACTCGACATCCTAAACGACATCGAGTCTAACCTCAAAACTATCCACAAGCACGGCACCCGCGCCGACTCCATTGTCAAATCCATGCTACAGCATTCGCGGGGCGGAGACGGAAAAATGGAGCCCACGCCTCTAAATCCGATTATTAAGGAGTACGTGAACCTGGCATTTCACGGGATGCGCGCCGGAAAAGAGCCCATCAACGTAGATATTGATCTGCAGCTTGATGAGAAGGTTGGCGAAGTACCGCTGGTGGCAGAGGATTTTAGCCGGGTGATTTTGAATTTGGTTAATAATGCGTTTGATGCGATGCGTACGCTAAGCGCCGAGCGCTCTGCGCATGGCGAAAGCTACCACCCAAAACTTACGGTGAGAACTCAAAAAACTGAAACCACCGTAACCTTCGAAATCGAAGATAACGGTCCCGGAATTCCCGACGAGATGAAGGACAAAATTTTGCAGCCGTTTTTCACCACCAAGAAAGGGACTGCCGGTACAGGGCTTGGGCTCAGTATCACAAATGATATCATAAAAGCCCATGGCGGTAGTTTGGACGTGCATTCTCAACCCGGACTAACAACATTTTTGATCAAACTCACAGGTTGATATTATGTTAAAATTCTTCCGCACCATAAGTAACAGACTCACAAGGCAGGAAAATGATCTGATTCATCTGCATTATAAAGTTGGTGAATTTCTTCAAATCGTAATTGAGATTTCGGAATCGCGTCCCATTAGGGACGAAATATGGGTAGAAAGAACGAATCATCCCCTCTCCTACCGTGCCGTAGGCCGTATCCGCCCACCGGCTGATACAACATATAAATGAGCCAAGGCAAACAATTAATTGATAATTATGATACCCAAGCTAAAATTCATGATCAGATTACTAAATTAAAAGACAACCCATGAAAATCACAAAAGAACTTGAAGCAGAGATCAGTGCCATGATGGATGACTACTGGGGTTCCTATTTCAGAGGCGATCTGGAACATTGGCAAAGTTACCTGGTGGATGATTACCGAAATATTGGCGGCACGGAAGAAGAGATTTGGAATTCAAAACAGGAGATAGTTGAATACACCCACCGCGTTATTGATCAAATGGCGGGAATGATTGAAATCCGGAATAAGCAAGCGCAGATCATCCCTTATGATGGGTATCTAATGGTACATGAGTTCATGGATTTCTTTATCAGGATTGATGAGAAATGGACATTTTATGGCAAATTCAGATTATCGACGTTGATTCAGAAAATTGATGGAGCTTGGAAGGTGCTGCATCAACATGGTTCCTATCCGGATTCTCACACCGAACAGGGTGAGACATTTGCTTTCGATACACTTAGAAAGGAAAATACCCAACTTCGCGAAGCGGTTAAACGCCGAACGGTTGAGTTAGAGAATAAAAATTATGAGTTGAAGATTGAAGCTGCCTTGGAGCGTGTTCGTGCCCGAACCATGGCCATGCAGAAATCTGAAGAACTCGCGAACGTAGCCTTCGTTTTATTTGAACAACTCAGAGTATTGGGTGGAAACCTTTGGGGTACGGGATTCGGATTATGTGAGATGGACAGCGATAAAGATTCCTTCTGGTTCGCCAATGAAAATGGCGTTTTTCCTCCGGTAGCTATTCCGAATACTACGGATCCGGCTCATAGTAAGATGTACGAAGGATGGAAAGCCGGGAAAGACTTCCTGGCTCTTGAGGCTTCCGGAAAGAAGCTTAAAAGCCATTATGACTATATGCTCTCCCTGCAGGAGGTGAAGCCGTTTTTCCAAAAAATTCTCGATGAAGGACTTTCCTTGCCGGAGTGGCAGCAATGGAATGCCGCTTATTTCAAGCATGGTTATCTGTTGATCATAACCCTGGAGCCCTACCCTGATCCCGATATTCTTGTACGATTTGCCGGGGTATTTGATCAGACCTATACCCGATTCCTGGATCTTAAGAACGCCGAAGCCCAGGCAAAAGAAGCCAATATACAGCTGGCACTTGAAAGAGTGAGAGCAAAAACCATGGCGATGAAGACCCAGGGTGATCTTCTTGGCATCATTGAACTGTTTGGCGAACAACTGAATGCCGTTGATGTAAGGTTTGACGATGTTACTATCATTGATGGACCTATTACAAAAAACAGAGACTGGGAATTGTGGAGTTTTGTGCCAGAAGCAGAAAATCTGTCCCATAAAATTTTAATCCCCTATATAGATACACCGTATTTCACTAAAACAGCAGAAGCTGTGGAGGAATACGAAAAAACAGGGAATCCCATACAGGTTAAATCTTTTACAAAAAAAGAAAAGGATGAATTTATTGATCACTATCGGAAATATGCCCCTGAAGTGGTTGATGAGGTCTCGGATTTAGTGTATGCAAACCCAGGTTCGGTCATCGTAGATGCGTTTTTAGAAGAAGTCACCATATCGTTGGTAAGATGGGATCTGGAACTCTACACAGATGAAGAGCTTGAGATTTTTGAGCGCTTTGCCAAAGAGTTCAGGAGAACCTATATCCGTTTTCTTGACATCATAAAAGCGGAAGCACAGGCCCGGGAATCTGAAATACAGCTGGCGCTCGAAAGGGTAAGAGCCAGAAGCATGGCCATGCATAAAAGTGAAGAGCTCGCCGATCTTTCCATGGAGCTCGTCCAACAGGTACAGGCCCTGGGCATCAATACCTGGTTCTGTGCGTTCAATATTTACGATGATCATCCGGATGGATCGCTGGAATGGGGCAGCAACGGCCAGGGTACGTTTCCAAAATACAGAACCCCAAGAGAAGGAGTATTTCTGGACTACTACGAGGCGGGCCAAAGAGGAGAAACACTGCTGGTAAACGAGATTGGCGAAGAGGATTGTCCCGCTCACTACGACTATTTATGCAGCCTGCCGGGCGTGGGTGAGCAGCTTCTTCAAATGAAAGCTAAAGGAATTCCTTTCCCTGCTTCCCAAATCGATCATGCAGCCTTTTTCAAATACGGATACATTCTGTTCATCACCTTTGAGCCGGTTCCTGAAGCCCATAACGTTTTTAAACGTTTTGCCAGAGTTTTCCAACAGACGTATACCCGTTTTCTGGATCTGCAAAAATCGGAGGAGCAGGCGCGTGAAGCCAAGATCGAAGCGGCTCTGGAACGTGTAAGAGCACGATCAATGGGAATGCACAAAAGCGATGATCTGATCGATGTAGTCAGGGAAATCGGAAAGGGAATTCATGAACTGGGCATACAGCTCCACTATTCTCAAATTTATACTGACTATACATATGACCCGAAAACAGGATTAAATATCTGGGTGGATGTTGAGGGGCGAGATTACCTCGAAAAATTTCATCTTCCTTATATCGACCATTCCATCACCTTAAATTTTAACAACGCACTGAACGAAGGTCTGGATTATTTCAGTGAACGCTATTCAAAGGCCGAAAAAGACTCCTATTTCAAGCTGCTGTTCAAATATTCTGACCTCAAAAGAATACCCAAAAAAAGAAAAGAGCTGATTCTCAATGCTTCCGGATGGACACGATTTACAGTAATCTTGAATGAAGCCACCTTAAATTTTGGCCGATACAGCCTGGATGAATTCACAGATGAAGAACACGAGATTTTCAAACGATTTGCAAAGGTTTTTGGCCAGGCCTACACCCGATTTCTGGATCTTCAAAAAGCAGAGGAGCAGGCCAAAGAAGCACAGATTGAGGCTGCCCTGGAGCGCGTGCGGTCCCGCTCACTGGCGATGCATAAAACCGATGAACTGCAGGACGTGGTACGGGTTGTTGCCGAAGAGTTGAAAAACACCGGCGTTATTCTTGATACCGGCGGAGCCGTGATCTGTACCTATTTTCAGGATTCCAAAGACGTGATACACTGGACTGCAACCGAAGATCCTGCGCATCCTTCCGTTCCTTATTTTTTACCGTATTTCGAAGATGAACTGTTCGACGAAGCATGGGAATCTAAAAGCAGGGGGGACGACTATTTTGCGAAAATATTTTCCTATGATGTGAAAAACGCATTCTTCAGTCATGCCTTTGAGCATTCCGAATACCGGCAACTGCCTGACGAATACAAAAAAGTGATCTTAGAGAGCAAAAGCCATGGAATTGCATGGGCTTGGTCTGAAAACTCTGCCATAATGATCCCCTCTATCCAGGGAGATCTGCCTTCCGAAGAAGAAAAGAGAATTCTGATCCGTTTCGCAAAAGTTTTTGAGCAATCCTTTATCCGCTTTCTTGATCTCCAGAAGGCAGAGGAACAGGCGCGAGAAGCTCAGATTGAAACAGCTCTGGAACGGGTTCGTGCTCGTTCGATGGGAATGCAAAAAAGCGGGGAGTTGATAGATGTCGTTCGACAGATCGGTAAAGAAGTGAGTGAGATGGATATCGACGTTCAATACTCTCAAATATGGACAGACTTCTCGACCGACCCGGATGACGGTTTGAATATTTGGGTTGATGTTCATGGCCAATCCTATTTAGAAAAATTCCATATTCCATTTGTAGATCAACCCATCACATCGGTATTCTACGAGGCCCTTGAAAAGAATCTTGATTTTTTCAGTGAAAGATATTCTAAATCGGAAAAAGACCGGTTTTTTAGATTTTTATTTAAGAATTCTGATTTAAAAAGTATTTCACAGGAGAGAAAAGATCTGACTTTGAACGCCCCCGGCTGGATACGGTTCACGGTGATATTAAATAATTCCTG
Organism: Rhodohalobacter sp.; assembly: GCF_034521535.1. GTDB lineage: Bacteria > Bacteroidota > Rhodothermia > Balneolales > Balneolaceae > Rhodohalobacter. The sequence continues at coordinate 309,188 of NZ_JAXHMF010000001.1, read as the reverse complement.
CCTGCATTTTGGGCGATACAATCTCAATGAATTTGCAGAGGAAGAAAAAGACATTTTCAAACGCTTTGGAAAGGTTTTTGACCAAGCCTACACCCGCTTCCTCGACCTGCAAAAAGCCGAAGCACAGGCCCGCGAAGCCAAAATAGAAGCCGCTCTTGAAAAAGTTCGCTCTCGCACCATGGGCATGCAGTCGAGTGACGAACTGCCGGAAGTGGCAAACCTGCTGTTCCTGGAGGTGCAGGATCTGGGCATCCCGGCCTGGAGCTGTGGATATAATATTATGGAGGAGGATAAAAAATCCGCTATAGGCTGGATGAGCAGCGAAGGTGTTCTTCAGGAACCGTTTAAACTCCGCTTATACGGTGAAGCTTCTTTTGATGAAATGAGGGAGTTCCTCCGAAGTGATGAAACCATGCTTGTGCAGGAACTCGGCGGTGAAGCGCTGGAAGGGCACTATGAGCACATGAAATCCTTCCCGGACCTTCGTCCGACGTTTGAAAATATTGAGGCACAAGGTCTTTCACTGCCAACCTTCCAGATTAACCACCTGTGCAAATTCAGCCGCGGGTTTCTCCTGTTTATCACCTATGAACCGGTTCCCGATGCCCATGGTATTTTTGAACGCTTTACCAACGTCTTCGATCAGACCTACACCCGTTTCCTGGATCTGAAAAAAGCAGAAGCGCAGGCACGGGAATCACAGATCGAAGCGGCTCTTGAGAGAGTACGAAGCCGTAGCATGGGAATGCAGAAAAGCTCCGACTTACAAAGTGTGGTTGATACCATGTACGGAGAATTAAAACGTCTGGGCCTGGTCTTTCATGCCGTGGTTATACAGCTTTTGTTAGACGATACCAAAGACATGTATATGTGGATCAATGTTGGAGACGGGTCACCGTATGACGATATCATCCATTGGCCCTACGTGGATATTCCTATGTTTAACGCGTTTTATGAGGCTCGAATAGGCAATAAAACATTTGATTATCGAACCGGTAGCGAGGCTGAGACAAGAGAGTTTTTTGAGGAATACTTCAAGCTGGACGTTGTACCCAAAGAGCGTAAAGAAGTTTTAAAGAATGTTCGTTTAATAGACAATATAGGAACCTACCAAAAGCATACCGGAGTATTCTTGATGCGGCATACGGAGGGAGAATATTCAGAGAAAGACAAAGAGATTGTCCGGCGGTTTTCAAAGGTTTTTGAGCAGACGTATACCCGCTTTCTGGATCTGGAAAAAGCGGAGAAACAGGCGCGAGAAGCTCAGATTGAAACAGCTCTGGAACGGGTTCGTGCTCGTTCGATGGGAATGCAAAAAAGTGATGAGTTAATAAAAGTCGTCAGGCAGATTGGTCAAGAGTTGAAAGAGATGGGCATCGACGTTCATAATTCCCAGATATGGACAGACTTCTCGACCGACCCAGCTGACGGTTTAAATCTTTGGATTGATGTCCAAGGCCAATCCTATTTAGAAAAATTCCATATTCCATATGTAGATCATCCCATCACATCGGAATTCTACGAGGCCCTTGATAAGAATCTTAATTTTTTCAGTGATAGATATTCTAAATCGGAAAAAGACCAGTTTTTTAGATTTTTATTTAAGAATTCTGATTTGAAAAGTATTCCACAGGAGAGAAAAGATCTGGTTTTGAACGCCCCCGGCTGGATACGGTTCACGGTGATATTAAATAATTCCTGCCTGCATTTTGCGCGTTACAATCTCAATGAATTTACAGAGGAAGAAAAAGACATTTTCAAACGAATTGGTAAGGTCTTTGGCCAGGCGTACACGCGCTTCCTCGATCTCCAAAAAGCCGAAGCCCAGGCAGCTGAGGCAATAAAACAGGCGTCATTAGACAGGGTGCGTGGAGAAATTGCCAGCATGAGATCTACCGATGATCTTCAAAACATCACTCCGCTGATATGGAATGAGCTCAAAACACTGGATGTCTCCTTTATCCGTTGTGGCGTTTTTATTATCCACGAAGATGAGCACCAAGTTGAAGTCTATCTCTCCAAACCGGACGGCACCTCCCTGGCAGTAATGCACCTTCCATTTGGTGCCAATGAGCTCGTCAACAAAACCGTGGACGCGTGGCAGCAAAGTAGCGTCTACACACAACATTGGACAAAGGAAGAATTTCTGAACTGGGGCCGTTCGATGATGGAGCAGAACCAGGTCGCGGATATGAAAACGTACCAGGGGGCCGAAGAAGCACCTAAATCCCTGAATCTGCATTTCATTCCATTTAATCAGGGCATGCTCTACGTGGGCTCAACCGAATCGCTGAATGATGAGGAAATCGGCCTGTCAGAATCCCTCGCAAAGGCCTTCTCCATCGCCTACGCGCGTTACGAGGATTTTGTAAAACTGGAAAAAGCCAAAGCAAGTATCGAAGATGCGCTTTGACTGAACTTAAAGCCACCCAGTCTCAACTCATCCAGCAGGAAAAACTCGCCTCTTTGGGACAACTCACCGCCGGCATCGCCCACGAAATTAAGAATCCGCTGAACTTTGTGAACAATTTTTCGGAGTTGAGTTTGGAGCTTGTTGAAGAAGTTAGGGATGAAATTCGACGAATGACGGAGGACCGGGGACCGGAAAGTCAAAAGGCAAAAGTGAAAAGTGAAAAGGAGAATTCTCCCCTTGAGGGGAGTGCCGAAGCGGAGCACAGGCGAGGGGTGTCCTCCCCCTTCGAAGGGGGAGAGGACGGAGAAGCCGGCCAGGGGGATGACCGTGGCGATGACCGCAGCTTCATCCTCGACATCCTTAACGACATCGAAGCAAACCTTAAAACCATCCACAAACACGGCTCCCGGGCGGACGGTATCGTCAAGTCAATGCTGCAGCATTCGCGGGGCGGCGACGGAAAGATGGAGTCCACGCCACTGAATCCGATCATTAAAGAATATGTCAACCTGGCGTTTCACGGGATGCGTGCGGGGAAAGATCCCATTTACGTAGATATGGATCTGCAGCTTGATGAGAACATTGGAGAAGTACCACTGATTGCCGAAGACTTTTCTAGGGTGATATTGAACTTGGTCAATAATGCGTTTGATGCGATGAGATCGCTAAGCGCAGAGCGCTCTGCGCTTAGCGAAAGCTATCACCCAAAACTTACGGTGAGAACTCAAAAAACTGAAACCACCATCACCATCGAAATCGAAGACAACGGTCCCGGAATTCCTGAGGAGATGAAGGATAAAATTCTGCAGCCGTTTTTCACCACCAAGAAAGGGACTGCCGGTACAGGGCTTGGGCTCAGTATCACCAATGATATCATAAAAGCCCATGGCGGTAGTTTGAATGTGCATTCCCAACCCGGACAAACGACATTTATGATCAAACTTACAGGTTGATATCATGCTAAAATTCTTCCGCACCATTCGAAAAAAACTCATCGAAGAAGATAATCTTAGAAAATATCTGCTTTATGCTATTGGCGAGATTCTGCTGGTTGTGATCGGGATATTGATTGCTTTGCAGATCAACAACTGGAATGAATACAATAAGGAGCGCGAATTTGAAAGAGAGCTATTGATTCAGCTTCAATCTGAATATCAAAATAATCTTGGGCAGTTGGATGAAAAGATCACAATACGCAATAATATGATAACGGCCTCCACCAAGCTGCTGGATTACATTGATCATCCGGATATACGGAATATTGACAGTACCTATGCCTTTATCGGTCAAACCAAGATCAACCCAACCTTTGATCCAATTCTAAACGACATCATCAGTTCAGGAAGGATACAACTTATTCAAAATGCTGAACTCAGGGAAAAATTAACCCGCTTTCCCAGTGATATTGTACAGGTTACAGAGGAAGAAGAACGATGGCAGAATTACAGCCATAACTTCTACACTCCTACTTTAATGAAATATGGCAGAACCATCGCTAACCGGCTTTGGCAGAATACGTTGTTTTCGTCTTTTCAACTTGACGGGGATATCGGTTCGGTTCCTGACATTGGAGACTCTAACAAAAACAGGGATATCAATTATCTGTTAGAAAGCACCAGATTTGAATCTAGTGTAACCACCTGTCTGTCGCTTGCCCTACTCGCAAACAGTCAGTCTATGAGTTTGAGAACACGGATTGTTGATATTTTAGAAATTATTGAATCCGAATTAGGCAACCATTAATCAACAATATGTTTTTTTCAACATAAACTATTTGAACCATGGATTAATTAAATTTTCGAATTAACGCTGCGTACGGTTAAGCCGGGGGACAAAAAACTGTGAAAAACCGATATATTCGGGAAGGCCACGGAAAGCAGAGCACTGACCGATGAAATCGGATCGCATCGTAAAAACGATATAAATGGGAAGATCCTCTTCAAGGGCAATTCTTGACGTTTCAAGCAACACGTTAAGTACCAGATTCGATTCTCTGGAAGGTGCCCCATGATTGTAGTTTTCCGGATTGGTAAAAAATTCCTCAAACTGGTCAACCAGAATCATCAGGTTAGCCGATTTCCGTTTAAGAACGGCTTTGCCGTTATCGTCGGCTTCCCTCCACTCGGCAGAATCAGTATCGAGGTGACGGGGAGAGTTTTTATAGAGGTCTATTAGAGCAGAAAAACCGTGCTTCAGCTCCGATTCAACCGTATCCGTATTTTCAATCTCAAGCTGTTCACTCAGGCTTTTACAGAGATTTTTAAAGGGGGTTCGCTCCGGGCGAAAATCAGCTACAACCCAATTCGTATATTTTGACCGCAGGAAGCCGGCCCTCGCATTGGGTATGATACCCGCATAAACCAATGAGGATTTACCATCTCCCGAAGCACCCGTGACCATTAAAAACTTGTTGCTCTGCAGCTGCTCAATAGCCTTTTCAATGTTCTCTTCACGCCCCTTGAAATAGATCGACTCCTCTTCGGTAAAAGAGCGTAATCCGGTATAAGGGCATATCTGAAAATTATCAAACATAAGGCGGAGCCTAACTCATTTCGCTAATAGTTATGTAAACTTTCTTTACCTCACCGGGCACCTCTTCACTGGGCACGATGGATGAGACCACTTTGGGAGCTTTGAAATTTCGAGCCCTGTTGCTGCTTGGATCATCCTCTCCAATCAGGAAAAGTGGTGTGGGTGAGGAAGCGCCGCCCACCGTTTTCCATACCTGCTTGGTAAATGGAAGCGCCCAGTCGGCAGCATACTTAAAGTAGACAACAGCAAGCTTACTTTTGGGTATTTGCTGGGTGCTAATCTCCCGATACTTATCCTCGCCATCAGGCAGAATGTTCATTATCTCAACCGGATATTCCATACTCAGATGGTCTGTAATAATCTTCGCTTCCGCCTCGTCCTGCTGGTTGTAGATGAAGAAAATCTCCGTGTCTTTTGAGTCATACACATCCTCTTCCTCTTTCTTCATCACCACGCGCATATCGTCGACAAGCTGCATCGGCCCCATGCTGTTGGAGAACATCATGTTTTGAGTGATGTTGTTGCGAATGTAGTTGATAAAATCGCGCTGATCGGGTTTGATATTAGCGGATGCTTCAGGCAGCATCCAGACAAAACAATTAAAGTCGTTGTCACCCGATTCAATCGTCTTCTTTGCTTCCAAAAACTGGTATTGCGGGAATGACACCTCACTTTCAAATTCAAATCGCCTCCCGAATTCACCGCCCATAATATGAAGAGAGCACGAACAGCGCATCATGTTCTCTTTTACTTTCTCTTTAAAGGATTCATCATCGGCCGGACAATCGGTGGATGGCAGAACATTAAATCCTGCTTTTTTCAGCGTAATGGCCATCTCTTCTCGTTGATCTTTCAAATCACTGGAGGTCCATGCCAGGTAAACGCTGGGGCCGGCCTCATCAATCACTTTCACTTTTGAAGCAGATGGATGAGATGATGAAAAGGCCCCCTTGGGAGGTTTTGTAGCGGAGAGTGTGGTTGGATTTACTGACGGCGAAAGATTCCGGTCAATTTCCTTGATTCCCTGCACAATCTCTTTAATGGCATAGGCAAGCTTATTGATCTGATTCCTGTATAACGTTTTAACCTGGGCTGATATCGCCGGAATTTCATCATCTACAGGTCGTAGCGGACGATTGACTCCAGCCTCCCGGTAAATAAAGTCGATGGAGCGCAACGTTCCCGCAAGTTCTGTTTCCAGAAGCCTAAGATCGTTTACGTCGATATCGTGAATTTTTATAGGAAGAATACGGGATGTAAAATTGCCGTTGGGTAATCGAATAGTGCGCGTGAAACGATCGGAATCCGCAAAGTCCTTGAATACCATAAATTCCTGGCTCCATGCAAACGATGAGGTGTCGCAGTAGGTTTGAGAAACGATCGGAATAAAAATCAGGGATTTGATCTTATTTTGGATCGATTGATCAACTACATGATTATCGCTTAACCCGCTTTCGGGATTTTTGTCAAAATAGATTGTCAGCTTGTCTTTGAGGGTTGCGTTCAATTCCTGCTGAAGTCTTTCAACAAACTCAGTAATCCATCCGTCATATTTGTTATCGTGATGCCGATAACTGACAAATATGTCATGTTTATAGCCAGGTAGTATTGAACCCATTTTAAGGAAAGATAAAAGGTTAGACGCATTGCGAGATTAATAAAAAAACTTATTAACTCAAAAAGTTTAATAAAATAAAAGGTGATTTTGTTCTTATTGAAACCTTTAATCCATTTGTTTGAAACGAGTTAAAATAATTATTATCGGTTAACCTGCTACGGCAGGTTCGCACCCTGAGAATAAAATAGAGAGAAAAGCTTAGTGAAAGGTTCCAATTCCTTGCTGAACGGTATGCTCTAAAAGCGTTTTCACCTGGTGAACATTGTGTTTGATGCCATGCGCTCGCTTGGCGCTGAGCGCTCTGTACATTGTCAGCCAGATTCATAACAAATCTGAGTTTAGGCTTACCTGCTTTAAATTTCAGCTTTTTAGGTGATTAATATCAATTATTAAAGAGATGAAAAACGAAACGTTGGTTAAAGAAACGCTTTACTTAACTCAACTGTTACATTTCAAAAACGGAGTTTTATGGATTGGAAAAAGGTTAAAGAATATGCAAGGGAAGGAAATCCTAAACCTCCCCGAAGAGTGGAAAAAACGGATAAAGAGTGGAGAGAAGAACTCACCGAGCAGGCGTACCGTATTGCCCGTCAGCACGGTACTGAACAGCCATTTTCAGGAGAATACTGCGAAGCACATGAACCGGGCCTTTACGCCTGCATTTGTTGCGGAACTAAACTTTTTGATTCAACCGGGAAATTTGAATCCAGATCCGGATGGCCCAGTTTTAACGAACCGGTGAAAGAGAATGTAGTGAAATACATAGAAGACCGATCGCACGGAATGAGTCGAGTCGAAATTCTTTGCAATGTATGTGATGCCCATCTCGGCCACGTTTTCCCGGACGGTCCCGAACCCACCGGTTTACGCTATTGTGTGAATTCGGCATCTTTAGAGTTGGTCAAGTCTGCCAATGAAGCAGAGTAAATGATTCTGATTGGTAAAACGCTCATCCTGTCCCTAACCTTAATATTATATAGAGATAATTGCATATGTTTATGTAATATGTGATTCATAGGTTCGAGTGGAAAAATGCTGTGCAGTTCTTTTACCCGGTAACTGACAATTGGCATGCCGGGATTTTATATGAAAAGGCTTCTAAAATCCATATCAAAAGTTGTATGTATACCAGTCTGTTTTCAGTCATACAACGGATATGCTCAGAACCTAAACTTCCGCCATCTTACCATCGACGATATCTTTACGCTTTGCGCTAAGCGCATAGCGCATGTCGAAAGCCCATTGTGGTACTGTCGTTATAAAAACCAAAGAACATGACGATACCACACTTACCATTGAATGGCCATTTTAGGCAATCAACTCTATCGTCATCTGCCCGTTTTTTAGGCATGCTGAAGGTATTCCTGCCATTGATTTTTTTGGCGGCCTGCACCGGCACGACCGGTGATGAGGACGCCTCGCTCCCACCGCCCCTTTACCCTCAACCTCAAACGGTTGAATTAAAAACAGGTGTGTCCATTCCTGCCACACCAAAAATCATCCACCCCGACAGCGTGGCCAAACCCCAATCATATACTGTTGACCGCGCAGCATTAACCACAATAAATGCGTATCCCAACCGACACCAAATACCCGAAGAACGAACCACCATACCCGTTGATAAAAGTAAACTCGAAATCATAAAAGTAGGCGAAGGAAACCAGGATTTTGTCTTGCTTAATTCCACAGGTGACACGATACCCACCGGTGTTCCTATCCCCGCTAAGGGTAAAGTGGTAAATGCTATTCGTTCTAAGCCCACCAAAGCCCTGCCACCTGCCAGCAAAGATGCCGCCATTGCTCACCTGCAATTCTTAAATGTGGAACAAGGTATGGCTTCATCTTACGTAAGGGCCGTCTTAGAAGATCAAAGCGGAAATATCTGGCTGGGGACCCGGGGAGGGGTGAGTGTATACAATGGAGAGAGCTTTACCCATTACAGCGTAAACGAAGGATTATCCAATAATCTCGTCAGGGCCATACTGGAGGATCAAAACGGGAATATCTGGCTGGGGACTGGTGGCGGTGGGGTGAGCGTGTTTAATGGAGAAAGCTTTACCCATTACACCGTAAACGAAGGGTTAGCCAATAATTTCGTCGCGTCCATCTTAGAGGATCAAAACGGAAATATATGGCTGGGGACTGAAGGCGGAGGGGTAAGCGTGTTTAATGGAGAAAGCTTTACCCATTACACCGTAAACGAAGGGTTAGCCAATAATATCATCTTCTCCATAGCAGAGGATCAAAACGGAAATATATGGCTTGGGACTGGTGGCGGAGGGGTGAGCGTATTTGATGGGGAAAGCTTTACCCATTACACCGTAAATGAAGGGGTATCCAATAATACCGTCTGGTCCATCTTAGAAGATAAACGCGGTAATATCTGGCTTGGGACTGATGGCGGGGTGAGTCTGTTTAATGGAGAGAGCTTTACCCATTACACCGTGAACGAAGGATTATCCAATAACATCGTCTTCTCCATCTTAGAGGATAAACGCGGAAATATCTGGCTGGGGACTGCTGGCGGAGTGAGCGTTTTTAATGGAGAGAGTTTTACCCAATACACCGAAACCGAAGGATTATCCCATAATAGCGTCTGGTCCATCACAGAGGATCAAGGCGGAAATATCTGGCTGGGGACTGAAGGCGGAGGGGTGAGCCTGTTTAATGGGGAAAGCTTTACCCATTACAGTGTAAACGAAGGATTATCTCATAATGACGTTTACTCCATCCTCGAGGATCAAAGCGGAAATATCTGGCTGGGGACTTGGGGCGGAGGGGTGAGCCTGTTTAATGGAGATAGTTTTACCCATTACACCGTAAACGAAGGCTTATCCAATAATCTTGTCATCTCCATCCTCGAGGATCAGAACGGAAATATCTGGCTGGGTACCGGTGGCGGAGGAGTGAGCGTATTTAATGGGGAAGGCTTTACCCATTACACTAAAAAGGAAGGATTATCCAATAATAGCGTCTGGTCCATTGCAGAGGATAAAAACGGAAATATCTGGCTAGGTACAGGTGGCGGTGGGGTGAGTGTGTTTAATGGAGAAAACTTTACTCATTACACCGAAAACGAAGGCTTATCAAATAATTTCGTCATCTCCATCCTGGAGGATCAAAGCGGAAATATATGGCTGGGGACTCAGGGTGGCGGGGTGAGCCTGTTTAATGGAGAGAGTTTTACCCATTATGGTGTAAATGAAGGGGTATCCAATAATACCGTCTGGTCCATCGCAGAGGACAAAAGCGGAAATATCTGGTTGGGGACTGAAGGCGGAGGTGTGAGCGTATTTAATGGAGAAAGCTTTACTCATTATACCGAAAAGGAAGGCTTAGCCAATAATAGTGTCTGGTCTATTCTGGAGGATCAAAGTGACACTTTAAATGAAATGGGTATTTATATGGGAACGGAAAATGGGCTGTCAAAGATCTCCTTAACTGAAGATGAAACGTCCGGCGACAAGGAATTTGCATTTAGTATTCAAAACTTTGGCAAACAAGATGGGTTGAAAAGCTTGAGATTTAACCCGGGTGCCATTATCGACAGTAAAAACCGCGCCTTGTGGGGCACTGGTAATGGCTTAATGATGCTGGATTTGAATACACTTACATTTTCTGATAAAATACCCCAACCCCGGTTATCCCAATTAGAAATTAACGAGCAGTATATAGACTATCGCACAATCTTGGATAGCCCAGATAGCTCTAGTGATCAAATCAAATTTAATGGCGTGCAAAAATTTGAGAACTATCCCCTCGGTTTAAAATCGCCTTACGAAAAAAACCACCTCACCTTTTATTTTGCTGCCATAGATTGGGCAGCACCGCATAAAATCCAATACAGCTACAGGATGGAGGGCTTACATACCATTTGGAGCCAACCCACCGCCGACCCGGTTGCAGATTATCGTAACCTGCCCTTTGGCGACTATACCTTCCAGGTCCGAGCCATAGGCGAGAGTGGAGTATGGAGCAAACCGTTTGATTACACATTTACCATTCTTCCGCCGTGGTGGCACACCTGGTGGGCATACGGATTGTATGGTTTTCTATTTCTTTCAGCTATCTATTCACTGCGGCGTTACGAGTTAAACCGTTTCAACCTAAAAAATCAGTTGAAGCTCGAAAGGGTTGAAATAGATTCTCTAAGGAAGCTTGACCAGCTAAAATCACATTTCTTTGCCAATATATCACATGAGTTCCGCACGCCACTTACCCTGATTATCGGTCAGATTGAAACGCTGTTGTCCACCGAAGACAGCCGGGCTAAAAAGGAGAAACTGCTGTCGGCAAATCAACAGGCTGAACGTCTCTTAACGCTCATCAATCAGCTCCTGGATCTCTCAAAACTGGAAGCCGGAAAGATGGATCTTCATCTTGAACAACAAAACATCGTTTCATTTTTAAAGAACATCTTTTATTCGTTTGAATCGCTTGCCGAGTCAAAACAAATTCAGCTCAATTTTCTTTCATCAAGAGCCAGCATACCGGTGCATTTTGATGCCGATAAAATGGAAAAAGTGTTCTTTCAACCTGATATCCAACGCGCTGAAATTCACGCCGGATGGCGGACGCGTTGATTTATCAATCAGCACACCGGAGCCGTCACGGATTGAGATACGAATCAAGGATACGGGAATTGGCATATCGGAAGACCGGCTGCCGTTTATTTTTGACCGTTTTTATCAGGCCGATCCATCCAATACCCGAAAATATGAAGGCACCGGTATTGGCCTCTCCCTGGCTCATGAACTGGTAAATCTCCATCAGGGATCTCTTAGCGTAAACAGTAAGATTGGTTCAGGTACAGAGTTTATTCTTGAATTACCGTGCGATGAAACCGCTATTCAGAATCAGAATGAAACTGTTGACATTGACAACGCCACTATTGATCGCGGCCATGAATCCCAGCCGATGCCAGATTTTGATTCTCTGCTATCCGAGCACGACGAAGTGATCCTCGTTGTGGAAGATAACAAGGATGTGCGTTCGTTTATCCGGGAACAGCTACAAGATGAATACAAAGTTCTTGAAGCCGTTAATGGCCGGGAAGGAATTACGGTATCTCAGGCGGCAATTCCCGATTTGATCATCACCGATCTGATGATGCCCGAAATGGACGGATACCGGTTTAGTGAACAGATTAGAAAAGATGAGAAAACCAGTCATATTCCCATCATCATGCTTACCGCAAAGGCGGGCCTGGATCCTAAAATAGAGGGCCTTGAAGCGGGGATTGATGCCTATCTGACCAAACCCTTCCATGTGCGGGAGCTGCATACGCGGGTTAAAACACTGATCCAGCAGCGAAAAAATCTGAAAACACAGTTTAGTTCAGCTACCTACTTTGCACCTTCGTCCATTGCGAAAAGCCCGGTGGATCAAACCTTTCTGAAAAATTCAATTGGGATCATCAACAAACATTTAACAGATGAAGAATTTAACACCGACATGTTTGCATCTTCACTCAACATGAGTATTTCCCAGCTCAACCGGAAACTGAATGCTTTGGTTGATCAACCTGCCGGTACATTTATCCGGTCTGTGCGGCTGCAGCGAGCTGTTGAACTTCTGAACCAGACCGATAAAACCATTGGTGAAATCTGCTATGAAGTAGGCTTTAATGACCAGGCTTACTTCTCCCGTGTCTTCAAAAAACAGTTCGGCAAAAGCCCATCGGCGTTTCGGAAGTTGTCGATTTGAGGTATCCGGATTGCCCCGCAGGGATCGCTAATCGAAAATCCGGGTTTACAAGATTTTTTATGACTGACGGTATTTTGCCCAATCACAAACAAATGATTTAGAATCCGAAAGATTCCGCATAGCGATTTTTGGAGCATCCCCGATGATAATAAGCTGCGCACTAAGGGAGTGCCGTTAGGCACTATCCATCTTGTAACACCGGAATTTATTCCGGTGGTTTCAGGCTTCTAAAAGCATCGAGTGCCATTAGGCACGACTCATCTGTAACGCTGTTCCAAAACATTGTGTCAGATAATCGTTCTACTTCGGCTCCTCAAAGATGAAACGTTTATCGTAATTAATCCTAAATTTTTCAAGCATGTTTATGTACTCTTCCCGGAAACTCATTCGCTTATGATGTTTTTCTTGGTTTCTAATGTAATGATATACTGCATCCACATGAGAGTGACTGTAAGAAAAACATCCATATCCCTTCTGCCACTCAAAATGATTAACCAAAAACCCACTTTCATTAATCCATTTCGAGGATTTTGCCTTTACCGATTTCATAACTTCAGAAATGTTTATTGACGGTTTTATACCAAAAAAACAGTGCATATGGTCTTCCATCCCGTTTACGATGAGTGTATTGCAGCCGGTTACGTTGATCAGTTTCCCCATGACAGCCTGAAGTTCTAATTTCCAGGATGGCTGAATGAGAGCCCTTCTGTATTTAACCGGAAAGACTGTTTGAATATATATTTGATGGTAGGTGTTTGCCATATTTTCAATCCTCAGTTGATTTTTGATTTGTATATATGAACCAAAAATCGGCCAATCCTTACAGAATTTTTTGCCCTTATTGAGATCCGGGGGAGATCGATCGTGCCTCACGGCACTTACCGTTATTAGGCCTTGCTTCCCGGGGATGAATCCCCGGGTTACAACATCAAATCGTGTCTAACGACACTTTCTGTTTTTAAAACCAATTAGATACCCCGGGATCACAAGACGGAAAGCCGGACTTAAAAAAATTGCTATGCCTTCCTTTGTTCATTAGAGCGTTTATGGTGATAAAGTGTCCGTAATTTGGCCAAGCCCTTGGTAAATAGCCACGAAGTCACAAGGGCACAAAGAATCACGAAGATCTCCTTCATTAAAACCTTCGTGCACCTTCGGGTCTTGGTGTCCTCGTGGTAAAAAAAAAGAGGCCGGAATTTTAGTCGGCATTGATAAACTGTTGCATTAACCCTCTATAAAACAAAAAAGTTGAGAGTGATGCGATTATGGTGTAATATTACATCAAAAATAGTTTTATGAATAGACAAAGTATATCGCTGACAAAACCAAATGATGAGTGGTTAAAAGCACAAGTTAAAAGCGAAGAATATTCCAGCAAAAGCGAACTTGTGAATGATTTGATAAGACAGGCCCGAAAACAACAAATTCAGGTTGATTGGATTAGAGCAAAATTAAGTAGATCAGAGGCCGGTGGATTCACTGATGAATCAAAAGAACAAATTTTAAAGCAATCAAAGTCTTTGCTTAATGGCTGAATACCGTTTAAGTAACGAAGCCAAAAATGATTTGATAAGAATTCATCAATACGGTGTAGAAAAGTTTGGGTTAGCCCAGGCTGATAAATACTTTCATGCGTTTTTTGAGTGTTTTGATACCATTGCTCAACGACCTTTCTCTTTTGAATCAGTCGATTACATAAAAAAAGGATACAGACGATCTGTTTGCGGGGTTGACAGTATCTATTTCCGAATTAGAAGCTGGTACAGTTGAGATAATGGCAATTATCGGAAGACAAGACCTCAATAATATTCTTTAGCTCTTCAGCAGGATTTTTAAAACCATTTATTTAACCAACTTCGACGTTGAAACCCTCTCTCCTTCGATTCTCTCTCAGAATAATAAACCACTCCAATACCCTCATCTGACCAAAAAATCCAAACTTTTGCGCGGATAGTCCAAGTATTGATCGTTTTTAGAAGCTAATATGAGTACAGCAAATCCGGGATCGGTCCTCATAATCCAGTAAAACTTCAATCAATACTTACACTATGGAAAATCAATCAGGTCACTCAAACAAACCAGACTATTTTCTTCTGCGCCCTGAGGTAGAAAAAGCATATGGCTACTCACACGCGGTAAAAGTTGGCAACAGTATAAAAATTTCCGGTGCTGTAAGTATGGATGACGAAGGGAATCCAACTGCTGTCAGAGATTTAGAGCAGCAAATGAAGAATTGTTATGCTGATTTGGGAAAAATATTAGCTCATTACGGTTGCACCTTCGATGATGTAATTGTGGAAAATATTTTTACTACGAATATGCCGATATTTCTCGAAAACGCTGCATACCGAAGCTCAATCTATACGAAACACTTTCCTACAGGTTCCTGGCTTGGGGTTAAAGAACTGGCTCTTCCGGAATTTATGATAGAGATAGAAATGGAAGCGCATAAATCTGAATAACAAGCACAAATTTATAGCAGTGTATAGGTGCAGGAATGATTGAACTCTTTATTCAGAAATGTAAAACCTCAACATTTAAGAAAGTTAGGTTAAAGCGCTCAGCTAAAAACCTGTCAGCTTTCAGTCCTCCGCTTTTTGATAATAATCACAAAACAACCAAACAGATAAAATCATGAATAATAAATTACAACGCACTCTCTCAGGTATAGCTGTGCTGTCACTCTCCATTTTTATGACTAATTGTAGTCAGGTTCAATCTGATAATCCGAATGTGGAAATCGTTCAGGGAATCTACGACGCCTTTGCAGTGGGCGATGGAGCTGCGGTGGTGGCAACATTTTCGCCGGATATTATATGGAATGAAGCCGAAAGCAATTCGCTCGCCGAAGGAAATCCTTATATAGGACCCCAGGCGGTTGCCGAAGGAGTATTTGGACGGATCGGGCAGGAATGGGAAACATTCACGCTTCATGATCAAACCCTGTATGCAGTTGGGGAAGACATGGTTCTTGTAACGGGAAGATATCGGGGAACACATGCAAGTACAGGAAAATCGATTGATGCACAGAAAGTCCATATTTGGTGGTTCGAGGATGGACTGGCAACGCGCTTCCAGCAGTATGTTGATACCAAACAGCTGGCTGATGCGGAAATGGAATAAATTCCGGAAAAGATCAAAAAGACCCCGGGTCCTACACACTGAAAAAGTGCAGGCCGGGATCCGGATCCGGTATAACCTTTAAATCTGCATCCGTTAAACCGTAAGTTCAAGACCTCCATCGAGTGTAACGACGGACCCCGTACAATAGCTTACCTCCTCAGAGCTAAGAAAAACGATGTTTTTTGCCCGCTAATTTTTTAACACGATTCGAAATCTGGCTTTACCCGATTCCAGGTGGGCAATGGCTTCGTTTACCTGCTTCATCGGAAATTCCTCAGTTATTGGATAGATATCGTGTCTTACACAAAATTCCAGCATGGTCCGAGTCAAAGCCGGGCTTCCCAGGGGACTTCCCGTAACCGATTTTTGTCCGGTAAGCAGTGTGAAAGCGGGAATGGCCATAGGTTCTAAAACCGCTCCTACATTGTGAAATTTACCTTTGGGTGCCAATGCCACCAGATAGGAGTTCCAGTCGAGAGTTACGTTAGTCGTATTCAGAATGAAATTCAGGCTTCCGGCGATTTTAGCCAGTTCCTCAGGATTTGTAGAATCCACAACCTTCGTTGCCCCCATTTTCAGAATGGCGTTCTTTTTATCAGGGTTGGAGCTAAAGGCAATGACTTCACAACCCCATTTGTTGAGAAACTTGAGTGCCATGTGTCCCAAGCCACCAATGCCTATAACGCCTACTTTGTCTGTTGCTTTTACACCTGCCAAAATGATTGGATTAAAGACCGTAATTCCACCGCAAAGCAGCGGTCCCGCTTTTTCCAAATTGATGCCTTCGGGTAACGGAATAGTCCATGCCCAATGACTTCGTATATAATCGGCAAAACCACCATGTCGGCCGCCAATAGTGAATTCTGCCGAAGAACAAAGGTGATGCGATCCGTCCATGCACTCATGGCAGGCCATGCAGGAACCGGAAAACCAGCCCACACCCACTTTATCTCCCACTTTTATGTTTTTAACGGCATTACCGGCAGCTACCACTTCGCCGATAACTTCATGACCGGGGACAATAGGATAGGTGGTCATGCCCCAGTCGTTGTTCATCATACTGAGGTCTGAATGACAAATGCCACAATTGAGGATTTTGACATCAACTTGTTCAGGGCCTAATTCTTCCATTTCATAAGAAAATGGCTCTAATTTTTCATGTGGGCCATTGGCCGCAAATGCTGATACTTTCATGTTTCATCCAAAGTTTAACGTGTAGGTTATTGTTTTTTCTAATGGGAATACTGAGTGCAAAACTTATTATGACTGGATTTAAGATAGCTCAGAAAGCCGGCCAACACGTGGACTATCCGCGCGAATGTTTGGACTTTTCGTGCTTTTTCATGGTTTTTGGAAAGAAATTTACCCGGTGCAGTATTTTTTGGTATTTCATCTGTGCCATGAAATCCTACGTCGCTCAATAATCGGGTTTCTTCCTGCCGCGATCGGAGGCGAGCAGTATGACAGGCGACCGAGGTGTATTGAAGCGGCCCCGATGGGTCGAGGGCAGGCTGGCAGGGAAGGACACTGCATATCCGGGTTCGCAGATTTGCACTAAGGAAGTGCCGTTAGGCACTATCCATCTTGTAACACCGGAATTTATTCCGGTGAATTCAGGCTTCCAAAAGCATCGAGTGCCATCCGGCACGACCGATCTCTTTTTTCTCTCAATTGGGTTTCACCTCTTTGGATCACTTTGGCACAAGACCACATATCAATCGTGCCTCACGGCACTTTCTGTTTTAGAAACTGTCCCCACCCTCAAAAAAACCGCCATTTGACGGAATAATCCAAACATTTGCGCGGATAGTCCAATACTGCATGATTCGATTCCTGTACATTTTAACTAACAACAGGAAGAAGTTCAGAGGTATGAACCCGTGAATGTTTAGTTCTTTCTGAAAAACCACTTATCCAAATAATCATGAAAACAGCAGGCATAATCGGCGGGTCGGGATACATCGGCAGTTACGTCACAAAAGCATTCCTTGAGAATGGGTTCAGCGTTAAAGTATCGGCGACAGACATTAAAAAGAAGAAGAAGTATCAGCATTTAAAAACGTTACCCGGTGCGGAGAATCTTAAGATTATTTCGCTGGATACCCGTGATATCGATTCTCTCAGGTCTTTTGTGGAAGGCTGCGATATTGTGATACATGGCGGTACGCCCTTTCAGCTCGATGTACAAGATCCGGCGAAAGAGCTGTTTGAACCGACCATTAAAGGTACAGAAAACTTTCTGACGGTAATTAATGAGACGCCATCCGTGAAGAAGGTGGTGATCATTGCATCCGTTGCCTCTTACAATACCGGCTACCCTATGCCGGTTGAAGGACGCTCACCTGATCATCTCTACACCGAGAGCGATGAGCCTCACCTCAATGAAGAAGGACATCCATACGCACAGGCCAAATATTATGCCGATCAGGTGGTACAGACGTTTATCAAAGATTATCCTGAATCTGATAAACAGATTGTGAGTGTCTATCCGGTTGGCGTGATGGGCCCTGCCCTCTCGGAACGCGATGATTCTACCTCAATGGGCCTGCAGTATCTATTCAAAAATAAGATTGCACCCAATCCTTTTGTACAAATGCTATATGATCATGATATGGAATTTGCCATCGTGGATGTACGCGATGTGGCCGAGGGAATTTACAGGGCCGCAACCACAGACGGCCTTCACGGAAAGCAGTACTACCTGAGCAACGAGAGCTGGAAAGTATCGGACATCTCACGAATGCTGAACAACGAGCCGGTCGTTGAAAAACCGAGGTTCGTATATAGCGGCAAAAAGGCGGAGCAGGATTTGGGGCTGTCATACAAAACCGCTCATGTTTCGTTCAGCGATTACGCTGCGGCGAGTGGGGGTTAAACCAAATCAGACATGCTAAAATTCTTCCGCACTATAGCATCGCTACTCCGTCCCGTTGGGGACGAAATATGGGTAGATAATAAAAACGCCGCCCCGTTCATCTGTGCCGTAGGTACAGCATATGAATGGATTAATTTTGAAACGCAACCTCAGTATAAATCCATATGGCGTACCTACGGCACGCGGTTCACGATGGTCGTTCATTTTTCTACCCATGTGTTGTCCCTAACGGGACAGAAACCATGTATCAGCAACTTAAATAGATTTCTAAATTTATGATATCAGCACATACCCGGACTTTGGACTTTTTATCAACACATTGCGACATAGATATAAAAAGCTCTCCATTAGATGAACTACATTGATATCTGTTAAAGCTTTCAGGTAATGTTTTTGGCGTTCCGAACTTTTAAAAACTCCTATGAATAAAAAAGAACTCATACTTACCAACCATGATATGCTGTTGGAAGCCATGCTCAAAAAGGATGAGCAGACGCTGCGTGAGCTGATACACCCGGATGCCTCAGTTTTCGGTTCTGCAATCAGTGAGTTCGAAAAAGGCATAGATCGTATCATACACTACTACACACAATCCATCGCCCTGTTGCCGGATGACAGAAGAATTGAGGTGAAGTGGCGAAATTTTTCTGATCTGGGCAATCAGGCTTTGGTAGAACAGGAATTTATCGTTCGTTTTACACTGGAGCATGAAGAAATCACACTGCTTACGCTCAGGCAATCGGCTATCTGGACTCTGGTAAAAGATGATAATAACCCGGAAGGAAAATGGCTGCTGCTCCACGACCATACATCCATGCCGGACCATTTGGGAGCCTTTGAAACCATCTCTTCCAATGAAATGCTCGAGAATAATCTGAACCTGGAACTGGAGACGGATCAACTGAAAAAACGTCTTAGAAAATCCGTTGATGAACTGAGAATTGCACAGAGTCAATTGGTCCAGAAAGAGAGGCTTGCATCGATCGGGCAGCTTACGGCGGGCATTGCACACGAAATCAAAAATCCGCTGAATTTTGTGAACAACTTTTCGGAAGTGATTTTTGAACTGATCAACGAAGCTCGTGAAGAGGTGAAGAGCAGCGGCGAAAAGGCAAAATCGGGAGCAGAAAGAATGTGTAACTCAGACCTTGTTTTAGGCATTCTGAATGATATAGAGTCAAATTTAGACAGAATTTATGAACACAGTAAACGAGCGGACAGCATTCTTAAATCCATGCTGCTGCTGAGTCGTGGAAAAAGCGGGAAATCCATTCCTACGGATGTAAATGCCATGATTGATGAATACCTGAAGCTGGCTTACCACGGCATGCGGGCTACCGATTTATCATTCAACATTGATATCAAAACCTCATATGATCCCGAAATGCCCAAACTCGATTTAATACCACAAGATATCAGCCGTGCATTTTTGAACATCATCAACAATGCAATGTATGCCGCTTATGAATATGCTAAAAATAACTCCACTCGAAGTCCGGTCATTCAGGTTTCTACCAGTGCATCAAACGGCCGGGCTGAAATAAAAATTAGAGACAACGGCGGGGGAATTCCTGATGAAATCCGTGAAAAAATATTCCAGCCATTTTTTACAACCAAACCCTCGGGCATTGGCACGGGACTTGGTCTATCTATGACGAACGATATCGTAAAAATGCATAAGGGTACATTGAACGTAGATTCGGATACAGGTCAGTTTACCGAGTTTACGATTTCACTGCCGGTTAACAATTAAACATAACAATTCATGAAATTATTAGTAGTTGACGATGAACGAGACGTGGAAATGCTTTTTCTGCAAAAGTTCAGAAAAGAGATAAGAGACGGTTCCGTAGAGCTGGTATTTGCTTTTTCGGGACAAGAAGCGCTGAATTTGCTGGACAGCACAGATCCACCTGATGTGGTCTATGTCTTTTCTGATATCAACATGCCGGGTATGTCCGGGCTGGAATTATTGTCAAAAATCAAAAAGAACTATCCCTTGATAAAGGTAAGTATGATTTCGGCTTACGGTGATAACGATAACTACCAAAAGGCAATAGAATCCGGGGCAAAGGAGTTTTTCACGAAACCAATCGATTTTAACTCCCTGAAAGAAGAGATCACAGGTATCATCAAATCATCACAAGAATAAAACAGTTTATGAGTACACTTCAGAAAATATTGGTAGTAGATGACGAACCGGACCTGCAGATGCTCATGCTTCAGAAGTTCAGGTCTAAGGTGAAAAACAAAGAGTATGAATTCCTTTTTGCCGAGAATGGTCAGGAAGCATTGGATACTATCTCCAGCCATACCGACCTGTCTCTCGTGCTCAGTGATATTAATATGCCCAAGATGGACGGACTGACGCTTCTGTCAGAAATTCAGCAACTGGAGCGGTCAGACATCCGCACCATCATGGTTTCAGCTTACGGTGATATGGAGAATATCCGAACGGCGATGAACCGGGGGGCATACGATTTTGTAACCAAGCCGATTGACTTCAAAGATCTCGAAACCACCCTCGAAAAAACGTTAAAGGAGATACGGCAATTAGTAAACGTTCGTATGATGGAACAGCAACTGGAATCTCTGAATTTCGACCTGGATATGGCGGCTCGAATTCAGCAAAGAATTCTGCATCAGGAGTTTCCGGTATTTCCTGAAGACAACCGTTTTGACATTTTTGCCAACATGATGGCCGCAAAACAGGTGGGTGGCGATTTCTATGATTTCTTTAAATATGATGATGATCACCTCGCTTTTTTTATCGGCGATGTTGCCGGAAAAGGAATGCCTGCCGCAATCTATATGGCTGTATGCAGGACCATGCTTAAGGCGATTGGGTCAGAGGTTTTTGATCCGGCTGAATGCCTGTTTAAAGTGAACAACATGCTTATCCCGGAAAGTGATATGTCAACATTTGTTACTGTTTTCTATGGTGTGCTGAATGTGAAAACCGGTGAATTGCAGTACTGCAACGGTGGCCATAACCTGCCTTATATCCAGAGAACAGACGGCACAGTTGTAGAGATTGAAGATGTGGGCGGCCTGCTGATGGGCAAGTTTGAAGACGCACCCTACGAAAAAAACAGTGTTCAACTAATGCCCGGTGACACGCTGGTAACGTTTACGGATGGCGTGACCGAAGCCGAAAATGACGAGGGCGGATTTTTTGATGAAGAAAGAGTTGTAACATATCTCAAAAAGGATCCGGCTAAAACTCTTACAAATCATGTAAAAGGCCTATTCCTGGAGGTGATGAAATTTGCCGGGGCTGCCATTCAATCGGACGATATAACCGTCTTATCGGTCAGGTATACGAATTCTCACTAAACCATGCTAATCCACTACCAATCATGGCCGGAGGGTTCTTTCTCTTTTTTAGCCTGAGTTCGATAACTCTTCTACATAGAAAAGACTTATACCGGTTTTTAAGTAGAAGACAGCCACGGCTCATCTTTTGACGCGAAGCGAAACACGGAAGGCACTGAATCTGGCTAAATGAGAAGTGAGGCTGTCTAAAAAGGTAAAATTCATTAATAACCGCTTAAATAATTTAGGTTTTCTTTTCAGACTCACCCTCCTTCCCTCTCTAACTAATAGAGAGGGATTTGTAGTCTAAATTATTTAAGCTCGATTACTTTTTCATTTATTTATTTGTACAGCCTCTGATACTTTTCCAAATTCTTATCTTGAGCTCACGTTTTTTTAAGAAAGAGTTACGAATGATCTCCGGTTATTGCCCATAACAAGAATAAACGTCTTAATCCGTTCGGCCCAAATCATTTAAAAGCTATACTTCAAATGGATATGCAACCTTATGGCTGATGCTTCTTCGGTGTCGGTTACCGTTCCATCACTCTGTATGTTTCCATAATCGGTAGCGTTATAGCTTACCTCTCCCATGATCAGAAAATCATCCACTTTAAACGTGAGTCTTGGCGCAATACGATACGTGGTATCAATATTATTGCCTCTTCCATAGCGGTTGACTGTTTCCTGCGGGGCCGGGGAGTTTTCCGTTCCGTAATTTTCTGAAAATCCCCCGAATACTGAATAGGTTAAACTGCCTTTGGTGTAGAGCAACTCAGTCCAGATCGATCCGGTTCGGTAATTGCTGTACGTAATCTCCCCGCTGTTTTGATCAATAAATTCGGCATAGCCGCCCATCATCAGGAAATTGTGCATGTTTTCGCCGTACAGACCCTGCAGTTTCGCTGTAAAGTCTCCGACATCTAATCTTGTATACACGTTACCCTGCAATGAACCCAGCGTCTCGTCCAGTTTAAAACCTTGCAAGTCCTGTGTACGCGGCATGATTTTCTTATATCCGGTAACAAAACCCAGCCTCCACCCTTTTGTGTGATACTCCATATTCAGATTCAGTTCGGGCAAAGCGGCATTTCGCAAATAGTCGGGAGTTGCACCCTGCGGACCTGTGCTGGAAAAATCGCGGTGAGTTAAGGCTGTGAGGCTTCCGCTAATGTTGTCACTGAGATTGAAACCAAAGCGAACCTGAGGATTCCTGGATAGAATTGCAAAGGGACTGCCACCGCCCCAACCCGCAACTTCCGGGTAGGCGCTAATCACAAAAAACGGGTGCCAGTACTGCCCAACCGTCAGCGAGGTCTTTTCCCAATCCAGTTTGATAAAGGCGTGGCGCATTCGCATCATGCTTATGAACTGATTGCCTGTTCCCACAAAGTCCGACTCCAGTAACGCGCTGCTTTGAGCTCCCAGCATTTCGGGACCATCCACACTGAGACGGAACCTGCTGTGTATATTAATCATGTTAAAGCTCGGGGTATCGTTGATATCATCCCCGTTGGCGTCGTTAAGTATCGGCGAAGTAAACAGAAGCACATCCCCTTCGCGGGCCGCTACGGGCTGGCGCGTGTCATAAATAATTTCTGAGCTGATAAAGCCACTGATTGATATATCGTATTTATTCTCTTCATCGTCCTGAGCTGTTAAAAGAGCAGGAACAGATAAAAATAAGAGCAGCAGTAATTTTAGTCTCATGGTTTTTTGATTTCGGGAATTGGATAAATTAAAAGAGGGAAGTGAGCTGCGATCATCACTATTTTTAAGGTTTATGCACACATATTTTTCAGAATCTGAGTTCGATTCATAATTTGTCTAATAGTATCGTTGAAAGTCCCCTCCTTTTCCAAGGAGGGAATAAAGGGGTGGTTCAATCAAGTCAAGTTCATTTCTCATATTTTTTTGAAAGAAAAACCGTTCCAACCATCCCCAGTCCCCTCCTTACACAGGAGAGGAACTCAATAATCAACATTTTACAATCGAATTCAGGTTCAGAATCTCCTTTTCATTTGCGTTCTATTTTGGGAACCAATTGCTGTCTAACTATTCGGGCTCTCCGTAACCTGAGCGGCTTCTTCTTTTTTCTTTGCCCCGTTCACCCTGGGAGTCGTTACCTCGTCCACCAGATAAAGAATGGATTTGTATGAAATTCCGCTATGGTTGGTAAGACCTATTTCGCAGGTTCGGCTGGTTGAAAAGCCACGCGTTACCTCTTCGGGATGCTGCTCCTTGAGTGTACGCAAACCGTGTGCCGTCAGCTCTGGATGAGAAAATCCACGATCGCCGGCAAATCCACAGCAGTTTGTTTCAGGTACCACCACCTCGGTGGCGCACATTTCCGCCAGTTTTATCAGATCTTCCTCCTGTCCCATCTTCTTTGCACTGCATACCGTGAAAACACTGATCGTTTCATCAGCCGGAGTAAAATCAAGATGCTGTGTCAGGAATTTGAGGGTAAACTCGATGGGATCATAGAGCTTCAACGGCTCGCCTATATTCTCTTTCATTGACTGCAGACACGGACTCATATCTGACAGTACCGGATATTTTCCCTGCGCACTGGCTTTAAGCAGGGCTTGCTCCAGCCGGTTTGATGTATCTTTAGATTGCTGCTTAAATCCCTTGCTGGAATATGGCATGCCGCAACATTGATTGGAGAGGTTTTCAGGATAGATGATTTCATATCCGGCCTTCGTAAGAAGCTGCTTCACCTTACTCGTGAGCGCCACTTTTTCGTCATAATCTTTGGATATACCCATCGCCCGGTTGATGCAGGAAGGGAAGTAGACCACTTTGCGCGGATTCCCATTTACGGGCATATTAGCGTTTATTTTGGGCGCTCCTTTTGGCAGATAGGGATTCCACTGCGGAAGGTTATTACCCGATGCTTTGCGAAAACCGGTTGCAATCGCACCCATAGCCTTAGTCCCAATAACCGTGTGGACACCGTTGACCACATTAAGCCCCACACGGGCTAAACCGGTAACTTTGTCCATATTTGAAGCTACCCGGGAAGCTGTTTTCTTCTCACCGGAAGTATTTTTTTCATGTCTGAGATACTTCACCAGGTCTCCGGTATTGATACCCACCGGGCAAGCTAAGGCACAAAGGCCATCGGTAGCGCAAGTTTGCACGCTTTCGTAGTCGTAATCCTGCTCCAGAGAAGCCAGAATCTCGGGCTGCTCGCCGGTCTCTTTTAGCCGCTGCATCTCCCGGTAAACCGTGATCCGCTGCCTGGGCGACATGGTCATGCCGTGTGATACGCAGGCCGATTCACAGAAACCGCATTCGGTACACTTGTCTATCGATTCGTGGGCGGCCGGCATGGGCTTCAGATTCTTCAGATGTACCTTGGGATCATTATTCAGAATTACACCCGGATTGAGCAGATCCTTGGGATCAAAGACCGCCTTTATCCGCTTCATGATCTCATAGGCTTCCTCGCCCCACTCTTTCTCAACATAGGGCGCCATATTTCTGCCCGTACCGTGCTCAGCTTTCAAGGCCCCGTCAAAGCGCTCTGTTACCAGCACGGCAAGTTCGTCCATAAACCGCTCATAGCGATCTATCTCGGCCTGATCATCGAAATTCTGGTTAAAAACAAAATGCAGGTTGCCCTCCAGAGCATGGCCAAAAATGACGGTCTCGTTATATCCATATTTGACAAACAGCTCCTGCAAAGCGCCTATGGCTTCTGCAATATCCTTCACGGCAAAAACAACATCCTCGATAATCACCGTAGTGCCTGTCTTGCGCATTGCACCGACGGATGGATAGAGGCCTTTCCGAATTTTCCAGTAATTATTGTACTCCTCCGGTTTATCAGTAAAGCTAACGGGAAATTCTGTCGGAACATCTTCCAGGGCTTTTTTGATAATGGCTATCTGCTCCTGCAGTTGTTCATGAGTATCTGCCCCTGTCTGCACCAAAAGCGAGCATGCCTCGGGCGAAAGATCTTTGAGATAACCCGGCACGCCATCAGCATTTTCCATTGACTTCAGACTGGCACGATCCATCAGCTCTACGGCGGAAACGGGTTCACTTTTCAGCCGATAGACAGCACGGCCGGCCGTTTCATTATCAGAGAAGATCATTAAAGAGCTGGCCTTAAACGGATCTTCATTGACGGTTTTATAGGTAATCTCACCAATAAAACCGAGCGTGCCTTCAGAACCAATCATAAGATGTTGCAGGATCTCAAACGGATCTTCAAAATCCACAAGGGCATTCAGACTGTATCCTGTGGTGTTTTTCATTTTAAACTTGTCGCGGATACGTTCTGCAAGCGGTTTATTGGATCTGATGTTATCTGCCAGCGTTGAGAGTTCATCCAGAAGGTGGCCGTGAGTGTTTCGAAAAGAGGCGCGGCTTCCCTCATCGGCCGTATCCAGCAGCGTACCATCGTTCATCAAAACCTTCATACTGTCTAAAGTCTGATAGGAATTTTCCTTGGTTCCACAGCACATGCCGCTGGCGTTATTTGCAGCTATACCGCCAATCATCGCCGAGTTGATGGATGCCGGATCGGGCCCTATTTTCCGTTTATAAGGTTTCAACAGGTTATTGGCATGGGCACCGATAATTCCCGGCTGCAGGCGTATTTTCTTCCCGTCTTCTAAAATGTGATGCTTTTTCCAGTTGTCTCCGGCAATAACCAATACCGAGTCTGTAACTGCCTGTCCGGACAGGCTTGTGCCGGCAGCCCGGAACGTTACAGGAATCTCCATCTGATTACAGATGGCAAGAATACGCGATACCTCTGCAATGTCATTGGCTTTAATCACCATTTTGGGAATAAGCCGGTAGAAACTCGCATCCGTACCGTGAGCCAACAGTTCAAGCGGACTCGTGAGCATCCGGCTTTCATCGATATAGTCAGAGAGCTGCCGGTATAGCTTTTTATATTGTTTTGGTAGATTATTCATCGGATTGTCCACTTGTTGATAGTATTGTTCTAAACGGCTTTGCTAACTGATTACTGCCTTTTTACAGTAAAAACTTACTCAGGCAGATCAAGATACACGGTACAAACTCCTTCAGTCCCTATGTGCTGTAAGGACAATAAAATTGCTGTGTAAAGCCTTTTTTAAGTGTGTTCAATATCATATCGGGAAAGGATTAAAACCCACAATGATCATACCGCCTACTATGAGCGTAATTAGCAGGTAGTAAAAGAATGCCGGGACAGCATTGGCACGTATTATATATCCTTCGGCGCCCAGGCAACCTACTGTGGCCGCAACGGCTACGATGTTATTTACACACACCATATTACCAATTCCTGCTCCAATTCCCTGCATCGAAAGTATCAGAATTTGCGGCAAGCCCAGGATCGTGGCTGTTTCGAACTGAAACGACATAAACAGAATATTTGATACGGTTGCCGATCCCGACATAAAAGAACCCAGCATACCAATAAGGGTGGCGAATAAAGGATAAGCCGCACCCGAAAGCCCCGCAGCCGACTCAGCCATTGTAGTAAGCATGCTAACCATTTCATGGGGATTGTTATTCGAGTTAAGCATGAGCTGTACCAAACCTACACCGGCAAAAAGTGCAATGGCGGCTCCTTTAATCTGGCTTAATGTGAGAGTCCATGACTGTTTAATTTCTTTCACAGGCATTTTATGGTACCACTGCGTTATGAGCGCCACCAAAATAAAGGGAATTGTTCCTGGGAGATATGCCCACAGTAAAACATAATCCAGACCTTCGATTCCTCCGACGTTAGTCAGAGTCAGCTGCTGGGCAGTCAGTAACTCTTTAAGCCCGAAAGCAGGGATTCGCGTAACAACAAGTATGATTGCAATGAGTACATAGGGCGACCAGGCTTTGAGAAGCGACATCTCCGCTTTTCCAACATTCCCCGTATCGCTGGTAGATTTCCAAATCGCCGGCCATTTACTTTCTTCGGGAAAATCCCATGGCGTTTTAGGTACGAGAAATCCCTTTTTGGCGGCAACGACCACAACACCCAGCCCAATCAAAGCTCCTACTAAAGAGGGAAGCTCCGGTCCAAATATGATGCCTATAATCACATATGGAATCATAAATGATACGCCGGCAAAAATAGCGAAGGGAAGTACTGCCAGGGCCGGCTTAAAAGATTTTTCTTTTCCAAAAATGCGTGTAAGTATGATAATACCCAGCAGAGGAATAAATATACCGGCTATGGCGTTGGGAATTGCAATCCATTGGGTTAGCGCCTGCATTAAAGCATCACCTTCAATGCCTGTATTCGCAATGTTAGATTCAAGCGTGCTCATCGCTCCAAATATTGGAGTTCCAACAGCACCAAAGGGAACCGGCACGCTATTGAATATCAGTGCCACCAAAGCTGCTGCCAGGGGAGGAAATCCCAGCCCTACCAGCAGTGGGCCGGCCAGGGCGGCAGGCGTTCCAAAACCGGCTGCTCCCTCAATAAAACCGCCAAACATAAAACCGATAATTATAGCCTGAACGCGCCGGTCGGAGCTAATCCCATTAAATCCATTATTTATGGTTGTCATTGCACCCGATAGCTTTAGCGTATTAAGAATGAGGATGGCCCCAAAAATAATAATCAGAATGTCGAAAGCTTTTAGAAAACCAAAAAGCGTATAACCAAACACATTCTGTGTACTCATATCCCATGCGAAAAAAGCAACCAGAATAGCATTTAGTAGTGCCAGGGGAAGCGCTTTCGTAGCCGGCCAATTAAAAACAACCATGAGCACGATTGTCAAAAGAATAGGTGAGAACGCCAATAATGCCATCATATGGTAGGAAGTTAGTTTTACTTATCAGGTAAAATTCTACAATAATCTATTAGTTGAGTTTGAGCCCCGCAAATGGATTTTATATTCTTTGAAATACGGATAAAAGACTACTAATATCACATATGTAGTTAAACAGTTGACATAAAACTATTTAACGTTATCCATTCAAATCTTTTTTTGTATGAAAAAATTTTGAAAATAAATAGTGACATGAGATTTGCACCTTTTGTCTACAAAAAATTAAGTTTTTTGAAAATAGAAAAGCTGGAAAATTTTGATACAAAACGAATAACTAAGGATGGGGAAGGCTTTTGAGAATTTGCTTAGCTGAATGTCATTTCTTTAGACGATTCAGCCGAAGCAAAAAATGTAAATAAGTGATTCAATAATCATGCACGGAAACTTCAATTCCCGAAAACATTCCAATAAGATATTCGATTCTTATATGAAAGGTCTACTCCTGAAGAGATGGAATTTGCTAAAACTGTCTCAATTAGAAGATGTAACTATATCATCGGTCAGATATACGAATTATCATTCCTGATATGCCGCAACGGCTTCGTCCAGAGTTCTGAAATGTTTGAATACGGTGATCAGTTTTGTAACCATAAGCAGACTTTCAATTCTATCTGAGGCTCCGCAAATCTTCAGGTCTCCACCGGCATTTCTGAGACTTGTCAAGGAAGTAATCAATATTCCCAGGCCGGAAGAGTTCATAAAATTCACTTTACTCAAATCCGCAACTACATTTGTTTTTCCCTGGTCAATCAGAGATTTGATCTCTTCCAGATATTCAGTTGCTGTGGGACCACCCATCACTTTCCCCTTAAGCGTTACAACTACGGTATTGTATTTTTCTGATATTGAATAATTCATGCTGTTCTACCTTTTCATTTCTTACATCCAACCTGTTCTGATCAGATCATCTTTAACATCAGTTAAATACAGATAATGATGTCAAAATCATTATAGATATGTCGCATAGTCTTACCTTTTAGTCGCAGGTTGAGTTACTCAATACCCCACAGCCTGACCATCAACCCGGGACTCCGACGCACCGAACCAGACTCCCTTCTCGTGATCTCTCATAATTCCCTGGTAGCGCCCAAAGAAACTGTTCCCCATCTGCACCCGATGGCCCCGATTTCTAAGTGCTTCAATGACTTCAAACCCTAGTGCTGACTCCAAACTCAGCTGACCGGGACTCGTTAATTTCTCATCTGCGCTATCGGTTGGCTGTGATGAGCCGGTATGAGACCATCTTGGTGCATCGCCTGCCTCCTGGATATTCATACCAAAGTCGATGATGTTGGTCAGAATGGAAACGTGCCCGATCGGCTGATATCCGCCGCCCATATTACCAAAACTGAATAGTGGCTTTCCGTCTTTCATTACAAAACCCGGAATGATGGTATGAAACGGCCGCTTGCCGGGCTCATACACGTTGGGGTGATTCGGATCGAGTGAGAAAAGCTCTCCCCGGTTCTGAAAACTGAATCCAGTTCCGGGAACAACAAAACCAGTTCCCATCCCGCGAAAATTACTTTGAATCAGCGATACCATATTTCCATCTTTGTCGGCCGTGGTGAGGTAGATGGTATCCCCGTCTTCCATCACGTCCACTCCGGAGCTAAGGTCCCGCGAGGCGCGGTCACCGATCAGCTCACGACGCTCCGCCGCATACTCCTTGGATAACAGTACGTCGTATGGCACGTCATGAAAATCCGGATCTGCATACTGCTTGGCGCGATCTTCGAATGCCAGTTTTTTAGCTTCAACCAAAAGATGCAGCGTCTCCGCAGTTCCAAATCCGCTAGACTCCAGATCAAATCCCTCCAGAATATTCAGCATCTGCAGCACAGCCGTGCCCTGGTTGTTCCCGCCGATCTGATAAACATCATATCCCCTGTAATTTGTGGAAACCGGATCAACCCACTGTGATGTGTGATTCGCAAAATCTTCGTAGCGCAGATAACCACCGTTCTCTTTCATCCAGGCGTCTACCTTCTCGGCAATTTCACCTTCGTAATACGCGTCTCGCCCCTGCTCTGCCAAAAGACGAAACGTGTTGCCCAGATCCGGATTTTTGAACACCTCTCCTTTCTCCGGTCCGCGGCCATCTATGGTGAATGTCTCCTCAAATGCGCCCGGCTGGCTTTTCAAAAAATTAGCACTGCGTCGCCAGGCAGAAGAGATCGCTTCACTGACAGGGAATCCCTCTTCGGCGTAGTAGATCGGATCAGATAAAATCTCACTCATCGGAACCGAGCCAAACCGCTCATGCAGAGTGAACCAGCCGTCCACGGCGCCCGGAACAGAAACAGACAGCAGATCATAAGACGGGATACTATCTTCACCCTTTTCATCCAGAATATCCATCAGCCGGTCATAAGACAATCCGCGTGGTGAACGTCCGCTGGCATTGAGCGCATAGAGCTGCCCGCTCTCCTCGTGCCAGATAATCGCAAAAAGATCACCACCAATTCCGTTGCCCGTAGGCTCCATGAGCCCCATGGCTGCATTGGTTGCGATCGCCGCATCAATAGCATTGCCACCATTTCTAAGAATGTTCAAGCCGACCTGTGCCGCGAGCGGCTGACTTGCCGCAACCATTCCATTTTTGGCAATTACCTCAGACCGGGTCGCAAACCGATCACCGGCTTCCCGGTCACCCTGTGCATAAGCCATATCGTTCACTCCAATTCCTATTGTTAACATTAAAATGATGAGTACAGAGAAACTTTTACCGATCGTTGTCATATCAATTTTATATTAATTTTCATTACGTTCCATTATAGCACCGGGCAGTCGTATTCACAAACAGGCATAATTGAACGCTAACATATTATATTTGATTCTTTCCCCGAATGGACTGAATTTTACCCTTATTTTAATTACTGCATAACGAAGTACTTTAGGTTAGAGATATATGATTCAGGACTATCTGAATACAGTAGACAAATTTATCATTATTGGTGACCGCGTTCTGGTAAAGCCCCGCGAAATGGAGACGCACACTAAAAGCGGACTCGTTCTTCCCGTAACCGTAAAGGAGAAAGAGGAGATTCAGAGTGGATATATCATCAAAACCGGTCCGGGTTATCCCATCCCATCTTCTGAAGCTGATGAGCCGTGGAAAGCAGAGAGCAATCCTACAAAATATATGGGGATGCAGGCAAAAGAGGGCGACCTCGCCATCTTTCTGAAAAGCCGGGCTCACGAAATTGAATTTGAAAACGAAAAGTACCTGATCATTCCACATGCAGCCATTCTGCTGTTGATTCGGGACGATCATGAACTGGAATAAATACCCCGAGTTATGAACAGAAAATCCTTCCTGAAACAAGCCGGACTTTTGACCGCCGGATCCATTTTGACACCTGCATTTTTAAAACTTCTGAAACAGAACGGACCGTTCTATCCACTCAGAAATGGAGTCGGTTACTTTACAGGACGAGGCGGAACCATCGGCTGGCATATCACATCCGAATCGATCGTCGTTATTGATTCACAGTTTGAAAATTCTGCTCAGAATTTCTTATCCGGAATTTTCGATTTCGGGAAAGGCGGCACAACACGCTATCTGTTCAACACGCATCACCATGGCGATCATGTATCGGGTAACCGGGTTTTTCAGTCGGATAACTTTGAAATCATCGCTCATGAAAATGTGCCGGAACTTCAACGTGCCGGTTCAAACGGCCAGAATGTTGTTGCCGCTACCCGCACATTCAGTGATGAGCTGACTGTAACTTCCGGTGACGAGACCGTGACTGCCAAACATTACGGACCCGGCCATACCGGCGGCGATTCCGTTATCTGGTTTGAAAATGCAAATATAGCCCACATGGGCGATCTGATTTTCAACCGTTGGTATCCCTTTATTGATATTGAAGGCGGCGCGTCGATTCAGAACTGGATCACTACACTGGAAACCGTTGCAGATGAATCCGCTTCAGACACGCGATTTATTTTTGGTCATGCCAACCGGGAGTACGGAGTTTCCGGTAACCGGGCGGATATTCTCTACATGCGCGACTATTTATCCAAGCTGTATGAATATACCGAGCAGGGCCTTCAGGACGGACACTCTCTCGAAGAGCTGACACAAATTGATCAGTTTGATGAATTCCCAAATCATCAAAGCGCCGGAGCACGACTTTCTCTTCAATCCAATATTGAAGCCGCATATGCAGAACTCACTTCAGAATAAATCAACGGATTCAAACCTGGCGCGGTGCCTCTACTGCGGACAGCCGGCTCAGATCGTGTGGGTGCACGGCCACGGACAATGCGCAAACTGCGGTATCAACGTCGATGAGTGCTGCCGCGGAGAAAGCTGTGATACTGACTTTAAAAACTAAGTTGCGGTAGTTGTCATTTCTGCCACGCTCATTTTCTGAACGCGAAGCGAAAACACGGAAGGCACAGAATTTCAGTATGGTTCCGTGCTTCCGTGGCTAATCAAGAGTTCACTATGCTTGTTAAAGTCGATTGATTATTTTAAATCATTCTTCCATTTCAACCCTCACAACCACCGCTGATTCATGAAACAGTTCAACCTTCTCCTCTCAGCCCTCACTATTCTATTTCTCCTATCAACCCCGGCCCACTCACAGGAGCGCGAACGTGTGCGTGATCTAGGTATCCATCCCGGAATTCTCCCTACCGGCCAATGGAACGCCATCACCGATGTAGAGGGTGTGAAGGTGGGTCATCAAACATTGATCGAAGGCGACAACATCCGAACCGGAGTGACGGCCATTCTTCCCCATGATGGAAACCTTTATCGCGACCGTGTACCCGCCGCTGTTTATGTAGGCAACGGATTCGGAAAAGCACTCGGGTTCACGCAGGTACGGGAGCTGGGAGAGCTGGAAACCCCTATCGCCCTTACCAATACTCTCAGCATTTTCAACGCGGCACACGGAGTGGCCGACTATATGCTGAATCAGCCCGGGAATGAAAATGTACGGTCGATTAATCCTGTGGTCGGGGAAACCAACGACGGCTGGCTGAACGACATCAGGGCGCGGGTTGTGGATACGGAAGATGTGTATGCGGCGATTGAATCTGCAGAATCGGGCCCGGTTGAAGAAGGAAATGTGGGCGCCGGTACCGGAACGCGCGCGCTCGGTTTCAAGGGAGGAATCGGCACCTCCTCACGTCAGCTTCCTGAGAATCGCGGCGGATATACGGTTGGTGTTCTGGTGCAGTCCAACTTCGGCGGAATTTTGACGGTGAACGGAGCTCCGGTCGGTGAAGAGCTGGAGAATCACTATCTCTCTACACGTCAGACCGCTCCAAGCGGTCAGACAGGTTTATTGGCAAAAGGTCTAACGGAAAATGATGGCTACGATTTTGATGTGGACGGATCGGTTATGATTATTGTCGCGACTGATGCGCCCATCACCTCAAGAAACCTGGAGCGATTGGCCAAACGTGCGATAATGGGCATCGCGCGGGTAGGCGGATTTGCATCCAACGGAAGCGGTGACTACGTGATCGCCTTCTCCACTCATCCTGATGTTCGAAACAATCTGGACGAACAGGGATCAACGAGGCAAATCACCGAACTGGATAATAACGCGATGAGTCCGCTTTTTCTGGCTGCCGTTGAAGCGACCGAAGAGGCGATCCTGAACTCCCTCTTCATGGCCGAAACGATGCAGGGAAATGAGGGAAGAACCCAGAAGGCCCTGCCGATTGATGAAGTGATGGAGATTCTGGAGAAGTATGGTGCAAATCAGTAATCAAATGAGCACATTATGTATTGTAACTACTTCAATCCCTGTTTTTTAGGGATATAGCCATTTTCCTTTTCTATTTTGGTTGAACGGTAATTCTTTAATATGATATTGAGATAATTGAAATTGAAAATAATCTTGCCAAGAAATGCCTGAAAAGAAAGTCCATTTGGTTTTGGGAAGCGGCGGTGCCCGGGGAATTGCTCACATAGCAGTCATTGAAGAGCTGCAAAAAGCCGGATACGAGATTATTGAAGTGATCGGATGCTCGATGGGTGCTGTGGTAGGTGGCATTTACGCAGCAGGGCATCTCCCGGAATATAAAAAATGGATCCTGGGTCTTTCTAAAAGAGATGTATTTGATCTGCTGGATTTTACCTTTGCAAAGCAGGGATTTGTAAAAGGTGAAAAACTTTTTGCCAAACATGTGGAGGTAACGGGCGAAGAAAAAATTGAGGACTTTCCTATTCCATTTACTGCTGTAGCCACCGATATGCGAAAACACAGTGAAGTGCATTTTAAAAAGGGGGATCTTTATAAAGCTTTAAGGGCTTCGGTTTCTATGCCCGGTTTTTTCATCCCCGTGGTTGAAAATGGACAGGTACTGGTAGACGGAGGTGTACTGAATCCCCTTCCCATTAACTTGGTAAAGAAAAAAGATGATGCTGAGATCGTTGCTGTTAATTTAAACGGAAAGGCTGATCCTAAATATGATAAACCTCCCTCTCCCGATAAGCTGGAAGAGATACAAAATTGGTTCGATAAAATTCTCCCCGACGCGATGAAATCGAACCGTAAAACCAAAGCTAAATCTGAGTTGCCCGCCGAGGAAGAATCCTTTTCTCTGATCGAACTTATGGACAGTTCCTTTAGCTTTACGCAAGACCGTCTTACAGAGCTCATTATAGAGTTGTATAAACCTGATCACCTTATTGAAATCCCCCGAAATGCCTGTGGTGTATTTGATTTTAATCAGGGAAAACGGATATATGAAATTGGCAAGGAAGCCTGCAAAAGCGTTATAAAACAGAAACAGTAAATCTACGAAAAGCTGTCTACCATGAACACGACATTTCAAGTACGCAAAGCCACCCCTAAAGATGCGGAATCCATTATTCAGTTCAACATCGCAATGGCGATGGAGACGGAGAACAAAACACTCAAGAGAGAAGAGATTGAGCCGGGCGTAAACGGACTTTTCCAAAAGCCTGAGTATGGTTTTTACATAGTGGCTGAATCGGAGGGCAAGGTAGTGGGCTCGCTGATGATCACTTACGAATGGAGCGATTGGCGCAACGGGCTCTTCTGGTGGATCCAGAGCGTGTATGTGATTCCGGAATACCGAAGGCAGGGTGTTTACAAAACGATGTATCTGACCATCAAGGCGATGGCAAAAGATAAGCCGGACGTCTGCGGATTTCGTCTCTATGTGGAGAAAGAGAATACAAACGCACAAAAGACCTACGCTTCCCTCGGCATGGATGAAACCCACTATAAGATGTATGAGGAAGAGAAGTAAACGGCTTATCTACAGTGTCGCTTTTCAACTTTTATCAGACATTGATCGGAACAACCGCGTCGCATAAACTCGCTGTTTATCTTGCCTTAACTTCCATTCATTTTTAAGTCAATAGAAAAATGAGTCAGTTTTAGTTAAATTTGTAGCAGCAAATAATTAATTGATGGTCTTATGGCACCTAAATTGGATCTTAAAACTGAACAGCTTCAGAAGCTTTGCAAAAAGTATAATGTAAAAGAGCTATACCTATTTGGGTCTGCCACAACCGATGATTTTTCTGAAGACAGTGATCTTGATTTCATTGTTAAGTTTAATCGTCGAGGCTTCGAAGGAGCATTTGATCAATTCATTGATTTCAAGCAGGGGCTCGAGCAAATCTATGGTCGGTCAGTTGATCTATATCATCTTAAAAAGTTCAGAAATGCTATTTTTCAGGAAGAAGTAGAGCGCTCCAAAGAATTGCTTTATGCCGCATAAAACCAAAAAGCTACTTCTCGACATCAGCCTTTCATGTCAAGAGATAATGGTTTTTATCGACGGTAAAAGCTTTGGAGATTTTCAGGAAGATCGCATGCTCCAACTTGCCATTGAACGAGAATTTGAAATCATCGGAGAAGCACTGTACAGATTATCCCGGATTGAAGAAGCAGCACTTTCCGAGAAGATTCCGGAATATCGCAAAATTATCGACTTCAGAAATATTATTGCTCACGGTTATGATATTATTGATGAAGCTGCTATGTGGGATTTTGCCGTAAATCGAGTTCCGGAATTGTTAGATAAGGTCGAAAATTATTGATCTATTTAAAGGTTTTGATAGCTCTACTTTTGTATGGCTGTATAACACGCACATTAAACGGGGCGTGCCTCGCCATTGACTGCCGGTTTCGATTTATTCAGTTTCCATAGTACATTTAAAACAATTTCAATACGACTTTGCACGCCCCCTTATGCGCAATGCCGTTAAGCTCGAAATCAAGTAAATCACGCTTTTTGACATTTCAGCCTTTTATCACTGCCAGGGGCTTCAGTTCTATCTCAATATCAACCAGGTCGGTTTGATAGTTCATCACTTCTTCAATGTTCTTGTAGGAACCCGGTGCTTCGTCCAGGTCACTTTTTGATCTGACTGCATGTAATATTCCTCGTTCTTCCATGCTTTTGGTTTGCTCTTCAACATTCAGAGTCTTTTTCGCCTGGGTTCGGCTCATCACCCTGCCGGCACCATGTGAACAGGATTCAAACGACTCTGAATTTCCCTTCCCTCTTACTATATAAGAGTTCGAACCCTGAGAGCCCGGAATCATCCCCAGCTCTCCTTTTCTTGCTCTCGTTGCTCCTTTCCGGTGAATAATCAGATCTTCCCCGAAATGGTTTTCCCAAGAGGCAAAGTTGTGAGGTTTGTTTATAAAACCGGAAAACTCCACGTCGTGTAACACCTCTGCAAAAGCAATTTTAACCCTCTCCATCATTAGTTTTCTGTTGTTCAGCGCAAACTCAATGCAGTAATTCATCTCATTCATGTAGTCCGTAAACTCATCTGTTCCACGCGCAAAGAACGATAAATTTTTGGGCACCTCACCGGATGCTCGTTCATTCATTTCTTTTGCTTTCTCATTGTAGTGTTGGGCAACCGTGTATCCAATATTTCTGGATCCCGAATGAATCATAATCCATATATGGCCGTCAGATCCTTTTTGAATTTCTATGAAATGGTTACCGCCGCCTAACGTGCCCACCTGGCTCCTGGCACTTTCGTACTCCTGCTTAACGATTGGCAGATTCTTGTCTGATTCAGGCATCCATTTTTCATCCTGTTTTTCAGAATGGTGTTTAAAGCCGACCGGAACCGTATCACGGATGATCCCCATTATTTTCTTGAGATCACTTTTTTCTATCTCTTCAAAGTTCGTTCGCAAAGAGCACATTCCACATCCGATATCAACACCCACAGCATTTGGAATGATCTCATCCTTTGTAGCCAGCACCCCGCCAATTGGCATTCCGTACCCTTGATGAGAATCGGGCATGATGGAGATCCATTTATAGGCAAAGGGTAAATTTGCCAGATTTTTCGCCTGCTCCAGGGCACCCTCCTCTATGTCATCAAGCCACAGTTTAATCGGTATACGTTCGGTGGTAATTACTTTTTCCATAATAGAATCGTCAGTTTATCAGGCAGATTATCTACCCTAGAGGCCTCATTGTATAAACACGAAAGTGGGTAAAATGATTTACTCACAATCAGGGTGATGGCCATAGATAGAGCGGGCGGACACCTGAAACTTCCGGCTTCATGGGGAGAAATAGAATGCTAACACTAAAAAAACCTAAGCTGCCTTCGGTATGGATGAAACCCACTATAAGATGTACGAGGAAGAGAAGGTAACGGCTTAATTACAGTATCGTTTTCTACGGTTATCAGATATTGACCGGAACAACCGTGTCGCATAAACTTCCTGATAACAGTCATAAATTGCTACTAACATCAAAAACAAATATTCTGCGACAGGCAGGACAGGTTGGGTTCTGTCGTGTAATTATATGTTAAGTGGCTCAATAAAACCTCTCTCCTATCGTTGAAATGTAAGTACATTGTAATTATATTAAAGTATTAATTCTCACAACGTCGAAGCCATGAAAACAAAAATAATTCGTATTGGGAATTCCCAGGGTGTGCGAATTCCTAAGCCTCTGATTGAAGAAAGTGGAATTACCGAAGAAATCGAGATGATTCTCAGAGACAATGAAATTGTTCTTCGCTCTGCAGAAACAACCCGAAAGGGTTGGGAAGCGTCCTTCGAAAAAATGGCTGAACACAGTGATGATGCCCTATTGGATCAAAAAGAAATTGAAGAACCATCCGAATGGGATGAAGCTGAGTGGACATGGTAGAAAGGAAACCGGTTCAAAGATTTGAAGTTCATCTGATTTCACTGGATCCTACAAAAGGATCTGAAATCCGAAAAACTCGTCCCTGTTTAATTATTTCGCCCAATGAAATGAATAAACATATCAGAACCGTTATTATCGCCCCCATGACTTCTACAATTAAAAACTATCCAACGCGTGTTACTACCACGTTTCAAGGCAAAAAAGGGCAGATTGTTCTCGATCAAATTCGTACCGTTGATAAAAGTCGTTTGATCAAAAATATTGGTTCAATCAGTAAGACAGCAGAGGAGAAAACACTTAGTGTGTTGCAGGAAATTTTTGCACCGTAGATTCACCCGCTTAACAATGCAAATCAAACAGTCACGTTTGCGTTTAGTAACTTACATTCAATGACTTATCCGTGCCGCTTATTTGCCAAACCGTTATGCAGAATCTGAAATCAATTTCTTTGACTAAATATATCATATTTACTGTTTGCGTATTCATTCTTTCTGTTTGTGATGTCTATTCTCAGAGTGTAGAAGAATTTTTAGAAGCTCTTCCCAAAGAGTACTTTAACAATCTTACTTCGAAGGACAGAGATAAACTCTTGTCAGAAAATAAATTCTATCCTGAGGATAACGACGAGAATTATATTCAAGTTTACCGAGTGGTAGAATCAACAAATGATTATATGAAAGCTACTATGTCATTTGAAACCGGGCAAAGAGGATTTAATACGTTTGAGTTAAAAAGGTGGAATCTAAATGCTGGAGACTATTTATTTGGAATTTCAAGAGTAGCAGGTACACCTGTTGAATTTGTTCAGGCAGATATAAACTTTTTCATTTTTGATAATGACTCTCTGAAAAAAGTTTTGACCAAAATTCCGACCGATTTAGGCTTAGATGATTTTACAAAACAGAATACACCTGACAAACTTATTCAAGAATATTCTCAGTATATCAGCTTATCAATAACATTTGAGAAAGAAGGAAACGATATTTATTGGAGGGTACATGAAAATATGGGAGTAAATGATTTAGATAACAGTTGGTTAAAAGGCAATGCAATACGGTATAGTTGGGATGGGGAGGATTTTAAAAAAACCGAGATTTTTCAATACCCTTAGACTATTTTTCATTACCAACGGCTCAAACGGACGAGTTTATGGTTCGGATCTTTAGTAAAATTGTTCGCCTCGCCGTTTAGCCGCCAAACCGTTCACCAAAAGAATGAAAAAAACATACTTTATCCTATCATCTATCGCATCCGCGTTGATTATGATTTGGCTTGGAGCCATGCTTATTGTACTTGGTCCTGATGGATTCGCCGAAGCACTCGGGTATATTTTAATACTCGATATTCCGATTCCATTTTGGTGCCTAGCAGCCATACTCTCTTTTGCGACCGCTCTAAAGCTTCCGAAGGGGAAAGAGAATTTAAAGAACGTATTACTGGGATTTCCTATTTTGTTCATTATTTTAGTGTTTGCGATTGGTGAGTATCATGGCCCGTAATTTGACACCATTGAATTTTAACCTATAAAAAGGTTTGGCGTGAACCCGTCGGTAGTGTCAATGCCGCTAACGCGCCGCGCCACATATCCACGTACTATCACAATAGATGAAAACCATATTGAAATCCTGGTATTTGCATGTGCTTCTCTTGACCGCACTCCTCGTCAACGAAAACCTAGTGCAGTGGGCTCTTGCCGTTCAAGTTGGTGGATATACGGTTGCCGAAGGGTTTAGGGATGCATTCGAGTATTTCACGCTTTTCGGGTATCTGTTCTTCACAGCATTCAGATTAGTGCCCTATGTGGTAATCGGAGTCATCCTTGTCATCCTCTCGAAGAGCAAGTTCAATGATTACGTGCTCCCTGTATTTGCTGGGGGTCTGATTGGTATTCTTGCTATGATTCTCTGGGGCTCGTGGATGGCTCAGCGCCCCTACTACACAGATGAACACGTGTCATCAACCACCGCAATCGCATTTTTGATCATTCCTTTTTATGCAATACCAACTGGAGCCATAGGTGCAGCTTTGCTTGCTATCATGTACACGCCGTTTCGATCCATGTTCAGAAGAAAAGAGACAGAACAAGCTCCTGCAGGCGACGCCCTAAAGGCCGCGCCTGAGGAGTAACATTATGTGGCTTTTTAATTTTAAATTCATCCTCTCAAGTTGTTAAAAAGTAGAAGATTAATAAAAGACAGAAAGGTGACACCTTGCTGTCGTAACAATGTCCGGCTTTTCATGGTAGATTTCTTTTGATATGTTTACTGAAATTAAATCGACCTATGGAAAATCCATCATTGTCAAAAAATCTGGTGTATCAACGCAAGTTAAAAGGATATACACAGGAAGAACTTGCCGGGAAAACATCTGTTACCGTACGCACTATTCAACGAATTGAAAAAGGAGATGTGAATCCACATTTGCAGACCGTGAAACTCCTGGCTGCAGCACTTGAAATTGAGGTGGATGACCTGCTGAATCTGGAAAATCCCAAGGAGGAAGCCATTCAAAATAAATGGCTCTTACTTTTGCACGGTACTCCGCTTTTGGGATTTGGAATCCCCCTGTTCAATATTCTGATCCCGCTTTTTATTTGGATTCATAAACGTGAGGATAATCCTCTATACGAACGCCATGGACGAACTGTCGTTAACTTTCAGATTACCATGACCCTTCTTTTTGCGCTTTCATTCATTGGCCTGGTTACAATTCAGGGCTACGGCTTCTTTTTATTTATCTCTATAATTCCGTTTGTGGTTATAGTAATACTGGGGAATATCATATCTGTGTTGAATACCCAAAAATGCTATTACCCTCTTGCGATTCCTTTTTTGAGATCCCAAAAAACAGCGGTTTCAAAAGTGATTTCAATTTTACTATTATTTCTTGCCATTAATTTTTCAGCATCAGGTCAAGAGACGTCATTATTTTATTGCCCTCCATGTGATTGTCAAGCCCATGAAACAAATGAGACGTTCCATGAAGGTGAAGCGTGTCCATATTGTGAAATGGAGTTGATACCGATGCAAAACAAAACTCAAGCATCTAAATCATACCAGCAGCTTTTAAAATATGAAGGCAAATATGACTATCTCTCCGGATCAACATTAAAAATAATGGCTTCACCCATGGACACTACGCTTTATGCCGTTATTGAGAACGCTAAGTATCCATTATTTCATGTTGCGGCGGATACCTTTTCCAATGTTCAGGATACCCCCGTGATCTTTCAAAGAAATGATCAGGGTGACATCACAAGCTATACGGTTGATGGGCAACCCTTTGAGCTGATCACAACTGATATTACAAAATTGGTGATGTATCCACGTGTAG
The DNA here is from genome assembly GCF_034521535.1 of Rhodohalobacter sp. GTDB lineage: Bacteria > Bacteroidota > Rhodothermia > Balneolales > Balneolaceae > Rhodohalobacter. The sequence goes on along the minus strand of NZ_JAXHMF010000001.1, from coordinate 267,342 downwards.
AGTTGTTTGATCATCCTGAGGGTTATGTTTACCAGACTCCCGAGGAAACGAATGATGGCCTTGAAACCGGACATATCAACAGTGTTTTCAAAAAGGATGAACGTATTAAAGAAATGGTTGTAGCTACCATTAAAGGTGAGCATCCCGATGTTCACAGCATTTTGATTTACAAGGACAGGAAGCTGGTGCTTGAAGAATACTTTTATGGATATGACAGAAATACCGAGCATCAACTGCGTTCAGCTACTAAAGCGCTCATCGGTTCACTTGTGGGGTTAGCCATAGAAGCTGGCGCCATCGACAGCGAGCAGGATCGACTCTTGCCTTACTTCAAGGATGAATATGAGAGTTTTGATCATATGAGTGACCAGAAAAAAAGTATTACTATTCAGAACTTTTTAACCTATCGCCACGGGTTGGATTGTGAAAACAACGATCCGGAAAGTACCGGTAATGAGCAACAGATGATGAAAAGCAGCGATTGGGTGAAGTACACCCTTGATCTACCGGTGGTTACTCAGCCGGGCAAAACCCCATCCTATTGCACAGGCGCAGCATTAACTTTAGGTCGTCTTGTTGAGATTGCAACCAACAAAACTCTCGAAGAATTTGCAGATGAACATCTCTTTAAGCCTATGGGGATCACCCATTACGATTGGCGATTTGATCCTGATTCCTCAAGCCGACAAACGTTTAGTCAAATGTATCTTCAACCGCGAGATCTGGTTAAACTTGCAACAATGTACATGAATGAAGGCAAATGGCATGGAAAGCAAATTCTTCCTGAAGCCTGGGTGCAAAATACATTTAAAGAACATTCTTCCGAGTTTGGCTACCTTTGGGAACACAAATACTTTGCTATAGATGGGAAGCAATATAACTCATATATGACCTCTGGTAATGGAGGTCAAAAAATAAATATTTGGCCTGAATTCAATATGGTCACAGTTTTTACCGGAGGAAATTATAATTCATATGAACTATACGGTAAAAGTACTCCCCCGAATCAAATGATACCAAAATATATATTGCCATCACTCAATTAAACTGAAGGGCGAAACTTCAAATGTTTCGCCTGTTGCGCCAAGCACAATCAGATTACCTTCCAGGCCGAGTCCTCCAACAATATCGCGTGTTGATCAGGCGGGTGCCTTAACGTCGAGTTTCTCTTCGATCAGTTTAATAAACTGAGCTTTTGGCAGGGCACCTGCGGCCATTTGTGGCTGACCGTCAACCGGGATAAACAAAATAGATGGGATACTTCGGATCCCGAAAACTTGCGCCAATTCCTGTTCTGCTTCGGTATCAATTTTGTAGATATCCACTAACCCCTCATATTTTTCGGATAACTCTTCAATAATAGGAGCTACCATTTTGCAGGGGCCGCACCAGTCGGCGTAAAAGTCGATAATCGCAGGTTTATCTCCGTTAAAATTCCATTCTTGATTGTTTTCGTAATCAAAAACCTTTTTTAGGAAACTCTCTTTGGTTAAATGTTCAGCAGCCATGTCTTTCTCTTTTTATTGATGATTTCCACGTGACTATAAATGAATCAAATGGATATGAATTCGTATGATTTTCTAATAGATAAAATACAAATATTGATCGACAACTAATGGCTATAATCAATAGATATTGATTATGAATGACATAGATGGGTTTGCTTAACTTCTCTATCCGAACCTACGATACAATACCGAAAAGAGATCTTTCTTTAGTCTTACTCGTTTTTCTGAAAAGGTCTTTGATGGCTCTGACCACCCTGTTCATTTTGGCTTGACCCAAAACGAATCATTCCAATGCCCGGGACAAGGCGGGCAAAAAAAAGCTAAACCAAATTGAAGGTTGTTGGTACTTTTTCTTCGCCGCCTAAATGACGGTACGTTACGTGTGCATAATTGAAAATTATACAGAACTTAGTTAGACTCTCATCCCATTTTCAGCACCGTTCTGAAACGAGCCTTGTTATTGATCATATGATCATAGGCCTTATTTACTTCGTCCAGGGAGAATGTTTCGATCATAGGTTTTGTGCCTGTCATAGCGCTAAAGTTGAGGGTGTCTTCCGAATCTTTTGCCGTACCGCTTGGCCAGCCGGACACTTTTTTGCGTCCCATAATCAAACTGAAGGGTGAAACCTCAAATGTTTCGCCTGTTGCCGCGAGCACAATCAGATTACCTTCCAGGCCGAGTCCTCCAACAATTTCACCGATAATATCCGTGTTGGGAGCTGTGGCCACTACAACCTTCGCACCGCCCATCTCTTGCAGAATCTCTACCGGATTCTCCTTTTTAGCGTTGATAAACCGGTGAGCACCGAGATCTTCAGCAAGTTTTTTCTTATCGTCGCTGGTAGATATCGCTACGGTTTTGAAGCCCATTTTTGCGGCATATTGAACGGCCAGATGTCCCAGACCGCCAATACCCTGCACGGCTACCAGATCACCGGGTCGGGCGCCGGAATTTCTCAAAGCATTGAACGTGGTAATTCCTGCGCAAAGCAACGGCGCAGCCTCTTCGGATGATAGATCCTTGGGCACTCTGGCAAGAGCTTCCTGAGGGGCCGTCATGTACTCTGCATATCCGCCATCATAGCTGATGCCGGCCACCTGTCCATTTTCGCAATTGATAAAGTCTCCACGACGGCAGGGATCACATTGAAAGCAGTGTCCGCCATGCCAGCCGACACCCACGCGATCACCTTTCTTCCAGTTACTGATTTCCGAACCGGTCTCCTCAATAATTCCTACAACTTCATGACCCGGCACCCGTGGATATTCAATACCCGGAAATAGGCCGTCTTTCACCATGGCATCGCTGTGGCAAATACCGCACGCCTCCACCTTGATAAGTACTTCATTTCTTGACGGTTCTGGCACCGGTAAATCCACAATTTCAAAATTACTTCCCGGCTCTTTAATTTGAGCTGCTTTCATGTTCTGCTCCTGTTAATTTCAGTTGATTATCTGTACTGTTAAATTAACTTCAATCGCATTGTCAACATTCCAAATAGGTTGAGAACTGTCACCTTTAAATGCCTCTGACTCACAGTTTCTCACTTATGGTAAAGACATTACTCTTGCAGGTAGTTTGAGTTATTGCCACTTTTGACATGTAAACCGGCACGTTTAATTATACCCCATGATTCGCTTTGTATTCATTTTTCTCCTATTAACCCCTGTCCAAGTGGCGTTGGCCTGTTCTTGCATTGAACCATCTACAAATGATCTATATATGACTTCTGATTTTATAGGTGTGGTTGAAATCGGTCGAACCTATGAATTGGAATCATCTGATGAACGGATCTATATTGCTGAAACCAAATCTATTACGAATTATAAAGGAGTGACACCCTCAAGAATTTTTGTCTCTGGCACGCCTGAGATGGCTTATGATGGACAATGTGAAGTTTTAGTCCGGCAAGGAGAGCAGTGGTTAATCTACCTGAATCAGGATAAGAAAGGAGAGCATGTTCTGAATTACTGTTCCCATCCGGTTCCTATCACAGAAAAGAGTGGAAATCCAATACCTCTTTCAGATAAAGAAAAAAGAGATATTGAGCAGCTCGAGTTCTTAAAAAGTCAGGTACCCGGACTTCATTCGGAAGAACTCATATTTACAGATACATTTGCATTGAGGGAAATTCTGCAAGCGTTAGGTGAGGTCTCGACAGATCAGCAAATTGCGTACTATCTGATCGATTTTAATACAGATCTTAACGTCGAACAGATTGAAATTATACGGGGATTTTCAAACGATTTGGATATAAAAATTACGGATTACTTGAAAAATAGGGCAGAGTGGTACAGTGGTCATTTTTTTGAAAAATCATCCCGGATAAATGAACCGGCACAATATGTCTTCAGTATCTATTATGACGAAGATACCGGCAAGCTTATACCTGCAGACATGTAAAATAGAATTGTTTGAAAAAACAAATGGCCAGCCCGGCAGGTCTCTATTCTTTAGGCGTTCACTGCTGAATCCATTACATTTACTCTCATGATCTCAGCCCAAAATATTACTAAAACGTACGATCAGCGTGTGCTCGACAATGTTTCAATGGCCATACCTGCCGGGCAAACGGTTTCCCTTATCGGTCCAAGCGGGTGCGGCAAATCTACTCTTCTTCGAATTATCATGGGCTTGATCCCGGCCGACTCAGGTACCGTTGAGATTGCAGGTGAAAAAATGCATTCCGACAATATGCTGAAGCTGAGAAGAAAAATGGGTTATGTGATTCAAACCGGCGGACTCTTCCCTCATCTCACCGCAAGGGAGAACCTTACGCTGGTAACCAACTTTTTAAAACTGGACCCCGATGCAGTAGAACAGCGTATCGAAAAACTGACAAGCCTTACCAATATCGACCCGGCCCTGCTGGAGAGGAAACCTGAAAAACTTTCCGGCGGACAGGCGCAGCGGGTCAGCCTGATGCGAGCGCTCATGCTCGATCCTCCCATTCTTCTGATGGATGAACCGCTCGGTTCGATTGATCCGCTGGTGCGTCACGAACTGCAGAACGATCTTCGATCAATTTTCAGAGAGCTCAAAAAAACGGTTCTGATTGTAACGCACGACCTGGGAGAAGCAGCGTTTCTGGGCGATTCCATTTCTCTAATGCAGTCGGGCCGCATTGTCCAGGAAGGAACCATCCGGGAGATCATTGACAATCCCGCAAGTGAGTTTGTAGAACAGTTTGTGAACGCCCAACGCAGTCCGCTGGAGGATCTGTAGAATGAAGATATTGAATCGTCTTACGGCCACTACCCTGCTTCTCATCGTCTGTAGCAGTTTTGCATCTGTTCAATCAGTCATTGCGCAGGAGAGTGTCAGAATTGGCACAAAAGCATTTACTGAGTCGGTGATTCTGGGTGAATTGCTTGAACAGTCGATAGAATCCGAGGGAGCTGATGCCGTGTTGTTCAAACAGCTGGGAGGGACACGTATTCTTTGGAGTGCTCTCTTGAACGGCGAAATTGATCTCTACCCCGACTACACCGGCACCATCATCGAAGAGATCCTCGCCGGTCAGGACATCAACAATGTGGAAGAGCTCAGACAGGCGCTCCAGGATCTGGGCATCAGAATGAGCCGGCCTCTTGGCTTCGACAACACCTACGCCCTGGGAATGAAACGGGAAAAGGCCGAGAGACTGGGAATACAGACCATGTCTGATTTGAGAGATCATCCGGAACTCACCTTCGGATTCAGCAACGAGTTCATGGACCGCCGCGACGGCTGGCCGGGTATCCAATCGGAGTACGGACTCAATCCGCAGCGGGTAAACGGGCTCGAACACGCCCTTGCCTACCGCGGTCTGGAAGCCGGCAGTATTGATGTGATCGATCTCTACTCAACCGATCCGGAAATTGAGTATTACGATCTGGCCATACTTGACGACGACCGTAACTTTTTCCCCGATTACGAAGCGGTTGTTCTCTACCGTGAAGGGCTGGATGAGTCGGTTGTTAGTGCCATGACGCGATTTGAAGGTGCTATTTCACAGCAGGACATGATTGCCATGAACAAGCAGGTTAAGATAGACCGGCTGGCTGATGAAGCTGTTGCATCCGCTTTTCTCAATGACACATTCCAAATTGAAACCGAATCCGAGTCGTCGGGGTTTACCGAGCGGCTCTTGCGCCATACGGTTGACCATCTCTACCTGGTGGTCGTATCCCTGGGCCTTGCCATCCTTTTCGCCATACCTCTGGGTGTTCTGGCGGTAAAAGTGTCGTGGCTTGAAACAGCGGTTCTTGGATCTGTGGGTATCATGCAGACCATTCCTTCCCTGGCACTGCTCGTATTTATGATTCCAATTTTCGGAATTGGCGCTGTTCCGGCCATGGCTGCCCTATTTCTCTACAGCCTGCTGCCGATTGTCAGGAACACACACGCCGGCATTAAAGCGATACCTGTGCCGGTGATGGAATCAGCCCGTGCCTTGGGACTTCCCAACTCACTCATTCTCAGAAAAATTGAACTGCCGATCGCCATTCCATCTATTTTAGCCGGAATAAAAACATCGGCTGTAATTAATGTAGGGGTGGCAACTCTGGGCGCCTTGATCGGCGCCGGCGGCTATGGTCAACCGATCCTAACCGGGATCCGGCTCGACAGTATTCCGCTTATCCTGGAGGGAGCCGTGCCGGCAGCTCTGCTTGCTTTATTGGTACAGGGACTATTTGACCTTATTGAGCGTAGAATTACCTGATTTATATTCTGGATTACCGAACGCCATTTCAATATAAATTCCCTTATCGTTTGGCGATTTAATATCCGGGGTGGCCGGAGACTTTTTCAGCTGTTCATTCAACCTTTACCGTTTAATCAGCTTTCACTCCTCGAGCATGCTCCCTACTGCAGATATAGATATAAAAACTTGAAGTATTTTGTTTTTAAAATGCGTGTGCTTTTCCCGCAGTTGGAAGTCTCCTTCCTACAAAAGCACACGCTGAACGGTTTATGATTTAGTCGAGGAATGTAACTTCACCGGTGTCCAGGTCATAAAATGCTCCTGCAATAACTACTTCTCCATTACGCTCGAGCTCAGAAATGATCTGGCTTCGCTCCCGCATCTGCTCAATCGTGTAACGCACATTGGTGTTCACTACATGTGTTACATACGCATCATTTGAGGAAGTCATCTCACCTTCTCCTTCGTAATCTTCCTCAGACAGCTCAACAGCAGGTCTGATTTTGGAAAGCATGGCTGTAATATTGCCCATTTCAACATCATCGATAGCAGATTTTACAGCTCCACAGTGTTCATGGCCCATCACTACTACAACTTTTGAGCCTGCAACTGCAGTACCGAATTCCGCGCTGCCCAGAATATCTTCGTTTACGAAGTTACCGGCCACCCTTGCAACAAAAATATCTCCAATGCTCTTATCGAAAATAGATTCAACGGGAACACGGCTGTCGATACATGCAATCACGACCGCCTCAGGATATTGGCCTGAAGATGTTTTCTCAACCTGGGCTTGATAATCCTGCGGTGTCAAATTGTTTGATACAAAGCGCTGGTTACCCTCTTTCAGGCCTTCAAGAATTTCCTCAGGTGTCAGTGCCTGCTGAGCTTCTTGTGTTAACACATCTTCATTCAGCTGCTCAGTTGAAGAACCGGCCTGAGATGAATCAGACTGAGAAGTGCATGCGGTAAAAGAGAACAAAAGAACAATGGCAGTAGTAAAAACAGATAATTTAGTAAACATGATTTTTTAATTTAAAATGGTTTATAGAGAATGATATATGGCCTGTCAATCCTTCATCCTAAGATTGGGTAAAATACACTTCACCCTATTCATTCAGTTTTTGACATCAATCATAGATCTCAGTCCAATAACACAAACAGTACGAACATTAGACAACAGGCCATTAGTAAGTAGGCCGCACAAATTTAGGATATGTCGGGAGGGGGAGTGGGTACAGTGCGTTCAAAATTATTGAAGGTAGATTCCCGAAGAGATGGATTGGCTATTAATGAACCGCTAATTAAACCGGCATACAGCATAGATTGAATATCATCTTCGAGACTATGATCTTCGAGAATTTCCATAAACGAATTTCCTGCATTTGCAGCTTCCTCAACAGAAAACCAGGTTTCCATATCAATAGTATGCTGTACAACAGTACCCATAAAGAAAAATGGAAGTACTGCTAAAATTAGCCTGCTGTATGTTCTAAGAGCTTGTATCAAAATTTTCTAAACCGATTACTAAATATGGCGTGAAATATCGTTGAAACTGATCTAGAAACAAAAAATTCAATTGAGAAAATAATTTTTAATGCTATGAACTATCCTCAATATTTATTGACTAAATTCGGGCTAAATAAAAAAAGGCAGTCTCGGTTTTCACCAAAACTGCCTCTAGATATTCAGTATTAAACTTATAGGTTGTTTCTTATTGGGCTTTATTTGTCAGATTAAGTCCAAACTGTAGAAGAACAGCAAGGATAAAAATCACAAGCCCATAAATCGATGTTATTGACGAAACCTTGAGTCCACCGGCAAGCATTGTCTGTGAAACAGAACCCATCTGTTCAATTGCAGAAAAAGCCTGATATAAACCAAGGAACTGACCAAGTATTCCAATCACTAAACCAAGTATTCCGATCTCTTTTAACCAATTAACTGGTAGAGAACCTGAGCGTTCAGTTTTTCTTTGAACAGCGATATATACAGCTGTTGCAACCAACGCAATTAGAATGATGGTCAATATTCCCATGAAAAGCGGTCCGCCAATAAAAAATAGATCAATCATAGTTTATTATTATGTGAATGAATGTTCACAAGAAATGTATCTTACTCAGGCTGTTTTGAGCAATGTTAAATCCCTCTCAAAACGTGTAATCCACCGATAAAAGATGTTGTTTTGATACATAATCGCGATTTTTGAATTAAAAAAATGCAGCCTGGTAAACATATCTTATTTTGGACAGTGGCCGCTTCAATTCTGGTAGCAGTTTTTGGCAGCACTTACGGCGACTATAGTAAGAGTTTCTATTTTGTGACTTTCTTGCTGCCTGTTGCCATGGCAACCTCCTACTTTTTTAATTATTACATCGTCCCACAATTCCTTCTAAAGAAAAAGTACACACGGTTTACGCTTTACACGATCTATACCCTGATCATATCTTTTTATCTGGAAATGGTAGTCATTACAATTTCCTTTATTGTGCTGGCAAATTATAACTACGGTGAGCTTGACCCAATGATGACAAATATCTTTGTTCTGGGCTTTACCATTTACCTGGTTGTATTATTGAAAGCGTTCTACCTTTTGTACAGGCGGTTCAGGGAAAACGAATTCAGGTTAGAACAGTTAAAAGATGAGAAAGAAGCACTGAAAACAACCTTTATAACTGTTCGAGCAGACCGCTCAAACCATCAAATAAAACTTAATGAATTAATGTACCTTGAAAGTTTAAGCGACTACGTGAAGATATATTTTAACGACCAGTCACTGATCACTCGTGATACTATCTCCTCGTTTGAAGAAAGCTTACCCGAGACATTTGTAAGAATTCACAGATCTTACATCGTGAACCTGGATTTCATTACCGAATTTAGCAGTAAATCAGTTACCCTTGGAAATACTGAGTTACCGATAAGCCGAACCTACAAAGACACAGCACTAAGATACATTTCAGGATAAAATGAGGTGGTAGTGGCGATATATTCCAGTAAATATAGTTTGACTGACTATTCATTTTAAAATAAAAAAGGCAGTCCCGGTTTAAACCGAAACTGCCTTTAATCTTAATTCCACTATTGTGAGTGGATGATGAGATTATTTCAGATCAAAGCGATCCAGATTCATCACTTTGTCCCACGCTTTCACGAAGTCGTTAAGGAATTTCTCCTCAGAGTCGGAGCTTCCGTAGACTTCGGCTACAGCTCTCAATTCAGAGTTTGAACCGAAGATCAGATCAGCACGTGTGGCTGTCCACTTCACGTTTCCGGTGTCGCGGTGACGACCTTCAAAAAGATCTCCTTCTTCGGAAGTTGCCTTCCATTCGTTGCTAAGATCCAGCAGAGTTGTGAAGAAGTCGTTTGAAAGTGTACCCGGTTTTTCGGTAAACACACCGTGACGTGTTCCGTCCCAGTTGGTATCCAGTACGCGCATTCCGCCGAGAAGTACGGTCATTTCAGGAATAGTGAGCGTCATTAGCTGAGCTCTGTCCACCAGCATCTCTTCGGCTGTTTCAGTTCTGCGAGCGTGTGGTTTAAAGTAGTTACGGAAGCCGTCAGCTTCAGGCTTCATCCACTCGAAAGACTCCACATCGGTTTCATCTGCAGATGCATCTGCACGCCCCGGTGTGAACGGAACGCTGATATCGTGACCGGCTTTCTCTGCTGCTTTTTCAATAGCGGCACATCCACCGAGAACGATCACATCTGCCAGTGATACTTTCTTGTCTCCGGACTGCGAGTCGTTAAACTCTTTCTGTACTTCTTCCAGCTTACCGAGTACCTTCTCGAGTTGTCTTGGGTTATTTACTTCCCAGTTCTTCTGCGGCTCAAGACGAACCCGAGCACCATTGGCTCCGCCACGTTTGTCTGAGTCGCGATAGGTTGATGCAGAAGCCCATGCAGTCGATACCAGTTCTGAGACAGAAAGTCCGGTATCGAGAATTTTTCCTTTCAGATCTTCAATATCCTTGTCGTTGATCAGTTCGTGATCCACTTCGGGGATCGGATCCTGCCAAAGCAGGTCTTCTTCCGGAACTTCAGGTCCGAGGTATCGGGTTTTGGGCCCCATATCCCGGTGTACCAGCTTGAACCAAGCTTTTGCAAATACATCGGCAAAGTATTCCGGGTCATTGTAAAACTTCTCTGATATCTTTTTGTACTCAGGATCTGCGATCATTGCAATATCCGTGGTAAGCATCATCGGAGCATTTTTCTTATTTGGATCGTGGGCATCAGGTACAGTTTCGTCTCCTGCTCCATCTTTGGGTGTCCACTGCCATTTTCCGGCCGGACTTTTGGTCAGTTCCCACTCATACTCAAACAGGTTTTTGAAGTATCCGTTATCCCACTGAAGCGGATTGTTTGTCCAGGCTCCTTCCAATCCACTCGTGATAGTATCGGGTCCTTTTCCGGTACCATAACTGTTTTTCCAGCCAAGTCCCATTTCTTCCATTGGAGCTTTTTCCGGATCGGGTCCGTTGTGCTCTTCCGGAGCCGCGCCATGCACTTTACCGAAGGTGTGTCCACCGGCGTTAAGAGCCACGGTCTCTTCATCATTCATCGCCATTCTGCGAAACGATTGGCGGATATATTCCGCAGATTTTTTGGGATCAGGCTCTCCGTTTGGTCCTTCAGGATTCACATAGATCAGACCCATGTGGTCGGCAGCGAGCCGTCCTTTCAAATTACCGTCTTCATCATGACGCTCGTCGCCCAGCCATTCATGCTCAGGTCCCCAGTTAATATCTCTTTCCGGCTCCCACACGTCGGCACGACCACCGCCAAAACCAAACGTTTCAAAGCCCATTGACTCAAGGGCAACGTTTCCGGCTAAAATAATAAGGTCAGCCCATGACAGCTTTTTGCCATATTTTTCTTTGATGGGCCATAACAATCTGCGTGCCTTATCAAGACTCACGTTATCAGGCCAGCTGTTCACAGGTGCAAAACGCTGATTACCGGTACTTCCGCCGCCGCGTCCATCGGCCACACGATACGTTCCGGCACTGTGCCAAGCCATGCGGATCATCAGTGGTCCGTAGTGACCCCAATCTGCCGGCCACCAATCTTTAGAATCGGTCATCAGATCATTGAGATCTTTTTTAACCTCATTCAGGTCAATTTTTTTAAACTCTTCTGCGTAGTCAAAATCCTCACCCATCGGGTCAGAAAATGGTGAGTGTTGACGCAGAATATCCAGATCCAATTTATTGGGCCACCAGTCACGGATTCTGGTTCCTGATCCGGCGGTGTCTTTAATAACTCCGTTACCATTATGAAACGGGCATTTACTTTCGTTGCTCGCAGCGTTTTGATTCTCTTTCTTTTCCATCCAAACTCTTATTAGTGGTTTACGTTAATCATATATAAAATAGTAAATCCTTTACACCCAATTCATATAGATAATGACAATCGTATCAATTTTGCCGGGTGATTAGAATGGAATCAGATATGGTATTTTTTGGGATATGAAATCGTCCATCGCAGTTCGGTCGTTCGGTGAATCACAGTTCATCTTTTTCTGATTGACGAATAACGATGGACGGCCGATTCACCGATTTGTAGGTACTTAAAACTCTACTTACCCAACTTCTTTTTTGAAATTTGAATGCTTTTGACAAAAATTGAAATCAATTCGTCCCTTTCCAAATACAAACGGCGTATCGAGGCAATGAGAACCTTTCTTCTCGTATTTATGCTGAGGTTTTGCAATAAAGAACGGGTCTTGGAATGTGTTTCATATAGCTGTACCGGCCAACAAATTCCCCTCCCTCCTTGTGGCTCCGGCGCTTTTTCGGAGGCATAGGGAGGGAGACGGAGGGTGGGTTACTGTTCGGTGAATCGCAGTTCATCTTTATCTGATTGACGAATAACGATGGACGAACGACCGATTTACCGATTCATTTTTCCTACATCGACGGCACCAACATCACCGCATTGATCATTAGTCGTTCCGGACCTCTCCAGAACATCCTGTATTGGGTGTTGTCAGTCAGCAGAACAACTTTGCCGCTACCCATGGATGTAACCCCGGCAAATACATTCCCGGCCGCTTTCTGAATATTTTCCTGAGACGCATATCCGGAAGCCAACAGCTGCGATGCATCTTTCTCATAATAACCTACTACCTGGTAGTCGCTCGACGGTTTCAGCTGATCTGTGTTGCCGGTGAGACTGTATAGTCTCTCCTTCACACCGAATGCCAGCGGATTCGACACATCTACATGAGATTTGAAAGCAGTGCCGGGAATTCTGCGAAGCCCGAATGTATCCACTCTTGCTTCGTATGGGGTGTACGCTACCGGTTCTATATCAGCCTCTTCATCCTGATCCTCTTCCTCATCTTTCACAAGCTCTACGCCGGTCCACTCCATGCGATCTTTCGTCATACTGAACGCCGAAGCCTCAGTTGTAACAAGAGTACCACCTCGTTCTACCCACTCTTTTAAAGCTTGCTGTTGCTGTTCACCGTAGTGAGGTGCATCACCCCGCTGACCCGGAAGAATTACAACATCATACTCATCCAGATCTACAGATGCGAGTCGGTATGAGCGGATTCGGGAAATTCCATACTCTACATTGCGATCAAACTGAAACAGGATCTGTCCGGCCGTGTAGGAGTTGAACGGCTGATCGATCACCATGGCCACTTTCGGCTGGTGCAGAACGTTGCTGCTTCGAGACGCCAAGTCGATTCCCGAATCCATTCGTCCGGTATCCAGTCCATAAATGCGAACACTCGCATACTCTGCCACTTCTTGCATATCGCTGCTTACATCATCTCTTTTATCATAGTTTCGTCCCATCAAGACGATCAATGTTCCCCTGGAAAATTCCACTCCATCCTTGCTGAACACCTTCTCCGCAGAACGCACGTTGTAACCTTTCCTCCAAAGTTCACCCAATGCCTTCGGTGCTGTAGGTTGATCCCAATCGATCACAAAAGCATATTTAGCAGCCGGATTGACTACGCCATTATCGCGTGCCGGAACATCTTCAACCATCGATGTTGATACCGACGGGTCGTTGTTCACACGGGCAGCGTCCAGATTGTACGCCATCGGGATGGACCAGACCGACATATCGTACATCACCGAGTCCTCAATAACCATCTGCGGCTCAAACAATGTGGTAATAAACAAATGTCTGGCCTGATTGGTACGGATGATAAAATCACCCTGATTGAATGACCGCCGCTGAGCTTCATTGTCCCAGTAGTCAAAAGCATTTCGAAGAGTAAAATTCTCGTTGGCTCGTTCCACTTTCACACCCTGCTTCAGCATGATGTCAATTACATCGTAGGTGTGATCATTTGGATTATCCGGCAGTACGTACGCTTTCGTTTCCACTTTCGAATTGGCCGGATTCAGCGCTTCCCGGAAATAGTTTAGCAGTTCCTGACGATTTTCAACGGCCGTGCGCACCGTAGCCACACTGTTTTTATAGTGATCAAATATTCTCTGTTGCAGAGTCAGAACATATCCATCCTCTGTCTCAACGGCACGCCCGCCGCGGCTATGTCCGCCCTGCTCGGCAAGCATTCCGATTCCGCCCATCAGACTCGGGTAGGAAGATCCGTAGCCGGGATAGAAGAAATCAAACGCTTCGGTTGTGGCGTAGTTGACATTGTGTTTGTCAAACTCTTCAATCGTGCCCCGTCCAAACCGATCACTCCACTCTTCGTAATCATCAGGGAGCTGAAGGTTGCGGGGTGTGGTTCCCGGCATGGTGAAGTAGTTGTTGTTAAAACCCTGTTCGTGAATATCGAGATGAACCTGCGGCATCCATTTCTGATACTCCGCAATTCTTCCTCTCGATTCGGGATGCACCAGCCATACCCAGTCACGGTTCAGATCAAACCAGTAGTGGTTGGTTCGTCCGCCCGGCCAGATCTCATCATGTTCCAGGTCAACCGGATCTGTGTTGAGCATATGTGCCTGAGATGATTTGTACCAGGTTACATAGCGATCGCGGCCATCGGGGTTCAATATCGGATCAATAATCACTACAGATTCATTTCTGAATCGCACCGACTCCTCGTCCTCAGCTGCCGCCAGACGATAGGCCGTTTGCAGTGCCGCTTCCGCACTGGATGCTTCATTCCCATGTACGCCATAGCTGAGCCATACAATGGCGGGATGATCTTCCGCCAGCTCAGCAACTTCACTTCGGCTCAGATCTTCAAAATCGGCAAGCCTCAAATTGTTTTCCCGGATCTGTTCAAGATTGTCATGATTCTCCTCACCGGTGATAATAACCAGCCAGAGATCGCGACCCTCATAGGTCTGCCCGTAAGTTATAACAGATACCCGGTCGCTTTCAGAAGCCAGGTTTTTCAGATAGGCTCCCAGCTGATAGTGATGAGAATACTCTTCTCCGGGTTGATACCCTAAAAATTCGGCAGGCGATGTAATTCCGGACTGATAAGGCAGCTCCGGATCGAACTGAAAACGGTCGTTCAGCAATTGAGAAGCTGCAGGTGATGTTATCAGAAAAATTAGAAGAGAGGTAAATAGTAGCTTTATAGTGTTCATATGAAAATGGTTTTTTAAATGTATTCAGGAAGAGAATACTAAATTAAAAAACCACTTTCATAAACTTGTAAAAATTGATTCAAAGTAGATTTGTTAAGATGACCACATAGATTTGTAAACCTAAATTTGAACCTAAATTTTCAAAGATTAGACTCCATTCCTGAGGATATACATAATACCATGCTCATTTTCTGCACATGAAGCGAAAACAAGAAGGGATACAACGTTCTTATCTAAAAAAAGGCTGAAAGCCTGAAACAACCCAGCCCGGGGCACCGTCCCGGGTCAATAGATTCACCAAATCAGATAGCAGGCTGTAGGCCTGCAACAGGCAGAATAGAATCGCAGCTCAAAATCTTTGAAGCGCGTAAACTATTTAACCACATCGTATTCTTTTATGAACTTAACCAGACCCACCCTATAACTCAGCTGTTTATGATCATTTTGATGTCGGGCGTTCTGTTACAGGCTTTCAGCCTTTAGGGTATTTGTCGATGTTGGTAACCTGTGGCGATGCCACAGGCTGGGATGAACAAGGCTTTCAGCCTTACTATACTATTGGATAAATGCCGCGCTCATTTTTTTTGAAGATTTGAAAATTGCCACGGAAACACGGAAAATTCCGTGCCCTTCCGTGTTTCCGTGGCAATAGTAAAGCACAATGTAATGATCCATAATTTTGTTGGTTCAACATAAAAAACAGCCTCTCTTACATGTACAAGGGATCATTCATACCTCTAAACCGACATACCGTTAATTGAACTTGGATGAGAATCAATAAAAATCAGTTCGTCGATACAATATTTTACTTCGGTTTCTTCATTGTAAAGGCGGCTACAATTGCCGATGTGACAACCCCCATCATCAAGGCTCCGAGCGAACCCTGTATCATGTAACTCTTCATATTAAAATATCCGCGGGCTTCACTGCGCGACATCTGTCCGGATTGTACAGAGTAATCAATAATGTTTTCAAAATACTCAGGAGAGATAAGTCCGTGAATAATCCATTGGGCAAGAGGGCTTAAAACGGCAACCACCACGGTAATATAAAAACCGGTCATAAATCCCTGAGTCCAGGTCATATATCCGCCATAGTCGTTCTTCCGCTTATCCAGAAAAGCAATCACATAAACGACTACAGCAATCAAGGCGAAAAAATTGGTCATGGTGGCATGGCTCTCAATATTTTCTCCGTGCCAGCCCATCAACTTCTCAAAAATCATCCACAAGAATAATACAGCGATGAAAATCAATCCCCACTTCAGTTCTGTTTTAAACTTTACCATCCTCCCCTCCATTTTATAATGAAAAAATTAAGCTAATTAACCTGCTCTCAAAGAATTATAGTAAATTTTTAAACACTATCTAACCGATTATTTACTATTTGCAAACTTCAGCAATGGCACGCTTGTCTTCGGTGGTAAGCTGAATGATCGGATAAATCTCCTGCCCGCCCATCTGGCTGTACATAATTGATTTGGGATCATCTCCATGTTTAAGTCCTAGCGCATGACCCAACTCGTGAGCAAGTACAAGATAGAGGTCTCGCTTATTCAAAAACTGGTTCACTGTTATCACACCGCCTACATTTAAATTACGGTAGGTAGCTTTTGTAAACCGACTTTCTCCGGCATAATCTTCATTGTATTGATCAATCAGCGTGTTACTCTCTTCGATTCGATTGTTTAGTCGATCTACATAATTATTGATCTCATGTGCAAGCTGATCGAGTACACTTTTCTCATACAACAATCTTTCCTGCATCCTCTCCACATCTTTTTTCTTCTGCTCAAAATATCGCCGTTCCTGTTCCGTCAAGTCCAGGGTTCCGTTCTTCCCCTGAGCCCATTTATTTAATTCGTCAATCTCCCGTTTGGTTTGATTTGCCAGCTGTTCATACTCAGATGATTTTTGCTCGAACCGGGCTCGGCGAACTTCGTACTCTCTTTGAAGCTGATCTGTTCTTATCTGCTCAGACTCTATTTGTTCTCGAAAACGCATTTCGCCCACTGCCAGCTCCTGACGATCGTCATAAATAAAATCTATCGCTATTTCGCCATCTTCAGCATAATAGGCCAGGGGGCGGTTAATAGCTTCAGACCAAAGCGTGCTGGCTACCTGCATAGCATCCTTAACTTCCTCCTCTGATATATCGAAGCGAGGATCGATAGTCCCGATTCTGTAGGAGAGAGGTTCATCACACGCACCCAAATCACTGTGCATTACACGTTCCGGTTTCTCGTAACTGAAGAAAAACCATCCCGCAACTACAACAACCAGTACAATAATTGCGTATTTGAGAAGGTCGACTAGCGTCATGATAATTTTAAATTGAGCTCATGATTTGAGTTCTTTGAATAATATGTCGATTTATCTATTTGAAAGTAAGGCTGATCAAGGGATATATGATTCGAGCACCGCTTAAATATTCGCACTGAGGTTCATAATTTAAAACCGATTCAATCCCTTAATATTTCACTTATTACCCTATTATTGCGAATTAATATTCGTATTTCCACCTCAGATCAATACCTTCTCTTGAGTCATCTCCCTGCGTGATAAGAAGCTCCAGATGTTCAGTTAGCATATACTCCAGCATAAACAGGGTTTTCGGACGGCTGCTGCTAATCTCATTGATCACAGCGAAAAACGTTCTTCGATTCAGATACCAGCCGGTTTTAATAGAGGTTGAGCTGTCTGAACCGGTTCGGCTGTTATCAATTTGAACCACGTCAATTCCCAGGCTTTGAGACGCCAGCATTTCAACCCGATCGAGAAGTACATCGAGTGCCAGGTTTGCAGCACTCGGACTGCTTCCGCTTCCTGCAACCACCTGCTCCCACGATTGCAGCTCATAAAATGGTTTGCCAAAAAGAGTGTAACTGATGATATCCTGCAGTTCCAAAGGCGGCTCACTGTCAAATCGGAACTTCGGTTCTTGTGCCGTCCCTTCTATGATATAGAAAATCTGCACCTCCGACTGGGCCTGTGCCGGTTCAAACTCTGTACGAATATTCAATTCCGGATCATCTACCGGTCCATAAAAGGTCACCAATGCCTCATCCAGCATAAAGTTTTTGCCAAGCGGCCGGGCATAGCCCCTAACGCCTTCCAGCGACCCAAACATCTGAAGATCCTCATTTCTTCTCTTGACCAGGTCCACATCACCGATCAGCTCAATTTCCATATCCAGAAACTGCCGGTTTCGGATAAAAAACTGCCTTTCAATACCGACATTCATCTCCATTTCAAGCATTTCATAAAACTCAACCGGCTCGGACTCCTCTTCATCTTCGAGCTGAACATCCTCAACAGACTCCTCTCCGAAATTTTGAAGATTTACAAATCCATTCAAAAATGTGAGTTTACCCGTTAACCTTGGCTCTTCAACTGTTCCGGTCAGATTGGCGTCCAGGTCAATAATCGCTTTATACTCAGATGTATTGGCTGCCTGGAATTGTCGGCCACGGATGGTCATCTGTAAATTACCCGGAGTAAGATCCTCCATTTCAAGCGAACCGCTGGCTTCTATCTGTCCGGGGCCACTTTTCATCCTGAACCGTTCAAGTTCTACACTTTCACCTGAAAAATTAACTTTGGAACTGATATCACTGAGCGTGATACCGGCAGGCACCACTCTAAGGTTTCCGCTTAAAAGCTCCAGGTTGCCTGACGTCTGAAGATCATCCAGCCTGCCCGACAATGAAAGATCACCGTTCAGCCGACCGCGCAGCTCTCTAAACATTTCATTATCCAGAAAGTCATTAAAAATGGCCAGATTGAATTCATCCGTTTTGAAATTCAGAGACACTTCATCATCCTGCTCCGGCAGCAGAACTTCAGCCGACCGAAGATCAACAATAAACGGGAAGCGGGCATCCATATCCAAAACCGGTTCACCCCGGGCTATCACCTGTCCTTCAAATTCTACGTACTCGTCATCGTGCACGTAATTCAGATCCAGTTCAGCGCTGTCAATCTCAATTCCTGAAAATTTGGCCTGCTGAAGCTGGAGATTTCCGATCAGTTCCGGATTCCCTGCAGTACCTGACAAATCGGCCCTCATGTTTATACTTCCGCTTGTTTCCTCCGATTCAAAATCGGGCAGAAATGTAAACCAGTAAGACAGATCTGTATCAAACAGCTCAAAGTATCCGGCGACCTCCCGATCAAAAAATTGATCGTCAAATGTTGCGGGATTGCCGGGTACATAGGGAACCTGAAGTAGGCCTTCAAATAGCCGATTCTCATTTTCAATCCCACCAAATGCAAACTGAAGCCACTCCTCCTCAATATTCAGATAAAAGTTAAACCGGTCCATTGAACCGTCTTCATACACAATATCACGAACATCACCGTTAACCGATACGTAGAGGCTGTCGTCTTCATTTTCAAAATTAAGCTCACCTGATAAATACCCTTCAGCAACAGGATCTTCCATCATCAGGGTTTGAATGGCTCCCAAGTTAAGCCTTTCAGCTACCAATCCGGCGTCCTGCACTTCAGATGAAATTTCTTTTGCCCATATGGAAAGAAAAGCCTCTTCAGATGAATCCCGGATCGTAGCTGTATCAAGCCGGGCCGTTTGATTTTCCATGTCATATTCAAAATCAAAGGGACGGTCCAAAGTCAACTTACGAAGCTCTGTAGAAAAATCGAGCATCGTAGTCTGAACCAATGCAGCCGTATCTTCAACCCGGAAATTTCCTTCGTGGTGCAGGGTACAAACATCTTCATTAAAAATTTCGAAAGTAAAATCCCCGCTTGTTGCAGACTCCCCCTGCTTTACACTACTTTGAAATCTCACATCCTGAACCGTAAAACCACTCACGGTCGATTTCCTCAACTGAAGTTCAATGTCCGCTTCAGGATCATCCATCAGGCGGGCTTGTATATTTCCATTCAACTCATCGGATAGAAACAGGGAATCTAGCTGGATGTTCTGCAAACTGGCCTCTCCGTTAAATGCCAGATATCCTTCTCCGCTCCGGTTTAAAACTCCGCTAAGTTCACCTTCCGACTTCAACACCTCCGCGTTTGCCAGCGGTGCCAGTGGCTGTAAATCCTTGAGGGTAGCCCGGAAATCAACACGATTTTCCAGATTGGCCAGATCCGTTAAATGATGACGAGCCGAAATTTCAGCATCCACAATCGGGCTTTCGAGGAGTGTGTTTTCCAACGTAAGAAATTGATTCTCTATCCTAATATCCGACTTCAGTGTCTCAATCGGAGCTTTGTTTACAAAACTTGAATCCATTGCGACCGCTGCCTGCATCTGAATCGTGTCAAGGCTGATACCGCTCCCCGAGCCTTCAAATGTACCGTTTAGCAGTGTTGGGAAATCTTCAAAACCGGCAATCTCAGCCAGATTAAATTCAAGGATAGAGACATTAAAATTGTAGCTCGGCTCCTGCTGCCAGCTCTCTGCATCCATTCGCGCTTCCAATCTGCTTTGGTCGAGCCGTGCCGACAAATTTCCGGCAAGAGTTTGAGTATTCAAATTACCCCTGAAGAGAATTTCGGAAAACGGCTGTTCACCAAAGCTTCCACCTTCAACAGCTATTTCGGTATTCGCCTGTATTTGATCCGGAGAGATTCCACTGCCCGAAAATGTGGTCCTGATATTCATCTCACTCTCCAGACCGGGCTCAGCCAGCCATGTTGCCAGATTAATACTGCCAGTCTCAATCCTTCCATTCCATACGGGAACCTCGCTCCAGATCTGTTCTGCTGCGAATTCCAGATCAATCTGTTCTCCGGCTTTGATTGCTTTCGCTGTAAAATTAGCTCTGTCGTCATCCAGTTCGTAATCCGATTCAAACCGGTCAATTTGATATTGATCGTATGATAAATCCGCGAAATTCATGCTGCCTGACCAATCCGACTCCTGAAAATTTTCCAGTGGAATAAATCCCTCTCCAGAAAACTGAAATTCAGCAACCGAAGGTGACAGTTCAATGCCTGTTAGCTCCGGAGTGTCGAGATTCTGAATGTTGACATCAATCCGGCTCAGGGAAGGAGATCCTTCCGCATTGAGAATTGCTTCGATACTCAGCATTTCCATTCCCGTACCGGAAATATTTGCTGAAAGGCTTAGATTCGATAACTGCCCCTCCGCACCAATTTCAATATTCAGATCGTGCTGAAGCGGCAAGTTCTCAACATAAGCTGCAATATCATCCCGGCTCAGCGGTGTAAACCCTGCAGAAGCGGTTAAGGCCTCATTTATATCGTATTGAGACTCTGCCCGCAGCATTGTTCGCCCGGTCTGAACAGCCAGTGATTCTAGCGTGATCCGTTCGTCATCACCGCGCGCTTCCATCATGAAGTCAACCTGCTCCGGCAGCCGCGCCTCCTCAAGCTGAAACTCAAGCGATCGAATATTTGCGGAATATCCGCTCTTTTCCATACCGCCCGAAGCCGATAAATTTAGATTTCGCACATTCACAAATCCATCAGGCAGCAGATAGTCTGATTCTATATCTGCATTCAAATCACTGATTTCCAAATCTCCGATCGCCCAGTAAACAGATCCTGCCTGTTCGTCTTCCGCTGTTGCTTCGGGAAACAGTGCCGTCACATTCCAAACAGAATCGGCGTCCTGTTTTATAAATGATTGCATGCCATGAATAGATAACTGCTCCACTGTGTAAGGTGACCTGATCACATCAAAAAACCGGTAACGAACATAAGCGGAATCAAGAGTGGCAATGGTTTCATTTTGATTGTCTGCTACCCTCGCTCCATAGACTGTAAATCCATTGAGCAGATCGCCCCTAATGGATTCAATTTCCAGCGAGCCGTTTAGAATCTCTCCGACCTGTTTCTCAGCTAAATTCCGGGCATAGTTGAATAGCATGTCACTCTTTAAAAAGAGACGCAGTGAAACAATCAGCCCGATCAGAATGGCTGCAAAAACTGCCCACTTCACCCATCGGCGATTATTTTTGGTTTCGGTATGTGTTTCAGGTTCCTGTGTCATTAAAATGCTTGCCCAATGCTAAAATGAATTCCAATACGGCTCCACGCACTGCCAAAATCTTCACCTTCATAAATATTCAGATCCTCATCCGTCGGATTCAGCTTGTAACCAATATCCACTCGAACCGGCCCGATTGGCGATTGATACCGAATCCCTCCGCCGGCTCCATACTGGATTGGTCGCTCGTCCATATTATTTAAATCACTCCAGATCTGTCCGCCATCCAAAAATGCGGCAAGGCCAACCTTGGGAATCAGTTCATTCAAGTCCTGTCGCAGCTCCAGGTTAAAGGTAAACATCGAGCGGCCTCCAACCGGAATATAAGTCTCAAAATCTCCGGAGTCATCAAACCGCACTCTGCTCGGGCCGAGTTCCTGGCGGTTCCAGCCACGCACCGAGTTTGTCCCTCCGGTAAAAAAACGAATATTAGCGGGTAATCGCTGCTCTCCCCCGTAAAATATCACACCGGTATTAATCCGAGTGGCAAAGACCAGGTGGTTTGTAAGATGTGTATATCTGCGAACATCGAGCAGCGCTTTCTGAAAGGTAAATGTAGACTCGCTGAATGTACCGGATATCTCAATAAACGGTTGAATTACCCAACCGCGAGGTTCACGGCTCAAACCCTCACTGTAATAGCCTGAAAAGGAGAGAGATGACACATTGTAGTTCAAAACTGAGTCGGGCAGTGCTGAATCACTATTTCTTGAAAGCTCCTCGTTGATCGAAAATTCATAAGAGGCCGTCGCCGTTTTCGTTCGGTCGAACTGATAGATTAAGCTGTTATTGAAACCGGCACGCAACAGTTCAAACGACGGCTCCAGTTTATGCTGACCAAAAATACTGCTTACATTGCTGCTTCGGGTATTAAACACATAGGGAACCAAAAAGTCGGTACTTAGCCTCTGCTCAATAAACGAAGCCCTGCCGCTCACCCCAAAACGATGACCTGTACCGGTAATATTCCTGTTTTGCCAGCTCACCTGGGTCCGTAACAGCTCTTCTCTTCCAAAACCGATCGTTGCCTGAACCGATCGCTTTGGATGCTCCCGCACCCGCAATATCACATTCAATGTTGAATCTTGAGGTTGATCGGGGATGGTTATTGTTGCAAACCGGAACAAGTGATGATTAAAAACCTGCCGTTGTGCATCCTGTAATTTACTTTGTCTGTAGAGCTCCCCCTCCTTGATATCTGTTTCACGAATTAAAATTCTTTCCGGTACAGATATTTCACCCTCAATTTCAATATCAGAAAAATAGGTTTTTGCATTGGGATTAGCTTTTATGGTGATATCAGCCCGGCTCGCAACCGAGTCTACCTCTGCTTCTATTTCAACTTCCGGCCAGGCAAAACCCAGCTCTTCAAGAAGGTTTAAAAAGCGCCCCTCAACATCCACTCGTCTCAACGTTTGATAACGATTACCCACCTGAAACGCGTGCTGTTCTTCAGCTCTTTTATACTCGCGTGATGATCTTATCTCATCTGCTATTTCGGATGTAGCATCGATTTCAATTTCTGTTGATCGAATTTGCAGAGGATTTCCTTCGCTGATCAGAAAAACTACATCTTTCTTCCACGCTTTCTTCCGATCTTTTATCTCATAACTAACATCTACATTTGGATAACCCCTGCGCTCGTAATATCTCATAATCCGGATCCGGTCGCGCCGAACCTCCATTTCGTTGAGTGCAAAATCTCCTGTGCGGCCAAATATTTTCTGGAAAAAACCCGGGCTCGATGTAGCAATGATCTCATTCAATACCATATCCCTATAGTTTTCATTACCCTCAAATGATACATCCCAAACGATTGGCTCTTGTTCGTCTTCTTGAGCTTCCGCCTTGTTTGGCAGTAATAGAGCAATACAGGAAATAGATAAAAAAAGAAAAAGCTTGTAAGTAGCGTTATCTTGAATAGTATTCAACAAATGAGTTTTTATATCTTTTATAAAATCGGGACTAACAGTATATGTAGTTTCCTGAACATAGAAAATTTTTCTGCAGAGAATATCATCTCAAAACGTACCACTTTAATGCTCAACACCCGTAAATCATTCCTCTTCATACTTTTAACTGCAATTTTAGTTATAAACGGCTGCAAAACTTCTGAAGAGTTTACCGGCTATTCTTACGATCCTGAGGGAGTAACCGAAACTACCGACCGGGAAATTAACCACCAGAATAAACGAACCATTGGGTTTCTTGAAGATGGGGTTTGGATTACAAATGAATTTCGCGGTTCAAGAGTGAATGACGTTATCCGTATCAGTCCGTATCACTACCGGCTGCAGATCAATCCGGAAATAAGCCCCATCAACAACAGTCCGTGGTACGGATTTCAGATTTGGGCTGATGATTCCACCCATGTAACCCTGGAACTCACCTATGCGGATGGACGCCATCGATACAGGCCTGAAATAAGTTACGATAACGGACAATCCTGGCAAACGGCCGATTCCACAAAATACAATCGAGAACCTGAAACTGGTAACGGAATTATCTCTTTAGATATTGGCCCGGAACCGGTCTGGATTTCCGCGCAGGTTCCACAAACCACCACAGAGTTTCGTAAATGGTCAGACCGGCTTGCAAAAAAAGCATTTATTCAGCGTTCTGTCGTTGGCAGTTCACACCAGGGGCGACCCATTTATCAGCTTAAAATTTCTGAATACTCTGATGAGCCGGTTAAAGGTGTCGTATTAATTTATGGACGCCAACATCCCCCGGAAATCCCGGGATATTTAACCGGTCTTCATTTCATTGAAGAGCTTACCTCAGACAACGATCTGGCCAAAAAATTCAGGGAATACTTCGACATATGGACATACCCGCTGATGAATCCGGACGGAGCCGATAACGGCCACTGGAGAACCAACGCTGCCGGTGTGGATCTGAACAGAGACTGGCAATATTTCAACCAGCCGGAAACAAATGCGGTGCGGCGATCACTTCTACCCCTGCTTAGAAGGGACGACCGAAAGGTATTTTACGCAATCGATTTCCACTCAACCGGCGAGACTGTTTTCTATCCCATACTGGAAGAGATTGAGACTTTTCCACACTTGTTCACCTACCAGTGGCTGGATCAAATCAAGCAGGAGCTTCCCGATATTGAATTGAATGTTGAACCGTTTCCAACCAATTCGCCCATCGCTAAAAACTGGTCGCACAAAACCTTCGGAATTGATGCAGTTACCTACGAAGTATGGGACGGGCTGCCGAAAGATCAGCTGGAAAAACTGGGTGTAGAATCGGCCCGAATTTTTATGGAGATGATGATTGATGAATTTGAAAACGAAATGAAATAAACCGCTTTCTGGAAAGTTTCAATTTTGAGGTAGTGACTTCAAGGCTAACCAAAATAAAGGGCTTTTTTTGATTTTCTATTTGTTTACTAACACTCCAACGTACAGTCACGAATAGAAAACAACTTTCAAAGTTTCGTGAAAACTACCCCGGGAACCGGGGTTAAATGTGATTAGCCCCGACACGCATGTCGGGGAATATGAAATCAAACCAAAGTGAACAACCCCAATCGGGGTTGAACAATTGTCGTGTATGCGGCTCCCAACCTATGCATATGGAACAATACCCGAAAAGATCATGACAAGTATTTATCGTTGAAGGCGATTCCATGTTCTTGTAGTAGAGCCTTCAGCTCCTCCGGCCAGCTTACCCGCTTGTGATGCTCTTTTTGTTGTTTTATATACCGGATCAAACGTTCTTTGTCGTTGATGTGATGGGTAAAAGCTCCATAGCCTTCTTGCCACCCCTTAAATGCAGGGAATAATTGTTTCTTTTTGATCCATCCATGGCTTGCCAACTTAACATCTTTAATCAACGACGACAGAGCCGTAGATGGATGAATATGGGTGAGAATATGAATGTGATCGTCTACACCGTTGATGCGATACAAATGGCACCTTTTATTATTCAAAACTCCCCAGATATATTTGAAAAGAAGGTCTCGTTGATTTTCTTCCAAACAAGGAATTCTATATTTAGTGCCAAATACTATGTGATAGTGAATTTGAATATAAGTACTCATGTTCGGTTTGATTAAGTATAGTAATAAAGAGTCTTTATTAACGCATTGGAGGTTGTTATTGCAATGGTTTATGAGTATGAACCTTAAAACAGCAATTCCTTACAGAAGAATGTGAAAAATATTCTTCCGATGTGTCGATTTGGCGACAGGCTCACCTTGGAATTCAACCCCGATTGGAGTTGCTTTCTGTGTTGGTATTTTTTTAACCCCGACATGCGTGTCGGGGCTAATCGTATTCGATCCACCACAGGTGGATCGTCTGTTTGAAGGTTTTACTGTGCTATTTATTACCTCCAATTAAAATTGTGTCTTACTTTCTGTTTCATCAAAGATTCATAAGACCGAGGTAATTTTTACCTTCTGTTTAACAAGCAAAACCGAATAATTTCATGATTAAAGTCTCCTGTTATACGCTTATCGGTATTACCGCTATGACCCTCTTTCTATCATCTTGCAGCAGCCCTGCACTTGATGACTACAGCGATGTCCGTTATGAGCTGACGGATCAAAACGGAGAGACCGTGATTTTTCCCGACGACTACCAGGGTTCACCGCTGGTAATTGGTTTTATTTACACTAACTGTCCGGATATTTGCTCTTTCATCACGGCCAATGTCGGTAAAGTTTACGAAGAGATGGACAATCCGGGTGATACAAAATTTGTGTTAGTCACTTTTGATCCGGAGCGCGATACACCTGAAGTTCTCAAATCTTACGCACAGGCATTCGACATGGATCGTGAACCATTTCAATTTTTAACGGGAGATCCCGATACTATTGACGATTTTATGAAAAGAGTGAGCGTTCGGTCGCAGGAATCCTATTCACGCGAACTGGATAATGGAGACCGAATGTACTTTTTAAATCACACCGATAAAATTCTGTTAATCAACGAAAATTCTGAACTGATTTTTGACTACGGCGGCAGCATGACCCCGGTCAATATCATCATCGAAGATCTTCAAAAACTACTTTAACCATTCTATTATGAAATATTTTTACTTATTAGCATTCGCTTTCGTTTTACTATTTGCAATCAGCTGCAGCGGAGAAGCCGAACAACAGGAACAGGTGATTGACGGTGAGGGTGTTCAAATTGAAGGCGCATGGGCCCGGCCTGCCAGTGAGGGACGTATGAGCGCAGCCTATTTTTTAATTACCAATTTCGAAGAGTCTGATGATGCTTTAATCGGTGTTGAATCAGATGTGGCAGAGCTGGTCGAGGTTCACGAATCCTATGAGCGCGAAGAAGGAATGATGGGGATGCGGGGAGTGCCGGAGGTTGAGCTTCCGTCCGAATCTACCGTACGATTTCAGCAGGGCGGACTGCACATAATGCTCATACAGGTAACCAGAACACTAGCTGATGGGGATACTTTTGAGCTTACACTCAACTTCTCAAATTCAGAATCGCAAACGATCGAGGTTCCGGTAAGGTTGTAGAGGCAAATTACTTAAACCCTGCCGTTATCAATACGAAAGCAAAAAAAACAGCGGAGTACTACAATAAGTTATCACCTAAGTACGATAAACTGTACTCCTCCTATCTGAATAATACTCACGAGCATTTCCTCAGTCACTTCAAGCCGGAGCCGGGAGATCGGATTCTGGACGCCAGCGCCGGAACCGGAATTCTTGCTAAAAAGATTCTGGACAACTTTGAGTCGATAGAAGAACTGGTTCTGAATGATCCGGCTTCAAAAATGCTGGAGAAAGCAAAGAGTAAACTGGCGTGCTACTCAAATGTGCGGTTTACTGACTGCTACTGCGAAGAGCTCAACTTCGAGCATCAGACATTCGATAAAATTATCTGCCTGAACTCGTTTCACTACTATGTGGATCAGAAAGCCGTACTGAATCACTTTCAAAACTTTCTGAAGCCGGGCGGCGAACTCTACATGCTCGACTGGAACAAGAAAGGATACTTCGTGATCTCCAGTTTTCTGATTGATTTGCTCTCTCCTGAAAACATCAACAGCCGTTCTTTGGAAAAGATGAAGTCTCTATTGAATGAGTTCGGCTTTACTATTCAAGATAAAGAGGAGTGGAATTTCAGATGGTGGAAGTTCTTTTACTTGAAGTGTAAGAAGTCAGACTGACTCATCATTCCACAACAAAATTAAATGTAATTCTTCCCCACTGCGATTCCTGAGGCACACCGGACGGTAGCCGTGAAAACCTCCAGCTTCTAAGCGTTCTCATAACTTCCCGTTCCAACTCGGGATTCATCTTCCTTAGCGGCACTACTCTTCCCAAAGATCCATCGGGGTGTACTTCAAACCTGACTGTAATAGTGGCCTCTTCATTCGTTTGATTATCGGGCATCGGCTGCACCATTGGAGAACGTTCCAAGTCTCCTTCCCATTGAAGCTCGTAAGGTGCCGAGCGGTCCTCGTCATTACCGGTACCCTCTTCTACATTCGTCTCACCGGTCGTTCCTTCCACAACTCCGCTGGTCTCCACACCTTCCTGAACCTCTTCGGCTTCCTGTGCTACAGGAGGAACCACCTCTTCATC
Source organism: Rhodohalobacter sp. (assembly GCF_034521535.1). Taxonomy (GTDB): domain Bacteria; phylum Bacteroidota; class Rhodothermia; order Balneolales; family Balneolaceae; genus Rhodohalobacter. Next base: position 239,054 of record NZ_JAXHMF010000001.1, on the reverse strand, counting down.
AACCTCTTCTTCAACCTCTACATTTTGAGGATCAATCACTTCTGTTTCGGGAGTTTCTACAACCTCTTCACTTTGAATCTCTTCCTGCTGCTCGGGCAGTTCTACAGGCTTGGCAACTTCTTCTTCCGGTTGCTGTGGGGTTTCAACCGGATCAATTATTTCGGGATCAGGATCTTCGGGTTCCTCCTCAGCAGGATTGGGCCGAGTGGCAACCTCCTCTTCCTGCACTTCCGCCTGTTCGGCAATGGTCCCGCTTTGAAATTCACCCAGCGTCACTTCTATATAGGCCGGACGATTATCGTAGTCCATGTTGATGGTGTAGAGAATAGCGATAATAAACAGAACAAGATGGATCGCACCGGTTACGGCAAGACCAAAACGGTCTTCTTTATCAAAATGAGATTTGAACCAGTCTAACATAAACGTTAGTCACGCTCCGTCGCCATTACAATATTCATATTCAGTGCCTGACCAATATTCATCACGCGAACAGCATCATCTACTCTCGCGTCGCGATCGGCACGTAGTACTAACGAAGCACTCGGCTTATTCTGATATGCCTGTCGAATAGCGGTGGATAAATTCCCGCTCGAGGCCTGTTCACCGTCCACAAAAAACTCGCCCTGTGCCGTAATGGCCACAGAAATCTGCTGTGCATTATTTGTAACACTCGATTCAGCCTGCGGTACATTTACACGGATTCCGAAATTTGTAACAAACGATGAAGTAAGCAGGAAAAAGATCAGCAGCAGCAAAATGATATCCGTCAGTCCAGACTGCGAGAACATGGACAACGGCTCCATTTTTTTACTGTCTTTACGAAAATCCATTAATTACTCCTCCTGACGTTTCTTCGGTGATGGTGTCTGCAGCAGATCAACAAAATCGGCTGAGGCATTTTCGAGCTCAAAAACCATTCTATCCACTTTTCCTACAAGATAGTTGTAGAAACCAAGGGCAATAATACCGACAATCAAACCTGCAGCTGTGGTAATCAACGCCTCCCAGATACCACCGGCCAAAACACTTGGATTCACATTCCCCTGCAGGGATTGAATATCCATAAATGCACGAATCATACCGGTTACCGTTCCTGTAAAACCAATCAGCGGAGCAACACTGGCGATGGTAGCCAGCCAATTCATTCGTTTTTCAAGCTGATAGATCTCTTTTTTTCCTGCATTGTGTATGGCCTGCTCGATATCGCGAATCGGACGGCCGAGTCGTCGAATACCGGATTTCAAAATCCGTGCAAGCGGCTTGTCAAACTCTTCGCAGTACTGAATAGCTCTCTGCTGACTTCCTGACTTCAGCAGGGACTCGATATTATTCAGCATGCTGTTTACATCCATCTTGGAGTTATCCAGCTTTCTCCAGCGCTCGGCAATCACATAGATTGCCAAAATGGAGAGTAAAAACAGAGGAATCATTAAGATTCCACCTTGAGAAAGAATTTCAAAGAAAGACATTGAAGCTTCTTCTTGCAGCATTTGGGCAAGTGAGTCAGCCTCTGCTTCGTTAGCCTGAAGCATTAGTAATGAGATGATATTCATGTAATTATTTAATTAGTCTGTATTCGTTGAATAAAGTTATTTGTGCTGTATGGGCTGGGAAGTTCTGCAGCCGCCTGCTGAGCTTCTGGAATTGTGGGGAATTGACCAACACTGACTCGCCAAACTGTTGATCCATCAACCAAACGTGGACTTACAAGCACCCGATAACCTTCCGATGCTAAATCTGCCGCCTCTGAACGTGCTCTCACTTCACTTTGCATGGAGTGCAGTACCACAGAGTATCCGTCATTCGCTTCATCTACAAGGTCTCCCATCAAGCCGTACACGGGCTGTTCAGGTTCCGGTTGAACAGACTCTTCTTCTGTTACTTCAGTTTCTTCCTCGGGTTCCGAAGGCGTAACAACCGACTGCGTCTCTTCCGGAGTTGTATCAACTTGTTCTTCCGGTGGGTCGGTAACTACTTCTGTTCCGGAGTCATCCGATTCGAAAAGTGACGGGATAACTAAAAATCCGATCACAATTAAAATAATAATGAGTCCAATACTGATGACCAAGGTAATTGGATCGCGCTGTTCCGACTTCTCTTTTGTGATTTTAGATTTGGTATCCTTTTTGATGTCCTTTGTCTTGGCAACTACAAAATCCGGTTCCGGAGCCACCTCTTCACTAGAGTCTGAGGATTCAGGCTCAGATTTAGGTTCCGGCTCATCGAAAATTTTACTTAAGTCATCAGAATCATCATCTTCAAACTCATCATCAATCTCTTCTTCATCATCCAGGGCGAAAACAGGCTCACTCTCCAAATCATCGTCTTCCTCTACGTCTGATTCCGGAATCGGTTCAAATTCCTCTTCCTTCTCGGTATCATCTTCAGCTTCTTCGTACTCTTCTGAAATGAAGGAGAATGGATCGTCTTTATCTTCGTCTTCGTCCTTATCCTTATCATCAGAGTCTTTCATTTTCGATGAGGCATCGCCCAGCAATCCCGAGAACGGATCGATATCACGGTCTACTTTATCGGGCGGAGAGATCAGTGCGCCCCCGTCAGGTCCTTCTTCTTCGTCCTCGATGGGACCTTCATCTTCTTCTTCCAAATTTTGATCGTCAACATTGAAACCGAAAATTTCATCCATATCGGATCCTGTAGAAGAAGCAGGCTCGTCTTCGGTCTCGTCGGCTTCCTCTTCGTAAGAGAGATCGTTCGCCTGAGCATCGCTATCCTGATCCCGGGCAGGTTTTAGCTCAACCGGCTCCATACCGGCATACTTAAAGTTGATTTCCGTACTGAGCTCGTCCGAGGGATCAAATTTCAAATCACCGTTTTCATCGAAATAGAACATGCCGAACTCTTTAACTTCAAGTGCTTTTCCACGTTCGGCGGCGTCTAAAATACGGTCTATTAACTGTTTAAGCTGACTTTCAATTTCATCAGCTTCCATCCCCGTTTTATCAACTAACAGTTCAATGAGTTTCGCTCTGTTAATTTTCATTCGATCTCCTCACCTTAGATTTGAATTCTACAATGTCTGCCGGGGGAACCATTACTACCCTGCCATTCTCGTACGTTTTTTGATGTTGTTTGCGATGCACAACTTCAAATGTCCCGAAACCGTCAATTTCGACCCTGTTTTTTTTCAAGATCTGTTCCCGAAGAACTTCTTTAAAAGCCTTTATAAAAGTAGATTTCATCTTAAAATAGGTATGTGATTCCAATATATCCCTGAAATCCTCTCTCAGGGTATCCTTGCCACAATTCGTACTCCTCGTCCAATAAATTAACAAGTTTACCGTAGACTCCCAGCCGATCGTTTAAAGAAATCTCAAAACGACCTCCAAGATTGATGAACGAAGACATTTCGTCTCCTTCCGAATCATTACGGCTTCCAACATATTCTCCCCACCCCTCAACAACCAACTGGCTGAACGGGCGGAAAGCTATCGTTCCTTTAATACTTAACGACTCAATAAAAGGAATTTTTTCGTCATTTGAGAGTCTTGGTCTTTGCCACGATCCATCTGCCTGAATCCAAATCACATCAGCTTTCAAATCCTGTGAAAAAGCGCCGTATAATTTAAAAATATTTGCGTTCTCAAAATTCAACCCGTAATAGCGTTCTGTAAGTATCGGCGGAATCTGCGCGCCAACATTCAGAACATTGTTGTTGCGTGAGTAATAAAGGTAATTCTTTATGTTTTGATAAGATACACCGCCACTTAAAGTTGTACCGGAAACCGGCTCTATTTGTACTTCTGCCAAACCAAGCCACTCGTACTGATGCTCCAGCTGACCTTTAAAATCTATAAACCGGTTTTCTGAATAAATGCTGCCCATATTTTTAAGCTTGGGTGCTGCGGATAAGTGTGCCATCAAGTTTAACCCGGAAAACAAGTTATGAGTAACCGAGACATCCGCAACCGGATATAATGAAAAATCATTTATGGCATCGGTTACGCCCGAGAAACCCGCGGCGGCTTTAACTTCGGTGTTATAGTTAAAAAGACGTTCATAATGTGCAGTTACTTTCGTGAGAGACCAGCTGCCGGACTCCGAGTCCAAAGGATCAAAACCACCGGCTGATGTAGCTAATTTAAGACGGTGTACTTCTTCCACATGACTTCCCAGCCTTGAATATTCTGCCTGACCTTTAATACCCCACTCTATGGCATCCCCTTCAAGTTGTGGACGGTCTGATGTTAGATCAAACTGATTAGAAAATCCATCCAGTGCAACACGCACGCCGCTGAGTGATGTTTGCGCAACATTCAGATCAAAACCTCCATAGGCACCAAAAGCTTCCGTGCGGGTGTTGTCATTTCCCGGCTCTCCATCCTGCAGTACCATTCCCGGGTAGTGATTGAACATCGATTTAACACCCAGATTTGTCTGAACCGTTGTTTTTCCCGACACACGATGAACCGATCTCATCTCAATCTTACTGTTTCGATAAGAATCTTTGAATTCATCCAGGTGGCCATCCGTAGACAGATGATTTATGTTGGCTGATACCCGGTTTTTTTCATTCAATCTGCCAACCGCGTATATATCTGCCTCCGGTGTGAAATAGCTTCCTATTCCAACTCTTGCAAATCCATTTTGGGGATCTGAATAACCGAGCGGCATGTATTGAGGCGGTTCAGGTCGGTCCAGAACACCAATCGGCAAGTTGGCTACAACTGTCTCCTCATCTTCAAAAAATGGCGTGCGGTTCGGGTCGATCTGAAATACACGCGGCCGCGGATTAAATCCCAGAATGGGCTGCCGTCTCAGCCCGGGGAACCGAGCCTGAAACTGGCTTCTGATTTCAATATCCTGCGGATCAATTTCAGGCAACAGAGTCTGCTGTGTACCGGATTGCTGCTGTGCATCTTGAGCAACTGCTTTCACTCCCGCAAACAGGGTTAAGGAGGTGAGCAATAATGCAAATAAAAGTCGATTCATAAATTCAGAACTATTCATCATTTATCAGAGAGAAACTAACTGCTTTTTTTGTAAAAATTCATTGATCTTTTTTTAAAACTAATCAATTAATTTGGATTTCCAGCTCTTAGTGTAGCGTATTTATCCCACCAGAGTGAAATCGGTCCGATTATAAACACCAAAATTACTGTAACGCCGTGAGCAATCGTGGCGTATGTTAAAGCTGTAACTAACGGAATATTATACAATAGCCACATACTCTGTTGAATTAAAAGATGGTATGAGCCAATTCCTGCAGGAGTTGGAATACTAACTCCAATCGACGATACCATCGTTAATACTACCGCGTCACTCATTGTTAAACCGTATGCCGTCTGGAGCCCCATCATATAAAATGGCAAGTAGGTCATGAATATATAGCCAATCCAGATACCTGCAGTGAGCAGTAAAAACATGGGCCAGTTTTTCACATGGCGTATTGAGATCACTCCTTCAGTAAAAGAACGACCTTTATCTAAAATCTTATTCAGAATAGAACTGTTGAACGGCTCTTTTTTATCACTGTAATTCAAAATTTTGTAAATAAGCCAGATTCCTACAATAACCAGGAGAAAAAAGAGGGGTATAGCAAGATAGGCGTACCATGGCCAGCTTTCTGTTCCAAAGAGCTGTTCCAACAGCCCTATGTCGCTTATCAAATAGAAAGAGACAAACACGATTAAAAGCATCATCGTGGCGAGATCAAACAGGCGCTCTACCACAATTGTCCCGATTAAATTACTTGAACTCATCCCCTGTTTTCTGGCAACGTAAACGGGCCGTGATATTTCTCCAAGTCGCGGAACAACGTTGTTAAGTACATATCCGAGCATAACACCTGCAAAAAGTGTTGAACGCGGTATGCGCTCTCCGTTATTAGCCAAAAGCAGTCTCCATCTTTCAGCCCTCATCGAGTGGCTTACCAATAGAACCAGAACAAAAAAAGGCAACCAGTAAAAGGTTGCCATTTTCATCTGCTGCCAAAGCTCGCCGAGATCTACATTTTTCACCGCCAGCTGTACAAACAGTACGGCTACTGCTACAGATATGAGTATGTTTAGGATTCTTTTTTTCTTCATTCGCTATCGTAGCGCAAGTCTATAAGTTCCGCATCAGAAGGTACTTCAACTCTGAACAGGTCGGTAGATTCCTCCGTGAATGAGCCGTTTCTAAATGTTGTAACCAACTCATTTTCTGCCTGATCAACGGCTACAATTTCTTCCGGATTCCCTTCGCTGTTCAGAAAAATGGTAACTGTTTGAAAAACCGTAAAGGGATCATCTGAGGTAAGGGTTATTTCTGCATTCCCGTTCTGCAGTGTTCGTTCGCTAACTTCGAACGATTCATCTACGCCCTGAAGCATTCGGGACGGAGCAAAATCATCCTCCTCTTCAATATAATCACTGATAATCACCCGGTTTCTGGACTGATCATAAACCGTTGACGTTTCTCCGTCTACAACCATGGTTTGAAGATCACCCTCAATGCGATACCTCTCCTTGCCAATCCATATTTTTCCCTCCGAGTATTGCTCTTCCCCGGTGAAAGCGTCTTTGTATAAGTGGGAAAAATCGGCTTCAAATATTCGGTTTTGCTCGAAATTCTCTTTTAACTCGTCAAACTGAGGAGTTTGCGCAAACAGGTTCCCAATCAGAAACAAGTTCAGTACCAATGTCGAAATTATTATTCGGTGTCGCTTCATAATAGCCTCCTCAAACGGTTCATATCATATGATCTCTACCCTGTTAACTGCCTAATCGATATGCAGTTCCCGATCAACGCAAAAGATCGTTTCACAGTATCTGAAAAGGGAATTAAACATCCAGCTCTTCAAAAATCTCTTCGAGATCTTCCTCATCATCAATCCTTACATCCCGCGCCGTGCTTCCCTGGTAGGGCCCAACAACTCCGGCATTGTAGAGCTGATCGATGATACGTCCCGCCCTGTTGTACCCGATTTTCAGTTTACGCTGAAGAAGTGATACGGATCCCTGCTGATGAAGCACCACAATCTTTGCAGCCTCCTTAAAGTAGTCGTCAATATCATCCAGCGGATCGGGAATTCCTTCATTTTCATCTTCAATAACCGGAAGCTGAAACGGTTTTTTATATCCTTTTTGCGATCCAATAAACGATGTAATTCGTTCCACTTCTTCCGTATCCACATAGGCGTTCTGGATTCGGGTCATTCCCCCGCCATTCGAAAAGAGCATATCTCCGCGCCCGATAAGCTGATCGGCACCGCCGGTATCAAGAATCGTCCGGGAGTCAACTTTCGATGCTACTTGGTAGGCAATTCGCGCCGGGAAGTTAGCTTTGATAGTACCGGTAATGACGTTCACGGATGGACGCTGTGTAGCCACTACCAAGTGAATTCCAATGGCACGTGCAAGCTGAGCCAGACGGGCAATCGGCTCTTCAATCTGTTTTCCTGCCGTCATCATCAGGTCGGCAAGCTCATCAATCACCACTACAATATATGGCAGATGGCGATGCCCAAGTTCTTCGTCCAGTTCGCCCGTATCAAATTTTTCATTGTATGATTTAATATCGCGAACCATCGCCATTTTCAGCAGATCGTAACGCTCATCCATCTCTTTGGTTACGCTCTCCAGAGTTTCCATTGCCCGGGTCGTGTCCGTCACAATCGGCTCATCAGAACCGGGCAGAACCGCCAGATAGTGATTCTGAATATTCCGATAAAGAGAAAGCTCAATCTTCTTTGGATCGATCATCACAAACTTCAGATCGTCGGGATGACATTTATAAAGCAGGCAGGTAATGATCGTGTTAATACCAACCGATTTACCCGACCCCGTAGCACCCGCCATGAGCAGGTGGGGCATTCGGGTCAGATCAACCATAAACACTTCATTCTCGATCGTTTTCCCGAAGGCTACCGGCAGATCGTAATCCGTTTCTACAAACTTTTTCGTGTTAATGACCGATTTGATAAATACCGTTTCGCGCGAGCTGTTCGGCACTTCAATACCTACCGCCGATCGTCCCGGAATAGGAGCAATAATACGCAAACCGTGAGCAGCTGTGGCCATTTTCAGATCGTTGGCATAGCTCTCAATCTTACTGATTTTAACGTCAGGCGCCGGCTCCAGTTCATACAGCGTTACCGTTGGGCCCACAATCGCGTTGATTCCTAAAATCTCAATTTTGTGGCGTTTCAGCTTATCAAGAATGATCCTCTTATTCTCTTTGATCTCCTCCAGATCCACCTCATTTCCTTCATTCGGTGGTGAAGAGAGCAGATCAATACCTGGAAATTTGTATTTGATAACCGGTACTTCCTTTGCCTTGCTCTTGTTGAGGCGATCCAGCTCCTTATCACTGGCTTCTTCGTCACCTTCGCCCACGTACACAGAAATTTCTACGTCATCATCTTCTTCCTCGTCAACAGTCTCATCCGGACTCTTTTCAAGAATAGCTCTTGGCGGCTGCTTTTCCAGCTCGGCACTCTCTTTTTTACGCTGAGCTTCGCGCTCTTCATCCTCTTTTTGCGATTTTTCTACAATCTCATCAATAGAAGCCGGGGGCTGTTCACTTTCAGCCTGCTTTTTATCTTCCTCCGCTTTTTTCATTGCGGCATCAGCTTTTTGACGCTTTTTAATTGCAGCTTTCTCCTCTTTCTCGCGTTTTTTCTCCGCTTTCTTCCGTTCCTTCTCCTTACGCTTCTGTTCACGTTTTCCCTTTAAGTCAGACTTCCAGCTCTGCAGCACCTCAAATGTTTTTTGCAGATCACGATCGGCAAGTATCAGCAACGATACAAACATCAGTACAAAGAGAAGGATGATAGAACCCAGACCCAGAATATTTTCCAGAATTCCCGCTACATAAATACCCGAGTTACCGCTCCATGACATCGAGTAAGCCTCAAACCGGTTGTAAAACCAACCAAATATTGTAGATGCCAAAACCATGACCCAAAGTCCGTAGGCTGCCGGCCATCCCAGTTCGGCCAAATCGTTCTGACGAAATACAAACCACCCAAGGGAAGCGATAATTATTGGAATGATGATACTGGTGTATCCAAACAGGGTGTGAACCAACGTGTAGGAAATGTACGCCCCCACTACACCCAGCCAGTTACTTATACGAAGTGCCGGACCCTGATCTATCTGAAACAGGGAACTTGAGTTCAGGGATTTAACAACAGCGTAATCCTCCGGATTGTATGAGGCGATACTCAGCAATAGCAGTCCTGCAACTGCCATAATTAAAATCCCCGCCACCTCCATTTTTCGGGAATAGTTGAAATTGCTGAAAAAACCGTTCTGCTTTTTTTTAGCCATATTATGTCGAGATAATTCCGTCGTGCAAAATAGGTAATTGGTCGGTAATGTCTGTTTGGCAACAGTAGTCAATGTCGTCGGTTCCCACCACATCCTTCAACCTTTGAGCATGATTCGACTGAAAGACTACCGACTTAATATCATCGGAATATTTTTCGTAGAGACCAAATGCCACTTTAGCCCCATCATTTGCTTCATCCGATAACTGAGCATCACATAAATTGTAGATTATATTCCCGGCAAGCAACATATCCTCCAATGCCAGCCTGCCTTTCCATCCGGCACATAACAGCACGATCTCATTTTTTTCCACACTGAGAGCCTTCACAATCGTGCTTAAATTCAGAAATGAGGCGATATAAATCGTTGCCGATCCAAGTGATTTTTTTATCGCCTTAGTGCCGTTGGTTGTATTGAAAATCAGGGTTTTACCCGATACCGTTTCGCGAGTATACTCGAGTGGCGAGTTTCCAAGATCGTAGCCGTCAATTTTAGCTCCGTCTTTCTCACCGCAGAGCATATAATTATCCGAATCCACACTTTGGGAAATCCGGCTGGCCTCACCCATATCCTCCACAGGAATTACGCCTTTCGCGCCATTCATCATGGCGGTTACTATGGTTGATGTTGCGCGAAGAACATCGATCACAACCACCGATTTATCCCTCAGCTCATTCTCCTGAAACGACTGTGCTGAAAAAAATACGTCTATATTCTTTGTACTGCTCATACTTCTTATTTCTTGTAAAATGGCGGCTTTGTAACCGTCGCTTTTACTTCTTTTTTCCGAATTTGAATTTGTATGGCTTCACCCTCATTAGCGTGATCCACATTTATATAACCCATCCCAATACCTTTATTCAAAGAGATGGATTGTGTTCCACTTGTTACAAAACCGATCTCATTTCCATCATTGTCAAGGATTTTATATCCCGAGCGAGGTACATTTCTGCCCTCATCTATCACAAATCCGGTCAGCTTTCGGCTTCTTCCCTTCTCTTTTACCTCGGCGATAGCTTCTTTACCAACAAAATCACCTTTATCCAATTTTGTAAGCCAACCCAGGTTTGCTTCAATAGGATTGGTCTCTTTTGTGATGTCATTTCCGTAAAGGGCAAAACCCATTTCCAAACGAAGAGTATCTCGTGCACCTAGTCCGGCCGGTTCAAGGCCAAGATCTTCACCCGCCTTCAACAGTTCATTCCAGATTTTTACGGCATCTGCTTTCACGGTATCGATATAGAGTTCAAAACCTTTTTCACCGGTATATCCTGTAGCGGAGATGATTACATCATCCTCACCGGCAACTTCTCCCTGCTCAAACGTATAGAATTTAATAGCGGAAACATCGCTATCGGTCAGCTTTTGCAGGATTTCGATTGAATTTGGCCCCTGAAGCGCGAGCAGTGCATATTCATCAGAACGATTCTCAATTTCAGCTCCAACCGTATTGTGCTTTTCGATCCAATCCCAGTCTTTTTCGATATTCGAGGCGTTCACCACCAGCATGTACTCTTCACCAGACAGCATATATACCAGCAGATCATCCACAATACCGCCATCTTCGTAGCACATTGCCGTGTACTGAGCTTTACCGGGCACCAGCTTCGAAGCGTCGTTGATTGTTACTTTTTGAATCAGATCCAGTGCTTTGGGTCCGCGGACAAAAAATTCGCCCATGTGGGATACATCAAACAGTCCGGCTTTTTCCCGAACGGCCATGTGCTCCTGCTTGATTCCTTCGTACTGAACAGGCATATCAAACCCGCCGAAATCAATAATTTTTGCTCCCAGTTTTTCGTGCTCCTGATGGAATGGAGTTTGTTTAGACATAAATTTTATAAACTGTTTCTCGTTATAAAGTTCCTTCGTTCACATTAACTGAGCTTTGAACTGATATATGAATTCATATTTAATTAATGAATTCCACGTACCTTAATCAGTCTTAGCCGTCTCTTTTCAATTAATCGTTTAAATTAGTCCTTATTCTGTTTATTTTTGAAAGGTAACAATTTCAAGCACGTAAAACATTTATGTCTATCCATAAAGAACAAATTAAAAGCGCCCTTTCACAGGTCATCCATCCTGAATACGAAAAAGATCTAATCACGCTGGATTTGATTCAAGATCTGATCATTCAGGATAAATATGTAGCCTTTACTCTTGAGCTGCCAAAAAAAGACGACAGCCTTACAGACTATCTGAAAAAGGAGTGTACCAAAGCCATTCACAAATTTGCCGATAAAGAGGCCATTCTCGATATCACGGTTGGAATTAACATTTCAAGACAGCGCGAACTGGACGGGGATGATGCTCCACAACAGGGGCAGCAGCAAGAGCAGCAACCTGAAAAGGAGCCGGTATTAGCCGGAGTTAAAAATGTGATCGCCGTTGCATCCGGAAAAGGCGGTGTAGGTAAATCAACAGTAGCTGCAAACTTGGCTGTAGCACTGGCTCAAACCGGGGCAAGAGTAGGCCTGCTGGATACCGATATTTACGGACCAAGCATTCCCACCATGTTTGATGTGAAAGAGCGGCCTAATATAACTACTCAGAAAAAATTGATTCCAATTGAAAAGCATGGCGTTCATCTCGTGTCCATGGGTTTCTTAGTGGATACCGATCAGGCCATGATCTGGCGCGGCCCCATGGTTACCAGCGCCGTTAAACAGTTTATGCAGGAAGTAGAGTGGGGAGAGCTTGACTATCTGATTCTGGATCTGCCTCCGGGAACCGGCGACATTCAGCTTACAATTGTACAAACCGTTCCGTTAACCGGAGCTGTTATTGTATCAACTCCACAAACGGTGGCTTTGGATGATGCACGGAAAGGTGTGGCGATGTTCAGCAAGGTAAATGTGCCCGTACTGGGAATCGTCGAAAACATGTCCTACTTCGTGCCTGATGATATGCCTGAAAAGAAATACTACATTTTTGGAAAACACGGTGCCAGAAATCTTGCCAAAAAACTTGAAGTTCCATTTTTGGGTGAAATACCCCTAAGGGAACAGATTCGTGAAACAAGCGACTCCGGTACTCCTGTTGTAGCTGCTGATCCGGCGTCTCCAGCCGCAATCGGCTTGAAAGAGATTGCCAACCGGGTTCAGCAGATTATCTCCATACAGAATCAGAGCGGAGATTCGGGAAGTAAAGTGGATATCAAGATTCGACCGTAAGATATCTCCTCACACAAATCCTTTACGCTGATAAGCCGGAGCAATATGCTTCCGGCTTTTTAGTTATGGACTAAAACTTTTGAAATGACAGAAAAAGAAGAAAAAGCTAAAAAGCGCAAGCGGTCACTCATTGAATGGGGAGCCATCATTGGGGTAATCGCGTTTCTATATTTCACAGGCCTTCACACTACGGTAATTGGGACACTTCAAAAAGGATTACTGGCAACCGGACTGATTAAGCCGTCCATACCGTCTGTTACGGATACATTTCCTGAAGCAAACCGGGATTTTTATATGGCTGATGAAGACGGACAGGTGATATCACTTGCCCATTTTGACGGTGAGGTGGTCTTTATGAATATCTGGGCTACCTGGTGTCCTCCCTGCATCGCCGAGATGCCCTCCATCCATAAGCTGTATCAAAAGTTTGAAGACTCCGACAATGTGAAGTTCGTACTTGTTTCGATGGATGATGAGTTCGACAAGGCGAAACAGTTTATGGAGAAACGCGGCTTTGATATGCCGATATACCACTATCGGACAAAGGTGCCCGGAACCTACGAGAGCAATGTAATCCCTACCACGTACGTGATTTCAGGCGACGGTAAGCTAATGATGGAGAAGCAGGGTCTGGCAAAATATGACACCCCGGAGTTTGAGCAGTTTTTGAGAGATCTTTCGGAGATTTGATATGGAGGTGTACTGACTTGCTTTAAACTTGGTTGATATCTAGTCCAACCTCCCCTTAATCCCCTCCTTATCTAAGGAGGGGAAATTCTTATACCAGCCTTTCGTATAACTTTCCCTGACCCCGCTTATTTAACCAGCAGGAATCTTTTTACAAACACGTTGTCGTTTACAATCAAGCGATAGAAGTACATTCCGCTGGCTAAACCACTGGCTTCAAACGGCTGATTATATCTTCCCTCGGGCTGCTGACTATTCACCAATGTCTGAACCAACTGGCCGCTTACATTGTAGATATCCAGGCGAACATCCGATGTCTCCGGCAATACATATGGAATGGTTGTAGTTGGATTGAACGGATTTGGGTAGTTATCCTCAAGCCGGGCAATTTCATCTTCACGAAGAGATTCACCAGTCAGATTAATGGCAAGGGGACTTGCAGCATTATTGGCGTTGTGCGTAATTCTTGCAACACCCTCATGAATTCGGTCATTTCTGGGAATGTATCGAATAATCACATTCACATTTTCTCCGGGTTCAAGATTACCTGTAGCCAATCCTGCCGGTGAAACCACAAAACTATTGCTATCAATTGTAATGCTGTATGATAGCGGATCTTCGGAGTTTACATCATTGCCAATACTTATGGTTCGCTCCACTCTGTCGCCAACATTGGCAACCCCAAAATTCAGGCCGCTCTCTGTGGCCTCATTGCTAAGTACAATCTGAGATTCACCGCCTACCAGCTCAAGACAGCTGCTTCCCAGCGGCCAGCCCCAATCGCTTAGCATACCGCAGAAAACCGGACCCGGTGAGTGCATTGCAAACTGACGGTCTATCCTTGGGCGCATCAAAGCACTGTTTAAGTTTTGGCTTTGAGAGAAAATATTTTGGTCTAAGTGTGAATATGAAGATCCTCCGTTCCATTCAGACGGAGCATAAAGGGGAACAAGCTGTCCACCAAAAACACTTCGTGCATCAATTCCGTTAAAGTAGACACCGTCTCTCTGACCGGTCAGAGCTCTGTAAAGCTCAACAGAGGGATTTGGAAATTCTGCTATATTTAATAGTTCGTTGCCAAGCCCATCTTCAGCAAATCGATCATAAATGAATGGCCAGTTGGTGCTAGGAATTCCATAGCTTCCTGAAGAACCATTACTTGCATCCATTGAGCCAATGAATCCAATACCATGACCAATTTCGTGAAGCACAACGGTCACAAAATCAATGAGACCGGCCGGAGTGTTTGCATCCGTTCCAAAATACCAGTCATCAAAGTTGCAGTTCATATTGATGTTGATATCATTCTCCTCTTCAAAGCTATTTCCTTCTAACTGATCTTCGCCGGACATCGCACTTGCCTGAGCTATCGTATACCAGGTATCTTCTTCACCATTTGATGGTCTCGCAACCAAAGTTGGCCCGGCACTGCCTAATACATTACCGTCTCTTTCGATCCAGCTCGCATTAATACGAATTGGAATTTCTGACTGCAAATAGGTCTCCCAAATACCCATAGCATACTCAAAAGCAGTTTGAGCCTCTGAAGGCCATTGACTGCCATCACTGCAGCTGTTTACATACGTAATTTCAAAGCTCGCAGATCGTGTTTCATTGTTCGCTTTTCTATATCGCTCTTCTGCCTTTTTAAAATAGTTTCTGTTGATATCTGTTGGCGGAAGCTTACAGATTTCTCCCATTTCCGGTGCTTCCATCAGAATGTACTGGTCGGATTGAGGAACAGTTTGTTGTGCAAACCCTGAAACAGCTGATCCAAAAATGATGAAAAGCAACAAGTAGAGAGGCTTGATTAATTTGGCAGACAATTCGGTTTTAACGTAACTTTGATTCATAGATATAGCATTACATAGTGAATAGTAGAGTCTAAGTTTAAGCAAAACATATCAATCATACGCAATGAAATTTTGTTAACCTTTCTTCAACGCAAGACGTGAATTTTTATTTATTAATTTTCTAGAGATATGAAAACCCTAAAACTTTCTCTCCCCGTTCAAATTACGGGTCTGATTTTATGGCTGGCCCTCTGTTACTTTGTCGCCTGGACCGGCGCGCAGGTTTCACCCGGAATTGCTTCGCCCGAATGGTATAGCTCTTTGAACAAGCCTGATTGGAATCCGCCGGCATGGCTCTTTGGCCCTATTTGGACTCTGCTTTACACCATGATGGCGATCGCGGCCTGGTTGGTCTGGAAAGACTTTGGGTTTAAAGCAGCAAAGATTGAACTGAGCGTATTTCTTGTTCAGTTAGCTCTGAATGGCTTATGGTCT
This sequence comes from Rhodohalobacter sp., assembly GCF_034521535.1. Lineage (GTDB taxonomy): Bacteria > Bacteroidota > Rhodothermia > Balneolales > Balneolaceae > Rhodohalobacter. Next base: position 223,628 of record NZ_JAXHMF010000001.1, on the reverse strand, counting down.
CAAATCTTTTTTAACTTTCAGAATGTTGGATTAGCCCTTATTGAAATCCTCTTTTTACTGGTCGCTATTTTTATCACCACCTACCTTTTTTATCTGAAAAAAAGAGCCGCCGGATGGCTGATGGTTCCCTATATCCTGTGGGTAAGCTTTGCCACCGCACTCACGGCCGCAATTTGGGTATTGAATTGATTGGCTAGAAGCCAGATGCTAGATGCGAGTTAATAATTTTTTGTAAGGGAGTTTGGTTTTTTCGCTCTTATAATTAACCGCTAACATTACAATCAAATTCATCATGTTAAATTTAAGCCATAAAAAACTAACCGTTTGGGAATTTAGTACTGACCTCGTTGCTGAAGTTTACTTATTAACCGATAGCTATCCATCCAATGAACGATATGGATTGATTTCACAGATGAGAAGGGCTTCCATATCTATAGTATCAAATTTAAGTGAAGGAGCATCCAGGAAATCCAAGATTGAGAAGAGCAGATTTTATGAAATAGCAAGATCATCACTGGTAGAGTTAGATGCTCAAATTGAAGTATCGATCAAGCTTAAATTTGTACAAAGATCAGATTTAAGAACTTTATCAGAGAAAATGAACTCAACATTTTCACTACTAACAGGCTTAATCAAATCTTGCCAGTAAACTTCCAATCCGGTATACGTAAAATGGCATCTTACATCTGGCGCCTAACAACTAGCTTCTTGCATCTTTCTTCTAGCCAACAAAATTAGTCTTGCTTATATTTGAATAGATTCTCCGCACCTACTTTCTCTTCGGCCTGGCTCAGGGCATATGCACTTTCAAACAGAACAATCGGATTCTCTTCCATATCCTTGGTTACATGCGTAGAGTAGCTGCTCTCCAATTTTTTAATGATTTCATCTGATTCCTGGGGCAACCAGCGAGCTGCGTGGTAATTTACCGGCTGCATGTGGAGCTCAACACCATATTCCCCCTGCATTCTGTGCTGAACCACTTCAAACTGAAGAACACCAACCGTTCCTAATAAAAGTTCATTTCCAACACCGTTCGGCACCTCAAACACATGAACCACACCCTCTTCCGAAAGCTGTTTCAAACCTTCGCGCAGCTGCTTCCGCTTAAACGGATCTTTGGTAGAGACTTTCATAAAGTGCTCCGGCGTAAACAGCGGAATAACGTTGTAACGAATGGGTTTATCAGCATACAAGGTCGATCCTATCCTGAAAAATCCCGGACTAAAAAGCGATACGATATCACCCGGATAGGCTTCTTCCAGAATATTCCGTTCATCCCCCATTAAAGTATGAGGTGTGGACATTTTCACCTTTTTGCCGGTTCCTTCGTGAGTCACATTCAATCCGCGCTCAAACTTGCCCGATGTAATTCGAATGAACGCCGCACAATCCCGGTGATCCGGATTCATATTCGCCTGCAGCTTGAAAATAAATCCGCTAAACGGTTCATCAAGGTTACGCTGTTTGCCATCTGCATCTGAATATATTTGCGGTGATGGTGCCAAATCAGGGAAATACTTCAGGAAAACATCCAGGCCAAAGTTGTTAAGAGCTGAACCAAAGAAAACGGGAGAAGCTTCTCCGATCTGAAATTTATCCTGATCCATATCTGCAAACATATCCTCGATCAGCATCACCTCTTCTTCGAGCTGCTCTTTTTCCTGGTCAGACAGGTTTGTCTCATCCAAACCCTCTTCGAGAGAGAAAACTTCCATTTCTGCTTTTTGCGCACCATGCTTGGATTTACGATAAAGATGAAGCTCCTTGCCGATCAGATCATAAATACCCTGAAACTTCTGTCCGTATCCCACCGGCCAGCTTGCGGGAATCGCCTCAATACCCAACTTATTCTCTATATTGCTGAGCACTTCCAGCGGATCCATACCCGGACGGTCACACTTATTCACAAAGGTGATAACCGGCACTTTTCTCATCTTGCAAACTTCGAACAGTTTTTCGGTCTGCTCCTCAACTCCTTTTGCAACGTCAATCACCATCAGGCCACTGTCGGCAGCCACCAGGGTTCGCAGTGTATCCTCAGAGAAATCCTTGTGACCCGGAGTGTCCAGCAGATTGTATTTGATGTCATCTTTCTCAAACCGGAGAACCGATGACGTTACGGAAATCCCTCTGTCCTGCTCGATGGACATCCAGTCGGACGCGGCATGACGGGTGGCTTTACGGGCGCGAATGGATCCCGCCTCGTGCAGAGCGCCTCCATAGAGAAGCAGTTTCTCGGTCAGAGTTGTTTTACCGGCATCCGGGTGAGAGATGATGGCAAACGTTCTCCTGCGCGCTGCTTCCTGTTCGATGATATTTTCCTTGGTTTTGGTAGCGGCTTGTGACATATCCTGATATAAACTTCAATTTTTGAAAGACTTGTAATATAACGAATTCAACGTTTTTCTTCACTTATTTGCTTTCTGATTCTTCAATAATCTCATCCCGAATATTTTATACAATGTTTAACTCAATGAATCGAACCCAATTCTATACGGTCTGACAGGAAAATTATTTTTAAACGATGTTAAAAGAAGGCGAAAACAGGCCTCTATAGTCAATCAACAAGGATTTTAAGTGATACTCATAAAATATCATTCCCTCTGCCGCTTATAGTTTGAGACTCAAATCAAAACTTCACTCAGCCTCTCCACATCCTCTCTTGTATTATACACGTTCAGCGACACTCTCACTGCCTTTCCACGGACAGACACATGAATATTATTCTCTGACAATTTTTTATGAACCTGTTCCGGCTGAATCTCCTCCGGAAGATGAATTCCAAACAGATGGGCTCCGCGCCACTTTTCATCCTCAATTCTGAATCCCTGTTTTCTGAGTTTTTGAATCGCCTCTTCGGATATCTCCCTGCAATACTCCTGAATATTGGCCGGACCCCACTCTAAAATCTGCTCCAAAGCCTTTGCCATCATCGGCATATTGATGAAGTTGCTTCGCTGTCCCACATCAAACCGCCTGGCGCCGGATTCGTACTCCTCTTCATAATCCACAAGCGCGGCAAAATCACGGCTGTTTTTCCTGACAATCCATCCCTCTTCCAGCGGGGTTCCGTCTCTCAGTTTTTCACCAAAATATCCCAGTGCCGTTCCGTACGGACCCATCAGCCATTTGTAGCCGGCACAGATCAGCGCGTCGGGCTGAACCTTTTGAACATCAAACGGCAGTGCGCCCACCGACTGCGTCCCGTCAATCACAAACCAGGCATCCCGGCTCCTGGCAACTTCTCCGATTTTTTCGAGGTCAAATAAAGTACCGTCCGTCCAGTGCACGTTGGCCAGCGCCACCAGAACGGTTTCACCGTCAATCGCCTCTATTATCCGCTCATTCCAGACTTTCGCACGATTCTCAAATTCCTTGGGTGCTTCTACTGATTTTATATCGCACCTGTTCTCCTTGCAATATCTCATCCAGGGATAGACATTGCTTGGAAACTGATCTCCCGCCACAACGATATTCCCTCCTTTTTTGACCGGCAGATTCTTCGACACAATTCCCATTCCATACGAGACGGACGGCAAGATCGCCACGCTTTCAGGGGTTTCGGCATGAACCAACTCTGCAAACAGTGACCGAACTCTTTCAGAGTCCTTAAAAAAATGATCCGGAGTTACTTCCCACGGACGGTTTTTCATTTTCACACCGTCAATTCCGGCTTGTTCAACCGTTTTGAGCAGCGGCGAAAGAAAGGCGCCGTTCAGGTAGTGGTGATTTTTATCGAGCTGAAACAGGTGTTTCTGACACTTCATATCATGAAAAAAGTCCGAGTTGTTCATCTTTTTTATCGATCGGCCACGCCGGCATTGGGTTGAGCTCAATCAGCTTTGAGAGCTCATTGTGAAAGTAGCGGGCCAGTTTTGGAGCGTAAAGCGTGTCGGGAGAGTGAATAAAAATGTAAGGATGCTTGCCCTCGCGGATCCAGTCGGCCGTAATAATCGCCCACTCCTTCAGGTACGATTCGTTATTCAGAATATCATTGGCTCCCACAAAACGGATAAACGGCTTGTTTCCGGTGGTATCAAACCGGACCGGCATCTGCGGCTTTTTACCCTGAGCTGTCTTGATGGACGGATCATCACTTTTCAATGAGTGAAGCCTGCGCGTATCAAACACCACGCGATCAATCCGGTAGCTTTTCATCAGATTTTCCAGGTGATGTTCCTTCCGGCCCTTATCGTAAAAGTCGGGGTGGCGAACCTCAAGGGCATAGTGATGGTGCGGCGGCAGATTTTCAATCATCGTCTCCAGTTTTTCCATCTCGTTGTAGGAGAACTGTGAGCTGAGCTGAATGTGAAAAGGGCCGAGATTATTACGGATCGGATCAAACAGATCCAGAAAGGAGTTTACCTCATCTTCCACATCCTTCAGTCGCTTATAGTGGGTAATGGATTGCGGAAACTTGAAGCAGAATTTAAATTCATCCGTAACCTGCTCGCCCCACTTTTTCACCGTTTCAACAGTTGGTGCACGATAGAACGTGGTATTCCCCTCCACCGAGTTGAACACAGAAGCGTACTGCTTCAGAAACTGATCCGGCTTGGCATCATCCGTAAAAAAGTTGCCCTTCCACTCCTTGAATCCCCACTGGGTAAGTCCGATATGATATTTTCTGATCGCCATATTACGGTCGTTTATCCTTTACTGAGTCCAACCTGAATGGAATAAACAAAATTCCGATGGAAGATGTGGGGGATCAGAATAAATTTTCGGGCTGTTGTATAGATAACCTGAACACAGACAGTTATAATATATCCGGTTTCGGAGTTTACTCTGTAATTTTAAACCCCTGACGCTGACAGATCCGGTAGGTGCTGTCAGATCAAAACCTTTTACCTTTTCACTTTTCACCTAAACATTTGCTTTTCCCTTCTCATCTGCTAACTTCGAAGCTGTTAACATCATCAACCAAACAGTACGTTATACATGCCTTTCAACTGGCTCGATCTCACCGTTATTGCCGGCTACATCGCCATTATGGTTATTGTGGGCTACTACGCCCAGAAGCGCGGACAGGAAACTCTTGAGGACTATTTTACCGGAAGCAAAAATCTGCCGTGGTGGCTGATCGGTATCTCCATGGTGGCAACCACCTTCGCTGCCGACACCCCGCTGGCCGTTACCGGAATCGTGGCCAGCGAGGGAATTGCCGGAAACTGGATCTGGTGGAACTTCATGTTCTCCGGACTCATCACCGTGTTTCTCTACGCCAAGCTCTGGAAACGAGCCGATGTGATTACCGATGTGGAGTTTATAAGCATTCGTTACTCCGGCAAGCCTGCCCGCATTCTTCGAGGCTTCCGTTCGCTCTACCTCGCCTTCCCAATCAATTGTATTATTCTGGGATGGGTCACCGTGGGAATGGCCAAAATCATCACCGTGCTGTTTGGTGTGCAAAATCTTGTCATTGAAGTTGGCACTTTTAACCTGGCCGGTGAGTGGGTAATTATCCTGATAATGTACCTGATGATCGGAATCTATATCGCTTTCTCAGGACTTTGGGGTGTGATTGTGACCGACTTTATCCAGTTCATCATCGCCATGGGCGGATCAATCCTGCTGGCCTGGTTTGCCGTGGATCATATCGGCGGACTCGGCAATCTGAAAGCAGAGCTGACCGACATGTTCGGCACCGGTCATCACATGCTCTCTATTAATCCGCTCACAAGCCCTGACATTGCAATTGCAACGGCTCTGGTTTGGGTTGGGATGATGTGGTGGGCATCCTGGTATCCCGGATCTGAACCCGGAGGTGGCGGTTATATCGCACAGCGGATGTTCTCAGCCAAGGATGAGAAGAACGCGGTTGGCGGAACACTTCTTTTTAACGTCGCCCATTTTGCGCTTCGCCCGTGGCCTTGGATTTTGGTTGCCCTCGTGGCACTGGTGGTCTATCCAAACTTGGATGATCCCGAAACGGGCTACCCGCTACTTATGCTGGATCTGCTTCCACCCGGACTCCTCGGTCTGCTCGCCGTTGCATTTCTTGCCGCTTTTATATCTACAGTTTCCACGCACCTGAACTGGGGCGCGTCGTATGTGGTCAACGACTTCTACAAGCCGTTTTTGAAACCGGAATCTGAGTTTGAATCCAAAGAGAAAGCCCAGCTCCACTATGTGAAAATTTCCCGATGGGTCACACTGCTGATGATGGTTGCTGCGGCTCTTGTCTCCCTCATGTTTGATACCGTTCGCGGCGGATGGGAGGCGATTCTCTCGATCGGCGCCGGGACAGGCCTGGTCTACATGCTTCGATGGTTCTGGTGGCGAATCAACGCCTGGAGTGAAATTGCCGCAATGGCCGCTGCAGCCACCGGCTTTGCCCTTACCAAATTTCTTGGATATGACGACTTCGCCCAGCAGATGATTTTCACCACCATCTTCGCAACCATCATCTGGATCGCCGTTACGTTTCTGACCAAACCTGCCGACGAGGAAACCCTTCAATCCTTTTTTGATCGAGTCAAGCCAGGCGGACCGGGATGGAGCCGGTTTCAAACTGCAGGTGAGCAGACCTACTCACTTTTACCCGGACTGAGTTACGCCGCCATCAGTGCCGCATCGATTATCGCCATCCTGTTCGGGATGGGAGAGATCTTCTTTGGCTCAGGCTGGATGGGATCAGGATTCTTCCTTCTGGGAATGGGCGGATTGTGGTACGTGGTGAGGAAGATTTGATCTTTGGGTGAAACAGCAGAAGGCAAACGTGAAACATTGTCAAATAAATTGTAAGGATTGACAAAGATTCGTGTCATACAGATGAATCCAGAACAAAATCCAACATTTATGCTTAATCTAAATCACAAAAATTTAAAAGTTTGGCAACAAAGTATTATTGCCGTAAAAGAAACCTACCGACTAACAACTCGATTTCCAGATAATGAAAAGTTTGGATTAGTATCACAAATGAGAAGATCTGCTATATCAATCGCTTCCAACATAAGCGAGGGTGCAGCACGAAAGTCTAAAACAGAAAGAGCAAGATTTTACGAAATTGCAAGATCCTCTCTCGTAGAATTAGACACCCAATATGAAATATCTTTAGAATTAGGGTACTTAAAATCAACGGATCTATTAAGAATAGAGAATTCCCTAAACGCAACATTTGCTATGCTTAGCAAAATGATTAGCAGTACTTATTAATTTAAGTGATACATCATATTCTCCCGTGAACTATGTGAATCAATGTTTCACGTTTGCCCTTTCACTTTTGCCGTCTTTCGTTTTACATCTCACTCAAAACCGGAATCAAATCCTCCTCCAGATACCGAAACAGCGCCCGCTGGTGACCTCTCCCCTGAACCTGTGCCAAATTTGACGTAATCGCCATCACCACATCCAGTTCGGGAATCATCATGATGTACTGCCCGCCGTGTCCCCAAGCGAAGATTGCCTCGTAGCCATTAACCGGTCTGCGCCACCATAAATAGCCCATATCATACGGATTGTAATTGCTGCGGGTGTAGGTTTTTACTGAATCCAGAATCCATTCCTGCGGTACGATCTGCTCGCCCTGCCACTCTCCCATATTCATCATCATTCTGCCAATTTTCAACATATCAGCCGGACTCATCGCCATGTTGTTTCCACCAAAATAGTACCCCTGCGGGTCACGATCCCATCCGCCCAGGTTGATATCCATTGGATCAAAAAGATACCGGTTAGCAAAAACTCGCGTGCTCATTCCCGTAGCACGGGTCAGAATAACGGATAGCAAATGCGTGGAACCCGTGCTGTAGATCATTCGTCCGCCGGGCTCGGCAGTCATATCACCTTCGAGTACATATCGGTACCAGTTATCGCTCACCACCCAGCGACCGTAATTCCGAATACTCGTCGACTCCAAACCGCCCCGCATGGTTATCAGATCTCCAATTGTAATGGCTTCCTTTTCCGGATCGGGATTCTCAGAAAAATAGTCCTCAAAAAACTCCCCAATCGGCTGATCCACACCCTCCAGATATCCTTCTTCAATAGCGATACCTACAAGCAGTGAGACAATACTTTTTGATGCCGACTTAATATTTGTGGTTCGTTCCGGCCCCATCCTGCCCTCAAACTTCTGTGCAATGATCTCTCCATCTTTCTCAATCATCACACTTTCAACTGAACCGATCTCAAAAGCTGATTCCAGAACCCCATTCAGTTCATTGGCTGATTGGGCATTCACAACCTGAGCCGCGATAAGCAGCATTGGGATTACGAAAATTTGTTTAAAGTTGAACCGCATTTACTACAATTATTTAGTTTAAAACAATCTGCGAAACTTAGCGGAATTCTCAGCGAACCTCTGCGAGAAATACATTCCCTGAATTATATTGATGAACCATCTCAAAAACCGCCACTTAGGAATCTTCATTCCAAATCAACCGTTTCTTTTTTAAATATTTGAACCAGCCGACATAAAAATGAACGAATATCGAAACTCAATCGCACTTACGTTTACAATCATTTTCATCTTATTCATTTACGGCTGTGCCATGCCTGAAGGACCGATTCCCTTAAGCGGTGATGCTCCGGAAGCTGAAGGCTGGAAAACAGAAACCGTGATCGAAAACCTTGAACAGCCTTGGTCCATAACCTGGCTGACCGATTCCACTTTTTTGATTACCGAACGCAACGGAAATCTGCTCTACTTTGAGGACTACCAAGCTGAGCCGATGCAAATCAGCGGTCTGCCCGAAATCTACGTTGACGGTCAGGGCGGTTTGATGGATGTTTCCGTTCATCCTGCTTATCTCGAAAATCGCCGGGTTTTCCTTACCTATGCATCAGGTGATAAAGATTCCAACCGAACCGCAGTAGTCCGTGCAGTTTTAAATGTTGAAGAACAACGATTGGAAAATACAGAAGAGATCTTCAGGGTTACACCCAACAAAGACAGCAACCAGCACTTCGGATCCCGCATTGTCTGGACATCTGATTCGACCTTTGCACTCTCCGTAGGTGATGGCGGAAACCGTCCCGTTAAAACCGGAGATGTTTTGAGTCGCGAACATGCCCAGATGTTTGATTCTCATCTTGGAAAAATTCTGCATCTCACACAGAACGGTGAGCCCGCTGAAGAGAATCCGTTTTTGGATGATCCGGATGCGATGCCCGAAATCTGGTCGTACGGCCATCGCAATATTCAGGGTCTGGCATATGATGATGAGTCAGGCACTCTCTGGGCAAACGAGCACGGTTCACGCGGCGGCGATGAACTCAACCTGATCAAATCGGGAGAAAATTACGGCTGGCCTGAAGTTACCTACAGCCGGGAGTACTGGTATACAAAAATCACAAGTGAAACATCAAAGCCCGGCATGGTGGATCCCAAAGTAGTCTGGACTCCGGCTCAGGCACCCAGCGGCCTCCTGTTTTACACCGGCGATGCATTCCCTGAATGGCAGGGAGATCTCTTCAGCGGCGGACTTCAGGGCGAACAGGTCCGGAGAATTATTTTAGACGGAGAGTCAGTGATAGGCGAAGAAAAGATTCCAATTGGCCGAAGAGTACGGGATGTCAAACAAGGACCGGATGGATTTATCTACGTTTTAACCGCCCATGATGATGGAGAACTTATTCGGATTTTACCGGAATAGAAACTCCACATTAAATGTCTCAGAGAAACACCCCTCCCCGTCTCACGACGGTACTCCCCTCAAGGGGAGACTTTTTACTATCATATCCTGAAAAAAATCACAACACCCGATGCTCCAACGAAGGCAATTTTTTACGCACCTCTTTCAGATACTCCATATCCAGATCAGCGTAGATTACACCGGGTTCGGTTCCGGCATCCGCCAATATTTTGCCCCATGGGTCGATAATCATCGAATGCCCCCAGGTTTTTCGTTTTTCTCCATGCACTCCCGTTTGAGCCGCTGCAATCAGAAATGAACTGTTTTCGATGGCCCGGGTTCGCATCATTGGCTCCCAGTGTGCCTCACCGGTTGGCCGGGTAAAGGCAGATGGAATTGTAATGATTTCCACACCCTCATCTGCCATCTTTCGATAGAGCTCGGGAAAGCGAAGATCATAGCAGATCGACAGACCGATTGCAGGGAGATTATCAGATTTGTAAACCACCGCTTCACGCTTTCCTGCCTGTACCGTATCCGATTCCCTCCAGGTCTCCTCATCCGATATATCCACATCGAACAGATGGATTTTATCATAGGTCGCAACAATTTTGCCATTCGGATTCACCACAATCGAACGGTTATAGATTTTACCGTTGCCGGCCTGCGTGGGATATCCACCCCCGTTGATAGTCACGCCAAATTGCTTTGCCAGCTCCGGCAGTCTCTTTTCAACCTGTTTAGAAATTTCGGCAGACTGTTTCAGTTTTTCTCGCTCGTCACCCAGAAATGCAAAGTTCTCCGGCAGGCAGATTAGTTTCGCCCCGGCTTCTGCCGCTTCCCTGACTCGCTTTTCAACTTTGTTCAGGCTGACATTTACATCAGGCTGGCTATTTAATTGAATGGCCGCTGCTTTGATTTTCTTCATTATATAATCCTCTTTTTAATGCTGTCTCAAAACCAAGCTTAAATTTTTTGGTTCATAGAAATGCTGAAAATAAGCCTCCCCTCCTTGCAGTGCTCTTTTGCGCTGGAGGGAGGGGCAAGGGGCTGACATTACTCATGTAAACAAAACTTTATAATGTTCGATTGAATCCGCTTGAAATAGAATTCCAGTCTTCTTTACTTAAAGAACGAAGACTCGGCCTTGATGGTGAAGATCACTGTTTCCATCAGATACGAGAGGGATATAAAATCGCTCCTCGAAATTATGTTTTAACGCTCATTTACCCTAGGATCTCACTTCTTGGAAAGGAGGCAAATTTACACTTCAATATCCATCATAACATACTAATCATGTTAAGCCTATATGGGATTTTAGAGGGGTGAGTCAAATCTCATTCTTCAGGAATCGAAGTGGCCTGCCAGGCTATCACTTTCCAGAGGCCGTCTCTTTTCACAAACGTACCGGTGTTATAAAAGTAGAGGGTTGATTCATTCGGATCTTCAAACTCAGCCACCAGCTTAAAAGCCACAACCGCAGTATCATCAAACAGCATGATCTGAATTTCATCTGCCGAATACAGGGTTTCGGGTTCTTCACTTCGATCAGGATTTTCATTCACACCGCTCATGATATCCGATTTAGCAATACGGTTCCCATTTGATCCGGTGTAGATCAGATCCTCCGCCCAAAAACGATCATGAGTGGCAGCGTCGTTGTAGGATGCACCTTCCAGAAATTCATTCAGGAGTTCAGTGAGGGTCTCCCGCTCTTCCTGTTCAGTTTGGCCCAGAAGTGTTAAAGGAGTGATAAAAATCAGAAATAACAGCAGGTATCTTTTCATAATGAGTTGTTTTTGAATGTTGATTTATTCAAGTATAGGTAAACTCAAACCAATCTGACAACATCTGAATATTAACCGCAGAGGCGCGAAGGGCGCTGTGAAAGGCAAAATTCAAGAATTCTTACACCTTCATTATTCGACATTCTTCTGTTCATTATTCAATATTCAATCAACCCTCATCCCTTTCTGCCATTTCCAGCCATATCATCGACTTTTCATCGATCTCATCTGAAATCTCTCCATACCGTTCTGATTTTTTCTGAAGCTCTTCCGGATCAAGCGAACCGCCTGCCATCTCTTTTTCGAGCTTTGTTTTCTCCTCTTCGAGCTTGGCGATCTCTTTCTCGAGCTTGTTAAACTCCTTACGCTCTTTATAGGTCAGTCCATCAGACTCTTTCTTCTTCGGCTTTGGCTTCGCCTTTTTGTCCTCTTTTTTGGGAGATCTCTTCTCACGTTCAATACGCCGCTGTTCTACATCCTCGGCATCCTTCAGTGCCCGATATTCCATATAGGTACCGTGATGATCCCGAATCTCACCGTCTCCTTCAAACACAAAATAGTGATCCACCAGTTTGTCCATAAAAAACCGGTCGTGCGAGACCACAATCAGACAGCCGCCAAATCCCCTTAAGAAATCTTCAATTTTCTGCATGGTGGTGAGATCCAAATCGTTGGTAGGCTCATCCAGAATCAAAAAGTTGGGATTTTGTATCAGAACCATCATCAGGGCGAGACGCCGCTTCTCTCCACCGCTAAGTTTTCCAACCGGAGTGTACTGCAGCGAACCCGGAAACTGAAAATGCTCCAGAAATTGAGACGCCGAGATTTGCGAACCATCCGACATCTGAATAACCGAGGCGACCTCTTTGATCACATCAATCACCCTCTTGTTTTCATCAAAATCCACATCCTGTTGACGATAGTGACCAAACTGAATCGTCTGCCCTGTGTTGATATCACCTGAGTCCGCCTCCTCTTCTCCGGTAATAATTTTCAGAAATGTACTTTTCCCGACTCCGTTTTTACCGATAATTCCAATTTTTTCACCGCGGTTAAAGGAGTATGAAAAATCATCCAGGATCACGAGATCATCATACGATTTGGAAATATTCTCCATCTCCAGAATCTGTCCGCCCATCCGCTGCATCGATACGTCCAGTTCCAGCTCACTCTCATCACTGTTTTGGTTTACTTTCTCTTTTGTCTTGTGAAATGCATCAATCCGGGATTTCGATTTTCCGGTCCGGGCTTTTGGCTGTCGACGCATCCACTCCAGCTCCTTCTTGAAAAGCTGTCCCGCCTTTTTCATCTCCACCCTCTCCTGCTCTTCGCGCTCAGCCTTCTTCTGCAGATAATAGGCGTAATTCCCATTGTGATTGTAGAGCTTTCCGGCATCCATCTCCAATATGTGATTACAAACCCGATCGAGGAAATAACGATCGTGAGTCACCATCAAAAGTGTGACCGAGCTTTTAGCCAGGTAATCTTCCAGCCACTCAATCATATCCAGATCGAGGTGGTTTGTCGGCTCATCCAATATCAACAGATCGGGATCATCCAGCAGTACAAATGCCAGGGCCACCCGCTTCTTCTCACCGCCCGATAGCGTATTAATTGATCTTTCAAGATCGTGAATATCAAGCCGGCTTAATATCTGCTCCAGCCGCTGCTCATAATCCCATGCGCCGGCAGCATCCATCGCGGCACTTGCCCGCATGTACTCTTCCTGATTTTCTTCATTGAAATTTTCAGCCTGAGCCTCTACCGCTTTTTCATACCGCAACACAACATTGGCCAGATCTGTATGCCCTTGCGAAATATACTCCTGAATGGTAAGATCCGGATTAAGCTCAGGTTCCTGTTCCAGATACCCAATTTTGATATCACTTTGAAACATCACTTCACCGGTATCCTGAACCTCTTTACCGGAAATAATTTTTAACAGCGTAGATTTACCGGTCCCGTTTGGGGCAACCAACGCCGTTTTATCCCCTTTCGAAAGGCCGAAGGTGATCTTTTCAAACAGAATTTTTGTGCCGAAACTTTTAGATAGGTTTTCAACAGTCAGATAGGTCATGCGACGAGTCAATCAATTTTCAATGCGATTCAATCCTGAGCACTAGTGATTATTTATGAACGTATAGGGCTCCCCTCCTTAAGAAGGATTGGAGCGGTTATCAGTTAAAATTTTCGACTTCGATTTAAACTTAAATGCAATACTCAACCACCCCTTAGTCCCCTCCTTAAAAAGGAGGGGAAATTTGCTGCTACACGATTTATTTAAGATAAACCGCCCTCAGGTTTTCAGGACTGAAAATAAGGTTTTTTCCGTCCAACCTCGCCATCTAATAAATATAGAAATGTTTATTTAACTGCCTGTCTGATAGACCGGCTCTCCCTCTGCAATCATTCCATCTTTTAGATGAATAATTCGGTTGGCGTACTCTGCATCAATTGGTGAGTGTGTGACCATTACGATTGTGGTGCCCTGTTCGTTGAGCTCTTTCAAAAGCTCCATTACCTCTTTTCCATGACCCGAATCGAGGTTCCCGGTTGGCTCATCTGCCAAAATTAATTTGGGCTCTGTAACTACGGCCCGCGCAATTGCAGCCCGCTGCTGTTGGCCACCTGACAGCTGTTGTGGAAAGTGATTTTTACGGGACATCATTCCAATTTTATCCAACGCCTTCTCCACTTTTACTTTACTTTCCGACGCTTTTAATCCCAAATATTGCAGAGGCAGATCTGCATTTTCAAATACCGTCAGTTCATCAATCAGATTAAAGCTCTGAAAAATAAAACCTACATTTCCTTTTCTCAGCCTGGCCCGGTCCCGCTCGGAGTAGCCGGATGTTTCCTCTCCCAAAAACCGGTAGCTTCCATCTGTTGGACTATCCAGCAATCCCATAATATTCAGCAGTGTAGATTTACCACAACCGGACGGCCCCATGATCGCAACAAATTCACCTTCCCGAACCTCCAGATTCAGACGGTTCAACGCCGTGGTCTCAATCTCATCGGTTCTGTAAATTTTTGTCAGGTTTTCTGCTTTGATCATCTTCTCTGGTATTACTTTATAGTTATTTCAATCCTCAAGGATCAGTACATCAGCCTGCTGAAAGGCGTCATAGCTGGACGTAATGACGTCCTGGCCGGGTTCCAATCCTTCAATCACTTCAAAAAAGTCGCGATTGGATCGGCCTAATCGAACGGCATGTTTTACTGCGCGGTTTTCTCCTTCATCCATTACAAAAACCCAGTTTCCGCCGGTCTGCTGAAAAAATGGGCCTCTTGGAAGTAAAAGCGCCATTCCGGAGTCGCCAAGCTCAAGCCGTATCCGTACCGACTGCCCGCGGCGAAGAGTCTGCGGAATTTCTTCAACGAACTGAAAGTCGACCTGAAATTGTCCATCCTGAATAACCGGGTAGACCCGTTCAACAACAACATTGTATGTATCGCCTGCAAACTCAAAACTTCCGGATTGGCCGGGAGCTACCCTTGCCAGGTAAAACTCATCGATTCCGGCCCGTACTTTAAACCCATCCAGCTGGTCAATCTGCCCAATCCGTTCGCCTTGCTGAATGGATAAACCGGGATCGAGCTCCATGGTTGACAATTGCCCCGAAATCGGTGCGGTAACAATCAGATTGTCCAGAATCTGCTGAACCCCATCCAGACTGCGCCACATTCGCTGCTCAGATTGATTGAGCTGAGAAAGCTGCTGGTCCATCTGAACGGAATCGCGCCTGAAGGATTCGTAATTCAGGTCAAATCGGCTTTTCTGAAATGCATGCTCCAGTTCAGACTCTTCATATTCTTGCAGTGAAATCAGCTCCTTCGTAAAAAGAATACTGTCGCGTTGATAAGCTGATTTAGCCAGCTCAAGCCGTGTTTTCGAATCCGACAGCTCTTTTTGCAGATTGAGATGATTCTGCTCCAGATTCAGCCGTGAATTCCTCACGTTGTTGATTTGATCGTAAATTCCGGCTTCCTGCTGAAGCACACTGAGCTGAAGAGAAGAATTTGTCAAAACTACAACCGTATCCCCCGCTTCCACAATCTCTCCCGACTCCGCAAAAATCTGCTGCACAACTCCACCCTCAACTGCATCAAGATAGGTTGTACGAATAGGCTGAACAGTACCGGATACATCAACAAACTCCTGAAACACTCCTTCGGTGACTTCAGAAATCATCACCCGCTGCCTGTCTACCGTAACTGACGATCCCTTATCACTGCCAAAGTAGTTGTAAAGAACAAACAGAACGATTGCCGCTATCAGAATATATCCTGCAATTCTGATGGGGGATGTTTTCTTTTTTTCAATTTTCTTATCCATGAAACGACGTTAACTAAAACTACAATTATTCATTTTTCAGGCTTTCAGCCGGATTGAGCAGAGCCGCCTTGACTGATTGAGTACTGATCGTCCCGATACTGATCAATAGGGATATGACTAAACTCATTACAAAAGTGATCATTAAATAGTACATCAGCTCTATACGATACGGGAAATTCGCCAGCCAGCCGTCCGCGGCAAAGTAGATGACAGGCAGTGCAATCAAATGCGCTATCACAATAAGCATCACATAATCTTTTGAAAGCAGATAAAACACACCCGGAGCTGACAGGCCCAAGACTTTTCGTATCGCCACCTCCTTTTCCCGAACTTTTACGGAATATGAAGCCAGGCCAAGTAATCCGATACTGCCCACAAAAATAGCGATCAGCGCAAATACTCCCATTACCGAGGCGACTTTCTGCTCAGGCTCATAAAGCTGGTTCAGGCGGTCATCAACAAAAAAGTAATCGAATGGGTGAGTTTGATCCAATTCAGCCCAAATGGTTTGAAGGTGTTCGATGGCGTCAGACGGATTACCCGGTGCCAGGCGCACTTTCATGTATTCAATATTCGCTATAAGCTGAGTGGTATTTGCAGGAAGATCAAGAATTAAAGGCTCCAATTCTCTTCGGAGATATGTGTGATTAAAGTTCTCGGTAACACCCACTACTGAGTATCGCTCTCCATTTGGATCTCTGAACGTTCTGCCGATAGCATCTTCCGGATCGCCCCACTCCATATAGTCGACCATCTCACGATTAACCAACAGAGCCTGCTCTCCGTCTGTTGAAAAATCTTCGGAAAAATCACGGCCGGCAATAATATCGATGTCCATTGTCTCCAGTATATCATGGAGAACAAAAAGTTTGCTGAAAGACGGGGCGTCTTCACCGCCTGTATCATCCGGGGTATAATCATATTTCCAAAAGTTCGAACTGCCAAACAGTGCTTGAACACCCGAAACCTGGAGAATTGAGGAGTGAGACAGAGCTCGCTGTTTTAGTTCATCGTAAGACCATATTGCGCTTGTTAAATAGACCGGTACGGCAATTATCTGTTCCGTATCAAACCCAAGATCCTTCTGCTGGAGATGTTGATGTTGAAAGTAGACCAGTGAAGTACCGATCAGCAGGATTGCCGTAATGGAGAACTGAACCAGCACCAGTGCTTTTCTTACCCGTGTGCCTTTTTTTCCTTTCGATTGTTTGCCGCGAAGACTTTCTATCGGATTAAATGAAGAGAGAACCGCGGATGGGTAAAACCCGGCCAGAAGTGCAATTACAACGATAAATACAGAAATGGAAAAGACAATTTCCGGAAGATCCAGGTTAGCCGACATTAGCTCTCTTCCTGTAAACATTTCAAAATAGGGAAAAGCAAGCCATCCGATTAGAATCCCCACTAAAAATGCCGCAAATGTAAAAATGATGGATTCAACTAAAAATTGACCGGCTATTCCGGAGCGCTCGGCACCCAGTACTTTTCGCACTCCAACTTCTTTCGACCGTCGCAGGGCAGAGGCTGTAGAAAGGTTTATGAAATTGATACATGCCAGGGTTAAAATGAAGATGGCCACAAGACCGAATAGATAAACATTTACTGAATTACTGACCGGTTCAATTTCCGAATCGAGGCCAGCTGTTAACCAAATATCCTCAAGAGGCTGAAGAGCTAAGTCCACGGATTCTGAACCGGTAAAATACTCATCGTAAAACGGATCCGATATCTCAACAATACTTTGTTCAAGTTGTTGATCGTCCACGCCGGGTTCAGTAAGTATGTAGGTCCAAACCGGGTTCCATCTCCATCTGGAAACCAGCTGTTCATAATTTCCCCATAGATTTCGAAGGGTAGAAAACGGGGTTAAAAAATCAGCTTTAAAGTGTGAGTTTTGGGGCCAGTTTTCCATCACACCTGTTACGGTCAGGGCAATCCTGCCCTCAAAGTGAAATGTTTTACCCATTGGATCCTCATCCCCAAAGTAGATCGATGCCACATTTTCTGAAATGACAACGGAATTCGGTTCAGATAAAACCTGGCCTGAATCACCTCTGATCAGGTTAATATCAAATACTTGAAAAACTTCCGGATCCGTGAAGAAAAACCTGTTTTGACGGATCACAACATTATTTTCGGGATTTTTGATGGAAACACTTTCGCTTTCCAAATCAAAAAATCTTACCGTTTCGGCTACGCTGCCCTGCAGTTCATTGTCTATAACACCTTTTAACGGGAAAGGAGTAGAAACTGACCGCCCGTCATCTTCACCGTTATTTAGAAGGGCCTGAGTAACACGGTAAATTCTGTCACTGTTTTCATGATACTCATCATATGATAGCTCATTCAGCACATAGATACCTATAAGGAGGCAGCTTGCAATACCTACCGCCAGCCCTAAAAGATTTACAATGGAAAAAAGAGGTGTTCTTCTCCAGTTCCTGAATGCAATCTTTAAAATGAATAATAAATTTATCCTGTGCGCTCCCATACCTTTATCCGATAGTCCTAAAGCCGTCCTTACTTAATCAAGAGTAGCGAAGCAGCAGGCTGTTACAAAAAAGATATTTTTTAACATTTATTTAATTATACGTTGATCCTTAACACTCTCTTTGCAAAGATTTCCTACATTGAAGACTGTGTTGAAATGAGTCCAAATTATGTTTGATCGTACTTTTTTATATAAACTCGTGGTTGCCAAAATGCCCTTCGGGCAATTTAAAGGCAGAAAAATCACTTCACTTCCGGTTCACTACCTGGAGTGGTTTCATAGAGAAGGGTTTCCCGGTGGCGTTTTAGGGCAGCAACTGGCAACTATGTATGAAATAAAAACCAATGGGCTCGATCACATTCTTGATCCAATTAAAAAAGAGATAAATCATCAACAAAATAACTATTAAGGAAATTAGACATGCTGGTACTAGTCATTAACTGCGGAAGTTCATCTGTTAAATACAATCTGATTGAAACCGAAGAACAGCGGGATGTTTGCAAGGGGATGGTGGAGAGGATCGGTGCTGTAACTTCCATAGTAAAGCACGAGCCTGATGATAAAAAGCATACGAAAACCACAAAGGTCATTGCCAATCACGAAGAGGCTCTGCAGGAGATCATGAACTACCTGCTCAATGAAAAAAATGAGATTATCTCTTCTCCTTCAGATATCAAAGCGGTTGGACATCGTGTTGTGCACGGTGGCGAGATGTTTAAAGATTCCGTATTGATTAATGAAGATGTTACACACGCCATAGAGGAGGCCTTTGACCTGGCTCCGCTTCACAATCCCAATAATTTAAAAGGGATTGAAGCTGCAAAAAAACATCTCCCCACAATTCCACATGTGGCCGTTTTTGACACGGCATTTCATCATTCACTTCCCGCAAAAGCTTATCTGTACGGAATTCCGAATCGTCTCTACCGGCGATACAAAATTCGTAAGTATGGATTTCACGGGACATCACATTACTACGTCAGCCGGCAGTATTTTAAATTAACTGACAAGCCCGTTGAAGATACAAAAGTGATTACCTGTCATCTTGGTAACGGAGCTTCTATTGCTGCAATTGATGGCGGAAAGTCCGTCGATACTTCTATGGGTTTCACGCCACTTTCGGGCCTCGTAATGGGAACACGAAGTGGCGACCTCGATCCTTCCATCCTTTTTTACATCATGGAGAAAGAAGAGATTACAATGAATAGCCTCCACGCGCTCCTGAACAGACACAGCGGACTGCTTGGGCTGAGCGGCTATGCCAGCGATATGCGTGATCTGCTTGAAGAAGCCCGAAATGGAGACCGGCGATGCCAGCAGGCTGTGGATGTCTTCTGTAATAAAGTAAAACAGTATATCGGATCGTATATCGCCACTCTGAACGGTTGCGACTCCATCATTTTTACAGCAGGAATAGGAGAGAATTCTGCTGAAATCCGAGAACGTGTACTGTCCAATTTAGACTTCATGGGCATAAAAATCGATTCCGAAAAAAATCAAAATGCAAAAAGAGGTGAAATTCAGAAGATCAGTGCCGATGACTCAAAAACCGACATCTACGTTATTCCAACCAACGAGGAACTGGTAATTGCCATTGACGCCGCTAAAATTGCACAGGCAACGCATCAAAGTCCGTGGTTGTAGATTTTAACCTCCCCTCTTGAGAGGGGATTGAGGGGTGTGTTAGTCTAAAGTGAAATCTAAAATTTCACTTTAGACTTTTAAGAACAACATGTTCTATAACACGAAGAACATTATCAATATCATTGAAAACTTCCTCATCCCAAAAACGTATAATTTCAACTCCAAGGCTTTTTAATTTTTTCTCTCTTTTTATGTCATAGATTGATTTTTCTTCAAATAGATGACTGTATCCATCGAGTTCAATTCCTAAATAAAGTTCCTGACAAAAGAAATCGATAATAAAATTGTTAACGGGTTTTTGACGATGAAAGTCATATCCTAACATTTGATTGCCTTTCAGATATTTCCAGAGAATTCTTTCACTTTGAGTAGAGTTATTACGTAACTCTCTGGCTCTTTCTTTCAATTTGGGATTGTATGGTATTATTGGTCTTTTCATGTCATATATATGACACGAATTAATCAAAATACTTACAAAATTTACACACCCCTTAATCCCCTCTCAAGAGGGGAAACCTGACGAATACTCTTTCAAACCTAACCCCTCGGCACCAGCATCGCGCTAATTACTTCGTCCTGGCGTGTACGAATGTTTTGCAGCACTTTCTCAGTCGGTTCTGCATCCAACTGAATGGTACAGCAAGCGGCCAGTTTTCGATCAAATATTACATTCTCAAGCTCCTGAGCGTTTATTTTTGCCCTCTTCAGCTCGTTCATCACGTTCGCTATTACGCCGGGCTTATCATAGTGGCGCACTACCAGCTGCCATGGTGACTCTGTATGCTCACACCGGTTCAGCCAGTTTCGTACTTTTCCTTCCTGAAGATATCCGCGCACAATATCCACGGCATCATCGGCAACCGCCATTTGAGCCTGATAGGTACTGGCTCCAATGTGATGCGTGATACACACGTTATCTAATCTCTGGAAACGGCTCTCAAACTCCCCTTCTTTAAATTCCGGTTCATCGCTAAATACATCCAAACCTGCTTTTAATCTTCCACTTTTCACCTCATTGTACAGAGCATCCTCATCTACAACACCGTCTCTTGATGTATTGATGAACATTGCTCCGTCTTTTAAAGCAGATAAAATCTCTTTTGAAATAATTCCCCTGGTTTCCGCATTCATCGCAAGGTGAACACTCAGAATATCGGATGCTTTTGCAGTTTCCTCAATAGAACTCGCGTATTCAATTTCCATCTTATCTGCCATCTTAGGAGTTAGAGACCTCGACCATGCCACTACATTCAGGCCAAATCCCTGAGCTCTCTTAATCACTTCCTGACCAATCATACCCGTGCCAATAATGCCTATCGTTTTACCAAACAGGCCATCCGCTTTTGAGTATGCGGCTTTATTCCATTTTCCGGCATTAAAATCGGATACATTCTGTGGAATAAATCGGTCAAGAGACAAAATCAGCCCCATGGTTAGTTCCGCAACAGCAATTGCATTTTTTCCCGGACAGTTGGCAACATAGATTCCCTTACCGCTTGCAGCTTCTATATCAATATTGTTTACCCCTGCGCCGGCCCGGATAATCAGGCTCAGCCTTGGGCTTTTTTCAATACATTCACTGTTTACAACCGTTGATCTGACCATTAAAACTTGCGCATCCGGCAGTCCGTTTTCTAGATCTGTTTCTTTCAGTCCCGGATTATTGTCCACTTTCAGCCCCATCTCTTCCAGCTGTTTAACCGCTTCATCCGGCAATTTATCTGCTATGGTAACATTCATAATCTCATCTCTTTTTTAATATGATTGAATTTTATCTAAATGTACGTAAAGGCTTTTTTTCTACAAAGAAATCGGCTCTTATTTTGGAGTTCCTGAAACACCGGCTTATATTCTACTAAATACTTAGTACTATGAAATACATTGCTCTCGTTGTCTTGTTATTTTTGGTTGGTTGCGCACTTTTCAAGCCCTCCCTTCAGTCTCAGCTTAAACCACTAGACATGACCCATGTAGAAGGCGGTACTTTTATGATGGGTGATGTGATTAAAGAAGAAAATGACGACTCGCTACCGCTGCATGAAGTCACCCTGCCCGATTTCTATATCGGCACCTTCGAAGTCACCTACCGGCAGTATGACGCTTTTGCAAGCGCAACCGGAAGAAAACTCCCGCGCGATGACGGCAGAGGGCGCGGAGAAAGAGCCGTTATTTACGTGAACTGGTACGACGCACTTGATTTCTGTAATGCGTATGGATATCGATTGCCAACTGAGCAGGAGTGGGAATATGCGGCACGTTCGGGTGGTAAAAAAGAGATATACGCAGGCACTTCAGACCCCGACAGCCTGGATCATGTTGCACGCCATAAAAATAATAGTGGCGGATACACTTTTCATATAGGCACCAAAGAACCTAATGGTTTGGGACTTTTTGATATGAGCGGAAACGTTGCTGAATATATAGGTGATTACTACCCATTTTATAAAACCGAACCCGACTCCATCCAATACTATCCGCTTGACGAACGCGCAATGCGTGTTATTCGCGGAGGGAGCTTTAATCAGCAAGATAACGTACTGCGAACGTATTGGAGGGTTGGAGTATTAGCAGAACTCGAAGACCACACGATAGGGTTCAGATGTGTCGAATCCGCCTAATAGATCAACCTTTTGCAACTACGCTTCTGATCGCATAGGGAATAGCTTCCAGGCGTTCCTTTTGAATCGGCTCACCGGTGTCAATACATATTCCATAGTTACCGGTCTCCATCCGGTCTAGCGCCACAATAATCTGATCCAGTTTTTCTTTCTGTTTCTCAATCCCTTTCAAGATCGTTGCTTTTCGATTCTCCTTTGTGCCTAAATCGGCCTGATGATGGTCTTGTGAAGATTGCACATCATCTGAGGTGTTATTCAGTGAATCAAAACTGTCTTTGAGCTCCTGAATCTGAGCTTCGGTCTCTTGCTTTTCCTGATCAAGTTTTTCTTTAAAATGATCCAGCTCTTTTTCAGTTAATGAAGTGTTATTTACCGGTGTTTTTTGAGTAGACATAATAAATCATTGTTTCATTTAATCTTCTAATTATAACAATGATTTTGAGGCACAATGAGTTTCTTAAGATAATGTGAGTCCGCCAGTATGTGGATCAAAGGTTTACTGATCCCTCTCAGTTAGCCAGTCGTAAATTATCAATGAGATTTCACGGCCAACATCCCGGCCTCTGTCTTCATCGGGCAGCTCTTTAGACAGAAAAATAAGAACATAAGACTGTCCGTCGGGCAGATAAAATATTCCCGAATCGTGACGAACACCTGTAATAAAACCTGTTTTGTTCGCAGCAACCACATCATCCGGCAGATATTCAGGCAGCACATCCTGATAATATTGATCTTTCAGAACCTCAATCATTAAACTGTCCATTTCTGCACTGACTGCCGTACCGTTTGCAATATGTTCGTAAATGATTCCCAGGTCCCTTGGTGTTGTCCGGTTGCTCAATCCCCGATCAAATGCCTTCAAGTCTTCCACCCCTCGAAGTACCTGAATATTTTTAGCTCCAAGTTCACGCATGGTTTCCGTGGTCTCCTCTGCTCCAACGAGCTGAATAATCAGGTTGGTTGCAATATTGCTGCTGTAGGTAATCATCGCGTGATTCAAATCGTAAATCGTGGCCATTTCGCCTTCCCGGCGTTCAAACGGATCATCACCTTCCGGGTCGAGTGTCAGCTGAAACTCAGAACTATCAACAATGCTGTAGAATCTGTTTTCTACTTTGATGGAGTCCGACAGATCAAATTCCCCGGCTTCAGCCCGGCGAAACAGTTCAATCATTACCGGTGTTTTCATCGTGCTTGCCGCATGAAAAAGAGTATCTGCATTGATAGCGAAATGCTGGTCCGGATTCTGCAGATGCTGAAACCAGATTCCAAAAGTTCCCTCTTCATCCTCGATATGGTTTTCAATGTCAGCCTTTAGCTGATCAACAGATTCAGGAGATGAGCATGCTGAAACGAACAGTAGAGCAATCAGTAGATATTTATACATAACAGAATTTGTAGTCTAAAATTTATCGTAACAGAAAATATGAAAACAGGAGAACTTTTCCGGTTAATTCTTATTTGAATGCAATTGATGTTAGATTTTCAATTTTTCACAAATTCTCCCCTTGAGGGGAGTGCCGTAACAGAGTGAAGGCGAGGGGTGTTCTTCCCCCTTTGAAGGGGGAGAGCGATCCCGATCCCGAAAGCTTTCGGGAGGAGAGCAGGGGGTTGATTAGCTGAATTATGGATTAATTTTAAATGTTTGTAGCACAATTTCTTCGTGCTGCTTCGTGTCCTTGAGTCTTCGTGGAAAAACCAAGCACCAGAGGTGCCTCATGTCCGTAGCCCATGGTCAGCGCAAAGCGTTGGCCATGGGGCAAAAGGCGAACCCGAACATGGAAGCACCGTAGGTGCGGAATATATGGGTTGATTTTACAATTGAGATTGAATTCAGAATTCGAAACATGCCGCACCTACGGTGCTTCTTTGAATATTCGGCCTCTTCTCTACCCCACAGATTCACGTTGTGAACCTGTGGGGCTACGGATATGCCGCCCCGAAACGGGGCTGGTTTCATCCCTTAAAAGGTGAACGCCATTCATTTTGTGTACAAATTGCTGCTTCAAAACATACTAAAGAATGAATGACCGGCAAAAAAAAGGTTTGCATCTAAAAAGGGATGACATGAACTATTTTAATCACTTTTAAATGAAACTTATTTTGTAGCCACTACACCTCCATTTTGCGGAACTTGAGTTAAATAATTATGGTATCCCTTTATCAAATGCACCTTTTGGGAAAACCTCGGAGTGGTGGCCATTCTCTGTATACCCTTCTCAAATCATTTTTTAAAGTGAGTTTCATGTTTTGTCATCCCCCTAACCCCTTCGAAGGGGGAAGTTGACAAACTAATTATTGGATCGAAAAAGTCTCCCCCGGCAGGTAGATATCTAACTGAATATTCCTTGCCCCAAGCTTTCCGTTTTGAACCCCGGCCTCGCCGGATCGATTTTGATACACCAATACCTGTGAATTCCCTACCACTTCTGCACTGTTCCCCTTCACCAAAATCGCAGTTGACTCACTGATGCCTATTCCTTTGTGATCGGGGTACTCCATCACGGCCGTTAGCAGTCGATTATTCCTGGCCCGCTCAACAAAGTGCTGGTCCACAATCACGCCTTCAATCAACCCAAGTCCCTCGGCGGTTACCATGTTGTCTTTTTCCAGATGATAAAACGTTGAAGTGTATTCCGGGTAGTTGGCCTGATCTCCCGTAATCATGATTTTACTCATAATCGCTGCCCCGGCACTGGTCCCTGCAATCATCGCTCCGGTCCGATACGCATTTTCAATGGCTCCCGCAATTTCAGGAACGGCATCTACAGCTTCCATAAACCGGGATTGCGATCCACCGGTTATGTAGATCAGAGCCGCATTTTTGAGTGAATCCGCAGCTGATTCTGAAAAAGAGTCTCGGCGTTCAAAATCATACGATCGGATATTTTCAACTCCCTTCTCCCTGAACTGTCTCTCACCATAATAACCCGACGTATCCGGGTTAAAGCCAGACATGGTTAAAACAATCGCATAATTCTCACCATCATCAAGACCTGTCTCTTCAATAATCCGGTCGAGCATCACATCAGGTCGGCTGCCACCGCCAATGATTAGCAGAGACCCTTCCGCTTCAACTGTAGCTTTTTCATCTTTATTTGAGTCACAGGCAATCAATCCTGTTGATATAATCAATAATAAAATTAACAGTAAATTTTTCATCTTCTCTTAAACGATCGTTTAAAATTAAAAAAGCACCGAAACATTAAGTTCCGGTGCTTTGTGAGATCATAGATCACAAACTAGCCTAACATGCAGGTCCTTGATAGGAAGCGTTTTGGCAAAGCTCAGGGTTTACATTCAGTTCCCGCTCAGGAATTGGAAGAACCAATTTAGGAGCGTTATACTGCAATGGACCTACGTTGCGTTCTGTTCTTTTGATATCATGAAGCAAATTGCCCTCAAACATCAATTCCAGTTTACGTTCCCGCAAGATATCATCCAGGTCAAAATCTGTTGGAAGTACATACAGCGGAAGATTAACTCGATCTCTGATTTCATTGAGATCATTTAAAGGAGTGTCTCCCTCAACCTCACCCAATCTGAAATTTGCCTCTGCACGAGTCAGATACATTTCCGCCAATCGAATTACATTTACCTGGTCATCAGTCGCACGATTCCACTTACCGGATCGAACGGTTACCCCATCATCCGGATCAATATAGAACAGATTTAGACGATCATCATTTGCCTCGTACTCGTCCAAGTGATCCTGACTGATATCAATATCGCCACGACTGCTGGCACTGTAGTAGGTATAAAAACTGTTAGTACCATCCTGAGCGCTATTCTGCATTGCAAAAATATCTTCAGATGTATTTTCAGACTGGTTGAAGACATCGGCAAATGTTGGTTGCAGTTGATAAAGTTCAGATTCAATTACCCGACTCGCTTCATCGCGGGCTTCCTCATATTCACCTCGTTGAAGGTGCACTCTTGAAAGTACAGCACTAGCTACCATAGAGTTTACATAGTAAGGTTCTACCGGATTTACATCATCCAGAAGATCTCTGGCTTCCGTTAAATCTTCTAGGATCTGATCATAAACGGCATCAACAGATGCTCGCGGAACATTGGCTTCCTCATTAATTTCCTTAGTAGGGGTTAATATCAAAGGTACTCCTGGTTGATTGTTTGCCTGACCCGCTTCGTATGGGGCTCCAAAAAAGCGAACCATTTCAAAGTAGATCATTCCACGCATCAACCGGGCTTCACCCTCTACTCTTGATCGGTCGGCTCCTTCAAGAAGATCGAGAGCAGACATCACATTATTGAGTATGTTGATTGTTTCGTACGAAGATTCCCATGTATCCGCTATGAAGGAGTTATCATAAAGAATGTTCTTTTGGATAATCTCTCGTGGCTGGAAAAACGTACCGGAAAATGTGAATTCATCATCTGCAGCTAAGAAATCAGCTGTCATTTGATACCAACCACCATATAGGTCGGCTGATCCCAATCCGTCATATCCTCCTATCAATACTGACTTTACGTTATCCGCATTGGTCAGCGCTAGTTCAGAATCTAAAGATTGCTTCGGTTCCACATCAAGCAAACCATCGCAGCCCTGAAAAAGCAACAAGGCCACTGCTAATGCGCTTATATAGATTTTTAGTTTATTCATAATAGTAGATTTAAAAACTTTTGGATTTACAATGACTTATTTGGATTAAAAGCCAATGTTTACACCGAATGAAATAGTGCGGGCCTGCGGTGCGGAATAGAAATCGTTTCCGATGTTCAGGTTGTTAGAGTTATCATAGCTATCTGTATTTACCTCTGGATCCCAACCTGTATAATCGGTAAATGTCAACAGATTAACTCCTGTCACATACAACCGAACACGTCGTAGTCCCATTCTATCCAATGCGCTCTGTGGTAAAGAATAACCAAGAACTACATTTTTCAGCCTCAAATATGAAGCATCAGAAATATATCGTGATGATGGATTTGAACCATTTGCATAATACAATCTTGCTTCAGGAACATCTGTAACATCACCTGGCTCTTGCCACGCGTTCAACTGATCCCTGGTTTGATTATCCAGAAAATCACCATTCGCTGACTGATATCGGCCACCGCCATTATAAACGTCGTTTCCGTACACGAACTGAAGCAGTACATTCAGGTCAAAGTTTTTGTAATTGAAACGGTTACTTAAACCACCTATAAAGTCCGGATTCGGATCACCGATTACCACGTTATTTGCTTCTGAATAATCGTTGGTTGTTCCGGCATCGTAATCCTTTCCATCTTCGCTGTGGAGGTAGTAGAGGGCATCTCCGTTATCAGGATTAACACCTGCATACTCTTTACCCCACATCACGGCAATCGGTTCGCCTTCTACGGCGCGGTTCAAGAAACCACCTTCAATAATTTGGCCATCCAAATTAGTAATCTCATTCTTGTTAAACGCAATGTTAAAACTTGAGGTCCATTGGAATTCACCAACCAGATTGTGAGTATTCAAAACAAATTCAAACCCTTTGTTTTCCAGTTCACCAACATTTCTGAGCTGAGATGTAAAGCCGGTTGTAGATGGAACATTTACATTTAGCAGAAGGTCATCCGTTTTCTTAACGTAGTAGTCGATCTCACCACTGATGCGATCTCCAACCAGTTCGAAGTCCAGTCCAAAGTTGTATTGAGCCGTTCTCTCCCATTTCAGATCGGGATTAGGCGTTTGACTTGGAGCCAATCCGGATGTACCGGCGTAACCTGTTCCTGAGAATAATCCCCTGGATGGAAAGTTACCGATATTCGCATTACCCGTCAGACCATAACTGGCTCTGAACTTCAGGAAAGAAAGGAAGTTTATATCCTGCATAAAATCCTCGCGTGATATAATCCATCCACCTGAAACAGATGGAAAGAATCCATATCGCTCATTTACACCGAATCGAGAAGAACCGTCAACTCGTGCACTTGCAGAGAAGAGGTAGCGATCTTTAAAGGTGTAGTTCGCACGTGAAAAGTATGAAAGGAATCGATACTCAGAGAGTGAAGTTGAACCGCCTGTAATTTCCGCAGCACTTTGCAGTTTTTTAAAACTATCGGTAGGAAAGTTTGTACCGGAAACATAGGTTAGATAACGATCGGAAGCCTCAAAGCTCATACCTGCAATCGCCGTCATTTTATGATCTTCCGCAAATTGTGTATCCCAAGACAGATAGTTGTTCAACGTGTAGTTAACATTTTGAACCATTCTGGAATCTCCAAAACCATTTGTGTCTTCACCAGTACTGGTATTTCTATCTGCATAGAAATCTTCATTTGAGAAATAAAAATCTACCCCCAGTTCACTTCTGAACTGCAAGTTTGGCATAATAGAATAGTCTGCGAAAAGATTGCCCACATTTCTAAAAACAGTTTGGACACTATTTACACCCTCAACATGTCTCAGAAAGTTATAGTACAACGTATTTCTATTGGGTTGATCAGTATATCCAACCAGATTACCATTCTCAAACTGTGGTGTGTAAGGAGGTGTAATAGGAGCCTGTGCAACTGCCTGTAATGGCGTCGCAAACGCATTATCGTTAGAAATACGGCTATTTTCTGTTCTGGTTAGTCCCAAATTCATACCAACGGAAAGTCGGTCTGATGCTTTATGATCCAGATTTATTCGACCGTTCATTCGATTAAATTCATCAGCTCTTACAATGCCTATTTGATCACTAAAACCACCGGATATGAAAAATCGGGTATCCTCATTACCTCCACTCACCTGTACTGATAAATCAGTATTACTACCATCTTGAAATGATTCATCCTGCCAGTTAGTGTCAACTTCACGATTGCGCCAATCTGTTCCAGTCGCCAAATAATCAAGCCAATATCCTTCTACCCAAGCTACTTCGCCATCGTATGCTTCTTGTTCGGATGAGTAGCCGTAAGAATTGCCATCTCTGTTAAAATTATAAACACCTGCACGTCCGGAAGCATCCCGGAAATACTCGATATATTCGTCAGCATTCATGAACTCAACACGGTTTGTTGGTGAACTGACTCCTCGTTCTAAACTAACATTCACTTGAGTAGCACCGGCCTGGCCTCGTTTCGTTGTTACAAGAACAACACCATTCGCGGCACGTGAACCGTAAATGGCGGCTGCCGCGGCATCTTTTAGTATTTCTATAGATGCAATATCATCAGGATTAATGTCTGTAAGCGGATTCGTATCACCGTATGCAGTACTCGACTGACTTTCTGACGTTACAGGAATACCATCAACCACATAAAGAGGCTGACTGCTGGCAGAAACTGATGAGGTACCGCGAACTCGAATATTAATTCCCTGTCCCAATTTTCCGTTTCCTTTTTGAATAAATACACCGGAAGCTTGTCCCTGAAGTGCTGATTCAAAACTGTTAACCGGTATCTCTTCGATTTCTCGAGATGAAATGCTGGTAATATTACCGGTCATTTGCTCGCGTACAATAGAACCGTAACCGGTAACAACTACCTCAGAAAGACTCTGTTGGTCCATCGATAGAGATAAGTTCAGGTTCAGATCCTGATTTACATCGATGCTTCTTTGAAGCGTAACGTAACCCACAAAAGAAATTCTCAGGGTGTATGTTCCTTCAGGAACATTTGTAAATTCAAAATATCCGTCAGCATCTGTTGCTGTTCCGTAATTCGTATCAACCAGAATAACCGTTGCCCCGGGTAGTGGAGCTCCGTCACTTTGATCAGATACCGTACCTTCGACTGTATATTGCGCAACGGCTGCCGAGCTGAAAACAGCTACTAACAGAACCGAGCCAATAATAGAAAGTATCTTTTTTAGCATATAAGCCTCTTTTATTGATTTTTGTTAACAATTTGGCACAGCCAGAGAAGTGTTTGAGCTTTTTTTTAGTTTTTGATTTGACAAATCGACACTTTTGTTACCACACCAAACTTGGATTTGTATCTACAGATAGCACAATTTCCCACTAAAATCAACGAATAAATTAAACCGAAAGCGCTTTCAGAGTATTTTGTTATCAGATAATGCCTTTTAATAAGTATTAACATTTAAGCTTTTTTACTGAGCAGAATCTTGTCTGTCTCACGGATTTCAGTCACCCTCAACTCTATCCCGAAGATAGCTTAGACCCGGTACCCCCGGAGACCCCAGGTGGGTAAACTCTTTTAAAACATGGGGTACAGTCCATTCAACTCTGGATTCTATTTCTTTTGCAATAGTTTGATAAGCTTCCCGAAACGCCACGCCTTTTTCTTTTACCAGTTTATTGGCAGCCTCAGCTGCAAAAAGTTCTTTTGTAATGGCTTGCTCAAGATTATCAGAGTTTGGAGTGATACCTGAAATCAGTATCTGGACTGCCTGCAACAGGGTCAGTGTCTTCTTGACTGATCGAATCACAGGCTCTTTTGTAAGCTGCAAATCGCGGTGATAACCGCTGCCCAGATTTGTGGTAATTGTCTGTAGAGTGGCTGCCGCGCCGGCAACTTCGGCATGACCTGCCCTTATCAGTTCGGCCACATCCGGATTTTTTTTCTGTGGCATAATAGACGAACCGGTACAAACCGCCTCATCAAGGTCAAAGTAGGGATATCCTTCACTGCTGAACTGTATCACATCAGAAGCAAACCGGTTGAGTACGGAGGTGATTCCCATCAGATACTGCACCAGCTGGAGCTCTGCCCATCCACGCGAGAGCTGTGCCGTAGTTGAACAGATAAGCGGCCCGGAAAAACCAAGCTCTTCCGCTTCAAATTCGCGGTCTATATCAAATGTAGTGCCAAATCCGGCTGCCGTACCGAGCGGACAGCGATCGATCAGGGCTGCGATGCCGGCCGATGCCTCTATCTGCAGGATCAGCATCTCAGCAAATCCCCCGGCCCACAATCCCACACTGCTGAGCATCGCTTCCCGGGTATGGGTATATCCCGGCATGGGCAACTTCTCATGTTTTTCTCCAAACTCTATCAAAAGTAATGCGAATGCTTTTACTTCATTCAGAACGCTCTCAAGCGAATCCTTTTCATAAAGCCTCACTGCAGTCAAGACCTGATCATTCCTCGATCGGCCGGTGTGGATTTTTTTGCCCAGTTCACCGAGCTTGGCAATCAAAAAGTTCTCGATGGCTGTGTGCATATCCTCATCCTGAACAGTGATTGTAAACTCGCCCCTCTCCCAGCTTTCCATAACCTGCGAAAGAGCCTCGGTCAACTTCTCCAACTCTTCATCCGATAATATACCGGCCTTATTCAAAGCCCGGGCGTGAACTTTTGACGCCCTTACATCATACGGAACCAGCACTTGATCCAGTTTGTAGTCGTTTCCCACCGTAAAGGCTTCTACTTTTTTGGCGATATCAGATTGGGTATCGGTTGTTGATTTTTGCCAGAGTTTGGACATGGTGTTTAACTTGTGGTTTGAATTTAGGTTAAGTCGTGAGTGAAAAGGCAAAACGCAAAAGTGAAAAAGAATTACCATGGATATATTGGAGCTCCCATTGACAAATATCCTCCGTAGGATTCAGATCTCCTGGCTGTATCGGGCCTGACTTTTCACTTTTCACTTTTCACTACGCGGACAAGCTGTCCGCGGTACTTTTTACCACCTCCTTCTTCAGCTGATAGGCTGTTTTTTGCGGCAGATTCCAAAGCTCAATGAATCCGGCCGAAGCGTTCTGGTTGAAAGCGGCTGATTTGTTGAATGTAGCAAGGTTTTCATCAAACAGCGAGTAGGGCGATGATAGCGCGACCACATCGCAATTCCCCTTATACAGCTTCAAAGTCACTTCACCGGTCACTTTTTTGTTCTGTTCGTTGATAAAAGCCCGGATGTTATCCATCACCGGTTCAAAATACTTGGCGCCGTAAATCAGATAGGCCCACTTCTGGTCCATAAACCCTTTCAGCTCATTTTCTTCCCTCGTGGAAACCAGCTGTTCCAGATTTTTGTGCGCCTGAATCAGGATTGTGGCAGCAGGATTTTCGTACACTCCCCGCACCTTCAATCCCACAACCCGGTCTTCAATCAGGTGAAACACACCCACCGCGTGCTTCCCTCCGATCTCATTCAACAGCAGAATCAGGTCTTTTTTATCATAGTTGATCCCATTCAGCGACACCGGCTCACCTTGTTCAAAACCGATTTTTACGAATTCCTCTTCGTCCGGTGACTGTTGCGGGGTATTGGCCCATTTCAGAATATTCTCCAGCGGTGGAATCAGTTCCGGGTTTTCGATTTCTCCGCCTTCGCCGGTATTGGCCCACATATTTTCGTCGTATGAGTAGGGACTTTTTTGAGTCTGATCTACCGGAATTCCATTTTCAATGGCATAGGCAATCTGTTCATCCCGTCCCATACTCCACTCTCTTACCGGTGCAATGATTTTTAACTCCGGATTCAGCGTGGTGATATAGCTTTCAAATCTTACCTGATCATTGCCCTTGCCGGTACAGCCGTGAGCAATTACCTCGCAGCCAAATTCGGCGGCAAACTGTACCGCAAGCTGAGAAATCATCACTCTTCCCAGCGGACAACCCAATGCATACCCGCCCTGATAATCGGCGTTGGCTTTTACGGCTTCCGCGCAGAGCTCGGCAAATTCATTCTTCGCATCATAGACGATGGCGTCTTTTGCTCCAAGATTCAATGCTTTTTGCTTGATGGCTTCGAGATTGTCAGCCGTCTGGCCGATGTTCACAGTCAGAGCAATCACCTCGCATTCATACTCCTCCTGAATCCATTTCAGCATCATGCTTGTATCGAGCCCGCCCGAGTAGAGCAGTAAACAAGTTTTAAAGGTTCCTTTTTCAGCTTCGTGTGACGCTACTTTTTTATATGTGGTTTGATTTTTCATAATTGGACTCACCCCCTGTCCCCCTCTCTATACGAATAGAGAGGGGAGACTTCGTAACTAAGTCAGGGGTTTAATTAAGGTTTATGTTTGTTTTGTAGTTTGGTTGTTGATGGTCCCCTCTTGAGAGGGGAAAAGTGAAGCGGCAAAGGGTTTAGCCGTTTGACGCGAGCGAGGGGTGTGTTCATGGCTTGTATTGCGGCACTGCTAACACACCCCTAAATCCCCTCTCAAGAGGGGACTTTTTGGACTCCATTCATTGATACACTTTCCAATTGATTATCACCCGCCAGCAGCGTCGCAAATACTCCCTTCGACACAATCATCCGGTTTTTGGCCTGCTCGTATACCCAGGAATTTTCGTGGTCGATTACCTCATCTGTCACTTCCACACCCCGGTGAGCAGGAAGGCAATGCATAAAACCTGCTTCAGCTTTTAGCCTGCGAAAAGAGTTTTCCATTGACCTGGTAGGGCTCGAAGTGCTTGATCTTCTCGTCATAAAGATGCTCTTCTCCCATGGATATAAAGGTGTCGGTGTAAACCACATCCGTCTCATAGACAGCTTCAAATGGATCATGGGTTTGAATAAACGTACCGCCGTGTTCAACAGCTAGCAGTGAAAAATATCCGAGCTGATCTTCATTCCAGGAATATTCAGAGGGCCCGGAAAATTTAAGCGTATGGCCGAACTTTAAGCCGATCTCAATCAAAGAAAAAGCTACATTGTTGGCGTCTCCTACGTATGAGATTGTGAGCTCCTGATCCTTTCCGAATTTTTGTTGTATCGTATATAGATCAGCAAGAGCCTGCATTGGATGGTGTAAATCACAGAGTGCGTTTACTATTGGAATGGATCCATACTCTGCCATTTTTTTGAGTGTACTATGAGAGTAAACTCTTGCGAAAACAGCATCACACCATTGCGAAACATTGATCATGGCATCTTGGAGTGATTCCCGGCAGCTGAACGGGACAGCCTTTCCGCTCGAAAGAATCAGGTCTGATTCAACAGAAATCACATTCCCGCCAAGGTGATTGATAGCAGCTTCAGTTCCCACTTTGGTTCTGAGTGACGGTTTTTCAAAAATAAAAGCGATGTTCTTTCCCTTTAGTACCTGCTCAGAAGAGTCCTGTAGAGTATTACTTAGGTCAAGAATGGATTGAATTTGATCGGGTTCAAGTTCACCGATCGTTAATAAATGGTTCATGGATATATACAGTTTGGTTGTTGGAATAATATATTGTCGGGGGTTGGGTAAGGACAGGTGAGATACTTACAGAAGCTTCTTATCGAAACTCATAAGCATAAAAAAACCCACTCAGCAATTAAGTTGAGCGGGCGGGATAAGTCCTTAGTAGTATAAACTACACACAGATATCACACGCCCAAAGGGCGGCGACGGCGAATAGAAAGGAGTTCTGTGTGTTTTGATAATTTCATTGCCTTAAACTTGCAACTATCTAAAATAAGATCCAAATAATTTTTAGAGCTCTTTTTACAGACCTAAACTTTCTTATTTTTCAGGCATGAAAAGCAAAGCCGGCAGCCATTTTCCCCTTATTGTATTTGATAAAAACAAGCCCATACTTTTCAATCCTATCCTGAAAAAGCGGTTCAAAAACCGGCCGGAAGAGCGTGTTCGGCTTAAATGGGTAGAGTACCTGATCCATCAAACCAATTGGCCTAAGTCCCGGATTGGATTTGAAGCGCCGGTCAAACTTCAGCAGGTAAAAAACACCCTGCGTGCCGACCTGATCCTATACAGCAGGGAGATGAAGCCGGAAATTCTGATTGAGTGCAAGGCCGAATCCGTTAAACTTACAAATGCCGTAGCCGAACAGGCCGCAAGGTATAATCAGGCCGTCGGGGCACCATATATCTGCCTTACCAACGGTATCACCGATTTCTGGTACAAAGTTGAAAACAATTCGATTTCAACCATAGAGACGGATTCAGACCCGGACTTTCCCATCAAAGCCGCGAAGAGTTTCTCTGAGCTTAATCGAGATATCACCTATTGGCGAGATCGTGGATTTTGTGCGGGAAAATTCAGTGCTCCTGATGAAGAGATACTTTTGAAGTCGATCACACACTTCTGGAGCGATGCCATAGACTGGCAGAAAACTTATCTCGATTTTCCCGGCTCACCCTTCAAGTTTGGCCTGCAGCAGTACTACAGAATTCCGGTTGTCGATAACGAACAGAAGTTGGCCATCTCATTCATCGGAACACCGGACGGATCAACACAGCTCATTGCAATTCTGAATAAGAAAGGTCAAAATCACGGTATTTTATCGATCAACTTAAATAAGCTTTCGGAACAGCATTCCGGCTCTGCCAAGCTTTTTCATTCCGGTAAAATCGAGGAGATCAATGCTGAACAGCATCTTCCTTTTTTCAAACACGGGTTCAGCGAAAAATTGATTGAGCAGCTCCCCCACTACCTGATGAGATTTTTCGTTTAATCTGCCGAAACTGTAAATTGAATACCTTGATTTAACATTCCTCCAACAAAACAAAAAATCAGAATCTATTTACCATGTCTACAAAATTGCATCGCGAAAAACTGCTATCACTATTTGAAGAAAATCAAGAAGGCGTTATCTATTTGAAAGGCGCTGATATTATGTACCGTTACGGCACAGATTTTGAATTTCCATTTCGCCAGGAGAGTAACTTCTGGTACCTGACCGGAGTCAACGAACCGGAATATCATGCGGTACTGGATATTAAATCAGGTGATTATCACCTCTTTGCTCCGGAACGTGATGCTCAGTTTGCTGTTTGGCATGGCAAGATCAAAAGCAATGAACAAATTCAGGAAGAATATACACCGGATCATTTGCATCGCGCGAACGATATTCTCTCCGTATTAAAGAACCTGAAACCTTCGGCTATCTATTGCCTCGACGAGGAACAGGCTGAGTTTATTGAAGATTTAAATCGTGAGTTTAATGTTGAAACCGATACCCTTCAGGATGCGCTAACCTTTTGCCGGTGCATCAAAACGGATCATGAACTGAAACAACTGAGAGAAGCGGCTCGTGTCAACAATATCGCTCACCTTGAGGCGATGAAAGCGCTGAAACCGGATATGCACGAATATCAAATGAAGGCCGTATTTGATTACCATCAAACAGCAAACGGACTGCTCCAGCCTGCGTATACAGGAATCCATGCAGGTGGTACCAACAGCGCCATTCTGCATTACGTTGAAAACCGGGATAAAATTAATGAAGGGGAGCTCTATCTGATTGACGCAGGATACGAATGTGAAGGATATGCATCGGATGTAACCCGAACCTATCCCGCTAATGGGCGTTTTTCGGATGATCAGGCAGCTATCTACCAGATTGTTCTGGACGCCCTCAATCAATGTATCGACAATGTAAAACCCGGTGTAAAAATGGAAGATCTTCATATGGGAGCCAGCCGGATTATTCTGCAGGGCCTGAAGGAGATCGGGGTTGTAAAAGGCGATATAGACGAGATGATGGAGAACAACATTTTTGCCCTCTTCTTTCCGCACGGCCTGGGCCACTTTCTCGGACTCGACACACACGATGTGGGAGGCTATCCTCAAGGCGTGGAGCGAATTGATCGGCCTGGAGTCAAGTTTTTACGCGTTCGCCGGGAACTGATGCCGGGAATGGTTATCACCATCGAGCCGGGTATCTACTTCATCCCCGCCCTTCTGAAACCGGCGCTGGAAAGTGCAGAACAGGCCAAATATCTGAACAAAGAAAAGGTTGAGTCGCTCCTGAACTTTGGCGGCATCCGGATTGAAGATAACCTCATCATCACCGAAGACGGATACGAGAATTTGACGGATGTGCCGAAAGAGATCAAGGATATTGAGGAAGTGATGAAGTAGTATGATGAAATACGGCGAGTACTCGTGGCACGCCTCAAAGTCGTGCCACGAGTTTTAAACACCCATATAATGGAAGAAGAGACCTTATATCACATTTATAATCAGGGAAATAACCGAGAAAAAATCTTTTTTGAAAAAAGAAACTATCTCTTCTTTTTAAAGAAAGTTCGAATCCATCTATTGCCTCATCTGGAGCTTTTGGCTTATTGCTTAATGCCTAATCATTTTCACTTTCTTGCTTACACAAAATCCAATTTTGATTACCAAAAATACATAAATGATCTTCGCACATTTTTAAGTTCTTATACAAAAGCCATCAACAAACAAGAAGAACGAAGTGGCTCTCTTTTCAGACAAAACACTAAGTTCAAGAATATTTCAGATGCGAATGAAGAATACTTCTACGGTCAATACTGCCTACATTACATTCACCAAAACCCACTTCGAGCCGGTTTAGTCACTGATATTGAAGAGTGGAGATTTTCGTCTTATCCTGATTACATTAAGATTAGAAACGGCTCTCTTTGCAATAAGAAATTAGCTGTAGAGTTACTTCAACTTCCGGTAGGTCCAAAAGAATTTATCAAACTATCAAAGGAAACAGTTCCTGATAATGTTCTCAATAATTTAATTTAATGCATTAAACCACTCGTGGCACGACTTTGAGGCGTGCCACGAGTTAAAACAAATACAATTTGTAACCCATGCAATTTCACTTTCAAATATCCTCCACCCAGCAAAAATCGAGAGAACACCAGGTTTTAACTGCACTTTTGGCATTGGTTACCGGCGCGCTTGTTCTCATGTATCCAAACTTTCTCTATCTGATTGCCGGCGGCTACCTGGTTGCCCTCGGTTTGATGTTTATGTATGCCCGGGTCCCCGCTTTCATCTCGGGATTTCCAATTGTAGCCGGCGTGTTGATTTTCATCTTTCCGGAACTGATCCCCTACACGTTTGCTCTCTTCCTCGGTTTTTTCGGGCTGATTATGCTGATGGGCTTTCAGTTTGCCATCATGGGATTTTTAACCCTTATTATTGCCGTTCTGATATTGATGAATCCGGATTCCATAGCCTATTTCATCGCGGCGTTTATGCTGCTATACGGTATTTCCAACCTGATTCGGCTTTTTCAAAATAGAAATAATCAAGGGCGGGATGACGATCACGATCCGGATGTGATCGTGCATTAACTTCACCAGCTTCACCGCAGAGGCGCGGAATTTTTATATGGCGTACCTAACGGCACGCTGAGAATTGTGGGGGATTCTTATTCTACCCATGTTATGTCCCTAACGGGACATGTTCAGCTCGAATTAGAGCAGTTGAATCAGTCACTTGAAAAAGATTCTTTTTTCTACCCATGCTATGTCCCTCTGGAACATGGAATAAATAAAAATTTCCGTGCTTTTCCGTGATTCCGTGGCAATAAATTTCAAGGACAGATCTATATCTTTTGTGATTTGCATCAACTTTCATTCGTCCCGTTAGGGACGAAATATGGGTAGAAATTTCTTCTTAAATATCCACCGTGCCGTAGGTACGGAATATATTTATGTTGCTCTAGCATGGAACACCCCTCGTCCCATCACAAATCTTCCAAAATCTTGGCGGCCTCTTCCTTGAGTTGCCCCTCATTCGGCAAAGTCACATCCATCCCGGTTATCTCTTCCAAAACTTTTTTTGCTCTCTCTTCATCGTCAACTTTTAGATAGTGTTTTGCCAAGTCGAGACGGAAAAGAATGCTTTCCGGCATCATCTCAATCGCTTTTTTGATATACTCTTCAGCCTTCTTATTACTGGCGTCCGGAACACCTTTTGAAATCAGATTTGCCGCAAACTTCTCTGCCCCGCTTATGTTGGCTACATCGGAGTGAAAAACGCCATAAAGATGCCAAACCGGAGCGTAGTTGGGAATCATATCGGCAGCTTTTTCTACATTTTCTTTAATCTTATGAGACGTTTTTATTCGGGTTTCGGTATCCTGAAGTTCACCCCAACGGCCAAGAGCTACCGCTTTCACATAGTACGAATGCCCCTTATCGCCGTGATGCTCAATTGCCTTATCCGCCAGATCCAGAGCCTCATTATAATATTCAAGCTGCTTTTTTTCTTTATCGTCCCCAAGCTGATAACCAAGCCTTGAATTGATCAGACTGGCATTCCACAATGCGTCATAATGCGTTGAATCACGTTTGAGGATCTCCAAATACAGATCAAGGCTCTCTTTTTCATCTCCCTCATTAAATTTCTCTTCTGCTTTTGTTTGCAAAGAATCGATTTCGGACTCAGACTGAGCCAAACTGTTAACTGACATCATCAAAAACAATATGACGATCAAATAAATCAATTTATCCATTTTAATCGGGATTTAAAGAGTGTTGAGTAATGAGGTAATCTTCAACCGGCTCACCGCCAATCAAATGCTCCTGAATAATTTTTTCTAAAACTTCCGGTGTGCAGGAGTGATACCATGTTCCTTCGGGATAGACCACGGCTATTGGCCCTCGTTTACATATTCTCAGGCAGTTTGCCTTCGTCCGGTAGATTCCACCGTCTCCGTCAAGGTTGAGTTCTTTCAGTCGATTTTTTAAGTATTTCCACGCTTTAAGGCTATCTTTGTGTTTACAGCATTTGGGGTTTGTTTGATCCGCACACAAAAAAATATGTCGTTTAATTTTGTCAACATGCAGCTCCTCTGCTTTTTTCTGAAGTCTTTTTAGTCGTTTGTTCATCCTACCATCAATCTCAATTCATTTTGCATACCAACTTTCCGGTCTTTTTGGAATATCGGAAGCCATTAGCAATGCAGTTATTAAAACAATATGGGTAACAATATCATTTACAATCTAAAGTATTTAAAAAAACCACTTATGATCTTGTCCCGGCAGTAACAATTTCATTTTAAAGTGTTGACAAAACAGCACAGTAAAATCTTTTATAAGATCTACTAAGAGATTTGGTATAATTGTAAACAAATCAAATGTAACAAATTAAGAGCGGCCTCCTTGTAATGGGGGATATTCAATTCTAAATTTTATATTGAATAAGAACTACCTACAAAAGTATATCAGCAAACACTACCCAATACCATGTATTCTTGTTTAATAGAAAAATCACCACTACAAATCACACAATCATGAGCCGCATACCCACACTATTATCCAGTTTGACCCTATTCTTTTTGATGTTTCTGTTTTCATGTACAAGCGAAACTGAGGAGATACTTGGTGAGCCCGAGGTTATAACAGAAGGTTTTCAATTTACGGAGGGACCCTACTGGCATCCCGATGGATATCTTTTATTTAGCGACATTCCGGCCAATATTATCTACAAGTGGGAGCCTGGTAACACGGAATCTGATGTTTATATTCAGCCGAGCGGTAACTCAAATGGGATCACCTCCTCACCTGCCGGAGCTATATTGCTTGCCCAGCATAGCGGGAAAGTTTCACAGATCAATGAAGATTCAACCTTTACCGTTTTGGCGGACCAATACGATGACAAACGTCTCAATAGCCCGAACGACATTGTAGCCCGGTCTGATGGGAAAATCTTTTTCACCGATCCGCCATTTGGTGTTTCTGATGAAGACCGTGAACTGGATTTTAGTGGAGTATATAGGCTCGATCAGGATGGAACACTAACGCTGCTTTTTGATGGATTTGATTATCCAAACGGTATTGCTCTTTCACCGGATGAATCGACGCTTTATGTAAATGATTCCGCTACCGGACAAATTTTTCAGTTCGATCTGCTCGAAGACGGCTCTGTTGAGAATCAGTCACTATTTGCCAGTGTAGGCGAAAGAGATGATACCGGCGCGGCAGACGGTATGAAAACAGATTCTGAAGGCCGGGTTTACTCAAGCGGACCGGGAGGATTGTCCGTCTTTGATACAGAAGGGAACCGTATTCAGATCCTGGGCTTTGATGAGCGCATTACCAACCTGGCATGGGGCGGGTCCGATTACAGCAGTTTGTATGTAACAGCGCCAAATTCTGTGTACAGGGTTCAGACGAATGTTTCCGGGCGGTAGAATAATATATCGCAGATTGTATTTGAATAGTCTAAACCTGACAAAATTATATTGCGTACCTACGGCACGCTTTATGTTTTTTACGGAATAAATTTTCTACCCATATTCGGTCCCTAACGGGACCGGTTTTTTCCTCCATTCAATGAGTTTCACATACACTGCACCGGCATTTATTAATTTAAGGTTTTGTCCCGCTTAGGGACAAAATATGGGTAGATTAAGAGGGAAGCTTGTAAAGTACCGTACCACAGGCAGCGTCCACCTCTGAAGAATACATAACATCAATGGTCGATCTTCAAATTTTCTGTTTTTGAATATTTGCCACGGAAGCA
The DNA here is from genome assembly GCF_034521535.1 of Rhodohalobacter sp. Lineage (GTDB taxonomy): Bacteria > Bacteroidota > Rhodothermia > Balneolales > Balneolaceae > Rhodohalobacter. Next base: position 182,101 of record NZ_JAXHMF010000001.1, on the reverse strand, counting down.
CGGAAAAGGCACTGAACAGCTTTATTTTATCTGCCTTCTATACTTCCAAACACCTACTACTACCAACTCTACCACAACAGCCATAGACGGTAACAATGCTCCCGCCGCAACCCATTGATATACATTCGCGGGCTGCCATGCCGGCGGCCACAGTCCGCTGATAATGACTAGTGTGGATATCAGCACAATAACGGATCCAAGAAAAAGATAGATTCCTGCCCTTGAACTACGAGCGTTTACGGTATGATAAGCAGCAAAAAACAGTGTACTCACAAAACCAAGTAGCAGAAGGTGCAGATATAAAACCCGTAAACCATGTTCACCCAGCCATAAGTAGGAAGGTAGGACTGCAGCACCAAATTGAACCGCGATTTTCAAACCAAAAAACAGAAGAACCGCATTCCAGAACCATCTTAAAGTGATCGGTTTCAAACGAATCATCAGAAACAGATTCACCATCAAACCGGCCGAAACCAGAACAGAACCGAACCTCGCAATCCATAACAGACGGTCACTTAATAAATCCGCAGATAATCCGAATGGAAACATCAAGGGAGCACCCAACACGATCGGGGCAATCAGCCAGTTTTTATCAAATGGTAAGGAATAGTTCTGCCCGGATAGATCGTAGAATATTCCGATTGCCGCCAAAACGCACCATCCTTCCGTGAAAGTAGTCAGAAAAAAGTGCGTCAGAGCGCCGGAGATCAAATTGTTGTCGACATTTGCGAACTGGACTACAGCCACACCCCATGCCCCGAGAGAACTGATTACCAGCATAACCAGTGCTCCATCATAAAAGAGCTGCGAAAGAGAGGAATCTGCCTTTTTTCTATACTTCAGATAAATCAACCCAAACCAGTACCAGCAGATCATCACCAGACCGGAGAGCATCACAGAAAATGGCAGCTCAGCCGTTCCAAGCGGAACAGGATGATATCCATACACCAAAAAAAATGGATAGGATAAAAATCCAATCACCATAATAGAGCCAATACACCATTTAAAAGAGTGGTAGGCTTCAGGGGTTTTCTTCATTAACCGATAGGCGATGAACGCCATGGGAACCGGTGTCACCCAGTTGAAGAACATAAGGTGAGAGTGAGCATGGCGAACATTAGACAACCTGAGTCCCAGAATATCACCACCGATCAAACCCCACCGGTAGACAAAGCCCGTTAATGCCGCAAGAAGAAAGAACAACAAGCTCCATAACCACACCTTTTGCAGAAGCTGATCTTTCTGTTCCATATCGGAAAAATTATAAAGTTGTCTGAACCCTGTTTTGCCCGATGCTGTATATTCCCACTAATATAGTCCCTACAAGCAATAGAGCCACAAACTGATGCAGAACAGCAAGGCTAACTTGAACATGAGTTATCAGAGTAAATACACCTAAGGTATACTGCACTAAAACCAGCGCAAAAATTATTCCGCCCCAAAGCTTGGCGGATTTACTGGTAGGCACCGTAAATAGCCGAACCCAGTAGCCGATTGCCATCAGTCCAATCAATGCGGCCAGCGACCGGTGAATAAACTGTACCGTGGATGAGTTTTCCGTGAAATTCTGATACCAGGGTTCTAATGCCATAATTTCGGGAGGCACCCAATACTGATACATTTTCGGAAATGTATTATAAACGTGCCCGGCATCGAGTCCGGCCACCAAAGCCCCCCAGGCTACCTGAACTACAACTACACCGAACATAATTTTCAGCCATCTGCTCAACTCCCGTTTCCTCGGTTCAGATTGCGAGTTAAACCTGGTTAGATCAGCGGCATACCATACGCAAAACGCAAAAATCGTAAACGCGAGCATCAGGTGTGCGGTAAGCCGGTATGGATTTACGTAGGGCACATCCACCAGGCCGCTCTGAACCATATACCAACCCATCAATCCTTGCGATCCACCTAAAATGAGCAGCCAAATCGATCGCCTCAGCCATTTGGCATTCAGTTTTTTCTTTGCAACAAAGTATAGAAACGGCAATAGGAATACGACGCCTGTCAAACGCCCGAGCATCCGATGAAGATATTCCCAGAAGAAGATGTATTTAAATTCAGAGAGTTCCATCCCCCGGTTGATCTGCTGATACTCCGGAAACTGTTTGTACTGATCAAACGCGTCATTCCATTGCGCATCGGTGATTGGCGGGATTGCACCCAAAATGGGTTTCCAATCGGTCATCGACAAGCCCGACCCGGTTAACCTTGTTATTCCGCCCACAATCAAAATGAGTGTTACCAGTACGGCCCCACTTATAAACCAGGCGCGAAGCCATTTTCTATCCTTTGGCTGCATCTCCATATTTCCCATTATACTGTTTTTGAATAGCGTTGAGTCTGTTTCTCCGGAGAAAGATACGCATCAAATACCATCGCAATATTTCTCAAAAATAGTCTGCCCCGTGTTGTAATCTGAATTTCATTGGCCAGCTGAATAATCAACCCGTCATTCTCCAGCTCATCCAAGCGGCTCCATTCATCCGAAAAATACTCTTTTGGGTTTACTCCCCATTTTTTTTCGAATTCATCAAACTTAACCCGCGGTTTACACATCAGCCCGGAGATCCAATCGCGCCGGATTCTGTCATCTTCACTTAAAATCATCTGTTTGATAACCGGCAGATTTCCTTCATCAAGCTCTGTGTAGTAGGCGTTCAGATCTTTCGTGTTCTGATAGTAGATGGAGTCAACCATCGAAATCCCCGACATCCCAAGCGCGTACATATCCGTATTGGCGTGCGTACTGTATCCCTGAAAGTTTCGCTGCAGAGTCCCTTCCTCCAGCGCTTTGGTGAGCTCATCGCCCTCTTTCGAAAAGTGATCCATCCCGATATAGCGATAACCTTCATTCTCCAGCGTATCGATAGCCAGCATCAGCATCGACAGCTTCTCATCCGGAGTTGGAAAATCCTCTTCGTGAAGTAATTTCTGAGACGGCATCAGGTTCGGAAGATGCGCATAGCTGTAAACCGCAAACCGATCCGGACTCAGGGTTTGAACATCCTTTAGCGTCTGTTTAAACGTTTTGATCGTCTGCTTGGGCAAGCCATAGATCAGATCAAAACTGATGGAGTTAATCCACGCCTCACGCAGCCAGCGGGTTACCTGCTCGGTCTGTTCAAACGGCTGAATTCGATGAATGGCTTTCTGCACCTCCTCGTTTGTATCCTGCACGCCAAGAGATGCACGATTTACCCCGATCTCTGCCAACGCCGCCACATGTTCCTTCGAACAGGTTCTCGGATCGATCTCTACACTGAACTCAATTTTAGGATGATACTGAAACCTTTTCTTGATTTCACCACCTAATCTTCGAAGCTGATCCGGCTTTAAAAACGTTGGCGTTCCTCCACCCATATGAAGCTGAATCACGTTTGATTCAGGGTGAAGCTGCTCTTTTATCAGATCCATCTCTTTGGTGAGATAGTCGATATAAACATCTCCGCGGTCGGTATTTTTGGTGATAATCTTTGTACATCCACAGTACCAGCAGAGCGAAAAGCAGAATGGAACATGGAAATAGAGTGAAATATTTCCGGGCTTGCTGTTTCTCTTTTTCAGGGTTTGAATGACTGATTTGGTATTGTCAGTTTCCTGAAACTGGACCGCTGTTGGATAAGAAGTGTAGCGTGGACCGGGAACGTTATATTTTTGTATCAGATCTTTTTCAGTCTGCATATTAACTAAATCTTAAAATAGGCTGAGTTCCCCAAGATCTGCATTAAATATGAAGACTTGGGGAATACTCGATTTGCGCCTCTCTAAAAATCTTTCTTTTTAAATACGCGTAGTCCTCCCCATGCCGGAAAAACCAGCCAAAGTGATAACATGCCAAATGAGGCTAGTGTACCCAAAGAGGTTCCAAAGAATTTATTGAAAATGGCTCCGGTATAGCCCATAAGTGCAGAAATATCAAACTCAATCAGTATTAAAATTCTGGCTAGATCCATCGGATTAAGCATGGTAACGGCAATAATACCTGTCTCGAGAGGATAATCGCCAAACATGAAAATGATCACCATAATAAGCCCATCGTAAATGACGGCCATGAATAGCCAGATTACAATGGAGAAGCCGAAACCTTTTATCTTGTCATCATAAAACCACAACCCCATTAAGAATCCAAGACCCACAAATATAAATGTGAGCATAGATCCCAGTCCAAGCACTAAAAAAAACTGCGAAGCCGAATCTTCAGTAAGACCGCCGTGCCAGCCAAGCGGCAGAGCTGAGCCAATAATAAAGGCCACCGTTAAGGGAGCGGAAATTCCGGTGTAGAGCCCCCAGAAAAGGGTGGTTCTGTTAACCGGCTGCGTGAGCAGCAGCTCCAAATAATCGCGTGACTGATAAATGTAAAGAATACCGTAAATGAGACTGATGATAGGAATAAGCAGCAGCATAATGTTGCTTACGCTCACCCACACCTCAGTTCCTCCACCGGCAAAACGGAACAGTGTATCTGTGAGAAGAAGAAAGATAAGGCCGTAGCCGAGCACCCATTTTGCACGGAACAGAGTTTGAAATTCGTTTCGAAGTATTTGCCAATAAATTTTCATTATCGTGAGGGTTCCTCCATCAGTTTAGCAATGGCGCCTTCGAGCCTTTCTTGCTGGTTATCTTTGAGCAAATCATCAATTCTGCCATAGTATTTTATTTCACCCTCGAGAATAAAAATTACATGATCCACAAGCTGCTCAAGCTCACTCATAATATGAGATGTAATGAGCATGGTTTTACCGGCTTCTTTCTCTTTTTGAATGCGTTCTTTAAAGATAAAACTGGAGCGAGGATCGAGGCCTGCGGTTGGCTCATCAAAAAAGAGAATAGACGGGTTGAACATCATGGCAAGGGTAGCGCCAACCTTTTGTTTGTTCCCCCCCGAAAGTACCCGAAGCGGTTTATTAAGCTCTGGTTCAAGATTAAACTCATCGATCAAATCCTGCTTGTAAACGGGTTCTTCTTCACGCAGATCTTCTATAAAACTAAAAAGATCAGAAACAACCATTTGCTCGGGGTAACGTGCCTGCTGCGGCATATATCCGATTTGCCGGCGATAATCGTAGTTACCGTTGAGGTGGATATCATTGATAATAATATCTCCAGAATCGGATTTCACGAGGCCCAAAATTGTTTTTATAAGCGTGGTTTTACCGGCCCCGTTAGGCCCAACAACTCCAGTTGCCTGCCCGGCCGGAATAGTCAGATCGATACCTTTGAGTACCTGATGGTGACCAAATGCCTTTTTTAATTTATTTATTTGAATCATTGAATAGGGTTCATTGCAGGTTTTGGATCAACAAGATTTTTGGGTGTTAGCACGGGAAATACCCGCTCGGCAGTATCCAGGAGGCCGGCCATCATGCTTCGCAACATAATGAGTGACAGCGGCTGACGCTCGGCAAAGAGTGAGAACAGGCGCACAGGCCTGTGCTCCACATCGCCCACCCCATCACGATCCAGATCATAGCCCTCATATTGGCTCCAATAGTTGCCTTCGTAATGGTTAGGGTTTATCCGGCTGTTAGTAGACACCTCAAAAACGTTGCCGATAAAGTTATTTCTTTCGATTCGGTTGTCCACTCCGTTAGCCATAATACGGAGTGCTGTTCCGTTGTTATAAAATTCGTTACTCTGAATCTCCACACGGTTCGAAGCCTCACTGTATATTCCCACAGAGTTGGCTTCAAAAATATTATACTCTACTACGCTGTCATTTATCTCTTTCAATAAGAGGCCGTATCGATTTGCTCCCCAATTTTGAATAAAACGATTGTGCCGCATAACCACATCGTCGGTGTACATAACGGCAACTCCTGAAATATTGTCTCGGAATTCATTTCCAATATAGCTGCAATCGTCCGAATACATAAAATGAAGGCCATAGCGAATGTTGCTATAAACGATGTTACCGGAGATCATACTTCCCTCAACAAACTCAAGATAAATACCATCGCGGTGGCCCGTAATTTCATTCTGATGCACTTCCACATCTTTACTGTACCAAATATGAACAGCGTTACCCGATGTGGTTTGCCGTTCGGCATTCGAAATGATAGTGTTATTCGAAACCTCGATTTTTTCACTTTTTGCGACAAAAATCGCGAAGAAATTATTGGTAAGCGTCAGATTCTCAATAAGTATATTTTTACTGTCCTCCACAAGAATGGCCGCAAAGTCATCCATAAAACCAAAACCTGAGTCCTTTATTTCAAAATTTTGCAGAGTGATGTTTTCTCCCATCACAATAAGACCAAAGCCTTCGCTTCCAATGTCTAGCACGGCACCGTTTTGTCCGTCTATGGTTACGGGTTTTTCAATCAGCAGTTCATTTACGGCATATGTTTTAGGCTCCAGGAAAACGGTATCGCCGGAGTCCGCTTTTGCTATTAACATGGCAAGTTCAGATAATTCTGAACTCTCAGTATCCGATGACGGGCTTTGAGCAGCTGCCATCAGCGGTAATAAAAACAAGCATAATACGGATAACAGTGATTTAAGATGCGATGTCCTAAATAGATTTGATAAAAACGAGTCCATCATCGTTTTACGTCCCATTGGTCTACTACATAATTAATTGTCTCATTCCAGCTCATTTTCTCTGCATCAGTTATTTCTGACGGTACGGGATCCTGTTTAGGCAGTGCAAAAATAGAAAGGCCCATGGGACTCGGTACGCTTTCTGCACGATAAATATCTGCATTATCAATCAACAGCCAATTTCCCTTTTGGGTATAATCTGCTGCATAAAGTTTTGCATTTTCGGCCATATCCGGGTTTTGATATTCATACGCCGCCATGCACTCGATGCTATCGAATGGGTATGATTTACCCTTATCAGAAACAAGCTGAGAAGCAAACTGCTGATCAGAAACAACCATTTTGCAATAGGCGCATTCGTCCGTATGCAGGTTTACCTCTTTAGGTTCCTGATTAATGCATGAACTCAGTATTGTTAATGCCAGTATTGAAAAGACTAGGCTTTTTTTCATCACAACTCTCCAAATTGATTATTTTATGTTTATTTGCTTGACCAAAAGGCGTACGAACCCAGCCCCATGCTTACCAATGAGATATAAAATCCAATTCCCGGCCAGGACGAGGCCGTGATATTCAGCAGCTGTTTTGTTCCGATTATCGGTGGCTGATACGTCATGCCCGGCACTACAATAGCGGCGTCTTCACTCAGATTATGTCCGTAGTCGTAGCTCCAAAGGTAGAAATCCACAAGTCCGGCAATAGCCAGCAGAATGAATAGAATGATCCAGATCAACAGAGCCGTCCGGTTTCCCCATATAGCAATTCCAAGACCGGATACGATTAGAAACCCAAAGATATAGGGCATAATTTTAAGCTCTGGAATAGATTCGGGATTAATTTCCTTCATACCAATATAGTGGTTCAGGCCATTGATGTTTTGAAGGTCGTTTTTATTCTTTCCCTCTATTTTATTAATTGAAATTTCCATTCCGATACCTTCAGGATATTGCGGGGCATCCATATCAATCGTCCAAATTGGGAACAGAAACACCAGGCCCAGCAACAGAGACGCCACGGCCATTATCACTTTTTCTTTTATTTTCATATTTACCTCTCTTTGAGTGGAATATTCAGTAAAGAGAAAAGGGCTGTTCAGAACCCTTTTCACGGTATATTCTTTCTATTAGTCTTCAGTACCTGTTCTGTAGGAAATTTCTACATCTGAGTCTTCGGGTGAGACTCTTACGTACCCTTGCATCTCTTGGTGAAGGGCCGAACAGAAGTCGGTGCAGTAGAATGGGAAGACTCCCGGTTTTTTTGGATGCCACTCCAGGGTTCTGGTTTCGCCCGGCATCACAAGAAGTTCGGATGTTTGTGCGCCCATCACAGCAAATCCGTGAGGTACGTCCCAATCCTGTTCTATGTTCGTGAGATGGAAATAAACGGTATCGCCAACTTTTACACCTTCAATGTTATCCGGTGTAAAGTGACTTCGAATAGAAGTCATATAAACATGTACGTTGTCGCCATCTCTTTCAACTCGGGCTTCACTTTCAGTTTTGGTTGCATCAGGATGGTTATTTTTCTCAAGCTCGTAGAATCTGATTTGATTATCTACGATAAGGTCAGCCCTGATACCCTGTGCATAGTGAGGCTCGCCGTCGGTTGGGAAATCGAGCAACAGCTCCATTTTATCTCCCGAAATATCGATAAGCTGTGCTGAGTGGAACAGCTCCGGTCCGGTTGGCAGATAGCGATCTTTGGTGATTTTGTTGAGCGCAACCAGGTACTTGCCTTCCGGGTTACGAGTATCACCACCGGGAATCATTAAGTGACCGGGTGAATAATAGGTGTCAATCCGGTCTACAACCTCAAATGTTTCAAGGCTCCATTTTACAATCTCTGACGAGATAAAGGCCGTTGTATAAGCATAACCGTTACCGTCAAATTCTGTGTGAAGCGTACCGATACCGGCATTTTCAACTTCTGCCTGTACAATGGATTCGTAGTTCAGTACGGGAATTCCGTCAATCTCTCCTTCGTAATCCTCATTCTCGATAGCCTGCTGAATTTTCTCAAATGAGTGAACAGGAAGTACGGAAGAAAGCTTACCGCCGGCTACAATGTATTGTCCGGACGGGTCAACGTCTACACCGTGAGGAGATTTTGGTGTTGGCAGGTAATAAATGATGCCGGGGTGCTCGGAAGGATCCAGCACACGAACCGTCTCAATCAGTTCTGATTTTGCAAGCTGTTGGTCGTGATCCATATAGTTTCTGTAATGCTCACCGGGAATATCTTCGCCGGCGCCTTCAGCAACGAGATCGGCAGCTTTTCTCCAGTTAATAGCCGCAATAAAGTCCTTGTCATTTCTTGATGCATTTCGCTCAAGTAGCGTGTGAGCCTGCTCACTATTGTAACTTGTAAAGAAAGCCCAATCTTCAGAAGGACCTTTACCCGCGTGTGATAGATCGTAGTTAAACCCGGGGACCAAAATTTGAAAGTCCACGCTCATTTGCCCTTCATCACCTACTTTAATAAAAGAGATGGTTCCCTTGAAATTTTCTGCATACGATGAGATAGGAACGTCCATGTTTTCTAAATTCTCGTCCATCGGAATACTGAAACGAGTTGCAGCAGACACATATTCGGTATTAACCGTAACAAACGAGGATGCGTGGTTACCGGCTGAGTTCGGAATTTCAATGATCTCTGCCGTCTGGAAGTTCGTCAGATCTATGCGGGCAATACGGGGTGTATTATTTGCATTCATAAACACCCATCGTCCATCAAGTTCACCATTGGTTTGTGATCCTTCAGGGTGGTGAGCATCATCCCATGGAATATATCCATGGCTAGTCATAAGCATCGGTTTTGTTTCCTCATTATAACCATAACCATTTACAGCCGACTGCGTGAATACCGGAATGGTATAAAGGTGGCGACCCGATGGTAGTCCGTAAACGGGCATCTGTCCGCTATATCCGCCGGAAAACATTCCATAATATTCGTCATACTCTCCCGGAGCTACATATACTTTTTGCGCGGCATCGCTCGAGCCCGCCAAATTCTGCTGCGAAGGGCACCCATAAAAGGTGAACGCAAGTACAGCAATCAGTGGAACTGACCACCACACAAATCTTGATTTTTTCTTATTTGGTTCCATAGTTTGTATTGGTTTAGGTGTTATTGATTGGTTTCTTCTTCGTTTGGCATTTCAATGGTTCTGAAATATTCTACAATAGCTCTTGCCTGCTCAATCGATACGTTTTGATAGGGCATGGGAGACATATATTCCTGCATCATTTTCTTCCCTTCGGGATGTTTCTTAGTCATCTCGTCAGGGTTCATAATCATATTCATCGCATAGGTCGCAGACCGTCGGTCAAGTATTTCCCCTGAAGCAGGGCCAATATATCGCTCGGTTGGTTTATGGCATGCGGTGCATTTGGCTTCGAATACTTTCTTGCCTTCGGCTGCCAGTTCGGGATCTAGTTCACCAAGTTCAACCACCTCAGTTACCGGCCCAATACCATGCTCCAGCTCAAAATCACTCAGCCCTTCTTCTTGCTGATTCTCTGATGAAGCTTGTGATTCCTCTCCGGATCCACCTCCTGAACAGGCTGCAAAAATTAGAGTGAACGAGAAAAGTAATGTCAGTGATAATTTCATGGGTTTTAGTATTAAGTTAGAAGACTATTTTATCCTAATTATTGTTAAATTTTTTATTTATTCGTTATAAAGAAATTTTTCGAAACCGCCTTTTGCGGTTAATCGTAAATTCTCTTCTTTACCTTTCATGGCCAGTTCGGTTATTGTGGTACTTTCCATCATCTCCTTAATATTATCCCGGGTTTCCGCCCACTGATCGTGAAATGGACATGGTTTTTCAACCCCACAACCCGGCAACCCAAGTGCGCACTCTGTAAAGAGAGCCGGACCGTCTATCGCCATAACGATATCCATAAATGTAATTTCATCTCCAGATCTCTTTAAGCGAACACCTCCATTTGGCCCTTTAAAAGATTCCAAAATATCATCCGCTGTCAGCTGTTGTAAGATTTTTGTTAAGAAATGGAAAGAGATCTCCAAATCGTCACTCATCTTTCTTATGGGAGTAAAGTCATCAGTTTTTTTTGAAGCCAGGTAAAGAGACGCCCGTAAGCCGTAGATACAAGATTTTGAAAGCAGCATTATGATCCTAAAAGTAATTAAGAGTATTTAATCTTAAACTACGGCTGAGCAGCTTATTTGTCAAGTTATTTCGGAAGAATCTGTCTGAAATAACGCCAGTTCGAGATAAAGATGTCTCAATTAATGCAATACGTAACATTGAGCGCAATTTCGAGGGTGCTTTTTCCTGGGGATGGAGTCGAAATGTGTTTTCGACTTCGTTCCGACCAATAAAAGTCGAAACTGCGCTCAAACTGACGATCATCGTTAAAATTATATCGAACTCACGTTAAACAATAAAAAAGCCCGCACCCCAAAATTGAGGTACAGGCTTAAAGTGCTAAGAATCAATAACTAGTTTGCTGCAGAACGGCTAATTTGATCACCGAAAAACAGAGCGTTGGCAAACAGCTTATTGGTGCCAAACCAAAACGCCCTGAAATTAGGATTGTCAACAAAGCCAATTACACGGCCTGAACCGTAACTGCCTACCATGATGGATGCAGTATTCTTTATCAACTCACTATTCTCATCAGAAATATAACCGCTCACTAAAGGCTCATTAGTTAAATAGACCGGCGTAGCAGCCTGATTCTCTGTGATCTGAAGAAAGTTCGTGCTGTTTCTGAAGATGTGTATGCTATCATTTCGATAACCAAACAGCAGCGGATTCGTTATATCTACGTTGGCTTCAAAAATTGATCCACCGATACCTTGCGCCCCGCGGGCAGCAGAAAGATCTTCGTAGGCAATTCTCCTGTCGTCAGAAGATTCACTTTCCACAAGCTCGGCATTCAGTAACCCTTCGCTCATAGCCCAGTTTACGGCACTTTTCTGAACAATCAATGTTCCTCCGTTACTAACCCAGGATTTAATATCCGCTTTGGCATTTTCACTAAGATCACCGTATCCGCCATTGACTAAAATCAAACGATTGTAACGACTTAAGTCTGTTCGGCCCACTCTCTCTTTTTCAAGAACGGTAATTGGCATCTTATATCTTTGATCGAGCTGGTGCCAAACTTCGCCTGCCTCCAGATTGCTAACTCCGCTTCCTACCAAAATTGCCATGCTCGGTTTTTCCAGCGAATTAATATTAGGGCTTCCCAAATCTACACCACCGGTCGACAGCCCTGTTCGCAAACTGTATACATCAACACCGTCTTCTCGGGCTATGTTCTGCAAAGCTCTAAATATTTCCACTTCATCCACATCCTGTATGCCAAGCGGAATTATAATTGTACCGTAGTTAAACTCTTTGACTCCGGTAGATACAACCGTCTGAAATGTCTGAAAGGCCGCTTGAGTACGAACGCCCATGTTTTGCAGACGATAAAGAGCTCGCGGAGCGTAGTACTCATCCCACTCAAACGCATATGCGTAATTGCTTCTGCCGCCAACAAACTGTCCGGCCGGGATCTCCGGCGATTCTACCTTCTCACCCATAATATTATTGTTGAACTGACGCTGCGACAGTTCTGCATGAGGAATATTAAAGGCAGATGTGAGCGTCCAGGTTGACACATCATAAAAAAGACTGTCCGTAAATTCTGTTCGCTTCTCGAACATAGCCTCAAGAAACTTATACTCGGCCTGCTCCATCGGTATTACCCAAGCCTTGCCCCTTTCAAACTGCTGTCCATCCACTTCGAGATTTTGTGCCAGTTCATAAAGCTCAACATTGTGATGGTTCATAAGGTCGGCAAAATGGTAGTTTTTCCCGGAATCAAATCGGTCACCTACAACCATTGCTTTTACCGAGCTTCTCGAAGCTTCCTGCTGAACTTCCCTGTAAAACTCTCTCATGTTGTCGTGTAATTCCGTTCGAAGGCCGTTTGCCGCATTAACTGTAGATATGGAGGTTCTGAACTGATTCCGAACGGCAAAAGGAAAATCCACAACGCCGTGAATGCTTTCCTGAGCGTGTCCCCTTGAGCTTGCCTGTTCGAACAGTATACCTATGGTACCAAAGATATCCGGATAGGTAGATCCCTTTCCGTAGTAAAAATCATCAAACGACTCTTTCGTATAGTACAGACTTTGAATTTTATCAAGTTCATCCGCATGGTATTCCCCAATTGCAGAGGTTAAATCCTGGTTACGCTGCGGTGTAAGCGGGTGAGTTCTGGACGGGATTCCGGGCTGAAAGAAAAAAGTAGAGTTGGTTCCCATTTCATGGTGATCGGTCAAAACATTCGGTTTCCACTCGTGAAACATCTGAACTCTACCACGGCTCTCCGGATGGACAACCGGCATCCAGTCTCTGTTTAAATCAAACCAGTAGTGATTGGTTCTTCCTCCCGGCCAAACCTCATCAAACTCACGTGCTGCCGGATCTGTAACCGAGGTCGCACTTTTATGCATATTTACCCACGTTGAGAAGCGCTGCAGTCCATCGGGGTTGAAGGACGGATCCAGCAAAATGACGGTATTATTTAAAATTTCATCTATTTCAGAACCCTGTGCAGCAGCAAAGTGATATGCGCTTAACATGGAAGCATTCGATCCGCTGGCTTCATTGCCATGTACGCTATACCCCATATAGGTAACAACCGGCATGCTTTCCACATCCAGATTCCCGGATCGGGATGGATCTCTCAGCAAAGCATGATTTTCTTTAATCTGATCAATCGATGATTGATTATCGGGCGATGTAATAGTTAATAACAGCAATGGCCGATTTTCGTAAGTCCGTGCATACTCCTGAATGGTTACGCGATCAGATGATTCCGCAAGGGCATACATATACTGAACCAGCTTATCGTGAGTGATGTGCCACTCACCAACTTCGTGACCCACAACTTCTTTCGGGGTTGGAATGTCGGGGTTGTAGCTAACGTCTTCCGGCAGATAGTAATCCAGTTGAACCTGCGAAAACGCAATAGCAGGCACAATCAGGATAAGAGCAATAGATTGTAGTAGTGATTTCATGTGTAATGTTTATTGATTCAAAATGGCAAAGATTGCCAATATAGTAATCAATTAAGCGCACTCTTTGAAATCCCGGCTCCTTCTGAAACAACTTTTAACTCGGACTATTCACCAAGCCCAGAAAGCCTTCAAATTTGGGGAATGGGGTAAATTAAGTAAATAACCTGAGTTCGAGATAAAATCTCGATCTGAAAGTCCTTAAACATCATTTGTTCATAGAAATTAGTTAAATATTAGCCGCTGAAACACGAAAAAACAGAGATTATTCAGTGCCTTCCGTGTTTCCGTGGCTATCTTGCACTGAGAAACTGGTATAAGTCTTTTTTATGTAGAAGACATATCGAACTCACGTTAAATAACTAATTAACAATATTATGACGCCGAATAATATACTTCTTCGTGAATAATCCGGGTTAAAAGCTTCATAAAAAAAGCGGTATCGACTTTCGCCAATACCGCTCATTAAATATTAGGTTATGTTCAGAGATTTAGAATCTGAATTCAGCAGCTACCGTAGATCGCATTGGCATCTCTTCTTTTGGCAGCAGATAAACATTACTCCCGGTTTTCCGTCCGGTAATGGATAGCCAGTTCAGCAGTTCAATATCTCCATTTTTAGGCTTACTGCTGTAGTGAACCGTTTGCTCAGCCTCATCATAAACGCCCCATTTTTTCTCTTCGCGTGAAATGAATATCGTATGAGAACGACCCTGAATGGTAGCCTCAACTATATCGCCAAGGTTGTTGGATACTTTTCCATCGGCTTGTTCAGAAAATTTATCCAGTGAGTTGTACATATCCTTAAGGAAATGCTTTTGTATTACACTCCAGCCTTTATCCCGTATTTCCTGATCTGACAGCTCATCCGGATTGAACTCTACAACATCATCTACCAACCTGCCGTAATTGTTCACTTTTTTGTAGAGAGAAAGGTTGTCCTTCAAACCCATCATCACCAGCGGGTCATTTCTTTCGCGCATTACCTTTGTGACTTCTTTTTCAAATTCACGCAGAAATTGCTCAACGATAACCTTTTTGTCCTCTTCACTTGCGCCGTGCCCAAAATACATCGCCTGCTGAGATTTTGATCCCGTATGGAATTGGAGCTGTTTTTCCGGATCTACTTCAAGATAGTCCTCAACAGAAACCGAAACATCCGCAGGGGTTATATCTTCAACATCGTCGCGGGTGCACTTCAGAAGTTTAGCTTCCTGCCGACTAACGGCAACCACGCAAAAAGTACCGTCCATACTTAACATAGGAAGCAGAGGAGTAATTAAATGGTGATCATTTACATATACTTCACTATCCAATTTGTAGGGAAGTTTAAAAATATCCGATTCATCTTCACTGATATAAATTGCCAATCCCTTATCTGCATGCGCCCAAAACAGCGGCTTATCAAGCAGGTCGAAAGCTGATTTTAAATATTTTTCAGCATCAGATTCTTTTTTACCGTTCTCTTTCAAAATTGATACCGCTTCTGCCAATAGATTTTTTAATCGAATTGGGTCTTGTTTTGATTCTTCACCCGTTTTATGCGTTGGAAGAGTAATCGTCACCAAATCACTCCCATTTCTATTCACAAGCTTATTGATCTCTTTTTCACTTACCATCCTAACCTCATCTATTACTTTAGGTTATTTGTTACGACTGTTATAAAAACATAAAAAAATTTTGAATATAAAGGTTCCACGAACTCATCTGCCGTATACTATTTTCGCTATTTAAGCGATTAATATACTGTGGCCTCTACCAATCAACTTTTCTGTTTCTGAATGCTTTCAACTATATTTTATAACGTTTAGGCAACAATCTATTCATACATGAAAAATAGTCTTTTTGCGCTCATTCTGTTTAGTTTTTTCTTCACTGATTTAACTGCTCAGGTTTATTCAACTCAATATCGTTTACCCGGTTTGGAATGGCAGGAAATTCGTTCTGAACGTTTCAGGGTTATATACCCGGCAAACTACCGTGATGAAGCTATTCGATCACTCTCCATTCTTGAAGCGGAGTATGGTGACATAAAAAGTTATATCGGGGGTGAGCTGCAGGAGTTCCCATTTATTCTGAATCCTGAAAATGATCGTTCAAACGGATTTGTGACCCCCATTAACTTTCGCTCTGAAATTGAAATAGCGCCTATGCGAGGGAAAGCATTAAATCCGCAATCCGGCGACTGGCTTGAATCTGTTTTGCCACACGAGCTTGTGCATGCTCTGCACTTTAGCGTCAACCCACCGGCGCTCACGCGCGCGCTCGGCCTTTTTTCTCCGGACCTAAGAAGGTCTGTTCACGCTGCAGTTCCACTCGGTTTACATGAAGGAACTGCCGTGGAATACGAGAGCCACGGTACCATACCCAATTCCGGTCGCGGGAACTACCCCTACTTCACGCACCAGTTTAACAGTTTACTAAATACCTCAGACCAATGGTCGATGGGGCAACTCTTTCACACAACAGATTACACTCTTCCCTTCAACAGGCACTACGTGGGCGGGTATGAGTTTATTCACTGGCTGCAGGAAACCTATGGAGATAACACCGCAAGGGAATCCATTCGGTTTCACTACAAATATCCTTTTCTGGGATATGGTGTTGCCTTGAGATCAACCACAGGTAAATGGCCCTCAGCTCTTTACCGGGAATTTTCCGAATTTTCAATTGAAGCTGAAGAAAACAGAAGAGATGAACTGGCTGCATCAAATCCCGAACAGCCTGTTGAGTTAAATGGAAAATGCAGAAGAGCTAACCGCCCGCTCTGGATAAATGATAGTACGATTCTCTATTTCAGCCGATTTTGTAATAAACCTTCGGGGTTTTATACCTACAATTTGGACAACAATGAATCCACGCTGATTGAGGAGATCCAAATTACCGAAGATCATATTTTCAATTTCTCAAGTGACTCTACAAAAATATTCTATAGCCGGTACCATTCCGATGCCCGTTACGATAATGTGTTTCGGGGTGATCTTCATCAGTTTGACCTGGAAACTCAGCGCTCCACACGACTTACAAATAGAGAGAGACTTTTTTCACCCGTTCAAGCGGACAATGATCATCTCTATGCACTTCAAACAGAAGCGCATACTCAAAAACCGGTACTTGTAGACAAAGAATCCGGAGAGGTCGTCAAGGAGTTTGATAAGCCTGAAAACAGCACCGTCATCCAGATAGCCCCAAATCCAAACCAGCGGGATAGAATTGCTGTGATCGGCAGAATCAATAGCGTGCAAGGGGTTTGGTTTCAAAACAGCGATGAAACCACAAACTTGTTATCTGGCGATCCGGATCTTGTTTTTGATAACGGCTCTATTATCGACCTTCACTGGCATAGAAACGGTGATCAATTCCTTTTTGTAAGCGACCATTCCGGCGTGATGAATATCTATGAATATCATACCGGGCGAGCTGAAGTCAGGCAGATTACCCATGGGATAACAAACAGTTTTGAACCCTCCTATTCACCCGACGGGAATGCCATTGCATTTGTGAAGCAGGTTAGAAACGAATATCTGATTTCCACGCTGGCCTTAAACGAATCTCTGAATTACAATACGCTTGATAGTTCTGTTTTTTCGATGAATGAACGGATTTCCGAGAAGCTCAACCGACCACTCATGAACCGCGAGGTTAGTCCGGACACATCGTCCTGGAAGTTTGAAGAGTATCGAACCGGCGCAGGCTGGTTAAAACCTCGTTTATGGATTCCCGGTTATGAAAGAGAAAGCGGGTTTGATCGCATTTCAGTGAACGTTGAGAGTGTTGATCAGCTCAATCGCCAACGCTACAATATGGAGCTGTCGCACTACATGGACAGGCTCTGGTACGATTTGGAATACACTTACAAAGGCTTTTTCCCGGGCTTCAGAGTCAATGTTTATAACGATCCTAATCTCACTTCATTTAGAATCACTCAGAATGATGAACAATTTACCGTCCCTTTCCTGCAGCAATCCAGAGGAGCTTCTTTAAAAATTCCTTTCCGGTATTATCTGGAAAGGAATACCAGGTTTACATCTCTGCTCGTTGAACCCCAATTTTTTGTTAATCAGCTCAGGTTTTTAAACCCTAACAGTACTTCTCAGGCATATTCAGATTTTGGCACCCGCCATACCCTGGGACTGCGAACTGTTTTCAACTACAATATCAGACAGTTTATTCGGGATGTTCAACCCAATGCGGGATGGATATTCTTCACCGAATCGCGTTATGGGCTGAACCAAACTTCGCTGAATATTCAATCTGAACAGTTTAACGTCAATGCCAATTTAACCGACCGAAAGGGATTCAGAGGATACGTATCCACATTTTTAGCACCGCTATCCCGTTTTAACCAATCGCTTCGGTTAACGGCTCAGGTCATTACCCAAACAGATCTGCCCGTTTTCAACGTCTCCTCTCTCTATTCTGATAACTTTTCCGAGCTACCTCTTCCGGCGGTTAACAATGCCGGTATATTTAACACCCGTTATACAATCCCGGTTATTTACCCGGACGATGGCGGACTTCTGCTGCCCGCTTATCTCTCGAATATATATTTGGTTCTGTTTTCCCAAACGGTTGCGGATTTAGATCGCAGCAATTTGGCTAATGCGAGCCGAACCGTTTATGGCGCTGGTATTCGTTCAAAATTCAGGTTAAGCAACCTTCGTTTTGATATTGGGTTTTCTATAGGAGTAGAACCAAGACGCGGCAATATAACCTACCACTTCGGTTCTTTTTAAACGTAAGGCTATTTTGTAATCACGCTAGGTTGAATTGTAGGGGCAGGAATTACAGACATTCCCTCAAGACGTTCAGGACGGTTATTCCGATCATTGACCACATCTCTGATGATAATTTCTACAACCTGATCAGGAAAACGCCGTGATATCTCTCTGTAAACTTCCGGGTCTCGCTCTCCTGAATCCCCAACTAAAATAAATTCCCTCTCAGGAAAATGTCTGAATATTTGGCTTATCTGATCTATTTTTTGATTGTATGTTACATTTTCATTTGTAACCAGTTCGCTAAGCATCTTCCAGGTGCTTATACTCAATGGGTTTTTTGTAACCTGTTTCAAATGCATGCTACCCTCCGGAAACCCCGCACTCTCGCTAAAAAGAAAACTTTTTAACGGACGATACAATTGCCATGGTGAACCTGATACATAATGAAATACAGCCTCGTCCCATTTTCTGTACAACTCTGCCATTTGGGGAGCTGGTTTATACTCTTTAAAAAATGTATTTCTAATCACAACCCGCTCACCGGCAGGTAGTTGTGTAATTTTAACAGTATCATCGATATCAGATATTACTGATAACCCTTTCTTAGAAACCAACCTAATACGCCCGAACCCTGTATGCTCATCAGATACAGCATGAAAAGATAACCAACCATTTTTAGAGTTTTGACCATTTAACAACTCATTTGCCCTCTCTTTAGAAAGCCGTATTTCTCCAACCGTAAATCCATTGAGATTAGTTTTAAGGGGGTCCTCGTTTTCTTTTAAAGAGAATACTTTTTGATCGGGATCATTGTCAAAAATAAATTCAACAGTTTCACGTGACTCACTGTCTGCAATAAACTCCGAGATGCGCGATCTGAAAAGTTGCCTCTCATCTGCGTTTAAATCTTTAAATAAGTTTGCTAATCTAAGTGATAAATTTGTTGCTACTGATCTATTTTCCAACACATAGATTCGTAAAGGTATTACCCATTCTTCCCCATCCAAATAGCCATAGCTGTTATAAAAAATGACCTCTTCTTCAGTTGTTCCTTCTATGTCTGAATCTATTAAAAGATCAGATTCAACAATGAAACAGAAGAATAGAATTGAAATCAGAATATGCATTTACCCCATCACTATATTTTAAAAAGGAGGATTTTATTACAAAACCTCCCTCTTATTTTTATTGCTTTGTCAGCACTGCCCTGAATCTAGGCTCTTGATTTCTCTCTAAAGCGTACACCAATATTTCCTCTTCGGGATCATACTCCATCATCCAAACATTGTTTTCTGCTTCCGGTATAATTTCTGCCGTATACTCATCAGCGGGAAAATATTGTTGATATTCATTGCCGCTATCATTTGCGTAGCCGCCATACCCTGTCTGTGGTTCTTCCCCCTCTTCATACTCTTTGTCACCGATATGATCATGCGAAAGGTGCAGTCCGTCTTCTCGTTTTTCTAATATCCAGGTTGCGTGCCATGTATCTCCATCTCGCAGAAAATCTATCTTCACCTGTTCTTCTGTACAGGTCTCCACGGTTGCTCTCAGCTCTGTATCCACAAGGTCGTGATCCGGATCATCCGGAAATGTTGATTCTCCAATAAAGGTTTCTCCGCAAAGGCTAAACATATTTGCAAAAAATGCTTCCCGAGGCGTATCTGAAGGTAATTCCGGTGTCAGGTCAGTTTGACTTTCTCCATTGCCCCCACAAGCAGATAAAAACAGTGCAAGTGCCGATAATAGGTAAATATATTTCTTCATAGTCCTTTAATTTTGGTTAAGGTCTGCTTTTAAAACTCATTTTGAGCGGTTTAAATTCAGAAGTATTCTCTTTGGACTCAATATGCAATAAATGATTTTTCAAGTTTACTACAATGAAAACCTGGGTGGGCGTCATTAGGAATTCAAATAACCGACATCATCCGGTGCCCGCATTATCCCGGCCAAAAAGTAAAATCAAGAACGTCTAATGGTTCTATCACCAATCAATACAAAAAAAGCCGAAGAAGAAATTCTCCTTCGGCTTGCATAAAAAACACCCTCAAACTGTCAGCCTATTTTAGGGCGATATATTATCTAACTTATCGATTGGGACCAATCAAATGACCGGCAAAAAGCACATATCCGGGTTTTGCAGGCACCTCAAAACGGTCGCTATCAGGTGTAACAGTTAGTACAAAACTTACGCTTTCCTTTTTAGATCCTGCAACTTTTCTTCCCGCTTCTGCAACAGCTCTTTTCACACCATCCATTGAATTGAATAGGGTGTCAGGAAAAAAATAAGATTCTGATAAGAAAACTGAATCGGGGTAAAAGTTCGCGTCGGGAAATAAACGCTCGAATACTTGACCTAGTTCACTGATATTCATCAACCTTCCTAAATTGGCAGAACGTTCCGATGTTCGCATTCTCATGCCATGTTCCCCAACGATAGAACCTCGCTCATCGAGTACAAATACCGTTAATCTTGCACTACTAGGCAGGTCACCCAAATCTTCACCCGGTTTTAGGACGATAAAACGACCATTGCTACCAATCCAGCGTGCAAGCTCGTCTGCCGGAACACCCTTTTCACCGGCTCGTTCCTGCAACATTTTATAGTCATTTTGATTAAATGATAATTCATAGCGCACCCCCTCATCCTGCTGTGCTTTTAAATCCGTTAAACATATAAAGGTGAGTAGTATGGTAAGACTGAAACTTATTAGTTTCATGTTTCTCCTTGCTTTAGTTTAAATTATTTAATCAAATAGCCTGTTTATTGCTATCTATATCTATATGCGTGAATACGTTACCAATACCATCAAATAAATTTTTCTGGGTTATTCGGTTATTGAAATCATGTGGGATAGGATTTCTAAAAGGCAGGTAAATAACCATTCTAAGTGATAAGTTTGAACGGCATTTGAACAATAAACCCGTCAGAAAATTTGACTACCTTTCACCCAATAAAATAACTCTAGCACACCCCACAGTTATACTAATAACTAGAACACAGCTTTTTAAACATGAGCAAAGAAATAGACTCCTATAAACTGGGCAACATTCAGGTGGTCATTTCAGAAACAGATGATCCCAACAAATTCAATGTAGACTGTAATGACGGTACGTATCACTCAGAATTTACCGTTCGTAAGTATGAATATGAGAACTACAAACGGCACATGAACCAGAAAATAAAAAATGGTTACAAAGCTCAGTACGAGGAAGAGTCTACCGACAGTTAATTTAATTAGAGAAGAAGCATGGCGTCGCCAAAGGAGTAAAATCGGTACTTCTCTTGAATAGCGTGCTGATAAATTTTCTTCATTTCATCAAATCCAACAAAAGCAGAGATTAGCATCAGAAGTGTACTCTTGGGAAGATGAAAGTTTGTAATTAAATGATCGACCGTTTTAAAAGTATATCCCGGAGTGATAAAAATATCTGTTTCTCCGGAACAGGCTGTAAACTCTCCTTTCATTTTCTGAACAGACTCCAGCACCCTCACGCTGGTTGTGCCAACGGCTGTAATGCTTTTTGAACGGTTCAATGCTTGGGCCTGAGCTTCAGAAATCTGATACCACTCACTGTGCATGATGTGATCTTCGATCTTATCCGTCTTAACCGGCGCGAAAGTCCCCAGCCCCACGTGTAGTGTCACCTCCTTTTTTTCAATACCCTGATTTTCCAGCTTGCTGATTAGTTCCGGAGTAAAGTGAAGTCCGGCGGTCGGGGCTGCTTTGCTTCCTTCATCTTTGGCATATATGGTTTGATATCGATCTGCGAGTGATTCATCCCTCTCTATATATGGAGGAAACGGCGTGTGCTTATACTTTTCCGTAATGGGATCATCCAAAGACCGGCTTAATTCAATCGTTCGAATGCCGTCTTCTGCAATGTTCAGGGTTTTTGCACTCAATCCATCCGCAAGCTCAACTGTTTTACCCGGTTTGAATTTTTTCCCCGGCCGAACCATCGCCTCAACAACGCGATCATCTACGGCTTTGGTTACAAAAATCTCAATCTTGTCATCATTAAAAAGCAGGCGGCACTTTTCAACTTTGCTGTTGTTTACCACCAGCGAGGTATCGGCAGGTAGATATTTTCCAATATTGTAGAAGTAATCATCCCTGATAACACCGGTTTTACGATCAAAGATTAAAAGCCTGGAGTGGTCTCTTGGAATGGCGGGTTTTTGAGCAATAAGTTCTTCAGGCAGATGGTAGTCGAAGTCGTCGAGCGTGTAAGACAATGGAGTAGATATTTTTTCTGATCAATTAAACATTCAGAAACAAAGATAAGGATTTTGAATCAGGTAATTTTTATTCCCAGCAATATCTTTCACTGTTTTTATGATTCCATCCGGTCCTATGCCCACCTGGTCGTGCAACTCTCTTTGTGAACCGTGCTCAATGATTTCGTCCGGAACTCCCAAAATCTTCACCGGAATACCTACGCCCTTTTCAGCAACATATTCTGCTACCGCAGAGCCAAATCCACCAAGTTTTGTGCCATCTTCCAGTGTTATTATTTGATCATACGATTCGATTACAGAGTCGATCAAATCCGTATCGAGGGGTTTCGCGTATCGCATGTCATAGTGACCAATTTGAATATGATCTTCCTTCAGTCGTGCTGATGCTTCTTTCACATAATTTCCAATCGGGCCGAAACTCAATACAGCTACTGAATCTCCTTCTTCAATTTCCCGGCCTTTTCCTATTTCAACATCCTGAAATTCCTTCCGGGTTTTCATCCCGGTTGCCCTTCCTCTCGGGTATCGGATTGCCCAGGCGCCATCATTGTACTTTGAAGAGGAGTACATCATGTCACGGAGTTCCTGTTCATCCATCGGTGAAGATACAATCATGTTGGGTATGGCCCGCAGATACGAAATATCATAGAGTCCGTGGTGTGTGGGTCCGTCAGCTCCGACAAGCCCCGCCCTGTCGATACAGAAAACAACAGGCAGTTTCTGAATCGCCACATCATGAATAACCTGATCGTATGCCCGCTGCAAAAATGTAGAGTAGAGAGCCGCAAAGGCTTTCTTACCCTCTGTGGCTAGTCCCGCTGCAAATGTTACCGCATGCTGCTCAGCAATACCTACATCAAACGATCGGTCCGGATAGGCATTCATCATTGGCCAGAGACTCGAGCCGCTCGGCATTGCCGGCGTGATAGCTACAATATCTTTGTTATCATCAGCCAATTCGACCAAAGCGTCTCCAAATACGTCCTGATATTTCGGGGGGCGTTTATCCTTCGTTTTTGGTTTTGATAGGGGATTACCGGTTATCTTATCAAACGGACTGCTTTGGGCGTGCCATTTCGTTTGTTCACGTTCTGCAGGTGCAAACCCCTTCCCCTTCACGGTAACGATATGCAGTAATTTTGGTCCTGAAACAGTTTTCAGATCTTCTAAATGTCTTCGAAGTGCATCAACATTGTGTCCGTCTACGGGACCGTAGTATTTAAATCCCAGCGCCTGAAAAAGTGCTCCGGGTGTAATGGCGGCCGTCATAGCTTTTTCCAGCTTGGAAGCCACTTTTCGCATTTTTTCGCCGGCAGATTTAAAGTGTCCCAGCAGATCGTAAATTTCATCCCGCATCTTGTTGAACGTCTTGCTGGTGGTGATATCTGCCAAATATTCCTTCAGAGCACCAACATTGGGATCAATCGACATATTGTTATCATTCAAAACTACCAATATATCCGCCTTTTGAGCCCCGGCATTATTCAACGCTTCAAACGCCATACCGCCGGTCATAGCTCCATCACCAATTACTGCAACAGCCTTTTTACCCTCACTATTTAAATCTGAAGCAACGGCCATTCCTAATGCCGCTGAAATAGATGTACTCGAGTGGCCTACACCAAATGCATCGTATTCACTTTCGGATATTTTCGGAAAGCCGGATAGTCCGTTATACTTTCTGTTGGTGTGAAACTGCTCCCTTCTTCCGGTTAATATCTTATGGCCGTAAGCCTGATGCCCAACATCCCAAACCAGCTTATCCTTGGGTGTATCGTACACGTAATGCAAAGCTACCGTTAGCTCGACCACGCCCAGGCTGGCTCCAAAATGGCCACCATGTATAGATACCGAGTCGATGATATACTCTCTTAATTCATCACATACATCCTGAAGCTGTTTTGGAGAGAGCTTTTTCAGGTCATCTGGCGATGATATTTTTGCTAATAATGGGCCGGGAGTTGGCTTGTATGTTTCCATAATTACCGCTAATCATTCTCAGGGGCGCTTTTGGTCTGATCGATTTTTTCAATTTTTAACGCAGCGCTTTCCAATGTTTCTGAACATATTTTAGAAAGCTTCTGACCTTCTTCATACAAGGCCACAGACTCTTCGAGTGATATTTCCTTATCGTTGAGTTTTTCGACTATCGCTTCCAACTGTTTTAAAGCTTCTTCGAAACTCAGTCGTTCCTTATCTGACATAATTACTTATTCTTTAATTTTCTCACTTGATGAAATTACACCTTCGATCTCCAACGGTCAAACTTCTTTTTATGTGTTATTTCACAACTGTCCAAAATGATTAATGAATTTAAAAGAGGATGAAATACACCTAGTTCTTTTCTCGTAGATTTTCCGCGGGACTCAGCGGATTCATCTGCGTAAATCTGCGAGAATAAAAAAGAGGATTAGGATATCGTTTTAAACTATTTAAATAGAAACGAATATTTTCAAGGAATTCTAAAATATTTTGGACAGCTTTGGGGTTATTTCCATTCAACTTTCTGTAAATCTTTTCCATTTGTCTCAATAACAACGGCACCTTCTAAACTCGTATAGTAGTTCTCGTCACTAAAGTTGCTTGTGCGTGTCACTGCATCAAGATTGGGATGACGGAATCTGTTTCTGAATGCCAGCGATGCAACAGATATTTCAGGGTTTACTTTTTCCAGAAAGTTTTCTGTTGAGCTTGTTCGGCTGCCATGATGGCCCATTTTGTAGAGATCTGATTTTAAAAAATCTCCATAGACATTTACCAAGTCTGTCTCCTGCCCTTTTTCGGCATCTCCTGTTAATAAAACAGATCGATCGCCATACACCACTTTTACAACAACAGAATAATCATTTGGACTCGACGGTGTGGACATTTTTTCCATCGGTCCCAATATGTAAAAACGAAGGTTATCTTCTATTTCCAACTGCTCTCCGGCAAAAACATTTTTAACAGGTACACCCAACTCTTCAGCAGTCTTCATATAGCTACTGTAAAGCTGACTGTCATATTCGTAACTGCTTTGATAAATATTCGAGACATCAAATTCTTTCAGTACAGATTCTATTCCTCCAATATGATCGGCATGCGGATGTGATAGTATTATTGCGTCTATTCTATCCACACCGTTATGTTTCAAGTATGGTGTAATCGTTCTCGATCCACTGTCATATCCCGGACTCCATCGGCCAACATCCACTAAAATATGTCTATCGTGCGGTGTTTGAATATGTATGGCATCTCCCTGTCCGACATCCAGAAATGTTACCCTCAATGGATTTTGTTGAGATTTTTGAGTGATTTGTTCAACCAAAAACAGGTTAAACACGATTAGAACGCCAATTAACAATTTCCATCTCACTTCCGGTATTCTAATTGAGCCAAGAAACAGAATCGCCAACCCCCAAAACAGAAAGATCAGGAGCGACTCATTTGAAATTGACAAATAGCTCCACTCATTTCCTCCAATTCCTTTAGCCACGGTTTCAATCCAGATCAAACTCCATTCTACCGGAATTACCGTGTACGTTAAAACGGGATTCAGTGAAACAGGAAGCAGTGACATCAATAACCCTGCGGGTACTGTAATTGTCATAATTGGTATCACAAATGCATTTGCGATGGGTCCCGCTATTGAGAACTCGCCAAAGTAGTAGGTAAGAATTGGAAATAGTCCGGCCTGTACCACTACAGAAATAATCACAATTGTGGCAAATGCTCCAATTTTTCCATAGCGATATCGGCCGGGTATTATTCGCTGTGCTTCCGGCATCAGCAACAGTATTGTAAAGACCGCACCGAATGAAAGCTGAAATCCGACATCAAACAGTTGGTAGGGGTTTATCATGAGCAAAATGATGGCTGCACCTGCCGTCAAGTTTACAGAGTTACGAACCTTATTGAAGAGCTTTCCATAAGTAAGCAGCCATGCCATGAGTGATGCCCTGCTTACCGAAGCACTGAAACCCGTTAATCCTGAATAGCCCAATAACAGTACGGTCAATAGAATTAAACCTGCCCATTTTCCCCATCTTTTAGTCCATAAAAACGGGATAATAAACCAAATTGGAGCTACGATAAACCCAACATGCAAACCTGAAACCGCCATAATATGCGACAACCCTGATCTGGAGAAGTTTTGTCGTGTGTCTTCACTTATCTCCTCTTTATACCCCAAAAACAGAGCTTTTGCCATGGGTGCGGTCTGTGGACCAAAAAGCTCATCAATATTATTTTGAACATAGCCCCTTAATTTTATCCAGCTAAAAAACGTCTGTGCTTCTCTTTTTTCAATCAACTCCGTTATTTCACCGTGTGCTACTATTCGTTGACTGTGAAGCCAGCCTCCGTAATCAAAATCATGCGGATTTCTTCTCTCCGGAAATTCATATAGCCGAACTACTGCTCTGAACGAACTTCCTGTATGCAGATCTCTTGATTCAAATTGATCATCATACAATCTGATCCTGTAATTTTTGAACGATGATGCATCGTCTTCCAACCGGCTTTTATTTACTTCAGCCACATAAACCCTCTTACCGCTTGCTGTATATCCCTTTTCCTTTACGGTTCCTTCTATCTCTACGTCTTCCCAGGCATAGAGCTTCAAAAATTCTGCATCATCAATTGTTTTATGAAGATTATGGTTGGCCACTTTGAACGATAAAAAGGAAGCCAGAAATAGAATGAGCAGATAAAGAATAATTGAAAGACGAGATGAGAGGGTAATTTTAACCCTTCTCACTAAAAACTCTGTAACACCCCAAAACAGCAGAACTAAAGAGAATATCAGGGAAGAATAATACAGGTTTAGATTAGAAAAGTATCCGCAGGATATTCCCAACATCATCAAAATCATTACCCTTAGTGCAGGGTATGAGGCAGCGGGAAAACGGTATCTATCTGAGCCACTCATATCTGTAAGAAACAGGAAAGCGAACTTCCTTACAGATCTAGCAGCAACTCTTTAGCTATCTTCTTTAACTCCCAGTTTTTTACACAAACGGGCCAGCTCTTTTTTCTCTTTTTCTGTAAATACAGAGAACTCCTCTTTGATTTTTCCGAGGTGCTTGGGAAAAAACTCTTCAATAAATTTCTTTCCGGTTGGAGTAAGGTGTATCAGAACAGCACGGCGATCGTTGGGATCCTTTTTTCTTTTCACATAGCCCTGCTTCTCCAGATTATCCACAACCATGGTGATGTTTCCGCCACTCTTCAAGATTTTCTCACCTATTGAGCGCTGGTTCAGCGGCCCCAAATGGTGAAGTGCTTCCAGGGTACCGAATTGACTCTCCGTTAAATTTGCCTCCGCAAGATGCCGGTTCAGCCGGTTACTCAGCGAATCCGTTGCCCGCATAATCTTGATGAAGGCGTTCAGGGTATTTACTTCAGAATTTGATCCGGAAAAATGTGTTCCCATGGTTTATCGGGTTCGAAATAGGCCGGGTGAGTTTCAATCGGTTCCGGCTGCGTTTTTGTTATTTATTCTGCCTTTAATTTAGCAAAATTTCGCTTACCTACTTTCAGCGCAAATTCGTCGCCCGATTTAAAGGTGATTTCATGTCCCGGGCTCTTAATTTTATCATCATCCAAAGTAACTCCGCCCTGCTTCATCATCCGCTTGGTTTCACCGTTGCTGGATGTAAGATTGGCATCTGAAATAATATCTAAAAGCCTGTGGGTTGAACCGGCCTCAAAGGTAAGTTCGGGTGCATCATCGGGTACATTTTTGTTGATGACCGTCTGCTCAAAATATTTCCGGGCGTCTTTAGCAGCCTGTTCGCCATGGTACATTCGGGTGATGGTAAATGCCAGGTCGTGCTTCGTATTGCGGGGATCTTTCTCAATGCGTTCTTTAACCGAATCCAGTTCGTCTGTAGAGATGTCTGTAACCAGTTCGTAGTACGAATACATCAGGTCGTCCGGAATGGATAAAGACTTGCCGTACATGTCATTAGCGGGCTCATCAATTCCAATATAATTATCGTACGACTTACTCATTTTCATAGATCCATCCGTTCCAACAAGCAGCGGCATCATAAGACAAACCTGTGGATCCTGACCGTCATCTTTCTGCAAATCACGCCCGACCAGAAGGTTGAATTTCTGATCAGTTCCGCCAAGTTCCACATCAGACTTCAGATGCACAGAGTCCTGACCCTGCGCCAGCGGATAGAGAAATTCGTGCAGTGAAATCGACTCGTTGTTCTTATATCTCTTGGAGAAATCATCCCGTTCAATCATCCGGGCAACCGTCATTTTTGAACTGAGCAAAATTACATCCTGAAACTTCATGTCACCCAGCCAGTCTGAGTTATAAACGATCTCGGTTTTCTCACCGATCAGAATTTTTCCGGCCTGATCCAGGTAGGTTCTGGCGTTCTCTTTAATCTCCTCTTCTGTGAGTGACGGTCGGGTTTTGTTTTGGCCTGTTGGATCTCCAATCAGTGCAGTAAAATCACCGATTATGAGTATCACGTGGTGCCCCAGATCCTGAAACTGTCTCAGTTTTCTGAGAATTACGGAGTGGCCAAGATGTAAATCGGGTCGGGTGGGATCGCAGCCAAGTTTTATACGCAGAGGCTTGTTCTCCTTCCTCGATTTTTTCAGCTTTTCAATAAGATCGTCTTCAGGTACAATCTCTACTGTACCTCTTTTGATAACATTTAGTTGTTCTTCTACTGATGGAAAACTCATAAACTTAAATCTTCAAATATTGGTAATGATTTTATCGGATTATTTTCTTCGATTGTCTGATCAATCGTTTCAATAAAATTTTCAGCTCCCGGATAGACTGTTGACACTAAATCGAAAGCCATGGGAGCCATATAGATAACATAGGGGTAGGAAACGGATTCGTTTCTGCTCTCTTCTCCCGGCAGGTTTAAACCGGCCAATAACAAAAGTACACCACTCACTACTATTCCGGATTTTAATGCACCAAAAGCCAGGCCGGCTAGCCGGTTAATCATATTGAGCTTAATCACTTCAAGTAGCTTCTGTGTGACATATGCTATCGCCTGAACCGTTCCTACCGTTACCACAAATAAAAATATACCGGCGGCAACTACAGCATAATCGGGATTATCAAACAGAGGCCTGAACATGGGAGCTGCTTTATCCATGTATTTAAAGGTGATAAAAACGGCTAAAATTATACCCGCGATATTGAGCACTTCGTGAATAACTCCGCTCATAAAACCGCGATACGCAAAGTAGCCAATGGGTATCACGATAAAAAAATCGAGCAGGTTCATTTTTTTCTATTTGGATAGTTCCTCTTTGACAATTCGGCTTACATCCCCACCTTCCGCCTTGCCTTTCAGTTTAGACATCATAACGCCCATTACTTTACCCATATCGGCCATGGAAGTTGCCCCCATTTCTTCCATCTGTTTTCGAACCTCTTTTCTGATGGCATCTTCATCCATCATTTCAGGCAGGTACGTTTCAATAATGCTAAGTTCCTCTTTTTCTTTTTCAACAAGATCATCACGGCCGCCCTGCTCAAACTGATCGATAGACTCTTTTCGCTGTTTTGCCGCTTTCATCAGAACTTCAATCACCTGTTCATCAGTTATTGATGACTCACCGCCCTTTCGCTCACTGATCTCTTTTTCCAGAATTTTTGCTTTCATAGAGCGAAGCACGCGAAGCTTGTCAGCCTTCTGGGACTTCATAGCTTCCTTTAGATCGTTCATAATGGTCTCTTTAATACTCATAAAACGTTCTCATCTTTTTTAGAAGTTGAAACTACCGTCAAATGTAAGCAAAAAAAAAGGTTCCATCCGTTCGGGATGCAACCTTTTCTATAAAATCAATAATAAATCTTTACGATTTACTTTTACTGATAAAATCTTTTACGTCATTCTGGTCCATCATCGTTTCCCTGAACGCATACTTTCCACGCTCATTTTTAGTAGAGATGATAACCTTCGCCATTTTTCGCTGAGATTGTTTCAGCGCTTGAGCTTCTTCACCAAATGCTTGTCTTTTCGCCATGGTAGGGTTTATTTAATTTCTTTGTGGATTGTGTGCTTTCTAAGTACCGGGTTGTATTTTTTCAACTCCAGACGGTCTGTAGTATTCCGACGGTTCTTAGTCGTAACGTACCGCGAACTGCCCGGTTTTTCAGTACATTCCAAAATTACCTGAATGCGATTACCTTTCGCCATTGTTTATACCTCTTTTAAAAGTGTTCCTTTTTTTCTGGCCTCTTTCAAAACTGCAGAAATTCCCTTCTTGTTAATTGTACGGAGGGTTTTATTTGAAACCTTCAGTGTTACCCACCGATCTTCTTCAGGAATATAAAATCGCCGCTTTTTCAAATTCAAATGAAAACGGTGCTTTGTTTTGTTATTCGCTTTAGATGAGCGATAACCGTTCAGCGGCTTTTGTCCTGTAATATCGTCCTTGCGTGCCATAATTTGATTACTTAGCTGGTTTTTCGATAGACACCAAAATTAAGGGGAATTGATTTTAAATTCAATGCTTTTTTGCATATTATTTTTGTCTGCCTTTTTCAGACTAAACTCATCTCCACATCCGTCCTCCTTTATTCTCCAAAATCGCTCATTTTAAGGAGATATTACAAAAAGGCATATATACCCATTCCTTGTTTTGATTTTGCCCGATCTTGCGCTATTTTCCACCGTCTAAAAGGCTATTTTTAACCACACTCAACCCCATTTATGGCAAAGAAGAAAGGATCTGACTATAAAGCGTCTAATATTCAGGTATTAGAAGGTCTTGAAGCTGTTCGCAAACGCCCGTCTATGTATATCGGAGACACCGGCCAGCGCGGCCTTCACCATTTGATCAACGAAGTTGTTGACAACTCTATTGATGAGGCACTTGCAGGATATTGCGACCACATTAAGGTAATCATTCACAATGATGATTCAATTACCATTTCCGACAACGGACGTGGTATCCCTGTTGATACGCACTCCAAATTAAACATGCCTGCCGTTGAGGTTGTGCTAACCAAACTTCATGCAGGTGGTAAGTTTGATAAAGATTCATATAAAGTATCCGGTGGACTTCACGGTGTTGGTGTCAGTTGTGTAAATGCCCTTGCCATCGAGTTTAGCGCTGAAATTCATCGTGACGGTAAAATCTACCTGATGGAATTTGAGCGTGGTGCTACTAAAAAGCCACTGCAGGAAATCGGTAAAACAAAAGTTACCGGTACTACTATAAAGTTTAAACCAGATCCCGAGATATTTACTCAGACCACTGAGTTTAAGTTCAATATTATCGCGGATCGAATGCGAGAGCTCGCTTTTCTGAATCCGGAAATTTCCGTTGAAATTACTGACGAACGTGAGGAAGAAGACAGTGATACACATCATATTGAATTTCACTTTTCCGGCGGTGTTAAAGATTTTGTTCAATACCTGGATGAGTCTCGCGAGTCTTTGATGAATGAGCCGATGTATATTTCCGGTGAAGTCGAAAATGTACCGGTAGAACTGGCCATTCAGTATAACAACGGCTATTCCGAAAATGTGCACTCATACGTTAATAATATTAACACGCGCGAAGGCGGAACTCACATTTCAGGTTTTAGAAGAGCGCTAACCCGCTGTTTTAAAAACTATGCCGACAAAAACAACATCATCAAATCAAACAGTAAAATTCAGGTCTCCGGCGAAGATTTCCGGGAAGGCATGACCTGTGTTTTGAGTGTAAAAGTTGCCGAACCTCAGTTTGAGGGACAGACAAAAACTAAATTGGGTAACTCTGAGGTTCAAAGCGCCGTTGAAGTTATTGTTTATGAGAAACTCAATGACTATCTGGAGCAGAATCCCAAAACTGCCAAAAAGATTCTTAACAAAGTTATTGTAGCAGCTGAAGCACGTGAAGCTGCCCGCAAGGCTCGTCAGCTTATTCAACGAAAAAGTGTGATGAGTGGCGGCGGACTACCGGGAAAACTTGCGGATTGCTCCATCAAAGATCCTGCGCACAGTGAAGTTTACCTGGTTGAGGGTGACTCTGCGGGCGGATCTGCTAAAATGGGCCGAAACCGAAGTTTTCAGGCAATCCTCCCATTAAGAGGTAAAATCCTGAATGTTGAGAAAGCAAAAATCAACAAAATTCTCGAAAACAAAGAGATCCAGGCGATGATTACTGCACTCGGTACAGGTGTAGGTCACGAGGAGGAGTTTGAACTCGATAAGCTTCGCTATCACAAAATCATCATTATGACGGATGCGGATGTTGACGGATCTCATATTCGTACGCTGTTGCTCACCTTCTTCTACAGATATATGCATCCGCTCATCGAAAATGGATTTGTATATATTGCAACGCCACCTCTTTACAGAATCACATCCACACGTGGTCAAATCGACTACGCTTGGGATGATGACACCCGGGACAAAATGATTCGGGAATTGAAAAAGTCGAAGAAAAAATTCGACGTGTCACGATATAAAGGTCTAGGTGAGATGAACCCCGAACAGCTTTGGGAAACCACAATGGATCCCGAAACCCGTACGCTGCAACAGGTAACGGTAGAAAATGCTGCTGCTGCCGACAAAATGTTCTCCACATTAATGGGTGGCGATGTTGAACCTCGCCGGGAATTCATTGAAAGAAATTCCAAATACGCGCAACTCGATATCTAAGAAAATATTCATCTGATAAAACTGATTCATGGCTACAGAAAAAATTATACCTATTTCAATTGAAGATGAAATGAAATCATCCTACATCGATTATTCGATGTCTGTGATTGTTTCTCGAGCATTACCTGACGTGCGGGACGGTTTAAAACCTGTTCACCGTCGGATCCTTTACGGTATGAGTGATCTTGGGATGCTTCATAATCGGAATTTTAAAAAGAGTGCCCGTATTGTTGGTGAGGTTCTTGGTAAGTATCACCCGCACGGCGATTCTGCGGTATATGATTCCATTGTAAGGATGGTTCAGGAGTTTTCTCTCAGATACCCGCTCGTCAATGGTCAGGGTAACTTTGGCTCAATTGATGGTGATTCTGCCGCTGCGATGCGATATACCGAGGTTCGAATGCAGCGAATTGCTGAAGAACTTCTGGCAGACATCAACAAAGAGACGGTGGATTATCAAACAAACTTTGATGATACGCTCAATGAGCCTACAGTACTGCCGGCCATGTTACCCAACCTGCTTTTAAATGGTGCATCCGGTATCGCGGTTGGTATGGCTACAAACATGGCTCCTCATAACTTAACTGAAGTTATTGATGGAACCGTTGCCGTAATTGATAACCCCGATATTGAAATAGAAGAGCTGATGCAGCATATCACAGCTCCTGACTTTCCTACCGGCGGTATTATTTATGGATACGAGGGTGTGAAGGAAGCTTATACTACAGGTCGCGGCAAAATTACAATGCGCGCCCGTGCTAATGTAGAAGAGCTCAGAAATTCCAGGGAACAGATTGTAGTAACCGAAATTCCGTATCAGGTTAATAAAGCTACTCTGATTCAAAAAGTTGCCCAGCTCGTTGGTGATGAGAAGATTACAGAAATCTCTGAGATTCGTGATGAATCTGACCGCGAGGGAATGAGAATTGTAATTATTCTCAAACGAAGTGCTAATGCAGGAGTTGTACTTAATCAGCTTTACAAGTACACGCAGATGCAGCAAACGTTTGGAGTGATCAACCTTGCGCTCGTTAAGGGACGACCTAAAGTGATGTCGCTCAAAGAGTTAATTACTCGTTTTATTGAGCATCGCGTTGAGGTTATTATACGTCGTACGATTTATGATTTAGACCAGGCCGAAGCTCGCGCACACATTCTGGAAGGTCTTAAGATTGCACTCGATAATCTTGATGAAGTGATTAAGACTATTCGGGCATCAAAGAATCCACAGGAAGCGAATACAGAATTACGCAGAAAATTTGCCCTTACCGATATTCAGGCAAAAGCTATTCTGGATATGCGGCTTCAAAAACTGACCGGACTTGAGCGCGATAAGATTGATACAGAATATCAGGATATCGCATCTCAAATTTCTGATTACAGAGAAATTCTTTCTAATCGCGATGAACAAAATGCAATCATCAAAAAAGAGCTGCTTGAATTGAAAGACCGTTACGGTGATGAGAGACGAACACAGATTGTCTACTCTGCTGATGATTTCAATATTGAGGACATGATTGCCGATGAAGATGTGGTTGTTACCATCTCCAATAAAGGCTTCATTAAACGAATGCCGGTAAGCGGTTATCGCAGACAACGGCGCGGTGGCAAAGGAATGAAAGGTACCACCACCAAAGACGATGAATATGTAGAACATCTGTTTGTGGCCACAAATCACAATTACATTCTTTTCTTTACTGAAAAAGGAAACTGTTACTGGCTCAAGGTTTATGAAATTCCCGAAGGATCCAGACTGGCAAGAGGCCGGGCAATTGTCAACTTGATCGATATTGAGAAGGACGACTGTATAAAAACATTTGTACCCGTTAAGACACTTGATGATGAGGAGTACATAAAATCACACTCCATCATCATGTCCACAAAACAGGGACAGGTTAAAAAGACATCACTCGAAGCTTACAGCCGTCCGCGCCGTGATGGAATTATTGCTATTAACATTAAGGAAGGAGACAGCCTGCTTGAAGCTGCATTAACAAACGGGGAAAGCAATATTATTCTGGCCAATAAAAAAGGACGCGCCATACGTTTCCATGAAGAAGAAGCCAGGGAAATGGGTCGAAATACTTCAGGTGTTCGAGGTATGAATCTTGATAAAGATGATGAACTGGTAGACATGGTTGTTATCAAAAATACACATGAGGCAACGGTGTTGGCAATATCTGAAAACGGCTACGGAAAGCGATCTCTCGTTGATGATTACAGGGAGCAAAGTCGTGGCGGTAAAGGCGTGATTACATTGAAGGTAACGCCTAAAACCGGAAACCTGATCGCCCTTAAGGAAGTCTCAGACAAAGACGATCTGATGGTGATTACCGAGCGGGGTAAGATTATCCGAATGCAGTGTAAAGGGATCCGAACCATGGGCCGAAACACACAAGGTGTTCGAATCATGCGCCTCGACGAAGACGGAAAAATTGCAGCAGTCACAAGAGTTGTTAACGAGGAGGAAACTTCAGAAGAAGACGCTCCCACTGTTGAATAAAATCTGACTCAAATTCATATTAAAAAAGGCTCCCATTGCGGAGCCTTTTTTATTTAATCTGATTTTTTAATGCAAGCATTTATTCTCGAAAAAAATTTAGCTCCTCGTTTCACTTAACATTTCATTCAATATTTTTTCTCTCTTCTTTTTAAGACTCTCCGGACTTATAACTTTCACATTATTTCCGAACTGAAGTAACCAGTCATTCAAATAGTCCAAATTATCAAACCTAAATTCTACTTTAATTTTTTTACTACCATCCCTGTCTAACTTAATTATTTTAGTCGGTAGATTTGCTTTAAACGCACGCTCTGCCGATTTATCGATATAGACCCTTATTTTTTGTCCGGTTTCGTTAGAATTAAAAATTAGCCCCTCTACGTTAATTTCAGGATTTCCATCAAAATTTTCGTCTAAAATTTTGACCTTATCCATTCTGTCCAACACAAAATTCCTGACAGCATCTCTTTTGTGAGAAAATCCAATCAAATTCCAATGGTCTCTGTAAAACACCAAAAGATATGGGTCGACGGTCCGCCCGCTCACTACTCCATCCACTTTACTTTCGTAAATAAACTCAATTCTCTTTTTTTGTGAAATAGCGCTACTCAACAAATACCAGTTTCCTCCCTCCTTTTTGTCAGCTCCAAAATGCAAAAACGGATCCACCACCGTTCTGTCATCCAGTGATTCCATAAACTCTTTCAGATCATCAGGCAACACGTTTTTAATTTTCAGCTCTACACCCTTTGCATCATCTACAAGATTTTTATCAACTTGCGACTTCACGAAATTCAATCCAACCATAATAGTTGCCAGCTCTCTTGAATTAAACATCAAAGGCGGAATTTTGTATCCGTCAATCACGCCATATCCGCTGTACTCATCCCAGGTAACCGGCACATTTATATCTGACAGAAAGTTGAAATCCCTGAAAATTGTCCTTCGACTCACACCAAACTCTTCGGCCAAATCATTTACGGTCAGCTTCTTTTTAGAATCCTGAAGCATTAAAATCAATTTTAGCCGTCGTTCTGAACTTTTTAACCTGGACATATTAACCCTATATCTTTGAATTTATTTGTATCCATGCCTGTACTTTTACCAATCGGACACTTGTAAGATGTGCTCATTTTTCTAAAAATGAAAGGTTTGCGGCCTATTTTTCAAGTACAACCAACCCTTTTCCTTCGTAGAATTCATCATCAAAATGAAAAGAGTAGATCGTACATTTAATTTTTGAATGCACCCCCTCCATTTCTTTATACGCTCCTTCAACTCCCTTCCACATAACCGTCTTTTTCCATGGCTTTTTCTTCGTGAGACGAAGCAGGTCTTCAATCTTAAAGGCGTGTTTGGTCACAATTCCCGCTCCTGTTTTAAGCCCCACCAACGATATACTTTTTGCCAGAATCTCAATATTACCTAAGCTCAAAGACTCTTTGATATCGGATACAGCCTTCATCTTTTTCCGGACATTATCATTCAGATAGAACGTTTTATCCGGATGAACTATAGCTAAAGGTATTCCCGGCAACCCTCCCCCGGTCCCTGAATCCACCCATTCGTCAATATCAGACAAGAGACCCAATTCAATTGGAATAAGCGAATGAACAACATGTTCACGAACTGTTTCACGTGAAACATTGCGGCTTACAAGATTGATTTTTGCATTCCATTCAAGCAATTGATCAATATATTCCTCTAATTGATCGCTGTGTTTTGAATACAAATCTCTTGTTTTTCTAAGTACTTCTTTATCAACTTTTATCTCTTCAATTTGATGTTTCACGTGAAACAATCCTTTTAATTTTTTAGATAAATCATAAGCACAGCGATATCACTTGCAGATACACCGCTTATTCTGGAGGCCTGACCTATGGTCTCAGGCTGAACTTTACTGAGCTTACTTTGCCCTTCAGAAGAGAGGCTTTTGATTTTATGATAGTCGATCTTCTCGGGAATAGAGGCATCCTCTTTATTGCTGATCTCTTCAACCATTTCAAACTCCCGTTTGATATAGCCTTCATATTTGATCTGTATTTCCACCTGCTCTAAAACATCTCTGTTTGATGTAATTTCAGATGCTTTTTTGCCCAACTCTTCATCTGCAGCAAGCAGATCATCGAGAGTTAATTGTGGCCGTGGAATCAGGGTTCTGGCCTTCACAGGTTGAGAAAGTGTTGATGTCCCCTTCTCTTTTAACATGGGATCCATTTTTTCAGGACGAACCGTGTAGTTTTCTATCAAATCAAACAGCTGTTCAATCTCTTTCTTCTTTTTCGAGAATCGCTCAAAACGCTTGTCATCAACCAGTCCGATTTTTCGTCCTAATTCGGTAAGCCGCAAATCAGCGTTGTCTTGTCTCAACAAAATTCTGTGCTCAGCTCTGGACGTGAACATCCGGTAAGGCTCTTCGGTCCCTTTATTGATAAGATCATCAATCAATACACCGATATAACCTTCTGATCTTTTGATTACAAAAGGTTCTTTCTCCTGTACAAAAAGAGCCGAGTTTATTCCGGCAATGAGTCCCTGGCAAGCAGCTTCTTCATATCCGGTGGTTCCATTGATCTGTCCGGCAAAGAATAATCCGTTTACAATCTTGGTCTCCAAAGATCGCTTAACCTGGTGAGGTTGAAAGTAATCATACTCAATTGCATAACCGGGCCGAAGCATAACGGCCTCTTCAAAACCCGGAATAGTACGCAGTGCATGATATTGCACATCCTCGGGAAGTGATGTGGAAAAACCATTCAGATACATTTCGTAGGTGTTCCACCCTTCCGGCTCGAGAAATAACTGATGGCGATCTTTATCCGCAAACCGATTGATCTTGTCCTCTATGCTCGGGCAATATCGAGGGCCAACTGATTTGATTCTGCCATTAAACATTGGGCTTCTGTCGAACCCGGTTTTTAACATCTCATGAACATCATCATTCGTATACCCGATCCAGCATGTTAACTGCTCATCTACACCGGGCAATTCATTCGTCATAAAAGAAAAAGGACTCGGATCTTCATCACCGTACTGAACTTCAAGCTTTGAGTAATCAATCGACCTTCCATCAATTCTGGGAGGAGTTCCCGTTTTTAATCGCCCAACTTCAAATCCAAGCTTTTCAAGTGCAGACGAAATTCCAACAGATGCACGCTCACCGGATCTTCCGCCACCGTACTGACTTTCACCAATATGAATAACACCGTTTAAAAATGTGCCGCTCGTGAGAATAACAGATTTGGTTTCAAAGGTTTGGCCTGTTTGAGTTACAACACCTTTTATCTGCTTTCCGCTACTATCCGTTAAAATGTCTACAACGTTATCCTGTCGGAAATAGAGGTTGTCAATTTTTTCCAGATTCTCTCTCATTAACTTGGAATAAAGTGAGCGATCACTTTGGCAGCGGGGACTCCACATAGCAGGTCCCTTGCTTCGGTTCAGCATTCTGAACTGAACACCACTTTGATCACTGACAATACCGCTCAGCCCGCCAAGAGCGTCTATCTCTCTTACAAGTTGTCCTTTAGCCACTCCGCCCATCGCCGGATTACACGACATCTTCGCGATGGCATCCAGGTTCATAGTGATGAGAAGGGTTTTGGCGCCCATTTTAGCTGATGCGGCAGCCGCTTCACTTCCGGCATGGCCTGCTCCCACAACAATAACATCATATGTGGGATATAAACTTTTCATATCTAATTGTTTTTTATCTATTTATACTATTTTACAGTGTTTGGTATAGTCTTACAAAATACCGTTTATTATGGAGATTATAAATACTGCACAATTCTGTAGATTAGTAAGACACCAACGCATTCAAACAAGTAAAGATTTCACAAAAATATTGCAATATGTGGTTCGGTAAAAAGAGCAAAGAGAAAGAGACGGGATACTTTTCAGAGGATTGGTTGATACAGTGGAAAGAGAACATCAACAGCAGTAAAAATTACGCTAACCAGGGAAAATCGTGGAATGCCCCTATCATTCTAAAGATAACCTCTCCTACCGGCAGCTTTTTAAAAGAAGAGAATATTACGGGAATTTTTCTGGACTTGAAGTATGGGAAATGTGAGGAGATCCGATATTCAAAAAAGGAAGACGAAGTTAAAAGCGATGTAATCCTTAAAGCCAAAGAAGAAACATGGATTCGCTTAATCGAAAAAGACAGAGACCCCACCAAGCTGATTATGCTTGGTAAAATTAAGTTAGAGAAAGGAAGCCTTGTGATGCTATCCATCCAGAGAAAAGCTGCTATCGAATTGATAAAAGCCGCGCCTTCCTCATCCCGGATGCAGGTCAGTGACAAAGATGAAACCTCGCAGACAAGAGAAAAAAAATCACATAAGTCTTTCAAAACTACACAGGGAGGAATTAATCACAACAGCTTTCCGATGAAGCTCTTTCAAAAGGCGAAGCAATTCGGAATATGGAATCCATCCGATATTAATCTATCAACAGATGCTGAACAGTGGACCAAACTAACCCAGGATGAAAAAGAGATTATCCTGCACTTAACATCACTGTTTATTACCGGAGAAGAGGCCGTTACTTCAGATCTTCTTCCGCTCATGAAGGTGATCAGTAATGAGGGAAGGCTCGAAGAGGAAATTTTCCTTACATCGTTTTTATGGGAGGAAGCGAAACACGTGGAGTTTTTCTCTTTATACCAGCAGGAAGTATTTAAAAAACTACCTGATGCTAAAAAATTCCACGGCCCCTTTTACAAAACTATCTTTTACGAAAAACTTCCCGATGCGCTTTCAAATTTAGATCGTGATCCATCCCCTTTAAGCCAGTTAAAGGCATCCATCACATATAATATGATTGTAGAAGGAACACTGGCTGAAACGGGCTATGCTGCATTTTACAATATGCTCGAGGATAAAGATCTATTGCCGGGATTAAGAGAAGGATTGAATAAACTAAAACAGGATGAATCAAGACACATCGCTTTTGGGCTGTATTTGATTAACAGAATACTCGATGAAAATCCTGAGTACAAAGAGACTGCGGAAGATCTTTTAACAACTCTTTTGAATGACACAACCAATATCATCCATGAAATATTTGAGCCCTACGACGTAATCCCTTTCAACCTGGAGAAAGAGTGGTTTTTAAATTACGCGATCAAACAGTTTCAATTGAGGATAGATAAATTGGGAATATCCGTTTAGTAACTTCTAAGCTTATCAATAAAACACTAAACAAATTTCCTTTTTTAGATTTTTCGTAAATATGCCACTTAAAATTATTCATCATTCTAAATTCCAGAAAGTTTCAAAATTGTTCTGATATATTGACTGCATGAAAATTTTAGTAATTGAAGATGAACCCGGGTTGTTGAAGAGTATCAAGGACTCTCTGAAAAAGAATCATTATGTAGTGGAAACGGCATCTGATTATTTTACAGCCGTAGAGAAAGTGTTCGTATATGATTACGATTGCATCCTTCTTGATATCATGCTCCCTAACGGAAGCGGGCTTCAAATTCTTGAAAAGCTGAAAGAAAAGAAAAAAACTGAAAATGTCATCATCATTTCAGCAAAGGATTCACTTGATGACAAAATCAAAGGGCTCGAACTTGGCGCAGATGATTATCTCACAAAACCGTTTCACCTCGCAGAACTAACTGCACGCGTAAAAGCTGTTTTAAGACGCAATACGCTGGATGGAAAATCCACTATAGATTACGGAAACGTCAGCCTTGATCCCGATAACAGAGAGGTGACTATCAAAGATGTCCCCGTATCGTTAAACCGGAAAGAGTTTGATGTACTGAAATATTTTCTCATCAACAAAAACCGACTGATCACCCGAACCGGACTAGCCGAACATGTGTGGGGAGATCATATTGATAGAGCCGATAATTTCGATTTTATATACTATCAAATTACCAATCTCAGAAAAAAGCTTGAGGATGCCGGAGCATCTGTTGAAATTAAAGCCGTTTATGGCGTTGGCTATAAAATGGAAAAATCATGAGACTGCTAAATCGATCTCTGCAATACCTGGCCGTATCCATTTTGGTGGTAGTGGGAATTTGGTCGGTCATCTTTTATTTCGGCTTTCGTGATGAAGTGTACGACATTGTTGATGATAATCTTGAAGACCAACTTGAGCTGCTGGACGCTCGTGTGAAAGAAGATCTCTCACTATTAGAAAGCACAAGTTTTGAAGACGGTATGTTTTCGATCTCTCCAATTACATACGAGGAGGCACTGGTGTATCAGGAAGAGGTATTTCGGAATACACTTATGCCCCTCCCGTTTAGCAACGATCTTGAACAGGTTAGAATGTTGACAGAGGCTTATCAGGTGAACGGCCAATTTTACAAATACCAAGTGGTCTCCTCTACGGTGGAAGAAGATGATTTAGTTGAGAGTATGTTCTGGTTTATCATCTGGCTCTACATAGCACTTATTCTCACCATCGTACTCATCAACAATTGGGCTCTAAAAAAACTATGGTCACCTTTCTACAATATTTTAAAAGATCTAAAAAATTTTCGGGTTGAACAGAGCGCCGAACTTACAGATATCAATTCTACCACCACTGAATTTAAGGAGCTCAAACGCGTAGCAGATGAACTGATTGCAAGGACACGTCAATCGTACATCAACCAAAAACATTTTACTGAAAATGCAGCTCATGAACTTCAAACTCCAATTGCTGTCATTAATGGTAAACTTGAACTGCTTCTCGAAAAAGCTGAACTCAATGAGCAGGATGCCACAACAGTTGGTGAAATACTGGAGATTACATCGCGGCTTAACCAGCTTAACAAATCACTTCTCTTGCTCAGCCGTATCGATAATAACCAGTTTGTAGAAAACGAACGGATTTCACTCAATACCATGATTCACCGCCTAATGGAAAATCTTGAGGACCTTTCATCATACAAACATGTCACCATTCAAATCGAAGAAGATGATTCTTCGCTTTTTGTAGAAGCAAACCCATACCTCACTGAGGTTCTATTCCAAAACCTCTTGGTGAATGCCATTAATCACAATAAGCCAGACGGCAGCGTTAATATTTCAGTGGAGGAAAAATCCATAAAGATCTGTAATACATCCAAAGAAGATCAACTTGACAGTGAAAATTTATTTAAACGGTTTTCGAAAAGCCCGGGGGCAAAGCGCGGAAACGGCCTTGGCTTGGCTATTGTAAAAGCTATTTGTAACCTTTATGAATATAAAATTCGTTATTCGTTCAACGAGGGGATACACTGTTTTGATGTAAAAATAGAGTAATCTTTATTCATCATAAGTAAACTAAACTTTATAAAATCTTTCCTGAAACCAACGACTTGGGCTGTCTTATTGAATAATTTCCCCTCATTTGCTTGCCCTCATGAACCTCTACTGAGTAGAGAAACGTAATCCCCCTATCTTTTTGAAAAAAATTTTTTCTGCCAGGTATTTAATTCCAAAATGTTTCAAAATTTGGGTCTTATGTTAAAAGCAGACACTGAAACAAGCGGTCAAATTCTGATTTCTTCAAGGAATTGAAAGTCATGGATACACAGCCGCTAATAAATTATAAAGCATAGAACAATGAAATACTTACTCATAATTTTCGCCTGGACATTTTCAATTTTCGGAACGGTAAACGGACAAGATATTCCGGCTTCTCAAGTGCCCGATGCAGTGATAAACTCATTTTCCAATGATTTCTCTAACGGCAGGGATGTAGAATGGGAGAAAAAAACGGGTTATTTCGAGGTGGATTTTGAAACCGGGTGGGGCCGCGACCACGAAGCCAGGTATGATGAAGCGGGATCACTGCTCTATCATAAGGAAGAAATTCGCAACCGCGAACTGCCTGATATTGTAACAGATCGAATTCGATCAGAGTATAAAGATTACAACATTGATGATGCAGAACGAATCAAAGAAGGTGATGTAACGAAATACTTAGTCACACTCGACTCTCGAAGACTAAACGATCTGGATCTGCTTATTGATGACAAAGGAGAGATCATCAGCGAGGCCTACGACGACTAAACGTAAAAAAATCTCATGGACACACCCGGGCATAAATAGTCTCTTGCTCGGGTGTGATCTATTGCAACTGCCCAAAATGTAATCACTATGATCTTTAACTATTCTTCACAATTTTGTTTTCGCACAATTCTGAAAAATTCTATAATCTTTTTCTCTACTTTCAAATAGTCAACATTTGGGAAGCATACAGAACGTGATATAATTATCACTTATCTTTGCTCAACAAAAGTGGGCACTTCAATTCTACCCCAGTACCTAAACCCCGGGATGCTTCAAACTGAACGCAAAATTATAATCAATCAAGCTCTGTTCATCCTTATTCGAAAGCCAGGCCTCCTCTTCGTGGGATATTTCTATCAGCTCTTCGGTTTTCTTCGATGCCAGGGAGTCTTTTACCCACTTCACGGTATTCAATTCACTATCACTCAATGAATTAAACACTTCACTGTCCGGTGATGACACAAACCTCTCTCCTTCTCTTTCAGGAAATTTGACCAGTTCGATTGAAAAGGCATTATTTTCCGCGCCATACTCAAACAGTGATCCATACCGGTGCGGCACAGGCCCCATTGGAATTGCCTGATATGCAGCCCCGCTTATAGACTGTCCAAACTTTCTGAAATGGTGGAAATCAGCATAGAAGAGGAGCTTATTCATCTTCACTTTAAACACATTGGTGCTAAATGCCATATAAGCAACCATTGCGCTCAGCTTCTCTATAGACGGAGATTTATACCCGGTAAATTCATTCGGCTCCTGATATTTGAACAACCAACTAAATAACTTTTGCTCATTGGAGTAAACAGACTGAACTTTCTTTATAATCTTATCTTTCTTTGCTTCCTTTAAGCTGTCACAATCATTAACTAATTCAACAAAATGAT
Source organism: Rhodohalobacter sp. (assembly GCF_034521535.1). Taxonomy (GTDB): domain Bacteria; phylum Bacteroidota; class Rhodothermia; order Balneolales; family Balneolaceae; genus Rhodohalobacter. Next base: position 137,532 of record NZ_JAXHMF010000001.1, on the reverse strand, counting down.
CCGGGTTGGCAGCAAGGGAGATCAGCTTGGCGTTGGCCAGTTGAGGCACATCCCCATTTTCATAGTTGCGATATGTGTTGGGTCCTAATCCCAAGTATTTCTGACATCTTTGTTTGTGACAACTCATATCTAACCCGCATCCCTTTGATCTCTTCCGGGAAGGGTATGTTATGCTTTCTTCTATATGCGCTATGCAATAAGAGCATATTCAGTTCATCAATTTCACGGTTTGTGAACTCTTTACCCGTATCTATACATTTATAATTGTTGTATGATATGGTGAAAGTTTCCCCGCGAAACTCCAGCTCTTCTTTATTTGTCTGGCGAACGACTTCGCCTCCTGTATATGGACTTTTCATGTTGATTCTCCTACTTAAATGGATAATCCATTGGGTGTTCAGCAATGTGAAATGAAATGCATATTACTGAACTGTTCTTTCTCCCCAGTGTTATCTTGATATAGATCTCTCGGCTTTTTACGATTTTGCCAAAGACATACATTTCAGAATCGCCTCCAAAATAGTCCTCCGGCTTTGGTCCTTCTGAGTAATCATTAACGGATAGATTTTTAACAATCTCATCCCTTTCATAAGGCCTCAGTTCAAGTGTAGCTAATGTTTGTGCATTTTTAGGCCGATTGTCTTCATAAATGATATCGTAAAGTTCAATCTTAACCTCCAATCGTTTTAAAAACGACCTTACCTCATCCTTTGTTGTACTCATTTACAACTCTATGATTGAATATATAAACAATTATCTTTAATTAACAACTATACAGATTGTTTTTAACGCTTCTTATGATAGAATACCCCTACACCAATCAACAACTCACCTGACTCCACTTTCATTTGAAGGTACACTGGAAGAAGCAAACAACTATCAGTAAAAAACTGAAAATAAACTCCTATAGCTATACTGATAAGTCCCAATATTATTCCACCCCAACCTAACCAAATACTTTCTCTTCCGTATTTGAGTGAACTTTCAGCTTTCAGGTTGCTATTGTGTTTATTTATAAAAACTTCAATTCGTTGAATATTCTCTACATGGCAATAATAGTTTCATTCAAGCGATCCGGAAGGGGCTCGAGCCCTCGACTTTTCCGAGGCATCGGGACAGGCGTTTTTATCTTAACCACTATTTATAATCTCTTCTAAATCAATAACTCCTGAGATTATCTTTTCAATTACTATCCGGCTTTTCATTTTCTTGATCCAGTTTTCTGCCTGTATCGCCTGACGCTTCGTTGGAAATTCTACAACTCGCTTCAGCTCCCATGGAACACCCCGGTGCGTTGCTCGCGACGTTCCAGCATTATGTTTCTGAAGTCGATTATCTACATTCTTACTGTGCCCTGAGTAATATTGATCCAGCTTCTTACTATATAAAATGTATAGATAATGCACGTCTCTCTTCTCCATTTTCCACTAACAAAAAAAGCCACTCAAAATAAATTGAGCAGCTTTTTGCGATCCGGACGAGATTCGAACTCGCGACCTTCCCGAGGCATCGGGACAGGCGTTTATATCTTAACCACCATTTATAATCTCTTCTAAATCAATATCTCCTGAGATGATCTTTTCAATTACTATCCGGCTTTTCATTTTCTTGATCCAGTTTTCTGCCTGTATCGCCTGACGTTTCGTTGGAAATTCTACAACTCGCTTCAGCTCCCATGGAACACCCCGGTGCGTTGCCCGCGACATCCCACCATTATGTTTTTGTAGTCGATTATCTACATTCTTACTGTGACCTGAGTAATATTGATCCAGCTTCTTACTATATAAAATGTATAGATAATGCACGTCTCTCTTCTCCATTTTCCACTAACAAAAAAAGCCACCCAAAATAAATTGAGCAGCTTTTTGCGATCCGGACGAGATTCGAACTCGCGACCTCCTGCGTGACAGGCAGGCGTTCTAACCAGCTGAACTACCGGACCATTATTTCAAACTTTTTTTTATCAATTCAACAACTCGAACTCGCGACCTTCCCGAGGCATCGGGACTGGCGTTCTAACCAGCTGAACTACCGGACCATTATTTCAATAATTTTAAATGTTACAAATTCCGGTGATTCGAATTCGCGAACTTCCCAACGGATCGGGACATGCATTCTAATCCCAAAATTATCGGGAAACAACCGGACTATGTTCCATTTTTGAACAGATTTAAATATAGGGAGCCTTACGATACGAAGTCAAGGAGGAATGTAACTTTTTTCGGAAAAATAAAAGGGCTACAGGTTTCAACTGTAGCCCTTTATCGGGATGGTGATGGGATGTATGTAAGTTCTTATAAAAGTTCTTCGAGCGACTGAGTAAGTTTATCACCCATTGGAGTTACATTACTTTTAAACCTTCTGACAATATTTCCGTTCCGATCAACCAGGAATTTTTCGAAATTCCACCCTATTTCTCCTGTAAAATCCGGGTTATCCACTTGTGTCAGATAATTGTAAAGTGGATGCTGATCATCTCCTTTAACCGATATTTTTGAGAACATCGGAAATGTAACACCGTAATTTAGTTCACAGAACTGAGCAATCTCTTCATCCGAACCCGGCTCCTGTCCGCCAAAATTGTTTGCAGGAAAACCTAATACATAGAATCCTTTATCGTTGTAGGTTTCATAGAGCTCTTGCAGCTCTTTATACTGCGGAGTGTAACCACATTCAGACGCTGTATTTACGATTAAAAGAACATTGCCTTCAAACTCTGACAAAGATATCTCTTCACCGGAAAGGGAATTTAACTCAAAGTCATAAATTGACGTATCGGCTGAAATACTCATAAATAATAGTGAACCAATTATTAAAGATATTGTTTTCATAGATGACTACATTTTGTTTATAGTTGAACCATTCGCTATTCAAGAATCATTCCTTGTAATTTAAAATATCATGAAGAACTTTATCTCATTAGCTCTGTTTCTTTTTTTTATTCCCCTAAGCGGTTATAGCCAGATGTTTTCTGTTGATGACTCCTCACCTGTTCGTCAACAACAGCTTGGAACAGCTACAACTTTAAGCATTGGCTGGGAAATGGGTGAATTTGAAAACAAAAATAGTAATCTGGTTGATATTGAAGACTACAGCTTTGACGACAACATATTAAGGCTTCGGCTCGAAACCCCGGGGTTGGATATTGGAATGGGACTGGGCGGCTCTATTACCGGAATGAATAACAATAGCTATTTAAATATTTTAGGACGGCTTCATAACAATATCAATGTCTACATGAGTGATGAGAGAAACTTCATGTTTCAAATTCCTATTCAAATCACTACAGATTTAAAAAGAGTTCAGCGCAATAACACCGAATCTGAGTTCCAACTGAGCTCATTTATTGTCGGTTCCGGAGTCCGAACGGTGGCAAGACTCAGTGAGAGATTTGATTTTTCCTTAAAAGCCACACCCAACTATGGATTCAGTTTTTCGCAGGGAAACCTATTTGGCGGCAGTCTGTTCCGATTTGACGGATCCTCACAACTGTTGATTAGGAATGTATTTGGGGACAGAGGTTTGGCTCTTGGATATCACTTTGATTTTAGAAGATACGACGTTGACGGCAACCGAAATGATTACGATTATACATCCCACTCAATTTCAATCGGGGTTACTTTTTAATGAAAACTGAAACTCTTTTAATGGAACTGGAAACTCTCTGTGAAAAAGGCGGATACTCCATTCGCAAAGAGAGAGGATCGTTCCGCGGGGATCAATGCATAATAGAGGGTGATAAATTAATTGTCATCAACAAAAATAAGCCTCCTGAATCTCAGGCTGCAATATTAGCGAAGGTGCTAAAAAATATGAGTCCGGACGACACCTACATCAAGCCTGCCGTTAGAAAAGAGCTCGAAAAGATCTGGACGCGGCTTGATCGATTTAATGACGATGATGTAACAGAAGAAATTCAGGAATCATGAAGTGTACTTTTTTAGGAACCGGAACATCAATGGGCGTGCCTGTTGCCGGTGGATTTGGATCAGAACATATTAAGGGCGATCCTCGAAACCAGCGAACACGCTGTTCAGTATGGATTCAAACCAATCAATCCTCAGTAGTTATAGACACAGGCCCGGAGTTTAGAATTCAAACCATACGTTCCGGCGTAAAGAGAATCGACCTGGTTCTGATTACACACGAACACATGGATCACGTTGCCGGCCTGGACGACCTGCGTGCTTTCAATTATGCTCAGCAGGGATCTATTCCGCTCTATACGTCTAAACAAGCACTTCAGTCTATTCAGTCGAGGTTTGACTATATGTTCGGTAAAAATAAATATCCCGGCTCCACTTCCATTGATCTCTCATTAATTGACAGTGAAACCAAATTTCAGGATCTGAATATTACTCCTCTTCCCTATAATCATGGAAAAATCCAGGTGCAGGGATATCGTGTAAACGACTTCTCCTACATGACGGACGTCAAGGCTATTCCCGAATCAACAAAGGAGTTGGTGAAAGGAAGCAAAGTATTGGTCTTAAGCGGGTTGCGTTGGAACCCTGAACACCCGACGCATTTAACCATTCCTGAAGCTGTACAAATTGCCGATGAACTGGAGATTCCTCAAACGTATCTCATTCATATGAACGGCTACGTAGATCATGAGGAGTCTAACAAAAAACTCCCCAGTCACGTACAGCTGGCTTTTGATCAAATGGAGATTATACTCTGATCAAAGGAAATCCTTCAATTCCGGATTAGACTTAAGCTCTTCCACCACTTCTTTCACACCCTGTGCCTTTTTCAGGTTTACAACCAGGATTGCTTTGTCGGTTTCAACCACGGCTACGTTGTCTACTCCAACCAGTGAAACCAGTTTGCCGCTTTCGGTATGAATTAAATTCTGCGTAGAGTCGACGATTGAGATTTTTGCATTTCCAATCGCGTTTCCATATTCATCTTTTTCGGATAGCTCATGAACGGCCGTCCAGCTTCCAACATCATTCCAGCCAAATTCTCCCGGAACCACATGAACCGTTTCGGCTTTCTCCATAATACCGTAATCAATAGAGATGGAAGGGCATGCCTGGTAAAACTGATTGATATCTTCCTGCGTTAAATCGGATGCCTGCAGTTTTTCCGTCAGCTTAAAAACATCCGGCAAAAACTTTTTAAATGCCTTGAGTACGGTCTCCGTTTTCCAAACAAACATCCCGCTGTTCCACAGATAGTTACCCGAATCCAGGAACTCCTCCGCCTTTTCGCGATTTGGCTTCTCTGTGAAGTTTTTCACGGAATAAACCGGATTGCCGTCTTTTTTCAACTCACTGTTCTCATCGTAACAGATATACCCGTACCCGGTTTCCGGTCGGTTTGGTTCAATGCCAATGGTTACCAGCGAATTTTCGCTTTTTGCAGTTTCAACCGCAGAATTTAAAATATCCAGAAAAGCTTCTCTGTTTGTAATTTGATGATCGGCCGGCAGAACAACCATAACGGAGTCCGGGTCCAGCTTATTCATGATTGCAGCTGCTGCGGCAACACAAGGGGCCGTATTTTTAGCAACCGGCTCTCCTATAATATGATCCTTGCGAACTTCGGGGAGCTGAGCTTCAACAATGGAAACGTAGTTATCATTGGTAACAACCAGCACATTTTCCGGCTCAATATGGCCTTTCAATCGCTTTACCGTTTCCTGAATCATTGTTTTCTCGCCAAAAAGATTCAAAAACTGTTTGGGTAGAGCTTTGGTACTTTTAGGCCAAAATCTTGTGCCGGATCCTCCGGCCATTATCACTGCATAGGTCATTTCTGATGATCTTGATTTTAAATGGATTAAAATTTCATCAGAAAGGTAGAAAAAAGGGGATCAAACTGAAACGTGAGAAACCTTGGTTAGTGTAAAACGGAAAACAGAGCCTTCGTCAGGTTTGCTTTCTATGGTAAGCTTTTCCCCGTGTGCCTCGATGATATGCTTTACGATGGACAGGCCGAGTCCGGTTCCGCCCCTCTCCCTTGACCGGGATTTATCAACCCTGAAAAAACGCTCTGTTACTCTTTCAATATCATTCGGATCAATGCCTATACCGGTATCTTTCACGAACATTTCAACCTTGCTTTCGCCAAGATCTTTCATTCCAATTTCTACCTTGCCATTCTCCTTATTGTACTTGATCGCATTCTCAATAAGATTGATAAGCACCTGTTTGATCTGGTTCCGGTCTGCCCTTATTTGAATATTTTTATCGAAATCATGAACAATCAGCTCAATATTCTCGTCTTCCGTCTTGTACTGAAGATTTTCTACAACATCGAGGACAACATCCCTCAAAAACATCTCCTGCATATTTGATTTCAGCTCGCCTGTTTCCAGTCTGGAGATTTCCATCAAGTCCTTAGTCAGATAAGTTAGGCGATTTACATTTTTCATGGCCTTATGCAGAAAAACCTCATTCACTTCACCATCGTGAATTGCACCATTCAGAAGCGTTTCAATAAAACCCTGGATCGCAAAAATGGGTGTTTTCAGTTCGTGCGAAATATCTCCGATAAACTCCTTCCGGTAGTTCTCAATTTTGTTGAGCCGAATCAGCTCCTTCTCTACCATTTTGCTGGCGCGAATTGTTTGTTTAATCAGCTCGTCCAGTTCGTCATTATTCTCAACATCTATATCATCATAATTCTCAAACTGTTTATTTGAGACGTTCTTTATGATACGAGTCATTTTATTCAGCCTGGAATTGTGCAGGTATGCTGAAACAAAGTAGGTAATTGCAAATACTATCGCGAAGAGAAGTATAAAAAGAAGGAGTGCTTCAAATGATCCCAGCCCGGTTATATACCACATCAGAAGTGAGATAGTGGGGGCAGTGACCAGCGAAGAAATACTCGCTGTTCGCAGGGATATGGCAGAAAATAAGTTTTTTCTCAAGAATGCAGCTATTTATTCTTTAAATCGGTAACCGACACCTTTCACGGTTTCAATATAGTGATCGCCCAGCTTTTCCCGAATTTTTCGCACATGCACATCCACAGTTCGATCCACAACGTAAATATTATCTCCCCAAACCTTATTTAAGAGGGTTTGCCTGTCGCGAACCTTTCCTTTCCGGCTGGCCAGGTAGTAGAGCAGTTCAAACTCTTTCCGGGGAAGCTGAAACTCTTCCTCACCCCTTGTAACGATATATCGGTCCTTATCAATTTCAAGATCGTGCACAACCAATCGGTTCACTTCTTCTTCGGTCTCATCATACCTTCGAAGCACCGCTTTAATTCTGGAGAGTAGTTTCGTTGTGCTTATCGGCTTGGTTATAAAATCGTCGGCACCAATATCCAGTCCTTCCACTTCTGTTTTTTCATCACTTCTGGCGGTCAGAAAAATAACAGGTATGGGTTTCAGGTCGGGATTCGCCCTCATTTTCTCACAAACCTGGATGCCGTCCAGCTTAGGCATCATAATATCGAGCAGTATAAGATTAGGCTTGTACTCTTTTGCCATTTCCAATCCCTGAACGCCATTTTCGGCTTTCAGTACATTGTATCCCTCTTTTTTAAGATTGTACTCTATCAGGTCGAGTAGGTCCTGTTCATCATCAACAACGAGAATTGTTTGTTTTGACAAATCAACTTGGCTTTAGTTTCGATTCAGCCTTCACATAACGGTGTGAAGCTTAGTTCAAAGTAACCATTCAGTGTTAAGTTAATATTATCTATTCATAGAGCTTAGCGCACTCTTCACAATATCGGAAACTGAAAATTTCGGATTGGTAGCCGCAATTTTTTGAACCGATTGTTCGGCATCCCTCTTTTTGAAACCAAGCGCTTCAAGGGCAGAGACGGCCTCTTCATGTTTGCTTCGCTGTTCTGTTGAACCCGTGGCAACAGAAGGTTGGGTTTCATCAAACAGTTTATCTTTCAGCTCAAGGCACATACGCTCGGCTGTTTTCTTGCCTATTCCGGAAATTTTTGAGAGCGCCACCGTATTTTGCGTTACAATAGCTTCCATCAAATTGGCAGCCGGCATTCCCGACAAAATGGTAAGTCCCAGCTTTGGACCTATTCCTTTTACGGTAATCAATCGTTCAAAAAGATTTTTTTCCTTGGATGTTGCAAAACCGAACAGCCTCTGATCGTTATCGGTAATGTGATGATAAATCATAATCCGTATCTCTTTTCCGGTCTCAGGCAAAGTTTGCAGGGTTTGATTCGATATTTCTACCCGATAGCCCACTCCCTGAACATCTACAATGCACTCTTCTTCCGATTTACTGTGTAAAATTCCGTTCAGAAAGGCGATCATAGCGTTTTAAATATTTTGATGTTTAGTTGGTAGAGATCAGTGCTTTTTAACACGATCGGGATTGGCATCTACAAAAGCTGCCCAGCTGTTCTTGCTGTTGTTTTGATGCATTTTCTTCTTCAACTGATTGGCAGGAAGATGTCCCGTTTTTGTGTGATGGCACCAGGCAACAGCCAGGGCATCCGTGGCATCATCCTTCAGCTTTTTATCGGGCAAGGTCATAACCCGCTCCAGCATAAATGCAACCTGCTCTTTACTTGCATTTCCATTACCGGTGATCGCTTTTTTTACCGCTTTGGGGTAGTATTCCGATACGGGAATTTTTTGATTGGTGATGGCCAGAATTGCAGCGGCCTGGGCGCGTCCCAGTTTGAGCATCGCCAAAGGGTCCACTCCGTAAACCGGGGTTTCTATGGCGCACTGGGTAGGTTTGTGCTCCTTGATCAGTTTTGTGATCTCATCAAAAATAAACTGCAGGCGATCGTTGTGATCGTCCATTTTAGCCATTCGGATCACATCGCACACCTCTGCCCGGTATTTTCCATCCTCCTCTTCAAGAATGGCAAATCCCGTAGTTCGTGAACCCGGGTCGATACCGAGGATTTTTATGGACATGAGAAATCAATTAAATCAAAAATTAAAACCCTCCCAACTTTCTGTGTGAAAATAGGGAGGGCTTAGGTAATAACTTACTCTTCGTCTGCGTAGAGTTTCATAAGTCCGTCGATCATCTCTTCCGAAATACCGTTGGTCACAAAACCGCCGTCATGATAGAGATTTTGCATGGTCACTTTTCGGGTTAGGTCAGAGAAAAGCGTTACGCAATAATCTGCACACTCGTCTGCCGTAGGATTACCAAGAGGCGCAATTTTATCCGCAAAAGTATACATACCGTCAAAACCTTTAATTCCGGTTCCGGCCGAAGTTTTTGTTGGCGCCTGTGAAACCGTATTTACACGAATTCCGCGATTGGCCAGGCGACTTCCGTAATTTCTGGCAATGCTCTCAAGCAGTGCTTTAGCATCATTCATATCAGAATATTTAGAGAAAATTCTATGAGCTCCGATATAGGATAGAGCAATCACACTGGCTCCATCATTAATTACATCTGTTTTTTCTGCATAATTGAGAACTTTATGCAGTGATATTGCAGAGATATCCAAGGTCTGGTTCAGCCACTCATAGTTCAAATCGTTGTATTCTTTCTTCTTTCGAACATTTGGAGACATACCGATCGCGTGCAGAATAAAATCTACCCCGCCCAGCTCTTCTTTTGTCTCTTTCATCAGCTTTTCAACTTCCTCTTCACTGCTAACATCGCACGGTATAATTTTCGAGTTGGTCTCTTCGCCCAATGCATCCAATGTACCCAGACGGAGAGCAACAGGAGCGTTACTCAATATAAAATCAGCTCCTTCACGTTTACAGGCCAAGGCAATTCTCCAGGCAATGCTTCGCTCGTCCAAAGCCCCAAAAATAATCCCCTTTTTACCTTTTAATAATCCATATCCTTTTTCCTGAGACATATCTGTTCTACTAATTTATAGGTTGATTGCTGTTATTTTGATGAAAATAACTACTTCGTCCCTCACATCGAAATATAAAAAGAGAGGCAACCTCAAAACCTCACTCTATAGCAGGTTTATTCATTTTTTAAAGGTAAAGTGTAACGGCCCGCCTTGTTTACAATTTTTTGATTCCGGCATATACTTTTTACAATCTTGCGGGATTCTTCTAAGGTGTAGTTGAATCGACAACTCCATAGAACAATCCAAATTCCATATTTGCCACGGCTCATCTTTTGACGCGAAGCGAAACGCAGAAAATTCCATGCATTTCCGTGTTTTCGTGGCATTATTCAAACGCATTTGGAAAAAGAGGTTTATTTCCAGAGTGCACTTTAATCTGCGCCAGTTCTGCATCTACTTTAGCCTGTTCAGCAAGAGGAGCCGCTTCATCATAATCTTCTTCATTATACAGCTCGGGCTTATTCCAATTTCTGTCTGGCCTGACGAATAACCGTTTCAGTTTTGGTAAGTTGCTGAGTGGGTGGATTTATTGAAGCACATGCTCCTGTGAGAAAAAGCAAAATGGGATTGTTTTAAACTGTTACCTGCCAAAAGGTATCGTAACGCCAACCCATGGAATACCTATAACGTCTCCTCCACCATCGGTGGGTCGGAAGAGTCCAAAGTCGACCGCAAACTGCTCAGTTGTCCAGCGTGCACCTGCAGAAAGAATTCCGCCTGCATCCGCCTCAGGGATAAAATAGTTCTCTGTCAGCAAAAAGAGCCTGCGGCTTACGCGTACCATACCGCTAATGTTAATTAAAGGAGTTCGGGATATTTCGTCACCGGCATATCCGTAACCAATTCCAACCGTCATATTATTATCCCTGCTTCCAACTGTACCCACACCGTAAAAGAGGCCCAGCGTTTCAGACTCCTCTCCTACCAATCCGCCAAACATGGCTCCGGCTCCGAGGTGAAACCGATCACTTGAAATCGGAATAGATACTTTGGGCAAAATCCAGATCGGGGTTGTATTGGCACCAAATAGAAACAGGGGAACAATCCCTCCGCCCAGGGAAAAGTTGTCCGTAATTCCATAATTCACATTGTTAAAGAAGATCCACGTGTTCTGATAGTAACCCTCCCCCTTTTTAAGGCCGAGTGCATTGGGTGCAAAAAAGTATCGTGTAGCCTGAGGGTTGTCGTACCAGTGAGATCCATCTTTAATTCGATCAGGATCTATTTGAGTCATACTTCGAATATTCTCTCTCAGAATAGTTATTTCACCTACCGACTCAACATTGAGTACTACAGATTGTTCATCCTCGGAGATCAGATAGCCAAAGAAAACATTGCCTTCAACCGTTTCAACTCTATACCATTCCCTCTCTTCTGCCTGACCTTGTGCCGGTGCGCACCAAATAACCAGCAATAAACTGAAACAAATAATTAATTGTACAACTGTTTTCATAACTGAAACCCCTGTTATTTAGATTTATCGAATCATACACTATTTACTGCTATTAATCCTAACGTATTTTAAACATACATTTGTGTTTAAGTATTTCCCTATGATTAAATTATTAAAATGACGCAAAATCGTATCATACCAGTTTTGTCTGTTTTTGCAGGTGTTTTACTTATAATAGGCGGACTTTCTCTGATTGGATCCTACATCTATACCGTAGTCCAATCTGTTGGTCAGGCTGACTCCTCTCTTATTTTCTGGTATATACCGATTGTCTTATTTGGAGTGTTACTGAGCGCCGCCGGTGCTTTTTTCATCGCCATTGGATATAAGGCGCGTACCAAACCGGCACTGCAGAAGCTTTCCAAAAATTCACTTATCGTCCTTCTCTTTACACTAATAATAACGATCACGTTTGTCTGGATCGGAGAGTTCAGGGCAGATCAAACAAGAAAAGAACTTCAAGCGCAGCAAAGGATTCTATCTGAACTCATGGAAATTGAAAAAGTTGAAATCCGGAATCTTACCACAGACTCATTCTCTATATATATTCATGCAGCCGGAGAACAAACCGGTGATTACGAGATGACTGTAAATATCTATGATTCACAAGATGAGCTCTATCAATTTTCTGAACTTCACTCACTAAACAGTACGGAAAATGAAATCGTCACCGATCTTACATTTGATGATATTTTTGAAGTATGCAGAGACGCCACTTCCATGAACCGCTCCTATTTCTGTGTAGATAATGCCGGAACGAGCAATACAAAATTGAACATCAAAATTACATTAAAGCCACGCAGCCTGAACAATGTTGAATTACAACCGGAAGATGTGGAAACATCGTGGACAACTTCGTTACTGCTAGACACCATGACCCGAAATGGCTTGGTAAATGTGGAAAGTATAAAAGAGGAATAACAGACAAGACACCTCTTTTAAGCCGTTTTAAACGGCTATTAAACACATTTATATTTTTTAAATCTGATTCTTTCTACACTTTTTATGCAGAAACAGAATTATTCACACATTCTGTGTTGATAATTCAGGGGAATGTCCGTATCATTTGAGACTCTGCATCATGCGATGCTTTTATTGATATTCTAATTAAACGTGACTGTGTAATGTTTGAAGATTTGTCTTCTAAAATAGAATCAGCCGTACAGTCCTTGAAGGGGCAGTCGAAAATCACCGATGTAAATATCGCTGAGACCGTACGTGAGATTCGCCGTGCCCTGCTTGATGCAGATGTAAACCTGGAAGTTGCCCGTAAATTTACAGACGATGTAAAAGAACGGGTTATGGGATCCGATGTTCTTACCGCCGTGAATCCCGGCCAGCAGTTCACCAAGATTGTTTACGATGAGATGGTGAAAATGCTCGGCGAAGAGCGATCTGACCTGGCTGTTGCAAACACTCCCCCCACCGTAATTTTGATCGCAGGTCTGCAGGGATCCGGTAAAACCACTTTTGTTGCAAAACTTGCCCGTTATCTCAAACAAGATAATAACCGAAATCCAATTTTGGCTGCCGCCGACGTTTATCGTCCCGCAGCGATTGATCAACTTAAAACGCTGGCCTCAGAAATTGATGTGCCGGTTTATTCCATCAATCAGAAAGATCCGGTTCGTGTAGCCAAAGAAGCCGTATCGATGGCAAAGAGCCTGGCGCTCGATACCGTAATTATTGATACGGCCGGCCGCCTGCATGTGGATGAAAAGATGATGGACGAAGTTGCCGAAATCAAGAAGGCAGTCAATCCTGATGAAATTTTATTTGTCGTTGACGCTATGACCGGACAGGATGCGGTCAATACTGCAAAAGCGTTTAACGAAACAATCAATTTTGATGGTGTAGTATTAACAAAGATGGATGGCGATACCCGCGGGGGTGCAGCCCTTTCAATCCGATCTGTTGTTGAAAAACCTATCAAATTTATGAGCACCGGCGAAAAACTGGATGCTCTCTCCCCGTTCTATCCCGATCGTCTGGCACAGCGAATTTTGGGTATGGGTGATGTAGTTTCACTGGTTGAAAAAGCTCAGAAGGAGTATGACGAAGAGCAGGCCCAGAAACTGCAGAAAAAGATCAAGTCGGATAAGTTCGACCTGGTCGACTTTTATGATCAGATCCAGAAGATCAAAAAGATGGGAAATCTGACCGATCTGGTTGGAATGATTCCCGGTGCCGACAAAGCCATGAAGGATCAGGATTTGGACGAAGATTCGTTTAAACCTATCGAAGCCATTATCAATTCCATGACACCGGAAGAACGTCATGATCCTTCACTGTTAAATGGAGCCCGTCGTCGTAGAATTGCAAAAGGATCCGGCACATCTGTTCGTGAAATCAATGAGTTGATGAAGCAGTTTGAGCAGATGAAGAAGATGATGAAGACGATGAGCAAAATGAATAAAGTAGGCCGTGCAATGGAAGGGTTGAAAAACCTCCCTTTTGGACGCCAGTAAACATCAATAAGAATATATACTAAACAAAACCTTAAAGGAGTACATCATTGATTAAAATACGCTTACAACGAAAAGGAAGAAAGAAACGACCTTTTTACCACATCGTGGTAGCTGACAGCCGTTCTCCTCGTGATGGCCGAATTATTGAACAACTTGGCCGTTTTGATAACGTGAGTGAAAGTAAACAACTCACGTATGACGAAGAACGAGTAATGCACTGGTTAAAGATCGGTGCTCAGCCCAGCGATACCGTTCGCAGCATTTTCAAAAAAGAGGGAATCCTCTACAAAATGCACCTGATGCGATGGGGTAAAAGTGACGAAGAGATTGAAGCTGCTCTTGAAGAGTGGAAACAAGCTCGCGAAGAGAAAAGTAAAGATGACGATGTTAGCCGAAGAGCTAAGCAGAAGGAAATTCTGAAAGCTGAAGAGAAAGAGTACAAAAAACAGCTTGAAGAGAAAGCTGCTGCTGCAGCTAAAGAGCTTGAAAGAAAGAAAGCTAAGGAAGAGGCTGCTAAAGCAGAAGCTGAGGCTGAAGCGAAAGAAGCCGCTGAAGAAGAAAAAGCCGAAGCTGCAGAAGAAACTGCTGATGAAGTGAAGGAAGAAGAGCAGGAAGCTGCCGCTGAAGACACTGCAAAAGCTGAAGCTGACGAAAAAGAAGAAGTTAAAGCTGAGGAACCTGAAGAGGCTCCTGCTGAAGAGAAGAAAGAAGCTAAGGCAGAGGAAACCGAAGAAGCTCCTGCTGAAGAGAAGAAAGAAGCTAAGGCAGAGAAAACCGAAGAAGCTCCCGCTAAAGAAGAAGCAAAAGCTGATGACTCTGAAGAAGAGGAAAAAGCCGAAGCAAAAGAGGAAGCCGCTAAGGAAGAATCCAAGGAAGAGCCGGCTAAAGCTGAGGAGAAAAAAGAAGCTGCTCCGAAAGAGGAGGAAAAAGCTGAAGAAAAAGAAGAAGCCCCTTCACAGGTTTCAACTGATATGAATGCTACCGAAGCAATTGACCATATTAAAAATACCCCGCTTGAAGATCTGAAAGGATTTGTTCCTGAAGATGAAGACCGTGTTACAGTACAGCGTGCATGGGAAAGCAAGCAGGAAGAGTAATTAGCTAGACCGGTTATGAGTAATTTAGTGATTAACCGGTTTATCGAAATTGGCCGCTTTGGCAGGCCAAGAGGATTGGATGGCGACATCCGTTTTCAGCCAAATGAAAAATTTGTTGATGGACTTTTTGACCGGATCAATCTCTACTATATGAGAAATAAACGATCCGATCTAATTCCCGCAAGAATTGAATCTTACCGGGTTGAAAAGAAGAGAAATCAACATACGTTCTTTGTAAAATTTGATTTAATCGCTAATCGGGATGATGCCGATGAGGCTATGAATAAAGCTCTTTTTGTAGTAAATGAAGAGCTTGAAAACCTCACCGATAAACAGGAAGCTGACTCAGTAGATATGATCGGCTATCACGTTTATTCAGAAAATCGGGAAGTGGGAGAAGTACTGGATCTTTTTGAAAATCCGGCTCACCCAATTCTTGAAATAAAGTATCAATCCGGTTCGCTCCTTATTCCAATGGTGGATGAGTATATTGATCGTGTCGATCACGAACGTGGTTCAGTTTACTGCAAAAACCTCAATCAATTAACAGAAGAAGGTTAATGCTTAGAATTGACATCATATCAGGTGTTCCTGAACTGCTTCGAAGTCCGCTCGATCACAGTATCGTAGGACGAGCCAGGGAAAACAACCTGGTTGAGATTTACACACACGATCTGCGGGAATATTCTGAGGATAAACATCACAAAATTGATGATGCACCATATGGAGGAGGAGCAGGAATGGTGATGACAGCACAGCCAATTTTTTCCTGTATACGTAAACTGCAAAGTGAAAGAACATATGATGATGTACTCTTTACAGCTGCAGACGGGAAGAAGTTTGAACAGAAGGATGCAAATAAGCTGTCGCTGAAAAAAAACATTGTCATTCTTTGTGGACACTATAAAGGAGTCGATCAGCGGGTTCGCGACGAACTCATTACCGGTGAATTTTCTATCGGTGATTTCGTACTTTCAGGCGGTGAACTTCCGGCATTGGTTATGACAGATGCCATTGTGCGTCTACTGCCCGGAGTACTTGGTGATGCCGAAAGTGCGCTGACAGATTCCTTTCAGGATGATCTTCTGGAACCTCCGGTCTACACCAGGCCGGCTGAGTTTGAAGGCATGGAAGTTCCGGATATTTTACGATCCGGAGATCATAAGAAAATTGCTGAATGGCGGTCCGATATGGCGATTGAACGAACCAAACAGAGACGACCAGATTTATACAAAAAATTTAATAAGAAAAACTAAAAGCCCAGTAACGAGGACAATATCATGGATAAATTGAAACTTGTAGAACAGACCGTTGTACGCGACGATCTACCGGAATTTACAGCCGGAGATACCGTAAACGTTCACTATCGTGTTCGTGAAGGGGATAAAGAGCGAATTCAGCAGTATCAAGGCGTTGTTATTAACGAACGCGGAAGTGGTGCTAATAAAACGTTTACCGTGCGTAAAATGTCGGGCAGCGTGGGCGTAGAAAGAATTTTCCCTCTTTACTCACCATTTATCGCTAAAATTGAGATTAAGAAAAAAGGACGCGTACGTCGTTCCAAGCTTTTCTACCTTCGGGATCGAAGAGGTAAAGCAGCCAGAATCCGTGAAAAAGATTCAACAAACGCTACTAACAAAAAGAAGTAGTTCTTATTTTAAAAAGGCGATGCATAAATGTATCGCCTTTTTTTTGACACCTAAATTGTCATTACTAATCAGCTCTTCCTGATCTTTTCAGAGAGACCTTGAGCTAACTATAAACACAATAGGGTATTATGAATATTATTATTTTCGGCCCTCCGGGAGCCGGTAAAGGTACTCAGGCAAAAAAAATTAAAACCCATTTTGAGATTCCTCATCTCTCTACGGGCAATATTTTCAGAGAAAACATCAAAAACGAAACCCCTCTGGGCAAAAAGGTTAAATCGATCCTGGATGCCGGAGAACTCGTTCCCGATGAAACTGTAGTTGATCTGGTAAAAGATGAACTGAGTAAAGAAAAATACGACGATGGCGTAATTCTGGACGGATTTCCAAGAACTGTGGCTCAGGCTGAAGCTTTGGATTCATTTTTCGAGAAAAACGAAAAGAAAATCGATGCTTTTCTGACCCTCTCTGTTCCTGAAGATGAATTAGTTGAAAGAATTTTAAGCCGCGGCGAAGGACGTTCTGATGACACCCCTGAAAAAGTAAAAAACAGGCTGAGCGTTTATCATCAAAGAGACAGCTCCAGTTCTCAACTACTATAAAGAGAAAGGTGCTGTAAAAGAGATTAACGGCGTTGGTTCTATTGATGAAATATTCAACAGAATCGAAAAAACTCTCTCCTAATTGTCTTTTAAAACAACTTTCAAAAAGCTCCTGTATTCCGGGAGCTTTTTTTATTTACGCCCTCTTTTCAGCGTTTCAACAATTGCCGGTGTCACATCCAAAATAGAAGCTGCCTTTTTAAACGCATAGGTATCTCCCATAACAAACAACGGGACTGGATTTCGGGTATGAGTCTTTGTGGAAAGATCCTCAATATTTCCATGATCACTGGAAATAACCAGGGTATCTCCCTCCTTTAAATTTTCAATGATCTCTACTAGAAAGCGATCCAGAACTCCCAGTACTTTGCTTGCTTTCTCACTATCCATTTCATGGCCGGCTTTATCAGTCAAATAGTACTCATACAGCACCAAGTCATATTCCAACAAAGAGCTTAATGCTCTTTCAGCTGCATCTTCAGGTGTTATTTTAGGTACATCCAGGTTCAAACTGTTCCGCCAGGCATCCTGTATAATTTCTGCAGTCAGTGATTTATTATCTAATAAGCTTTCCAACCCGTTCAGTTTAATTCCCGCCGATTTTGTCATAAGGGTTGTGCACGTCCATCGATTCCTTTTCTTTGATTTTTCAAAAAAAATATCAGGATATGCATTTAAAAAATGAGGTTTAAAACCTTCTATTTGAGCTTTATGAAATAGACTCTTCTCTTTTAACAAAAACTTGGTTTTAGAATAGGGAAACGGACCAAAATGTTTACCTGCAATTTTCGAAGCATTTTCTCCTGAAAAAAGGGATGCCTGTCCCGTACCACTTTGCGGCAAGCCTTCTATATCCAGATTAGCATCGATTGGCAAATACAGTTTATCACTTTTGATGGAAGGTTGGATACCACTATGCAGACCATCACCTTCAGTGAAATAGGAGAAAGATTTTAAGTTTTGGTCAGATAGAGGGTTAAATTCAGACTTTTCGCCAACACCTACTCCATCAATAAATACAAAAAATACAGACATTTATTTTTCTACTATTATAGTGACCGGTCCATCATTGATTAACTCTACATCCATCATTGCTCCAAACTTACCTTCCTGTACGTTTAAATTCGTAATTTTTTTAAAACGTTCTACCATATAATCGTAAAGCGGTTCTGCTACATCCGGTTTGGCAGCTTCAATAAAGCTTGGACGCGTGCCCTTTCGCGTATTTCCGTAAAGTGTGAATTGGGATACTGCTAAAATTCCACCCTCTACATCCTGTACCGAATGGTTCATTTTACCTTCCTCATCCTCAAAAATTCTTAGCTTGGATATTTTTCTGCAGCACCAGTCAATCTCTTCTTTACTGTCCGATTCATGGATCCCTATAAGAAGTAAAAGACCATGATTAATACTTCCGGTTACGCTACCATCTACAGTAACGGATGCTCTTTTCACGCGCTGAACTACAATCTTCATATGTTGATAAAACTGTTAATAAGTCGATTTTAATTTGTTAACAACCGGGAAGTCAGAATTTTGATCAGATCTTTCCACATCAATCAACAAAAATTCTGGTTTATACACATCCAAAAAGAATAACTTTTGATGTGGAAGGATGAAAACATAAAGATAGGTGTGATACGTATAAAATGTTAATTACTTTATAAAAGGATAATTAAGTAATTGATTTTACTTGTTTATTTATCCACAATGTTATTCACATAATACAAAACTTATCTACCTGGGTTTTGATAAATAAGTTGTAAACATATCCACACTCCCTACTATTAAAAGACTAAATAAAAATCTCATCTTACTCGTATATACCTGTGGATAACAAGCAGAATAATTCAAAATCAGTTCTCTCTTTCTTTCTATATTTAAACAAATCTGAATTTCAGATGTTCAATTTTTTAAATGCTAAAAATTCTCTTTTACGGTGAGTAAAAAATCATTCAGTTACAAAGACTCCGGTGTAGATATTAAAGCAGGTGAAGAACTTGTTGATTCAATTAAAGATGTTGTTAAAGAAACTCACAACAAAAATGTGCTAACCAATATTGGTGGTTTTGGAGCTCTCTTTAATGCTGACTTTTCAAGCTATGATGAACCGGTGCTGGTTAGCAGCGTTGATGGTGTTGGAACCAAATTGATTGTAGCTTTCAAGGCAGGTAAATATGATACCGTTGGCCAGGATCTGGTTAACCACTGCGTGAATGATATTGCCGTTTGTGGTGCAACACCCTTGTTTTTCCTGGATTATTTTTCAACCGGTAAACTGGAACAGGAAGTCGGTTATAATGTGATCAAAGGATTTTCAAAAGCCTGTAAAGAGAATGGAGTTGCACTGATTGGCGGCGAAACCGCTGAAATGCCGGATATCTATCAGAAAGGGGAATTTGATCTGGCCGGTACCATTGTTGGAGTTGTAGACAAAAGTAAACTTATCGACGGTTCAAAAATTCAAAAAGGTGATAAGCTGATCGGCTTCAAAAGCAACGGACTTCACACCAACGGTTATTCACTGGCCAGAAGTGTTCTGTTTAGCGAATATGAAATTAATGATATACCCGGTAAGCTGGACTGTTCAGTTGCAGAAGAGTTATTAAAGGTTCATAAATCTTATCTTTCGCTGATTACAGAATTGAAATTGATTGATGGCGTAAACGGATTTTCACACATAACAGGTGGCGGTATTATTGGCAATACAAAACGGGTAGTTCCGGATGGATTATCAATTGAGATGAATTGGGATACCTGGGAAAGACCTGCTATTTTTGATCTGATTCAGGAGACAGGAAATGTGGATGAAGAAGATATGCGACAAACGTTTAATTTAGGTATTGGTTTGATTGCTGTTGTAAATCCGGATTCGTTGAATAAACTGAAGAGTGTATCGGAAAAACTTGGAGAAGAGATGTTTGAGATTGGTTCTGTAAAATGAACAAATCGGTCTAAACCATAACGTGAAAAAAAAATTAATAAAATGGCTACTGTAAAACTACTTGAACTGGCTCACGGCCGCAGCGGAGACAAAGGAAATGGAAGTAATGTTGGAATCATTGCGCGTCATCCTGACATCTATGAATTTCTGAAAAAAGAACTTACTGCAGACAGGGTAAAAGAGTATATGAAGCACATCTGCAAAGGCGAGGTTGAGCGTTATGAGATGGATAATATCGGTGCCCTGAACTTTATTCTGAATGAAAGTCTTGGCGGCGGTGGAACAGTATCTCTGAAACTTGATGCACAGGGAAAAACTCACGCTTCCACCCTCTTGCGCATGGATATCGATGCTCCGGAAGAGCTGATCGAGAAAGCAAAAGCGACTAACTAATGAATCTTAGAAAATATCTCACAACAGGAAAAGAGAAGACAACGATTTTAATTCGATTTCTGGTAGGTGTGGTATTTTTGGCTGAAGGAATTCAAAAATTTCTTTACCCTAGTCTAAGAGGACCTGGACGTTTTGAAAGTATCGGTATTCCTTTCCCCGAATTTTCTGGCTACATGGTGGGTGGATTTGAAACGGTCTGTGGATTACTGGTTCTGCTGGGATTATTTACAAGGTATGCCTCGATTCCACTCATTATAATCATGGTTGTGGCAATTATAACCACTAAAATTCCAATCCTTTTTGGAACTGAGATGATGGGATTTAGTCTGAGAAACCTGGAATATTACGGTTTGCTTAGCATGATCCATGAATCCAGAAATGATATGGCAATGCTAGTAGGCTCTATTTTTCTCCTGATAAAAGGAGGTGGAATGTATTCACTTGATCTAAAATTGTTTGGATCGGGAGATCCGGATCATCACTAATCCATTCCGGTATTGAAACGGTCTCTAAGCTCCTGCACGTAAATTCCAATGTTATTTCGAATTTCAAAGAGTCGGTTATGAAATTCAAAATAAAGCTCACTGTCCAGCAGTTTACCTTTCTTTAGCTTCTGCAGATTTATGAGAGCTTCGTTTGCACTGTAGAGAGCTTTCTTTGTGTAGGCAATGTTACCACCCAATACATCCAGATCGAAACCGAATGAGTAGCCCCCTGCGAGTTTTGCGGAGATGGTAAGTGTATTACTTACAAAATCATGAACCGGTTTAGACTGATAGTGCGGATTGATAGACTCTCCCCATTTCAATACATCAACGGCAAAATTTCTGGACTCTTTGTAAACGGATAGATTTTCAATGGAACCAAACTCATCCATCGAATAATCTTCGCTTAATTCCTTCCAGCTTTCTCCGCTTTCATAATCGTCTTCATCATCCTGATCAAATGGGAAATCCTCGTCAAGGAAGAAAAAGTCATCGTCATCCCACTCATCTTCATCATCTTCCCAGTCGTCTTCATCTTCAGGGAAATAGGCGTCATCTAAAAGAAGCTCTTCTTCGATAAACGTTTCCACAGCATCCAGCTCATCGATACTCTCCTGGAGAAGAATAAGCCAGCGCGGGGTGTTTCCATTAGGATCAGAAGTGATGAATTGTCGAAGTTGTTCGCTTCTTTTCTCGATCTCGTTTAGGTGGGACTCCCATTGAAACTCATTCCAAATAGGGCCGTCGTCAAAATCGTGAAAGCTCATACGCAATGATGTGCTAAAGAATTATAGGTTATTGTATTTAATCAAAAAACAGTGTTAAATACAAGTATAAAAATACGACTTTTTATATTAAAAGTAACTACAAGAACGGTGTGGTTTTAAGTTTCTTACAACCTTAAAAATATTTAATTAAACCTATAATAATTAGCTATTTAAAGCTTTTCCAAAACTTTAATAATTACTTTTGTCATTTTAGGTTCAGCCATACCTGCCGCCTCCAATATATCTTCAATTACAACAGGCTGGAGCGAGTCGGGAAAACATTCATCAGTAATTACAGAAATACCAAGAACTTCCATGCCCATATGAACCGCCGAAATAACTTCCGGAATCGTGCTCATTCCAATTACATCAGCACCAATAAGCTTTAAAAAACGATACTCTGATTTTGTTTCGAGCATTGGCCCGCTCATAGCTGCGTAAACTCCTTGGTGCATAAAAATATTTTCTTCGAGAGCCACAGTCTGCGCAATGTCTGTCAAACGCTCTGTATAAGGTTCACTCATATCAGGAAAGCGCGGTCCCAGTTCGTCATCGTTGGGTCCGATAAGCGGATTGTCACCCAAGAGGTTTATATGATCTTTAATCAACATAATATCGCCGCGTCTGTAGTTGGAGTTCAGGCCGCCGCTTGCGTTGCTTACAAAAAGAGTATTGGCTCCGTTCTCTCTTAAAACACGAATTGGAAATACAATCTGCTGCATGGTGTATCCCTCGTAAAAGTGAAATCTACCCTGCATGGCAACCACTTCCTTACCACCAAGATGACCAAAGAGAAGTTTTCCTGCGTGACTTTCTACGGTAGAGACAGGAAAGTGAGGTATTTCGTCGTATGGAATCTCTGTTTCGATATCCATCTCGTCAGCCAGCTGACCCAATCCGGTACCTAAAATCAGCATATACTCCGGCTGCATTTTAGTAACAGATTGAATGTGCTGCAGTGCTTCGTTACGATTCTTACGAAATGTTTCTACTGATTCCATATTAACTTGATGATTTGGTATGCAATTTTTTAGGTAAAAAGATAAGAATAATACTCTGCTTCAACAGTATTAATGAGCCGGCAGTTTAGTTAAATAAGATGATACAGTTAATCCAGTTCATCCAGAATATCATCCAGAGATTGGGGTACTTTGGAAGCTGAATCACCTTCATCAGATTCGTCAAACTCAAATTTTTTCTTTTCGTTTGATGATTTTTTCCGGGCTTCCATCTCTTCCAGTTCCGGTTCTTTAGGAAGACGAAATAGCGATGCTTCATCTTTACTGAACTGACTGAGTGAATCTGAAGCAATATCTAAATAGGATTTTATTCCACTGATAATCTCTTCGCGTCTGTCTAGCAGTCTTAAGATGCTTTGTCGAATCTGTTGCCTCTGCTGATGAGCTTCCCGAACAATCGAATCGGCCTCCATCTCTGCTTTTTCTATAATATTGCGAGACTCTTTTTTGGCTCCTGTTAACTTTTGTTCAGCACTGTCTTTAGCTGTTTGAAGTGTTTCATGGAGAGCTTCTTCCACACGCTCATAGTGTTTCAGCTTGTCATCCATTTTATCAATCTGATTTTCAAGTTCCCGCATTTTTCCAACCATATGCTCCCACTCGCTCGCAATAAGATTCAAGTATGCGTGAACTTCGGCGGTGTCATAACCCCGTAGTGATTTTTCGAACTGCTGCTGTTTGATTTCCAGGGCGGTGAGCTTCATTGGTTTTGATCCCATAGTTTGGTTTGGATGTACAGGTTATAATTATCAGACTCAAGAGTATGCGAAACAGATATAATCAAAGAAAATAACGATTACTGATTTAACATGTTTTTCAGTTTACCGCTATCTGTTCGGTTTTCATTCTCATTTTTCTTTTCATCATCAATTTCTATCTCAATCGCACTTTTACGTTCCGCCTTTTTTTCTTCCTTATTATTGGATTTGGAAGGCAAAGGATCATCACCGGAAACGATGGCTTCCAGATTTTGAAGTCGCCTGTCGGTTTTCTCCTTAAACTCCCTGAGTGCAGCTAAAAATTCCTTGTTATCCGCTACGCTACCGCTGGATTTTCGCTTTATTGCAGCTTTAATAATACTGCCAAGGGTTGCTATGAAAACAATGGAAATTACACTCCCAAAAATAATACTTAAAATTACTACTTCTTCACCCATGTCTAATCACCTTTTTCTTTAGCTAAATTAGAAACTTTACGTTCGTTCTCTTTTTTGATCTGTTCATCCCTATCTATTTCAATCCGATCCAGAGGATCAGAAGTCTTTGATTTGAATTCGTTAGGGTCACTGGCGGCAATAGCCTCAAGATTTTCTATACGTTTTTTCATTTGATGAACTAACGTTCGAACCTCGTCCAAGTCTTCTGCTGTTTTTGACGATTTATCCTGCCACTTTAATTTATTTTTTTGATAGTCTACAATATACCCGCCGATAATTGCCGCAAGCGCAACTAAAATCCAACCAAAAGCTCCCATAATTAAATCAATTTTTTATTTAAAATAATAAATCCCTGACAGGAAGTGGTATTATAACGGAATGATTTTTTAATAGTTGCGTTCTCCAAAGATTGCCGTGCCAACACGAACCATGGTAGATCCCTCCTGAATTGCAACTTCCAGGTCGTTGGTCATACCCATCGACAGGTGTTTTAAATCTACTGATCCTTCACTGAGATGTATATGTTCGTCGCGTAGTTTCTTTAAAAGTTTGAATTCAGGCCGAACTATATCCAAATCATCCGTAAACGTAGCCATTCCCATCAGCCCTCTAACTTTCGTGTACTTTAGATTCTGAGCGTATTTAAGCATTCCTTCCAGTTGCTCCGGATCACATCCACTTTTCTGATCTTCATCACTGATATTTACCTGGATTAGTACATTAATTACACGATTAATTTCTGAAGCTCTTTTTTCTACTTCCTTAAGAGCTTTCATTTTGTGAATGGATTGGATCCAGTTCACTCTTTCAACCATGTACTTAATCTTGTTGGTTTGAAGATTGCCGATAAAATGCCAGACGGCCGCAGGATTTTTAACAGACTCCATTCTGTCCTGCAATGCTTTCGCCCTATTTTCGCCAAAGTGGTAATGACCTTGTTCTATCAGTTTAAGAACATCTTCATCCGGCTTGGTTTTACTTACGGCGACCAGCATAATTTCGTCAGGATCTCTACCTGAATCCTTGCAAGCTTTTCTAATTCTTTCCTGAACCTGATTGTAACGTGAATTAATATCGCTGCTCATAAATATCAGTTATTAATTATCTAAAAATTTTCCTCTTTATACTGATAAGTAAGATAAGCTTGAAAACATTTCAAAAAGTAATTGAAAACACAAATAAAACTGAATTTAGTTTTTTAATGGTTTAAAAATAATCGTATTTTGTAAGCCTGTGATAAAGATTATGATACATCAGCAAATATCTTACATAAAGGGTATAGCGGGTTCTTTCCTTCCGGTAGAGACAAAAGCACATCAAATAAACGGAGGCTCTAAGACTTGAACACTCAAGTTCGCCATATAACAGACTTTATGCATCAATGGGCTCCCCCCGGCATAAAGATGAGTTATGATAATGTTGGACTTTTAGTAGGTGATCCCTCCACATCTGTATCGAGAGTATTAGTTTGTCTTGATGTTACAGAAGATGTTGTTGATGAGGCACTGGAAAAAAAATGTGAACTTATTGTTTCGCACCATCCCCTCATTTTTAAAGAAATTTCGAGAATCAACCCTACAGATGAACAGGGCCGGATTATTTACAAGATGATTCGCAATAATATTGCCCTTATGTCAGCTCACACAAATCTGGACGCAGCACTTGATGGGGTTTCATTTGTACTAGCCAATAACCTGGGTCTCGACAATCTCCAGTTTCTGGACAAGAATTATAACATAAGCCGGAAAATATCGCTGGTAACCAGTACAGACGACACAAAAGCTGTATTGAAACTCCTTAACTATTTCTCAGCCGAAGAGGCTCACTTTTTTAGCGTGGATAACCGCAAAGAGGGGCAATACTGTTTTGAAGCAACGATAGATCAACAGAATGTAAGTCAGTTACGCGGGGCTTTGGAACAGGAAGGATTGCTTAAGAAAGGTAGCTTCCAGGAGATGGAGCTTACAACACCATCCAACAATTTTGGAATGGGAGTTATGGGCGATTATCCCGAAGAGGGAATTGCCATGGACGAATTTCTACACTTGATCTGCCGGGCACTTGATGTGCCATCCGTTCGATTTTCCGGTAAATCTGATCGAATTAAAAAAGTTGCTGTTTGTGGCGGAGCCGGAGTATTTCTGAAGAAAAAAGCGATAAAAGCCGGAGCAGACGCTTTTGTAACTGCAGATATTAAGTATCACGACTATTTTACTGAAAGGCAGGATTTCCTGCTTGTGGATGCCGGTCACTACGAAAGTGAATTTCCTGTAGTGGAAGCCATCCGAAAAGAACTTTCTGAAGCTTTTGAACACCTATCCGTAGATGCAACCGAAACGGTAACCAATCCCATGAAGGTCTACGTAACCGATTTTGAAAATAAAAACATCTAAACTTCTCTATATAAAGCCATGCAAGAGGTACTTCAACAATTAGCCAATTTACAGTACATCGACAGTCGAATCGACGAAATCAGACAACTTCGCGGCGATCTCCCTGAAGAAATTCTTGATATTGAAACGAATATTAATCGATACAATGCTCGTATCAATCAGCTTGAAGAGGAAGCCGACAGCCTTAAATCTGAAAAGAAAAAGCTGGAAGTAGGTATTGAAGAGTCTCTGGAAAAGACCAAGAAATATGAAGAGCAGCAGCTTTCCGTTCGTAACAATCGAGAGTATGATGCTTTAACCAAAGAGATTGAAGCACAGAAAACGTTTGTTGAAAATGCTGAATCGAGGCTGGAAGAGATCTCAAAAAGACAGGAAGAAGTAGAAGCTGAGCTCGAATCGAACAAAGAGAAGCTGGAAGAGACAGAAGAGCTCCATGCAGAAAAAAAAGTGAATCTGGACAAGGTTGTAGCAAGCACAAAAGAGGAAGAGGAAAAGCTTCTGGATAAACGCGACGAACTGGAAGAGGAATTGGATAGTCGCTATGTGAGAAGCTATAATCGCTTGAGAGACGGACTTGCAAACGGAATGGCCGTTGTTGCAATGGACAGGGGAGCCGCTCACGGAATGGCTTTACCACCGCAAACACAGGTTGAAGTTCGCAGAAAGAATAAAATTATCATTGACGAGAATAGCGGTCGCATTGTTGTAGACCCCTCCTTCTTTGAAGAAGCAAAAAAACAGCTTAAAGTTTAGATAAAAATTCGTTAAGCATCTTATTATTGATGGTTATACGTTTATAGCTACTCTAAACGTTACCAATACATCGATTTAAGTGAAGATTTCCGGACAATCGCTTCCCGACTTGTCGGGATGAGGAAAGTCCGAACACCAACGAGAACCGTGCTTCCTAACAGGAAGGTCTCTTTAACAGAGGACAGCCAGTGCCACAGAAAACAGACAGCCTCGATTCGTTGAGGTGATGGTGAAAAGGCGAGGTAAGAGCTCACCGCCCCCGACGGTAACGCCGGGGGGCAGGGTAAACCTCACGGGGTGCAAGTTCACGCAGGCTGTGCGCCTCTCGTCGCTATACAGCCGGGTAGAACGCTTGAGCTTTGGAGTGATTCAAAGCCTAGATAAATGATTGTCGTTCCGATTTATCGGGAAACAGAATTCGGCTTACAGGAAATCTTTACGAACTTTAAAGGCTATTGGAGTATTATCCGGTAGCCTTTTTTGTTATTGGAGTGAAAAAAGAAGATTTTGGAGCAGAAATCAATGGGTAATAAAATCCAGTATCTTAGGTTATAGACCTAGAATAATCAATACTAAATAATAAACATACTACATGAAATTTTTTAAAAGTATAAGTATCGCACTGATCGTAATCCTATTTGGAGCGGGTACACTGTTTGCGCAAGTGCAGCAACAGGAGCAACAACAACAGCAGCAGCAACAGATGCCTGACCTTCCATCAAATGATGATGTTAGTGATGATGAAATTGAAATGGTTGCAAGTGCAATTAATGAATTGGGCCCAATTCAAACTGAAGCTCAAGAGAAAATGCAGGAAGCCGTTGAAGGTGAAGACATCACGTTCGAACGTTTTCAGCAGATGATGATGGCCATGCAGAATCCACAAATGGCAGATCAGGTAAACGTTACTGACGAAGAGATGGCAACACTTCAAACACTGCAGCCAACTCTTATGGAAATTCAGTCAGAAGCTGACAAAAAAATGGTTGAAAAGATTGAGTCGAGTGGATTGACGGTTGAACGATATCAAAATATCGTGATGGCTGCTCAACAGGATGAAGAGCTTAGAGCTCGTGTTGAAGCTCTTCTTGAAGATGGAGAAGAAGGATAACTGATCTGAGTCATTTCAGAATTTAAACAGAAAAGGCTGTTGCTTATCGCAACAGCCTTTTTTTATGCTCAATTTCTAAAGATTCGTATTAAAGGTTTACGCTGTACGAACCTTTAATTTTACGATCCAGCTCACGGCGCACATCTTTCTGTTTGATATCTTCCCGCTTATCATATTGTTTTTTACCGCGAGCCAGACCCATTAAAACTTTTGCATAACCGCCTTTAAAGTAGAGCTTAAGGGGAACAAGAGTAAAGCCTTTCTGGTGCATACTCTTATCTATTTCTCTGATTTCCCTTTTCTTGAAGAGTAATTTTCTCTCCCGTCGCTCATCGTGATTGCTGTATGAACCGAACTTATACGGTTTTATATACATATTCTTCAGCCAAATCTCCCCATTCTTAAAATAGGCAAACGCTTCATTCAGGCTTGCCTTGCCATCCCGAATTGATTTTACTTCAGTCCCCTTTAAAACGATACCGGCTTCGTACGTTTCATCTACATGGTAGTCGTGACGGGCCTTACGATTCTCAATTTTTGGAGGAGCGTTTTTTTTGGATTCTTTTTTAGCCAAAGGTCTCTTCTGTTTTAAATATTAAAACGATCTCTTTACTGATAAAGGTATCAGCTAAACGGCTTGATACCAAAGATTATAGATTAAATCAGTAATCAAAACCGACTTCCCGAAGAGCCTCGAGCACCTCAGGTTCCGGTTCGCGGTTTGGTATGGTTGAATAGATATCCATAATCTGAATAATCTGATCGCGCGCCATTTGATTATCAGGATTGAGCTTGAGTACCTCCACAAACTGAAGCAGCGCGTTATTCATGCGAGTCCGCATTTCCGTTTGATCAAACGTACTCATACTGTGAAGCCCGTAATTAAGGTGTGTCTTCTCCAGCAAGAAACGGGTATCCGGATTCTGAGGATCTTCTTGTCGAAGCAGACTCAATGCATCTTCATATCTGTTTTGATCAATCAGCTGATCAACCTGTTCAGAAAGAGTTAAATCAGGATCGATTTCAATATTTTCTTCTTCGCTGCTGCATGAGAGAAGTGTTGCCAGAAGTAAAAGTGTAATTAATTTTTTTAGCATTGTATTGTATTGATAGGTTCTTTAGTTGACAAAATAAATGGGTGTAGGACTGATGCAAAGGAGAAAGATGACCATACTGATCCATCCCAGGCGTCTTCTGCCGGGTGAAAGCGGTTGCTCATAAATAACCGGCGGATGCTCGATCTTAACAAGATAAACGAGAAAGAAACTCCATACTACCCAGATTAATGAACCGGACTGCTCAAAGCTTCCGACCCAAAAATAGAGATACGCGATAGAACTTATGATGGATAATGCCCAAATCGGAGCAATCCAGTTATGTTCTTTATAAAACCCTTTTCGAAATAAAAATAGCAGAGCAGCTGCCCAAATGAGAAGCGAGGAATATCCATAACCGGGAAACCACTCATCAATGGTAAGGAACAGGAAAGGGATTGCCTCGATCCCTCCAAGAGCAGTGATAAATCCAAAACTTATACGCGCTACGGTCTGATGCTTTTTATACCCAATAAGTGAGTAGAGAATATGACCGCCGTCCAACTGACCAACTGGAGTCAGGTTCAAAGCAGTGAAAAAGAGTCCAAGCCAGCCGGCAAAGAGAAACGGGTAGTGGTACATCTCATACATTGGAGGCACATTGTCGAAGAATGAAGCCAGGAAAGTGAAGAGAATAGTATCACCTATTAAAATTGTAGCGGCTTCCTCAGACTGAGGCTCTGGCGCTTCATCCGGATAAGTACCGGTTTCCTGCACATGAGCAATGACCTCTTCATGGCCGGCAAAGTTTTCGACAAAAGTAGCGTCGGGTAACGTTGCAAATCCATAGATCAAGATAATCAGTGAAACAACAAAACCGGCAATAGGCCCGGAGATACCGATATCAAATAGTTTTTTGGTGTCTCGGATCTTCTCTTCGATTTTGATAACAGCCCCCATCGTGCCAATGCCCAGCGGTATTGGAATAAAATAGGGCAGTGTAACTTTTACGTTATGATAAACGGCTGCAAAGTAATGGCCAAATTCATGGGTGCCTAAAAAGGCCAGAAGAAGTGCTGCAAAAAGAGCGCCCTGCGGCCACATCTCCCAGTAGGATTCTACATTTGCCGTATGGCCAACCCAAAATATTCCCACAAACGTAACACACAGGAATGTTACCACAAATAGCAGAAAGTGCTTGGTCATTGTCCACGGAGAAGGATTATTCTTCTTAACCGGTTCAAAGTCTGAATTTTCTTCTTGAGAAAAGTTGTACTGGGGAAATGACAAATTATAGCCCTTTAAGTGATTTTGTTTCTTCTACGATTAAAGTTGAGAACGAAGTACCGGCATCGTCATACACCGAGCCCCTCCCCGTCCGCGACACAACTCATGCCCCTGGAAGCTAATCGCTATTTTACCTTCCTTTTTATAGTCAAATGGTTTATTGGTGAACTCATCGATAAAATCGTATTGATCCATCAGTTTATACCCGTTCTCAGCCATCATTTCAAATGTTTTGGTGTTCCGACCATATCCTACAATCACACCGGGCGCAAGCGCAAAAACGTTTGCACCGTCAGTCCATTGTTCGCGGTATTGGTTGATCTGTTCTTCCCCACCGCATCTGATGAAATTAAAATTCCGGCCGGTTAATTCCTCAAGTGCATCTTTTAGTGATTTGCACCTGCGGGTTTGCACGTGATCTCCCGAAGCATAGAGGTCTACCACATTCTCGGTTTGTCCTTCTATTGCGGGTGGAAAAACAATGCACTCATTTTTATCAGCAAATGTAAAGATTGTATCCAGGTGCATGGATGAGCGCTGTTTAGGAATATCAACGGCAAGTACGTGCTCCACGCCTGATTTTATCAGTTTTTCAGCAACACTCATCAAACCGCTGAATGAGGTTCGCTCACTCATTCCAATCAGAACAATCTTTTCCGATGCTACAAGTACGTCGCCGCCTTCAATAGATTGCTGGCCGGTAATGTTAATTGTTTTGTTTTTTATTTCACTGAAAAGCGGGTGATGTTTCACAATCATATTCATCAGCAGAAATTCCCGGGCGCGCGCTTTCTTAGCGGCTCGCGATAAAATAATATGATTTCCCACCACTGCTGATAGATCCCGCGTGAACAGAAGATTGGGTGCAGGGTTAAGATTGAATGCGCGATTTGGCGGTATCGAGCCCTCCACAACAAACTGAAGGAGTTTTTCAGCGGGGAGTTCTTTTAGATCAGACTGAACGGTATGAATATTTTCAAACGGAAGTTCTTTAATCATCAATTCGATAAACTCTTCCCGCACAGACTCATCCTGAAAACACTCTAGCGCCAGATCCAGTATTTCAATCACTTCGCCATCTTCAGGCATAGCTGCCTTGAAAATTTTGAGCATATCCAGATGCTCCTCTTTTGCATCACTCTCAAAGATGATATCGTCAAAAAGCAGTTCATCTTTATTTTCCGGATTGACGAGAGAAACTTCGTGTCCGGGTGTGTGAACGATTACTTTTTTTAGCGGATTGATTTCTGAAGGTATACCTACGTTCATGGTCTATGTTTAAGTCTAAAATTTAGTCGTGTAAGATATGAAAAATCACAGAGAGATCGTTCTGCCTCAATTTATATTTGGATGACTAAAAATTGAGTTTAAAGAACAGTATCTTTCCATGAATCATGATGCGGTTTTATCCGTTATTATGGGTGTTTTAAGAAAGTATAGCAGTTATTATGACAACAAAATCCGAAATAGAATCACTGATTTTCCTGTTGGATGATCCAGATCCGGAAGTGCAGAGCAGTGTCCACAGCAGATTTAGAGAGCTTGGCGAAGATGCCGTTCCGCTGCTGGATCAGCATAAAAGTGAGACGGTTGGGGAGTCTGACAAAGAGTTCATCAACAACATTATCTACAACATTACCATCGGTTCGCTGATGGAAGAGTTTTCGGATTTGATGGAAGAGGGGATTTATAACAGCCGCCAACTGGAAAAAGCTGTTATGAAACTGTCGAAGTTTGCTACTCCCACGCTGCGGGAAGGAGACTACTCCCGTAAGCTGGATAAACTGGCACAGCAGATCAGCTCGGATATTGCATATACGCCATCCCTGCGGGAAAAAATGCATATTATGTTGCAATATGTATTTCGTGAACTGAGGTTTCGGGGCGACGCGGCTAATTACCATATTCCTGAAAACTCTTTAATGGATCGTGTGATTGACAGGCGGAAAGGAATCCCTATTATGCTGGGACTGGTTGTGATCTTTCTGGCCAGGCGACTTAATCTTCCTTTTTATGGGGTGAATATGCCCATCCACTTTTTAATTCTTTATGAAACACCAAATGAAGGTGTTCTCATAGATCCGTTCGATGGCGGTACAATTGTGAGTTACGATCAGTGCTACTACTTCCTCAAAAAAAATGGTGTGGAACCGCGGCCCGATCATCTGAAAAAAGCAGATGAAATCCAGATTCTTGCACGATGTATCCGTAACCTGATTCACAGCTACAGCAAAGCCGGGCAGGAGAGAAAAGTGAAAGATTTACGCCAACTGCTCCAGCTGGTTGAGTTGAAAGGGTGAATTATTGGAAATTGAAGTAAGGAAGTTTTTTGTAGTGTCCCCCTTTGAAGGGGGATTGAGGGGGATGATTCTCTAAGCGTAAATTCGGGTTCAAATAATGAACTTTTGAGTCAAATTGATACTCAGTTGTACATCTCCTGCAATCCCTTCAAAGAGCTATAGTCTACAAATGGAACAGAGGCGATGTAATCATAGATTTTTTTGCAGCGGAGCTGCTTGCTTGTCGTCCCGGAGCAGAGCACCAAGACGAGGGGAAAATAGACTTTTGCCCCAAATGAGTTATCAATGGTTTTTGGGAGAACCCTAAGAGAGCTTGCCTGCCGAAGCTTTAGCAAAGGCAGGCGAAGCGAACGCATGGAGGAATCTGATTGAATGTTAAAAAGTATGTGTACACACAGAAGCCTTTTCAGAGTGCTAAAAACACCCCTCCTCCCGACAAAATGCCGTCGGGATACTCCCCTCGAGGGGAAAATTTCTCAGAGTCCTCGAACTTTAACGTCCCATCAAATAGATGCCGGTCTACAACGTAAACTCGATGGTATCTTCTTCTGAAGAGAACCGGTACGGATCCAGCCGGGCCGCCATTGTGCGGAAAGACTCTGCCTCCTCTTTATCACCGGTTTGTGAATAAAGTTCTCCGGCCAGATAGAAAAGGTCGGGACTGGCCGGGTAACGGTCCAGCATTTTGGTGAGTATTGGAGCTGCCTGCTCAGTCTCTTTATCGGCAACATGAATTTTTAAGCGGAACAGATCAAATATGGGATGTGAATTTCCGGCCTTGCTAAGATAGTGCTTACAGCGAGAGTAGATATTTTTTTCGAAATAGAAGTGTACAAATAAAATCAATAATGCCGGGGGCAGATCAAGCTCATCCAGTCTGTCTTCGAGCGTGCGGAGCAGTTCTCTTTCATCGGCAATAAGCAGTGCGGAAACAATGGTTAACAACTCTCTCTGATTCCATTCGGTACGTAAAATTTCGGTTTTTACTTCATCAGTCAGGTAATCCTGTACGATATGTATCCACTCAGATTCAGGTTCGAGTGGATTTTCCGGCATGCCAAGAAGCTCAAAACGATCGGGGTGCGGGCCTTGATTTGGCATCGAAAACTCAGGTTCTCCATCCCACTTCTCGAAGTATCGCTTTCTGTTTTGCCATTTAAGATGTGGAACGAGTTTCATTCCCATCATATCCATGGTCTTGCCATTTTGATGGGAGGCAGTAGCGCGATTGGCAACGTAAATTTTTTGATCCGAATCCAATATCTGAAAGCAGAAATCTTCCATATCGAAATGGCAGAGCCGGTACTCTTCATCAAACCGAATAGCGGACTGCTTTTTTACCATAAAGCAACAGCTTTCTACCACGTCGACATCAGAAATCTCCTCATCCGGAAGGTCTGAAGCGTGATCGCCGGTGTAACAAATGGGTGCCACGAGACCTGCGTCCTCATGATCTTCAAAAACCTTTATCAGTTTGGAAATACAATCTTCATCTGGAAGCAGATCATTGTGCACTACCAGGATATTTTCACCCTTTGCAGCTTCCAGTCCCTGATTAACAGACGCGCCAAATCCGCGATTATTTGGATTTGTGATCACATTAATGTTGAGAAAATTTTCTTTTTCAAGCTGATGGAGGTATTCAAATGTGTCGTCAATACTGGCATTGTCTATAACAATCAGCTCCGTTGATGCCGGGTCAG
Source organism: Rhodohalobacter sp. (assembly GCF_034521535.1). Classification (GTDB taxonomy): domain Bacteria; phylum Bacteroidota; class Rhodothermia; order Balneolales; family Balneolaceae; genus Rhodohalobacter. The sequence continues at coordinate 103,138 of NZ_JAXHMF010000001.1, read as the reverse complement.
CTATCTGATCCAAATGAATCAACGTGTTTTCCAGGAGCCCCTTTCCCCTTCCGGTAGTCGGGATGATGATACTCAGCGATATATTCTTTGGTTTTTGGGGTTCACTTTTCTCGGTTTCTTCTTTGAAAAGTTCTGACTGAGGACGGGGACGCTTTTCCAGCTGATGAAGCGAGTGTTTTAATTCCGCTGCTTCAACGTGACGCCGAAGTTTTTCAAGAGATTGAATTTTAATTCGGAAAGCCTCGTAGTGATCCGGCTCCTTTTTCAGGAGTTTGTTTACGATATCCAGGGATTTATTGGCATCTCCCTGCATCAGAAGCTGACGCGCTTTTACTAAGAAATCATCATCAGTCTGAGCTATGCTTTCGTCTGATTTAATGTTCTTCAGAAGATCTATTAAAACCTGTTGCTCTTTTTTGCCGTCTGCAATGCGTAATGCTGAAAAAAGAAACTCGCGAAGGTCGGATGCTGAAGCATGAACTGGCTGATTTTCTGAGACAACAAAGAACGGATCGGTTTGATGCCATGCATTATGCTGATGTAATCTTAAGGCAAGTTCAGCGCCGTGCAGATTTTGAAGGTGCTGATTGAAGAAGAATTCAGAATTTTTCAACACACTGCGATTCCAGATCAGACAGCTGTCTAATGGCAAATCTCCTTCAGCGGCAGCTTTAATCCACTCTTCGGGAGTTTGCGGCAAAGAATAATCCAAAATCCAGATACCCGCAGGATCGGACTTAAACTTTCGGATAGCTTCCGAGAGAAGAGATTCATTTAAACGGTCGGCCTGCAGGGGTGCCCAGATCAGTGGTGCCGTGGACTCCAGAAGCCCTTCATTCAGAGAATTTCCGCGTCCGGTGAAAGATTCATGTTCAAAAAGATAAACCCTGTCGCTGTTAGCTGTATTTAGCGTCTGATGGATGAATTGAGAGGTCTCAATATCAGCGGCATCATTAATTATAATAACCTCAATACCGGGTATGCCAAATTCGGTCGTTTTGGTAAGAAGGTCTTTAAAATGCGCCTTCCGGGCATGTGTGGTAAGTATTACTGAAAGCTGAACCTTATCTTGCATCATGAATTTGTTTTAGACAATATACAAGATGATTGGGGCGGAAAAAAAGTGAGATTAAACTGTTTTAACAGAGGAACATAAATACCTCTTTAACGATCAAAATGTTGGCATTTGTAGGTGTTTTCAGTAACCTAAGAGCGAACAAAATTATACGGTGGTTTTCATGAAAAAATTAAGTTACCTGCTGATTATATCGTTTTTTCTCATCTCGTGTAACTCTTCACAAAAGATGCTGGAACGTGGTCAATACGACCGGGCAATTGATCGAGCCACAGAAAAATTGATGAAGAAACCTAACAACTCGAAAGAGCTGAGTGTTTTAAAGGAGGCTTATGAATTGGCCAATATGTTCGACAAGGAGCGAATTGAGTTCCTGGAACTGGAAGGCCGGGAAGAGAGCTGGGTTGAAATTTATGAGCTCTATGAGCAGCTGAACTGGAGGCAGAACAAAGTTCGCAGATTGCCATCGCAAATCCGGAATGAATTTACTTTCTACAATTATGACAATGAAATTGTAGAATCAAAAATGGCCGCTGCAGAGGTGTCATATGAACGAGGAGTCGACTACCTGGAGCGCGGAGACAAAATGAGCGCAAGGCAGGCTTACAACGAATTTGAAAGGGCCGCGCAGATCTATCCGGGTTACGAAGATGTAGATCAAAAACTGTATGAAAGTCATCAACTTGGGATGAACCATGCTCTCTACTTTATTGAAAATAATTCCGGTATGGTGCTGCCTGAGTTTTTCGATGTTGAGATGAAAAAGACCACACTCAAAGATCTGAACACACACTGGTTAAACTTTGATACCTACGAAAATGAAAATATTGAGTACGACTATTTTCTGGTGCTGAATATTACGGAGATCGCTTATTCACCCGAAACCGTTGAACGAAGAATCTACTCTGAAAGTCGTGAAATTCAGGACGGGTTGAGATATGAACTGGATGAAGACGGTAATGTGAAAAAGGATTCAACCGGGACAGATATCCGGGTGCCAAATATGGTTACGGTAACTGCCGAGATCACAGAGTCGGAGCAGAAAAAAACAGCATTCGTTGCCGGTTCTCTCGATATATATGATCTGAGATCGGATCAGCTTCTGCGTACAGAATCCGCTTCGGTGGAGGCCGTATTTCAACATCGATACGGCGAGTTTAGCGGGAACAGAAAGGCACTCTCTGAAGAGACAGAGGAAATTATTGGCGGACGCGCAGTGCCTTTTCCGGGGAATGAGCAGATGCTGATGGATGCGACCGAACTGCTAAAGAACAGATCTAAAACGGTGATATCCAGAAACCGGCGCCTGCTGGAGAATTGATTTAATCAATGGTGGTTTAAGTCCCCCTTCGAAGGGGGAGACTTCTTAATAAAAACATAGTTTATCAAGAAATTATGGATTTTAGATTGATACCCTGGCTTTGCTCCGAGGCAGTTTATCTCAGTTAACAAATGATAAAAGAATATTACACACTTTTGATTCGGTGAGGCAATTATGAAGTATCGATACTTTTTTGTGCTTCTTTTACTGTTATTCTCGCTTTTTATATCGTGTGAGGACGTGGCCGATAATAGCTGCTCCGGGGTAGTTTGTGACGCCCCGATGTATGCGATCGGTTTAGATTATATGGACGCAGAGTCAGGTGAAAGCCTGATTTTTGGTGAGGATCCACCCTATTCCATTGACGATCTATCTGCAGTAAGTTTGGAAACGGACCGGGAATATTTTGTTACTGCCGACAGTTCATTTACGGATAAAAAGATTGCTCTGATATATGGATCAGTATCAGATGTTATTAAGCTTACCTTGGGAGATCTTTCAACAGACACATTGCATATTAATACCCTCTTTCGTGATGTAGGATGTTGTGGAGAAATAGTGCTGACGGACGTTCAGTTCAACGATAAGACTGTCTGCACGGATTGCGAAGCGATTCCGGTTGTGGAAATCTTAAAATAGCGTAAGTTTGAGATATGAAATTGACGCCAAAAAGTCCATCTTCGACTTGTCTTCCATAGCTTTAGCGAAGGGAGAAGGGGGAAGAGCCCCGAAAGCTTTCAGGGCGAGGGGGATGATCTGATGGTCTCAGGTTTGTCTTGAAAATTCATTATGTATCTTTGAATCCACTACTTTTCATTCCCCAGAAAAAGGTAGACACTCTTTGCAAATTCTTATCTCGAACTCACGTTAAAATAAATTTACTGAATCAGGATTAGCAGAAGCTGTGTCGGGTTCAGAAATCTGAAGCAAAGAGTCCGGCAAATCTATATCGATCAGCTCCTTGTCTTCATTTATATTTTCCGCGTTACTGCTGTCTGAAGAAGCGGTGTCTGGTTTTTCTGATGTCAGATACATGTCCATATCAAATTCAGTTTCTAACAGTAAGGGATCAATATCATCAAATTCATCGGGAGTTTCTTCCGGTTCCTCCGGTTGATAGTAAGCGATACCGCTCAGCTGAGTCATTTGCCGCAGAATCCATAAGCTTCTTTCCTGTGCAAAGGGTGAAGGCGGCTCAACTCTCATCCGTTTTGGGCTGGGAAGTACGGCTGCAAGCCGGGAAGCCATTTCAGGTGTAAGTTCCGAGGCTTTAATCCCCCAGAAATGATCAGCGGCTTTTCCGATACCGAAAATCCCGGGACCAAATTCGGCTATGTTCAGGTAGACTTCTAAAATTCTCTCCTTCGGCCAAAATAGCTCAATAAGAACCGTAATTCCGGCTTCAATGCCTTTCCTTAGGAACGATTGAGCCGGCGACAGATAAAGATTTTTGGCAACCTGCTGAGAAATCGTGCTGGCTCCGCGTGTCCGCTCCCCGCTCTGCATCTCCTCCCATGCCTCACGAATAGACTCCATGTCAAAACCATGATGATCCCAAAACAGCTGATCTTCTGAAGCAATCACGGCCCACTTCATCTGTTCAGGAATTTCATCACTGTTTACCCAGTATTCCCTGAGGTTATAGCGCTCTGCCTCGAGTTCAGACCAATTTTCCTGTAAAGTAAAACTAGTTGCAGAAGGGTTCACCCAGCGAAGTGTTATCAGGGATAACAGAAACACAAAAAACAGAGTTGCCGCAATTCCCAGCAACAGATAGAGATAAAACCTCCATTTTTTATAGAGCGGTTTATGATCTTGATCTGAATTTAGGTCCATGGGCATAGATATCCTCAAGTGTTGTCATAAATATAGCGTTTACAGTAACGCAGACAACCGGAAATAATGAGAATCAAGATCCAAAATGGATGGTAAAGCTGGATCCTTTCCCCGGTTCACTGTCAACTTCAATCCTGCCACCAAGACTTTCCACCTGATTTTTGGTAATGTAGAGCCCAATTCCCTTGGAGTTTTTATTGGAATGAAAAGTCTTATACATACCAAAAAGTTCATCGCTATGCTTTTTTAGGTCGAGCCCTATTCCGTTGTCAGAAACTGTTAGAATGGTGTCTTCCCCATTTTGACTTGCTGAAATTTCAACTTCAGGCTTACGGTCGGGATGGCTGTATTTGATAGCGTTGGAAATCAAATTTAGCAGAATACTTTCCAGGTAGGCGGGATTGTACTCTATCTCTAAATCTTCAGGAATCGACTCTTTAAACTTTACATTGTGAATCATTATTTCTGATGAGAGAATATCCTTCACATTTTGGAGGTTTTTATAAAGGTTGAGCGGCTTGAACTCCAGATTCGTATTGTACTGAGCGTCTACAATGTTATTTAAATCCTGAATGGTTTCGTTTAAACGGTCTGAGGCAGTGGCCAGATATCCCATAAAATCCTCCAGCTCCTGGTCTGAGTCAGCTTCTTCAATCAGGGAAAGGATCATGGTTATGTTACCGGCATGATTCCGAAGATTGTGAGATACGATATGTGCAAAATTCTGAAACCGGCTGTTTTGATGGCTGATGATATCAATCGTCTCTCTCAGTTCGTCCTGCTGATTTTTATTTTCTGTGATATCTTTTGTGATTCCAAACGTCCCGATAATCTCCCCTTCAGAATTATACATCGGAAACTTTGAGGTAGATGTCCATCTTACGCTTTTATCGTCAGAAAAAACCTCTTTTTCCTCTTTGTCGATAATGGGCTCGCCGGTCTTTAAAATCTCTTTTTCATCATCAAGAGCTGACTGAGCATGTTCATCTTCAAAAATATCAAAATCGGTTTTACCGATTGCTTCTCCGGGATGGTTGAGTCCAAATTTTCCGGAGCATGTTTTATTAATTCGAAGAAACCGGCTTTGCTGATCCTTAAAAAAGATGCTGTGTGGTAGATGATCCATCAATAGCTTCATCAGATAAGAATCATCTTCGAACGGTTTTTGGCTATGAAGTTTGATCTCTCCTGCTATCCGTTTGGGATTATGCAACTCTCCCGATATCTCAGCACTGCTAAACTCCCCTGCCTGACATTTAAGGGCGGTCTGAATTGAGAATGAGGATTTGTCCGGGTTCCGTAAAAGATCTTTTATTTCTTTTAAAAAAAGAGTGTAATGCTCCGGATCTATAAGGCTTTCCCAAAAGTGAAGAGGCGTGAGAAATACACTTTCAGTAAGCTCAAATTGATTCAGAAAACTCTTATCACAACTGATCTCTTGATCTTCTACATCCCAGACCCAATATGTTTGATTTATTAAATTCAATACTGGATGATTTTATATGGTAAACGTTGATAAAGTTAAGAAATTCTAATCAAATATTTTAGTTAGACGTTAAACCCTGAAAGCCATAAATAATCCGGCCCATTGTGAGGATTCCCCGGGCTGGATTTGCAAAGGTTTTTTAGTTTTTAAAAGAGATTGGACAGACGTGAAGTCGTACTCTTAAAATGGTCCTAAAATGATCCTGAACGTCAATTTTTATTCGTGATGAGAAGCTTTGGAATATCACGAAACCTTGGTCAATAAAAATTAGTGGGTCAAGATTCAGAGCAGCACGTTCAGCGATTTATTTGTCAAACAAATATAAAAGAGTAAAAAAAGTGAATATATTTATCTGTAGTGCAAAAGTTGTTAAAAGGCTCAAACTTAGAATACGCATCTCTAAGTATATCTAACTGCAACAGGTAAGAAGTCGGACAAAAACAGCACTACAAAGGCTTCGAAATAATTTAGTCAACACCTACTAACTAACTTACCATGAAGTACACACTATTCATTTTAGGCATAATAACAGGCAGTATGTTAATCATTTCGTGCAGTTCAGATCCTGAGCAGGCAACCGGAGGTACAGGTTCTGCTGAAGTATCCGAAGCAAAACTCGATTCTTTAATTAATCTCATGACACTTGATGAAAAACTAGATCTAATTCATGCCAGTTCATCCTTTACTTCAGGAGGAGTTCCCCGGCTTGATATTCCCGAGCTTGTCTTTTCTGATGGTCCGCATGGTGTGCGTCATGAGCACGGCCGCGGGTGGTATGCACTGGAAGATGCCGACGACGAAGCCACCTATCTTCCTGTCGGGATTTGCCTCGCATCTACATGGAACAAAGATCTGGGATATGATTATGGAGAAGTATTGGGAAATGAAGCCAAAGAGAGGGGTAAAAATGTGCTGCTTGGGCCGGGAATCAATATTATTCGCAGCCCTTTAAACGGGAGAAATTTTGAGTACCTCAGTGAGGATCCTTTTCTAACCGGAGTTATGGGAGTGGGTTACGTGAAAGGTTTGCAGGCACAGGGTGTGGCCGCCTGTCCCAAGCACTATACTGCCAACAATCAGGAAACGGACAGGCACAATATTGATGCTCTTATCAGTAAAAGAGCGCTTCACGAAATTTATCTCCCCGCCTTCAAAGCTGTCGTTCAGGATGGCGGAGCATGGAGTATTATGGGAGCATATAATAAAGTAAATGGGCAGTATACAACGCATCATGAATACCTTAACAGTACTGTATTAAAAGGTGACTGGGAATTTGACGGGGTTGTGGTTAGTGACTGGGCGTCGGTAAAAAACACACGTGAAGCCCTGCTGTATGGAACCGATATTGAGATGGGCACGGAACTGCTCAGAGACTTCAATAATCCTGTTTATGAAGAATTTTACCTGGCGAATCCAGCCAAAGAGATGATTGAAAACGGTGATGTTGATGAAAGCTTCGTGGATGATAAAGTGAAGCGTGTTCTTCGACTGATGTATCGGACCACAGCCCTTACCGACCACGGACCGGGAAAAAGAAATGTGACCGAACACCAGCAAAAAGCACTCGAAGTGGCTCGTGAAGGAATTGTACTGCTCAAAAACGATGGACTGCTTCCACTGGAAAAATCAGAGATTAAAACCCTGGCCGTGATTGGTCACAATGCCAACAGACTTTTTGCCGGCAGAGGAGGCAGTTCGCAGGTAAACGCCTTCTACGAAATCACTCCGCTTGAGGGAATACGAAATCTTGTGGGCGATGATGTTGAAGTGGTGTTTGCAGAAGGTTACGAACCCTATTATGATGAGAGTCTATTCAGGGGAGAAGGTGGCGATGCGGCTTCTCAGTCCAGAGAAAATCGAGAGGATGTAGAGCTCGCCCGGACGGCTAATGAAGACCTGATACAGGAAGCGGTTGCCCTTGCGGAAGAGGCGGATGCCGTTATTTTTGTAGGCGGATGGATTCACGGCCACGAAGGAATGCCCTGGGGTCAGGGAACATACGATGCTGAGGCACGTGATAAACTGAATTTGAAACTGATTTTTGGTCAGGAGGAGCTCATCCGGCAAATCAACAGCGTGAATGACCGAACGGCCGTTGTGCTGATGGGCGGCAGCAATGTTGAAATGGAAAACTGGCTGCCGGACACGCCCGCTTACCTGCACGCATGGTATCCCGGGATGGAGGGCGGAACAGCTATAGCAGAAATACTTTTCGGTGAAGTAAATCCATCCGGAAAACTGCCTATGACGTTTGCCAATTCGCATGAGGATTATCCTTCGCACTCCATCGGTGAATTCCCCGGCGACGGAACCGTCGACTATGCAGAAGATATCTACGTGGGCTATAGATACTTTGATACACAAAATAAAGACGTATTCTTTCCTTTTGGTTTTGGACTGACTTATACAACCTTTGAATTTTCAGACCTTCAGGTTTCTAAACAAGACGATAAAGTGATGGTGGAGGCAACAGTCACCAATACCGGCGACCGGGAAGGTGCCGAGGTGGTTCAGATTTATGTTCATCATAAAGATCCTTCGGTTGACAGGCCCATCCGGGAATTAAAAGGTTTTGAAAAGGTAGATCTTGAGCCCGGCGCATCGGCTACCGTAAATATCGAATTGGATGAGTCGGCCTTTATGTACTACCATCCGGAAGATCTTAAATGGGTTCTTGAATCAGGCAGTTATGAAATACAGGTGGGCAACTCCTCACGTGATATTAAAATGAGGGAAGAGGTTATTTGGTGAGAAATTTGTTGAACTGGGTTATTTTAATTCAGATAACAAATGGGATCGTGGTTGCTATTGGCTAGTGATTTAATTCCAGGTCAATCTGTCTTCCTTCTTCAAGCGCCTTTTTATCCATTTCTGTGCCCACTGCTATACCGATAGCGATCCCAATAGGTAATCCCAATCCTAAATAGGCCATGCTCCCAAGACTAATTCCAAAAATGACGCCAAGTGGAATTCCGAATGCAGCCATACCAACTGCCAACCAAGTGTTTCGATAGTGATTTTTAGTCACGAGGTTATGTTTTTTCTCTATTAGCTTAATAATGTGAGATTGAGCTACTTTTATCTGTTTGCTCAACGCTTTGTTAGATTCCGAAACCGAATTAACCGGGTCAATTTCACTGTTAATAGATTCTACAGTTCCGGGGGGTAGTTCCCTGGCTCTTAATTCCATTAAAAGCTTGTTGAGTTGAGTAAAAGAAGCATACAGCTTTCCATGTTCGTTAATGCCCGGTCTATTTTTTAGTTCTTTAATATCCATCCGTCTTCACTATCTGTTTCGTATACATATCACTACTTGACTACTAAAAGTTGTACAAAACATTATCAAATTAGTATAAAAATCTACTGCGAATCTGAAAATTTTAAAAGAGATGCCTCATATTCTGTATTGCCAACCTTAATACGCGACTTCTACTGCCCCTCTCACACCAATCAGACTGTGCTATTTTTTTCGTAAGATATCAAACCAAACAGTCGATCCAGTCGAGCGCCATATGGATTAGCAGACCAAATCCGACTAAGTGTAGTACATACGCAAAGGGATGCCAACTCTGACCGTCAGCTTTTCTCCCCACAACCAGGGGAAGAATGAACAGTAAGGCGTAGATCACGATGGCGGGTATTGTATGCAACGGATGGAATCCGATTGAGCACCGAGTGGGATCGTAGATCGGGTCAGCCAGCAAGTGGTCTGCATCAACAATCATTGTAGCAATCATTATCAGTGTTGCATTGCGCCAGCGACTATAAAAGAAAACAAGGGCGACCAGCAGGGGTATAATAAAGTGCAATGCGATATGAATCATGCTTATCTAAAATGGTGAAGTTGGTGTAGTTATTTGACGCTTATACGGCCGGACTAATGACTTAGAACGATTACAGGCTGATTTTAAACATTATTATCAAGCAATTAAAAAAGGCGAGGTATGCCCACCTTCAAGCGTACCTTGAATTATTTGGGTACCGGTCTAATATTGGTTTACACAATCTTTAAAGTTTTGGATACTGGAATGCCGGATTTCAAAGTTTGATAAACTACACAACTTTTTAAAGCAGCTCTATATAGTGTATTTAAAATCTTTTTTCCTGCATTGTTTGAACCCAATTCAACCTCCATGTTCATTTTTTGAAATCCAACAGGGACCGATTTATCAAACATTAATGTACCGCGAACATCAACGCTGGCCTCGACCGACACTCTTGTATGCTCCAATTGAATTTCCAATTTATCAGCAATCATTCGTAATGTGCTTTCAAAACAGACGGCCAAAGCGGCACTTAAAATATCTCCGGGAGTTGAGTAATCGTGATCACCCCCTACAGCTCTGTGAAGTCCGGTTTTTAATGGTAGGTTTAACTCATCATTCATAAGAACTTTAGAGTGAAATGGATCGTCCAGGTTTTCACCTTCAACGACTGCTGAATCTATTATTGATGCTTTCTGTGGATCCTCCTCATATATTTCCTTTAGTTTTTTATGTCTTTTAGCAACTTCGGATTTTACATTTCGCAGGTTAAGCTTGTTGGCTAAATGTTTTGCCGAGAACTTTATATCATCTTTTTCCATAATAAATCTATTGATAGGTTAAATATGATTAGGAATTACATCCGTGCTTGATTTAAATATTATTCAGATAGGATTAACGCATATTTGTTTTGGCAGTGCAAGAACTCTTATTACTTATCAACTAACAAAAGACGATACTTAAAACCAAGAGGAACAATGAATTGGCGAAGTTTGTACAGTTAACGGGCTGGAAGCGGTACCGCGTGCCGGTTGATTTTGAAACCCAGCAACCAATGCGAATCCGTCTTCAGGAACTGCTGTTTAAATGGACGAATCTATGGAGCAAACATTTCTTGTAACAACTGGCGGCAACCATTTTCGTAAACATCCACTATTGTTAGCGTCGGGAATGATGGGGCATCAATTATTTACTAGAACCACCTGGCTGTTATCACTTTTCCAGATGCTGTTCATGGTGTCCCTGAAAATCTCAAATTTGTCGGGTGGAATTATTCCCGGAGTCATAACAATTTCACGGTAGTAGTGAAGTGTTCTCCCATCATCAGAAGGAGTGATTTTTGCGGAATAATTGCCAAATTCGAAGTCGAGAATTACGGAATCGGGGGCTGCCTCTATGGTAAAGCCCTCAGGAATATTAAAAGTGAGCTCATCAACGTCGTGGTACGCTTGCCTGATGTATACCGGCTGCTTACGGTCTTCATCTGCGGGAACATACGTTTGGCCTCTCTCCAGCAAGTTTGGATGAAACATAAGCCTGCTTCCCAATTTATTTGCAAAGGTTTCCACGTTTAAATTTAGTATCAACTCCGCAGACGGTTTTGCCGGATCGGCATTTGCACTGTACTCTTGCATCTCATAAAGGCTGAAAGGAAGTAAATTGCGTATATAACGGTCTTGCTGAATGGTGGACTCTCTCATGAGTTGTCGAATATGTTCATGCTGTTTTCCGCCATACTCCGTTTTGATGGAGAGCGATGCCGTGCCATCGCTATTCAGTTTAACGGAGGCATTCCGTTTTTGGTAGTTTTGAGAAGGGGTTTGTTCCGGTGTTTCAACAAGTTCACCACCCGTTTCACTGAAAAGAAGGGCGTGCCGGTTGGAGTTTGAGGAGCCCAGATATCCCAGTGGAAAAGAGCTGCTCGTGGCCTCGGCCCAGATTGTTTCGCCTTCAAACTGAATGGCGATTACTGCGTGATTGAAAGGGTTATGTACAAATTCAGGATCAAATGGGAATGAAAACCCGCCGTTTCGAATAAGGGCAGGCCGCGCATCAAATCCTGCATAGCGCAACATCGCCAGCATGTAGTTAGAGAGGGCTTTACAATCACCATAAAGATTGCTTGCCGTAAATGCAGCGGTTTCAGTTTGGTATCCACCAATTCCAAGCTGGATACTAACGTACCGGGTTTTACTCTGAAGATGTGAATAAATAGCTTCGATCAGTTCCTTTGTTACACCGTGTTCAGCAATCATCCGGTCCACCGTCTGTTTTACCGCATCAGGGAGTTCATCACGGCCCTGCCAAAGATTTCCAAACCAACTTCCCAATGCCGACCAGGACTCCATATTTCCGGGATTTCCCTCCATTTCGAAATGGTTGGTCCTCATTACAACGGCCGGGAAAAGCCGAAACCATGGCGGCCCCATGACCTCTCTTTTTACGGCCGGTAAATCCGATAATTCCCAACGGTACCCTGACTTATAGTTTTCACGAAAAATGGATTCGCTGTCGTCAGGTAAATTAAATTTTCTGTACTCAAAACCGAGGGAGGCAGGATAAGAAACAATCAGCTCGCCAAACTCAAGCGCAGTCTTTTCCCTTGATATCGGGATCCATGCCGGAAGCTGAATAAATCCTGAATAGTCGATGTGGTAGCTATATTGAATCGTAAATGGATACTCGGGGTGTCTAAAATCTCCCTTTATAATCCTGGAATCTTCGGCGAGTGAAAAGCTCGATATGAGTGACTCGTCATCAAAATCCCTGTTTTTGATGGATCGTACCTCCTTGCCATCGGCGTCGTAAAGCGATCCTTTAATTTTACTTACTTCGGTAAAACTGTTGTAGGGAACACGGATTGAAGCATGAGCTAAACCGTCGGAATTGAGAATGGTAACCATTTTTTCAACGTACATACGTCCCTTACCGGGGCCATCAAGCTCAACCTTTCTGTGGTGCAGCCGAATGACTGCATCAGCATCTTCCAGCAGTTCCGGGCTGATAGATGAGACGGCGGGGTCACTATTCTGATAATTGGAAGTCTGTGCATCCGAATGAACAGGAAAGAAAAGCAAAATTATTATAAAAGCACCTGGAATAAAATGGTGTCCGTGCATCATAAAAATTCCTCGGTGGTTTAATTTCCGGATTGACCGGTTTCAGTTTCCATGAGGACTTCAGCTGAGTCATCCGTCTTTCGAAATACGATCTGCTGATTAAAAAACTCAGTCAGGAAAGCATAATAGTTTCTAAGATCGTCGTAACGGTCAGTATCAACCTCAATCTCATTATTAACGGTTACCAGCAGCATTTGAATGGTATTGCCGGATACTTCATGCACAAATGAAAATCCTGTTTTATCGGAGAATTGAGCTGAACTGTTTTCGGGTATTTCAACTATCTCATACCCTTCGGGAATAGTAAGGGTAGTTCTGACCTGTTTGTTAGTTCCATAATTAAACTCCACGGGAAAGTTTCTGTTTGGATTACTGAACGGGTTTTTTGAGATTCTGTCTTTGAAAAAGGGATTGATATAGATCATGTCGCCTGCAACTGTGGCATATTGGTCATTTACTATATCAGCATTTATGATAAGGGGTTTTGAAGAATCGTCGAGATTAAGCAGTTCAAATTCTTCAATTTCTGAACCGGGGGCATTCTCCAGATGATTCTCCTCCAGATAAGTCTGCTGATCTTCCTCTTCTGCCAGGTATCGGTGAACGATGGCATCATATCCATAATAGTTCGACCGCAGCTGGACTGAAAGTTTTCCCGTGCTATCAAGGTTAAGCACCGATGCTGTCCGAATCGAACTAAGGTTATCGGGGAGGATGTCGACAATCTTAGCATTATCCTCGCTCATTAAAAGACCGCTTCCGTTTATTGAAGATGGATTTAAGATGCCGAAGGGAATAATTTCATCAATAGGGTCGAGAAGTAAAATGGTATCATCGATCTGAAGAAGCACAATTGTGTGATTAAAAGATCGAGGTGTTGGATAGTTCCAGTCTACCTTGCCGTTCGATCTTGTACTGATAATCACCGGATCGGCTTGCAGCCCGGCGCTTCGAAGCATGCTTATCAGCAAAATAGCTTTATCGGAGGAGTTACCACTCAGATCTTCCAGGATTTTGTCAGCACGATCCGTTGTAGAAAGTCGGTATTTATTATTCCACTGAACGTTTTCTGCTACATAATTATAGATGGTGCGGGCTTTTTCCATTTCATCCTCAATGCCATCGATAACCTGTTCTGTTGACCTGCGAAGACTGCGCCTTGTTGTAATCGATTTGCCATAACTATATGAGTCCATCAGCTCATCTGCTATCTCATCCCAGTTACTCATGTAGCTCCGGTACAAACCCTCATTGTTTGTGTAGCCGGCAAGCTGGTATTTAACCTGGTTTTTATAATTGTCGAGTGATGTAACATAAGGTTCATCCCGGATTGCAGGAGCATCCTTGAGCACCGTTCGGAAAAACGTATAACTTGAACGCGAAGGTGCCAGATTATAATACCTTCTCATTCTATTTAAATACTCATCATCGTCATCTGTTTTCTCAAATGGCAGGTAGCCATAGTTATATGCGCTGTAATTCAGATAGTCGGGCACCAGTACACGGTACTCACTGTGCAGAGTTGGCGAACTGTGCTGGAACGTCCAGCCCGGCAGAGCTGCAGGATTTGAGTAAATAATCTCATATTCGTACTCTATGATAGACCCGGGCTCCAGTGCCGGAAATGTAAAAGAGGTCGTCTCCCAATTGTCGCTGTTTTCAGTAAAAATGTTATCCTTCTCTACTTCTATTTTTACAGTTTCACCATCAGCACCCCTGTTTATGGTTTGAGCCGATATGTTCCTCAACTGCTGAACTGATCGGTCATCGTAAACAGAAATTTTAATCTCGGTATAGTCAGATTGATCGGGGTTCAGAATCTTTACCCGCTTATGCCGTTTGTGGATGATCTCGATATTTTTGTCGACATAGGATTCACCGAGATCGAAAAGAATGATTGAGTGAGCGTTTTCATCATTTTCAAATGAGTTGATCTCCCACTGTTCAAGTGATACATCTCCCCACTCCTGAACATATTGAGCCGAGGCCGGCCGATTTAAAAAGCACAGAATTAGTATTAGAAATAGTAGTTTTGCGCGCATGGTAACTCCCCCGTAAAATAGCTTTGATTTTCAAAGATTATATATATTTAAAATTAAAAATGCCAAGCCGGAGTGGTCGATACGCCGGTTACGGCGATATAAAGTATTGATATTTAATACCTTGAAAATGTTAAGTTGCTTGGACTGCAGGGCTTTCAACCTTGAATTCAAACAAAAAAAGCTTGCAGATTTGCAGGAAAGAATTTGTCTGACTTCCGGCGGATGTTTGGACGCCGGTAGTATCAGCTATGGATCAAAAACCGGCCGGCCAGTAGATTTCCATGGCACGGAATAATGAATCTAAAAGAGGAAGCGTATGAATTATTGACGGTGGGTGAAGTATAGGGCTCTTGACAAATTATTTTTTAAAAGAGGTTATACGGCGCTCTGGCTGGATGATTGAACGAACGACCGGAAGCCTCCATATACCATCCGCTCAGCATCAAAAATTAATCTTTTAGGATCGGTTAATGGGGCGACTAACTCAGCCATCCTTTGGTCGTTGGGAACATTTTTGTTTGCTAAATCACGTGTCTCTTTCGAAGGAAACAAAACCCATCCAAATATAATTACTTCATGTTCTTTCAAATCCACTACTTCAGCGAAAGAACGTGTGCCTTCCAATTTTAAATCTTCTCCGACATACTCGAAGTAAGCAAGCGCACCATATTCTTTCCAAATTTCAGCTACTTTTTCAGCCACACTTTTGTATTCGTTCAAGTGAATTCGTGGAACCGGAAGTATAAATCCGTCAATATATTGTGTCATGTAACACCTCAAATCTTGTTGCTGAAGTTTATCTTAAGCCGTATAACGGCTTGGCGGTTGTTCGCCGGGGCTGGAAAGACGACCTTTGCCAATCAGTTGCTTACCGATCGCACGAACCGCTGGTTATGCTTTCCTCACTCTACGAGTTCAACTCTGAGCTTTTTCCCAAATGCCTGGGCATACTTCTCCAAAGTCGAAAGCCGTATATCTTCAGCATGGTTCTCGATTCGTGAGATGGCTGTTTTTTTCGTGTTCAATTGCTTGGCGAGTTCATCCTGGGTCAGTCCTGCTTCCTCACGGGCTTGCTTTAAAAGCACACCAATTTTAAAACTTCGAAATCCTTCGTCGTACCCCTCAGCAAATTCAGGGTCTCGTTTCTTCCTGTCACTGATATATGCTTGTAGATCACTCATTGTTTACCTCCTTTTCGAGACAGATAATCAGCCTTTCGCTGCTCTGCCAGTTTAATTTCCTTTTTCGGTGTTTTCTGTGATTTTTTGGAAAATCCATTCGTCAGGATAATAATTTCATCACCATCAACGAATCCAAGAATTCTGAAACTGTTCGATCCGATTCTTGCTCGAACCTCCCAAATATCATCTGTGCTTTTTAGTTTCTTAAAGTATTGAACCGGAACCTGATCCAGTCTTTCAACCAATTCAAGAACCCAGGTAACTTTCTGGGCATGCTTAGAACTCAGCGAGTCCAAAAACTCTTTTACGGGAACTTTGCCTGATTGGGTTTTATAGAATTTGATTTCTTTCACAGGATAAATGTTAACAATAATGTTAACTTAATCAAGCACTATTTTATTGTAAGAAGAGGAAGCATAACGGTTTGGCGGCTAAACGGCGAGGCGACCAACTTCCCTAAAGCCCCGAACCGCAAACTCGTCCGTTTGAGCCGCTGGTTATTTGACGATTAGTTTACGATAAAGAGTCCAAAATTGCTTTGGGTCTCTTTTCTGCAATCTTCAAAAGCACTTTCGCCGGACCCTGAGGCTTACGTCTTCCTTGTTCCCAATTTCGAAGAGTGCCAACACTGATTCCAAGCAGGGTAGAAAACTCCTGCTGGGTCATGTTGTACTTTTCCCGGATTGCAACAACATCAGGTTCTTCAATTGTTGAATATCTGGATGGTTCACGTTTACCTTTCCGAATGTCTCCGGCTTGCTTCACGCTTTCAAGTAATTCATTAAACATTTCATCATTCATGACAGCTGGTCCTCAACTAGTTGTTTCAGTTGCTTCAATTGATCTGCAGTGAGATCGTCCTTTTTGCTTTTCGGATACGCATAAAGCATATAAATTTGTTCATCCTCAGTGAAATAGTAATAAATCACTCGGATACCACCTCGTTTTCCACGTCCTGATCCAGACCATCTTATCTTTCGGATTCCACCGCTTCCTTTAATAATGTCACCAGACTCTGGACGGACTGACAAATGCAATTGAAGCAGGTGATATTCTTTATCACTAATAAGTTTCTGAATCAGTTTTGTGAAAATGGATGTTTCAAAAAATTCCATTTGATAACGGTATGTTTTCTACAAAAGTACGTCAATGGCGTATAATCTGCAAATGAGGAATCAAATGTGGTTTTAAGAAGATACTGAAGAGGAGATTAGGCAATTAACGGTTTGGCAAATAAGCGGCGTGTCTAAGTAATTAAATGTAAGTAACTAACCGCAAACGTGTCCGCTTGATTTGCTTTGTTAACTGGCCGGTTTTAGTAATGTATCTGAATTTCTTCTTCGTTGATTTCTATCACTGAATTTTTTCATCAAAAAGCGATTTTAATGTTTCCAGATTTTTCTCAAATAATCTAATCAGGTCACGGTTATTGATGTTTCCGGTAGAAACAGTTAACAGTTTCTTGGGACTTTCATCCAAAATATAATTATCGAGAAAATCACTATCCTTTGAAATCACAATACGATCTTCGCCACCTGCAAATCTGATGATTTCAGTGTCAGGAGTTGCATTCATTCTGGGTAGATCCAACGTATGTTTTGACTCAATTTCATGAGCTAACAAGAACTCAGAAAGACGTTTGAGTAGATGAGCATCAACAAGAACTCTCACTGGACAACTTTTTGCGATTTCTTAGTTCGCGATAATTGAGCAGCATATTCAAGACAGGCCAACAGATCTTCTCTCTCCAAATCCGGATAATCAGCCAATAATTCATCAATACTCATATCCGAAGCTAATAAATCCAGCATGGTGTCAACCGGGTAACGTAATCCACGGATTGTCGGTTTGCCGTGACAAATATCCGGCTTTTTTGTAATTCTATTTAATAAATTTTGGCTCATAATTCATTTGATTGATTGTGAAAATGTACACAATCACTAAACGATCAACAACTATTGAAGGTATATCACTATTTTTTGTGGATTAGGACAATTAACGGTTTGGTAATTCTGTTGCGGGGCGATCAAATATAAAGTCGAGCAACCAACGTGAACCCGTTAGCAGGAATTGCTTGTGTGTGCCCGGCATGGGTGCCTTTGGCTTACAGGAATGTAAGTCAATAATCTTGAGGGTGAAAGTCCCTTATGGGCAGGGGTGACGCCTTGAACCATTAGTAAGTCGCAAGGGCGTTGCGGGTAACCGCAAGTCTGAAGGAAGCGAAACTGCAAACTCCGGTCCTGACGAACAGGAATCGTATAAGAGGCGTAGTGAGCTGGATGAGTCCCGAGCAGTCGGGATGATGTCCAGAACACCGAAAGGTGATAGCTCGCTGCGTAGATACGGCAGGCATCGGAGGAAAGAAGGCACTCTTACCCGGGGAGATCCTGGCTGCATGTAGAGCCAGGAAGTCAGCCAAGGCCATAGTATTCCGGCATTGCCGGAAGAAGGGCTGAACATCAATCTTCCTGAAATTGAGTCGGGAGTAGTTGCTACGTTACGGATAGTTTTCCAGTAGCACTATAGCCCGGTACGAAAGTAAGGGATAGTTTCAACCGGTGAAAAGAGCGGTTGAGGTGATGGTTGGTGAACCGCCGTATACGCGAATCCTCGGTACGTACGGTGGTGTGAGAGGCGCACCGTGGGCTTATTGCCTACGGCCGTCTACTCGATTATACTGCATGTATTAGTTTATAGAGCAAAATCTTCAGGATGGATAGCGATGCTAGGAAATTCACGGAGAATCTTTTTGTCAAATGTTACTAATGGCACATTTAAATCGTCAGCTAATGCTACAAATTCACAATCATACGCCGAACATGAAGAATCTGAAACAAGACTCATAACCTGTGTTGAGTTTACGTCGAATTCATTGGTATCCATTAGTTGTTCGGCTTCTTCTGTTGCTTGCAATACAACCGAGAATTCTAAAATATCCTTCCTTAGATATATCGATAATACATTTCTAAATTCAGATCGCCAGAGAAGAGGGGCAACCCAATCATCATCTTTCTTAAGTACCTTATAAACCCATTCATCCATATCGTTTGGCACCCACATGCTGGCAATTACATTAGTATCGACGACAATCATGGACGCCCTTGATCAATTGCTTGTTGAATTTCATCCATAGAGAGAGAGCCTTTTGCCTTTTGTTTAAGTTTTTTTGCACGAGTTATAACTTGATCAGGATCTCGACGATTACTTTGTACTAACTTTTTCAAATAAACAATCACTTCGCTGTTAATACTTCGGTGATGTAGATCGGCCTGTTTTTTAATTTTCGCATACACCTCATCGGGAATATCCCGGATTGTAATATTTGTAGCCATGACAAATGAATTTAATTTAGTTTCATAATGAAACTATGAAGAAAAGACGATTATTACAACTAAAAGCAGTATAACGCGTCTCGCAGCGTTTGGCTGCGTGGCGACCAGTGCAAGAATATAAGCAACTAATACGCCTACACGGTCAGTCAGTGAAACGCTTGTGTGTGCCCGGCATGGGTGCCTTTGGCTTACAGGAATGTAAGTCATTAATCTTGAGGGTGAAAGTCCCTTATGGGCAGGGGTGACGCCTTGAACCATTAGCAAGTCGCAAGGGCGTTGCGGGTAACCGCAAGTCTGAAGGAAGCGAAACTGCAAACTCTGGTCCTGACGAACAGGAACCGTATAAGAGGCGTAGTGAGCTGGATGAGCAAGCACATCATTGTGATGTCCAGAACACCGAAAGGTGATAGCTCGCTGCGTAGATACGGCAGGCATCGGAAGAAAGAAGGCACTCTTACCCGGGGAGATCCCACGCCTGTGGTGTGGGAAGTCAGCCGACGTCATAGTAGTCCCAACTGGCTGGTTGGGATGAAGGACTGAATGTTACCAGGCATCCGATGGAGGCCAGAGTTCGGGCTCGCCAAGGATAGATTTCCTTGAGTCCGGATAGCTGCCACTAAACGATGCCGCCTGAATAAACCAACGATGATAGAACACGTAATCCAACAGCGGAATCTGAACAAAGCCTACCAAAAGGTGTGCGCTAATAAAGGAGCAGGCGGGGTGGACGGGATGGAAATATCCCAGTTGAAAGCCCACCTGCAGACGAACGGCGAGGCCTTGGTAGAGCATATCCGCAATGGGAGTTATCAGCCCAGCCCAATCAAAGGCGTGGAAATACCCAAGTCCAACGGCAAGACACGGATGCTCGGCATCCCGACGCTGACTGACCGGGTTATCCAGCAAGCCCTGCATCAGGTGCTTGAGCCTGTATTTGAGCCGACCTTCCAACAGCACAGTTACGGATTCCGCCCCAATCGCAACGCCCATCAGGCCGTGCAACAAGCCCAACGGAACATCAACGAAGGCTATCAGCATGTGATAGACATTGATCTGAAGTCATTCTTCGATCAGGTTGACCATGCTATACTGCTGGAGTTGATCCACCGGAAGGTACACTGCCGGTTGACGATGAAGCTGTTGCGAAAGTTCCTGCGCGCCCCGATGCAAATCAAAGGAAGGCTGCACAAACGCAGAAAGGGAGTGCCGCAAGGCTCTCCTCTAAGTCCGCTGCTGTCCAACATCCTGCTCAATGAACTTGACAGGGAGCTGGAAAAGCGCGGACATCGCTATGTGCGGTATGCCGACGATTTCAGCATCTACGTGCGCAGCAAACAAGCCGCCCGACGGGTGGGTAACAGCATCTACCTGTTTCTCAGGGATGTGCTGCACCTGCCGATAAACCGGGAGAAAAGCGGGATTCGCCGCCCCTCAACATTCGACTTACTGGGCTACCATTTTGTCCCGGTATTCAAGAAAGGGGTCAGAGGTCAATATCAACTGGTGGTGAGTGCGAAGAGCAGGAAAGCCTTCAAGCGAAAGCTTAAAGAGCTGACCCGCAAAACCACTCCCATGAGTTTTGACCGAACGAATCCGACGGATCAACCGACTGGTACGAGGCTGGCTGAACTACTTCAAACTGGCCAACATCCACGGCAAATTACAAGCACTGGATAGTTGGCTGAGAAAACGGCTGAGGTACTGCATATGGCACCACTGGAAGAAACCTGAACGCAAACGGAAGAACCTGATGCGATTGGGTGTAAACCCGGAAGATGCCTATGCATGGAGTCGGACACGGATGGGAGGCTGGCGAGTAGCTCAAAGCCCCATCCTGAAAACGACCATCACCTTAGCCAGACTGAAGAAACGGGGCTATATCGCTATGTTGGAACTCTATCACCAGATCAGGTCAACGTAACAAACCGCCGTATACGCGACCCGTACGTACGGTGGTGTGAGAGGCGCACCGTGGGCATATTGCTCACGGCCGTCTACTCGATTATATGGCCTTTAATCGTTCATATTCGGCTTTTGGGAATTCATGATTTACCCAAGCTTCAAGATATTTTTCTTGCCATAATTTTGTTCTAAATGCTTGAGTATGTGAAGCACTTGTTTACGAAATTCTTCAATCGTAGTATGAAATTTGAATTATGGTTTTATACCGATTCTGCTTTTTAGTAGGCCAATTTTTGTACCATTGGACATCTGCCATTAATTTATCATCCTTTTCAATTTTAATTACAAGTCTGTGTTCACCTGGCTCATCGACAAAACTGACTTCCACTTGTTTTATGCCTTTACTGAGTTTTAGTGCTGCCTCAGTAAGTTCCCGTAAAGAATTATGAAGATACGATACAGATATTTCAATTAAATCATCAGAAGTCTGAAGTGTGAATTTCACCATCCATTTCCTAAAAGTAGATAATCAATTTTCATGTCTAAGTACTTTTGAGGCCACATAACGGTTCAGCGGCTAACGGCGAGGCGATGACAACTATCTCAAAGCCTTCAAAGCGCAAACTCGTCCGATTGAGCCGCTTGTTAACGTAACCCCACACTTGATTTAGGAGGATCTTGTCGAACATGCCACACGGTTTGAATATAAATCGTATTCTCGTCTTTACGTATCCTATAAATAACCCGATAGTTTCCGAATATCAGTTCACGAAGGTTCGGTTCATTATACTCAGGTACAATGCGGCCTGATTCCGGCTGTTCAATCAGTTGATCGGTTTTCTCAATCATTTTTAATGCCCACTTTTCAGCGGTGACAACATCATCCTGAGCAATGTAGTCGACAAACTTGTTGAGTTTGTGCAATGCCTGATTAGTCCAGACTATTTCCACTTGGCCAAATTCTCTTTAATTCGTTTTTTAGCTTCCTCATGCGAAACGACTTCACCTCTTGCAATTTGTCGTTCTGCTTCGATCAACTCTTCCATCAGATCAAGCTTATCAACCATTCGCTGATACTCCGATACATCCACTAAAACAGCTGCACTTTTGCCGTGCTGTGTTAAAACAATGGATCGTTTCTGTTTCTTGATCCGGTCTATGAAATCAGCCGCATGTTTTCGGAATTCGGAAAGTGGCTGGATATCCTGGTCTATTTCAATTCGGGCTGTGGCCATAATAATCAAGTGTTTTCTTTAAACGTATTTATAATGTACAAAATTAATACGTAATGAGATAACGAAAAGAATGAGCGGACTGTATTTGAGAAGGGTACGTTAACGGTTTGGCGGCTAACCGGCGTGCGGCCGAATGTAAATTTAGAAATAAAATGTACTACAGAAATTGACTAACCCAAAACAAGCAGTCAATGGCGAGGCACGTCCGAGTTAATGCGCTGGTTATATGGCGCACTTGATGATGTTATTAAGGATTATTTATTCGATTGTAATTCATATTTTCCTGCCACTGAGTTCCAATCATAGTATATTTCTTTGCCCATCATGCCCACATCCTTCCAAATAAAAAATCCATCTTCGGTATACTGTACATTGGTATAAATAATTGTCGAAACATTGCCCATAGCAAACTTAGAAGATTCAAAATCTATCGTTTGTATTAAATTTCCAGTCGGTTGATTAAAAATTTTCAGCTCTGACATTTTAACTCTTTCTGAACCATTCTCTTTTAGAATAAACTCCAACGAAATAATGATTTCTGTCAGAAAAAATCTGCAGGATTGGAATATTTTTAAACCTATTATTTTCTGAAGTATCGCTTAACGAAGAAATGAATTGAAGTTTCAAATCTAATTTCTCATCGGATTTTAGGGAAATCCACTTACCGTTTGTCAAATCATGAGTGAAATTAAATTCTAACTTCGCGATTGGATTTTCATAAGATCTTAAAGTAAAAATAGATCGTTCCTTTTTAACGTATTCAAATAATGTAATTCGATTAGATTCTTTGTGTAAAATTCCATCTAAGTAGATCGGATCATTTTCCTAGTATATTTATATACACCAATGACGTTATAATTTTTCTTGTCAGTTTCGCCAAAGTATCCATCCTCTATTTGTATGGACAATGTTATTGATTTATCATCAATCTTTCCTTTGAAATTATAGCATTCATACCATCCAACATTTGCCTGTTGAAAAAATAAGCTGGTAAGCCAGAAGAGAGTTATGAATACTTTCATTGATGACAGCTAAATTTTTAGTTTTAATTCAAGCCATATAACGGCCCAGCGCATAATGGGCGCTGGTGGTTCATTTCTTTGGAAGTAGCAGAAATACTGGCTTAACTGACAAGGAATCCATTCGGGCGTGAGGGCCAGCGTCCCATTGATGTCGCTTGTTCTGCCATTGAGAATTACAAACCTGACAAACAGCGGTGAATCGCTTCTCAAATGTCATCGACTCCTTTGCCCGTTTCACCTTGGCCTTCAGCAGACACAGCAACAAACGAGATTATTGGATTTGGCTGAGATTGACGCAATGCGCTCACTTCTAATGTATAACCGCCTGAAACCCACCAGCAACAGTTCTTTTGCCACTCTCACCATACTCGACCATGAGTGTTTTTTCTCTCATTTTCGGTTTTAACGGAATCTGTGCTAACCAATCCTCTCTTTAGCAATATCCCTTCAATAACTTGGCTTGGATTCATTTCTTTTGTCGTACTGCCACCACATCATAGACTCCGTATTGGTTTCCATAAACGCCACCAAGTTTCTAGGTCAGGCTATTTGTTTACGCATATTACAAATGGTAATTATCTATGTTTTAACACTTAGTAATTTCAGGTTCTTTTAGAATCACACAACTAGTAGCAATTACAAATAATAAAACTATAAAAATAAGATTTTCAAGTTTCATCAACAGTGTTGTATAACGGCTTAGCGTGTAAGCGGCGAGCCTTGAGGTTAAAACTCATTGGTTTTGAACCCTAACCGAGCTGCGCTTGACGCCTTGTTATGTGTACTTTATATTAATGACGTTTTCAAATTTACTTTGTATGTCATTGATAGTTTTTTCAAAACGTTTCTTGAAATCCACCATCATTACTACATCTAAACCAATATCCTCCTCGTATTTTCCAGGATAGAATTCCATAGATAATGTTTTCATACTTTTTATGTTTAGCATCATCAAAGTTATTGTGAAATTTGTGTCGTGAAAAAGCTTGATTGCCCTCCATAGTTCTGAGCATATTTCATCTAATTTATCCAACAAATGTCTCTGTTCTTGTCCAAATATTATTCTGCTTCTATTTTTAATGAATACCATTCATCAAGTTGTTTTTGCAGGTCTTTAAATCTATTCGAAAAAGCATAAAAAATCAGAAGCTCTTTCTTGATACTTGAGTTTGCGGCACCTTTTTTCTCTGCCTTTGAATTCATGAATTGAAACGAAAGGATTTCCGTACTTGATTAATACGATCTCGTAATTTGTAGGCTGTTGATATTATATTTTTAGAAAGCTCAAATTTTGTTTTCCCCTTTAGTTCAACTCCAGGTTCTAAATCCATAGATTGAAAGTACTGTTGCTAATATTAGTATAATAGTATTAAGAATATTCAGTAGAACATCTATTGTGTCTTTATTCTCAATCAAAAAGTTTACGGTATAGTGAAGGAATATGATCATAAGGTTTTGGTTGGACACATAACGACCCAGCGCATAACGGGCGCGGAGATTATAAGTTAATTAACGGCTAAAATTTCAAAACAATCAACACTGGATTTCGAAAAGCTGTCGTCTCCAACTTAAAGCGCATTGTTATGCAAAATTTCGGCTTTTCAAATTGATTTTTGCTTCAAACGCTTAATAGCGCCACCTCCCCATTTATACTCCATATCTGGATATTAAGGTAGGTTCCTTCCAAAACCACATCGACTTGATAGTAACAAATAGAGGTGATAACGACCGAGTCGTCATTTTTCATGATGATCTCTGCGAAATGAAAAAAATCCGGTACGAGTATGGCCATATGAAAGCGCGGATTATTAACCGACATATAAACATTGATTCTATCGATTTAACTGTACGGGTATTTTTTCCTTGCATTACCAGTATCTACCTGGATATAATCTGCTTGAAGTTCAAAAGTATGATCTTTGTTAAACCTATAGTATGACCAGGAATACCAAAGGACTGGAAAGCCCTCAACGGGAAAAAAATATAATAAACATGAACGATAGAAATGAATACCATTCTTCAATACCCACAAAGTAATTCAAACCAATAAATAATGTCAGCAATAAGACTAAAGCACGCTGGAATATTCCTTTAAAACCAAAAATGGGAGGCTGTAAAATCATCTTCAATATCGATTTACCAGTGCTTAAACCGAATGTAGAAATTTTTGAACCTTCTTATTTCCTCTTGTTAGGTGTGTGCAGGTAGATGCCGCTTGTCGTAGAGATAATGAGTTAGAAAGGAATGAAATTGTAATTTTCAGCATCATTGCTAAAGCTCTTTTTTTAAAAACTGCTTTGCATTATTTCCAATAACAAGCATAAACGCATTGCTTTATCGAACGCTGCTAAAATAAATTCGTGTTAATCTGCCAAATTTCATGTCGTATACAATATTAAAAATTACGCCATCAATTTTATTCATTAAAAAAAGTCTGGACTTCACCGTATTCTAAAAGTGTATATAAAATAGTAAAGAGACAGAGCGGATTCAAAGTACTAACTGCAATAAATTAAAGGATACTCTTCTTTTGGAAAAATTTTCCAAAACCCTGGTGCAATAATGAGAATATTTCTTTTCGTTACTAGCATGGCTACAATTTCAAAAATTACCAAAATTAATACTATCAAGTAAAGTTGTCTAGCGGTTGATAACTTATATTGATCTATTTCTTTATAAAGCATAACGGTTTGGCGGCTAAGCGGCGAGGCGATGAATTTCTAAAGTCCCGAACCGCAAAATCGACCGTTTGAGCCGCTTTGTTATGCGGTGTCTTTATTTTTTATGGGATACTTTTTTAAAAATATTTTTGCAACTTGCGATTATTGAAGATAAATAGGATTGATCTATATCTGTAAGTTGAACCAATGATCTTCATTCATTTCATCAGGAGTAACATAGATACTTAATGTTCCACGTCCTTTTCTAATTCAATTTTGAAAATTCAGATTTGGTTCAATGAAATTAGAATTCTGCTACTCCACTAAGTGTTTGATCAAGTTCCTTGACAGAGATTAAGCCAACTTTCTATTTTCAGAAAGATGTATTAAGGGACCATTTATGTAAACATCTGCTCCACTTTCGCTACACACAATGCAGATATACTAAGCCAGTTACTATCCCAAAAATCATCGGCATTTGGAAACTGCCTTCCATGAATCCATACGTCGCAATTGATTCATTTTCCAATATCTGGCTCACCGAACTTATCTATACCAAATTTTAGCATATGTATTAATTTGGGGTAGAACGCATAACGACCCACGTTTTAAACAGCACGGGGGTTATGATTTCTTTGAAATGACAAAAATTAATTCCTGACAAACAAGTATCCGATCGCAACCCGTCCCGCGTCCTGACTTAAAACGCATTGTTAGGTAAACCGGACATTTTTAAATTGGCACAATGTAATGCGGTCAAATTTGACCAGTGACCGAATAAAATAAAGTAGTAATAACAGAATTATACTCACTAAATATTTGAACTTTTTGTTCTCTTTATTCTTACTCATCAAATAAGATAATCGAGCCAAGATTGAATTAAAAGAACAAATAGATAATGTTCAAAAAGGAGTATTCGTAAATTTTAAACCGATCCCGTTTTAGAAAAATTGCAATAATATTTAAATATCGAAAGTAGCGATGAATGCAAGAATATTTTAGAAGTATAAAGGGAAGTGGTTTTGAAAATACCTCCATGTTTCGAATTTGAAAGGTTACCTAACATGTATTTATTCAGTTTAAGCTTAGCGCTTAAACTGGTTACATAATAGTTGAAAGCTTCTAATTCAGCAATTAGAAATACAATTTGGTTAAATAAATGTCTCGCCGGTTAAATAAAAGGGTTAAATAATGGGGTTAAATAATAATTTTTATCTTTTTTTGTAAGGGAAACAGATTTTTACACTCATACAAATAAAAGATATGGGTGAATATAAATTATTAGACAGGATTAAAAGAGAAGTCAGAAGACGAAATTATAGCTACAGCACGGAAAAATCATATTGCCAGTGGGTAGTTCGATATGTCCGATATCACAACCTTACTCATCCCCGCGATTTGGGAAACCGCGATATTGTCAGATATCTGAACTACCTTGCTAATGACTGCAATCTGGCCGCATCAACACAAAATCAGGCACTTTCAGCCCTTATCTTTCTCTATGAACATGTGCTGCAAATTCCCGTAGGAGAACTGAAAAATCTGAAGCGGGCAAAAAAACCGAAGAGACTTCCCGTGGTTCTTTCAAAGGAACAAGCCCTTGCCGTTATCAATGAACTGGACGGCGTAAACCAAATGGTTTTGGAGCTTATTTATGGAGCCGGTTTACGTGTATCTGAGGCACTTGGCCTTAGAATTCAGGATGTTGATTTTGACTATCGCCAAATCACCGTTTGGAATGGTAAAGGCAGGAAAGACCGTATTACGATGCTGCCTGATCGGGTGATCCCAAAACTGGAAAATCATATTGAAAAAGTGAGACTCCTTCACCGGACAGATTTGAACAAGGGATATGGAAAAACTATTCTTCCAAATGCACTGTCAAAGAAGTATCCCGGGGCTGAAAATAAATTTATATGGCAGTACCTTTTTCCGGCCAAATACAGAAGAAGAGATCCTCGCACGGGTGTTAGGCATCGATACCACATATCGGCAAGAAATATCCGTCGTGAGTTGAATCGCGTTTCAAAGAAGCTGGATATTCCCAAACGCGTAACCCCACATACATTTCGTCATTCATTTGCCACGCATCTACTCCAGGGTGGCTATGATATCCGAACTGTGCAAGATCTTTTAGGTCATAAAAGCCTCAAAACAACCTCAATATACCTGCACGTTTTGAATCGCGGAGGTCATGGGGTCAAAAGTCCGCTGGACGAAAACTGAGCAATATGTTATATAGTTCAGTTTTTTTGATGGGAAAATCAGGGTCAACCTATTTACTCAACCTTTTTTAAAAGAGCGAAAGATCCCTCCGGCCTTGATTGGTGGAGGATTCGCATGGTTTGCATCAAAGTGCGGGAGACATCACAATATCGGCTCCCCTGGGAGCAATCGATGTTGTGTAACCGCGCGGGCAAACCAGGCCCGGAAGCAATCACCGCCCGGGAGTTTTTGATTCCTTTTGGCGGCCCAAAAGGAATATGGGGAACAATTTAATCTGCGGATGTATTTTATATCATTTTTAATGATTCCAAGATTATATGGATAATGTCAGCCCCTTGCCCCTCCTTTTCTAAGGAGGGGAGGATTTTTTGCATTAATCACCATATCAATTCTTACGCCTCAATCACGCTTTGGAATCGGCGCATCCCAGTGCGGCATCTCTGCAGAGGCATCACCCGTCATCAGGTAGGTATCAAACCACTCGAGCATCCGATGATTATAATCGAACTTGGAGGAGGAACGGGAATTTCCGTGTCCCTCACCGGGATACCAAACCAGGCGGACAGGTACATCCGGCTTGCGCACTTTCAGGTGCCGATAGAGCTCCAGGGACTGTGCCGGATGCACGCGGGTATCATTGGCGCCGTGCATAATTAAAGTTGGAGTCTCCGCGCGATCCACCCAATAGATCGGGCTTCGTTTCAGGTAGTCCATCCATTTTGCATCAGATTCCCACATACGCTCGCGGGAGTGAACCAGGTAGAGTTCGTTCGGAATGTCGCTGGTTCCCCATTTTGAGAGGTTGTTGCTGATTCCCACAAACATCACGGATGCGGCAAAGCGATCGCTGTAGTAGGTACTCATCCACCCGGATGCATATCCGCCGTAGGATCCACCGGTTACACCGATCCGGTCTTCATCGGCAATACCCTGATCAATCAGGTAATCCACGCCGTCAACCACATCGTCAAACTCCTTGCCGGCTAAATCAGACTGACTGCTGTAAGCAAATTCAACGCCGCGTCCTGTACTTCCCCGATAGTTCGGGTAAAAAACGGCATATCCCTTGGCGGTGCCCATCTGTCCCGGGTTTGAGTAACCGGTCAGCCACCCGTTGCTGTAGTGTGCTTCAGGACCGCCGTGAACTACGGTGATAACGGGAACGCGGTTTCCATCTTCATAGCCGAGCGGATACATCAATATCCCCTCAATTTCAAACTCACCGTCGCGGGCAGTGTAGCGGATCACTTCCTGGTTGCCCAGCTCAATATCTTCGAGCCACGGATTGTGGTTGGTGGCTTTCTGAGGCTGTGCATTTCTCGCACGGCTCAACGTATACACTTCATTAGGGTGCGCAGGTGAACTGGCTACGAATGAGATCATCCCATTGGATGCTCGTGAAAATGATGAAATGGCGTGTGCATCAGCATTGAATAGTAACTGCTTGTTGGATCCGTTCGGACGAATGGTGCCTAACATGGTATTTGTACCCTGACTGGCCAGGAAGTGGATTTCGTTGTTGGATGTCCACTCAATCTGCTCATATTTTCCCTCAAAACCTTCATCGATGTTTTCAGGGGTTCCGCCTTCGGCAGATACAATTTTAAGACGGCCGTCGGTCGGGTCGTTGATATCGTATGCGGTACGCAAAGCCAGCTGTTCGCCGTTCGGACTCCAGTCGAACTCACCCAGCTTACCTTCGTTGTTTACCTCAGCTATGATATCACGGGTACGGTAGTCGACGATAAATACCTGCTGCTTCATATAGTAATCGTCCACTTCAGGTGTCGGTGCGGCAGATACCGCCAGTTTGCTTCCGTCCGGGCTCCACTCTACCATGTAAATGGATCCGTCTACATTCAGTTGATGCGGTTCATGATCTTCTACAGTTACATTGGTGATATATGCCTTTCGGTTGGTTTGATTCTCTTCGTACACATCGGCCGTGTATGGCAGCGGAGAGTCAGACTCTTCGGGAGCATTAAACGCGGTAAATGCCACGTGATTTCCATCGTGATGCCAGGTGTAGGAGACAATATTTCGTTCAAAATTGAACAGCTTAACCGCTTCTCCTCCATCCAGTGGCAGCTCATACAGTGCACGTCCGTTGTCTCCGTCACGGCTGGTCAGAAATGTGATACTGTTATGATTTGGCCTGAACTGAACCGAGGCTACAGAACCTGACGAATAGTATGGTTTGGTTGATCCGTCAGAAATATTCAGCACATAGAGGTGATTACTGTTGCCGGCGTTCTCCTCATAGGGATCGGCCGGTACGCTCACGGTATATGCAACGGTACTTCCGTCATCAGAAATTACGGTGCTTGTTACATTCTGAATTTTGGCAACATGCTCGGGCGTTAATCCCTGGGCGTGTAAAACAGAAAATGACAGTAGAAATGTAAACCCAATCAACAGGCTGAAAACTCTCGCCATTTTTGATCGACTGGGAGTGGGTAATGATACTCTCAACTTCATAGCTTTATTTTTTTTGTTATGGTTTAACGAATACATAATTAAAATATAACGAAAATGAGCAAGAGCTAAATACAGGGAATGAAAATGTGTTTTACTCATTTTTGGCAAAAGGGTTTTGTATTTTCAAAGTATCAGAAAACGTAATTCAATGTTTATCAAAACTACCTGAAAACCAGTTAACAACATGAAAAAAAGTACACTTGCAGTTCTATTCGTCGCGCTCTTTACGGCTTGTCAAACATCAAATCAAACCGTAGACTATTCAAACAACACTCTCTATTCAACACTCTGGATTCAGACAGCCGCGGAGTATGAGGCGCTAACCTATCAGGCGTATAATACGGCCGAATCAATACTGCCGGTTGCTGTTGAAGATTCATCCTGGACGGCCTCTCTGGAACAGGAAGACCCCTATTTCGATAAACCGCCGGCCATTATTCTGGACCTGGATGAGACCGCTCTCGACAACTCTTTTTACGAAGCGAGGGTCATACTCGATAAGTCGGGTTTTGACAATGTGACCTGGAACAACTGGGTTCGCGAAGCGGATGCCGAAGCGATAAAGGGAGCTGTGGAGCTTACGAATGGTGCACATGAAATGGGTATAGCCGTTTTTTATATCACCAACCGGGATGCGGAGGTTCAGGCCTACACGGAGCAAAATTTAGTTGAGTTGGGTTTTCCCGTGGATGAAGGCTCGGTGATGAGTAACGGCGGTCAGCCCGATTGGACCTCGGCGAAAATAAATCGTCGCAAAAAAATATCGGAAAACTACAGGGTCTTGATGCTTTTCGGAGATGACCTGAATGATTTTGTGCCGGCACGGGGAATTTCTATTGATGAGCGAAAAGCGCTGACTGAGCAATATTCGGACCACTGGGGGGTTAAGTGGTTTGTGCTGCCCAATCCAAATTACGGCTCCTGGGAGCGGGCTCTTGTATACGGGTGATGAACAGTCGGAAGAGGAGATGCAGCAAAGCCGGCTCAATCTTTTAAGGGATAAGCGCAACTAAAGCCTGACCGCTCTTCATGCAAGATTTAACAATTTGTTGATTAGCCTTTTAGCCGTGGAGTTCGTTTTTTAAGTGTTGAAAGATTTGGTAAGCCATTTTATTTATATCATTAACCAATAAATCCATCGATTCATGAGTAAGAAAGGACTTAGTCGTTTAGAATTTTTGAAAGCCGGAGCGCTATCAACAGCCGCGCTGGGAACAGGCGCACTCGGCCGGACATTTCAAAAACCGGATACCAAAAAGTCATCCTTCGGTGATGCAAAAAATGTAATCTTTCTGGTGGTTGATGGGATGAGTGCCGGAACCATGGCGCTTGCCGATCTGGTAAAACAGCGTCAATACGGAGAGAAAACGAACTGGATTAAGCTTTATGAGTCTGATCGTGAATACCATCGCGGATTGATGGACATGGCGTCGCTTAACTCGGTAGTGACCGGCTCGGCTGCCGCGGCATCCTCCTGGGGTTCGGGTCACCGCATCAATAACGGAGCTGTGAACGTGGGGCCAAATGGTGAGGAGTACAAAACGATTTGTGAGATTTTCCGGGACGCTGATAAAGCTACGGGCCTGGTTACCACTGCTCGAATTACCCATGCCACCCCATCCGGATTTGGAATTAATATGCCTTCGCGCGGTATGGAAGATGAAATTGCCGAGCAGTATGCGGAGCGGGGTTATGATCTGTTGATGGGTGGCGGAGCGCGTCACTTTTCTTCCGACAGTCGAGATGATGGAAAAGATCTCTATTCGGTTTTTGAACAAAACGGATATACCGTAGCCAGAAATAAGAGTGAGATGAATCGAGCCACCCGAAACAGTAAGTTGCTGGGGCTGTTTTACGATTCTCACCTGCCCTACATGGTGGATCACAACACGCTTGCCGGGTTGCAGGAGAAAGTCCCAACGGTTGCTGAGATGACGAAAATTGCGCTGGACAGGCTGAACAGAAATGAAAATGGGTTTATTCTGCAGATTGAGGGCGGCCGGGTGGATCATGCTGCACACGGTAATGATCCTGCGGGACTGATTTACGATCAGATCGCATTTGATGACGCCATCAAAGAGGTGATGGACTTTACCGATGGCCGTGATGATACGCTGGTTATTTTAACCACAGATCACGGAAACGCCAATCCGGGATTGAGCGGACTGGGCTCAGGCTACGGTGACTCCCCTGCCATGCTGGATACCATTCAGGATTATCGTCACAGTTTTGAGTGGATGTACAATGAGATGGGATATCACTGGTCTGACGATTCACTGGATGGAGTTACAGTAAAATCCATTATGGATCATGTGGAGTACGCAATGAATACAAAAATTTCCCGGGAAGAGGGACTGATGCTGAAGCAGTCATTCCAGGGGAATTTCCGGTCACCATTCAAAAATCGCCAGCAGCCGGCTGGAGTGCTATCCGGAGTCCTGGCTAACTACAATGGAATCAATTTTATTAGCACCAGTCACACGGCCGATTATGTTGAGATTGCCGCATGGGGTCCCGGAAGTGATCGAATTCCAACGTTTGTCAGAAACACCGCACTGTTTGATCTGATGGTGGATATGGCCGATGTGAGAGCCTACGCAGAAGGATAAGTTGAGCATTCTTGCCTCGTCCGACGGCTCCCCGCCGTCAGACGAATTTTTTCGGTTCGTGGTACATAGTTCGGGATACGGTTTACGTTATACCCCGGGTCGCTGACCCGGGGAGTTGGATAGAATTTAACACTGGTTAATTGCAGTTGAATTGGTGAGATTGAATAGTCTGAGCGGTTAAAAACGATTTTTTGAGTGTTTGATCAGGCGCTCTGTTGAACATTATGTCCGGTAGATTTTGATAAACATTTAACGTGAGCTCGAGATAAAATCTGAGCTAAAAGTCATTAAACATCAGTTGTTTATAGAAATTGGTTATATAGTATCTACTGAAACACGAAAAAACAGAGATTATTCAGTGCCTTCCGTGTTTCCGTGGCTATCTAGTACTTAAAAACTGGTATAAGTCTATTCTATGTAGAAGACATATCGAACTCACGTTAACATTCATCCCTCATTATCGGATCCACTCATTCACCAGAATTGACATCCCAATCCAATCCTGAGCAGCACCGCCTCATTTCTACCCTTCATTTCAAACCACGCTCTCTGTTCGGCGGTGGTTTTTGGGCTTCCTGTTACCCCGGGTTACGCTGCGCTTCACCCGGGGCTAAGATCTGGCGCTCTTTCAGAGCTGATAGGCAATTATAATAAATCCTATATCTTGCAGCGCTGAATATCAAAAACCTCCCCTCTTGAGAGGGGATTGAGGGGTGTGTTTAAATAGGAATTGGTATAAATCTCAAATTCAAAATTGATTACTCCAAGGCATTTTTTTCGGGCGAATTAATATCCTAAACCAACATTGAGTTTCACCGCCTCATGTCTACCCTTCATTTCAAACAACGCCCTCTATTCGGCGGTGATTTTTGTGCTGCCTTTACCCCGGGTTTCGCTATGCTTCACCCGAGGCTATGATCGGCCGCTCTTTCAGAGCTGATAAGCAATAATAACAAATCGTATATCTTATAGAGCTGTAAAAGAACACCTCCCCTCTTGAGAGGGGATTGAGGGGTGTGTTCAAATAGGAATTGGTATAAATCTCAAATTCAAAATTGATTACTCCAAGGCATTTTTTTCGGGCGAATTAATATCCTAAACCAACATTGAGTTTCACCGCCTCATATCTACCCTTCATTTCAAACAACGCCCTCTATTCGGCGGTGATTTTTGCGCTGCCTTTTACCCCGGGTTTCGCTATGCTTCACCCGAGGCTAGGATCTGGCGCTCTTTCAGAGCTGAGAGCCGAAACTGTCTAGTCTTCTGTTTTTTAGGGTGGTAGGAGTGTTTTCCATATTGAGACTGCCTGTTCCCAACAACATTCATGTTTCTATAGCCAAAGAGCTGAATCAATAATATTGAGCTCTGTAAGAGCGAGCAGATAGTAGCCCCAAGCGTCAGCTTGGGGTGTGAGTTAGGTTCCCAGTTCCGCCGAATAGAGTGCAGAATTTAGAACTCCAACCAGAGTAGAGGCGTTGCAACTACAGCAAATAAACACTGTCAGCCCCAAAAGGTCGCTGGCCTATTCAGATTTTAAATTTTTTAAACTCTGTTTAAAAATCAGATATCCCTGCCAGGCAAAAGCTGAAGAAAACAACTCTGTTAAAGCAGTAAATGTTGGTTAGAAATCAATCTCGATTGCCATGGTAGAAATGAACGGAAGAAAGCAACTCCAAAAATCATCAGTCAATTTATCTAGTTTCTCATCTCATCTTTAGTTAGAACCGGCATAATTCAGGGGTTCAGGCGGTTTCCAGTTCAGGAGTAATATCGGGCTCGGCCTCCTTATCCGCTTCCAAAAGATTCAGCAGTAACGTCATCGAACCTCTGATACCGTAGTACTCTTTAGTTGAAAAAATAGCACCGGTAAATGAAAGCAAGATATACGCATAACCCAGATGCACGTCAAAAGATCCAAATGATGATGTATTAAACAAATACAAATTAATTAGATACATAGAGCCGAGCATAAAGAACATCATCCCAAATGCCATAGAACCCAAGTAGGCTTTTTTTGCTCTCTGAAGGAGTTCTGTAGCAAAGTCGCCGAACCTCTCTTCATTCAAAAGTTTCTTGTCTCTGTATAGCAGCTCCATCAGCTTACCCTGGTTTTCTATTTCTTGCTCGAAGTACTCTTTGATTTTCTCTTTGGTTATCATAGCTGGCTCTTTTCAATTAATCTTGTTCTAATTTATTCACAAACTCTATTTCTTTACTATCGCACATTTCAGCCAAAGCAGTACTTAGCCGGTCTAAATTTTTGAAGCGTAATGTGAATGGAATTTTTAATGTGCCTGTGATTCCGGTTCGTAAATACTGTAGATTTATCCTTTTTTTGTCCAGCTCTATTTTTTTTATATGCGCCCACTTAAATGAACTTTCTAAAGGACTTTCAGAGCTGATTTTTTCATTATCTATAATTATTGCTGATAAAGGTTTCTTATTTCCAAATATTACGCTTGATCCTGCAGCCACCCCGTATATTCCTGCAAATATGTGCGTAAACCATTCAAAATCAACATCAACATACCCGCCTTTGTACCTGTAAATCGCTCCAACCAAAAGAAACAATCCGAGTAAGATCAAGAAGACATTGTAAATTTTTACATATTTATCATCACCGGTAAATCTCACGCTATCCATAATCTATTGTTCGAAGTTTACTTTTTCCATAAGGCTATATTTTTCAAAACTGAAGTGAATCACCAGCTGCATTATTCACGCATTTATCAGTTTTATATTCGGGGAAAGTTGTTCATTCTCATCCGCTTCCAAAAGATTCAGCAGTAACGTCATAGAACCCCTGATTTGATAATATTCTCTTGTTGAAATAACCATAAATGAGATACCAAGAAACATATAGGATAATCCAATCCACATAGGGGATCCGGGGACTACCAGATTTGATAGATAAAGAACGCCGATCAACACAAAACATAGAGCGACGGCAAACATAATACCGAACGATTTTTTACTGCGCTTCAAAAGAACTTGAGCAAAGTCATTAAACTTATCCTCGTTAAGCAACTGTTTATCCTTATAAAGGAAGTTTGAACTGAATCCATTTAACTCAGACTCAAAAAATCGAACTAATTTCGCTTTATCTATCATGGTATTCTTAATCTTTTTTTGTTTTCAGTCTCGACTCAAACTCTACACCTTTCATGCTGCAACGCTCCAATAACCCTCTTTCCAAAGTCCGCATCTTTTCCGAATTGTAACGAATCATCATTGGAATAATAATTTTATTCGTCAGTCCCGTCTTTAAATACTGAACTTCAATCCGGTCTTTCTGAAGCTCTACTTTCTTTAGCTTATCCCATTTCAGCGAACTGTCCCACAGTGACTTACTGGACTCTATTCCGTTTTCATTGATCATAATTTCAGAAATATTGGGATTAATATACCCTGACAAATACCCTGCACCGATAAAGAGTGCGAATGCTCCCATATAGAAACTGAAATACCAATCACCTGTCAATTGCCCCACGGCGTAATAGTAAGCATGCCCTCCAACTATAATTACACCGCAAAGAGCCATAAAAACCGAATACCAACGCAAATAAATTAAATTTGGCTGCACCCTAATTTCTGCCATAACACTCTATTTTTATTTCTTTTTGGTAAATGATGTGATAAAATTTTCACTCTTTCCATTAGAATTAAGAACCGTACCTGAATCAAATGATCCCTCCACGTGTTTCTCTTTTGAACTCTGTATCTTTCACTCAATCAAATTTTTTAAACTAAAACCGTTTGTTAAATGATACATCGTCATTCAACATTCGGTGTTCGATATTCAACATTCCCATGGCCCGTAAAGAGTTTGAAATTCCGGCGATGTTTAAATCGCCCATCATCCGCAAGGTAAAAGAAGCGAACAAAATCACCGATCCGCGCAAGAAAGACCTTGCCCCGACCAAACTGGATTTTGGGCCGGTCACATTTTTGATTCCGCGTCACTTCGGGTTTTGTTACGGAGTAGAGAACGCCATCGACATCGCCTACCGAACGGTGGAGGAGAATCCGGGCAAGAATATCTACCTGCTCAGTGAGATGATTCACAATCCAACCGTGAATGAAGATCTGCAGAAACGTGGGGTAAAGTTCCTTTTTGATACCGATGGATCAGTGAGAATTCCGATTGAGGATCTCTCAGAGGATGATGTGGTAATTGTGCCCGCTTTTGGCACTACGCTCGAAATCGGCAAAAAG
This sequence comes from Rhodohalobacter sp., assembly GCF_034521535.1. Taxonomy (GTDB): domain Bacteria; phylum Bacteroidota; class Rhodothermia; order Balneolales; family Balneolaceae; genus Rhodohalobacter. Next base: position 65,635 of record NZ_JAXHMF010000001.1, on the reverse strand, counting down.
TTAAAGGCAAAAGGCATCGATCCCTATCAGTATAACACCACCTGCCCGTTTGTGGAAAAGGTTTGGAAGCGGGGAAATCAGCTTGGAAAGAAAGGGTACAGCCTTGTGATACATGGAAAACATCGACATGAAGAAACCCGTGCCACATTTTCACACAGCGCCGATCACTCCCCAACGGTCGTTGTGCTGAATCCCGATGAAGCTCAGATTCTGGCCGATATCATGACTGAAAAGCGACCTATCGAAGATTTTGAAAAGTATTTTGGCCACAAGAGCACGGAGGGATTCGACCCGCTAAAAGATCTGGAGTTTTTTGGCGTGATCAATCAGACGACCATGCTCGCTACTGAAACGCAGCAGGTGATGGGGATTCTGAAGAAAGCCGCAAAAGCCCGATTCGGAGAGCAGAATGTGCTCGACCACTTTGCCGACACATCAGATACGCTCTGCTATGCCACCAACGAAAATCAGTCGGCAACGTACGCATTGGCTGATGCCAAACCGGATATCGCCATTGTGGTGGGTGGCTACAACTCATCCAATACCATGCACCTGGTGGAGATACTGGAACATCACTGCCCAACCTATCATATCCGGGATGCCGAGGAGTTTGATTCAGCCGGAGAAATACGCCACTTCAATCAGTGGGAAAAAGAGATGGTGAAGACAGCAGATTGGCTTCCAAAAGATCAAAAAGACCTGAAAATTGCGCTCACTTCCGGAGCTTCCTGTCCCGATGTGCTGGTGGATGAAGTGATGCTGAAAATTTTATCCTTGTTCGATGGTACGGAAGAAGTAGAAGATGTAATCCGCCCATTTGAAGAGAAGTTGATTACTGAACAGTAATCATTTTAACATTCGGTTTAGTCGGGAATGATGTTGAAGTAGGATACCCGCTGTGGCTGGAAACTTCTCAGCCGGATATCAAACTCATCTGTAATTTTTTCTACCCTGGGTGTTATGTATCCTGTATCATCGGCCTGCAGGTCGGCATAATCTACATATACCGCATATGGACGAATGCCCTGCACATCTGTGTATTGATGAATCGGAACATCATAACGGATCGTAATTGATGAGGGATTAAATGAAACAGCCTCACCTGATGGCAGATTACGCGTTCGAACCGGCACTCTTACCTCAGCTTCTGTAAATTCGGCCACGTCAATCTGATAATTTACTTCGTTCGTACTTAGAATAACTCCATCGGTCGGTGCCTTTAGATTAACTACTCTCTCCATACTTTTTGAAACTTCCTCAAAAGTAACCTCCTCTGTTTCCCATTGTGAAAGTTCCTGCAGTCTTGATTCAGCTCCCGTTAGTGTTATACTGTCGGGACTAATTTCGGGCTCGCCGATCAACCCATAACGATTTTGTAAATTAAGATTGATTTGCGAGACAATCGGAACTCTTTTCGTTGCTTTTTCTTCGGTTTCAATGGTTAGCATGATAGGATCAACCTGAGAAACATTAAGTTCTGAAAAAGACCCCGACATGTTCCGGATCTGTTCAAACAGATTTATCTGTCGCGACTCTGCATCTACACTTACTTTGGGAGGATTGCTGTATAGGGATATTAAATTCCATCCTTCGCCGCTAACATTTACGGATATATTTTCAGGAACATCACTGCGCAATGCCAGATTATCCGGCAGATTGGTTAATTCGACCGGAACCTGAACCGTTATATTAAATTCACGATTCATGTTTACCACAAACCAAAGACTCAGCGCCAAGACAAAAGAAACGCTGAATACAATAACCTTTTCCCGTGCAAAGAAATTATTTTCGTCAGATTCTTCCCCTTCAGCCTCTTTGGAAGTGAAGAACACTTTAAATCGGTTCGTTATGAAGTCCCGTAAATTCATAAGCTAAATATGCGGATTTAATTTAAGCTCGCACAACTATTTCTTTTACTACTTTTGATCCCACCTTGTCGTTCAGCCGTTTTACGATCGAATACCGGTTTGCATGAATTTCGTGTCGCCACACATCACTTTCAACGTTTACAAAAAGTTTATCGCCTTCAAACCTTAAGTTTTTAGTTACAGAGTTGATATTCTCACCGACTACTTCGGGCCAGAAGTGAAGCACCATACCTCTGCGAAGCTCCGTCTTCTGCGGAATTTTTTTCAAGAAATTCTTGAGTAAATGCTCTATCGATTCCGGTTTTTTTCCAAATGCCATAAGCGCCTAATATTTCGTTGAAACCTTCCCATCCTCAACAGTATACCATGCATTTTCGTCCTTATTCTCAAACATACTTACTGTAAAAGGGCGATCCGTGGCTGATGTAATAAACGTTTGTCCGCTATGTTTCGTCAGTGTCTCCGTAATCACGTCAATTTTCTGTTGATCCAGATTCCCAAACACATCATCAAGCAGCATGATCGGCAGGTCATCCAGCTGATCTGTATAGTAAAAAAGCTGAGCCATCTTCAGTGCCATAGAAAACAGGCGATGCTGCCCCTGCGATCCATACTTCCGAAGCTCACTGTCATCCAGATAAAATACAATTTCATCGCGATGCGGACCGGTAAGTGTCTGCTCACGCTCCGCCTCTTTTTCAAAATCATCTTCCAGAAGTTTTTGATATGTCTCGCGGATTACTTCAACGCTGCTCAAATCCTCACATATAGTTTGATATTCCAGGGTCGGTTCCAGCTTCAATTCCGATATCGTACGATACTGCAGAGCCAGGTATCTCTTAAACTGTTCAAGAACTTCAAATCGCTTAAATATAATGGATGCACCGGTTTCTGTCAGCTGCTCATCCCACGGTTCAAGATAGGTTTTCAGCATTGACAGTGATCCCCTAAACTCCTGAAGGAGTTTATTCCGCTGCTTTCTGATTTTTCTGAACTTCATCAGATCGCGCAAATATTTTGGCGATATCTGACTGATAAGCGAATCCAAAAAAGATCGGCGTTCGGCCGGGCCTTCGCTGGTCAGCTTCTTATCCTCAGGACTCAAAACAACAACCGGTACCATCCCGATCAGGTCCGAGAGCCGGTCAAGCGGGCTGTCGTTTACAAAAATCTTTTTACCATCGCCTTTCGAATAGCTGCAGCTCACTTTAAAGGATGCCCGGATCTCCCCTTCAAAATCACCGTTAATCATAAAATACTTCTCGTCGTGATGGGGAACATACATATCACTGGAAGCAACAAAGCTGCGACTCATGCAGAGATAGTGAATGGCATCAATCAGGTTGGTTTTACCGGACCCATTCTGTCCTGTTATCAGGTTGATGTGCGGAGCAAACCGAACTTCTGTATCTATATGATTTCTAAAATTTCGAAGCTTGAGGCGATTTATACGCATATTTTGTTCATCATCATCCATTTCATCAGATGAACAAAATACATGAAATAATGTTCACTCTCAGGGATATGTACTACTCTTTTCTCATTTCGTCGAGCGCGCTGTAAACACCATTTGTCCAGCCATATCCATCCTGATAGGCGTAATCTCCACCGGCATTCTCCCGATCCAAATCAATTACATTATATTTCTCAACCAGCTTTCCGTTTTGCTGGAACACCTGATCAACTAAACTCATCCAGCGTCCGGTTATCTCATCCGATAAGCGATTGAATCCGTAATTTTTCAGACCCACAACTGCCATCCAGTGCAGAGGTGCCCATCCGTATGGCGCATCCCATTGATGCCCGGACTCCTGCAGACTTGTCACCAAACCGCCTTTCTTTAAAAACCTTCTCTCCAGATGGGATGCGATTTTCGTTGCCTGATCTTTTGTAGCCAGCCCAAAATAGAGCGGATATACTGCGGCAAGCGTCCAGTGTTCGGTTCGTTTTTTTGTTCGAACGTTGTAATCAAAAAAGAATCCTTCCGATTTACCCCACATCAGCTCAATGATCGCCTTTTTCCGCTGATAGGCCCTTCGTTCAAATTCACGGGCTTTCTCATCTTTACCAACCTTAAAATTCCAATCCGATATTTTTTTCTCCGTGTACCACAAGAGTGTGTTTAAATCTACAGGGAGGATATCTGTTGTAGATATCGTTTTTTGGCCACTGTTTTGCGTCAGCCACCGGCTGCTGAAGCTCCAACCCGATTCACTTGCTGCGCGAATATTTCTGTAAAACTCCTTTTCGTTATTCCCATTATAGGTTTTGATTTCTGCTAAATCTCTATTCCAGGCCTCCTGCCGGGGTGTTGTCCGGTCCGACCAATAGCGATTAAGCCGGTAGTTACTTGTATGAATTTTGTCATCAGGGCCAACTCTTTTTTGAAGAGCAAACGAAACGGCATGCTTCTCCTGATTTTCATCTTTATCCATCCAGAAATTATACTCTTTTTCAGCGGCCGGAAGAACTTCACCCAGCAGATCATCCCCAAAAAGCTTTACTGCCATTTCCGCAATCGGAGTGTAAAATGGAGGCTGAGAGCGATCCGCCAGATAAACCCTGTTGCCACCGGGTATATATCCAAGCTTTTTAATGAGATGGCTGAAATTGTGCACCATATTCAGAATCATCTTTTCGTGGCCGTCAGCCCGAAGACCCTGAGCCATAAAATAGCTTTCCCAATAGTACACTTCCCTAAAATTCCCGCCGGCTACAACGTAAGGATGTGGCAATGGAATCAATGAATCAAACTCGGAAACAGCTTTATCCGGTTTTCTAAACAGTACATTCCAAAGAGAACTGATGTGCTCTCTACAGACTTTTTTCCTGTTAATATTGACAACTTGTGAATACTCTTCCGGTTTCTCAAAGTATGTGAGAACAAACGTTTTCAGATCAAAGATGGGCTCATCTTTCAGTTTTTCCCATAGCCGGAAAATTCTCTCAGGGTCATCTTTTGGTACCATATCCACAAACTGCTTGCAGTCGGAAAAAATCTTCTTTTTCTGGACAGCTTCAAATAGCTCACCCGCAAGCTGTATCTGTTTCGTCTGTGATGCCATATGTTTACCCGAATTCAATTAACGGCTCTTTGATTTGAGCTTTTACTTATCAGTGAGAAAAAGTACTGTTCAGAATTGGTTTTTTAAAGACGGACTTTCAAATTAGCAGATTTTAATCACCCACAGTGATTTACGAAAATCTTTCTCCAAATAAAAAAGGGACAGCGTTGACTGTCCCTTTTCAAATTCGATATATGAATTCAGGTTATAGCCCAAATACATCTCTTCCCAGGAAAAGTGCACTTTCGCCCAACTCCTCTTCTATTCTAAAGAGCTGATTGTATTTGGCAATCCGATCGGTTCTACTCATAGAGCCCGTCTTGATCTGGCCGGCATTGGTCGCCACTGCGATATCGGCAATGGTGGTATCCTCCGTTTCACCGGATCTGTGGGAAATCACGGCTGTATAACCGTTTTTATGAGCCATCTCAATCGCGTCGAGCGTTTCGGTTAACGTACCGATCTGATTCACCTTGACAAGAATTGAGTTTCCAATTCCTTTCTTTATTCCTTCGGCTAAACGATCTGTGTTGGTTACAAACAGGTCGTCGCCCACTAGCTGAATTTTATCACCCAAAGCATCCGTCATGGTTTTCCAGCCGTCCCAGTCATCCTCATACATTCCATCTTCGATAGAAATAATCGGGTATTTTTCGACCCACTCGGTCCAGTATTCAACCATGGCATCGGCATCACGCTTTGAACCGTCACTCCACTTAAATTCGTAGATACCTGTTTTGGTATTGTAAAATTCAGATGCGGCAGGATCAAGTGCGATTAATACATCATCTCCAGGTGTATATCCGGCTTTTTCTATGGCCTTCAGAATGACCTCTACAGCCTCTTCATTTGATTTGAGGTCAGGAGCAAAACCCCCTTCATCCCCAACGGCTGTGCTGTATCCTTTTGAAGAGAGAACCTTCTTAAGGTTATGAAATATCTCTGCTCCCATTTGAACTGCCTTGCTGTATGAGTCTGCTCCCGCCGGCATGATCATAAATTCCTGAGGATCTACATTATTATCAGCGTGTGATCCACCATTGATGATATTCATCATCGGGAGTGGCAATACTTTTGCATTTACACCGCCCAGATATCTCCAGAGAGGAAGACCGGTTGTTTCCGCTGCTGCTTTGGCCACGGCCATCGAAACTCCCAGAATAGCATTGGCTCCCAGTTTCGATTTATTCGGTGTGCCATCCAGCTGAATCATCATCTGATCAATTTCTGTCTGTAAATAGGCAGGGTACCCAATCAGTTCCTCAGCAATTTCACCATTCACATTTTCGACAGCTTTCTTCACGCTTTTACCCAGATAATAACTCTTGTCATCATCTCGCAATTCTACGGCTTCGTGCTCTCCTGTTGATGCACCTGACGGAACTGCTGCTCTTCCTATGGCTCCATTAGACAAAACCACGTCAACCTCAACTGTTGGGTTGCCACGTGAATCCAGAATTTGTCTCGCATGGATGTCTTCAATTAAACTCATAATCAATTATTTTGGTTAGTGTATAAGTACTCTAAAGTTAATGCTAAATCTCTTCATCAAGAAATATAACGATGAAACCCATCTTACTGTTCGATATTGACGGAACGTTACTACATGTAAAAAAGAATTTCCTGCATGAAATTATACATCAAATATTAACGGAGTTTGAACTCAGTGATATTTCACTAAAAAATCGCTCTTTTGCCGGCCGAACCGACAGGGATATTTTTACTGAGCTCATTGAGGAGTTCTCTCATACCCGGAATCTGTATGACTCTATTTCAGCCAGGTATATAAAATTAATGACAGAAAACCTCTCAGCGGAAGATGTGGACATGATTGAGGGAGTGCGCGACGCGATAGACTTTGCACGGCTCCACAATATCCCCGTTGGTTTATGTACGGGAAACTACCGGGAAGTAGCTTATGCAAAAGTTGGAGCGGTGGGCTTAAACGAGATCTTTGAATTTGGGGGTTTCGGCTGTGACCATCACGATAGAAACCACCTTCCCGGGCTGGCGAGTATGGAGTACAAGAAAAGATTTAATCAATCGGCTGAATCAAACCGGTTCATTGTAATAGGCGATACTCCAAATGATGTTCGCTGTGCGCGTCATTTCGGAGCAAAAGCCGTCGCAGTAACCACCGGTAGTTTCAATAAAATACAGCTCGAAAAGTATAAACCCGATCTGATTTTAGATTCTCTCCGGTCACCCAAAAATTGGCTTGATCAACTTACCAAAGCCAGCCAAATGTAAAGGTAATTTGCGGTGTGCCAAAAAATTTCTGTGGCTCAAAAAAGTCCTCCAGCACAAGTTGGCCATTCTGCCAAACATACGGGCTTTGGTTTGGACCTGTCTGTTGCTGAATAACAGGCTGCTTGGGTTGCATCATTTGTATTCCCTCTGTGAAGTAGTAGAAATAGTAGCCAAATTCAACACTGTTCAGGCGTGAAAAATTACTTCCGATATCTACACCCAGTTTAATTTCACCGGCACCGCCCCAATGCCAGTCACCTTCTCCCATTCTTGAAAAAACATCATTAACCCGTTCCGGTTGTGCAAATTGTATGAAAAGCTCCCCATTATCTTCAATAATCAGGTACTCATTACCCGTCTCCCGATAGTTGTTATCGTTCCTGTCATTAAAATATGGATATGTAAATGCCGCTACCGGACCGGCTTGTGCACTCACAAAAAATCTGTAGTTTTCCTGTACAGATTTGGGAAAAATACGTTGTCTGAAACCCGCCATTAAAGGAAAGGCTAATCCCCTTTGAAATTTATTGGGTATAATCTGCTGCCCAAAGAAAAAATCGGTAAACGTCTGTTCGCTTTCATCCCGCAAGCCTGTTATGCCCAAAGAGAACATAATTTCGGATTGTGGTCCCACCACTCTTCGATATTCGCCGCCAATACCAAATCCAAAATTGTTCATGTTGATATTTATTCCGAATCCCGACTCATACACATCGCTCAGGGTCGTAGCATCTCTTTGAGGCTTAATTACGTCCGGTTCCTCAATCTGAGCTTTTAGATCACTTGAGAGAAAAAATGAGAATAGTAGAGCAAGTAAGCCTGTTTGTAGAAGTTGTATTGATTTTTTCATATACCTGAATAGTTCTGAGTAACTTAGTTCTCTAACGCATTAATCGTTAAATCCATTGCATCTAACAACAGATTAAGGTCAATAATTTTATTGAAAGATGCTTCTTTTGTAAAACGGCATTTGATTATTGTTGTATTTAGGCTTTTATTCAGGCAGAAATTTCTCTTTTCATACTTCAATTCAATCATTTAGGTGATTATGAGCACAGTCACAAAATATTTGGCATACGGGCCAAACAAGACGCTTCGAAGAATTCCATCCAAGCTGTTTGAAGCTTTAGAACCGAAGTTTCTATACAATTATAAATCATCAGCAAACAACGATGAAATTTTTGTTGCTGTTTATGAGCAATATGAAAAACAGATCAACGCAACAACCACGTTAACCGCCATACTTGAGTGCAACGACGATCACACTCGAATTGAACTTAAAAAATCAGGCGGAAGAATGGGATTTCGTGGCAGCTCTCTCTCAGAAGAAAGAAGCATTGAGTCTGATGTGATTGATTTTATCATGGACTTTTCGAAACGATTTGGACTTTCACTGCAAGAAGAAGTTGCATCTCCCGCTTCCGAAGAAGAAGAGGAAGATTAACTATATATATAAATGAGCAGTAATTCCGAAAAAGTATGGACCGTTCTGTCCATGCTTGAATGGACCACGGATTTTTTTGAAGAGAAAGGTGTTCAAAATCCCAGGCTTAGTATTGAGTGGCTTTTAGCTGATGTACTCAATATTAACCGGCTGGATCTCTACCTGAAATTCGACCGTCCACTTTCCTCCACTGAGCTGGATCAGCTTCGTCCTTTAGTAAAGAGAAGAAGTTTACATGAACCTCTGCAGCATCTGACCGGTTCTACTGATTTTCTGAACTGTACAATTCATGTAAACAAAGATGTACTCATTCCAAGAACGGAAACGGAACAGCTGGTTGAACTGATACTCAATCAACATTCCAACGCTGACGCACTTAGTGTTCTTGATATAGGAACCGGCAGTGGATGCATTCCAATTGCCATTAAAAAAGCTCGTCCCAATTGGAACTGTACGGGAGTTGACATTTCGCCCGAGGCACTGAAATTATCATCTCACAACGCAGAGCTCAACGAAGTAGAAGTCGCATTCTTAGAAGCTGACCTGAACACGTTGGTTCAGAATAAAAAGATTATGGAACAGGAATGGGATATCATTATCTCCAATCCTCCTTATATCACCCCTCCCGAAAAAAGTGAGATGGATCCACAGGTTTTAAATTATGAACCTGAACTTGCGCTCTTCCACAATGATCCTTTGTCACTTTATCGAAAAATCTGTGAATTCGCATCGCTCTCCGGAGCCAAGCTTTTCCTGGAGTGCAATGACAAATTTGCTGTGAAAATAAAAGAGACGGCAGTCTCATTTTTTCATGATGTAGAGCTCATTCAGGACTACGATGAAAATGATCGGTTTCTAATTGCCCAAAATCCTGTTAAATAGCGCAGTATCAACTGCTTTTTTCCTTTCTTTAGACATTTTCAACTGTTAGTCACTTATATATCGCACACAATGTGGATAACTTGTGGAAAAGTTTTTATCGCCGGAAATCCAAAGTTTCCCCCAGACTAAATTTGCGTTAGGGAATTGTTAAGCGGTGTCAAGCGGAATTTGGTAATTTTTTTAAATAAACCCTAATTTATTGCGCACCAATAAATTAGGGTATTTATAAAAATGTGGATAACTTTGGGGTAACTGGGTAAATTTTTTTTGATTTCAGGGTAATAAATTCACATTTTCTGTTCAGCTATTACGGCAGTCCAATTGAACCGTGTGGATAACTGCTCAATATTTTAATACCACAAGTCCCCAGGAGGTTGTTTACGTTGAATACACTTACCGCTGAAAGTGCATGGAGTGAATGTTTAGAGATAATTCAGGATAATATCAGTTATCAGAAGTACAAATCCTGGTTTGAGCCGATCAAACCAGTCAAGCTCGAAAATGATACTCTTACAATACAGGTGCCCAGTCAATTCTGGTACGAGTGGCTGGAGGAGCACTATTATAATATGCTCCGTTCTACTATCGCAAAAATTTTAGGCGACCAAGGGAAACTGGAATATTCAGTGTTAGTGGAAAAATCTGATCGAATGGAAGACAATCGATCTGTGAGATTGCCGCAGCGGCCAAGCCCTCCAAACAATTCGCAGCAAGTCAATACTTTTTCTGACTATCATCCCGGTAAAATCGAAAACCCATTCGTTATACCTGGAATTAAAAAAGCGAATATTGAATCGAACCTAAACAGCAATTACGTTTTTGAGCGGTACATAGAGGGAGACTGCAACCGGCTGGCAAGATCCGCGGCCATGGCCATTTCCGAAAATCCAGGAAAAAATTCATTTAATCCGCTATTTGTTTATGGCGGAACCGGGCTGGGGAAAACACACCTGATTCAAAGTATCGGCAACAAGATAAAGCGGGATTTCGGAGATGAGTTTGCCGTGATGTATGTCTCTTCGGAAACATTCACCAATGAGTTTGTTCAGGCCATTCGAAACAACAGGGCGAGTGAATTCACCACGTATTACAGAAACATTGACGTACTTATTGTAGACGACATTCAGTTCTTCAGCGGAAAGGAAAAGACACAGGAGGAGTTTTTCCACATTTTTAACGCACTCCATCAGGATGGAAAACAGATTATTTTAAGCAGTGACCGAGCACCCAAAGACATCCCTGATATTGAAGACCGCCTGATTTCCCGTTTCAGCTGGGGACTAAGCGCAGATCTGCAAATTCCCGAATATGAAACCCGTTTTGCCATACTTGAGCGAAAGGCAAACGACAATGGCATTACGCTAGACCCTAACATTCTTGAATTTATCGCCCACAACTTTAAGTCCAATGTTCGCGACCTGGAAGGAGCCATCATTAAATTACTGGCCACGGCTTCGCTCAAGCATGTAGATGAAATTGATCTTACTCTGGCTAAAAATGTGCTGAAGGATATGGTGAAAAGTTCACACACGCAGATTTCCATTGAATCCATTCAGAATTATGTGTGTGAACACTTTGGTATTGACACAAACAAGGTGCGCGAGAAAACCCGAAAACAGGAAATTGTAGAAGCCCGGCAAATCGCCATGTTTCTTTCCAAGAAGTATACCAAATCGAGCCTTAAAACGATTGGATTACAGTTTGGCGGGCGAGACCATTCAACGGTGATTCACGCCATCTCTACGGTGGAAGAGCGGCTCTCTACAAGCCCGAAGCACAAGCGCATCCTCAGCGAACTGGAACAAAAAATCGAAGTGGCCAGCCTCTGATACCAAACCGCTCACTGATAATGCTCACCTGATTTTCTATTCTATATAGTTTATGCAAAACTCGCAGGACGCACCGGATGTCATCACTATTAAATCTATTCAGTTTCACGGGAAGCACGGGCATGCCGAAATCGAGAGAATCGAGGGCAATCAGTTTGAAGTGGACGTAACCGCGAAGGGTTTTTTTAAAGACTCGATCAAAAATGAGGAGTTGGACAAAACTTTCGACTACTCTCTTGCTGAAAAGACTGCTGCAGAAATTATTTACGGCCCATCCAAAAAACTAATTGAAACGCTTTGCTATCAAATCGGGGAAGAGCTATTCAAAAAAGCTGAGACTATCATTGAACTGATTGTAACCGTAAGAAAGTTAAATCCACCGGTTGATTCTCCTGCTAAGTACGCTCAAATAACCATGACATGGAAACGGTAATTGTTGCGATTGGTGCCAACCTCGGAGATAGGCTGAAAAGCTTCAAATTGGCTGCAGAGTTTTTAGCTTCACTCTCACTCAAACCAATTGTTAAGTCATCCATTTGGGAGTCGGAGCCCGTGGGACCTGCCAAATACACTTTTTATAATGGCGCTGCAAAAATCACCACCGATTTGTCTCCACCAGATCTTTTAGATGAGCTAAAAACATTTGAAAAAGAGGCCGGGCGAACTCAAACAGAACGGTGGGGCCCGAGAGTTCTGGACCTGGATATCATTCGCTATGGAAACTTGGTGATTGATAAGGATACCCTTATTATTCCACACCCGGAATATCGAAAGCGCCTTTTTGTGCTTAAGCCTATGCTGGAAATTGACCCGGATTGGGTAGACATCTCAACCGGAACTCCTATTCAGCAGATGGTAAAAAATGCACCGCGCATGGAAATTGAGAAAACAGATATTAGCTGGTAAATACCATTAGGATTTAGCAAACAACAATGCCCAATCAATTTGATTTTATCGCCATTGAAGGCGTAATAGGAGTCGGAAAAACGTCATTGGCAAAACTAATTGCCGAAAGCAGTAACGCCCGTCTGGTGCTGGAAGAGTTTGAAGAGAATCCCTTTCTTCCTCATTTTTACGAAAATCGAGAACGCTACGCATTCCAAACACAGCTTTCATTTTTGGCCAGTCGTTTCAAACAGCAGCAGCGAATGCTCAGCCGTGATCTTTTTGACGGCGGCATCGTATCTGACTACATGTTTGAAAAAGATCGCATTTTTGCGCGGCTGAATCTTGGCGAAGACGAAATGAACCTCTACGATAATATTTACAATATAATGACGGGGATTTCTGCCAGGCCGGATCTTGTTATATATCTTCAAAGCAACGTGGATCGGCTGATGAATAATATCGAGCAGCGTGGGAGGGATTACGAAAAACACATCACACCCGACTATTTACAGGAGCTCAGTGATGCGTACAATCAATTTTTTTACCACTACAATAAAGCTCCCTTGATGATTATTAACGCCTCAGAAATCGATTTTGTTAATAATCCAAGCCACTTGTCGTATATTAAAGAACAGATTTACAATCAACCGATTCGAAGCAATACACACATTCATATTATACCTGATTAATTAATGATCCGCTGGCTACTAATAGCCCTTTTTATCTACTTGATTTATAGATTGATCAAAGGGCCAAAATCAAAACAGAAAAGAAAATCATCATCTCCTTTTGATCAATTCAGACAGGGCCCATCAAAGCGAAAAGAGAGGCCCAACTTAGATCAGATCGAAGATGCGGAATTTGAAGACATAACCGAAAAAGAGAAAAAGACTGATAATTCATGAGTTTCGAAGAAAAACATAAACAAGGATATGAACTTTTACACGAAAGAGATCTTGATAAAAGCCTCGATACCGCGAGACAACTACAGAGGATGAATCCGGATGCGCCGGAAGGGTACACTCTTGAAGGCGAGGTAATGCAAAAGCTCAATCAATGGGAATCGAGCATTAAATCGTTAACGGATGCCATTGAAAGAGATGATGAAGATGGAAGGCTCTACAATCTGAGGGGATATTCATATCTCAACGATGACGATGCTGAAAATGCAAAAGAAGATTTTGAACGGGCCATCAAACTGGATAACCTGCCTGCCGCACACAGAAACATGGTTCTCTACATGGTTATGGCAGGGAAAGGAAATGAAGCTATTCCCTATCTTTTGGATAGAATCCGTAAAGAGCCCCGGGACGTGGAAAACTGGATTTTAATGGGCGACCTGATGAAAAAAGGCGGTCACGACGAGAAAGCAAAAACATACTATCAGCAGGCGTTGAAAATGGACCCTGAAAATGAGTATGTAAAAAATCTGCTTGAAGAAGAGTAGTAGAGATATCTGCTTTGCAGTTTTTTTAAAGCACCCGGTAAATCATGCAGAGTTAATAACTAAATAACTAACCGAAAAGTATTTTAAACATGAGTACTGATAAAGCCAAGATCTTTTATACAATTACTGACGAGGGACCTTTCCTTGCTACCCACTCTTTTCTGCCAATTTTAGAAGCTTTTACTAAAGCTGCCGGAGTAAACGTGGAAACCAAAGACATATCACTTGCGGGCAGAATACTTGCCAAATTTCCGGATTATTTGAAGGATGATCAAAAAGTATCGGATGCACTTGCCGAGCTTGGCGAACTGGCTAAAAAGCCGGAAGCAAATATCATCAAGCTTCCAAACATCAGTGCTTCTGTCCCTCAGCTGACTGCTGCAATCAAAGAGCTGCAAGGTAAAGGGTACGACCTTCCCGACTATCCTGAGGAGCCTAAAAACGATAAAGAAAAGAAAATTCAGGAACGCTACAACGCGGTTAAGGGAAGTGCTGTAAATCCGGTTCTGCGAGAGGGTAATTCAGACAGAAGAGCTCCAAAGCCGGTAAAAGAGTATGCCAGAAATAACCCGCACTCTATGGGTGAATGGAGCTCCGATTCTAAAACTCATGTTTCAGCCATGAGTGACAACGACTTTGCACATTCCGAAAAATCACTCACACTGGGTAGCGAAGATGAAGTGAAAATTGAGTTTGTGGATGAAAACGGAGACGTAACCGTTCTAAAAGATGGCCTATCGCTTCTTCCCGGCGAAGTGATTGACGCAGCCGCGATGAGCAAAAGTGAACTGCTGGAGTTTTTAGAAAATCAGGTTCAGGATGCCAAGGAAAAGGGCGTTCTTTTCTCACTCCATATGAAGGCAACCATGATGAAGGTTTCAGATCCTATCATCTTTGGCCATGCCGTGAGAGTCTATTTCAAGGATGTGTTTGAAAAGCATGGTAAAACACTGGACGAACTGGGTGTTGATCCCAATAACGGTTTTGGCGACCTGGAAGAAAAAATCAAGGAACTTCCTGAAGATAAACAGGCTGAGATTAAAGCTGATATTCAGAAATGTTACGAAAACGGGCCGGACCTGGCGATGGTTAATTCACACAAGGGAATAACCAATCTGCATGTACCGAGCGATGTAATTATAGATGCTTCCATGCCGGCCATGATCCGCACCTCAGGACAGATGTGGAACAAAAACGATGAAACTCAGGATACAAAAGCCGTCATTCCTGAAAGCAGCTATGCAGGAATTTATCAGGAAGTCATCGATTTCTGCAAGGAGAACGGTGCTTTTGATCCAACCACAATGGGAAGTGTACCTAATGTGGGACTGATGGCTAAAAAAGCTGAAGAATATGGATCGCATGACAAAACCTTTGAAATTTCCGGCAAAGGAAATGTTCGCGTTGTTAATAAAAACGGCAACACACTGTTAGAGCACGATGTTGAGGAAGGCGATATCTGGAGAATGTGCCAGACCAAAGACGCCGCTATTAAAGACTGGGTTGGACTTGCGGTACGAAGAGCCAGCGAAACCGGCGATCCGACAATCTTCTGGCTTGATGAAGATCGTGCTCACGACACAGAGCTGATCAAAAAAGTAAAACAGTATCTTCCCGAGTTCGATACAGACGGATTGGATATTCAAATTATGTCGCCCGTTAAGGCAATGCGATACACCCTGAAAAGAACAAAAGACGGAAAAGACACAATCTCCGTTACAGGTAACGTTCTTCGCGACTATCTTACCGATCTATTCCCGATTCTTGAGGTTGGAACCAGTGCAAAAATGCTCTCCATTGTTCCATTGATGAACGGCGGCGGACTTTTTGAAACCGGAGCAGGTGGATCCGCGCCAAAGCATATTCAGCAGTTTTTAGATGAAGGCCACTTGCGCTGGGACTCTTTGGGTGAATTTTTGGCTCTTGCAGTATCCCTGGAACATTTATCAAAAACGTTTGATAATGAGCGCGCCCTGATACTCTCTGAGGCTTTGGATGAAGCAAATACGACCTATTTGCAAAATGATAAGTCTCCATCCAGAAAAGTGAACGAACACGACAATAGAGGCAGTCACTTCTATCTGGCCACCTACTGGGCTCGTGCATTGGCTAAACAGACAAAAGACACAGATCTGGCTAATCATTTCAAATCTGTGGCCGAAAAGCTTGAAGAGAATGAGGAACAGATCAATAAAGAGTTGATTGATGCCCAGGGGCAACCTGAAGATATTGAAGGTTACTACTGGCCAAACCGGGAGATCGTTTTTGACCGAATGAGACCGAGTAAAACCTTGAATTCCATTATTGAATCTGTCTAAGGTTCTCTAAATATCATTTATTTAAAACCCGAATCACCCGATTCGGGTTTTTTTATACCTGCCAAAAAAGTGAAGTACCTCGAAGTAAATTCCTGCCTTTTTACGAAAGGCTCCTTAAATAACGTCAGTTCGAGATAAAGATGCCTCAAATGATGCAACACGTCACATTGAGCGCAATTTCGAGGGTGCTTTTTCCTCGAAATGAAGTCGAAATGTGTTTTCGACTCCGTTCCGACCAAAAAACGGTCGAAACTGCGCTCAAACTGACGATTATCGATAAAATTATATCAAACTCACGTTAAATAAGAAAAGCGCATAAAAAAAGCCGTGACTTGATGTGCTCAAATCACGGCTTAAAAATTTTTAGAACTTGAAGAGTTTATTCTTCAATATCCAAGTCTTCCTGTTCAGGAACAGCGGACTGCGTCTGAGAAGGTGCTGTAAATTCTGATGGATCAACATTCTCCATTGCAGATTGCTGAATAGTGCTTTGACCGCTATCGCCACGATCGATCGCAAAGTTTGCTAAAACACTCAAAGACAGAAACAGCGCTGCTAAGATTGATGTGGTTTTAGAAAGCAAATCTGCTGTTCTGCGGGCACCCATAGATGCGCCACCGGCCATACCGGCTGCCAGGCCACCGGACAAACCTTCTTTTTGTCCCGGCTGAAGAAGAATAACGACGATTAATAAAAAACTGATCAGTGTAATGACTGCAACAATAATTCCGTATAACATACTATGTAAAAAATTTTCTTGGTTTATAGAATCCTTAAGATAAAACTATTTACCCTTATTAAAAAGGTATTTGTAATAACGAACCACTCGAATATTATTGCCGGATAAAAGTAAAGACAAACCTATTTTGGAATGGGTTGAATAAGTTTTTCATCGTTATTTGAAGGGTCGTTAACTTTTTCACTTACACGAACAACAGACAAGTCGGTTAACAAAAATAGCTTTTTGGCTTTCTCAATAATATCAGCCGTTTCATTCTTTTCTTCTGCCTCAAGCCACTTAAAAGACAGCTCTCTATCCAGCAAAACGGGCATCGTTTCAGACATTGGATTAATCAGAACATTTGAGGGCATTGTGATAAGCTTGAAATAATCGGCTTTTTTGTTATAAATACCCGCCGCTACCATCAGTGGGTCATTTATCATACGCACAAAAAACGGGCTGCCTTTCTCCTTGTCATCTTTCCAGATATAAAAACCGCTTAATGGCACAGCACAGCTTACAAACTCTTTTTTCTGAAGTAGCTCGATTGCCTTTTCAGTATCAACCGTTGTTTCATGGGTTTGTTCATCACTCCATCGAACTCTGTTTATCGAAGGTTTAGCACCCATCTTGTGCACAATGAGGATGTGATGACCTGCAGATAAATTGTAATGCGGCTCAAATATGTTATCCCTGTTCGATTCCAGATTAAAATAATTTTCAACGGACTCCTTACCGGCAAAAAATGCGACACGTTTAGCCATAATTACACTATAAAATTTTGTATTGTTTGCTTGTCAGATTCTATTATTATAAAACAGACTAACATATAATAAGCGTTCAATCGTGAAAATCCTCTTTTTTAGCTCTTACGAAAACAGGCTGCGCTCTTTTTGGAGAATTTTAATCGTGACCGCCATTTTGCTCACCTCTATCGCAGCTATTGGGCTTTGGGGATTCAGAGGTTATGGATTTACCATCGTGTTGGCAATAGTTATGATCGGGATTCTCTGGCTTGGTTCCCGGAAAATAGATCGTCGGCCAATTTCTGAATATGGCATTAAGTTTAGTTCAGGCTGGCTGAAAGATTTTTTAGCTGGAAATGTGCTGGCCGCTTTGGCTATGGGAGGAATTGTATTGATTCATATCGCCATGGGGTGGGTTAATATCAGTTTTGAACAATTTAAAAACCCCGGAGAGGGCTTCTATTTAGGTTTGACTGTCACCCTTATTTTCATGGCAGCCGTAAGTTTTTGGGAAGAAACTTACTTTAGAGGTTACTTGATTCGTAATATTCAGGAAGGCCTTCATTTTAAAAAAACCGGAAAATCACTGGCCGTAATCGGTGCCGTCATTTTGTCCTCTTTACTCTTTGGCTTAACCCATCTCGGAAACCCGAACGCCACCTGGATATCAACTTTAAACATATCTATTGCTGGAATGGTGTTCGCTTATCCTTATATTATAACTAAGAGTTTAGCCATTCCGCTTGGAATGCACCTCTCCTGGAATTATTTTCAGGGCGCGGTTTTTGGATTACCGGTAAGCGGCAGCCAATTTGAACACATGCTGATGGTTGCTGAGACTACCGGACCCGAAACTTTTACTGGAGGAAATTTCGGCCCGGAGGCAGGAGCTGCCGGACTTTTAGGCTTGATGATTCTGCTTACGCTGAATGAAATCTACTTAACCGTGTTTTATAGTAATTAAAGTAAATGGCTGCCTGTACTATTCAAGGCTGAGCCATAAGCCGGATAAAAATTACCGGTATTTTTGAATTGAAATTTTGACTAAATAAGTGAGGATATAACGTTGTCGTTTAATCAGTTTCGACTAAGTTCCGATATTTTGAAGGGGTTGAAAGATGTTAAGATTGAAAGCCCCTCTACACTACAAAAGAAAATTTTTAAAGCAGTTCAGGAAGGCTCTGATTTAGTAATTAACACAAAAACGGATGACAGGCCCGAAGTGGGTTACCTGATCAATCTGTTAAATGAGATTGCCAAATCGGATCGCCGCCAAGGCACCAAGGGTATTATTTTAGCACCTGACAGTGAGCGTGCCAAATTTCTGGACGAATGGATCTGGGCTATCGGCTATCATGCATCCATTGAGAGTGCTTGCATTACATCTGACGGAGACCCCAAAAAACAACTCAACGCCCTTTCTGCAGGTCCCGTAGTTGTGGTTGCCACCCCCGTAGAGTTCAGTAATTTACTGGAGGAGGGAAAAATAATATTCAGAGAAGTCCAACAGCTTATTGTTGATCAGGCTGAAAAAGTTGAAAACTGGGATGCCGTCGACAATGTATCTACCCGTATCATTGGTAAGTGTCAGCGAATTTTTACGGCAGCCAAAGACAGTAAAGAGTTGAGGGAAGCAGAAAACAAACTTCTCACAGAACCTGAGTTGGTCACTCTTGCTAAAAAATCTCCTGAAAAAGAAAAAGATAAAGAGCCGGAAATCACCAAAGACCTTACACAGTACTACATCAATGTGCCGCCAAGATCCAAGATCTCTACATTGATGGCTCATCTGGATAATAATAAATCAGATACTGTTGTTATCTTCACCGCTTCGAGAAGAACTGCCGACCGTCTATACAAGATTTTAAGAAAGAGCAATCGAAGGGCTGTGAGCGTGCATCAGCAGTTGAATAAGGAAACGTTTGATGAACGGTTCAACCGATTTACTACCAATGACGTACAGCACTTGATTATTGGCGACATGACCGCCAAAGACCTTCCTTTAGAGCATGCATCACAAGTTATCAATTATGATGTGCCAGAAGATGTAAATGAGTATAAACTGCGTGCTGAACTTGTTGGAGATGGAAAAGCAACCCGTATTCTCTCACTTGTTTCAAAACAAGACAGAGGCGACATACAGGCTATTTGCAAATCGCTTGGATATGCACCAGAAGAAGTTCCGCTTCCGAAAAGTGTGAAAGACAAAATTTCCTCTGACAAAAAAGGGAAAAAGAAAAGCAGTAAACAATCCAAGCCTCGGAACGACAAACGCGCGAAGAGTAAAAAGCGCGGCAAGAGTCAAAAAGAGAGCAAGAAACATCATGGTTTACCTCGCCCTACTTTTGATCAGCTTGAAGGAGGAAGGGCCGGCAAGAAAAAAGAGGAGAAAGGTCTTGTGGGATTTTTTAAAAAGCTATTCTCCTAGTTAACTAACTCTTATGATAATTTAGAAGGTGATCAGGCTCTGCTTTGATCACCTTTTTTATTCGTCAAACATATCTTCAAAAGCTTTTTTACTGTCCGGTGCTGGTTCTGTAAAAAGGCTTACGATCCATGTTGCCAGTAATGACGCAAAAAAACCTGGAATCAGTTCATACATGAGCGCCTTAAGTTCCGGAATGAGATACCAACCAATGGTGACCAGTGTACCGGTTATTAATCCGGCAAATATTCCGGCACGAGTTGTTCCCTTCCAGTAAAGTGCTAGAATAGATGTAGGTCCAATAGAAGCCCCAAGACCGGCCCAGGCAAATAGAACAAGCCAAAAAACCAGATCCTCAGCGTAAAATCCAAAAATCAGTGCAAAAATTACTATAAAGAAGACTACAATTCTGCTGTAGAGTACCAGCTTATCTTGAGGCACTTCAACACCTCTTTTGAAGATCTTTTCATAGAGATCCCTGACCACGCTGGATGCCGCAACCAGCAGCTGCGAATCGGCTGTAGACATAATAGCGGCAAATATTGAGGCTAAAACAACCCCAAATAAAATAGGATGCAGATGAAGCTGCGCAAGCATCGGAAAAAGATTCTCTGTGTCGGCTCCGGGCAGCATTTCTACCTCGGGAAAGTATGCCCGGCCAGCAAGCCCTACAAAAACTGCTCCCCAGGCCATCAATACATTCCACGTAGTTCCAACCACGGCTACGTACTTAAACTGCTTAGGGTCATCAATAGACATGTATCGGGCCAGAATATGCGGATTACCGGGCGACCCAAGCCCAATACCCAGGAAGCCGATGGCCGCTCCAACAGACACCGCGAATGGATCCACATACATCACATCCATTAATGCCAGCGAGCTCAACAGTTCCTGAAGCCCACCAAAGTTCATGATTGCTATTACAGGTAACATCACAAGTGCAAGCATCATAAAGATTGCCTGAAACATATCCGTGAGACTGACTGCCAAAAATCCACCAACTATTGTATATACAAGAACAATACCTGCGGTTAATAAAACACCTGTATTTGTTTCAAGCCCAAACCCCGACGCGAAAGCTTTACCTCCCGCTACAAACTGAGAGGAGATATACCCGATCATAAAAACCAGGAAAATGACTACAATCGTAATTCTGAGTTTTCCGTCATGGTCGTTAAATCGCTCTGCAAAAAAGTCCGGGATGGTAATACAATTCCGGTTTTCCGTAAAATTTCTAAGCCTTCGGCCATAATAGAGAAAGAGAAAAATTTCAACGATGATATATCCGAGCACAGCCCAAATGGCTGATGGTCCCTGAGCATAGGCCATCCCAGTTACACCCAAAAGCAGCCAGGCACTTCTCCCTGATACAACAGCCGAAAGGGCTACCACAAAACGATTCATCTTACGCCCGCCAATAAAGTATTCCGAAATTCCGCGGGATGAGAATCTGGAAGCGTAAATACCAACACCGATTATCAGGATAAGATAGGCCACAAAAGCGATAACGGCACTCGAATCAAATGAAACGGAGACTAGCTGTGTTTCATCCATGTTTTTTAGATTTTCGAGTCGCCAAAAAAATGGTTCCGGTTATAATTAATACCGGCAGAATAAACATGATGACATAGAAAGAAATCACGACAGAAAAGATTAAAAATGCAATTTTAAAAAATATTTTCTGTTAGAGTGTAACATTATTTTAAGACTTCCGTAGCAGTGTGAAGATGATGTTTTGGTTAATGACAGAAAACGACTGTCTCAAAATAAAAACCCGACACTGTGATAAGTGTCGGGTTTATTTTTTTGATCAAGGGAAAATGCCCATTCCTTTATACATAAAGCCAACCTTGTTTATTGCACTAATTAACGCCGCCGTTCTCAGATCAACGTCGTGACGCTTTCGCAATTCGTTGATTTCATTATAGGCATTGACCATTGTCTCTTCCAGGCCCGAATCAACCAATTCCCGTTCACCGCCACCCTGAGCAAGTACAGCCAGTTCATCTTCCGTAAACTTTCTATCTGAGATCGTTTCAATTACGGAGAGAATTTTCTTATAGCTGTTTTCTTCAAATCTCTTGCCCATTCGGCCAAATCGAACGTGCTGAATATTTTTCAACCACTCAAAGTACGACACCGTTACACCACCGGCATTCAAATAGCTATCTGGAATGATCAGTGTATTGCGCCTTTTAATGATTTCATGAGCCTTATCAGTTGTAGGACCGTTTGCAGCCTCACCAATAATTTTTGCTTTAATATTTGGCGCATTGGATTCCGTAATCTGATTTTCGAGCGCAGCAGGAATTAGAATATCACACTCTTCTTCCAAGACGGCAATATTCGATTTTAGTTGAGATGCCTTATCATATCCGGAGATACCGCCATTATTCTCATTCTTATACGCCATGAGATCTTCAAGGTCAATCCCATTTTCGTTGTAGATGGAGGCATCATACTCAGCCACACCAATCATTTTCGCACCGGCGTCAATCATATACAATGCAGCGTGGTAACCCACATTACCTAAACCTTGAATTACAAACGTTTTCCCGTCGATACCTTTTGTTAGGCCCAATTCTTTCATGTCTTCCGCGTTACTGCAAGCCTCTTTAATACCAAAATAGACTCCTCGACCGGTTGCTTCTGTTCGCCCGCGAATACCACCCTGACCTATGGGTTTACCGGTAACACAGGCTTCCGCATTTATATCATCGCTTAACTGACGGTAGGTATCAAAAATCCAGCCCATTTCGCGCGCTCCGGATCCCAAATCAGGAGCGGGAACATCATTGCCGGCACCAATAAAGTTTTTCTTGTAGAGTTCAAATGTATATCGGCGTGTAATTCTTTCCAGCTCTGTAACTGAAAACTTTTTAGGATCAATTTTAATACCTCCTTTTGCACCACCGAACGGCACGTCTACTACCGCACATTTGTAGGTCATCAATGCAGCCAGCGCCATGGTTTCATCTTCACTTACCATAGTACTGTAACGTATACCGCCTTTGGTAGGCATTTTATGATGACTGTGCTCCACGCGGTATCCATCAATCACCCGGATTGAACCATCATCCATCTCAACCGGAAATTGGATATGAAGAATATCATTGCAGGCCTTCATCTGGTCAAGCAATCCTTTTTCGATTTTTGTGTAAGCGGCAGCCCGATCAAAAGCCTTGTTAACTTGGTCGTAAAATTTATATTCACTCATTATTTCTAATTAATCTTGTTATGGTAGTTATTTATTAACCTGTTTGAATTGTCGCAAATAAGATCTTCTCTTCCAAATCAAAGAGAGATATTGATTTAAAGACTCCGCTCAAATATAATCTTCCATTTGTCCGGTGTAAAGTTAAGATCTGCGACAGCTATTTTTTGTATATGCAATTTTTTTATGTTCGGCAGATCACTCTGAATCTTACTCAAATCAATTTCCTCACACTTTTGATTTCCGTAGAGAAGAGATAGATGGAAATCACTCTCTTTGCAAAATTCACCGCCTAAAGCTTTGTTCACTTTATTGCAAAAGGCACGAACCATCACTTCGTCATCAATTGGCAGAATAACTTTACGATACGGTTGGGGCCGACATTCAACATCATACAGATCGACCTGTAACTGACTTAGCTGTTCTGAAAGTAGATCCATCCGTTCAGCGATTTTTTCTGACGGAATAGCCGGAACGGATGATAAAGTGACGTGCGGAACAAAAGAGAGGGTTTTATACTGTTCCGATAAATTTGAAATAAATTCCGTGAAAAGGCTGGACTGTTCAGGTGCCGGCAGTAACCAAACTACCAGACCTGAAGTTTTATGTAATTGCAATTAATGTATATACAATAATTAGTTAAGCTTTTGCTTCGATATTGTTTTCCGGATGGAAACTGAACACATTGACCAAGAACAGAAATGCGATTGCTCCAATTGAAGCATATACCAGTGGAGCAAAAATCCCGATCGAAATTAAAGAAACACCAATAATAACCGCTCCAAGAATTCCTCCAACTAAATTACCAATCAAACCAATGCCGCGTTTGATCATAACCAGATCCATTACATATCCAATGAGCAGACCAATTGAAATCAACCAATAGATTGTTACACCGTTTAACTCTTCCATTCTATCAATACTTATATTTGTATTACCTTTCAGTGGCACTTAAGGTAACAAATTCTATTTTTTTTACCCATACCGGATGCACAAAAGTTTAAGCATTAAAAATGACCTCCCTGTCCGTAAAATTATCCATGTGGATATGGACGCTTTTTATGCATCTGTGGAACAGAGAGATCACCCTAATTATAAAAATAAGCCGCTGGTTGTAGGTGGATCACCACAGGGGCGTGGAGTAGTTGCAGCGGCAAGTTATGAAGCCCGAAAGTTTGGAATTCACTCAGCAATGCCGGCCTCAAGGGCCGTTAAACTCTGCCCAAACGCGATATTTGTAAAGCCAAGGTTTGATGTCTATAAAGAGGTCTCCCAACAAATCCGGGAGATATTTTTTGAGTACACCGATCTCGTTGAGCCTCTTTCCCTGGATGAAGCATATCTCGATGTAACCGAAAACTTCAAACAAAACCCTTCCGCAACGCTCATTGCGCGCGAGATCAAAAAAAGAGTGAAGCTCGAAACCGGACTGACAGCCTCGGCCGGTGTGGCCTCGAATAAGTTTCTGGCAAAAATAGCCTCCGACCTGGACAAGCCCGATGGTCTTAGCATTATCACACCTGAAGAAGCCGAGGAGTTTATCGAAAAACTGCCCATCGGTGATTTTTATGGAGTGGGTAAAGCAACGCAGAAGAAGATGTTAACCCTGGGTATCAAAACCGGTGCGGACCTGAAAACATGGGATGAGATAGAGTTGGTAAAACAGTTTGGTAAATCGGGGCACCACTACTATCGAATTGCACGCGGAATAGACAATCGGCAGGTTAAGCCCAATCGAATACGCAAATCGATCGGGAAAGAGCGTACGTTTTCAGAGGATATTTCCGATCTTGAGTGGATCGAAAATTTTCTGGATGAGCTCTCTGTTAAAATTGCGGATTCCATGAAAAAGCTCGATGCTACCGGCAAAACAATTACTCTGAAAGCCCGGTATAAAAATTTTGAAACCGTAACCCGCAGCAGCACATTGCACCACTTTACGAACGATCCTAAAGAGATCGCGAAAATATCAAAAATACTTCTACAGGAAACGGAAACCGGAGTGCGGGAAGTTCGCCTGCTGGGAATTTCTGTATCCTCGCTGAACCTGACCGAAGGCGGTGTTATTGGCGAGCAGCTGGAAATTCCATTCAGGGAGGTTCTTTAAATGGATCCTCTAACACAAGGTCTGGTCGGCGCAACCGCGGCTCAGTCCGGAGCAAAAAAAGACCAGCTCAGACCCGCGACTTTTACCGGTGCCGTATCCGCCATGATTGCTGATCTGGATTACTACATTCACATTCCTTCCGACCCGCTTTTCAATATCGAAATTCACAGGCAGTTTAGTCACTCCTTCATTTTTATTCCTGTTGGAGCCCTTATCGCATCCTTTGTTCTCTGGTGGTTTTTAAAGAGGTATCTCAGTTTCAAAGAGCTCTATTTCTACTCCATTTTAGGCTATGCAACGGCAGGTCTGCTCGACACTTTTACGAGTTACGGTACGCAACTCCTCTGGCCTTTTCTGGATACGCGTTTTGCCTGGAACCTGATCTCCGTTATTGACCCGGTCGTGACTGTCGGATTACTCTTACTTATTGGATTGGGTATTTATAAAAAAGAGAAACAGTATGCGTGGTTTGCGGGAGGCTGGCTTATCTTCTTTTTACTTTTCGGATGGTTTCAACATCAGCGGGCAACGGCATCTGTAAAAAACCTTGCCGAGTCCCGTGGACACCAGATTGAAGAGCTGGTGGTAAAACCGACGATTGCCAATCAAAGAGTCTGGCGAGCCAATTATATAGCAAACGACATCATCTATGCGGATGCGATTCGTACAGGACTGATTTCAGGAATTAAAATTTATGAAGGGCAATCAGCACCGCAAATCAATATTGAAGAGGATTTTTCTGATTTTGAAGGCACGTTGATGTACAATGATCTGCTTCGTTTCAAGAGACTCTCAGAAAACTTCCTGGTTCGTCACCCCGATTACCCTGAAGTTATTGGCGATGCCCGGTACTCCATGCTTCCAACCCGGCTCACTCCACTCTGGGGTGTTAAGACGGATACCACAAAAACAAATACACATCTTCCCTTTCTCTATTTCCGGGACGCAAGCGATGAGGTGCGAAAGGAGTTTTTAAGAATGCTGCTTGGAAGGTAAGGTAGTCCAACCACTCAGAATCCAGAGCATTAGGAAGTTTCCTCGTCACGGTGCTCTGCTCCGAGACGACAAGCAAGCAGCTCCGCTGCGAAAAAAATCTATGCATGTACCGCCTCTGATCCACTTGTAATCTGTCATTCCGACCGGAAATCCATTGATTTAATGTGGGTATTATTTCTTAGACAAATTTGCGTACACACAGTAGATTGCAAGGGGAGACTTTATACAGCTATTTAAAAAGTCACAAATCTAAAACTATTTCCCGATTTGTCTCGTCTTTAAAGTGTAACAGGAACTGAAACCGGATTCGGGGTTTGGAAAAAAAGGATCATTCACATTTATCAGAGTTTGTGCAAAACGGGCGCGAAGAGTCCTTTCAGGTGATTGCTGACCGATGGTATCCCGCAATCTACCGCTTTGCCTACAGCTATTTCGGAAACAGGGACGATGCTTCTGAAATCGCCCAAAAAACCTTGATCAAGGTTCATCAAAATATCCGGTCGCTCAAAAAGGTGGACTCTTTCAAATCCTGGATTTACCGAATTGCCAACAATCTTTGTCTGGATGAAATGAAGCGCGCCGGCAGGAGAAAGTCAGAGCCCTTAAGCCTGATTCCGAAACAGCATCAACTTTCTAAATCAACACCGGCATCAGACCTTGAAAAGAAAGAGTTGAATTTACTGATTCGGCAAGCACTGAATCAGTTACAGGAAGAAATTCGCGCCGTTGTCATCTTAAAGCAGTTTGAAGAGATGACCTTCAGCGAAATTGGTGAAGTGCTTCAGATTCCTGAAGGAACCGCCAAAACAAGAATGTATAAAGGGTTGAACCAACTCGGCTCAATCTTAAATCAATGGAATATTGAAACCGATTACCTGAACAATGATTAACGAAACTACACAACAGCAGCTGATGGATTATCTCTTTGATGAGATGAATCCAGATGAGAAAAAGGAGTTTGAGCAAAAGCTTCAAAACAGTGAAGAGCTCCGGCAGAAACTGGATGAACTGAAGGCTACACAGTCTGTCATTGGAAAATATTCTCCTGAGGTGCCTGAGCAGCACGGTTTCCAGTACCGGGATAAATCAGGTAAAAAAGAAACACCGGAAAAACCTCGTCGGACTGTCTACGTGGTTTTAGCGGCCGCCGCGGTATTACTCGTCTCAATTTTTATCGGACTTTTCAGCTCGGTTCAGTTTGGTGAGACAGAGCAGGGATATTATCTGACTCTTGGAAATCCCCCGGTTCAGGTTGAACAGGATGGTATTTCTGAGCAGGAGCTGAATCAAATCATAGCTGAGATCAGAGCTGAAAATTCACTGATGTTAAACTCTATGATGGAGCAGGTGCAACGAGAGCAGAATGAGCGATTTAACGAGTCTTTGACAACTTTGGCCGAATACTACGAAGAGCGGCGGAACAGAGATCTGATGCTTTTTACCGAAGGCCTTCTGCAGCTTGAAGAATCTACTTCAAACGAAATTGACCGGACCAACCGGGCACTAAACGGAATTATCTACGCGCTGAGTACTGAATAACCGAAATTAAACTTTATCGACATGAAACAACTCAAAACTACTTTTTTAACACTCGCATGCCTGCTAATGACCGTTGTATCGGTACAGGCACAAAATGATGCCCTGCAGAGAGAAATCAATATCGCTGAAAGCATTTTGAATGAAATATTCACTTCTGATGATCAGCCGGACTTCCCACTTTTTGGAGATCGGTTGGGACATATCACCACAGATTATATTCCCGGATATGGCGTTCATTTCAGCGTTGGCGAAAATATTTCGGCGAGTTCTATAAGAGTATCCGGAACCATTCGCGTTGAAAGCAACTCGGCCAGGGATCAAAATGGAGAAGACCGCTCTGTAACAGCGGATGCCGTGGAAGAAAAAATCCTTGAGTACATCACCGACTACGCATCTGCCATACAAAACCTGCCCGATGATGAATCTGTGAGAATTTCCTACGGACTCAGAAGCGGAGCAAACCGTGTAATCTCTGTACTCACAAATCTGGAAGAGTATACGGCAGATATCCCAAAAATGACGTTCGTTGTAAATGGAGATGATTTAAAGCGGCATCGCGAGGGACGGATTTCAGATGATCAGCTCATATCCAGGGTTCAGAAAACGGATCTTTCTGATATAGAGGAGAAAAGGGATTTAAACATTTTTGCCTCGGTTCTGGAATCGTCTCTGAACAGCGCCGGCACGGAACACCTGCGGGTAAACCAAAAGCCTCACTATGAATACCTTCCCGGGCTAGGGGTTCACTATCAGGTAAATGTCTCGATGAAGTCTTCATTTAATTTTTCCGGTCTGATGGATTGGGCAAGAGAGATTGACTCACTGGATTTTGACGATGTTGATATTCAGATTGATTTTGGAGATTTAAGTTCAGAGAGGAATAGTGATGGTACTTTTATCTTTAATATGCCCGATAGCGGCCGATTTGAATTTAATATGGACTCCCTCAACTTCAACTCTGAGCAGTTCAATGAGCGAATCGATGAAATACGGCAGCACAGTGATGAAATGAGGAAGCGGGGTGAACAGGTTCGGAGTGAAATTGAGATCCGGATGAATCAGCAAAACAGCGTTGATCTAACTGAGGATGTAGATAAAATAAAATCTGTGATTGCAGAATCCATTCGCGACTATGGCAGTACACTGAAATCCCTGCAAAATGGAGAACTGCTTCGAATTACTTTAAACTGGCGCGGACAGAATGACACAATGCCCGAGCAGACAAAAATCAGAATTTCAAAATCGGATTTGATGAATGGAAATGATCCGGTTATGGAAGATCTCAGCCGCAGATGATACGTGAGATGACCTCTCACAAAAAAGAAAGCCTCACTCGGATCAAACCGGGTGAGGCTTTTATATTCGTACCCTAGATAGTATATCCGGGTTTTCAGGCACCATCCCCCGGTCAGGCTGACCGGGATACATGGTTTTTACCCATTCAGCTTATAATCCAAAGTAATTTCACAATCCAACACTTTTGAGACCGGGCAACCTTCTTTGGCGCCGTTCGCTATTTCAGCAAATTTCTCTTCAGAAATCTCCGGGACAGAAGCATTGAGTTTCAGGTTAATTTTATTGATCGCCCAACCCCCATCTTCTTGATCTAGTGAAAGTTTTGCATCCACATTAATCTCATCAGCTGTAAAACCTGCCTTTCCAAGCTCTACACTCAAAGCCATTGCAAAACATCCCGCATGTGCCGTGGCAATCATCTCTTCGGGATTCGTGCCTTTTTTCCCGTCTTCGTTTTCAAATCTCAATTTCACAGAATAGGGCTGTTCATCAAAAGCACCGCTCTGTGTAGTTAGTGTTCCTGAACCTTCTAATCCTGATCCTTTCCAAACTGCTTTTCCCGTTCTTTTCATAGTCGTTTTATTTTTGTGAGTTGTTGTTATTCATTAGTAAAAAAATATTACCTAAAAATTCGTTCAAAAGTGAGACTAATCATATTCCAGGAAATTGTTACGAACTTATTTTGCCATTATTTATTCCTCTATTAATCATTGATTTTACACGCTTTAATGGGTTACATACTGCATATTTAATTAAATGAATTCAATTCAAATAGTAACTTTTAACCGGCCAAATCCGTAAAGCTGATTAAATCAAAATCAATTTGACGCACTATTATGGCAAAACGGAAAACAAAAAAACGAATCTGGATTACACTGGCAGTGATCACAATTTTTGGCGGAGGCTATTTCTTCTATTTGAACGCTCAGTCATCCGATAATGAGATTCAAGAAGAGCCGCACGTCATTGCAGAAATAGGAACGGTTGTTGAGAAAGCCCTGGCCGTGGGCACCATCGAGCCGGATAATGAAATTGAGGTTAAATCGAAGATCTCCGGTGTAGTAAACCAAATTTATGCTGAACCGGGTGACTTTGTGCGCAAAGGCGACCCATTGATCGAAGTACGCCCCGATCCTACACCTCTTGAGCTGGCAGAAGCTAAGCGAAGCCTGGAGCGAACAGAAATTGAAAAAGATAATCTTGCCAAAGAATTGGAGAGAATGGAAACGCTCCTTGACAGAAACCTGGTAGCTCAGCAGGAGTATGACAGAATTGCTCAGCAGTTCGAAGATGTAAAGGTTCGGGAGCAGATCAACAAAGAGCGATTGGAGCTGTTGGAGAGCGGGCGAATCATGATGGGAGATACATTGATTGAGTCTGTAATACGGGCCCCTATTGACGGTTACATTCTGGAAAAAATGGTGGATGTTGGAGAACCGGTTGTGCCGCTAACATCGTATCAGGCCGGTACAGCCCTCATGAGTATTGCCGGAATGGAGCAACTTCTTTTCAAAGGAACCGTGGATGAAATTGACGTCGGTAAAATGAAAGAGGGAATGACTGCCGAAATCAAGATTGGAGCACTGCCCGGACAAATCGTAATTGGAGAAGTTTCCCGCATTTCATTGAAGGCAAAACAGCAGGATAATGCCACTGTATTCCCAGTCGAAATTCGGATCACCGATACACAGGGTGCTGTTTTAAGAGCGGGATATTCTGCCAACGCGGACATTATCATAGAACGAGTGGAAAATGTTGTGACTATCCCGGAGCGAGTTGTGATAATGAGAGACGGAAAAACTTTTGTTGAAGTGCCCGGCGATCAGCCCGGCAGCCGGGAAGAGAAAGAGGTTGAACTTGGGTTGAGTGACGCCATTACCGTAGCCGTTCTGAATGGAATGGATGAAGGTGAAAAAGTTCTGGAGCGCCCCACAAAAACATTATCTGTCAGGTAATTAACTGTACATAACATAATTTTTGCACGGTAATCCTCAAAATAAGCTCTTAATCCCTCATGACACTTTTAAACCATATCACCGAGCTTTTTCGTAATCTGAATCAACAGAGACTGCGAAGTTTCCTGACGATTTTCGGGATTATGTGGGGTACAGCCACGCTGATTCTGCTGCTCGCTTTCGGGATGGGGTTTCGGGATCAAACCGTGCTGAATATGCGGGGCATGGGCGATCAGCTTGCAATCATGTTTCCGGGTCAGACCACGAAAGCGTTTGAAGGGTATGGCATTGGCCGGCCAATTCGCTACCGGGAAGCAGATGCAAAGCTGCTTCAGAATCAGATCTCAGACATCGACGTTGCCACTCCGGAGTATATGAGCGGGATTGAAATTTCAAACGGAGATAAACGCCGGAATTCCCAGGTTGGCGGTGTCTACCCGGTCTATCAGGATTTGAGAAATATGTTTGAAGAACCGGGCGGACGGTGGCTAAATGATCGTGATTTAGAGGAGCGAAGGCGCGTTATTTTTCTGGGAAACCGGCTGGCTGAAAATCTTTTCGGTGATGATGATCCGGTCGGTAAACAGGTTTTTGTTCGCGATACACCATTTACGGTTATTGGAGTTCTGCAGGATAAAATTCAGAACAACTCCTATTCACAAAGGGATATGGACCGTTCATTCATACCGGCCACAACCTTCTCTGCAATGATGGGAACCGATCTGATCAACAACATTCTGTATGTGCCCAAAGACCCGGCTTTTGCTAAGCAGATACAGGATCAGGTGTATGAAGTGATGGGTAGAAAACACCGGTTTGATCCCACAGACCGGGATGCACTCGGAATCTGGGATACCAACGAATTCTGGGAGTTTATTAACGTGATGTTTTTAGGCATCAATGGATTTCTGGGACTTATCGGATTTTTTACCCTTGCCGTGGGCGGTATCGGAGTTGCCAATATCATGTTTGTGGTAGTTCAGGAGCGGATGAAAGAGATAGGTATTCGTCGATCTGTGGGTGCAAAACGTCATCACATCATGGGACAGTTTTTTGTGGAAACCTTTATGATTATCGGGATGGGTGCTGCTGCCGGATATGGAATTGGCTGGCTGCTGGTTGAGGCTACACAAAACATCCCGATCAAAGAGTTTGTGGGTGCCCCCTACTTTTCACCCGAAGTTGGCCTTATCGCTTTTGCCGTACTGGGATTTGTCGGTTTTGCAGCAGGTTTGTTACCGGCCTGGCGCGCTTCCAGGCTCGATATTGTTGAATGTTTAAGGAGATAAAACCATGTGGATCGCACTTTTCAGAGAGTTTTTTAACGATTTAGGAAAACAGAAACTTCGTTCATTTCTGACAATTCTTGCCATAGCCTGGGGTACGCTTTCTGTTGTGTTGCTTTTGGCATTTGGACGCGGTTTAGGCAACAGCTTAACAGAGGGTTTGCTGGGAGCCGGAAATCAGGTAATCGTTATCTACGGTGGACAGACCAGCATGAATTATGAAGGGCTTGGAGTTGGAAGGGCAATTCGGTTTACGGAAGATGATATCGATTTAATCAATAAGGCGGTGCCGGGTATCGCTTATTCAAGTCCACAATATGGCCGGTGGGGTGCCCGTCTGCAGCATGGCGAGGAGATCACAAATACATTTATGGAGGGCGTGAACCCCGACTTTGAGATTATGCGAACGATGTATCCCGCAGCGGGCGGACGCTTCATCAATGAACGGGATGTGGATGATCAGCGCCGGGTTCTATTTTTGGGTGATGAGATCGCAAAACAGCTTTTTAAGGATGAAGACCCTATCGGCAAACAGGTAAAACTGGACAACATGCCATTTACCGTCGTGGGCGTTATGAAACCCAAAATGCAGACATCCATGAGTAACGGTCCGGATGCCAATCGGGCTATCATTCCCTACACAACATTCAGAAATGTTTATGGGAACCGAAACGTAGGATCCATTTTGGTACGCCCGGAAGATCCTTCCCTTCAAGAATCGATAAAAACTGATATTGTTTCTCTGCTGTCTTCCAAATACAAGTTTGATCCGGCTGACGAACAGGCCATTCCGATGTGGGATTTTATCGAACAGGAGGAGATGAATCAAAAAGTGGCAACCGGATTGGAGATCTTTCTTTTTACAGTCGGATTTTTCACACTGATGATTGCCGGCGTAGGCGTGGCAAATATCATGTTTGTGGTGGTGAAAGAGCGAACCAAAGAGATTGGGATAAAATTGGCTGTGGGTGCTCGTAAAATACATATCATCATCCAGTTTATCTTTGAATCGCTTTTTATCTCATTCCTGGGAGGCGGTATCGGCTTGGCCGTCTCATCAGCAATCGTTTTTGGAGTATTGGCGATGGATATGACCACCGGAGCCGGGGAGTTTCTCGGAAAACCTCAGATTTCTGAAATGGCAGTAATTATTACAGTCGGTGTTCTTGCCATCATCGGTCTGCTTGCCGGAATATTCCCTGCACTGAAAGCCTCCAAAGTAGATCCTGTTGAATCGCTTCGATATGAGTAAAATTAAGGGAGCAATGGATTTGATGTTAACATTGGCTTAACATTTATAAAACAATTTGGTTATATATTCCTGTGCAAAAGTTCACTGTCTAAAGCCGTTAATTAAACCGTTATTTGATCCCAATGAGCTCAATTTCAAAACTAATTGGAGTCTTTACGCTATTTCTGTTTCTGCCTATCACCATTTCTGCGCAATCAACAATAAACGACCTCGGCTTTAGCGGCCAGTTCTTTTTCTCGTATCAAAAAACATTCGAGAATGTTGACGTGGATAATGAGTTTTTACTAAAACGCGGTTACATAACCTTCCGCAGAGATATTTCTGATCGGGTAAAAATACGTTTTACACAAGACGTTTCAGTTGACAAGGATGGGGATGGTGAAGGAAATATTGAGCTCCGTATTAAGTATGCCCTGGTAAATATCGCCATGAATGACATGCGCCTTATTAAAAACTCCAGTATAGATCTTGGAGTTGTTGGTCGGCCCTGGATTAATTTTGAGCAGGATATTAACGATTTCAGGAGTCAGAGCTCCATGTTTCTGGACGACAACAATATTTTGAGTTCAGCGGATTATGGAGTGACTTATTCCGGACAGCTTGGAGAAGATCTTCCTGAATCGGCACAGAGCGGAATTCGATCCGAACCGGGTCGATATGGCAGTTTCAGTATCGGAATTTACAACGGAGGAGGTTATTCCGCCATTGAAAGAAATAATAACAAACTGATTGAAGGACGTCTTTCGCTTCGTCCTATGGCAGAATTATTACCCGGTTTCCAAACAAGCTTAATTGGATCAATTGGAAAAGGAAACATCCCCGAAAGTCCGGATTTTAGCATGGGTGCACTGGCTCTTTCATACGAAACCCAAAAATGGATCGGTGTTCTTCAGGGCTTTACAGGAAACAGTGATGCTGCTGGTGATTTTGTGAATCAAAATTTTGAACCTATTGACCTGAACGGATGGAGCGCCTTCAGTGAATTCAAACCATTTGATGTCCCAATAAGTGTAACCCTTCGATATGATCAGCTGAATAACCGGGAGCTTTCAGAATGGCATAACAGAAAGTTTGTGACAGGTTTGGCCTACGTCTTCTCAAACAGATCAAAAATTATTCTGGACTATGATCGCAGTTGGTACAATGAGATTGACGGATCCAGGGCCGTCGACACGTTAGAGATCATCACAGAGATTCGGTTTTAAATCGCTCAAAGTTTATCTCAGTCAAAAATTCCGCGCGCTATCTCTACTACCTATCCAGCAGCCAGGTACGCAAAATGCCTGCCCTTATAGCCATCATTTCTGATTCGATTGGATTTCTTACCGCATATAAGAATTCAGAAAATCTTCCTTGTAGGTCTTGCCAATTGGTATCGTGTGATCTCCAATTTTAATCTGATTGCCTTCCAGGTATTCTATTGCCGAAAGCCGGACTAAATATGATTTATGAACTCTTGAAAAAAGAGGAGCCGAAAGCATCTCCATTAAGCTTTTCATGGTTTGATAATATGTGATTTTCTTTTCGTGTGTATAAATGGTTACATAATCACCCATGCTTTCAGCAAAAAGAATGTCATCATACGAAAGCTGATAAATTCTTCCGTCTGCTTTAACTTTAAGCCAATTATCCTGTCCTCTATTCTTCTCCAATTTTTGTTCTGCCTTGTCAATCGCCTTCAGAAACCGCTCCATGGATATCGGTTTTAACAGGTAATCAATAACGCTCAGTTCGTAACCTTCAAGGGCATAATCAGAATATGCTGTTGTAAAAATAACTTCCGGTGGATTTGATAAACTTTTTAAGAGTTCAATACCGGTAAGATGTGGCATTTCAATATCAAGAAGCAGAAGATCTGCACTGTTTTGTTTCAGATATTCGCGGGCAGTTAAAGAAGAAGAGAAGGTCTCCGTAAGTTCAAGAGAAGATACTTTATTGACGTACGATGTAAGTATTTCTCTGGCCGCAGGTTCATCATCTATGATAACACATCGAATCATTTAGGTAAGCTCTATTTTTAATTGCACAAAGTAACGACCATCGGAATCTTTAATCTGTAAAGAGTATTTATCCGGATAGGTTAAATCAAGACGCCTTTTACTGTTTTGAATTCCAAGTCCTACACCGTTCTTCTTTGGGCTTAATTGGTCTCTTTTCTTATTTGAACACGTAAAATCTAATATCCCATTTTCAATCGAAATTTCTATTTGTATTTCAGGCCTATCCGATAAATCACTGTGAACAAATGAGTTTTCAACAAAATTGAGTAACAGCAAAGGTGCAATTTCGTAGTCATCAAAATTACCTGTTGTATGAAAAACTACATGAGCCGGATTATTCATACGAGCGGTTTGCAAATCGATATAATCCGCAATGTAATTAACCTCATCCTGCAAGTTAACTCTTTCCTTTTCTGCTTTTTCCAACGCATATCTAAGCATATCCGAAAGTTTTAGAATTAAAACAGGCGACTGGTCTGATTTCTTTATTGCTTCGCTATAAATTAGATTTAAGGAATTAAATAAGAAGTGAGGATTGATTTGTGAACGAAGTGCTTTTAATTCCGCTTTTTTTGCTTCCTCTTCAAGCTGTGCCAATTTTATCAGTTCACTTTGCTGATCTCTCCACTGTTCGGCAATAAATAGGAGCGAGGAGATCACAATGTAGATCAACCCGATACCACCCATTTCTGTCCAATCGTATGAAGCAATCAAAAAATAGTCCGGAAATAGCCATGCTCCTATTAGTTTAAAAGAAATAGGATATAGGGCTAAAATAATTATGAGTGAAAAAAAGGCAGATAAAACAGCATACTGAATCCCTCTTTTTCTAAAAAATTTCAACCCTATCCAATAGATTGTAATACCGACAATCAAAGGTATATGAAATAAAAATGTATATACAATATCGATCTTTTTGACATCTCCCTCACGTGTGAAAAAAAGAAGCAAAAGTGTGAAGGAGATCATCCAGAATAGTGAATGCTTCGCAAATTGGGATCGAAATTTTCTGAAAAATGAGATCATTTAATCTGTTTTTTGAAGAGAAATTGGATCTTCAAAAGCTTCTTCAGTTTCTCCATAACGTTCAACGAAACGTTGCAGCTCATTGGTTGAAGCCGTGATCAGCACACCATCTTCAATTTTCTCATGTTTGATCCGAACCCGATTATCCTCAATCTGTTCTTTGATCCAGCTGCTTTTAAAAAGCCTGATATTCATTTCACCATTTTGAAGCTCAATTTTTGAAAATGTGTGAACAGGAAAGTAATGATTTTCCAGTAATCCGGTAGCCCATGTGTTCAATGGAAAAAGGTCAAAATAAAGCTGTTCATTAAGTTCTATAAAGTGACCAATAAAAGCACTGATTGCATTGTCCTCTTTATCTTCATGTACAACAAGGTAGCCGTACTCCAGTTCTTGTTTTTCCTCATCAGAAATCTCTTCGTTAATGTCCTCGAAACCTTCTATTTGATTTAGTGTTTCGGGTACACTTTCCGGGCGGGCAAAAATCCATCGCTGGTCTTCATCTTCCCAGGTGCCTATAACTCCCTCCACAAATTGAGAGTTTTCAGGTTTTACAAGTGGATGGACAGATTGTAAAAAACAACCTGTGAATAGAAATAAGAATACAATAGTCAGTACCGAAAGTTTGATAGTTGTTTTCATAGCAATTGAATTTATGGATTTGAGTATGTTTCAATTACTAATTATTTGAAGAGAGCTAAAACTTATTTCGATGAACAGGTACTTTTACTCGACAAACGACTTTTATATCAATAGATCACCAGTTTTTATAAAATATTCTCTTTCAGCTATTGCTATCGATTTCGGTCGTTTCCAAACCGGCGATTTTTAGAATTTCCGATAGGGCAGGATTGAGATAGATATTATCATATTGCGTACCTAAGGCACGCTGAATGTGAGATAGATCACCTAGTCATCTACCCATATTATGTCCCTAACGGGACATTTGAGCTTAATCATTGGAATCACTTCAGTCCTTCATTTGAAGAATGTTGGAAAGTAAAATTATCCTCTTCCTTCTATTGGATTGGAATCAAATTCAGGTTCGTAGATTTGGGAAAATTCTCAAATCCAATAATGACAAAGGACAATTAAGTTGTATTGGCGATAAAAAATGTCCCGTCAGGAAAATAATTTGAGTAGAAATCAAATCGCCCTTTTCCGTATTTATTGTAAATCTAACCACATAAGGCTTTAACAAACTCAACTGGTTTAACCAACCATGTCCCGTTAGGGATATAATATGGGTAGAAATGAGAACACCCTATTAAGAGAGCGTGCCGTCAGGTACGCAACATAATTTGTAGGCCGGACTATATTACATTTCTCCGGTAATATTAGCCACACCAATTTTTCTATGCTTTGGACGTCAAAACAGACGGAATAAATTTTCTCATATTGCGTACCTACGGCACGCTGAGTTTGTGAATTGATCTTTTGTCCTACCCATGTTTTGATCCTGACGGGACAACTTCACCTCTTTAATCGATCTTGCTTGTAGTTCTATAGCTTTAAAACCGATATTGTCAAATAAGTAATTTTGGTTGACAAGGATGTCCCGTCAGGGACATAACATGGGTAGAAATACGATAGCCCTAATATCTACAGCGTGCCGTAGGTACGCAATGTAAATGCAAACAGATCGAGAATATGTTCTGTATGTCAGATCGCAATTATCTTATCATGATACGGGTAAAAAAGAAATCAGGCCTGATCACTCAAAAAGATCGGAACTCAGGTACCGATCTCCGCGATCGCAGGTAATGCAGACAATCACGCCCTCATTCAGGTTTTCGGCAACTTTCAGGGCCGCCGTCAACGCTCCGCCGCTGCTCATCCCGGCAAAAATTCCCTCCTCCTTGGCCATACGCCTTGCCATTTTGGTAGCTTCAGCCTGGCTCACATCCACGGTTTGATCTACTCTCTCAGCTTCAAATATTTTAGGTAAATACTCCGGTGACCACCGTCGAATTCCCGGGATTGAAGAACCCTCCGTAGGCTGAGTCCCCACAATCTGTATGTCGGGATTCTGAGATTTCAGATATCGCGATACTCCCATGATGGTTCCGGTGGTTCCCATGGACGAGACAAAATGTGTGATTTTCCCATCCGTATCCCGCCAGATTTCCGGACCCGTTGTCTTTTCGTGCATCCGGTAATTATCAGGATTGGCAAACTGGTTCAACTGAAAGTATCCGTGCTTTTCGGCCATCTCTTCAGCAAGTTGTCGGGAATATTCGATTGTTTTTTCAGCCGGCGTGAGAATTACCTCAGCTCCGTAGGCTTTCATCGACTTAACGCGTTCTTCGGTGGCGTTTTCCGGCATCAGGAGTTTAATTTCCAATCCCTTCATCGCGGCAATCATGGCGAGAGCAATTCCTGTGTTTCCACTGGTTGCTTCCACAAGCGTGTCTCCCGGTTTGATATCACCTCTCTCCAATGCTCCGTTTATCATTCCCAGGGCTGCGCGATCCTTCACGCTTCCGCCCGGATTCTGTCCCTCAAGCTTGCAGTAGATCTTAACATTTTTATTAACGGGAATTTGTTCCAGTTCAATTAGCGGTGTGTTGCCGATGAGTTGCTCGAGTTTCATTGTATGTACAATTGGTTTAATTATGTTTTAAAAAATCCATGATCTTGACATTTCGATAAAATCAGTCACTTTCGTTTTTCAGACCCACCCCATCCCCTCCCTCCGGCGCAAATGAACGCCGCAAGGAGGGGAGATTCAACAGTCTACATTAATCAGTATAACTAAACTTTCATCTGTCTCTCTTCAGAGAGTAATATCCGACCATAAATGAATGATCATATGTTGCTCCTAAAAGAGCCTTTATAATTTGTGATGTGAACTGCACTTCCGAACCCATTCATGGGTTCAACATACGAGCGCGGGATTTATCCCGGCGGAAATATGCAACTTTATGTAAACAAATTTACTGTCAATTCAATGAACTTACACCCCTCTTTCTCTCCCCTTTTTAGGGGAGAATACCTGAGATAGTCATTCAGCTTTTCTCAAACCAATTCTGATCACTTAAACGTAATCGTATCCGTCTCGCCTTCGGCGTTGGTCATTTTGGCCTGATAGTAAATTTTTGAATTTGAAGGCACGCTTTTGGTCAGCCATACATTTCCGCCTATAATACTGTTCTTGCCAATCACCGTATCGCCGCCCAATATGGTAGCCCCGGCGTAGATCACCACATTGTCTTCAATGGTCGGGTGACGTTTTTTCCTGGCGTCCTCTTTTTTTACACTCAATCCGCCCAGAGTCACACCCTGGTATATTTTCACTTTAGATCCGATGACCGTGGTTTCACCGATTACAATTCCGGTACCGTGATCGATGCAAAAATAGTCCCCAATTTCTGCTCCGGGATGAATGTCGATACCGGCCTGGCGATGAGCATGTTCTGATATGATCCGGGGAATCAAATTCACCCCAAGCTTTAGAAGCTGATGAGCAATTCTGTGTGCTGCAATCGCGTAAAATCCCGGGTAGGTTCGTATAACCTCACCTCTTGTTTGCGCGGCGGGATCACCCATATAGATCGCATCAATATCGAGCATTAGCTTTGAGCGAATCTCCGGCAAAGTATCAAAAAACTCATTCTCTAAACCCTTTATACCACTTTTGACACAATCTTTGTTATGATCAAAAATCTGCCTGAGTTTAGCACGCAGTTCTTCCATCCGATGTTCAATAGATTCCGTATCTGAAAACCGTTCACTGGCAAATTCTGGAAAAAGCACACCGAGAAGCTCATCAAAAAATTGAATCACCATCTCCGGAGGCGGACACTTCGAGGCCTCCTCGTGTGATTTTAACAGCTCTTCAAAAAACTCTTTTTCCATCCTCAATTACCTTGAATTAAATATTGTGATCTAAACATATGAATTTCAGCAACAACCATTTTACGATTCCCGTTTGAGAACCGCCGCCCAAGTTTTGTTAAAAAACATTGCATTACAGCACAATCAATTCATAAAGTGAGAAATTTTATGTAGAATCGTGCTTCAGGTTCTCATTAATCAATAAATTTTCAAGCTCATGAAATCAAAAGTTCTCTCCTCAATTTTCGTAATACCGTTCCTCATTGGAATGATGATCTTTAGTTCTCCTAATGATGGAATTTCGCAACACAGCTGGAACACCTCAACAGAAAAAGAGGAGCGTCCGTTATTTACAGAGCACTTCTCGCCCGAAGAATTTGCCGAGCGCCGGAATCAGGTTTATGAAGAAATTGGCAGTGATGCATTTGCCGTTATACAGGGTGCGCCAATGCCGATGGGATTTCAGTTTTTCCGACAGAACAATGAATTCTACTATTTATCCGGTATAGAATCACCTTTCGCATATTTGATCCTGGATGGCAGATCCAACACTGCCACTGTTTATTTACAGGATCGAAATGAGCGCCGGGAGTACAATGAGGGAAAAGTGCTCTCCTATCAGGATGCAGAATTGGTCAAAGAGCTATCCGGAATTGACGAAGTGAAACATATTACCGAACTAAAAGGTGATATTGAGCAGCTAAATGAAGGATCAGAATATTCAATTGTATATACACATTTTAGCCCATATGAAAATTTAGGGATCACCCGATCAATGGCAAACCGGACTTTAGCAGACAGAGAGAGCGATCCGTTTGATGAGCGTCCCGGCCGTCACGTCGAGTTTATCAATCATCTTGAAGAGCTAACCGGAAATTTAGAAATGCAGAATCTGGATCCGATTACGGATGAGATGAGAAAAATAAAGAGTCCTGCAGAAATTGAACTGATTACCATTTCAAGCGACCTGCAGGCGGAGGCAATCATGGAGTCGATACGATCCACAAAAGTTGGGATTAAGGCATATGAGATGGAGGCTATTGCCCGCTACATCTATTGGAAAAACGGAATTGAAGGCGAGGGATACTATGCCTTGACACACATAGGTCCCGATGCCTATATGAACCACTACCATATGAGCGAACGTCCGGGAAGAGACGGAGATATGATATTGATGGATTACGGGCCGGTCTACAACTACTACACCAGCGACATGGCGCGGATGTGGCCTGCAAACGGCACATTCAATCCGGTTCAGCGGGAGCTCTATGGCTTCTATTTAGAGTGGTATGAGGCGATTCTATACAACATTGAGATTGGCCTCACTCCCCGTGAAATTATGCAAAACGCATTGAATCAGTTTGATCCGGTATTCGCCGATATGGAGTTCTCAAAAGAGATCTACCGGCAGGCGGCTGAGGATTTTATTGAATCTTACCGCCAGCGGTTGGATAATCCGC
Source organism: Rhodohalobacter sp. (assembly GCF_034521535.1). Taxonomy (GTDB): domain Bacteria; phylum Bacteroidota; class Rhodothermia; order Balneolales; family Balneolaceae; genus Rhodohalobacter. The sequence continues at coordinate 23,784 of NZ_JAXHMF010000001.1, read as the reverse complement.
GTATGGGACTTGGCCACGGAGTAGGCCTTGCCGTACACGATGTGGGTGACTACTCAACACCTGTTGAACCGGGTATGGTGTTTGTTATTGAACCACAGTTCAGAGTACCGGAAGAGAATATTTATGTTCGTCTTGAGGATATGATTGTGGTTACCGAAGATGGAGTGGAAGTGATCACCGACTTTGTACCACGTGATATAGAAGGCATTGAAGCTTTGATGCGCGAAGAGGGAATGCTGCAGAAGGTTGATATTAAATTGGATTAACAGCGAAGCTGAACCGCAGAATATCGAATATTGAATGATGAATGTAGAAGTGGCTCACTTCGAAATTCATCGGTTCGAAATTGCTTTCTTATTCTTCTTAATCCAAAAAAGAGAAGTAAATCTATTAAAGAAATTAATTACAGCTACTTATTTTTCGTTTTCAGTTCACTGCACTTCGGTGCTATGTTGTTCAGCTTTTAGTAATGTTGGTGAGTAAATCGTAAGCCGGATAAGAGAGTTTATTGTAAATTGGGATTGACAAAATTTAGATCTAAATGTTGGTTAGGTCTTACAATACTGTTTTAATTTTGTTGGTTTAAATCAACAATTACGGTTGTTTTATTCAGATTCTACAACCGGTCGGTAGATCAGATTTTGGAATCATTTTACCGGTTTAATGATCTCTGCATGTTTTTAGATGATTAAGGAATGAAAAAATTCAGGAAATGTGGTTATGTGATTATTTTCTGATACCTCTTAAATTTGACGAAGTATGAAAAAGCCGATCTATACCGCCACATTTATAATCAAGCCGAAAGATTATAATGATGAATTTCATACCCTTAATGATCAGATTGATGAAATAGCACGGAAAAGCCCGGGGTATTTATATAAAGAGAAATGGTTAAGCGAGGATGGTAAAACAGAGAATATTGTCTACTACTGGGACAGCCTGGATGCAATAAACGAGTTCGCAAAAAACCCGGTTCACAAAGTAGCCAAATCCCGGTTCAATGAGTGGTATCACGGATATAAAGTACTGATATCAGAAGTGCTTCAAACCAGCACCAAGGGAGATTTGGATTAAGATCTATTCCCGCATACAAAAATAGAATCTCTGACCCTGATTGTATTTTCAAAAATAATCAAATATAATTGCGAGTATACTTGTTTTTGTTTTATAAACGTTGATTCAGTAAAGGAAAAATATTATGCCACAGATTTCATTATATATCGATAAAAACACGCTTGAAAAGATTGAAAAAGCTGCCGAATATGAAAAGCTGTCGATCTCAGGTTGGGTTGGAAAACAGCTGAAGAAATCATTGCACTCAAACTATCCGGATTCATTTCAAAACCTTTTTGGCTCTGTAAATGATGAAACATTTACGATTCCGGAGAGGGAGCCATTTGCTGTGGACGCTGACAGAGAATCTTTTTCATGATATTTTTGGATACCAATATCTGCATTCATTTTCTGAAAGGAGAATTCCCTTCTATTCGTAAAAACCTGATGAACACTTCGCCACTTCTTGTCAAAATTCCGGTAATTGTTCATTCGGAGCTGCTTTATGGAGTCGAAAAAAGCAGTCGTAAGCGTGAAAATTATCAAAAGCTGCAGGAGTTTCTTATGCCGTTTGAAATCGTCCCATATAACAGCAGTATGTCGGAAACGTATGCGGAAATACGGACTGCATGTGAGAGAAAGGGGGCGGGAGTTGGTCCGAATGATCTGTTGATAGCAACAATTGTAATTGCAAACAACGGCACACTGGTAACCCGAAATTTAAAGGAGTTTGGCAGGATTCCCGGCTTGAAACTGACGGAATGGTAAGGTGTGCTTACCTCTTATTAATCTTTAAACTCTGATAGTATCTCCATTTCCAATTCATGTGTCGGCATATGCACCCGAACCTAATCGAACCAGATCATATCCATTTGTATAAAAAGGGAGATATGAACCGCAGAATATCGAATGTTAAATAATGAATGTAGAAGTAGGCTACTTCGAAATTCTACATTCATTATTCTGCGGTTCGAAATTTATTTTTCACTTACCAATACAAAACCGCGAGAAAATCGAGTCTAACACGTGTTCATTGGTAATCTCCCCGGTAATCGTGCCGAGCTCTTTCAGGGCCGAGCGCAGGTCGATGGAGAGGAAGTCGCCGGTCATTCCCTGATCGAGTGCCTGAATGGCCCGCTGCATATTTTCCCGGGCTTTCTGCAGGGCATCGCGATGGCGCGAGGATGTGACCAGCAGGCTGGAGGTGTCGTAGTCCTTGTTTTCGAGCGCCCGCTGTTTCATTAATTTTTTCAGCTCATCGATGTTTTGCTCTTCGATAGCGGAGATTTTGAGATCGTAGTGGATGCGTTCTTCTTTCCCATCTGCGCCGGACAGGCCCCGATTTGAAAAGCGGTCGGGATGGCTTCGCTCACTGTCCGGCGTACTTTGGTTTAGATCCAGTTTAGTGCCAACAAGCAGGAAGGGTGTCTGAGCTGCGCGTTTTTGAAATCCGGCAATCTCTTCGCGCTCTTCCGGTAACATGGGGATCGAGAGATCCTTCAAATAAACCACCAGGTCGGCCTGTTCGAAAGCTTTTTGGGAGCGTTTAACCCCTTCAGCCTCAATGATATCTTCCGTATCGCGCAGCCCCGCGGTGTCGATCAGTTTAAACAGGAGTCCTTCGTAGCTCCAGTCGGCATCGATCGTATCTCGCGTTGTTCCGGCGATTTCCGTTACGATGGCCCGCTCACTTCCAACAAGCGTATTTAGAAGCGTGGATTTTCCGGCGTTGGGCCGCCCGATAAATACCGTTTTTACTCCATCTTTTACGAGCCGACCGGTTTCATAGGTGTCGAGCAGACGACCAATCTCTTCATCCACGTCAGACAGTAATTTCCGAAGCTGCTCTTTGTTTGCAAACTCCACATCTTCTTCAATGAAGTCGAGCTCCAGTTCCACCATTGCCGTGGCGTCAATAATCTGCTGGCGGAATTTTTTGATATGCTTCCCAAGCCTACCCTCGAGCTGCTGGTGTGCGGCATCCACCGCCTTGATACTTTTGGCGTGAATCAAATCGGCCACCGCTTCTGCCTGATCCAGATCCAGTTTCCCGTTCAGAAATGCACGCTGGGTAAACTCGCCGGGTTCTGCAGAACGCACGCCCTGTTCGAGAATCGTTTCCAGGACGGCTTGTGTGACCAACACCCCGCCGTGACAGGAGATCTCCACCGTATCTTCACCCGTATACGATTTTGGTGACCGGAAGATTGTGGCCAGCACTTCATCCACCACTCGTCCGTCTTTTTTGATGATCTTGCCAAAATGGACGGTATGGGTTTCAGCAGTGGTAAGATCTTTTCCTTTAAAGCAGCCCTTTACCTTATCCATTGCCCCTTTTCCGGAGACACGGATAACCGCAATTCCTCCTTCACCTACAGGAGTGGCAATGGCGGCAATGGGTGGTTGTTGATTGATTTCTGTCAAAGTCTGAGATTGTAATTAGATTGTTAATCTACAATGTAGAGAACTGAATTGAGAAGTTCCTGATCAGAGAATATCGCTTTAAATCAGATTCTTCTCACCGGTTATTTCTTAAACTAAGATTAATTGAATTAAGCGTAAAACATTAGAAATTTGATACTTGAAGAAATTTTTTTCACAAAATTATTTATTCTCTGATTGAACAAAATCAAGAATATATAGGAGAATTAAATGGATCTGTTTGTAGATGTCCTGTTATTGTCGTCGGTAGCCCTTTTTATTGTTGGTATAGGAGCTCTGTTTATTAAACCGATCCGAATCAATCAAAAAGTAAGGCACTATTTCGTTACTTCTTTATTACTGTTTTGTCTCTCTTTTGCTTTTGGTTGGGAATCTGCGGTGAAAGCTTTCAATGAGGGATACGAGGCGGGAAGAAATGAGTGCTGTAATGAAAATGTTACAGTTGTTGATTCAGTTGAAACAGAAGAGCAGAAATTTGATAATGAATAAAAACTACTCAGGGCGCCAGCCTTAAAATTTTCCACTGATTATCTTCTCGCTGATAACAAATCCTGTCGTGCAGCCTGTTCAATCGTCCCTGCCAGAACTCCATCCGGTTCGGTTTTACGCAAAATCCCCCCCAATTTTCCGGTCTTGGAATTGTTCCACCTCCATGCTTCTTTTCCATCGCTTTTAGCTGCTGTTCCAACGCTTCCCTGGATTCAACAACGTGACTTTGAGATGACGCCAAAGCACTAAGCTGACTTGCAGAAGGCCGCTTGCTAAAGTATGCATCCGATTGTGCTTCGGATACCTTTTCAGCAATTCCTTCAATGTGAATCTGACGCATCAGCTCCGGCCAGTAAAACGTGAGAGAGACATTCGGGTTCGCCAGGATCTGCTTTCCTTTCCGGCTGCCATAATTGGTATAAAAGATAAATCCGTTTTCATCATATCCTTTCAGCAAAACCGTCCGGCTCGACGGTATACCGTCCGAATTGGCAGTGGCTAAAATCATGGCGTTGGGATCAGTTTTGATCTTCGCCACAGCTTCATCAAACCAAACCGAAAACTGTTCGATCGGATCTTTGCTGACGTGTTTTTCCAAAAAAGGCTCTCCAGCATATTCGCGGCGAAGCATCTCAACCGCCTGCCGAGCGGCGGTTTTTGGCTTGGATATCTCATCCTTTGCGGGTAACCATCTTCTGAAAAAGCTAAACATAATTTAAGCGGATTATTCTGCGGGTTCTGCCATCGCCTCTGAAGCTTCAACTACTTCATCGAGACGGCTATCCAGGTTCTCAATCACGTCGATAATGGTTTCCACAACCTCTAGATAAAACTCAGGATTGGTATTTTCGTAAGTATCCGTGGGGGCGTGGTAGTGCGGATGATCCTCAACACCGAAATAGATAAATGGAATGCCTTTTTCGTGAAACGGCCCGTGATCTGAAGCCATCGTCCAGTCTTGCGGCCACTCATCCGAATCGTAGCCAAACAGAACGTTCACCGGTCCATCGGCTGTGGTTTGCTCAATCAAAGGTTTTAAAAACGGATAGTGATAGGTTCCAACTGCGTAGAGTTCATTATCAAAATTATTGCTGATCATATCCATATTTACATTCATCACAATCTGACCGAGCGGAACCACGGGATTCTCAACAAAATGGCGCGCACCGCCAAGACCCTGCTCTTCTGCATCCAAAGCGATGAAGATAATGCTGTTTTCCGGCTGAACATTTGTGAAATAACGCGCTGCAGCCATCAACCCTCCTGTGCCGGAGGCGTTATCGTCCGCACCGTTGTAAATTTCATCCTCTCTTACTCCGAGGTGATCGTAATGGGCCGTCACTACAATATATCGATCGGGGTTCACACTCCCTTCCACGTAACCAATCAGATTGACAGCATCTACAAACTCTTCTTCAGATCTTGGGCTTGAATGATCAAAAAGATGTCGATAGCTGCCGCCAAACATCTTCAAACCAAGGTTTTGAAATCTTTTTTCAATATACTCTTGAGCCATGCGATTTCCCTCAGTATTGGTTTTTCGACCTTCGAGTTCATCCGACGCCAGGTATTCCAGATCTGACAAAATCTGTTCTGAATCAATTGTACTGAACGTTTCAGGCTGCTCATCTATTTGATTACATGAAACGAAAAATACCAGCATTAAAACCGGAAGTAAATAGCGTAAAGTTTGGTATGATCTATTCATATTTTTGATTGTTTTTAGAAAATATTGATATATGAAAATAGCGTATTTTGACTAATATTAAGAAGGAGATTGGTTTTGTAACCAAAAATTACTCCCACCGTACATTTAATTGTCTTTAGAGCAATCATTGATGATTTTTATATTTACGGTCGCCCACTTCATGAATTACAACCGGTATGAGCAGAGATAGAAATAACCTTAAAAACAATCTGAGAAATTCGAATCCGGACCCTCTGGATGAATATCTGAATCGGGCTGAAGAGCGTTCGTCAATAAAAGAGGAAGAGCCGGAGTTGCCCAAACCCAAAAGAAATTATTTAGCCATTGCAGTCTTTTTGATCGTAGGATTTTTTCTGGTTAGAGGTGTATCCAACTTTTCCTTCAACCCTTTTTCTTCCTTTTTCCAAACCGTTTCCATCAATCAGCCAAGTGATGATCTGTTAAATCGAATGAACAACAGAATGGTGGAAATGGGATACACCGGATTGAGTCAAGATGATCTGCGCGACCTGCGCAATAAAGGAGTTACGGCCACTTATATTTCAAACATCCGGGCACTTGGGTTTACCGACTTAACCCTGGATGAAGCCGTAAGTCTGGCTCAGGCAGATGCATCGTCAGCGTTTATTGCTATGATGCTGGAACTGGGTTACGAACCCACGGTTGAAGATCTGGTTAATCTCAGGGGCGCCGGCGTAACCGCATTTTATACCAGCAACATTCATGATTTGGGCTATAGAGATGTTTCTATGGAACAGCTCATTCGAATGCAGCGGATCGGTGTAACAACTACACTCATTGAAACTCTTCAAGCAGAGAATGGAGCTGATATTCCCCTGGAAGAGATTATCCGGTACAGGATTAGTAATCAGTAGTGTAAATCAGATTCCAAAATGTCGCAGGATAATCACAAAAAGTGTATTTGGTCTGCCAAAGAAAGTGATCGTTTAAAATCGGTCACCATGGAAACATTGAATCGGTTTGCCCGGCCCGCTACTAAAACGTATCACGTACTACCGGAACACGAAGAGGAGCTTAGACAGTTCAATCGCTTTTTTGTTCAAAACGCACGAAGATTTTTGGGACTAATAATTTTTATAATCCTCTTTTTGCTTCTCACTCCATTGATTATACTACTCGCACCTCTCTCAGATCATGTTGCTCTACATTTAGTTGGTTTCTCTATGATGGCATTAGGCTTTGTAATCTATATCTATCCGTTTGCAACCCCGGAAACCCTTCAGGTTTTGGGGATAAAAAAATCAATTATTGCCTGCAGAATTTCGGGTGTATTGATTTGTTTAATTGGAACCGGGTTCATTTTCAGGGCTTTTTTAATGGCTTGAGATCTATTTGTAATAAGTCAATTTAGGTGATTAAAATCTCCACTTACCAAAGCTTGATTCATAGGGATAGTCATCTGAAATAATAATCCGGCAGCCATGTCACTCATAGCTGCCGGTTAAAAGAGTATCCGGTTCTATTTACTCAAGTGCAGCCTGAGCCGCCGCAAGCCTGGCCACCGGAACCCTGAATGGAGAACAGGAAACATAATTCAATCCCTGTTTATAGCAGAAAGCCACGCTTTTCGGTTCACCGCCATGCTCGCCGCAGATTCCCACTTTCAGGTTTTTATTCTGCTCGCGACCTTTTTTCGTAGCAAGCTCTACCAGCTGGCCTACACCTTCAATATCCAAGACCTGGAATGGATCATATTGTAGAATACCCTCATCCAAATAGACCTTCAGAAACTTCCCGGCATCGTCCCGGCTGTAGCCGAACGTCATCTGAGTGAGGTCATTGGTACCGAATGAGAAGAATTCAGCTTCCTTGGCAATCTTTTCAGCGACCAGTGTAGCTCTCGGTATTTCAATCATGGTACCCACCTTATACTCCACTGATTCTCCCATTTCGTCAAATACCTCTTCAGCTACTTCATCAATTACCAGTTTCTGGCTGTGAAATTCCTGAGCTGTCCCAATCAGCGGAACCATAATTTCCGGAAAAATTTCTATGCCCTCAGATTTAAGCTCTACAGCGGCCTCAATAATCGCCCTTGTCTGCATTTCTGTAATTGCAGGATAAGTAATTCCCAACCGGCAACCGCGATGGCCCAGCATCGGGTTAAACTCACTGAGCGACCTTACGATCTCTGCAAATTTCTGATGTTTAATTCCCAGCTCATCTGCTACCTTGGCTATTTCCTCTTTCTCATCAGGCAAAAATTCGTGTAAAGGAGGATCGAGCAGGCGAATGGTTACCGGCAGACCGTTCATCACTTCAAAAATTTCCCTGAAATCTTTTTTCTGATATGGAAGCAGAGTCATTAAAGCATCCCTGCGCTGATCATCCGTTTCGGAAACAATCATGCGCCTCATTGCTTTAATTCGCTCTTCACCGAAAAACATGTGCTCTGTACGACAAAGTCCAATTCCTTCAGCTCCAAATTCGCGGGCACGGGATGCATCTTCGGGACTGTCCGCATTTGTTCTCACTCCCATATCCCGGTACTCGTCTACCCAGTTCATAAATGTGAAATAGTCGTCATCCATTTCGGGCTTCACGACCTCTTTTTTCCCTTCAATCACAGTTCCCTGAGTTCCGTCTATAGATATCCAGTCGCCCTCTTTTATTGTTTTAGTACCATTTGTGAACTGCTTTTTCTTGTAGTTGATTACAATATCACCGCAACCGGCTACACATGGTTTTCCCCATCCTCTTGCCACAACGGCTGCGTGACTCGTCATGCCTCCGCGAGAGGTTAAAATACCTTCGGCGGCTGACATCCCTCCCACGTCTTCGGGACTGGTTTCTATTCTTACTAAAATAACCGGATTTTCTTCAGAGGCTGTCTCTTCTGCTTTTTCTGAACTGAATACCACGCGGCCAACTGCTGCTCCCGGGGATGCGGGAAGTCCGGTTCCCAGAATTGTACTTTTGTCTACAGAATCAACATCTATCTGTGGATGAAGAAGCTGATCGAGGTGAGTAGGTTCAACCAGCGATTTAACAGCTACCCGGTTATCAATTTTACCTTCATCAACCATATCAACAGCAATTTTAACGGCCGCTTTGCCGGTACGTTTCCCGTTTCGGGTTTGAAGGATGTAGAGTGTTCCTTTCTGTATGGTAAACTCAATATCCTGCATATTCCCATAATGCATTTCCAGTTTTTTCGAATAGCCAAGAAGTTCACCATAAGCTTCCGGCATTACATTTTTCAGCTCATTAATGTCTTTAGGTGTTCGAATTCCCGCAACCACATCTTCGCCCTGTGCGTTAATCAAAAACTCTCCGTACAGTTTATTCTCTCCGGTTGAAGGATTTCGGGTAAAGCAAACGCCGGTTGCGCAGTCGTTGCCCATGTTACCGAAAACCATAGCCTGTACGTTGACAGCTGTTCCCAGCAAACCTTCTATTTGATTTATCTTGCGATACTTTACGGCCCTGTCACTATCCCATGAACTGAATACTGCATTGATGGAAAACTCAAGCTGTTCGTACGGATCATTAGGGAACATATGGCCTGTTGCTTTTCGGTAGACAGCCTTGTATCGCTCAACAAGATCTTTCAAGTCGTTGGCATCCAGATCTGTATCCTCTTCAACTCCTTTCTCATCTTTCAATTTCTCGATAGCACGCTCAAACTTTTCATGAGGTATTCCCATCACAACACCACCAAACATATCGATAAATCTCCGATAACTATCGTAAGCAAATCGCTCGTTGTTCGTATGATTGGAAAGCGCTTCCACACTTTTATCATTTAAACCCAAATTAAGCACAGTATCCATCATTCCCGGCATGGAAATCGCTGCCCCTGAGCGAACCGATAACAGCAGTGGATGCTCTGAATCCCCAAGATTTGCCCCCATAATCTCTTCGATAAATTTAACGCCTTCCTTCATCTGCTTTTTTAAACCTTTGGGCCATTTCCCATCGTGGGTTGAATAGTAGTGGCAAGATTCAGTAGATATTGTAAATCCTGCGGGTACCGGTAGTCCTATGCTCGACATTTCGGCCAAATTGGCGCCTTTCCCGCCAAGCAACTGCTTCATGGATCGATCACCGTCTGATTCCCCTGCTCCAAATGTGTAAATTTGTGCTCCTTTTGTCTCCTTCTTCATAAAAATCTCCAATTAGTTATAAAATAGAAATGCTGCTCTTCTCTTTAGATGATAGATGATTAAATACCCAACTATCTATCAACATATTATATAATTATGTGGATTTTGTGAAACTTCTTGTTATATGAACAAATTGAAAATTTCAACTCTTTTTGGTTTGATCTCTATGCCTGACTATTTTGGATTCCCAAATACCACTAATCTGAATATCGCTAGATTTTGAAATTTAAAATGCCACATACGCTAACGCTGCTTTTTTTCCTGATGGCAGCGGCTTTAGTGGCAACTTGGATCATTCCACAGGGACAGTTTGATACTCGAATTGTAAATGATCGCGAGGTTGTGGTACCGGGCACATTTCAAACCGTCGAAGATGGTGAGTTTTTGGGCCCAATAACCCTGTTTACCGCAATTCCAAGAGCATTTGGCGCTGCACAAGACATTATCTTTTTCCTGTTTATTATCGGTGGTGTACTGGCCGTTATTCGTAAGACCGGAGCGATCGACGCCCTTTTGGGTAGATTACTGGAAAAATTGGGCGGCAGGCCCGGGACTCTCATATTTATAACCGTTTTTGTTTTTGCATTGGCATCCAGCGCGATGGGAGCCTCTGCCGAATATATTCCTTTTGTTCTGATCCTTGCCGCGCTCTGCCGAACGATGAAAATGGATACCATGACGGCCGTTGGGATTATCGTAGCCGGATATGGAATTGGTTACGGCACTGCAGCTTTTAATCAATACACCGTGGTGGTTGCACAGGGCGTTGCAGATCTGCCTACATACTCCGGCTGGCAGGTGAGAATGGGAATACTGATTCCATTTGTAATGATAGGCGCCCATCACGTTTACAGCTACGCCAGAAAAGTTCAAAAAGATCCCTCCGTCAGTTTAATGAGCGGCATTACTCCACCGGAATCAGGTGCCTCACCTAAGAAATATCCAAAACTTACAACTGTACATATAACCATTCTATTCTCATTTATTCTAACATTGGGAATAGCCGTTTGGGGAATCGCAACCCGCGGTTGGTACTTGAATGAGATGGGAGCTGCATTCGTTATTCTTGGTTTAGTTACGGCGGTTATTGGTAAAATTGGGCCAAGTATGACGGCTAAGGAATTTGTAAAAGGAGCCAAAGAGCTAACTGAAACCGCACTGCTAGTAGGAGTTGCCCGCGGAATTGCACTCATTATGGAAGACGGCGAAATACTTCACACGATTGTTAATGCGCTCTCTGTACCGCTTTCCAGCGTGGGACCTGAGCTCTCTGCCGTTGGGATGATGATTATGCAGACAATCTTGAACCTCTTCGTTCCGTCAGGAAGCGGGCAGGCTTTTGTAACCATGCCTTTGATGGCACCGCTGAGCGATCTACTCGGAATTTCCCGACAGATTGCGGTTCAGGCGTTTCTGTTTGGAGATGGTTTTGCCAACATGATTGTTCCAACCAATGCCGTGTTGATGGGAATTCTTGGTATGGCCGGAGTGCCTTACGATCGATGGTTCCGCTTTTGCCTTCCCCTCCTTGCCAAGTTGCTGGCATTTGCCGCTATTTGTATGGTGGCAATGGTCATGTTTGGCTATTCGTAGCAGGGTGCACGTTCAGTACTCTGAGTGCCTAAAATAGGTTAAGTATCAAATCTCTCCATGATTGGAGTGCTGAAGCAAAGCGAAGGCGAGGAGTTTTTTGTTTGGCTAACAGGCAGAATATCGAACACTACTCCCTCAATTTATGAGTAGGAGAGAATTTTCTTTCAAAATCTTAAAGTAGAACTCCGTTGAATCCGGTAGTTGCCTTCAAAGCCCAACCACTCTGTTTCTCGCAAAGACTCATCAATCTGCCACCGTTACGCGAATACCTTTTGTCTCAAGATCTTTGATAACCGATTGCGGGGTCTGTTCATCAGTGATGATGTGCTGAATTCTGTCAATCGTACAGATTCTGCCAAATCCACGCTTTCCAAACTTGGTGTGATCGGCAAGCACAACGGTATATTGCGCTATTTCGATAAACTTCTGATTCAGGCTGGCCTCCATTAGGTTGGTTGTCGTTAATCCATACTCCAAATCAATTCCGTCTACTCCAAGAAATAGAATTCCACATGTGATATTTTTTAGAAACTCCTCTGCATAAGGACCAACTACAGAATTGGAACTTGGTCTCAACTGCCCGCCAAGCTGAGTTATTTCTATGTTTTCACGTCCCGAAAGTGTCAGTGAAACATCCAGGGACGATGTAATAACGGTTAGCCGGTTTTTCGAATAGACTTCACGCGCCAGGGCAGAAACGGTCGTTCCCGATGCCAGAATGATCGAATCTTTGTCACCGATTAATTTTGCCGCTTCTTTAGCAATCGCCTCTTTCTCTTGAGCCTGAACTTTAGCTTTTTCCGATACCGGACGATCGCTGGTGTAAGGATTCGAAAGCGTTGCCCCACCGTGAGTTCTGAATAGCAAGTTCTTGTCTTCCAAGAGACGTAAATCCTTTCTGATAGTCACCTCGGAAACCGAAAGTTCGTCACTCAACTCCTGGACATTTACTTTCCCGGTCTCTTTCAGTTTATTTAATATTATTTCGTGCCGCTCTGAAATCGTCATATATAAGTTTCATTTTTGTTTTAAAGTACAAAACGACGATTACCTTAACAATAAATTAGCATAATCGAAACAATATGAAATAAATATTACTCAGCTATTTTTTAAATCTCTAATCTACGCCTAATAAAGCCATAATAATATATTTTATAGTTTCATTTGTATTTCATTTACTTTTACTTTATAATTAATGCAGAACATAATGAAACATAAAGGTCACTAAATCACACGGCCATGATCAGAGCAGAAAGAATAAATCAACTGGAAAAGAATCCTGAGAAAGTTTGGGATGTAATTATTATTGGGGGAGGAGCCACCGGTTTGGGCGTGGCGCTGGACTCAGCATCAAGAGGGCTTAAAACCCTACTGCTGGAGCAGTCCGACTTTTCGAAAGGAACCTCAAGCAGAAGCACTAAGCTTGTGCATGGCGGGGTTCGATACCTGGCTCAGGGAAATATTGATTTGGTAAGGGAAGCGCTTCGCGAAAGAGGTTTACTTGAAAAAAATGCACCTCATCTGGTACAAAACGAAGTTTTTGTCATTCCCAACTATACACGCTTCAACAAACTTTTCTACACCGTTGGCTTAAAAATGTACGATGTGCTGTCAGGCAAGCTAAGTCTCGGCAAGTCGAAAGGGATTTCCAAAAAAGAGACGGTTACCCGAATTCCCACTATCAAACAGAAAGGCTTAAAAGGAGGAGTTGTCTATCACGACGGGCAGTTCGATGATTCCCGTCTTGCGGTTAATATTGCGCAGACAGCAATAGAGCACGGCGCGGATGTATTCAACTACTTTGAAGTAAACGGACTTCTGAAAAACGGCGAAAGTGTAACCGGTGTGAAAGCCATTGACAGCGAGAGTGGCAAAGAGTATACCTTCAAAGGTAAAGCCATCATAAATGCCACCGGAGTATTTGTGGATGAAATTATGTCGATGGATCAGCCCGATCATAAAAAGACAATTCGCCCAAGCCAGGGAGTTCATCTGGTATTGGATAAAGAATTTATGCCGGGTAAAGACGCAATTATGATTCCGAAAACGGATGACGGCCGGGTTCTCTTTGCCGTTCCATGGCACGACAAAGTAGTTGTTGGAACAACCGACACACCTTTGGATGAGCACAGTCTGGAGCCGACAGCTCTTGATGAAGAGATTGAATTTATTCTCACAACCGCAAAAAAATATCTCTCCAAAGCTCCAACCCGAAAAGATGTAAAAAGTGTCTTTGCCGGATTACGTCCGCTTGCAGCTCCCAAAGGAGATCAAGATAAAACAAAAGAGATCTCCAGAAGCCACAAAATTATCGTTTCTGATTCAGGTTTGATTACGATTACAGGTGGAAAGTGGACGACCTACAGAAAAATGGGTGAGGACACCGTAGATAAAGCTGTGAAAGTTCACCAATTGAAAGGAAATGAAAGCGGTACAGAAGAGATGAAAATTCACGGATATATGGAAAATGTTGATTTTCAGGATCCGCTCTATTTTTACGGATCAGATAAAGAGGGTATTGAATTACTTTTTGAAGAAAATGCGGAATGGAATGAGCCAATTCATGAAAATTATCCATATTTAAAAGCTCAGGTGATCTGGGCTGTACGGCACGAAATGGCACGAACTGTGGAAGATTTTCTTGCCCGAAGAGTACGGGTCCTGTTTCTGGATGCCAGAGCCGCCATTGATATGGCAGAAACGGTTGCCGAATTAATGCAGCAAGAGCTCGGCAAAGATAAATCGTGGGCTTCAAAACAGACCGAGAATTTCATAGAACTTGCCAACCGTTATTTATTGGAAGAGTATCAACCTGCAAACACAATTTAACTCGTAATCAAAACTACATAACCCATGGAAAAATACATCTTATCACTGGATCAGGGGACAACAAGCTCTCGGGCAATTGTCTTCAACAAACAAGGAGCTATTGTCTCAACCGCTCAAAAAGAGTTCAGACAAATTTATCCCAAGCCGGGCTGGGTGGAGCACGACGCTCAGGAAATCTGGTCAACGCAGGCCGGTACCGCAGCCGAGGCTGTAGCTTCTGCAGGAATCAACGGAAAAGCGCTTTCAGGTATAGGAATTACCAATCAGCGGGAAACAACCGTGGTATGGGACAGGGAATCGGGCCAGCCTGTTTACAACGCTATTGTTTGGCAGGATCGACGGACATCTGACTATTGCGATCAGCTAAAAAAGGATGGGCATGCCGAAAAAATTCAGGAAAAAACCGGCCTGGTTGTGGATTCCTATTTCTCCGGCACAAAAGTGAAATGGATTTTAGATAACGTGGATGGAGCTCGCGAAAGAGCTGAAAAAGGAGAGCTTGCATTTGGAACGATCGACTCCTGGCTGATCTGGAATTTTACTCAGGGTGAACTGCATATCACAGATGTGACCAACGCGTCACGGACCATGCTTTTCAATATCAACACCATGGATTGGGATGATGAGATTCTGGAACTGATGGATATACCGAAAAGTATGCTTCCGGAGGTACGACAGTCGAGTGAAGTGTACGGAAATACAAAAACCACGCTCTTTGCCAGTAAAGTACCGATTGCGGGGATTGCGGGAGATCAGCAGTCTGCACTGTTCGGGCAGATGTGTACCGAAAAGGGCATGGTTAAAAACACATACGGCACGGGTTGCTTTATGCTGATGAATATTGGTGATAAGCCGATCAAATCAGAGAACAACCTGCTTACCACGGTTGCCTGGAAAGTGAACGGCAAAACCACCTATGCGCTGGAAGGGTCCGTATTTATTGCCGGAGCTGTTGTGCAGTGGCTGCGTGATGAAATGAGCATCATCCAGGAGAGTAAGGATATCGAATATTTTGCCGGCAAGGTTGAAGATTCTGACGGTGTTTACCTGGTTCCCGCCTTTGCAGGACTCGGTGCTCCATACTGGAATCAGCACGCGAGAGGCACTATGGTTGGAATTACAAGAGGAACAAACCGGGCTCATATTGCACGGGCTGCTCAAGACTCCATCGCCTATCAGGTAACCGATCTGCTTACTGCCATGAATGCCGACTCCGGAATTGATATCAAAGAGTTGCGGGTGGATGGAGGTGCTACTGTAAATGATACACTGATGCAGTTCCAAAGTGACCTGCTGGAAGTTCCTGTCATTCGTCCAAAAATCACCGAAACCACAGCATTGGGCGCCGCATACCTCGCCGGACTTGCCGTAGGGTATTGGGATGGTATTGAGGAGATTAGAAAGCAGTGGATGGTTGATGAAAAGTTCGAACCAAAAATGGATAGGTCCAAAGTTAAAGAGCTGACCAGCGGCTGGAAACGAGCCGTAAAAGCGGCCATCGCGTGGGCTGATAACAAATAATAACCTCATATAGTAAATAATAACCATATTATTAATCTAAAATCTTACAATGATGTCACCTATTATCGCAGAAATTATCGGAACAGCCATCCTCATCCTCTTTGGGGGCGGTGTAGTTGCGAATGTTGTTCTTAACAAAACGAAAGGAAATGACAGCGGCTGGATTGTTATCTCATGGGGCTGGGCGATGGGAGTTTTTGTTGCCGTATATGCCATGGGTCAATTTAGCGGCGCACATATTAATCCGGCTGTCACCTTTGGGCTTGCAGTGGCCGGACTCTTTGAGTGGGGAATGGTTTTTCCATATATCATTGCCCAGACCCTGGGCGGTTTTATTGGAGGAGTTTTAGTTTGGCTTGCCTATAAAGACCACTTTGCAGCGACAGAAAATGAAGCCGTTAAGCTGGCTATTTTCTCAACCGGTCCCGAAATCAGAAACTATCCCTCAAATGTAATGACAGAGGTGATCGGTACTTTCATTCTGGTATTTGGTGTGCTCTATCTAAGTTCACCCGGTTTTATCGGCATGAATGGGGAAATGCTTTCCACGATTACGATTGACGGAAAAGAGGTAGGCTTTGGCCTGGGTGCACTTTCTGCACTCCCGGTGGGATTACTGGTATTGGGAATCGGCCTTTCACTCGGTGGCCCTACCGGCTATGCTATCAACCCTGCTCGTGATTTGGGGCCAAGAATCGCACATGCTCTACTTCCGTTTCCTCACAAAGGAAGCAGCGACTGGGCCTACTCATGGGTGCCAATCGTTGGACCGCTTATCGGGGCAGCCCTGGCAGCAGGACTTTACCAGATTCTTTAACCAGGGGTGGGTAAAAAAAGTGTGGATGAGAGGCCTTGCTCGCCAATCACCCACACCAACACCCCATTAATCACTTTCAACCATCGTGCGCTCATCCACTTTGAACCGGTAAGCGCCTGATGAAATTGCAATTAACAGGATAGTTATATCATGAAACTTAAGAAACTTTACCTCACCGCACTACTTTCCATTGGGCTTCTCGCAGCCTTTTTGGCAATACCCTCTTCACTCCATGCGCAAAATGTTGTTTATGAAACCAACGATAACTGGCAATTTGAAGTAACAGGTCAGCTTCCGGTCTTCATCAACATGTCGAATCACGAATCGTATAACAGCGACGGCAGTGATCAGTTTTCTACGCGCATCATGTCGGGCTTTAACCCGGGGAATATCACCTTTAATATCTCCGCGCCGGAGATGGACGGGGTTTCTGTAAAAGCGATATTTCAGATCAACCATCATCTACAGGGTGCAAGCATTCAGAACGACGGACTTTTTGAAGGACGTATTGCCGACATCGAAATCTCCGGTGACTTTGGTACGATAAATATGGGGAAAGGGTTTGGTATTTTTAATAGCAGCTCCATCGGTGATGCCGGCAGCGGAATGGGTATCGGACGCTTTGGCGGACCGGATGCTGCAAACGCCACACTTGGCCGTATTGGAACCGGTTACACCTACGCTAACTTCAATCCGCGGATCACATATACAACTCCTGATCTTGGCGGTATCACCTTAAAGGCCGGTTTGATCAATCCCGAAAAGCCGGACGGACTATCCAATCAAATTACAACCACCACACCACGTCTTGAAGTTCAAGCCAACTACCTGATCTCTTTTGATTCCGGTTCGATTGATTTATGGGCCGGCGGTATGACTCAAAATGTGGACGTCAACAGTCAGGATTTCGACTACAACATTTCAGGATGGGATTTGGGTACAAGAATTAACGCCGGTGGCCTGACGTTGACCGGTACCTATTCCGAGACGAAAGGCGTTGGAGCCGACGGTTTGATCGGGTTGAATTTAACAGGATCCGGACTGGATCAGGCAGATGTGGATGCATCTCAATGGTACACCGAAGCTACATACACGGCCGGGGATTTTACACTGGGCGCCAGTTATGGTGAAGGCGCGCAGGATGCCAACAGCACCGTACTTGGCAGCTCTCCCGATGTGACCAACCAATTGTTGATGGTATTTACCCGGTATAAACTGACTGAGCAGCTGACACTGATTGGTGAAGTGCAAAACTTCGAATCAGATGCCCAGGCCAACTATCAGGCGTTTATTGCAGGGATGCAGTTCAATTTCTGATTCCTGAATTTTTATACTCCTCTAAATGTCCTGAGTGCATAACCGTGACGGCTTTCACACCCTCAATTGATGAAAATAATGCCACGGAATCACGGAAGAACACTGAATTTTCCGTGATTCCGTGGCAATAAAAAATCAACCCATTTTTAAAGAATTGAAGTCACCCGAAGATAATTCTGCGAAAATCCGCGACATCATCTGCGCAACTCTGCGAGAAAAATCGCTCTTTCAGAGCTTTAAACCGATATTAAGAATTCATATATCTTGTGCCGCAGTAAATCAAAGTCAGATAAATAGATCAGACCGGCAGGTGAATTCCACAATGATATTCTCTACTTACGTCAGAGTGAATTTCTCGATAGACATCACCCTTAACAAACCATACTGATGTAAAGTCCATCTTCTTCTTTATCTTGCCCTTCTGATGGGAATCTCCGTTTATAAAAGCCGCCCGCTGCCGGTGAACTTTACTCTTCAAAAATCAATGCTTCCGGATCGGCTCCCAGCTCTTTCAGATTTTTCATCATCGCATCAATGAACGGTCCCGGCCCACAAACGTAAAACTCTTGGTCAAAATCATTGATCTGAGACTTGAGGAAATCCTTGTCGATATACCCGTCCAGAAAAATATGATCATCTGTAGGCTCGTCTGTAATAGCGTTCACAAAATGATCTCCCAATATCTCCTGAAACTCCTTTTTCAGGATAATGTCCTTATCGGATTTATTGGAAAAAATGAGTTTATTACTACCAATTTCACCTTTCTTGTGAAGATCCCTGAAAATCGCGATAAAAGGTGTTACACCGGCACCGCCCGCCAGAAAAACGCCTTCACCTTTATATTCAATGGTTCCCCAGGCGTCCCCGATAATCAAAGAGTCGCCGACTTTGAGCTTTCCGATCTGTTCTGTTACACCATCGTGATCCGGATAGATTTTTATGACAAATTCGAGATAGGGATCTGAGTTGAGCGAAGTAAATGTAAACGGACGTTTTTCATCTCTCCAGCCCTCTTTATCGATCGAAGCCTCCGTAGCCTGACCGGGAGTAAACGAATAATTGTCCGGTTTTTCGAAACGTATCTGCCGTACGTCGTGAGTTACGCTTTGAATGTCTGTAATTTCGAGTGTATGTCCCATGAGATAGATTCTTTTAGTTTTATTTACTCATAGTACAATTTGGAAGGGGAGTTCATTCGAAAATCTCAGTTAAACCGCATTGAAATTGTTTAATAAGTGGATAGGTAATCTTTAGATCAGTTTTAAAAATTACGTGTTTTTATTGTACTCACTTGATTGAATTGAATCATGTGAACTATTTCAATTTCCAAATTCATAAAGCAACCGAACGTTATCAGCTTGCCGGACGGAAAGAAGAGTTTTATGCTGAAATAACCGATCGATATTCGAACCTTCGCGGGGCATTGCAATGTTTAATTGATGATTGTAATGTATCTTTGAAGGAGAATCCTCAAACAAGCCTTGAGCTAAAATAGATTTTGGAAACAACTGAATACATAGCAACTGAATTTAAAGCAAAGGTATCAGAAGCCGTTCGACTTCATGAAGAAGGAGTGAATCGGTACCGCTTATTTACTCCGTTTACCTTTGATGACGGTGACGGCTTTTCTATTGTGCTTCGAAAGAATGGAGATGGCTGGTTGCTTAGTGATGAAGGCCACACCTTCATGCATATGAGCTACGAAATGGATATGGCCGCCCTTGAGAAAGGGAACCGGGCAGAACTTCTGGATTCTGTTTTAAATAACTTTGGAATCTCTGAATCCGATGGTTCACTTGAATTGCGCTTTAATCCTGAAGATGCCGGTAATGCTCTTTATACCTACCTGCAGGCACTAACTAAAATCACGGATCTCAGTTACCTGAACCGGGAAATTGTAAAGTCCACTTTCATTGAAGACTTTAAACAGACTCTGGAAACTGACCTTCCTGACGGGCGCTACAAATTCGATTTCCATTTCGAAGAATATGATCCGCAGAAAAGCTATCCGGTAGATTGTTTTGTAAATGGGATGGACCTTCCGCTCCTTATTTTTGCTATCCAAAATGATGACAAATGCCGGGACGTAACCATCAGCCTACATCAATTTGAAAAATGGGGAATTCCATTCCGGTCTTTAGCCATTTTTGAAAACCAAACGGATATAAACCGGAAAGTACTGGCGCGGTTCAGTGATGTTTCAGATAAGCAGTTTTCGAGCTTGATTTCTAACCGGGAGAGGATTGGCAAGTATTTGAAAACGGCTTTGAAATAAAAAGGAGTCCTGAAGTAAGCGTTATCTTAGAACAATAATTGCTGATTTGCCTTTGGATCTTTCGGTGGATAAAACACACCGATGATCACAAACGGATTATTCATTCTGCGACGGTGATATTGTAAGGTAGTGCCAAGAAATAAGTGGATATCATTCTTATTGGTGAACGTATCAAAATACTTTTCTTTTCACTTTTTGAAGGGCAATTTCTTCATTCCCTTCTGCTTGTTTTAAACAGTTCCAGTACAACGCACCAATTTCCCAATCTTCGATCATCATTCGAGATGATTTCCCGTTTTCATCTACCAGTTTGTAATAAAATTTGTATGGAAGCTTTTGAACGATATCCTTGTCTCCCTTTCCCCCGCGCTCATCAAACAGATCACGTTGTTGGAGGTTTTTTTGCAACCCTTCACTCCATTGCCGTTCCTCTTCAAACTCGAAGCCGGTTATTTTTGCAGGTTTGAAGGTAGCTAAAGATACATTCTTTGGGTCTTTGGAATTGTCAATCAATTCTGTCATGGAGGTATAAACCTTAGGGCCCTGTTCCAATACCAACTGCATTCTTTTCCGCCATTTTTTGGAGGTGTCTACCGTTTCTATGATGTCCATTTCTTCTAAACTGGTATCAGCTGGTGAGTAGCTTTCGGGGCGGAAATCTTTTTTTGCTTTCTTCAGGTTGATATCGACCCATTGATATTTTTTATATTGACCTTCATCTTTTAGAAATCGAAAAGGGACCGGATATATCCGGATCCATTCTCTCTCGTCAGTAATACCGGCCGTACATACCAATTCATCATACGACCTTGATGGCAGCGGGTATGCTTTTACCGTAATTAATACTCTCTTTCTCTCGTGATTCTGATATGCAGTCATTGTACCCTGTGATTTGTTGTGGTTAAATATGTTCTATCGGTACCTCGTATTCCGCGTGAAGATAATCGGATATTTTGTGTCGATGACAGCTTAAATGCTCTTTTTCAAAACAAGTGATCGCCACCCGTTCGTACTTTTCGAATAATTCTATCAGTTGATTTAATTGATTTTTTCTTTGAGAGAGAATCTCTTGCTCATATTCTTTAAATAAGAGTTCGTAATCTTTTGAAGTATCAAGATTTTGGCGTTTGTTAGACTCAATTCCTAACTCCGGAATATGCATAAACTCAATTCCCATCTTCTGGCACATGTTCTTAAGCTGACTCTTGGAAAAACCGTACTTCATGCTCATGGAATTTTTACGTACATCAACAAGCAGGTTTACTCTCTTACTATACAGGCGATTCATATACTCTTCTGCAGAGATGCCTTCATACCCAATGGTGTATAATTTTTTTGACTGATTTTGCGGGCGGGAAAACTCTACTCGTTTCAGCTCATCATCGGTTAGCAGTTCTTTAGCTATTTCGCTTCGGGTGGCATAAAACGGATATTCCCGATACGTATATTTAACCAGTTCTTCTGTAGAAATATGTCTGAACTGTTTCCATAAATCATCAAGTATCTTTTGGTCAGTTTTGTTTAGTTCTCCTAAGTAGCTTTGCTTTGCAGAAAACACCCACTGCTTGGCATCTTTAAGCTGGCCATACTTGATCATCGTGCCTTTATCGGCCCTCGCCTGGAAAGAAAACGCCCCGTATTTATACGGCACAAACTCATACGCCGGCTTTCGCTGCCGGCGGGTAAACAACAGCAGCAGCTTTTGAAAATGGGTGGGTTTTAGTTCTCCACCAAACTTTTCAAGCAAGGCCAGAATGACTTTTCTGCGGTAGTACATGTGTGATTTTTAAACAAAAATTAAATCTGACAAAGAGTTAAAGGTACCAAATTTAAACCGAATTTTGAGTCTGTAATTATTACTATGGCGGAGTTCGCTTGTGGGGTTTTACAAGTACTGTTCTTCTGGCACGGTTTTAGGATCAGCTTTTGAAGCAGATTTATAATACATACATTACACATGTATTCAAAGTTTCAGTAGCATTGATGCTAAACTTTACATTTAACTTAAAAGAAAGAAAACAATGGCTGTAAAACACATTCCAACCGGCGAAGTACATAGCGGAAATAAAGGTGGCAAAACAGGTTGCGGAGTTAACACTAAAGAACATCCATCCCATTGGAAAAACTCACACGAAAAAATTACTTGTGCCAAAAATGGGTGTAAGAACTAAACAGGACAATAAACTTAGCTCAATGAAACATTCTTTCCCATATTGCGGATCGGATGGAAAGGAGTAGTGTTCAAGAAAAATGCCCAAAAACCCTGCTCCATCAGAGCAGCATGTTTGTAAACCACCGTGCCCCGGAATAATACGACCGCACCGTAGGTGCGATATGTTGGGTAAGTTACCCCCGGAAGCTTGAATCTAACTCAACATAACGTCCCATGATGGGACGTGGCTTTGGGAGCTGGCATTCTTACAAACATGTTGTCCCTAACGGGACAGGGTTAAGGTTCTTTTAGAAGTGGAAAACAACTTAACGCGAAGATCTGGTCTTAAGTATGAACTCCATTTGACGGATTACCCCTCTGATGGATGGAAACGGCTTCGGTGTTGGAATCTACCAAACGGTCAGACAGGCTTGGAGGGTAAAATTGGTATTCGGAGGTTGGGCAACCGTGCCATTTCAGGTTTAGTTTGAGGCGGAGCTTCTATTCAAAATCCATAATTCCTAATTCCCGGAATTCTCCACAACCCCAACCTCCTCCTCACTCAACCCATACAGCTCATACACCATCGCATCAATCTCTTTATCGGTTTGGGCGATTTGGGTTTTTAGGGCGTCGGCTTGGGATTTTTGTTGGGTGAAGTAGTCGAGCCATTCGGCTAATTCATTGAGCGAACTGCATACACCCTTTAAGTATTTATGCAACGCCTCGCTTTTTAATAAAGCCATATAACGTAATTTTTATTGGTCTTCACTTAAATCCAACAGGATTATAGTGAAAGGCAGCCTGAGTGGAAAGAAAAAATTCAAATTACGGGCGAACCGGAAATAGACACAAACTCCTGCTATTCCAACTCATACTCAAAAACATATTCATGCTTTCCATCCTCAATATTAATAGACATTGTGCCTGACAGTCCCTCCAATTTGCCGGTTCCGGAGTCGGGCACAACTTCCAGGATGAGCCGCTCCGCACCTCTCTCCATCGTGCCAAAATGCTGCAGCACAAAACTGCCGGTTTTGCCATTTAAACTTCCAATAACTTGCTCAATCGCCACATACCCGGCCGATTTAGCCGTTGGAGTCATGGCGCTCAGCATCTCTCCCTTACTGGTGGCATCCAGCTTGCCGTGAAACGTCTTATCTAAAGACATCCGGTTCAGCTGAACTCCCTGTTGCCCTTTTGCATATCCCTCTATTGGATTCAATTTCACATCAAAACTTCCACTGATCTTCATTGTCTTATTGGTTTATTTACGTTGGATTTTGCTGCATATCTTCAATTCAACTGCTCACTACGATTTGATGATACCCAATATCATCCTGATTTTGAAGTGGATCCAAAAACACTTCTAGAGATTTTACGATAAAAAGCGTAAGCAATGCGTATCCGGCTGCTTCATAATTAACAGTCGTTTGCCAGTCAACGGACATCTCCCCAACT